>NZ_CANMSJ010000041.1 GCF_947500605.1 uncultured Lacinutrix sp. | reverse complement strand
AAGAGTGGTAATTACCATATTTTTGGTTGGTTAGTATGAAACAGCGTCTTATGTAAATAAGGCGCTTTTTCTATTCTGCTAAGTTTCGAATTAATATGCATTAATAGATAAAGTAAGTTGCGTTATCAGTTTTGTATTTAAATGTGAAAAGTTTCATAAAATTAGAAATCTGTAATACTACAAGATGCAATTGGCACGTTAA
>NZ_CANMSJ010000040.1 GCF_947500605.1 uncultured Lacinutrix sp. | reverse complement strand
ATGGTATTAACCAGTTTGATTTTGATGCGGTAATCACACCTCAAATTTTTACAGGAGGACAAACAGCAGCAGATTTTACGCTAAGTTACCACACCACACAAGCATTAGCCGATTCAGGAAACAACCCAATAGTAAACACCAGTAACTATACTAATGTTTCTAATCCACAAACCATTTACATTCGTTTAGTAAGCGTTGCTAA
>NZ_CANMSJ010000039.1 GCF_947500605.1 uncultured Lacinutrix sp. | reverse complement strand
TATACAATAACAGGAACGGGAGGTTGCGCAGATGACACAGCAACAACAGAAGTTACTGTAACCACAGCAGCAGATGCGGGAACATTATCAGGTGTTCAAGCAATTTGTTCAACAGGAACAACAACAATAAGCAGTGATGGTGATACCGGAGGAATCTATACAAGTTCTAATACAGCAGCTGCAATAGTAGACAGTGCATCAGGATTAGT
>NZ_CANMSJ010000038.1 GCF_947500605.1 uncultured Lacinutrix sp. | reverse complement strand
TCAATGTTATCATCTAAGATTGGCACGGTAACATCTACACTTGTCGCTCCCGCTGGGATTGTTACTGTAGTAGTTGTTGTTGTGTAATCTGATGTGCCAGCTGTTCCGTCTGTTGTTGTGATACTTATTACGGTATCTTCTGAACTTGGTACATCGATAGTTACTGGTACTGTTGCAGTTCCGGCTCCTTCATCAACTGTTACATCTCCGAT
>NZ_CANMSJ010000037.1 GCF_947500605.1 uncultured Lacinutrix sp. | reverse complement strand
ATACCGCCAGTATCACCATCACTACTTATTGTTGTTGTTCCTGTTGAACAAATCGCTTGAACACCTGATAGCGTTCCTGCATCTGCTGCTGTAGTTACAGTAACATCTGTTGTTGCTGTGTCATCTGGACATCCTCCTGTTCCTGTTATTGTATACGTAATCGTGGTTGTTCCTGCGGAAACTCCTGTTACTAATCCTGATGCACTGTCTACTAT
>NZ_CANMSJ010000036.1 GCF_947500605.1 uncultured Lacinutrix sp. | reverse complement strand
ATCATTGTCTAAATCTACTAAATCTCCATTTCCATCGCCATCTAAGTCGATATAATCGATAATACCATCTGCATCAGTATCAAATCCTTCTGCTACACCATCACCATTGATATCTACAATATCAAAGATGCCATCTGCTGGTGTACTTGTGTCGATAGTATCTATTGTACCATCGCCATTAACATCTAATCCGGCAGTTAATGTAGTAAGATCTAAATTTAAT
>NZ_CANMSJ010000035.1 GCF_947500605.1 uncultured Lacinutrix sp. | reverse complement strand
GCTAATGTTGTTATTTCTGATGTTACTACTGGTGGCTCGCTTACTGTTACTAAAGTATTCACTTCAATACTTGAACACCCTGTTGCAATATCTGTTGCTACAACACCATAAGTACCACCTTCGGTTGGTTCTATAAACTCTGCCGTTTCTGCTGGAAGAACGGTACCGTTTAAGTTCCATTCAAAAGTATATAATGCAGGATCTAAGCCTGTGTTTACAACTGGTGAG
>NZ_CANMSJ010000034.1 GCF_947500605.1 uncultured Lacinutrix sp. | reverse complement strand
TGCGCACGTATCGATTTCTTTTCGTCCGTACTTGGCTCTCTGTATTCTACAGTAAACCAATAGTCACTTGTTGGCATCGGGTTACCGTTGTAAGTACCATCCCATCCTGCACCTGATGGACTTAATTGTTTTAATAGTTTACCGTAACGGTCAAAGATGTAAATCACTGCGTCTGGCTGTGTTCCAATATCGTAAACATTCCAAGTGTCGTGGTAACCATCTCCATTTGG
>NZ_CANMSJ010000033.1 GCF_947500605.1 uncultured Lacinutrix sp. | reverse complement strand
GCTGGCACATCAGATTATACTGAGACAACAACAACAGTAGTTATTCCAGCCGGAGCAACAAGTGTAGATGTTATTATTCCAATAACAGATGATACTATAAGTGAAACACCAGAAGACTTTACCGTTGATGGAACAGTAACAAGTGGTAACACAACAAACACGGATCCAAGCGGAACGGTAACGATTACAGATAACGATTCAGTAACAGTTACTATCGGAGATGTAACAGTTGATGAAGGAGCCGGCACAGCAACAGTACC
>NZ_CANMSJ010000032.1 GCF_947500605.1 uncultured Lacinutrix sp. | reverse complement strand
GTGTTGTTTCTCCACAACCTACCGTGTCTCTTACGGTTACAATATGTTCGCCTGCTGCAATATCTGTAAAGGTATACATGTATTCTCCTGCTGCATTTAACGTTCCTAGTTCCCAGCTTCCACCGTCAATACTAAATTCGTATACTGCTATTGAAGTACTTGTTGTTCCTGTTGCTGTAATTACTACATCGTGTTGGTCTGCAAAGGCTAATGTTGTTATTTCTGATGTTACTACTGGTGGCTCGCTTACTGTTACTAAAGT
>NZ_CANMSJ010000031.1 GCF_947500605.1 uncultured Lacinutrix sp. | reverse complement strand
CAACAGTAACTATTAGAGTGATACCAAATCCATCACCAAGTCCAGATCCAGTAGATTTAGAACTGTGTGACGATATAGAAATTGTAGGACCAAACGATTTATTAGAAACCTTCGATTTAACACAAAATGAAGCTTTCATTATCAATGGAGAAGTTGGCGTAACAGCAAGTTACTACATTACGCAAGACGAAGCTATTATGGGTAACAATGCGATAGTAGATCCAACAATGCATGTTAACGAAGATCCAGCAACACCAGGCGTAGCAGT
>NZ_CANMSJ010000030.1 GCF_947500605.1 uncultured Lacinutrix sp. | reverse complement strand
AAAATCTGCTGCTGTTTGTCCTCCTGTAAAAATTTGAGGTGTGATTACCGCATCAAAATCAAACTGGTTAATACCATCATTATCATCATCACAAATAATATAGTCGTCGATTGCGATTGGGACTACTGGTGAAGGCAATACTTCTAAATCTAAAGTTACTGTTGTACTACAACCTGTTAAATCGTTAGTGACTACTGCATAGATAGTTTGTAGATCTTCTACAATATTTGCATATGGACTAACTAATGGGTTAGTACCACTCATAGCATCGGCTTGTGTTTCGTAATATGC
>NZ_CANMSJ010000029.1 GCF_947500605.1 uncultured Lacinutrix sp. | reverse complement strand
CCTTTTTTAGAGAATCCTCAACATTTATTTGTTGAGGATTTTTTTTGTTTAAACCTTTTTTGAAACGAAGCATAAACTATATAAAAACTAATGCCTAAGACTACAGACTTAAGTTGGTAGGCCTTGCGCGAGTGATAGCAGCGGCATCCTTTTTTTTGTTGAACTTATGTTATTAGTATCAAAACCACTCTTTAAAATTAGCGATATAACTGCCTGATTAATAAAGGTTAAAATGTGTTCTTAAAAATAATAATAAAAAACATAAAAATAAAGGTTGCGTAAGTAAAAAACGGTTGTACATTTGCAGCCGCTTAG
>NZ_CANMSJ010000028.1 GCF_947500605.1 uncultured Lacinutrix sp. | reverse complement strand
GAAACAGCAACGTTCGATACCGATGAAAACTCTTCAACATATTGTACTTGGGTAGTAACTGGAACACAACAAACAGAACCTGCAACCGCATGTTATGAAACAGCAACGTTCGATACCGATGAAAACTCTTCAACATATTGTACTTGGGTAGTAACTGGAACACAACAAACAGAACCTGCAACTGCATGTTATGAAACAGCAACGTTCGATACCGATGAAAACTCTTCAACATATTGTACTTGGGTAGTAACTGGAACGCAACAAACAGAACCTGCAACTGCATGTTATGAAACAGCAACGTTCGATACCGATGAAAACTCTTCAACATATTGTACTTGGGTAGTAAC
>NZ_CANMSJ010000027.1 GCF_947500605.1 uncultured Lacinutrix sp. | reverse complement strand
GTTACCTAAAGGTCGGGCTTTCCACTATATCTTTTTGCCGAAAAAGCAAAAAGGATGCCGTTTCAATCCCTAACGCGGCAGCGATGTAAACCATTCATAACACAATAATAAAGTAATTATAATACAGTAGTTTTACAAAACCAAAAAAGAGAGTAAAATAACCAAAAATCAAGGCATATATAATAAGGATAAAACAATAAAAAAAGGAAGAAGTAAAATAGCAATGCAACTGCTTGATTAATAATGGTTAAAAGGTGCTCTTAAAAATAATAACAAAAAACATAAAAATAAAGGTTGCGTAAGTAAAAAACGGTTGTACATTTGCATCCGCTTAGCGCCGCAGTCACAACGACAAAGCAAAAAGCGAAGTTCATTATCAAGACGAAATAAAATAATATAAAAAAGATTCAAAAAAGTCTTTTTATATTAAATAAAGG
>NZ_CANMSJ010000026.1 GCF_947500605.1 uncultured Lacinutrix sp. | reverse complement strand
GTATCTTCTGAACTTGGTACATCGATGGTTACTGGTACTGTTACTGTTCCGTCTCCTTCATCTACTGTTACATCTCCAATGGTTACTGTTGGTGTAGCATCGTTATCTGTAATCGTTACTGTTCCACTTGGATCTGTATTACTTGTGTTACCACTTGTTACTGTTCCGTCTACTGTGAAATCTTCATCTGGCTCATCTGTTGCATCCTCTGTGATTGGGATGATAACATCAACACTTGTTGCTCCGGCTGGAATTGTTACCGTTGTTGTTGTCGTTGTGTAATCTGATGTTCCTGCTGTTCCGTCTGTTGTTACAATAGTAACTACTGTATCTTCTGAACTTGGGATATTTAAGGTTACTGGTACTGTTGCTGTGCCGGCTCCTTCATCAACTGTTACATCTCCGATAGTAACTGTTACTGAATCGTTATCTGTAAT
>NZ_CANMSJ010000025.1 GCF_947500605.1 uncultured Lacinutrix sp. | reverse complement strand
GATGCACAAGCAAACCCATTAGTGAGTCCGTATACTAACGTTGTACCAAACATGCAAACTATTTATGTAGGTGTGCAAAATACAAACACAGGATGTTACGATACCACTTCACTAGATTTAGTAGTGGAGCAAGCACCAGTAGCTTTCACACCATCAAATTTAGAATATTGTGATCCAGACAGCGATGGCTTTGGAGAGTTTATGCTATCGGATACCGAAGCAGAAATTACAGGAGGTGCGCCAGGACTTACGGTAACTTACCATGAAACAATGTCTGATGCCGATAACAATGTCAATGCATTAGCAAGTCCGTACAACAACATTGTAGTTAATACACAAACTATTTACATCCGTGTAGAAAGTTCAACAATAGCAACCGATTGTGCAACATTTGTAGACTTGGTACTTATTGTCAATCCAACACCACAAATCACAACAGC
>NZ_CANMSJ010000024.1 GCF_947500605.1 uncultured Lacinutrix sp. | reverse complement strand
ACAGCCGGAACAGCAACAGATCCAGCAGCACCAGGAACAGTAACAATTACCGATAACGATGCTACACCAACAGTAACCATCGGAGATGTAACAGTAGATGAAGGAGACGGAACAGTAACAGTACCAGTAACCATCGATGTACCAAGTTCAGAAGATACAGTAGTTTCTATTGTAACAACAAGTGGAACAGCTGGCACATCAGATTATACTGAGACAACAACAACAGTAGTTATTCCAGCAGGAACAACAAGTGTAGATGTTATTATACCAATAACAGATGATACTATAAGTGAAACACCAGAAGACTTTACAGTTGATGGAACAGTAACAAGTGGTAACACAACAAACACAGATCCAAGCGGAACGGTAACTATTACAGATAACGATTCAGTAACAGTTACTATCGGAGATGTAACAGTTGATGAAGGAGCCGGCACAGCAACAGTACC
>NZ_CANMSJ010000023.1 GCF_947500605.1 uncultured Lacinutrix sp. | reverse complement strand
AATGTTAGTTTAAGGGTTTTCATGTTAGTTTGTTTTATGTTGCTATTAATGGTTTTTTTTGAAATCTAAATTATAGTGAAGTTTAACCTTGAGATGGTACTTTTCTTTTTCCTCTTATCTCGATAAATGCTGTTAAGTCAACACTTGGCTTAGATAATTCGTGATTTACTGTTTCTGTAACTGTGTCTGTATCGTTAGATGGTAATACTGCAGTTAGTAATCCTATTGAAAAAAGTGCGATTAATGTTAGTTTAAGGGTTTTCATGTTAGTTTGTTTTATGTTGCTATTAATGTTTTTTTGAAATCTAAATTATAGTGAAGTTTAACCTTGAGATGGCACTTTTCTTTTTCCTCTTATCTCGATAAATGCTGTTAAGTCAACACTTGGCTTAGATAATTCGTGATTTACTGTTTCTGTAACTGTGTCTGTATCGTTAGATGGTAATACTGCTGTTAGTAATCCTATTGAAAAAAGTGCGATTAATGTTAGTTTAAGGGTTTTCATGTTAGTTTGTTTTATGTTGCTATT
>NZ_CANMSJ010000022.1 GCF_947500605.1 uncultured Lacinutrix sp. | reverse complement strand
AACGTTAGCTGTAATTAGAGAAAATGAGAATAGAATTAATAACCAAAGAAAGTGATTTATTAAAAAAAGGTGTTGATTACTTTTGGAAACGTTTGGGAAGTCAATCGAATTTTAACTTTTATAAAGATTGTATTGAAAACTCATTCTCTGATAATGAATCCGTACCGAAATTTTACTTAATGATGAATAAGAAAGAAATTATTGGTTGTTATGCTTTGTTGACTAATGATATTATAAGCAGACAAGATTTAATGCCTTGGTTTGCCTGTTTGTATGTTGAAGAAAAATATAGGAATCAAGGTTTGGCTGAAAGATTATTAAAACACAGTCTAAATGAATCTCAAAAAAGAGGATTTGACACTTTATATCTTTCAACGGAATTGAATGACTTTTATGAAAAGAAAGGTTGGAAATATCATTCAAAAGGATTTGGAGTTTTCGGAGATGAAATGAGAATATATTCCACAAAAACGAATTAAAAACTACAGCTAACACCGTGTATAATTAATTGCTTTGGCAAGTGCTTATTTGGAAAATTCCTTCGGAATTTTCTCGGGTTCGTATTTGTTTACTAAATTAGTTGCTAAACCACGCAACTAACCATACACAACAACGTT
>NZ_CANMSJ010000021.1 GCF_947500605.1 uncultured Lacinutrix sp. | reverse complement strand
CTTATTGTCAATCCAACACCACAAATCACAACAGCGGCAGTATTAACACCACTAGAAGTTTGTGATGACAATGCAGACGGTTTTGCAAGTTTTAATCTACCAACAAAAGAACTAGAAATCCTAAACCAATTAGATGCAGATCCCACTAACAATTTAGATTCTACACTATATACTATTACGTATTACACATCTGAAGCTAATGCAGAAGCACCAACCAATGCTATTGCAACACCAAATGCTTATGTAAATACAACCGTAGATGCGCAAACCATTTGGGTACGAGTAGAAGATAATGCTACAGCTTGTTACAAAACGGTAGCCTTAGATTTAATTGTAAATCCATTGCCAGTTTTAGCACAACCAACACCACTAAATTTATGTGATGTTAATAATCCTGGAGACGAAGTAGAAGCTTTCAATTTAGAAGATGCTAATGCCGAAATACTAGCCGGACAAACAGGTATCACTTTAACTTACTTTAGCACACAAGCTGGAGCAGATACAAACGACGGATCAGTAGAAATTTTCAGTCCATACTTAAATACAAGTAATGCACAAACAGTTTACGTAAGAGCAACAAACAATGTCACAGGTTGTGTAAGCACAATCACTTTAGACTTAAGAGTAAATCCATTACCATCACCAATAGCTTCACCAATGCCATTAGTAGCTTGTGATGATGATAATGA
>NZ_CANMSJ010000020.1 GCF_947500605.1 uncultured Lacinutrix sp. | reverse complement strand
TGTTTAGTATTAGGTAGTGAAGTCACTTATACATTCACAGTAACAAATACGGGTACTGTATCTATTAATACCATAACGATTAATGATGCCTTATTAGGTGGTGCAATTACGGTTACACCTACTGGTGATGCTAACGGTGATGGCTTATTAAATCCTACGGAAACATGGACGTATATTCCTGCTAATTATACCGTAACTCAAAACGATATCGATACACAAAACATTACCAATACGGTAACGGCTGATGGTATGGATCCGGATGGTGTTGCTGTTCCTCAAGCTACCGATACTTTTATTATCGATGGTACTACGGGTATTGAGTTTTGTGAGCCGACTAATGGTTTAAACATTGTAAAATCGGCAGCGATTGCTAATGGTGATCCTTGTTTAGTATTAGGTAGTGAAGTGACTTATACATTCACACTTACAAATACGGGTACTGTATCTATTAATACCATAACGATTAATGATGCCTTATTAGGTGGTGCAATTACGGTTACACCTACTGGTGATGCTAACGGTGATGGTTTATTAAATCCTACGGAAACGTGGACGTATATTCCTGCTAATTATACCGTAACTCAAAACGATATCGATACACAAAACATTACCAATACGGTAACGGCTGATGGTATGGATCCGGATGGTGTTGCTGTTCCTCAAGCTACCGATACTTTTATTATCGATGGTACTACGGGTATTGAGTTCTGTGAGCCAACTAATGGTTTAAACATTGTAAAATCGGCAGCGATTGCTAATGGTGATCCTTGTTTAGTATTAGGTAGTGAAGTCACTTATACATTCACAGTAACAAATACGGGTACTGTATCTATTAATACCATAACGATTAATGATGCCTTATTAGGTGGTGCAATTACGGTTACACCTACTGGTGATGCTAACGGTGATGGTTTATTAAATCCTACGGAAACGTGGACGTATATTCCTGCTAATTATACCGTAACTCAAAACGATATCGATACACAAAACATTACCAATACGGTAACGGCTGATGGTATGGATCCGGATGGTGTTGCTGTTCCTCAAGCTACCGATACTTTTATTATCGATGGTACTACGGGTATTGAGTTTTGTCCTACTAATCCTGGTCTTAATATTGTTAAAACTGGAATTTTCAATAACGATAACAATAATAACTGTACTGAAATTGACGAAACAATCACATATACATTTACAATAACAAATACTGGTGATGTATCATTAGAAAACGTTATTATATCTGACCCATTATTGGATAATGTAATACCATCCGTTGCAATCAATTATGTTTCTGGAGATGTAAATAATGATCAAATATTGGATTTAACAGAAACTTGGATTTATAATGCTACATATTTAGTTACACAAATAGATATTGATGCTACAGAAGTAATTAATACTGCAACTGTAACTGCCCAGGATGTTGCTAACGGAACAATAGTTAATGCTACTTCTCAAACAACAACTGATTTAATTGAGGATACAACTCCTCCGGATACTTCAAACTGCGTTACTCTAGACGAAACAATAGAATGTAGTGGTGTTGATAATGAAAATATTGCTATTGCTTGGAATGCTGCAAATATTGCTGCTCTAGAAGCTTGTGCAACTGATGAGTGCGATAATAATTTTATTGTAACTTCTGATTACACCTTTGGAAATCTTATTTCTACTTGTGGAGCTGGTGGTACTATTACTGTTACATATACTCTAACAGATGCTACTGGGAACTATAGCACATTTAATGCAACTCTTACACTAGAAGATACTACTGGTCCAGATTTAACTAATTGTACTGTTGTTGATGAAACTATCGAATGTG
>NZ_CANMSJ010000019.1 GCF_947500605.1 uncultured Lacinutrix sp. | reverse complement strand
AAATAAAACACAGATAGAAAGTCCGCGAGGACTTTCGTAAATTGGCTAAAACCAAGCAATTAATTATACACGGTGTTACCTGCAGGCTTTTTATTCCGATTGCCAAAATTTTATTGGTTTTACAAAATTAGGATTACTTTCAAAATCAGATACATTTTCAATATTTTCAAATATTTCTGTTCCAATTAACTTACTAATATTTTCAGACCAAAAAATTATATCATCTCCATACATAGAAAGTATTTGATTATTTTCGTCCAAAATCAAAAATCGATGTCCCGTAATTGGAAAAATTTTCGGAATTTCAATGTTTTCTATTTTTACTCCATTACTCTTATAAATCCAATTAATGTTTTCTCGGATTTGTTTCAGATTTTCTGGATATGAATAATAAATCGGATTAAAATTAGGTTCTGTTCCGTTTGAGCCAAATACGTTTATTCCTTCTTTATCTAATCCGTTCATTGTTCGATAGAAATTTTTCAGTCCTTCTGGAAATTCAATTTTCATTTGAGTTTGAAAATCAGAGAGTTCATTTTCAGAAAGTCCATCTTTCCATTTAGTTCCTTTTTGAATTTGAAAGCCAAAAATATCTTGATTAATATCACTATTATTCCAATATTTCTCGCTTAAATTTTTTATTTTTTCAAAAAATTCAATCGAATTATTCGGAATAGGTAAATGATAATAATTATCAAGATTTTTCTTCTTTTTAAAGATGTTCATTTACTGTTCGATTTTTTTTTAGCTTGCAGGTAACGTGATTGTGTATGATTTCGTTGCGTGTTTAAGCACTAAAGTTAGCAAATAAATCACAGATAGAAAGTCCGCGAGGACTTTCGTAAGTAGGCTATAACTAGCAATGAATTATACACGGTGTTGTAAAACGTTTTTATTTAGTTCAATTGATTACCAATTATATCCAACTCCAACATATTTAATTTTCTTTTCGTTAAAATAGTTTTTATAATTTTCAACTTCATTTCGTATTTCAGCAAGATCTTTTTCAATTTTTGATTTATCAAGAGTCCAAACTTCTTTAGTGTTCTCATTTGTCCAAACAATGGTTTGTTCTTTGTGTCTTACACTAATTCCATTTATCCAACCACTACATTCTGGAATTCCGCAAATACACGAGAAAATATAATACTCGCCATCAGTTTCTAAACTCTTTAAAAAAACATCAACATCAATAATATCACTCATTTCCGCATAAGGTTTTATTCCATTTATTCGGATTTCTAAATCTCCCTGAAACCAAATATCTTGAGCATCCAATTGACAAGCTTGAACTAATAATTCGATGCTTATGCTATCTAATTTTTCTTTCATAATTTAATCAGAGAGTGATTGGTCAAATGTTTTACAACGTTATTGTATAAGAATAGTTGCGGGTTTGTATGCGAGGATTTTCCGAAGGAAAATCAGACGTTACAAACACGCAACGACCTTTGATTAAGCACTAAACCGCAATTATTTTTATACGGTGTTGTGTGTAGTTTTTTTAGTTCAGTTTTGTCATTCCAAATTGGTCAATCGCTTGTTTTCCATTTTCTAAAAGCGAAAAACTTAAATCAGTCCAAGCAGTTCCTTCAATTCCCTTAAGAACAATTCCGTTTTCAGTTTTAGTTATTGTAAATAAGAAATCTGCAAGATTAGAATCTTTGTCCGAAGAGATTTTGTTCAATTCCGTCATTCCATATTCGTCAATTGCTTGTGGTCTATCATTGTTGATACTAAATGATAAATCAATCCAAGCACTTCCTTCAACGCTTTGCATTTTAATTCCGTTATCAGTTTTTTCTACAACAACTTTAAAATTCTTTAAATCATTCGATTTTTTTTCTTGAGCAACTAATTCAGAACTTGCTGTCAAAATAAATAAGGCGATTAATGTATTCGAAATCAGTTTTTTAAAATTCAATTTTGTTTTCATATCTATATTTTTAATTTATGCACTATCGTTTTTTCAAATTACACACAACCCGACGAGGGTTATGAGTTGTTTTGATCTGTAAGATATTGGAAATATCTGTAAGGTTAAAATAACTTATAACCA
>NZ_CANMSJ010000018.1 GCF_947500605.1 uncultured Lacinutrix sp. | reverse complement strand
AGCTTTTCGCAGCTTATCACGTCCTTCATCGCCTCTGAGAGCCAAGGCATTCCCCATACGCTCTTATTTAGCTTATTGTACTATTTGCTTTTTTAATGAGTTACATATACTAATAGTAGCTCGTGACTAACTATTAGTATTTAATATTATTGTCATTGAGACGAATCTCAAATCTTTAATTTCATGTATCTTTTTTCAATATGTCAATGAACGTTGTTCAGTATTAAACTGAATTGTGGAGAATATCGGAGTCGAACCGATGACCTCCTGCGTGCAAGGCAGGCGCTCTAGCCAGCTGAGCTAATCCCCCAATGTAAAATCCCGAATATTGCATTCAGAACTTTAGTATTTAGAATTGACAACTTCTAGAATTTCCTTTTATATAGTAGTTAGTAGTCTCAGGCAGACTCGAACTGCCGACCTCTACATTATCAGTGTAGCGCTCTAACCAGCTGAGCTATGAGACTCTACTATAAGTTTTATTTAAATTAACAGCAGGAGAATAAACAATTTTTTCTTATAAATTACTTGGTCGTCTTTCTCTAGAAAGGAGGTGTTCCAGCCGCACCTTCCGGTACGGCTACCTTGTTACGACTTAGCCCTAGTTACCGATTTTACCCTAGGCCGCTCCTTACGGTGACGGACTTCAGGCACTCCCAGCTTCCATGGCTTGACGGGCGGTGTGTACAAGGCCCGGGAACGTATTCACCGCATCATGGCTGATATGCGATTACTAGCGATTCCAGCTTCACGGAGTCGAGTTGCAGACTCCGATCCGAACTGTGATAGGGTTTGAAGATTCGCTCCTGGTCGCCCAGTGGCTGCTCTCTGTCCCTACCATTGTAGCACGTGTGTAGCCCAGGACGTAAGGGCCGTGATGATTTGACGTCATCCCCACCTTCCTCACAGTTTGCACTGGCAGTCTTGTTAGAGTTCCCGACATGACTCGCTGGCAACTAACAACAGGGGTTGCGCTCGTTATAGGACTTAACCTGACACCTCACGGCACGAGCTGACGACAACCATGCAGCACCTTGTAATGTGTCCGAAGAAAAAACTATCTCTAGTCCTGTCACACTACATTTAAGCCCTGGTAAGGTTCCTCGCGTATCATCGAATTAAACCACATGCTCCACCGCTTGTGCGGGCCCCCGTCAATTCCTTTGAGTTTCATTCTTGCGAACGTACTCCCCAGGTGGGTCACTTATCACTTTCGCTTAGCCACTCAAACCGAAGTTCGAACAGCTAGTGACCATCGTTTACGGCGTGGACTACCAGGGTATCTAATCCTGTTCGCTCCCCACGCTTTCGTCCATCAGTGTCAGTTGATTATTAGTAATCTGCCTTCGCAATTGGTATTCTATGTAATATCTATGCATTTCACCGCTACACTACATATTCTAACTACTTCATAATAACTCAAGATAACCAGTATCAAAGGCAATTCTACAGTTGAGCTGCAGGATTTCACCTCTGACTTAATTATCCACCTACGGACCCTTTAAACCCAATGATTCCGGATAACGCTTGGATCCTCCGTATTACCGCGGCTGCTGGCACGGAGTTAGCCGATCCTTATTCTTACAGTACCGTCAAGCTCTCTACTCGAGAGAGTGTTTCTTCCTGTATAAAAGCAGTTTACAACCCATAGGGCAGTCATCCTGCACGCGGCATGGCTGGATCAGAGTTGCCTCCATTGTCCAATATTCCTCACTGCTGCCTCCCGTAGGAGTCTGGTCCGTGTCTCAGTACCAGTGTGGGGGATCCCCCTCTCAGGGCCCCTATCTATCGTAGCCATGGTGTGCCGTTACCACACCATCTAGCTAATAGAACGCATAGTCATCTTATACCGTAATCTTTAATGATATCTTGATGCCAAGTCATCATACTATAAGGCATTAATCTTCGTTTCCAAAGGCTATTCCTTAGTATAAGGTAGATTCTATACGCGTTACGCACCCGTGCGCCGGTCGTCAGCAAAAGCAAGCTTCTCTGTTACCCCTCGACTTGCATGTGTTAAGCCTGCCGCTAGCGTTCATCCTGAGCCAGGATCAAACTCTTCATCGTTAAATTTTTAAGTGTTTCCACTAATATGCTTAACAACCAAAGAAATTAAATTAGTACTCGAATGGTTTATTCTCTTGTTTGTCTATAACCGTTTCCAGTTACAAACTTACGCTGTCAATTCAATATGTGTATGAACTTGTTTCTTATCTTGTATTTGCTAACTAAAATTTAATTTACTTAGCGGGCTGCAAATGTAAAACCCTTTTTAATTCTGTGCAATGTTTTTTGATTAAAAAATTAAAAACTTTTTTCTCTTTTTAAACATTAAATGTCACTGAACTTTTTTGCTCTTAACGTTGACGTTTTAAGCGGCTGCAAACTTACAACCTTTATTTAATATAAAAAGACTTTTTTGAATCTTTTTTATATTATTTTATTT
>NZ_CANMSJ010000016.1 GCF_947500605.1 uncultured Lacinutrix sp. | reverse complement strand
GTTTCTATTGTAACAACAAGTGGAACAGCTGGCACATCAGATTATACTGAGACAACAACAACAGTAGTTATTCCAGCCGGAGCAACAAGTGTAGATGTTATTATACCAATAACAATTGATACTGAAGTTGAAGGAGACGAAGTATTTACAGTGGATGGAACAGTAACAAGTGGTAACACAACAAACACAGATCCAAGTGGTACTGTAACGATTACAGATTGTCTATCTGATTTAACAGCAGATTGTGATGGTGATGGTGTATCAAACGGAGATGAATTAACACCTCCAGATGGTGAAGATCCAACAGATCCTACTGATTCATGTGAGTTTAATACTGATGATATCACTATAACACCTAGCACTACTTGGTTAGAAGCAGATTGTGATGGAGATGGTGTAACAAATGGAGATGAATTAACACCTCCAGGTGGTGAAGAAGCAACAGATCCTAATGATTCATGTATGTTTATAGCAGATGACATTTCAGTAACACCAACTATAGATTGGTTGGCAGCAGATTGCGATGGTGATGGTGTAACAAATGGAGATGAAGTTAATGACGGAACAGATCCATTAAGTAACTGTAGTTTCATTGCAGATAGCGTAACACTTCCTCAGTCTACTGAGTGGTTTAATGGAGATTGTGATGAAGACAACATTATTAATGGTATTGAATTCCCATTTGGAGATACAGATGGTGATGGAATTCCAAACTGGTTAGATGTTGATGATGATAATGATGGAATTGATACAATTAATGAAGATTATGCAGATGTAGATGTTTCAGATGGAGAAGTTGATCCAACAGGAAATGATGATCCAACAGATAACGATACAGATGGAGATGGTACACCAGATTATTTAGATGACGATGATGATAATGACGGTATATTAACTATTCATGAGAATGGAGATTCAAATGGAGATGGTATTGGATTTGGAGGAGATGCTTTTGATAGCGATGGTGATGGTCTTCCAGATTACTTAGAGTTTGATAATGGAACACTTGCAGGAGACGATTTAGAAGTTTTCCAAGCTGTAACACCAAATGGAGATAACGATAATGATGTGTTTATTATTAAAAACATTGAGTTATTCCCAGAGAACACTGTTGAAATTTACAACAGATGGGGAGTTATAGTTTATGAAACTGAAGGGTATGGACAAAATGGTAAATACTTTAAAGGTGAATCTAATGGTAGAGTAACAATTAAACAAGGAGAGCAATTACCAGTTGGAACATATTTCTATATTGTTAAATACAAAAAAGGAGATGAAGCTAAATCTAAAGCTGGTTACCTATACATTCAACGTTAATTAAATAAATAATGAAGGCAGAGCAATTCTGCCTTCAAAATTAAATTATACCTTTTATAATGAAAAATAGAATATTAATTTTAGTAATACTTATCAGCTCTATATTTGCTGTAGAAAGTACTGCACAACAGGATGCTCAATACACACAGTATATGTATAATACAATGAGTGTAAATCCAGCTTACGCAGGATCTAGACAAGGTATTAGCATGACTGGATTGTATAGAACACAATGGGTAGGTTTAGATGGAGCTCCAGATACACAAACTTTTAATATTCATTCTCCAATTGGTGATAATGAAAAAGTTGGTTTAGGTTTGTCTATTATTAATGATAATATTGGTCCAACTCATGAGACTTATTTTGATATAGATTTCTCATATACAATTAATACTTCAGAAGAAGGAAAGTTAGCTTTTGGTTTAAAAGCTGGAGGTCATTTACTAGATGTGGCTTATTCAGAGTTAAGTCAGTTTAATGCAAATGATCAATTATTACAATCAGATATTGAAAATAAGTTTTCGCCAAATATTGGTGCTGGTATTTATTATAGAAAAGGTGATAGATGGTATGTTGGTTTATCTGCACCTAATTTATTAGAGACTAAACATTTTGATGAGGCATCTTTATCTGTAGCAAAGGAAAATGTCAACCTTTACCTTATTGGTGGATATGTATTTGATATTAACCAAGATTTAAAATTAAAACCAGCTGTGTTGTTAAAAGGTGTTGCAGGTGCACCATTACAAGCAGATTTAACAGTTAATGCTCTTTTAAAAGAAAAATTAACATTAGGTTTAGCTTATAGATGGAGTGCGGCTTTAAGTGCTTTAGTTGGTTATCAATTAACAGATAGACTTATGTTAGGTCTAGCTTACGATAGAGAAACAACAGATTTAGGAAAAACACAGTTCGAACAAGGTTCTTATGAAGTATTTTTAAGATTTGAAATTTTTGACGAGCAAAAAATATTATCTCCAAGATTCTTCTAAATATAGAAATTAGTAATTATGAAAAAAAGAATATATATAATACTAGCAATTTTTGCGATATCCTTTAACACTGCTTTCTCTCAAGAAGATGGTAAAGTTAATACAGGTGTAGATAAAGACTATAAAGGCTTAGAGTATAAAGAAGTAATAAGAGATCTTACTAAGCTTGTTAAATCTGGAAATAATAGTCCAGAAGTATTAAATAAATTGGCTAATGCTTATTACTTTAATGTTGAAATGGAAGAGGCTTCAAAATGGTATGGAGAACTTTTAGCTCAAGATACTGCTATAGATTTTGAGAATTACTATAGATATGCAATGGCACTTAAAGCCACTGGTAAATATGAAGATGCAAACAAGTATTTAAAAAAGTTTGCTGTTCTTAAACCTAATGATTCAAGAGCAATAAAATATTTAGAATCTCCAGATTATTTAACAACAATCGATAAATTATCAGGTAATTTTGTAATTGAAAACTTAGATTTTAATTCACGTTTTTCAGATTTTGGAACTTCGTTTTATAAAGATGGAATTGTATTTGCTTCTTCGAGAGGTGATGGTAAATTATATAAGTGGAACGAGCAACCTTTTTTAGATCTATATTATGTAAGTGAAGATGGAAAAGATCCAATAAAATTTTCAGAAGAAATAAATACTAAATTTCATGAATCTTCTACAACATTTACAGAGGATGGAAAAACAATGTATTTTACACGTAATAATTATATTAACGGTAAGAAAAGAAAGAGTAGTGAAAAGGTAGTTGGTTTAAAAATATACAAAGCAACATTAAACGAAGATGGAGAATGGTCAGATGTAACATCTATGCCATTTAATAATGATGAGTATAATGTAGCACATCCAGCATTAAGTTTAGACAATAGTAAACTTTATTTTGCATCAGATATGCCTGGAACTAGAGGACAGTCAGATATTTTTGTTGTCAATATTTTTGAAGATGGTAATTATGGAGAACCTACAAATCTTGGAGATGTAGTAAATACCGAAGGAAGAGAAAACTTTCCTTATGTTAGTAATAATGGAACACTATACTTTTCTTCAAATGGACATCAAGGTTTAGGAGGTTTAGATATTTTCTATGCTAACTTAAATGGTGATATTAAAAAAATTGAAAATTTAGGTAAACCTATTAACAGTCCTCGTGACGATTTCGAATTTATTATTGATGAATTTACTAATACTGGTTATTTAACATCTAACAGGTATAATGGTAAAGGAGATGATGATATATACAAATTTGAGCGTGAAATATGTAATCAGTTAGTAGCTGGAACAGTAGTAGATAAAAACACTAACATAGTTATACCAGAAGCGAATGTAATTATCTACAATGGTAGTAAAGAAAAAGTATATCGTTTTACAACAGATGTTAATGGTGCATTTAGTTATAATACAGATTGTAAAAAAGGAACTTATAAAGCAGTTGCGAGTAAAGAAGGTTACGACTCTGAAGAGTTAACTTATACAATAGACCCAGAAATTAAATTAGATTTAGCACTTAAACTTAATTTAACACCAAAAACAACTATCGACGAACCGGCAGCTATTGGAGAAGATTTATTTGTATTATTAGACTTGGATCCAATTTATTTTGATTTTGATAAATCTTACATAAGACCAGATGCACAAATAGAATTACAAAAAGTAATAAATTACTTAAAGCAGTATCCTTCAGTAAATATTGATGTACAGTCGCATACAGATTCAAGAGCGACTCATGAATATAACGAAGCATTATCACAACGTAGAAACGTTTCTACTAAAAATTGGATAATACAAAAAGGAGGTATTTCACCAAATCGTCTTACAGGAAGAGGATATGGAGAAACACAACTTGCAAATAAATGTTCAGATGGAGTTAAATGTAGTGAAGAAGAACATCAAGAAAATAGGCGTAGTATGTTTATAGTAACTAGAAACTAGATGTTTACCTCATAAATAAACCATTGAGATTATCAATAATAAAAAGTGCCATAGAAATATGGCACTTTTTATGCTTTATTCTCAATATTAAAATAAACTAAAAACCCTTATAATATTGGGTCTATTTTGTAAATTTGTTTTCCTCAATAAAAATAATGGCAGAAGAAAAAGTAATTTTAGTAAACGAAAAAGATGAGCAAATAGGTTTAATGCCTAAAATGGAAGCTCACGAAAAAGCTGTTTTACATCGCGCTTTCTCTGTTTTTATTTTTAATGATGCAAACGAATTAATGCTCCAACAACGTGCATTAAGTAAATACCATTCACCAGGATTGTGGACAAATACTTGTTGTAGCCATCAAAGAGACGGAGAAAGTAATCTAGAAGCTGGAGCAAGACGTTTACAAGAAGAAATGGGATTTGTTGCACCATTAGAAGAAAAAATGTCTTTTATTTATAAAGCGCCTTTCGATAATGGTTTAACAGAACACGAGTTAGATCATATTATGATAGGCCATTATAACGATCTCCCAAATATTAATACAGATGAAGTTGAGGCATGGAAATGGATGCCATTAGAAGCAGTAAAAGAAGATATTAATGTGCAACCAGAGATTTATACAGCATGGTTTAAGATAATTTTCGATAAATTCTACAAATTTATAAACATAACAGATGAGAGTAACAGTTAATAGGCGAGCACATTTTAATGCAGCGCATAGACTGTATCGAAAAGACTGGAGTGAAGAAAAAAACAATGCTGTTTTTGGTAAGTGTAATAACACTAACTACCATGGTCATAATTATGAGTTGATTGCTAGTGTTACCGGAGAAATAGATCCAGAAACAGGTTTTGTTATAGATGTAAAAATTTTAAAAGATATTATTAAATCTGAAGTTGAAGATGCTTTCGATCATAAAAACTTAAACTTAGATGTAGCTGAATTTAAAGATTTGAATCCTACTGCAGAAAACATTGTTGTAGTTATTCATAAAAAAATAAAAGCGAAGTTAGAATCTCATTTAGAGTTAGAAGTGACTTTATATGAAACACCAAGAAATTTTGTAAGCTATTCAGGTTAATAATGATTAAAAAGAAACTCTATCCAATTAAATTTCAACCCATCTTTAAAGAAAAGATTTGGGGAGGAAATAAATTAAAATCTGTTTTAAATAAAAAGACAGACTGCAATTCTATTGGCGAAAGTTGGGAAATTAGTGATGTTAATGAGAATGATGTTTCAATTGTAGCTAATGGTGAGCTAGAAGGAGATTCTCTTAAAACGCTTTTAAAAGAATATACCTCCGATTTAATAGGAATTAAAAACCATAAAACTTTTGGTAATAAGTTTCCATTACTAATTAAGTTTATAGACGCAAAGGAAGACTTATCTATCCAGTTGCATCCTAATAACGAAATGGCAGCCAAACGCCATAATTCTTTTGGTAAAACAGAAATGTGGTATGTTTTACAAGCAGATGTAGATGCAAATCTAATTATTGGTTTTAACCAAGAAATGACTTCAGATAAATACTTGAATCATTTAAACAATAAAACGCTTCCAAAAATTTTAAATTTTGACAAAGTAAAACCTGGAGATGCTTTTTTTGTAGATGTTGGTCGCATACATGCTATTGGAGCAGGCGTAATGCTTGCTGAAATACAACAAACTAGCGATATAACTTATAGAGTTTACGATTGGGATAGAGTAGATGCTAATGGTAACTCAAGAGACTTACATAATGATCTGGCAATAGATGCTATTAATTTTAGCATGAAAGACGATTTTAGAATTAATTATTCTAAAAAAGAAAACCAAACAAACAAGTTGGTAACCTGTCCTTACTTTACAACAAACTATTTGTCTTTACAGACAACAACATTACAAAAGAAAAATACTTTCGATTCTTTTATTATTTATCTATGTGTTGAAGGCGAAGCTACAGTAACAACTTCTGGATTTTCTGAAACTATAAAAAAAGGAGAAACAGTTTTAATGCCTGCTGCAATTACATCTTTTCAAATTGAAGCAGAAAGAGCCGAACTACTAGAGGTTTATATTTAAATTGTTTTAATATAAAACAGTTCATTATTTTCAATCATTTATTCCAAATTAATTCTTTACTTTTGTCGCTTAAATAAAATTAATATTATGGCAAATAAAAGAGACCTAAAAAAAGACCTTAATTATGTATTAGGGGACATTATTGAAGCAGTTTATGTTTGGGAATATAGCAACTCTAGCAAGGACACTAAACAAAGTGAAGCAGTTATTGATGATGCAATTAAGGTTTTCGACGATTTAATAGCAAGAGTTAATGCAAAAGATGTAGAAAATAAAAAAGCGCATTTTAAGGCAATTAGTTCAGAATTAGAGACTAAAGGTCTTGAATTAATTGAGCGAATAAATAAATTGTAAAAAAGTTCAAAAAAACTTTGTAGATATCAAATACAAAATTATATTTGCAACCGTTTGGCCGATGTAGCTCAGCTGGCTAGAGCAGCTGATTTGTAATCAGCAGGTCGTGGGTTCGAGTCCCTCCATCGGCTCTTATTAAACCTTAACTACTAATGTAGTTAAGGTTTTTTCTTTTTACAGTAAATTCTAAAACTTAAATTTTGAATTAAAACAGATATTAAATAGGAAGCTTACTTTTGTTAATATCTCTTTTAATAATCCGTTTTTAAAATAAATAAAAAATTCAATGTAGATAACAAGCAATAAACTTTTTATACATCAATTTTAAGCTTTATAAGCAGTTTGTTATGGAAAGATAAAGTAATTGCTTATCTAAACTAAAAAAGGCTTTTAAATTAAATTTAAAAGCCTTTTTTAGTTTTATGAAAAATGAGATTATTTTTCGTCCTTCTTTATTTTATCAATAAAACGTTGTAATTCTTTTCCGTAGTTAGATGCTTTAACATTACTGGTAAGTGTGTCGTTTATCATGTCTAAATATTTAATGTTTGCATTATACAAATCTGTTAAAGCTAAATAAGGAGCAACTTCACTGTCTCTATTATTAATTGCAAAGTTTACAGTATATAAGTATTTACGCTTTTCAAGGTTCTTGTGAGCTTTTTCATTTTTAGCAATAAGAGCCGTATCATTTAGTTTAATGGCATCGAAACTTTCTTTTACCAAATCTAAGTTGTTATTATTAAATTTGGAAGCTACATCTAAGTACTCTTCAAATACTTCTTGTTGTTTAGAGCCTTTAATTTTAGCATCATAATAGAAACGCTTTCTCGATGTATTAATTTCGGTAATACCTTTGTCTGCAAAAAAGGCAATTCTATTATCTTCATTATCGTTTTTATCTAAATACAGATAGAAAATTTCTGGACTTTCGATTTCGCTTTGTAATTCAAAATTAGAACTTCCATTAACAACCATAGAATCTACAGTTATTAAACTAGTATCATTAGCTCTTTTTAAGTAAACAGTACCTTTTTTTAAGCCTTTAATATTTCCTTTTACAATTAGTTTATCTGAAGTATTATTTCCGCAAGAAAATAGAATACATAAACCGAATAGAATAAATAATTTTTGCATGTGTAATTTTTTGATTTTTTAAGTGGGCAAATATGATATAAAAATTAATTAAATACTAACCAACTGCTGCTATTCTCATTAGTTCTGCACACAGGATAGCACCATAAGTTCCCACTACATAACCAAAGACAGCTAAAAGTGCTCCTACAGTGGCTAAAGATGGGTGAAATGCAGCGGCAACTATTGGAGCAGAAGCTGCACCACCAACATTTGCTTGACTACCTACGGCTAAGAAAAAATATGGAGCTCTAATTAGTTTGGCAACTAGTATTAATAAACCGGCGTGTATAGTCATCCAAACAAGACCAATCATTATTAGACCAGGCTTTTCTAAAATACCACCAAGATCCATTTTCATTCCTATTGTTGCTACTAAAATGTAAATAAAAATACTACCTATTTTACTAGCTCCTGCACCTTCGTATTTTTTTGCTCTTGTAAAAGAAAGTAAAACACCAATTAAGGTAGAGATAGAGATTAACCAAAAGAAACCACTACCAAAAGAAGATAATGCACTTTTAGGATCACTAACAGCTTCAAAATTATTCTTTAAAAAGGCTGTTATTTGTTCAGATCCAAAATGAGCAACACCTACTGCTGTAAAAGCAATCATAAGTATTACCATGTAATCGTTTAATGTTGGGTTTCTAACAGTTTTACTAGCAAAATTTTCCATTTTTGCTTGCAGTGCATCTATAGCAGTGTTATCTGCTTTTAACCATTTGTCTATCTTTTCTCTTTTCCCGATACCTAATAATAAAATGGCCATCCATACATTGGCTACAAAAATATCGACTATTACCATTCCTCCATATTTTTCAGGATTATATTGGTATATTTCTAGCATTGCAGCTTGGTTTGCTCCACCTCCAATCCAACTTCCCGCTAGAGTAGATAAGCCTCTCCATACTGCATCAAAATCTGCTCCTCCAACAGTTTCTGGAGAGAAGATAGAGATTAATAAAATAGCTAATGGACCACCTATAATTATTCCTACAGTACCTGTTAAAAACATAATTAATGCTTTCGGACCTAAATTAAAAACAGCTTTTAAATCTATACTTAATGTAAATAAAACTAGAGATGCAGGTAAAAAATAACGACTTGCAACAAAATACGCATTAGAAGTTTCTGGATCTACCCAACCAAATAAACTAAATAAAGAAGGGATAAAGTAACACATTAGTAATGCTGGTACAAACTTGTAAAAAGTTTTCCAAAAGCCTGTTTTCTTATTCTCTGTATAAAATACGAAGCCTAAGGCTAAAAATAATAAGCCAAAAACTATAGCATCGTTAGTAAACGGTAATTTAATATCCATAATTTTGTTTAATTAGTTACCGCAAAATACCAAATATAAACAGGATAAAAAAAAGTAAGAAATAAACTTTGGCACACAATTTGAAATATGGAAATAGAGATTGCTTACAGTGACTAATTTAAAGTGTGGTTACTTTATATTAAGAGTAGGTAATCATCATATTTTTGGTTGGTTAGTATGAAAAAGCGTCTTATTTACATAAGACGCTTTTTCTATTGTATAGTATCAATGTGAAAGTTTTCATAAAATTGAATGCCATAAATACTATAAAATAGAATTGGCACGCTAATTGAAATACAAATAGTAATTACCGCAACGACAATTTTAGAGTGTGGTTACTTTAAAAGAAGAGTGGTAATTACCATATTTTTGGTTGGTTAGTATGAAACAGCGTCTTATGTAAATAAGGCGCTTTTTCTATTCTACTAAGTTTCGAATTAATATGCATTAATAGATAAAGTAAGTTGCGTTGTCAGTTTTGTATTTAAATGTGAAAAGTTTCATAAAATTAGAAATCTGTAATACTACAAGATGCAATTGGCACGTTAA
>NZ_CANMSJ010000015.1 GCF_947500605.1 uncultured Lacinutrix sp. | reverse complement strand
CTAATTGTGGTGCAGGTGGTGCAATTACTGTTACTTATACGGTAGCAGACGATTGTGGTAATACTACACAACTTACTGCAACTCTTACACTAGAAGATACTACTGGTCCAGATTTAACTAATTGTACTGTTGTTGATGAAACTATCGAATGTGGTGGAACTGATAACGAAAACATTGCGATCGCTTGGGATGCTGCTAATATTGCAACACTTCAAAACTGTGGTACCGATGCTTGTGATGTAGATCCAACTAACGTAGTAACTTCTAATTACGACTTTAACAACTTAGTGTCTAATTGTGGTGCAGGTGGTGCAATTACTGTTACTTATACGGTAGCAGACGATTGTGGTAATACTACACAACTTACTGCAACTCTTACACTAGAAGATACTACTGGTCCAGATTTAACTATCTGTACTGATGTAACAAATACTACTATAGAATGTAATGGTACAGATAATGCAACAATAGCTTCGACATGGAATGCTGATAATATGACTACTCTTTCTACTTGTCCTGGTGATGATTGTGATTTGGATTCTATTTACACAGTAACTTCAGATTTCGACTTTAACAACCTAGTGTCAACATGTGGTTTAGGTGGAACTATTATTGTTAACTATACTGTTACTGATGATTGTGGTAATACTGCAACAACAACAGCTACATTGACACTTGAAGATTCAACTGGTCCAGATTTATCTAACTGTAATGTTACAAATACAACTATAGAATGCAATGGAAGTGAAAATGAAACATTAGCAAATGAATGGAATGCAAATAACATTGAAACTCTTACATCTTGTGGTGTTGATGCTTGTGATGCTGATACTACAAATACAGTAACTTCTAATTATTCATTTGTTAATTTAAATTCTAATTGTGGTGCTGGAGGAACAATTGAAGTAACTTATACTGTTGCTGATGATTGTGGAAATGAATCTATTTCAATTGCCACACTAACGATTGAAGATACTACTGCTCCTACTTTATTAACTAATTTAGAGCCTGAATCTTACGTTATTTGTTCTGAAATCCCTGAGCCGCCAACTTTAGAATTCTCAGACGAATGTTCTAATATAGAAGTTACTATCGATTTTAATGAAACGAATAATAACGCTGGTGATGGTGAAGATTATGAAATAGTTTGGGAATGGATTGTTAGTGACAGTTGTAATAACTCTAATGTTTATACACATACTGTAAACGTTATTAGTGAAGACTTTGTTACAGACCTTGATGGTGAACATTGTAATAATGATGGTACTATAGATTTATTCGAGTACTTAACAGAAGGTATTGACACCTCTGGAACATGGACAGTTGAGCAAGGTGATGTTGTATTAGATACTGATGGTACCTTCGATCCTATCGACTTAGAACTTGGTGATTATATCTTTACCTATTCAATGGCAAGTGATGATTGTAGAGCTACAATTAGAGTTACATTAAACATACACGATAAATGTATTGTTCAGCCATGCGGTGTAGAAGGTCTTGTTATTTCTAAAGCAGTAACGCCAAATGGTGATGGGCATAACGATTTCTTCTTTATACAAGGAGATCAAAAATGTGGTTTCATAATAGATTTACAGATATTTAATCGTTATGGTGGCATAATTTATGATGTGAAAGATTATAAAAATGATTGGAGTGGTCAAGCGATTAAACAGTCACTAGGGACTGCAGATAAGCTTCCAAATGGTACATACTATTATGTTATTATTTTAAGAAATAGCGGTTTAGATCCTATTACTGGCCCATTATTTTTAGGTACAAAATAAAAAAATGAATGAAAAGAAATAGAATTTATATATTTACTATTGTGGCACTAAGTTGTGTTTTTTCCTTTGCTCAACAATTACCGCAGTTTTCACAGTATATGTTTAATACCATATCTGTAAATCCCGCATATGCAGGAAGTAGAGAAACAATAAGTTTAGTTGGTTTACATAGAAGTCAATGGGTAGGTTTAGAAGGAGGACCAAGTACTCAAACACTTTCTATACATTCTCCTCTAAAAAATGAACAATTAGGTTTAGGACTATCCATAATTAACGATCAATTAGGTTATGAAAATTTTGTTTTTATGTATGGTGATTTTTCATATACAATAAACACAAGTGAAACAACAAAATTAGCTTTTGGCTTAAAAGCTGGTTTTACTCATTACAACTTAGATACCGTTGGTTTTTTAGACCAAGAACAAGTCTATACAGATCCATTTTTTAGCGACATTTCTAGTCGTTGGAATCCAAATATTGGAGTTGGTTTGTTTTTGCATAGTAATAGATGGTATGTTGGTTTATCTGCTCCAAGAATATTAAATACCGATTATAATTTAAGAGGTAATCAAGATGCTGGACCAGAATATTTAGCTTTAGAGAGAATAGGTTATTATTTAACTGGAGGTTATGTTTTTGAACTTAATGAAAATCTAAAACTAAAACCATCTACCCTATTAAAAGTTACAAATGGAGCACCTGTTTCGTTCGATATTAATGCTAACCTCCTATTCTTTGAAAAATTTTGGTTAGGTGGTGCTTATAGATATAATCAAGATACTTCAACCATAGGTGCACTTGCAGATTTTCAAGTCTCTCAACAATTAAGAATTGGATATTCTTATGAATATTTTTTATCAGATTTAAGACCGTATACAAGTGGAACACATGAAATTCTATTAATGTTTGAAGTTTACAAACCAAGAAAACGTATTAAATCTCCAAGATATTTCTAATATAAAATGAAAAATAGTTTACTATACATATTATTCTTTTTTACTGTCTCTATAACAAGTGCACAGATTAAAGTAGCCGATAATTTCTTTAAAGATTATGCCTATTATCAGGCAACAGAACTTTATTTAGAAGTTTTAAAAAAAGGAGATACTACAGAACATGTCGTTACTAGACTTGGTGATTGTTACTACAACAATTCTAACGTACAACTAGCTAGTTATTGGTACAAGAAAGCAGTAACAAAATATAAGGATGTAAATCCAGAGTATATCTATAAATATATTCAAACTCTAAGAAGCTTAAATCAGTTTGAGGAATCTAAAAAATGGACTACTATTTTTAAAGACCGTAAAAGAAATGATAGACGTGTAAAAGAAGAAGATGTATTCGATATTGAAAAATTTGAAGCATTAGAGTCTACAGATCGTACATATGTAGATTATAAAAATCTTGATATTAATACAGAATATTCAGATTTTGGAAGTTTTGAAAAAGATAACATTTTATACTTTGCTTCTACTCGAGTAACAGATACTGTAATAGACGAAAAAAAACTGTATCAATGGAATAAAGAACCATTCCTAAATATCTATCAATCTGGAATAACTATAGAAGAAGGAAACAAAATAGTTGGATCACCTTCACTTATTACATCAAACGAAATTAACACAGATTTTCATGAAAGCTCTGTTGCCATTACAAAAGATGGTAAAACAATGTATTTTACTAGAATAAATTTAAATAAGAAGAACAAAGCCAAATACGATAAAGGAGGTACTTCACAAATTAAATTATTTAGAGCAAAGAATGTTGATGGTAAATGGAAGAAAATAGAAGAGTTACCTTTTAATGGCGAAGATTTTTCGACAGGATCTCCTGCTCTAAGTCCTAACGAGAAAGATTTATATTTCTCTTCAGATCGTGAGGGCTCAAAAGGACTTACAGATATATATAAAGTAAAAATAAATAATGATGGAACCTTTGGTAATCCTATTAATTTAGGAGCTAAAATTAATACAGAAGGAAGAGAAAATTTCCCTTTTATTGCTAAAGATTCTACACTATATTTCTCATCCGATGGGCATTTAAACTTAGGTTTATATGATATTTTTGAAAGTAATATTCTTAAAAAAGATACATCACAAGTTTTCGTAAAAAACCTTGGTGCACCATATAATAGTGGTTTCGATGATTTTGCCTTTTTTATTGATACTGATACAAACACTGGATACTTCTCTTCTAACAGAGATGGTGGAAAAGGTGGTGATGATATTTATAGTTTTGGTCGTTATGAGTGTAAACAAATAATTAAAGGAATTACTAAAGACAAAATTTCTAATGAACCACTACCAAAAGTGGTTGTAAAACTTATCGATGAAAATGGTAAAGTAATACAAATGGAAACTTCTAACGAGAAAGGTGAATATGAGTTTAAAGATGTCGCTTGCGATAACACTTTTGTTGTACTTGGTGAAAAAGTAATATACAGACCAGACCAAAAAGAAGTAACTACAACCCAAGAAAGCGGTATAGAAAACACTGTAGACCTCTTCCTTACTCCTTTAATAATTGATAGCGAAATTGTAATTAATCCTATTTTCTTCGATTATAACAAGTCTGATATTAGACCAGATGCTGCTTACGAATTAGAAAATATTGTAGCCGTTATGCGTGAACATCCTATAATGGTAATTAAAATAGAATCGCATACAGACAGTCGTGGTAGAGATGCTTACAACAAGAAGTTATCTGATAGAAGAGCTAAATCTACAAGAGATTATTTATTCTCTAGAGGCATTACCGAAAACAGAGTAGAAAGTGCTATTGGTTATGGAGAAAGTCAATTAATAAACAATTGCGACGATGCAAATAGTAAGAATTGTACTGAGGAACAACATCAAGAAAATAGACGTTCTAAGTTTATTATTACTAGCGGCTATGCTAAATAATGGTTACTACTCTCTTCATTAATGTCATTTTATATCGATTGAAAAATAAAACTTGAGCAAAAGATATGAAGCCATTATTATATTTATATAAAGAACCGGAAAAAGGTTTTGAATTGTATTTTAATGGCATCTCTACGGTCTTTGGACTAAAAGCAATAGATAAGTCAGACAACATTAGATTAACTTCAATCGTATGCAGAAATTACGGCTTTGCAACCTTAAAGGCATTTCCGGAGTTTATAAAAAGTAGATAAGCTAATTAATTTTCTAAATCAAGCTGGAGACATTGGATTAATCAATTTCGGAATTGAAATTATCGAGAAAGAAAAATGTTATCTCACCATGATAATGAATGTTCTTTTATTGTAAATAATAAAACTTATGTTTTCAAAGTTTTGAAAAATATTGTGCCCGAATTTCAATCACATTTAATCATAGCTAATGGTCTTTACATTTCGATTGACAATAGTGATGAAATTGAAAAATATAACACAATTGATGAATTCCCTAATAACACTACTTAAAAATGACATAAAAATAATAAGCTTGTGTTAAATACAAATAATAATACTTAATTACCACTCGCCTAACTTTCGTGTATATAGCGTTATAAACTAATCGATAACTGATTTGAGAAATAGAAAACAGTAATAAATTTAATTTCACAAAATTTTCAATTACTCCAAATTGAAAACAAAAAAAGCGTTTCTCTCGAAACGCTTTTTATATATAATTAAGTTATTTATTTTTTCATAAATATATTTGTGTAATACCACTTACCTTCTGCATTCTGTTCTGCAGATACATCAAAATTTGTATAATCACCTTCCATATTTAATCTATGACCTTCACTATTTATCCAAGCATTAACAACAGATTGTGCCGATGTAAACCCATATGCTACATTTTCTGTAACTACACTAGCTCCTGCATTATTTACTAAAAATGATTTTCTATTATAAAAGTTTGCATGTGACATATTATCCTCTTCTGCCATATAGTCTGAATGACTAAAAGCTTGCGATTTTACTAAATCATGATTAGATAATGCGTTTAGACCATTCTCAATTCTATAAGCATTAATAAGCTCCATTATCTCGATCTCTATTTCTTTTGTCTGTGGAATAGTGATATTTTCAAGTTGCAAATCGTCTGAACTTTCTGAAGAACATGATGTTGCGAAAGTTAAAAATAAGGCTAAAAATAGTAGGTTAAGTAAGGTTTTCATAAGGGTACATTTTGTTTGGGAATTAAATATACCTAACCAAAACCTCACGAAGTGTTAAAGAAATGTTAAAATCGACAAAATACATGTATTTCATCGTGATTAAATGTTTTTAATCGTTGAAACACAGTTTTCGAACGCTATGAAATGTATTTTGACGCAATAAACGGTCGTTAATCGTTGATTATGGCGACAACCTGTTTTTAACCCAAGAATAGTCCTCATCCATTCTATAATGAATACGATCATGTAACCTATTTGCTCTTCCTTGCCAAAATTCTATTTCAACAGGTTTTACAATAAATCCTCCCCAAAATTCTGGTCTTGGTATCTCTTTACCTTCATATTCTTGCTCTAATTTTTTTAGTTGTGTTTCTAGAACATTTCTATTTTCTATAATACTACTCTGTTTAGAAACCATCGCTCCTAATTGACTTCCTCTAGGACGAGATTCAAAATAACCATCACTTAAATTTGCTGCTATTTTTTCAGCTTCACCTTTTATTATTATCTGTCTTTCGGCTCCAGCCCAAAAAAAAGACAAGCATACTTTAGGATTGTTTTGTATTGCCATACCTTTTTCACTTTCGTAATTAGTATAAAAAATAAAACCTTCGTATGTAAATTTTTTAAGAAGCACTACTCTATTTTTAGGGAAGCCATTTAAGCCAATTGTAGAAATCGTCATGGCATTGGTTTCGTCTTCTGGAAAATGAGTATCAACTTCATTAAACCAAGTCCTAAAAAGCTCTATTGGGTTCTCTGGTGTGTCTTCGAGTAATAGTTCGTTTTTCTCGTAAGATCTTCTATAATTTCCTAAATCTTTTTCCATACTGCAATTTACAAGAATTAAAAATCATCTTGAAAAAGTTTTAATAAATTTAGATATTAAATAAGGACGTGGTGTTTATCTATAAATATGGATAAAAGTATTTAAAAACAACCAAGGCGTTTTTTTAACATAAACATATTAGATTTAATAAACTCATTATTAAACTGATAGAAAAAACATAAAAAAAGCAAATGGATTAGCTATTAAAAACCAAGTAGAATGAAATTTTAAATTAATATATTTAGGATAAACTAACCACCCTAAAATGCAATTTGAAAACTCTCAAATAAGTAAACAGCTTATTTATACCGTTAAAGAATTACCTTTTTGTAAAATATATTTATTTCCAAAATTTATTCTTTCTGAAGTAAACTATGGTGTACACTTAGATTGGAATAAAATAGAAAAAGTAATAGAATTAGTCTTTTTACATTATGGTGTAAATTGTAAAATTGGATATATCTCTAATAAAGTAAACTCTTATTCCTATGAGCCAAACTTATGGAAAAAGTTTCACCAAAAATACGATTTTGTTGTTGCAAGTGTATCTGTATGCTATTCACAAATTAATTATGTTAACGCAACTATTGAAAAACAGTTTTCTAAGAAAAGTATAAAAAGAACTGATAATATAGAAGAATCTATAAATTGGATTACCAATCTAAAAGAATTTAAAAATTAGCCTTATAAATGTAAAAAAGGTGATTTATACTAAAATTCGAAAACCTTACCATCGTCTGCAAGCTCTACATTTTCAAAATACTCTTGAGCTTCAGTTTTAAACAGGTTTAAATCATCGTATCGAGTAGAATAGTGTCCTAACAACAAAGTGCCCGCATTAGCTTGTTTAGCAATACTAGCAGCCTCTTTAGCAGTACTGTGTTTTGTTTTAGGTGCTAAATGTGCATGCTGCTCTAAGAAAGTAGATTCATGATATAACACATCAACATCTTTTATAATAGGCACTATATCTTCTTTATATGCTGTATCGCTACAAAAGGCATAGCTCTTAGGTTTTTCAGGAGGAAATGTAACAGTTTCGTTTTTTATAAGTTGCCCATCATTATTCTCTACATCGAAGCCTTGTTTTAGCTTTCTATAATAAGCGACATCTATATTTGCATTTAAAACTGCATTCATATCCAGCTTACGGTCTCCTTCTTTTTCTTTGAATAAGAAACCATTAGTATATACTCGATGGTCTAAAGGTATTGTGTATACTTCTACTTTATCATCTTCAAAAATTAACTCTGACGATTTACTGGTTAATTCATGAAAATAAAGATTATAATTTGTCCATGAGTTTGCTAATTTCATCTGTAGTGTAACTACTTCTTTTAAACCTTTTGGTGCATGAATGTGTAAATCTGTCTCACGCGTTAATAATCGCATGGTAGATATTAAACCTACTAAACCAAAAAAATGATCGCCGTGTAAATGAGATATAAAAATGTGTTTAATACGATTAAACTTAATTTTATGTTTACGCAATTGCACTTGAGTACCTTCTCCACAATCTATTAAAAAAACATGATTGTTTATTTCTAATACTTGAGATGTAGGATTAGTAAACGTTCGTGGCGTTGCGCTGTAACAACCTAAGATGTTTAATTTCATTAATACAATTTAGCTTAAAAATTTTTAACTTTAAGTGAAAATTAAATACCTAAATCACGTTCCATAACTTCCATTTCAATAATATCGAAAGCTTCTTTAACTGTTGGCACTACTATAATTTCTTCTGGAGTTTCGTCTGCACCCATTGCATTTGTAACCACTACAAACGAGTGTTTTGCTGCACGGTGTTTTTTTGAAAGACGTAAAAACTCATTAACATTCTCTAAAGTTATTTTTCCCAAAGAAGATAATTTTATAATGATGTTATGTTTTTCAAACTTTGGATATAGTGCTTCTATTTTTTTAACTAATTCTATAATAGTAGCCTTTTCTTGAGTAATTATTGAAGTATTTTCTTCTTGATCTATTATCATAATTTATTGTTTTATTTTTGAAGCTAACAAATATATTACTGCCATCCTAACTGCTACTCCATTTTCTACTTGATCTAAAATAATAGCTTGCTTAGAATCTGCAACATCACTTGTAATCTCAACACCTCTATTAATTGGTCCCGGATGCATAATAGTAATTTCTTTATCTAAAGAATCTAATAGTGCTTTATTAACTCCAAATTGTTGTGTGTATTCTCTTGTTGATGGGAAGTAACTAATGTCCATACGCTCATTTTGAACGCGTAACATATTGGCTACATCACACCATTGTAATGCTTTTCGTAAGTTCGTTTCTACTTTAACGCCTAATTGGTCTATATATTTTGGTAATAATGTTTTTGGTCCGCAAACCATAACATTAGCACCTTGTAATTTTAAAGCATAAATATTAGATAATGCAACACGACTGTGTAAAATATCGCCAACGATAACTACATTTTTTCCTGCAACATCGCCTAAACGCTCTCTTATTGAGTAAGAATCTAACAAGGCTTGCGTAGGATGCTCATGTGCACCATCTCCTGCATTTATAATGTTTGCTTTTACATGTTTAGATAAAAACACACCTGCGCCAGGATTAGGGTGTCGCATAACCACCATATCTACTTTCATAGATAAGATATTGTTAACTGTATCTATTAAGGTTTCTCCTTTTTTAACTGAAGATTGTCCTGCTGAAAAATTTATGACATCGGCAGAAAGACGTTTTTCGGCTAACTCAAAAGACAGTTTTGTTCTTGTTGAATTTTCAAAAAATAAATTGGCTATTGTAATATCTCTAAGCGATGGTACCTTTTTAATAGGCCTATTAATCACTTTTTTAAAATGATCTGCAGTTTCAAAAATAAGTTGGATGTCTTTTTCCTGAAGGTATTTAATTCCTAATAAGTGATTGACACTTAATTCGCTCATAATTTTCTCTTTTGTCAATCCTGCAAAAAAACAGGAATCTATTTCTTTATTCTTTTATTGTGGATTCCTGCCTACGCAGGAATGACAAATCATAATTTATAATTAGAAGTACTTAAACTACTCTAGGTGTAAAACCGTAAAGCTAATTTAGCTTCTTACTAAATAAACAGCATCTTCTCCATCGTTCTCTTTCCAGCTTACTTTTACCTTCTCTTCGTTTATGGCATCTACTTGTCTGCCTCTATAATTAGGCTGTATTGGTAAATGTCTACTAAAACGTCTATCTATTAAAGTAAGTAGTTCTATTTCGTTTGGTCTTCCAAAAGATTGTATAGCTGTTAATGCAGAACGAATACTACGTCCTGTATATAAAACATCGTCTATAAAAACAACGTTTTTATCTTCGACTATAAAATCTATTTCTGTAGTATTAGCTTCGTGTATTTTATCTCCACGCCTAAAATCGTCTCGATAAAAAGTAATATCTAAAAGACCTAATTGTAAGTTTTTAATCTTGTATTCCGTTTTTAGCATTTCGGCTAAACGATTAGCTAAATACTTTCCTCTTGGCTGTATACCTATTAAAACGGTATTAGAAAAATCTTTGTGGTTTTCAATTAATTGGCAAGCCAATCTATGAAGAATGATGTTTATGGCTGTTGCATTAAGTAACACTTTCTGACTCATATTGTTTTCCAAACGTGTGTAGGTTTACAAATATAGCGCAAAATTTTAGAAGAATAAAGAGTAATTAATGGTAAAAAAAAAGCCTCTTGTTTCCAAGAGGCTTTTTAGTAATATTAAATGGATTCTGTATTTAGTACAGAATTAAAAAACTAATTAAGCTTTTCCGTCCATTTTATCTTTAAGAGCTTGTAAAGCATCATTTGCATCACCTAAAGTTGGTTTAGACTCAGCAGATTGAGAAGCTTGTTTAGCTTGTGCAGCTTTAACGTTAGCCATCTCTTCTTCTCTAAAGATTGCAGTATGCGAAGCAACTACTCTCTTAAACTCTTTGTTAAACTCTATAATTTTGAATTCAGCAGAATCTCCTTTCTTAAGTTTCTTACCATCTTCTTTTTCAAGGTGACGAGAAGGAACGAAAGCTACGATATCTTCGTTGAAATCGATAGTTGCACCTTTATCTACAACTTCAGAAATTTCTGCAGTATGCGTAGAACCTAAAGCGAACTCAGTTTCGTATTTATCCCAAGGATTTTCAGTTGTTTGTTTGTGACCTAAAGATAATTTACGCCCTTCAACATCTAACTCTAATACTACTACTTCTAAAGTATCACCTACGTTTGTAAACTCAGATGGATGCTTAATTTTCTTAGTCCAAGATAAATCTGAGATATAAATTAATCCGTCGATACCTTCTTCTAATTCAACAAAAACACCAAAGTTTGTAAAGTTACGTACAATACCTTTGTGGTTTGAACCTACTGGGTATTTAGATGTAATATCTGTCCATGGATCTTGCGATAATTGCTTGATACCAAGAGACATTTTACGATCTTCTCTATCTAAAGTTAAGATTTGAGCATCGATCATATCACCAACTTTTACGAAATCGTTAGCCGAACGTAAGTGTGTAGACCAAGACATTTCAGAAACGTGAACTAAACCTTCAACACCTTCTGCAACTTCGATAAATGCACCGTAATCTGCGATTACAACAACTTTACCTTTTACTTTGTCTCCAACTGCTACGCTTTCTCCTAAAGCATCCCAAGGATGTTTAGATAATTGCTTAAGACCTAATTGGATTCTTGATTTGTTCTCATCGAAATCAAGGATTACAACATTTAATTTCTGATCTAACTCAACAATCTCATTTGGATGGTTAATTCTTGACCAAGATAAATCTGTAATATGTACTAATCCATCAACTCCACCAAGATCAATAAATACACCATAAGAAGTAATGTTCTTAACGATACCTTCTAATACTTGACCTTTTTCTAATTGACCGATAATTTCTTTTTTCTGTTCTTCAATATCAGCTTCAATAAGCGCTTTATGAGAAACTACTACGTTTTTGAATTCGTGGTTGATTTTCACAACTTTAAATTCCATAGTTTTATTTACGTACTGGTCGTAATCTCTAATTGGCTTAACGTCAATTTGAGAACCTGGTAAGAATGCTTCGATTCCGAAAACATCTACAATCATACCACCTTTAGTTCTACACTTAACGAAACCATTAACGATTTCACCTGTATCGTGTGCATTGTTTACACGATCCCATGCTTTAATAACACGTGCTTTTCTGTGAGATAATACTAATTGTCCTGTTGCGTCTTCACGAACATCGATTAATACTTCTACTTTGTCTCCAACTTTTAAATCTGGATTGTAACGAAATTCGTTTAAAGAAATAACACCTTCAGACTTTGCGTTAATGTCAATAATAACATCACGGTCAGACATGAAAACTACTTCTCCAGTTACAACCTCGTCATCTAAAGTGTCAACGAAATTTTCTGATACTAATTTTTCAAATTCTTTTAATTGAGAATCTTCAACTTCATCAATACCTTCTTGGTAGTTGTGCCAGTTGAATTCTTTTAAGAATTTTTCAGGATTTGCTTGTGCTTCAGATACTACTGGAGCTTCTTTTTTTGCAGTTGCTACTTCTTGAGCTTCTACTTCTTTTGCTTTGTCAGCCATTGAAAATAATTCTGCGATGTTTATTCGCTTCCTCTTTTTGAGAAAATACGTTTACATCGCGTTGTATTCTGTATGTCTTGTAAGATTCTAAAGCACTAACACACAGAAGTGTTATAAATAAATTTGTTTTAATCCCTTTTCATCTTTCCTAGAGGTGCTAAAAAGGAGTGCAAAAATAATACTTTTAAATCATATTACCTAAACGCATTACAAAAAAATTAAACACACTATTATTCAATAACTTAATGCTATAAAACAGTCGATTTATAAATTATATAACACTTACCTAAATCAGGTGTTTCAGCGATAAAAACAAACACTTAATCTAATAAACTAATGTGTTTTGTTTTTATAGAATTTATATAGAGACTTATTAAATGATTAATTACTATCTTTAGTACTATAAGAATAACACTTAAAAACAAAACAAACATGGTAAGAGCAAAATATCAAGCAGTACTTGATTTAGGCGAGAAATTAAACATTCAAAACGGAGACGTTTCTGAAGCTAATGGTGTATTAACAGTAAAAGGAACTGCTGCTACGCAATATGAAAAGAATTTAATTTGGGATGAAATAAAAGCTTCTGGCGGTGAAAGCCCAAGCGATATTGTTGCAGATATAGCTGTTGCAGATTCAAGTATCTTTGCTAGACACACTGTTAAAAGCGGAGAAACTTTAGGAGCTATTGCTAAACAGTATTACGGAAGTGCTGGAAAATACAATGCTATTTTTAAAGCAAATACTGATATATTAAAGAACCCAGATGTAATACACCCAGATCAAGAATTAATAATTCCGAATTTGTAGGAATTAATAGCGATTTCTTTTGAGAAGCGAGTTAACAATTGTTAGCTCGCTTTTTATTTTGTGTTAATTTGATTATTTGTCATTCCTGCGAAGGCAGGAATCTATTTTACCGCGTATTTAACTTAAAGCTTCTCGATAAAATTTTTTATACTTAAAAAATACATGAATGGACGAAGCGCTTTCTTTAAAATACTATATAGAGCTAAATAATTTTATTCTAAACCTTCAAAAGTTGCTTCTACTAAGTGTAGTACTTTTTTAAATTGTTCTTCTAAAGACAAATTACTATTATCTATTTCTATAGCATCGTCTGCTTTACGTAGTGGAGAATCTTCTCTGTTAGAATCTATATAATCGCGTTCTTGTACGTTTCTTAAAACATCTTGATAACTTACATCGTCTCCTCTACCTATTAACTCATCGAAACGACGTGTTGCTCTTTTTTCAGCGGAAGCTATCATAAAAAGTTTTAACTCTGCGTATGGGAATACTACTGTACCAATATCTCTACCGTCCATAACAACACCTTTATCTTTTCCCATTTGTTGTTGTTGCTTTACCAATTGGTAACGCACTTCTGGTATTGCTGCTACTTTACTTACATAGCTTGAGACTTCTAATGTTCGTATTTCTCTTTCTATATTTTCACCATTTAAATATACCTCAGCGAAACCTAAATCTGGATTAAACTTAAAATTAATGGTTATTTCTCCCAGTTTTTCTACTAATGCATTAACATTAAAATCTTCTTTAGTAATAAAACCATTACGCATAGTAAATAAGGTAACTGCACGATACATTGCTCCTGTGTCTACATAAATGTAACCTAAGTGTTTTGCCAGCTGTTTTGCTACCGTACTTTTTCCTGTTGACGAAAAACCGTCTATGGCTATTGTTATTTTTTGCATTAAAATAGAATTCTAATTTATTCTGAATTTGATTCTCTAATATTTATTGGATAGACCGCTTTAACTATCTCAACCTCTTCAATATTTAAATCTTTATATTCTTTATCAAACTTTTTAATTGACAACTCTTTTCTTAAAGTATTAATTGTAGAAATAATTGAATTATGGACTTGTATGTACTTTTCGTAAAAAACCTCTAAATCATTTTCAATTACTATATATGATTCCGATTTATTTTGAATCATATAATCTCTAATTTTAGTATTTAATACTTCAACTGAAACTTCGTTATTATCTATAAAAATCTTGTTTTCTGAATTAATAAACACCTTTATTGATTTCTCTAAGTTAAAAGTTTCTGTTTCTTTATAGTCAATAGATCCCTTTCTTTCTATTCCCGATTTAATATCGTTATTAACGATTCCAAAAAAATACAATAAATTTATTTTATATAGATCTAATTCGAAATCTTCTGCCGTTAAAAAAGATAATAAAGAACTAGAATATTGCGTGATAGATATGTTATCTGCAGACATTACCTCATTCATTACACTATCTAGTTTTGTTCCTTTAAACTTATCTAAATCTAACTCTTTTTTTAGTTCCTGACTGCAAATTTGAGCTTCTAATACACTAAGCGTTTCTATTTCTTTAATAGCATTAAAAGAAAATGAAGATAGCTTTAAATTATTAATCTCTTTGTTCGACATTTTATTTAAAAGCGCGATATAACTTTCTCCAGATGCATCATTTAAAAAATTATTTACAACTAGCTGTTGCTCGAAATCATTTAATATATTTTTAAAAGCGACACCTCCGTCTTTATAACTATTATACATACAATTCATCAATTCTGCCTCTGGTCGAGTATCTTGAGCAAATGATATTGTTAGGCATAATAAAACACCTATACTTGATAAAATAAACTTTTTCATAAATTCTGTTTATTGAGTAATATTACTTTAAATCAATCTGTAACCCAAAGAAATTAGAGTTTGCAGCTGAAGTATATTTAGCATGAGTATAACTAAAACGCATTTTATTAAGTTTTACAGAGAAACCAGCCGATAAACCTGAAAAATTACGCTGATCTTCTATACGAAGTTCTTCGGCACGTCTAAAGTTATAACCTAAACGAATATTAAAACCTTTACTTGGAAATAGCTCTGCTCCTAATATTGTATGTCTTATTACTTGAGATAAAAAACCAACTTTTTCTTGTTCTTGGTTACCTTCTAAATCTGTAGTTGCTCTGGCAGGATTAGGTTCTCCAATAGGCCATTGCTGTAAATTCTCGAAAGTTAAATGCCAACGTAATGGTACATTTTCTAAGGTTTGAGATAGACCTATATCTATTTCTAAAGGTAAAGATTCTTGCCTACCTGCATAGGTAGTAATTTGAGTTCCTAAGTTTCTAACCACTAAAGTGCCTTGAAACTCTAAACGCTCGTCTATATACATAAGTGCTAAATCTGTAGCAACACCAAACGAGTTGTATTGTTCTAAACTAGAATTAATTAGTTTTATGTTTGCTCCAGCATAAAAATCGCTGTACCCTATTTGCTTGGCGTAACCAAAGGATAATGCTATTTCGGAACCCGAGAACTCACTAGTTTCGTTACCTTCTTCATCATAACCTTCAAAATCACCATAGTTAATATAAGTAATTCCAGCATGGTAAGTTTGCACACGTCTATCTACTGTATATGCATAAGCTGCAGTACCGTATTTAATACCTCCTAAATAATTAGTGTAATTTAATGCAAACTGATTATCCATCTCTACATTAATAGTTGCTGGATTATAAAGCGCCTGCGTAACATCCCAATCTACATTAGTAAGTACTTTACCACCTAAAGCTGCTTGCCTTGGAGAGGATACTAAATTTAAAAATTGATAAGTAGATTGCCCACCTAATTGCGCAAAGCAAAAGGTGCTAAATAAAACAAAACTAAAAAGAGTAATTTTTTTAAGCATAAAGTGGCAAAAGTAATTAAATCTATCTTAAAACGCAGAGTTGTGTTTTTTATTTTAATTTAAGTTCTTGACCTATGCTAATATTATTATTCTCTAAGTTATTTAATTCTTTTAATTCTTGAACCGAAAGGTTTGATGCTTTTGCAATACGATATAAAGTATCACCTTTAGCGACTGTATAAACTAATACTTCTTTAATTTCTGCTGATGCATTATATCCAATTTTTAGTTTTTGGTTTACACTAAGCACATTGGTATCAAGATTATTTATACTCTTAATTTGAGCCATACTAATTTGATATTTCTTAGAAATAGAATATAAAGTTTCACCCTTACTTACAGTATGTAGCGTACTGCCTCCAGTAACCTTAACATCGGTTTCGCTTACCATTGTTTCTACTGCAGATTCTGTTTGTGTATTAGATTGAGAAGTATAACTACTTGGTGCACCATTTGTAAATGTATAAACTCCTGTTGTAGTATTCATTTTTGCAGGCTTACCATCTATAGTAACATCTACAATGTTTTGTTGCGAAAATGCACTAATACTTATTAGGCATACACATGCCAATACTATTTTATTCATACTATAAAAAATGTGTTTATTTTTTTTGTAATTGTGCTCACTAACTAACGAAAACTAGAAGATTTCATTTGAATTATTTTTTAGGAGTCACTTTTAATTTCTGACCAATTTTAAGATTATTATTCTTTAAATTATTCAGTTCTTTTATTGCATCTACAGTCATGTTGTGCTTTTGAGCTATAGACCATAACGAATTACCTTTAGCCACTGTATAGTAAGTTGCTTCACTTTTCTCTTCTTCGGAATCATTCTTAGCAGCAACTTCTTTTTCTACTTCACCCTCAACTGCTTTAGAAACCTCAACTTCTTTTTCAGTTTTTCTAACCGATGCTATAGCTTGTTTCGCTTTCTCTGCAGTAGACACTTCTACTTTTGGTTTGTTTTCGAAAACCATAACCTTTTCACCATTTGCAGCTTCTTCAATTTCTGCGTTTGGATTCGCTTTTTTTACTTGCTCTATTACTTTTGTAGTTTCTGCTTCTGCAATTGCATCCTTTTTTGTTTCGGCTACAGTCGTTTTTACTTTCTCTACTTCTTTTTCAATAGTTTCTTTTGTAAGTGCTTTAGGCGACTCTTGATCTAACTCTGCTTCTAAAGCTAGCATTTCTGCTTTTAGCCTAGCTAGTTTCTCTTTTTTAGTTTCTGTTTTTATTTCAACCTTTTCAATCTCAACAGCAACTTTCTCTTTTACTACTTCTGATTTCGCTTCTGTTACTTCTTTACTAATTGCTTTAGATAAATCTTCTATAGATTCTTCCTCTGCTGTATCATCAGTATTATCCAACCCAAAAATAGGATTCTTAACGCTTGTTTCCGCCTTATAAACAGTAGCCGAAGGCTTCTCTTCTGTCTTCTTAGTTTCAATAACTTTACTTTCCACCTCTTCTACAGATGGTGGAGCAGCAAACTGTCCAGGAGATTCACCTGGACGAAGCTTTGCTATAATTTGTTCTTCTCCTGCATAACTAATAACCGGACTACTAGATTTAACCAATATGTTTTTTACAATTTTAAGTTTACTTCCTATTTTTAAATTTGAAGTTGCTTCTTTATTATAATTTTTAAGTTCTGAAACAGTAATGCCGTTTTTTCTGGCTACAGCAGATAATGTTTCACCTTTTTTAATAGTATGTATAGAAATGTCTGTGTAAACAACTCCGCTTGCAGTTGTTTTTAATTGCGCAGGATCTGTTTTTGCATGTTCGCGAAAGGTAAATTCTCCAGTTTTAGTAGACATAAATGCTTCTTTTCCTTCTACTTCAATAGGAAGAAATTCTTCATCAGTCTCTTGAGCAAAAACTCCTAAAGATAGTAAACTGAATAAACCAATTGCGATTGCTTTCATTTTTATAATTTTTTAGCGTTTTTAACCTTTTGCTTTGTTAAAGCTAGCTTTAAAACATCTTTCATATCTGTAACATAATGGAATGTTAAGCCTTTTAAATAATCTTGCTTAATTTCCTCAATGTCTCTTCTATTCTCTTCGCAAAGTAATATTTCTTTAATCCTTGCTCGTTTTGCTGCTAATATTTTTTCTTTAATTCCGCCAACAGGTAAAACTTTCCCACGAAGTGTAATTTCTCCCGTCATTGCAAGACTCTTTTTCACTTTACGCTGTGTAAACAAAGATACTAAAGAAGTTAACATTGTAACTCCAGCACTTGGTCCATCTTTAGGTGTTGCACCTTCTGGTACGTGAATATGTACATTGTACTTATCGAAAACATCTGGATTAATATCAAACTCTTCAGCATTAGCTTTTATATATTCCATAGCTATTGTTGCAGATTCCTTCATTACTTTACCTAAGTTTCCAGTAATAGACATTGAGCCTTTACCTTTAGATAAAATAGATTCTATAAATAAGATATCACCACCTACTCTAGTCCAAGCTAAACCTGTAACTACTCCAGCAACATCGTTGTTTTCGTATTTATCACGCTCTAATTTTGGTCCGCCTAAAACTTCTATAACAGTATCGTTAGTTACTTTAAGATCGTACTCTTCTTCCATTGCAATATTCATGGCAGCATAACGCACCATTTTTGCAATTTGCTTGTCTAAGCTTCTTACACCAGATTCTCTTGTATAACCTTCTACAATTTTCTCTATTTGTGGTTTACCAAGTTTTAAATGCTTGTCTTCTAAACCATGTTCTTTAAGTTGCTTTGGTAATAAATGACGCTTACCTATTTCTACTTTTTCTTCAATAGTATATCCGGTTACATTTATAATTTCCATTCTGTCTCTTAATGCAGGTTGTATACTTCCTAAACTATTAGAAGTCGCAATAAATAACACCTTAGATAAATCGTAACCCATTTCTAAGAAATTATCATGAAACTCGCTATTCTGTTCTGGATCTAAAACCTCTAATAATGCAGACGATGGATCGCCTTGATTAGAATTTGTTAATTTATCTATCTCATCTAGTACAAATACAGGATTAGATGTTCCTGCCTTTTTTAAAGACTGGATTATACGTCCTGGCATAGCACCAATATACGTTTTTCTATGTCCTCTAATTTCTGCTTCGTCTCTTAAACCACCTAAAGACATACGCACATATTCTCTACCTAAAGCTTCTGCTATAGATTTCCCTAAAGATGTTTTACCAACACCTGGAGGTCCATAAAGACATAGTATTGGCGACTTCATATCGTTACGTAATTTTAATACTGCTAAGTATTCTATAATACGTTTTTTAACATCGTCTAAACCATAGTGGTCTCTATCTAATATCTTTTTGGCACGTTTAAGATCGAATTTATCCTTGCTGAATTCATTCCAAGGTAAATCTAGAAACAAGTCTAAATAATTACGCTGTATTGAGTATTCTGCAACTTGCGGATTCATACGTTGCATTTTAGATAATTCCTTTTCAAAATGGGCTGCAACTTTATCATCCCACTTTTTATCCTTAGCACGCAACTTCATATCTTCCATCTCCTCTGCATTGCCACCACCAAGCTCTTCTTGTATGGTTTTCATTTGCTGATTTAAGAAATACTCACGTTGCTGTTGGTTCATATCACTTTGAACCTTTGATTGTATATCATTTTTTAACTCCAATTTCTGGAGTTCGATATTCATAAACTTTAAAGTTTCTAATGCGCGTTCCTTAAGATCGTTTATTTCTAAAAGTTTTTGCTTGTCTTCTACAGGCAAATTCATGTTAGAAGATACAAAGTTTATTAAAAACGAATCGCTCTCAATATTATTAATAGCGAAAGAAGCTTCACTAGGAATATTTGGACTGTCCTTTATAATTTGAAGCGATAAATCCTTTATAGAATCTGTAATCGCTTGAAATTCTTTATTCTTTTTCGCCGGTTTTGCTTCTGGCACTTCTCTTACTGTAGCGTTAATGTATGGCTCTTCTGTAATAACCTCAGCAATACTAAAACGTTTTTTACCTTGAATAATAACTGTTGTATTACCATCTGGCATTTTAAGCACCTTAAGAATACGTGCAACTGTACCCACTAAATGTATATCTCCAGCTTTTGGGTCTTCTACAGCCTCGTCCTTTTGCGACACTACACCAATAACTTTATTACCTTTATTAGCATCGTCTATTAACTTAATACTTTTATCTCTTCCTGCAGTAATTGGTATTACAACACCAGGAAATAACACAGTATTACGCAACGATAAGATTGGTAATGTTTCTGGTAATTCTTCTTTGTTTATTTTCTCTTCGTCTTCTGGTGTCATTAATGGAATTAACTCTGAATTCTCATCAAAATCTTGCAATGACAAACTGTCTAGACTAATAAAATTAGATTTCTTCATATGTATATTTACGTCATTATGTCACCAAATACAATCTGGCTTATAATGTTCTGTTTGTAAAATTAATAGTTATAACTCATAAACACCTTGATTATCAACCGATTATTAATAATCTATTGTGAGTATCTGTTTCTAAAACTTCAATTAATATGCCATATTCTAAGTGAAGAGCGAAAAGTGAAGAGATAATAGTTTTTCTTACTCATACTTATTAAAAATTTAATTGACTGTGAATAATCACAATCGAGTAAACACCTATTAACTTTTAGTTTTTAACTGTTAACTCGCAATTATTTTAAAAAAAAATAATAGAAACTGTAACAAACTCATTTAACTTATATCTTTACTACAACAAACCATTAGAATTGACATTAACCAACCACAATATCGAACAGCTCGTGGAGCTTTGTAAAACCAACAACCAATTCGCGCAATTGGAACTGTACAATAGGTACTACAAAGCCATGTACAACACTGCCTACCGTATTGTAAAAAACAGTTTTGAAGCCGAAGACGTTATGCAAGATGCTTTTTTATTAGCATTTTCTAAAATCGACACTTTAAAAGATATTAAAACCTTTGGAGCTTGGCTTAAACGTATAGTAATTAACAAAAGTATTTACCACTATAATAAAAGCACCAAGTTTGACGAAGTGCCTCTAGATGATGTACTTTATAAAGTTGAAGATACAGATGCCATAGCAGAAGATTACGAGTTTACTAACGTACAAGCTAAACAAGTAATAGAAACAATGAAAACCTTGAAAGAGAATTATCGTGTGGCTTTAACGCTTCATTTAATAGAAGGCTTTGATTACGATGAGATAAGCGATATTATGAGAATATCTAGCGCTAATTGTCGTACAACCATTTCAAGAGCAAAAGAAAGTTTAAGAAAAAAAATGCAAGCCTTAGTAGGCTAAAAAAGAATACTGTTTTCGCTTACGCGGAAATAATAAAAAATAGTAATAAATGAAAAACGATAATATAAATCAACTTTTCGAAAAAATCCAACACGATTTTGATGTTGAAGTGCCAAACCATGGTCACGAAAATAGATTTTTAGAAAAACTAAAAGCACAACAGCAATCGCAAGATGTTGTTGTAACAAAAACAAATAGAAATTTATGGAAACCGTTTCTAGGTATTGCAGCTTCAATTCTATTGCTAATCTCTTTAGCTTTTAATTTTAATACAGAAACTAAAACTCAAGATTTAGCAAGTGTCTCTCCAGAAATGGCAAATACTCAAAATTTCTTTACTTCAGTTATTGCCGAAGAATTAGAAAAAATAGATAGCGAGCGTACTCCAGAAACCGAAGCTCTTATAAAAGATGCCATGACGCAAATGGAAACATTAGAAACACAATACAAACAATTAAAAATAGACTTAACAGAAAGCGGAAACGATAAGCGTGTAATACATGCCATGATTGATAATTTCTGGAATAGAATTAACATTCTAAAATCTGTAGTAGAAAACATAGAAGGTATAAAAACATTTAAATTAAACAACGATGAGACAAGTATTACACTATAAATTATTCACCATTTTACTCATGCTTCCTCTAGTATTAATGGCAAGCAATAATAACGACAGAGATGGTAAATACAAAAAGGAAAAGACCATTACAAAAACATTTAATGTTAACGATAATGCGACTTTAAAAGTAGATAACAGCTATGGAAATATAGATGTTGTTACCTGGGATGGTAACACTATAGATTTTGAAATAATAATTACCACTACTGGTAACGACGAGGATAAAGTACAGCAAAAACTAGATGGTATTACCGTAGACTTCTCTGGATCTCAAGATTTAGTTACTGCCATTACAAACTTTAGTAAAAACAAGAGTAAATCTTGGTGGAGCTGGACAAATAGCAACAATGTCCAAATGAAAATTAATTATTTAATTAAAATGCCAATTACCAATAACGTAAACTTAAGTAACGATTATGGAAATATTAATTTAGGTACGCTTCAAGGTCGTGCAGAATTAAGTTGCGACTACGGTAAGATTACTACTAAAGAGTTACTAGCAGATAATAATGATATTAGTTTCGATTACTCTAACAACTGTTATTTCGAGTTTATTAAAGGTGGTAAAATTGATGCCGATTATAGCGGTTTTACTGTCTCTAAAGCTAATACCTTAGAAATTATTGCAGACTACACAAAATCTAAAGTAGAAGTTGCCGAAAACATAACATACAATTGCGACTACGGTGGTATTACTGTAGATAAAGTAAACAACCTAAAAGGTAATGGAGATTATTTAACTGTTTTAATTGGCGATGTCTATAAAAACTTAGATATCTCTGCAGATTATGGTTCTATTAAAATTACAAAGCTGCAAAAGAGCGTTAAAAACGTTTCTATAAATAGTGATTACGTAGGTATAAAAATTGGTTACGACTCACAATTAGCTTTCGATTTTGATATAGAATTAGAATACGGCTCTTTAAAAGATAATGACGATAGTTTCAACTTTGTAAAAAAACGTATAGAATCTTCAGATCGTTACTACACAGGTTACCAAAACACACAAAACTCTGGAAGTTTAGTAAAAATAAACTCAGAATATGGTAGTGTTACTTTCTATCAGAATTAAAAATAAAAAAATCAATCAAAATAATCATTAAAAACAACACTCATGAAGACATCAAAAAACACGCTATTAATAGCTATCGCATTACTAAGTTTCTCTTTTGCTCAAGCACAACTTTGGGGAAGTAAAAAAATAAAAGGTAACGGAAATGTAACTACTATTACAAGATCTACATCGGACTACGATGCCATTAAATGTGCAGGATGGATGGACTTTGTTTTAGTAAAAGGAAAAGAAGGTGACATTAAAATTGAAGGCGAAAGCAACTTGTTAGAGTATATTATTACTGAAGTTGAAGGCAACACTCTTAAAATTAAAACCGAAAACAACATTAGTTTAAAAACAAGCTTTAACAAGACTATTACCATAACAATTCCTTTTAAAGATATAGACTATGTAAGTTTATCTGGTTCTGGAGATATTATTAATAAAGATAAAATTACTGCTAATAACTTTACAGCAAAAGTTTCTGGCTCTGGAGATGTTGTTTTAGACGTAGAAGCAAACGATATTAATGCCTCTGTAACTGGTTCTGGAGATTTAACTTTAAATGGTAAAACTAAAGACTTAAAAGCTAGTGTAACTGGTTCTGGAGATTTCCATGGTTATAATTTAGATGCCATAGATGTAGACGCTAAAGTTACAGGTTCTGGAGATGTAGAAATTGTATGTAATGGCGATTTAAACGCAAGAGTAACAGGCTCGGGAGATATAGAATATAAAGGAAACCCTAAACATGAAGATACTAAGGTTACTGGTTCTGGAAGTATTGGAAACTAGTTTACATCTTAACTAAAAAAAGCCTCTTTTCTAATTTAGAAAAGAGGCTTTTTTTATTACTTGAATTTATACTATTGTTTCTCGTATACAAAAGTTAAATCTTGAGTTACAACTACTGAAAAATCATCGCTATCGAAAGCAATAAACCCACTAGGTATATCTGTGGATAAATCGTTACCATTTATAGTCCACTCAGAAACATCAGACGATGCAGTATCTGTAATAGTAATAGTGTTTCCGTTTTGTGTCCATGTAAAGTCAGAATTTTCAATTTCATCTTCACACTCTATAGTATAAACATAAGAGTTTGTTGTTCCTGTTTCTATTTCAAATGTAAAGGTTGCAAAAGAAGTACTCATTGCCGTACCTGTATTGTCTGAATTAAAGATTAATGTTTCGTTTGTATAACAATCCATTTCATTTAAAAAGTTAGTGTTTTCGGTACCATCGTTATTAAGGTCTATAGCTTCACCATTCCAAGCTGTTAATAACCATGTTCCAACAATATCTGCATTTGGCACTGTTTCCGAACAATCTCCTAAACCGTCTATAGTAGATTGAATAGAACCATCTGCATCACCACAAATTTCTATTTGCTCTTGTAATGCTAGTACATATCCATTACAAAACTGAGTATATAAATCGCTTGTAGCATTATTTAAATTAGCCTCTGCAATACCAGAGTTTGCAATTGCAGACTCACAAGTGTCTGGATCTAATGGCTCACTACAATCTCCTAAAGTTCCTAGTAGTGCTTGATAACTACCTGTTGGATCGCCACAATTATCTATAAGCCCTTGTAAAGAAGCTGCGTAATCGGCACACAAAGGTGGGTAAGTAGCCTCGTTACCATCCCAACTACCAAAATTTGTAATTGCTGTAATATAGGCTTGAGTTGCTGTTAAACAATCTAAATTTGAAGTTTCTTCTTGAGGTAACAAACTTGGTTCTAATGGTTCGTTATCACATGTAAATAGAGACATTGATAAGAATAACATTAAAAACTGAATGGCTGGTTTTTTCATAACAAATTATTTATATCACAAACATAAGAAATATTCTATTAATCTGTATAAGCCTATTTAACAGCTAGAAAGCACTTCATTTAAATAAAAAAAAGCAAAACTTGAAACTGTAAAAACAAAAAAAGCCACTATTTCTATACTTGAAATAGTGGCTTTAAATTATATATAAATTACAATTAATTTAATACAAAAGTATCTAATTCTTGTAGTACGTTAGATGTAATATTATCTGCATTATCGCTTATAGAACCTTCGGTTTTAATTAAACCAACATCTTTAGCAAAATAATAGTAATATAAAGAGTTAGTAGTTTGATCTGGAGCTGCAGCAGTATACGACTCTTGTTCATATTTAACCTTAATCACATCTGCATATGTATTTCCATTTACAGTTACAGAAATATCCTTTTCTACAACCTCTAAAGTATTAGTAATGTTATTAGTTATAGATGGTAAGTCTGGAAAAATCTCATCATTAGATACAAACGAAGTAACAGTTTGAACATTACTAGTCCAAGATGTACCAACAGCAACATAATCTTTAAGAATTATTAAACTATAACCTGTTTGAGACAACTCAAAAGCGCCATCTAAATAACTAGCAGATAAATCTCCAACAGTAACAATATAGTCACCACCATTTTTTCTTACGTAAGTATCAATATCTAAACCATCAAATTGAGTCCCATCTGTACCCGTAGCAGATGGTAAATATTGATTGAATCTAAAAACAGACTCTCCCTGATAAACCTCAGTAGAACCAATACTCATATCATAATCTTCTTGAGCAACATCATCAACATAATAGTTGTACGTCCATTCATTATTTACAGCTAAAGGCCAATAATCTCCTGTAGAATCACCTCCTGGCTCTTCAATAATGTCTGGATTAAAAATTCCTTCTTCTGAATCCGATAAAAACTCTGAATCTAAAGGCTCATTATCACAAGAATAAAAAGTGGTAAATAAAATAGAAAGAACAAAAACTGAGGCTAACTTAAATTTCTTCATTTATAATATATTAAATTGTTGGTTACGCAAATATAAGGAACGAAAACTTATTCTGAGACTACTTCTTTAGGGACTCTAAAAAGTAATATAATACCCATTAAAAAGAAAATGAATAAAAATAGAATTGCATTTCGCATCGTACTTATTTGATCTACTATTGCAAAAATCGTCATACCTATTACAATACCAATTTTCTCTGCGACATCGTAAAAACTAAAGTAAGATGTAGTGTCTTCTGTTTCTGGTAAAAACTTAGAATAGGTAGAACGAGCAAGTGCTTGTACACCTCCCATTACAAAACCTACTAAACCTGCTGCAATATAAAATTGAAATGGAGTTACCATAAAATAAGCGTAGAAACATAAAAACATCCAAAAAATATTAATAACAATTAACGTTTTAATGTTTCCAAATTTGGCCGATGCTCTCGATGTTAAAAAAGCTCCTAATATAGCAACTACTTGAATAACTAGAATACTAGCTATTAAACCCATTGTTTTCTCATCACTATCTGCCCAAGAAATTTCTTTTTCTCCAAAGTAAACAGCCATTAACATTATAGTTTGCACAGCCATACTAAAAACAAAAAACGCATTTAAATAACGTTTTAATCGTTTGTTTTGCTTTAATTCTTGCCAAACTAACTTAAGTTCTCTAAACCCATTAAATATAACAGCTTTAGTTACTTTATGTCCTGTAGACACTCCTTTTGGAAGTATATAAAATGTGTATTGGCTAAATATTATCCACCATAAACCAACAGTTATAAAAGAGTAACGCATCATATCGATAGCAGCTTCTCCGTCAACACTCATTACCATTGCTAAATTAATAACTAAAAGTATTACACTTCCTATATAACCAAGACTAAAACCTTTGGCACTTATTTTATCTTGTTGTTCTGGAAAAGCAATATCTGGTAAGTAAGAATTATAAAATACTAGACTTCCCCAATAACCTATTAAACCCATAAAATAGAATAGCATACTTAAATGTATGTACTCTTTGCTAAACCAAAATAACCCAATACAACCTATACCGCCTATGTAGCAAAATAGCTTCATGAATACTTTTTTATTCCCTACATAATCTGCAATACCAGATAATAAAGGCGATAAAAAAGCCACGACAAGAAAAGTAAACGCCGTTACAGCAGATACTAAAACGGTTGGTTTTAAATTAAAAACACTTATCAATTCTTCTTTATTTGGATAAATAAAGCCATAAAATAAAGGGAATATTGAAGATGCTATAGTTAATGTGTATACAGAATTTGCCCAATCGAAAAAGGCCCAAGCATTCAATAATTTTTTATCTCCTTTTTGTAATTTTTCCATAAAAAAAGCCACTCTGTTTTTTAGAGTGGCTTCGAAAATAAGAATTTATATTTTATTAGTAAGGTGTAACTGGTCTAAAAGATTTTACACCGTATTTTTTAGCCTCTGTTTTTGCTGTAGGCGCTAATGCTTCTAAATTAGCAATACGTGTTGTTGTTGCTGGATGCGTACTTAACATTTCTGGTGGTGCTTCTCCTCCACTTGCAGCGCCCATACGTCTCCATAAATTTGCAGCTTCGTCTGGATTATAACCAGCAATTGCTGTAAGTATTAAACCTATTCTATCGGCTTCAGTTTCATGACTTCTACTAAAAGGTAACATACCTCCTACAGTAGATGCTGTACCATAATATTGATTAAATAAGTCTCTTTTTTCACCTTGTAAAGCTACATTACCTACAAGATTTACACCTTGTTGTACCATTCCTGCACTCATACGTTGTTGTCCGTGGTTTGCTAAAGCATGTGCCACCTCATGACCCATAATAGCAGCCACAGCAGCTTCGTTTTGTGCAACAGGTAAAATTCCTGTATAAAAAACAATTTTACCACCTGGCATACACCAAGCATTAATAGTTTCGTCTTTTACTAAATTGTATTCCCATTTATAATCATTTAAATAACCTTGATTACCATTGGCAGTTAACCAACGTTCTGCAGCTACAGCAATACGCTGTCCAACTCTAGTAATCATTTCGGCTTCTGTAGTTCCAGTAACTACATTATTTTCATTTAAAAACTGATTGTATTGTGCAAAAGCAGTTGGAAATAATGAGCTATTCTCTGTTCCTGGCAATGCCATTGTCTTCTTTCCTGTAAAAGGATTTGTTGCACATGAGAAAAAAAGTAGCAATGCAAATGCTAAGGTTACACTCGATTTAAGTTTCATTATTTATTGTTTTTATTAATATAAAACCAATTTACAAAAAGTTGCGTAAATATAGTGGTACTAGCACCCTAAATAGTAGGTGGTTATTCGATAAAGAACAAATTTAAACGTTAAAAGCATTAATTTATAGTAGAATTAAATTCGGTTATAAATGTTATGATTTACTTAAAATAACGACTTAAAACAGATGTAAAAGATATTTACAACTATCTTTAGTTTTGAAAAAAAGAAAAATTAATTAATACTTAAAAAAAAGATTTCTATGAAAAAATTTGCACTAATATTTTTTGCGTTAATTTTATTTAACTGTAACAGTAATGCACAATCAGGAAAAAAGGAAAAAGAAGTTTTTAAGGTGTCTAAAACGGATGCCGAATGGAAAGCCCAATTAACAGATAACGAATATTATGTATTAAGAAAAGCTGGTACCGAAAGACCTTTTTCTAGTAAACTAAACAAAGAATACGGAGAAGGAACTTATGTTTGTGCTGCTTGTAGCACTCCTTTATTTGAAGGTAAAAATAAGTTCGATTCTGGAACAGGATGGCCAAGTTTTGATAGAGAAATTAAAGGAAATGTAGATTTTTCTGTAGATTACAACCTAGGACATGCAAGAACCGAAGAACATTGTGCTACTTGTGGAGGACATTTAGGTCATGTATTTAACGATGGCCCAAGTAAAACAACAGGTAAGAGACATTGTATTAATGGTGTTGCAGTAAAATTTATACCAAAAGAGAATGAGTAATTTTAAAATTAATAAGTCTGATAAGGAATGGAAAGACCAACTTACAGACGAAGAATACCGTATTTTAAGAGAAAAAGGAACCGAAAGACCACATACTGGAACTTACAATCTTCATTTTGAAGAAGGTACTTATAAATGTGCAGGATGCAATCAGCAATTATTTGAAAGTTCAAGTAAGTTTGATGCACATTGTGGTTGGCCAAGTTTCGATGAGTCTATTAAAGGCACGGTAAAATATGTTTTAGATAAAACCCATGGCATGATGCGTACCGAAATTGTATGCTCTAATTGTGGCGGGCATTTAGGTCATGTTTTTAACGATGGCCCAACAGAAACCGGCACACGTTACTGCGTAAACTCTTTAAGCGTAAAGTTTCATAAACCAAATGAGTAGTTATTTAACTAGTACTATTAAGCAATTTGAATACTATAAAAGTCTTGGAGATAAAACTTTTAAGCAATTAACGTTCGATGAGTTGCAATGGCAAAGTCATGAAGATGCTAATAGCATTTCTATTATTGTAAAGCATATTGTTGGTAACATGTTATCACGTTGGACCAATTTTTTAACCGAAGATGGTGAGAAAGAATGGAGACATCGCGATGAAGAGTTTAATGCTACTTTTACTACCTATAAAGATTTAATTACTGCCTGGGAAACCGGTTGGAAATGTTTGTTTGATGCTATTACACCTTTAACCGAAGACGATTCAGAACACATTATTTATATAAGAAACCAAGGTCATACGGTAACCGAGGCTATTAATAGGCAATTGGCTCACTATTGTTTTCATATTGGGCAAATAGTGTTTTTAGGAAAACTATTAAAAGCTAGTGATTGGGAGTCTTTATCGATACCTAAAGGAGGTTCTATTACTTACAATGAAGATAAATTTTCTAAAGCGAAAGAGAAAAGACATTTTACAGACTATCTGTAAACAGCCATAATGTTTAATTACTAAAATTTTAAAATACAACTACCATTGTTTGCGTGAGTGATAGCAACGGCATCCTTTTGCTTTTTTTAGCAAAAGATATAGTGGATAGCACGACCTTTAGGTCACGCCCAAAATATTTTAAATCCCATAAAAAAGCATAGCGTTTTAAGAATATTAAACGTTTTTAGAATTTTATTGTTTTTGCTTTTTGGAATTTAGGATTTTCCGCTTGAAAATCCTTAAATTTGATACTTTATAAAACGACTAAAAATTACACGATGAGTAAATACGATATTATTGTTCTTGGAAGTGGTCCTGGTGGCTACGTAACTGCTATTAGAGCTTCGCAATTAGGTTTTAAAGTTGCTGTTGTAGAAAAGGAAAGTCTTGGTGGTGTGTGCCTTAATTGGGGCTGTATACCTACTAAAGCTTTATTAAAATCTGCTCAGGTATTCGAATATTTAAAGCATGCTAGCGATTACGGATTATCTGTTAAGGAATATGATAAGGATTTTGATGCTGTTGTAAACCGAAGCAGAAATGTGGCTGAAGGCATGAGTAAAGGTGTTCAGTTTTTAATGAAAAAGAACAAAATCGACGTTATTAATGGTTTTGGGAAATTGAAGCCTGGTAAAAAGGTTGAAGTTGAAGGAAAGGAATATTCTGCAGATCATATTATTGTTGCAACTGGTGCACGTTCTCGTGAGTTACCAAGTTTACCACAAGATGGTGAAAAAGTTATTGGTTACAGACAAGCAATGACATTGAAAAAACAACCTAAGAAAATGATTGTTGTTGGTTCTGGTGCTATTGGTGTTGAGTTTGCTTATTTCTATAACGCCATGGGAACTGAGGTTACTGTTGTAGAATATTTACCAAACATTGTACCTGTTGAAGATATTGATGTTTCTAAGCAATTAGAAAAATCTTTTAAAAAGAGTGGTATAAAAGTAATGACATCTGCCGAAGTAACTAAGGTTGATACTTCTGGTACTGGTGTTAAAGCAACTATAAAAACTAAAAAAGGTGAAGAGGTTTTAGAGGCTGATTTAGTTTTATCTGCTGTTGGTATTAAAACAAACATTGAAGGTATTGGTCTTGAAGATGTTGGTATCGCGGTTGATAGAGATAAAATATTAGTTAACGATTTCTACCAAACAAATATTCCTGGTTACTACGCTATTGGTGATGTAACTCCTGGACAAGCTTTAGCACACGTTGCTAGTGCAGAAGGTATTTTATGTGTTGAAAAAATTGCTGGACAACATTTTGAGGCTTTAGATTACGGTAACATTCCTGGTTGTACTTATGCGTCTCCAGAGATTGCTAGTGTTGGTTTAACAGAGAAACAAGCTAAAGATCAAGGTTTAGATATTAAGGTTGGTAAATTCCCGTTCTCGGCTTCTGGTAAAGCAAGTGCTTCTGGAGCTAAAGATGGCTTTGTAAAAGTTATTTTTGATGCTAAGTATGGCGAATGGTTAGGATGCCACATGATTGGTGCTGGTGTTACAGATATGATTGCTGAGGCAGTTTTAGGACGTAAACTAGAAACTACAGGACACGAAGTATTAAAAACTGTACATCCTCACCCAACAATGAGTGAAGCGGTTATGGAAGCTGTTGCAGATGCTTATGATGAAGTAATACATTTATAAATCGCTAAGATTTTTTAAATAATAAATAAAAAAGTTCCAGAAAATTCTGGAACTTTTTTTATGTCTAAAATTTGCGTGAACAAATTTGAAAATAACTTAGTAATTAGAAACTATAAAAAACTCTGTATTGCTAATTCGTAGCTTTGTAAACCAAAACCTAAAATAACACCTTTTGCGTTAGCCGAAATATAAGATTGGTGTCTAAACTCCTCTCTACCAAAAGTATTAGAAATATGCACTTCTATAACCGGTGTTTCTATTGCTTTTACCGCGTCTCCAATACCTACAGAGGTATGCGTATAAGCTGCTGCATTTAACACAATACCATCGTAATTAAAACCACAAGCTTGTAGCTTATCTATTAACTCGCCTTCTATATTAGATTGAAAATACTCTAATGCTACATTTGGGTATTTTTCTTTTACGGTATCAAAAAACTCTGTAAAAGTTAAACTACCATAAATATTAGGCTCTCGTTTACCTAGTAAATTTAGGTTTGGTCCGTTAATGATGATTATTTTTTTCATAATGTAAAAATACAAAAGTTATGGCATAAAAAAACCGAAGCGTTAAGCTTCGGTTTTATAAACATTAAGTTTAATATTAGTTTAAAGCAAATAGAACACCTACGTTAAAACTACTTCTTCCGTTTCTAACTGAACTACCAGCATTTTCTTTGAATATATCTGAAAAACCAGATTGTCCATCATACTCAACATAAAGTTTTGTGTTATCTGCTATTTCGAACTTATAACCTATCCCAAAAGCTAAACCAAAATCTGTAGTATTAAAAGCTTCTTTTACATCCATACCTAACTTAGAATCTTCTGCATTTAAAAGAATACCCACATAAGGTCCAAAATTTAAATACCATTTTCTTGTAGATCCAAAATGCCAATTTGCCATTACTGGAATTGTTAAATATGCTAATTGAAAATCTGTTGTGAAATTTTCGAATGTATCTTCATTATATATAAATCCGTCTGCCCAACCTTTTTGGTCGTAAATTAGCTTTGCTTTAATTCCCCAACGGTCTGAGAAATAGTATTCTCCCGAAGCTCCAAAGTTGATAGATGTTAATGAGTTTGAAGTATCTTCTGCGTCACTTCCAACGGCTACATTAGAAAAACTAGCACCAATACCTACACCTAGTTCAAAATCTCCTTTGTCTAATTGTGCGTTTACATTTGATACCGCAAAAACTGCTAAAGAAGCAATAAGTAATAATTTTTTCATAATAAATTTGGTTTGTTGATTAGACCATAAATTTATGATAACTAAGCATACCAAAATTGTAAAAAATCGTAATCATAATTAAATTTCACATAAACCACTGAAAACAAATTATTTAAACACAAAAAAAAGCAAAAAAAAGTCGAAACATATAGCTTCGACTTTTAAATTTTATAGTGGCTCTAATTAGAACTTGTATGCAACACCAAATTTGATCTCAGATAAATCTAAGTTTAATCCGAAAGTATCAACTGCTTCTGCATTATCCCAATCACCTTTAGCATTATCATAAGATAAAGCTCCAAAAGATGCTCTTAATGAAAAAGAATCAGATACGAAATAGCTAATTCCTGGAGAAACTGCAATACCAAAAGTATTAACTGTAGACTCTTCACCTCCATTTGGTTCAGTCTTATCAGCCTTATAATTAACTCCTGCTCCTAATGTAAAAGAAAAAGTATTTGATGGTGTAAAGAAATAGTTAGCTCCTAAAGAACCTCCAAAAGAAGAAGTTTTATCTTCTGCAAAATCTTCACCTGAACCATAACTCAATCCTGCCTCAAGAGCAATGTTTTCAGATATAAAATATCCTACAGATGGAGAAACTTCAAATTGATTAGAATCAACGTCAGCTACTGAAGTTGTAGTAAAACCAACAGTACCACTAACATAAACATCACCTTTTTCGAAACCACCAACAGTAGTATCTTCTTGTGCATTAACACTTGTAAAACCTAATACTGCGATAGCAGCTGTAAATAATAATTTTTTCATTTTAATATGATTTTATTGATTTGTGGATACAAAATTAGAAGATACTTACATATTGAACAAACAAAAACAAACCTAAAAAAAGAGCCTAATTATAACTTGTTGATTATTAATTTTTAGCATAAAATATTTAACACAAAATTTAGTTTTTTTGATAGAATGATTTTCCATATTAAACAATTAAACTATTGACTTTAAGAACATTAACAAACCAACATCAAATTAAACTATTGTCTTTTTGCGTTTTTATCATTAAAAAACACGTAGAACAGAATACTCTGTGTTAAAAAATATTAAAGTCGACTAATAATGCAAAAAAAAGGATAAAAAGTGGCATTATTTACACTGTTAATTACCTTGAAATTGAAGTAAATATTTTAGTTGAACGATAAATTACGGTTTGGGAGATACCGCTAAGCGAATTGATATTTGTTTTAGCTTAGTTTAAAGCACAATAAAGCCGAAGCAATTGCTTCGGCTTTAAATATTTTATAAATAAGATATTTTAATTTTTAAAATAAAAATCTATTTGAGTTTGCTCACCAGCTTTTAAATTTGTTAATGCTCTAATTTTAGAGTCATCAACAAAAATTTCTATTACGGCAGTATTGGTAGACATGGTACCAACGTTGTCTGCAGTTAATATAAAGGTGTTCTTTTTATTTACTAATGTTAATGGGATACTTTTTCTTTGGTTTGTAGTTTCAAAATCTCTTAATACAGTATTACCGTTATATTTTAAGGTAACTCTATCGCCGTCTAATTGTCCTCCATCGAAAATTTCAATTCTAATATTTTTACTTTTAGCAAATACACTCATAATTTGTTTGCTTCTTAAAATATTCATTTGAATAGAATCCATAGTTTTAGCAATATCAATATTTTGCTTTTCACTATCTGTTAAGCGCTTCGTTTTTTTAATAAACTTGTTTGCTTTTTCAATTTTTTTAAGTTGTTTTTCTTTGGTAGAAAGTAAGATCTCTCCGTTAATACATTCGGTTTTATCTGGAAACAAACCTTTAAAATGTCCATTTAACTTAGAGGACTTTCCTAATTTATAAGAATTTGAAGTGAAATTTACATAACAAAAATCGTCTTCGGTAACGTCAGATTTAGTGTAAATGGTTTCTACTTCTTTAAAACGTAACTGTTTATTTTCCGCATTATAATCTCCTATAATACTTGTTTTAGTTTCGTGATCTCCACCTACATCGGTTAAAGTATAACCATTAATAATTCCATTTGTTTCTTGTAGTTTAACAGTTAAACTTATTAATGAAGAATCGTTAAGTTTTATAAAACCAACGTATTCGTACTCTTGTTGCCCAAAGCACATTTTAAAACAAAATGAAATTAAAAAAAAGAGTATTATACGTTTCATAAATGGAAAAAAAAATAGATATTGTGTAAACAAACTTAAACCAAATAATATGAAAATTAAACTATTACTCTCGTTTTTAGTATTCTTTATTGGAATTACTACAGCAAGCGCATCGTTTCCAGTTAAGCGTGCAGCTAAAACAGTAGAAAACACAACTAACATAACTACAGATACTGTAGATGTAGAGATGACGTCTCCTGCTGTTATGAAAAGAAAAGACAAAACTACAGCCATTTTATTATGGGTATTTTTAGGTGGTTTTGCTGCTCACAGATGGTATTTAGGAAGCCCAATTGGATGGAATATTCTTTTTATTCTTACTGCTGGATTCTTTTTCGTTGGATGGGTAATTGATGGAATTGATATTATTACAGATAAATATCCTGGGCTATAACAGCTAAATAATTTTATTTTTTATAAAAGCCACTTCTTTATTGAAGTGGCTTTTTTATTTTAGTGCTATGAAATGGGAAAACGCACTTAAAGACTATAAACTGTATCTTAAAATAGAACGTGGCTTATCAGACAATTCTATAAGTAACTACAGTTTTGATGTTAAAAAGCTTATTAGTTACTTAGAAGATAATAGTATTACGGTCTCTCCTATTTTAATCTCTAAAGAAACTATACAGCAGTTTATTTATACTGTTGCCAAAACGGTTAATGCGCGTTCACAATCGAGGCTAATTTCTGGCTTAAAAGGTTTTTTTAATTATTTGGTTTTTGAAGATTATCGCGAAACAAATCCTTTAGATACCATAGATGCTCCAAAAATTGGAAGAAAGCTACCAGATACCTTAAGCGAAACAGAAATTAACCAACTTATTGATGCTATAGATTTAAGTACACCTCAAGGCGAACGTAATCGTGCCATTTTAGAGCTGCTTTATGGTTGTGGTTTGCGTGTTAGCGAGTTAACTAATCTTAAAATTTCGGACTTATTTTTCGAGGAAGGTTTTATTAAAGTTACTGGAAAAGGAGACAAACAACGCTTTGTTCCTATTATTGAAGCAACGCAAAAATACATTAACATCTATAAAACCGAAATACGAAACCACCAAACCATACCAAACGAATTTAAAGATACTTTGTTTTTAAACCGAAGAGGTAAACAGCTTACTCGTGCCATGATTTTTACTATAATAAAACAATTAGCAGTAAAAGTTAATTTAGAAAAAACCATCTCTCCACATACGTTTAGACACTCTTTTGCCACTCATTTACTAGAAAATGGAGCCGATTTAAGAGCCATACAGCTTATGCTCGGACACGAAAGCATAACAACTACAGAAATCTATATGCATGTAGATAAAAGCCACTTAAAAAGTGTTATAAACACCTATCACCCAAGACAATAAATTAACATTTTAAGTTGAAAAATGGAATTGTAAGGATTTTTCTATATATTTGAGTATATCACATTTATAAAATAATTTAATCCCTTAAAATTAAATTGTAGCACGTTTTACAATGCTATAAACTAACGCGATTTATTTTATGAACTCAAACAATCCACAATCTAACCTTAAAAAGTTTCAAACCGCCCTAGAAATATCGAAAATTGGTGTTTGGGATTTTAATGAAAAAAAGAATAAGGTCTTCTTTTCTAAATCGTCTAAAGCTATTATTGGTTTTGAAGACGATGATACCTTTGGTGATGATATTGAAGATTGGAATAGTAGAGTGCATCCAGAAGATAAAAAAGAGTATAAAAAAGATTTTAGAAACCATATTAATGGAAAAACAGTTTTTTACATTAATAAACATAGAATATTATGTAAAAATGGAACTTATAAATGGATTTTAGACAAAGGTCAAATTGTTAACGATCATGTAACAGATGGTTACATTCATTTTATAGGCACGCATACAGATATAACAGAGCAACAAAAAAACGAAGTTAAAGTCCACAATGCGCTTACTATTGCAACAAAACAAAATAACAAACTTAAAAATTTCGCACACATTGTAACCCATAACTTAAGGCAATATTCTGGTAATTTTGAAAGCCTATTAGAGTTTTACGATGAAGCAGAAAGCATAAAGGAAAAAGAGGAACTTATTGGCCATTTAAAAGAAGTCTCTAGCTGCTTAGATAGAACTATTCAAAACTTAAACGAAATAGTCTCTGTACAATCTAAAAAGAACACCAATTTAGAACAACTGTATATTAGTCATTTTATAGAAGAAACACTTAAGGTATTAGATCTTATTATAGTAGAGAGTAATACTGTTATTTATAATAAAGTCGATCCTAGTTTATTTTTATATTATAACTCTGCCTATTTAGAGAGTATCATTCAAAATCTTATTTCTAACGCTATTAAGTATAAACACCCAGAAAGAGATCCTGTAGTTACAATAAGTTCTAAAATAGTTAAATCTAAATTAGTTATTTCTATTCAGGATAATGGTATTGGTATTGATTTAGCCAAATTTGGCAAAGATATCTTTGGCCTTTATAGAACGTTCCATAATAATAAGGATGCCGAAGGTGTAGGCTTGTATTTAACAAAAAATCAAATCGAAGCCTTTGGAGGGAAAATTACAGTTAATAGTGAGGTTAATGTAGGAACAATATTTAATATTATTATTCCAAATAAAAAACCCAATTAGAAAACTAATTGGGCTTTTATATAAATACAATTGTACTTTTTATTTTGCAATATTAACTGCTCTTGTTTCTCTAATTACAGTTACTTTAACTTGTCCAGGATAAGTCATGTCTGTTTGTATTTTTTGCGAGATATTAAACGATAAATCTGCTGCGTTTTGATCGTTTACTCTTTCGCTTTCTACAATAACACGTAATTCTCTACCGGCTTGAATAGCGTATGCTTTCTTTACACCTTGGAAACCAAAGGCAATATCTTCTAAATCTTTTAAACGTTGGATATAACTATCTAAAACTTGACGTCTTGCTCCTGGTCTTGCTCCTGATATAGCATCACAAACTTGAATAATTGGAGATAATAAAGAAGTCATCTCTACCTCGTCGTGGTGAGCACCAATAGCATTACAAACTTCTGGTTTTTCACCAAATTTCTCTGCCCATTGCATACCTAAAATAGCGTGAGGTGTTTCCATATCTGCTTCTGCATCTGGCACCTTACCTATATCGTGTAATAATCCTGCTCTTTTTGCCAGTTTAGGGTTTAAACCTAACTCAGCAGCCATAATACCACAAAGCTTAGCGACTTCACGCGAGTGTTGTAATAGGTTTTGCCCGTAAGACGAACGGTATTTCATACGTCCTACCATTTTTATTAATTCTGGATTTAAACCATGAATTCCTAAATCGATAACAGTACGCTTACCTACCTCTATAATTTCTTGTTCTATTTGTTTTTGAGTTTTCTTAACAACCTCTTCAATTCTCGCAGGATGTATTCTTCCATCTGTAACTAACTTGTGTAAAGATAAACGTGCTATTTCACGTCTTACAGAATCGAAACAAGATAAAATAATTGCTTCAGGAGTATCATCTACAATAATTTCTACACCAGTTGCAGCTTCAATAGCTCTAATATTTCTACCTTCTCTACCAATAATACGACCTTTAACATCGTCGTTCTCAATATTAAATACAGATACACAGTTATCTACTGCTTCTTCTGTACCAATACGTTGTATGGTATTAATTATTATTTTCTTAGCATCTTGTTGAGCGGTAAGTTTCGCTTCTTCCATTTTGCCTTGAACGTAAGCCATAGACTCAATCTTAGCTTCACCTCTTAAAGACTCTACAAGTTGTGTTTTTGCATCCTCTGCAGATAAACTAGAAATAACCTCTAATTGCTCTATTTGGCTTTTATGTAATCTATCTACCTCTTCTTGTTTTTTGTCTATAATTTCTAGGCGATAGTTATAATCCTTCTGTTTAGCTTCAACTTCGGTATTAAGTTTCTTAGATTTAGCAAGTTCGCTAGATACCTGAGACTCTTTATCACGAGTGCGTTTTTCGGCTTCAGCCATTTTCTTTTCTCTTGAAGAAATTACTTTTTCGTGCTCAGACTTAAGCTCGATAAATTTTTCTTTAGCTTGAAGTATTTTGTCTTTTTTAATGCTCTCTCCTTCGCTTTTTGCTTCTCTCAAGATACTTGATGCCGACTTTTTAGCGTTTTTAATAAGTTTAGAAGCATTACTTCTCTCCATCATTTTAGCAATAGCAAAGCCAATAATAGCGCCAATTGCTACGCCTGCTATACTAAGTATAATTGTTTGATCCATTTTAGTTAGTTTAATTGTATAAAAAAAGCCTACACTAATTTTGGTTTTGTATAAACTCCTTAAATACACGTTTAGGGTTAACAAGCTGATCAAGTATCTGCCCAAATAGATACTGAAAATAAATTCAGCAATACGCTATTAGCAGCACGCTTTTACAACTTAAACTCACCCTTTATAAAGAATTAACTGTTGAGTTTATCAAAAAAATAATTAATGTAGGCAGTAACCTAGTTTTATTTATAAGAACGTTATGAACTTAAATGCAAATCTAACATTTGGTTTAAAGCGTTTAACTTCTCTTCCACGTGTTCGTTTACATGTTCTTTATCTAAATTTTTCTGTTCTACTTGAGATGCAAATTGTAATGCACACATGGCTAAAACATCTTGTTTATCTCTAACAGAATAACTTTGCTCAAACTGTTTTATCATAGCTTCTATATTCTTAGCTGCTTTTCGTAATCCTTCTTCCTGACTTGGTGGAATTGTTAAAGGATATACTCTATTTGCTATCGAAAGCTTTATTTTAAGCATTTCTGCCATAAGTTGCTATGTTACATTATTCTGAGAGTTGACCAATACAATGATCTATTTCTCTAATTAATGTGTTTATTTTGAGTTTTGTTTCTCGTTTATCTTCATCACTGCCAAGTATTGTATTGGCCATTTTAAGTGTTTCGTACTTTTCTTTCCAAGCTTTAATTTCTAATTCTTGGTTTTTTATGGTACTACGATATTGCGTTTCTTCTTGAGATAATTTTAAATTAGCTTCCTTTAAAACACCTTGGGTCTTCAAGACTTGGCTTATTTTTTTCTCTAAAGCATCTACAATACCTTCTATACTACTCATCTACAAATATCAATACTTATCTTACAAAGTTAACAGAACATAACCTATTTAACAATTGTTTTTTCATAAAATTTTAAATAATAATTAGGAAAACAAATTATTAGTATTTAAACAACAAAAAATCAATACTATGGCTTGGTCTTTCAATTTGTCTTTGCTATTAATAATCAATTGCATATTTTAGCAACTGTATCAAAAAACCGATATAAAAATTACATATGCGTAAATTCCTTTTGTTTTTCCTGCTTAGCTATTCTGTTTTATCACAAAATCAATATCCGCAGGACTATTTTAGATCTCCTTTAGATATTAATATTGTTTTAGCTGGCACTTTTGCCGAGTTACGCTCTAACCACTTCCACTCTGGTTTAGATATTAAAACCAAGCAAATTGAAGGCCTAAAAGTTTATGGCATTGCAGACGGCTATGTTAGCAGAATAAAAATTGCTCACTTTGGCTACGGAAAAGCCTTATACGTTACACATCCTAATGGTTACACTAGTGTTTATGCGCATTTACAAAAGTTTAGTCCTAAAATTGAAGACTATATTAAAGCGAAACAATACGAAAAAGAATCTTTTGAAGTTGAAGTTTTTCCAACGCCTGAAGAATTAAAAATTACCAAAAGCGAATTAATTGCTTATTCTGGAAATACTGGTAGTTCTTCTGGTCCGCATTTGCATTTCGAAATTCGTGATAATGACGAAAGACCAATTAACCCAATGCTTTTTGGTGTAGACGTTAAAGATACTACGAAACCAACAATTTCTAACGTGTATGCTTATCCTGTTGGTCCAACCTCTCATGTTAATGGATCGAATAAAAAACAAAAGCTACGTGTAATCCCTCAAAAAAATGGTGATTATAAAATTGAAGATTTAAAAGCCTTTGGAACCATAGGTTTTGCCGTAGAAACAATAGACAGACAAGATTTGGCAGCCAATAAAAATGGCGTTTATAATATTTCTACTTACTTTAATGGTATTCAGAATTTTGAAATAGATTTTAAACGTTTTTCATTTGAAGAAACAAAACATTTAAATCGCTTAATAGATTATTCTCACTATAAAGATAAAAAGCAAAAACTTCAAAAATTATTTAAAGAAGAAAACAATCCGTTAAGTTTATACGATAATATTATTGATAGCGGTTATATTACTATTTACGATAGTACTGCTTCAGTTTACAAAGCAAAAATTAGTGACTTTAAAGGTAACGAAACTAATTTAGACATTACACTTAAAGGCGATGTAAAGCTTCCAGACGATGTTGAAGAAAAAGTAACCACACAACATTATATACAACACGACCTAGAAGCAGAATTAGAACAAGACAATTTTAAGGTTAGTTTTTATAAAGACACCTTTTACGATAGTTTTTTCATCGACTTTAGTGTTAAAAACGATACACTTACACTACATAAACCGGTTTTACCTGTAAAGAAAAGCTTTACCATATCTTACGATATTAGTAATTTTAAAGAAGAAGATTTAAAACAACTTTACATAGCCGAGTTAATAGGTTGGAATAATTGGCCAAGCTACTCTACTACAAAAAGAAAAGGAAATACACTTAGCACATATACTAAAGATTTAGGAACCTACGTTTTAGCAAGAGACACAGTTGCACCTACTATTAAAGCAGTAAATTTTAAAGACGGAAGCTGGCTAAGTAAATACCGTTATTTAAAAGTAAAAATTAACGATAAAGGCACTGGTATTTCTAATTATAGAGCAACTATAAACGGCCAGTGGGTTTTAATGGAATACAATTACAAGAATAAAATTTTAACTTACGATTTTAACGATGCTGTTACAATAGAAACTAAGAATAAATTAAAAGTAATTGTTACAGATAACGTAGGAAATAGTACTACTTTTGAAACTACTTTTTTTAGGAAATAATACACAAAAATAAAGACCTTGATTACAAAAACTAATTTTCTTAAACTATTAACATTACTGCTTCCACTCTACGCATTAGCGCAAACTGCAACTATAAATGGAGTTATTTTAGACGAAGGTAATTTTCCGCTTCAAGCTGTAAATATTAAAACAGAATCTTCGGGTACTACCACTAACGCTAATGGTTTTTACGAAATTACAGTTAAAGCAAATACAGATGTTACTTTAGTGTATTCGCATGTATCGCATAAAAACGTAACTGTTACTGTTAACTTAAAAAATGGTGAGATTTTCGAGTTTAATCCTCTTTTAAAAACAGATGTCGATCAAATTGAAACTATTGTTATTAACGGAAGAAAACGAAAAGACGTACAAGGTATTATAAACATCGCTCCAGAAACATTAATTAAAATTCCAGGAGCACAAGCCGGTGTAGAAAATTTACTAAAAACATTACCAGGAGTAAGTGGAAACAACGAATTAAGTACACAATACTCTGTACGTGGTGGAAATTTTGACGAGAACCTTGTTTACGTAAATGGTATTGAAGTTTACAGACCATTTCTAGTACGTTCTGGACAACAAGAAGGTTTAAGTTTTATAAATAGCGATTTAGTAGAAAATGTAGATTTCTCTGCAGGAGGTTTTCAAGCAAGGTATGGCGATAAATTATCTTCGGTTTTAGACATTACCTATAAGAAACCTAAAGATTTTGCTGTCGCTGCAGATTTAAGTTTACTTGGCGGAAGTGTTGCCGTAGAAACAGCTAGTAAAGATTCTAAATTTACAAGCATTACAGGTTTACGTTACAGAGACAATTCGCTTTTAGTACAAGCAAAAGAAACCGAAACCAACTACAACCCTATTTTTGCAGATGTACAAACCTATTTAACGTATCGCTTTACAGATAAATTAGAACTGAGTTTTTTAGGAAACGCTTCGCTTAATAAATATAATTACGAACCACAAACCAGACAAACCAATTTTGGAACGTTAGACAATCCGTTAGCCTTATTAGTATTTTACGAAGGACAAGAGCGCGATAGCTACCAGACTCTTTTTGGTGCTTTACAAGCTAATTACGAATTAAATGATAATGTAAATTTAGCCTTAGTTGCTTCAACCTATCATACTACAGAAGAAGAACATTTCGATATTTTAGCACAATACCGTTTAGGAGAAGTAAACAGTAATATTGGAGATGAAGATTTAGGAGAAGTCGAATTTTCTGAAGGTATTGGTGGTCAATTAAATCATGGACGTAACGATTTAGACGCATTAATAACAACTGTAGAACATAAAGGAACAGCAGATATTGAAGGTAACGAAATTAAATGGTCTGTAAAATATACAAAAGAAGATATTCGAGATCGTTTAATAGAATGGGAAGTTATAGACTCGGCAGGTTTCTCTATAAACCCACCAGCTTCTGGAGGTTTTAACCAAGAACCATACGAGCCAGATACATTTCCTATCACGGCATTTCAAAACGTACAAGCAAGAAATAATACTCAAATTAATAGAATTCAAGCCTATTTACAATGGAGTAAACGTTCTACTTTAGGCGATGCCGATGTTTGGTACAATGCAGGTGTTCGTGCTCATAACTGGCAAGTAAAAGATGCCAATATAACTGGAGACAACCAAATAGTAATTAGCCCAAGAGCGCAGTTTGCTATTAAACCAGACTGGAAAAACGATATGTTATTTCGAGTTAGTGGTGGTTTATATTATCAACCTCCATTTTACAGAGAATTACGAGATGCTAGCGGAACTGTACAACCTAATGTAAAAGCGCAAAAATCGGTTCACTTTGTATTAGGTAACGACTATAGTTTTAAAATGAACGACAGACCTTTTAAACTAACCACAGAGTTATATTATAAAAACCTTACCGATGTAAACCCATACACCGTAGAAAACGTTCGCATTCGTTATGCTGCAGAAAACAATGCAACTGCGTATGCCTACGGATTAGATATGCGATTAAATGGTGAGTTTGTTCCTGGAACAGAAAGTTGGTTTAGTTTTGGTTACCTTAAAACCGAAGAAAATATTAATAACAGAGGAGATATTGCAAGGCCAACAGACCAACGTTTAAAATTCGCAGCTCTTTTTCAAGATTACGTGCCTAATTTACCAAACTTTAAAATGTATTTAAACTTAGTTTATAATACAGGATTACCAGGTGGTTCGCCAAGTTATGCCGACAAATACCAGTACCAGAGTAGATTACCAGATTACAAACGTGCAGATATAGGTTTTCAGTTTGTAATTGTAGATGCTAAAAAGCAATTTAAAAGCGGTTGGAAAAAACCTTTTAAAGATCTTTCTTTCGGTTTCGAAATCTTTAATGTTTTCGATGTACAAAACTCGATTACCAATACTTGGGTTCGCGATGTGTATAGCAAAAGACAATATGCAATTCCTAATTATTTAACACCAAGAGTATTTAATATTAGAACTACAATGCGTTTTTAAAACGTTATAAAAAATCTAAAGGACTTGGTACGTTTTCTAAAGTTTTATTAGTTACATGAGTGTAAATAAGAGTGGTTTTTATTGAGCTATGCCCTAATAACTCTTTTATTATTCTTACATCTGTACCTCTATCCATTAAATGCGTTGCATACGCATGTCGTAAGCCATGAAGTGTAATACTTTTATTAACCTTAGATTTAATTAAAGCCGTTTTAAAAACTTTTCTTAAACTTTCTTGCGAGTATTGCTTTCCTTTTTGCCCACAAAACAAATATGTTTTAGGTTTATACTCTAAATAATATACTCTTAAAATCACTTTTAAAGATTCTGGCAATGGTATTACTCTATCTTTATTTCCTTTTCCAGAACGAATATGTATTTGATTTCTATCTCCATCAATATCATTAATTCTCATACTAATTAGCTCACCACTTCGTAAACCTAGAGCATAAATAACTGTAAGCATTGTTTTATGCTTTAAATTAGTATGACAATCTAAAATAGCTTTTACATCTTTTGTTGAAATAATTTTAGGTAATGGTTTTGGACGAATTGTTGGATAAACAGGTAAAAAATCGATCTCTCTACCATACATTTCTTTGTAAAACAATTTTAGAGCAGCACAAAGTTGTTTATGCGTTGTATAAGCCAATTGTTTCTCCTTAACCGCTTCTATAATAAATGCTAACAAATCTTTATTTTCAAGATCTGCCATATTTACCTCAACACCAATGTACTTATGAAACGATTTTAAAAGCCCTAAATAAGTATTAATACTATTAGCACTATATCTTTTAATTTCTAATAGCTTTTTAAAATTTAAAAAAGTTGGGATATCTGCCATAAAAGCAAATATATACAAACCTTTACAAAAGTTGGGTTATTCTCCTCATTTAGCTTGTATTACAAACTTAAATCATTAAATTTGGTATATATAAACGTTAGCTGTAATTAGAGAAAATGAGAATAGAATTAATAACCAAAGAAAGTGATTTATTAAAAAAAGGTGTTGAT
>NZ_CANMSJ010000014.1 GCF_947500605.1 uncultured Lacinutrix sp. | reverse complement strand
AAGATTCTTCAGTCGTGCCTCCTTCTGAATGACATATATAATGGTTATTAATTTGAATATCATTTATAACACAAATGTAATAAAGAAAAAAACTGCAATACAGAGTAAAACTGTCATTCAGAGCACAACTGTCATTCAGAGCGAAGCGAAGAATCTCTAACAAATAACAAACAATAAAAACCACCTAAATAAGGTGGTTTTTTTTATGCTTCAAAATAAATTACAATACAGAGTAAAAGTGCCATTACAAGTACAACTGTCATTCAGAGCGAAGCGAAGAATCTCTAAATCAAATCAAAAGATTCTTCAGTCGTGCCTCCTTCTGAATGACATCTGTAATAGTTATTAATTTGAATATCATTTATAATACTAATGCAATTGAAAACAAAACTGCAATACAAAGCAAAATCGTCATTCAGAGCGAAGCGAAGAATCTCTCAAACAAATAACAAACAATAAAAACCACCTAAATCAAGTGGTTTTTTTTATGCTCTTAACAAATTACAATACATTTTATTAAAATGTATTGATTAAAAATGTATATTTGACATATGTATAGCAAAGAACTCACAAAAGGAACATTAAAACCTATCATTTTAAAGCTGTTAAGTCAGCATGATAAAATGTATGGTTACGAGATTACCCAAAAAGTAAAAGAACTTACCAAAGGAAAAATAGACATTTCAGAAGGTGCCTTGTATCCTATTTTGCATAAACTGGAACACAATAAGGTTTTAGAAACCGAAAAAGTATACATCGGTAAACGCGTTCGAAAATACTATTCGGTAACAAAAACTGGAGAACAAGTAATAAAAGAGCAAACTGAACAGATTAACGATTTTATAAAAACACTATCATTAATATTTAACTCTAAATCTATAGCAAAATGATATTAACAGACCAACAAATAGACTACATACAAACCAATTTAGAGTTATACGGTTTAAAAAACAAAGCATTAAAAGAAGACATTCTAGATCATATTTGCACCTATATAGAACACACCGAACACAGTAATTTCGACCAAGCCTATAAAAACGCAATTCAGCAATTTGGTGGTTATTTAAACATCAATCAAATAGAGAGAGAAACCAACGCACAACTCTATTTTAAATCGGCTAAAAACCGAAAAAGACTATTATCTATCTCAGAGCTTTTAGCAGCAATACTAGTAACCACAGGATGTCTATTTAAAATTATGCATTGGCCTTACGCAAGCACTATAATATTTGCAGGTTTTGCCTTTTTAATAGCCATACCATTACCTCTTTATTTTTACAATAAACATAAAGAACACGCACTTAAACATCAATCTTAATACGAACATTAAAATCAATCAAAATGAAAAAATCAGTTTATGTTTTATGCTTTCTAGCATTATTTACACTTAGCACAGGAGTTTTATTCGAAACTTTACATTGGCCTTATGCAGCTTGGATACTATTTATTGGCTTTCTGCTCTTTAATTTTGCTTTTTTACCAACCTTGTTTTACAAGCTATACAAACAAGATGTAGCTAAAATTTAATTATCGCTTTCGCGGAAATACAAAACCACCTCTTCAGGTGGTTTTTTTATGTTCTTACTTTCCATTTACCAAAAACTAAAAGCGTCTTATTTTAAGTAGTTTAGCATGATTTCTATAAGAGAAATTTACGTAGTTGTACGTATAGATTTTCTAATTCAAAACAACTAACTTCGTTAAACGATTGATAAAAAACATTAAAACGATTTTCTATCAAAGAAACATTGCCAACAATATGAAAAAACCCATATCTCCCTGCTTTTTAATTCTATTTCTTTTGTCATTTATGTTCTGTGAAAGTCAGGAAAATAAAAAACCAGAAATAATTGAAACACCAAAACACTTTAAAATTCTCGATGAAAAAGAAGGCGATTTAGATAAAGATGGCGTTTTTGAAAAAGTTATAGTTTACGACACCGAAAAAGAAACGGATATGGGGACGGAAAGGCAAATATACATTTACAAAAAGAACCATAACAAATGGGAATTGTGGAAAAAATCAGTTGGAGCCATACTACCAAGTCAACATGGAGGAATGTTGGGCGATCCTTTTCAAGGAATTTCCATTGAAAGAAATTGTATTGTAATTAATCATTCAGGAGGCGCTCGTCAAAAATGGCATTATACGCATAGATTTAGGTATCAAAATAATTCTTTTCAATTAATCGGAGCAACAGTAAATTTTGGTTCACCTTGTGATAACTTCTATAATTTTGATTATAATCTTTCAAACGGTAAGATTAATTATAAAAAAGAAACAAGCGATTGTATAAATAAAAGTTCGAAAATTGAGAAAAAAGAAATAACAAGAAAACTCAAAACGTTGCCAACTATGGCTAACTTTTATCCTGGAAATAACAAGTTTTTCTTTCCTAATTCTGAAACTATAATTTATTATTAAATAAAAATACTGTTGCCAAAACGGTATCTAATTAATAGTTTAAAACATATAATCAACAACATTCAACAAACTGAAAAAAAATTAAATCCCTCAATTTTTGCCGTTCAGTAAAAGCCCAATAGAACCATAAACTCTATACCTACAAACACATTCTATTTAGTGCTTCAAAACCCACAAAACCTTTCAACCCAAAAACCAATAAAAACAATTAACAAAACATAAACATACCAACTAGTATTTTTTATTAAATTTGTAACATGCAACAGGAACTAAAATCGGAAATTACTAAACAGCTAATTATTGATAAGGCCTTTAATTTATTTTATCAGAATGGTTTTAAAACAACCAGCATCGATAAAATAATGAAAGAAACCACATTAAGTAAAGGTGCATTCTATCACCATTACAAAAGCAAAAAAGAGTTAGGTTTAGAGGTTATTAGTTTAAAAGTTGAAAAAAGAGTTGTTAATGGCATGATTGCGCCTTTAAGGCAATCAGGTAACGCCTACCAGATTATTAAAGATGTTTTTACAAATAGATTAAAAGAATTTTCTATTAACGAAAAACAACAAGGTTGCCCAATGAACAACCTAATTAACGAAATCGGAAATAACGAAATCGCCTATCAAAATGCTCTAAAAAATATTATAGAGCTCTGGAAAACCGCTTTAGTACAAATAATAGAAAGAGGCAAACAAGAACACACAATAAAAGAAGAAGTCTCAAGCCAAGCAGTTGCTACCTATTTAATAAGTGCTTTCGAAGGCATTAGAGGCATCAGAAAATTATATACTAACGATACTGTTTTAGACGAGTACATCTCTGGCCTTACTTTTTACTTAAATCAAATAAAGAAATAATTTTTTTTTAATCTAAAAACATACCTATTAGTATGTTTATTTAAATACACACAACAATGAAAAATAACAGAAGAGATTTTATTAAAAAATCAACCTTATTAGGATTAGGACTTGCAACAACATCTCAACTTGCCAGTGCAGCGACTGCAATAAATGCTTCGGATGACACTACCGGAATTACAGAAACAAGACCTAAAGTGTTATTTTTCGATGTAAACGAAACACTTTTAGACCTAACAGCCATGAAAGATAGCGTTGGGAAAGTACTTGGTAATAGAAGCGATTTACTACCACTTTGGTTTACAACCATGTTACAATACTCTTTAGTTTCTACAGTTGGTAGGCAGTATAACGATTTTGGAATTATTGGTGCAGCCGCTTTACAAATGGTAGCAGCAAACCATAACATTAAATTAACCGAAACCGAAGCAAGAGAAGCTATACTTACTCCTATTCGTTCTTTACCCGCACATCCAGAAGTAAAAGCATCGTTACAACGCTTAAAAGATGCTGGTTACAAATTGGTTTCATTTACAAACTCGTCTAATAAAGGTGTAGAAACTCAGTTTAAAAATGCTGGATTATTAGAGTATTTTGACCAGAGATTAAGTATTGAAGATATGGGAAAATTTAAACCAGATCAAGATGCATACGCATGGGCTTCTAGAAAAATGGGTGTTCAACCTAACGAGTGCCTATTAGTTGCAGCACACGGTTGGGATATTGCAGGTGCCATTTGGGCAAACTGGAGAACGGCATTTATTAGCAGACCTGGAGCACAATTATATCCGCTTGCACCTAATCCAGAAATTAATGCATCCGATTTAAAATTAGTTACAGATATTCTAGTGTCGTATAAATAAAAGTCCAATTTTTATAAATTAAAACAAACGCAGAATCATGAAAAAAGTAGACAACAAAGTTATTATTGTTACAGGTTCATCTAAAGGCATTGGAAAAGAAGTAGCCATACTATTAGCAAAAAACGGAGCTAAAGTTATAGTAAACCACTCTAACAGCCAGAAAGAAGCAGATGCGACTGTAAATACAATTATAGAAAATGGTGGCAAAGCAATTGCCGTAAAAGCAGATGTTAGCGATAGAGAGCAAGTAACCCAACTATTCGATAAAGCCATACAAGAATTTGGTAAAATTGATGTTTTAGTTAATAATGCTGGAACAATGATTTCTAAAAAATTAAAAGACAATACACAAGACGATTTCACAACGCAATTTAATGTTAATGTAAGAGGTATTTTTAATACGTTACAAGAAGCAGATAGTAAGCTAGCAGATAATGGTATTATTATAAACTTCTCCTCTAGTACTACAAAATTAATGTTGCCAACTTATGCACTTTATTCTGCAACAAAGGCAGCTGTAGAGCAAATAACAAGAGTGTTTTCTAAAGAAATAGGGCGCGGAATATCGGTTAACGCCATTGCGCCTGGAGCTACAGAAACTGAGTTGTTTTTAAACGGAAAATCTCAAGAACAAATAGATAAGTTAAGTAGCATGAATGCTTTTAATAGATTGGCAAAACCTATAGACATTGCAAAAGTGGTATTGTTTTTAGCTAGTGACGATTCTAAATGGATTTCGGGACAAGTTATAGGTGCCAACGGTGCTTTGGTTTAAATAACGTTTTCGCGGAAATACTAAACCACCTTTTTAGGTGGTTTTTTTATGCTTTTATTTTACCATTACGGAAAGCCGTAAAATAGATTCATTTACTTGTTTTAACTTGACTTTTGTTAGAGAAAAATACGTAGTTCTACGTATAGATTTTCTAACTTAAAACGATTAACTTCGTTGAACTTTTGATGAAAAACTTTAAAACGAATTTTATTAGAGAAAGATTGTACACAATATGACAGAAAACTTATCCTACATAGAAAAATTGGAATTACAAATTGATGAATTCGTAAAAGTCATCAATGACATGTTAGATAATTCATCAATTTCTCATAAAAGAATAAATCGTGACCCTAGTTACATTGTAATTGGAGTACATCCATTTTCTTGGAGTAAAAAAGACGAAAAAAACCAAATAAAAGCCAAAAATCTATACGAGAAATTTAACAGTAATTTTGAATTACTACGAGTACAAGCAAACCCTACTCTTTTAAAAAAAATTCAAAAATCTGATAAATGGATTGAAAACATAATTGACCAAAATAAAGCACCTGGTTCTATACAAAGTGCAAAATCAAACCTTTTGTCTAATGTCAATGTTTATAAAGAGTTTTTAAGCTTTTTTAAAGTTGAAAATAAAAGTGTTTTTATAATACCTGATACTAACTCTATAATTCAATTTCCTGAACCAAAATCTTATAGAATAATTACAGAATCTAAAAATTTCAATTTTATAATTTTACCTACAGTACTTTCTGAACTGGATAAACTTAAATTGACTCATAGAAGCGATGATTTTAGAAAAAAAGTAAATTCTGTTATAAAAAGATTAAAAGGCTTCAGAAAACAAGGAAACATATTAGATGGTGTTACTGTGGATAAATCAATATTAGTTAAAATGATTGCAACTGAACCTAATTTCGACAGAACTTTAAACTGGTTGGATTCCAATAATAATGATGATAGAATAATAGCTAATGCACTTGAATTACAAGTTTCATATCCTGGAGATAAAGTTATCCTAATAACATCAGATATAAATTTACAGAACAAAGCTGAACTAGCAAATTTAACGGTTTTTGACACAGATGATTTAGAATAAATACTGTGTACAACACCGTGTATAATTAATTGCTTGTTTTAAGCCTACTTACAAACATTCCTGTGGAATATTCTATCTGTGATTTATTTGCTAACTTAGTTCCTTAAATCACGTAACTAACCATAAACAATCACGTTCAACGAACGAACCAATATTGCATTCCATAATTTTCACGATTCTCTAAAAGTTCATCGACTTTATAATTTCTAAAAAGATAAGCGCTATCTAACAAATTATTTTCAATAAGTAAGTTTGTTAAAACGATAATTCAACTTTATTAACACAAAAAACCACCCAAAAATAATTTTTAAAGCAATGTAAAACCAATTAAAAAATAATATACATTTACTTAAAATTATAATAGCGTTATGCGCTCTAAATGAACAAATACATTGTTGTAAATCAACCTGAAAAATGGAATTTTTCAATTGATAATATTACAGTAATTTCCTCACAAGATTATCTTACAAATCCTAAGTATTCCTTATTAAAGAATGCACGAATTTTCAATTTGTGTAAGGATTACTCGTACCAATCTAAAGGTTATTACGTGTCGCTTTTGGCAGAAGCAAGAGGACATTTACCAATTCCGACTACTAAAAACATTGTAGATTTAAAAACATTAAAACTGGTTAGAATAGTTTCCGATGAGTTTGACGATGTTATTCAGCAAAGCTTAAAAAACATAAAGTCGCAAGATTTTACATTAAGCATCTATTTTGGGCAAAACGTAGCACAAAAATACAAGAACCTAAGCGCCTTGTTTTACAAGCATTTTCAAGTGCCTTTTTTACGTGTAAATTTTAACCACACTACAAAGTGGAACATACAGAGTATTAAAGCCATTTCGGAAGCCGAAATTCCTGTAGAACACATACCAAGTGTTCATGAATTTGCAAACCAGTATTTTGCAAAAAAACGTTACGATACTGCAAAGGTTGCTAATTACGATTTCGATTTAGCCATTTTAGTAAATCCAAACGATCCTGCGCCACCAAGCAATACAAAAGCTTTAAAAAAGTTTATTGAAATTGCCGAACGCATGAATATTTATGCCGAAATTATTGAGCCTAAAGACTTATCTAGGCTATCGTCTTTTGATGCTTTATTTTTAAGACAAAGCACCGAAGTAAACAACGAGGCTTACATGTTTGCAAGAAAAGCACAACAAGAAGGCATTGCTATTATAGATTATCCAGATGCTATTTTAAAATGTTGCAATAAAGTGTACATGGCAGAAGCCTTGCAAAATGCCAATATTAGCACTCCAAAAACAGTAATTGTACATAGCAATAACAGAGCAAATGTTTTAGAACAAACAGGTTTACCTTGCGTGTTAAAAGCACCAGATTCTACATTCTCTTTTGGTGTAAAAAAAGCAAAAACACAAGCCGAATATGATGTTTTGGTAACCGAAATGCTAAAGGAATCCGACTTAATAATTGCACAAGAGTTTTGTCCGTCGGATTACGATTGGCGCATTGGCATTATTGATAACAAACCATTTTTCGCCTGTAAATATTACATGGCAAAAGGCCATTGGCAAATTTACAACTGGAAAGCAACCAATAAAAACGAGCAAGATGGAGATGCAGATTGTTTACCAATTGAAGACGTACCAAAAAACGTAATCGATATGGCATTAAAAGCGGCTAAGCTTATGGGCTTAGGTCTTTACGGTATCGATATAAAAGTGGTAGATAATAAATTAATGGTAATAGAAATTAACGACAATCCAAACATAGATTTTGGTGTAGAAGACGCTTTTTATGGCGATTTGGTGTACACTCAAATTCTTACTGCACTAAAAACACGTTTACAATAACAATGAAAAAACCGTATCACTTATTCGACGTTTATGGTATTGAACTCGAATATATGTTAGTAAATACAAACACATTTAAAGTAGCACCGCAAGTAGACGAGTTGCTAACTAAAAAAGCTGGTAAACTAACAGCAGATATAAACAATGGCGACATTGCGTGGAGTAACGAATTGGTTGCACATGTTATAGAACTAAAAACAAATGGACCCACAAAAAACATCAATGATTTGGCTAAAAAATTTCATGCCAATATTCTAGAAATCGATGCGCTTTTAAAACCATTAAACCTACAGCTTTTAGGGACTGCTTCGCATCCATTAATGCAACCAAATACAGACACGCAACTTTGGAAACACAGTTATAGCGAAGTCTATGCTTTGTACAATACTATTTTTAATTGCAAAGGTCATGGTTGGAGCAATGTGCAAAGCACACATATAAATTTACCGTTTTACAACGATAAAGAATTCGAAAAACTGCATGCTGCAATACGTATTATTCTGCCATTAATTCCTGGACTTTGTGCAAGTTCTCCTATTTTAGAAGGTGAAATTACAGGCTTTAAAGACACGCGTTTAGAGTTTTATAAAAACAACCAAAAGGAGATTCCAGAGTTAACAGGTTTGGTAATTCCGGAACGTGTGTTTTCTAAATTAGATTACCATGCTACTATTTTCGAACCTATAAAAAAGGCCATTGCACCGTACGATAAAGACAAGATTTTAGAGCATCATTTTTTAAATTCTCGTGGTGCTATTGCACGTTTCGATCGTAATGCTATTGAAATTAGATTAGTAGATATTCAAGAATCGCCAACAGCAGATATTGCTATTTGTGCGCTAATTATTGAAGTTTTAAAAGCTTTGGTGAAAAAAGAATTCTGCACTTTAAAGGCACAAAAAAGTTGGGTTAAAGAAGATTTGTTTTTAATTTTAAACGATGCTATTAAACATGCCGAAAACGCAAATGTAGACAATGAAGTCTATTTAAAGCTATTTGGATTACAAGCGCCGGCAACTATAAATACCATTTGGAAACACTTGTACCAAACCGTAAAACCGAAATTACATGCTTCGCATTATGAGGCTATCGAACTTATTTTAGAAGAAGGCACTCTGGCAACACGCATACTTAAAGCTGTTGGCAACGATACTTCTACCGAGCATATTATAACTGTGTATCGCGAATTACAAAACTGCTTAAAAACAAACACGTTGTTTAAGCCGTGAAACTCGTTTTAACTTGCGAGCATGGTGGGAATGTTATTCCTGAAAACTACAGCGGAAATTTTACTAACAAACAAGTTTTAGAGACGCATCGTGGTTTCGATTTAGGAGCATTAGATTTGTTTCAGCATTTGAAGCCATTGGCTAGTGCTTCGTCTTTTAGTACTACCAGTCGTTTGTTAATTGAACTGAATCGTTCCTTACATCATAAAAATCTGTTTTCAGAATTCACAAAAAATTTATCGGCAACCGAGAAAGCTAAAATTATAGACACGCATTATTTACCGTATCGTTCTTCCGTAGAGAAAAAGATTAAAAACTATAGAGATCAAGGCGAGACTGTACTGCATTTATCTATTCATAGCTTTACACCTCAGCTAAATAACACCATTAGAAATTGCGATATTGGTTTGTTATATAATGCTACAAATAAGCAAGAACAAGCCTATTGCAAACAATTAAAAGCAGAACTTGTAAAACAAGATGCGAGTTTTAATGTGCGTTTTAATTATCCGTATTTAGGCAAAGCCGATGGTTTTACTACTTATTTAAGACAGCAGTTTCCAGAACAGTATTTGGGTATTGAGATTGAGGTGAATCAAGAATTTGCTTTAAAAGACAGAATGGATTTAATTATAAAAGAGGCGCTTTACAAGGCTATACAAAGGCTTGCAACTACAAATTAGCCACAAAAAAGACATAAAACACTGTTTTTTATTTAAAAAAACTTAAATTAAGAGGGAGAAACCTAAACAACCAAACTTCTTATTTATTTTTTACTAAATTTGATGCCTGAACGCTAGTTACCCAATGACTATCAATAACCTACAAAAAACAAACGAAGTCCAAGTACTTTTAAGCGACGCCTATTCTGGGCGTATCTCAAACTTGCATAAAAGTATAGAACTTGCTACTAAAGCGCTAGACATTAGCAAAAGCATAGACAACAAATTGCTAATAGCAAAAAGCTTAAACCAGCTCTCGCTCTATTGCATGATTAATAGTGACTTCGAGGAATCTAATAAGCACGCTCACGAAGCAATTATCTACTTTAAAGCTATAAACGACGAACGTGGAATAGCAGATGCTAAATATAATATTGGTAGTATTCATTATAAAACCGATAATTATCACGAAGGTTTAATTTACTTAAAAGAAGCCATTAGAATTTATAAAAAATATGATGATTTTGAAAGCTTATCTAAAGTAGAAAAAGCTATTGGAACCGTTTACGAGTATATTGGCGATCGTTCAAATGCTTTTTCATCTTATAAATCGGCTGTAAAAAATGCTAGAAAAGCTGGAAATATTAATATAGAATCTAACGTCTTTAATAATTTATCTGGTTTACTTTTAAAAAGGAACAAACCTAGTATTGCAATGAAAATGATAGCGTATGCTATCTCTATTAAAAAGGAAACAGACGATACTAGAGGTCTTGCTTTTGCTATTTATGGTCGTGGAAAAATACATCTTAAGCAAGGTGATTTTAAAAATGCCGAAGCCGATTTTTTATATGCTATCGATAAACATAATAAAGTTGTAGAAATTATGGGAGCGTCTATGGCTTATAACAAGCTTGGCGAATTATATTATAAAAACAACCAATTAGATAAAGCAACAAAAACAGTTAAAGAAGGATTAAAACTATCTACTTCTTATAATATTGCAATGGTTAAAATTAAAGGATACAATTTGTTATATCGTATCTTTAAAGAGCAATCTAATATTATTAAGGCTTTTAAATACTTAGAATTATACCTCAAGGAAAAAGAGACTATAATGAATACACAAACACATCAAGTTATGGAAAACTATAACTTAATTAATAAAATGAATGTGTTAGAAAGTGATGCTTTATTACAAAAAGAGCGCCAGGAAATTATAGAAAAAAAGAATAAAGACGAACAAAAGGCTGTAAAATTAAAGCAAGAATTTTTGTCTGTAATGAGTCATGAAATTAGAACGCCTTTAAATGCTATTACAACAATAGTTTCTATTTTAGACGATCAAGTTCGTGGCGAAAGTAAATCGTTAATTAAAAGTTTACAGTTTGCATCAGATAATTTAATAAACATTGTAAATAATGTTCTCGATTTTACCAAGCTAGACTCTAAAAAAACAGCTTTAGATTTAGAAAATAGAAACTTTAACGCGCTTTCTACTAAAATACTTAATCTGCACCTTAACCTTGCAAAAACAAAAGACTTAACTTTAGTTTTAGATAATAAAATCCCGAAGGATAGAAACTATCTTATAGACCAAACTAAGCTTACCCAAATACTAAGTAACCTTATAGGAAACGCTATAAAATTCACCGATAAAGGTCAAGTAACCTTTAGTTTAAAACTATTAAAAGAAGAACCGCAATTCGATACCATACAAATTAGTGTAAAAGACACAGGAGAAGGGATATCGGAAAAAGATATTTCAGAAATATTTTTAAGTTTCTCTCAAATAAAACCTGTAATGACGCGTAAGCAAGGCGGTACAGGTTTAGGATTAGCAATTGTAAAAAAACTAGTAAAACTTCACAATAGTAAAATTCAAGTTAGAAGTACACTTCAAGAAGGTTCTGAGTTTTATTTTAACCTTAAGCTAGAAAAAGTAACGCAGCTTGAACTCATTAAAAACAAACCCATTTATCCGCAATTAAAAAACAAAAACGTTCTATTAGCAGAAGATACTATAATGAATGCCGTACTTATAAAAAAGGTGCTTTCTAAATGGGGAGTAACAACGGAGCATGTTACTAATGGAAAACTAGCTGTTGAATACGCACAAAAGAAAGAGTACGATTTTATTTTAATGGACTTACACATGCCAGAATTAAATGGCTTAGATGCAACCCGATTAATTAGAAGCACAGCAAATAAAAACACGCACACTCCTATTTTTGCAATAACTGCAGATGTAATGACAAGTAAAAATAAAGAGACCTCACAGTTGTTTAATAAAATACTGTGGAAGCCTATTGAAATAGATAAACTATATGCTGCATTAGAACAAGAAGCACTTCCGGCTTGTAAAGTAACCTTAGAAAAAAAAGAAGATAAGACAGATTTAACAGCCTAAAAAAGAGTTGTTTTAATTCTATAATTATTAAATTTTAGCAGCGCTAAAAAAAACAAAACACTTCACTTCTACTCTAGTTAAATTTATAATTCCCTTAACATTTAACCGCTCCACTATTCAAAATAAAACAACTAAATTGTAGCCTACAAACTATACAAGCAGATATCATGACAAAAAAGTACAATGTATTAGGCTTATTTTCAATCTTATTTTTAACAGTAACTATTGGTTTTGCACAAGACAAAACGGTTCCTGTTTTTGCAGATGGAGAAGCACAACCCGTTCAAGGTTTTACAGACACTAACGATTGGATTAGACACGACCTTTGGGTTGAAACTACTTTCGATACAGACGAAGATGGAAAACCAGACCGTATGCATGTTGCCGTTACAAGACCAAAACAAACAGATACCGAAGGTTTAAAATTACCAGTAATTTATGTTACAAGTCCTTATTTTGCAGGAGTAGCAGCAGATGTTCCTGGTGTTATGTGGGATGTTGAACACGAGCTTGGAGACATTGGTAAAGAACGCGTACACCCAGAAGTAATACGTAGAGGCGAACGCCCAATTATATCTAATTCTCACCTTAGAAAATGGGTGCCACGTGGTTATATCGTGGTGCATTCGTCTTCTCCTGGAACAGGATTAAGTGATGGTGCTCCAACTATAGGTGGACCTAACGAAGCTTTAGCTCCTAAAGCAGTAATCGATTGGTTATGTGGTAGAGCAAAAGGTTTTACAGAAAGAGATGGTAAAGAACCTGTTGAAGCTTTTTGGTCTACAGGAAAAGTAGGGATGACAGGTACATCGTACAACGGAACTTTACCTCTAGCTGCTGCCACTACTGGTGTTGAAGGTTTAGAAGCTATTATTCCAATTGCACCAAATACCTCATCTTACCACTACTACAGATCTAACGGTTTAGTACGTTCTCCAGGCGGTTATTTAGGTGAAGATATAGATGTGCTTTACGATTTTGTACACAGTGGAGCTGAAGATAAACGTCCAGGAAACAACAAACGTGTTAGAGATACCGAAATGAAAAATGGTATGGACAGACAAACAGGAGATTTAAACGACTTTTGGAATAATAGAGATTATTTAAACCAAATGGCACCTATGAAAGCGGCGTTATTAATGTCTCATGGTTTTAACGATTGGAACGTTATGCCAGAACATAGTAACCGTATTTACCAAAAAGCAAAAGCGATGGGATTACCAACGCAATTATACTATCACCAAAACGGACATGGTGGACCACCACCAATGACAATGATGAACCGTTGGTTTACACATTATTTACACGGTGTAGATAACGGTGTAGAGAATGATAAACAAGTTTGGATTGTTAGAGAAAACGATAAACATGATAATCCTACTGCTTACGATGCGTATCCAAATCCTAATGCAAAAGATGTGACTTTGTTTTTAAACAAAGGAGGAAATACTATTGGAGCATTAACCACTAAAAAGAATAAAAGACAGAAAACAGAAACTCTGGTAGATGACTTTAGAATTTCGGCTAAAGAGCATGCACAAATTGCAGGTTCTAAAAACCGATTATTATATGCAACACCTAATCTTACAAGAGATTTACATATTTCTGGTGAAGCAGAAGTTACTATTAGCTTATCGAGTAGCAAACCAGCTGCAAACTTATCTATAATGTTAGTGTCTTTACCTTACGAGAACGATGCAAAAGTAATTACAGATAATATTATTACACGTGGTTGGGCAGATCCACAAAACTATAAATCTATAAGAGATAGTGAGCCATTAGAAAAAGGTAAATTTTACGATGTTACTTTTAAATTACAACCAGACGATCAAATTATAAGAGCTGGACAACAAATAGGAATTATTATTTTCTCTAGTGACAAAGAGTTTACATTACACCCAAAACCAGGTACAGAACTAACTGTAGATTTAGACAATACAAGATTAACATTACCTGTTGTTGGTGGTTTAGAAGCTTTTACAAAAGCAACAAAATAACCACATGAACATTAGTATTAATAATACCGTTTTAGATTTACAAGTTGCAAATGCTTTAATTGCCAAAGGCGAAACACTAAACGCCATTAAATACATTAGAGAAGAAGCACAAATAGGTTTAAAAGAAGCTAAGGATATTGCAGATAATTTAGTTAATGACCCTGGTTTTTATAGTGGTCAATCCGAAATTGAAATACAACATCCGCGTTTTGATTTTGAGGCAGAAAACACTAAAATATCAAAACCTAAAAGAAGAAAAAACGGTCATATAATACAGGGAGGACAAAGCAAAACTATATTATAATAGCATTAGTAATTTGCCTTATTATAGTCCTCTATCTTTATTTTAAATAAGTAATACAATCTATATTTTAAAAACCACTTCCATACAGAAGTGGTTTTTCTTTTTAAACTATATTTGCGCAACTAATATTTTTAGATGTCAATTACTTTACTTTCTTCTCCTTTACAAGGCTTTACAGACTTTAGGTTTCGTAACGCATTTCATCATTATTTTGGTGGTATCGATACGTTTTACGCGCCTTATATTAGGCTAAACGGGAAATTGAAGATTAAGCAATCGTATCAATTAGATTTACAACCAGAAAACAACACGACATTAAATGTTATTCCGCAAGTAATGACAAATGATGCAGATGAGTTTTTGTTTGTTGTAAAATATGTGCAAAGTTTAGGCTATAAAGAACTGAACTGGAATTTAGGTTGTCCATATCCTATGGTTACAAAATCTGGAATGGGCTCTGGTTTAATTTGTAATCCTACAAAAATTGACGAGATTCTAAAAAAAGCACACAACGAAAGTGATATTACAGTATCCATGAAAATGAGAATGGGATACGAACACGCTGGAGAAATTTTAGACACCTTCCCTATTCTTGATAGCTATCCGCTTAAAAACATTGCTATTCATGCTAGAATTGGAAAACAACTATACAAAGGTCCTGTAGATTTAGACGCATTCGAGCGTTGCATAGCAGGTACAAAACACAAGTTATATTACAATGGCGATATTACTAGTGTAGATGCTTTTAAAAAGATGGAAGCGCGTTTTCCAAGTATCGATCATTTTATGATTGGTCGTGGATTAATTGCAGATCCGTTTTTACCAAGCATGATTAAAAACGACACAACAGCATACCCTAAAAACCGTTGGGAGATTTTTAGTGAATTCCACGATACTATCTATCAACAATACGATGAATACTTATCTGGACCAACACCAATAAAAATGAAAATGTTAGGCTTTTGGGAGTTCTTTTCTCAGTCGTTTTCTAATCCGCAAAAAACATACAAAGCCATTAAAAAAGCTGGTAATCCTGTAAAATACAAACAAGCAGTTGCTACTATTTTAAATAATGAGAAGTAATTTCTAATTATTGCAAGGTCAATAATCTATAGAAAATCAGTCGCTTTCTCATCCTTAAACACAGTCGCGTACTAATCAATTTTCAATTACCTTTGTTCTCGAATTAAAATTTTTCAATTGAAAGACCTTTTACTAATAACGCCACCTTTTACACAATTAAACACACCTTATCCTGCAACCGCATATTTAAAAGGGTTTTTAAATACTAAAAACATTTCTGCTTTTCAGATGGATTTAGGTATTGAGGTTATCCTGGAGTTATTCAGTAAAAAAACATTCGAAAAACTATTTGATTTAGCTATTGACAACGATACCATTTCAAGCGAAAATTGCCAACGCATCTATACTTTAAAAGACGATTATTTACAACCGTTAGATGCTATTATTTTATTTTTACAAGGAAAAAACCAAACCTTAGCCAGACAAATTTGTACTACAAATTTTCTACCACAAGCTTCTAGATTCGAGCAATTAGAAGATATGGATTGGGCATTTGGTGAAATGGGAATGCAAGACAAAGCCAAGCATTTGGCTACCTTGTATCTTGAAGATTTATCCGATTTTATTATTGAATGTATAGATCCTAATTTTGGATTTAGCAGGTATGCCGAACGTTTAGGTCAAAGTGCCAATGCGTTTGATGAACTTTACGATAGTTTACAAAACGAACCTACTTTTATAGACCAGATAACACTTACGCTTTTAGAAGATAAATTAAAAACGGTACAGCCAAAACTAATCTGTTTCTCAGTACCTTTTCCAGGTAATTTGTACAGCGCCTTTAGATGTGCACAGTATATAAAAGCTAATTACCCTGAAATTAAAATCGCCATTGGTGGTGGTTTTCCTAATACCGAATTACGACAAGTAACAGACAAACGTGTTTTTAATTTTTTCGATTTTATTACACTAGATGATGGTGAATTACCAATAGAGTTACTTTTTGAAAACGTATGCCATTCAGAGCAGAGCGAAGAAATCTTAGAAAAACAATTCAAACGCACTTTTATACTCGAAAACGACAAAGTTGTTTATAAAAATAATACCACAAAACCAGAATACAAACAATTGGAAATTGGTACTCCGGATTATTCAGATTTGTTATTAGAAGATTATATTTCTGTTATAGAAATTGCAAATCCAATGCATAGTTTATGGAGCGACGGCCGATGGAATAAACTTACCATGGCACATGGTTGTTATTGGGGAAAATGCACCTTTTGCGACATCTCTTTAGATTATATTAAAATTTACGAACCTATTGCTGCTGCACTTTTAGTAGACAGAATGGAGCAATTAATTGCACAAACTGGCGAAAATGGTTTTCATTTTGTAGATGAAGCTGCACCTCCTGCTTTAATGAAAGCATTGGCTTTAGAGATTATAAAACGAAAGCTTACGGTTACTTGGTGGACCAATATTAGATTCGAAAAAAACTTTACACAAGATTTATGCTACTTACTAAAAGCATCTGGCTGTATTGCCGTTTCTGGTGGTTTAGAAGTCGCTTCCGATAGATTGCTTAAACTTATAGACAAAGGTGTAACCGTAGAACAAGTGGCACAAGTAACGCGTAATTTTACGCAGGCCAATATTATGGTCCACTCCTATTTAATGTATGGTTATCCTACACAAACGATACAAGAAACTATTGATAGTTTAGAAATGGTAAGGCAATTGTTTGAATTAGGAATTATTCAATCTGGTTTTTGGCATCAGTTTGCATTAACCGCACATAGTCCTATTGGTTTAAATCCTTCAGAATATGGTATTACACCAAATTACAAGTCTATTTCGTTTGCCAATAACGATATCGATTTTACAGACAAAACAGGTATAGACCATAATATGTTCAGCTTCGGCTTAAAAAAATCATTGTTCAATTTCATGCATGGTATTGGTTTTGATATGGACTTGCAAGAATGGTTCGATTTCGATATTCCTGAAAGTACAATTACACCATATTATATTGAAGATTGCCTAAATACCGAAACCACATTAAGCACAAAACCAACAGCTAAAATTGTTTATTTAGGGCATTTACCTTTAGTTGCAGAACGCACAAAAACTAAAAAAGGATTTACTAATGAATTGTTAGAAATGACGTTTCACGATAAAACCGAAAGTCTTCAAATTACAGTAAACAAACCAGAAGGCGAATGGCTATTAGACACACTAGAAACATTGAAACCTTCGCATGGTAAAGCCTTATCTTTTTCGGCATTAAAAAAGGATTTTGAAACTCAGTTTGAAGATTTTGAATTATTTTGGTTTTCTAAACAAATGCAAAAACTTAAAGATTTTGGATTGTTACAATTATAAATAACACAAAATTAATCTCAATAAAAGGCATTAAAAACTATCTTTGAGTTACTATGCAAAACAAGTTAAAAGCGTATATAAAAACTACCGAATTATTTCTTAAAGGCTCTAGCTTTTATAGAGGTGTTCTACTTACAATTGCTATAGTTTTACCTTTATTCGTTTTTAATATTTTAGACCTATTTGCTTATGCTCCTGCAATTGCTCTTGGTATTTTTTTAAATGCTCCAAGCGATGTCCCAGGAAGTTTAAGACGTAAAATTAACGGGATCTTTATTAGTATTGCATTAACCATATTAATAACCTTTATAATACTTATAACCAAACCTGTTTTTGTTTTACTGGTAATTGCTATTACTGTTTTAAGTTTTGGTATTAGTTTAATATCTGCATATGGTTTTAGAGCTTCTTTAATCTCTTTTTCTGGCTTATTGGCAATTGTTTTAGCTTTAGCAATAGACAAACCAGACATAAAATCGATTGCTATACATGTTGGTCTTTTAGGCTTAGGAGGTTTATGGTATTTAAGTTTTTCATTATTTGCCAATTGGATTTTTCCTAAAAAAGACGACGACCAAATACTGTCTGATACGCTACAACTTACCGGACAGTTTTTAAAAGTTAGAGCCAAGCTATTGGTAAAGCCTAATAAGCGTGAAAAGTTTTCTAAAAAAGCATTAATTCTACAAACGCAAATAAGTGAGAAACACGAAACATTAAGGGAGTTACTTTTAGAAGGCAGAAAACGCTCTGGAAGATCCCACTCTAACGAAAGACGTTTGTTAATATTTATATCTTTAGTCGATATTTTCGAATTGGCTTTAGCTAATTCTCTAGACTATTCTAAAATAGATTCTTTATTTGGTTTACGAAAAAAGCACTTGAATAGCTTTAAGAAAATGAATAAAGAAATGGGAAAACACCTTATTGCTTTATCCGAATTATTAATAAAAAAAGGCAAGTTACCAGATATAGAATTATTTAACGATATCTATAAAGAGACTGATAAAGCCATATTGGACTATGTAGATGAAATTTCTTTACCAAAGGCTCGCGAAGGTGCAATTTCGTTAAGAAATCTTCAAGATTACCAAAAGCAACTACTACAAGAAGTAAAAGCGATTAGACGCGTTTTAAGAAAAGTAAAAAACAACTCTAAAGCCTTTTTAAAAACGAAGGAGTCTGTACCTTTTTTAACGTCTCAAGATTATAGTTTTAATATATTATTACAGCATTTTAGTTTAAAATCGCCAATGTTAAGGCATGCGTTAAGACTAACTATTGCTATTGTTTTTGGTTTTCTATTAGGTAGTTTATTAGATATTAAAAACGCCTATTGGATTATTTTAACCATTATAGTTATCATGCGTCCTAACTATGGACTAACCAAAGAACGTTCTAAAAATCGAATTATAGGTACCATAATTGGAGCTGTAATAGCAACAGCAATTGTTTTAATTACACAAAACACCATTGTGTATATGGTATTGGCAGTTATCTCACTAACCTTCGCCTTTTCTTTAATACAACAAAGCTATAAAGCTGGTGCTGCTTTTATAACCTTAAACATCGTTTTTGTTTACGCACTTATAGATCCTAATGCTTTTACAGTTATTCAATATCGTGTTATCGATACCGTTTTAGGTGCCGGAATTGCGGTTTTAGCAAACTATTTATTATTCCCGAGCTGGGAATATAAAAACTTAGATTCGGTAATATTAAACGTAATTACTACTAACAGTGATTACTTAGAAGCCACAAAACATCTATACCATAATAAAGAAGAAAATAGTTTAGAGTACAAAGTCTCAAGAAAAAAGGCTTTTCTAGCAATGAGTAATTTAAATGCTGCTTTTCAACGTTTAACACAAGATCCAAAATCTAAACAGAAAGAATCTGCTTTAATTTACGATATGGTAACTTTAAACCACACCATATTATCTGCGATAGCGTCTATTGGTAGTTATGTATTAAATCATAATACAACACCAGCTTCAGAAGAATTCGATACCATTATTAAAGATATTACCTCATCTTTAAAACATGCTGCTTCAAAATTAGAACTTAATGAAACCGTTCACTTTTCCGAAGAAAAAGAAATACACCAAGCGCACGAAAAACTTCAAAAACGTTATAATAATTTATCTTTAAAACGCGATAGTGATATCGAAGCCGGACAAACGGAAATAGACAATAAAACGCTTTTAAATCTTCAAGAAGCACATTTAATTAGCAATCAATTATTGTGGTTAAAGTCTCTGTCTGTTAATTTAAATAACGTGACCATAAAGTATAAATCTGTTTTTAATTAAGCTATTAGGTAATTAAAACGGTATCAAATTCAATCTTCCAATTCTCTAAACTCATTAAAAGAAGCGTTTCACTCACTGAAACGCATGGTTTACGCGTTCTTCATTTTATACTATTAACGTTAAGTATATGTTTGATGTATATTAACACATAAAACGTACACCATGAAAAATCAACTTAGCTTAAACATTAAAACACCTTGCCAAGAAAACTTTAATAAATTTGCTCCAACACCAAAAGGTGGTTTTTGTGGCTCTTGTGAAAAGGAAGTCATCGATTTTACAAAATTTGAAAACTCAGAAATTGCAAAATATTTTAAAACAGAAAACAAGCAAGATACTTGTGGTAGGTTTAAAGCGAGTCAGCTTAACACTCCTAGCCCAATACCACAACAAAGAAAAAGATACAGCCTATTAACTGGCATTGGCTTGGCTTGTTTATCGTTGTTTACTTTTAACATGGCTCAAGCTCAAGATGCTAAAACAATCTCGAAAACTTCTGATAGCGATTTAGCAATTAATACTTCAAAATTTAAAAATAATATTCTTGTAAAAGGAAACATCTCTGAAGACTCTTTGCCATTACCTGGTGTAAATATTTTACTTGAAGGTACGGGTATTGGAACAACATCAGACTTTGATGGTAACTTTACATTTCCTCAAAAATTAAAAAAAGGAGACGTATTAATTTTTAGCTCTGTAGGAATGGATTCTCAAAAAATAGTAATTGAAAGTAAAGATGCTTCTAAAACCATCGATTTGAAAGTAAACATGGAAATGGACTCTGTTATTTTAATGGGAAAGATTGCTGTAAAAGAAGTTTACAAGTCTAATAGAACTAAATAATTCTTTTTTTTTAATATGAAAAACACACTTCTTTTATTCTCGCTTTTAATTTTTAATAATGCGATTGCACAGATTTCAGATTTTAAATCTACCGATTTTACTATTGCAAATAATGTAGCGAAACTGTATAAAGGAAGTGATTTAAATAATTTGCCATTACTTGCACATAATCTTACATACAAGCTTCCAACCGATGTTGAAAAATTTAGAGCTATTTACACTTGGGTCTGTAATAATATTAAAGGTGATATCTATCAAAATGATAAAGTAAGTAAGCAACGCAAAAAACTAAACAACGATAGTTTAGCTTACATAAAATGGAATAACAAGTACAAGAAAACAGTTTACAAAAGATTAATTAATAATAAAAAAACCATGTGTACTGGTTACGCTTACTTAATTAAAGAACTATGCTTTTTCGCTAATATAGAATGTAAAATTGTAGATGGTTATGGACGTTCTACAACCGCAAACATTAATAGTCTTGAAATGGCAAACCATTCTTGGAATGCTGTAAAACTAAATAACAAATGGTATTTATGCGATGCCACTTGGTCTAGTGGCTATCTGGTTGCAAATGCTCTTTTTATAAACGATTATAATGATGGTTACTTTTTAACAGATCCTATTTTATTTGCTAAAAGCCACTATCCTTTAAATAAAAAGTGGTTACTAAATAATGAATTAATACAATCTAATTTTATAGCTTCTCCTCTAGTTTATGGTGAAACTTTTAAGCAGAAAATAATTCCTGTAAGTCCAGAAAAGATGGATAATACTATTAAAAAAGAAGACGAAGTTACTTTTAGTTTTAAAAGCTTAAAAAACAAAGCTACAGATAAAATAACTTTAGTTCACTTTTTAGGAAACAGCGAACATGCTTTTAATATTTATGATCTTAAAACTGAAAATAATATAACAACCTTTAAACATAAATTTAATCATAAAGGTTTTTACGATGTACACTTAAAAATTAATAATGATATAGTTGCGACATATACAATTGAGGTGACGAAAAGTTAAATTATAGAACTACCTTTGCAGCAAATATTTATTACATGTCATTTAAAGATCTAAAACTAAACAGACCATTACTTCGTGCTATTGCCGAGAAAGGCTACGATAACCCAACACTTATTCAAGAGCGTACGATTCCGTTGGTTTTAGATAAAAAAGACGTGATTGCTTCTGCCCAAACAGGAACAGGAAAAACGGCTGCTTTTGCCTTACCTATTTTACAATTATTGTACGATAAGCAAGATGCTGGTAAAAGCCAAAAGAAAATTCGCGCGTTAATTATTAGTCCAACTCGTGAACTAGCCATTCAAATTCAAGAAAATTTTCAAGAATACGCTACGCATACCAATCTAAAATCTACAGTAGTTTTTGGAGGTGCCTCCATAGAACCGCAAAAAGAAACACTAAAAAAAGGTGTAGATATTTTAATTGCAACACCTGGAAGGTTACTAGATTTACATAAGCAAGATATTGTAAACTTGGACTATGTAGAAACTTTAGTTTTAGATGAAGCAGATTTAATGCTTGACATGGGTTTTATAGACGATGTTAATAAAATTGAAAGACTATGTCCTAAAGAAAAGCAAACACTTTTATTTTCGGCAACTATGCCTTACAAGGTGGAACAATTAGCTGAAACAATTTTAAATAATCCAAGACGTGTTGAAGTATCACAAAATTCTTCAACCTCTAAAAATGTAAATCAGGCTTTATATTATGTTCCTAAAAAAGACAAAATAGAATTATGCTTACATTTACTGCGCAGCACTATAAATGGTAGAGTAATTATTTTTCGTCGTACTAAATATGGTGTCGATAAATTAGAACAAACACTACTTAAAAATAATTATAAAGCCGATAGTATACATGGTGATAAAAGCCAAACACTAAGACAAGAAGCTTTAAATAATTTCAAGAAGAATAAGGTCGATATTTTAATTGCAACAGATGTTGCTGCACGTGGTATTGATGTAGACGATGTAGATGCTGTTGTTAATTTCGATATGCCAAACGTACCAGAAACTTACGTACATAGAATTGGTAGAACGGCAAGAGCAGGAAATACAGGAACTGCTTACTCTTTATGTTCGGCAGACGAAAAAGAATATGTTAAGGCTATACAACAACTTATTAGTTTACAATTGGATGTTGTAGAAGATCATCCGCATCCTTTAGATCCAAAGGAAAAACCTGTTGTACATAAAAAACAAGGTTCTAAACACAGAAAAGGACGTAAAAGCGAAGCCTCTAAAAAGAAGAAAAAACGCTGGTATTAATCTTTGTTCATTTTTAAAATCTGTATTTTAGTGTTTCAAAATTTTAATATTTATGAAACACTACTTATCTATTTTCTGTATCATCGTTTTACTTGCTTCATGTAAAAACGATAAAACTACAGAAACAACAACCGAAATAACTTCAGAAAAAAACACAGAGTTTAGTGCTATGCTAGACCTTTTTTATGAAGAAGGATTAAAATTAAATCCATTAAATACGACTTCTGCTGGTGACAATAGATATAACAACAAGCTTCCAAACACTCTTAGTCCTGGTTTTCAACAGAAGAAAAAAACTATTATCAAGGTTTTAAACTAAAGCCGAATCTTACAAAGACAGCCAATTAAACAGCACACAACAGCTAAGTCGTGATATATTAATTTGGGATTGTAACATTAATTTAGAGCGTTTAAATTTTCGTGAAGATTTAACGCCTATTAATCAAATGTGGACAAAACAATTAACCTAATCCTAGACAAGCATTATCTTATAAGATTGGTCAGTTAAAAATTAGAGAATTACGCGCCAAAGCTGAAGAAACTTTAGGCAATAAATTTAAAATTGAACAGTTTCATAATCAAGTACTAGAAACCGGTTCTGTGCCATTAGCTTTATTAGAAACTAAGATTGATAAGTAGATAGAGGCTTCAAAATAACCAGTACACTTGTTATATAAAAAATTAAAACACATTACACATTGAAAAACCTATTCTATATATTCTGTTTTATTTGTGCTTCATTTTTTTCTGAAGCACAAAACACCACCATAATTTCTGAGATTGAAGAGCCTGTCTCCTACGCTACCATTTCCTTTGGCAATGGTAATGGTTTGTTTGCAGACGATTTAGGTAAATTCCATTTTACCCAAAAACTGTATAAGGATATAGATTCTCTATATATTTCTGCAATTGGTTTTAACGACTTAAAATTAGCCACTCATAATTTACCTCCTACAATCACAATGAAGTCAAGTATAAACACACTTGACGAAGTCTTTTTAACCAAACCAAAAGGTAAATTTAAAATAGATAAAATAAAACCAACTGTACACGAAGATTATTACAAATGCTGGCTACCAACAATAGAAAGTGAAATCGCGGTGTATTTCCCTAACAATTCAAATAAAACAAAACGATTATCTAGCTTACAAATTCCAATAAAAGTAGAAGCTAAAGATTGGGATAAACGCAAAAGGAAATCGTCTAAAAAAAGACCGTTCTCTACTTTATTTAAAGTCAATTTTTACAAAAACAACAACGGTTTACCTGGCGATGTTTTAACATACGAGAATATTGTATTTATAGCAAACGAAAAAAATGATAAGATTTTAGAATTTGATATTACTGAAAACGATATCTACATGCCTAAAAACGGTTTATTTATTTCACTTCAAGTATTGGGTTATACAGATGCAAAAGGAAAATTATTACCCAATAAAAAATATCAAGAAATTAAAACAAAACGCGGTATTGTTAAAGTATCGACTACGTTTAGACCACTATTACCTTTTACAGACGAAATTTCAGAGAAAAGAACCTTTGTAAGACGTATTTTCTTAAACGGCGGACAATGGACACTTTTCGACAAACAAAATGTTGAAAAATCGAACTTACTTAAAGCAGGCTTAAACAATTACGGATTAGGCTTAAATTTAGAAGTCTACAAGGAAGATTAATTAAAACCACAACTTTTCTACTCATCTTTATTTCTTCATTTAAAAAATAAAAAAAAGGGCTTGCACATTGATATTTAATTCTTATTTTTATTTATATGACGGAAGCAGAAATAGAAAAAGAAAACGCAACAATTGCAAAAGCCTATAAAGACTTATTAAAGGTTAGTTACACATCGTTAACAGATGACGATAAAAAACTAATTCGTAAAGCTTTTGATGTTGCCGTAGATGCACACAAAACGCAGCGTAGAAAAAGTGGTGAAGCTTATATATTTCATCCTATTGCTGTAGCACGTATTGTGGCTTCAGAAATAGGAATGGATGCCACCTCTATTGCAGCCGCTCTACTTCACGATGTTGTAGAAGATAGTGATGACTATACTGTAAAAGATATTGAAAAACTATTTGGTGAAACCGTTGCAAGAATTGTAGATGGTTTAACTAAAATTTCATCTTTAAGTAAGGAGAAAGACATGGACGTGTCGCTTCAAGCAGAGAATTTTAGAAAAATGCTGCTTACACTTAATGATGATGTACGTGTTATTATTATTAAAATAGCCGACAGACTCCACAACATGCAAACCATGGATTCCATGCGTCCAGACAAGCAGGAGAAAATTGCAAGCGAAACCTTATACATTTATGCGCCTTTAGCGCATAGAATTGGTCTTTATAATATTAAAACAGAACTTGAAGATTTAAGTTTAAAGTATACAGAGCCAGAAATCTATAACGAGATTCTGCATAAAACAAAAGAAAGCAAGCAAGAGCAAGATGCTTACATTCAAGAATTTAATAGCGTTATAAAAACATCTTTAGATAAAGAAAGTTTAAATTATGAAATAAAAGGGCGTCCAAAATCTATTTTTTCTATTAAACGAAAAATGGAGAAACAAGGCGTTTCCTATGATGAGGTATACGATAAGTTTGCTGTTAGAATTATTTATAAATCCGATAAGGAAAATGAAAAATTCTTAGCTTGGAAAATATACTCAGTCGTTACAGATCACTTTAGACCAAATCCAACACGATTACGAGATTGGATTTCTTCTCCAAAATCTACAGGTTACGAAGCGTTACATATTACAGTAATGGGTCCTAAAGGACGTTGGGTAGAAGTACAAATTAGAAGTGAGCGCATGAACGAGATTGCCGAAAAAGGTTATGCGGCGCACTACAAATACAAAAATAACGACGATAAAGAAGATAATTTAGATATGTGGATTAATAGGCTTCAAGAAGCACTAGAAAACCACTCTACAAACGCTGTTGATTTTGTAGAACAATTTAAACTTAACCTCTACTCTAAAGAAATATTTGTTTTTACACCTAAAGGAGATTTAAAATCGCTCCCAAAAGGTGCAACACCTTTAGATTTTGCATTCAGTATTCATACAGAAATAGGTATGAAAACACGTGGCGCAAAAGTAAATGGAAAACTAGTACCACTAAGTCATGAACTTAATAGCGGAGATCAAGTCGATATTTTAACAAGTGAAAATATAAAACCAAATTCAAACTGGCTAGATTATGCTACAACCTCTCGAGCTAGAGGTAAAATAAAATCGCTATTGCGTGAAGACGAAAAGCTTATTGCCGAAGATGGTAAAGAGATTTTACGTAGAAAACTAAAACAACTTAAAATATCTCTTGATGAAAAATCGGTTAATGAAATGGTTAGCCACTTTAAACTTAAAACCAGCTTAGATTTATTCTACCGTGTTGGTATTGGTACTATAAGTAATCCAATGCTTAAAGACTATGCGGCATCGAGAAGTAATGCCTTGGTTAGTTTTATTAAGAATAAAATGAATCGAAAAAATTCGATTTCAAAAGAAGAATTAGAAAAAGACGAAATTACAAGCAGTTACGATATGCTTGTTTTTGGTAAAGAAGAAGAAACCCTAGATTATAAATTAGCGACTTGTTGTAATCCTATTCCTGGCGATCCCGTTTTTGGATTCCTTACTATTAATGATGGCATAAAAGTGCATAAAAAAAACTGCCCTAATGCATTAAGCATGCAGTCTAATTACGCCTATAGAATTATGCTTGCTAAGTGGATTGACTCCTCTAAACAGGAATACTATGCCAATATTAACCTTTCTGGAATAGATAATTTAGGTTTAGTAAACGATATTACTAAGGTCATTTCAGAAAACATGCATGTAAACATGACTAGTATTAGTTTTCAAAGTAATCACGGTGTGTTTTCTGGTAAAATTAATGTGAGTGTTAAAAACAAAGCCTTGCTTAAAAAATTAATGGATAACCTAAAAAAAATTAACGGTATCGAGAAGGTTTCACGAGCATAAAATCATTCTTGTTAATAACTGCTTAATAACACGTTATTCTATCTCTTAAAATTGTAGAATTACCCCAAAAAAATACGTAAATTTGTCGTTTAAATTATGAGCGCAAATACAGACACAAAAAATCAAGAGATTGTAAAAAATGTTTTTACAGCTTTTTTAGAAGGTAATGGTCACAGAAAAACACCTGAACGTTACGCTATACTTCAAGAAATTTATAATAACAAAGAACATTTTGATATTGAATCTTTGTATTTAAAAATGAAAAACAAAAAATATCGTGTAAGTCGCGCTACACTTTATAATACCATAGAATTACTTTTAGACTGTGGTTTGGTGCGTAAACACCAATTTGGAAAAAATCAAGCACATTACGAAAAATCGTATTTCGATAAACAACACGATCATGTTATTTTAACAGACACCGGTGAAGTTATCGAGTTTTGCGATCCTAGAATACAATCCATAAAAAAAACAATAGAAGAAGTTTTTGATATCACAATCACAAACCACTCACTCTATTTTTATGGTACAAAAAACAAAATAGAAGACAACTAAAAAAACTTACTACAATGGCAGTAGATTTACTACTAGGTTTACAATGGGGAGACGAAGGCAAAGGAAAAATTGTTGATGTATTAACCAAGAATTACAACATTATCGCACGATTTCAAGGTGGTCCAAATGCAGGACATACTCTTAAATTTGATGGTATAAAACATGTACTTAGAACGATTCCTTCTGGGATTTTTCATAAAGATTCAATGAATATTATCGGAAATGGCGTTGTTGTCGATCCTGTAGTATTTATTAAAGAATTAGAAGGCTTAGATCAGTTTAATATTGACTACAAAGCAAAACTAATTGTATCACGTAAAGCACATTTAATTTTACCAACGCATCGTTTATTAGATGCTGCAAGTGAAGCCTCTAAAGGAAAAGCCAAAATTGGTTCTACTTTAAAAGGTATTGGTCCAACTTATATGGATAAAACCGGTAGAAACGGTATTCGTGTTGGTGATTTAGAGATGCCAGACTGGAAAGAAAAATACAGAGAATTAGCAAACAAGCACGAAGCTATGATTGCTTTTCACAATGTAAAAATACAGTATGATTTAGAAGAAATGGAAGTTGAATTCTTTGAGTCTATAGAAAGATTAAAAGAATTACAATTTATAGATAGTGAAGCCTATTTACACCAATCGTTAAAAGATGGAAAAACTATTTTAGCAGAAGGAGCACAAGGTTCTCTTTTAGATATTGACTTTGGAACGTATCCATTTGTTACATCTTCAAACACAACAGCAGCTGGAGCTTGTACAGGTTTAGGTATTGCACCAAACCAAATAAAAGAAGTTTTTGGTATTTTTAAAGCTTACACTACTCGTGTTGGCTCTGGACCTTTTCCTACTGAGCTTTTTGATGCAGATGGTGAAGAAATGGCTAGAGTTGGTCAAGAATTTGGAGCAGTAACAGGTAGAGCAAGACGTTGTGGTTGGTTAGATTTAGTAGCCTTAAAATACACATGTCGTGTTAATGGTGTTACACAATTAATGATGATGAAAAGTGATGTGCTTTCTGGTTTTAAAACCTTAAAAGTAGCCACTGCTTATAAATATAAAGGTGAAACTATTGAACATTTACCGTTTAATATCGAGCCAGAAAATGTAGAGCCAGTTTATACTGAATTTAATGGTTGGAGTGAAGACTTAACAGGAATGACTGAGTACTCTCAACTACCAAAGGCATTAAACGAATATATAGAGTTTCTTGAAAAAGAATTAGAAATTCCTATTACAATTGTTTCTGTTGGACCAGATAGAAAACAAACCATTTTTAGAGATTAATTTCAATCTATAATAGCATTTTAAAACCTGTTTAAGTTAATACTTAGACAGGTTTTTTCATATTAAAATTTTCCTAATAGAGAATGCGAACTCATATTAATCGTTATTTTTGCTGAAACACTAATTACAAGATGTTTAAAAACTTAATAATAGTATTTATACTTAGTCTAATCTCTTTCAATAGTTTTGCTCAACAACGCAAAAACATAGAAATTAAAGACTCTGGAGCTTTTGGAGAAATAGACGAAAAAAATTATCCTGGCGCAAGAATCCTAACGCGTAGCGATGCCGGACAAGTACACGTATACCATGATGGTATAGATATGTATTGCGATCAAGCTGTTTTATATGGTAAGGAAAATTTTGTAGAAGCTTACGGAAACGTAAAAATGATACAAGGAGACACCATTACTATGGTTGCTAGATATGCTGAATATAGCGGAAAAACACAACTAGCTTATGCTAAAGGTGATGTTGTTTTAACAGAACCTAGCTCTGTATTAACTACAGACAAGCTCTTTTTCGATCGTGCTAAACAAGAAGCCTTTTATAATGAAGAAGGAATGGTGGTTAGAGATTCTTCAGGAACAATTACAAGTACTGTTGGTCGTTACTATATGTCTCAAAAAAAATACCGTTTTCTAAATACTGTAAAACTAGTAAATCCGGAATACGTACTAACTACAAACCAATTAGATTTCTTTTCGGAAACAGGACATGCTTATATGTATGGACCTTCAAAAATTGTAGGAGAAACAAGTACTGTTTATTGCGAACGTGGTTTTTACAACACTAACAACGACACTGGTTACTTTACAAAAAACTCAAGAATAGACTACGATAATCGTGTAGTTGTTGGAGATAGTATGTTTTTTGATAGAAATAAAGATTTTGCATCGGCATCAAACAATATTACAATTACAGACACCATAAATAATAGTATTATTAAAGGTCATTATGCAGAAGTTTACAAATCTAAAGATTCCGCTTTTGTTACTAAACGTGCATTAGCGATTTCGGTTCAAGACAACGATTCCATTTATATTCATTCTGATACTTTAATGATTACCGGAAAAGAAGATAATAGAATAACTAGAGCTTTTAGAAATGCAAAATTGTTTAAATCTGATATTAGTGGAAAATCAGATTCTATACATCTTAATCATCAAACAGGTTTAACGCAACTAATTAATCTATCGCGTTTAGATGCTAAAGATGCATTTGCTGTAAAAAGAAGACCTATTCTCTGGAATTTAACAAACCAAATTACAGGTGATACTATTCATTTAAAATCTAATACCGAAACCGAAAAAATCGATTCATTAATTGTTTTCGAAAATGCGTTTATTATTAGCAAAGACACATTAAGCACAGATTATTATAGCCAAATAAAGGGAAAGCGACTTGTTAGCTTATTTGATGATAACAACCAAATGAAACAGGTTAACATCTATAAAAATGCAGAATCCGTTTTTATTCTTAGAAATGAAGAAGATGAATTTATTGGCTTAGACAAAGCACGTTCTGCAAATATTGAAATCTATTTTGAAGCTGGAGATATTTATTATTACAAACGACTAATTGCTCCTGAAGCGAACACATATCCTGAAGAAGATATATTAAAAGGAGCATTAAGATTAAAAGATTTCGATTGGCGAGAAGATGAAAGACCATTAAGCGTTGAAGATTTATTTAAAGATGATCCACCTTTAGAATTACCGATAATAAAAGGCTTAGCGCCGGCTGTTCCTGATGAAGAATTTTTTGATGAAAATTTATTAAACCGTATTGATTTGGCCGACCAAGAAAGCAAGCCAAAAGTCCGTTTTGGAGATGATCGCGATGATAAACCTTTAAAAGCATCAAGACAACTTCCTAGTAAACAAGTAAAAAAAGAGGAACTAAAAAGGAACCTTCCAAAACAAACGAAGCCAAAAAACGTAAAACCTTCAGTTGGAAAAATATTAGAATTAGAAAAGGAATAATGAAAGACGATTTCTTTAAATACCAAGCACAAACAACACCACATCCTTTGGCCATGGAGATTTCTCATGCCAAAGGATCGTATATATACGACACCAACAATAAACCCTATTTAGATTTTGTTGCAGGTGTTTCTGCTTGCCCTTTAGGACATTCACACCCAAGAGTAGTTTCAGCAATAAAAACTCAAATAGATAAGTATTTACATGTTATGGTTTATGGAGAATACATCCAAAAACCAGCTGTAGATCTCTGCGAGTTATTAGCAAAAAACCTACCCAATTCTTTAGAAAAAACATATTTAGTAAACTCTGGAACAGAAGCTATCGAAGGTGCATTAAAACTAGCACGACGTGCAACTGGCAGAACCGAAATAATTGCAGCACATAGTGCTTACCATGGTAATACAATGGGTTCGCTAAGTTTAATGGATTTTGAGGAACGCAAAGCTCCTTTTAGACCATTACTTCCAGAAATTAGTCATATTACTTTTAATAACGAAGCACATTTAAAACACATTACTACAAAAACAGCTTGTGTAATTTTAGAAACCATACAAGGTGGTGCTGGATTTATTGAACCTAAAAACAACTATCTACAAAAAGTTAGAGAACGCTGTAACGAGGTTGGCGCATTATTAATATTAGACGAAATTCAGCCAGGAATAGGTAGAACAGGTAAATTATTTGGCTTCGAAAACTACAATTGTATTCCAGATATTCTAGTAACAGGAAAAGGCCTAGGAGGTGGCTTACCTATTGGAGCATTCACCGCTTCAACCAAATTAATGGAAACTTTAAAGGACAATCCTAAACTAGGACATATTACTACTTTTGGAGGTAATCCTGTTATAGCTTCGGCTGCTTTAGTCACATTACAAGAAATAATAGAAAGTGACTTAATGTCACAAACTCTAGAAAAAGAGCAGTTAATTAGAACACACTTAAAACATCCTTTAATAAATGAGATTAGAGGAAAAGGATTAATGCTAGCTGCTATGTTACCTTCCGCAGAAATAGTTAATCAACTGATATTAAACGCACAAGATAACGGCTTAATTCTTTTTTGGCTATTATTCGAACCAAAAGCCATTAGAATTACTCCTCCACTTACCATTAGCAACGATGAAATTATAAAAGGCTGTGGCATTATTATTGAAGTATTAAATAGCATACTAGTTAAATAGGCAATAGCAACCTATTAATTATCAATGATAAAGCAATAAAAATCACGCAACACCTAATGGTTGTTCATTACTTTGTTAAAAACATTTGTTTGCAACCCATTAAAAATAGCGCTTTGAGCGTTACTTTTATTTTATTAAATGCGTTAAATTAATGCCTATGGATTTTAGTCAAGAAGAAGAAAATAATAACGTATCGCTTACTAAATTTGAGTCTATGCTTAAAACAAACAATGTTTTGTTTTTTGACTCTAGTGAGTTCGAAAATATTATTCATCATTACCTTAATCAAGGTAAAGTTGCTCTTGCAAAAAAAGCAATAAAACTAGGTTTACAACAGCACCCTAGCTCTGTAAGTTTAAAACTTTTTAAAGTTGAAATTTTTGTTTTTGAAAATGAATTAGGAAAAGCTAATTCACTTTTAAACGAGCTCTATATTCTTGAGCCTTCAAACGAAGAAATTTATATTCAAAAAGCCAATATTTTCTCTAAAGAAAACAAACACGACGAAGCTATAGATGTTTTAAAACGTGCATTAAGTCTTGCCGAAGATACAGCAGATTTATACTCACTTATAGGAATGGAATATTTATTTTTAGACCAATTCGATAAGGCTAGAGATAGTTTTATGAAGTGTTTAAATTCTAATCCAGAAGATTACGCATCGCTTTATAATATTATTTATTGCTTCGATTTTTTAGACAAAAACAGCGAAGCCATAGAATACCTAAATACTTATTTAGACAAAAACCCATATTGCGAAGTAGCTTGGCACCAACTTGGTCGTCAATATTATGAGCTTAAAGAATACGAAAAAGCATTAAATGCTTACGATTTTGCTATTATTTCGGACGATACTTTTGTTGGAGCATATATAGAAAAAGGGAAAGTTTTAGAAAAACTCAACTTACACAATGAAGCTATTGAGAACTACAGCATTACACTCTCTTTAGAAGATCCAACATCTTTTGCTTTACTTAGAATTGCTAGTTGTCATGAAAAATTAGGCAACGATGATTTAGCTTTACATTACTACTACAAAACAGTACATGAAGATCCTCTTTTAGATAAAGGTTGGATTGCAATAACCAAGTTTTGTTGTAAACAAGAAAACTACGAAAAAGCATTACATTACATAAATAAAGCTATAAATATTGATGGTGAAAATGTAACTTACTGGAATTACTATGCCAAAATAAACCACAAGTTAAATTTTCTTGAAGAAGCAGAACGTGGCTACAAAGAAGTATTAGAGTTAGAACATTACGAATTAGAATCGTGGTTAGTTAGAAGTGATTTATTAGCAGAATTAGGAGAAGCAGAAGCAGCTGCATTAAATTTAATTCAAGCTCAGGACTTTTTTCCAGAAAATGCTGAAATAGAATTTAGATTAACAGGTTTATACTTTCAGTTATTTGAAACAGAAAAAGCAACTTATCATTTTAGAAATGCTATGCGTTTTGATGCTAAACATATTATTATTCTAGAAGAGTTATTTCCAGAAATTTACAACTCTAAACTTGTAAAAAACTTATTAAAAAAGAAACAATAGCATTTACAAAAGCCTAAATATTTGCATACCTTTGATTTGATAGAAAATTAAAACATGCAAAGAAATTTTAAAGATTATTTTATAATCGCACTTAAAGGTGTTGCAATGGGAGCTGCAGATGCAGTTCCAGGTGTTTCTGGAGGTACAATTGCGTTTATTTCGGGCATCTATGAAGAGTTAATATCCTCTATTAGTAATATTAATTTAGCACTTTTTAAAACGCTAAAACAAGACGGATTAAAAGCCTTTTGGACTCAAGCCAACGGAAACTTTATACTTGCTTTACTTACAGGAATTATAATAAGTTTTGCCTCTTTTATGAGATTAGCAAAATATTTAATAGAGCAACATCCTGTTTTAATATGGTCGTTCTTTTTTGGTCTTATTGTAGTCAGCATTTATTTTGTAGGAAAACAAATTACCAAATGGAATATAGGTACTATTGTAACATTAATTTTAGGTGCAGCACTCGCATTTTATATTACTAGTTTACCATCACTTGCAGTAAACAATAATCCTTGGTTTTTATTTTTTGCAGGAGCCATTGCTATTTGTGCAATGATTTTACCAGGAATTTCAGGATCTTTTATTTTAATTATTTTGGGTGCCTATAAAGCATTAAGTAATGCTGTACACGATTGGGATTTAAAAAAAATAGCGATTTTTGCAGTTGGTGCTGTTGTTGGTTTACTAAGTTTTAGTCGTTTATTAAAATGGTTATTTAAAAACTACCACAATACAACTTTAGCCTTATTAACAGGTTTTATTTTAGGCTCTCTAAACAAAATGTGGCCTTGGAAAAAAACAACATCTGTTATGAATGACCAAACAGGAACAATTGTTCCATTCGAATCAATATCAGATCTTGGTACACTTTCTGTTTTTCAGAAAAACACTAATAATTTCGAAAGTTATAAAACAGTATTAGAAGATAGTATTTCACCTAATTTATATTCAGAAATTAATGGTATTAATCCGCAATTACAATTGTCTATAGGATTAATGATTGCTGGATTCTTAACCATTTTTATTTTAGAAAAAGTAGGTTCAAAAAAAGGATAATGCAAAGCACACGAACATTTAAAGATAAACTTTTCTTAATCTTAAAAGGACTAGGAATGGGAGCTGCCAATAAAGTTCCTGGTGTGTCTGGAGGTGTTGTTGCTTTTGTCGCAGGATTTTACGAAGAGTTTATTCACTCACTAAAACGTGTAAACATCACTGCTTTTAAACTGTTGTTTAGCGGTAGATTTAAAGTGTTCTTTAACTATATAAATGGTAGATTTTTAAGCCTTTTATTCTTAGGAATGTTAGTGAGTTATTTTAGTGTTTCTAAAATATTAGATTACTTTATAAAACATTACGAACTCTATGTTTGGAGTATTTTCTTCGGAATGATTATCGGCTCCATTTATTACATTAGCAAAGATTTTAAAGACTGGAAAATCACTACATATTTATCGCTAATTATTGGAACAATTATAGGTATTAGCATCAGTTTTCTAGATCCAGCAATGGAAAACGATAATCTTTGGTTTGTATTCATGTGTGGAATTATTAGTGTTTCTGGGATGACTTTACCTGGTTTTTCGGGTTCCTTCATCTTAATTCTTTTAGGAAACTATGTATTGCTTTTGGTAGATTCTGTAAATGCGCTTTTTGATACTTTTTCCGAAATTATTATAGGAAATTTCAGCTTTACGGCAAATATAGAACGTTTACGAATGCTTAAGGTTCTTAGTGTTTTTACTTTAGGTTCTATTGTTGGCCTCGTTACATTCTCACATATACTCAGTTATATTTTAAAACATTACAAAAGCGTTACAACGGCTTCAATTATTGGTTTTATTGTAGGTTCTCTAGGCGTTGTTTGGCCATGGAAAGAAACTGTTTTTAAAACTGACAGTTATGGTGCAGAAATTTTAGATACTCGAGGAAAACATATTATTGAAAACTATAGCCGTTTTATTCCAGAACTTAATACAGAAACATACATTGCCATATTTTATGTTATTGTTGGCGTTGCAGTTGTTTTAGGTTTAGAATGGTATGGCAGAAAAACAAGACACACATATGCGTAGATTTGGTTTAATAGGAAAAGATATTTCATATTCATTTTCGAAAAATTATTTTAAAAATAAATTTGAAATAGAAAGTATTGAGAATACAAGCTACGAGAATTTCGATTTAGAAAACATTATTTTATTTCAAGAAAAACTAAAACAAGAAAAAGACATAAAAGGCTTTAACGTTACTATTCCCTATAAAGAAAGCATCATGCCTTTTATAGACAAACTGAATAAAACAGCTAAAGCTATTGGTGCGGTAAACACTATAAAAATTACAAAAAAAGGAAATTACGTTGGCTATAACACAGATTATTATGGTTTTAAAAAATCGTTAAAACCTTTACTAAAAGCACATCATAAAAAAGCATTAATTTTAGGTACAGGTGGCGCAAGTAAAGCTATTGCATATGCTTTAAAGACTCTTGATATTGAGTATTGTTTTGTATCGAGAACAGCTTCAGAAAGAGCCAAATTTACTTATAACGATCTTACCGATACCATTATTAATTCGTATCAAATAATTATTAACTGCACACCATTAGGTACTTTTCCGAATGTTGATGTTTGTCCTAACATTCCATATCAAGCACTTAATGAAAAATACATTTTATTCGATTTAATTTATAATCCTTCAGAAACAAAATTTCTACGATTAGGCAGGCAAAATAAAGCGTCTATTATTAATGGAGAAAAGATGTTAGAATTACAAGCTGAGAAATCTTGGCAAATTTGGAACAAATAAAAGAAAGCGTTTTAACCAAAAAACAACTTGAAAGCCATATTAAAACTCAAGTTTTAGTATCTTTAAAGTCAAAATTATATTTAACAAATAACATTTTATAAAATGTCAGAGCAAGATAACCTGCATAAAGCAGACGGAAACGAAGAAAACAAAGCACTAGAAAACACATCTATTGAGAACGTTGAAGCAACAACCGAAGAGGTCGCTGAAGAAACAACAGAATCACAAGAGACTCAAAAAGAGAGTACTGACGATGATGTAATTAACGAAATTGATGATTCTAATGCTGAAGATGCAGAAGATGAAGGTACAAGCGACCGTCACAATATCGAAGATAAAGACTACAGTGAAATGTCTTTGGATGCTTTAGTTATCGAGCTAGAAAAACTGGTTGAAAACCAAAAAATACAAGCTATAAAAAAGCATGTAGAAGCCATAAAGAACGAATTTAACGAAAAGTTCAATGCTCTTGTAGAAGAGAAAAAGTTAGAGTTTTTAGATCAAGGTGGTAACGAAATAGATTTTCATTACACTATACCAGTAAAACGTAGTTTTAATGATGTTTACAAAGAGTATCGTCAGAAAATAAAAGCACACTTTAAAAGTCTAGAAAAAGGCTTAAAAGATAATTTATCTACGAGACTTCAAATTATAGAAGACATTAAGGCCCTTACGGACCTTGACGAAACTATGAACACAAAGTATAAGCAATTTAAAGAACTACAAGACCAATGGAAAGCTGCAGGTTCTATACCTAGAGACAAGTATAATAATGCTTGGAATAGCTACCATTTTAATGTAGAACGTTTTTACGATTTATTACACTTAGATAGAGATTTACGCGATAAAGATTTTGAACATAATCTTGAAAAGAAAACCAAAATTATTGAGCGTGCCGAAGAATTAGCAAAAGAAGAAAATAACAATCGTGCATTTAGAGAACTACAAGCTTTACACAAAATGTGGAAAGAAGAATTAGGTCCTGTTGCAAGAGAACATAGAGAACCAATCTGGGATCGTTTTAAAGAAGCTACAAAGATTATTAATGACAAACGTCAAGAATATTACAACCACTTAGATAGCCTTTACGAGAAGAATTTAGAGTTTAAACATGGTATTATTGCAATTATTGAAGAAAAAACCAATGATCCAGGAAACTCGCATAAAGACTGGCAAAAAAAGATAAAAGAAGTAGAAATGCTTCGTGAAGAATTTTTTAAAGCTGGTAAAGTACCACTTAAAGTTAACGAGGCAACTTGGACTAAATTTAAAGTTGCTGTACGCGAATTTAACCACAAAAAAAACTCGTATTACAAGAGTTTAAAGAAAGACCAATACGATAACCTAGATAAAAAACTAGAGTTAATTAAAATTGCAGAAGCTAATAAAGACAGTGACGATTTTGAGGCTACAACGCAGTTAATGAAAAAAATACAAGGCGATTGGAAAAAAATTGGTCATGTACCAAGAAAGGATAGCGATAAAATTTGGAAGAAATTTAGAGCTGCTTGTAACCATTATTTCGATCGTATTCATGCTAAAAAAAATGAAGCAAGTGCTGAGGAAGAAAAAGCATACACTGAAAAAGAAGCTTTTTTAAAAACCGTTACAGAAACAAAATTGTCTGGAGAGCAAAAAGCAGATTTAGCTATCATTAAAGATTACATTGCAAAATGGAAAACTATTGGTCGCGTTCCTGGAAATAAAAGGAAAATTGAAAGTGATTTTAATAAAGCATTAGACACTTTATTTGGCGCTTTAGATATGAATAAAAATGAAGTTGAAATGATGAAATTTGAAAACAAACTTCAAGATTTATCTTCTGCTAAAGACCAAAGAGCTTTAGAAAATGAATACAACTTTATTCGTCAGAAAATTAGCGAAATTAATGGTGAAATAAACCAATTGGAAAACAATTTATTATTTTTCAAACACCCAGACGAGAAAAATCCGCTTGTAAAGTCTGTTTTCGATAATATTAAAAAGCATACTGAATCTTTAAAAATTTGGAAAGCTAAGCTGAAAAAAATCAAGGTTATGGAAAATGCTAAAGCGAAAGCTGAAGCTGAAGAAAAAGCCGCTACTGAGGCTGCAGAACAAGAAACAGAAACCGAATAAATGATTAAAAAAATTGTAATCGTTTTTGCATTCTTTTTTGCTTTATCAACAGTAAAAGCACAAGACGCAAGCGTTGAAAAATCGGTATTTGGTGCGCAAATAGGAATATTAGGTATTTGGGGACATAATGAAGCTAGATTATCTAATTCTATTGCTTTACGCTCAGAAATAGGAGTAGAAATTGGTTTTTATAGTAGCAGTCTCGTTAAAGGTTCTGGTGCATTTGCAGTGCCATCAATAACTATAGAACCAAGGTGGTATTATAATTTAAACAAAAGAGTTAGCAAGTCTAAACGAATAGATGGTAATAGTGGAAATTTTGTTTCTATTAAAACAAATTACCATCCAGATTTACTACTTACATCTATAAACTCTAATTATAATTTCATTAGTGATCTTACAATAATACCCACTTGGGGAATTAGGAGAAATATTGGTAAACACTTTAATTACGAAACCGCAATTGGTATTGGTTACATTAAATATTTTGAAGAAGAAAACACTTTTTTAGATGAAGCAGATGTTGGTGTAAATCTACATTTACGTATTGGTTATCGATTTTAATTTCATTCATAAAAATTCATAAAAAAGTGCTCATTACAAATGAGCACTTTTTTTATTTTACAAAACTATTTTAAAAACCAAATCCTGCTCGATTATAAATCAAACAGGATTTTGGCTCCTAACTAAACTAACCAATTATTTCTATTTCGCTTACTAGAAATAATTTTTTTTTATAAAATGATCTATTAAAAAGTTTACGCTATTAACCAATTTTCCTATGAAAGGTATAGACCATTTGTATTATATACGCAGACATTTCTCTTTTGGATCACGAAGAGTGAAAAAAGTTTTATTTTATGAGGTAGAATAATATCTTAAAAGTCCAAAAAGCCTATTACAGAAGAAAAACAGGTATAAAATTTACCTGAATAAAAAAATATTTAATTACAGTTTTTTGGCTTCCTCCCAAAAGTGAGTATTTGAAAAATCATGAAAATAGATTTTTCTAATTATAGTTTTTTGGCTTCCTCCCAAAAAACATCCATTTCAGCAAGTGTCATGTCTTTTAAATCTTTGTTTAGAATTTTTGCCTTAGATTCTAGGTATTGAAATCGTTTTGTGAATTTTTTGTTGGTTCTTTCTAAAGCGTTTTCAGGGTTTATATTTTTATAACGCGCATAATTAACTAATGAGAATAAAACATCTCCAAATTCGCTTTCCATAGCATCTGTATCGTTTTTAGCAACCTCTACTTTAAACTCCTCAAGCTCCTCCTCTACTTTTTCCCAAACTTGTTCTGGCTTTTCCCAATCGAAACCAACTCCTGAAACTTTTTCTTGAATACGGCTTGCTTTTACCAAAGCTGGTAAAATTTTAGGTACACCTTCTAAAACACTTGTTCTTCCTTCTTTTAGTTTTAGTTTTTCCCAATTACGTTTTACCTCTTGTTCATCCTCTACTTTTACATCTCCATAAATATGTGGATGCCTATGTATTAGTTTTTCGCAAATAGAATTACATACATCTGCAATATCGAAACTGTTGGTTTCACTTCCAATTTTCGCATAGAATACAAGGTGCAATAGTAAATCGCCAACTTCTTTTTTAACTTCCTCTAAATCATTATCTAAAATAGCATCACCAAGCTCGTAAGTCTCCTCTATCGTTAGATGACGTAAGGTTTCCATGGTTTGTTTCTTATCCCAAGGACATTGCTCACGAAGCTCATCCATAATAGTTAATAAACGATCGAATGCTTTTAATTGATTGGCTCTAGAATTCATATAAAAAGTGTTTTTGTAAAGATATTTAAAACAAAAAAAATCCAACTAGAAAGCTGGATTTTAATTTATAGTATTGAAGTAGAATTTCTATTCTTCTTCGTCAGATTTTTTAGGTGCTTCTAAATCTAATAAATCATTTTTTTGAAGCATGTTATACCATTGTATTACTTTTTTGATATCGCTTGCGTAAACTCTATCTTCATCGTAATCTGGTAAAACCTCGAAGAAATACTCTTCTAATTTATCTTTAGATTCTTTATGACTTACAGAAGTTTGCTCTCCATTTTCTTTAGCTTTAATTTTACCTAAAACCTCGCGTAATGGCACTTCTTCTGTTAAAGTATAAATAGCTATTTCGCTTAGTATACTAACGTTTTGTTGGATTCCAACAGAAATTTTACGATTATCTAATAAAGATTTTGCAATAAAACCACCTCTAGTTTGAGTGATTAATTCGTATAAACCTGGTTTTCCTGAAATTGCTAATATTTTATCTAATGCCATATTTGTTTTTTATTAAGGAGCGCAAATATCTTGTACTCGATTTTGTTTTGCAAGTTTTTAACGCTTCTTTTTCATGTTAGGGAATTTCATTCTGTAATCTACAGCAATTTTCCCTTTAGAAATGTTAAGTAACTTTCCTTTTATTAAACGTTTTTTTAGGCTAGATAATTTATCTGTAAACAGTACACCTTCGATATGGTCGTACTCATGCTGGAACACTCTTGCAGCCAAACCATCTAATTCCATAGTGTGTTTTTTAAAATCTTCGTCTAAAAACTCTACTTTAATGTTTGGTTTTCTAAACACATCTTCGCGAACATCTGGAATACTTAAACAGCCTTCGTTAAAAGCCCACTCGTCTCCCGATTCCTCAAGAATAACAGGATTTATAAAGGTGTGTTTAAACGTTTCTAAGAAAGCACGCTCTTGATCGTCAAGAATATCATCATCTGCAAAAGGAGAGGCATCTACCAAAAACATACGTATAGGTAAACCTATTTGTGGTGCTGCTAAACCAACACCAAAAGCACCATGCATTGTTTCATGCATATTTGCTATTAACTCCTTTAAATTAGGATAATCTTTTGCGATTTCTTTCGCTTTTACTTTTAAAACTGGATCGCCATAAGCGACTATTGGTAATACCATATTATTATTTATTGTAAAGGTAACTTTGTAATATTATTGTTGCACTAATCTCATCGACCAATGCTTTGTTTTGTCTTTGTTTTTTCTTTAATCCGCTATCAATCATGGTTTGTACTGCCATTTTAGAAGTGAAACGTTCGTCTACACGTTTAACTGGGATATCTGGAAAAAAAGTTCTTAGCTTACTTATAAAAGGAGCTATTAAAACTTCGCTTTCGCTGGCTTCGTTGTTCATTTGTTTGGGCTCGCCCACTAAAAACAACTCTACGTTTTCTTTTTTAGTATATTTTTTTATAAAATCTAACAACTCTCCTGTAGGCACTGTAGTTAGTCCAGAGGCAATAATTTGCATATCGTCTGTAACTGCTAATCCTGTTCTTACTTTACCATAATCTATTGCTAGAATTTGAGCCATTGTTAATTTTTATGCAAATTTAGTTATTCTATACTACATACATAAATATTATGCCAAATTATAAATAGAGGTTATATTTGCGTGAAGGATTGAAGCGGCATCCTTTTTTGCCATTAAAAGCAAAAAAGATATAGCGGAAAGCCTGACCTTTAGGGCACGCCCAAAGAATTAAATTTAATATGAATTACCGTTTTTACGGAAACAAAACATTTTTTGATGAAAGATTTACAACAAATTATAGAATCTGCTTGGGATAACCGAGATTTATTAACTGAAGATGCTACACAGGCTGCTATTAGAAAAGTAGTGGGTTTACTTGATGAAGGTACTTTACGCGTTGCAGAACCGACTACGGATGGTTGGCAGGTAAACGAGTGGGTTAAGAAAGCTGTAGTGTTGTATTTCCCTATTCAGAAAATGGAAACTTTAGAGGTTGGTATTTTTGAATATCATGATAAAATTCCATTAAAAAAGGGTTACAAAGAAAAAGGAATTCGTGTGGTACCAAATGCGGTTGCAAGACATGGTGCTTATATTTCTGCTGGCACCATTTTAATGCCTAGTTATGTAAATATTGGCGCTTATGTAGACGAAGGTACTATGGTAGATACTTGGGCTACTGTTGGCTCTTGTGCACAAATTGGTAAAAATGTACACTTATCTGGTGGTGTTGGTATTGGTGGTGTTTTAGAGCCATTACAAGCTGCTCCAGTTATTATTGAAGATGGTGCTTTTATTGGATCGCGTTGTATTGTTGTAGAAGGTGTAAAAGTAGAAAAAGAAGCTGTTTTGGGTGCTAATGTTGTTTTAACAATGAGTACTAAAATTATAGATGTTACTGGTGATGAGCCTGTAGAAACTAAAGGTGTTGTACCTGCGCGTTCTGTAGTAATTCCGGGAAGTTATACTAAAAAGTTTCCTGCAGGAGAGTTTCAAGTACCTTGTGCTTTAATTATTGGAAAGCGTAAAGAGAGTACTAACAAGAAAACTTCTTTAAACGATGCACTTCGTGAATATAACGTTGCTGTTTAATTAGTAAGTAAATTAGTAGGTGGTCTTTAGTTAATAGTAAATACATTTGACTAAAGACTGCAAACTAACTACTGAATGTTAAGGCCTTAAAAAAGATGAAAATATTAGTTATTCAACAAAAAATGATTGGTGATGTGCTTACCACAAGCATATTATTTGAAGCTTTACGTGCAAAATATCCAGAGGCTCAGTTAGATTACCTTATCAATTCTCATACATTAGCTGTTGTTGAAAATAATAAAAACATTGATAATTTTGTTTTGTTTACTAAAGCTGAAGAAAACAGTAAACTTGCACTTTTAAAATTTGCTAAAGCTTTAAAGCAGAAAAAATATGATGTTATAATAGATGTTTATTCTAAAATTTCCAGCAATATTATCACTCTTTTTTCTGGTGCAAAAACAAAGATTTCTTACTACAAGCATTATACTACGTTTGTATACAATTTCAATATTAAAAGGCTTAACAAAACAGAATCTAAGTCTGGTTTAGCTATTGTAAACCGTTTACAATTATTAAATCCGTTAGGTATTGAAACTACCCAAGCGAAACCTAAAATATATTTAACTCCTGAAGAGGTTGCCAATAGTAAACAGTTTTTAAAAGACCATGATATAGATTTTAGTAAGCCGCTTTACATGATTAGTGTTTTAGGAAGTGGCACTAACAAAACCTATCCTTTTACTTTTATGGCAAAGGTTATAGATCGTATTGCCAAACAAACTGGAGGTCAGTTACTCTTTAATTATATTCCTAACCAGAAAGCACAAGCTCAGGCTATTTATGATTTATGCAAACCTGAAACGCAAAAACTTATTTTCTTTAATGTCTTTGGAAAAAACCTTCGTGAATTTTTAGCGATTACCAAACATTGTGATGCTTTAATTGGTAACGAGGGTGGTGCTGTAAATATGGCAAAAGCGCTAGATATAAAAACATTTGCAATCTTTTCGCCTTGGATTAGTAAAGATGATTGGAGTCTTTTTGAAGACGATAAACAAAACGTCTCTGTGCATTTAAAAGATTATAAGCCAGGAATTTATAGCAATACTACAGAAAAGGAAATGAAAAAAGAAGCTTTAGAGCTTTACCAACAATTTTCTCCAGACTTTTTTGATGACAAATTAAATCTATTTTTACAACAAACTACAAACCATTAAATGCAGAAGCTAACAGCTATAATACCAACTAAAAATGAAATTGATAATATTGAAGCAGTTATAGCATCGGTAGATTTCGCGGACGAGATTTTGGTTATTGATAGTTTTAGTGATGATGGTACGTTTGAAAAAGCAAGCGCTTTAGCAACAAAGGTTATACAACGTAAGTTTGATTTTTATGGCACTCAAAAAAACCATGCTATTACTCAAGCCAAACACGAGTGGATTTTATTAGTTGATGCAGACGAGCGTGTTACTCCAGAATTAAAAACCGAGGTGCTTTCTATTTTAAATCAAGATAAAATTGAACACGATGCTTTTAATATAAAACGCATAAACCATTTTATGGGAGAGCGCGTTAATTATAGCGGTTGGAGAAACGATAGTGTTATTAGACTTTTTAAAAGAGACGTTTGTAAATACGATAATCGCCATGTACACGAAGCACTTATTGTTAATGGAAGTGTTGGACAACTAAAACAAAAATTCTTACATTATTCTTACCGTAGCTTTAACCAGTACATGCAAAAAATGGATAACTATGCTACATTACAAGCTAAAGATTACGACAAAAAAACAGGAAGTTTAACTCCTTATCATTTTGTTATAAAACCTTTTTGGGGTTTTGTAAAACACTACTTTATACAAAGTGGTTTTCGCGATGGTGTTGTGGGCTTAACCATTGGCTACGTGCAAGGTTATGTTGTATTTATGCGCTATGTAAAATTGTGGTTGCTTAGAAAAAACAGAACTTAATCGTATTTTTTCCAGAACTTAATTTTTTGCTTTATTCTTCTACGTCTATGAAAAGACTCTTGAAACCCTTGTGTTTCATGCCACATTAAATTGAATACTTTTTCGTAATCCTCATTAATTAATTTAGCATACTCATCACTCATTATTTCAATCATACTCTTATGAATTGTAAGCTTTGCGAAGTTTTTAATACGCTTTTCGAAGGTCATATTTTCAAAATTCATTCGGTTTAAATCCACCAAATAAAATTTATAATCACCGTTATTATATTTAATTAATGTGTTTCCAGGAGAATGATCTAAGAAATTAATTCCTTTTTCGTGTAAATCGAATGTAAACCTTGTAAAGGCTCTTAAGATCTCTTCATAATTAGGAATATTAAAATCTGATGTTAATTCTCTATAGGTAATATCGTCGTTTAATTGTTCGCTTATATAATAGCTTTTACCGAATAATATCCCTGAATTAATTTCGTAAAAAGCTACTGGTTCTGGTGTACCTACAGATAATTCTTTTAGCTTATTAGCATACTCAAAAGAACGCTGCGCTTTACTTTTTCTAAAAAATTTATAGACTACTTTATTTACAACATTTGGTTTTTTAAAAGACTTTACATTTAATGTTTTGTCTTCTAATTTAAAAAGACGCAGACTATTTCTATCTTGATTACCAAAAGCCTCTCCTCTAGTCTCATAATTTAATATAAGGTCGTCTAGAGTTTTAGTATGTTTTGTATATGTTGAATTTATTACTTTACGCATGTGCTAAACAAATATAGAAGTCTTTAATTTTTGGAACTTAAACAAATATATTGCAAATTTCTAACCTACATAATTTGAAGCTAAGATATCTTTCCAAAAGGCTTCAACCTTCGGCTTATCGAAACCATGACATCCAAACGGTAATTTATTATTATTTAATTTTAAAGCTAAATCCGGTTTTCTATCCATAGCAAAATCTAAGGCTTCTTTATACTCAGGAATTTTAAAATCTGGATAATGTTTTGGTACGGTTATAGACCAAAAAACATCTTCCATTATATAAAAATCGTTTTGTTCGCGTTTTAAATTAACTTCAATTTCTGCTTTTAATGCTTTAGCTATTTCATAGCTTTTAGTAACGTTTCTTAATGAAAATCCACCATTACCAACTTTAAAAAATATTTTAGCACGTTCTTTTTTCTTTTTAGAATCGAATAGGCTTAATACTTTCTTTAATGGCGTATTTGGCGATGCTATCCAAGGTGCACCAATATAATCGTATCCTTTTTCGCACCATTCTAACAATTCATTTTTAAAAACAAAAGCGTCTAATTGATAGACTAACATGTATTTAAAATCTAAAAAACGTTGGTAAAACTCTTGAGATAACATTAAACTATTATAACCAAAAACAGTTTTAAAATAATGATCTGGAAAAGCTTCTGTTCTCGCTTTGTTATCTGTATTTAAGGACGATACGTCTAAATTTTCTGGATGCGCAAAGACAATATCAAATGCTCCTAAAACCTTAAAACATTGGTTTAACGACATTTGCTCCCAATCCTTTAAATTCGTTTTATAAATAGGAATGACTACGGTTACTAATTTAGTTTGCATAAAAGGTATTAATTGACTTTTTGCAACTTACAAATTCTAAAATTATTTATATTCGTACTTTAATAAAAATTATGAAAATAAACGTTGGTTTCTTAGTAGCATACGATTATGAACTTTTAAAAATCTCTATTCCCTTAGTTTACAAGCATACAAATGCTATTACTTTGGCGCTAGATATTAATAGACAAACTTGGTCTGGAAACACGTTTACAGTAGATCCAAGCTTTTTTGAATGGGTTAAAGAGTTTGATACCGACAATAAGATTACCATTTACGAAGACGATTTTTATGATGCTTCTCTTAATGCTATGGAGAATGACACCAGAGAGCGAAATATGCTTGCTGATAAAATGGGAGATGGTATTTGTATTCAAATAGATGCCGATGAATATTTTGTAGATTTTGAAGGATTTACAGCCTATTTAAGAAAAAATGAAAAGAAATTAACAGGAAGAAAACCTGTTCAAATTTGTTCTTTCATGGTTGATGTTTACAAAGTTCTTGACGATGGTATTTTATACTGCCCAACGTACACTAATTATTATTTAGGTACAACAAAAGCTAACTTTACTAGAGCTAGAAAAAACAAGGATCAAGAAAAATGGTACGTTCCATTTATCTCTATACACCAATCTTGGAGTAGAGACGAAAAAGAACTAAAATTTAAATTAGATAATTGGGGACATAACATCGATTTTGATGTCGATTCCTTTTTTGAATTTTGGAAATCTATAAACAAAGACAATTACAAAGACCATAAAGATTTTCATCCTTTTGATAAAAAAGAATGGCCAACTCTTGAATACATTGAAGGCAAGAACTTTAATGAAATTATAAAAAACTTTAAAGACAAAGAAGTCTCTAAATCTTTTATTTTCGGAAAAAACATTGCTCAGCAATTAAAATTTTTATTTAAATAATTATGACTGAACTTACAGTAATTATGCCAGTTTACAATGGCGAAAAATTTATAGCAGAGTCAATTGACAGTGTTTTAAATCAAACTTTTTCCAATTTTAGGTTATTAATTTTAAATGATAATTCTCAAGATGAAACCGCTTCTATTCTTGAAGATTATAAAAAAAGAGATTCTAGAATAACAGTAATTACCAAGTCTAAAAATGCTGGTCCGGCAAATTTAAGAAACGAAGGTATAACACTTGCAGAAACAGAATATATTGCTTTGCTTGATGCTGATGATATTGCATTACCTAAACGTTTTGAAAAACAATTAAGCTTTTTAAAAAGTAATCCAGATTATGGTGTTTGTGGTACATGGTTTACCTTTTTTGGAGACAAAGAGAACAAAACCGTTAAGCATGAAGAAACTCATGACAAGATGAAAATACAAATGTTAAACAACTGCTGTATTGGTAATCCTACAGTAATGTTTAAAAAATCTCATTTAGGCGAATTACGTTTCGAAAACGAATATGTCCCTGCAGAAGATTACGGGCTTTGGAGTCAGTTAATAGCTGAAACTAAGTTTTATAATATTCCAGAATCATTATTAAAGTACAGATGGCACCCTAATAATATTAGCCAAACAAAGGCTGAGAATTTAAAAAAATCTGAGGTTATTATTAAGAAAAAACAACTCCTTAATTTGGGAATTTCTTATAACGATGCAAATATTGATTCTTATTTAAAAGCTGTTAATTTAACTAGAGGATTAACTAAGGATGAAATAATCAAAACTGTTGAAGCCTCCAAAAAAATTATAGCTTTAAACGCTGATAAAAAAGTTTACAATCAAGAGTTATTTATTGCCCATATAGATAAGGTAATGATAAGAACTATTAGAAACTGTAAAGAAAACAGTAGGGCTTACTATAAATTTATTAAAAACGATTCGGGTTATTTTTATAAAATCCCAACTCTTGATGCTATTGTTCTCTTTTTTAAATGTTTATTTTAAAAACTTGTATTTAAAAATTCTTTTATAGTATTTAAACTTTGTTTTAAATGGCACATTTTTAAAATGATTTTCCATAAACTGCGCCTGAACTTCGGTTAGTTTTTCTCCAGTATATGTTGCTTTTAAAGCTGAAAATGCAGCGCCATTAGCTAACGATTTAAGAACTTTTTTAATATTTTTAGTTTGAGATTCTGGAATTACTTTGGTAATCTCATTTATATTTAAATATGAAGAATAATGTTTAAAGAAATCTGATTTTAAAGAATACACACCTCCATCATGTATTCTATATACTGCTCCATAAAAATTAAGAAAAATCCCTTTTCCTTTTTGCAAAAACATAATATATAACGAGTTGTCTTTTGAATGTTTTAATGTTTTATACAACTCTATATCTAATGCTTCTTTTTTAAATACCGTTGTTAAAGTGTAAGTAGAATATGGCGTAAATAAATTGTTGTAATCTATGGTTACCTCAGCTTCATCATAACTAAAATCATTTTCAATAATTTCGTTATTTTTTAGAATTTTATAATTAGTCCAAGACACTACATAGTCTGGATTAGCTTCCAGAAAACGCACTTGTTTTTGTAGTTTTAAATCGTCTATCCAATAATCGTCACCTTCGCACAAAGCAATATATTTACCTTCAGCTTTTGGGAAACAAAAATTAGGTAAAGGCTTTATATTTTGAGAGTACTGATTTTTCTTTTGGAGAATTAATTTTATTCTTGCATCCTTTTCAGCGTAAGCTTTAATAATTTTTTGAGTGCCATCTGTAGAAGCATCGTCATGAATTATTATTTCTATAGGGAAATCGGTTTTTTGATTTAGAAATCCATCTATAGTTTGTGCAATATATTTTTCCTGATTATATGTTGTGCAACAAATACTTAGTAATGGCGTCATTTAATTTAAATCTTTAATTTTTATTGCTGGATTTCCTACAAGCAAACAATTAGCTGGAAACGATTTTGTAACATTTGCTTTAGCGCCAACAATACAATCATCGCCAATGGTTAATGCTTTAGGCAAAACGATAGAATTAACTCCAAAAAGTACGCGCTTTCCTATTGTACAGTAAGCTCCCACTACAGAGAATGAAGCTACAGAGCAAGCATCACTCATTGTTGCATGATGCGCAACCATAGTATTTGGACTTATCAAACAATCGTTACCCAAACTTGCTTTAGTCCAAACTACTGCATTAAAATGAATAAAACAGCCTAGACCTAAGGTTGCCGATTTACTAATAACGGCAGAGGGATGGATTAAGTTTGGGGTATCACCTTTTAGGTTTCTTATTTTTGTGGCAACTTTATTTCGTAATTGGTTTTCACCTATTGTAACAGCAAATTGCTTTCCTTTTAAATTCGATTTATATAAATCTTCAATACTACCAATAATAGTTATGTCCATAACCAGTTCTCCTGTTCTATCATTATTATAATGATACAAACCTTTTATAGTGTAACCACAATCTATGGCTAACTCTATAATAACTTCTGTATAGTTCCCTACTCCTATTAAATAAATCTCTTTATCATCCATTAGAAATGTATTTTGCTTAATAAAGATTAAAAAAGAAAATGTTTAATTTAATGTCATTATTAGTACATTTTAAGACTATACTTTTCTGTAAAATTTAGCAGGACTTCCGTACCATATTTCATCATCTGGCACATCATGTCTAACCTGAGAACAAGCTCCAATTTCTACATTAGCACCAATAGTAACAGCTGGCATAATAACTACATTTGCTCCAAATTTACTATTGCGTTTTAATACACCAGTTTTCTTAGTCTCGTTTTGGTTAAGGTTTGGAGTATCTGTTACTACAAAACCGTATTTCATAATAACATCATCTTCTACAATTGTATTTGCAGATAATGTACAACGGCTTCCCATAGAAACATTGTTTCCTAATTTACAATTATCTCTAATTTCGCAATAAGATGTAAAACTACAATTATCACCAACTACAGCATTCTTACCTACTTTTGTATAGGTACCTATTTTAGTATTAGATCCTATTTTAGAATTATTTAAAACCATTGCATAGTTTTCGATAATTGTATTATCTCCAATTTCTACGTTGTCTTCAATAACACAAAAGAATCCTATTTGAACATTCTTTCCTATTTTACTACTTTTAGATATATAACTTGTATTCATATTATTTAATTAAAAGGCTTTGGAGCTCCTTTAGGTTTATTTTTATAATTTTCTCTTTTAAGAACTTTAGCTGGTATGCCCGCTAAAGTACAAAATTCTTCATCAAAGTTTTTGTTTACCATGGCTCCTGCGCCAACGATAGTATTATGAGGGATTTTAATGTTTGATGATATTATAGACGCACTTCCCAAAAAAGTTCTATCACCAATTTCTGCATTACCTGCCAAACTAACATTATTCGCCATATGCACATTTGTACCAACTTGTGCACCATGTCCTATTTTAGTACCATGGGCAATAACAGTGCCTTTACCTATGCATGTGTTTTCAGACAAAGAACCTTTTACAATAGTAACATCTGTTGCAATATGGCAATCTGCTTCTACAATTACGCCTCCTAATTGTGGTTGCATAATTCTATTTCCATCTTCATCCCAAATCCAAGCCAAACCACTTGCACCAATACAACTATTGCTATCTATAAACACTTTATCGTTTATTTCTGTATTGTTATAAATTACAACATGACTATTTAAAACCACATTATCTCCAATAACACATTTTTCTAAAACACAATAAGGACCTATATATACATTATTTCCTATTACAGCATCTTTATCAATAATTGCTGTTTCATGAATATTAGTTTTTCTCTTTTCTGCAAATACTCCACACAACTTATAATGTGTTAATTGCGGATTAGTTACCGAAATACTAATGTTGGTAGCGTTTATAGATTCGTTTTTTGCTTCCGAAGTAAAGATTATACTGTTATTAATATTAGAAATATTAATATCTCCCATAATAAAATATATTCCGTTTTCTATTACATTCTTTAAGCTTGCTGGCTTGTAAGATGTAATAGTATTTGTAGAATTTACTTGAAATGGAATACTATTCGTTTCTAAAAAACTTATAATTTGATCTAATTTCATTTTATAGTACGTTTAGCATTTTAAAAACAATAGACTTTACCTGAGATTCTTTTAAATCATAATAAAGTGGCAAACACATTATTCTATTAGAAATATCTTCGGAAATTGGCATAACATCGCCATTAACGTAATCGATTGTATTTAATGAAGGATTAAAGTAACGTCTTGGAAATATATTGTTATTATTCAGCTCTTTTATAACCTGAAGTAATTGCTCTTCAGACTTTAAAACTACTGGTATATAAGAATAGTTATAGTCGCAATTACTTTCTATTTTTTGAAACTTAACTTTTCCTTTTAATTCTTTTTTGTATAATTTATAAAGCGTCTCTCTTCTTTCGAAAATAGAATCTATATAAGGAAAAACAGCTAATCCCATTGCTGCTTGCAGCTCACTAATTTTAGCATTTACACCCAATCCATGAAAATCTGTAGCTCCTTTATGTCCAAAATTATGATGATAGTATAACTTATCAAACAAGGCTTTATTTTTTGCAAATAAAGCACCGCCTTCACCAGTATGAAATATTTTAGTAGCATGAAAACTACACGTACTTACATCGCCGTACTCGAAAATAGATTGCCCTTTATAGCTTACACCAAAGCAATGTGCAGCATCGTAAATAACTTTTAAATTATGCTTTTTTGCTATTTTTTCTATAGCATCGATATCGCAAGGATTCCCAAAAACATGTGTAGCTAGTATTGCAGAGGTATCTGGAGTTATTGCACTTTCTATTTTTAAGGGATCTATATTAAACGTATCGATATCTATATCTACAAATACAGGAGTGCAACCTTCCCAAATAATACTAGAGGTGGTTGCAACATAACTAAAAGGAGTTGTAATAATATCTCCTTTTAAACCTAAACATTTAATAGCTATTTGTAATGGCAACGTTCCATTTGTGGTAGCAAGAATATTAGTGATGTTATATTGGCTTTTAATTTTATTTTCTAATTCTAAAACCAATTCGCCTCTATTGGTTATCCAACTTTTATCCCAAGACCTACTAAGTATTTTTTGATACTCGCTTTGCTTAGGCAAAAAAGTTTTGGTAACATTAATTCTTTCGTTCTCCATTTATATTTATCGATCCATAAAATAGTATAAACAAAACTACATAATTTTTTTTATTATATGGCGAAATCATTAGTATTCAAAACATAAACGCTCATATATTTATTATCTTTGCATACTCCAAAATTAAGGCCAATATGTCTCAAGAAATAATGAAAGAAGAAATAGAAAAAGCTTTAGAAGTTTTAAAACGCGGTGGACTAATTTTATATCCAACAGATACTGTTTGGGGAATTGGTTGCGATGCGACAAACGCTGAAGCGGTACAGAAAATATATAAACTAAAACAAAGAGCAGATAATAAGGCACTAATTTGTTTAGTGAATAACTACAGCATGTTAGAAAGACATGTTGATAATGTACCTAAAATGGCATATACTATTTTAGATATTGCAGATAAACCTACCACAGTTATTTACGATGCTCCAGCTGGAATTGCTGAAAATTTAGTAGCAGATGATAACACTTTAGCAATAAGAATTGTAGATCACGATTTTTGCAAAAGAATGATTAGATATTTAGGGAGACCAATAGTTTCTACATCTGCAAATCTTGCAGGAAAACCGACACCTAAATCCTTTAAAGAAATAGATGAAGTGATTTTAAAAGGTGTAGATTATGTGGTAAATTTGCATAGACAAAAGAATGGAGGAAACCCTTCAACTATTATAAAATTAAGTAATAGTGGTGGTGTAAAAATTATTCGTGAATAGCTAGTTAGTAAAAATAAAATGAATTACAAAGAAGCACTAAACCACACTATTTTTAAAACAATTTCCAAATCTGCTGCCGAATTAAACTTGGACAGTTATGTTATTGGAGGTTTTGTTCGCGATTATTTATTAAAACGTGGTGATGCAAAAGATATAGATGTAGTTGCCATTGGAAGCGGAATTGCTTTAGCAAAACAAGTAGCTAAAAACCTTCCCAACAAACCAAAAGTTCAAGTTTTTAAAACGTACGGAACTGCAATGCTAAAACTTAACGATATAGAAGTCGAATTTGTTGGAGCACGAAAAGAATCTTATAACGAGAACAGCAGAAATCCTGTAGTAGAAAACGGCACATTACAAGACGACCAAAACCGTCGCGATTTTAGCATTAATGCATTAGCTCTCGATTTATCTGAAGCAAATTTTGGTGATTTGTTAGATCCGTTTAATGGTGTTCAAGATTTAGAGTACAAAATAATTCGTACGCCTTTAGATCCAGATATTACGTATAGCGACGATCCGCTTCGTATGATGAGAGCTATAAGGTTTGCAACACAATTAGGATTCACAATTGAAAAAGAATCGCTTGATGCTATTACAAGAAATAACGAACGTATTAAGATAATTACTAACGAACGTATTGTTGTAGAGCTTAATAAAATTTTAGAAAGCAAAACACCTTCTATTGGCTTTTTACTTTTAGAAGAAACAGGATTATTAAAATATATTCTTCCAGAATTAACAGCCTTAAAAGGCATTGATGAAGTTGAAGGACAAAAACATAAAGACAACTTTTACCACACTTTAGAAGTTGTAGATAATATTGCAAAACACACAAACGATGTTTGGTTACGTTGGGCTGCACTACTCCATGATATTGGAAAAGCACCAACAAAAAGATTTAGCAAAAAAGTAGGTTGGACATTTCATGCTCATGAATTTGAAGGCTCTAAAATGGTGTATCATTTATTTAAGCGTTTAAAAATGCCGCTTAATGAAAAAATGAAATTTGTACAAAAATTAGTATTTATGAGCTCGCGACCAATTGTCTTAGCTCAAGATATTGTAACAGATTCTGCCGTGAGACGTTTAGTGTTCGATGCTGGTGATTATGTAGAAGACTTAATGACGCTTTGCGAGGCTGATATTACTACAAAAAACCCAAAGAAATTTAACAAGTATCATAACAATTTTAAAATTGTTAGAGAGAAAATAGTTGAAGTTGAAGAGAAAGATAGCGTTCGTAATTTTCAACCACCAGTTTCTGGTGAAGAAATTATGGAAACTTTTAACATAAAACCTTCAAGAGAAATAGGCCTTATTAAAGAAGCTATAAAAGAAGCTATTTTAGAAGGAGACATACCAAACGAACACGAAGCCGCTTTTAATTTAATGTTAGAAAAAGGAAAAGCTTTAGGTTTAAAAATTTCAGATTAATTATGCTGAATATTATAAAAACAGATTCTGAAAATCCAGATTTTATTGCTCTAGTAAAAGCACTCGACAGTTACTTAAAAATTACTGATGGTGATGAGCATGATTTTTATAATCAGTTTAATAATATAGACGTTTTAAAACATGTTGTTATTGCTTACAAGGATAATATCCCTGTTGGATGTGGTGCTTTTAAAGCTTTTAACGATAATAACACTGCCGAAATTAAACGCATGTTTACAGTTCATAATTATAGAGGACAAGGTATTGCTCGCAACATTCTAAAAACATTAGAGCTTTGGGCTAAAGAAAGTGGTTTTTCAGCTTTAGTTTTAGAAACAGGAACTCGACAAGTTGAAGCTGTTTCATTTTATAAAAATTGTGAGTACAGTATTATTCCTAATTACGGACAATACAAAGACATGGAAAATAGTTTGTGCTTTAAAAAAATATTAGATTAATATGAAAAAGGATAACAAAAAAGTAATTTACTGGCTTTTTACTGGCTGTATTTTAATCTTTATCATGGTAATTGTTGGAGGTATTACTAGACTCACAGATTCTGGTTTATCTATTTCTAATTACAAATTAATAACAGGCACCATTCCTCCTATTGGAGAAGTAGAATGGCAAGAAGCTTTTGCATTGTATCAACAATATCCTGAGTTTCAAAAATTGCATGCCCATTTTACTATAGAAGATTTTAAAAGTATCTATTTTTGGGAGTGGCTACACAGAGTTATTGGTAGATTAATTGGTATGGTTTTTATCATTCCATTTTTATACTTTTTAGCGACTAAACAACTCACAAGAAAGACAATTAAAAAATGTATCGTCCTTCTTTTTCTTGGCGGTTTTCAAGGCTTTTTAGGCTGGTATATGGTAAAAAGCGGATTGGTAGACAAACCAGATGTAAGTCATTTTAGATTAGCAGCACACCTAACAACGGCATTCTTAACGTTTGCTGCAACACTATGGGTTGCGCTAGATTTAATATTCCCAGAAAGAAAGGCTATCGACAAAAAGTTTAGAAACCTTATAATTGTTGGTTATATTATATTAGTTTTTCAAATTATTTATGGTGCTTTTGTTGCAGGTTTAAAAGCGGGATTATTACATAACCATTGGCCTTTAATGAACGAAAGTAAATTTATGCACGAAACTGTTTATGTACTTAGTCCTTTTTATAAAAACCTTATAGAAAACCCAAGTGGTATTCAGTTTGTACACAGAACATTTGCCTACCTTGTAGTAATTATAATACTAATTATTTGGGTTCAATCTAAAAAATTAACACGTACAAATCACCAAATAAAAGGAGTTAACGCATTACTAATACTAGTTGGTTTTCAATTTTTATTAGGTGTTTTAACTATTATATACCAAGTCCCTTTATGGTTAGGTGTAGCACACCAAATTGGTGCTTTTTTCTTATTAAGCGCCATGACATTTACTTTACACAGATTTAGCAAGTAAGTATAAAAACGCATACCTTTGCAAACCTATTTTATATAATCATGATTTACAGATTTAGAGTCATTTTAGACAACGATACAGAAGAAGATATCTTCCGCGATTTAGAGATTAAAGAGACAGATACAATGGAAGATTTGCATAATACTATTACGCAGTCTTTTGGTTTTGATGGTACAGAAATGGCATCCTTTTATTTAAGTGACGACCAATGGAATCAAGGTGAAGAAATTTCTCTTTTTGACATGAGCGAAGGCATGAACGAAGTGCGTTTAATGAACGAAACGTCTTTATCGGACACTGTTCATGAAGCGCAAACAAAACTTATTTATGTTTACGACTTTTTAAGCATGTGGACATTTTATGTAGAACTTGCTGATATTGCCGAAGAAGATGAAGGTGTAGACTACCCGAACTTAATGTTTGTTCAAGGTCAAGTACCTGACGATGCTCCAGATAAAATATTTGAAGCAGAAAAAGACGAATTTGATGACGATTTCGATGTTAACGATTACGATAACTTAGATTTCGACGAAAACTGGAACTAAAGATCTTTTAGGTTCACATCTTCATAATTACGCTTTACAAACTGCAAAGCACTTTTTAGAATGTGTCCCATATTATCACTATTCTTAAACTTTACGTCTAACGTATGATCGTATATTTTACTTTTAAGTAACTCTATATTATCTTGCGTAGAAATAGTATCGTTTATCATACAATCTAAAAGCGCATCTATTCTATCGTGAAAGCTTATTAATCTTTTAGCTATTATAGAGCGCTCTTCCATTTTATATTGGTCTATAGATTCTTTTTGAAATCTACCAGAAACCAATTGCACCATTTTTAAATTCTCTTTAAAAAACTGTGGCCTATAAACGTTAAACTTGCCTTCGTAACATTGTTGATCGAAATCTATAGCACGAATATTGTAAATAACCTGATCGAAATCATGTGTTGGTACAATAACGTAATTATAAGCTCGCATATCGCCAAGTAACCTAATCATACAACGTTCGTTAAACTTTACAAACTCTTTCGCTATTTGCGACTTCTCTGCTGGAGTACAACTTGATAGTTTTTTTTCTATAAATTCATCGCCAGGAATTCCTGTAATATGTTCTTCTATAAGCGTATCTTTATACACCATAAAATTAAGATTATAAGGCGATAACATGTGCTCTAATTCTAAACCATAAATACGAGAAGCATCAGCTTTCTTAACATAAAAATAGGTGTAATTATCGTTTAATATGTTTCTAACTTTTACTCGAAAAGGTTTAGAATTACCAAAAGTGCAATAATCTACAGCATCTACATTTAAAAACGGAATAGTCTTTTCGTTACCATCACTATGCAATTTTGTATACACGCGTTTAAGACTTAAATCTATTTCTGCTCTATCTGAATCACTATAATACACACGAATCCAAAGTGTATCATTATCATCTTTATCGTAAACAGTAATAGAACCTTGAAACCTTAAAAGGTCATCATAATCCATAGAAGCACGTGTGTTTCTATTATACTCGTCTAAATAACCATGCAATCTTTTATTAATTGGATAAGACGGTTTTTTTCTGGAAATTTTTAAATCTTTCATAACTTTAAGAATTCTCAAATTTAGAAAATTAATACTTATGTTGTAACAAAAGTTTCCTAGCTTCGTCTTACTTTAAAACCATCTATACTAAGCCTTTATTTAAATACAGTTTAGTATCTAAAATCAATCATCTTGGAAACCATCCTTCAAATTAGCAATCTTACTAAAAAATACGGCAATTTAACTGCTGTAAAAAATCTTTCTTTCACCATTAAAAAAGGTAATGTTTACGGCATTTTAGGCCCAAACGGAAGTGGAAAATCTACAACCTTAGGGATTACACTAAATGTTGTAAATAAAACCAGTGGAGATTTTAAATGGTTTGATGGTACTATTTCCACGCATGAAGCATTAAAAAAAGTTGGAGCTATTATCGAGCGACCAAATTTTTACCCATACATGTCGGCCTACAAAAACCTCCAATTGGTTTGTAAAATTAAAGGCATAGACTATTCTAAAATAGACGAGAAACTAGAAGTTGTTGGGCTTACGGAAAGAAAACACAGTAAGTTTAAAACCTACTCTCTAGGTATGAAACAACGTTTAGCTATTGCTTCTGCCCTACTTAACGATCCAGAAATTTTAATTTTAGATGAACCAACAAACGGATTAGACCCTCAAGGTATTCATCAAATTAGAGCGATTATAAAACAAATTGCAAGTCAAGGTACAACTATACTTTTAGCTTCGCATTTATTAGATGAAGTTGAAAAAGTTTGTACCCATGTTGTAGTACTTAGAAAAGGAGAAAAGTTATACTCTGGTCGTGTAGACGAAATGATTTCTAGCGAAGGTTTCTTTGAATTAAAATGTGAAAATGAAGCCAAACTACTTCAGTTTTTAGAGCAACATCAATCAATAGAAAAAACCATAGAAAAGGATGGCTTAATTACTGCTTTTTTAAATGCTCCTTTATCTGCTTCAGAATTTAATAAACAATTAGTAGAAAGCGGTATATATATTTCTCATTTAGTGATGCGAAAAGAAAGTTTAGAAGAGCAATTTCTTCAGCTTACAGACAACAACTAAAAACTAATCCATTTTGCTGAATCTATTTCAGCACCAAAAACCATCACTGAAATTATTTCAGTATAAAACCAAAAGATCATGTTTAGACTTTTAAATATAGAATTTATAAAACTGTGGAATAATAAAGCAAGTAAGGTATTAATACTAGCATATTTTATTCTTTTATCCTCTATTGCATTAATTTCTGCTATAAAATTCGATTTCGGAATGTTTAAATTCCATTTAGCAGAACAAGGTATTTTTAACTTCCCGTACATTTGGCATTTTAACACATTTGTTGCTGGGTTATTAAAGTTTTTCTTACTAATTGTAATCGTGTCTATGGTTGCAAACGAGTACAGTAACAAAACCATTAAGCAAAATTTAATTGATGGTTTAAGTAAAAAAGAATGGATATTATCCAAAGTCTACACAGTAATTGTTTTCGCCTTAATTTCTACCGTATTTGTATTTGTTATCTCATTAATTTTAGGACTTATTTTTTCAAGTTATACAGAACCAAATATTATTTTTTCAGATTTAGAATACCTATTAGCCTTTTTTATTAAGCTCTTTGGCTTCTTCTGTTTAGGTTTATTTGCAGGAATGTTAATTAAGCGTTCGGCTTTTGCAATAGGTGCCATTGTTGTTTACTTTTTTGTTGAGTTTTTTAGTTACCTAATATTTAAAGGATTTTACAGAGAATCTGATATTGTAGATAACATTTACAACTTTCTACCTTTTAAATCACTTTGGAATTTAATAGACGAGCCTGGCTCTAGATTAGGTGCGGTTAAAGAAATAGCAAGTGTAGCTGGACAGGACTTAAGTTACGATTATGCTGTACATTGGTATGAGATTGCTATTGTGCTGGGGTGGTCTGCTATTTTTATCTACTTTTCTTATAAACTATTATTAAAAAGAGATTTATAATCTGCTTTATTTTAACATATAAGCTATAGATATGTTAAGCTTTTTACAATATCTTTGATAGCTATTGCTTATATGTTAAAATGAAAAAGATTGTATTACTACTAACCACATTTTTCTGTTGTGCATTCTCTAATGCCCAAAAAGAAGCCGCTAATTGGTATTTTGGCGATAATGCTGGTGTAAACTTTAATTTAGACACAAATACTGTTTCTGCTGTCAATAACGGTCAACTATCGACTGAAGAAGGTTGTACTAGTATCTCAGATTCTAACGGCAATTTACTTTTATATACAGACGGAAGAACTGTTTATAATGCTAACCATAACATAATGCCAAATGGTAATGGCTTAAAAGGAGATGCATCAAGTACACAGTCTGCTATTATAATACCAAAACCAAACGATCCTAATATATATTATATTTTTACGGTAGATTCTCCTTCATTAGATAATATAGATTATGGTTTTAATTTCTACGAAGTAGACCTAACATTAGACGGTGGTTTAGGTGATGTTGTAAATAACAATGGCACACAATTACTTTCCAATACATCAGAAAAATTAAGTGCTGTTTTAAAAGATTGTCAAACACAGGACGTTTGGGTAATTACTTATGCAAATGCTAATGGAACTTCTGATAATAACAACACTTTTCATGCATACGAAGTAACAAGCACAGGAGTTAATACCACACCTGTATCAACCACAATAGGAAATAGTATTAGCGAAGCAAGAGGTTACTTAAAATTCTCACCAAATGGAGAAAAATTGGTAAGCGCAAATGTTGGACAAGGTCTATTTCTTTATGATTTTGATACAGACACCGGGATTGTTAGTAATTCTCAAATTATTGGCACCAACATAAGTTCTCCAAGTGGAACACAACTACGTTCGTACGGAGTGGAATTTTCTCCAAATAATAATTTACTATATGTTTCTGCTTTTAATAACAATACAGATGCAAATAGTTTTGCAAACCAATATGGTGCACTTTTGCAATACGATTTAAACGCAACAAACATTGGAGTCTCTCAAATTATAATTGACGAAAGACAAACCTATAGAGGTGGTTTACAATTGGGGCCAGACGGAAGATTATATCGTTCCATGAGCAACTCATATAGTAATGGAAATCCTTTTTTATCTGTAGTAAACAACCCTAATCAACCTGGTTTAGCTTGTAATTATCAACACAATGCAATTACTCTAACAAACGATTCTAGACAAGGTTTACCTCCTTTTATTACTTCTTTTTTTAGTGAAGATATAGATATTATCCAAAATGGTACTAGCTCTACTAATTTAGCATTATGCACAGGTGACACTTACACCTTAATAGCAGATGATATTCCTGGAGCTATATACACCTGGACTAAAGACGGCTTACCTTTAGCTGAAAGCGATTTTGACCTAATAGTCTCAAGTAATGGCATATACAAGGTAGAAATTGAAGCTAATGGAGATAACTGTGGCCTACTTGAAGGAGAAGCTATTGTTACATATTTTGATATCCCTGTAGCTACTCAACCTGGAAATATTAATATTTGTGATGATAATAATGATGGTGTTTCGGATTTTGATTTCTCTGCACAAACAACCAATATTATAGACAGTCAAGACGCTACAGTTTTTAATGTAAAGTATTATACATCTATGGCTGATGCAACAAGTAATACCAATGCTATTAATGCTATTTATCAAAACACTAGTAACCCGCAAATTATATACGCAAGAATATACAATAACAATAATAGCGATTGTTTTGATGTTACCTCTTTTGAAATTAGGGTATTTGAAACTCCTATATTATCGGCTGATAATACAATAAATATTTGTGATAATGATGCTAATCCTATGGATGGACAAACTGCATTAACTTTATCAGATTATGATACTAGTATTCTTGACTCACAAGACCCAAATCAATTCACTATTACATATTATGAAACTCAAATAGATGCAGACACAGCTACAAATAACTATCCTAATAATTACATAAACCAAACACCTATAAACGAAACACTTTTTATTAGAGTTGAAAACAACAATAATTTAAATTGTTTTGTTACTGGAAGCATTAATTTAATAATTAATCCCATTCCAGAAGCCATTAACACAGATATTTACCAATGTGACGAAGATGGAACTGTTGATGGATTTACAGTTTTTAACCTTACACAAGCAAATGATGATATTACCGGAAATACTTCAGATAGAACGATACAATTTTATACTACACTTAACAATGCTCAAAACAACAGCAATGAGTTAAACGCTAATTCTTATACTAATATCACAAACCCACAAACCATATTTGTTAGAGTTAAAGATAATTTAACCGGTTGTTTTAACTATAGTGAACTTATATTAGAAACTAGTGACACGCAAATTAATAACTACACAGCACCACCTGCTTGTGACGAATTAGCGAGTGAAGATGGTTTAAACACTTTTAACCTAGACACTTTCTCAATAGATATACTAGCAGGCTTACCAACTGGATTAGACATTGCATATTATGAAAATGCTAATGATGCACTTTTAGAAAACAATCCTCTAAATTCACTTTACGAGAATACGACTCCATATGCACAAACTATTTACGTTCGTGTTGAAAACGATAATGCGTGTTATGGAATAAACGAAGTATATTTAACTGTTATTCCTAGACCAGAATTAGCAAATAATGAAACTATATTCTATTGCTTAAACAATTTTCCAAACACTATTACATTAGATGCTGGATTAAACGATAATGCTACAAATTATAGTTTTAGTTGGTCTAATTCAGAAAGTACCGAAACAATAGATATAAATACAATAGGTACTTATACAGTTACTGTTTCTAACAACACTACTCTTTGTAGTAGCACAAGAACTATTATTGTTGAACCATCTAATATAGCAACAATAGAAAATATTGAAATTATTGATGGTAGTCTAAACAATAACAGTATTGCCATCTTAACTAGCGGAGAAGGAGAATACCAGTATGCTCTAACAAATCAAGAAGGAATTACATCACCTTATCAAACTAGTAATATTTTTATTAATTTAAAACCAGGAATCTACAACGCAAGTATTAGAGATATAAAAAACTATTGCGGTGAAATTAATCAAGATATTTCTGTAATTGGTTTTCCATTGTTTTTCACTCCAAACGGAGATACAATTAACGATACCTGGCAGGTTTATGGTGTTTCAAATTTATTTCAGCCAAATTCCGAAATACTAATTTTCGATCGCTTTGGTAAACTTATTGCTCAAATAAAACCAAATAGTAAAGGCTGGGATGGCACATTTAAAGGCATACCTTTACCACAAAGTGATTATTGGTTTTCAGTAACTTTACAAGATGGTCGACAGTACAAAAAACATTTCACCTTAAAACGATAAATTATCTAATACCATTTTATGCTTAAGAAATCATTCATATTATTATGCTTTATTATGGTTTTAAGTGCCAAGGCTCAAAACCAAACAGCAAATTGGTTTTTTGGAGAAAAAGCAGGTTTAACTTTTAATAGCGGCTTCCCAGTAATAGATTCTAATGGCGAAATATCTACATCAGAAGGCTGCTCTACCATATCAAATAGTCAAGGTCAATTATTATTCTATACAGATGGAGTTACAGTTTGGAATAAAAACCACCTTGTAATGGTGAATGGAAACGATTTAACAGGTGACGATTCGAGCACACAATCTGCTATAATTATACCAAAACCAAATAGCACTAATATATATTACATTTTTACAGTAGATGCTAGAGCTGGTGAATATGGACTTAGGTATTCTGAAGTAGATATGAATTTAGCTAATGGTTTAGGGAGAGTAACTTCAAACAAAAACATTCTTCTAGAAGCTTTAACTACCGAAAAAATAACAGCAGTAGAAAATGCAGATGGAGAAAGCATTTGGGTTATTGCTCATAAATGGGAGAGTAATGAATTTCAATCTTATTTGGTTGATGATACTGGAGTAAATACCACACCTGTTACTAGCGCTGTTGGATCGGTATACTCTGGAGATATTAATAATACTATAGGCTATTTAAAAGCATCTCCTAATAGAGAAAAAATAGCTTGTGTAAAATCTTATACAAATAACGAAGTACAGGTTTTCGATTTTAATGCGGCAACTGGAGCAATTACAAATCCTATTACTATAGATAATTTTACTTCAGAAAACTTAGGCCCTTACGGATGCGAGTTCTCTCCAGATAGTAAGCTACTTTACATTACAGAAATAATTAGAGATAATGCAGACTATTCTAAAATTCACCAGTACAATCTTACTTTAGGTACACAGCAAAATATAATAAATTCTGATGTAATAATAGCTCAAGAAGCAGGCCTTTTAGGAGCACTTCAACAAGCATTAGACGGAAGGATTTATGTAGCAAAATCTAATGCAACAAGTATTTGTGTAATAAAAAAACCTAACGAAATAGGTCTTAGTTGTGAGTACGAATCTGAAACTATTTCATTAGGAGGTAGAATTTCTCGTTTAGGACTTCCTCCTTTTATTCAATCCTACTTTTTTGCAACTAATCTTTTTGAGAACACTTGTTTTGGAGAAACTACATTATTTTCCATAGATACTTCTACTATTATTGATAATATTAATTGGAATTTTGGAGATCCAGAATCAGGTATTAACAATAATTCTTCTAATGTAAATGCAACTCACGTATACTCTGCTCCTGGAACCTACAATATTACCATTACAATTGATACTCAAGGAGAAACACAAGTTGTATACAGAACTTTAACAATTGCAGAACAACCTCCTATTTTAAATATAGAAACACTAACAACTTGTGAAACCGAAGATCCAAATATAATTTTTGATTTAACAAGTAACATACCTAATACTATTTTAAACAATCCTGACTATTTTCTGTCTTTTTTCGAAACATTAGATGATGCGAATAACAACGAGAATAGTATTTCATTCCCTATAAACTATTCGCCTAACTCTAATAATCAATCTGTTTTCTTAAAAATAAATAATGCTAATGGAAATTGTTATAGTATTAGTCAAATGGAACTATCCGTTATTAGTAAACCATCTATAGAACCTTACGAAGAAGTTTCCTTTTGTGACAATGACGACAATGCACAAACAATAATAGATATTGGAAACCTTACTTTTCCATTAAGTAGTTACAGTTTTTTATGGATAGACTCCAACGAAACAACACCACAAATTCAAGTAAACCAAGAAGGTAGTTACACGGTACGTATTACTCTAAATTCGTCTATAACAACTATAAATCCAGAAGGATGTTTTGCAGAACGTATTGTACAAGTAAACTCTTCTGGAGTTGCTACAATTACAAATATTGAAACATCAGGAACAACTGCTACAATATTTACTACTGGCTTAGGAAATTATGAATATACTTTAGATAACCCTAATTTACCTTATCAAGCTAACAATGTATTTGTTAATATTAGCCCAGGAATTCATACCGTTTATGTAAAAGATGTAAACTACTGCGGTACAACCGAAGCACAGTTTTCAATTATCGATTTTCCAGATTATTTTACACCTAATGGAGATACTATAAATGATTTCTGGCAAGTTTATGGGATTTCAAAAGATTTCCAACCCAAATCTCTTATATACATTTACAACCGTTACGGAAAACTTATAACACAAATAAAACCAAATAGTAGAGGCTGGGATGGCACATTTAACGGCATTCCTTTACCGCAAAGCGACTATTGGTTTTCTGTAACCTTAGAAGATGGCCGTGAATTTAAAAGCCATTTCACTTTAAAACGTTAGTTATCACCTTAATCTTATTTAATAACAAAGCCCTATATACTATATGTTAGGGCTTTGTTAGTTTCAATTGTTATAATAATAGTAAATTTGCTTTCAGCAAGTATATTATTTCCTGACAAACTATCACTCAAAATTTAAAAAAAACTAAATGTTAAAGAATACCTTTAAAGTACTACTTACTCTTGTTTTATTATTTCAATATACTACTGTATTAGCACAACAACCAAACGATTGCGCTAATGCTCTTGTTGTTTGTGGTGATTCAGATGTTGTTTTAGATGTTAACGGAGCAGGAAATAACAGTAATGAATTCCCAGACTCATGTAGTAGTAATGAAAACAATAGTCTTTGGTTAGAAGTAACCGTTGTAACCAGTGGAACATTAGCCTTTACATTATCTCCAAATAGTACGGCAATAACTGAAGATTATGATTTTTTTATTTTTGGACCAAATCCTGTTTGCGGAAGTTTGGGAGCTGCAATTAGATGCTCTACCACAAATCCACAAGCCTCAGGGCAAGGAAATAACTTAACAGGCCTAAGTACCGCTGAAACTGATGTAACAGAAGGTCCAGGAGCAACTGGAAATAGTTTTGTAAGTGCAATTAATGCAACTACAGGAGAATCCTATTTCATAGTTATAGATCGACCTGTAGGTAATAGCCCTTTTAGTTTAGATTGGACAGGAACAGCACAGTTTAGTGAAGCTCCAACTAGTGAAACAGATCCAATAGGAGATGCTTTAGACATTACTATTTGTAATACAGGTAATTCTTCTTCATTTAATTTAGAACAAAACACACCTCTTATTATTGGTTCACAAACAGATGTAGAAGTATTCTATTACGAAAATGAAAGTGATGCAAACATTGGTATAAATGCTATAACAAGTCCATATTCAAACTTAACTAATGGACAAATTATATATGCAACTATTACAAACACAAATACTGGCTGCTTTACAATTCAAGATTTCAACTTATTTTTGGATCCAACACCAATAATAAACATGCCTCCAAACATTGAAGTATGTGATGACGACTTAAACGATCAAATAGAACTTTTTAATTTAGACTCTCAAACTAACACTATTTTAGGCACACAAGATCCTGCAGACTTCTCAGTTTCTTATCACGAAACTGCTGCAGATGCAGATTCTGGAAATAATGCCTTAGTAAGTCCTTTTCTAAATATTACAAATCCAGACGAAATATTTATTCGTGTAACACCAACTGCTGTTAACAACAGCTGTTATGTGTTTTCTTCAACACCTTTTAACTTAATAGTTAATTCTCAACCACAAGCAACAGCTATTCCTGATTATGGAATTTGCGATGCCGATGGAGATGGTTTTGCTGAATTTAATTTAACTACACAAGATACCGCCTTAATAAATGGGCAAACTAATGTTATAGTTTCTTATTTCTTGAATCAAACAGATGCTATAGCAAATAACAATGCTATTCCAAACCCAGGAACATACACAAATACAGATGTTAATATACAGGAAATTTTTGTGAGATTAGAAAACACAACAAGTACTTGCTTTACAACAACATCTTTTAATATTATAGCACAAGCACAACCCATAGCAACACCAATTCAAGATTACAGTATTTGCGATAATAATACAGATGGTGATGATACAAATGGATTTACAATATTCGATTTAACAACACAAAACGCAGCATTAATTAATGGACAAGCAAATACAACTGCTACCTATTTTGAAAACTTAATAGATGCGCAAAACAACACAAACCCAATAGCAGCACCTACTACTTTTACAAATACAACTGTTAATGGACAACCAATTTTTGTTCGTTTAGAAGGTTCGGCAGCAGACTGTTTTACTGTAACACAATTTAATATTGTTGTAGACGATTTACCGGAAGTGCAAAATGCAACTTTAGTACAATGTGACGAAGATGGTATTCCTGATGGTTTTACTGAATATAATTTAAATGAAGCAAATGAAAACGTAATGGTTAATGGTAATACTTCAGACTTTACCTATACACATCATTTAACTTTTGCAGATGCACAAGCTGCAGTAAATTCTGTAAATCCTAGTCCATTTACAAATACATCAAATCCTCAAACCATTTATGTTCGTGTAGAAAATACTACTACAGGATGTTTTCGTACTGCAGAATATGTTTTAGAAGTTACTGCTACAGATATTAATAATGCGGGATTAAACATCTGTGATGACGATTACGATGGTTTTGCTCAATTCACTCTTTCTAATGCTGATGCAACAATATTAGCTACTTTACCTCCAGGTTTAACTGTCGCTTATTATGAAACAGCAAATGATGCACAATTAGAAATCAATCAATTACCAGACTTATATACTAATACGGTTCCTTTTACACAAACTATTTTTATTCGTGTAGAAAACGCTAATGATTGTTTTGGTATTGCAAACATGAATATCACTGTAGACCCTCTACCACAAAACAATACTGTAAATAATCTTGAAGTTTGTAGCGATACTCCAACGCTTACAAATATAGATTTAACACAATTTAATGCTGAAGTATTAGGAACTCAGAATGCAACGAATTTTACAATTAATTATTTTGAAACACAAACTAATGCAGACAATAACACGAATGCATTAACAAGCCCATATACAAACTCAAATAACCCACAATCTATTTTTGTTAGAGTTGAAAACAATACTACTGGTTGTACCATTACTACTATTAACTTTGAAATAATAGTAAACATCAATCCCGAATTTGTTATCCCTACTCCATTAGAAATCTGCGATGACACAACACCAGATGGCATTAATGAGTTTGATTTAACCCTAAAAAACAACGAAATTTCAGGCGGTAATCCAGCATACGCTGTAACGTATTACTTTACGCAAGCTGATGCAGATGCACAAGCAAACCCATTAGTGAGTCCGTATACTAACGTTGTACCAAACATGCAAACTATTTATGTAGGTGTGCA
>NZ_CANMSJ010000013.1 GCF_947500605.1 uncultured Lacinutrix sp. | reverse complement strand
AGGGATTGAAACGGCATCCTTTTTGCTTTTTCGGCAAAAAGATATAGTGGAAAGCCCGACCTTTAGGTAACGCCCAAGGTATTTAATAAATATTACTTGTGTTGTTTTTATTAAATTAAAAAATGCTGAACATATTATATAATCTGCTAATAAAGAAGGATTTAACATTAATCACTCATGCTTTTGGGCTTCTGAAAAGATATACTTAAAAAATAATTAAAAATTTTTGTAACAAAATGTACTCTTTGTACGTATAACCACCGATAGCAAAATATTCACGTCCATTTTCGGACACAAATTATAACTTATTTAGATGAGACAACTTAAAATTACCAAGCAGGTTACCAACCGTGAGACCGCATCGTTAGATAAATATCTACAAGAAATTGGAAAAGTTGACTTAATTACCGCAGATGAAGAAGTTGAATTAGCTCAACGTATTAAGGCTGGCGATCAAATCGCACTTGAAAAATTGACTAAGGCTAACTTACGTTTCGTTGTATCGGTAGCTAAGCAATACCAAAACCAAGGTTTAACGTTACCAGATTTAATTAATGAGGGTAACTTGGGTTTAATTAAGGCGGCTCAACGTTTTGATGAAACGCGTGGTTTTAAATTTATCTCTTATGCTGTATGGTGGATTAGACAATCTATCTTACAAGCTTTAGCTGAACAGTCTCGTATTGTACGTTTACCGTTAAACAAGATTGGTTCTATTAATAAAATAAACAAAACTTTTGCTTTTTTAGAGCAAGCACATGAGCGCCCACCAAGTGCTGAAGAGATTGCTAAGGAATTAGACATGACTATTAATGACGTTAAGGAATCTATGAAGAATTCTGGTCGTCACGTAAGTATGGATGCTCCTTTAGTTGAAGGTGAAGATTCTAACCTTTACGATGTATTAAATTCTGGTGAGTCTCCAAATCCTGATCGTGAGCTTTTACATGAGTCTTTACGTACTGAGATTGAACGTGCTCTTGAAACATTAACGCCTCGTGAGGCTGATGTTATTAGATTATACTTTGGTTTAGGAAACCAACACCCAATGACCTTGGAAGAAATTGGTGAAACTTTTGACTTAACACGTGAGCGTGTAAGACAAATTAAGGAAAAAGCAATTAGAAGATTGAAACATACTTCTAGAAGTAAAATACTAAAAACTTACTTAGGATAAATCTGAGTTACCTTAACAAACAGTTATTCATAACTGTTCGTTTTTTGATTGATGAAGAACCCAGAGCTGATTACTCTGGGTTCACTCATTTTACACCTTATTTTATTATTTTAAATTACTATATTTAAACATGCTTAAAACTATTTGCTATACAAGTGAAGTAAATTCTTCTATAAAACTCATGGAGCTGGAAGCTTTATTTAACCAAACTCAATCTAAAAACAATAGCCATAACATTAATGGCGTTTTGGTTAAAAGAAACAATTTGTTTTTTCAAGTAATAGAAGGTAATCCTATTATTATTGACACTGTGTATGAGCAAATAAAAAAAGACTCGAGGCATTCTAATATTATTGAGTTTTTAAACAAACCAATTACAGAGCTTAGTTTTAAATCTTTTGAAATTGGATATTCTATTGTTAAAGACATGGATACTCTTTATAGCTTACAAAGTTATGTTTTAGAATTAGAAAAAAACAACAATAAAAACAGCGCTCTGTTTTTACAAATAATTGAAGACCTACTTAGCGACAAATAATAAAAAGCATTAGCTTTGTGCAAACAACACAAAACTAAATAAAATGTCTATTAAATTAATTGCACCTTCAATGCTTGCTGCCGATTTTGGTAACTTACAACGTGATACAGAAATGGTTAATAATAGTGATGCCGACTGGTTTCATATTGACGTAATGGATGGTCACTTTGTGCCAAACATATCTTACGGAATGCCAGTAATTGCAGCTATTAAAAAACACGCTACAAAACCTTTAGACGTTCATTTAATGATTGAAAAGCCTGAGCGTTACATTGAGGAATTTGCTAAGGTTGGCGCAGATATTATTACTGTTCATCACGAATCTACTGTACATTTACACAGAACGCTAAGACAGATAAAGGATGCTGGCTGTAAAGCTGGTATTGTTTTAAACTTAACTACACCTATTTCGGTTTTAGAAGACATTCTTCCTGAATGTTATATGGTATTATTAATGTCTATTAACCCTGGTTTTGGTGGACAAAAATTTGAAGAGATCACTTATCAACGCGTGAAGAAATTGCGTAAAATGATTAATGAGCAAGGTCTTGATACCAAAATTGAAATTGATGGTGGCGTTACAGATAAAAACATTGAGAAATTAGTGGAAGCTGGCGCTGATGTTTTTGTTGCTGGAAGCCATGTTTTTAAAAGCAATAATCAGCCAGAAACAATAAAGAATTTAAAAAACTTAGCTAATAAATAATAGCTAATATTTACCAAACGGTAACTGAGTTAAATCTACATTACCGCCTGATAATATTACACCAATTTTTTTATTTAAAAATTGGTGTTTTTGCTTTATAATAGCTGCTAATGCTGTAGCACTTGATGGCTCCACAACAATTTTTAATCGTTGATATATTAATTGCATTGCTGCAACTATTTCGGTTTCCTCAACTCTAATAATTTGTTTTACCTGTTGTTTAATTATTGGAAAATTTACATCTCCCAACTCTGTTCTTAATCCGTCTGCAATAGTATTTGTAGTACTATTACTTTCTATTTTTCCGCTGAGTAACGATCTATAAGCATCGTCTGCTTCCTTTGGCTCTGCTCCTATAACCTCACATTTACCTCCAAAGTATTGAGCTGCTAATGCTGTACCTGCGATTAACCCACCACCACCAACTGGCGTAATTATATAATCTAAATTATTATAATCTTCTAACAACTCTATTGCTGCAGTGCTGTTTCCTATAATAACGTTTAAATTATTAGATGGATGAATAAAAGTTGCTCCTTTTTCTTCTACAATATCATTTGCTGCATTTTGCCTCGCTTCTACTGTAGGTTTACATTCTGTAATATTACCGCCATACCCCAAAACAGCATTTTTTTTTACTTGCGGCGCATTTTCTGGCATGACAATGTATGCTTTTACATCTAAACTTTTTGCTGCTAAAGAAACTGCTTGAGCGAAATTACCAGATGAATGTGTTACCACACCTTTTTCTAGTTGAGCTTCGCTAAGTTGCATAATAGCATTTGTTGCTCCCCTCATTTTAAACGCCCCCATTTTTTGAAAATTCTCACATTTAAAAAACAACTCAGCACCTACTATATTATTTAATAATTGTGAACTTAAAACAGCTGTTTTATGAACGTGAGGCTTTATAAGCTTGCTTGTTTTGGAAAGTGTTTCTTTATTCATAGCTTTATTCAGAAGTTATAGCATGTTTAAGATTTGGAGTATTCTTGAAGCTTTAAGAGCTTCAAATAATTAATAGTTTGCAAAATTAAAGTTAAGCATTTGTTGAACATATTTATACACTTTAGGAAAATGGGTTTTAAATTCTTTTGGTGTTTCAAAAAAGCATTCAATTAATACCGAAAGAAATTCGAAATGATTAGTAAAAGCATAGGCTCTAAAGTATTTAGTATTTATAAGCTTAGCTCTTACTTCTGGATTTTTCTGAAGAAAATCTGTTAAATCTAAAAACCTGTTTTTAAATAAATACGCACTAATATCGTTCTCTTTTAAACTATTAAAATGCATCGCATGGGCGACTTCATGAATACCAAGATTTAAATTATCGTTACCTATATTATAACCTTCAATAAAATCTTCCCAAGACAAAACTAAACTTCTTAACTTAGGATTATACTCACCTTTATGATTTTGTTGACTTTGCTTAGAATAGTATTGAGAAGGATATATTATTATAAAATCGAGCGTTTTAATTAAATACTTTCTAAAACCAAAAGTTAACATTACTGCGGTTGCAGAAACTAACACTTTTATCTCGTCTGTTATTTGCAAACCTTCTCTACCAACAAATTTCTTATCGCGAATAAAACAAACCATCCGATGATGAAAATTACGTTTCTCTTCATTAGTTAGTTTATTATAAAAATCGAACTGATCCTCTAAAATGTTAATCTGATTTTTATTTAATTTTCTTTTAAATAAATGATTAAAAACAAAAAATGGTTTTAGCTTTCTCCTAGCATATACTTGTTCTAGAAATTTAAATGAATGGTAACCAATTATAGTTGCCATACCAATATAAAATATTAATGAAAATACTTCTGATTGTATTCCTACAGGCTCTTGTAATACTTGGGAAAATAATAAATTCATTTAAAAACAATACATATTAAAACGAATGAGAAACACTACTATTATTCTATAAATAAGAAGAAAAACAATTAACCCAAAGCAATTACATTATTTAAAGAAAGCATCACTAAGTTTTAATGCAGCTGGCCATTTTTTAGACCTACTTACTTTAAAATCTTTTATAGCATTAGCATTGTCATTTAACTTTAAATAAGACACTCCTCTACTGTATTCTGGTCTGCCGTTACTTAAATATTTGTCGTTAATTACCTTTGTAAAATAAGGAATAGCTGCTTTATAATTTTGTGTAAGATTCTCAAGTAAACCTAATTTAAAATGCGTTGGCAAATTATTTGGTTCCAATTCTAAAACTTTCAAGAATTGAATCCTAGCATTAGCATAATCTTTCTTATCGAAATAACTATTACCTTCTTTAAAGTACTTAGTCATTTCATCTATAACACCTTTACCTAATTTACTTGCAATAGCATCAGATTTAGATTTCTTAGACATAATTTTATCAAGTTCACTTTTAAAATTTAAAAGTTCTTTATCGTAAGGATAACTTTCTAACGCGTAATTAACTTTACTTAGAGCTAAAAAATCATCTCTATAATATATTCTTATATCATTACACATGTGTAACCAACCTGTAATATTTCTAGGTCTTACATTAAAATGTCTGTCGTATAATTCAAACAATGCTACAGTATCTTTACGTTTCTTATAAATATCTTTAAGAATAAAGAAATTAGATTCGACACTTGGTGCTGCATCAAAAACTTCTTTAGAATAAGCAAATGCGCTATCTTCATTCTTAAGAACATTATATGTCATAGCTTTTAATGTTCGAGGCCACAAATCATTCTCTATTCTAGCAATAGAAGTATCCAAATATTTTAATGCGATATCATACTCCTTATCATTGATAGCAAACATTGCTTTAATATCATCATTTGTAGTCCCAATTTGGTTTACATAAGGATAGTCTGGCAACATACCAATTATCTGTTTGTACGAGTATTTAAATTTTTGAGTAAAGGCATCTTTAGTTTTTAACTCTTTCATTAAAGTGAATTGCACTTTTGATGCACTATAATCTCTGAAAAGATTAAAGCTATTTAGTAGCAGTAAAAAGACTACTGAGAATCCTATTAATTTATTTCTTTTTGAAATTTCAATCTTATTTAAAACTTCTTCTTCTTTATATGAAAGACTTAAAATAGTAGCAAGCACTAATGCAAATACAACTTGAATTGGTGCTCTATCGTGAGGGAAGTTAAAAAAGGCATCTATAGCATACCCGATAAGAGCTAAAGCAATCGCTACAGCGAAAAACTTTTCAGAATTAGTTTTCAAATTCTTAAAGTAAATAATTAGGAGTATGAAACTTAATACGTAAACACTTAAATATAACAAGAATCCTATTATCCCAGTTTCAGCTAAAGCTTGAAGAAAATCATTATGCACCTGTGTAGAAAATATAACTTGCTTATTACTTCGTTTTATAGCAAGATCACTTTTTGAATTATGCCTATAATTACCTACTCCAACACCTATAATAGGTGATTTTTTAAAATCTTTAATAGCAGAATTCCAGATTCCTAACCTTCCGTTACCATCAACTAAATTTGTTTTTCCTTTTGGGTTATACAAATCCTTCTCTAGTTTAGTTGAGAACAAATTTTGGTATGAGTTTAACTTTCCTTCATGTATCTTATTTATAGACAAAGAAAACCCAAAAGCAACAAATGCCGCAATTACTAATGGCAAGACAATAGAAACACTTTTCTTGATAGAATATTCTGAAATTAGAAAATAAACTACAGAAAAGGCTACCAACATTATAGCCATTATTAATGCTGCTGTTCTTGCTCCAATTAAAAATAGACCTGCTATTACAAAAAAGATAACTATTAAGGAAAGTACTTTTTTTAAACCTTTTAATTGCTGAAAAACATACAATACAAATGGAAGTTTAATTACTAATGCACTTGCTAAGATATTTCTATTACCATAACGATGCGGAATACTTTGTAATAACTCAGCAGTTCTTAGCTCACTAGATTTAGATAAAAAATAATAAACAACTTCAAAAGATTCTATAAATAAAAAGACACTTACTAATATGCTTATTCCTAAAAAGTTAAACAGCTTTTTATCTCTAAAAACTACATATAAATTAAAAATACTAAATATAAAAGTGACTATTCTTGATATATAAACTAGGCTTTCATCAATAATTATTGATTGCGTCATCGATAAACAAGACACTATAAATATTAAAAATTGAATGCCAAAAAATATCTTTACATATTTAGAAAAAGAAAAGGATAAATATCCTGGTACAAATAAGTAATACGAAAAGACTAGGACATTTAATATACCTATATAAAACCATTGCGTAGCTGCAAAATCGAAAGCACCTAATGAAGGTACAAACATTGTTATTAAGTATAAAAAAATAATAACATAATTTGCATTACTAGTTTTCTTTAGAAGCCTTTTCATTGTATTAAATTATAAATTACGAAAACAAATTACAAAATGAAATTAATTGAACAAAGTTCTAATCAACTTAATTAAATAACTACTTTACCTGCTATTTGTGACCGTGATAGGAGTCGAACCTACAACCGTTGGAGCCGAAATCCAGTGCTCTATCCAATTGAGCTACACAGCCTATTAGTATTACCTAAGACAATTTACTTTTTACAATTGTAGAAATTGTTTTACCATCTGCTCTTCCTGCAACAGCTTGATTAACTATACCCATTACTTTTCCCATATCCTTCATCCCTTCTGCTCCAGTTTTTGCAATTGCATCTTCTACTAGTTTCCCAACTGCTTCTTCACTCATAGCCTCAGGTAAAAACTGAGAAATCACCTCTGCTTCTTCCAATTCTGGTGTAGCCAAATCTTCTCTTCCTTGTTCTATAAAAATAGCAGCACTATCTTTACGTTGCTTTACTTGCTTTTGTAATATTTTAAGCTCTTGCTCTTCTGTTAATTCTTCCTTAGCACCGCTTTCGGTTTGAGCTAATAATATTGCAGATTTCACAGCTCTTAAAGCAGTTAAGGCTACAGTGTTTTTACTTTTCATTGCCTCTTTTAAGGCTGTCATTATATTTGTTGATAAACTCATGTTATATATATATATATTTTTGGTTACGAAGATAGGAAAAAGTATGAAGCTTAATAAAGCCTCTACCTTTAAAAAACAAAACCCAAAACGTGAGGGACGTTTTGGGTTTTAAAGAATAAAATATTTTTACTATACTATTAAGAAATAGTGTTTAATCTACATTATCATGTAAAAATGAATTATTATTTCTTAATTGAATATCATCATTGTCATCTATACTTAATGTTGTTTTAGATACGGTACTTTCTGATGACGAATGTCTTGCTTCATCCAAACTCAAACCTTGACGTTTATAAGCTGGGATTTTCTCTATATCATCTATTTTAGCAGCATTAAATTTATGATTAAAAGACTTCATTTTTGATCTTCTATCATCTGCTCTTTCTTTTAAAATATCAGAAATAGAACTGTTCATTGGATCTAGATCCTCTTCATTAGTTTCTACTTCCTCTTGAGTAATCACTTTCTTTTCGAAAACAATCTCTTCATCTACAACTTCTTCAACTTTAACTTCTTGCTTTTTTGTGTTAAAAGACATAACAGGCTCTGCATAATCCTCAAGAACGTGTCTCACTTCTTCGTTATTACTAACTTCGGTAGCTGGAATTAATTCTACGTGATCTTTTACTTCAATTTCATTTAAATCGAAAACTATATTCTGCTCTGTTTCTAACTCAACCTCTACACTTTCCTCCTTAATAGGCATGTTGAAACTTAAAGTTATTTGCTTTTTTTCTTCTTCCTCTTCAACTTCGCTTGCAATAAAATTGTTAGCATTATCTTTAGTAGAAGTAATAACAAATTCTTCTTCAGTATTAAAAGTCGCTATTACTTCATCATAAACAACATCGATGTTTTTGATAACTTCTGAAGTAGGAATCAATCCTAAAGCTTCTAAAGAAACACTTCTTTGCTTATTTACCAAATTCATCTCCATTACACTTAAAGGATCTTCGGTATCATCATCTAAATTCAAAGTATGCTTCACCACTTTTGGTGGTTCTGGTTTTTGTATAACAACCTCTGGTGCAACAACAGCTGGAGCAGCTTCGTTTGATGTTAAATTCTTTTCTATACTTTGATCTTCCTCTAAAGCATGAATAACTTTTTTAGTTTCTGTATTAGAAATCTCGTCCTGCTGCTCTATATTAAAACCAGTTGCTATAATTGTTACAGCAATAGACTCCTCTAAAGATTCATCTTCACCAACACCCATAATAATGTTAGCGCCATGTCCTGCTTCTACCTGTATGTGGTCGTTAATTTCACCTATTTCATCAATAGTAATTTCTTGAGAACCAGAAACGATTAGCAACAATACGTTTTTAGCTCCAGTAATTTTATTATCGTTTAATAATGGTGAATCTAATGCTTTAGAAATTGCTTCGAATGCACGATTTTGCCCTGAAGAAGTAGAAGAACCCATAATTGCGGTTCCACTATTACTTAATACAGTTTTAGCATCGCGTAAATCAATGTTTTGCATATAATGATGCGTAATCACCTCTGCAATACCACGAGAAGCTGTCGCTAAGACTTCGTCTGCTTTTGAGAATCCGGCTTTAAAACCAAGATTACCATAAACCTCTCTTAATTTATTATTATTAATCACAATTAAAGAATCTACTTCATTACGAAGTTTTTCGATTCCTATTTGCGCTTGTTCGTTTCGCATTTTTCCTTCAAACTGGAAAGGCATGGTTACAATACCTACTGTTAAAATGTCCATTTCTTTGGCCATTTTAGCAATAATTGGTGCTGCTCCTGTTCCTGTTCCACCTCCCATTCCTGCTGTAATAAATACCATTTTAGTATTTGTTCCTAGCATTTGCTGGATGTCTGAAAAACTTTCTACAGCAGATTGCATCCCAACATCTGGGTTTGCACCTGCCCCTAATCCTTCGGTTAAATTAACTCCTAATTGGATTTTGTTTGGTACACCACTATTTTGAAGAGCTTGTGCATCTGTATTACAGATTACAAAATCTACTCCTTTAATACCTTGTTGAAACATGTGGTTAATAGCGTTGCTACCACCTCCTCCAACACCAATAACTTTGATGACGTTAGATTGATTTTTAGGTAAATCAAAGGCGATACTTTCGAATTCTTTGTTGCTCATAAAATTCTATTTATTTGGATCAATTTTTAGACGCTGTATACAGCGCCTCTTTAATATTTTTATTATTCAGCGTTGTCTAAAAAATCTTTAACACGCTCTGTTAGCGCATCTAAAAAAGAGCGCTTTGGTTTTACTACTGGTTCTACTATTTCTTCTTCTACAACTTCTTCTATTTCATTTTCTATTACTTCTTCTATAATCTCTTCTGCTTTTACACGATCTTGACGTTTTAAACCATCCATTACTAAACCAACAGCTGTTGCAAATAATGGGCTTGTAATAGCATCATCACTATCTCCTGCTAAATGCTCGTTTGGATACCCTACTCTTGTATCCATTCCTGTTATATATTCAACTAGTTGTTTTAGGTGCTTTAATTGTGCGCCTCCTCCAGTTAAAACAATACCAGCTATTAGCTTTTTCTTTTGCTCTTCGTGACCGTAATTTTTAATTTCGACATACACTTGCTCAACTATCTCTACTACTCTTGCATGAATAATTTTAGATAGATTTTTAAGCGTAATTTCTTTTGGCTCTCTACCTCTTAATCCAGGAATAGAAACAATTTCATTATCTTTATTCTCTCCTGGCCAAGCAGAACCAAACTTTATTTTTAATAACTCAGCTTGCTTCTCTATTATAGAACAACCCTCTTTTATATCTTCTGTTATTACGTTACCTCCAAAAGGAATAACGGCTGTGTGCCTAATAATTCCATCTCTAAAAATGGCTAAGTCTGTTGTTCCTCCTCCTATATCAATTAAAGCAACACCTGCTTCTTTTTCTTCTTGACTTAACACTGCGTTTGCAGATGCTAAAGGCTCAAGTGTAATACCTTCCAATTCTAAACCTGCGCTTTTTACACAACGTCCGATATTTCTAATTGAAGACACTTGACCTACAACAACGTGAAAATTAGCTTCTAATCTCCCTCCATACATTCCAATAGGCTCTTTTATCTCAGCTTGCCCATCTACTTTGTACTCTTGTGGTAACACATGAATAATCTCTTCTCCAGGCAACATAACAAGCTTATGCACTTGATTGATTAAACGCTCAATATCGTCTTCGTCAATTACCGTTTCAGAATCTGCTCTTGTAATATAATCACTATGTTGCAAACTACGAATATGCTGTCCAGCAATACCCACAGTAACTCCTTCTATTTTAGTAGCTGCTGCTGCTTCTGCTTCTTGAACAGCCAATTGAATAGATTGAATTGTTTGCGTAATATTATTTACAACACCACGATGTATACCTAAACTTTTAGACTTACCAATGCCTAAAATTTCAACCTTACCATATTCATTTTTACGACCAATCATAGCCACAATTTTTGTGGTTCCTAGGTCTAATCCAACTGCTAAATTCTGTTCCATAGTTTATACTTTAGTGCAAACAACCTGATTTTCAAATTGCAAATTCACTTTACTGTATTTATCTAAACTTTTATCTTTAATTGCTTTTTTAAAAAAAGCTTTAAGATTGTTTATTTTTTTATCTAAATGTTCAAGTTTTCCAAATTGTACAATAAAATTACATTGCCTTAATTTTAAATTAATTGACATGTCTTTATTTTGAATGATCTCGACAACGTTCTTTTTCATGAATTCATCACGCTCTATTCTGCTAGCAATAGCAAAAACGTTGGTTAAATTTTTCTTCGACACTTCACCAGTAACCATTGGCACTCGCGCAGTGAAATTAGACGACAAAGGCATATAACCACCTTTACTATCAATATAGTAAGAGTCTGATTTTAAAACTCTTGCAATAGGTTCTTTTTGTTTAATTTTCGCTGAAAAATCGCCATTTACGTTTAAATAAATCTCGGCCTTTTCAATCATTGCGTTAGTATTCAGGGCAGATTCTAAACCATGTAAATCTAAAGTTTCTTTAGGTACACTCGCAAGTGGTTGCTGATTTTGTATTAACAATTTACTAACAGTAGCATGCGTAATAAAGGGCTTTTGCTCTTCTACAAACTCAATAGTTGCTTTAGCCACTTTTCTGTTACCATTTCTAGCTGAAGAAAAAGCAAACAAAAACACGACCACACTAAGCAGTACAACACCTTTTATGTAGCTCCAATTAACTTTCATGAACCAACGCCTTTTTTATTTTTTGTACTTCTACACCTATATCTCCCGCACCTATTGTAAGGATGATTTTGGCTTTACTTTCTTTTATTTTCTGAATAATCTCAGATTTCTCTATTAATTCTTTATTCGTGTTCTCTATTTTACCCAATAACCAACTAGATGTCACACCTTTAATTGGCAATTCTCTTGCTGGATAAATATCCAACAAAAGTACTTCATTAAATTGCGAAAGACTACTAGCAAACTCTGCTGCAAAATCTTTAGTCCTCGAGAATAAGTGCGGTTGAAAAATCGCCAACACTTCATCATTAGGATACATTTCTCGCACCGCTTGATGCACTGCATTTATTTCTTCGGGATGATGCGCATAATCATCAATAAAAACAAGATCATCTGTTTTTATTTGATACGTAAAACGTCGCTTTACACCTTTATAAGATGCCAATGCCTTAATAAGATCACTTGCTGGCACACCATACTCTAAAGCCATTGCTAAAGCAATTAATGCATTAGATAAATTATGCCTACCCGGTAAATTAAATTGAACTCCCTTAAGCACTGTACTTGGTGTTTTAACATCAAACACATAAGCACCATTTTCTATTTTTATATTTTGAGCCGAATAATCCGCATCATCCTCAATACCATAAGTAATACCTTTTAAAGGCAAACCATTTTTAACAAATAGCTTTCCGTTTGGCTTTAATCTTTTCGAAAAATCCTCGAAAGTTTTAATTAGCTCTGAAGCATCTCCATAAATATCTAAATGATCTGCATCCATAGATGTTATACAAGCCAAATCTGGTGACAAAGTTAAAAAAGAACGATCAAATTCGTCTGCTTCTACAACACTTACCTCATTACCATTTAATATTAAATTAGAATTATAATTCTCGCTAATACCACCTAAAAAAGCAGTTAACGGAACATTACATTCCATCATAATATGACCAAGAATACTTGTGGTAGTCGTTTTACCATGCGTTCCTGCTACTGCTAGACAGAACGTGTTTTCTGTAATGAGTCCTAAAATCTCCGAGCGCTTTAAAACCTTAAACCCATTATCTTTAAAATAATTAAGTTGCTTATTATCTTTTGGAATTGCAGGCGTATAAACAACTAGTGTTTTTTCTGAATCTAAAAACGAACTTTCAATAACATCGATAGCATCATTAACAGTTACACCAACACCTATATCTTCTAAGGCATTTGTAATGTCTGTTTTCGTTTTATCGTAGCCCGCAACTTGCTTATTAGCGGCTTTGAAATAACGAGCAATAGCACTCATTCCAATACCTCCAATGCCTACAAAGTAGATGTTATGTACGTTGTTTAAATTCATATTTTTAATTTTGTGATTCAGAGCTAAGCGAAGCATCTATAATTTGAGATTCTTCAGTCGTTACTTCTTCTGAATGACACAATATTTGTTTTATTTTTTTAGAAGTTTTTCAACTTCATCAACTATTTCTTTTGTTGCATTTACCAATGCTAATTTTTTAATATTATCGCTTAGCTGATTTTGTTTTTCAGCGGAAGCTACCAATTGAGAAAATTTATTTTTAAAATCTACTTCTAAATCCTCTTGCGCAATCATTAAAGCAGCATTCTCATCTACAATCGCTTTTGCATTTTTGGTTTGATGATCTTCTGCTACATAAGGAGAAGGCACAAAAATAACCGGTTTCCCAACAATACATAGCTCTGAAACAGAACCTGCACCTGCTCTTGAAATAATAATATCTGCCGCCGCATAAGCGAAATCCATATTATTTATATACTCATGCACGTGTACATCTTTAATGTCTCCATTAATTTTATAGTCGTTATAATACAACTTCCCTGTTTGCCAGATAATTTGCACTTGTTGCGTTTGCAAAAAGTCTAACTCTCTTTTTAATAATTCGTTTATCGCTTTTGCTCCCAAACTACCTCCTAATACTAGAAGCGTTTTTTTTCCTTCAATTAAACCAAAGTACTTTATCGCCTCACTTCTCTTAGAATTAATAGCCAACAAATCTTGACGCACAGGATTCCCTGTTTTTAATATTTTATTTTTAGGAAAAAATCGCTCTAAACCATCGTAAGCAACGCATATTTTTTGCACTTTTTTAGACAGTAATTTATTTGTAATTCCTGGATAAGAATTTTGCTCCTGTATTAAACTAGGTATACCTTTAGAAACTGCCATTTGCAACAATGGTCCGCTTGCAAAACCACCTGTTCCAATTACAACATCTGGCTTAAACTGTTTAATAATTTTTTTTGCATTCCATAAACTATTGACAAGCTTAAACGGAAACATTAAATTTTTAAGCGTTAATTTTCTTTCGATTCCAGTAATCCACAAGCCTTTAATTTTATAACCAGCTTGAGGAACTTTCTCCATTTCCATACGGTCTTTTGCTCCAACAAAAAGAAACTCTGCATTTGGAAAACGCAACTTTAACTCATTTGCAATAGCAATAGCAGGATAGATATGTCCACCTGTTCCACCACCTGATAATATGATTTTATAATTACTCATCTATATAGCCTCCGAAAGGATTTCTAATGGATTTTGTTCAACTTCTTCTTCGTTCTCTTTCCCTTTTATTTCTTCTCTCTTAGCACTTACGCTTAATATTATACCTATAGCCAAACAGGTCATCCAAATAGATGTACCTCCACTACTAATTAATGGCAAGGTTTGACCTGTAACAGGAAATAACTCTACCGCAACAGCCATATTTATCATGGCCTGAAATACTATTGGAATTCCAACGCCAAGCGCTAATAATTTACCAAAAATAGTATCCGATTTTTGTGCCACTATTACAATTCTAAATAACAACCACATATACAATACCATTAAAAACAAACCTCCAATCAACCCATATTCTTCAATAATAATTGCGAAAATAAAATCTGACGATGATTGAGGTAAAAAGTTTTTTTGTGTACTTTTTCCTGGTCCAACACCTGTTAATTCTCCTGATGCTATTGCAATTTTAGCTTTTTCAATTTGATAATCCGCTTCCGTATCTCCATCATCAGAGAAGCTCTCAATCCTACTCATCCAAGTATCAATACGGTTAGGCATTGCATCTGGAAACGCTTTAGCTATTAAAATAAACAATACCAAAGACAAAACTCCAGTACCCAATATAACAGCTAAATACCTAATTGGATAACCTCCCAAAAAGACCAACACTACAACCATTAAAAACATTAATGCTGTAGTTGAAAAATTTGAAGGCAAAATTAATATTAAAACTAAAAACACAGGCACCCAAAGCGGTAAAATAGAATCCTTAAAAGACACTTCTTCATTTTTAACCTTAGACATATATCTTGCCACATAAACCATTAACACTACAGATGCTAATGTTGACGTTTGAAAAGACATATTTACAAATGGAATATGAATCCACCTACTAGCATTTGCGCCTTCAATTGTAGTACCCTGAAGTATTGTTACAACTAACAAGACCAAAACAATTGGAATCATAACCATAGACAATCCTCGGAAATAACGATAAGGCACCTTATGCACTCCATACATTATTGAGAAACCTAAAAATAAATGCATAAAATGCTTTATAAAATATGAAAATGTATTAGAATTCCCTCCAATATTAACCAAATTACTAGCAGCACTATACACAGGAAGAAATGAGAATATAGCCAGCAAAGCAGCTATAGCCCAAATTAATCGATCCCCTTTTATGTTTTTAAATACTTGCTGCACTTCGTCTTTTAATTATACGTTATCACAACGCTTTTAGGCGTTATAATTAATTTATTTTTCACTCTTATTTATAGCTTATTTAAAATCAAGAGATTGTATACAAAAAAAATCTCTCTAAATACAATTTCTAATTATAGATTTCTTACTGCATCTTTAAATTGCCTTCCTCTATCTTCATAGTTTTCAAACAAATCGAAACTTGCACAAGCCGGAGACAACAATACATTATCACCTGCCTCTGCTAATTTATAGGCAATTTTAACTGCCTCACTCATAAATTGCGTCTCAACAATAACATCAACCATATTCCCAAAGCTTTCAACTAGCTTTTCATTGTCTATGCCTAAACAAATAATAGCCTTTACTTTTTCGTTTATAAATGGAAACAATCCTGAATAATCGTTTCCTTTATCCACACCACCAACAATCCAAACTGTTGGCGCACCCATGCTTTCTAATGCATAATAAGTAGCATTTACATTTGTAGCCTTAGAATCGTTTATGTACTGCACTTTGTTAATCTTAAGCACCTGCTCCAAACGGTGTTCAACACCATGAAAATTCTCTAAACTCTCACGAATAGTTTGCTTTCTTATTTTTAATAAATGAGCTACAGTAGATGCAGCCATTGCATTTTTAGTATTATGTTTTCCTTCTAAAGCTATATTTTTTGTTGGCATAATTATTTGATTGTTATCTATTGTTATTATTATATTTTCATTGTCCAAATACGCACCATTTTCAATTGTTTTAACCAATGAAAAAGGCAACAATGTAGACTGAATAGTATTCTCGTTTAACCATTTATTTATCACTTCATCATCAGCATCATAAATCAAATAATCTTCTTTAGTTTGATTTAGTGTTATTCTGAATTTTGAATCGATATAATTTTCAAATTTATAATCGTACCGATTTAAATGATCTGGTGTAATATTAGTAAGCACAGCAATGTTTGGTCTAAAATCTACGATTCCATCTAATTGAAAACTACTAATTTCTAACACGTAGTTTTCAAAATCATCTTCTAAAATTTGTTTTGCAAAACTATCACCAATATTACCCGCTAAACCTACATTTAATTCTTGTTTTAGAATATGATGTGCTAGCGATGCCGTTGTTGTTTTACCGTTACTTCCGGTAATTCCAACAATGGTTGCATTTGTATATTTAGAAGCAAACTCAATTTCTGAAACAACTGGAATTTTGTTACTAATAAGTTTTTGAATTAACGCTACCTTATCAGGAATCCCAGGACTTTTCATTACAACATCTGCATTTAAAATCTTAGACTCTGTATGCTGTTGTTCTTCCCACTCAATCTCATTATATATAAGAACTTCTTTGTACTTTTCTTTTATTATTCCTTTATCTGAAACAAAAACAGCATAACCTTTCGCTTTTGCTAAAAGTGCAGTACCAACTCCACTTTCTCCTGCTCCTAATATTGCTAATCTTTGTTTTTTCAATTTTTCTTTCTTCTCACTCCTGCAAAAGCAGAAATTTATTTACTTTATTCGTTTATTACAGATTCCTAACTTAACAGAAATAGTAATCTTTTATCTCAGCTTAAGCGTAACTATCGTTAAAATGGCTAGAAATATTCCAACAATCCAAAAACGTGTTACTATTTTACTTTCGTGATATCCTCCTTTTTGATAATGATGATGTAAAGGCGACATTTTAAAAATGCGTCGACCCTCACCATATTTTTTCTTTGTATACTTAAACCAACTTACCTGTAGAATTACCGATAATGATTCAGCAAAAAAGATTCCACATAACAATGGAATTAACAACTCTTTTCTAACCGCAATTGCTATTACCGCTATAATCCCACCAATAGTTAAACTACCCGTATCACCCATAAACACTTGAGCTGGATATGTATTGTACCAAAGAAACCCAATTAATGCTCCTACAAAAGCTGCGATAAACACCACAAGCTCTCCAAGCCTAGGAATAAACATGACATTGAGATAATCTGAAAACACAATATTACCAGAAATGAAGGCGAAAATAGCTAGTGTAAATACTATTATAGCCGAACTACCTGCAGCTAAGCCATCGATACCATCGGTTAAATTTGCACCATTAGAAACTGCTGTTACAATAAAAATTACAATAGGAATAAACACCAACCATGCATACTTTGCATAATCTTCTCCAAACAATGTTACTATACTTGTGTAGTCGAATTCATTATCTTTTACAAAAGGTATTGTTGTTTTAAGAGACTGTTCTTCTGGATTAAATTCTTTAACTGAATTTTGAGTAATCAACTCGGTACTATTAACTGGGTTTATTTTTTCAGTCTTAATGGTTACACCTGGATGAAAATACATTATTGATCCAACAAAAATCCCTAAACCTACTTGACCTAATACTTTAAACTTACCGCTTAATCCACCTTTGTCTTTTTTAAATACTTTTATATAATCGTCTGTAAAACCAACTAATCCCATCCAAATAGTGGTTACAATAAGCATTATCACATAGATATTTTCTAGTTTCGCTAATAACAATACAGGGATTAACGTTGAAAAAATAATAATTAATCCTCCCATTGTTGGCGTACCCGCTTTTTCAACCTGACCTTCTAAACCTAGATCTCTAACCGATTCTCCTACTTGCATTTTTTGCAGCAAACGAATGATTCTCTTTCCAAAAATTGTAGAAAACAACAACGACATAATAATTGCCAAGGCAGCACGAAACGTGATAAACTGAAACACACTCGCTCCTGTTAATTGAAATTGTTTTTCTAAATATTCGAATAGGTAATATAACATTGTTTATTTTTTATTTCTTTTTAATTTAAGGCCTAGACCATACAACAAACTACTTCTGCATTTGCTTTAATAATTCTTTTACAATTTTAAAATCATCAAAATCACTACGCTCACCATTAACCTCTTGATAGGTTTCATGACCCTTTCCTGCAATTAGTATAATATCTCCTTCATTAGCCAATTGACATGCTGTTTTAATAGCCTGTTTTCTATCTACAATAGATAATATTTTCTTGAAGTTTTGAGGCTCTACACCTTTCTCCACATCTTCTATTATAGTTTCTGGCACTTCAGTTCTAGGATTATCGCTTGTAAAAACAGCTTTAGTACTTAAAGCCGAAGCAATGTTTCCCATTTTTGGTCGCTTTGTTTTATCTCTATCACCACCGCAACCAACAACAGTAATTAATTCTTCATTTTTAGTACGAATACTATTTATAGTTTCTAATACATTTTTTAAAGCATCAGGTGTATGCGCATAATCTACTATCGCAGTTATTTTACCTTCAGAAATTAAATATTGAAATCTTCCACTTACACTTTCTAACAAGCTTATTAATCGAAGAATCTCTGTTTTTTCAAGTCCTAATAATTCCGCAGTAGCGTAAATAGCTAAAACATTTGAAGCATTAAAACCACCTATTAGCTTTGTCCAAACCTCACTATTGTTAATTTTCAACAACATTCCGCTAAAGGAATTTTCAAGAATTTGTGCTTTATAATCTGCGTAATTTTTTAATCCGTATTTATATTGTTTCGCCTTAGTATTTTGAAGCATTACAACTCCATTTTTATCATCTGCATTTGTAAGTGCAAAAGCATTTTTTCCAAGGTTATCGAAAAACGTTTTTTTAACATCTCGATACTCAGCAAACGTGTCGTGATAATCTAAATGATCATGAGTAAGATTGGTGAAAATTCCACCCGAAAACTCTAACCCTTCTGTTCTTTTTTGATGAATACCATGAGAACTCACCTCCATAAAACAGAACTCTACACCTTCATTATTCATCTCTTTTAAATAACGATTAATCGTTAGAGAATCTGGCGTTGTATGTGTAGCCTTATAATCTTTATCATCCACTTTAATAACAACTGTAGATAACAAGCCTACCTTATAACCAGCCTTTTTAAAGAGCTGAAACAACAAAGTTGCAATTGTTGTTTTCCCATTAGTTCCAGTAACACCAACTAATTTTAAATTTGATGATGGATTACCATAATAATTAGAAGCCATGACAGCCAATGCCGAACTAGAATCTTCTACAACAACATAAGTTACGCCATCTTTCAAAGCCTGAGGCAACTGCTCGCAAACTACTGCAATAGCACCTTGCTCTACCGCATTTTCTATATAATTATGTCCATCTACAACACTACCTTTTATTGCAACAAACAAATCGTTTACGGCAGTACTTTTTGAGTTAAAATGGATATTACCTATAGATACACCTGTTGACCCAACAACACTATTGATAGTAACCTTATATAATATGTCTATTAATAAATTCACGATAATTCTAAAACTATAGTTTGATTTTTCTTTACTTTTTGTCCTTTTGGAATAGATTGCGATTTCACAACTCCATTACCACTCATTTTCACTTTTAATCCTAAATTCTCACACAATGCCATAGCATCCATTACAGGAAGACCAATTACACTTGGCATGATTGTTAAATATGTATTTGCTATATCGTAAAAGTTTTGAAACTCTTTATCTATAGCCGCATTTTCCACCTCAAGAGATTCAATCTCATCAATTATTGGCGTGTCTGTAAAAATCTTTTGAGCGATACGCTTGAAAACCGGACCAGCAACATCTGCACCATACAAACCTATTTTAATACTTGGCTTATGAATAACCACAATACAAGAATATTTTGGGTTCTCTACAGGAAAATATCCTGCAAAAGACGACACATATTTCCTATCCTTTTTCCACTTTTCAAAATCACCATAATCCGTTCTTGCAGTACCTGTTTTACCTGCCATAGAAAAGTACTTTGAATACATTCCTTTTCCTGTTCCACGATCTACAACATTCTCTAAAAGCTTTTGAGCTTTCTTTATTGTTTCGTCTGAAGCAATCTTCTTTACTCGAATTTCCTTATCAAAACTTTCAATCTCTCTATCCAACTCTTTTACTTGACGTAAAAAACGAGGCTTTAACATCTCACCATCATTCGCAACCGCATTATAAAACGTTAAGGTTTGCAATGGCGTTAATTGCATATTATAACCATAAGCCATAGACGGCAATGCATTTCTACTCCATATTTTATCTCCTGGCTTAGGTATTACAGGATCTCCCTCTCCAACAATAGGCAGGTTTAAATTCTCATGAAGCTTCCACTGTTTTAATCTATTAATAAACTTACTTGGGTTTTTAGAATAATTATCGTCTATTATAGTAGCCATACCAATATTAGAAGATTTCTCGAACGCTGTACCTACAGAAATTTTACCGTAACCACGCGTATCTGTTATCCCTCTTCCATAAAATGTTTTATATCCACTTTTTGTATCAATAATTGTAGAGGTATCAATCACCTTATCCTCCAAAGCAGCCATTACAGCCATCAATTTAAAAGTAGAACCAGGCTCGTGAGACTCCCAAACTGCATAATTTCTTTTTTCGTAATATTTTCCAGACTTAGATTTTCCTAAATTTGAAATCGCTCTAATCTCACCAGTCTTAACTTCCATTACCACAACACAACCGTGTTCTGCATCGTATTTTTCTAATTGCTCTAATAAAGAATGGTGTGCAATATCTTGAATATTAACATTAATGGTAGTATAAATATCGTAACCATCTTGCGGCTCAACTTCGTTAGAATCTTTAATAGGCTTCCATTGTCCTTTTCCTATTTTTTGCTTCATACGATGCCCATCCACACCCTTTAAATATTTTTCACCAAAAGCACCATCTAATCCTGCTCGAGTTATATTACCATCTTCGTCTGTTCTCTCGTAACCTATGGTTCTCATAGATATCCCTCCCATTGGATGCTCCCGCTTTGTTGTTTGCTCAACAATTAAACCTCCTTTAAAAGCACCTAATTTTAATAATGGAAAATCGCGTAACCTTATATAGTCTGAATACCCAATGTCACGCGCTAACAAATAATATCTGTTTTTTTTAGCTCGCGCTTTTCTTAAATTCTCTCTATAATAACTTGAAGATCTTCCTGAATATTTAGACAACGAATCGCATAATGGGCCAATTTGCTCTTGCCATATTTTTTTCTTTGGAGTTTTTGTATCTATTCTAATGTCGTATTTAGGAATTGATGTTGCCAGCAAGTTTCCGTTTACAGAATATACATTACCTCTATTGGCAGGAATTGGCTTATCCTCAATAGTTCTACTATCTGCCAACTCACGATATTTATCACCATGAATATACTGTATCGTTAATAATTTAACAACAACAGCAAGCCCGAAGATGAACATACATCCAGCTACAAAATACAATCGGTTTAATATGTTCGCTTCGTTTACTGCCAAGACTGAACTATTCTTTATTTTGAGGTTTAACTTTTATTTTTTGAGGCTGAACTTCTGAAGTTTTCAAGCCTTTTTCTTTCATTTTTACCGAGACAACAGATTCTTTTTTCAACTCCATCAATCTCCCTCTGCCTTCTATAAAAGCAGATCGCAACTCTTTTGCTTCATTACCTAGTCGTGCAATTTCATATACTTTTTTATCTGCACTATGAGAACTTGCAATCATTACTATAGCCAACACAGAAATAAAGAGAATCATTCTCCAATTCTTAAAAGAGTCGTCACTTACTAGAAACGTTCCTCTTAATATGCTATAGATGTTTTTTTTCATCTTCAGTTTCCGCGAAAGCAGTGATTTTTTTTTTAAAAATATTTCTCGATACAATTTGCTCATACTTCACAAATCACTCGAAATGACAATTCAGTTATACTTTTTCAGCAATACGAAGCTTTGCACTTCTAGATCTGCTGTTTATTTTAATTTCTTCAGCCGAAGGAATAATTAGTTTTCCAACTTTTTTAAGAGGCACTTCAAAATTACCGAAGACATCTCTTTCTGGTTCACCCTCAAACAATCCGTTTCTTATAAAACGTTTCACCAATCTATCCTCTAAAGAATGGTAACTTATTAAACTCAACCTTCCATTAGGCTTCAAAATCTCTGGTGTTTGCGCCAAAAACTCTTTTAAAGCTTCAATCTCTTGGTTTACTTCAATTCTAATAGCTTGATATATTTGTGCTAAAATTTTATTTTCATGTTTTGGAGATAAAAATTGCTTCATCACACTTTTAAGCTGATCGCTTGTTTTTATCACTTCATTTTTACGAAACTCAACAATTAACTTTGCCATTGCTGGAGCTGCACGCAACTCACCATATTGCAATAACACTTGCTTAATTTGATCTTCGTCGTACTCATTAATAACATGATAGGCTGATAGCTGACTTTTTTGATTCATTCTCATATCCAACTCAGCTTCAAATCGTGTTGAAAATCCACGTTCCGCAACATCAAACTGATGAGACGATACACCAAAATCTGCAAGAACACCATCCACCGCTTTAACACCATGAAACCTTAAAAAACGTTTTATGAATCTAAAATTTTCATGAATAAGAATAAATCTTGGATCATCAATTTTATTCTCTAACGCATCTGCATCTTGATCGAAAGCAAACAACTTTCCGTTTTCTCCTAAACGACTTAATATTTCTCGACTATGCCCACCACCACCAAAAGTGACATCTACATAAACGCCGTCTGGCTTAATATTTAAACCATCTACTGTTTCTTTTAATAATACCGGATTATGATATTCCATTATCTTCTTCATCTTGTCCCATTACTTCTTCAGCTAAATCTGCAAAATCATCAGCTGCATCGTCAATGGCTTGTTCGTACTTATCCTTATCCCAGATCTCCACAATATTAATTGCCGAAGACACTACAACATTTTTAGAGATACCAGCAAACACAGTTAAATCCTTAGGGATTAACAATCTTCCACTAGCATCTACTTCTATCATTTTCACACCAGCAGTAAACCTACGGATGAAATCGTTATTCTTTTTCTTGAAGCGATTAAGCTTATTTACCTTCTGCATTAACACCTCCCATTCTGCCATTGGATACAATTCCAAGCAAGGTTGAAAAACTGCTCTTTTTAACACAAAACCATTTTGCAACACAGGAGACAACTGCTTTTTAAGCGCAGCAGGAAGCATTAGCCTTCCTTTGGCATCCGCTTTGCATTCGTATGTTCCTATTAATGAGTTCAATGTGTTTTTTTTATATGTAAACGTATAAGAGTCAAATATATTGAAAATTTTACCACATTTTACCACATTTTACCACATTGTTAATAAATAATTGACACAAGCACACCTTTAACACTATTAAAAAAAGCAAAAAAACCTTTAAACACATAGCTTTCAGCGTTTTAAAAAACAATAAAATAAGTAATGAACAATGCTTTACACAGGTACTGGTCTAGTTTTTTGAAGTATCTAAATAATACATCAATTATTTATTTGAAATAACTATATTTGCTTTAACAGATTGACTAAAAAAACGAATGTCGCATACACTTATTACTGAAGGAAAATTTAATTACATTGAAGCTGGAGAAGGCACACCAATAATTGTTCTACATGGCCTTATGGGTGGATTAAGTAATTTTGACGCAGTTATAAACCGCTTTAGCAAAGAGGGTTACAAGGTGATTATCCCACAATTACCTGTGTATACTATGCCACTTTTAAAAACTAATGTTAAAGCATTTTCTAAATACTTAGGTGAGTTTATAAATTTTAAAAAGTTTGATCAAGTTATTCTTTTAGGAAATTCGCTTGGTGGACACATAGGACTTTATTTTACAAAAATGAATCCTGAAAAAGTAAAAGCATTAGTTATTACAGGAAGTTCTGGATTGTACGAAAGTGCAATGGGCGGAAGCTACCCAAAACGTAGTGACTACGAAGTGATTAAGAAAAAAGCACAAGATGTTTTTTATGATCCTGCTGTTGCAACAAAAGAAATAGTTGATGAAGTTTATGAAACTGTAAATGACAGAATTAAACTTATTAAAACACTTACTATTGCAAAAAGTGCTATTAGACACAATATGGCAAAAGATTTACCAAAAATGAATACACCTACTTGTATTATTTGGGGAAGAAATGATGCTGTTACACCTCCAGAAGTTGCAGACGAGTTTAATAAATTACTTCCAGATTCTGATTTATTTTGGATAGACAAATGTGGCCATGCCGCTATGATGGAACATCCAACAGAATTTAATCAAATTTTAGGAGATTGGCTAAAAGAGCGCTCTTTTTAATAGCTTTAGTTATTAGCTTATAGCTTTTGGCTACTTAATGTATTGTGCTTACTTTTGCATTTACTATTAACTTTAAACAGGTTTTCGTTTTCACGAAGACAATATCACAATGAAAATTAAGTCTGCTGAATTTGTATTAAGTAATTCTGATGTGGCAAAATGCCCAAAAGATATGCTACCAGAGTATGCCTTTATTGGTAGAAGTAACGTTGGAAAATCGTCACTTATTAATATGCTTACCAGCAGAAAGAGTCTTGCAAAAACCTCTGGAAGACCTGGTAAAACACAACTTATAAACCACTTTCTTATAAATAAAGATTGGTACTTAGTAGATTTACCTGGTTATGGTTATGCTAAAGTCTCTAAGAGTACTAAAAAAGTATTTCAGAAATTTATTACTAAATATTTTCAGGAACGCGAACAGTTAGTTTGCGCTTTTACTTTAGTCGACATTAGACACAAACCACAGCCAATAGATTTAGAATTTATGCAGTATTTAGGAGAAGCCGGTATTCCTTTTTGCATCATTTTTACTAAAGCCGATAAATTAAAACCTAAAGCTATCGAGAGACACGTTGAAGACTACAGAAACGTTATGCTTGAAACTTGGGAAGAAATGCCTAGACATTTTATAACTTCTAGTTCTAAAGACATTGGTAAAGAAGAAGTCCTTGGGTATATTGGTGAATTGAATGAAGGAATGACTGAAGAACTATAATTGTTCTTTTATTTTACTGTAATATTCCTTAATACCAAATAATGAGCTGACAACTATTGTCTATTAGTATTTTTCTTAATATTTTTTTTACAATATTACTGTACAAAAAAGAACACTCCAAATATGCGAAAGCTAAATGCAAACTAAGACTCACATTGTCCCAAAACTCACAAAGCAAATTCGACTTCAAGAGTATGGTGTTGGTATTTTTAATTTAGTTTTCACAAAATCTGCTTTAAAAAAAGCTTTAAAAAAACAATACATTACCGTTAATGGTATTATTGCAACCTCTGCTACTTTTATATCAGGCGGAGAAACTATTTGTTTAACAATTCCAGAAATTAACAATCCTAGAACTAAACTTATTTTAAAATTAAACGTTTTATATGAAGACGATTATTTAGCCATTATTCATAAACCTGCAGGAATATTAGTAAGCGGCAATAGTTTTAAAACTGTAGCAAATGCTTTAATTCAAAATTTAAAACCTAGCAACCTTCTTGATAGAACGATACCACAGCCTGTACATAGATTAGATTACCCTACAACTGGCTTGCTATTAATAGGAAAGACAAACAGTAGTATTCGTGCTTTAAATAAATTATTTGAAGACAAAAAAATTAAGAAATCTTACTTTGCTGTTACTATAGGCAAAATGGAATCTAAAGGCGAAATAACTACAGATATTGACAACAAGCCTTCTATATCTTTATACAAAGTAAAAGCTAGTGTCCCTTCAGAGCGATTTGATATTCTTAATTTAGTAAAACTAAAACCTAAAACTGGTAGAAAACATCAATTAAGAAAACACCTAACAAGCATAGGTAATCCTATTTTAGGAGACAAAGACTATAAGATTGAGCATCTAGTACTAAATGGTAAAGGCTTATATTTACATGCTTACTCTTTGAAGTTTACTCACCCTTTCACTCAGGAAAAATTAATAATAAAGGATGAGTTGCCAGAAAAATTTAAAAAAATTTTCGACTCTATTTAAAACACCAAACTTTTAATTGCTTTGGTGAGTAATTCTTTCAACAATAGCAATCATAAAATAATAATCCATCATTTTTTCCTAATTTTGCAATATGGTAAAAGACATTCAGCTTCGCTTAACATTAAAAGACGAAGAACGTAGCGATATATTGCTAATTAAATCGGCTCAATATTTAAGTATTCCAAGAGAAGATATTACTGGAATAAAAGTATTGCGTAAATCTATAGACGCTAGAAAGCCTAAAATTATTCTTAATTATAAATTATCTGTTTATATAAAAGAAGTTCTACCAGAAAAGTCTGATTATCAATTTCATTACAAAGATGTTTCTAAAGCAAAACCTGTACATATTATTGGTTTTGGTCCTGCTGGAATGTACGCTGCCTTACGTTGTATAGAATTAGGTTTTAAACCTATTGTTTTAGAACGTGGTAAAAATGTACAAGATCGCAGACGTGATTTAAAAGCCATAAACCAAGATCATTTTGTAAACGAAGATTCCAATTATTGTTTTGGTGAAGGTGGTGCCGGAACTTATAGTGATGGTAAACTATACACAAGAAGTTTAAAACGTGGTGATGTTAGAAAAATTTTCGAAAACTTAGTATTTCATGGTGCTGCAGATGAAATTCTTGTAGATGCTCATCCACATATTGGAACTAATAAACTACCAAAAATCATTCAGAATATTCGTGAGAATATTATTAATTATGGTGGAGAGGTGCATTTTGAAACGCGTGTTACCGATTTTAATATTAAAAATAAAAAAATAGAATCTATAGTCCTTAATAATGAAAACGAGATGTCTACCGACCGCGTTATTCTTGCTACAGGACATTCAGCTAGAGATATTTTCTATTTATTAGATGAAAAGAAAATTGCATTAAAAGCAAAATCTTTTGCTATGGGAGTTCGTGTAGAACACCCACAGCATATTATAGATTCTATTCAATACCACTGTTCTGGAGAACGTAACGAATTACTTCCTCCCGCAGCTTATAGCTTAGTGCAACAAGTAAAAGATCGTGGTGTTTATTCATTTTGCATGTGTCCAGGTGGATTTATTGTACCCGCTGCAACTGCAAATGGAGAAGTAGTAGTTAATGGTATGTCACCATCGCGACGTAACAACAAGTATGCTAACTCGGGAATTGTAGTAGAAATTAATGTTGATAAAGACATTGCTAAATACGAGAAATTTGGAGCCTTAAAAGGATTAGAATACCAAAAGAATTTAGAGCGTATTGCTTTTACTTCTGGAGGTAGAACACAAGCTGCTCCTGCACAACGTTTAACAGATTTTGTACAAGGAAATCTATCTAGTTCATTAAATGACACTTCTTACCAACCTGGTTTAAATAGTGCGCCAATGCACTCTTTATTACCAAAATTAATAGGAAGTAGATTAAGAAAAGGTTTTGAAGCTTTTGGCAGAAAAATGAATGGCTATTACACCGAAGAAGCAAATGTTATTGGCGTAGAGTCTAGAACCTCATCTCCGGTAAATATCCCAAGAAATGAAACATTAGAGCATCCAGAAATTTCAAACTTGTTCCCATGTGGAGAAGGTGGTGGCTATGCAGGTGGTATTATTAGTGCTGCAATGGATGGCGAGCGTTGTGCTGAAGCCGCCATTGTTGGATTGTAAATCTCATATTTAATACTGCTGACTGAAAACTGAAGACTGAGGACTTTATCAGAATTTATTCCTATTTTTGCGATTCAAAATTAAACAAATGAAAGCATATATATTTCCAGGTCAAGGCGCTCAATTCTCAGGAATGGGCTTAGATTTATACGAAAACTCACCAGAAGCACAGCACTTATTTGAAGATGCTAATGAAATTTTAGGATTTCATATTACAGACATTATGTTTGAAGGTACTGCTGAAGCTTTAAAAGAGACTAAAGTTACACAACCGGCTATCTTTTTACACTCGGTAATTTTAGCAAAAACTTTAGGAGAAAGTTTTAAGCCTGATATGGTTGCAGGACATTCTCTTGGAGAATTCTCTGCATTAGTAGCCAATGGTGCTTTAACTTTTGAAGATGGTTTACGTCTAGTATCGCAACGTGCTTTAGCGATGCAAAAAGCTTGCGAAATACAACCAAGTACAATGGCCGCTGTTTTAGGCTTAGAAGATAGTATTGTAGAAAAAATATGTAATGACACTGAAGGTATTGTTGTTGCTGCAAACTATAACTGTCCAGGACAATTAGTAATTTCTGGAGAAATTGAAGCTATAAATAGAGCTTGCGAGAACATGAAAGCAGCTGGAGCAAGACGTGCTTTAGTACTACCTGTTGGTGGCGCATTTCACTCTCCAATGATGGAGCCTGCTCGCGAAGAACTTGCTGCAGCAATAGAAAACACAACTTTCTCTAAACCTAACTGCCCTATTTACCAAAACGTAACAGCAAGTGCAGTAATTAATGAAGCTGAAATTAAAGCTAATTTAATATCTCAATTAACAGCTCCTGTACGTTGGACACAATCTGTAGAACAAATGATTGCAGATGGTGCATCTTTATTTACTGAAGTTGGACCAGGAAAAGTGTTACAAGGTTTAGTTAAAAAAATAAATAGAGAAGCACAAACTGCTTCTGCAACAATAGAAAACGCTTCTTAATTTTAGAGCGAGCATGTTAAAAATTGTATTACTCAAGAGAATGATTAATAACGAACAACGTGTGACCTTTGATAAAAAATAGATATAGACTACATGAAAAAAAATAGAACGTTACTTATTGTTTTAATTATTATATTTAATATCGCTTTAGATCAAGTTTCTAAATTTTGGGTAAGAACAAATGTTCTTGCGGGTAGTAAAGCTGAAATTATTGGAGATTACTTTACATTACATAATGTAGAAAACAAAGGTGCCTTTCTAGGCCTAGGAAGTGATTTTAACCCAATATTGAAAATAATATTACTAAACGTTTTACCAATAGTTGTATTAACATTGGTACTCTTTCATATTTTTAGAGACAAAACATTAGATAAATTTTCTCTTATAGGATTCTGTTGCATTATTGGTGGCGGAATGGCCAATCTATACGATCGCGTACTTTACGGACAGGTAACAGATTTCTGGCATATAGATTTAGGAGGCGTGTTTAGAACTGGAATTTTTAACCTTGCAGATGTATCTGTAATGGTTGGAATGGGCCTACTTATTTTAGGAAACTTTACAAATAAAAAGCATAAAAAAACCTCGATATAATTATCGAGGTTTTTAATTTTATTTAGCTAAAACACAATCTTCACAATCTTTAACTTCACCGTAGTACGTTTCTCTGTATTTGTGTAAAGTCTTAACGGTAATTCCTAGAAACTTCTTTTTAATGTAAGTTACCTTAGCGTTTAATCGTCCCATTTTTGGAGCGAATCTGTTTTCTTGTTTTGTTACTCTTTCTACTTGTATCAGTTTCATAATATCTATTTCATTAAATACAAAGAAACCAAGATTTTAATCCAAAAACAAACTAAGAGTATTAAGCATTTGTTAATCAGTATATTAATATTAAATTAACAATAGAGCTCTACATATATTAGTAGACCCTTAGAAATTTTACAGAATCTTTAGAATATGATAATGCAAATTATAACGTTTGCTGCCATTTCCATGCAGAATCCATTGCTTCGTCTAAAGAATATTTTGCACTCCAACCTAAAACTGAATTTGCTTTATTAGTATCTGCATAAGCAGAAACAACATCACCTTCGCGTTTATCCACTATTTTATAGTTTAGTTTTTTATTTGAAACACGCTCAAAAGACTGAATAACTTCTAACACGGAACTTCCTGTACCTGTACCTAAATTAAACGCTTCGAAATTATCTTGATGCTTATTCTTTAATAGTCGCTGAAGTGCTATTACATGAGCATTTGCAACATCTACAACATGTATATAATCTCTAATACATGTACCATCTAAAGTTGGATAAGTATCACCAAACACAGACAATTGCTCTCGTATCCCTACTCCTGTTTCTGTAATATATGGTACTAAATTTTGTGGCACTCCAATGGGCAACTCTCCTATTTTTGAAGATGTATGTGCACCAATAGGATTAAAATAACGCAAAGCGATAGCATTAAAATTAGAATTAGATTTACAAGTATCTTTAATAATGGACTCTCCTATTTGTTTGGTGTTACCGTATGGAGATTCGGCTAGTTTTATTGGTGACTCTTCTGTAATTGGCATTACATCTGCTTGACCATAAACTGTGCAAGATGAACTAAAAATAAAATTAGCGCTCTTCTTTTTATTTAGCTCTTGAAGTAAATATATTAAGGTGTTTACGTTATTCTCGTAATAAAGCAATGGATTACCAACACTCTCTCCTACTGCCTTACTTGCTGCAAAATGGATGACTCCAGAAATATCGTTGTGTTGTCTTAAAAATTGTTGCGTTTTAAGTTTATCTCTTAAGTCTAAATTCTCGAATTCTGGAACTTGACCAGTAATTGCCAAAATACCATCTAACACTTTTATTGAAGAGTTAGAAAGATTATCTATAACCACAACTTTAAAGCCTGCCTCTTGTAAAGCAACTACTGTATGCGAACCAATATAGCCTAGTCCTCCTGTTACTAATATCTTTAACATTTTTAAAAACTTAAACTATTATTTTATTACTGATTTTAGTTTTGCGAGAAGGATGGAAACGGCATCCTTTTTTGCTTTTTCAGCAAAAAAGATATAGTGGACAGCCTGACTTTTGGCTCTTAAAAGCCAAAAGTCTCGCCCAAAATAATTTAATTATTATCTATAAAATCGATTACGGTTTTTGTTATAAAACTAATTTGCTCACTGTCTAATTCTGTATGCATTGGTAACGAAATAACTTCTTTAACCAGTTGGTTTGTTACAGTAAAATCTGCTTCGTTATAACGCTCGTCTACGTATGCTTTTTGCTTGTGCAATGGAATTGGATAATACACACCACATGGTATTTGATTATCGTTTAAGTGTTGAACCAACGCATCTCTATCTGCATTTACAATTTTAAGTGTGTATTGATGGAATACATGACAGTCGCATGTATCGCACATACTATCACACTCGCTTACCATTTTAGGTGTTATAATATTTGGATGATTTGCAAATGCCTTAGTATAAGCTCTTGCTGCATCTCTACGTGCATTATTATACTTGTCTAAATGCGGTAATTTAGCATTTAAAACTGCTGCTTGAATAGAATCTAAACGCGAGTTTACACCAACAACATCGTGGTGATAACGTTTGTACATTCCGTGATTTACGATACCACGAAGTGTATGCGCTAAGTCATCGTCATTAGTAAAAATAGCACCTCCATCTCCATAACAACCTAAGTTTTTAGATGGGAAGAATGACGTTGAAGCCACATGCCCTATAGTTCCAGACATGGCTTTTTCTCCTTTACTATTTGTGTATTTTGCACCAATAGCTTGAGCATTATCTTCTATTACATATAAGTTATGCTCTTTGGCCAATGCCATTAACGCTTCCATATTTGCACATTGTCCAAATAAATGTACTGGTACAATTGCTTTAGTTTTTGGCGTAATTGCTTTTTTAACAGCTTCTATATCTATGTTAAAATCGTCTGGATTAACATCTACTAAAACCGGTGTTAAGTTTAAAAGTGCGATAACCTCAACTGTTGCAGCGAAAGTAAAATCGGCAGTAATAACCTCGTCTCCTGGTTTTAAACCTAATCCCATCATTGCAATTTGCAAAGCATCTGTACCGTTAGCACATGGTATAACGTGTTTAACACCCAAATAATCTTCTAAGTTTTTTTGAAATGCGTGAACCTGCGGTCCATTTACAAAGGCTGTAGTCTCTAAAACTTCTTGTATAGAGTCGTTAACCTCTTTTTTTATTTCGGCATATTGACCTTTTAGGTCAACCATTTGTATTTTTTTCATAAAACGAATTTACAAAATTCGCAAATGCTAAACAATGAATTATGTATTTTAGCACAAAGCATTTTTAAAGTTGAATTTATTGTACTCTTTCGGAATTTACTTAGCCAGTTTTGCATTAAAAATTATTGCAAATTTTAACACTAAAATAAAACTTGGTGTTCAAGGTCGGGCAGAAACTTTTACTAAGTTAAAGTCTAGCATTAATGCTAATGACAAAACGCTATGGTTTCATTGCGCATCTTTAGGTGAGTATGAACAAGGCTTACCAGTGTTTACAGAGTTACGAAAAGACTACCCTAACCATAAAATTGTTTTGTCTTTTTTCTCTCCTTCTGGTTTTGAAATAAGAAAAAATGCACCTTTTGCAGATGTTGTGGTTTACCTTCCTTTAGACAGCAAAGTGCATGCGAAACGCTTTTTAAATATAGTACATCCGGAGTTAACCATTTTTGTTAAATACGAAATATGGCCTAATATTTTAAATGAATTAAAGAAAAGACGATTTAAAGCAGTATTAATATCGGCTAGCTTTAGAAAAAATCAATCTTTTTTTAAGTGGTATGGTAAGCATACAAAGGATGCATTATTTGCTTTTAATCATATTTTTACGCAAAATGAAGCTTCGAAAACGCTATTAGAAAAAATAGGTTATACAAATGCTACGGTTTCTGGAGATACACGATTTGATAGAGTTTTTAATCAATTAAAGCAAAACAACACCTTAGATTTTATTACAGAATTTAAAGGTGACAGCCTATGTGTTGTTATAGGAAGCTCTTGGCCTGACGACGAGAAACTAATTGTAAATTATATTAATACTGAAGCTAATAAGGATGTTAAATTTATAATTGCGCCGCATAATATAAAAGCAACTCAAATTGAAGGTTTAAAAAACAGTATTTCTAAGAACTGCGTATTGTTTACTGATAAAGAAGGAAAAACACTTAGCGACTATCAAGTTCTAATACTAGATACTATTGGCTTATTAACCAAAATCTATAACTATGCTGATATTGCATACATTGGAGGAGCAATGGGAACAACAGGCTTACATAACACACTAGAAGCTGCTGTTTTTGGTGTACCAATAATAATAGGAAAAAACCACAAAAAATTTCCTGAAGCACAAAACATGATTGACAATAATGGTATGATTTCTATATTTAACCAAAGTGAACTTACAGAAACTTTAAATTTATTTGTTAATGATGAAGAAATAAGAAGCCAATTTGGGTTGAATAATTTTAACTTTATTAAAAAAAACAAAGGTTCGGTGATCCAAATACTTAACTTTTTACGTATTTAAACTAAGATTACTGCTTTTTATCAAGAAAGTATTAAAAAACATGCCAACAAAATGTTAAAATTAACTTTCAAAATAGTAATTTCACAACCTAATTTAATTTAAACACTAAAAAAATGAAAAAATTATTATCAAGCGCAGCTTTATTATTAGCATTAAGCGCAACGTTTACTTCTTGTAGAGAAGTTAAAGAAGGAGCTGATTCTGTAGGAGATGCTGTAGAAAATGCTGCTGAATCAACTGGAGATGTTGTTGGAGATGCTGTTGATGCAACAGGAGATGCACTTGAAAACGCTGGAGAAGCTGTTGGAGATGCTGCTGACGCTGCTGGTGATGTTGCTAGTGATGCTGTAGATGCTGCTGGAAATGCTGTTGATGCAACTGGTGAAGCTATAAAAGATGGCGCAAACGCTGTTAAAGAAGGAGCTAAAGAGGCTGCTGACAAAGTAGAAGATGGTGCTAAAAAAGCTGTTGATGCAACTAAAGACGGTGTTAAAAACGCTGCTGACGCTCTTAAAAAATAAGCTGATAAACTATAAGTTTTAGATAAAACTTATTATCATAAAAAAAATCGCCTAATTTTATTTAGGCGATTTTTTTGTTTTATAAATAACCGAAAAGCAAAAATCACTTTACAGCAACAGCACTTTTACAATGCTTTATATTAATCCTCCAAATAAAGCATGGCAAGCTACAAATGCTATCACGGATAGAATTATACCTATTAAAAAAATATTAAACGACTTACGAAGTAATTTAAATTTACGGTCTATGGTTTTACCTAAATGGAAAGTATCTTTTGCAATGGTTTTATATAACTCATCTCCTTCATGCATTAAACCGGTAATATTGTTTACATATTCCTCTTCCTCCATATCATGAAAGTTCCCATAAAACATTAAATTATTTGCTTCCTTTTTTCCGTGAACCAATTCTGGATGTGTCGCAAAAATAGCATAAGAAATAGATGTAAGATTAGTAATTAATATCAATACTATTGGATAAATAAGATGTAGATCGCTACTTAATTGACTCATTACCATATCTAATATTTATGATGAAATTTAAGCGCACAAACAAAAAGGAGCTCTAAACTAAATAATTGCGCCCCAAAGAAAATTAAACTTCAAACTAAAAATATTGAGATAAGAACGTCCAACGTAGCAAATAGAAAAATTGACTTTTTTCCTTTGTAAATGATAACAACTCTTTTACAAAGTGCCTTTCAATATTTTTATAGATGGTCGTTTTTCGATATAAATTTTATAAAAAAAACGCCTGAATCACGCTTTTGCAATTACTTCCAAAGGTTTAGGTCTGGTTAATTAGGTAAAAGCAATATACTAAACGCTATGATATTATGTTAAATAACTGATAGTCAATTTGGACAACATTTGGTAATATTTTCTTTGAAGAATTTACTATTCTATATAAGCTCCTAGATAGTTATTATAAAATCCAATTACATAAGATTACTAAATATTTAATACTCTATCTAAATCATAAATGTTTTTTGCAGTAATTAAAAAAGGCTTCACAAAAATGTAAAGCCTTTTTTAATTACTGAGATTTAGAATAAAACCTAAAACCATATCATTCTTAATTAATTCTTAAAAAAATAGCATAAAAAAAGCCTTTACAAGAATCTTGTAAAGGCTTAGTACTGAAGACGGGACTTGAACCCGTACGTCCTAATGGACATTGGATTTTAAGTCCAACGTGTCTACCAATTCCACCACTTCAGCATTGGAATTATTTTAATAAAAATATCTCAGAGCGAAAGACGAGATTTGAACTCGCGACCCCCACCTTGGCAAGGTGATGCTCTACCCCTGAGCTACTTTCGCAGTCTTTATATGAACAAACAATATTGCTATTGCGGTTGCAAATTTAAGACTTTTTTGGAAACTCCAAAGCTTTTTCGCAAATATTTTTATTTTTTTTGAGTTTTAACCAACATTCTTTTAATCTCGTTTAGTTTCATGAGCGCTTCAACAGGCGTAAGTGTATCAATATCAGTTAATAATATCTCATCTTTAATTTGAAGTAATAATGGGTCATCTAAATTAAAAAAACTTAATTGCATCTCATCTTTTATCGATTTCACATTATCTGTTAGTTCTTCGCTAGAATGTGAACGCTCTAATTTCTTTAAAATAGCATTAGCACGATGTAAAACCTGTTGAGGCATTCCTGCTAATTTAGCTACATGAATTCCAAAACTGTGCTCACTTCCTCCTTCAACAAGTTTTCTTAAGAAAAGAACATTGTCTTTTAACTCCTTAACAGAGACATTAAAATTCTTGATACGTGTAAATGTCTCAGTCATTTCATTAAGCTCATGATAATGTGTTGCAAACAAGGTTTTGGCTTTTGTTGGGTGCTCGTGTAAATACTCGCTAATTGCCCAAGCTATCGAAATACCATCGTAGGTACTTGTTCCTCTTCCTATCTCATCTAATAAGACTAAGCTACTTTCTGATATGTTATTAAGAATAGAAGCTGTCTCGTTCATCTCTACCATAAAAGTAGATTCTCCCATAGATATATTATCGCTTGCTCCTACTCTTGTGAAAATTTTATCGACTAAACCTATTCTAGCGCTTTTAGCTGGCACAAAACTTCCTATTTGAGCCAATAGAACTATAAGTGCTGTTTGACGTAATATTGCCGATTTACCAGACATGTTTGGTCCAGTAATCATTATTATTTGTTGTGCTGTTCTATCTAAAAACACATCGTTAGCAATATATGCATCACCAATAGGCAATTGTTTTTCAATTACTGGATGACGACCTTCTTTTATTTCTAAATCGTGAGAATCGTCTATTGTTGGATATACATATTTATTATCTTTTGCTAATTGAGCAAAACCACACAAGCAATCTAACTGCCCAATTAAATGTGCATTTTGCTGCACAGGTTTAATATATTGATGCATCCAAGTTACTAACTCTGAAAACAATTGTTGTTCGATTGCTAGTATTCGCTCTTCTGCTCCAAGGATTTTACCTTCGTATTCTTTTAACTCTTCGGTAATATAACGCTCGGCATTTACTAAAGTTTGTTTTCTAATCCATTCTTCTGGAACTTTATCCTTATGCGTATTTCTTACCTCTATATAATAACCAAACACATTATTGGATGCTATTTTAAGAGATGTAATTCCTGTACGCTCGCTTTCTCTTTTAAGCATTTGATCTAGATAATTCTTACCTGAAGTAGATAAACCTCTAAGCTCATCTAATTCGGTAGAAAATCCTTCTGCGATAGTATTTCCTTTTAAAACATTTACAGGCGCCTCTTCATTAAGTGTTAGCTTAATTTTAGAGCGAAGGACATCACAACTTTGTAGCGTGTCTCCAATAATTTTTAAAGATTCATTTTCACTTTTAGACGACAACTCCTTTATTGGAGTAATAGCTTCTAAAGAATTTTTAAGCTGCATAACTTCTCTAGGACTCACTTTACCTGTTGCGACTTTGGAAATTAATCTTTCAATATCTCCAATGCTTTTAATATGATCTTGAATTTTTTGATGCACATTTTGGTTTCCCTTTAAAAACGAAACCACTTCGTGACGTTGTTTTATTTTTTCAACATTCTTTAATGGTAATGCTAACCAACGTTTTAATAAACGCCCTCCCATTGCAGAACTCGTTTTATCGATAACATTAAGTAAGGTTACTGCATTATTATTTGTTGAATTGTAAAGTTCTAAATTTCTAATAGTAAAACGATCCATCCAAACATACTCATCTTCTGCTATTCTAGATACAGAAGTTATATGCTGCAATTTATTATGTTGTGTTTCGGCTAAATAATGAAGTATAGAACCCGAAGCAATAATACCTTCGCTTAAATCTTCTATTCCGAAACCTTTTAGTGATTTTGTATTAAAGTGTTTTAATAAAGTTTCATTAGCATAATCTGTTTGGTATACCCAATCTTCTAAATTAAAAGTATGAAAGTCGCTGCCAAAACTATCATTAAAATACAATCGCTTTTGTTTAGACACCAGCACTTCGCTTGGATTAAAATTCTGAAGCAATTTGTCTATATACTCTTGATTACCTTGACTTGTTAGGAACTCGCCCGTAGAAATATCTAAAAACGCTACTCCAATTGTGGTTTTTCCGAAGTAAACAGAACATAAAAAATTATTCGTTTTAGACTGTAAAACCTCATCGTTAAAAGCTACTCCAGGAGTAACTAGTTCTGTAACGCCACGCTTTACAATGTTTTTTGTTTGTTTGGGATCTTCCAACTGATCGCAAATAGCAACACGCTCTCCAGCTTTTACAAGCTTTGGTAGATATGTATTTATAGAATGGTGAGGAAAACCAGCAAGCTCTATTTCGCTTTCGCTTCCTGCACCTCTTTTTGTTAAAGTAATACCCAAAATACCAGCTGCCTTTATAGCATCGGTTCCAAAAGTTTCATAAAAATCTCCTACTCGAAATAACAATAAAGCATCTGGGTATTTTGCTTTTATAGCATTATACTGCTTCATTAAAGGTGTTACTTTTTTTGTTTTTGCTGCCAAAGGAATTTAGTTTTTAAGTAAGTTTGCAATGTAACTAAATATTGATTTTTTTTGAAATCAATTTTACTTTAGTTATTTATAATTATTCACAATTGAATTGAAGAGATTACTTATAAAGCATCCTCCTCGAAATGAAAGATTGATTTTATGCGCAAATTAAAAAACAGCGAACTTGACAGACTAAGTGTTAACGACTTTAAAGAAGCGAACAAAACACCTATTATCATTATTTTAGATAATATTAGAAGTTTAAATAATATTGGTTCTGTTTTTAGAACAAGTGATGCTTTTTTAATTGAAAAAATCTACCTCTGTGGCATAACTGCAACACCACCGCATAAAGACATACACAAAACAGCACTAGGCAGTACAGATACCGTAGATTGGGAATATGCCGAAAAGACATCTTCTGTTATTGAAAAGCTAAAGACTGATAACGTGAAAATTTGCGCCATAGAACAAGCCGAAAATGCTACTATGTTAAACGACTTTAAAGTTGAAGCCAATACAACTTACGCATTAGTTTTTGGTAATGAAGTTAAAGGAGTTGCTCAAGATATAGTTTCTAGTAGCGATACTGTAATTGAGATTCCTCAATTTGGGACTAAACACTCTCTTAATATCTCTGTTAGTTGTGGTGTTGTGGTTTGGGATTTGTTTTCTAAATTAAAAACAACATAAATACAGGTGGCTAAAAAACAAAAAAAGCCTTGGGAGACTAAACGTGTGATGGATCAGATTTATGACATGAAACTTTGGGGAGGAAAAGAACATGATTTTTTTTCTGGAACAGGTTCTCACGATTCAAAAATTACAGACCCATACATAGAGGCTTTAAAAGCTTTTTTTAAAACTAAAGAACCTTTGATTGTTTGCGACTTAGGTTGTGGTGATTTTAATATTGGAAAACACCTTGTAACATCGGCTAAAAAATACATCGCCATAGATATAGTTGAAAAACTAATTGATAGAAATAAAAAAACATTTCAAGAAAGCAACTTGGAATTTGATTGTTTAGACATTTCTAAAGACAACCTTCCTCCTGCAGATTGCCTTATAATTAGACAGGTACTACAACACTTATCCAACGCCGAAATACTCAAGATTACAAAAAAAATAGAGGCGTACAAATATGTAATACTAACAGAGCATCTACCTATGGAGAACTTTATACCAAACAAAGACATTATCTCTGGCCAAGGCATAAGGTTAAAACAAAATAGCGGTGTTAATTTATTAGAAACTCCTTTTAATCTAAAAGTTAAAAGCGAGATTAAGTTAGATGATTACATTACAGATAACAACAAAGGACATATTGTAACAACGGTATATCAACTTTTTTAATTATAAAAATAACCTATAAAAATCGTTAAAATCTACTTACAAATAGCGTCTAAAACATATAAATAATCCTCACGATTTTTTACAAAATCGCGATCAGAAATATCTATAATTTTAACATTGAGCTCTGTTTGATTTTTTAGAAAATCTAAATAACCAGAATTAATTTTATCAAGATACTCGCTATCTATATTCTGCTCGTACTTTCTACCGCGTTTTTTTATATTAGCCTTAAGTCTTTCTGTGTTTTGATAGAGATAAACATAAAGTTCTGGTTTTGCAATATCTTTATACATTAGATAAAACAACTTTCTGTACAACTTAAACTCGTCTTGATTTAATGTTATTTTAGAAAAAATTAATGACTTAAAAATATCGTAGTCACTTACTATAAAATCTTTAAACAAATCTAACTGCGATAAGTCATCATTTATTTGCTGGTAGCGATCAGCAAGAAAAGACATTTCTAGAGTAAAAGCGTAACGCTGGGCATCTTTATAAAACTTAGGCAAAAAAGGATTATCTGCAAAACGTTCTAAAATTAATTTTGCATTGTAATCTTGAGCTATTTTTGTAACCAAACTTGTTTTTCCTGCACCAATGTTTCCCTCAATAGCAATGTAATTGTACTTCGAAAAATCGTATTGTTTACTTGGGTTTTTTAACCAAATATTAATTGGTTCTAAAACACTTTCGTCTTTACATTCTGTTAGTAAAACAGAAATTTCTTTTTCTAAAACTGGATGCTTAACCTTAGAAGCTATGTTATATAAAGGCTCTAAAACAAACCTACGGTTGTGCAACTCTGGATGTGGTACTTTAAGAGACTTTGTATCGATTATTACTTCGTCTATAAATAATATATCTAAATCTATAACTCTAGACTCGTAGCCTTCCTTTTTGGTTCTAACTCTACCTAAATCCGTTTCTATTAGTAATAATTCCTTAAGAATTTTACTAGGTTTTAAATAACTATCAACCAACAAACAAGCATTAAAAAAATCGTCACCATCAAAACCTAAAGCAGGTGTTTTAAAAATTTTTGAGATGATTTTTACTGTTCCTACTTTTAAATGGATAGCATCCACAGCTGCTTGCAAATTCTTAAATTTGTCGCCCTTATTACTTCCTATAGATATGTAAACTTTCTGTGAATCCATTTTTAATCGAGAAGGCAAAATAACTAAAAGTAAATGGTTTCCTTTATATTTACTTAAACTATTTATTAACGAATTTAGTTTAAGTTTCCACAATACTAAGCAAACGGCTCTGTGTGAAAAATTTAAAAGTATTATGACATTAAAAAACAAACTTAAAGCCCAACGTACCTACCTATTCCTAGGCGCTTTGTTTATTACCTCTTTAGTGGTTTCTAATTTAATTTTTCAGAAGTTTTTTTATTGGTATCCTTTAGATATTAAAATATTAGGTTTTAGTCTTTTCGAAATCTCTGTTGGCATTCTACCTTATCCTATCACTTTTCTAATTACCGATTTAATAAGTGAAATCTACGGAAAGAAACGTGCAAACGATGTGGTTATCGCTGGTATCTTTGCTTCATTTTTTTCATTATTAATAGTTTTTGCAGCAGATGCAGTTCCTGCACTTAACAACTCTCCTATTAATAACGAAACATTTCACAAAGTATTTGGAGCATCTTCAATTGCCGTTTTTGCAAGTATGACAGCTTATTTATTTGCGCAGTTTATAGACATTCAAATTTATCATTTCTGGAAACGCTTAACAAAAGGTAAACATTTGTGGCTTCGAAATAATTTCTCCACCTGGTTTTCGCAATTTATAGACACTTTTTCTGTATTGTTTTTACTGTGCTCTTTTGGCATTATTGACTGGAACAACTTTAAAGGTTTACTAATAAGTGGCTTTCTATTTAAAGTTTTAGTCGCTTTTATAGATACTCCTTTTTTATATTTGGGCGTTTTTATTTTTAGAAAAACCTTTAATTTAAAAATTAATGAAGAAATAGACCTTCTATAATTAATGCTAAACTTTTATTAAAATCTTTGATAACAAATCTAAATCATTAGATTATACGTAAATACTATACTTAACAAAACTAAATCTATCCCAAAACCCGGGAACAAACATGAAGAAAATATTAAAAATTACAGGTATCTCACTATTAGTTATAGTTATACTTTTATTAGTTGCTCCTTTTATCTTTCAAAATCAGATAAAAGATATGGTTCGTAATTTTGTTAATAACAGCGTAAATGCAAATGTTGAATTTGCAGATGTTAGCCTAAGTTTTATAAGCAGTTTTCCGCAAGCCAATGTTACTGTGGATAATCTTAAAATCACCAATTTAGAACCTTTTAAAGACGAAACACTAGGTAGTGTAAAATCGCTTTCTTTTGACATGTCTGTAAAAGAACTTTTTAAAAAGGCAGACGAAGGACCAATTGTTATTAATTCAATTTATGTAAATGAAGCACTTGTTAATCTAAAAGTAAACAAATTTGGAGATGCCAATTACGACATTGCAAAAGAAACAGAAAACACAAATACTAGCACAGACAAAAGTGAAGGTTTTTCTTTAAGCATTGAGGATTATGTGATTACTAAAAGCGCACTAACTTATTTAGATGAAGGATCGAATACGATATTACATGTAACAGAATTAGACCATTCTGGAAGCGGAATATTTTCAGAAAGTGTTTCAGAATTAAACACTAAAAGTGAAGCTAACGTTACTTTAAGTCTTGATAGCACCGAATACCTTAGTAATAACCGTATTAAATTAGATGCTTTAATAGATCTTGATTTAGAAAACAGTAAATACACTTTTAAAGAAAACAAAGGTTTAATAAACGACCTTCCTTTAGAGTTTTCAGGATACGTGCAATTAATAGAAGGCGGACAAGATATTGATATTACTTTTGAGAATCCTGGGTCAAGTTTTAAAGACTTCTTAGCGGTTATTCCTAAAACATACTCTCAGAATATTAGTGATGTTGAAACTAGCGGAAACTTCAAGGTTAACGGTAAGATTAAAGGTTTGGTAACAGAAAAAACAATACCAACTTTAGACATTAATATAGCCTCTAATAATGCATCGTTTAAATATCCAGATTTACCAAAACGTGTAGAAAACATTAGCATTAATGCTGCAATAAAAAATACAACTGGAAATGTAGATGATACTTTTGTAGATCTAAAAACATTAAATTTTAAAATTGATGAAGACGAATTTAAATCTTCAGCAGTTATAAAAAACCTTACTAAAAACATGCTTGTAAGTGCTAATATTGATGGCGTTTTAAATTTAGCAAACATCACTAAAGCGTACCCAATAACTTTAGAAAACGAATTAAGCGGTATTATTAAAGCAAAACTAAATACTAGTTTCGATATGAATGCCATTGAAACCAATGCCTACGACCGCATTAAAAACAATGGAAATATTAGTGTTAACGATTTCGTGTTTTCTTCTGCAGATATTGTTAACCCATTAAATATTACTGAAGCTAATGTTAGTTTTAAGCCAAGCACTATAACTTTAGAAAACTTTAAAGCCTCTACTGGAAAAACAGATTTAAACGCAACAGGAACCATAAACAACTTATTAGGCTTTTTATTAAGTGACAAAAAACTAAAAGGTGATTTTAATGTCGCATCTAATAATTTTTTAATTAGTGATTTCATGGTTGAAGGCGGAAGCGATAGACCCGTAAACCAAAGCGCAGAGCCTAACGACGCCCTTAAAATTCCAGCATTTTTAGATTGCACCATTACTGCAGATGCTAAAACTGTAGTTTACGATAACTTAACACTTACAAACGTAAAAGGAAAACTATTAATTAAAGACGAAACGGCTAATTTACAAAACGTAACATCTGATTTATTAGGCGGAAACCTTAACATGACAGGCTTAGTTGATACTAAAACTAAAACGCCAACTTTTAAGATGGATTTAGGTATGAGCAATTTTGATATATCACAATCTTTTAGAGATTTAGATATGCTTCAAAATTTAGCTCCAATTGCAAAAGTATTACAAGGAAAACTAAATAGTGCTATTACACTAAGCGGAACTTTAGGAGATGACTTTACTCCTCTAATGAGTTCTATTTCTGGTGGCGCTTTAGCAGAATTACTAACTACCAAAGTAGAACCAAAAAATGCTGCACTATTTGATGCATTAACCAGTAAATTAAGTTTTATAGATTTCGACAAGCTAGACTTAAAAGACTTAAAAACAGCTTTAAAATTTGAAAACGGCCGTGTAAGTATCTCACCTTTTAATTTAAACTACAAAGATATTGGCATTACAGTAGGTGGAAACCATGGTTTCGACAAATCTATGGATTACAATGTTGTTTTTAATGTACCTGCTAAGTACTTAGGAAGTGAAGTAAATAGACTTGTTGGAAAAATAAACGATAGCGAGGTTAACAAAATTAGCATCCCAATAACTGCTAATTTAACAGGATCGTTTACTAGCCCAAAAGTACAAACCGATTTAACTAGTGGAGTTAAAAATTTAACGACGCAGCTAATAGAAATTGAAAAACAAAAGCTACTTAATAACGGAAAAGATAAAATTAAAGATTTATTAGGCCTTAACAGTAGCAATCAAACAGCAAGCGATAGTACTCAAACACAAAATAGTTCTCCTGTTATAAATGTGATTAAAGATATTTTCCCTAATGGAAACAACTCAAGCACACCAACAGATTCAACAAAAAATCCAACAAATGTAGTAAAGGATGTTTTAGGTGGATTGTTCGGGAAAAAGAACAAGAAAAAGGACACAATTAATTAAGAATAAATAATAATCAAAATAAATTGCAAAAACTTTATAAGTCTATTGTTTAAATTAAAAGATAAACTTATATTTGCAACCTGAAATTTAAGAATACACATAATATAAAGATATGTTAAGAATAGAAATTAAAGACGGAGAAAATATAGAAAGAGCTTTAAAACGTTACAAAAGAAAGCACCGTAACATTAAAGTAATGCAGAACTTAAGAGAAGGACAACACTTCACTAAGCCTTCTGTAACACGTCGTCGTCAAATTCAAAAAGCATCTTATATCCAAGGATTAAGAGACGCAGAAAACGTATAGTAAATACTTTTTCTTTTATAATATATAAACCTTGCATTCTATGAATGCGAGGTTTTTTTGATTGAAAATATTCAAAGTGCATTGTTAATAACATCCACAATCATCACTTTTTTATAAATCCAGGAAAACCAATTCTCACTAAGAATGAACTCTTTCCTAAAGCCTCAAAAACTGATTTTGTATTGGTTTTATATAAATTGTGATAATCTTTTTTAAAAGAATCATAGGTAATACCTATGTCTCTAAGGTGTTTTCCTGCTAAGCTATTTTTATCGGCCAACATAGCAAAGACAACATGCTCTGGTTTAATTTCTTGTTCATAATAAATCCAAGCATAAAAGCTTGAATACTTTATAGCCCTTTCAAATTCTTTTAACAAAAAATATTTATCAAGTTTTCCTACTGCTTCATCTTTAATAAGTGCTTTTTTTATTGGTTTTAAATTCCAATTATTAGTTCTTATTATTTCACTTGTAATACTATTTGAACACTCTAATGCTAAAAGAAAATGATATGAAAAAATAAACCTACTTTGATATTGAATAGCCAAACTTCTACTCTTTTTTACAATGCTATTAAACTCATCATTAAAGACCATTATTAAAACCTTTAAACAATTTCAATACTCACTACCTTCCCTTCATTTCCTCGAATATTACAAACGGTATCATCTTCAAAAATAAGATACTGCCCTTTTATTCCTTTTAACACACCTTCATAACTACCTACTTTTTCAATATTCAAACTTTTGGGTTTCACAGGATATGATAGCACAGGAAAATCCATTTGCGTTTCATCGTTATTTTCTATGTAATATTCTTGAGCTTCAGCAGGAATGTATTGTTTTAACTTATTTTTCCACTCTACTAAACTTTCATCTACCACATCGTTTTTAAGCATGGTTCTCCAGTTGGTTTTATCTGCTACATAATCTTTTAAAGCAACCTCTGTAATACCTGCAAGATAACGATTAGGCACCTCTACAATGGCTATAGCTTCGTGTGCACCTTGATCTATCCAACGTGTTGGAACTTGTGTTTTTCTTGTAACACCAACCTTTACATTACTTGAATTTGCTAAATAAACAATATGCGGTTTTAGCTGTACCTTCTTTTCGTATTCTAAATCACGATCTTCTTGATCTAAATGTGCAGTACTTAACTCTGGTCGCATAATCCAATCTCCAGCTTGAGGCATATCGAAAAAGCAACTTTTACAAAAGCCTTGTCTAAAAATAGGCTTATCTAAACTACAGTTTAAACATTGGTGTTTAACAAATTGAAATTTCAAGGTTTTATTTAGTAATTGATTCATATTAATGAAATCGTTTTCGAAAACTAAATAATATTGAATTGGGCTAGAAAACTCTGTTGCCATTTTTGTTAGCACGCCTTGGTAAGTCATAAAAAAAAGTGTTATTTTTAGTCTCTAAATATACTATAAATATATGCCAATTCCTTTAGTAAATTCTATCGCTTCATGGTTTTTAAAGAAACGGTTTCACCAAATTGATTTGTTCTTAAAATATCCAAATGAAGTACAAGAAGAACTGCTATTTAACTTAATTGAAACAGCTAAAGACACAGAGATTGGTAAGCAGTACGACTATGCTTCTATTAAAACCTATGCCGAGTTTGCTAGTAGAGTTCCAGTAAAAAACTACGAAGGCTATCAAGATCTATTTGAACGCTCTCGATTAGGAGAACACAATATTTTTTGGCCTTCACCTATAAAATGGTTCGCTAAATCTAGCGGCACTACTAGCGCAAAAAGTAAGTTTATACCTGTAAGTCAGGATTCTTTAGAAAACTGCCATTATGCTGCAAGTAAAGATTTACTGTGCATGTATTTAAATAATAACGAAGACTCCCAACTCTTTACAGGAAAAAGCTTAAGACTAGGTGGTAGTAAAGAATTATATAAAGAAAACGGCACAGCCTTTGGCGATTTAAGTGCTATTTTAATAGACAACATGCCTTTTTGGGCAGAGTTTAGTAGCACACCTAGCAACAAAGTTTCTTTAATGAGTGATTGGGAAACTAAAATGGCTGCCATAGTAAATGAAACTATAAATGAAAACGTTACTAGTTTAGCCGGCGTACCATCCTGGATGCTTGTTTTACTTAATAATGTATTAGATAAAACTGAAAAAGATTCTTTGTTTGACATTTGGCCAAACTTGGAAGTTTACTTTCATGGAGGTGTTAGTTTTAATCCATACGTACAACAATATAAAAACATTTTACCAAAGAAGGATTTTAAGTATTATGAAATTTATAATGCTTCTGAAGGCTTTTTTGCTATTCAAGATTTAAACCATTCTAGCGAATTACTACTAATGCTAGATTACGGTATTTTTTATGAGTTTATTCCTATGGATACTCATGGCACACCAGAAGAGCATGTTATTCCGTTAAGCGAAGTAGAGAAAGGCAAAAATTACGCAGTAATAATTACTACAAATGCCGGATTATGGCGTTATAAAATAGGTGACACTATTCGTTTTACATCTATTACACCCTATAGAATAAAGGTTTCTGGAAGAACAAAACATCACATTAATGTTTTTGGAGAAGAGCTTATTATTGAAAATGCAGAAGATGCCTTAAAAAAAGCCTGCAAGAAAACAAAAAGTGAAATTGTAGATTATACTGCTGCACCAATATTTATGAAAGGCAAAGAAAAAGGTGCTCACCAGTGGCTTATAGAGTTTAAAACACCACCTAAAGACATTGACTATTTTAATGAATTGTTTGACAATGCTCTAAAATCTCTAAATTCAGATTATGAAGCTAAACGTTACAATAACATGACCTTAAACAAACCAAACATTACTGTAGCAAGAACAAAATTATTTTACGATTGGCTAAAAGACAACAATAAACTTGGTGGACAACATAAAGTACCTCGATTATCTAACACTAGAGACTATATAGACGAACTACTAAAGCAAAACTGTTAAAATAAATTATTTAATATTATGATATTCAAATAATTATCATTAAATTCACAATGCTATTAATCAATTCTATCCTAGTTGAATCTATGTTAATTAGTTAATTCAGATTCAAGAAAACCACTCCTAACTTTTTTACGAGTGGTTTTTTATTTATCTAAAGCATATATACTGTTCTTTGGAAATCCTGGATCTTTTCTTTCCGACTGATGTACAAATCCACAGGCTACTAACAATTTCTTAGAGCTTTCATTTTCTATATGGGTATAAGCTTCAATTCTATCTAAATTAAGATCTTTAAAACCAAGATCAATAACCGCTTTTAAAGCTTCAGACATGTAACCTTTTCTAAAATACTCTGGCAATAGATCGTAACCAACCTCAGCTGTTTTTCTATCTTTAGAGAAATTCCACAAACAGATACCTCCTATTTTTTTATTTAAAGTCTTATCTATTAAAGTCCAACTAATCGATTTATCCTCCTTTAAATAACTTATTAGTTTTTTGATATGATTTATCGCTTCCTCTTCCTTTGTGTACAAAGGTTGCATAATATATTTTCTAACAATTGGGTTAGACCTTGATTGAAAAACAAGTGCAACATCATCCATGCTTGTAGTAACAAACACAAGCCTCTCTGTATCGGGATTCTTTAAGTTTATTAATTTCATTTTATGGGTAATAAAAAAGCCTACCTTATAATAAGGTAGGCTTCAATTTATAGTATGCTATTTAATTTAAGAAACCGCCTTTAGCTTCTTAATAGTATTCTTAGATATTTTTTGTTCGGCATAAACCTTAGTAACATTAATTTTCTTAGTGTCACTTCCAGGTAATTCGAACATTGCATCTGTTAAGATCTCTTCGCATAAAGAACGTAATCCTCTGGCTCCTAATTTGTATTCTATAGCTTTACCAACTATAAAATCTAAAGCACCATCTGTAATACTAAACTCAATCTCATCCATAGAGAATAGTTTTTTGTATTGCTTAATAATAGCATTTTTAGGCTCTGTTAAAATAGCTCTTAGTGTTGCAGCATCTAAAGGATCCATGTATGTTAATACAGGTAATCGTCCTATAATTTCTGGTATTAACCCAAAGTCTTTTAAATCTTTAGGAATAATGTATTGCAGTAAATTATCATTATCTACAACATCGTCACTAATTGAAGCACTGTAACCAACAGCTTGCATGTTTAATCTTTTAGAGATTACACGATTTATACCATCGAAAGCTCCACCAGCAATGAATAAGATGTTTTCTGTGTTTACTTCAATAAATTTTTGATCTGGATGCTTACGTCCTCCTTTAGGCGGTACATTTACAACTGTACCTTCTAATAACTTAAGCAACGCTTGTTGTACACCTTCTCCAGAAACATCTCTAGTTATTGAAGGATTATCACTTTTACGAGCAATTTTATCGATTTCATCTATAAAAACAATACCTTTTTCTGCTTTCTCTAAACTATAATCTGCCGCTTGTAACAAACGTGTTAGTATACTTTCTACATCTTCACCTACATAACCAGCCTCTGTTAATACTGTTGCATCTACAATAGCTAAAGGCACGTTAAGCATTTTAGCAATTGTTTTTGCCATTAATGTTTTACCTGTTCCAGTTTCTCCAACCATAATGATATTCGATTTTTGAATTTCGATATCATCATTTGTTGGTGGTTGTAACAAACGTTTATAATGGTTATAAACAGCTACAGACATCACTTTTTTAGTAGTCTCTTGACCTATAATATACTCGTCTAAGAACGTTTTTATTTGCTGCGGCTTACGCAACATAAGTTCTGCAGACAAGTCTGAGCTATCACTCTCTTTAGATTCTTCAATAACAATACCGTGCGCTTGCTCTATACAGCGATCACAAATATGTGCATCTAAACCTGCGATTAATAAACTTGTTTCTGGCTTTTTCCTACCACAAAACGAACATTCTAATTCTTCCTTTGCCATTTTTTTTAAGTTGAAAGTTGAAAGCTAAAAGTTAAAAGTTTTCACTTTTATCGTTCTAACTTAACTTAATTCTTATCCACTATTTAATTACGAGCTAAAATCTCGTCAATCATTCCGTACTCTTTAGCTTTATCAGATTTCATCCAATAATCACGATCACTATCTTCGTACACTTTGTCGTAATCTTGACCAGAATGTTTACTTATAATTTTATAAAGTTCTTCTTTTAAAATTAAAATTTCGCGAGCTGTAATTTCTATATCACTAGCTTGACCTTGCGCTCCACCTAAAGGTTGGTGAATCATTACACGAGAATGTGTTAAACCACTACGCTTCCCTTTTGCTCCTGCACACAATAAAACGGCTCCCATAGAAGCTGCCATTCCTGTACAAATAGTTGCCACATCTGGCTTAATAAACTGCATAGTATCGTAAATACCTAATCCAGCATATACACTTCCTCCAGGAGAGTTAATATACATTTGAATGTCTTTATTTGCGTCTACACTTTCTAAAAATAAAAGTTGTGCTTGAATAATATTTGCAATATTATCGTTAATCCCTGTTCCTAAGAAAAGGATACGATCCATCATTAATCTTGAAAATACATCTAATTGAGATATATTTAATTGGCGCTCTTCTATAATATAAGGCGTCATGTTTTGAGGCATCATACTACTCACAATTTTATCGTAATATGTGCTGCTAATTCCTTGATCTTTTATGGCAAATTTCTCGAATTCTTTTCCGTAATCCATATTTGTTTTTTGAATTTGATATTTTAATTAAGTTCTCAAATTTCTTCAAGAAGTTATAAATGTATAGTTAAATCAGCAGTTAACAAACTTTTTAAGTCGAATTTAACGCTAAGAAAATAGGCGTTGAATCTATAATAATTCAACGCCTAAATATAATGATTATTCTTTAAAAAATAAGCTTGACTTATTTATCGCCATAAACTTCCTTAACAAACTTATCGTAAGTTAATTCTTTTGTTTTTACGTTAGCTTTTTCTTTGTAAAGATTTAATAGTTTTTGGCTTACAACTTGCTCGCTTAAACGCTTAACTTCTTCTTGGTTAGATAATACTCTTGCAGCAATATCGTCAAGTTCTTTATCACTAGGATTCATTTGACCAAACTGTGCCATTTGCACTTTAATCATTGACTTAGCACTTTCCTTTACATCTTCGAAATCTACTTTAATGTCGTTAGCTTGCATTAACTTAGCTTCGATAAGTTGGTAACGTAAGCTTTTTTCAGACTTCTGGTATTCTTCTTTAGCAGTAGCTGCATCCATAGGCTTTTCACCTGCAGATTGCATCCATTTAGTTAAAAACTCTGCTGGTAAATCGAATTTAGTATTTGCTACTAAATCTTCAGTAACGTCGTTTAAGAATTTCTGATCTGATTGTTGTATGAATTGCTTTTCAGCATCTTCTTTAATCTTCTCTTTTAATTCTGAAACAGATTTTACACCATCTTTACCAAATAATTTATCAAATAACTCTTGGTCTAAATCTGCTGGCTCACGTTTATTTACTTCAGTGATTTCAAAAGCAACTTCAATATCTAAATCATGCGCTTTATCATGCTCTAATTTTAAAGCATGCATTAATTCGTGATCATCTTCGTAAAGTCCTTTTGTTTTTAATGTAATAACATCTCCTACTTTAGCTCCTACAAACTTCTTTTCTGTTGATTTACCTTTAAATTTATCTAAAGTTAAAGTTACAGTGTTTTCTATTTCTTCAGCTTCGTTTTTATAAACTCCAGTAATTTCACTGTCTTTAGCAACTTCTTCTAAAGGAGCTAATGTTCCATATTGTTTTTGGATGTTTTCTACTTGACCATCGATTAATTTATCGTCTGCAACAATATTATAATGTGTAATATCTTTTTTCCCTTCTAAATCAACTTCAAATTCTGGCGCAAGACCTAATTCAAAATCAAAAGAAAAACTATCAGAATCCCAATTAATCTCATCTTGAGCTTTTGGTAATGGCTGACCTAAAACATCTAACTTTTCTTCAGCTAAATATTTATTTAATCCTTCTTGAATTAATTTATTAACCTCATCAACTAATACAGCTTTACCGTATTGTTTTTTCACCATTCCCATTGGTACTTGACCTTTTCTAAATCCAGGAATGTTTGCTGTTTTTCTGTAATCTACTAAGATTTTTTCAACTTTAGCTGTGTAATCCTCTTTCTCGATTACCACTGTTACTACAGCATTTAATGCATCTTTATTTTCTCTTGTAATATTCATTTTGAATAATCTATTTTATAAACTAGTTTAAACTTCTGAAATTGGTTAAACATCATCTTTTAAAAACAACTCTACACCTTTTACACTTACACAGCGATGCTATACAACTTAAAAAGAAAGTTTAATTGATTTTAAAATTACTCGTTTTCACCTTTACTAAAAGCTTAAACAAGTTTAATGTAACCAAAAATGGAGTGCAAAAGTACTGATTTTTTACACTCCATCAAAGTTTTTAATATGTTGAATTTCAGACGAAATATAATCGTAAAGAATGCTATATAACTTACATTAAGACCCGAAACTCATTGCCCAAGAATACACTATAACTGATTGCTGTCTATTTTTTTTTCTTATCGGTTTTCATAAACGATTGAAGCAACGATTGCAATATTGATAATAACACACTAAATAAAATTGCCCACCAGAAATTAACTACGGCAAAACCATCAATTAATTTATCGGCCAAGAGAATAATTAGCGCATTTATTACAATTAGAAACAATCCTAATGTAATTATAGTTATTGGTAAAGTTAATATTACCAACAATGGTTTAACTAATAGATTTAAAATAGATAACACAACTGCAACAATTATTGCAGAAACATAACCATCTACTTGCACACCACTTAATACGTTAGCTAACACAAATACAGCGATAGCATTTAAAAGAAGTCTTATTATTAAGTTCATAATTTTTGTTTTTAAATGTTTCTTAATTTACAAAATTAATTACTGCATTATAAAAATCTTTAGGATTTTCTGCATGCAACCAATGCCCAGCATTTGCAATGGTTTCTATTTTAGCATTTGGAAAATGTGCTTTTATTATCGCTTCGTCTTGCGCTGCTATGTATTCACTTTTATCTCCTTTTAAAAACAAGGTATCACCTTCAAATTTAGAATGCATTGGTAATGCTTCGCCTACTTCACTAACGTTTTCGGTTAAAACATCTAAATTTATTCTTAAACCTAGAATTCCTTTCTCTACCCAATATAGATTTTTTAAAAGAAATAGTCTTGTTCCATGATCGCTAACATAATTAGACAATTGCTCTTCTGCCGCTCCTCTAGTTTTTAAAGTATTAAAGTCTAAACTTGCTAAACCTTCTAGGATAGCATCGTGATGAATAGGATAAAAACGTGGCGAAATATCTGCGATTAACAATTTGGTAACATAATCGGGAAATTGCGATGCAAATAACATTGCCGTTTTTCCACCCATAGAATGACCAAGCAAAACAATATCTTTTAAATTATGCGTGTCGCAATACTCTTTTAAATCTTGAGATAAAAGATCGTAATTAAAGTTATCGCTATGAAAACTCCTTCCATGATTACGTTGATCTATTAGATGAACCTGAAACCCTGCTTTTGCAAATTCCTTTCCTAATGTTTTCCAGTTATCGCTCATGCCTAAAAAGCCATGAAGGATAATAAATGGTTTGCCTTCTCCTATTATGTTTGAGTGTAATTGCATTATTTTAATTTATTCAAATACATATTAACTACATTTTCTATACCTAAGTATAAGCTTTCAGAAATTAAAGCATGACCAATAGAAACCTCTAATAATTCTGGAATGTTTTGTTTAAAAAACTGAATATTATCCAAAGACAAATCATGACCAGCATTTACTCCTAATCCTATTTTATTTGCAATCTCTGCGCATTCTGCATAAGGTTTTATTGCTTCTTTATTTCCTAAATGGTATTGATCTGCAAAACCTTCTGTATATAACTCTATTCTATCGGCTCCTGTTTCTTTAGCGCCTTCAATTTGCTTTGTATCTGGATCTACAAAAATAGATGTACGAATGTTATTCCTTTTAAATTCAGCAATAACTTCAACTAAAAAATCTTTATGCTTAATAGTATCCCAACCCGCATTACTTGTTAATGCATCAATACTATCTGGAACTAATGTTACCTGCGTTGGCTTAATTTCAAGAACCATATCTACAAACTTAGTGATAGGATTTCCTTCTATATTATACTCTGTGTGTACAATTGGTTTTAAATCGTAAGCATCTTGGTAACGAATATGTCTCTCGTCTGGTCTTGGATGTATGGTTACACCTTCTGCTCCAAAACGCTGAACATCTTTTGCAAACTGCACAACATTGGGCGTATCTCCACCTCTAGAGTTTCTTAATGTTGCTATTTTATTTATGTTTACGCTTAATTTTGTCATTTTAAATATGAATTAATTAGTACAAAAATACAAAGTAGATACACGAGATTGTTCTTATTTTTAATTAATTTGCATAAAATTGAAAGACACACTATGAATCTTCTAGATTACATAATAAACGATATTAAACCATTAGCAAACACGGATAAAGTTAAAGAGATTCAGCTGCTTTTTAACCAGTTAACGTATTCACATATTCCTATTGTAAATGCCGATGGTGTTTACTTAGGTTGTATTTCTGAAAACGATGCTCATTGTTTTGATAGCGAAAAACCTATTGAAGACTATCGTTATTCGGGCGAAGGTTTTTTTGTAAGAGAAGACACTAACTGGCTGGATGTACTTGAGGCATTTGCACAAAACTCGTCTAATATTATGCCTGTTTTAAGTAATAACAATGTGTATTTAGGTTATTATGAACTAAATGACATTATTACTCTTTTTAACCAAACACCTTTCTTTTCTGAAGCTGGAGCAGTATTAATTATAGAAAAAGGAGTTGCAGATTATTCTTTTAGTGAAGTTAGCCAGATTGTAGAATCTAACAACGGTAAGCTATTAGGCTCTTTTATATCTAAATTCGAAAATGATATCGCACAGATTACTTTAAAAATTGGCAACGCTAATTTAAATGAAATCATGCAAACGTTTAGACGCTACAGTTATAATATAGTTTCTGGACATGAAGACGACAGCTATTTAATAGGACTTAAAGAACGTTCAGACTACTTAAACAGATACCTAAATATATAATTATGAAGGTTGCCATATATAGCCAGTATCCCAAAAAGCAGTCTAAAGACTCTTTAAAAACACTAACAAAAGAACTTTTAAATTTAAATGCCTCTCTATTTTTAGAACACGAGTTCTACAACGATATTAAAGACGAACTTTCTAAACCTTCCGTTTTTAAAACTTTTAAAGCTTTAGACAAAAGCTTCGATTTACTTGTAAGTATTGGTGGAGATGGTACTATTTTAAGAGCTATTACTTTTGTAAAAAATTTAAATATTCCAATAATTGGTATAAACACAGGAAGACTTGGTTTTTTAGCAACCATTCAACCAGAAGACATAAAAGAAGCTATTCAAGATATTTATAATAAAAAATACTCTTTAAGCAAACGCACCTTACTATCTATTGAAACTTCTCCTGAAAATAGTGACATAAAAGACTTAAACTTTGCTTTAAATGAAATTGCTGTAAGTAGAAAAAACACAACTTCTATGATTACAGTTGAAACTAAATTAAACGGAGAGTTTTTAACTTCGTACTGGAGCGATGGATTAATAATTGCTACACCTACAGGATCTACAGGTTACTCTTTAAGTTGTGCAGGACCAGTAATTACTCCAGACACCACCAGTTTTGTACTAACACCAATAGCGCCTCATAATTTAAGTGCAAGACCTCTAGTTATTGAAGACTCCTTTACAATAGAGCTAAAAGTAAGTGGTAGAGAAGATAATTATCTTGTTTCCTTAGATTCTAGAATTGCAACCTTATCTAACGACACTATAATTACCATAAAAAAAGCACCTTTTACTATTAATATGATTGAGTTAAACTCTGAAAGTTTTCTAGCAACTTTGCGAAAAAAACTACTTTGGGGAGAAGATAAGAGAAATTAATCTTCTCTTTTTTACTATTATAGCATACAAATCATTCCTTTTTACAATAAATTTAAGTAAATACTGTTTTAAACAGTAACTATTTAGCTGAAATTACAATAGGCTAATCTTATTTATTATATTTGCAAACTTTGAAGATTTATGAGGTATTTAACGCTTTTAACAATAGCATTCTTTAGCATACAAATAAGTAGCGCTCAAATTAACGAATTTGGTATATTCGTTGGTGGCAGTAACTTTATTGGAGATGTTGGTGCAACAAACTATATAGCACCTAAGCAATTAGCTTTCGGAGCATTATATAAGTGGAATAGAAGCAAAAGGCATTCTTACAGGTTTTCTTTAATATTCACAGACTTAGAAGGTATTGACAGCAAATCTGACGATCCAAGCAGACAAATAAGAGACTTCGAGTTTAATGCTAGTATTTTAGAGCTTTCAGCAGGAATGGAATTTACCTTTTTTGATTTCGATTTACATAATGGAGGATCTGCTTCAACGCCCTACTTATATTCAGGAATCAGTATCGCTAAGCACGATAATTTCTTTTTCAACTCAGACGGAACAACCGTAGACGAAGACACTACAAGCTATGCTTTTGGTATTCCTATGGTTTTAGGATATAAAGTAGCGGTTTCTTCAGATTTTATTTTAGCTTTCGAAATTGGAGCGCGTTACACCTTTTCTGATGAATTAGACGGAAGCGTTCCAGACGCAAAAGAAGCTATAGAAAGTAGAAGCTTTGGAAATTTAAATAATAATGACTGGTACACCTTTACAGGTATTACACTAACTTACACATTTGGTAGAAACCCATGTTTTTGCCCAGGAGGATAATTTGGATACAAGCAAAATAAATACAAGTAAACTACCTAAACATGTTGCCATAATTATGGATGGCAATGGTCGTTGGGCTAAACAAAAAGGATTTCTTCGCGCCATTGGTCACGAAAATGGCACTAAATCAGTTCGAGAAACTGTTGAGGCTAGTGCTCAATTAGGTATAAAAAACCTAACCTTATATGCTTTCTCTACAGAAAACTGGAATAGACCTAAACTAGAAGTTGATACTTTAATGAAGCTTTTAGTCTCTGCTTTAAAGAAAGAAATTAAAACACTTCAAGAAAACAACATAAAACTTAATGCTATTGGTAATCTTAATAGTTTACCCAAAAAAGTATTCAAAGAACTTAGCGAAGTAATAGAAAACACAAAGAACAATAACCACATGACATTAACCTTAGCTTTAAGCTATGGCTCTCGTGATGAATTGTTAAATGCGGTTAAGGAAATAAGCAATAAAGTTAAAAATAATATAATTTCTTCAGAAAATATTGACGAATCGATTATTAATGAGCATCTTTACACGCAAAATTTACCAGATGTAGACCTACTTATTAGAACAAGTGGAGAACAACGCATTAGTAATTTTTTACTTTGGCAGATAGCTTATGCAGAGCTATATTTTACAAAAGTATTATGGCCAGATTTCACACAGCAACACCTTTGTGATGCTGTTATAGAATATCAAAATAGAGAAAGACGCTTTGGAAAAACAAGTGAACAAATTAGTTAAAATCATACAATTGAAAACATTTTTACAATACACATTAGCAATACTATTTGCACTATCTAGTTTTTTTACTCAAGCGCAACAGCTTTCTTACGAGAATAGTGAAAAGTATACAATAGCAGACATTAAAGTTGTTGGTAACACAACCTTTAGTGAACAAACCATTATTACTTATTCTAAATTAAAAAAAGGAGATGAGATACAAGTTCCTGGTGAAGAAATAAGTAATGCTATAAAAAAATTATGGACATCTAATTTATTTAGCGATATTGAAGTATACCTATCTAAAGTTGAAGGAAATGCTGCATACCTAGAGATTAGATTATCAGATTTACCTGCTCTAAACGAGTTGAAAATTAATGGTGTAAAAAAGAGTAAAAAGGAAACTTTAATTAAAGAAGCAAAGCTTCAACAAGGTGTTAAAGTAACCGAAAACCTTATAACTACTACAAAAAACTATATTCAGAATAAAAACAAAAAAGCAGGTTTTTTAAATACCAAAGTAAACATTAATACCATTCCAGTTGTAGACTCTTTAGACAATGCTAGAGTAAATATGGTATTAACTGTAGACAGAGGTGAAAAAGTTAAAATAGACAAAATTAATTTTGATGGCAATACTGTTTTAAGCGATAAGAAGCTTAGAAAAGCCATGAAAAACACTAAACAGAAAAAAATGTTGCGCTTATTAAAGCGTTCTAAATATATTGAAGCAGACTTTAAAGACGATTTAAATAGTGTTGTAGATAAATATAAAGAAAGTGGGTACAGAGATGCTCGTATAATATCAGATACTTTATTGGTAAACGATCCAAAAACAGTAACCTTAAACATTAAAGTTGAAGAGGGAGAAAAATATACCTTTGGAGATATTACATTTATTGGTAACACTGTTTATACAGACGATTTTTTAAGACGCCAATTAAGAATTGAAAAAGGAGATACTTATAATGGTGTTTTATTAGAAAAACGTATTGCAGATAATACTAGTCCAGATGCAGATGACATTACAAACCTTTACCAAGATCATGGTTATTTATTTTCTACTATAAATCCAGTAGAAGTAAGTGCAGATGGTAATGTAATAGACATGGAGATTAGAATTTCTGAAGGAAAACCAACTTACTTTAATAAAATTTCTGTTGTTGGTAACGAAAAAACAAACGATCATGTTATTTACAGAGAAATAAGAACTCGTCCAGGTGAATTATACAGTAAAGCAAAAGTTGTACGTACAGTTCGTGAATTAAGTCAGTTAGGATTTTTTGACGCAGAACAAATTGATCCTCAATTTAAAAATGCAAATCCAGATGATGGAACAGTAGATATAGAATATGGAGTTGTAGAATCAGGATCTAGCCAAATTGAACTACAAGGTGGTTATGGTGGTGGTGGTTTTATTGGTACTTTAGGTTTATCTTTTAACAACTTCTCTCTAAGAGATATATTTAAAAAAGATGCTTATAGACCAATTCCTTCTGGAGATGGACAAAAATTAGCTTTACGTTTACAAGCAAGTCGTTTTTACAGAACTTACAGTTTTCAATTTTCTGAACCTTGGATGGGAGGAAAAAAGCCAGTACAGTTTTCAACATCTGTATCTCACACACAACAATTTTTATATGATGCATCTACTGGAGAAGCAGATAAAGACAGTAGATTTAATATTACAGGTCTTACATTTGGTTTAGCTAAGAGATTATCTGTTCCTGATGATTACTTTACTTTATCTCAAGCTTTAAGTTTCCAACACTATAACTTAAAAAACTACAATACAGGTTTATTCACTTTTGGAGATGGTTTTTCTAACAACCTTTCTTACACCATTGGGTTAAGTAGAAACAACACCTTTAACGACCCTGTATTCCCTACAGGAGGATCAAGTTTTTCTGCTACAGCAAAATTCTCTTTACCATACTCATTACTTAACGGTACAGATTACGAAGCTCTAAAAGAAGAAAGAGAAGTTAACGAAGATGTGGTAAATGATACTACTTTAGATATTACAGATAGAACAACAGCATCGGAAAGAATTTCGGAAATAGATCAAGAACGTTTTAAATGGTTAGAATTTTACAAAGTGAAATTTAAAGGAGATTGGTATACTAAATTAGTAGATAAGTTTGTATTTAAATCTAGTTTAGAATTTGGTTTCTTAGGTGCTTATAATCAAGATAGAGGTATTATTCCTTTTGAACGTTTCTTTCTGGGAGGTGATGGTTTAGGAAGTTATAGTTTAGATGGTAGAGAAGCAGTTGCTTTAAGAGGATACCCTAACCAAGCATTATCAGATACTGATGGTGGAACTATTTTTAACAAATTCTCTTTAGAGTTACGCTACCCAATTACATTAAAACAATCAGCAAAAATATACGCATTAGGTTTCTTAGATGCGGGAGCATCATATAATAACTTTAAAGACTACAACCCTTTTAACGTTCAACGTTCTGCTGGTTTAGGAGTTAGAATATTTATGCCTGCCTTTGGTTTATTAGGTATTGATTTTGGTCATGGTTTCGATCCACTACCAGGAAATACAGTAAAGAATGGTTGGGAAACACATTTTATTATCGGACAACAATTTTAATAACATAAAGGTCTTTTTTGCATAAAAAAAGACCTTTATTCATGTTTAAACTTTAACACTTTCTTATTTTTGGCACGATATTTTCAATGATAACTTTGAGGATTTGATACAAGAATTAAAATTTTTACAATTAAAATTCGTTATTTTGAAAACTGAATGCTTCAGAATAAGACAGTATCGAAATTAAAATTGTCTGTTTTGCTTGAATTTATGTTATTAAATATTAAAATATAACCAGATGAAAATTAAAGTTCTTTTTTTATTGACCATAGTATCAATACTATCTTTTCAAGCAAACGCTCAAAAAGGTGCAAGAATTGGATATATTGACACCGAATATATTTTACAAAACGTACCTGAATATTCTGCAGCAACGTCACAGTTAGAATCTAAGGTTCAGAAGTGGAAAGTTGAAATTGACAAAAAATTAAAAACTATAGAACAAAAGCGTAACGATTTAAACAACGAGAAAGCGCTTTTAACTAAAGAATTAATTGAAGAACGCGAAGAAGATATTAATTTTGAAGAAAAGGAAGTATTAGATTATCAGCAAAAAAGATTTGGACCAGATGGTGATTTAATGATCCAGAAGAGACAATTAATGCAGCCTGTTCAAGATCAAATTTTTCAAGCTGTTCAAGATATTGCAAAATCAAGAAAATACGATTTTGTTTTCGATAAGTCGGCAGATGTTGTAATGTTATATTCGGCAGATCGTTTTGATATAAGCGAACAAGTTTTAAGAACTATTACTCGATCTTCGAAAAGAAAGCAATTAAAATCTAACAAAGAAAAAAGAGAAGCTAAAGACGAAGATGTTACTGTAGAAATAGACGAAAGTAAAGACGCTAGACAATTAGCTTTAGATAAGAAAAAAGAAGAGAGAGCTGCTCTAGTAGAAGCTAGAAAAAAAGAAATAGCCGATAAAAGAGCCGCAGCAGTTGCAGCAAGAGAAAAAGCTAAACAAGATAAATTAGACGCTAGAAATAACAATAAAGAAGATACAGAAGAAAAGACTAGCGAAGAAAAGAGCATAGAAGATAATAGTACAGATACAGAAGAAGCTCCTAAAACTAAAGAGGAAATTTTAGAAGCACGAAGACAAAAGAAACTAGCAGATAGAGCAGCTAGAAAAAAAATGCTCGATGAAAAAAAGAAGAAAACCTTAGAGGATCGTAAGAAAGCAAAAGAAGATAAAGACAGTGCTCCAGAAGACGAGAATCAAGACGATTAAATTTAATAATTATAACACACACAAATACTATTTTAAAAATGAAAAAAATTAAAACATTACTAATTGCAGCATCATTATTTATTGGAGCAACAAGTTTTACAAACGCTCAATCTAAAGTTGCACACATTAATACAACTGAGTTAATTAAGGCAATGCCTGCAATGAAAACTGCTCAAGCGGACATGGAACGTGTTGGTAAAACTTACCAAGCAGATATTGAAGCAATGAAAAAAGATTTAAAAACTAAAACAGATCTTTTTGAAGCTCAAGCTAACACAAAAACTCAAGAAGAAAATGAGAAGCGTTACCTAGAGGTACAAACAGATAACCAGTCTATTCAACAATATGCTGCCAATGCACAACAGCAATTACAAAAAAAGGAATTAGAGCTTTTAAAGCCTATTACAGATAAAGCTAAAGCAGCTATTTTAAAAGTAGCTAAAGCTCAAGGTTTTGACTATGTATTAGATTCTTCTCCTCAAACAGGAGTAATCATGGCTGAAGGTAAAGATTTATTTGCAGATGTAAAGAAAGAATTAGGATTCTAAGAAACCCTAAATAAAACAAATAGTGCAAAAAGCCGGCTTATTAAGTCGGCTTTTGTATTTTTATACAGTGAATAAAACTTATGATTAAACAACCTATTGGCATATTCGATTCTGGTGTTGGTGGCACTTCTATTTGGAAGGAGATTCACGCATTACTACCGTACGAGAACTCTATTTATTTAGCCGATAGTATTAATGCTCCCTATGGACCAAAAGGGAAAGATAAAATTCTAGAGCTAAGTATAAAAAATACAGAGTTTCTTATAAAAAAGAACTGTAAACTTATTGTTATCGCTTGTAATACAGCAACAACAAATGCTATTAGTGTTTTAAGAGAAAAATATAGTATTCCAATTATTGGCATTGAACCAGCCATTAAACCTGCTGCTTTAAATACAAAAACGAAAGCCATTGGTATTTTAGCTACTAAAGGCACATTATCTAGTTCGCTGTTTCATCATACTTCAAATCTATATGCTAACGGTGTTACAATTGTAGAACAAATAGGAGAAGGTATTGTACAATTAATTGAAAGTGGCGAATTAACTTCTATAGAAATGGAAGCATTGCTTAAAAGCTATTTAAAGCCTATGTTAGACGCCAACATAGATTACCTAGTATTAGGTTGCACACATTACCCATATCTTGTTCCTATGCTTATTAAATTACTTCCTAAGGATGTAAAAATTATAGACTCGGGACTAGCTGTTGCTAAACAAACTCAATCCATTTTAGAACAACACAATTTATTAAATACTGAATTGTTAAAACCTAAAAACGAGTTTTATACTAATTTAGAGAACACTAAAGTAATGCAATCACTTTTAGGTCCTACTTTTGATGTTGACTATTTAGATTTTTAAAATGAAGACACTTCTTTTTATTTACAATGCAAATTCTGGTATAACAAATACTGCTTTAGATATTGCTCACAAAGTATTTAGCCCCAAAACATACAACTGTGATTTATGTGCTATTACTTTTAATACCTTTTCTGAAAACAAAGCTTGGAAAGCATTTAGAACAAACTCTAATATAATAATGGAATTCTTTCATATTAAAGAATTTACAAAAGCGTATCCCGATACTAAATATGAATATCCTATAATTTTATATAAGACAAGAGATGAATTATCAGTTTTAATTTCGGCTAAACAAATTAAAAACATTGTCTCAACTGACGCTTTAATTAATGAAATTAAGAAACTAACAACTTAAATTATACTGTTTATTTATATAGGATTATTCTTTATACCATGAAGAATACTTAACGTAATTCTCTGCAATACGGTTTATTTCTCCACTAACTAATTCTTTACTTATATCCTTTACTTTTTTTGCAGGAATTCCTGCATAGATACTACCAGATTCTATAATTGTATTTTGAGTAACTACTGCTCCAGCAGCAACTATACTATTACTTTCCACTACACAATTATCCATAACAATACTTCCCATGCCTATTAGCACATTATCTTTTATAGTACAACCATGCACTATAGCATTATGCCCAATAGACACATTATCACCAATAATTGTTGGATATTTTTGATAAGTACAATGTACTACTGCTCCATCTTGAACATTAACCTTGTTACCTAGTTTTATATAATTAACATCGCCTCTTAAAACGGCATTAAACCAGATACTACATTGTTTTCCTACTTGTACATCTCCTACTATTGTAGCGTTTTCTGCTATGAAACAATCTTCAGGTAATTGTGGACTTTTTCCGTTTACTGGTTTTATTATTGGCATAGTTTTATTCCTTTGAAAAAAGGAATCTCATAATTTATGAGACTCTCTATTGTGTTATTGTTTTAATTACTTCTTGCTTCACTTGAAGCAGTTTAATTTACTAGCGAATTAATATTTTTTAATCCTTTTAATGAGATCCCTTTTTTTTAAAAGGATTTGTTATTTAAAGTAAGAAAGTAATTCAGATTTTCTAGATGGAGATACCATCACTTCTTTTCCATTACTTAAAATTACGCTGCCTCCCTTACCTTTTACATATTTAACCACTTCGTTTACATTAACCAAATAGCTTTTATGTACTCTTGCAAAACTAGAATCCTGTAAAGCTTCCTCAAAATATTTAAGTGTTTTACTTACTACTTTCTTTTTGTTGTTATTTAGGTAAATCTCTGTATAATTATCATCTGCTTTACAAAATAAAATATCTGCTGTACTTATTACTTCAAAGCCATTTTGCTGTGGAATGGTAATTTTGCCATTTATATTATTAGTAGTTTTTGGAACTAAAACCTGATCTTGTAGCGCGTTTTCTTTTGTTTTAATTTCTACAACGTAATCTACTGCTTTTATTAATTCGTCTATATCAATAGGTTTCATTAAATAGTAACTTGCATGTGCGTTTAAAGCATCTAATGCGTAATTGTTGTATGCAGTTACAAAAACAGTTTCAAAATCTCTGTCTCCTACTTTATCTAACAAATCGAAAGCATTACCATAAGGCATTTCTACATCTAAAAATACTAAATCTAAATCTTTGTTTCTAATAAGTTCTAAGCCTTCATTTATATTTGAAGCTTCACTAACAACATTTACATTTGGGCAGTATTTTTTTAGATAATTTTTAAGTATCTCTCTGCTTACTTGCTCGTCTTCTACTATTATTGAGTTTAGTTTCATTACAATTGAGCTTTTAATTTGTGTAATTGTGATTTGGTTCGAAAATATTCGTCTGATACATTAAAATCATCTATTTCTAACATTGGCAAAATTTCTAAATCATCTTTAAATTTATTTTCGTTCTCACTGTTCTTTATTTTTAATTGCTTAAAATATGCTTTCCCTTGTTGATTATTCTTATAATAGATAGATCTTTCAAATAACTGACAACAAGGGTCACTTTCTTCCTTTGCTCCTTTGTAAAGTAAAGGAAATAGGCCATTAAAATTCTGTAGTACTATTTCACCGTTGAGTGTATATATTTCCATAATGATGGCTACATTGTTTATTGAGTCGTTACTTTTGATTATGTTTTTTTGATAGCCATCATTATTCTTTTTAAAAATTTTCAAAATAGAATAATCCTTATCTACACCAACAAAACCTTCTTGTTCAATTTTTGCGTTTTTATTATAATCTAGAATAGTTTTATCAATTTCCTGAATCCAATCTAAGCGATTATCTTCAGCTTCATTTTCACATGAAAATAAAAAACAAATAGTAAATACTAATAGTATATTTTTCATAATTCTTAAAATAATTAATCTCGTTTTAAAGTCACAACAACTTTAGTCCCTTTATCTTCTTCGGCTTGACCTTGATATAATTCATCTATAAAAACATCCACCTTATCTTTATACATTTCGTTTAAAATAGCGACACGTTTTTTAATATTACCCATGCCTTTAGAATTCTGTTTCTGCTGGTTTTTGGTTTTAAGTGCTTTAGATTTTTCGCGGCCTATTCCATTATCTGCAATGGTAATTGTAATTTCATCTTTACTCTTTTTAACTATTAAAATATCAAGTTGCCCTTTTTCTTCTTTATAGCGTAACCCATGCCAAACTGCATTTTCTATGTACGGCTGCAATAGCATTGGTGGAATTTGAAAATCGGATACATTTATAGCTTTATCTACAGTTATATTATACTCAAACTTGTCTTGAAATCTAAAATGCTCAAGCTTAGTATATAATTGCAATAGCTCAACTTCTTTTTCTAACGGAATAAAATCCTGCTCACTATTTTCTAAAACGGCTCGCATTAGCTTAGAAAAATCACTTAAATACTTATTTGCCGTTCGCTCATCGTTAGTAGCAATAAAGCTATTAACAGAGTTTAAAGCATTAAAAATAAAGTGAGGATTCATTTGGCTTCTTAAAGATTTTAAAGCTAATAGATTATTTGCTAAACGTTGTTGCTTAATATATTTATACATTAAATAAGCTGCAAAAAGCAATAGTAATAATCCACCAATAAGTGAATAAATAATTATTTTCTGATTCTTATTTTGTTCCTGGTTTAATTGGTATCTACTTTCGGACAGTTCGCGATCGCTTTCTAACGATGTAATACGATTCTGTTTATCGGCAATACTTTTATTAAAACGTGCTGCTTGAGTAATTTGCTGTTCTTTTTTAATTAAAAGAGCTTCTACAGATTTAATGTATTCATCGTATGTTTTTCTAGCATTTTCATAATCACCAGATTCTTCAAAAACTTCAGACAGCTTACGGTTTGCATCTTTTTCTACCACAAAATCTTCACGCTCTCCAGCTTCAACAATACTTTTTTCTAAGTATGGTATTGCTTCTGCGTAGTTTCTTTGCATATACAATGCATTACCAATTTTATAGTTTTGTTTTTGGATAGTGTAATCGCTTTCAATGTCTATTACAGAATCTGTTTCAATATCTTTTATGTCTAAAATAGCCTCTTCTCTCATCCGAATTTCATCAGCAAAATTGCGATTAGAATTATTAAAATCTGCAAATTTAATTTTCTCCTCGACAGCTCTTTTCTTGTTTTCTTTTGAGGCAAGACTAAGTGAGTTATTGTAATATTCTTTTGCTTTATCTTTACTTCCGCTAGCATCAAAAGATTGTGCTATTTTAGAATTTAAATCGGTTACTTTTGGTGTAATTAAATATTTTTGAGCAACACTTAATCCTTCGTTATAAGAACTAATAGACTTTTTATAATCTTTCATTCTATAATAGACATCACCAAGCCCTTCGTGCAACTCAACCAATTGGTAATTGGATAATTCTTTCTTATTTATATCTTTATAAACAGAAACACTTTCTTGATAATTATTATTCATCATATAGGCTATTGCTAGCCTAATCTTAACTTCGTTAGATTGAAAACTATTAAGACTTATTCTATAATTAGAAACTGCTAAATCGTATTGTTTCCAATACATATATATATCCGAAAGCACCTCAAAAGCCTCTGCATTTTGCTTAGCAGATGTACTATTCTTTAAACTTTCTGTTACAAACTGAATACTTTTATCGGCAGATTTCTTTTTATATACTAATGCAGAATCTATTAGATTATTAAAGGAATTGTTTTGCGTTTTCTTCAATCTTTTATTGTAAGATTCAGACTCCAATGGCTTTACATTTAATGTAATGCGCTCGTCACTTTTTACTACATAATAAACGGTTTCAAAATCTTTATGGCTAATAACAAGTTCGTCTCCAATTTTTGCACGAACTCTAAACTCTCCCGCTCTATTAGATGCAGTATAGGCGCCTCCATTTATTTCTATATTAACATCTTTTATCGCTTCGTTTGTATCTTCTTCTTTAACAAGACCACGAATGTAAAAATAAACTTCGTCAACATTATTTGCTTCTTTATTTACACTATCGTATTGTTGCGCATACATTGTATACGAACAAATAAAGAGTAGAATGCTACTTATATATAATTTAATATGTTTCATATTATTATTACCAAAAGATAAACTTACACACTTTAATTGGCATAATAAAATGAGTGTTCTCCAAATTGAACCAATACAAAGAAAAAACGGTCTTGTTTACTCAACTAAAAACGTAGCTCACTCATTATAAAGTAGTATTTACTCATTCTTGTTTTTATTAAAAAAAAGTTGAACATAAGTTTACACTCTAATTAATACAAAACAAATGAAACACTCAATTTACTTAGTTCTGCTATTATGTTTTTCTTTTTCATCTGCACAAATAAAAGGCAATGCAACTACTATTTCTAGACAAAATGTTATACATGCAGAATCTCTAGGCAATGCTAATACCTATGGCAATAACCTAAATACTTTTAGGCAACGAAACTTAATGCCAAATCCGGTAATTACTATAGATATAAAAGCCCTTAATAATATTGTGGCAGATTCTTACACAGCGGTCTTTAATTTGGTACAAATTGGAGAAACAGCAGAAGCTACCAACAAGTTAATGAACGAACGTGTTAATAGTGTAAAGAACAGTTTAGCGATGCAAGGCATAGTTAGCAATGATATTATTATAGATATGATTTCTTTTGTTCCTGTTTACGAAACTGTTGTTGAAAAGAAATTGTTTAGCAAAACTTATACTGAAGTTCCTAAAGGTTTCGAACTACAACAAAACCTGCATATTAAATTCACAAAGGTTAATCAGTTTGAAAAGATCTTAGCTACGTGCGCCAAAAATGAAATTTACAATTTAGTAAAAGTCGATTATTTTATAAATAACATAGAAGCTGTTTACACTAAATTGAGAGTTGAAATCTTAAAAACATTAAAAGAAAAAAAACAATTCTATAACGATTTAGGTTTCGATTTAACAAATTACAAGCCAACAATGGCAGATATAAAATATTGTCATTTTCCAAAAGAATTCTACAAAAACTATCAAGCTTTTAATAGCATTTCTTTAGAAGCACTAAAACAAAACAAAGGTGTGATTAAAGCTAAAAAACAGACTTCGTATTATTATGACCCATTGTCTTTTAAGGCGTATGATATTGTTATAAACTCATCTATTGTAGAACCTGTTATTCAAATAGGAATGGAAATAAAACTACAGTATAGAGAAAAGCCCGAAACACCTAAACCAATAGAAAAGGTAAAAGAAGTAATAAGGAATAAATATTTCGTCTTATCTAAAGACGGAGAACTTATAGCAAAAGAATTAAAGTTAGAAAATTAATACAATTAACATATTATATGCTATCGCCCATGTTTAAACAAAAAAATAAACTTATGAAAACAACAGTTAAATTTAGCTTAGTAGCTTTAACAGCCCTTTTCTTTTTAGCTTGTAATGCTAACAACAAAAAGAAAACAAAAAATTATGTTTTAAACGAACAAATAGAAACAAATGAACCAACAGTACTAACCAATCTAAAACCTGATAAACAATACATAAAGGTTGCGTTGTTACTTGACACAAGTAATAGTATGGACGGTTTAATAGACCAAGCAAAAGCACAACTTTGGGAAATTGTAAACGAACTCTCTTATGCAAAATCTAAAGACAATAAACCCAATCTAGAAATTGCTATCTACGAGTATGGTAACGATAATTTAAATGCTGAAGAAGGTTACATTAGGCAAGTATTGGCTTTTAGTAATGATTTAGACGAAATCTCGAAACAACTCTTTTCTTTAACCACAAAAGGTGGTAACGAATATTGTGGTTACGTAATAAATACAGCTTTAGATCAATTAGAATGGAAAGACAATCCAGATGATTTAAAGTTTATTTTTATTGCTGGAAACGAACCTTTTACACAAGGCAAAGTAAACTACAAAGACGCATCGAAACGTGCACATAATAAAGATGTAACAGTTAACACTATTTTTTGTGGAGATTATAATCAGGGTATTTCTGGATATTGGAAAGATGGAGCAGATTTAGCGCATGGAGATTATATGGCAATTAACCATAACCAGGAAACTATTCATGTCGCTACACCATACGACGATGCTATTTTAAAACAAAACAACAAGCTAAACAAAACATATATAGCTTATGGTTTTCAAGGCATCCAAAAAATGCAGTTACAAGCAGAACAAGATGATAATGCAGAAGGTTACAGTAGCGCAAATGCAGTAAGTAGAACAATTAGTAAAAGTTCTCACTTATATAAGAACTCCTCTTGGGATTTGGTAGACGCGTCAAAAGACAAAGCTTTTAAATATGATCGGTTAGATAAAAATGAATTGCCTCAGGAACTTAAAGGCAAAAGTGTTTCAGAAATTGAAGCCTATGTTACTAGCAAAAAGAAAGAGCGAGAAGTTATACAAGAAAAAATTCAAGAATTAAACAGCAAAAGAAAAGACTATATCTTGAAAGCAAATAAAGGCAATAATAACGGACTAGAAAATGCCATGATAAAAGCTATAAAGTCTCAAGCTAAAGCTAAAAAATATTCTTGGAAGTAAGCTATCTCTTTGCTCTAAAAGCATAAAAAAAGCCTCGATATATCGAGGCTTTTTTTATATGTATTTATTATGTGCTTAGTTAATTGCAGGACAATTACAGCTATAACGTTCTTTAGAACAACCAAAGTTATATCCTAATGTTAACTGGTGAAAACCACCATTATTAAATACTACAGAATTAGCTTGGTAACTATATGTATAAGCAAACATGAAATCGTTTACATTAACACCTAAAAGAGGTGTTATATATTGTAATTTTTGACTACTAACTCCAGAACCGTCAACAAAATCTGCTCCATCTAAACTTCTTCTGTAAGAGATTCCTCCCCAAACTTTACCAAAGTCCATTGTTTTATAAGCTTTAAGGTTTACATCAAAAGAAGCTTCTTCTGTAGCATCTCTATACATAAACATTACTGAAGGTTCAAAACTCCAATCGTTATTATAGCTACTAAATGTATTACCTACAGATACCAAATAAGTTCTTAAGTTATTATAACTTAAACCTTGTTCGTTAAAATTAACTCCATCGTTATTTAAAAGATTCTTTACCGTTGCATGTGCATAAAAATCGTATAAATGGTAAGAAAAACCAAAGTCTACATTAAAATTTGTTGCTGACTGTTCGATTCCTGCAATAATTGGATCTGGACCATCAAACAAAAACGATGTCTCATCTAATTTGTATTGAATTGCTCCCATACTTAAACCAAAAGACAACATATTTAAATCTATTTCATTTCTAGAAAACATGATATGGTGCGCATATGTAAAATAGGCTCCTGTTTGCGAGTGAAATCCATTTTTATCAGAATATACTATTCCACCAATTCCAGATTGTGAATCTCCAATTCTACCGTTTATACTTGCTGTTAATAATGCAGGAGCATCATCGTCTCCAAACCATTGTTGACGACCAGTAATTCTAACCTTAGAACAGTTAGCAACTCCAGCCATAGATGGGTGAATTAAATAGTAGTTATCTGTTAAGTAATCTGAATACACAGGAAGCCCTTCTTGTGCTTTAGCAATTTGGGTACTAAAAAACACTATAACTGCCAGTATTAATAACCTTTGTAATCTCATAATCTCTTTTTTCAAGGTAGGTGTTGGTTAAATAATGTATAGCTTACGCTATTATAACTCTTTCGTATAATAAACTATACTGTTGTCAAATATATAAATTTACTTTGTAATATTTAGGCTCTCAAAAGTTAAAGCTACCAATATAAAAAGGTTTTAACAAAAAAACTAAATTTTTACAGTTATAAGAGCCATCTTTAAGTATCAAATATATCGATATCTGTTCTTTCTTTTAGTATTTTTGTAGAAAAATATTGCATAATGAATACTTTTAAAGTTACTACACAAGAAACATCGAATCCTACTATATTAAAATTTGAAGTAAATCAGTTTATTACACAACACCAAAGCTTCGAATTTAACAACATAGATGAAGCTAAAGCTTCTCCTCTAGCACAACAATTATTCTATCTTCCTTTTGTAAAAAAGGTCTATATAACTAGTAATTTTGTTGCTATCGAACGATTTAATATTGTTGAATGGCAGGATGTACAAAATGAAGTTTCAGAACAAATAGAAAACTATTTAAATGAAGGAAACGCAGTTATTAATCAAGACATTGCTCCTAAAAAGACACCAGTTACAGTTTATGCTGAAAGCACGCCAAATCCTGGTGTTATTAAGTTTGTTGCTAATAAAAAAATAGCAAATGCCGCTTTCGAGTTTACTTCTATAGATACTGCAAAGTCTTCTCCTTTAGCTACAGAGTTGTTTCATTTTCCTTTTGTTAAAGGTGTTTTTATAGATGAAAACTATGTTTCTGTAACAAAATATGATGTTGCCGAATGGAATGACATTACAAATGAATTACGTGAATTTATTAGAGGATATATTGAGAATGGAAAAGAAATAATTTCAGCGAATGCACCTGAGGTAATAGAAAAATCTACAGAAAAAGTTGAAGCACATTTTGAAAGCTTAGATGATATCTCTAAAGAAATCATTAATATTCTTGAAGAATATGTTAAACCTGCAGTTGCTAGTGACGGTGGAAATATTCAGTTTGATTCTTATGATGAAGCTACTAAAACTGTAAAAGTAATATTACAAGGTGCTTGCAGTGGGTGTCCTTCTTCTACATTTACACTAAAAAATGGTATAGAAAACATGTTAAAAGAAATGCTAAAAGGCAAAGTAAATACGGTTGAAGCTATAAACGGTTAATCTTATAAATAAACCTTTCATCGGTTTAGCTCTTTTTTAAATAACTCCATTTGTCGATTTTTATAAAATCCTGTAATTTAGAGTCAATATTAATTTAAAACTCAAAATTATGGCTGTATTAAAAGTTATTGAAGTATTATCAAATTCTGAAAAAAGTTGGGAAGATGCAACTAAAAAAGCAGTAAAGCATGCTTCTAAAAGTGTAAAAAACATTCGTTCAGTATATGTTCAAGATCAAAGCGCAAGCGTTAAGGATGGAGAAGTATCGGACTTTAGAGTTAACTTAAAGATTACGTTTGAAGTAAACTAATTACATTCAAAATATACTTACAAAAAAACGCCTGAACTTATGTTCAGGCGTTTTTGCTTTAATAATACTTCTATGTATAAGTTATTCTTTACTAGTGAAGTCAACTAGTATATCATAAACATAAAAAAGCCTGAACTTTCGTTCAGGCTTTTTCTATTTAATAAGTATTACTCTTTATCTATCTCTTTAGAGTAAAGTGCGCACGTATCGATTTCTTTTCGTCCGTACTTGGCTCTCTGTATTCTACAGTAAACCAATAGTCACT
>NZ_CANMSJ010000012.1 GCF_947500605.1 uncultured Lacinutrix sp. | reverse complement strand
TCAACAATAGCAACCGATTGTGCAACATTTGTAGACTTGGTACTTATTGTCAATCCAACACCACAAATCACAACAGCAGCAGTATTAACACCACTAGAAGTTTGTGATGATAATGCCGATGGTTTTGCAACGTTCGATTTACCAACCAAAGAACCAGAAATTCTAAACCTATTAGATGCAGATGCCACTAACGATTTGGATCCTACATTATATACAATTAGCTATTACACATCTGAAGCTAATGCAGAAACAGCAACCAATGCAATTGCAACACCAAATGCTTATGTAAATACCACAGCAGATGCACAAACCATTTGGGTACTAGTAGAAGATAATGCTACAGCGTGTTACAAAACGGTAGCCTTAGATTTAATTGTAAATCCATTACCAGTATTAGTACAACCAACAGCACTAAATTTATGTGATGTTAATAATCCTGGCGATGAAGTAGAAGCCTTCAACTTAGAAGATGCTAATGCCGAAATACTAGCCGGACAAACAGGAATTACTTTAACTTACTTTAGCACACAAGCTGGAGCAGATACAAACGACGGATCAGTAGAGATTTTCAGTCCATACCTTAATACAAGTAATGCACAAACAGTTTACGTAAGAGCAACAAACAATGTTACAGGTTGTGTAAGCACAATCACGTTAGACTTAAGAGTAAATCCATTACCATCACCAATAGCTTCACCAATGCCATTAGTAGCTTGTGATGATGATAATGATGGTTTCTTTGATATGTTCGATTTAGACAGTCAATCTACAATTATCGAAAATGGAGAACCAAATGTAAGTACAGCATATTACGAAACACAAGCCGATGCTATGAGTGGTACTAACCCATTAGTTAGTCCATATGCAAATATTGTAGAAGACCTACAAACTATTTATGCAGTAGTCACTAACGATTTAACAGGTTGTAGTACAACGGTAACTTTAGATTTAGAAGTATTACCATCACCAGTAGTCCCAATCGCAATCGACGATTATATTATTTGTGATGATGATAATGATGGTATTAATCAGTTTGATTTTGATGCCGTAATCGCACCTCAAATTTTTACAGGAGGACAAACAGCAGCAGATTTTGTATTAACATACCACACCACACAAGCATTAGCCGATTCAGGAAACAATCCAATAGTAAACACCAGTAACTATACTAATGTTTCTAATCCACAAACCATTTACATTCGTTTAGTAAGCGTTGCTAATGGTTGTGTAACAACAGGAAGTTTTGTTATTCGTGTAGAATTTCCACCGGTAATTGATGCTAATTACGATAACATATTAACACAATGTGACGATTTAGATGCCAATTACATGGAAGCTAACGATGGTTTTACATTCTTCGATTTAACAGTTGAAGACATCGAAATCACAGGTGTAACTAATGTGAGCTGGATTGTTACTTATTACGAAACATTCGCCGATGCTCAAGCAGATACTAATGCAATACCAGACCCAACAGCGTATGAAAATACAATGACAGGTCCACAAACACTTTTTGTAAGAGTTACCGATAGTGATACAGGATGCTTTAGTTTTACAACAGTAACTATTAGAGTGATACCAAATCCATCACCAAGTCCAGATCCAGTAGATTTAGAACTGTGTGACGATATAAACATTGTAGGACCAAACGATTTATTAGAAACCTTCGATTTAACACAAAACGAAGCTTTCATTATCAATGGAGAAGTTGGCGTAACAGCAAGTTACTACATTACGCAAGACGATGCTATTATGGGTAACAATGCGATAGTAGATCCAACAATGCATGTTAACGAAGATCCAGCAACACCAGGCGTAGCAGTAACACCGCAAACTATTTTTGTACGTCTTACCAATGGTAGCGATGCTACAGGATTAAATGGTACAGGATGTTACAGTTTAGTAAGTTTCGATGTTATTGTAAACCCACTACCAGTGGTTACACCAGTAAACGATTATGTTATTTGTGAGCTGAATACAGACAACGTTGCAGACTTCGATTTAACAACAATGACTGCAGGAATATTAAACGGACAAGACCCAGCAATATTCACCGTAACCTACCATGAAACGCAAGCAGAAGCAGATGCTTCAATGAACGACTTAGCAGCAAGTGGCGATTACACCAATACTAGCGACCCACAAACTATTTACGTAAACATTACAAACACAATAACAGGATGTGATACCACTGCATTAACCTTCAACTTAGTTGTAGACGAAGCAGCACAAGCAAATCCAGATGGTGTAGCAATCGTTTACGAAGTATGTGATGATACGATGGAGTTTGATAACGATACCACAAACGATATGGTTGAGTTTGATTTAGCAACACAAAATCCAGATGTATTAGATGGTCAAGACCCATTAAATTACACAGTAACGTATTACGGTAATCAAGTAGATGCAGATGCAGGTACAAACCCATTACCATTTATTTATACAAACACTGTAAACCCACAAGTAATAATAGTAAGAGTAGATAATGATATTCCAGGGACATTAAATTTAGATCTTACTACATTAACTGCCGGATTAGATGTTAATGGCGATGGTACAATAGATACTATCGATACAAGTACACCAGCAGATGGCATCTTTGATATTGTAGATATCGATGGTGATGGTGTAGCAGAAGGATTTGATGCTGATGCAGATGGTATTATCGATTATATCGACTTAGATGGCGATGGAAATGGAGATTTAGTAGATTTAGACAATGATGGAGAAGTAGATAATGATACTTCAGCATGTTATGAAACAACAACAATCACATTACAAGTAAACCCAATGCCATCATTTACATTAGATGCAGAATATTTATTATGTATCAATACTAATGGAAGTGAAATTGTAAACTCACCAGTTGTAAACACAGGCTTAGATCCTGCATTATATACTTTTGAATGGAACTTAAACGGTACCGTTCTTCCAGGAGAAACGGCAGAGTTTATAGAACCAACCGAAGGTGGTACTTATGGTGTTGTAGCAACGGATATTGCAACAGGATGTTCAAGTATTGAAGTGAATACTTTAGTAACAGTAAGCGAGCCACCAGTAGTAACATCAGAAATAACAACATTAGCCTTTGCAGACCAACACGATGTCGTAATTACAGCAACAGGAACAACAAGTACTTCAATAGCAGTATACGAGTTTAGTATTGACGGTGGAAGCTGGGAACTAGGAACGTTAAATGCAGCAGGAGAATACACGTATACCTTTACAGATATTGCAGCAGGCGAACATATTGTAACCGTAAGAGACACGGTAGGTTGTGGAGAAACAACACTTCCAGTAATGATTATGGATTACCCATTATACTTTACACCAAATGGAGATGGTTACCACGACACTTGGAATGTTTACGATATTGGAACACAGCCAGACGCAGTGATTTACATCTTCGATCGTTACGGTAAACTATTAAAACAATTAAGTCCATCAGGTGCAGGATGGGATGGTACTTACAACGGTAACCCAATGCCAACAAGTGACTATTGGTTTACTGTAGAATACAGAGAGCCAAGTACGGACGAAAAGAAATCGATACGTGCGCACTTTACTCTTAAGAGATAGATAAAGAGTAATACTTATTAAATAGAAAAAGCCTGAACGAAAGTTCAGGCTTTTTTATGTTTTAATGTAATGGTTGAAATAATTTTGAAAGCTATATAGATGTAATTGTATTTCTTTTAAAGGATTCTGTTTGTTTTGTAACTAAGTAATGGATTACTTGTTTAATATGTCTTTATTATTGAAGTAGGAGTGTGCAATTTGAGTAAGCCCGCGTTAAGGATGGAAACAGCATCCTTTTTTAGTTTTAAGTAAGAACTAAATAAATAAAGAGGCGTTTTCCTGTTTAGAAATATAGCAATAAGGTAATGTGCTATAAAAAAGATATAGTGTACAGCCTGACCAAGACAATGCTTTTTTAAGCATGTCTTGGTAACGCCATTATAATAAGATTATTTAAAAGAAAAATATAAGAATAAGCAATAACCTAAAACAAGTAGTAAGCCTTTGTATCTGCTTATTTGCATGAATTTAGGTATTAGTATTAATACAATAAGAATAGCAGAGAACCCAATCATCCAGAAGATGTCGTTATCTAATATTTTTGCATCCGTTATTGGTATGTCTTTAATTATAGAGGTTAGGCCTAGTACAGAACCAATATTAAAGATGTTTGAACCGATTAAGTTTCCTAATGATAATGCTTTTTCTTGTTTTGCTGCAGCAATAATTGATGCTGCTAATTCTGGTACACTTGTTCCAATGGCAATTACGGTTACTGCTATAACAGCATCGCTAACACCGAGTGATGTTGCTAAGCTTTTTGCGCCATCGACTAACCATACAGATCCAAAGTATAATGCTGTTGCACCAATAAGTAGCCAAATTAGAATTTTGTAATTTGCTACTGTTGCAAGTGTATCGCTAACATCTTCTTGTTCGGCATCTGATTTAGAGTTTTTTATTAATACAATAATAAATACTACTAAGCAGATAAATAGGATTATTCCTTCTATACGTGTTAGGACATTATCGTTTGCTAGAAAATAATAGAGTAGGAATGAAAAGAATAACATTACAGGCCAATTAAGCTTGTAGAAAGATTTATCTACAGCTATTGGTCCTAATAGAGCGGTAATGCCTAGAACGAGTCCTATATTGGCAATATTAGAGCCTACAACGTTGTTAATAGCAATTGCAGGTGATGCATTTAGTGCAGCTTGTAAACTTACTAATAATTCTGGTGCTGAAGTTGCAAAGGATACAACCGTCATACCAATTACCATTTTAGAAATATTTAGTTTAAAAGATAAAGCTATTGATGCTTTTACTAAAAAATCTCCGCCTACTACTAAAAGTATAAGTCCTAAAATAACCCAAAGTATACTCATGAAATAATTTTTTTGTTAAGATACTATTTAACTACAAACTTTTTTGTTTCTGTTTTATCTTGAGAAGTGATTTTTGCAAAATAAACACCGGTTGACAAATCTAAATTAAAAGGTGAATTGTTTTTAAGTGTTTTAGAATCAAGTTTTCTACCTTCGGAAGAATAAATTACAACTTTATACTCGTTATTTTTTCCGGAAATAAAGAGTTGATTATTTACTGGGTTTGGGTAAAGTTTTATAGTTTCTTTTTCAAAATCTGTAACACTTAAGGTATTAGTCCAAGTATCACCAACGTTATCTCCCCAAATGTATTCTACTAAGTCTGGTTGATCTATAAATGGATTTCTATTTATTTGCCATTCGTATACAACGTTGTTTCTATTCATTTCAAAATCATCTGGAGGATCGTTTCTGTGCCAGTCTAATAAAGTAGCTAAATCTCCCATTTGTCCTGTTGTAGTCGGGAATCCGTTTTCAATGCTTAAACCATTATATCTTATTTGCATGTATAAAACACTTCTTGCTACATCTCCTTTAAAGCTTCCTGCTGTTCCTGTTGGTCCATTGTATTGTCCGTAATGGCTATTGTTTCTTGAGCTGTTTTCTGGTCCGTCTGCAGCTCTTAATGCGTGGCCATCACTATTACCATGTCTTAATGAATCGGCTTTTGTTGTCCAGAAAATATCTTTTCCATCTCTTTCATCATCTAAATCAATACTATTATATCCAGCTAAAGATCTTGGGAATGTGTGTTCTCTGTTCCATGTCCCTATATTATTAGAGGTTGTTTGGTAATCTAATTTGGCACGACCTTGCTCTGTGTATACTAACCAAACTTGATTACTATTTGCTGGGTTTTGATCTGCTTCTTGTAAAATATCGATAATATCTGAATAGGTTTGCGCTCTAACAATTGTTGGATCCGCAATAATATCTTGTAAGGCTTGCTCTAATGCTGCTCCAGATAAATTGTTTATGCTATCGTAATAGTCTGCAGGTTGAGTACCTGTTACTATTCCAAAAGTTGGTGATAATGGTGTGCCAAATGGCGCTACAACAAAATCGTTATCTATTACTCTACGCTCTAAATTATTATTTAGAGGTAAATAACTAGTTGGTAAAGGCGATAATACTAATTTAAAGATTTCGTCACCTTCATCGTTAGTATCATCAATAATGGTTATCGATGTTGTTATTGTATTTTGTCCTGTAGGAATTGTAACTTGAGTACTACCTGTAAAATCTGAAGTATCAAATCCTCCATTATTTAATGAGAAATCTAAAACTAAATCTGAATCTACATTTTGTTCTGTTGTAAATGTAACATCAAAAGAATCTCCTTCACTAAAATGAATATCGTTAACCGTAGTTAAAACGCCATTTAAAACCACTCCTGAGCCATCATTTAATGCTCTAGGTGTTGGAGTTGTAGATGTATAGGTTATACTATCAGCATTGCCTAAACCATCATCAAAACGTTGAATTGAGTTCGAGTTATTACCTGACCCTTCATTATATTGTGTAGTTAAACCTAATAAAGCCATTAATCCAGTATCGTCTGAGTCACTAGTGTCATATGCTAAAGCATCAACTAAGTTTGTTTGTGTAGCTAAAGTTCCTTCAGGAAAATCTGTATAGTCACCTAAATATAAAGCAACTGCATCTGCTCCGTTTTGAATAGAATTAGGAGATATTATTAACTGTGGAAAAGGTGTTAGGTTGTTGCTACCTATTAATAATAGTCCATTAATATCTGTAGTATATCCGTCTAAATCTAATGTTAAATAACTAGAGTCATTACCCGAAGTTGAACCATTAAAAAAGACTAATACGTAACCATCTAAATTAAAATTTGGAGTTTCAGATTTCAATTCTACAAACTCATGGTTGTCAATGTTGTTTCCATCAAAAGTTGTATCACAATCTAATTCGTTTATTACAACTGTCTGCGAAAAACAAACTGAAATAAATAAAAAGGACATTAAAACTAATGTTGATTTAATTTTCATATTATATTTTTTTTGCAAATATACGACTATAAGCTAATCAAAATTTGATAGTACAATTAATTAACTATTAAGAATTAATAATAATGGAAACGTAGTTTTTAATGTTTTTTATAACAAAAAGCCTCTTGCTTTTCTTCTTTTACATAAAAAAGACTCTACAGTTGTTTTAAATTGAAATGTTAATTTGGTTTTTGTATTTTAAATTGAAGTTTGTTTTAAGGGAACATGTTTTAAAATGAAATGTTTTTAATCTGTTTAGTTATACAAGTAAAGCGAATAACATTAATTTAGATAGTATTGTTTGGTAGATAGTATTGAAAAAATATATATTCAACAAACAATCATGAAAATGACTGTTTTTATTAACCCTTAAACCAAACTATTATGCTAACACTTGCTGAAATTATTATTGATATTATATTATCAATATTCCTGTAACCATAAAATGTAAAACTTAGTCTAGAATAAGTTTTACTATTTTACAAAGTATTAGGCAAGCATTAATTAATAGTATAATTTTGAGGTCTCAAATAATAATAGATTATTTTTATTGTATTATGAAGAAACAAGTATTTAAAATACTAGCTAGAATTAATAAGGTTGTTTTACCAAGTTATACCAAAAAGAGACTAGACTTATCTAAAGCCACTAAATTACAGATGGCTATTTTTGGTTGGAAACTATACATCACCAAAAATGCATTAGGATAACTATTTGAGTGTTTTTTTGAAATAAAATTATAATTTTCTCTTTTTCCTTTGTCTGTTCTATAAAAAGATATATATTTGCACCCACAAAAAAGGCCTCGTGGCGCAACTGAATAGCGCACTTGATTACGGCTCAAGAGGTTACTGGTTTGAATCCAGTCGAGGTCACGAAAAAAAACCACTTCAATCGAAGTGGTTTTTTTATGCTTAATATTTAAATAATTCTTTTTAGATGATTTCTAGTGCTATTAATACAGTATCGAACAAATAATAGTTTATAAACGAAGATTGTATAAGGCCTAAATTTACTTTTGCTAAATATGTAAATTAGATTCAATTTGTGTTAGCAATCAAAAGCGACATAAAACCAAAGTGTTGTTATAAATATACTAGTATCACTTATTTTTGCATGCTATATGGATTCATTAACACAAATAGTATTAGGAGCAGCTGTAGGAGAAGCTGTTTTAGGTCGAAAGGTTGGGAATAAAGCAATGCTTTATGGAGCTATTGCAGGAACAATTCCTGATTTAGACGTTTTTGCATCATTTTTCACAGACAATGTTACTGCGCTTTATATGCATCGTGGATTTACACATTCTATTGTGTTTTCTGTACTTTTTGCTCCCATATTTTCATGGATTGTTACGCGGTACGAAAATTATAAAAACTTTAAAAACTGGACTTGGTTATTCTTTTTAGCATTTGTAACACATCCTATTTTAGACGCGCATACTACTTGGGGAACACAACTATTTTGGCCTTTTGATTTACGATTAGCCTTCAAAAACATATTTGTAGTCGATCCATTTTACACCGTGCCTTTTCTCGTGTTTTTAATTTTGGCAATGCGCCAGAAACGAACCACAACAAAACGACGTTTTTATAACAAAATGGGATTAATAGTAAGTACCTCTTATTTGGCACTAACCTTATTATTAAAGTGGGCTGCTTACACAAAATTCGAATCTGCTTTAGCAACTCAAAACATAGCTTATTTAGACCTTGACACTAGGCCTTCTGCATTAAATACCATACTTTGGAGTGCTAATGTGCAAACAGAAGATGCTTATTTACTCGGTAATTATTCTTTTTTTGATAGTCAACCTATCACTTTTGAAAGCTACCCGAAAAACCACGACTTATTAAGTAATCTAACTGAAGATGAAAGTGTAAAACGAATGATTGCTATTACTGAAGGTTGGTACACAATAAATAAAAAGAATGATACGCTTTATTTTAATGATTTACGTTTCGGACTTTTAAGTTTAAAACCAAAATCTGATAGTTTTGTTTTTAAATACAGACTAGATGTGGATGCTTCTGGTAAAGTTATATTTACTGAAGAGCCTAAAGATAATAATGATGGTAAAAAACTATTATCAGAATTATGGCAACGATTAAAAGGGAATTAAAATCGATATTAAATTTCAATTCATTATTAGCTTCTATTGAGCTTGAAACAAGAAATCTTTCAAATTTTGAATATCTTGTAAACTAAACTTATAAATTTATGGACATTACTGCAGCATATACGGATCTATATCAAATTACAATGGCGCAAGTCTATTTTGTTACTAAACCAAATGGCAAAGCTGTATTCGACTATTATTACCGTCGTAATCCTTTTGATAATGGGTATGCCATATTTGCAGGGTTAGAAGATGTTTTAGATATACTAGAGTCGCTTAAATTCTCAGAGTCTGATATTTCTTATTTAAAGCAAAAAGGATTTGAGAACGAGTTTTTAGAGTATTTAAAAAACTTTAGCTTTAAAGGTAGTATTCGTTCTAGTAAAGAAGGTGATATTGTTTTTCCTTACCGTCCAATTTTACAGGTTGAAGCCAATATTATAGAAGCACAAATTATAGAAACCCTTTTACTAAATATTCTTAATTTTCAAACCTTAATAGCAACCAAAGCTAGCAGAATACGCTATAGTGCAAAAGATGCCATACTATTAGATATGGGATTACGTCGTGCCCATGCTACAGGTGGTTATTATGCATCAAGAGCTGCTGCTATTGGTGGTTTTGACAGTACTAGTAATGTGAAAGCTGCGGAAGATTACAACATCGCATCAACAGGAACAATGGCACATTCGTTTATACAGAGTTATGATAATGAATTGGACGCTTTTCGTGATTTTGCGCAAGTACGACCTAAAAACTGTGTGCTTTTAATTGATACTTATAATACCCTAAAATTAGGACTTCCAAATGCGATTATTGTTGCAAAAGAAATGGAAGACAAAGGTGAAAAATTATTCGGAATCCGATTGGACAGTGGTGATTTAGCGTATCTATCTAAAAAAGCAAGAGCCATTTTGGATGCTGCTGATTTAAATTATGTAAAAATTGTAGTCTCTAATCAGTTAGATGAATTTGTTATAAAAAGTTTAAAAGAACAACATGCGCCTATTGATGTTTTTGGTGTAGGAACTAATCTGGTTACTGGAAGACCAGATGCAGCGTTAGATGGTGTTTATAAATTATCTGAATACAATGGTGACCCAAGAATTAAACTCTCTGAAAACATTATAAAAGTATCGTTGCCTTTTAAAAAGCAAGTGTACAGAATGACTGATGCCGACGGACAATTTTATGGTGCAGATGCTGTGGCTATTTATGCCGAAGGTGAGATTGATAAAATGGAACACCCTTTTGATATTACCAAGCAAATAGATATTAGTGCACTAAAAAAGGAACCGTTATTGGAGTTAGTCATGGAAGATGGTAAACGTGTCGTTCCGATTAGAACTGTTACCGAAATTGCAGAATATTCGCAATCGCGTTTAGCACAACTTCCGAATGAATATAAACGTTTTCAAAATCCACACACCTATAAAGTTGGATTGAGTAGTCAACTTAAAAAGGAACGAAACGATCTAATTAACAAACATAAAAGCTAAAGTAATACTGCAGATGGTTGGATAGACCGTAGTCTAATTCATTAAAAAATAGTCAAACTATGAAAACACTTTTAGTCATTGATGTACAAAACGATTTTATGCCTAGCGGATCTCTTGCAGTGCCTGAAGGTGACAACATTGTGTCTGTAATAAATAACATACAAGATAAATTCGATTTGATTGTAGCTACGCAAGATTGGCATCCTAAAACGCATTCTAGTTTTGCTATAAACCATGATAATAAATCTGATTTTGATAGCATAGAATGGCGAGGGCAAAGGCAAACGTTATGGCCGGAACATTGTGTACAAGGCAGTAAAGGAGCTGAATTACATCCAGAATTAGATACTACAAAGTATGAGGCTATTTTTAGAAAAGGAACAGATATAAATATTGATAGTTATAGCGCCTTTTATGACAATAACTATTTAAAAGCTACAGGTTTATCAGGTTATCTAAAAGAGAAGAAAGTATCGCAATTGTATTTTTGCGGACTAGCTTCAGATATTTGTGTTTACTTTTCTGTTCGTGATGCTATTAAAGAAGGTTTTGAATGCTATTTTATTGAAGATGCAGCTAAACCTTTAGATACAGAAGCATTTGAAGTTGTTAAGGCCAAGATGATTGCTATGGGTGTACATATTATAACTTCAGAATCTGTATAGTTTTAATAAAGTACAAGACGATAGAGAAGAAGTTCGGGCATAAAAAAAAAGCGCATACATTGCGTTTTTTTTATTTATTCTCTTTTTTTAGAGTTATTAATATGTTGCTGTAATTATATTAATTAAATCATTTTTTTGAAATACACCAGATTGCCTCCACTCTTGTTTTCCTTTTTTGAATAATAATAGTGTTGGTACTCCTCTTACTTGGTATTTTGAGGCTAACTCTTGATTTTTCTCAACGTCAATTTTTATAATAGAAACGCGTTCTTTTAAATTGTCTTTAACGTCTTTTAAAATTGGACTCATAGTTTTACAAGGTCCACACCATTCTGCATAAAAGTCTACTAATACTGGTACATCTTGATTTATTATTTCTGAAAATTTACTCATTTTTATTTTTTTTTTATCAAAAAAGAAATCTAAAAACTCTAACCTTATTAGCTTGTAGTTTTATTTTTAGGATAGAGTATTACTATTTTTTTAGAAACCTTTTTGATGTTTTTTTTTAACAAAATTTGATGCTGAGATTATATAATCTCAGCATCAATTCCTGCTTCTAAAATGCTAGAACAGATAGGTTTTAAGTCTTTTAAATCACCTGTTTTAACTGTGCATTGTCCTTTGTAATGTACTAAAATTGTACATTGTTCTGCTTGTTCCGGAGTGTGTTTACAAGCCTTAATAAGTGTATCTATAACGTGATCGAAAGTATTATAGTCGTCGTTATAAACAACAATTTCGTTGTTTGGTTTTTCTTTTGTAGCAGTATCAAATTGCTCTAATACTTTTTCTTGGGTATTCATTTTTAATATTTTATACTAAAATAAATTATTTAAATATAAATTAAAACAAAAAGAGCATCAAAATTGATGCTCTCATTAGAATTTAACTTTTGGTAAGATTAGTACATGTACTGCAAACCAATAACATCATCATTATCAAATTCGCCATCTTCGTTTGAGCTAAAGCACGCTACCATTATTGAATTAGGATTGTATGCTGAAGAAGTTCCAGGGATTGCATTTGCTCCTACACCTGCGGTTCCTTCATTTGAATTTTGACCACAACTTTGTCTAGTTTGCCAATCTGTGTGCCTAAAACCAACAGAATGCCCTATCTCATGAGTAATTACATGTTCTACTACATTTGTGTCATAATTATCAAGTCCATAAATCTGTACAAATTTATTTGGTAATCCATTTGACGGGAATCCAGCAGATCCACCTGCTCCACTTTGATTTGGATTATGATAAACTACCATGTCTTTACTTTGGTAATCTGTTCCATAAGTAAGCGTGAAAGAAATTGAAACACCACTTAAACGATTAAAATTATTTACTGCCCACTGTAAACCAGTTTGTTCATTTTGAGATAAACCAAATCCACCACCGCCTGTGTAACCAATAATAGAAATATTACTTCCTTGTGAAACTAAACTGTTAGTACTGTAGTTTCGTTCTGCAATGTTTTCAAGGAGATTTAAATCCATAATTTGCTTCTCACTCAATATTATGTCTTCTTCTACTTGGTATCTTTCTATAGTAGAACCGTCTGGTAGCATAAAATCTATTTTCTTAACACCATCTGTATTAATGTAGAAGTCTGCTAGTTTATTAAGTAAAATTTCGGGAACGTCATTTGTTTTGGCTTCTTGAACTTGTTCTAATTCTTCCTTTTGACAAGACTGAATGAAGAAGGATACTGAAAGAATTGCTATTAAAAATATTCTAAATTTTTTCATCTTAAATTTTAGTGTTAGTATTAATATTTAATTAATGTTTACGTAAACTAATGCACAACTTTTTACATCCAGTTTTAAGTGGTTGATAGTTGTAAAATTGTGTTTTAAAATAAATTAATTTATTACTTCAAAGATAAATACTTTAAAATAAGATTTTTACGGTTTTTACCGTAAATCTCATTTATTTAGTGATTTATTGAGATATGTTTATTTTTTTTGCCAAAAAGATGAATATAGTTAATTTTTAAATTGAAGTGCTACCCAGTTATTTCTTTCAAATTTAGAACTAAAAGTAAGGTTGTTCTTGTTGCATTCTTCTTCTATTATTGCAATGTCTTCTTGGTAAAATCCGCTTAAAAATAGAGAACCATTTTCGTTTAAACAGTTAGCATAAGTCTTAATATCGTTTAAAAGAATATTACGGTTTATGTTTGCAATTATAGTGTCGTACTTTTTATTTACTAATAAACTAGCGTCTCCTTCGTAAACAGTAATGTTTTTAGCATTATTACGTTCTGCATTTTCTATACTATTTAAATAGCACCAGTTGTCTATATCTATAGCATCTATTGGGTTTGCTCCTTTCATTTCGGCTAAGATTGCTAAAACGGCTGTACCACATCCCATATCTAAAACAGATTTTCCTTGAAAATCGTTTGCCATTATATGTTGTATCATCATGTGTGTTGTTTCATGATGTCCTGTACCAAAACTCATTTTTGGCTCTATAATAATATCGTATTGCGTGTCTGGCTTTTCGTGAAATGGAGCACGAACAGAGCAAAGGTTATCCACTATAATTGGATTAAAGTTTTTCTCCCATTCGCTATTCCAATTTACTTGTTCTATCTCGTCGAAAGTGTAAGAGATTTCGAATTCATCGCTTGTTAATACGTAAATATCTTGTAAGATATCTTCTCTCCATTCTTCTTTTTGAATGTATGCTGTAACTCCGGTTTCGGTTTCTACAAAGCTTTCGAATCCTGCGTAACCAAGTTCTGCAATTAGAATTTCGGTTGCTGGTTGTAATGGTTTTACTGTAAAATAATAACCTATGTATATTGTATTTGACATTGAATAGTCTTTGTTTCTGGCAGGTAATCCTGCGTTAGCGATTGTAATGGCATCCTTTTTTGCGAATTATTTTAATTTACACTTCTTTTTAAAGGAAGATATAATTTTAAAAAGATCCTAAAGCAAGTTTAGGACTACTTCGCAGAAAAGATATAATGGAAAGCGCGACCCTTGTGGTAACGCCCAAATTATTTAATTAAAATGCGTTAATTATGGCGTAAAAATCTTCGGCTTTTAAAGCTGCACCTCCTATAAGTCCTCCGTCTACGTCTGGCTTACTAAAGATTTCTTTTGCGTTTGCAGGTTTTACACTACCACCATAAAGAATGGTCATGTCTTGAGATATTTGCTCGCCATATTTGCTGTTTAATGTCTCTCTAATAAATTGGTGCATGTCTTGTGCTTGCTCTGGACTAGCTGTTTCTCCAGTTCCAATTGCCCAAACAGGTTCGTAGGCTAAAACGATGTTTTTAAATGCTGAAGTTTCTAAATGAAATAGTGCGTTTTTAATTTGATCACCTACTATTTTTTCTTCGTTACCTGCTTTTCTGTCGGCTAATTCTTCACCAAAACAAAAGATTACTCTCATGTCGTTTTTTAAAGCAGCGTCTACTTTTTTCGCTAGAAGCTCGTCTGTTTCGTTAAAATAAGCACGACGCTCACTATGTCCTAAAATTACAGTTTTTACACCAACGCTTTTTAACATTGAAGCACTAATTTCTCCTGTATAAGCACCATTGTCTGCAAAGTGCATGTTTTGTGCTACAACTTCTATGTTCGAGTTTTTTGTAGAATTGAAGGCTTGAAAAAGATTTACAGATGTTGGTGCAATCATTACTTCGGCATTAGACGTTTGCTTTTGTTTTAAAAGCTCGGTGATTAATACTTCGGTTTGCGATAAATCGTTATTCATTTTCCAGTTTCCGGCTACTATATTTTTTCTCATAATAAATGTTGTTTTATTCTAGTTTTACTTTTGGATCTAACCAAGCGTAGATAATATCTACAAAAATATTAATAATTATAAAGAGTAAGGCTATGATTAACACAGAACCCATAATTACGGGTAAATCTAACGTATTTAATGCGTTTACTATTTCTTTACCAAGTCCGTTCCATCCAAAAATATATTCTACAAAAACGGCTCCGGCTAACATAGAGGCAAACCAGCCAGATATTGCAGTTACTACTGGATTTAATGCGTTTTTTATAGCATGTTTTTTTATAATTTGAAATTCGCTCAAGCCTTTTGCACGTGCTGTACGAATGTAATCTTGATTAAAGACTTCTAATAATGAATTTCGCATTAATTGAATAACCACTGCTAGTGGTCTTATACCTAAAACTAATGCGGGAAGGATTAAGTTTTTAAGTTTGATATTTACGTTTTCGCCAAAGTCGTCAAGTTCGAAAAGACTACCTGTCATTTCTAAATTGGTGTATTTATGAAGCACAAAACCAAAAAACCAAGCGAATAGAATAGCGCTAAAAAACGAAGGAATACTCATGCCAATTGTACTAAGTATTTGTATTGCTTTGTCTAAAAAGGTGTCTTTTTTTAATGCTGAAATTATGCCTAAACTTATACCTAGAAGTAAAGCGATACCTATGGCAGAAATCGCCAATACGAAGGTGTTAGGTAGTGTTTCGGCTAAAACAGTACTTACTTTTTTGCCTTGTTTTGTAAAGGATTCTCTTAAGTATGGAAATTTTAAAACAGTTGTTGTATTACCGATAGTAAAGAGTTTTGCTTCCGAATATTTTTGAGGTCTTAAAAATGTGTAATCGTCTTCTGTATTAGAGTGAAACGAGATAGGAGAGAGATCGTTTAAATAATATAGGTATTGTGTGCCTACAGATTTATCGAAACCATATTTTTTTTTAACTATGGCTAATTGCTCGCTATCTTCGTTTTGTCCCAGCATCATTTGTGCTGGGTCTCCAGGTAAAATATTGAATAAAAAGAATATAACAGTGACTACTCCAAATAAGGTGAGCAGTGCATAAAATGTTTTATTTAAGAGGTAGCTTATCAGGTTATTCTTCTTTTAGTGTTATTTTTATTAACTCCGTATAATTACTTGAGGTCATTGAATTAAGTATTTCTAATTCTGAACCTTCTTTTATAACATTCATGCTTTCAATTGTCTCAGGATCTATAGCTTCAACCTCTTCTTTGGTTACTTCTTCTTCGTTAACAAAGTAAGCAGTACTTACTATAACAACTGGCTCAGGTTTGCGCTCAACTTCAGGTAAGTCTATTTCTTCGGCATCGTTAAAATGCTCTTTTTGCATTACTGTTCCTTTTTCTAATTTTAAAATTCCAGGATTAGAACGCACTACTGTTTTTAATGCTTTTTCATCGCATAAATAGAAGTCGAAATCGAAACCGTATTTTTCTTTTGCATACTGTTTGTCTTCGTCTCCTGAAGATGATAAACCAATTACTGTGTAACCTTTTTCAATAGCTTTATCTGTTACTTTTTTAATGTTTTTTAAACCTTGCTCGTTAGCCTTTTCAAGATTGTAAGCGACTACCATAATAAGGTGATCTTCTGCTAAAAATTTAGTAGTAAAATCTTCATCATCAGTTTCGATAGAAAAATCTTTAACTGGAGGATCGTAAGCTTCTACTAAAATTTTAGTTTCAACACTAACGTATTCTCCATCTACGGTTGGGTAACTTCCATCGGTTACAAAATCTACATTTTCGCCACCAACATTAAAGGTCCAAGTATATTCTTGTTCTGCTTTTTGGGCATCTTCTGGTATAGCCATACCTTCTGCAATGTTTTTACCAACAGCATAGGCTCTAAAATCCCAAGTTGGTAAATGCATTAATACATGGTAACCAAACCATAAACTACCAACAAAGCCTAATAATGCTAGAATAGTAGTTGGGAATTTACCAAATATTGGTTTTATATGTTTTATTCCAGCGACTAAAACAAGTATAAGAATAAGTAGAATTAAATCTTTTGTGAAACTTTCCCATGGTTTTAAAGGAAGGAAATCTCCAAAGCATCCACAGTCTTTTACAACTTCGAAATAAGCTGCGTAGAAAGTTAAGAATGTAAAAAAGACAATCATTCCTAAAAGCATCCAAATGGTGAACTTACGTTTGTAACCAATTAATAGAAAAACGCCTAAAACAACTTCTAGCACAACTACAAATACAGAAATACCCAAAGCGTAAGGATCTAAAGATGGTAGGTTTAATACCTCTGAACTAAAATATTCTTGTAGTTTGTACGAGAAACCTAATGGGTCGTTAAGTTTTATTAATCCCGAAAAGATGAATAATCCTCCAACTAGTAGTCTGCAAATGTGTACTAAGTATTTCATAATCTTCTGTCATTCCAGCGAAAGCAGGAATCTATTTTAATTATTATAGTTTATAAGTGGATTCCTGTTTGGGCAGGAATGACAATTATTTTTCGTTTAAATGAATCATAGCAAAAATGGCATAATTAATCATGTCTTGATAATTAGCGTCTATACCTTCGCTTACAATTGTTTTACCAGCGTTGTCTTCAATTTGTTTAACGCGTAATAGTTTTTGTAAAATTAAATCGGTTAAAGAGCTTACACGCATATCTCGCCAAGCTTCACCATAATCGTGATTTTTGTCTAGCATTAATTGTTTGGTGATGGCTACTTTTTCGTCGTATAAAACGGTAGCGTCTTCTGTAGATAAATCGGGTTGCTCTACAACACCTTTTTCAAGCTGAATAAGTGCCATTAAAGAGTAATTTATAATTCCTATAAATTCACTTTGTTCACCTTCATCAACTTTTCTTACATCGTTTTGTTGCAAACTTCTAATACGTTGTGCTTTTATAAAAATCTGATCTGTTAACGATGGCAATCTTAAAATTCGCCATGCGCTCCCATAGTCACTCATTTTATTAATAAACAGACTGCGACACGTTTCTATAACAGCATCATATTGTTTTGAAGTATCTTGCATATATAATGTACTAATATTGGTTTTTCTTTTCCCTAAAAAATGGCTAAAATGTATTCATTATTTTGTTACTTTTCTTATGCGTAACGTAAGCTATGCCTATTAAAAAGTGCCTCATCTGAATAAATTTTATCTCATTTTCGGTTAAAAACAAAAATCAAGATGAGTACAATGCCAATTTTCCGTAAATTTCGCATAAAATTGTCTAAAAGTCAAGGTTTCACATCTATAGTTTTTAAATGTGTTACAAACAACAAATATAAAGGTATCAATGACCATTAATTGCAGAGGAAAACTTATCGATTTATCTACACCAAAAGTAATGGGTATTCTTAATGTTACTCCCGATTCTTTTTATGATGGCGGAATGTATAAAGAGGAGTCTAATATTATTAATCAAGTACAAAAAATACTTGATGATGGTGCTACTTTTATAGATGTTGGTGCTTATAGCTCTAAGCCAAATGCAAATGAAGTCTCTCAAGAAGAAGAACTCCAACGCATACTTCCAATTATAGAGTTATTGGTTAAACAGTTTCCAGAAATTATTATTTCTGTAGATACGTTTCGTGCAGAAGTCGCTAAGCAATGTATTGAAAAAGGAGCTGCTTTGGTAAACGATATTTCGGCAGGACATTTAGATGATAATATGTTGGAAATAGTTGCTAGCTTAAATGTGCCGTACATAATGATGCATATGCGTGGCACTCCAAAAACAATGCAACAACAAACAGATTATAGTAATATTTTAAAAGATATTATTTTATATTTTTCTGAAAGAATAACAAAAGCTAGAGCTTTAGTAATTAAAGATATTATTATAGATCCAGGTTTTGGATTTGCTAAAACATTAGAACAGAATTTCGAATTATTAAACGTTTTAGAAGGTTTAGGAATAACTGATTTACCTTTGCTAGCTGGACTATCCAGAAAATCTATGATTTACAAAACATTAGAAACTTCTGCATCCGAAGCTCTAAATGGAACAACAGCGTTAAATATGGTTGCCTTGCAAAAAGGAGCTGCTATTTTAAGAGTTCACGATGTTAAAGAAGCAGTAGAATGTGTCACACTTTTTAATCAACTTAAATAAATGAAAAAATTATTAATCGTTTTATCTGTAATCGTTTTATTGGGTTGTAGTGACAAATCTGTATTGCTTCCAGAAATACAAAATGCCACAATTACTGAAATAACAGATGTGTCTCCAGCGTATATTTTTTACGATGAAACCAAACCAGATAGTTTAGAATTAAATAAAGGTAATTTAATAATCTCAACGCATTGGTTAGTAAATGTGGATAAGCGTTTAACACTAAAACAAGTAATTCCGTCAATTATTGAATTGCAAGAGAAAAAGCGAAACTCTAGCCATAAAAATGAAAGTGCTCGTAATTATTATACGTGTAACGATACTAGTATTAAAAATTTAGGGTTTATTGATTTTACAGATGTGGTTTATGTTGGAGGAGATGAAGATGTTGATTTAGAAGTCAATTCAAATTATTATAATGTGTTTGTTTTGGGAAATAATAAAATTGAAATTGTTGATCCTAAAAATAATTCGATTAAAACAAATTTTACAAACTTGATAAGTGAACTTGACAAATTTGAGCCATCAAGCTTACTAGTTTTATCTTTTCTTAATGAAGTTCGTTTTCAAGATTATATAACAATTAAATCAATATTATTAAATGCTGAAATTGATAACTTAAAAATTAGTAATTCAGAATTTATTTCAGATTAACGCAATTTTACTAAATTTACAAAAACCACTTTATATTGGAAATTTTCGACAACATACTAAATTTCGGCATAATAGACTACATAGATGTCTTCTTAGTAGCCTTGCTTTTATATTATATCTATAGATTAGTTAGAGGTACAGTTGCCATTAATATTTTTCTAGGTATTGTAGTTGTCTACTTCATCTATTTAATTGTAGAAGCGCTTAAAATGGTATTGCTAACAAAAATTCTAGGCGGTTTTATTAGTGTCGGGTTTATAGCTTTAATTGTAGTGTTTCAGCAAGAAGTTAGAAAGTTTTTATTAATGATTGGGTCTACAAATTTCGCCTCTAAACGTGGTTTTTTAAAACACATTAAGTTTTTAAAAATGGAAGGTGTCTCTACAGGATCTACAGATATAGAGGTTATTATTGCAGCTTGTAATAAAATGTCGACGTCTAAAACTGGAGCATTAATAGTTTTAGAGCGTGAAAATAATCTCGATTTTTTGGTTACTACAGGAGACGAGATGAATATTAAAGTTACACAACCTATTATTGAGAGTATCTTCTTTAAAAATAGTCCGCTTCATGATGGTGCAATAATTATAGAAAATAATATTGTTAAAGCAACACGTGTAATTTTACCTGTTAATAACGAGAAAACCATTCCGCAACGTTTTGGATTAAGACATAGAGCAGCAGTTGGTATTACAGAACGAACAGATGCTATTGCAATTACAGTTAGTGAAGAAACTGGACAAATTTCTTGTTTTAGAAATGGAACATTTGTTGAATTTAAAGATTCTACAGAGTTAATAGAAATTATAAAAGAAGACTTAATTTAAATATGGTTTGTAAAAATTGTAAACGATTATTGCCACAACAAATTAACTTCTGTAATGGTTGTGGAGGAAAAGTGATAAGGAACAGATTAACAATGCGTAATCTATTAGAAGATTTTGCTTGTCGTTACCTAAACTACGATAATAAGTTTTTTAAAACAATTAAAACCCTATTTACAAAGCCGGAAGAAGTTATAGAAAGCTACATTCATGGTACTAGAAAGAGGTATGTTGATGCAATTGGCTTTTTTACCATTGCACTAACTTTTTCAGGGCTTCAATTATTTATTTTAAATAATTTTTTTCCTAACGCTTTCGATATACCAGATTATATGACAATGTATTCAAATCCTGGAAGTGATGAGGCTCAAAAAGCAACCATGTCTGTTATGCAAAAATATCAATCTTTAGTGATGATGTCTTACATACCTATTTATGCTTTGATGGCAAAAATTGTTTTTTTTAACATAAAGAGATTCAATTTTACAGAATTATTGGTTGTATTTCTCTATACTCAGGGCCAAATATCAATATTTCTAAGTATTATAACAGTTGTGTTAATAGCTATTGGTGTTGACCTCTACATTGTGAGTTTTACAACAATGCCTTTTATGCTTTTATATTTTGCCTATGCCTTAAAACGTTTATATAGAATAAGTACAGCTGGAATAATTTTAAGGTCTATGGGTTTTGCTGCTGTGTTTATAGGTTTAATTATCTTTTTGGGAATAGTTTTCGCTATATGGATGCAGTTTTCTGCTTCAGGTCAAGAAATGATTGAAGCTCAAAAAGCTGCAATTGAGGCTGCAAAAATCAAATACTAAGCCACATCAGCTTTTAGAAACTGAACTTCGTAAAGGTTTCTATAATAACCATCTTTAACTTTAAGTAACTCTTCGTGAGTACCTTGTTCTACAATTTCACCAGCATCCATTACTATAATTTTATCAGCTTTCTGTATCGTCGCTAACCTGTGAGCAATAACAATAGAAGTTCTACCTTTAGTAATTTTATCTGTAGCATTTTGTATTAATTGTTCAGAATACGAATCTACCGAAGAAGTCGCTTCATCTAAAATTAAAATACTAGGATTGGTAACATAAGCTCTCAAGAAAGAGATTAATTGTCTTTGCCCAGAACTTAACATTGCGCCACGTTCTTTTACATTGTAATTGTAGCCATTTGGTAAGCTAGAAATAAAATCGTGTATACCAATATCTTTAGCAGCTTGTATTACTTGTGCTTCAGTAATATCTGGATGATTTAAAGAAATATTTGCCATAATAGTATCGGCAAACAAAAATACATCTTGTAATACTACAGCAATTTGGCTTCTTAACGAAGCTAAAGTAACTGTTTTAATATCTACGTTGTCTACTAAAATTTCTCCACTATTTATTTCGTAAAAACGATTTAGTAAATTTATAATTGTAGATTTTCCAGCTCCAGTAGAGCCTACAATAGCAACAGTTTCTCCTGCCTTTACATCTAGAGAGATCCCTTTTAGTACTTCTTCGTTTTCAACATAACTAAAGTGAACATCTTTAAAGGCAATAGCACCTTTAAAGTTTGAAGCTTCTATAATACCAGTATCATCAATTTGCGATGTAGTATCAATAATTTTAAACACACGTTTAGCAGCTACCATTCCCATTTGTAGTGTGTTAAACTTGTCGGCAATTTGTCTTAAGGGTCTAAACAGTTGAGGAATCATCATAATAAACATAAACAATTCACCAGAAGTTGCTGTGTCACCAACAATAACCATTAATCCTCCAAAATAAACTATCAATCCCGAAGTAATACCCGAAAGGAAATCGGCAATTGGAAAGAAAATAGAGTTATACCATATCGTTTTTAACCATCCTTTTTTATGTCGCTCATTAATAGCTTTAAAGTTTTTGTTCTCGGTATCTTCTCTTGTAAATAATTGCAGAATTTTCATTCCTGTAACACGTTCTTGAACAAAAGAGTTAAGGTTAGAAACTTCTGTTCTTACTTCTTCAAACGCTTTTTTCATATAACGCTGAAAAATCTTTGTAGCATACAAGACAATAGGCATGGTTACAAATACAATTAAGCTTAGCTTAAAATTGGTGTACATCATGAAAACAGAAATAACAAGCATAACCATTAAATCTCGCATAATCATAAATAAACCTTGTCCAAAAATGTCAGCAATACGCTCCATATCTGTAACAGCACGTGTTATCAACATTCCAACCGAAGAATTATCATAATACTTCATCTTGAATTTTAGCATGTGATTAAACAGTAAAACTCTAACATCTTGCACTATATTCTGCCCAAGCCAAGCCGCATAAAACTGAAAGAAAAACTGAAAAACGGTTTGTACTAGAAGTAATGAAATCATTAAAATAATATAATACAAGAAGCCTTCTTCTTGCATTGTTTTTATATGATCGTCAATTACTATTTGTAGTAATTTAGGAGTAGCAATACTTAAGCCTGCAATAATTAAAACGGATAAAAGTACACCGTAAAAAATAGTTTTGTATGGTTTTGTATATTCAAACAAGCGTTTAAATAATGTAATGTCGAATATGTTTTCTTTTTTATTACTCAATGTCTAATTTAATTGTTTGTGGGTATTCAACTTCAGTTAAATATAAAGCGTGAGCAGGAACAGAAAATCCAGCTTCACTTCGGTTTTTAGATTTAATAATATCATGAAGTGTTTCTACTTCAACTTTACCAATACCTATATTAATAAGCGTTCCAACAATAGCGCGAACCATATTTCGTAAAAAACGATCTGCCTTAATTGTAAAATGAAGCTCGTTGTCTATAACCTGCCATTCGGCCTTCATTATATCACAATTATACGTTTTTACATCTGTATTACTTTTAGAAAAGCATTGAAAATCTTTATAGTCTAATAATATTTTGGTAGCTTCTTTTAGCCTTTCAATATCTAATTTCGGCTTTAACAAAAAAGCTTGTTCTGTATTAAATGGGCTTTTTTCTAAAGCGATTCTATATAAATATTGTCTGCTAATGGCATGAAATCTAGCATGCGCATCTTCTTTTACTTTAAAGATATTTTTAATAGCAATATCTACAGGTAAAAACGAATTTAGTTTATAAATAGTTTGCGGAATATCGAAAATTACTTCAGTATTAAAATGTGCAAATAATTGTTTTGCGTGAACTCCAGCATCTGTTCTACCAGCTCCCATTGTAGAAATAGGCTCTCTTAATAAAGTCGACAGTCCTTTTTCTAAAACTTCTTGTACAGAAATAGCATTAGGCTGTATTTGCCATCCGTGATATGCTTTTCCGTTATATGAGAGTTCTATAAAATATCGCAAAGAAACTTGTATTTTTGTTTTCTAAAGAAACAAAGATAATTGTTTTTGTTCCTAAAGAAATGCTAAATAATAATAAAAGCGTAACAATAAAATTAGCGCTTTCGCGGAAGTACTAACAGCTAAAAGCAAGTTCATCATAAATGAAAAAAATCTTACTATTATCAGATACTCATAGTCATATTGATAACGATATACTAAAATACGTTAAGCAAGCAGACGAAGTATGGCATGCAGGAGATATTGGAGATTTAAAAGTAACAGATGAAATTGCAAAACTAAAACCATTAAGAGGTGTTTACGGAAATATTGATGGAGATAAAGTGCGTTTAGAATTCCCAGAAAACAATCGTTTTATGTGCGAAGATGTAGATGTATGGATTACACATATTGGTGGATACCCAAATAAATACAATGTAAGAGTAAGAGAGGAAATATATAAAAACCCACCACGTATTTTTATTTGCGGACATTCACATATTTTAAAAGTGATGCCTGATAAAAAATTAAATTTATTACATATGAATCCTGGAGCAGTAGGAATTCATGGATTTCATAATGTAAGAACGATGCTTCGGTTTACTATAGATGGATCAAAAATTGAGAATTTAGAGGTAATAGAGTTTCCTAAAAAATATTAAGCATAAAAAAGCCCAAGATCTTCACCTTGGGCTCACGCACTAATACTACTAAGATGTTAGGTTTAGCGTAACCTATCTACAGATTTTACAAGATCTTCATCCTTTTTAATCGCTTTGTTGGCCAAAACCAATAATACGATAGACAGAATTGGAAGAAAGATCCCAATACCTTTCTCAGAAACCAAAGCTTCTCCAGATACATTTAGAGATTGATATACAAAAAATCCTAGTAAAATAACGTTCAATATGATGTTAAGTCGTCCCAATACAAATTGCAACTTCCTATTTTTAAACATAAATATAGATAACAAAGATAGAGCTGCTGAACCTAAAAACAGTCCAAAATACAAAAGCTCATCCATTGCAAAGATTTTTACATCTTCGTTAGTTATCCATAAATGAAATACAAAAATCAGTCCAGCCGAAATTCCAGCAGTAAGCAGTAAATAGACAGATTGAATACGTTGTATCATTTATTTTAGTTGAATAATTTCAGCTTCAAAAATATAACTTCTTTTGGTAATTTTAACTAAAAACTTAAAATAAAGTTGTATAATTGCATGAGCGAGTTGCAATAGTCACATTAGCAATACGTTAATTCTTCAGAATCACAATATAATTTTCTCCGGAAATTTTCAACAACATATTTTTCTAAAAATATTCAATTAAACAATTCATGTTTGAAATCTCACAATTAAAAGAAATGAAGCTTCCTGAGTTACAGGACATGGCTAAAAAGCTAAGTATCCCTAAGTTTCGTTCATTAAAAAAATTAGACTTAGTTTATCAAATTTTAGATAAACAAGCAGCTAACCCTAAAGCTGTAGAAGTTGTAAAAGCAGATGTTCCTGCTCCAGCAGTAGAAGAGAAGCCTAAAAGAGAACGTGTTCAACGTCCAAGTGCAAATAAACCAAAACCTAGGCCTAAAGCACAGCCAAAGCCTCAATCTAAAGTAGAAGCAAAAGCGCAACCTAAAGCTGCACAAGAAACTATAGCTTTTAAAGAAGAGGCTAGCAAGGAAGTAAAAGACAATAAAAAAGTAAAAGAGCAGGCTCCGGCTAAGGCACAGCAGCCAAAACCACAACATAAGAAACCTGTTCACAATCATCAAAATAAAAAAGACGACAAAAAGGATAATAATCCAAACCGTCAGAATAAAAACCAAAATAAAAATCAGAATAACCAACGTAATCAAGGTAAAAACGGAAATACGCACGGAAGCAGTGAGACTCGTAACCGTTACCGTGAGCCAGATTTCGAATTTGATGCTATTATTGAAAGCGAAGGTGTGCTAGATGTAATGCAAGATGGTTATGGTTTTTTAAGATCTTCAGATTATAACTACTTATCATCTCCAGATGATATTTATGTATCGCAATCTCAAATTCGTTTATTCGGATTAAAAGTAGGAGATACAGTATTAGGAAATGTAAGGCCTCCAAAAGAAGGTGAAAAATATTTTCCACTTATTAAAGTAAATAAAATTAACGGTCAAAGTCCAGATGTGGTTAGAGACCGTGTGTCTTTCGAGCATTTAACACCATTATTTCCACAAGAGAAATTTAATATTGCTGGAAAGCAGGCTACAATTTCTACTCGTATTATGGATTTGTTTGCTCCTATAGGAAAAGGACAACGTGGTATGATTGTTTCTCAACCAAAAACAGGAAAAACAATGTTACTTAAGGATGTTGCAAATGCAATTGCAGCTAACCATCCAGAAGTATATCAAATGATTTTACTTATCGATGAGCGTCCTGAGGAAGTAACAGATATGCAACGTAATGTACGTGGTGAGGTTATTGCTTCTACTTTTGATAAAGAAGCTCATGAGCACGTAAAAATCGCTAATATAGTATTAGAAAAAGCAAAACGTTTAGTAGAATGTGGACACGATGTAGTAATCTTATTAGATTCTATTACGCGTTTAGCTAGAGCTTACAACTCTGTACAGCCTGCATCTGGGAAAATACTTTCTGGTGGTGTAGATGCAAATGCATTACACAAACCAAAACGTTTCTTTGGTGCTGCTCGTAACATCGAAAATGGAGGTTCGCTTACCATTATTGCAACAGCTTTAACCGAAACAGGTTCTAAAATGGACGAAGTAATTTTCGAAGAATTTAAAGGAACAGGTAACATGGAGCTTCAATTAGATCGTAAGATCTCTAATCGTAGAATATTCCCAGCTATCGATTTAACATCTTCAAGCACACGTCGTGATGATATTTTATTAGATAAGGTTACTATACAAAGAATGTGGGTTATGCGTAAATACCTCGCCGATATGAATCCTGTAGAAGCGATGGAGTTTATTAATGAGCGTTTTAAACAAACAAGAAATAACGAAGAGTTTTTAATTTCAATGAACGGTTAGGTTTATCCTGATTTAGTTTTTAGAACTAATTGTATATAAATAAAAAAGCCTTGATTTTATAATCAAGGCTTTTTTATTTTATAAAGCAAAATTTATATTAAGACAAAAAAAACAAGCATCGACTAAAAAAAAGTCAATGCTTGTTTTTATGATTTAGTTTTTATAAAAAAAACTAATGGAAATTATATAGCTGTAATTATTAATAAGCTAATAATAGCTCTTTGTATTCTTTTAAGTCAGAGATATTATCTTTGTTATTAAGATTTCTTGTAAGCGCTATTAAATATTTAAGACTTTCTACAGGAGATACATCAGCTATGTCATTGTCTTCTTCGGTAAGTTCTTCTTCGTCTTGTTCTAAAGGCTCGTCTTGAGGAATAGGAAGAAGAAACGCTTCATGTTCTTCTATGTGCTCATAGGCAAGTCTAAGTACTTTTACCACTAAAGGAACTTCCTCTTCTATAGCATAAACTCGTAATGCTTTTATGTCATCAATTAGTGTATCTGTATTGATTCCAGATTTATCAAGGTTATTAAGAATTTTATCAATTACTTTAATTGCGTTTGTGTTTTCCAAAAGAGTAAGATTTATGTGAATGGTTGATTTTTGATAATTGCAAATTTATACTTTTAGAAATTAAATCATAGACCTTATTTCGAGTAAATTTACATACTCACTAAAAGAATTTTTATAAAACAAAAAAGCCTATCGAAATTTCGATAGGCTTTTGTTTCTTGTAGAATTAATTCGACTATATCGCAGAAACGAATTTAGTTAAACCAGACTTTAAGTTAGCAGCTTTGTTAAAATGAATAACATTTTTCTTAGCTAATTTATCTAACATAGAGTGTACTGATGGTAATAATGCTTCAGCTTCTTTTTTGTCAGTTAACTCACGTAATTTTTTTATAGCATTACGTGTAGTTTTATGCTGGTACTTATTTCTTAAGCGTTTAGTTTCGTTACTTCTAATTCTTTTTAACGCTGACTTATGATTTGCCATTTGTTTATTTTTTCTTTATTAAAAAATTGTAGCCCGTAGGGGAGTCGAACCCCTCTTACATGGATGAAAACCATGCGTCCTAGCCGATAGACGAACGGGCCATTTATTTTTGAGTTTGCAAATATAAAACCTTTTTATGTTATTGCAAAACTTTTTTGCAATAATTTTAAAATATTTTTTTGTTGCTGCTAAACTTTTCAAATAACTTACACAACGTTTCCATTGCGGGTGCAAAAATACAACTATTTTCTACTTTTGCAAGACCAAACTAATTTTTTTTTCAAAAAAAAATTAATTAATATGCTTTTGCGAACAATACTCTGCGTTTTGAAGGCTTTCCAGAATAGACGCAAATACCATTTTCTATCTTCCCTTCTAATGGAAGACATCTAATAGTCGCTTTTGTAATTTCTTTTATCTTGTCTTCAGTTTCTGCTGTACCGTCCCAGTGTGCAGATATAAACCCTCCTTTTTCTTCTAAAACAGTTTTGAATTCCTCAAAATCTTCAACTTCTGTTGTATGGGTGTCTCTATGATTTAAAGCTTTGTTGAATAAAGATTCTTGAATCTCCACCATTAAGCCTTCAATTTTTTCAGTTAAAGTGTCTAACGAAACTGTTTCTTTAGTCAATGTATCTCTACGTGCTAATTCTACTGTGCCGTTTTCTAGATCTCTTGCTCCAATTGCAATACGAAGAGGAACACCTTGTAGTTCGTGTTGTGCAAATTTTGCGCCTGGACGATAGGTTGTTCTATTATCGTATTTAACAGTAATGTGTTTCGATCTTAAATCCTTTATTATTCCGTTTACAACAGTTGTAATTTCTTCTAGTTGTTCATCAGTTTTATGAATAGGAACTATTACTACTTGATTAGGTGCTAAGTTTGGAGGTAGTACAAGTCCTTTATCATCACTATGTGTCATGATTAAAGCTCCCATTAATCGAGTTGAAACTCCCCAAGAGGTAGCCCAAACATAATCCTGTTTTCCTTCTTTGTTAGTGTACTTAACATCGAAAGCTTTAGCGAAATTTTGTCCTAAAAAGTGAGATGTTCCTGCTTGTAAGGCTTTTCCATCTTGCATTAATGCCTCAATACAGTACGTGGCATCTGCTCCTGCAAAACGTTCGCTTTCCGTTTTTAGACCTTGTACAACTGGTATTGCCATAAAGTTCTCTACAAATGTGGCGTATACGTTGTTCATTGTCTCTGCTTCTGTAATAGCTTCAGCCTTTGTTTCGTGAGCGGTATGTCCTTCCTGCCAAAGAAACTCTGCAGTTCTTAGAAATAAACGAGTACGCATTTCCCAACGAACAACATTAGCCCATTGGTTTATTAGTAATGGTAAATCTCTGTAAGATTGAATCCATCCTTTAAATGTGCTCCAGATAATAGCTTCACTTGTAGGTCTAACAACAAGTTCTTCTTCCAGCTTAGCTTCAGGATCTACTCTTAGTTTTCCTGGATTGTCAGGATCGTTTTGTAATCTGTAATGAGTTACAACTGCACATTCTTTAGCGAAGCCTTCTGCATTTTTTTCTTCAGCTTCAAACAGGCTTTTAGGGACGAATAGTGGAAAATAAGCATTTTGATGTCCTGTTTCTTTAAACATTCTATCTAATTCTGCTTGCATTTTCTCCCATATAGCATAGCCGTATGGTTTTATTACCATGCAACCTCTAACTGCCGAGTTTTCAGCTAGATCAGCCTTTACGACTAGTTCGTTATACCATTTTGAATAGTCTTCTGCTCTCGTTGTGAGTTTTTTGCTCATATATAGTATTTTGGCACAAATTTTGTGATTATGTTAAAAAAAGAAATAGTTTGACAAAACTAACTATTTTTGTTATGTTCAACAATAAAAAACAAACAGTTATGCAATTAAAAAAATACTTATTAAAAAAATTACCAGCTTTTGTTGTCGTTTTATTTGCTTTGGGACTTACATCTTGCGGTTCTTACCAATATGTAGGGCAAGAAAGTGATGGTGTGTATGGAGAAGAAGATATTGTGCAAGCTGATGTTCAGGATAATGCTGATAACACTTATTATAAGAGTTATTTTAAAGAGAAATCCATACAAATGGAGTCTGATATTAGTAATGATGTTTTTGTAGACGTTGATTCTTATCAAGGCAACTATTCGGATGAGGTTGTTCAAGTGGATAATAATAATAATAATTCTGGTTATGGAGCTTGGGGCGAAAATAGTTCTAATGTAACGGTTAATTTGTATTCTGGTTTTAGCTATAGTTTTTTTGATTGGAATAACCCTTTTATTGGTAATGGTTGGTATGGAAATAGAGGTTGGGCATATGGCTATGGTGGTTTTTATAGTAATCTATGGGGGCCTTCTCATGGTGGTTTTTACAATCCTTTTGGATATTCATCATATGGCTACGGCTATGGTTACGGAGGTTATCCGTATTATTCTGGTTACTATGGAAGAAACGGTTATGGAAGAAACGGTGTGGTATACAGTTCTAGAAGAAGAGGAAGTACTTATGGTAGAAGCTCTGCTTTAGGTAGGAGAGTTGAAGCTTCAAGAAGAAGTAATACAACATCTACTCGTACGAGAACATCTTCGACGCCTAGAGTTAGGACTTCGACTCCAAGAACAAGAAGTAGTAATTCTACTCCGCGAGTGAGAACTACAACACCAAGAACGAGAACGTCTACACCACGAGTGAGAACTACTACGCCAAGAACAAGAACATCTACTCCTAAGACATCTTCACCAAGTCGATCTTCTACTAGAAGTTCTTCTGGTTCGTCATCAAGGTCGTCTTCAGGTAGTAGGAGAAGAGGTTAGTACTAAGTTTTAAAGGAAAGTAGAATTAAAAAAATAATATGAAAAAAGGAATATTTTTATTCATAGGTGTTATGTCTATGTTTACAATTAATGCTCAGAATATAAATGATGCCTTGCGTTATAGTAATGGTGAGGTGATTGGTTCTGCTAGATATAGGGCGCTTAGTGGAGCATTTGGAGCTCTTGGAGGAGATTTAAGTGCTGTAAGTGTTAATCCAGCAGGTTCAGCTGTTTATACAAATAGTTTCGGCTCAGTGTCTTTAAATGTTAGTGATGTAGATAATGAAACGGTGTATTTTGGAAAGGAAAAAGCTTCGTCAGATTCAGATATTTCCTTAAATCAAGGAGGTGGTGTTTTTGTTTTTAAGAATACCGGTAATAATTCGCCTTGGAGAAAATTTGCTTTAAGTGTAGCTTTTGATAATACTAAAAACTATGATGATAATTGGGAATCTAGAGGTGTTGGTGACGTATCTATAGGTCAATATTTTTTAAATAATGCACAAGGACTGCGTTTAGATGAGATTTCTGCATTAAGTGGAGAGTCTACGGCAGGTGCTTATTCGGGAATAGGAAGTGCTTACGGTTATGCGAACCAACAAGCTTATTTAGGTTACGACTCTTATATATTAGAGCCAGATAGTGACGCAGATGATAATACAATTTATACTTCAAATATTGCAGATGGTAATTTTGATCAAGAATACGCATATGCTGCAACAGGATATAATGGTAAGTTAGCATTTAATATAGGAGCTCAATATGGTGATGATTTATATTTAGGATTAAATTTGAACTCTCACTTTTTAAATTATGAGCGTTCTACTTTTTTATATGAACAAAATAACAATACCGGTTCTGTTGTAAATCAAGTAGGTTTCGAGAATAATATTATAACGAATGGTTCTGGTTTTTCATTTCAATTAGGAACAATTTATAAGCTCTCTAATGAGTTTAGAGTTGGATTTACGTATGATTCACCTATGTGGATGACAATTACGGAGGAAACAACTCAGTACATTGAAACTGTTAGAGAGGATGGAGGTGAAAACGTTTTGCAAATAGTAGATCCACGAGTAGTTAATTTGTTTCCAGATTATAGTATACAATCTCCTTCTAAAGTAACGGGTAGTTTAGCTTATATTTTTGGTAAACAAGGGTTGATTAGTTTCGATTATTCTAGAAAAGATTATGGTAATACAAAGTTTAAACCGAAGTCTGATGCTTATTTTAGTACACAGAATAATATTATTGCTAATAATTTAACAGCAGCTTCAACATATAAATTGGGTGGAGAGTATAAGGTGAATCAATTTAGTTTTAGAGGAGGTTATCGTTTTGAGGAGAGTCCATATAAAAACGGAGAAACTGTTGGTGATTTAAACGGTTATTCTTTTGGTTTAGGGTATAATTTTGGAAATACAAAGTTAGATTTAACTTACGATGCATATAGTCAATCAAGAGAATATCAATTATATAATACAGGATTAACAAGTGCTACGTCAATAGATTCTAATAATTCTAATGTAACATTAACTTTAGGGTTTTTGTTATAGAGGTTTTAATATTCGTTATTTAAAAGATAAAACAATTCATAAAAAAAAACTCCTTTACGCTAGTAAAGGAGTTTTTTTTATGTTAGAATCTTAGTAAGATTATTTAACAGGTTTAACCGTTTTTATAATTCTTGCTGCAATTTTATATGGGTCTCCATTTGAAGAAGGACGACGATCTTCTAGCCAGCCTTTATATCCCTTTTCTACAGCGATAATTGGAATACGAATAGAAGCTCCTCTGTCTGAAACTCCCCAAGAGAAATCGTTGATAGATGCCGTTTCGTGATCTCCAGTTAAACGTTGTTCGTTATGTTCACCATAAACCTCTATGTGTTCTTTTACTAGTGGGCGGAAAGCTTCACAGATTTCTGCATATTTTTCTTTTGAACCACAAGTTCTTAGGATTGTGTTAGAGAAATTAGCGTGCATACCAGATCCATTCCAATCAGTATTTCCTAATGGTTTTGGATGGTATTCAATATACATACCTTTTCCTTCAGTTAAGCGATCTAATAAATATCTTGATATCCAGATTTCATCTCCGGCTTTTTTAGCTCCTTTAGCAAATAATTGGTATTCCCATTGTCCAGAGGCAACTTCTTGGTTTATACCTTCAAAGTTTAAGCCAGCATCAATACATAAATCGGCATGTTCTTCAACTAAATCACGCCCATGAGTATGTTTTCCACCAACTGAACAGTAATACATTCCTTGTGGAGCTGGGTAGCCGCCTCTTGGAAAGCCTAGAGGTAACTCAGTACTTGTATTCATTATAAAGTATTCTTGTTCGAAACCAAACCAGAAATCATTATCATCATCTTCAATGGTAGCACGTGCATTAGATTTATGCGGTGTTCCGTCAGCATTCATAACTTCGGTCATTACTAAGTATCCATTTCTTCTTGTAGGATCAGGATAGATTGCAACTGGTTTTAAAATACAGTCAGACGCTCCTCCAGAAGCTTGTTTTGTAGAAGAGCCATCAAAAGACCAAAGGCCTAATTCTTCAACTGTTCCTTGGAAATTTTCGTGTTCCTCAACTTTGGTTTTACTTCTCATGTTTTGAGTTGGGTAATAACCATCTAGCCAAATGTATTCTAATTTTATTTTTGCCATAATACTTACAGATTATATTAATAATATGTCTGCAAATATAAAATGAATTTTAATTTACCTCTATAAAAACAGAGGTAAATTTTTAATTTTTATTAATTTGATGTTAAGAGCCCTGTTTTTTTAAGGGTGATTGATTTTTTAAGAGTAAAATGACTTGAAATTAATATATTTGTAAAAAAAAGTCAGAAATATGTCCACTCTAAGATTTTTCGCCATAAAAGAAACATTAAACAGAAAACCAGTTGTTATAACAGAAGAGAAGCGCCGTTCGGAAATTTTTGGACAAAACGTTTACGATTCTAAAAAAATGCGTCAAACACTTACAAGTGGTGCATTTGTAAGTTTAACAAATGCTATTGAAAAAGGTGGTAAGATAGATAGAGCAATTGCAGACCAAATAGCTTCGGCAATGAAAGATTGGGCTTTGTCTAAAGGTGTGACACATTATACGCATTGGTTTCAACCATTAACTGGGGCTACAGCAGAAAAGCATGATGCTTTTTTTGAAACTATTGAAAATAATGGAGCAATAGAAAAATTTGGAGGTACTCAATTAGTGCAGCAAGAGCCAGATGCATCTAGTTTCCCAAATGGAGGTATTCGTAATACATTCGAAGCTAGAGGTTATACTGCTTGGGATCCAACATCTCCAGCCTTTGTATACGGTACAACATTATGTATACCAACAGTATTTGTTGCTTATACAGGAGAGGCTTTAGATTATAAAACACCTTTGTTAAGAGCATTACAAGCTGTGGATAATGCAGCAGTTGCTGTTTGTAAATATTTCGATAAAAATGTAAAAAAGGTAAATGCGTCTTTGGGTTGGGAGCAGGAGTATTTTTTGATAGACAGTGCTTTAGTGTCTTCTCGTCCAGATATTCAATTAACAGGTAGAACGCTATTAGGTCATGCCTCTGCTAAAGGTCAGCAATTAGACGATCATTATTTTGGTACCATCCCAAACCGTGCAATGTCTTACATGCGAGACCTGGAAACCGAATGTATGTTATTAGGTATTCCTGTTAAAACAAGACATAACGAAGTTGCTCCAAATCAATTTGAGCTTGCTCCTATATATGAAGAAGCTAATTTAGCTGTCGACCATAATGCATTACTAATGGATGTTATGGATAAGGTGGCGGAGCGTCATAATTTTAAAGTATTGTTTCATGAAAAGCCTTTTAAAGGTATTAATGGCTCTGGAAAGCATAATAATTGGAGTTTAAGTACAGATACAGGTGTTAATTTATTAAGTCCCGGAAAGACGCCAATGAGTAACCTTCAGTTTCTTACTTTCTTTATAAATACAATAAAAGCGGTTAATGATAATGAAGAGTTACTTCGTGCAGCAATAGCATCTGCAAGTAATGACCATAGGTTGGGAGCAAATGAAGCGCCACCTGCAATTATCTCAGTGTTTATTGGGGAGCAGCTAACTCATGTTTTAAATGAATTAGAAAACGTAACCAACGGAAAATTATCACCTCAAGAAAAAACCGACTTAAAACTTAATGTTGTTGGGAAAATTCCAGAGATATTATTAGATAATACAGATAGAAACAGAACATCACCTTTTGCATTTACAGGAAATAAATTTGAATTTAGAGCAGTAGGTTCTAAAGCTAATTGTGCAAACCCAATGACGTTGCTAAATTCTATTGTTGCAAAGCAATTAATTGATTTTAAAGTTGAGGTAGATGCTTTAATAGCTAAAAAAGATCTTAAAAAGGATGAAGCTGTCTTTAATATATTAAGAGAATATATTAAAAAGAGTAAAGCTGTTTTGTTTGAAGGTAATGGCTATGGAGAGGCTTGGGAGAAAGAAGCTAAAAAAAGAGGGTTAAGCAATAATAAGTCTACACCAGAAGCTTTAAAGGCTAAAGTGTCTAAAAAAGCATTGTCTTTATATAAAGACTTAGGTGTAATGAATGCAACAGAGGTGGAGGCGCGTTACGAAATAGAGTTAGAAGATTATATTATGCGTATTCAAATTGAAGGACGTGTGCTTGGAGATCTGGCTAGAAATCATGTTGTGCCGACTGCAGTTAAGTATCAAAATATATTAATTGAAAATGTAAAAGGCTTAAAGGAGATTTATGAAAAAGACTTTAAAAGGGTTTCTAAAGCACAGTTAGAATTAATAGAGGAGATTTCAAAGCATATAGAGTCAATAAATAAGCTAGTAACTAATATGACGGATGCTAGAAGGAAATCTAACTTAATAAAGTCTCTTGAAGATAAATCTGTAGCCTATTGTGATAAGGTTAAGCCATTATTCGAAGAGATAAGATACCATTGTGATAAGTTAGAGTTATTGGTTGATGATGAGCTTTGGCCGCTTACTAAATATAGAGAGTTGTTGTTTACTACGTAATTGTACGTAGTTACGTGTACGTAGTTCTACGTAGTTAAAAAACAAGTAGTTGAAAGAGGTTGGTAGTTTTTTTCTTACTTATTATTGCATTTCATCGGAGTAAATCAAGTACTAATCGAAAAATCAGTTAATTAGGTCTTTTTTTGCATGTATGTTGAAATTTGTATTGAAATATTTCTCTATATTTACAATGCTATTAATCAATATATATTTAACATGAAAAAAGTAATTTTCGGTGCTACGGCACTATTATTCACAGGCGCAATGTTTGCGCAAGTCGCTCAAAGTGACTTAAAAGATGTAAACGGTACTAATTCTCAAGATGCTAGTTTAGCAACAAGTTTTTCTTCTGGAGGTAATTTTGGAGAAGCCGATCAACAAGGTAACGGAAATCAATTGCAAGTACGTCAAGCAGGAGCATGGCAATCTACTTATTCTGAGCAAGGTGATGGACTTGGTACAGGAGGTAACAAAGCTAGAATATGGCAAACTGGAGAAGTTACTCCTCCACCAAGTGGATTTGCTAACGTTTCAGATGTAAGACAATTAGGTACAGAAAACGAATCTACAACTTATCAAGAAGGAGATTTTAACGAAGCAGTTACTCGTCAAGGTCTTAAAGACGGAGGATTAAGTGGAGGTAACAGAGCTTTAATTCAGCATGGTACAGCTGGGCAAGGTGAGTATAATTTTGCTATGGTAGAGCAAGATGGTCAAGATAACCGTTCTAAAACTATTCAGTCTTTCGATAATAATGAAGCTAGAACAGTACAATTGGGTGATAATAACAGAATGAGTATCAGACAAAAATCTGGACCTAATGGTACATCTGGGAACTCTGCGTTAGCTGAGCAATATGGTGATGATAACCACGCTACTACATATCAAGATGGACATGATCAAGAAGCTCATTTAGTTCAGACAGGAGATGATAATAGAGCGAATCAAATTCAAGAAGGAAATAATAATAGAGGCGTAGTAGATCAAGGTCAAGGTTTAATTGATGATACTATAGCTGGTCTTTCTGGACAAGTTTATTTAGATGTTTTTGCTGATTCTGATTATAGTGTTGGTGCTGGAGGATCAGATTCTCAGGCAGGTAAAGCATTGCAAATACAAGATGGTGATGATAACCAAGCTTATTTAGGTCAATTTGGATCTGATGGTGAAGCTAGCAATTACGGTGAACAAAATCAAGTTGGTGATTCTAACTCTGCATCTATGAACCAAAATGCTTTTGGTACTGCTGCAGGTGGTGCTAACTATGGTCGTCAAGATCAAGATGGTGACGGAAACTTTGCTATATTAGGTCAAAATGGTAGAGATCATAAGGCTTACCAAAGACAGGATGGTGATAGTAACTTTGTTATTTCTTCTCAAAAAGGTAACGCTAACTTAGTAAGTACTTTCCAAGGTGGAGATTTTAATGTTGCAATAACTGGACAAAGAGGTCATGATAACCAAGCTTTAGTTGTACAAATGTCTGATAATGGTGCAGGACACTCTTTTGTGTCTAGACAAAATGTATTAGATGGTGGTATGCCAAATGGAGGTAACACTATCGATGTATTACAATTAGGACCTGATGGAGATTTAAACGGTACATTCCCTGGATGTGATTTCCAACCAGAAGTTGATATTAACAGTCCAACAGGACCAGCATCATTTGATTTAGATGCTCCTTGTGGACCAGGATGTTAATCCTAAAGTAGATATATTATATCAAAATAATATTTAATCAAAACATATTAAAAGGAGGATGTCTATATAGCAAGCATCCTCCTTTTTTTTATTAAATTTAAAATTATTATGAAAACAACACAAAATAAAATTAAAGGTGTAGTGGTAGTAATGTTATTGTGTTTTTCTCTTCAATTAAGCTGGAGTCAAACATATAGTTCAGATGTTAGTTCAGATAGCTCAGAAGCGTCAACAACAGTTAATGGTCAAGAATTCTCGCAAAGTCAGTTTGCTTCATTTTTCGATACAACACCAAATACAAGATTAGAGGTTATACAAAGTAATTCCTTGGTAATTGAGCAAGTTGGTTCTAATAATAATGTTAGTGCTAAAGTAGCTACAAGAGCTAGTGATATTAATGTTTATCAAAATGGATTAAATAATAATATTGGTTTAACTTATAAGGTAGATGCAGTAGTTGCAACACTAGAACAGAATGGAAACGAAAATACTATTCTTGATTATGTTATAGATCCTACAGCAAAAGTGTCTCTAGAATTACAGCAAAATGGAAACAACTTAACCTTCGATAAATTTGGGACAAATAATATTACTAAAAACATTAAATTTAACCAAACAGAAGCTTCTCCTACTATAATTATAAGAAGCTTTAATTAATATTATGCTCCCAAAAAAAAGATTAGTTTTAACTTTGGTTTATGTGCTAACAAGCATGTTTGTCTGTGCTCAGAAATTTTACAATAAAGATGTTAATGCGCTTATTAAATTCGATAAAACAAGTGAGTTTACAATTTTTAGTGCGACAGCAGAAAATCTAACTTATTCAGATCTTAGTTTAAGATATGAATTTATGGTGTTTAAAAAAGACTCTGCTGATAATACAGCTAAGTCTTTACAAGGAAATCGCTTCTTTTTAGAGGCAAATGAAAAAAAAATATTATCTTCCATTACATTAAATAATGTAATAGCAGGGAAAGTAACCTTATTATTACTTGTATATCCTGTTCTTGATGGAGAAGAAAATACTGGAGCAATTAGTAAAGATCGAATAGAAGTAACAAGTAATAAAAATGGTCAATTACAATTAAAACTAGACCCTAATAGAAAAGAATTATTAAGAGAAGAAGCACAGGATGGTATTTTTTTACAAGGTTTAGTTGTTAAGAAAGTATTAACTAAGTCGGGTAGAGATTTTTATAAATATTTTTATGCTGAATACTTTAATAAACAAATAAAAACTGAAAAACATATTGTTATAGAGGAGGTTCCAGGACAGCGACGTAGTACTAGAATATCTGTAAAAGTAGATGGGCAGTTAGTTTGGCAATTTTTTTCGCAACCAAAAAAAGATTATTTAACTAAAATGGCAAATACTGCTTTGGATAGGAGTATTAGATATTTACAACAATTACAAAAACAAAAACAAACCCTAACACGCTATTGATTATGAAATATAAACTTTTTATAGTAATGTTCTTTGGATTACTATCTTACACTTTTGCACAACAATTTAGTTATAAACCATTAAATCCAGCTTTTGGTGGAGATACATTTAATTATAGCTGGTTATTAAGTTCTGCTACGGCTCAAAATGGACTTACGGCAGAAAGAACTGTAACCGAGGAGCAATCAGAATTGGAAAGATTTGGAGATCAATTAAATCAACAAGTGCTTAGTCAAATTTCAAGAACCTTATTGGCTCAACAAGTAGATGCTGTGGGTGATTTTAATCAAGAAGGGACTTTTACTTTTGGATCCTTAAATGTTGAGGTTTTTGAGTCTGATGAAGGCTTGGTGATAAATATATTAGATACCTTAAATGGTGAGCAAACCCAAGTTATAGTTCCAAATCCGTAAATTTTTTTGCCTCTTATGATGAATTTTAAAAAGCTAATAGCCATTTTGGCTATTTATTTGTGTTTAAGTTCCTGTGGAACTTATTTTAACCAGCCTTTCTCTCAGGAGCCTGCAAGAATAGGTGAATTTTCGAAATCTACAAACAAACTATTAGATCTTCCGCCTTCTAAAGTACCAATGGAAGTCGCTGTTTATAATTTTAGTGATCAAACAGGTCAGTATAAGGCAGTTGAGAACGGAAGTACTTTTAGTACAGCAGTTACCCAAGGTGCAACATCAATGTTAATAAAAGCATTAAGTGATTCTGGATATTTTGTTCCGCTTGAAAGAGAAAACTTTGTTAATTTATCTACAGAAAGGAATATTATAAGTAACACTAAACAGCAGTATATTAAAGGATTAAACCCTAATGAGCCGCAAATAGATCCGTTATTATATGCTGGATTAATTCTAGAAGGAGGTATTATTTCTTATGATACTAATATAGTAACAGGTGGAGCAGGAGCGCGTTATTTTGGTGTTGGAGGATCAGCAAGATATAGGCAAGATCGCATTACTATTTATTTAAGAGCTGTGTCTACTAAAACTGGTGAAATAATTAATAACATATATGTTTCAAAAACCATTTTGTCTCAAGCTGTAGATGTTAGTTTGTTTCGATTTGTGAAATTTCAGAAATTACTTGAAGCTGAAACAGGTTTTACTCAAAATGAGCCTGTGCAGCTAGCTGTAAAAGATGCGATCGAGAAAGCTGTTCACGATTTAATTCTAGAAGGAATTGCAGATGGATATTGGTCAACTAAGGCAGGAGTAGATGTCGATAAAGAGTTGGTTAAGGAATATAATGAAGAAAAGGAAGCAGCAAATGTAACCGAGTTATTTAATAGGTTTACTTTTAAAAGAAGAACAGATAATGTGTTACACGCATCAATTGGTGCAGCCAAAATAAATGGCGATTACATTAATCCTAAATATAAATTGAACTCTAGAGTTGGTTATAAAAGGCATCTTAATTCTCACTTTAATTTAAATCTAAATGCAAATAAATTTAGTTTAGCAAACGAAGATATTTTTGAAAAAAGCTTTGTTTCAATAGATGCAAATGTAGAGTATACAGTGTTGCCATCAGATAAGTTTACACCATTTGTATATGCAGGAGGAGGTACAAATATTTCTAACGATTTTAATAATATTAATCCAAAACTTCAAGTTGGAGGAGGAGTAGAGTATTTAGTTACAGAAAGAATAGGTATTGTTGGTTATCTAGAAAACAGTTTTGTTTTTAGTGATCTTGTAGATGATATTGCTAATGGCTCTAAAGATGATATGTATTTAAGATTAGGAGTTGGTTTAAATTTTTATATCGGTAATTATAATACTAAAAAAGATAAAGAAAGGGAGATTAAGAAAGCAAGGAATAAGGAGTTAAAAGAGATCAGGAAAGAAAATATCAATAAAGAATTATTGCAAAAAAGAACTCTTAAAGAGGCTGAGAAAAATAAAAAAGAAGAGGATCAAAATGAAGAAGGGAATTAATAAAACTACTATAATGAAAACGTTAAATTATATAACAAGTCTAATCGTAGTGATGTTATTCATGACTACGTGTAGCGAGGATCAAATAGACGGAGTGAGAATAGGAACCATTAATGGTAAAGTAGTAGCAGAAGGTACTAATTCTCCTTTGCAAAACGTTAAGGTGTCTACAAATCCTGTTACGAGTACTGTGTTTTCAGATGCAGATGGTAATTTTGTAATTGAGAATGCTTTAGTCGAAACTTATGCCGTTCAAGCAGAGTTAGATGGTTTTGTTACTGCTTTTGAGTCTGTTACTGTATTAGAAAATACAGCAACAGTTGTAGCTTTTGAGTTGATAACATCTAATGCAAACAACCAACCTCCTGCCGTACCTAATTTGGCTTTTCCTGAGGACTTGGCAGAAGCAGTAGATTTGGATGTGCAGTTTACTTGGGAGTCAAGTGATTCAGATGCAAATGACGAATTATCCTATACTTTAGAGTTGAGAAATGGTAATACAAATGAGATTGAATTGTTTGAGACAGCTCAGGATACTTTTTATATTGCTAGTAATCTACAATTATCTACAACCTATTTTTGGCAGGTTACTGTAAGCGATGGTACTAATGACGATGTTAGTTCTGCAATTAGTCAGTTTTCTACAATAACAACACCTAATAATCCGTATGTTTTTGTAAAAGAAGAAAATGGTAATAGTGTTATTTATTCTGGAGATGAAGATCCAGAAGGAGGTTCAGATTCAGAACTAGATTTTAATTTATTAAAGTTAACAAGTGAAACAAATAACAGTTTTAGGCCAAGAACAAATATCGCTCTAAATAAAATAGCATATTTAAGGACAGTAGGAGGTAATGCACAAATTTTTACAATGAATACCGATGGGTCCAGTAAAGTACAAGTAACCAATACTATTCCAGTGGCAGGTTTTAGATTAGAACATATAGATTTTTGTTGGGCGCAAAATGGAAGTAAACTTTATTATCCAAATTTTGATAAATTATATTCAATTAACACAGATGGAAGTGGCCTTAGTAGTCCTCCCATTTTTACAACAGCAGATGGTTCGTTTATTTCTGAAGTAGAAAGTGTTGCTTTCGATAATGATTTGGTTGTATTAAAAACAAACACAGCAAATGGTTATAATGCTAGAATTTTTACAGTAAGGTTATCTACAGCAATGGAAGAGGATGTTATTGTAGAAGGATTGGCAGGCGCATTAGGAGGGATAGATGTCACTGCAAATGGAAACCAAGTTATTTATACACGCGATTTGTCTGGAAACGAAAATTTAAGTTATAGACAATTTCAAAGTAGAGTGTTTGTTTATGATATTAATACTTCTACAAATACACAAATTATTACAGATGCTTTAATTGGACAGAACGATTTAGATGTCAAATTTGCGCCAAATGAAGGTGGTTTTATATTTACAAGAGTAGACAGTAATTTAGAAGCAATACCACGTGTGTTTAAATATCAATTTGGAGCTGCAACTAATGAAACTGAATTATTTACAGAAGCCTCAATGCCAGATTGGGACTAATTATCTAGAAAAACAATACTCAATATCAAAATACTTAAATATATTAAAAGCACATAAATTCGTTTGTGTGCTTTTTTTATTTCAATTTATTTAATATGTTATTTTAATCTTCATTTGGTATAACTACTAATAAAACTATCTTTGTGTTTTAATACAATATTATGAGCTCAGAAATAAGTAAACGTTACAGTCAAAGAGGTGTTTCAGCATCAAAAGAAGATGTGCATAATGCTATAAAAAACATAGACAAAGGCTTGTTTCCTAAAGCGTTTTGCAAAATTGTACCAGATTATCTAACAAATGATGATGATTACTGCTTAATCATGCATGCTGATGGAGCAGGTACAAAAAGTGCTTTAGCATATATGTATTGGAAAGAAACCGGAGATGTTTCAGTTTGGAAAGGCATCGCTCAAGATGCTTTAATAATGAATATCGACGATCTACTTTGTGTTGGTGCTACAGACAATATTATGCTGTCGTCTACTATTGGTAGAAATAAAAATTTAATTACAGGAGAAGTACTTTCTGCAATTATTAATGGAACTGAAGAGCTTATTCAAGATTTAAAAACATTTGGAGTAACCATCCATTCTACTGGAGGAGAAACTGCAGATGTTGGAGATTTAGTAAGAACAATAATTGTAGACTCTACAGTTACTGCTAGAATGAAAAGAAGCGATGTTATAGATAATGCTAACATTAAAGCAGGAGATGTAATTGTTGGATTAGAAAGTTTTGGCCAAGCTACATACGAGAAAGAGTACAATGGAGGTATGGGTAGTAATGGTTTAACATCTGCAAGACATGATGTTTTTAATAACTATTTAGCAAAAAAATACCCAGAAAGTTTTGATGCAGCTGTACCGGAGGATTTAGTGTATTCTGGACAAGTAAAGTTAACAGATGAGGTTGAAGATAGCCCTATAGATGCAGGGAAATTAGTATTGTCTCCAACAAGAACTTATGCTCCAATTATAAAAGAGATTTTATCTAAGTTTACTTCTGAAACTTTACACGGTATGGTACATTGCTCTGGTGGTGCACAAACTAAAATCCTTCATTTTATAGATAATTTGCATATTATAAAAGATAACTTATTTCCAGTGCCACCTTTATTTAAATTAATACAAGAACAATCTAAAACAGATTGGAAAGAAATGTATCAAGTATTTAATTGTGGACATAGAATGGAATTATATGTCTCTCCAGAAATAGCAGAAGATATTATTTCTATTTCTAAATCTTACAATGTTAATGCTCAGATAGTTGGTAAGGTAGAGGATTCTGACGCTAAAAAATTGACAATAAATAGCCCTTTCGGAACGTTTAATTATTAATCATTTTCTAATTCTAAGTTTTAAATTAAAATAATATGAGATTTTGTCTTATAATCCTTACTATACTTTCTTTTCAAATATCTAAAGCACAAGATTCGATTGTAAAAACGCAAGATTCAGTTGTAAAAGTTTTAGATACATTAGCGTGGGTTCAAACAAACAGAGCAGGTTTAGATATTAATGAAGTTACTTTTGTGAATTGGAATGCAGGTGGAAGTAATTCAGTTTCTGCACTTTTTAATATTGTTTCTAGTTTAAGTTATAAAAAAGAAAACCTTATTTGGAAAAGCTCAGTAAGAACACGTTATGGAGTTAATAAACAGGAAAATCAGAAATTAAGAAAAACGGAAGACGAATTAGAGTTAATTTCGACTATAGGTTACAGAAAAGATACTTTAACTAACTGGTATTATTCTGGACGTTTTAATTTTAAAACACAGTACTCTAATGGTTATAATTATCCTAATAGAGAAAACCCTATTTCTCGTTTCATGGCTCCAGGATATTTATTTATAGGTGGAGGTGTTGAATATGGTAAAAATCTCGAAAAATTATCTTTCTATTTCTCTCCTTTAACTTTTAAAGGCACTTTCGTTTTAGACCAAGAATTAGCAGATGCCGGTTCTTTTGGTGTTGATGCAGCTGTATATGATGCTTTAGGAAATAGAATTAAAAAAGGAGAAAATGCGAGAACAGAAATGGGTGTTCTAATTACAAATTCCTATGAAACCGAAGTTTTTGAAAACATCTATGTTAGAAATCAATTAAGCCTTTATACAGATTATCTTAATAGTTTTGGTAATGTTGATGTCGATTGGGAAGTTGTTTTCGATTTTAAGGTTAACGATTATGTGAAAGCAACTTTAGGTTCGCATATTAAATATGATAATGATATTAAAACGCAACAAGAAACTGCTGTTGCAGATGTATTTATAGAAAGAGGAGCTAAACTACAATGGAAACAAATTCTAGGAGTTGGTGTTACTATGGATTTATAAAGCATTATAATTGAAAAATAAACTAATAGTAAAAATAGTAACGCTAGTTATAGTTATAATAAATATAGCTTCAGTTTTGTTTTTAGATTTTTTTATTAGCCAACTTGTTAGGTTGGCTTTAAGTGCTTTGTTTCTTATACTTTTTTTATTTCTTAAAACTAGAAATAAATTATATTTAGTCTTTTTGGTGTTTATGGTTATTGCAGATATAGTAGATTTATATTATACTAAACCGTATATAACCGAGATTTATTCTCTAATAAAAATGATTGCATTTTCTTTATTAGCGTTTAGTGTTTTGAAAAAAATAAAAATTCAAAAATTAGAATATAAAGTAGTTATATTATTTTCAGTTGTTGTTGGGATTAATTTATTAATAGCATATAAATTAGTTAGTGAGACATCTAATTTATTGTATAATAACATAGAAAGAATAGCTATGTTTGCAAATTGGATTGTTAGCATTTCTGTAGCTGCTGTAGCAGCTAAATACTATTTTGATTCCGAATCGAAAAAGGCTTTTTATTTTATGTGCTTTACTTTCCTATTTATATTTACAGATTTATGTGGCTTTATATCTAATTCTTTTGGAATGCATTTATTTCTGTATTTAGAACGTATTTTATACTTTTTAGCTTACATGTATTTATCCTTTTATTTGTGTTTTACTGAAGAAAATAAGGATGATGTATTAGAGTTGTTTTAAATAAAACCTTTTATCAATAACAAGAAACTACAAGTTATTAAAGAGTCAATAGCATAAAGAGTAGCAACTAATTTAAAATTAGAAACGCCTACCATTTTATAGAATTTTAATTTTCTTCGCATGTTTCTATCATTAATCATTAGCCAAAATAAGAGCATTAAAAATAATTTGGTTAATAGCGCGCAAACTATTCCAGGATTATAGATCGTTACTAATACAGTAACAACAAAAGACCACACGGCAATTGGTCTGTAATAAAATAGTATGGCTCTAAATTGGTTAAGCATAGCTCATTTATAACGAAAGTTCTAGAAAAATATTTTAAACTATAATCATCAGTTTTAAGTATAAAATATTGTTTCTTAGGCATAACAATAATTACTATCTTCGTAAGACCAAATTATAACCTATTTATTTACTTTGTATTATCAAAAGCTATTATATTCTATAGCAGTTACTTTATTTTCAACTGGTATTTATACTGTCGCAAAGCTGTCATTCGATGCTTATGTCGTTCAAACCATGATTACATCTTTAGTATTTACAGCTGTATATTTTTATATAGGTTGTTATAAACATAAAACGGCTACAGTTATAATGTTTCTGTTTGTTCTTTTCGATATACTTACTTTTTTTGTGCAAACACCAGTAATAACTAAGTTGTCTATAATAGTTCGGGCAGTTATATTTTTATTATTATCTAGTTTAATAATAAAGAAAATTAGCATTAAGGAAAGAAGCTATTCTATGATTTTAATTTTTTCTTCAATAGCAATGTTAAATGGATACTTAGTTTATTTATTAATTTCTTCGGTAGATATTCAAAAATTTGGTTTTGTAGATAGAGCCTTTTTTATAATTCCAAGTATTATAATGATTGTAATGTGCGTCTTTTCTGCAAATTATAATTTTAATAGATTTCATTTGCGTTCAACACTCTTTTTGTTAGCAACGTTTTGCGTAGCATTTGCTGATGTTTCTATGTTTTGCGGCTATTTCTTAGAGTTTAAATACATGTTTTATTTAGAGCGTTTTTTCACAGTATCGGCATTTTTAACTTTTGTAAACTACGTTATGTTAGAGAACAAAAAAAGAGCGCAAAATTCAGTAGAGAAAACCACTTATTATTATTGATTATTTATCGTATTTTTGCTCAATAACGCAAAATATTTATGTTAGATAAATTACAAATAGTAAAACAACGTTTTGATGAGGTTAGTGATTTAATCATTCAACCTGATATTATTTCAGATCAAAAAACTTATGTTGAGCTAACTAGAGAATACAAAAGTTTACGTTTATTAATGGATAAACGTGAATTATATATAGAGCAGACTAATAATTTAGCTGAAGCTGAAGAAATAATATCAGACGGTAGTGATGCCGAAATGGTAGACATGGCTAAAATGCAATACGATGATGCTAAAGCTCAAATTCCATTATTAGAGGAAGAAATAAAATTATTACTAATCCCTAAGGATCCTCAAGATGCTAAAAATGCTGTTGTAGAATTAAGAGCAGGAGCAGGTGGAGACGAAGCAAGTATTTTTGCTGGAGACTTGTTTAGAATGTATAGTAAGTACTGTGAAAACAGAGGTTGGAAAGTAGATACTGTAGATTATAGTGAAGGAACAAACGGAGGTTTTAAAGAAATTCAGTTTGAAGTTTCTGGAGACGATGTTTATGGAACTTTAAAGTTTGAAGCAGGAGTACACCGTGTACAACGTGTACCACAAACAGAAACTCAAGGTCGTGTGCATACAAGTGCAGCTACAGTAATGGTATTTCCAGAAGCCGAAGAGTTTGATGTCGTTGTTGAAGCAAAAGACGTAAGAGTAGATTTCTTTTGTTCTTCAGGTCCAGGAGGTCAATCGGTAAACACAACGTATTCAGCAGTACGTTTAACGCACATTCCAACAGGATTAGTGGCGCAATGTCAAGATCAAAAATCGCAGCATAAGAATAAAGAGAAAGCCTTTAAGGTTTTACGTTCGCGTTTATACGATTTAGAATTAGCTAAAAAGAACGAAGAAGATGCTGCTTTAAGAGGTACTATGGTAACTTCTGGAGATAGAAGTGCTAAAATTAGAACTTATAACTATTCTCAAGGACGTGTAACAGATCACAGAATTGGGTTAACACTTTACGATTTACAAAACATTGTAAATGGTGACATTCAAAAAATATTAGACGAATTAATGCTAGCCGATAATACTGAGAAGTTAAAGGCTAACAATGATTTACTTTAAATTTAAAGCCTCTTTTTTAGAGGCTTTTTTATTATATAAAAATTAAACTATTTTGTTACACCACACATAAGAGCAACATTTGTTGCAGTATGATGTGGAACTCACATTTTTAAGGCATGACAACACAGCAACTAACAACACAAATTAAAAAAAAGAACTCTTTCTTATGTATAGGGTTAGACGTTGATTTAAATAAAATTCCAAAGCATTTATTAGAATTAGAAGATCCTATTTTCGAATTCAACAAAGCAATTATAGATGCAACACATCATTTGTGTGTAGCTTATAAACCAAACACTGCCTTTTACGAAGCTTATGGAATTAAAGGTTGGCAAGCTTTAGAAAAAACAATAAAATACTTAAATAAAAACCATCCTGAAATTTTTACAATTGCAGATGCAAAACGTGGAGACATTGGTAATACAAGTACTATGTATGCAAAAGCCTTTTTCGAAGACTTAGCGTTCGACAGTGTTACTGTAGCACCATATATGGGAAAAGACTCAGTAGAGCCTTTCTTAGCTTTTAAAGATAAGCATACTATAATGTTAGCATTAACGTCTAACCAAGGTGCTTTCGATTTTCAAACAAAGCAAGTAGATGGTAAAGAGCTTTACAAACAAGTTTTAGAAACGTCTAAAAATTGGGAGAACTCAGAAAATTTAATGTATGTTGTTGGTGCAACAAAAGCAGAATACTTTGCAGAGATTAGAAAAATTATTCCAAATAGTTTTCTTTTAGTTCCAGGTGTTGGCGCTCAAGGTGGAAACCTTCAAGACGTTTGTAAATATGGAATGAGTGATAATGTTGGTTTGCTTATTAATTCTTCTAGAGGCATTATTTATGCTTCAAACAATAAAGACTTTGCACAAGCAGCGGCTACAAAGGCAGCAGACTTGCAACAACAAATGGAAGTTGTCTTAAATAGCTAACCAATCTTTTTAAGGTAGAAGCTAAATCTATTGTAATGAAACTAAAAGACCAAATAGGAAATCTAATAGAAGTAAATACTACTCCAAAACGTATTGTCTCCTTAGTGCCATCGCAAACCGAGCTGCTTTACGATTTAGGTCTTGAAGATGCTATAGTTGGTCTAACAAAATTTTGCATACATCCCATTCAATTAAAAACTACAGAAAAAGTAGTTGGAGGCACAAAGCAAATTAATCTCGAGAAAATAAAGACACTTAAGCCAGATATTATTCTTTGTAATAAAGAAGAAAACACAAAAGAGATAGTAGAAGCTTGCGAAAGTATCTGCACAACTCACGTGTCAGATATTTTTACAATAGAAGACAGTTTAGAGCTTATAACTCAATATGGGAAAATTTTTAATAAGAAAGTAAGCGCGACAAAAATCTCAAATCAAATTAATGCTAATTTAACCAATTTTAAAGCCTTTGTAAAAGATAAGCCAACTCTAAAAGTAGCTTATTTTATATGGAGAAAACCATGGATGGTAGCAGGTAATAATACATTTATAAATCATTTATTAGAATTAAATAAATTCGAAAATGTTTATAATAACTTAGAACGCTATCCCGAAATAGAATTAGAAAACTTAAGCTCAAACGGTGATCCCGAAATTGTATTACTGTCTAGCGAACCTTACCCATTTAAAAACGAACATGCCATAGAAATAAACAACGCATCTCCTCACACAATAACAGTTCTTGTAGATGGAGAAATGTTTTCCTGGTATGGTTCTAGACTTATAAAAGCATTTAATTATTTTAAGACGCTACGTCAAAACCTTTAGGTTGCTTTTTATTATCCAGCACAGTTTTAAAAGACTGTTGCATAGCCTTTTCTTTTAATACATTTATTTTATAGGACTTATTTAAATTAGGCCTTATTTTTCCAACTTTACAAAAATGTGTATTCATATCTTTCTTTTTATATAAATACGAGTAGTTTTCTTACTTAGATCTCGATTAAATAAAAAATATAAAAATTTATAGTGTAGTCTGTGGGTTGTCACGAAATAGAAACTTAATCTTGTTTAATTTGTGTAGTAATTTTAACGCCTTAAACTCAGAGTCGTCACTAAGCGCATGGTCTGTTTCTCTTAAATTATAAGCTTGTTCTATTAGCTGCAGGTACCGGCTGTTCAGTTTTTGATGATGAGATTCTAATAGATTTACTTTTTTCATAATAATTAGAGCTTAGTCTTATAAAAATACGTTAAATATTGATAATAAGCAACTTATGTTGTTTGTAGGCTGATTGCATTATAAAAAAAGCCAATCTAAATTTTTAGATTGGCTTTAAATATTTTTTACTAAACTAACTAACTCAAGTAAATTATGGAGAATAAAACTTGAAGTACAAAAGTATAGAAATCCCTTTGAGCTTATGTTACCAAAACTTTAGCTTAGTATTATTAATTTGTATATTTTTATTAAATTAATCCTGTAGAGCAAAAACTTTCTGTAATAATGCAGTTGTTCTAGACGATGCTTTTTCTCTAATTTCTAGTTCTTCAACAGCAATCATTTTATAAACACCTTTTAAAGCTTCAGTAGTAACGTAATCTGTTAAATCAGGATTTACATCACTAGTAAAAGGTATTGTGTTATACTTATTTATTAAGTTAGACCAAATTTGATCTGCACCAACCTTAGCAAAACTATTTTTAATTACAGGATTAAATTTAGCATATAAAGCTGTTTGTGTTTTTCCGTTTAAGTACTGTGTTGCTGCATCTTTATCTCCTAATAAAATGTTTTTAGCATCGTTAAAAGTGATGTCTTTAACTGCATCAACAAATATAGGTGTTGCCTCTCCAACAGCATCTTCTGCTGCACGGTTTAATACTTTTAAACCTTCGTCTGCCAAGCTGCTAAGTCCAATATCACGTAATGCTTTATCTACTTTTTGTAACTCTGCAGGTAATAATATTTTTACCAAATCGTTCTTAAAAAAACCATCCGTAGACGTTAATTTACTTACTTGTTTATCTATTCCAAGATCAAGAGCTTCGCGTAATCCGTTACCAATATCTAATTGAGAAATAGCACCAGTACCTTGAGGTAATTGACTTACAACTTGTTGTAATTCTGCACAAGCAGATAAATTTAATACTAATAAAAGGGCAATAAATTTTTTCATCTTTTGTTATTTTAAGTGGTAAAGGTAATAATTATTAGAGCAAATATTTTGTTAAAACTATTCCGCAAGCTCCACAGCTTTAAAAAAACATCGCGTTTTCCGTTATATCTTTTTTTTGCCATATATGGCAGCAAAAAAAAGGATGCCACTGCAACCGCTTTTGCAAAATCACTGTTATGAGAAAATAACGGTTTTATTATTAAACACCATTACCTTACGTTTTATGTGTAATTTAATAGCATTAGCTAAAACAACACGCTCTAAGTCTCGACCTTTTGCTATTAAATCTTCAATAGTATAAGTGTGAGAAATACGCTCTACATCTTGTTCTATAATTGGTCCTGCATCCAATTCCTCGGTTACATAATGGCTAGTTGCTCCAATAATTTTTACACCACGTTTATAAGCCGAGTGGTAAGGCTTTGCTCCAACAAAAGCAGGTAAAAACGAATGGTGAATATTGATAACCTTATTAGGAAACTTATTAATAATTTTGCTAGACACAATTTGCATGTAACGTGCTAAAACAATAAAATCGATACCATGAGCATCGCATAATTTTAATTGCTGTGCTTCGGCTTCAGCTTTAGTGTCTTTTGTTACAGGAATATGATAAAACGGAATATTAAAACTATCTGCAATAGGTTTTAATGTATTGTGATTACTAATAATAAACGGAATTTCTAAATTAAGTTCACCAGAGTTATAGCGACCTAAAAGGTCGTACAAACAATGGTCGTATTTAGAAACAAATAGTGCCATTTTAGGTTTTTCCTCATCATTATAAATACGCCACTTCATGTTAAATCTTTCGGCTAACTCCGTTTTAAAGCTAAGTTTAAAGGCTTCCATAGAAAAAGAAGTAAATTCACTTTCTAGACGCATAAAGAAAATATCTTGTTCTCTATCTACATGTTGGTCTATGTAAACAATGTTTCCATTATTGTTGGCGATAAAATTAGTAACTGTAGCAATAATTCCAGATTGGTCTTTGCAATGTATTTGTAATGTGATTTTTTTCATTTTTGTTTCCGCGAAAGCGTTAATTTTTCACCTGTATATAATTCCGCTAAAGCGAAAAACTGAGTGTTAATAGCATTACTAAAGTACTATAAATTGGGCTGAGTAATTTTATTCACTAAAACTTTTAGATAATTGTAGTTTTTAGAGCAAATTTTTTGATTATTCCGTAAATTGCACGCTTAAATCAGATTATTTTTTCCGAATGATACAAGCAACACCATACAAACCAAAATATAAAGTTAGAATTGTAACAGCAGCAGCCTTATTCGATGGGCACGATGCCTCCATAAATATTATGCGACGTATTATCCAATCTACTGGAGTTGAGGTTATTCACTTAGGACACGATAGAAGTGTTGACGAAGTAGTAAACACTGCCATTCAAGAAGATGCAAATGCTATTTGCTTAACGTCTTATCAAGGTGGACATAATGAGTATTTTAAATACATGTACGATCTTTTAAAAGAAAGAGGTGCAGAACATATTAAAATCTTCGGAGGAGGAGGAGGTGTAATTTTACCTTCAGAAATTAAAGAATTAATGGATTACGGTATTTCTCGTATTTACTCACCAGACGATGGTCGTGAAATGGGATTACAGGGTATGATTAACGATTTGGTTAAACAATCAGATTTTGCAATTGGAGACAAATTAAGTAACGAAGTAGAAATGCTTCATACTAAAAACCCAAAAGCAATAGCTAGAGTTATTTCTTCGGCAGAAAACTTTCCAGAAGTTGCCAAAGATGCTTTAGATAAAATTCATGCTAAAAATAAAAAATCTAAAACACCTGTTTTAGGTATTACAGGAACAGGAGGTTCAGGTAAATCGTCATTAGTAGATGAATTAGTAAGACGTTTTCTTATAGATTTTCCAGAAAAAACGGTTGGTTTAGTATCTGTAGATCCATCTAAACGTAAAACAGGAGGAGCACTTTTAGGAGATAGAATTAGAATGAACGCTATTAACTCTCCAAGAGTCTATATGCGTAGTTTGGCTACACGTCAAAGTAATTTAGCATTATCTAAGTATGTAAACGAAGCAGTACAGGTTTTAAAAGCTGCAGAATACGATTTAATTATACTTGAAACTTCTGGTATTGGGCAATCCGATACTGAGATTATGGAGCACAGTGATGTTGCTTTATACGTTATGACTCCAGAATTTGGTGCAGCAACACAACTTGAGAAAATCGACATGCTTGATTTTGCAGATTTAGTTGCCATTAATAAATTCGATAAACGTGGTTCTTTAGATGCTTTACGCGATGTTAAAAAACAATACATGCGTAATAATCATCTTTGGGATGTTCATCAAGATGATTTGCCTGTTTTTGGAACGATAGCGTCTCAATTTAACGATCCTGGAATGAATACGCTTTACAAAGCGATAATGGATAAATTGGTTGAGAAAACCGATAGTGTTTTAAAATCTACTTTCGAGATTTCAGAAGAAATGAGCGAAAAGATTTTTGTTATCCCACCAAGTAGAACACGTTACTTATCTGAAATAGCAGAGAGTAATCGTGCTTACGATAAAACGGCTTCAACTCAAGTTGAGGTTGCACAGAAATTATACGGTATTTATAAAACATTAGAATCTGTTTTAGATGCAAAACCAGAATTAGATAAAGCTGGTATAGCTTCAGAATCTGTTACAGCAACAGAAGACAACAAAGATTTTGTTAGATTATTGGTTTCAGAATTCGATCGTGTAAAATTAAACTTAGATCCTTACAATTGGGAAGTTATTACAGGTTGGGACGAGAAAGTAAATAAATATAAAAATCCTATCTACACTTTTAAAGTAAGAGATAAGGAAATAAAAATAGAAACGCATACAAAGTCATTATCACAAAGTGATATTCCTAAGGTAGCTTTACCAAAGTACAAAGCTTGGGGAGATATTTTAAAATGGTGTTTACAAGAAAATGTACCTGGCGAATTTCCATACACATCAGGATTATATCCTTTTAAACGTACAGGAGAAGATCCAGCACGTATGTTTGCAGGAGAAGGTGGACCAGAACGTACTAACAGACGTTTTCACTATGTAAGTGCAGGTTTACCAGCAAAACGTTTATCTACAGCTTTCGATAGTGTAACGCTATATGGTAACGATCCAGATTTACGTCCGGATATTTACGGTAAAATTGGTAATGCAGGTGTTAGTATTTGTTGTTTAGACGATGCTAAAAAACTGTATTCTGGTTTCGATTTAGCAAGTGCAATGACATCTGTAAGTATGACAATTAATGGTCCTGCTCCTATGTTATTAGGTTTCTTTATGAATGCTGCCATAGACCAACAATGTGAGTTTTACATTAAAGAAAATGGTTTAGAAAAAGAAGTAGAAGCAAAAATTGCTAAACTATATAAAGACAAAGAACGTCCATCTTATAACGGAGAATTGCCAGAAGGAAACAATGGTTTAGGTTTAATGTTATTAGGTGTTACTGGAGATCAAGTATTACCAACAGACGTTTATGCAGAAATAAAAACAAATACAATTGCTCAAGTTAGAGGAACTGTACAAGCCGATATTTTAAAAGAAGATCAAGCGCAAAACACATGTATTTTCTCTACAGAATTTGCATTGCGTTTAATGGGAGATGTGCAAGAGTATTTTATCGACAACAATGTGCGTAACTTTTACTCGGTATCTATTTCTGGATATCATATTGCCGAAGCAGGAGCAAACCCAATTACACAGTTAGCATTAACGTTATCTAATGGTTTCACTTACGTGGAATATTATTTAAGTCGTGGCATGGACATCAATAAATTTGGTCCAAATTTATCGTTCTTTTTCTCTAATGGTATCGATCCAGAATATTCTGTAATTGGTCGTGTGGCTAGAAAGATTTGGTCTAAAGCATTAAAGCATAAATATGGAGCAAACTCAAGAGCACAAATGTTGAAATACCACATCCAAACCTCTGGTAGAAGTTTACATGCTCAGGAAATTGATTTTAACGATATACGTACAACGCTTCAAGCATTATACGCTATTTACGATAACTGTAACTCGTTACATACAAATGCTTACGATGAAGCTATTACTACACCTACGGAAGAGTCTGTACGTCGTGCAATGGCAATTCAGTTAATTATAAACAAGGAGTTAGGATTAGCTAAAAACGAAAACCCAATACAAGGTTCTTTTATTATTGAAGAGTTAACCGATTTAGTAGAGGATGCTGTATTAAAAGAATTCGATCGTATTACCGAAAGAGGTGGCGTTTTAGGTGCAATGGAAACTATGTACCAACGTTCTAAAATACAAGAAGAAAGCCTGTATTACGAGACTTTAAAACATAATGGAGAGTTTCCTATTATTGGTGTAAATACTTTTTTAAGTTCTAAAGGTTCACCAACAGTTGTGCCAAAAGAAGTTATTAGAGCTACAGAAGAGGAAAAGCAATTCCAGATTAAAACACTAGAAAACTTACATAAAGCTAACGATACAAAAGCGATGTTAAAAGACCTTCAAGTAAAGGCAATTAACAACGAAAATATATTTGAAGCATTAATGGAAGTTTGTAAAGTGTGTAGTTTAGGTGAAATTACAGCTTCGTTATTTGAAGTTGGAGGACAGTATAGACGTAACATGTAAGCAGAGAACCATTTTTCGTTTTTACGAAAAGTGAGAGGATGGCTTATCCCAAATTTATTTTGGGATCTCATAAAACGATTAACTTTTAAGAGAGTCGTTTGTGTCATTCAGAGCATTATTGAAATCAAAATATATTTTGATTGAAAATACCTAAACATAGTTTAAAGAATCTTAAAAAAGAATCTCAATAAATTAAACAAAAAGCGTTTCTATTTTGAAACGCTTTTTTTACATCAAAAAACTAAAATAATATGTCTATAAATCACACCTTTAAAGCAAAAGTAAACTGGACAATAAACGAAGGAGAAAGCACTCAGAATCCAAGAACTTTTAGCAGAAACCATAGCGTTACAATTGCTAATAAAGTAACTCCATTACAAGTGTCTGCAGCAAAAGTATTTAGAGGAGACGATACATTATACAATCCTGAAGATTTATTATTGTCTGCTTTAGCATCTTGCCACATGATGTCTTACTTATACGTTTGTACTCAAAATAACATAGAGGTTTTAAGTTATACAGATACTGCAGAAGGCGATTTAGAAGTTGAAGCTACAGGAAGTGGTAGTTTTAAAATGGTAAGATTAAAACCTGTAGTAACTATAAAAGACGCTAAACAAAAAACGTTAGCACTTAGCTTGCATGAAAAAGCAAATAGTTTATGTTTTATAGCGAACTCCTGTAATTTTCCAATCTCTCATGAAGCCATAGTTTTGGTGAGTTAATATTTTATTTTAAGCCATTTTAAAATAAAAGCAGATATAAATGCATCTTTTTAAAACATGCTGCGTCTATTATATGAACTTTAAAATTAGATACCATGAAAAATATAGAATGTACTTGCAACTGCGAAGGTTGCTCTAAAGGAAACTGTACTAATTGTACTTGCGATAATTGTACATGTACTAACTGTAACTGTTAAGGTATAATTAAACCTACAGTATTATAACGCTAATTTCAGTAAATTTATACTAGAATTAGCGTTTTTTATAACCTATCATTATGAAAACTCAAGAGGTTTGGAAGTTGCATGCAGAAGATATTAAATACTTTATTTTAAGTATGGTAAAGGATGCAACAGTAACAGACGATTTATTACAAGAAACATTTATTAAAGTACATACTAAGTTGGGGACTTTAAAGGATGATGCTAAGATAAAGCCCTGGTTGTTTTCTATAGCAAGATATACTGTTTTTGATTATTTTAAAAAACAAAATATAGTTTATGAAACCACCGATGATGATTTTGTTGAAGAGCAAAAACAAGAGCATACAGAAATTGATTGCTTACATGGTATTATAAAAAGCTTGCCTAAAAAATATAGAGATCCATTATTTCTGTCGGATATAAAAGGCTTAAAACAAGCTGAGATTGCTAAACAATTAAAAATAGAATTATCAACCGCAAAATCTCAAATACAACGTGCTAGAAAAATGGTAGCACAAGGTTTTAAAGACTGTTGTGGCTTTGTTGAGAACGATAAAGGCGTTTTGGTTGGTGAACTACAAGAGAAAAAAGATTGCAAAGTTTGTAATTATTAATGTGCTAAATGCTTTTAAAGCACGACAAAAAGTTGTATATTCGTGTAAATTGTCGCAATCATGAAGCAGTATAAGCAAGACCATAGTATTCAAAACTTAGCAAACGAGCCAGAAGCATTCTACGGCTTAGATAATAAGTACGATAGAATTGTAAGTGTTTTAGGAGGTAGTACAAATATTTCTCATTCTATAAGTAGCGATTTCGATCTTATTCAAATTACAAGAAATGGTTTGCCAAAATCGGCAGTTTTAACGCTTAGTAAATTGTTAGGTATCTCTATGGAACGCATGAGCGATTTAATTCATATTTCACATCGTACAATACAACGTAAAAGCGATAGCGATTTATTAAATGTATACAGTACCGAACAAATTTTAGAAATTGCACAAGTGGTTTCTCGTGGTATCGAAGTTTTGGGTACGTTAGATAATTTCACTTCTTGGTTGCATAGCGATATTAGGGTGTTAAACTATAATAAGCCTATAAGTTTACTAGATACTAGTTTTGGTACTGGGTTAATTCTAGATGTTTTAGGTCGTATAGAATTTGGCGTATATTCTTAAAATATGCGTGTATTTAGGATTGCTAAAAAGCAATATTTAGAAGATTTATCTGGAGAAGGTTCTCGTTTATTTGGTGGGCGATGGAATAAAAAAGGAATGCCGATGCTTTATTTTTCGGATAGCTTATCTACCAGCTTACTTGAAGTTTTAGTGCATTTAGATTTTAAACATCTTACTAAAGATTTTGGCTATATTGAAATTGATATTCCCGACAACTTAATAGATACTAAATTAAAGTTGAAAGATTTAGATGATAATTGGAGAGACAATCCACCAAAAAGTATCACTACAAATCTTGGAACTGCATTTTTAAAGGCTAATAAAAAATTAGCATTAAAAGTACCTTGTGCTATTTTGCCAATGGCAAGTAATATTTTAATAAATCCGAAGCATAAAGATTTTACGAAACTAAAAGTAATTAAGGTAGCAGATTTAGATATTGATAGTCGCTTGATTGTTGATACTAAATAATTAATTATCAATAGTGATATAAGAGAGTTTCTCTAAATCCCAATCAATTACCAATCCTGTAGCAAGTTGTTGTGCTATTTCTTTTCCGTAAAGTACTTCGCATAAATATAAAGAGGCTTCAAAGCTTTTTGCACCTCCAGCTGAGGTTATGTATTTGTTGTCATGTACAAATAGTACCTCTTTTCTAATATCTAAATCAGGAAACATCTCGCGCATAAAATCGATATCGCTTGGAAAGGTGGTCGAAACCTTATTATCAAGCAATCCTGCTTTTGCTAAAATAAAAGCACCATCGCAATGTGATGTTACATATAAAGCTTCTTTGTCGATTTCTTTAACAAAATTAATTAAGGCTTCATCTTCAAGATCTTTATCTAAATGATGCTCTGCACTAGGTATTACAAGAATATCTATTTTAGGTAATTCATCTTTTAAATAATTAAAATCAGGAAGCATTCTTATGCCTTCAAAAGTAGTGATAGCATTATCGGTATTTGCAACCGTAAACACATTCATTGCTTTAATATTGTTTCTGTAAATAGTGTGTTGAAATATATCGAAAGGTGCAGTAAGCTCTGTGTTGAAAGTGCCGTCCATTATTAAGCAAGCAACATTATATCTATTAGCTTTAAGTTCAGGGAAGACTTTCTTGCTTTCTACAGTTTTATTTTTTTCTTTCTTTTCTTCGGAAGTATTACAGCCTAAAAGTATAAAAACGGTAAGTATGTATAGTATCTGTTTCATAGTTTAATTAATGCGCCAAGGTGGATTTTTTCTATCCTCACCAGCTTTAAATAGTATAATATTATTACCATCGGGATCTTGTAATTTTGCTTCTTTCCAAAGCCAAGCTTCATCTTTTGGTAATTGATTTAAAGTTATTCCTTTTACTTGAAGTTTTTCAACTAAAACATCTAAATTTTCATCTTCAAAGTATAAAGTTATGTTGTTTCCTGTTGAGATAGTTTCTGTAAAATGAATAGATAACGTCGCCTCGCCATCTGGACACTCCAAACGCGCATAACGTGGCAACGCATCTACTATTAACTTAAGACCTAGTTTTTTGTAAAAAGAGACTAAGGTATTAGTCTTGTTAGAGGCTATTGTGACTAGGTTTAAGTTTATTTTAATTATTTTTTTTCATTTTCATTTTTAAAATAAATAATAATAGAACGCCTAGCATAGCAAGCGCCGTCATAATATACCAAGTGTTATTAAAGCCTAAGCCTTCTATAAGATGTAAACCTGTATTGTGACCAAATATGCTTCCCACAGAAAAAGCCATGGCATACATTGCCATATATTCTCCTTGATTTCCTTTTTTTGCACGATCTAATGCAAAACCATTGGCGAAAGGAAATGCTATCATTTCTCCAACCGTCATTAAAAACATACCAACAATTAAAATACCAGACCAACTAGTAATATTTAAAACGATTAAGCTTAATCCTGTTAAAAAGCATCCGAATAATATTAGCCCAATTTTGGTGTTTTGTGTTTTTTCTAACCATTTTATTAATGGCATTTCAAAAAGAAATATAAATAAACCATTAGCACCTAAAATTAAACCAACCTGTAATTCGCTTAAATGATGTGTTTCTCTATAGTAAATTGGCATTGCAGAGAAGTACTGAAAAAATACAATGGCAAATAATACCATAGCCATAAAAAAGATTAAAAATGGTTTGTCCTTATAAACAGATTGCGGATTTTCGATTTTAATTTCGTCTTGTATTTTGGCTTTTTTCGGATTTAAAACAATAAATAAAACAAGAGTTGCAAGAATACAAGTAATACCATCTACCCAAAATAATCCGGAGTAATTAACGTGTGTAATTATTAGTCCGCCAATTGCTGGTCCAGCCGAAAAACCTAAGTTTATTGCTAAACGAATAAGTGTTACGCTTCTTGTTTTGTTTTCAGGTTTACTATATGCGCTCATGGCAACAAAAGATGCAGGTCTAAACATATCTGCCACGCACATGGTTAAAAAGATGCCTAAGCAAAGTGTTTTAAACGTTGTTAAATATTGCAGTCCAATAAATAGAAAACCAGTAGCGAGAAGGCTAAATACCATTATTTTGTAATAACCAATAATATCTGTAAGCTTGCCACCAACCCAAGTGCCTATTAGCGAACCAAGTCCAAAACAGGTCATTATCCAACCTACATTTCCAATAGAAATTTCTAAATCTTCGGTTAAATAAATCGACAGAAAAGGAATTACCATTGTGCCAGCGCGATTTATTAAAGTAATAAGTGCGAGCCACCAGATTTCTTTAGAGAGACCACTAAAAGAGTCGATGTAATTTGCGTAAAGTTTTTTCATTGGTTAGGTTAGTTTTTGGTTTATTTCATTTACTAAAAGTTTAATTCGTAATGGACCTAAAATAAAAAAGTCCAACTATGAAGTTGGACTTTTAATATTGTATTAATTGATATTTATATCATTACAAAATATAGCAAGCCCAATCTGTATCTCTACAAGAGGTTTGTTTTATATAATATGTAATGACTAAATTCATTTTCTATATTTTGATGCTTCAAAGCTACGCAAATTTTTTATATGTCGTATTTTTGAAAAGATAAATATAATTAAAGATGAAAAAATATATTGTTTTAATCGCTGTAGTTTTAATGCTTTTTTCCTGCGGAAGCGCTTCGTTTCAAGGGTTTTATAATGCTCATAAAACAGATTTAGGCGCAACCTCCTTTCAAGTGCCAAATGTTATGAAAGCACTTTTAAGTTCGGTGTCACTAGAAACAAAAAGCATTATTGGTAATCTTCAAGATGTAAAATATATTAAATTAAATAGTGTTTCATCATTTAGAAGACAGCAAATAATTACAGAAATGAATGCAGTTACAAATGCAGGGTATTTAGATATGTTTAGACAGAATGAAGTTAATAACACACGCATTATTTCGGTTAAAGAAAATGGCAATGTATTAACAGATGTTATTCTTTTTAATTGTGATGAAAAAGAAGTTACTGCTTTCTATTTAAAAGGCATTTTTGATCCGGATAAGATTAAAACATTATCTGAAGCATCTACTTTTAATGCTCTATCATTAGATTTGTTACAGTCTTATAAATCTAATATGAGACCAAGTTTAAACCCATCTTTCAATCCAAATAATTAATAGGATTATAATATAAGTACTCATGACAAAAAATATTTTACTTTTTATTTTATTCGTTTCAGCTTTAAGTTGTGCACAAAAAAAAGAACCACTTTTAGGGGATACGGAATGGCAGCGTAAAATGAATTCAGATTTTAAAGACGCTTCAGAATCACCATTAAAAGATAAAGACAGAAAGACATTTAGGGCTCTAGATTTTTTTGAATTTGATTCGACTTACACTGTTGTAGCGACTTTAAAAAGAACACCAGATTCTAAATGGTTTAAAATGAAAACGACTACTAACCGCATGTCTAAAGAACGTGTTTTTGGGGTTTTATCATTTAAACTGAATGAAAAAGAGTATCAATTAAATGTTTATCAAGGTGAAGATTTAATGAAGAAAGAAGGTTTTGAGGATTATTTATTCCTTCCTTTTTTAGATAACACCAATGGCGAAACTAGTTATGGCGGCGGACGTTATATCGAACTACGTATACCTGAAGGTGATGAAATAATTATAGATTTTAATAAAGCTTACAATCCGTTTTGTGCTTACAACGCAAAGTATTCTTGCCCAATTGTACCAAGAGTAAATTATATAGATGAAGAGATTAAAGCAGGAGTTAAAGCTTATGCAAAACACTAAAAGCTTTTAGCCAAATAGATGCCGCCAAAAACGGCTAAAAAACCAATAACAAAACTTGCAATAGTATAGATAGCAAAACTTGTAAAATCTCCGGCTTTTAAAAACACATGGTTTTCGTAAGCAAAGCTTGAAAATGTGGTAAAACCACCACAAAATCCTGTTGCTAATAATAGTGTGTGATTTTGTGAAAGTGTATTGTTTTTAAGCGCTAAGCCTAATATAATACCAATAAGTAAACTTCCTAAAATATTTGCAGCAAACGTACCGTAAGGAATTCCGTTTTCGGCATTGTTTAAATACTTTCCTAGTAGGTAGCGTAAAACACTACCCAAACCACCACCAACAAATACGAGTAAAATATTTTTCATTGTTATTTTACTGCTATATAAATTTCAGTTTTTAAATCTGCTGGATTTGGTGTGTTAGATGGATTGTTTAGATAAGCTTCTAAATTTGGTCCATTCTCTTCTTTTTCTAATCCGCTTTTTGTAATGGCAGCCATGGCTTTTTTCCAAGCGTCTTCAAGGTTGCTATAATCACCATTTAGTGTTGTTCTTACAGCTTTAAAAGGAGCTAATTGACCTGTTAGTATTTCGCCTCCAGTAGTAATTACACGAGCAGTTGTTGGTACACAGCATGAAAACATAACAGCGTTATTCTCTTCGTCATATTTATGATATAATATATAAGGAGCTCCAGCCATTGTAATATTGTTTTTCTGTGCATACGTTATTACGGCAGGTAACATTGTAGCCATTTTGCTTTTAAAATCCTCTAAAGTTGTAGCTGCGGTATTATAAATATAATAGCCTCCACTATGTTGTGTCGTTTCTTTATCGACAACAATACTGTATTTTTTCATGTCTATAAGAATAAGATTGTCTAGTTTTTCAAGACTACGCTCGTATTCTGGACCTATCTGTTTTTCCATACCTCCCATAAAAGTAGAAAAAGCTTTAAAGGCAAAAGGCAAATCTTTACCTTCTATTTTCCATGTTACATCTGTAGAACCATCTGCGTTTGGTTTAAATTTCCAAGATACGTTAGACGATGGAAAATCTCCATATTGCATAACTTGACTAATAGATTTATTAGTATTGGTTTCTATGGTTTTCATGGTGCCAATACCATCTTTATCTTCCCAAGTATAAACAGCGCTTTCTCCTAGAGTTGTTTCTGATAAAGTAATTTTTATATCTGGATTTTTTTCGACCCAAGAAGACCATGATTTCCAATTTTTAAAATCATTAACATTCTTGTAAATCACAGCTGCAGGTGCATTAATTGTACGTGTTCTTGTTACAGAATACTCGTTTGGTTGTACAGCAATATATATGGCTAAAGCAATAATAGCAATAAGGACAAGAAAGAAAATGTATTTTATGGCTTTCATAAATGGTTTTTGTGGCTTTTAGTAAAAAATTAAATTTACAAAATTTGTAGAATAATTAGTGGTTTATAGAAGAATGTAACCAAAAACTACTTAAAAACAAACTTTATAGCTGCAATAAGTCCAATAAAAGAGATAAAGGCAACCAATACCCAAATAGTACCTTTGTAGTGTTGTTTATGTAATTTTAAGTCCTTTCTGTAGGTATAAACTAAGGCTGCAATAAATACAACAGCAAAACAAATGGCAAAGATTAATTGTCCTGTACTAAACATATCGTTATTTTTATGCAAAAATAACGAATAGAAGTAGTAAAAAATCATTTCAATGAAAAATAAAATAGAAGCTGTAAAGGCATTTCATACCGCATTTAAAATTGGTCATTTAGAAGCTCCAAAAGCCGACTTAGGAAACGCTAAAAATAAGTTGCGTTTTGATTTAATGAAAGAAGAAAACGAAGAGTATTTAGAAGCAGCAAATAATAATGATTTAGTTGAGGTTGCAGATGCTTTAGGAGATATGCTTTACATTTTATGTGGTACTATTATAGAGCATGGTATGCAACATAAAATTGAAGAAGTCTTTAACGAGATACAACGTAGTAATATGAGTAAACTAGGTGAAGACGGTGAGCCTATTTACAGAGAAGATGGTAAGGTTTTAAAAGGCCCAAACTATTTTAAGCCAAACATTAAGGCTATTTTAGAAAAGTAATTTAGTACTATTAAAAAAAGCAGCCAATTGGCTGCTTTTTTTTGTTATTTATATTCTGGTAAGTGTTGCTTACTAACTAGATTTTAACTCTCCATCCAAAAGGATCTTCAGTTTTATTAGTTTGTATTGCGACAATACGTGCTTTTAATTTACTAGCGTAAGTATCTTCTAATTCTGGTAAATCGAAATCTGAATCTCTAAAACCAAAACCAGAAATAGGAGAAATTACAGCTGCTGTTCCAGCACCAAAAATTTCTTTTAAACTTCCGTCTTTAGCCGCTTCAACAAGCTCGCTAACTTTTATTTTTCTTACTTCGGTGTTTATGCCTTCCGCTTTAGCGATATCTAAAATACTTTTTCTAGTAATTCCATCAAGAATTCTATCACTTACAGGAGAGGTAATTAATGTATCGTTAATACGTACAAAAACATTCATTGCACCAGCTTCTTCAATATATTCGTGAGATGTATCGTCTGTCCAGATTACTTGTTGGTAACCTTTATCTTTAGCTAATTGCGTTGGATAAAACTGTCCAGCGTAATTACCACCAGCTTTAGCAAAACCAACACCACCATTTGCAGAACGTGAATATGTTTCTTCGATTAAAACTTTTACTTTTCCAGAAAAATAAGGTCCAGAAGGCGCACAAGCAATAATAAATTTATACTCGTCTGCAGGAGACGCGTGAAAACCTTCTCCAGTTGCAAAAATAAAAGGTCTAAGATATAAAGAGCTTCCTTCTTTTGTAGGAATCCAATCTTTTTCTAAGTCTAAAAGCGCTTTTAAACCTTCCATAAAATAGTTTTCAGGAATTTCTGGAATACATAAACGTTTTGCCGAAATATTTAAACGCTTTACGTTATCTGTTGGGCGAAATAAAAGTACATCGTCATTAGCATCTTTATAGGCTTTCATGCCTTCGAAAATAGATTGTCCGTAATGAAAAATCTTTGCAGAAGGCATTAATGTAATAGGTGCAAAAGGCTCAATTTTTGGTTGTTGCCATTTGCCATCCTTATAATCGCATGTTAGCATGTGATCTGAAAATACTTGACCAAAAGCAAGATTATTAAAATCGATACTATCAATTTTAGAGTTTTTAGCTTTTGTAATTTCTACTTGATCTTTAGTTATGTTTTCCATGAAAATATTGTATGTCTTTCTATTGCAAAAGTACAGAATTAAGAATTAAGAAATCGGGTTTTTCATCTTAAAATACTATCTTTGAAGGAGTAAAAATTAATTTAATAAAATAGAGTAATATGAGAAAAGTAGTATTGGCACTAGCTGTTGTTTTCAGTATTGTAGCATGTAAAGAAGCTAAAAATGAAGAAGCTGTTGAGGTGGCTAAAGAAATGGCTGTTAATTACAAGTCGTTTGGAGAAGAAATTATTGCGGATGATGCTATTGATGCAAAATCTATGGCAGAACATTACAAAGCAATGAATGTTGGTGATAGTATAAACAGTAAAATGATTGCAAAAGTAGATGCGGTTTGCCAATCTAAAGGATGTTGGATGAAGTTAGATTTAGACAATGGAGAACAAGTTATGGTTAAGTTTAAAGACTACGGATTCTTTATGCCTAAAAACATTGCAGGACAAGAAGTAATTGTAAATGGTAAAGCTTATGTAAATGAAGTGTCAGTTGAAGAATTACGTCATTATGCTGAAGATGCAGGTAAATCTACCGAAGAAATTGCATTAATTACAGAGTCTAAAAAAACATATTCTTTTGAGGCTGATGGTGTTTTATTAGTTGAATAAAAAAATGAAATATTTACTTTGCTTTATAAGTTTAGCCTTTGTTTTAAGTTGTAATTCTAACGTTAAAGAAGGCGCTAAACAAGAAGAAAAATCTGAAAAGAAAGTTTACGATATGTATGAGCCGTCTGAAATGGCGAATCTCATGAACGAAATGTATGCTATTAATGCAAAAATTAAGGCAGACATTCTTGCAGGAAATACTCTAGAAGAGTTTCCTTCGGCGTTTTTAGAAATTCATACAGCTGAGCTTTCAGATTTTAAAAAAAGGAATGCAAAGTTTGAAGCTTTTTCAAATATATACATTCAAGCAGAAAAAGAAGTTTTTAATACCGAGTCTAGTTTGTCGGTAGAAGAACGATTTAATAATGCCGTTGGTGTTTGTATTTCTTGTCACCAAACAGAATGTACAGGACCAATACCAAGAATTAAAAAACTACTAATTAAATAGTTTATTTGGAACGCAAAATAATAATAACAGACGATGGTTCTACAACCATCCACATACCAGAGTGGAACGAGCAATATCATTCTACACACGGCGCAATACAAGAGGCTGAGCATGTTTATTTAGAACATGGCTTAGCCTTTTTTTGTACTTCTGAAGGCTATGCAAAAGATTCTGAAATTTCCATTTTAGAAATAGGCTTTGGTACCGGATTAAATGCTTTTTTAACAGCAATTAAAGCCGAAGCATTAAACCTAAATTGTAATTATGTTGGAGTAGAAGGTTTTCCTATTTCTAAAGAAGAATTAAAAGCTTTAAACTATTCTGAAGCACTAAAAGACGATGTTGTTTTTGATGCTATTCATGAATGTGATTGGGAAAAAGATTGTATGGTTTCTAAAAACTTCAGTCTTAAAAAAGAACAGAAGCAATTTTCTGAAATTACAGATAAAAATAAGTTCGATGTTATATATTTCGACGCTTTTGGGCCAAGAGTACAACCAGAATTATGGACAGAAGCTATTTTTAAAAGCATGTATGAAGCCATGAAACCAAATGGTGTATTGGTTACTTATTGCGCTCAAGGTCATGCTAGACGTGCTATGATTTCGGTTGGTTTTACTGTAGAAAAAGTAAAAGGGCCTCCAGGAAAACGACACATGTTAAGAGCCGTTAAATTATAGTTGCTATTTTGGTTGTTTTTAAGAGTACTTTCAATCGAAAACATAATTTTTTACACCTTAATATTTAACGAAATATTAGTGCTTTAGGTGTTTATCACTACAAACTAAAATTGTATTTTTATAAAAAAGAGATGCGCGTACTTATAACAGGAGCAACAGGTTTAATTGGAACTGAAATTGTAAAAAAATGTCATAATAATGGCATTTCAGTTAATTACTTAACAACAAGCAAATCTAAAATAGAAAACACTTCTAATTATCAAGGTTTTTATTGGAATCCTAGTAAAGCTGAAATTGATGTTAATTGTGTAAAGGATGTAGATGTTATTATTCATTTAGTAGGATCTAGTATTTCTAAACGCTGGACAGAGGCTAACAAGCAAGTTATGCTAAGTAGTAGGTTAGAAACTACAGCTTTATTGCACGAAACGGTTAAAAACAATCCTAATAACATAAAACAAATTATCTCTGCAAGTGCCATTGGGTATTATCCAGATTCTTTAACTAATTATTATTCTGAAGAAGAAAAACAAATCAACGATTCTTTTCTAGGAAAAGTGGTGCAAGAATGGGAACAAGTAGTAGGCACTTTTAACACCTTAAATATTACTGTTTCTAAAATAAGAATTGGTATTGTGTTTTCAGAGAAAGGTGGCGCTTTTCCACAATTAGCTATGCCAATTAGGTATGGAGCCGGTGCTGCAATGGGAAATGGAAAGCAATGGATGTCTTGGATTCATTTAGACGATTTAATAAACATATTTCTACACGTTCTAGAACACAAGTTGGAAGGTGTTTATAATGGCGTTGCTCCAAATCCAGCAACAAATAAAGCCATTACAAAAGCGATTGCAAAGGAATTAAAGATGCCTTTGTTTTTGCCAAACATACCAAAGTTTGTAATGAAATTAATACTTGGCGAGATGCATATACTTTTATTTGAAAGTCAACGTGTAAGTGCCAAAAAGATTGAGAATACAGGTTTTAAGTTTGAATATCTTAATTTAAACTCGGCTTTAAAAGAATTGATTTAATATCGTTTAGGGAAAGACTGCTCTACTTTTTGTGATTAAATAGCTTCTTTACAGCTAATAGCATCTTTTTTGTTTTCGAGTTTCTAGCAATTGCATCATAAAAAGCCAAAGTTGTGAGTAGAGATATAAAAGCTAAAGCACCTAGTAATCCTCCGTAACCATTAAAAAAATCTCCTTTGTTAATATAGATAATACTAAATAGGATGGAAGCTATAGATAAGCGAATGTAACTGCTTTTTACTTTAGGAGAAACCATTCCTATAAAGGAAGATCCTATAAATACTATTTGAATGTTTTTTGTTAAGTAAGCATTAAATACTTCAGGAAAAAAGTAAAAAAACAAACCGACACCTAACGATAATATAGCCGATGCTCTTACTGCACCTTGCTTTAGTTCATGGCTTACATAAAAGGTTAATGTTGTGCCTAAAATACTTGTTATTACAATAATTAGTAAGTCCATTAATAGAAAGAGTTTATTAAGTAAACAACTGCAACACCAATAAATGCTATGGTTCCTAATTTTCCTCCTAAGCCTAGAAACAAGTTTTTAGATAGCATATAAAGTATACCTGTTATAGATCCTGCTGCAATAGCAAACGTTATTGATGGAGATATTTCTGTGCTAGACATGCCTACAAATGCACCACAATAAATAGCTGCTGGTAACTTTTTTAAATAGTCAGATTGTTTATTTATTAATGGTAAAAACGACGCAACAGTTCCAGTGATTCCTGCAGCTAAAATACTTCCTAAGCCGCAATAAGCATTTAAGGAATAACAAATTAAAGTGCCTAAAGGTACCCATAAGGCTACAGATACTTTTTCGTAGGCATACTCTTCATGATGTAGATCAAGATATTTGTAACCGTAAAACATGATTAAGGAGATTATAATTAGTGAAACTATTGTAGCAAAACTATCTGTTTCATATTTTTCTTTTACAGTTATAACTAGTAGTACAATTTGAATTATCAATACTATTTTAATCAAAAAAAACCTAATAACCTTGTGTCTTCTCATTAAAGCACTTCTTTAGAACTTAATCGTTTTATGCTGCTAATTTACAAATCCAAATTGCTATTGAATAAAAAAAAAGCTACATCTTTCGATGTAGCTTTTTAATAATTTATAAAAATCTAATTAAGATTTTTTAGCTGTAATAGAAATTTTTAATTCCATATCATCATTAATAAACTTGTCTCCAAGGTTATCAAAAATACTTTTAGAGCCATAGTTTATAGACCATTTTGTTCTGTCTATAGTAAATGCTTCACTAATAATTGTCATTACATCACCTGTATTAGTAATAGTAGCAGGAAAAGTAATATTATTCTTAATACCTTTTAAAGCTAAATTACCAGAAATCATAGTTTTTCCGTTCTCAACAGTAGTTCCTGTAATTTCAAAAGCAGCATTTGGAAATTTTGCAACGTTAAAAAAGTCACCTTCTTTACCTTCAACAGTACCTTTTAAGTGAGCATCAAGATTTGCTTTTTGGTCACCTTCTAAATCTGTAGAATTAATAGAAGTCATGTCTATAATAAATGTTCCACTTTCTAATGTGTTATCTGTTACAGAAAAAGTACCACTATCTAAATTTATAGTACCATTGTGAGATCCTGTTGGCTTAAAACCTTTCCACTCAATAGTAGATTCAGAAGTGTTTACTGCATATTTTGAAGAACTACTTTCGCTTGTTGCTGCTTCTTTTACTTCACTTGTATCTGCCTCAGCTCCTTTTTTACATCCTACAACTGCAAGACCTAAAGCTAAAACTGTAAAAATATTTAATACTTGTTTTTTCATTTTAAATGTTATTATTGGTTAAGTAACAAAAATAAAAAACATTCCATGGAAAATACTTAAATTTTTCATAAATATTGAAGGTTGGTATAGTGTCAAAATATGTTTTAAATAGATTATAATTAACAGACATATAGGCAATTTTAAGGCTTTTATGCAGTATAAAAAAAAGATAATGACATTTTGGCATTTTTATAATAATGGCAGTACTTTTGCCAATCTTAATTGGTATTAAAATAAATACAGAAATGAGCAAAGCAAAAGATATTAAAGAAGATATAATCGAAGAGCAAGTAGAAGCTACAACAGTAGAATCTACAACAAACGAGGAAACTGTTGAGGTTGAAGAATTATCTACAGAAGACAGGCTTAATAAAGAATTAGGTCAAGAAAAAGACAAGTTTTTAAGATTGTTTGCTGAATTCGAAAATTACAAAAAAAGAACATCTAAAGAACGTGTTGAGTTATTTAAAACAGCAAGTAAAGATGTCATGGTTTCAATGTTACCAGTTTTAGACGATTTCGAACGTGCTTTATTGCATATAGAAGACGATAAAGAAGCCGAAGAATTAAGAAAAGGTGTGGTGTTAATATACCAAAAACTGTTAACGACTCTAAGTCAAAAAGGTTTAGCAGCAATGGAAGTGAAAAAAGGAGATGTTTTCGATTCTGAAATTCACCAAGCTATTACACAGGTACCAGCACCAAGTAAGAACTTAAAAGGAAAAATTATAGATGTTGTTGAAAAAGGATATACACTTGGAGAAACAGTAATTCGTTTTCCAAAAGTAGTTATCGGACAATAATAAAATAATTTTTAACTAAAAGGCAACAGCAAATAGCTATAAGTCAAATAAAGATATGGCAAAGAAAGATTATTACGAAACATTAGGCATTAGTAAAGGTGCTACAGCTGCCGAAATAAAAAAAGGCTATAGAAAAAAAGCTATAGAATTTCATCCAGATAAAAATCCAGATGATGCAACAGCCGAAGCTAAATTTAAAGAAGCAGCAGAAGCATACGAGGTTTTAAGCGACGAGAATAAAAAAGCACGTTACGACCAATATGGTCACCAAGCCTTTGAAGGTGGCGGTGGTTTTGGTGGCGGTGGAAGAGGCGGCATGAATATGGACGACATATTTAGCCAATTTGGAGACATCTTTGGTGGAGGTGGCGGAGGCTTCTCTGGCTTTGGAGGTGGTTTTGGCGGAGGTCAACAGCGTCGTGTAAAAGGAAGCAACCTACGTATTCGCGTAAAATTAACACTAGAAGAAATTGCTAATGGTGTTGAGAAAAAAATAAAAGTAAAACGTAAAATTCAAGCAGAAGGTACTACATACCAAACCTGTGGAACTTGTAATGGAGCTGGTCAAGTTACTAGAGTTACAAATACCATTTTAGGTCGTATGCAAACTGCAAGTCCTTGCCCTACATGTGGAGGAGCAGGACAAACTATAGACAAAAAACCAGCTGGAGCAGATGCTCAAGGTTTAATTGTAAAAGAAGAAACAATCTCTGTTAAAATTCCAGCAGGAGTTGTAGACGGTATGCAACTTAAAGTATCTGGTAAAGGAAACGATGCGCCAGGAAATGGTATTGCAGGAGATTTATTAGTAGCGATAGAGGAGCAAGATCACGAAACTTTACAACGTGAAGGTGATAATTTACATTACGATTTATATGTTAGTTTACCAGATGCAATTCTAGGCGCTTCTAAAGAAATTGATACTGTTACTGGAAAAGTACGTATTAAAGTAGAAGCAGGTTTACAGTCTGGGAAAATTTTACGCTTACGCGGAAAAGGTATTCCAAGCATTAACGGTTATGGTAAAGGAGACTTGTTAGTACATGTAAATGTATGGACGCCAAAAACGTTAAATAAAGAACAGTCAGCCTTTTTCGAGAAAATGAAGGATGATGAACACTTTACACCTAAGCCAGAAGGAAGCGATAAATCGTTTTTTGAAAAGGTAAAAGACATGTTTTCATAGAAATAAAAACATATATATTAAAAAAAATCTGCAATACTATTGCAGATTTTTTTTGTTAATTAACGAACTTATTTAATCTTAAAAGGGATTGTTAAACAAAAAATAGTATATTTGGTTTATCATTGGTTTGCGCCAATGGTAATTTTTCTTTTTCATAGCAATTTTTTCCCATCCTTTATTTGCGTAGAGGGTGGGTTTTGTTTTTTAGTAAGTTTATCTTTTAAATATTTCTTATCTTAAAACAAAATGTAATAAAGATGTAGTCTGCAATTTATTTTATTCCTTACAGCGTTAAAAATAATTTTAAACAATAAAGCATACCAACTTACATTTTTTATATTTACACAACTAACAACTTTATCTTTATGAACAACTTATTAGAAGCACAATCGGTTTCTAAAAAATTTGGTGACTTTACAGCATTAAACAATGTTTCTATCTCGGTAGAAAAAGGAAGTATATTTGGATTACTTGGTCCAAACGGAGCAGGAAAAACCACTTTAATTCGTATTATCAATCAAATCACAATGCCAGACAAAGGGCAAGTGCTTTTAGATGGAGAACCTTTACAAAGGCATCACATACAAAACATCGGCTATTTGCCAGAAGAGCGTGGTTTGTATAAAACAATGAAAGTTGGTGAGCAAGCGTTGTATTTAGCGCAACTTAAAGGCTTAGATAAAGCTGAAGCTAAAAAACGTTTGCACGAATGGTTCGAAAGATTAGAAATTGGAGATTGGTGGAATAAAAAAATTCAAGAGTTGTCTAAAGGGATGGCCCAAAAAATTCAATTTGTAGTTACGGTATTACATCAGCCAAAATTATTAATTTTCGACGAGCCTTTTTCAGGTTTCGATCCTATTAATGCAGATATTATTAAAAACGAAATACTAAGACTTAGAGAGGATGGCGCTACGGTTATTTTTTCTACGCATAGAATGGAATCTGTAGAAGAATTGTGTGATCATATTGCATTAATACATAAATCTAATAAGATTTTAGATGGTAATCTTAATGCTATAAAAAGACAATATAAATCTAATACTTTTGAGGTTGGTATTACTACCGACAATGCTTCAGAATTACAACGTTCGCTTTCAGAAAAATTTATAGTATCTCCAGCAGAGTTTAAGACGTTAAATAACGAGTTAAAACTTAATGTAAAGCTTTCAGAAAAAGAATCTGCAAATCAATTATTAAATTATTTAACTACAAAAGGAGAGGTCTCTCATTTTTTAGAAGTAATACCAAGTGCAAGCGATATTTTTATTCAAGCAGTAAAGAATAATTAAAAACTATGAACCATTTACCACTTATAATAAAGCGAGAGTACATTACTAAAGTGAGAAATAAAGCTTTTATAATTATGACTTTTATGAGTCCGTTAATTATGATTGCTCTCTTTTCTTTAGTCGCGTATTTATCTCAATTAAATAATACAAAACAAAAAAGTATTACTGTTTTAGACGAGTCAGGACAAATTGAATCTATTTTTACAGATAAAGAAACAGTAAAATACACTATATTAAAAGGTGTAACTTTAGAGAACGCCAAGGCTATTGTAGAGGAGCAAGAAAGTTATGGATTGCTTTATATTTCAGGCTTTAAAAATAGGGTTGGCACAACAGATGAGGTTAAAAAAAGAAATGTAGATGTAAAGTTTTATTCTTCTGAAACACCTTCACTAAGTATTATTTCTGGATTAGAAACTAAGGTAGAAGACCGCCTTAAGGAGATGAATCTTCAAGACAAAGGAGTTAACCAAATTACAATAAAAAATGCAGAAGTAGATATAAATATAAACCAAGAAAATTTTACAGGTGAGAAAACATCTAAAGAAGGTAGTGTTGTAAAACTTATTTTTGGAGGTGCTGCAGGTTACTTGCTTTTTATGTTTATAATAATTTATGGAAACATGATTATGCGTTCGGTAATCGAGGAAAAAACGAGTAGAATAATTGAGGTAATTATCTCTTCGGTTAAACCAATACAATTAATGTTAGGTAAAATTATTGGTACTACACTTGCTGGGATTACACAGTTTGGAATTTGGTTAATTTTAGGAAGTGTTTTAATGGTGGTTGCGTCTTTAATTTTCGATATTGATTTTTCGCAAGTCAATACACCACAACAAGATCTCATGGCTCAGGCAATGCAAAATCCAGATGCAAATGCTGATATCCAAATATTTATAAACGCCTTTTTTAATATGCCATTAGCAAATTTAATAATAGCCTTTATTTTATTTTTTGTTAGTGGTTATCTATTATACAGTTCGCTTTATGCTGCTATTGGTGCAGCTGTAGATAATGAGACAGATACGCAACAATTTATGTTGCCTATAATTATGCCTTTAATTTTGGCGGTATACGTTGGTGGATTTACAGTTATAGAAGATCCTCATGGAACCGTTGCAACAGTGTTTTCTTTTATACCATTTACATCTCCTGTTGTTATGCTTATGCGTATTCCTTTTGGAGTACCAATTTGGCAACAAGTTCTCTCTTTGTTAATATTAATTGGTACATTTATATTTACCATTTGGATGGCTTCAAAAATATATAGAGTAGGTATATTAATGTATGGTAAAAAGCCAACGTACAAAGAACTTTTAAAATGGATTAAATATTAAAGATGCAAGAAAAAGTTTCAGATAAAATAGAAGGTACTGTAGAAGAGGTAAGCGATGCTATAACCGAAAGTTCTATTTGGGAAAGTTTTATTAACTTTTTAAATATTAAAATATATACATTTACAGATGCTGCTGGAGCTAGTACAGGAGTATTAAAAGTAAAATATGTCTTAATTTTAATAGCCGTATTATTTTTAACTACTTATGTTTTACGTTGGGTTAGAGTGTTGTTAACACAGCATATGCCGGAAGCTGATAAAGCTAAATTTGTAACAGTGTTTTCTTTTGGTAGATGGATCATTTATATGATTGTCTTTTTGGTGTCAATAAGCTCTTTAGGTATTGATATTACTGCTGTTTTTGCAGCATCGGCAGCATTACTTATTGGTATTGGTTTAGCTTTACAAACCTTATTCCAGGATATAATTTCTGGTGTTTTTATATTGATTGATCAATCTGTTCATGTTGGAGATATTATAGAAATTGAAGGTAAAGTAGGTCGAGTTGAAGAGATTAAACTTCGTACTACAAGAGCAGTTACTATAGATAATAAGGTGTTAATAATACCCAATCACTTATACTTAACTAATAGTTTGTACAACTGGACACAAAATGGATCTTCCACAAGGGAATCTGTAGACGTTGGAGTTGCTTATGGTAGTGATGTGGAATTGGTTAAAAAGTTGTTGCTAGAGGCAGCTAAATCTTCAAAATTAGTTTTTAAAAATCCTCCGCCAGGTGTTACTTTTATAGACTTTGGAGAAAGCTCTTTAGACTTTAGAATCGCTTTTACAATAGAAGATAGTTTTAATGCTAGGATACCAAAAAGTGAGGTGCGCTTTGCAATTTATAAATTATTTAAAGAACATAATATTAGCATTCCTTTTCCGCAACGCGATGTTCATGTTATTCAAAATGGCGAAGAAAATATTCAATTAAAAATGAACTCAAAAAAATAATATTAATAACATTTATGAAAAACCAAACCGCTAAATTTATTGTAGCCGCTTTTTTTATTATGGCGTTTCAAAATACGTTTGCTCAGCTCACAGATTTAGCACGTTTGGAGTATTCCTACATTCCTAAAGGCAATTCAGAAGATAGCTTTAGTAGATTTAGAGGCTTAGTTAATTATCCTATAAAAACTAAAGAAGATTGCTATTTAGTAATTGGAGGAGAGTATAGTAGAATAGCACTTAATATAGAAGATAATTATCCGTTTAGCACATCTAATTTAAGGCGATTACATGTAATGGACTTTAATGTAGCGTACACTTTTAAGATAAAAAGTGGTTGGCGTTTAGGAGCTAAAATTTCGCCTAGAATCGCATCTACATTAACACACAAGTTATCGGGAGACGACTTCTTTTTAAATGGAGGTGTTTATGCAATAAACGATAGAACAAAAGACGAGTCTAAAAATAAACCATACCGTTTAATTTTAGGGCTAACCTATAATAGTACTACAGGTATACCATTGCCATTGCCATTTGTAAGTTATTATAGACGTGTAAACGAGAAGTGGTCTTTTAATTTGGGAGTACCAAAAACAAATGTTAAATATTTTTTTAACGAACAAAGTATTATACAAACATTTGTAGGTATCGATGGTTATTCTGCCAACGTTCAAGATCCTATTGCTATTGGAGGAAAAGAAGTAGATAATATTTCCTTATCGGTTATTCTTGCAGGTTTGGGTTACGAGTATTGTTTTACAGACCATTTAGTATGGTACGCATATTCAGGCTACACCATAAGTATGAGTAATAGATTACGCGATGAAAATAGAGATGAAGTCTATAAATTAGACAACGTAAATACATTTTATTTAAGAACAGGATTTAAATTTAAAATATAATGCCAAAAATATTAGTAATAGAAGACGAAGCAGCAATTAGAAGAGTTTTAATAAAAATTCTTTCTGAGGAAAATGATAAATATGAAGTCTTCGAAGCCGAAGATGGTTTGGCAGGAATAGAAAGAATTAAAAAAGAAGATTTCGACCTTGTGCTTTGCGATATTAAAATGCCAAAAATGGATGGTGTAGAAGTACTTGAGGCTGCAAAAAAAATAAAACCAGAAATACCAATGGTCATGATCTCTGGACATGGAGATTTAGATACAGCAGTAAATACAATGCGTTTAGGTGCTTTCGATTATATCTCTAAGCCGCCAGATTTAAATCGTTTATTAAATACAGTACGTAATGCATTAGACCGAAAAGAATTGGTTATCGAAAACAAAATTCTTAAAAGAAAGGTTAGCAAAAAGTACGAAATGATTGGAGAAAGCGACGCTATTTCTCAAATTAAAGATATAATAGATAAAGTAGCTCCAACAGATGCTCGTGTATTAATTACAGGACCAAACGGAACAGGAAAAGAGTTAGTAGCACATTGGTTACACGAAAAAAGCGCACGTGCAAAAGGCGCAATGATAGAGGTAAACTGTGCGGCAATACCAAGCGAGCTTATTGAAAGTGAATTATTTGGTCACGTAAAAGGAGCCTTTACAAGTGCAGCAAAAGACAGAGCAGGAAAGTTTGAAGCAGCCAATGGTGGAACCATTTTTCTAGACGAAATTGGAGACATGAGCCTATCTGCGCAAGCAAAAGTACTACGTGCTTTACAAGAAAGTCGTATTCAACGTGTAGGTAGCGATAAGGATATTAAAGTAGATGTTCGTGTTGTAGCTGCAACAAATAAAAACTTAAAAAAGGAAATTGCAGAAGGTAGATTTAGAGAAGATTTATACCATAGGTTAGCAGTAATTCTTGTTAAAGTGCCAGCGCTTAACGATAGAAGAGAAGATATTCCTTTACTAATAAAACATTTTGCAAAGAAAATTTCTAACGAGCAAGGCACAGCAGAAAAAAACTTTTCGGTTAAAGCCATAAAGTTATTACAAGAGTACGACTGGACAGGAAATATTAGAGAACTACGTAACGTAATAGAAAGATTAATAATTTTAGGTGGAGTAGAAGTAAGCGAGCAAGACGTTAAATTATTCGCCAGTAAATAATAAATTTCTACGCAGGTAGAAATCTCATATAAAACGATAAATAAGCCTTTATTTATGAAAAACATAAGCATAAAAGACCATAAAATAACATCACAAATTAAGTTGTCTAATTTACCATCTCATTTAGATTTAGGTGAAACCGAAGACGAAGTAAAAAACGAGTTAAAAAAGGTAAGAAAGAAGTTAGGTAAACTTCAAGACAGGCTTTATGCGCATGGTAAATATTCAGTTTTAGTCTGTTTACAAGGTATGGATACCTCTGGAAAAGATAGTTTAATACGCGAAGTCTTTAAAGACTTTAACGCACGTGGTGTTGAGGTTATGAGCTTTAAAGTGCCAACCGATTTAGAGCTAAAGCACGACTATTTATGGAGACATTATTTAGCCTTACCAGCAAGAGGTAAGTTTGGCGTTCACAATAGAACACACTACGAAAACGTATTGGTAACACGCGTGCATCCTAATTATATTTTAGGAGAAAAACTACCAAATGTAAATACCGTAGAAGATGTAAACGAAGCTTTTTGGGATAAGCGTTTCGATCAGATTAATAATTTCGAACAACATCTAGCCGATAATGGAACAATAATTTTTAAGTTCTTCATGAATCTTTCTAAAGACGAGCAAAAACGTAGGTTATTGCGTAGATTAGACTTAAAACATAAAAACTGGAAATTCTCTGCAGGCGATTTAAAAGAGCGCAAACTTTGGGATAATTATATGGATTGTTACCAAGATGCCATAAATAGAACCAGTAAAGAGCACGCACCATGGTTTAATATTCCAGCCGATAATAAACCAGCGGCACGATTAGCAGTAGCAACAATTTTGTACAATACTTTAAAAAACTATCAAGACATTAAAGAACCAGAATTAGACGATAAAACAAAAGCTAATCTGCATTTGTATAAAGAGCAATTAAATAACGAATAACCAATATATGCTTAGGTAGGAATCTCGAAATTAATAAATAATTAGGGCGTTACCACAAGGGTCGCGCTTTCCATTATATCTTTTTTTGCCATATATGGCAGCAAAAAAAGGATGCCATATCAATCGCTAACGCACCAACCATGAAACTAAAAATCTTAATTGCAGCGCTTCTATTATCAGCAAATGTATTTGCACAAAACGATAAAGAAACCGTAAAAACCATTTACAGTCAATCGTTAACCAATGGGCAATCTTACCAATGGCTAGATTATTTATCAAACCAAATAGGAGGTAGATTATCGGGTTCTGTAAGCGCAGAAAAAGCAGTGCAATACACAAAATTAGAATTAGAAAAACTAGGTTTAGATAAAGTGTGGTTGCAAGAAGTAATGGTTCCAAAATGGGAACGAGGCGAAAAAGAAGTTGGTTATTTTGAAACTTCGGGAGAAAAATTAAATGTAAATATCTGTGCACTTGGCGGTTCTATAGCAACACCAGCGGCAGGATTAAAAGCTCAAGTTGTTGAGGTTAAAAGTTTCGAAGAATTAGAAGCACTTGGTACAAAAGTAAAAGGGAAAATAGTGTTTTTTAATGGCGCTTTAAATCCAGAATTAATACACACATTCGAAGCTTATGGCGGTTGCTCAAAACAACGTTACGCAGGTGCATACGAGGCAGGTAAACTTGGTGCAGTTGGTGTAATTGTACGTTCTTTAAATTTACGTCAGGATAATTTGCCACACACAGGGAGTATGGGTTATTTAGATTTACCTAACAACCAACGCATACCATCTGCAGCAATAAGTACTAATGATTCTAATGCACTTTCAGAAGCTTTAAAAAAAGATAAAAACTTAGAGTTCTATTTCAAGCAAAGCTGTAAACAATTCGAAGATGTATTATCTTATAATGTTATAGGAGAAATAACAGGAAGCGAATTTCCAGAGGAGTATATGGTAGTTGGTGGGCATTTAGATTCTTGGGATCTTGGAGATGGTTCTCACGATGATGGTGCAGGAGTAGTACAATCTATGGAGGTTGTAAGATTGTTAAAAGAAAGCGGTATTAAACCCAAAAGAACTATTCGCGTTGTTCTTTTTATGAATGAAGAAAACGGATTAAGAGGCGGAAAAAAATACGCAGAAGAAGCGCAGCGTAAAAACGAAAACCATGTGTTTGCGTTAGAAAGTGACTCTGGCGGATTTACACCTAGAGGTTTTAGTTTCGATTGTAGCGATGCTAACCTTAATAAAGTATTAAGCTGGGAGCCACTATTTAAGCCTTATTTAATTCATTATTTCGAAAAAGGATATAGTGGAGCAGACATTGGACCATTAAAAAACGATAATATCGTTTTAGCCGGATTACGTCCAGATTCTCAGCGTTATTTCGATCATCATCATGCCGCTAACGATACGTTTGATGCAGTTAATAAAAGAGAATTAGAACTTGGTGCTGCAACTATGACTAGCTTAATTTATCTTTTCGATAAATATGGAACAGTTACTATCAGCGATGTAAAAGAGATAAAGAACTAATATGCATTTTGCAGAGCTTCTTGCAGAACTACTAATGCTTTTCGATGATTTAAAATTTTGGAAAAAGAAGAAAACAAGAAGAAAGTTTGAAAAAGAGAACGGACTACCAAAACAAGAAATGGTAAACCCTTCTAATAAAAGATACGTGATTTTGATATTATTGATAATACCGCTATTCATACTTTTTAATTATTTATTTTTCCCAAATAGAGCGCAAAAGGAAACAGTAAATAAAATATCTAAAATTGAATCGCTATTAGAAGACGAAAAAAAGGCTTTTAATAGGTATCCAGACTCTCTTTCTGATATTATTAGAAACAACCCAACTCTTAAAAATATAACAGTAGACTATTGGAAAAATAATTTCCTATATAAAACCTTTAATAAAGGATTAAGCTATTCCTTAATATCAAAAGGAAAAGATGGTATTCTTAATACCGAAGACGATATTAAAATTACAAATAAATGAAAAGCGCAATCCTAACTTTTATATTATTAATGACAACAATACTTTCTGCTCAAGAAAACGAAATAGAACTTCCATATTACGAACTTCCAGAAACATCAAATAAATATACCGCAGGTACTGTGGCAGCAAGACAAGTAGATGCTTTGGGTTTTAGATTTTATTGGGCAAGTGAGAGTTTAACAGAGAAAGATTTAGCTTATAAGCCAAGTGACTCTGTAAGGACGTCTTTAGAAACAATAGAGCATATTTACAGTTTATCTTTAATTGTTTTAAACTCAACTTTAAAAAAGGAAAATATAAACGAGAAAGAAGAAATGTCTTATGCTAAATTAAGAGCACAAACATTATTAAACTTAAAACAAGCAGCAGATATTTTAAGAGCAAGTAATGATATTTCTCAATACAAAATTATTTTTGGTACAAAAGAAATACCGTATTGGAATAATATAAACGGACCAATTAGTGATTCTATTTGGCATTGTGGGCAGTTAGCAACATACAGGCGTATTACGGGAAATCCAATAAACTCGAAGATTAATCATTTTTCTGGAAAAGTAGGAGGTAAGAAATTAAATAAATTGTTTTATAGGTAGATTTAAATATAGAATCCTTCAGTTAATTATTATTTGTAATCAAAATAAATCTTAAAATTAGTGCCTTTACCAACTGTACTCTCAACTTCTATTTTTGCACCAATAGCGTCTATTTGGTTTTTTACAATAAATAGCCCAAGACCTCTCGCGTCTTTATTTTTGTGAAAAACATTATACATACCAAATAATTTGTCTCCATGTTTTTCTAAATCTATTCCAAGACCATTATCAGAAATAGAAAGGATAACATTATCACTATTTTGTTTAGCTTCAAGTATAATTTTTGTTTTAACATCTGACCTTTTATATTTAATAGCATTGGTTAAAAAGTTAATAATTATACTATCAATATAAGCAGGTACACCTTTAATGGTAATTTGCTTTTCAATTAAAACTTCTATATCGACAGTATTAGATAATGTTAAACCATAAATATTACTAATTGCATTATTTGTATACTGTAAAAGATTTAATGATTCTAAATTTTCATTATCTAAAGAGTTATGAATAGCAATTTCGTTTAAGTTAAGAATAGTCTCATTTAAATTATCTACTGCCTTTTCATATAATGGAAAATATTCATCTTCAGCAATTTCAGGATTTTCATCTTTATTTAATTTTAAAAGCATTTCTAAATTCCCACCATGAGATCTTAAATTATGAGAAACAATATGCGCAAAATTTAATAATCTATCATTTTGTTTAGAGCTTACTGTTAGTAAGTTTGTTATTTCATTTTTTGCAAGTTTTATTTCGGTAACATCACTTATACAAGCGACAAAATGTTGCGGTATTCCATTGCTATCTCTTACTATGGTAGAAGACAAAATGCAATAAACACAAGAGCCATTTTTATGAATATACCTTTTCTCTGTACGGAAGTTATCTATTTTTCCGGACAGCATAAGTTTAATTTCTTTTTTTCCAATATGCTTATCCTTAGGATGTGTAAAGCTTTCAAACTCTAGTTTTAAAAACTCCTTTTGAGTATAGCCTAACATATTGCAAGTACTATCATTAACATTTAACCACTTACCGGTTAAACTAACAATTGCCATTCCTATTAAAGATGATTCAAAGATAGATCTAAATTGCTTTTCCTTAAGTGCAGTGTTTTTAGCTTCTATTGTTTTTTTTGTAATATCTTGAAATACACCTCTTATGGCAACGCATATTCCTTCTTCTAGTTTTGGGTGACCAATAGATCTTACCCATTTTTCATTTCCTTTTGCTGTGATTAATTGGAATTCATTATCAAAACTTTTTCCATTGGTTAAACATTCTGTAAAATGTTTATTAATTAAATCTCTGTTGGATCCTGCTTTATAAAAATTAATAGCAGTATCTATATCTGGAATATAACTATCTTCTACTTCGTGAATTTTTTTAGTAACAGAACTCCATTTTAAAACGTTAGACTTAATGTCTAGTTCCCAGGATCCTATGGCTAGAGAATTTTCTATCGTGCTTAAAAAAACTTTGTCATGGATTTCTTCGGAAAGAATTGTGTTAGATATACTATTAAACATAAAAGGAAAGATTTAGGGATTTCTGCAACTAAAAATAGTTAACAAAAAAAACATATACTTATATGCCGTCAAATTTACATAAAATAACGATTAAACAACAAAAAAACACGTTAAAATGTAATTTTAATGTTTCAAAGAGCGTTTTGTCCTACATTAAAACATGTTTTTAATCTGCTTTTTGGGCTTTTAAAAACTCCACCTATAATATACATATCAAAAAAAACCACTTTAAATAGAAGTGGCTTTTTTGTTTTTTAAGATAATTTTAATAAATCTCTATTAGTGCTTTTCTTTTATAAATAAGCTAAGCTTTTACTTTTTTAGGTTCTAAATCTATTTGAATTTGATTATTCAGTATATCGTCAAAAGTTTCTCTTTTTCTAATTAAGTGTGCTTCGCCGTTGTGCCAAAGTACCTCTGCCGGACGATATCTAGAGTTGTAGTTACTAGCCATAGAGTAGCAATATGCACCTGCATTTTTAAAGGTTAAAATATCACCTTCATTAATTTCCGAAATTCGCCTGTTATTTGCGAATGTATCGGTCTCGCATATGTAACCCACTACACTATAAAAACGTTCTCTTCCTTTTGGGTTCGAAATATTTTCAATTTCATGCTGAGATCCATAAAGCATCGGTCTAATTAAATGGTTAAACCCTGAATCTATTTGTGCAAAAACGGTAGAAGTGGTTTGTTTTACAACATTAACTTTGGCTAAAAACTGTCCTGCCTCACTCACTAAAAATTTACCAGGTTCGAAAGCTAAGATTAATTCTTTGCCATAATCTTTACAGAACTCATTAAAGCGAACAGATAATTTTTCTCCAAACTCTTCAATATTAGTTTCTATATCTCCGGGCTTATACGGTACTTTAAATCCAGATCCAAAATCTATAAAATCTAAATTTTTAAAGTTTTTTGCAGTTTCAAATAATATTTCACTGGCATAAAGAAAAACATCAATATCTAAAATATCACTTCCTGTATGCATGTGTATTCCGTTAATATTCATATTTGTATTTTCTACAATACGTAGAATATGTGGAATTTGATGTATTGAAATACCAAACTTACTATCTATATGTCCTACAGAAATGTTGGTATTACCACCTGCCATAACATGCGGATTTATACGAATACACACAGGAATATTAGGATGCTTTGTTCCAAATTGTTCTAATATAGAAAGGTTATCAATATTAATTTGACAACCTAATTTTGCTGCATTTTCTATTTCTTCTAGCGATACACCATTAGGAGTAAAGATAATTTGCTCGGCTTTATAACCAGCAGCGATGCCCAATTGCACCTCTTGAATTGAGACTGTATCTAATCCTGCACCAAGAGTTTTCATTAACTTTAAAATAGAAATATTAGAAAGTGCTTTTACAGCATAATTAACTTTCACCTTTTCTACTTTACTAAAAGCAGACGTTAAACGTTTATATTGTTGTGTAATAATTTCAGAATTATATACATAAACAGGACTTTCAAAGTCTTTTGCTATTTTAAGTAATTGCGTATTGGTCATGAATTGTTTTTTTATCAAAGATATTTGTTTGCTCAAATTAATAAATATTTACGTCAAAATATTACATATTTAAACAGTTTGTTAATTATTTAACAATTTTAAAACAGTAATACTCCTTGATATCGTATTTTCATAATTAAATATTAGGGTAAGTAATTGTGATTATTTACTTTTGTAACTCTAAAATTTTATAGACTTTCGCATACGCGGAAATTAAAATAAATCCATTAATAAAGATGAATTTACACGAATATCAAGGAAAAGAATTATTAAGCAGCTTTGGCGTACGTATTCAACGTGGTATTGTTGCCCAAAATGCTGACGAAGCAGTAGCAGCAGCAAAACAATTAACGGAAGATACTGGAACAGGTTGGCACGTTATTAAAGCACAGGTTCACGCAGGTGGTCGTGGTAAAGGTGGTGGTGTTAAGTTGGCTAAAAACTTAGACGAAGTTAAATCTATCGCTGGAGATATTATAGGAATGGATTTGGTAACACCTCAAACTTCTGCTGAAGGAAAGCGTGTGCACCAAGTTTTAGTATGTGAAGATGTATATTATCCTGGAGATTCTGAGCCAGAAGAATATTACATGTCTGTTTTATTAAACAGAGGAACTGGACGTAACATGATTATGTATTCTACAGAAGGTGGAATGGATATTGAAACAGTTGCAGAAGAAACTCCACATTTAATTTTTAATGAAGAAATCGATCCTGCAACAGGAATTTTACCTTTTCAAGCACGTAAAATTGCTTTTAACTTAGGTTTATCTGGAGCAGCTTTTAAAGACATGACAAAATTTGTAACGTCTTTATATACAGCTTACGTAAAATCTGATTCTGCATTATTTGAAATCAATCCTGTTTTAAAAACAAGTGATGATAAAATAATGGCTGTAGATGCTAAGGTAACTTTAGATGCTAGTGCATTATACAGACATAAAGATTTAGCAGCAATGCGCGATTTACGTGAAGAAAACGCAATTGAAGTTGAAGCAGGAGAACAAGGGCTTAACTATGTAGACCTTGACGGAAACGTTGGTTGTATGGTAAATGGTGCTGGTTTAGCAATGGCAACTATGGATTTAATTAAGCAAGCAGGTGGTGAGCCAGCTAACTTTTTAGATGTTGGTGGTACTGCAGATGCTGCAAGAGTAGAAATTGCTTTCGAACTTATTTTAAGAGATCCAGCTGTTAAAGCTATTTTAATTAACATTTTTGGTGGTATCGTTCGTTGCGATCGTGTTGCTCAAGGTGTAATTGATGCTTACAAAAACATGGGTAACATTAGCGTGCCAATTATTGTACGTTTACAAGGTACTAATGCAGATATCGCTAAAAAATTAATTGACGATTCTGGATTAGATGTAATGAGTGCAACTGAATTTCAAGAAGCAGCAGATAAAGTACAAGCTGTATTAGCATAGTACTTTTTTAAATATATTTATTAAGAGCAACCAATATGGTTGCTCTTTTTTTTGTCTTAATATTTTAACAGACTAGAGATTAGTTTCTTAACAGGAGCTAAAAGTTGTGTTAAGCATTAGTTAAACCAAGTTTTTCAATGTTACTTTTCTTGATTACTTGAGTCTATAAGCTATAAAACAATTAAAACAAAAATTATGAAATCAATTAAAATGGTATTACTAGTATTAGCTATTGCTTTTACTGGTGCTTTAAGCGCAACAACAAACCCAGATGGTTTAGAGCCAAATGTATTAGCAAATGAAATTACAGCATTATTAAAAAATCCTGAATTTAGAATTGCCGAAGATTTAAAAGCAAATGTAACTTTTATGCTTAATAAAAAGAATGAGATAGTTGTAATAAGTGTAGATACAGAAAGTGAACAGCTTGAAAGTTATATTAAAACCAGACTAAACTATTCTAAATTAAAAGAAGGACTAGTGACTACAACAAAAACTTATAAAATTCCAGTAAGGATTACTATTGTTTAGTACTATTTATTTTAAGCAAAAAAAAGAGCAACTTAATCGTTGCTCTTTTTTGTATTTCTAGGTTTATTAATGTTCTTTTTATTGTTACCGTATGGATTTGGCTTTACTTTTCTTGAAGCTTCTTTTTTTGGCTCTTCTCCTTTTTTAGGCATTGGTCCACGAAGATGAATAATTAATCCATTTAAAAAGTTTCTTAAAATTTGATCGCCACATTCTACATAATTAGGATGATCTTCTTTTCTAAAAAAAGCACTTAATTCACTTTTAGTAACTCTTAAATCTACAAGCATTAATATTTTAATAATATCATCATCACGTAGCTTATGTGCTACTCTTAGTTTCTTAAAGATATCGTTATTTGTCATAGTTTAATGTGTTGTAATTGAGTTGTTTATGTTCTATTTTTGAAGTGATAAATTTCGAAAAAGTGATAAACAGCTATTAAATTCGGTGTAAAACTACTCATTTTTCGATAAGCGACGTAATTTATACGATTATAAATTATCATTATTCCGTAATTTTATAAAAAGAAAAACAATCTGTCAATCCCTCATTATGCCTAAAAGAGTAGAAAAACTAAGTTTATTATCTGAAATGATAGCATTTGCTAAAGCAGATAAAAATTTAAAGAGAATAGAATACAACTTTCTTTTAAGTATTGCTAAACAATTAGATGTCTCTAGAGCAGATTTTGATTACTTAATAGAACATCCTATAAATTATGTGAATTTAAAATCTCATAGTGAACGTATTGTGCAATTTCATCGCTTGGTATTATTAATGCATATTGATGAAGAACGTACTGACGAAGAGATTGGTAAAATTCATAACTACGGACTTAGAATGGGTTTAAGTCATGAGTCTATTAGCAGAGTTTTATATTTAATGGATGGCTTTCCAAATATGATGGTTCCTGCAGAAGTACTAATCGATATTTTTAAGGTACAGTATAATTAGGTAGTATACAGTTAGCAGTAAATAGTTATTTTATTCTATTCTAAGTTTTGATTAATTTTCACTATTCATTAAGCTTTTAGTGCTTCAAGTTTACCTTGATAACTCTTAATTTCATCTCTTAATTGTGCAGCAATAATAAAGTCTAAAGCCTTTGCAGCTTGCTCCATTGTTTTTCGTTTTTCGCGTATTTTCTTTTCTATTTCGTCTTTAGTTAAGTATTCACTTTCTGGTTCTGCAGCACGAGCAGCTTCCAATTCGTAGCTATAGGTACTTACAGAATTTTTACCTAAAGCACTATCTAAACTTTTATTTAAAGCTTTTGGTACCATGTTATTTTCTGTATTGTAAGCTATTTGTTTTTCGCGTCTATATTCGGTTTCATCAATAGTTTTCTGCATACTTTTGGTAATCTTATCTGCATACATAATGGCTTTACCATTTAAGTTTCTTGCAGCTCTACCAACGGTTTGTGTTAATGATCTTGCCGAACGTAAAAAACCTTCTTTATCTGCATCTAAAATAGCAACTAAAGAAACTTCTGGTAAATCTAAACCTTCACGAAGTAAGTTAACACCAACCAAAACATCGTAAATACCTTTACGTAAATCTTGCATAATTTGCACACGTTCTAAAGTATCTACATCACTATGGATGTAGTTTACGCGAATAGAAATTCGACTTAAATATTTGGTTAATTCTTCAGCCATACGCTTGGTTAGCGTTGTTACTAAAGTACGTTCGTCTTTCTCGATGCGTTGTTGTATTTCTTCAATTAAATCATCTATTTGGTTTAAACTTGGGCGTACTTCTATAATTGGATCTAGTAAACCAGTAGGTCTAATAACTTGTTCTACGTAAACACCGTCGGTTTTTTGTAATTCGTAATCTGCAGGAGTTGCACTTACATATAAAACTTGATTTTGTAACGCTTCGAACTCTTCAAACTTAAGTGGTCTGTTGTCCATTGCTGCAGGTAATCTAAAACCATATTCTACTAAATTTTCTTTACGACTTCTATCTCCTCCATACATTGCATGTACTTGTGAGATGGTTACGTGACTTTCGTCTACTACCATTAAATAATCGTCTGGAAAATAATCTAATAAACAGAAAGGTCTTGTACCAGGCAATCTACCATCAAGATAACGCGAATAGTTTTCTATACCAGAACAATAGCCTAATTCTCGAATCATTTCTAGGTCAAATTCTGTACGCTCTTTAAGTCTTTTGGCTTCTAAATGTTTCCCTATTTCTTTAAAGTAATCGTATTGCTTCACTAAGTCGTCTTGTATACCTTTAATGGCACCTTGTAGAATATCTGGAGAGGTAACAAACATGTTTGCTGGATAGATGTTTAATCTATCGTATTCTTCAATAACTTCATTAGTTTGTATATCGAATTGTTCTATTAATTCAATTTCATCTCCAAAAAAGTGAATCCTGAATGCATTGTCTGCATAACTCGGAAATATATCTACAGTATCTCCTTTTATTCTAAAGTTACCGTGTTTAAAATCTGCTTCGGTACGCGAATACAAACTTTGCACAAGTTGATGTAGTAATTTTGTTCGCGAAATCTGTTGATCGCGCTCTATAGAAATAACATTTTTTTGAAATTCTACTGGATTTCCAATACCATACAAGCATGATACCGATGCAATTACAATAACATCTCTGCGGCCAGAGAGTAGAGAAGAAGTTGTGCTTAAACGCATTTTCTCAATTTCCTCGTTAATAGATAAATCTTTTTCTATGTAAACACCAGATGTAGGTATGTAAGCCTCTGGTTGGTAATAATCGTAGTAAGACACAAAATACTCTACAGCATTGTCCGGGAAAAACTGCTTAAACTCACTATATAATTGAGCGGCCAAAGTTTTATTATGTGCAAGAACCAATGTAGGTCTTTGCGTTTCTTCTATAACATTGGCAACTGTAAATGTTTTACCAGAACCAGTAACACCAAGTAAAGTTTGGTATCTCTCGTTGGAGTTTAAACCATGTACCAATTTTTTTATTGCTGAAGGTTGATCTCCTGTAGGACTAAATTCTGATTGTATTTTGAATCGCATAAAGCAAAATTACGGAATAAAATGGTAGCTTTATTTTAATGAAGCGTTAAGGTTTTTGTATGGAGAATTAGAGTGCTTTTTACTTTAGTTTTTTGTGGTGTTTTCTTGTTTACCATAAAATGTTACTAAAATTTTTCCGAAAATAAAATAGAGTACAACCACAGTAATTCCTCCAACTAAATATCCATTTTCCATTATACTTTTAAAACCATAATTTATACCGAATAGTATCATACATATAATAAACTGAAGAATAGCATAAGCAATATTGCCTTTTGGACTAAAGCCAAATAAACCCAAGAAATGAGTTTTGGTAAGTCCGAAAATAAGATGCGGCATTGCGTTAGCTAATAAAGCACCTATAATAAAATCTATTAGAGTCATTTTTTAATTGTTAGATTTAAGTAAAGTTAAGGATATCAAAAACAAATAAGGTTTATAAAACTAGTGTTTTTAAGCATAACTAAATACAGAAAAAGCTTTTAGTGAGGTTGTTTTATTTTTCTTTGATTATATTTCCTTTTCGTTTTTATTAATTGGTACCTTAAATCATCATAAAATAAGCTTATAATTAAAATAAGTGCTCCAAGAATTAAAGTGTTTAATTTAAAATTAAATTTGGAGTAAAAAAGCCCACCGATTAAACCACCAGCAAAAAAGAATGAAATAATATAAATTCTTAATTTTATATTCGCTTTTATTTTTTCTCTTTCTAGATTGTTTTTTAGAAAAAATAATTGAGAAATATCTATACCTAAATCAGTAAAAAGTCCAGTAAGATGTGTTGTTCTAACTATTGCATTAGAGATTTTAGTTACAAATGAGTTTTGAAGTCCCATTGCAAACAATAAAAGGCAAATGATTAAGTTAGGAAATTTAATTTCAATGAAATTACTTAAAAGACCTATTGCAATTAAAATTACGCATTCTATTATTGTGGGTAATAAGAATACATTAAGTTGTTTACTTTCACGATAATTTTCGATTAAAAAGCTGGACGAAAATGAACCAAAAAGAAACGAGAAAATGTAAAGAAAATAGATTGTGCCTTTCCAAAAGTCAAAATCGGCAACATCATTAATAAATAATGCAAAATGTCCGGTTACATTTGTTGTTAATTGCTTGAATGCTAAAAATCCAGTTACATTTACTATACCTGCTACAAAAGATAAAACAACAGCTATTCTTAAGTTATGTTTTAAAGTTCTGCTTTTACCTTGATGTCTAAACACTCGGTTTTAATTTGTTTACTTATAGTACACAATGTTTTTGTGTAATGGAAGCTTGTACTAAAATACAAAACTCAATTTATCTCACCAAAGCAAAATGCCCTTTATATTGTTTTCCATTTGGATGATTAATAACATACCAATAATCTTCACTAGGTAAATTATAACCATTTATTGTACCATCCCAACCTTTAAGAGAATTGGTTTTGCTTAATAGTTTTCCGTAACGATTAAAAATTAGAAGTTCTAGATTAGCATTAAAACTTCTAGAAGTACCAATTGGTTTCCATACCTCATTTACTGTATCTCCATTAGGTGTAAAATATTGAGGAAAACCTAAAATTGAAAATTCAACAAAAGTGTCTCCACAACCATTTTTGTCGCGAACATAAATGGTGTGAAAGCCAGGTGATAAATTAGAAAAGGTATTTGAATCTTGATAAAAACTAAATTCGTTATCAATAGAAAATTCATAATCACCATCTCCAGAAACTGTAATGGTTGCCGTGTTATTTGTTGTTAATTCGGTAAAGTCTAAATTTTCTATTGTTGGTTCGTTTGAAGGTACAAGTGTTAAATCTCTAGTGTTTGAGCAGCCATTAGGACCTGTAACAATTACTGTGTAAGTTCCAATTTGGTTAGCTTCTAAGAATGGAGTAGTGATTCCTGTATCTGTTCCATTATAAAACCATTGGTAATAATGATTGTTAGGATTATCGTTTGTAACACCTCCAGCTAGAGTAATAGTATCTGGAAAACTATTTAAGCAATATAAAAACGATTCGTCTTCCAATAATTGTGGTGTAAATAATACATTAAGAGTTAACTCTGAAATGGCATAACACTGGTTTGTATCTGTAACTACTTTTACAAAAATGGTTTGTGAATCTTGAATTGTATTGTTAAAATTTCCAGTTATACTATTTGATTCAACAAAAGCATTTTGGCTAGTCGTATAAAATGTTATTGTTGCATTTGCAGGAACTAAAGGGATTATTGTTGTTCTAATGTCATCCAGATTAAAAGTAGAAAAACCATCGACTATTTCGTCATCACAAACATCTACATCTTGTAGTGTAATTGTATTTGTAGAAATGTCTAAAGTAACTTCAGCTATAGCTTTACAGCCGGTTGTTTGGTTAACTATCCCAGCATATACAATTTGCATTGGAGAAGTGTTGTCAAAATTATTAGTATTAGAAATTGGATTAATTTCCATTTCTGCATCAGTAAAAGAACTATAGAAATTAAAAATCGCTAATGCAGAGTCGTTATTTGTTACAGCTTGCCAGGCATCGGATAAATTATAAGTAGTTAATCCGTCTTGATTAGCATCACACTCGAAAAGAGTTGTATTAGTAACGTTTGGTATTGGAGCATATTCTATGGTAACTTCACCATAGGAAATACATCCATTATTGAAGGTTACTTCAACATTATAAGTTCCTGTCCCAGTAACATTAAATGTGCTAGATGTTTCACTAGTTTGCTCAACAGTATCTAGAAACCATTTGTAATTAGGAGTTCCTGCTTGAGTAGCGTCTAGTGTTATCGTTTCGTTATTACAAACAGCATTATTGGTTGCTAATAATCTATCAGAGCCCAAATCTGTAACTAATTCAAAACTTCCAGCTTCTAAAAAAACAGCAGAATCGAAACGGTAATTTTGTTCATCTGCAATTACTAATTTTACATGATAAGTAACATTAGGTATTGTAGTGGCAGTAGCTGTTAAAATAGTAGTCTGGCCATTAAAGTTTATTGGTGCAACTGTATTGTTAAAAGTATCGAAATAAGTTTCGTTTTCTGCATCGCAGCCACCTGGTATTTGTGGGTGAACAGTTGTTACTTTTACTGGTGTTTGGGTACCAGGTACTAATGCAATGTTTTGGTATTGTGTTTCGGATGCTGGTCTTATTAAAAAGCCAAATAAATCTGAAAACTGACAAGTGTTAGAATCACCTTCTTGATATTCTTCTGAAGCAAAAATATAACGAAAGCTAATTTGATTTGCTAACGTGGTAAAATCGAATTCTATTATTGTAGCGTTAGTAGTATTAGATTCTTGCAAAGCAACCTCTAAGTCGTTATCTCCACTCCAATTTGTAGCATTATCATCACTTAAGTTATTATTAGGACCAGGAACATTGCTTAGTCTTCCTGTGCTTAATACAATACCACTTTGAAAAGGAAATGTTGTGCCAGTAGCATCAAAGAAACCATAACTTTGGTCTGCTGATCCAAAGTTGCCTCCAATACTATTAGTTACTTGTACATTAGAGATACAATTACTATCTACTAGAATGTTTTCTATTAATTGTTGTGGTGTATAGGTTTGACTGTCTACTGTAATATTCTGTGCATTCACAGATACTACACCGAGTAGAATAAATACTATTAAGATTCTTTTTTTCATAACAAGAGCATGCAAAGATAAAGAAGAACTTAAATATATAATGTATTTAAAATGTTAAAGGATTATTATAATACTAATGCAAAGTGCCCTTTAACTTGAAACTTCTCGTTACCATTAACAACATCTGCTACAAACCAATAATCGCTTGCAGGCATTAGGTTTCCATTGTAACGTCCATTCCAACCATAATCATTATGTTTTAATACTTTTAAAATTTTTCCAAAACGATCGAAAACAGTAACAACAGTACCTTCTAATTGGCTAACACCCGTAATGTGCCAAGTATCAAAAAAACCATCACCATTAGGGGTTACAAATTGTGGTGCATCTATTACAAATACTTTTTTTGGAGGTGTTGGTTCACAACCATTAAGATCTATTACAGTAATATAATGTACTCCAATTGGTACATTGTTAAATATGTTAGAGGCTTGTGGTTCGTTATCGTTTAACTGATAAACGTAATTTCCAATTCCGGCAGTTTCAACCACTATAGTATGTGGGTCTTGAAAAGCAGGTGAGACATCGAAATCTACTAAAGCTTGTTGAGATGCTGTAACACTAAAGTTAGAAGTTGTTGTGCAACCAAAAGTAGTAGTTACAGTAACCCAGTAGTTTCCTATTGTTGTAATATCTATAATTGCGGTTGTAGCTCCAGTAGACCATAAGTAAACATCAGAAGGTTCATTAGTTTCTGCAGTAACTACTAATGGTAAATTATCGATACAAACAACTTGATTGGTAATGTCTACTTGTGGTTTTCTATTTATATAAACATTAAAATGTCCTGTAGAAAAACAATTTGTGTTACTATTTTCTAAACGTACATATAATACTTGCTCGTTTTCAGCATTATAGTTTAAATCATCAATTGTATTAGTATTATTTAAGGCATCGTTTTCAGTTTCAAAATAATTAACAGTAAAATTATTAGGGTTTTGATTGCCAATAATAATTGGTGTTTGTTGCTCTAAGTTAAATACTAGGAAGTTATCGAAATCATCATCGCAAGCTTCTAAATCTTGTAAATTTAAAGTTGGTAATGTATTTACTACTAAAGAAAAAGAACTTGTACTAAAGCAACCTGTAGTACTAAACTCTGCTCTAACAAAAATAGTATCGTTATTAGAGGTGTAATTATAATTTGGATCTAATGCATTTTGAGAGGTTTGCGCATCTACTAAGTTGGAGTAGAAGGTAAGTATTACATTTTCTTGCGTACCAATTAAAGCTTCTGTTGTTTCTGTTAGATTAAAAGTAGCGTCTGTTGTTTCGCAAATATTATAGTTTGTAATTGGTTCTATTTCTGGTGGTAAATTAACAATAAGATCGAAAGAAACTGAAGCTCCACAATTAGAAACAGTATTGTAAACCTCTATATAAACGGTTTGCGGATTAGAGGTATTGGTATAAGTTTCTGGATTAGAAATTTGGTTTGTGCCAGATAGTAAATCTGTTTGGTTAGTATAATAATTAACAACAGTATTGTCTTGTCTAATAGCAAGTACATCTATTTCAACTTGTGTTAAATCAAAAACAACATTGCCATCATAATCTGTATCACAATCTGTTAAATTTAGAGCAGTTCCAATAATAGGTACTTGTATAACATTGTACTCGTAAGATGCAATACCCTTACAAAAGGTGCCATTATCTACGCTTGCAAAAAGTTGTTGAGGGTTTACGGTATTTGTAAACGTATCACCAACTATTGCATTGGTTTCGTTTTCAGCATCTTCTAAAGTTAGGTAATATGTAACTGTTAAAGCATCGGTGCTATTAGCAATAATTTCTTGTGTTTTATCATTTAAACTGAAGGTTTCAAAACCATCGTTAGAATTATCATCGCAGGCATTAACATCGCTTGGTGCATTGTAAATAGGCTCTGAACCAACTTCTAAAACAAATGAAGATACTCCAAAACAACTAGTGTCTGTTATGTTTTCTACAAGAACATAAATGGTTTGTAATTGCGAAGTGTTATTGTATATACTATTTTTATCGATGTTAATAGTTAATGCTGAGTCTTCAAAATAAGAAACTTCTTTTCCTGTTTGTCCGTTTAGAATTTCGGCATCTTTATCTGCAAGAATAAAATCTGAAGTTTGGTTACCATCGGTCTCACAATTTCTAAAGTTTGATATTACTGGAAAATTTGGTAATGTATTTACAAGAATATTAACAGGAACTAAACCGTAGCATCCAGTAGTATTGTTTTCAACTTTAGCATAAATGGTTGAAGTTTCGGCATTGTAATTTGTGCTGTCTGTAATTTCGTTACTAGAATTATTTGCATCTGCTTGCGTTAAGTAATATGTAATTACTGTTGTTGTATCTGTATTAATTTGACTGTTTCTTGAAGTTAAATCTATTATAGAAAAACCATCTTGATCATCATCACAAATAACAAAATCTGAAGCAGTATTAACAGAAGGCGCTGGTAATACTTCTATTTGAAAAGGTTTTACATCGTAACATCCAGTTGTGCCATCTGCAACTCTTACATATAAAGTAAATGGATTTACGGTATTATTATAAAAAGGAGGTAATATATTAGAGCTCGATTCGGCATCCATTTCAGTTTCAAAATAAGTAACGATAGGGCTGTCAATACCAACGGTAACAATAGAATTAAAAGTAGAAAGTTCTACAGATGTTAAAGTATCGTCGTCTGTATCGCAATAAGTAGAAGGACCATTATTTAAAATAGTTACAGAGTCGTTTACATTTAATTGTATTTCTGTAGTATTTGTACAGTCTAGGTTTTCTATTAAAAGGTATAATTGCTGAAAGCTGTTTTGTACTTCATAAAGTACACTATCATCAATAGGATTGGTGTTATTGTCTAAGTCTAATTCGGTTTCGTAATAAGTAATTGTAATATCTGGCAAGCCATTAGCAATAACGTCTGTAACTGCAGTTAAATCGAAAGTAGCTTCACCATCATCTGGAGATTCGTCACAAGCACCAAAGTTTCTAATGTTTGTTCCCGTTTCTAAAATATTTGTGTGTAACTCTATGGGAACTATTTCGTAGCACGAATTGTTATCGTTTTCAATTCTAATATAAACAAGTTGAAAATCTGGAGTCGTATTTTGAAATTGTGTAGGGTCGGTAATTTGGTTTACATCGTTATTAGCATCTTCTTGTGTTACATGGTAGCTAACAGTAACATTTGTTGCACCTTGAAGCACATCTACAATAACACTTGTTAAATCGAATATCTCTAAGCCATCATCGTCTTGTTCGCATGCATCTAACTGTTGAAGTGTATTGTCAATATCTGGACTTTCCAATGTTTCAATAGTAACATTAGTAAAAGCAACACATCCAGTTGTAACATCTTCAACTCTAATAAATAATTGTTCTGTTGTATTGGTTGGTGTGTAAGGTGAAGGAATAGCATTTGTATTACCATCTGCATCTACTTGAGAATAGTGGTAGGTTACATTATAATTTACATTGTTATTTGTTATTTCTGAATCACTATCTGTTAGCATTGCATCTCCACTTCCGTTATCACAAACTTCTATAGTGCTAGGAGATATTATTGTTGGTGACGGATTTACAACTAATTCCACAGATGAAACATGTACGCAACCAGAATTAGTATCTATGGCACGAACATAAACAGTATGTGGGTTTGTAACGTTATTGATGGCGTTAAAACTGTTTGTTCCGTCTATTGCTTCTTGATTAGAACTATGGTAGGTTATTGCGTAATTTGAAGCAGGTATGTTTGTTTCAACTTCAGTATTTAAAGTTGTTAAATCAAAATTTTCGACACCATCGTTACTAGTATCATCACATAGTGTGAAATCTGCTAGCTGAGGAAAAGTTTGTACCGAGTTTAATACAACATCTATTTCATCTTCAAAGGTGCAGTTTGTTCCATTTAATGGTACAGTAATTATTACAGAATAAGTTCCAGATGTTGTAGCAGTTAGAGAGCTAGTAGTTTCTCCAGGAATTATAGCTGCATTTAAATACCATTCGTAACTTGCTTGTGGATTGTTAGTTTCCGCATTTAATAGTGTTGAGTCATTACATGTAGTAAGGTCTGCACCTAAATCTACACTATTTGTAAAACTATTGGCTTCTATAAATACTGCAGAATCGAAGTTTCTATCGGTTTGGTCTGCAATTATTAACTTAATAGTGTATTCTACATTAGGAGTAATATTTGCAGAAGCAGACATTATTTGAGTTCTTCCATTAAAATTGGTGTCACCCATATTATAACCTTCAAAATAACTTTCATTTTCAGCATCACAAAAGCCAACAATCTCTTGATGAATAGTGCTTGTATTCACGGGAGTTGTTGTTCCGGGTATAATAGCTAAATTTTGATAGGGTTGCGTTGTGCCTGTTTCTTTGATTAAAAAAGCAAAACCATCTGAATAGTTACATGGGTAGTCGGCAAAATATTCTTCGGATGCTAATATGTAATTAAAATTAATACTGCTTGTAGCAGAAATAAAATTGAATTCTATTGAAGTCGCATTTAATGTATTGTTAATTCCTAAGGCAATTTCTAAATCTGGATCTGTTTGCCATGAAGAATCACCTTCGTTAAGTGCATTGGTGTTTTGTGCATTTCCTGCCGAGTTTATGTTACCAGAAGATAATACAATTCCATTTTCGAAAGGAAAATTAGAATTTCCTTTTTCAAAAAAACCATAACTAGCAAATCCGTTATCATTACCATTAATTGGACTTGATATGTTAGAGACTTCTACGCAGCCATCAATTAAAGTATTTATTAATTGCTCTGGAGTTTGAGTGTCGTCTATTGTTATTTGTTGTGCTTGAGTTATTTGCGCAAAAAAAACTAAAAGTAATAATGTAGGTAGGTAGTATTTCATCTTTGGGGCATTCTAGCTTTTAAATATAATCTGTCGCTAATTCACTGCGTCGGTTTAACGGTGTAAAAATAACGTTTATTAGTTTAAAAGCAAAATTTATCGATGAAATACACTTTTTTTAACGATTTAAGTAAATCCAACCTGTATAATTCCCATAATTAGGGTCATTTGTTCTTAATAAGTAAAAATAAGTTCCGGTTGGGACTAATTTACCTTTGTTAAAACCTTGGTTAGAAATACCATACCATTTTAATTTGTCGTTACCTATAAAAATAAGATTACCATATCTGCTATAAATTAACAACTCGTGTTTCTCGAAAATGGTATATAAACCTTGGATATTAAAATAATCATTATATCCATCATTGTTTGGTGAAAAACCTTCAGGAATATATGGAGGGCAATTTTTTGTATTTAATTGAAATGTGAAGATATCGTAACAATTATTTTTTTCTGCGCGTATATATATGTCTTGTGGCGTTGTTAACGATTGGTAGTTTTCTGGATTAATAATATTATTTATATCCTGTTCTAAATCTTGAAGTGTTTCAAAAAAGCTAAAGCTTATATAATTAGTCTCATCGATTTCTAATAGTGCATCAAATAAATTGAAGGTTGCAGTATTAAAACCAACATCGCATAACTCTAAATGAGATAAGTTAGTAACTGTCGGTTCCGGGAATAACGTAATTACTGTTTCGTCTATATTATTTGTCTCTATAATTTCTACAACGGAGCTATTTCCATTACCATCATCATCAACTACAATATTTAGTAAGAAATCATCAGGAATTGATGTTGGAATTTCAATTGAAATTACTCCATTTTCACTACTATTAATAGGAATACTGTTTTCTGTTTCTGTTTGTGCTATTAATTGTCCTTCAGCATAGATGGCAATAGGAGTATTAGCAGGTAGAGGATCTGTACTGTTAGTATTGTAAACCGTATAATTTAACGTAACCGCTCTTGAGGCACAACTAATACTTGTGGAATCTATAGTGATTGTAGCATCTGGTAATTGGCTATTTAAAACAGTTATAATATTGTTTATTATAATTAAATCGGCGCTAAAAACTCCTGTAGTTGGATTTACGGCTCCTGTTGTTAATTTAATTTCTACTTGAGTATCTCCAACATCAATATTATTTTCAATGCTATATACATCTAAATCTGCGTTGTAAAATGTTGTAGAATTAGTAAAGGAATTTGTACCATTAAAAGCATTGTCTGCTAAATTTAATGGAGGATTAGAAATAATGTTTCCGTTTATAGATAAGCTTTCTCCAAAGTTTAGGGCGTTATCTCCTTCCCAAGTCAAGAAACCAATTTTCGCATTATCATTGTCGAGTACGTTTACATTTTCAAGTAAAATAGTTTTTTCGGTAATGTTTCTATTGATAATCTCTAAACCTTGAAATAGATTTACTTGGTTTAATGGTAGTGTGTTATTTTCGAATATGACATATAAGCTCCAACCTGCAAAATTTGTTCGATTACCGCAATAACCAGGATTATTCGCTAAGGTTTCAGAAATGTCCAAATCTGAAAGCGTATATGTTGTATTGCCTTCAGTTAGAATTTGATTTGTTACATCTGCATAACATGAGAAGTAATTTAATTCGCCAAATCCAGAATCGGTATAAGGAATAATGTAAGTGTTTTGGGCAATAATTTGTGTGCCATTAAAAGTAACCTCTGTGTCTCCCAAGCCAGAGCCTGCCCAGTATAAATATGCAGCTATTACTGTTGAGGTATTGTCTACGTTAAGATTTGCTTGAGAGGAAGGAAGTGTTTCGCAAAAACTTTGTACTAAGTTATTTTCTGCTTGATTTAATGTGTTACCTATTGCTAAATAATCATAACGACCATTAAACTGTTGAAAGATTGAAATATCTTGTGCTTTTGCTTCAATATGAAGACAAAACACAACAAATAATAAGATTAAACTTCTATTTAACATTTTAGTTTTATAATGACATAAACTTACGAATATTTTAACTTATAATGAGTAAACAAAAAGCCTGAACTTTCGTTCAGGCTTTTTCTATTTAATAAGTATTACTCTTTATCTATCTCTTAAGAGTAAAGTGCGCACGTATCGATTTCTTTTCGTCCGTACTTGGCTCTCTGTATTCTACAGTAAACCAATAGTCACTTGTTGGCATTGGGTTACCGTTGTAAGTACCATCCCATCCTGCACCTGATGGACTTAATTGTTTTAATAATTTACCGTAACGATCGAAGATGTAAATCACTGCGTCTGGCTGTGTTCCAATATCGTAAACATTCCAAGTGTCGTGGTAACCATCTCCATTTGGTGTAAAGTATAATGGGTAATCCATAATCATTACTGGAAGTGTTGTTTCTCCACAACCTACCGTGTCTCTTACTGTTACAATATGTTCGCCTGCTGCAATATCTGTAAAGGTATACGTGTATTCTCCTGCTGCATTTAACGTTCCTAGTTCCCAGCTTCCGCCGTCAATACTAAACTCGTATACTGCTATTGAAGTACTTGTTGTTCCTGTTGCTGTAATTACCACATCGTGTTGGTCTGCAAAGGCTAATGTTGTTATTTCTGATGTTATTACTGGTGGCTCACTTACTGTTACTAAAGTATTCACTTCAATACTTGAACATCCTGTTGCAATATCTGTTGCTACAACACCATAAGTACCACCTTCGGTTGGTTCTATAAACTCTGCTGTTTCTCCTGGAAGAACGGTACCGTTTAAGTTCCATTCAAAAGTATATAATGCAGGATCTAATCCTGTGTTTACAACTGGTGAGTTAACAATTTCACTTCCATTAGTATTGATACATAATAAATACTCTGCTTCTAATGTAAATGATGGCATTGGGTTTACTTGTAATGTGATTGTTGTTGTTTCATAACATGCTGAAGTATCATTATCAACCTCTCCATCATTATTTAAATCTACTAAATCTCCATTTCCATCGCCATCTAAGTCGATATAATCGATAATACCATCTGCATCGGTATCAAATCCTTCTGCTACACCATCACCATTGATATCTACAATATCAAAGATGCCATCTGCTGGTACTGTTGTGTCGATAGTATCTATTGTACCATCGCCATTAACATCTAATCCGGCAGTTAATGTAGTAAGATCTAAATTTAATGTCCCTGGAATATCATTATCTACTCTTACTATAATTACTTGTGGGTTTACAGTGTTTGTGTAAATAAATGGTAACGGGTTTGTACCTGCATCTGCATCGGCTTGATTATCGTAATACGTTACCGTGTAATTTAATGGATCTTGACCATCTAATACATCTGGATTTTGTGTTGCTAAATCAAACTCAACCATATCGTTTGTGGTATCGTTATCAAACTCCATAGTATCGTCACATACTTCGTAAACGATTGCTACACCATCTGGATTTGCTTGTGCTGCTTCGTCTACAACTAAGTTGAAGGTTAATGCAGTAGTATCACATCCTGTTATTGTGTTTGTAATGTTTACGTAAATAGTCTGTGGGTCACTAGTATTGGTGTAATCGCCACTTGCTGCTAAGTCGTTCATTGAAGCATCTGCTTCTGCTTGCGTTTCATGGTAAGTTACTGTGAATATTGCTGGATCTTGTCCGTTTAATATTCCTGCAGTCATTGTTGTTAAATCGAAGTCTGCAACGTTGTCTGTATTCAGCTCACAAATAACATAATCGTTTACTGGTGTAACTACTGGTAATGGGTTTACAATAACATCGAAACTTACTAAACTGTAACATCCTGTTCCATTTAATCCTGTAGCATCGCTACCATTGGTAAGACGTACAAAAATAGTTTGTGGTGTTACTGCTACGCCTGGTGTTGCTGGATCTTCGTTAACATGCATTGTTGGATCTACAATAGCATTGTTACCCATAATAGCATCGTCTTGTGTAATGTAATAACTTGCTGTTACGCCAACTTCTCCATTGATAATGAAAGTTTCGTTTTGTGTTAAATCGAAGGTTTCTAATAAATCGTTTGGTCCTACAATGTCTATATCGTCACACAATTCTAAATCTACTGGATCTGGACTTGGTGATGGATTTGGTATCACTCTAATTGTTACTGTTGTAAAGCTAAAGCAACCTGTATCGCTATCCGTTACTCTTATAAAAAGTGTTTGTGGACCTGTCATTGTATTTTCATACGCTGTTGGATCTGGTATTGCATTAGTATCTGCTTGAGCATCGGCGAATGTTTCGTAATAAGTAACAATCCAACTTACGTTAGTTACACCTGTGATTTCAATGTCTTCAACTGTTAAATCGAAGAATGTAAAACCATCGTTAGCTTCCATGTAATTGGCATCTAAATCGTCGCATTGTGTTAAGATGTTATCGTAGTTAGCATCGATTACTGGTGGAAACTCTACACGAATAACAAAACTTCCTGTTGTTACACAACCATTAGCAACGCTTACTAAACGAATGTAAATGGTTTGTGG
>NZ_CANMSJ010000011.1 GCF_947500605.1 uncultured Lacinutrix sp. | reverse complement strand
CGGCTGCAAACTTACAACCTTTATTTAATATAAAAAGACTTTTTTGAATCTTTTTTATATTATTTTATTTCGTCTTGGTAATGAACTTCGCTTTACACCTTGTCGTTGTGACTGCGGCGCTAAGCGGCTGCAAATGTACAACCGTTTTTTTCTTACGCAACCTTTATTTTTATGTTTTTTGTTATTATTTTTAAGAGCATCTTTTAACCATTATTAATCAAGCAGTTAAACTGCTATTTTTTTATTGTGTTTTTGATACTAATTGTCCTTATTATATATACTTAGTTTTACTTGTGTATTGAACACTTTAATATTATTAAATAGTAAACATATAGTTATTGGATACTTTAATTTATTCGATGCCTTTAAAATTTAATTTTATTTTGCATTAACAAAGCCATTTATTCTTTTATATATTCTCTTTTATCTGATTATCTTTTTTAAAAACGTTGTGACTAAAAAAAGGTTCGTTATTTATAATCACATTGAGATTATAAAAACGAACCTTTGAATTTATACTGTTTACAACTGTTTACCCGCGTTAGGGATTGAGGCTTTGTTGAAGCTCCTCGCAGAGAGCGACTGCCGAAAGCCCGACCTAAGAGGTAACGCCCAAGAAATTGTTTTACATAAAGAAGTTCCAGACTAGACCAAAGCGCACTTTGAAATCTCTGAATGGTGTATTGGGCGCCGAATAATAGTCTCGACCGGTAAAGGCCGCATTGAAATGTTCGGCTTTTATGTAGATTCTTGTTTGGCGAATTTTTGCATTTACAAAGAAGTCTAATCTTGGAAAGCCACCATATTCTTGCTCATTTTGAGTATAGAACTCGGCTAAAACTGGGTCGTAACCATTCATGTTATATGACGTAAAGTAATTAAGCGTGACACCGGTTTGTAAATACATTGCCTTTTTGAACAAATGATTTGAGTAATATAAGGTATTACGTGTTATTACTTGTGGTACGTTAAAGACTTCGTTTTCGTCTTGAACGTTTTGATACATTACGGTATTGTTTAGAGCAAAGTTTCGGTATTTGATTTCTTTGCTTGCTTTTAACCTAAGGTAGGTTATTGATTTATCGTTTTGAAATGGTTTTACAAGGTTTGTTACAGGATCTAGTCCGAAGTAAACATGATCGTTTATTGTTGTTAAGTCTAATGTAATATCTGCTATTTTTTTAGATTTAAGATTAAACGCTATTTGTTGTGTTTTCACTGTATTGAATTGGTTTTCCCAATTATAATTAGTGTAATCACTTTGATATAATTGTTTGTTATAATCTGGCGCCGCAGTGTTATTATTGATTTGAGCCGATGCGCTTAAATCGTCGTTTAATTTATAAGATGCTTCTGCATTTATAAAATTACCCACAAAACTTCCGGAAACATTTACACCCAACTCTCCTTTAAGATTGAATCCTTTTATTTGTTTTTTGTACTTACCTCCTACTGCAAGAATATCCCCTTTTAGTCTATTTGTAATTGTATTTCCTTCTAATACTACTAACTTATTGTATCCATAATTATAGTTTGTGTGTGTTGTATTGAATTGTACATCCCCAATTAAACTGTTAGAATAATTTAATTGAAGTTGATTACTAAATTCTTCTAGTGTTACTTCGTCTCTAAGACCAGTGGTTTTGAAGCTTGATCCAAAAATTTCATTACTGGTAGTTTGCTCGAACCTATAATTCTTATCTTTTAGAGACATAATGTGAGTAACGTTTAGATTGTTATTAGAAAGAGAATCGGTATTACTAATAACATTATACTTGTGGTTTAGATAAAACCTTTTTCCTCTTAGAATGCTTTCGGCATCTTCGAAATTTACTTCAAGCACTCCTCTATCGTCAAAATCTTTATCTCCAGATTCGAAAAAAGTGACACTTTCGTCTGTTAACCCACCATTTTCTTCATTTAAAAGGTCTTGTGACACAAAATGAAGGTTTGCTACGTACTTTTTGTTTTTTGTTTTATAACTGGTAGTAAATCTAAAATTACCAGTACTTGTAAGGTTGTTTTGGTAGTTACCTAAAGAACGTAATCCCTTATAGGCTATCGAAAAATTAAATTGTTTAGATGTATTTACAGTGAAAAGAGCATCTAAAAGTTGTCCTTGTTCGAAAGCTGATTTATACATTAACTCCGTTAGAGGTGTTGGAACATGAAAATAGTTAATATCTTCAATTTCCATATAATTAAAATGCCTTGCTCTAGCTCCAAATTCTGGAAGCAATGAGATACTTTGAAAATCTTCACTTAATGTATTATACGTTTGACCCATGTTGGCAAAAGGCATTAAATTAAATTCGTCCTTTCTTAGGTAATTGTATTTGTATTCTTTTTGAATTGTAAGTGTAGTATCTAGATAGGTTGTATCGTTTTTATGAGTAATAATAAGGTAATCGGTAATTTTAGCTTTTTCATTTTTAACTCCCTTACCTTTACCTCTTGATAGACTGTCGTTTCTGACACTTCCTTCTTCAGAACTACTGACTGATTTTGTATCGTTTAATTTCCCTAGCGACCGCTTTGGCTCTGTTTGAGCATAAGTAATGCTAACAAAACATATTAAAAAAAATGTAAAAATTATTTTATTCATTAAATGATATCTATTTTTAGCCTAACAAAGTAAGATCTAGGTGTAAATTTAAAGTTTTGTCAAAAATATGAAATATCTCAATTTGTTTGGCCTTTAAACTTAGAAACGCATACACATATTAAATAATATTTTAATATGGATGATAATATTACAATTAATAATACTATTTTTTGTTAAGAATTATACAAATGAACTTGTTTAAACTTTTTAAATGCTAAAATTAAAATATTCGAAATTTGAGTTAGAATGCGGAACAGATGAAGCTGGCAGAGGTTGCCTTGCTGGACCTGTAACTGCTGCTGCTGTAATTTTACCCAAAACTTTTAAGGATAAAATTTTAAATGACTCTAAACAACTCTCTGAAACTAAACGTAATTTTTTAAAACCTATTATAGAAGACAAAGCTGTTTCGTTTGCATTTACCCATGTTTTTGAAAATGAAATTGATAAAATAAACATTCTTAATGCTTCGATTTTAGCCATGCAACGTTCGATTTTAAAATTAGAACCTACTCCCGAATTTATTATTATTGATGGCAATAGGTTTAAACCTTTAAATGACATTCCGTTTGAGACCATAGTAAAAGGAGATAGTAAGTTTTTAAGCATTGCTGCTGCTTCGGTTTTAGCGAAAACATATCGTGATGAATACATGTGTAAGATTCACGAAGAATTCCCAATGTATAATTGGAAACAAAACAAAGGTTACCCTACAAAAGAACACCGAGAAGCTATTAGAAAATATGGTGCGACAAAATACCATAGAAAAAGCTTTAAACTTTTACCCGAACAATTAAAATTAGAATTGTAATTTTGAATGTACAAAAATCCCTCTACTATATAATGAAGCGTATATCGATAATATTAATTCTATTAACAATATTAGTTAGCTGTAATAGCAATAGCTATAAAAAAGCATCTATTTACGATTTTATTCCTGATGAAGCCTCCATTATTGTTACTATAAACGATACTGAAAGTTTAGAAACCAACCTTAATAATAATGCTTTTATTAGTAGTCTTTCTTCATCATTGGTTTATAAAAATATCTCTAAAAAATTAAAGCATTTAGATTATTTAAACACCGAAAATCCCGTTGTTATCTCTTTTTTAAAAGACAAAAATGATAGTCTTGGATTTACAATTTCTACAAAACAAATTGCTAATCTTTTCTCTATAGATTCTTTACCAAACCATAAGGTAGAAACACTACAAATTGCAAATACTCCTGTTCAAAAAATAACGTATAATAACGAAATACTATACACAACTTTTAAAGACAGCATAGCTATAGCAGCCTCAAATAGCAATCTTTTAAAAACTATTATCACAAAAGAAGATAAAAACGAAGCGCGTAAAAAAATTATTGGCACTATAAACAATAACAAGCCCATTTCGATAATTTTAAGTAACCCTGAGAAAAACTTAGTACACTCGTTTTTTAATTCTGAAACACTCTTGTTTAAAAATTTTAGTGATTACACTTCTATTGATGCTGTAATTTCTCAAGATGAAATACTTTTTAATGGTATTACTAAAGCTTCAGATTCATCTAACACATTAATTAATATTTTTAAAAACACCACTCCTCAAGAAAACGAGTTGGCTAAAATTGCTCCAAACAACAGTGATGGGTTTTTAAGTTTTACTTTCAATAATTTTAATACACTAAAGACAAATTTAGATGCTTTTAATAAAAAAGAAGATAGCACAACCGTAACTGGATTATTCGATAATATTATTGAAGTAGGATCGATATTTTCGGGAGAAAACCAAGCTCTTGTTTTAAACTCTATAGATGTTATCTCGACTAAAGACCAACTTATAAGTGAAAATAATGAAGTAGAAAACTTTAGACAGATTCCTATTTACGATTTTAGCAAACCAGAATTGTTTGAAACCGTATTCTATCCTTTAATAAATTACAACGAAGCTAAATACTATTTTGTAATAGATCAGTTTTTTGTTTTCGCAAGGGACATAGAAACCTTAGAGAATATTATTGCTAATTACTTAAATAAAACCACTTTAAGCAGTCGCGATTATTATAAAAATATAACAAAAAATCTTAGTAACGAATCTTCAATTTTACAAATTTTAAGTAACGATAAGCTTAAAGATTTATTAGACTTAAATCTAAACGTACACCTAGAAAACAATTTTAAAGATTATAAGATTTCGGCATTACAATTTGTTTACGATACACATTACGCACACCTTCATGGCGCTATTAAAAAGAATAAAATAAAAGCAGAAGCTAATGCTGTTACAGAGTTACTAAATATTAGACTTGATGCAGATTTACTAAACGACCCACAATTTGTAACCAACCACAGAACAAAGCAAAAAGAAATTATTGTTCAAGATATCAATAACAAGCTCTATTTGATTTCTAATATTGGGAATATTCTTTGGAAAAAACAACTTAACGGTCCCGTTTTAGGTAAGATAGAACAAATTGATATTTATAAAAACGGAAGGTTACAATTAGCCTTCGCAACACCAAATCGAGTGTATTTATTAGACCGAACAGGAAGAGATGTTACTGGATTTCCATTAAAGTTCAATGATAAGATTACACAGCCGCTTTCGGTTTTCGATTATGATAAAAGAAAAAAATACCGCCTATTTATAACGCAAGATAAAAACGTGTTACTTTACGATGCCAAAGGAAAAACAGTTAAAGGCTTTAAATTTTCTTCGGCTAAAAAAACTATTAATCATCAGCCGCAACATATTAGAATTGGGAATAAAGATTACGTCCTTATTAAAACCGATAATAAACTAAATATTTTAACTAGAAGAGGACAAACTAGAGTTAAGATTGCTACAGATTTAGAATTCTCTAACGAGGCTATTTATAATTACAATAATACATTTACAACTACAACTGCAGATGGTAAAATAATTAGCATAGACCAAAATGGAAAAGTTGATACCAAAGCATATAATTTAACGAAAAAGCATCATTTAGCAACAACAACTAAAACTTTAGCATCGCAAAACGAGAACATTCTTAATATAAAAAGTAATAGACTTGAATTAGATTTAGGTAACTATTCACCTTTAAAAATCTTTTATCTTAAAAATAAAATCTATGTTTCTGTAACCGATTTACAATCTCAAAAAGTATTGTTGTTCGATAGCCAAGCAAAACCTATAGAAAACTTCCCTGTATATGGAAACTCTTCTATAGAACTAGATAATATTGATAACGACAATAGTATAGAGTTTGTTACGAAAGGAGACAGTAATAGTATTTTATTATACGAGATAAATTAAAGCTTATTTACCATTCCTAGAAAACAAAAAACCATCGTATTATTCTCAAGATAGTTAGCTGTAAAATGAAAACTACAGGACACGTAAGAAGATTAATTTTTAATATAAAACTTAGTAAACCGAAGCAAAGTCTTCGGTTTTTTTATTCCTTTTTTCTGCTGAAATGTTTACTATTGTAGTTCGAAATATAAACTTCCATTTTTAAGATGATTACACGTAAAGCCGCAACTATTTCTAAATTTATAATTCATAAAGTAGGTAATAAACATAACGATACAAAAAATGCTTTTTCAGATCAAGAAGTGCATTTTGACGAAGACAGTTATGAACTTATGTTACCCTTTTTACTAAGACCATTTGGATCTGTAGTACAGAGTTATCGTTTTAATCACCACGCAAATGTGGAATTAAATGAAATTAATGCTTACGCCAAAAACATCTTTAACGATGATGATGCCTTCGTAGAAGCTTCAAAAAATATTGTAAAGCATTTGTACGAGCAAAGTAATTCTGCACAAATAAAAACAGGAGATGTTTTGGTTGCTGTTTTCGAAGGTATCGAATACAAAGAAATGGTAACTAATGCTATTGGTATTTTTAAAATTGAAAACAAGATAGATTTCTTTCAAACCTATTTAGAAAATAACAGTTACGATGTATTAGTACAAAAAGGAATATCTTCTAGAAAAGTAGACAAAGGCTGTTTAATTTTAAATCAAACAGATATGGAAGGTAATATTATTTTAACTGTAGATAATAATAGTTACGATGCACAATATTGGCTAGAAAAGTTTTTAAATATAAAATATGCAGACGATAGTAATAACCACACCCATAATTACCTAGATATGTGCAGTGAGTTTTCTACCGAAATTTTAAAAACCAGTTATGGTGAGCAAGAAAGAAATATCTTTTTAGCAAAAACAATCGACTATTTTAAGGAAAATGAAATTGTAAATATCGAACGCTTTAAAGAAGAAGTTTTTACTGAAGAAAAGCACATTCAACAATTTGAAGATTTCAAGAAAGAATACGAAGACGAACTTAATGTAGTATTACGTAATCAATTTGATCTTGCTGAAGCTGTTGTAAAAAAGGATAAAAAGAAAATTAAAACAGATATTAAGTTAGATACGAATATCCAGATAAAACTAGATATCGATGCTCCCGATGCTGCTCAAGAATATTTAGAACGTGGTTACGACGAAGAAAAGAAAATGCATTATTACAAAGTGTTTTTTAATGCTGAAGCTTAATTAGTTTATAAATGGGGATTTCTAATTTAATAGTTAACGATGAAGCAAAAATTGAATTTAAGGATATTCAATTTAGCGAAGAAAACAAAACTATTTTAACTACTTTCTTAAAAGAGTTTTCTCATATAGAAGCACTAAGTAAATACAGTTTATCTGTAGACAATAAGATATTGTTATATGGACATACAGGTTGCGGTAAAACAACTACTGCAAAAGCAATTGCAAAACATTTAAACAAGAAAATTTACAGCATAGACTTAAGTACTATTGTCTCGGCAAGGTTAGGAGAAACGTCTAAAAATGTTTCTGAAGTATTTAAAAAAGCAGCTTTAGAAAAAGCTGTTTTATTTATAGATGAGTTCGATTACTTAGGAGCATCAAGAAATGATGATAAAAAAGACTCTGCCGAAATGCAACGTCTGGTCAACACTATTATTCAACTTATAGATTATTATCCTAACGACGCCCTTTTAATTGCTGCAACAAATTACAGCGATGTTATAGACACCGCATTACTAAGGCGTTTTCAATTAAAAATAAAATTCGAATTACCTACACAAATAGAACTCGACACCTACTACGCTGATTTATTAAAAGAGTTCCCAAAGGAATTTCATCAATTCCACAGACGTTACAACATATCGTTTGCCGAAGCTAAAACGATTTTACATCAAGCAATAAAAAAACAAATAATTAATAACGAAGAGCAAAAACAAGCTTTAAAAGATTAATCTTTTTTTTGGATTGCTAACCTACTTGACTATATCAAAAAAATAGTCGAACTTAGAAACTATTACTCATGTTACTATATTTCGGTCTTAATTAATGACTACTGCGGTATATTGCATTTACAAATTATAATTATGAAATTAAACTTATTGTCTTGCGATGCCCAAAGACCAGATAGAAGAGCAATATCTAAATGTATTGCAGAAGTCTCTTCTAATATTAGTGATTCTTTAGCAAACGAACTTACAGATATTCTTTTAGAAGGAGATGCTGTAGATATTGAAGTATCTGATAAAAACTCAGGTTCAGCTTTAAGGTCTTTACGAAAATTAGATATTGATTATGAAATTGTAGAGTAACCTAAATAAATATTTTAAAAAATAGCGATAGTTAAAATCACTTCTTAACGGTTTAAAAAATTGCTAAATAAAAAAGCGACCTTTATTTCTAAAGGCCGCTTTTTTTATTTATTTCAATATTTTTTTATCGAATTACTGTATAGAGCGATGCAATGTACACAGATGATCCGGACCCAGAGTTTCTTTCTGTCCATAATTCTATAAAATCTCCTGGAGCTAACTGTACAGTACCAACAACAGCTGCTGCTCCAATATCAAAATTACCACCAATCTCTCTAGCTGTTGTTGTATTATATACAGGTGTTGCTGTAGCATCTCCGCTGTTACCTTTTGCTATATAAAATAATAAAACATCATTATTAGAAACACCTCTAAAAGAAATACTTGTTGTTACTGTAAAATACCGTGTTCTTTTACCTTCATAAACCAACCTATTACTACCAACCGCACTAAACCTAAATAAATTATTTGTAGCGGTTGTTCCTACTATTTTTACTGGCACTCCATTTCCTGTATAATTAGTGGTGTTTCCTGTTCCTGTAGTAAAACTTAAATTATAATCTCCAATGGCATTGTTATCGGTTTCTTGAGGAATTCCCTGGCAATCTACATCCCAGAAATTACTAAAATTGTAACCCGAGTATGTATCTACTGTATAAGGTATTACCCTCGTTCCAGCACCTGTAAAATTAATCCCTGTTAATGATGCTGAAGTTCCAATAGTTGGATTTGCACTTACATCTAGACCTACTTCACCAGTTCCCACAGCTACTCTTCCGTTAGCTATTTGCAAATTCTGAAAAGTGCTAGAAAGCGTTAAAAAAGTTCCACTATTACTTTCTGTCCAAAATACTTTATCAATAAATAAGGAGTTTATTGTAGATATATTAAAGCCGTTATTTGTATTTACCACTTGTAATACTTCAAAAAACACAGCATTAAAGCTACTTAATGTTCCTAATGAAGAGGCATTAGTAATAATTACACTATAACCTAACATACTTTGTACTCCATCACTAGTGATATCAAATACCTGTTGTCCGCCTCCATTTATTAAAATATCTTTTAAGCGTCCTCCATTGGCACCAGTAAATAAAGTTGCACCAGATGCATTTACCAAAACATCTTCTCCAGTATCACGACCTACAAGGTTTGCACCATTTAAATCTATACTATAATCTACATTAACAATACCATTTATTTCATATAGATAATCTTCATTCAAAACATATTTAGCACCTAAACCAGCTGCTAACTCATCTGCTAGGTCAGAAATATCTTTTACTAATTTATAATTATCTCTCGTGTTTTCTGGTACAGAGGAACCTGTTAAAAGTTTTTCCCAAGAAGTATCATCCCAATGAAAGAAGGAATTCTCTGTTATGTCGTAAACAAGCAAACCATCTGCTGGACTTGCTATAGCAAGTCTTTCGGTAGTTGTCATTCTGGGAGTTAATAATCCTTGTGTTGTAGATGTAATATCCAATGCAGAAGATGCATCTGGATTTGTATTACCAATACCTACTTGCGAAATCGCCTTTGTTGTAATAAGGGATATTACAACGAAAGACAGTACTGTCAATCTAATATTCATGTTTAATCAATTTAGGGACTACGAAAATAGGTAATCAAGACTAAAAACCGATATAAAGAACTAAAACATCGATAAAAAACACTGTTTAGTTGAAAAAAGAAAGAATAAGACTACAATTTGTTGTTAAAATGAAGAAACTAAATTAATAAAGAATAAAAAAACAACTTTTAATTAAAGTTTGCCAGAGCCCAAAAAGAAATCGCGCAAACCGATAGCTTTACGTTTTATAAAAGTACTAAACGAATGACTCTCGGTTTTTAAATCTGTTGTAAAATCGACAATTTCTTCGCTTTTAAAATAGAAGTATAGATTTCTTATTGTTAATGCTAGAGTAAAAAGCATAATTAATAAGTTTCTATAAAAACTTACATCGGTATCGTAGACTATTTTATTGTTAAGCTCAATTCTAAAAGGATCTTCTTGCTCCTTACTTACTCCTAAATACAATACAAGTTCTTGCCCAATAGCATTAGGATTTAGTAAAGTCTCCCAATACTTTTTGTAAATATCTGAAATGTAATATTCATGAAGCTCCCTATCGCTAAGGTTTAAAATTAGTCGTTTACCAATAACACTTCTAAGGCCATACTCTCGGGAACGACCATCGTTTTTAGTTTCGATTTTAGCAGAAGAAAGCACACCTGAAACTTTATAAAAATCGCTTGTTTTTAACGAAAAATCTGGAAGTATATAATAGCCAACTATAAAAATTAAAACTACATTAAGTATGTATAGCTTAAAGTCTTTCAACTTTAATTATTAATAAATTCAGCTTCAAAAAGCGTAGTAAAATGCTTTAATAGTTTGCTTTTAACTTCAGCTTCGTCAATCTCTTTTTTCCCTAATTCTACATTAAGAGAAGTCACAGCTTTTCCACGAATACCACAAGGTATGATATTATCAAAATATCCTAAATCTGCATTTACATTTAAAGCAAAACCATGCATTGTTACCCAACGACTGGCGCGAACTCCTAATGCACATATTTTTCTAGCAAATGGTTTTCCAACATCAAGCCAAACACCTGTTTCTCCAGGAGAACGTTCCGCTTTTAAACCGTATTCTTCAAGCGTAAGGATTATCATTTCTTCAAGAAAACGAAGATATTTATGAATGTCTGTAAAAAAATTGTCCAAATCTAAAATAGGATAACCCACAATTTGTCCTGGACCATGATATGTAATATCTCCTCCTCTATTTATTTTATAGAAAGTTGCTCCTTTTTCGGTAAGTTGTTTTTCATCTAATAATAAATTAGAAATATCTCCACTTTTACCTAAAGTATAAACATGAGGATGTTCGACAAACAAAAAGTAATTATTGGTTTCTAAACCAGCGTCTTCTCTTCTGTTTTTAATTTTAGTTTCTAAAACACCTTTAAACAATTCTTCTTGGTAATCCCAAGTGTCTTTAAAATCCTTAGAACCTAAGTCTTGAAGTGCAATTTTTTTATTCATAGTCTACAAAATTACAATAAATTAAGAATAAAACAGCTTTTTTAGATAAGAGTAACCTACTGCCTATTGTTACTAAACAATCCTTTTACAGATGAATTTTATCAGCAATTAAAACAACACTATTTAAAAAAACTAATAGCAATTAGGATTGTGTATACATATTAAGGACACACTTTATATTACTTCTTAGGGTTATTTAATATTACTAAAGCCGCAATAACGCCTGGAACCCAGCCACAAAGCCATAATAAAAAAGTAATTAATATTGAGCCACAACCTTTATCTAAGACTGCTAAAGGTGGACAAATAATTGATAGGATAACTCTCCAGATACTCATAATTTGATTTGATTTTAAACTGAACAACGCTCAGTGATGATTGATGATTTAATTATAGGACGCAAACTATTGCGATTTGTTACAAAGCATTATCTTTGCAAGCTTAAACAAAAATTTATTATGTCACAATTATCAGAGCAAGAGCTCGTACGAAGAGAAAAGCTAGCAAAGCTTCGCGAAATGGGTATTAACCCATATCCAGCCGATTTATTTCCAGTTTCTGAAACATCAAAAAAGATAAAACAGGAATTTAAGGAAGGTAAACAGGTAGTTATTGCTGGACGTTTAATGTCTCGTCGTATTCAAGGTAATGCAAGTTTTGCAGAGTTACAAGATAGCGAAGGCAGAATACAAGTCTATTTTAATAGAGACGAAATTTGTACAGGAGAAGATAAAGGTAAATATAACAATGTCTATAAAAAATTATTAGACATTGGCGATTTTATTGGTATTGAAGGAGAATTATTTACAACTAAGGTTGGTGAAAAAACGGTATTAGTTAAAAACTTCACTTTATTAAGTAAATCTTTAAAACCTTTACCATTACCAAAAATTGATGCAGAAGGAAAAGCACACGATGCCTTTGTAGATCCAGAAATGAGATACAGACAACGTTACGCAGATTTAGCTGTAAACCCACATGTAAAAGAAGTATTTGTAAAGCGTACAAAGTTATTTAACGCCATGCGTAATTTCTTTAACGACGCTGGTTACTTTGAAGTAGAAACTCCAATATTACAACCTATTCCTGGAGGAGCTGCTGCACGTCCTTTTATGACGCATCATAACAGTTTAGACATTCCGTTATACATGAGAATTGCTAACGAGCTTTACCTAAAACGTTTAATTGTTGGTGGTTTTGATGGTGTTTATGAGTTTTCTAAAAACTTTAGAAACGAAGGAATGGACAGAACTCACAATCCTGAATTTACAGCAATGGAAATTTATGTGTCTTATAAAGATTACAACTGGATGATGGATTTCTGCGAGAAACTTTTAGAACATTGTGCTATTGCAGTAAATGGAACTAGCGAAGCTACTTTTGGAGAACACAAAGTAAACTTTAAGGCACCTTACAAACGTATTACAATGGCAGATTCTATAAAAGAATTTACCGGTTTTGATATTAATGGTAAAACGGAAGCTGAAATTTTTGATGCTGCTAAAGGCATGGGAATAGATGTTGACGCTACTATGGGTAAAGGAAAATTAATAGATGAAATTTTTGGTGAAAAATGTGAAGGTAATTACATCCAACCAACATTTATTACAGACTACCCAAAAGAGATGAGTCCGTTATGTAAAGAACATAGAGATAATCCAGAATTAACAGAGCGTTTTGAACTTATGGTTTGTGGTAAAGAAATAGCAAATGCTTATTCTGAACTTAACGACCCAATAGACCAACGCGAACGTTTTGAGCACCAATTAAAACTGGCTCAAAAAGGTGATGATGAAGCAACTGAATTTATAGATGAAGACTTTTTACGTGCTTTAGAATATGGTATGCCTCCAACATCTGGAATGGGAATTGGAATGGATAGGTTAATTATGTTTTTAACAAACAACCAATCTATACAAGAAGTGTTATTCTTCCCTCAAATGAGACCTGAGAAAAAAGCGGTTCCAATGAATGAAGAGGAAAAAGCAGTTTTCGAAATCTTAAAGAAAAATTCGCCTATAGATTTAAACGACTTAAAAAGCCAATCTGGTTTAAGCAATAAAAAATGGGATAAAACCGTAAAAGGATTAACAAAACTTGGTGTTGCTAAAGTTAGCAAAACCGACGATGGTTTATTTGTTGAAATGGTTTAACAGCATTTGTTATTTAGAGCGATAACAAAAGCATCTCAATAAATTAAAAAGGAATTACAGAAATGTAGTTCCTTTTTTGTTTGCCTTAAATAGTATTAAATACTTTTTGCTTTATTCTATATAACTTAAAACAAAAAAAGGCTTCAGATAAAAATCTGAAGCCTTTTAATTAAATACTCTTTTTTTTTATATTATTCTAAGCCTAAAGCCTCTACTCCTTGTTCAAAAACAACATCTACAGGAATACTTGCCGCACTTAAACGGTTTAAATCTTTTTGTAACTGTTCTGGAATGCTTCCGTAGTTAACTACAAACTTAGCAACACCTTTATAATCACCATCACCTTGATATGTTAATATTACTTGAGATAACATTTCCATAGCACTTTCCATTTTCTGAAAATTAACTTTATAAGTTCCATCTTCATTTCTTGTAAAAGCTCCCATTTGTTGAAAGAAGTTAAAACGAATCATGTTTGCTTTTCCATGAGCACTAGAAGCACCAAAACGTACAGATCTAAAAATACCAGCCATAAAAGTGACCATATTATCTTTTAAATCTTCTTTTAACTCTCCTTTTTTGTGCAATTGTTGCACCATATATAATCCTAAAATGTCAGCTTTACCTTCTTCAAGTGCACTTGCATGTTCTTTAAGAGATGTTCTAACTGTACCGTTTCCGTTAATAGTATTTTTAATTCCTAAACCATGAGCCACTTCATGAAACATTGTGTTCGCAAAAAAAGCATCGAAAGTAATATGTTTGCGTTGGCTTTCTTCTATTAAAATACTAGAAATAGGCATTAAAATTTTATCGAATTTAGCACGCATTGCATTTTTAAGTTGCAAACGTCTTGTTCCTTTTTTTAACTGAACTTCCTCGTCGTTTGGTAAATTAATGGCAATAGTTTTACTTCCTGAATTGCAATCTCCTGCATAAAATACAACGTCGTATGCATTTAAATCGCTATCTGTACCTGGTTTTTCTTTTTTATACTTTTCATTTACAGGCAATCCTTTTTGAAGCTCTGGTAAAAAACTACTAAACTTAGCTAGTTTTGCACTCCACTCTTGATCTTTAATTAACACGTAACCTTCATGCGCAGCTTTATTTCCAAAAAGCTGATCTTCATAAGTTTCAATAGGACCTATTACAATATCTAATGTATTGTTTTTCATATCCATCCAAGCGAAATCACTTTTTTGATAATCGTCATTTAATACAGCTGCAGCTCTTAACTCTAAATAGTTTTTTAAACCTTTATCTTCTGCTAATTCTGAAGCTTTTAATAACAAACGAGACACTTCCTTTACCTCTGCTCCAAATTGTTTATGGTAAGGTATTGTGTATAAATTACCTTCTCCATCACGTCTTACAAAATTATAAATGCTTGTTTTGTTTTCCATAGAAGCCTTTTCAAACTCCTCTTTTGTCATATCTGCAGGATAAAAATTTGCTCCTTTTGGTTTAGCAGCAATACCTTCTACAAATGGTTTGTTATTATTTAATCTATCCCAAGGACCATAATTTATTTTAACATAGTCCTTAGTAGCCTTATCTGTGATACCATCTAATAAAGCATCGCAATCTCCATAAGATTCAAACCAAAACAAATCGTTCATTTTATTTGCTGCACTAATTAAAATAGGCAGCATTTGCTTTTCCTTTTCGGTTAATACACTTAAATCTGAAGTAAGTTTTACACTTACATATTTATCTAGATTGGTTTGCATTTCGGTTTTAGGTGTTTCGGTTTCAGTTTTAGTTTCTATTTGTTTCTGCTCTTCTTTGCAAGAAAAAATAGAAGCGAATACTAATAAGTATATTACTTTTTTCATGTGATTAATTAAATTAATTCTGGATTAATGTAAAGTTAGCAAATTTTAAATATCTTATTACTTAACACTACAAAAAGTTGGGTTAATCTCCTCATTTGGGTTGTAAAACCCATCGCAAATGATTAAGTTTGATTTATATAAACGTTCTGGTTAATGCTACGCTACGCTCGCATTAACCAGAACCCGTCGAGGGCTTCGCCCGAGTTTTTCTTCATTGCAAAGCTACGCTTCGCACTAAACAAGAACTCTTGGTTATAAGTTATTTTAACCTTACAGATATTTCCAATATCTTACAGATCAAAACAACTCATAACCCTCGTTGGGTTAGCCACAATTAAAGAAAATGAGTGAAATTCACGTAAAACATATAAAATCTCATATCGAAGAAAATTTCACAAATTTAATTGATTTGAGTGACCTTAAAGCTAAAGGAACTAATTTAGAAAACTTTTTTCTAACAAGAGCTTTAGCTGCATATTCTATTCAACACCACACACAAATACCAACAAATATAGCTGCTGAATCAGTAGTTGATGGAGGAAATGATAATGGAATTGATGCTATATATTATGATGTTCATACTAAATGTTTATATATTGTCCAATCTAAATGGATTCACAGTGGTAAAGGTGAACCTGAAAACGGAGAAGTAAAAAAATTCATAAGTGGTATTAAAGATTTATTAAACTTTAGGTTTGATAGATTTAATGATAAAGTTAGAAAAAAAGAAGTCATCATACAAAATGCAGTATGCGACCCAAAAACAAAATATCAAATAATTCTAACATACACAGGAATTAATAATCTAGCGGATCCATCAAGACGTGATTTTAGTGATTTTTTAGAAGAGTTAAATGATGCAAGTGAATTAGTTTATCTCTCTGTTTTTAATCAAACAAGGATTCATTCATCTTTAATACATACAACTGAAAATATTCAGCTAATTGACCAAACCATACAGCTAAAACACTTTGGTAAAGTAACAGAACCGTATAATGGCTATTATGGACAAGTAAATGGTATTGAAATTTATGGTTGGTGGGACAAATATCGCAAAAGACTCTTTGCTAAAAACATAAGAGGTGTTTTAGGAGATACAGATGTAAATAAAGATATTAGAAGAAAATCCCGAGCATTTTTGGTTTTATAATAATGGAATAACATTAGTTGCAGATACCGTAGAGAAAAATATGGTTGGTGGAGCATCTACAGAATTTGGACAATTTAGTTGTGAAAATATAAGTATTGTAAATGGAGCTCAAACCGTAAGTACAATTGGAAAATTCGGAGAAGAAGACACATCTAAATTAGATAAAGTTTTCGTTCCTGTTAGAATCATACAACTAAAAGATGCAGAAGAAAATTTTGGTCAAAAAATCACCAAAGCCAACAACACGCAAAATAGAGTTAAAAACAGAGACTTTGTAACTTTTGACCTTGAACAAACTAGGATTAGGGAAGAGTTATTAATTGATGGAATTGATTATAGAATTAGCAGAGGTGAATATGAAAAAAATGACCAAATCTCATTTGACTTAGTAGAAAGTACAACGGCTCTTTCTTGTTCTTCAAACGATATTTCTATTGTTGTACAATTAAAAAGAGAAATTGGTCTATTATGGGATGATTTGGAAAACGCACCTTACAAAAAATTATTTAACCCAAGAGTTTCAGGTCGATATGTATACAATTGTGTAAGGACTCAAAGAATTATAGAACAAGTAATTAAGAGCAAGGAAAAGTCTTTAACTTCAGGGAGAGATAAAAGTATTGCTATTCACGGAAATAGAATAATTTCTTTATTAGCTTATAAAACAATAAACACAAAAAAGTACATTACAGAAAAATTTGATTTCGATAATCCAGAATTAGTCGGTGTTATGGAATCAAAAGTTGAAACCATTTTTAATTTAGTTAAAAAGATAATTGACACTGACTACGATAAAGCTATCATAGTAACATTATTTAAAAATAAGACCAAATGTCAAGATATAGTTGGAAAAATAACTGTGGCTAACAACATGTATAAAAAATGCTAAATTAGTGCTTAAATGAAGTTCGTTGCATTTTTGTAACGTCTGATTTTACTTCGGAAAATCCTCGCACGCAAACACGCAACTTTCCATATACAAAACTGTTAATGCAACATTCGAAAATTTAATCAGTCTTTACAGGAAATAAGAAATCTATGAAATTAATTGTTTCAGTAATAATATCTTTAGTTTTTACTTGTAAAAGTTTTGGTCAAAAAAAATATTTTGAAAATAAATTTGAACATTATTTAATAGTAAAAGATAATGATACAATAAAATTTCATACATACTCAAATGGAGACGTGTCGCAAAAAAAAGGTGTTATTTTATATATTCAAGGTTCTGGGAGTGACCCTTTTTATAAATTAATTAGACATATTGATACCATTAAAACTTCAAAAAATGAAGAACCAAAAATTAAAAAATATCTAGAGGTTCATAAAACCTTACCTTTTAATTTAACAGAATTTTCTAAAGACTATTTGTTAGTTGCTATTTCTAAAAAAAATATACCTTTTGAAATTTTTGGAAATGATTTTGAAACCCCTAAATCATTTTATAAAAATGATAACTTAAATTATAGAGTATGGCAAGCTAATGAAGTTGTAAATTATCTTTCAGAGAATATTTTAAAAAAGCGAAACAAAATTATCCTTTTCGGTCATTCAGAAGGCACCGAAGTAGTTGCGAAACTTGGAACAATTAATAATAAAATTTCGAATATTGGTTATTTTTCAGGTGGAGGAAATGCACAATATTATGATTTTATACTCGATATTAGAAAATCTGTTCAAAGAGGAGAAACAACAGAAGAAGAATCAATTTTATTGATTGAAAAGATTATTAACGAAGTTAAAGACATATATGAACATCCGAATAGTTTAACTAAAAAATGGTTAGGTCATTCTTATAGAAAATGGAGTTCATCAGTAGAACCATCTATAGATAATTTGTTAAAAATTAATATCCCAATATATGTTGCACACGGAGCAAAAGACAAAGCTGTTCCAATAGAGTCAGCATATTTAATACCAATTGAATTTATTAGGAATAAAAAAAGTAACTTGACTTTTAAAGTATATCCTAAATTAGACCATTCGTTTTCTATAATACCGCAATCTGAAAATGAAGAATATATAGAGAAATGGGATGTTGTAGTTCAAGATTTTTTAAATTGGTGCGAAATGAATTAAAAAAATGATTTGCTTAACTACATAATAAACCAAAGATTAAAATTAGTTTTATTTATCACTATATAACAACACAATGATTATAGACCAAGAACAAAAATTTAAAGAAGTACTTTCTAAAATAGAAGGAAAAATTAATGAACGAAGTTTTTTTAATAAATTCTTGGAAGTGTATCCCGAAGTTTGGAAAAAACATAAAATTACGTTTTCAAAATTTAATAGAAGTAAACAATTTGGACAAACAATTCCTTTACCAAAACCTGAAGTTTCTCTACGTAAAGAAATTAGGGTTTGGCTACAAAAACAATAAAAATTAGAATTAGAACTTAGTCAACTACTTAATTAAGAGCTTTTGTAGTTTTCCCACTTCTCTTTTTTTTCGCAAAAACCTTCGCTCACAAAAAAACGTAACCAAATCACACGTAAAACCATTAGCTAACATTAAAAAAACGATGCCTAAAAAAGTAATATGCGTTTGGATTGGAACTTTTAAATCTGAAAATGAACTATATCAAAACTACCTAAATTTTGATTATGAAAACGAAGATGATCCTAAATCTAAATTCGGAAAAGATGCTGAATTAGAATATTATGATGAGGATTTTATGGAAAGCTGGTGGCTTGAGGACATTAGTTTAAATAATCTTATTGAACATAAAGACAACATACTCGATTCTGAATATTTCTTCGAAGAACTTATTGCAGAATTAAAGCATTGGAATTTAACAAACAAAAATTCGATTACGTTTTTATTTGGAGAAGACGGAGAACATGCAACCAATGACATGCTATTTGACTATAATGGAATGAAATCTAAAGACAAACCCATTGCATTTGTTTTCCGAAAAGAATACGAATTAAAATAAAAACGATTTGCCTACAGCACCAATAATTAGTTGCTTAAACAAGCATATTTAATCTTCATTTCTACTTTACAATTTATATCGTATTACTTCTGCTCAACATAGTCTGCGATAGAAATTTCATTAATTAAAACATCTTTTAAAACGGCTTCACCATCTTTTAAATAAACTAAAGCATAAGTGTTATTTGGTAAAGTATCGCGTTGTGCAATTCTAAAAGCATCTTCGGCTGGTTTAGCTTTGCTTTCTTCCATATAAAAACGATCGAATGGTAGATTAAAAGTCACATTTCTATCGTATTTATTATACCAGTTTACTTGAGTTTTTACATAATCTTTTGTACTTACTAAAGGTGATTTACTTACCGTTGTTAATTTAGCAAAACCCAAACTATCTTCTTCAAAGTATACATAAATGTCTTGTTTTCTTTCCCAAGTAGAATCTATAGAAATAGCAGCGTTTATATCGTATCTCAAGGTTATATATTTACCTCTGTATGGATCGCTAGGATCTACAGGTTGAGTTCTAAACTTATATGCTTTTCCGTTATTTAAAACAGCTTCTTGTCCAAAAATCATTTGCATTGGAACAAATAGCTGTGCTATTACAACAAGTATAAATAGCGCGAATATGTATTTTAATTTCATCTTCTTAATGTGTTATTTTAATATTTTGGTTTCTTTAGACTTTTGCTTTTTTAGCATTATATAATTGGTTGTAAAAAATCCAATACCTACAATTACAAATAGCAAACCTCTAATAACGAAACTCATGTTAGTATCGAAAAAACGACAGAATATTAAAGCTGTAATAATTACAAGTCCGTAATTTAAAACACCAAAATGCATTTTATCTACTCCTATTTTTATCGCATTTATTCCTAAAATTAATAACAATATATTGGTAATAACAGTTGGTGAAACATCGTTTTTTAAACCAACAAAAAACAACATCGTCATTATTATAAATATGTAATGGAATAGGTTGAATTTGTTTACTTGTTTTTTCAGAAATAAATAAATTAAAACACCTAAAGCAACTACAAATAATACGATAACCAAGGTTGTTTCTTTCCCAGAAAAAGAAGAGATACGCAATACATCTTCCCAAACCCATCTAAAACTTGTTATTAGCAACAAAACTACAGTTCCAAAAGATCCTAAAACCAAATAACCATTTTGTCTTAATTTTAAATTATGTAATACTGGGAGCTTTCCTAAATTATAAAACAAACCAAATAAAATAATATAAGACAAGAAAATAAGCTCATCAAATTTTGTAATGAATGCACCTAAAGTAATAACGAGGCTTATTGGCACTAACCAATTAAAAATTGATGTAATATTTGCTTTAGGTCTGCTTTTAATTAGATTTATATAATATGGAAGTAGTAATAAAAGCAATACTAAAAATAACCAAGGCGCTTTACTTCCATTAGCATAACCATAATTACACGCATAAACAGTTGCGTAAACAAGATGTAATAATGCAAGTGCATGAGATTTTAAAAGGTAGATTAATGGTGTGCAAAGTAAAATCCATACTAACATATAATTAGTAAAATTTCCTGGAATATTATAAATCTGACTTACCATTGCTATAGAAGCACCAACTGCAAAAAACAGAAATACGCCAGAAGCTTCTTTCCATGTTTGGCTTTTTCTCTTTAAAATTGAAAAACCAACCAATACCTGTCCTATTATTAATGGCGTAAAAGCAAAGAGTGTTTTTATAGTTTTAGAGAAATTATCCCAATTATGTGCAAGTATTAAAATAAGACCAAGACCTACTAAAATGGAGCCTAATACTCCAAAAACGGTAAATAATCTATTTGGTGTATCGCTTGCTTTAGATTGGTAATAACGCTCTATTTTAGAGGCAACATCTTGAGATATTACATCGTTTTCTACCAACTCTGGCAATTCTTTTATGAGTTTAGAATTCATTCGTGTTTCTTTTAATATTTTATCAATTTAATCTTTTTTTTAAGCTTAAGGATAAAACAAGAGGCATTACTAATTTATTTGTTTCCCTATGTTGTTTTAAATTTAAAATGGCGCAACATATAGTTACGCCATTTAAGGTTAACGAACCTTCATCAAAACAAAATTCTAAATATCTTCTGTTTCATTATTATCTATAAAGGCAATGTCCCTAGTGTTTTTTTGCACTGCAATTCCGGCGAATAAACTTAAAGTAAAAGACATACCGTAAAATCCTTTTTCGCTTAGCTCTAAATCTGCATTCCATAAACCAACAACCAATAATACTATTGCTGCTATACTTGCAAACCAACTTATACCATAATACATTTCTGTTACTTGAATATTTTCCATTTTATCTCTTACTGCTTTTTGTACTGATATAACAGAGAACAAACCAAATAGTATAATGGTGAAATAATAGCCTTTTTCATTTAATGCCATAGCTGCATTCCATAGACCAATACAATAAGCAGCGATACCAATTATTAATGCTGTCCACGAAGCTCCAACAAATGCTGCTGTAGGCTTTTGATCAAAAATTTGTTCTTCTTTTTTATTCTTTTTCTTTTTTCCTGTTTCTTTTAAAGAATCTGTTGCTTGATAATCCATAATTGTTTTTGTTTTAATGATTATGAGGCAAATATGCAACCGAATAAAAGCTTAACGAAAACAATATTTTAAATAAACTGACGATATCTTTTATACTAAAAACACATTTAACACTATATTTATTGAATAATTAGATATAGAACTGACGATTAAATGATAAATTTAAATGAAATAGTAACCACTTTTTCTAAAGACGAGAAACTCCTTTTTGTTAACTACCTTGAAAAAAGAAACAAAAGAAGCGATACTAAAAACATTGCTCTTTTTAAATTATTAGCTCAAAACGAATTAGATTCTAAAAGCATTTTTATAAAGTTATATAATGGTAAACAAAAGGATGCTTACCATGCTTTAAGGAAAAGACTGTATCAATCTATTATAGATTTTATTGCAAATACTAGTTTAGAAGAAGAGAATTCTATAGACATGCAGGTTATAAAATACATTTTAGCATCCCGAACATTTTTAATACGTAAGCAATATAAAGTGGCTTATAATATTTTAGATAAAGCTGAAGCTATAGCCAGCGAACATTTGCTGTTTCCTATTTTAAATGAAATATATCACACTAAAATTCAATATGCTTATGCAAATCCATCTGAAGACCTAGATGTATTAATTGAAAAATTTAAGGCAAATCAAAAAAACTACTTTCTGGAAGACCAACTTAATATTGTTTATGCAAAAATTCGACAAATTACGTTGCTAGACCAACATAAATTAAATGGTATAGATTTCGAAAAGCTACTTGAAGACATCTTTAAAGAATACAATATTAGCTTAAACGAATCCATGTCTTTTAAATCTCTTTATCAATTAATTACAATAGTTAGTCTCTCGGTTTTTGTAACAAAAGACTATTTTAAAATTGAGCCTTTTCTAGTAAAAACCTATCAAAAATTACAACACTATAAAAGCAAAGACAAACAACTGTATTACCATATTCAAGTATTGTATTTAGTTGCGAATACATTATTCAGAAATAAAAAATTTAACGCCTCTTTACAGCATTTAGAACTCATGCAAGAGCACATGTTAAAACAGAACAAAAAACACTATTCTACTTTTAAGCTAAAGTATAACCTACTATTAGCCTTAAATCTAAATTACTCTAACCAACAAACAGAAGCCATTGCTTTACTAGAAACTCTAATATTAAAAAAACAGAAGGATTTAGAAACTGTGCTTGATATTAATTTAAGTCTGGCGATGTATTACATACAAGCCGAAAATTATAAAAAGGCACACACTCTTTTTAAATCTTTCTACCACACAGATAATTATTACGAAACAAAAGTTGGAAAAGAATGGGTAATTAAAAAGAACTTAATAGAAATAATTTTACATATAGAATTGGAAAATATAGACATAGTAGACTCTAGATTATTAAGCTTTAAACGCAATTACTCCACTTATTTAAAAAGCATTAATCAAGAACGCGTGATAACCTATTTACAGTTTATTGAAACCTATTACAAAAATCCAAATAGTATAAAAACAGAACAATTTATTAATAAAGTAAAACACGCCTTTGTTTGGGTAGAAGCTAAACGCGAAGATATTTTTGTAATGAGTTATTTTGCATGGCTTAAAAGTAAAATGGAAAACAAACCTCTATATAGCGTAACATTAGAGCTGATTGCTAAAGCACAAACTGTTAATTAAAACCTAAATATTAAATAGGCTTTAAACCATTTTATTTTTTTTCTGTCTTAAGAGTGTATAACAATTAAACAATATAAAGATGAAAAAAATATTAATAGTAGCATTAGCGTTATTTGCTTTGCAAGTAACAGCTCAAGACAAGAAAGAAGACAGAAAGGACCGAAAAGAGAGAATGGAGCACCATAAAGATATGGACCCAATAGAAATGGCGAAAATTAAGACTAAAAAAATGACGCTTGCTTTAGACCTTTCTCAAGACCAACAAAATAAAGTTGAAAAACTAAATATTAAAAATGCCGAACTTAGAAAAGTTGCAATGGAAAAGCGAAAAGCATTAAAAGATGCAGATAAAAAGCCAACTCCAGAAGAGAAACTTAAAAAAGAAAATGAAAAGCTAGATCATTTAATTGCTACAAAAAGAGAGATGAAGAACATCTTAACTGAGGAGCAATATGAAAAATACAGCAAAATGGCTGAAAGAAGGATGATGAAAGGAAAACATGGCAAAATGAAGCATAAAAAAGAGGGTGAAAGAAATGAAAAAAGAGAACAAAATACAGAGAAAGAATAGTTCAATAGAAAACCTTTAAAAGCAAAAAAGTGCCGATAATCTATTCGGCACTTTTTTATTTGCAATAGTTAGAGAAATAGCTTTACTTTGAGATATAAACGAATAACAACTATAACAATGAAAAAATTATTTACATTTTGCTTTTTTGCATTTGCTATGTTAATTGGTACTCAGTCTGCATTAGCTCAAGATACTGCTAAGATTAATGAGTCTGCTTATGCTAAGGCAAAAGAATTACGTTCTCAAATAAAATTTGATGACGTTGCTTTAGAGAAAGTTTATATGGCATACCAAGCAAACGACACTAAACTTCAATCTATAGAAAAGCATTTACAAGCCGGAACTGCAGATTACAATAATGCAATAATTGACGTTAACAAAAAGTTACAATCTAACATTAAGACTGCTTTAGGTAACGATTTATTTAAAAGATATTTAATATTAACAGATCAAGAAGAAATTGTTGATTAACTCTATTTACTAAACATAAAAAAGGCGATTACTATTTCTAGTAATCGCCTTTTTTATTGAGACAACTTTATGCTATTTAAAAACAGTATTACAAGCTTCTATTGTTCTATCTAAATCTTCGTAAGTTAAAGCATCGGTAATAAACCAAGTCTCAAATGCACTAGGTGCAATATAAACACCTTGGTTAAGCATACCATGAAAAAAGGTTTTAAACGTCTCGTTATTACCTTTTGCAGCAGTTTTAAAATCTACAACTGGTTCTGCATCAAAATGAACAGAAATCATAGAACCTACTCTATTAATAGTATGTGTAATATTATTGCTATCTAAAACCTTAGCTAAACCTTTATGTAGGTATTCCGTTTTTTCAGCTAAACGATTAAAAACTTCGGCATCGTTGTTTAACGTTGTAAGCATTGCTAAACCAGCAGCCATAGCTAACGGATTTCCACTTAAAGTTCCTGCTTGATATACAGGACCTAAAGGTGCTAAATAATTCATTATTTCATTTCTAGCAGCAAAAGCTCCAACTGGTAATCCTCCACCGATAACTTTACCAAAGCAAACGATATCTGCATCTACTCCATATAATTCTTGCACACCTCCTTTAGCAAGACGGAAACCTGTCATTACCTCATCGAAGATTAATAAAATATCATTAGCATCGCATAAAGATCTTAAACCTTGAAGAAAACCATCTAATGGTGGAATACATCCCATATTACCAGCAACTGGTTCTATAATTATACAAGCAATTTCATTTTTATTCGCATTAATTAATGCTTCAACATTTGCCAAGTCATTATAATTAGCCAACAAAGTATCTTTAGCAGTACCCTCTGTAACTCCAGGACTATTTGGGCTACCAAAAGTAACTGCTCCACTTCCTGCCTGAATTAAAAATGAGTCACTATGCCCATGATAACAACCTGCAAATTTTATAATTTTATCTTTTCCGGTATAACCTCTTGCTAATCTTACAGCACTCATACAAGCCTCTGTACCAGAGTTTACAAATCTAATTTTATCAATATTAGGTACCATTGACACTGCTAATTCTGCAATTTCAGTTTCAATTTCGGTTGGCATACCAAACGATGTTCCTTTTTTAGCTTTCTCAATTACGGCATTAACTACTGGCTCGAAAGCGTGACCTAAAATCATTGGTCCCCATGAATTAATGTAATCAATTAAAGTGTTTCCATCTTCATCGTACAAATAAGCGCCTTTTGCTTCTTTAACAAATATTGGCGTTCCACCTACTGCTTTAAATGCTCGAACTGGAGAATTTACACCTCCAGGAATTACCTTTTCTGCTGCTGCAAAAAGAGTGCTACTACGTTTATAAATCATTGTAATTAATCTTTAGGAATGGGCTTAATAAATAACACTTGTCCTACAAACAAGTCGTTAGTTTCTAAACTATTTAATGCTTTTAATTCTGCTACTGAAATATTATATTTTCTTGATAAACCAAATAAAGTATCTCCAGCAGCAACAGTATGTTTATCGTTTACATTGGACTCTACACCTAAAACATCGTTATCGAAACGATATAGTTGGTAACGCTCTATAAGGCTTATTAATTTTTGAGGGTATTTTCTATCTGTTGCATAACCTGCAGCTCTTAATCCTTTTGCCCAAGCTTCGTAATCACCTTTTCCAAGTTCAAATAATCCAGCATAACGTTTACGTTCTTTTAAAAACAAAGAATGATCTCTAAACGAATATTTAGAATTTTTATATTTTCTGAAACATTCTTGACTTTCATCATCATCATGATATATTTTACCACCAGTCCAACCTGTGTGGCATTTAATACCAAAATGGTTATTGGCCTCGGTAGACAAACGTCCTTTTCCAGATCCAGACTCTAAAATACCTTGAGCTAATGTAATACTTGCTGGTACTCCGTAGTTACGCATTTCGTCTTGAGCGATATCACTATAAATTGCAATATACTCGTCTGTAGGTGTTGCATAACTCTCTGATGTTTCAACAATAGTAACCTCTGGTTGTATTACCGCCTCTGGTTTCTTTTTAGTTCTTGTTTTAACAACACGGTGTGTTTTATTTTTAGATTTTTTAGTTGTAACCTTTTTACTTGATCCGCAACTAGAAACTAAAGCAATTAAGCATAAAGTTGTAAATATTCTTTTCATTAACTATTGTATTAATGGTAAATTTTTCTGTTTTAATCTGTTATTCATTCCAGCAATACCTTGCAATCCTCCTGTATGTATTACTAATATTTTAGAGCCTTTAGGGAAATAGTTCTTACTAATCATGTCTTGAATTCCAAATAACATTTTCCCTGTATAAATTGGATCTAGCCTAATATTATTAAGCGCTTTAAACGCGTTAATAAACGTTATTAATTCATTATTTATTTTGGCATAACCACCAAAATGATAATCTGTTATTAATTTCCAACGGTCTTGTTTTGCAAATTTACTAATATCTTCTTGTAAAAAGTCTCCTTTTAATGCCGAAAAACCCAAAACTTGCTGATTCATTTTTACAGAATTTATCAATCCTGCTAATGTACCGCCGGTACCAACTGGTGCACAAATATAATCGAAACTAGCATCTTCTTCTGTTAAAATCTCTTCGCATCCTTTAACCGCTAAACTATTTGTACCTCCTTCGGGAATATTGTAAAACTCCCCAAATTCATTTTTTAAGTTTTCAATAAAATTAAGGTCTTCTTTATTTCTAAAATCTGTTCTGTTAATAAACTTAAACTGCATGCCGCAGTCTTGAGCGTGTTTTAATGTAGGATTGTCATTAATTTTAGACACTAATTCTTCACCTCTAATTATACCAATAGTCTTTAAATTATAAACACTACCAACTTCTGCCACTGCAGCTATGTGGTTTGAAAAAGCGCCGCCGAAGGTTAAAAGTGTGTTTTTGTCTTCCTTTTTAGCAGCTTCAATATTATATTTTAATTTTCTGTATTTATTGCCCGATATAATAGGATGTATAGCATCTTCTCGTTTTATAAAAAGCTCTACATCTACTTTACTTGGTAAACTTACTCGCAAGTTCTCACTGTTTTCTAACTTAAAAATCATGACTGCTAAGATACTTTAAAAAGCTCCAAAGTTTACGCTTTTTTAAATAGGTGAAATTTGTTTGATTACAATAAGCTTCTCTTTCAAAAGAAATATTAACATAAGCAGTATGCCAGTTTTTATATTGTATTAATCTTACCATAAATTCTAAACCATAAAAAAGATAAAATGGAATGATTAATAATTCGAGCTGTTGTTTTAAATGTATTTTCTCATGGTTAATTAAAACAGCATCTGCTTTTAACGATTTACGCTTCAAAAAAACAAAAGGAAAAATAGTTATTCCTGTATAACCTTTAGGCACTATATATTTAGAAATTAAAATCACAAAATATTGGTTTCAAAAATCACTCCATTCTCAATCTCTTAAGAATAAAAGTTTATTAGCAACCTTGATTTTATACCAAGGAAACTTTGTTCTAATTTACATTATATTTGTAATATACTTATGAAAAAACACATTCAATTAGAAGAAGGCGACTATTATTTAACGCCTGAAGGCTACAGATGCTTCACCGAGCAATACCACAATAAAAGAGGTTATTGCTGCGAAAGTGGTTGCAGACATTGCCCTTACGGATTCGATAAAAATACTAATTCAATAAAAAAAAAAGAATTAACGGCAATGAGTTCAACTTTTAAAGCACAAATTCTAGAAGGTATTCCAGAGCAGTTACCGGCTCCAAAACCTTACGATACAACTATAAACCACGCACCAAAACGTAAAGCAATTCTATCTAAAGAAGAAGAAAAACTAGCCTTACGAAATGCATTAAGGTATTTTGATAAAAAAGACCATAAAGAACTCCTTTTAGAGTTTAAAAACGAGTTAGATACTTATGGTAGAATTTATATGTACCGCTTACGTCCAGATTACAAAATGTATGCTAGACCAATAAGCGAGTACCCTGCAAAATCTAAACAGGCTGCTGCCATTATGTTAATGATTCAAAACAATTTGGATTATGCAGTAGCGCAACACCCACACGAGCTTATTACCTATGGCGGAAATGGAGGCGTATTTTCTAATTGGGCACAATACAGATTAACAATGAAGTATTTAGCCGAAATGAATGATGAGCAAACACTCACCATGTACTCTGGTCACCCAATGGGATTATTTCCTTCTAGCAAAGAAGCACCAAGAGTTGTTGTTACCAATGGTATGATGATTCCTAATTATTCTCAACCAGACGATTGGGAAAAATTTAATGCTTTAGGTGTTACACAATATGGACAAATGACAGCTGGTAGTTATATGTACATTGGCCCTCAAGGTATTGTTCATGGCACAACAATTACTGTATTAAATGGTTTTAGAAAAATAAACAAAACACCTAAAGGCAATCTTTTTGTTACTTCTGGTTTAGGCGGAATGTCTGGCGCACAGCCTAAAGCTGGTAATATTGCTGGTTGTATAACTGTCTGTGCAGAAGTAAACCCGAAAATTACACAAGTACGATTAGATCAAGGTTGGATAGATGAAAAAATCACCGATTTAGATGCATTAGTTGCTCGTGTAAATAAAGCTAAAGCTGAAAAAGAAACCATTTCAATAGCGTATTTAGGTAATATAGTAGACGTTTGGGAGAAATTTGACGAAGCAAACGTACATATCGATTTAGGAAGTGACCAGACCTCATTACATAATCCTTGGGCTGGTGGTTATTACCCAACAGGAATGTCTTTTGAAGAAGCAAACGACATGATGGCTAATAATCCTGAGCAATTTAAAATAGAAGTTAAAAAAACGCTTTGCCAACATGCAGATGCAATTAATAAGCATACAGCAAAAGGCACCTATTTCTTCGATTATGGGAATGCATTCTTATTAGAAGCCTCTCGTGCAGGAGCAGATGTTATGTCTAAAACACCTACAATAGGTAAAGAATTTAAGTACCCAAGTTATGTTCAAGATATCATGGGCCCAATGTGTTTTGATTATGGTTTCGGACCATTCCGTTGGGTTTGTGCTTCAGGGAAACCAGAAGACTTAGCAAAAACGGATGCTATTGCTTGTGCTGTTTTAGAAGAAATGAAAAAGAACTCACCTATTGAAATTCAGCAACAAATGGCTGATAATATTCAATGGATAAAAGGTGCGCAAGAAAACAAATTAGTGGTTGGCTCTCAAGCAAGAATACTTTATGCAGATGCAGAAGGTAGAGCAAAAATAGCAGAAGCCTTTAACCAAGCTATTGCAAAAGGTGAGATTGACACTGTTATTTTAGGTCGTGATCATCATGATGTTTCTGGAACAGACTCTCCTTACAGAGAAACTAGTAATATATACGATGGCTCACGCTTTACAGCTGATATGGCGATACATAACGTTATTGGAGATAGCTTTCGTGGTGCCACTTGGGTAAGTATACACAATGGTGGTGGCGTTGGTTGGGGAGAAGTTATAAACGGTGGATTTGGTATGGTTCTTGATGGTAGTAAAGAAGCCTCAAAACGCTTAAAATCAATGCTATTCTGGGATGTTAATAATGGTATCTCTAGAAGAAGTTGGGCAAGAAACGAAGGTGCCGTTTTTGCAATAAAACGCGCAATGGAAATTGAACCTAACCTAAAAGTAACATTGCCTAATGTTGTGGACGATGCTATAATTGACTCGTTATAACCTTTAACATCTTTTTACTATGAAAAAATTAATAAAAAAAACATTACCATTTCTAGCGTTACTTATTATTGCTAGTTCTTGTACTTCGGTTCGGGTAGCTTCCGATTACGATAAAAATGCCGACTTTAATTCTTATAAAACCTTTGCATTTTTTAAAACAGGAATAGATAAGGCGGAGGTTAGCGATTTAGATAAACGTAGAATTCTTCGTGCTATAGAATCAGAACTTATTGCTAAAGGTTTTACCAAGTCTGAAAATCCAGATTTATTAGTGAGTATTTTCACAAAAGAAAGACAAGAAGTAAACGTATACAATAATGGTTACGGAGCTTACGGTTATGGTTGGGGATGGAGCCCATTTTACAACAACTTTAATAACAACGTTAGTACATCTACACAAGGAAGTCTATATATAGACTTAATAGATGCTAAAAAGAAAGAACTTGTTTGGCAAGGTAAAGGTTCTGGCTATTTAAGTACAACATCTAATGTTGACAAAAGAGAAGCTAGAATTAAAGAGTTTGTCGCAGAGATTATGACAAAATATCCTCCAGGACAAGAATAATAAAACACACGAAAAAGCGACTCTTAATTAAGAGTCGCTTTTTTTTTTACAATAAGTAAGGTTTTGCATGACCATTATCCACCAACCATTGGTTAACATCTAAACCATCTTCTAAAATTATACTCGCTAAATAGCGTCCATACTTACCTTGTTTATCTTTATAAGAACGTATAGTTACTTCTTTATCAAGAATCATAGTTCTTACTATATCTCTTACTTTTTTACCTTCTATTTTTTCTGGACCTCTCATTTCTGGTGTATCTATACCATAGAGTCTTAATTTCATTTCTTGAGAATGAAGAAACCCTAAATCTACAACTGCCGTTACAGTATCACCATCGTAAACTGCTATTATTTTTGCTTTATATGTATACATCTTTATTGTAATGAATTAATAATTATAAAAATAAGCTTTTTTAATTTCATCAGAAATACAACAAACTATAATTCAAACACTTAATCATAAAACACTCTTAATAGAAATAGAATATCAAGTATGCTTTACATTCTTAATAACAGTATCAAAATCAATTAAATATATTGTATCTAATATTAACCTTTACTATCTACTTAATTAACTTTTCATTAATAACTTATAAAATGAAAGTTCTTAATTTTGAATACGACTACTTATAAAGTTTCATACTAAAAACATACAATGACCATACTAAAATCGCTTCTAATCTCTTTTTGTACTATTTCACTTTTATCGTGTAATTCTAACAATAAAACTCCCGAAAAAACTATAGTAGAAGAGACTATTAAACCTTCTGAAAAAATTGAATTATCTAAGTCTCAAAAAATAATAAATTATGCCATTGCAGCTCATGGTGGCGATTTCTATAATAATGCTCAGTATTCTTTCGGTTTTAGAGGTAATATTTATCAATTTAAAAATGATGGTAATAATTACGAGTATACAAAAAGCTCAAATAAAGACAATACTATTACACTTGATGTTTTAAAAAACGGCAATTTCTCACGAACTGTAAATGGAGAAGCTGTTAAACTTTCTGAAAAAGAAATTGTAAGTGGAACTGGCGCTATAAACTCTGTTATTTATTTTGCAACCTTGCCTTATAAACTAAACGATAAGGCTGTTAATTTTAAACACATTGAAAGTACCGTTATTAAAAACAAAGATTATCATGTTATTGAAGTTACCTTTAATAAAGATGGAGGTGGTGAAGACCATGACGACGAGTATTACTACTGGATAAATAAAGATACTAATAAAATTGACTATTTAGCTTACAATTACCAAGTAAACAAAGGAGGTGTTCGCTTTAGAAGCGCTTACAATGTTAGAGTAATAGATGGTGTAACTTTTCAAGATTACATAAATTATAAAGCTGATGTTGGTACGCCTTTAAAAGATTTACCAATGCTGTATGAAACTGAAAAACTAAAAGAACTTTCAAAAATAAAAACTGAAAATATAATTAATTTAAACAAAAACTAAAATGAAGAAATTATTATTTATTATCGCTGTAGTATTAGTAGGAACTACTGTAAATGCTCAAAAATTTACTAAAATGGACAAAAGCACAATGGATCGTGCTTATTACCCAGATGGTGCTCCACATAGAACTTTTGAAAAAGATGAAGCTAAACAAAAAGCACTTACGCCTCAAATAAGAGTTACTTACTCTCGTCCTGCTAAAAAAGGTAGAGAGGTTTTTGGTAGTTTATTAAAATTTGGTGAAGCATGGAGAGTTGGAGCAAATGAATCTACAGAAATTTTATTTGTTAATGATGTAGTATTTGGAGGTAAAGACATTAAAGCTGGTCGTTACTCTATTATAATTATTCCTACTGCTACAGAATGGACATTAAAATTAAATACAGTACTAGATGGTTGGGGAAACTACGGTTACGATGCTAGTAAAGACATTGCAAGTGTAAGCGTACCAGTAACAAAAAGCAACAAGGAGATTGAAAACCTTTCTATTGCTTTATACGAAGCTTCTGCAAAAACAGTACATTTAAAAATAGGTTGGGACACTACAGTTGCTGAGTTCCCTATTACTTTAAAATAATTTCAACAATTATTCACACAAAAAAGCCTTACTAATTGTAAGGCTTTTTTTTATAAATATATAGTTTTAAAACAAGTGTTAAACTAGTCCTTTTTTAAACCTACTTTATGTCCATAAAAAGCATAGTATAGAATTATCACATAACAAGGTAATAAAATCCAATACCCAAAAGATGCGGCTTCTGCCATTGCTAGTAATGCTTCAACGCCATCTGCAAGAAGTGTTTCCTTTTTACTATCTACTAAAGCTCCATAAAGCGGTGGAAGAATTGCTCCTCCAGAAATTGCCATAATTAATAATGCAGATGCCGTTTTTGTAAACTTACCTAATCCTGTTAATGCCAAAGGCCAAATTGCTGGCCAAACTAAAGCGTTTGCTATACCTAATGCTGCTACAAAAAGAACTGATGTAAATCCGCTAGTAAATATAATACAGAACGAAAACACAATACCCAAAACAGCACTCCCTTTTAAAGCTAATGCTTGAGTTATATATTTAGGAATTAAAAACACACCTAAAGCATAAGTTGCTACCATTGCCATTAAAGTAAATAGTGTGAAAAATTTTGCCTTTTCAACAGGAATATCTAAAGCTATACCGTAAGATATAATTGTATCTCCTGCTATCACCTCTACACCAACATATAAGAACAAAGCTAGAACGCCCAACCATAAATGAGGGAACTGAAAAATACTAGTTTTAGATTTCTCTCCAGGAACCAACTCTTCAATGGGCTCTGCTTCTACATGTGGTAATGGTGCTTTTCTTATTAAAATACCCAATATAAATAAAACAATAGCCATAATAACGTATGGCATTACAACACTATCTGCCATAGTGTTTAATATACTTTCTTTTTCAGCTATATTAACGGTGCTTAATTTATCTTTCATTCCATCTATACCAGATAATAGAATTGCTCCAAAAATAACCGATCCAAGAGCTCCTGCTACTTTATTAGCAATCCCCATTATAGCAATACGTTTTGCGGCACTCTCTATAGGTCCTAAAATTGTGATATATGGATTAGAAGCTGTTTGCAACAATGTCATTCCTGCACCTTGAATAAAAATACCTAATAAAAAGACCCAATATGTTCTTGCTCCTGCAGCAGGTATAAATATTAAAGCTCCAATTGCCATAACTATTAAACCTAAAGACATTCCTTTTCTAAATCCTATTTTATTAATAATATAAGATGCTGGCAAAGCCATAACAACAAACGAAATATAAGATGCCGATGCTACTAAATAAGATTGTGCATCTGTAAGTTCGTTAATGGTTTTCATAAAAGGAATTAATGCTCCATTAATCCAGGTTACAAAACCAAATATAAAAAACAAGCCAGCAATAATAAGAATAGGAATTAATGTGCTGTTTTTTGCTTGTTGTGTATTTTCTTCTATTGTGTTAGACATGATTAGTTAGGTTCTTTAGTATTAGCTATTCTTTCTTCAAATCTTTAAAAGATTTTGATTATAAATATAATAACTAAACAATCAAATTATGAAACAAAAGTAAAGAACATTCATTATTGGTTTAAAAACATTATAGAGAAAGGTGTTATTGAAGTAATTATAATGAAACGAAAAAAAAGAAAATTATTATCAGAATAACAGATTTGTTTAAAAGAAAAATTAAATATTGGAAACTAATTTTATTCTGAAGCTTATCTATGGAAAACAAAAAAGCTTCACATTTCTGTGAAGCTTTGCTTAGTAGCGGGAACTGGACTCGAACCAGTGACCTTCGGGTTATGAGCCCGACGAGCTACCTACTGCTCTATCCCGCGATTTTAAATTTGAAACGACTAACTTAGCTTTAAACTTTCGCTTCATAATGGCGACCTAGCTGTTTCGGACTGCAAATATACAATCCTTTTTAGATAAAACAAGCATTTATTTAAAAAAAATTACTGTTCTATATTTAAAGCTTCAAAACCAGTGAGTTCCGAGTCAAAAAAAATTGGAGAAAGTTGAATTGGGTTGCAACAGACCTCACAATCCTCTACATAAGTCTGTTTTGTAACACTACTATCTAACAACATTGATATTGTTTCCCAGCAATAAGGACATTGAAAAAAATGCTCGAACATAATATTTTATGGTTTTATGTAAAAATAAAAAAGAGCCAACTATTAAGTTGGCCCTTTTAAATAATATTTTAGATTTTTTCTCTTAGTCTCTCTCTACTACATAAGTGTTATTAAACGTCACGATAGCGTTTTTTACACTTGCTCTATCTTCTATTACTGTAGCATACTCTATATCCATGTTGTTATCACTAACCATTAAAGTACTTAGTTTACTTAATTGACTAAATTGTAATGGTAAGCTTCCTGTTAATTTATTTTCTGAAAGAACTAATTCTTTTAAGTTTTTTAAGTCTGTTAACTCTAAAGGTATGTGTCCTTCTAACTTGTTATCTATTAGACTTAACTTTTCAAGATTAGATAATAGACCCATTTCTGTTGGTATCTTTCCAGTTAGAAAATTACTACCTAATTGTAATTCTTTTAAATTATTTAAGGTTGTTAGCGCTGTTGGGATAGTTCCTGAAAAGCTATTACTGTATAATGCTAAAACTTCTAAGTTCTTTAAATCTCCTAAAAATGAAGGAATAGAACCGTTAAACTTATTTAAAAATAATTCTAAAGAGGTTAAAGCTTTTAAGTTAGATATTGAAGAAGGTAAGCTTCCTGATAATTTGTTAAAACCGAAGTTAATTTTTCTTAATGCTGTTAAGTTTCCTAATTCATTAGGAAGTGTTCCGTTTAGATTATTTAATTGTAGATTAAGTTCTACAACCTTATTATTTTCTATTGTTACACCATACCAAGTAGTAACATCTGCATTTAGATCCCATGCTTTAGTCCATTGCTCTCCATTTGTAGAAGTATGCAAAGCGATTAAAGCTTCTTTTTCTGTATTTGAAATTCCAGCAAAACTTAATAGTGATGCAAAAAGACAAATTAAAGTTAGATTAATGTTTTTCATGATATCGTTTTTAAACTAAATAACAATCAAAAATAACCTAAAAGAAGATTAAAAACAAATTTTTTCGACGAACTACACAATTACTGATAATGAGACAATTGAGAGCACCTATACTTACTCATTTCATCGATAAAATGCAGTTTATAAAAATCTTTAAAACTGAACATTTAGCAACTCTCCACTTAATTGTAATAGGCTTAATTCTGCTAATTTCGCAGCGAACTTTGCTTGATTTTTACTCAACTCTGCATTAAGTAAATTAAGTTGTGCTTGTCTAAACTCTATAGAATTTACTTGACCGATTTTAAATTTTTCTTGCGTTCGGCTAAAATTATTTTGAGCCGTTACAATATTATTTTCTTGAAGATTATAAATTTCAAGCTTATTTGTAAAATCGTCCCAAACATTATTAAACTCTCTTGTAATACTTATTAAAATATTATCTTTTTGTAGCTGTTGTGTTTCTAAATTAATTTTAGCATTTCTAACACGAGTAATTGTACTACCTCCATCAAAAATATTCCAAGATAAATTTAAACCTGCAGATAGTCCTGTATTTGTAGAAACTGCAACAAAACTTGCTGCATTGTTATTGTTTTTATTCCAACCATAAGTACCAACTAAACCTACTGTTGGTAGGTAAGCAGATTTATTAGACTTAATTGCTAATTGACTAATAGTTATATTTTTTTCGGTTTGTAATAAAGCTATATTTCTTGTTTTAGCTTTATCAAATAAACTATCTTTTATAAATTGTAATGCAAAATCAACTTCAGTTTCTACAGTAAAATCATCTTCTAAAACATTTCCTAAAACAACATTTAAATCGCGTTTAGAGCTTTTCAATTGTTGTTTAGAGTTTATTAGATTTATACTATCGTTTACAATATCTACTTCAGCATTTAAAACACCTAATTTTGTGTTTTGTCCGTATTCGAATTGATACTCAGCTCTCACTAACCTATCCTTAGAAATCTTTAACGTTTCTTCTAAAGCCGAAACGTTTTCTAGTGATTGAGAAACATTATAATACACAGAAAACAATTGGATTACCGTATTCTCTATGGTTTCGCGAGCTTGTAATTCGGACAATTGATATTGCTCTTTTAAACTTTTATAATTATACTGTCTCCCAAGACCATCGAAAATGGTGTAGTTTAAACTTAGTGAAGCATTATACCTATCGCTTTCAGCTCCGTTTAAAACGGTATTAGTTCCATTAGAAAACTCAGATTCGTTATTATCTAAATTATATGTTGCACCAGCGTTACCTGTAAGCGTTGGCAAATAACCTGAATTTAGAATACTAGTATTATTCTCTGCTACTTCAACAGCATTATTTGCTATTTTAATATCGTAGTTGTTTTCTAAAGTCAACTTTATAGCTTCTTCTTGAGTAAGTACACTTTGTGCTTTTACTAAAGAAGTGAAAAATAAGATTGCTAAAACTACACTGTATTTAATGTTCATTCTCTTCATTTTGTTCTTTAATAGCACGTTCTACTTCTTCTTTTGTCACATCTTTTCCAGTATACAACCATTTTCCTCTCTGTTTAATACTATTACTAAAAGACAAGAATAATGGTAAAACTAATAATGTTAATACTGTTGCATAAGCGATACCAAAGGAAATAGAAATTGCCATTGGTTTTAAAAACTGTGCTTGTCTACTTTTTTCTAAAAGTAAAGGTGCTAAACCAGCTATAGTGGTTAAAGACGTTAAAAATATGGCTCTAAATCGAGATTTCCCTGCATTTAAAAGGGCTTCATCAAACTTTAAGCCTTCCTTTAAATTAGAATTAAATTTACCAATAAGTACCAAGCCATCATTAACCATAATACCAATTAAGGCAATGATTCCTAATAGTGATAATATATTAACTGAGAAACCAAGCATCCAGTGTCCCCAAGCAACTGCTGTTAAACTAAATGGCACTAATAAAATTAATAATATTGGTTGACTGTAACTTCTAAAAGTAAAAGCAATTACTATATAAATAAGAAATAGAATAGGAATTCCGGCTTTACCCAAAGAACTCATTAACTTATCTTTTTCTCTATTTTGACCTTCAAAAGATGCAGAAATGGTTGGATATTTAGATTTCAACTCAACCATTGTTATGTTTTTTAAGTCGTCTAAAATATCTGCTGTACTAGTATTTGGATCTTTTAAATCTGCCGAAACTTTAATTTCACGCTGTCCTTCCAAGTGGTTTATAGCAACATCTCCTCTTTCAATAGTGTAAAAGGCGATATCCTTTAAAGTAACACGTTCTCCAGTTGGAGTTACTATTCGCATTTCGTCTAAATCATTAATAGACCCTCTATTGCTTCTATCGTAACGTACCCAAACTCTAATTTCGTCTTGTCCTCTTTGAAAACGTTGTGCCTGTGTACCAAAGAAACCAGAACGTACCTGTGCCATTACAGTACTCAAATTTAAACCTAGTAAATAAGCACTTTCTTTAAGTTCTATTCGTATTTCTTTAATTCCTGCTGGATCATTATCCTCAACATCTTTAAGTAAAACATTAGATTCTAAAACTTGCTTTAACTCTATTTTAGCGGCTTTTAATTCTTCTATATTATTACCTAAAAGTGATACCGAAACTGGACTTCCACCAAAGTTTCCACCAGAACCATAAATTAAACGCTCCGTACCAACAACTGGACCAACTAATTCTCTTAATCTATTAGTTACTAATGACGATTTAATAGTATTTGGACGTTCTTCACCAGGTAACATATTAATTTGTAATCGTGCACTAGAACTACTGTTTATAGTTAAAATAGTGTTTTCGAATAATTGCTTACCTGTTCCTTTTAAATATTTCTCTGTAAACTCTTTATTAACTATAAATGATTTTTCTTCAATCATAGAAATAATAGAATCTGTAATTTTCTCGTTGGTACCATTAGGCATATCCAACTCTATAGAGACTCTATCACTAGCTACAGATGGAAACATTGTAACACCTATAACACCACCTCCAATGGCTCCAAAAGTTAAAATTAATAAAGCTACAAAAACACCCAAAGAGAGTAATTTAAAATTTAAAACGAAGGTAATTGCAGGTGTATATATTTTATCTCGTAAAAAGTTCATGAAGTTATCTCCAGCCTTATTAATGACTCTCATTTTAGAAAAGAATTGCTTAATTTTTGAAGGATTCTCTTCTACAACAGGCTTTCTTAATGCTTTAGAATGTGCTAAATGTGCAGGAAGTATAATTAAAGCTTCAACTAAAGAAACAACTAATGTAAGTATAACAATTACGGATACTTCACCAAAAAACTCTCCAATTCTACTATCTAAAAATAAGAATAATGAAAATGCTAAAAGCGTAGTTATAATTGCAGAAACTACTGGAGGAATTACTTCCATTGTGCCATCAATCGCTGCATCTACAGGAGATTTTCCTTTTTCGTAATGCTGGTAGATGTTTTCGGCAATAACAATACCGTCATCTACTAATATTCCGATAACGATAATCATTCCGAAAAGTGATAAAACGTTAATTGTAACATCAAACTGTCCTGCAAAAATAAACATTCCTAAAAACGAAATAGGTAAACCAAAGGCCACCCAAAACGCTAAACGCATATTTAAGAATAAGGATAAAAATATTAATACCAATAACATTCCTACTATCGCATTCTCGGTTAAAAGATCTGTACGTTGGTTTAGTGTTTTAGATAAATCACGAACCACATCTAATTGTACATTATTATGCTTTTGGTTGTAACCTTCTATATACTCTTTTACTTTATCTGCCGAAGTAATTAAATCTTCGGTATTAGTACTTGTTACAGAAACGTTTATTGATAACTTTTGATTGAAGTATGTCGCATTTGGTGTTTCTGAAAAGCGATCACGAATAATAGCAACATCTTTTAAGCGCACCACTTTACCATCGGCTGAAGCACGAACGACTATATTAGAAAGTTCATCTCCATAATACGAACGGTTATTTGCTCTAATAAGATACTCCTCAGCATCTGTTTTTATAGTTCCTCCAGTTGTTAAAATATTAGTTCTGCTAACTGCTTGAGAAACCTCATTAAATGTAAGATTAAAAGCAAGTAAACTCGTTTCGTTTACCGCAATTTCAATTTCTTCTGCAGGATAACCTGAGATATCTATTTGCGAAATACCATCTATGGCTCTTAAATCGTTTTCTACATCTCTACCAATTTGTTTTAAAGTAGCAAGTGGAATGTTTTCTCCACTTAAAGCAAACGAAATCGTCTCTCTAACCGCTTCTTGTTTTGCAACTACCAAAGGCTCCATTCCTGATGGAAAAGAAGGTACACGATCTACAGCGTTTTTAACTTCAAGCAACATGAAGTCAATATTCTCGTCTTTTTCTATTTCTACAGTAATAGTTCCACTGTTTTCTCTAGACACAGACGTTACACGGTCTATTCCTTTTAATCCTTTTAAATTATCTTCTATTTGAAGCACAATACCTTCCTCTATTTCTTGAGGTGATGCTCCTGGATAAGTAACGTTTACGTTAATTATTTTAGAATCTACTAATGGAAAAAATGATGATTTTAGTGATGTTACACCAAGGTAACCAAAAATACAGAAAGCAATAATAAAGATATTAACCGCTACATGGTACTTAATAAAATAAGCTATAAGTTTTCTCATGTTTACTGTTGGTCTTTAGCTTCTGGTTTGTCTTCAAAAGGTTTAACTAGCATTCCTGCATAAGCGCCTGGAACTGGCTTTTTAAGTATAACTGTTCCGTTAGGGACATTTTTTAATACCACTTTTGTATCAGAAAAATAAACAGGCTTTACATCAAGTACATCTAGTAAACTATCTTTAACCACATATACTTGTTGGCTTTCTAGTAATAGATTTCTATCTATTTCTATAGCATCAACTTCTTCTTTTGCATTTAAATTAGCTTCTAAATACATGCCTTCTTTTAGGCTTGCGTTTTTAACTTCAATGTATGCTGTAATTGTTTGTGTAGTAGGATCTATACTTCCGTTTATACGAGATACTTTTCCTTTATAGCTTTCGGTTTTATCCAAATTATTTAAAGCAACTTCTTCTCCTACCTTAAGTAGGTTGGCAAAGGTTTTACTAATTGCAACTTCCATTTCGTAAACTGAAGGATCTATATACTCTCCAAGTTTTTGTCCGCTTCTAATTAAAGTACCTTCGGTTACCAAAGCCTCTGTTAATATTCCAGAAAATGGAGCTGAGATATAATACTTAGCTAAACGCTGTTCTTGAGTTTTAACATTGTAGTAATTAGACACGATACTTCTACCAGTAATGAAGTAGTTTTCCTTATCGGAAGTCATTTCTGGTAATTTTGGTGTTGTTTTATTTAAATCGAAACTATTAAGATAGTTTTGCCATTTATCAAAGATATCTGGAAAATCTAAACGCAAATCTGGCATAATTGCAGCTATAGAATTATACAAGTTACTTTTTGAAGATTGCACGCTTGCGTAATATTCTGCTGCGTCAATTTTAATTAACGTTTGTCCGGCTCTATATTCTTGACCTGGCTTAAATAATTTATTTCCAGTTTTAAAAATGCCTTGAACCTCTGCATAAAGCTCTAGACGACGCTTAGCTTCAAGCTTACCATTTGCAGCAATTACTATTGGAATTGTACTATTTTGTACAGTATCTATAAATACTGTTTTTACAACTTTTGCCTGTACAGGCTTTGGTTTATTTTTATCTGCTATTAACTTTTTAGCAAATAAAAAAGAGCCTATTATTAGCAATATGCCAACAATAGATAGTATAATTTTGCGCATTGGTCCGGTTTTAAATAGTAAGACCGCAAAATTAGTCTATAGTTTAACCGCTAAACGTTAAAAAAAACTTAAAAAGCTATTAACTGTAATCCTCTAATTGTAAAGTGATTTCCTCCCAATTTCCCATCAATTTCTCAAGCTTATCTTTTTTAGCTTGGTAGTTTTCAAAGAAATTAGGTTTAGCTACAGTCTCATCATAATTAGTAGCTAATTCCACATCTATCTCTTTGATTTCTTTTTCTAACTGATTTATTTTAGATTCAGTATTACTTAATTTATTATTAAGCGATTTTTCTTTCTTTTGGTCTTCGTAAGATTGTTTGTTTTTTTCTTTGGGTGCTTCTTTTTTAACGGTACGTTTTTCTACTTCTCGTAAATTATCAACTTGACGTTTATCTAGGTAATAATCTATATCTCCTAAATACTTCGTTAGCTTTTCATCTTTAAATTCGTAAACCGTAGAAGTTAAACCTTGAAGAAAATCTCTATCGTGAGATACTAAAATAAGTGTTCCTTCAAAACGTTGAAGCGCTTCTTTTAAAACATTTTTAGACTTAATATCTAAGTGGTTAGTAGGCTCATCCATTATAAGTACATTAAATGGCTGCAACATTAATTTAGCTAAAGCTAAACGGTTACGCTCACCACCAGAAAGTACTCTTACATACTTTTCGGCTTCCGATCCACGGAATAAAAACGATCCTAAAATATCTCGAACCTTACTTCTATTCGTTTCGTTTGCAGCATCAATCATGGTATCTAAAACAGTTTTACTTCCGTCTAAATATTCTGCTTGATTTTGTGCAAAGTATCCTATTTGTACATTATGACCCAATTTAAGAGAACCATCATGTTGAATATCACCAACTAAAATTTTAGCTAATGTAGATTTACCTTGACCGTTTTGCCCAACAAAAGCTGTTTTTGCATTACGTTCAATTAATAAATCGATGTTAGTTAAGACTTGTTTTTCACCATAATTTTTTGAAATAGCATTAGTCTCAACCACTATTTTACCTGGCGTAATAGAAACCGGAAAATTAAGTGTCATTACACTATTATCATCTTCGTCTACCTCTATTCTATCTATTTTATCAAGTTTTTTAATAAGCGATTGCGCCATAGTTGCTTTAGATGCTTTTGCTCTAAACTTTTCTATAAGCTTTTCGGTCTGCTCGATCTGTTTTTGCTGATTCTTTTGTGAAGCTAATTGCTGTGTTCTTAATTCTTCACGTAAAACTAAATACTTAGTGTATGGTTTTGGATAATCGTAAATACGACCTAAAGAGATTTCTATAGTTCTATTGGTTACATTATCTAAAAACATTTTATCGTGAGATACAATCGCTACTGCTCCAGCATAATTTCTTAAAAAGCCTTCTAACCAAATAATAGATTCTATATCTAAGTGGTTTGTTGGCTCATCGAGAAGTAATACATCGTTATTTTGAAGTAATAATTTAGCCAATTCAATACGCATTCTCCATCCACCAGAGAAGGTATCTGTTAACTTATCGAAATCTTCGCGTTTAAAACCTAAACCTTGAAGAATTTTTTCGGTTTCACCTTGATAATTGTAACCTCCTAAGATTTCGTATTGGTGTTGCGCTTCGTTTAAATCAATCATTATTTGATTATAACCTTCGCTTTCGTAATCTGTTCTTGTAGCAAGCTGCGTGTTTATAATCTCCATTTGAGATTCTAATGCTTTAATCTCTACAAACGCTTGGTAAGATTCCTCTAAAACAGTTCTTCCCAAAACAAAATCGATGTCTTGTTTTAAAAACCCTATTTTCATATCCTTATCTCCTGCAATCTGACCAGAATCTGGCTCTAATTCTTTAGATAAGATTTTAAGCATTGTAGATTTACCTGCTCCGTTTTTTCCTATAAGTCCTACTCGGTCTCCATTCCCTAATTTAAAAGTAATGTCTTCAAAAAGGTATTCTCCTTGAAATGAAATAGATAGATTATGAATGTTTAGCATTGATTTGTGACTTATGTTACACAAAATTAAACGGTATTGTTTAACTTTGTTTTATTGTTTAACGACTGCAAAAGTACACAAATTATATGTTTAATAAAGGATCTAAACTCTACGGAATATTTACAGGTGTTTGCCCAAAGTGCCATGAGGAATCTATGTACAAAAATAAAAATCCTTATGCGCTTACAGAAATTTTTAGCATGCATGAAAATTGTAGTAATTGTGGTACTAAATACAAAATGGAACCTTCATTCTTTTATGGCTCTATGTATGTAAGTTATGGTGTTGGTATTGCTTTTGCTGTAGCTGCTTTTGTAATTAGCTATTTGTTTTTAAACAGTTCTCTTAATACTGCTATGATAGCAATTGTAGCTTCGTTAGTAGTATTCTATCCGGTTATTATTAGGTTATCAAGAAATATATGGATTAATATATTTATGAATTATGATAAATCTTTAGCTAAAAAGGAAAAAAAATAATGACTATTGGTTAACAAATCGAGTAATATCTATTTCATTATCTAAACTAGAATTACTTTCAATGTGGTTAAAAAGTTGTTTTGCAACATAAGGTCCAATCATTACTCCTCTTGTTCCTAAACCATTTAATACAGCTATGTTCTTATGTCTTGGATGCTTACCAACTAAAGGTCTTCTATCTTTAACTGTTGGCCTTATACCTGCAACTTGATCTACTACTTCAAAATCACAAGTAATTAGCGTTTTTAGCTTATTTAACAGTTCTTCTTTAGCTTCTTCTGTAATGATATTAGTTTTATCTGTTCGTTCGTAAGTAGAACCAATACGGTAAATATCATTACCTAATGGAATAATAAACACACTAGATTTTAAAACGTAATCTAAATTTAAATCAGGTGCTTTTATAGTTACTAATTCTCCTTTACTACCTTCTAATGGTAATGTATTAAAAAATGGATTCTGTTTAATTCCATAACCTTCGGCAAAAACAATTTCTCTTGCTGAAATATTTTTATAAACTAATGACTCTTCTTCGAATTGAATTAAATTATAGTCAATAGCTTCTTCAATTAGTAACAGTTTAGATTTTAAATCTTTTTTATATTCTGAAATTAATAATTTAGTATCAATTCTACCTGTTTCTAAAACTTCACCAAAACCAAATTCTGAATTAATATATTGATTATCGTTTTTATAAATATTTAAAGACATATAATCTGAAAGTCCTTCACGATCCGATCTTGCAAACCAATTGTTTTGCTCTTCTAAAGAAGTAAAACGTTTTCTAACAGGAACCTTGTAGTCTAATTTAACATTTAGTCTTTTTTCAATTTTAGTATACATTGGTAGAGCTAAAGCTAATTGTTCTTTGCTTTGCCAAACAGGTGTAAAACGTTTTAAAGTAACTGGATTATAAAGTCCGCCAGCAACTGTAGACGATTGTTGGGAATTATCATCTAATACTACAAACGTTTTATTATTCTCCAATAACTGCTCGGAAAAGGCAATCCCTGCTAATCCACAACCTACTATTATGTAATCTACTTTCATTCTGTAAAGGTAAAATTAATCTGTCTTTTATTTTTGAATAATAAGTTAAGTTTATTTCATTTTCTGTAAATAAGAAAATTATGTCTACTGTATTAAACAAAAAAAACGCTCACTAGTAAAAGTGAGCGTTTTAAAATATATTAAGTGTTTCTAATTAGTATGACCACATATCTAATTCGAAGTTTCTTATTTTTTCTTTAATCCTTTCAGATTCTAAAAGTTGCATTAATGCATTTTCAGCAACATAATCTTCAACTTTACGATCTCCAAATACATTTTCTTCTCTTGTAATTACACCATTAAAACGACGTGCGTTTAATATGTGATCGAAAGAAAATGGTATAGCACTGTTTTTAGCGTTGAAAGATTTTGCTTCATGCAATACTTCTCTAGCATCTGGAAAGAATACCCAAAATAATGGATTAGGCTCGCTATTAGCAGCATCGTCAGAATCTAAAAAGTTTACATCTGGAGCTGCAGGTGCAAGTCCTAATAAACGGTATTTTAATTCACCTTGACGCTTATCGAAATACCATAATCCTTTAATAAGGTATGCACTTACATGATAAGAAGAAATCTCTGTTTTGGTAATGTATTCTGGATCAACACGACCTTCAGCATTAAATTGATCATAACCGTAATCTAGAGTATCTATCTTAGTAGTTATGTCTATCATTTCTTTTGCTGTACGCTTAGCGCTAAAATAAGAATCGTTATAAACGTTTTCTATTTTACCTTCAGCTATAGCCTTTGTTAAAACATCGTAAAGAGAACGTCTGTTGCTTCCGATATTGTTAGTATCCACAGGATAGTACAATGGAAAGTTAACACGCTCATCTAATACTACTTTTTCCCAAGTCATTTTAGCGAACATAATATCTCTATCATCAACATAACCATACTCTAATGGTTTATCGTTGTCTAAAGCTTTTTGTTCTTCAGTTCTCACACCTATCTCTTCAGGAGATTTAGCGTTTAAAATGTTAGCTTGAGCAAATGCGCTAGAAGAGATAAGTACTCCACATACGACTGCTAATAAAGATTTATAATTCATTTGTTTCTTCTTTTTTTATTAATTTACTTATAAAGTTATTTTTAGTTAGATAACTCTATAACTATTGGAGATGCTGGCTTCATTTTTGGACCTGTAGATCTTGATTTAATTTCAAAAATCTGAATTGCATCACCTCTTCGTGCTTTATTGATCGCTGCTTTAGCTTGACCATTCATTTTGTTACCGCTTACAGTAATACTTGGTTGTCCTGGTACTTTTACTTTAAATCCAGTAACCGTTAATGGTAAATCGAAATCGAAATCTAATAATACTGCTTTAACTGTACCTGCAGCAACATTAGCTCTTGGAAGTCTTCCTGACTCTTTACCTGCCATTTGACCTGTTGGCTTAGGAATATCTTTAATTCTAAATACTGCTTTATCAGATGCTTTTGATCCATCATCTAAAGTTGCACTTACATTAATAGTTACTTCTTTACCAGAAGATGGCACCATGTTATATTTACCTGCTTTACCAGCTTTAGATAATCCAGAACCTGAAGCAGATACTTTATTATCTGGAACACCAGCAAAAGAAATAGTCATTGGGTTAGATACACCACGATAAACTACATTCATTTTATCTGCAGAAATAGTAGCAGAATTCGGTCTAGGTACTACAACGTAGTTTCCTTTAATATCAATTTCTAAAGGCTTACCGTCTTCTAAGAAAGTAAATTTACCTTTAATATCATGCTCACCTACATTACCAACATTAAAATCTAATGTTGCAGCTCCAGTAGAATCGATTGCTTTAGATAAATCAATCTCTTTTCCTTGAACGTTTAATTTTGTTGGAGCAACTTTTGCGTATTTTCCAATTACTACTTTACCTTGAAACTTTTCACCTGCGAAAAATGCAGACTTATCAGCTAAAATAATTGCTTGATACTTGTTAAGAGAAACTGCATCTGTTAATACATTACCTAAATAGTAATTCATTAAGTTAGCTTCAGTTACTTTAACATCATTTTGTATTGCTGTTAATTTTGTAAAAGATGCAATTGCTGGGAAACCTTTAAAGTGATAATCTAACCAATCGATTTGTTTACCGTCCTTGTTTTTTTGCTTTGAAGTATCAAATAAATCTTGAAAACTTTTTAAAGCTTTACTAGCTTTAACATCTTTTCCTAAGATGTCACTAACTTCTGCTTTATAAGCTTCAATTTTAGCCATTACAGCTTCACCTGGCTTAGATAAACGGTCTCCTGTAAACCACATTTCATCTAAGATATCAGTTTTATCCATCGCTTCGAAAGGTAATTTACCAGTCTCAGGATCGATTTTATACTCACCTTTTTTAATTAATTCGTTCTTTAAAGACTCTAAGTAATCGTAGAACTTTTGAGAAGCAATACTAATTTGCTTAGCTTTAGTTGCAGGAACTTGAAATTCTTCTGGTTTCTCTTCTCCCTTTTTCTCTAAATCTGCTAATAAAGCAGCATTTCTTTCTGAAGTATCTGTATTTGAAGTAGAAAACTTAGCTTCCATTAATCCAAATGCTGATAATACTTCTTTTGACATATTCATCGCCATCATTGCGATAAATACTAAATACATCAAGTTAATCATTTTTTGCCTTGATGATGCTTTTCCTCCTGCCATGTCTAATTAGTTTTTAATTTATTAATATTAGTTATACTAATTACTAATTAGTTTTTATTCATTGCAGTTAACATTCCACCATATACTCCGTTTAAAGAAGATAAGTTAGATGCTAAAGATTGCATTTGCTCTTTTAATTTGTTTGCATTTTCTACAGACTCTTCATTAATCGTTGCTTGACGACTAGCAGATTCCATTTGTACTTTATATAAACTATTTAAAGATTCCATTTGTGCAGCAGCAAGAGTCATTTCTTCTCCATACTTCTTTTGTGCAGCCATTGCATCTACTGTAGGAGAGATTCCTTTAGCAGCTCCTTCAAAGTTTTTAATACTGTTACCTAAGCTTGCCATTAATTCACCATCAATTTTAGCATCTTTTAATAAGTTGTCTAATTTTTTAGATAATAAACCTTCAGCATCTTTAGGCTCTTCTTTTTTAAGCGCTTTTTTAGTTGTAGTAACTCCTCCTGCTAATTCTGGGTATACTAGAGACCAATCTAAATCTGAAGATTGTCTTTCGAATGCAGAATATGTAAATACTAAAGCTTCTACAATCATACCAATTGTTAATATTTCTGAAGCCCAAGGCCAGTGTTGAATTTTGAATAAAGCTCCAACGATTACTAATGCTGCTCCAAGTCCGTAGACCATATTAGTTACTGTGATTTTACCTTTTTGTGCCATAATTTCTAAGTTTTAGTTTTTAGTTGTTAATTTATAATTATTTTTAGTAGAGTTAATTATCTTCTTGAATTAGCTGTAACTTCAGTTCCCATATAATCTTGAACTGTTCTAAAGCCAATATAACTTCTTGCAGAATCTGCATATTCATAATCTCTTGAACTTACTTGTAAGAAGTATGCAACATCTTTCCATGATCCACCTCTAACAACTTTACGTTGGTTACTAGCTTCGTTTACACTTGGATTAATTGTTGACATATGCTCGTAAGAACCTGGATCGTAAGATGCGTTTACCCATTCTGATACGTTACCAGCCATATTATATAAGTTGAAATCGTTAGGCTCGAAAGCATCAGCTTCTACAGTATATAATGCTTGATCTGCTGCATAATCTCCACGTAATGGTTTAAAGTTAGCCATAAAACAACCTCTGTCGTTTTTAGTGTATGGTCCTCCCCAAGGGTAATCTGCTGCTTGCAATCCACCTCTTGCCGCATATTCCCATTCTGCTTCTGAAGGTAAACGGTAAGAATTTACGTAATGTCTTTTCTTTTCTTTTCTGTAAGAATTATGCTTTAATGTTCTCCATTGGCAAAAAGCTTTAGCTTGCTTCCAAGACACACCAACTACTGGGTAATCTCCATAAGCATCATGCCAGAAATAATCGTTATGCATTGGCTCATTATAAGAGTAAGCAAAATCTCTAATCCAAGCAGTAGTATCTGGATAGATTTCTACTTCTTCTTTTATAATAACATCTTTACGACGTAAGTTTTTGTTTTTTGCTGCTTTTTCAATATCCATGTAAGAATACTGGAACTTGAATTTAGTTACATCCCAAGTACGTTGACCGTTATAAGACTCTTCGATTGGCAAGTACATAGTATCCATAACCTCTACGTAGTATTCATCTGGATATTCTGCAGTATCGAAAAATAACTCTACATCGCGATTTAATTTTCTTCCCTCGAATCCTGTTTCTCCAAGACCACTATAGTTATCTAACATATATTGCTCGTAAGGAGTCATGTTTTCTGGATCTGCATCTTTAAAAGCAAATTCACCAACACCTCCATTACCAGGAACTTCTCCTATTTCGTCAGCTAAAATAGCTAACTTAGTTCTTATAGTAGAATCTCTTACCCATTCTACAAACTCACGGTACTCACTATTTGTGATTTCTGTTTCGTCCATGTAAAATGCTCTAACCGTTACGGTTTTTGAAGGTGCATCTTGAATACCAGCTAAATCATCTCCAGCTTTACCCATTATAAAGGCTCCACCAGGAACCAAAGTCATACCATAAGGCTTCTCTGGATGCCACTTTTTCCCTTTAACACCAACTAATTGACCTTTATCACTAGAACCACAACTGGCTAAAAGCGTTAAGACTACTGTTATTAATAAAAACTTCTTCATATTCATTATAAACTCGAGGTTAATTATATACTCCTAATTTTTAAGAGCGTAAACATATTTATATATTTTTTAAAAAACAACTTTTAAAGGAAAAAAAAAGACACCTTATCGTGTTAAAATTACTTTTAAACGATTTGTGAACAATTTAAATTGAATGATTTCCAATAATTATACGTTATTCTTTTGATACGCCTTATACCACCTATCAGGCAGCTTACCATTGCATGCATCTAAATAATCTTTGTGCGTGCAAGGTAATAACGTATGCTTTTTTAATTTATTATTAACATTTGCTAAAAAAGGTATTTCTACCCACCATCTTCCAGTTTTAGTGCTTTTATAAAACACCAATTCTTCAGCGTCAGCTAAAGTAGTGAATTTTTGATGATTATTATCATCTAAAAAGTCGTCATCTTTTACTCGACAATTTACACCTTCGATAAAATACCATATCATTTGAGAAATTAACATTGCTGTAACTTCATCATCATAAGAAGGTTTATACTCAAATATACCAAACGCAGATACTTTATTACTTATTCCTGCATAGCGAGCAATGGCGCAAATTTCTTTTCCATCTAAACCATTTGGAGACAACCTTTGTTTTAAACTCACCTCAGAAGCCTTTACAGCGCCCAAGTCTATACTTACTACATTTGCATCTCTCATAACCGGTTCTGCAAGTGTAATGTCGTTAGAGACCTCTCCAAGACGATACGCTTCAAAATACAAGCGTTCCATTAAATCTATTTCTTCTTGAGAATTAAAATAGGTTTGATAGCCTAAAGCAGCATAATTAAATAAATTATAAGGCTCATCTAGTATTATTTTACCAATAAAACTATCATTTTTAATAGGTTTAGCAGAATCGCCAAGGTCGAAACGTGAATCTACATTCACGATATTTACCATTGGCATTAAATTATCGTAAGCTCGATAAATAGGATAAGTTAAATCTTGACTCCCTCCCAATATAACAGGAATGATTTTTTTCTGAATTAAAATAGAGACAGTTGTTTTTAGAGCGAAATAGGTGTCTTCTACAGATTCCCCTCTATTAATATCACCTAAATCGGCAATAGCAGTATCCCAAATTCCAGGAAATAAAGCGTAAAAAGACTTCCTTATTTCATTTAGCTGAAATTCTTCACCTATATAATTAGTATCGTTTCTATTTTCTAAAACACCTACAATAGCAATTGAAACACCTTTTAAATCGGGAATTCCTTGCTGCTCAGAATGAATTTTCAATTTTCGTCCTAACGCCTGCATTGATAACAACTCGTTATGTGCTAAAACGGCATCTGAAACTGGCGACAAAAAATTAAAGTTCATATATTATTTCTTTTTTGCAGTTGTTTTCTTAGCTGTAGTTTTCTTCTTTGCTGCTGTTTTTTTCTTTGCAGCAGGTTTCTTTTTAGTAGCTTTTTTCTTTGGTGCGTTCTTTTCCAGAATAGCTTTCACCTCTTCTAAAGTCAAGGCTGGTGCATCTGTTGTTTTAGGAAGTTCAATTTTAACCTTTCCTTGTAAAATATTAAATCTTCCCCAACGTGCTTTTTCTACACGAATACCTTCATCTTCCCAATTATGAATAACCTTGTCGATCTCTTTTTGAATCTTAACTTCAATTAATTCAACAATATCATCATCTGATAAATTATCCCAATCGTATTTTTTATTCACATTAATAAACATATTGTTCCACTTTATAAATGGTCCAAAACGTCCTTTTCCTTTTTGCACAGGCAAGTCCTTATAGGTATATATAGGAGCATCTGCTTTTTGCTTCTCTTTTATTAATACAATTGCATCATCCAATTCTACTGTTAATGGATCTGTACCTTTTGGTAATGAAACATAGGTTTCTCCAAATTTCACATACGGTCCAAAACGACCATTATTTACAGCAACTTCAAGATCTTCGAAAGTTCCTAAATTTTTAGGAAGCTGAAATAAATCCATAGCTTCTTCAAAAGTGATACTTCCTAATTGTTGATCTGGACTTAAACTTGCATAAGTTGGCCCTTCTTCATCGTCGCTCATTCCCATTTGCACCATTGGTCCAAATTTCCCTAAACGCACACTTACACGCTTTCCAGTTTTAGGATCCTCACCTAAAATACGTTCTCCAGATTCTCTTTCTGCATTTTCTTGTACATCAATAACTCTTGGATGAAAATCTTTATAAAAAGCTTTCATCACATCTTTCCAATCTGCTTTACCATCTGCAATATCATCAAACTGATCTTCCACATTCGCGGTAAAACTATAATCTAATATACTTTGGAAATGGTTGACTAAGAAATTAGTTACAATAATACCAATATCCGTTGGCACTAATTTCCCTTTATCTGAACCTACTTTTTCTGTAAGTAAATTATCTTTTACACTTCCGCTTTCAAGAACCAATTGTGTATAATTACGTTCTACACCTTCAACAGTTCCTTTTTCAACGTAGTTTCTATTTTGAATAGTAGAAATTGTTGGTGCATAAGTAGACGGTCTACCAATACCAAGTTCTTCTAATTTCTTTACAAGTGATGCTTCTGTAAATCTATAAGGTGCTCTTGTGTAACGCTCGGTAGCTGTAATATTATTATTCAATAATGTTTCACCAATTTTCATTGCTGGTAACATTCCTTCTTGCTGCTCTAAATCTTCATCATCTGTACCTTCTAAATAGACTTTTAAAAATCCATCAAAAGTAATCACCTCTCCATTTGCAGTAAACGTTTGCTTATGTGAGGCTGCATTTATTTTTACATTGGTACGTTCTAATTTTGCTTCGCTCATTTGTGATGCAATAGCACGTTTCCAAATTAACTCGTATAATCTTGTTTGGTCGTAATCTAGCCCAGCAGTGTGTACTGCAAAATTTGTAGGTCTAATTGCTTCGTGAGCTTCTTGCGCTCCTTTAGACTTTCCTTTATAATTACGTTCTTTTGCGTATTCTTTTCCGTAAGCATCAATAATTTCTTTTGCTGCTCCTTGTTTAGCTTCGTTAGATAAGTTTACACTATCTGTTCTCATATAAGTAATTAAACCGGCTTCGTATAGACGCTGTGCCATAGTCATGGTTTTACTTACTGAAAAATATAATTTACGCGATGCTTCCTGTTGTAATGTTGAAGTTGTAAATGGTGCAGAAGGTGATTTTTTTGCTGGTTTCTTCTCAAGATCTGAAACCTTAAACGTTGTATTTGCGTTTTGCTCTAAAAACTTTAACGCTTCTGCTTTTGTTTTAATCGATTTTGGCAATTTTGCTTTAAACGATTGTCCTTCTTCATTTGAAAACTCGGCATCAATTCTATAAGATGCTTCTGCTTTAAACTCATTAATTTCTTTTTCACGCTCTACAATCAATCTTACTGAAACCGATTGTACTCGTCCTGCAGATAAACCACCTTTTACCTTTCTCCATAATACTGGAGACAACTCGTAACCTACAATTCTATCTAATACACGACGTGCTTGCTGTGCATCTACTAAATCGTAATCTATCTGTCTAGGGTTCTCTACTGCTTTTTGTATTGCTGCTTTAGTAATCTCATGAAAAACAATACGTTTTGTTTTCTCTTTAACCAAACCTAAAGACTCAGCCAAGTGCCAAGCAATAGCCTCACCTTCTCTATCCTCATCACTAGCCAACCAAACCATTTCTGCTTTTTTCGCTAAATCTTTCAGTTTTTTTACAACTGCTTTTTTATCTGAAGATACTTCATATTTTGGGTCAAAATCACCATCTACATCTACACCTAATTCTTTAGAAGGCAAATCGGAAATGTGTCCATAACTCGATTCTACTTTAAAGTCTTTTCCAAGGAATTTCTCTATTGTTTTCGCTTTCGCAGGTGACTCAACTATTACTAAATTCTTAGCCATTTTTCATTTTTTATGAGTGCAAAGGTATAGCAAAAAAAATATATGAACCTAATTAAAATACTATACACCTATATATATACCAAATAAAAAGCCTTGAAAAACAAGGCTTTTTACAATTTATTCAAGACCTATTTTCTCGACAGAATCAACAGTATCTTCCCCTATAACTTCTTTATATATAAAGTATAACGGATGGTCTGCGAAAGCTGCTGTAACAACAATTCCTATTCCACACATTAACATCCCTACCATAGATGCTAATAATGAAGAAATAATTACTAATCCAAAAGTAATTAGCCATTTCTTGTGTCCTATTTTAAAACTTAACTTAATAATTTCTGAAACCGTTAATTCTGGATTAAATGCAAAAATTACAGTAAAAAACGACATTGGTACCATAACATAAAACAAAGGCAAATAACATAATAACATTGCTACAATTGAAATTGCCATACTCGCTAACATTAACAGAAAGATATTAGTTAAATAAGGTGCTTTAAAAAAATAGAATAACGACTTAAAACTTACTGCCTCTCCTCTATCTATTGCTCCTAAATCTTTAAAAAATGCTGCACGCATTGCAACTGTTACAACACTAAGTAATAAAATACCTATAATAAATAATCCCATATAGACAATAGAAAAACCTCCCATAAGCATAGACAAATCCTCTGGATTCATTTGTCCGTTTTCCGAGCTTCCAACCAAGGCAACTACAAATGGAATATAAAATATTAAGATAAAAGGAATTATAATTACAAATGCTATTAATTGCACAGATAGTCCGTGCATCCAACTTTTCTTAAACAACTCTATCGACTTGTTAAAAATTGTACCAAAATCTAAAGCTTTATTCGCTTCTATTTTCTTTTCTATTTCAGAGAAATTCATCTACTTTCTTTTATTTAAATGTTAATGCTTCAAATGTAAGTTTTTTAACTATAATTTATAACTGCCACTTTGTCACTTTCATTTAAATAATCTTATCTTTGCATACTAATTGATTTTGATTTTATCAATAATTATGGAGAAGACTATAGACGAAGCTAAACAAGGCGAGGCACTTATTTTAAATCAAAATAAAGCCAACACAAAAAAACTTTTTATAGAAAGCTACGGTTGTGCTATGAATTTTAGCGACAGTGAGATTGTGGCTTCTATACTAGACAACCAAGGCTATAATACTACTAACAATCTGGAAGATGCAGATTTAGTTTTAGTAAACACTTGTTCTATTAGAGATAAAGCAGAGCAAACTGTTAGAAAAAGACTGCAAAAATATAATGCTGTAAAACGTATAAACCCAAAAATGAAAGTTGGTGTTTTAGGTTGTATGGCAGAACGTTTGAAAACTAAATTTCTAGAAGAAGAAAAAATTGTAGATCTTGTTGTTGGGCCTGATGCCTATAAAGATTTACCTAATCTTTTAGCAGAAGTTGAAGATGGCCATGATGCTATAAACGTTATTTTATCTAAAGATGAAACATATGGAGATATTTCTCCTGTACGTTTGAATACTAATGGCGTTACTGCTTTAGTATCTATAACTCGTGGTTGCGATAACATGTGTACTTTTTGTGTGGTACCATTTACTCGTGGTAGAGAACGTAGTCGCGATCCACAAAGTATTATTGAAGAAGTAAACGACTTATGGAGCAAAGGCTACAAGGAAATTACTTTGCTTGGTCAAAACGTAGATAGCTACCTTTGGTACGGAGGCGGATTAAAAAAGAATTTTATTAAAGCTACAGAAATGCAAAAAGCAACTGCTGTAGATTTCTCGAAATTATTACAAATATGTGCAGAAACACAACCTAATATGCGTATTCGTTTTTCGACTTCTAATCCTCAAGACATGAGTTTAGATGTTATAAAGATGATGGCAAAATATGATAACATTTGTAATCACATTCATTTACCGGTACAAAGCGGAAGCAACCGTATTTTAAAGGCCATGAATCGTTTACATACAAGAGAAGAGTATTTTACGTTAATAGATAATATTCGTAGTATTATTCCTGATTGTGCCATAAGTCAAGATATGATTGCTGGTTTCCCAACAGAAACAGAAGACGATCACCAAGACACTTTAAGTTTATTAGAATATGTAAAATATAACTTTGGCTATATGTATACTTATTCTGAACGACCTGGAACACTTGCAGAACGTAAATTTGAAGATGATGTTCCTGAAGCTACAAAAAGCCGCAGATTAAGCGAGATTATTGCGCTTCAATTAGAGCATAGTGAATTAAGAACAAGAGAATTTTTAGGGCAAACTGTAGAAATACTAGTAGAAAAAGAATCTAAAAAATCTAAAGACCAATGGTCTGGAAGAAGTCAACATAGTATTGTTGCTGTTTTTCCAAAAGACAAATATAACATTGGAGATTTTGTAAACGTAAAAATAACAGATTGTACAAAAGCAACACTAATAGGTGAAGCTGTAGAACTTTCTAGACAATAATTAAAAAGTTTCGGACTAAGTAGAAATAATATGGAATCAATACAAGCTACAAAACAACGTTTCGGGATTATTGGAAATAGTGCAACCTTAAATCGCGCCATAGAAAAAGCAATCCAAGTATCGCCAACAGATATTTCTGTTCTGGTAACAGGAGAAAGTGGTGTTGGTAAGGAGAGTATTCCAAAAATAATACATCAACTATCTCACAGAAAACACAACAAATACATAGCAGTAAACTGTGGCGCAATACCAGAAGGCACCATAGACAGTGAACTTTTTGGTCACGAAAAAGGTGCATTTACAGGAGCAACAGCAACTAGAAATGGCTACTTTGAAGTTGCAGATGGCGGTACTATTTTTTTAGATGAAGTAGGAGAATTACCATTAACAACGCAAGTGCGCTTATTACGTGTACTAGAAAATGGAGAATTTATAAAAGTAGGTTCTAGTAAAGTACAAAAAACAAATGTGCGTATTGTTGCAGCAACAAACGTTAATATGTTTGATGCTATTAAAAAAGAAAAATTTCGTGAAGACTTATACTACAGATTAAGCACTGTAGAAATTAACCTTCCGCCGCTACGCGAGCGCCAAGAAGATATTCATTTATTATTTAGAAAGTTTGCTAGTGATTTTGCATTGAAGTATAAAATGCCAACCATAAAACTATCTGACGACGCCGTACAAGATTTATTAAAATTTAGATGGAATGGAAACATTAGACAGTTACGTAATGTAGCCGAACAAGTTTCTGTACTAGAACAAAATAGAGCGATTTCTTCAAATACTTTAAGAGGCTACCTACCTACAGGAGCAAGTAATTTACCTGCAGTTATAAAAACCACAAAATCTGAAAGCGATTTTAGTAGCGAACGCGAAATTCTCTACAAAGTTTTATTTGATATGAAAGCCGATTTAAACGATTTAAAGAAGCTTACAATGGAACTAATGAAAAAAGGAAATGCTAAAGATGTTCAAGAAGACAATCAAGGTTTAATTGAAAAAATCTACGGCGATAATGATGATGATGAAACTTTAGAAGATTTACAAGTATTGGCTATTCCGCAGAAATCGGAAACAAAAAACTACGCTCCAGAAACTGACGATAAATATCATTTTGCTGAAGAAATCGAGGAAGAAGAAACGCTATCGCTTCACGATAAAGAATTAGAATTAATAAAAAAATCTTTAGAGCGACATAGCGGAAAACGTAAATTAGCTGCCGAAGAATTGGGTATTAGCGAGCGTACATTGTATAGAAAAATTAAACAATTTGATCTTTAATTTTTCGTTAATAATAAGCTTAAACGTATTAAAATAACAACTAAAAGACACTCACTTTCGTGAGCACAAGATGAAATACATAAAACACATTCTAATACTATTGGTAACAGTTTCAGTTTTTAGCTGTGGCTTTTATTCTTTATCGGGAACAAACATTCAAGACAATGTAAAATCTTTTCAGGTTAATTATTTTCAAAATAATGCTGCACAAGTAGAGCCAGGAATAGATAGAGATTTTACTATTGCATTACAAGATTTAATTGTAAATCAAACTAATTTAGAGCTTGTAAACTCTAATGCAGATTTAGTTTACGAAGGTGAAATTACAGAATACCGTATTTCTCCAACTACTGCTACAGCAGATAATACAGCCGCACAAAACAGATTAACAATTGGTGTTCGTGTTCGTTTTTACAATAAAAAAGCGGAGGACGATGATTTTGAAAAAACATTTTCATTTTTCTACGATTATTCAGGAACATCTTTACTTAGCGGAAGCGTAAAAGAAACCGCTTTCGAAGAAATTTTCGAACGTATTACACAAGATATTTTTAACGCATCTTTAGCTAAGTGGTAAATGAATCAAACCAACTTTTTAAATATTCTTAAAGCACCACAGCACATTAATAAATCTCAAACCGAGGATTTAAAAAATGTTGTTGATGCTTTTCCATATTTTCAATCTGCAAGAGCACTTTATATTAAAGGTCTAAAAAATGCAGATAGTTTTAAATATAACAATGCATTAAAAACTACCGCTGCTTATACAACAGATAGAAGTATTTTATTCGATTTTATTACTTCGGAAACATTTACTCAAAACGAAGTGTCGCGATTTATTAGGCAAAATGCAGCAAACTTGCTTGACATAGAGGTTCAAGCAGAAGACATTTCGGTTGAAAAAAGTGTCGCAATAGACCAAGCTTTAAAACAGCAAATTGAAGACACTATAAAAATTTTAGATCCAGATTTATTTCAGCCTAAAATAGAAAAAGAAAAAGTTGCAAGTTTTAAAACTGAAATTGAAGCTGAAGAAAAAACAATTGAAGTTTCAAAAAAACCAGAAGACATTTTAAATATTGGGAAACCGCTTGATTTTGAAAAAGTAGAAACACACTCTTTTAATGAGTGGTTAACTTTAACACGCTTTACTCCTATTGATAGAAAAGAAGAATCTGTGAAAAGTACTTCTGAAGAGAAAAAACCTAAAAAATCTGTTAGCGCATTAGCTAAGGCAAAAAAGTTTGATCTCATCGAAAAATTCATAGAAAAGAGTCCAAAATTAGTCGCAAAAAAAACAGTTGCATCAAAACACAATATTGCTAAAGCGCAAATGATTCAGCCTGAAGCCTTAATGACAGAGACTTTAGCAAGAATTTATCTTGAGCAAAAGAACTATAAAAAGGCAATTCAATCTTATAAAATATTAAGTTTGAAATATCCAGAAAAAAGTGGTTTCTTTGCAGACCAAATTAAAGCAATTAACGAATTACAAGAACAAAACAATAAGGAATAATGGGACAGTTTACAATATTTTTAATACTAATTGTTATAGTTGCCTTTTTACTAATAGTAGTAATAATGGTACAAAATCCTAAAGGTGGAGGATTATCTTCTTCTTTTGGTGGCGGTGGAACACAGCAATTAGGTGGTGTAAAGAAAACAACAGACTTTTTAGATAAAAGTACTTGGACATTAGCTACTATTTTAGTGGCATTAATTTTAGTGTCTAGTTTATCTATTCCAAGAGCTGGAGTATTGGGAGATTCTAAAGCTTTAGATGAAAATGCTATAACAGCACCTGTTACACCTGCACCTGCACCAGCTGTAGACAATACAACTCAAGAAACTGAAGGTGACAACTAATATCACCAATATAATATTATAAAAAAATGCCAACTTAACAGTTGGCATTTTTTGTTTTTAATAGCTACAGTATAGAATCTGTAAGTTTGTCAGTTACCTTGCAATGGCACATTTTTAGCTTAGTATATATAGTATAAAAATTAACGAACCGTCTGTATTCTAAACAGACTAAATAAAAATAACATGAGCAAAATAAACATTAAACCACTAGCAGATCGTGTACTAGTTGAAGCACTTCCTGCTGAAACACAAACTGCTTCTGGACTATATATTCCAGATAGCGCACAAGAGAAACAACATAAAGGTACTGTTGTAGCTATTGGAAACGGAAAAAAAGATGAGCCACTTACTGTTAAAGTTGGAGACACTGTACTTTACGGAAAGTATTCTGGTTCTGAAATTAAGTTAGAAGGTACAAACTATTTAATGATGCGTGAGGAAGATATAATGGCTATTATTTAATAGCACTTAGCTTTTGGCTATTTGCCTTTAGCATCTTCATATAATTGTTGTCATTCCTGAAAAAACAGGAATCCATTCAACAAAAAACAATTTCAATTAACATAGATTCCTGTTTTTTCAGGAATAACAAAATAGAATAACATGGCAAAAAATATAAAATTTGATATAGAAGCTCGCGACGGATTAAAACGTGGTGTAGATGCATTAGCAAATGCAGTAAAAGTAACTTTAGGACCAAAAGGAAGAAACGTAATTATTAGCCGTTCTTTTGGAGCACCTGTTGTTACTAAAGATGGTGTTAGTGTTGCAAAAGAAATTGAATTAGAGAACCCATTAGAAAATATGGGCGCTCAAATGGTAAAAGAAGTAGCTTCTAAAACTAACGATTTAGCTGGTGATGGTACTACAACTGCAACTGTATTAGCACAAGCAATTGTAAAAGAAGGTTTAAAAAATGTTGCTGCAGGTGCAAATCCAATGGATTTAAAACGTGGTATCGACAAAGCAGTAAAAGCTATCGTTGAAGATTTAGGAAAGCAAGCTAAAGAGGTTAAAAACTCTTCTGAAATGATTAAGCAAGTAGCTTCTATCTCTGCAAATAACGATGAGCTTATTGGAGATTTAATTGCTAAAGCTTTTGGTAAAGTTGGTAAAGAAGGTGTAATTACTGTTGAAGAATCTAAAGGTACAGATACTTACGTAGATGTAGTTGAAGGTATGCAATTTGACAGAGGTTACTTATCTCCTTACTTTGTAACAGATAGCGAAAAAATGATTGCTGATTTAGAGAATCCTTACATATTATTATATGACAAAAAGGTTTCTACAATGAAGGATTTATTACCAATTTTAGAGCCAGTTGCACAAACAGGAAAACCTTTATTAATTATTGCTGAAGATGTTGATGGTGAAGCATTAGCTACTTTAGTTGTTAATAAATTACGTGGTTCTTTAAAAATTGCTGCTGTAAAAGCGCCAGGTTTTGGAGACAGACGTAAAGCAATGTTAGAGGATATTGCTATTTTAACTGGAGGAACTGTAATTTCTGAAGAAAGAGGTTTTACTCTTGAAAATGCTTCAATTGAAATGCTTGGTACTGCAGAACGTATTACTATAGATAAAGACAATACTACAGTTGTTAATGGATCTGGAGATAAAGATTTAATTAAAAATCGTGTTAACCAAATCAAGTCTCAAATAGAATCTACAACTAGCGATTACGATAAAGAAAAACTACAAGAACGTCTTGCTAAATTAGCAGGTGGTGTTGCAGTACTTTATGTTGGTGCAGCTAGTGAAGTAGAAATGAAAGAAAAGAAAGATCGTGTTGATGATGCTTTAAATGCTACAAGAGCAGCTGTAGAAGAAGGTATTGTTGCAGGTGGTGGTGTTGCTTTAGTAAGAGCAAAAGCCGTTTTAGATAAAATTACTACAGAAAACTTAGACGAAACTACAGGTATACAAATTGTTGCACGTGCTATTGAAGCGCCTTTAAGAACAATTGTAGAGAATGCAGGTGGCGAAGGTAGTGTTGTAGTAAACAAAGTATCTGAAGGTGAAAAAGACTTTGGTTACGATGCTAAATCTGAACAATATGTAGATATGCTTAAAGCCGGTATTATCGATCCTAAAAAAGTAACTAGAATTGCATTAGAAAATGCTGCTTCTGTTGCCGGAATGATATTAACTACTGAGTGTGCTTTAATTGATATTAAAGAAGATGCTCCTGCTGGTGGAATGCCAATGGGTGGCGGTATGCCAGGCATGATGTAATCGAGAGTATCGATACACAAATAAATTACTCATACACTGAAAATTGTGTGAAATAAATTAAAAAACGTTCTTAGATTTGATTCTGAGAGCGTTTTTTTATTGGTTTCGTTTAACGTTTATGTATAGTTTCGGGTTTGTATGCGAGGATTTTCCGAAGGAAATTCAGATGCAGGCAAACACGCAATTGCCTTTGATTAAGCACTAAATCGAAATTATTTTTATACGGTATTGGCAACTGTTTTTTTTCAATTTTCAAGGTAAGGTAAAATATATTCTTCAAAAATTATTTCAGGTTGCTGTGTTTTACCATTTCTATAATTCCCAGATGTAATAACAACAACTGTTTGTAAACAAGGAATTACAAAAATATATTGTCCTCCATTCCCTCTTGCCTCAATAGATTTTATATTTTTTCCATTAATTTGATAAGTGTTATGCCACCATAAATATCCATAACCATTTTTATCTGTTACATTTTCTAAATTACGATAGTTTTTAAATGATTTTTTAACCCATTTTTTAGATATAATACGTTTTGATTGCCATTTTCCTTTATTCAGATAGAGTTCTCCAAATTTCAACATATCTTTTGGAGTAAGGTACATTCCACCTCCAAAATATGGCTTATCTCTTAAGTCCGTTTGAATAATGTAATTTGAAATTTTCAATTTCTGAAATAAAAACTTATCAATAAATAATTCCAAAGGTTCTGAAATGACAGAATCCATAGCAACACCTAGCAAAGCTGGGTTTGCTGAGCCATAATTAGCATTAGTGTTTGGCTTATGAATCATTGGAGCTTTTAGAATTGCTTCGATCCAATCAGGTGTTCTTTGGTAATTATTTTCTGTTGCAGAAGATTTTGGATTTGCATTGATACCATAATCTATAGCATCTATACCAGAACTCATTGTTAAAAGACTCTGAATATCGATTTTCGTTTTTAGACTGTCTTTACGAGTTTGATATTTTTCAGGCAGAAAATCAAAAATAGATTGCTTAACACTATTAAATAACAATTTGTCTTTTGCTATTCCAACTATTGCGGATGAAATACTTTTTGAAGCAGATTTCATGTCGTGTGGAATATTTGAGTTGTAACCATCAAAATAATTTTCATATTCAATTTTCCCTTTTTTTGAAATTACAACAGCATGTGTATTAGGAAATGAATCCTTTGAAATAAGGTATTCCATTTCAGTAAGTTTTAAAATGGAAGTGTTGTTTTTGTCATTTTTAAAACCACCAATTTTCCAATCGGTTATAGATTTTTTTAATTCTATATCTGTTAGCAAATGGTTTCCTAAGAGGATACTTAATTGAATCTTATTCTTTTCTAGCTTTCCTTTAAACTGCAATCCTGTTTTAAAATCAATAAACGAAATCAAATCTTTTTCTTTTTGAAAATTGTCGCACCAAGTTCCTGTAAATCTATTGTCTCCAAGAATTGGGTAAGCTTGATAATCATTGCCTTCTCCATTTTCGATACTCAAATAGAAGTTAAGTGATTTCAGCTCATCTATCATAAGTATGTTCCAAACTCCTATAAAAGTACTATTCTTTGATTGCGTAAGTTTTATGTGATAAAGAAGCATTCCAGATTTGATAAACCCATTAATTTCTTTACCATTTTCAGAAAGTACGCCTTCAAAAGAATAATTTTCTGCAAAAGGCACTTTTAATATTGAAGTACTTCTTGAATCAAACGGATAGTCAATAATGCTTTTACTATTAGAAATTTTTAATCTAGCTTTTTCAAGTCCAAAACTTTCTATTTCTACCTTTACGTTGAATACTTTCGAGCCGTCTATTTTTCCTTCCCACCCACTCGTGTATTCTGCCATATCTTGACCGGAAAGACTAATTGTAAGAAATGTAAATAAGAGAAGTGAAATACTTTGTGTTTTCATTTTTTGATTGATTTTTGATGAATTACAAAGGTAAAATTATTCCATTTCCCAAAATTGTATATAATTAACATCAGGAAATATTCTTTAAAATTTTTGTTGGTGTTGTATTATAGATTTTCTTAAAATTTGAGATGAAATGACTTTGGTCATAAAAATCACATAGATAACAAATTTCAGTCATAGAAAACTTTTTAGAGAGAAGTAAATGAAACGCTTTATTTAATTTAATCAATCGAATATAATTACCAAGACTTGTTCCAAAATAGCGATTAAATTCTCTGGACAAATGAACAGGGTGTATTTCTAACTTTGAACTTAAACTGTTTAGAGAATAGTCTATTTTTTCCTCATTCAACAATTCTTTTAGTTTATTTGCCCAAACTGGTTTTCTTAAATTTCTTTCTTTACTTTCCTTAATTGTGTTGAAAATTTCAATCAAATTACTTTCAATACTTAAATTTGAATATTGGTCGTTAATTTTAGTTTCAACAAATATATGGTTCATCAAGTTCTTTATTATAGGATTCTTTAAATTGATGCTTCCTTCAAAATTTGTTATCTGAATATCAAAGTTTGAAAACCAATTCTTGTTCAATTCAATATGAAAACCTCTTGTAAAATCAGGTGGTTTTATATTATAATGTGAGTCTTGCCAATTATGAAATAGTAGGTTTCCTGGCTCTAAATAGTAGGATTCTTTTTTGTTAGATTCAAATAACTTCCCTTGAAGTAAATAAGTAAAATATGGATTTTCGTGATAATGCCAATCAACTTTAGTGTGTGTATATTCTGTATCGGTAATTATTAGATTTTCAAAAGCTGTTTTTTGGTAATGTGTTCCGTAAAACTCTCCTGTTTTTAGTTTATTCATTCTATTTTTTCAGCGTGTTGCCAATGTTTCGATGATATAAAATCGTTTCAATGTTTTATATCATACGTTAAACGAAGTTCGACTATTTTTATGATAAAGTCAAGTGACTCTAAAACCCAATTTAAACAAGTGTATTACTACAAATATTAAAGTTTTAAACAGAAGAAATCAACTCTATTAATTAAACCAAACCGCATACCGTTTTCGGCGTAACTCTAAAGCTAAAGCTTCTTCCATTTTTAACGCTTCTGCCCTAGTTTTAATTGGATCGATATGGTTGTATAAACTAGGCCTTAAATAAGAGCCATATTTCTCTACAATATTAGAAGACAACTTATGTCCTTTCTTATTTCTATAACCTGTTTTATGCTGCGTAAAACGCTCTTTAGGCGTCTTACTAGTCATCCCAACATACAAACACTCTAAAACACCATTAAATTGCGGATTGGCTGCTCTAAATTTTGCGTTTTCTGTGAATACTCGTTTGGATAATTCGATAACGTAAATTCTATATGGCATACTACTTTTTAAAGTACAGTTACAATTCTAAACCAATATAATAAATACTAAAGAAGTTTAAGAGCATAATTTTATTTTAGATACTTCATTTTTAATAGAATGAGATTCTTCGCTTCGCTCTGAATGACAAAACACATTGTGAGTTACAAGCAATAAAAAAGCCTTATCAAAATATTGATAAGGCTTTTTACTATTTGTGTTTTTAATAATCTCTATTAATTTAAGATTAGATAATTAACATTGCATCTCCATAACTGTAGAACTTGTACTTTTCTTTAACAGCTTCGTCGTAAGCACGCATAACAAAATCGTGTCCTGCAAATGCAGAAGTCATCATCATTAATGTAGATTTTGGTGTGTGAAAGTTAGTAATCATAGCATTTGCTATACTAAAATCGTAAGGAGGGAAAATAAATTTATTTGTCCAACCATCAATCTCGTTTAAAGTATGGTTTGAAGATACAGCACTTTCAACAGCACGCATTGCAGTTGTACCAACGGCACAAATACGTCTTCTATTTTTTAATGCAGTATTAATTTTATCTACTGTTTCTGGTCCAATAGTTACTTCTTCACTATCCATTTTATGCTTAGATAAATCTTCTACCTCAACAGAGTTAAAAGTCCCTAAACCTACGTGTAAAGTTACCTCAGCAAAATCGACACCTTTAATTTCTAAACGCTTTAATAAATGCTTAGAAAAATGCATTCCTGCTGTTGGAGCTGCTACAGCACCTTCATTTTTAGCGAAAATTGTTTGGTAACGCTCTTCGTCTTCAGGTTCTACATCTCTTTTAATATATTTAGGTAATGGTGTTTCTCCTAAATCTGTTAATTTCTTACGGAATTCTGCGTAAGAACCATCGTAAAGAAAACGTAATGTTCTACCTCTTGATGTTGTATTATCTATTACTTCGGCAACTAAAGTCTCATCATCACCAAAGTATAATTTATTTCCAATTCTAATTTTACGTGCTGGATCTACTAAAACATCCCAAAGGCGTTGCTCTTCGTTTAACTCACGTAATAAAAACACTTCAATTCTAGCTCCAGTTTTTTCTTTGTTACCAAATAAACGTGCTGGAAAAACCTTAGTATTATTAAGAATCATGACATCGTCTTCATCAAAATAATCAATAATATCTTTAAATTGTTTGTGTTCTATAGTTTGTTCTTTTCTGTTAAGAACCATTAAACGAGACTCGTCTCTGTTTTCTGCTGGATATTCTGCCAATAACTCGTCTGGTAATTCGAAGTTAAAGTGTGATAATTTCATTTTCATGTTTATCGTATGTTTTTAGTATTAGAAAGTAGCAAAGATACAATCTCAAGATAGGCGTTGTCAAGTAAATGACTGTTTATTATTTATTTAATTGCTTTAATATCAAATCCTAGTTGTTTTAAATCTTCCCAAAAGGTTGGATAAGATTTAGAAACTACCATATAATCTTCAATTTCGAGAGTTGTTTTTAAAGCTAACGGTGCAAAAGCCATTGCCATCCTATGGTCGTTGTACGTTGCTATTGCTACATTTTCTTTAATATTATCAGACTTTTTAAGATGAAGAGTTTCGTTAGTAATAGCAACTGCTCCTCCTAGTTTTTCAATTTCCGTTTTTAAAGCCTCTAATCTATCGGTTTCTTTAATTTTAAGCGTATGCAATCCTGTTAAATTAGATTCTAAGCCTAAAGCAAAGGCCGTAACTGCAATTGTTTGTGCAATATCTGGCGAATTTGCCAAGTTAAAATCTATTGTCGTTTCTTTATTTACTTCGTTTTCCTTTGTAAGAAGGACTCCTTTATCTTCAAAAACTGTAGCAACTCCAAAGCTTTTATAAATTTCGGCTAATGCAGAATCGCCTTGTAAACTGTCTTTTTTATACGATGAAATTTTAATTGACGTTCCTACAGGTGCTAAAGCCACAATACTATAAAAATAAGACGCCGAAGACCAGTCTGACTCTACCGTTAGAGTTTTATTCTCTACCTTTTCCTGTAAAGGTTTTACAGTAATTACATTGTCTTTAAATTCTGTTTCAATATTTAACTCTCTTAACAAACTCAAGGTCATGTTAATATAAGGCACAGATGTTATTTTTCCGTTTAAGGTTAATTCTAATCCGTTTTCTAATTTTGAAGCAATAAGTAATAATGCCGAAATGTATTGACTACTTACATTAGCATCTAACGATACTTTGTTTTTAGTTAATTGTTTTCCTTTAATTAAAAGTGGTGGATAGCCTTCGTTTTCTTTATATGAAATATCTGCTCCTAATTGATTTAAAGCATCTACCAATATTTTTATTGGTCGCTCTTTCATACGTTTAGAACCTGTTATTATTGTTTCTCTATTGTTTTGAGTCGCAAAATAAGCGGTAAGAAAACGCATTGCAGTTCCTGCATGATGGATATCTATTACTTGTTCTAAAGACGCTAAAGCCTTAGTCATTAATTGAGAATCGTCACTGTTAGACACATTCTCTATTTTAATTTCTGGATATAATGCTTGCAACAATAACAATCTATTAGATTCACTTTTTGATCCTGTAATTTGTATTGCTGACTTCTTATTTATTGAAGATTTTTGGACTTTTATATTCATAGTAAACGGTTTCCGTCTTCGCGGAAATAAAAAAAAGAAAAACTATTTAAGCTTTTCGTTATTATGATGACGATCGTGATCGCGTTTTGTTTTTATATTTAATTTCTTATCGAAAGCTTCTTGTAAATCTATTCCTGTTTGGTTTGCTAAACATAAAACCACAAACATAACGTCGGCTAGTTCCTCGCCTAAATCTTTATTTTTATCGCTTTCTTTTTCGCTTTGTTCTCCATAGCGTCTGGCAATAATTCTGGCTACTTCTCCTACTTCTTCTGTAAGTTGTGCCATATTGGTAAGTTCATTAAAATAACGAACGCCATGGTTTTTAATCCAGTTATCTACTTCTTGTTGTGCGTTTTTTATGTTCATTGTTAAGCTTTTATCAGTATTATTTTTTCATTTTCTTTTTCCCTCATTTGCTTATAAAACTCTTTTATTACTTTGTAATATTGAGAAGGGATTATTGACGTATTAATCTCTGAACTTATTATTATTTGCAAAGATGTTTCATTTGCCGAAATATTATATTTAAAAGACCCTAAATTATCTGGCAAAGTAATAACCTTAGCTTCCGGAATGGTTTCTACATTATAGTTTTTAGGTAAATTTATACTTATTCTAAACACCCTTTTTGTTGGGTAACCAAAATCTATTGGAAATTCTCTTGTTTCTAATTTAAACGGATTATCTTCTTTTGTTAGAAAAAACAAAGGAGAAATATACATTTTATCTCCAATAATTTCTGTTTGATTTTCTACTAAAACCTTATAAGATTCTATTACTGGTTTAGAAAATTCTAATTCGTTTTTTACTGTATAATCTGAGATTTCAATACCGTCATATTTATTCTCTAATCTTTCTATAAATTCTTCTTTATTTGCATCAACATATCTCGATCGATAACTCATTGCCTTCTGAGCTGTATAAATATTTCTTATGCCACCTTCTATTCCTGTATTATCATTTAAATTAATTGACATAAATGAGGTATGAGAAGACATCTCTTTTGGATACAGATCAATCAAAGCAGAAGAACCATGACTTCTAATAATTCTTCCTTTCCAATTTAATGCTCTTACAGGCAATACATTAAGTGTACTGTATTTACTTGTAGCATCTAACAAAATAACATTATCAAGCAACTCTATAGCACATACTATATAATTATACCCTTCTATTGTTGGAAACAAAGGAATTCCATTATTTCTAGTACTTACTAATACTGGATTAGCATTAATTCCTGCATAACGCAACATTGAAGTTAGCATTAAGTTTATTTCTGCTACATTACCTACCTTCTCTTTATATGCTTTTTTTACACCTACATTAATATATTTTCCATAATAATTATTCCATTTCATTTTTGTCTTTACATAATTAAATATCAACCCAGCTTTTTCCATTGGATCATTTACTCCTTCTAATAAAGCATTGACATCCTCTTTAAAATAATTAGACTTTTTAAGCTCATCTCCAAAATCAGAATTATCAAAGATGGTTTTTACAACATCTTCCCAACTAGTAGAGAATTCTTTTATTTGACTGTTTGGATATTTAATATATGCCAATTCATATTTAGCTAGAGAACGATAATTATTTATATTGTTTACAAATGGTTCGTTTTTTAATGCTGGAATATTATTTGACTCATAAATATCAATATTTGAAGTATATTCTAATTCATCTTTATTTGTTCCTGTTTTTACACCAAATCTTTGATCATAAGATTTTGATTCTATAGTAAGCTTATCTTGTCTAGTATCTTGTCTTTTTTCTATTGTTAAAAATCCTATGGCATTTGCTTTAAAACCAAAATATTCTGGATATTCAAACTTTATCTCTAATTTTTTAATAGGTATACTATGCTGAAATATAAACTCATCAACGTTTTGATAAAAAGGAGATTCAATTTTATATTTATACTCTATTACAGTGCCTTTTTTAATATTAGGCATAGTAAATTTTTTCTGGTTATAATGTTTTGATAATTCTGTTTCAAAAATTCCATCTTTTTTTAGTTTTGTCTCTGTAATTTTACCATCAACAAAATTATAAGAATACGCTTTTAGGCCAGTTATACTCTCTTTTCTACCATTACCTTCATATAAATTAATTTCTTTTGTAGCAAAATCTGAATCCTCTTTATTATAAATTTTAATTCTCTCGTGAACATCTGTCATCAACTTAAATTCATTATTATGGTGTAGAAAATAAGTCTTTCTATATTTATATAAATAAGTTGCATTTGCAGTTGAATCTTGAGGATTAAATTGTTCTTGTAATTCTTCCTTTGAGACTTTGCCAAAATTATAATTTTGCGCAATGCATATATTAATACTAAATAGAGCTAATATTATTAGTTTTACTTTCATTTATTTTTTATTTGCAATTGCTATTCGCGATTTATCATGATTAACTATTTCTATATAAAATGCTCTAAACGCTTTATAATCTTCTTTTAAATATTTTCCTTTATTAATTATTAGTTCTCTTTTATAATGCATTGTGTTACTATTTTTTTTCTGCATAGTAACTTTATAACTTCCAAACTTATTAGAAATATTAATAGACTCTTTAAAACTTTCAAAACTATAGTTTACTGGGATTTTAATAGTATACTCATCAACATCTTTATAACCTCTATCTTTCTCAAAAGGTAATTCTCTTGTTTTATATTTTGGAAGAACTACAGTGCTTTTATTAAATAAATTAGGGCTAAACAATAAATTTACACCAGCTTTAGACGCATAGCTTACAGCCTCTAACTCTATGTCTTCTGTAAATACGATAGCCTCTTTATCATTATTAATTTTTAATGCGCTTATGCTTAAATTATTAATATTATAATAATCTTTGTAAAATAACTTCTGTTTTTCTAAATCTTTTGATTCTATATAAGTATGATTATCATATTGGGAACCTTTATACACTATATTTAATTTAGCTTTTATATTTCCATCTTCATTAATAATAATATCTGCTTTTGTTTCTTGAGTATTACTTATAGTTTTATATTCTTTTGTATGAACAATTCTACCACCTTCAGAAGTTACTAAAAGCACATCTCTATCATCTGTAAAATTAGCATTATAGCCAAAAGGTGAGTTTTGACTTGTACACTCTAACCAAACATAATCCTCCTGAATCGGTATTGTTAGTATTACATGATTGCCTTCTAGAGAAGAGAAATCCCTGTCAATACTCCTAATATTTGAATCTCCATACACGACTGTGTAATAAGATTCTACACCAACAGTTTCTAATAAAGATTTCGTGTAGTTTGTTAATCCTTTACAATCACCATAGCCCAATCTATCTACATCACTTGCTAACATTGGTTTCCATCCACCAATACCTACTTGAATACTAACATAGCGACTTTTATCTTGTACATATTTATACACAATTCTTGCTTTTTCAATAGAAGACGAAGCGTCCTTAGTTAGTATTTTTATTTCTTGTTTGGTAGATTCGGGCAGTACTTCTGTTCCTTTTATAAGTTTGTCGTTCATCCATTGTCCAAAATTTCCCCAGCTAGTATTAGTACCTTCTACACCTTCCATACTAAAGGCTTTTAAAGCGACCTTTAAATTAGGAGTAAATGTTGTAAATGATGGACTATAAGCCTCAGAAACCAAAGCAGGTATTTTTTTTGCTATATAATTAAATTCTGAAACTTCCTCGATACTTATATAATCTTCAAAATTTAAAAGTCTTTTAGAAAGTTCAATTCCTGAATTATTATTTACTTTAAAACTAGAGAACTCTGTACTAACATAGTAATCTTCTAAAGGAAACCATCTTGGAATAAAGGCCGTATTTGTCCTTACTGTTTCAGAAATAAATTCAACTGTATATGGATAAGAAACTGGTGTATAATTAAAATATTTTGCTCTATTATCATTAAATATTGAAAAACCATCTGCAATACTTACATCTTTAAAATCCTTTTTCTTAATTCTTTTAACTTCTTCACCAATTGCATTATAAATTTTAGCCTCAAGTTTTTTAATATTTACAGCATTATCATAATACACTTCACCATTAACTTTTGATTGTCCAGATTCATTAAAAACCGTTACAATACGATGTTGTTTAACAATAATTTTATCTATTGACTCAATATCAACTTCTGTAATACTACTTCTAATAACAGCGTTACTGTTCTTTTTTAGTTCTGGACTTATTGTTAATGCAATAAATTTTTCTTGTGAAAATGTTATAGAGGATATTAGTATAAAGAATATACTAATTATTGGTTTTAAGCGCATGTTATTCTATTAGGTCTTAAATATAAAAAATATGACTAAGTCTAAAGAGTTATTTTCCTACTTTTTTATTTTTTAGACGCAGAAACAGTATTATTAAAACACATGGAATACCAATATACTTTAACTCGCTTAATATTACTTGCACTCCTCTATTTGTAAAGAATTTGCTTACACCTATTGGCGATACTTTTATTACTTGCCACGGAAAGAAAAACCGAGCATTATTAAACGGTATAAAAAAACCAACTCCTTTTCCTCCTGTTGTTAAAGCGTCTAAAACACCATGCGATATGGTTGATAGAAAAATAACTACAAAAAATAATATTTTTTTAGTTTTTGTAAAAATGAAGGCTAAAATAACAGCCCAAATTAGGGCAAAAACTATGGAATGTGTAAAACCGCGATGTCCAAATGGATGTGTGTATGGTATTTCACCAAAAGTGACAACATCTAAATCTGGAAGTATTGCCGAAACAATAGCCAAAAACAGTAGTGCTTTACTTGCTTTAGCACTTCCTATTTTAGTTAGTGTAAAGCCAACTAAACCATGTCCAAATAATGATGCCATTACTCTTTATTTTTAGAATCTATAATTATAGTTACTGGTCCATCGTTTAAAAGTTCCACTTGCATATCTGCACCAAACACTCCTGTTTGAATTGGTTTACTTAAAACCGTTTCTAAGGTTTTATTAAAAGCTTGGTATAATGGAATAGCAACTTCTGGTCGTGCTGCTTTTATATAACTTGGTCTGTTTCCTTTTTTTGTACTTGCTTGCAATGTAAACTGACTTACAACAATAACGTCTCCATTAGTATCTAAAAGAGATTTGTTCATTACAGCTTGTTCGTCTTCAAAAATGCGAATATTTGCAATCTTGTTTGTTAACCATGTAATGTCTTCTTGGGTATCTTCTGTAACAATCCCTAGTAAAATTAAAAGTCCATGATCTATTGAAGCTACTTTTTCATATTCTATAGTTACACTCGCTTTACTAACTCTTTGAATTACTATTTTCATGCTCCTTTCCGCGAAAGCGAAATTTTAATATTTTTTTTATTACTCTCTATCCCAAATATCTGTTCTGTAATGCTGATCGTCTCCTTCAATTATTTGAACATAACTTTTGTAACGCGAAGCTGCAACCTCATCTCTTTCTAAAGCATCTTTAACAGCGCATTTAGGTTCTTCTATGTGCATACAGTTATTGAATTTACAATCTTGACTCAGTTTAAAAAACTCAGGAAAATAATCGCTTATTTCTTCCTTTTCCATATCTACTACTCCAAAACCTTTAATTCCTGGCGTGTCTATAATTTTAGCATCGAAACTTAAATCGAACATTTCTGCAAATGTTGTTGTGTGCTGTCCTTGGGAATGCTGTGTGGAAATAGACTTTGTTTTTAAGTCTAAACTTGGTTCTATTGTGTTTACTAAAGTAGACTTACCTACTCCAGAATGGCCTGTAAACACACTAACTTTACCTTCCATTAGTGCTTTAATTTTATCTATATTCTCTCCTGTTTTAGCCGAAACGCTAATACAGTCGTAGCCTATATTTGTATAAATATGCTCCAACCATTTAACTTCTAGAATAGTTTCTTCGGTATAAGTATCTATTTTATTAAAAACCAAAACAGTTTTAATAGAATAAGCCTCTGCCGTTACTAAAAAACGATCTATAAAGCTTGTAAATGTTGGTGGATTATCTATAGTTATTAAAAGAAAAACCTGATCGATATTTGAAGCAATAATATGTGTTTGCTTAGATAGATTTACCGATTTTCTAACAACGTAATTCTCGCGATCATGGATCTTGTTAATTACACCTGTTTCTTGATCACTTTTGGTATCTAGCTCAAAATCCACATAGTCACCAACCGCAATTGGGTTGGTACTCTTTATGCCTTGTAAACGAAATTTACCTTTTATCCTGCATTCGTAAGTGGCACCTAACTCAGTCTTAACTGTGTACCAACTTCCTGTCGATTTATATACTAGTCCTGTCATTACTTACAAAGATGCCATTATTAATTAATATTAAAAAATGATTAACTAATAATGGCATTTATAATAGTCTTTAAAATAAGAAATTATCCTTTAATCACTTTTTCTTGATGATTTATAGACTCTTGGTGTACTGCTTTAAACAGTTTTAAAATAAATTCTTCACTTAAACCTTTTTCATCTCCTTGAAGTACCATTTTACCTAAAATCTCATTCCAACGTTTACTTTGTAAAACAGCAACATTTTTTTGTTTCTTTAATTGACCAATACCGTCTGCTACTTGCATACGCTTGCCCATTAAATCTATAAGTTGGTTATCTACAACATCTATTTGAGCTCTTAAATTAGTTAACTCTTTATTGTATTCTGCTTCTGGATCTGTTTGTTTTCTAATTTTTAAATCCTCCATCATTTGCACTAATGCCGTTGGTGTTACTTGCTGTGCAGCATCACTCCATGCGTTATCTGGATCGAAATGTGTTTCTATCATTAATCCATCGAAATTAAGATCTAAAGCCGTTTGAGACACATCGAAAACCATATCGCGCTTTCCTGTAATATGTGATGGATCGTTAATTAATGGTAAATCTGGAAATCTGTTTTGAAACTCGATAGCTATTTGCCATTCTGGAATGTTTCTATATTTCGTTTTTTCGTATGTAGAAAAACCTCTGTGTATTGCTCCTAAATTTTTAATACCTGCAGTATATAATCTTTCAATTCCACCTAACCATAACGCTAAATCTGGATTTACTGGGTTTTTAACTAAAACAATTTTATCTGTTCCAGCTAAAGCATCTGCTAATTCTTGCATAATGAATGGGCTTACAGTAGATCGTGCACCAATCCAAAGTAAATCTACATCATTCTCAATCGCTAACTTTACGTGTGCAGCATTTGCAACTTCTGTACAGGTTTTCATTCCTGTTTCTTCTTTTACTTTTTTAAGCCAATTTAAACCTAAAGCACCAACACCTTCAAACATTCCTGGACGTGTACGTGGTTTCCAAATACCTGCTCTAAAATAACTAACATCTGTATCTTTAAGCTCATGAGCTATTTTTAAAACTTGCTCTTCTGTCTCTGCACTACAAGGTCCAGCGATTACTAATGGATGATCCAACGCCATGTCTGTCAACCAGTTTCTCATTTCTTTTTTATTTTCCATAATCCTACTATTTATTGTACTTATAAGGTTAATTACTAAAACGAGTTTAGCATAGTAACCTTACAAGAAATTGATATTATTTTAATCCGTTTAATATTTGTTTAATATAATTTGTGTCTTTCATTTCATTATAAACACCTTCAAAATCGTCGTTCTTCATCATGTTTTTAAACTGTGTTAAGTTTGCGATATAACCTTCTAAGGTTTCTATAACATTCTCTTTATTCTGTTTAAAAATTGGTGTCCACATTGCTGGAGAACTTTTTGCTAACCTTACAGTACTTTCGAAACCAGAACCTGCCATATCGAAAATATCGCGTTCGTTCTTTTCTTTCTCTATTACTGTTTTACCCAACATAAATGCACTAATGTGTGATAAATGCGACATGTATGCAATGTGTTTATCGTGTGCTTCTGGGTTCATATAACGCATTCTCATTCCTATTTCTGAAAACAGATTTAATGCTTTTTCTTGAAGCTTAAAAGCTGTTTTTTCTACTTCACATATAATATTTGTTTTATGCTGAAATAAATCTAAAATGGCTGCTTTTGGTCCAGAAAACTCTGTTCCTGCAATAGGATGCATTGCTAAAAAATTTCTTCTTTTAAAATGGTTTTCTACTACTTTACAAATATCTAATTTGGTAGAGCCTACGTCTACAACAAGGCCGAAGTCTGACACTTTATCTAAAACTTTAGGCAACAATTCTACAGCTGCATCTACAGGCACTGATAATATTACTAAGTCTGCCTTATCTAAATCGTCTAACGTTGCTTTAGCATCTATAACATTTAGTTCTAAAGCTTCTATTAAATGTTGTTCGCTCTTATCTATACCGTAAACAGTAATATCTGGTCGTTTGTTTTTTATATCTAAGGCTAAACTTCCGCCTATTAAACCAACGCCTATTATGTATATATTATTAATCATACTCTTGTTATAGCTTCTTCTAATTCTTTGACTGTTGCACATAATGAAAAACGCACATAACCTTCTCCTTGACTTCCAAAAATAGTTCCAGGTGTTATAAAAAGATTATGTTCTTTTAATAGCTTGTCTATAAATGCTTCTGAATTAAGAGCAGCTGGTAATTTTGCCCAAACAAACAATCCTGTTGCGTTCTCATCGAAAGAACAATTTAACTTAGTCGCTAATTCCCATACTAGTTTACGGCGTTTTTCATAAATATTATTTAAACTTACAAACCACATTTTTGATGAGTTTAAAGCCTCGATAGCGCCTTGTTGTATGCCGTAAAACATGCCAGAATCCATATTACTTTTCACTTTTAAAACCGCATTTAGCAACTCGTTATTACCAAGTAACATACCAACTCTCCATCCAGCCATATTAAAGGTTTTACTTAAAGAGTTTAATTCTAAACATACTTCTTTGGCACCTTCTATACTTAAGATACTTAATGGCTCCTTGTTTAAAATAAAACTATAAGGGTTATCATTTACCAATAAAATATCATGCTTTTTAGCAAATGCTATCATGCTTTTAAAAACCGCTTTAGTTGCTTTAGCTCCAGTTGGCATGTGCGGATAATTTAACCACATTATTTTAACCTTACTTAGATCTTGCTTTTCAAGTTCTTCTATATTTGGACACCAATTATTTTCTGCATCTAAATTGTAAAAAATAGGTTCTGCCTGCAATAATTTAGTAACAGATGTATATGTTGGGTATCCTGGGTTTGGTATTAAAACCGCATCACCTTCATTTAAAAAGGCCATAGAAATATGCATAATACCTTCTTTACTTCCCATTAACGGTAAAACTTCTGTAGCAGCATTTACATCTACTTGAAAATGCGTTTTATAAAAACCAGCTATCGCTTCCCTTAATTCTGGTATACCTTGATAACTTTGATATTTATGAGCTCTTGCATCTTTAAAACTTTCTGTAATTGCCGAAATCACTTTTCCAGGTGGTTGTAAATCTGGACTACCAATACCTAAATTAATAATTGGTTTACCTTGAGATATCAAGGAATTAACTTCCTTTAATTTCTTAGAAAAGTAGTACTCCTCAACACTATGTAATCTATTTGCTACTTCCATTATTTCTTTGCGTTTTTATATTCGCCTAACACTTTTAAATGTGTTGCCATTATCTCTATTACTGCTTTTGCCTTATCAAAATCTTTATAATCATCGAAAGTAACATCTACAAAAAAGGCATAAAGCCAAGGTGTTTCGATTTTAGGTAGAGATTGTATTTTTGTTAAGTTTAGTTTACAATCGCTTAAAACATTAAGAATTGCGGCTAAGCTTCCTCGTTTGTGATCGAGTTCGAATTTAATTGATGCTTTATTAATTTCATTTGTATTAATTTCAGAATTATTTTGCTTAACAATTACAAAACGTGTTTCGTTATGTTTAATAGTTTGAATGCTTTCTGCAATAATATTTAATTCGAATATTGAAGCTGCTAAACTACTTGCTATGGCTGCAATACCTTTAAGGTTTTTATCCTGTATTCGCTTGGCAACATCTGCTGTATCTTTATCTTCAACTAATTTTATATGCGGATAATTTTTAAAGAATGCTTTACATTGTAATAATGCCATTGGATGCGAATGCACCTCTTTAATATCCTCAATACTTTGATTTGGCAATGCCATTAAATTGTGCTGTATATCTAAATAATACTCACCAACAATATGAAGGTTGTTATTATCTATTAAAGCATAATTTGGTATAATTGAACCTGCAATAGAATTTTCTAGAGCCATAATGGCTACTTCTGTTTTACCTGATAGTAAAGCATCTACAGTTTCGTCGAAAGACAAACACTCGTTTACAGCTGTATCTTCACCAAAGTAATCTTGCGACACAATGTGATGAAACGATCCTTTTATTCCTTGTATAGCTACTGTTTTAATCAAATTCTATTTGTTTTTAAAATCTCAACCTAAGTTGAAATTATTGTATAAAAAAAGTCTCGATAAATTTATCGAGACTTAGGTTTTAAATATATGTTTATTAAAATTACACATACGCAGTCTCGTTCTTTTCGCTAAAAAAGAAATAAAACCAGCTGTAATATGTTGTTTGAAATGTTTTCATAATAATTATATTGCTAAAGTAGATAAATATTTAACAAATCAAAATACTAAAGCATGAATTTTAAGGTTTTAGATAAAGATTTAAAGATTTCTGCACAAAGTCTTGTTTAAATTACAGAATGTTTATTTTTGAAGAAAGATTATAAGATGTCAATAAAGGTTGAAAATGTAACGAAGATTTATGGTGAACAGAAAGCACTAAACAATGTGTCTTTTGAAATTAAAAAGCCAGAAATAGTTGGGTTTCTTGGTCCAAATGGAGCAGGAAAATCTACAATGATGAAAATATTGACCACCTTTATAAGTCCTACAGAAGGTAAAGCAACAGTAAATGGGCATTCTATTTTATCTGAAGCAAAACAAGTACAGCAAAGTGTTGGCTATTTACCAGAACACAATCCTTTATACTTAGAACAATACGTTCGTGAATATTTAGCTTTTAATGCCGATGTTTATAAGGTAAGTAAATCTAGAATTGAAGAAGTTATCGAACTTACAGGTTTAGGCCCGGAGGCTCATAAAAAAATGAGTGCGCTATCTAAAGGTTACAGACAGCGTGTTGGCCTAGCAAATGCGTTATTACATAATCCAGATGTTTTAATTTTAGACGAACCTACAACTGGTTTAGACCCTAATCAATTAGTAGATATAAGAAACCTTATAAAATCTATTGGCAAGGAGAAAACAGTTTTTCTATCAACACACATTATGCAAGAGGTAGAAGCTATGTGCGATCGTGTTATAATAATTAATAAAGGAGAAATTGTTGCGAATAAAAAACTAACTGAATTACGCGAAGGACAAGAACAGGTAGTTATTGTGGAGTTTGATTACAGAGTTGAAGATGCTTTTTTATTAAAACTACCGAATACCAAAAGCGTTAAAAATACACATGATTTTATTTACGAAATCACCTTTTCTACAAAAGAAGATATGCGTTCTCATGTTTTTGATTTTGCCCATGATAATGAGTTGAAGATTCTTCAGCTAAATCAAAAAAATGCTAGCTTAGAAAGTATGTTTAGGGAGTTGACTGCTTAGTAGATGTTTACTCAAAAATTACGCGACCATCAAACTGTTCTTGAATATCTAAAACTGGAGGTGTAGTTACAGAGATAACATCACCTGTACTTAATAAATTAGCCGTAAGCTTTAATTGAGGATTAACAATAATATCATTTGTACCTCGATGGTAAACATTTACATTGTCGGCAATTAAGTTTCGACCTTCAAAACGCCCATCTCCAGAAGCATGGTAAACTCTTAAGTTAGTAGTCGATCCAGAAATATAAGCTGTAGTTGTATTATTAATTACTATAAAAATACGATTTGCATTTACTTCTAAATTAAAAATACCATTGTTATAAAAATCTCCAGAATCGTCTTCACTCAATAAATTTAAATCTGGATAATTTAAAACACCATTACTACGTACCGTAAATTGGCTACTGTTTCTAATCTCTGTTAGGTTTGGAGTACTAACATAAACTTTAGTTAAACCGTAATCTCTAGTAAGATTACAACCATTATTATCGTTTATTAGCAATCTACCGTTTTCTACAGTTACTGCTATTTCGTCCATTAGATTTTCTCCTGTTTCTATTTTAACACTTTGAGTCAAAGCATCTGTTACAATGAGTTCAATATTTTTAAAAGCAGTAATTTTTGTAAATGGTGCTACAGTAATTTCCTTTTCTATTATATCTCCTGCGTTTTTAAAGCAGTCTGGTGCATTATCGTTATCGCAACTTGCAAAAAGTAATACTATAAATATGTATGCTATCTTTTTCATTCTATAATCTTATTCCAATTCCTATTTCTACAGCTTCAGCTTTTGCTCCGTGCGACTTTAAAGTTAAAGCACCATAAATTTTATCTCCAAAATAACGCTTCAATCCTACTCTATTATACACGCGACCTTCAAAATCAAACGGATAATAAACATAATAACCCAGTTGTGTTATAAGTGACGTTTTACTAATAAACAGTTCGTGCCCAACAAAGACTCCAACACGTTTATAATCTTCGTCTCCACTTACATTATCTTCTGGAAAAGCAACAGCTTTATACTGAATATGCTTCTTTAAAAAGTTAGAAAAGAATACATCTGTACCTACTTGAATGGCACTTTTTCTGTTTAAACGTTTATCGGCATAAGCAGATACAACGAAGAAAGCATATTGTCCTGTATCTATAACATCGCTTTCGTTTACTCCAGTTCTAAGAGCAAAATTATATTTTACTTTTTCTTTAAAATATTTCTCTTCTGTAGAAGGAATGTATTCTGTTGGTTTTTCCTTATCAAAAATATAATTAGCACCAATATTAAAAGCAATACTATTAATAGAACTGTTTGGTGCTTTTACATTAGCATTAGAATAATGGATTAAAGAAAAACCTGCTTGAACACCTATGCCTTTTAATATATTTTCTTTTTTATAGTTTAACATTAAGTAAGTAGAACTTAATAAATGTGTACCAAAAGCATTGTTTCTAAAATTCTCAACCTTATCATAAGGCGTATCATTATAGGCTAAACCTTGCCCAATACGAAACATTACATTTCTATTAAAAAAGTAAAAATTATAGTGTGCATAGACTCCTATATTTTCATTTATATACTCATTATTAAATTTTTGATAGATAAATGATGCTCCATAATCTGGATAGTTAAATCTACTTTCCCAAGCCTTTTTTCCAAATGTTTTCTGGTTATAACTTAATATAACGCCAGAGGGATGTCCGGTTATTAAATGTGAAATATCAGTATTATGTTCTGCAATATTTCCATAGAAATAATTGGCATCTATTGTAAATGGATTTTTGTCTGCTTGAGCAGAAACACTAATAGAAAAAAATAATATATAAGCGTATAATATATACCTCATCAAGTAAATTTGTTAGACGGCAAAAGTAAACTAAATATTATTTATTGAAGTGCTTAATCGAATAAAGCAGAAGATAAGTAACGATCTCCTCTGTCGCAGATAATAGCAACCACAACACCTGCGTCTATCGTCTCTATTAATTTTAGTGCGGTAGATACAGATCCTCCACTACTCATCCCTGCAAAAACACCTTCTTCTCTTGCCAAACGCTTAGTCATAGCAGTAGCTTGTTCTTGGCTTACTTCTATTACTTGATCTACTTTTGAAGGATTAAAAATACTTGGAACATAGTCTGGCGACCATTTTCTAATACCAGGAATTCTTGATCCGTCCATTGGTTGTGCTCCAATAATTTGAATGTTTTTATTTTGTTCTTTTAAAAAAGTAGAGGTTCCCATTATAGTTCCTGTTGTGCCCATTGCTGAAACAAAATGAGTGACTTCACCATTTGTATCTCTCCAAATTTCTGGACCTGTAGTTTTATAATGTGCTCTCCAATTATCGTCGTTCTCAAACTGATTTAATAAAAGGTATCCTTTTTCGTCTCTCATTTTAAAAGCGACATCTCTTGAACCTTCAATACCTCTTTCTGCACTTGTTAATATTACTTCTGCTCCATAAGCACGCATTGTTTTTACGCGTTCTACGGTAGAATTTTCTGGCATAACTAAAGATATATTTATACCAAATAAGCTTGCTACATAAGCTAAAGCAATTCCTGTATTACCACTTGTGGCTTCAACTATATGGCCTCCTTTTTCTATGTCACCTCGTTTTACCGCTTCGGCAATCATATTATAAGCTGGTCTATCCTTTACGCTTCCGCCAGGATTATTACCTTCTAATTTTAGATAAAGTTTTACGTTTGGTTTGGAAACTAAATTTGAAGCTTCTACTAAAGGCGTATTTCCTATTTGTTTTAAAATACTCATACTTTATCTATTTGTTATTTTTATATCAGACTTGTAAGTTACAATTGAATTTTCGGGAATGGATTTTGTAATCCAAACGTTTGCGCCAATAATACTATTTGCGCCAATTTCTACAGTTCCTCCTAAAACAGTAGCATTCGCATAAATGGTAACATGATCCTTAATTGTAGGATGTCTTTTTGTATTTGCTAATGCTTTTTCTACTGTAATACCTCCTAAAGTTACGCCTTGATAAATAACAACATAATTATGTATTACAGCGGTTTCTCCAATAACAACTCCTGTGGCATGATCTATAAAAAAAGAATGTCCAATGGTTGCTCCTGGATGAATATCTGTACCTGTTACTCCATGTGCGTATTCTGAAATCATTCTAGGCAAAACAGGAATATCTAGTTGCCATAAAATATGACTTATGCGATACATAGCAATAGCATAAAAACCAGGATATGCTAAATACACTTCTCTAACACTTTTAGCAGCCGGATCGTTATTATATGCTGCTTCCGCATCTAATTGCAACTTTGGTTTTAATGCTTTAATTCCGACAACAAATTGTTCCCATTTTATATTACAAACACCACAATCTAAGGCTTTAGATATATAAAAAAAGGACTCCTTAATATTTTTAAGGAGCACTTCTTGTTTCTCTGAAGATTCTAATGCGCAATAGAATAATTCTTTTGCGAGTTCTTCAACTTTTTCTTTAAACCTAAATGGTATTTGCAATTTCTCCTGCATCTAATAATTATTTAAACTTCTGGTGCCAATTCAATCTCTAAATTATGTAAAGCATCTGTAATAGGAATTTGACAACTTAGTCTACTGTTATCTTTAACATTAAAAGCTTCAGATAACATAGCATCTTCTTCATCTTCCATTGCATTAATTTCGTTATCCGAATTCACATAACATTGGCACGAAGCACACATTGCCATACCACCACAAATACCAATGGTTCCTTCTGGAGCTAACTCGTAAGAACGAATAACTTCCATAATATTCATTGCCATATCTGTAGGTGCTAAAACACTATGTTTTTTACCTTCGCGATCTGTAATATGTAAAGTAACATCTTCCATTATACTATAGCCTTTACAACTGCTTTTGGTGACTCTTTTCTTGTACCATCAAACCCATCTATACCACTTACTGTTGTATATTTTAAAACAAATTTCTTGCCTGGATTTAATATTTTATATGCAGATTGACACATTAATGTTGCTTCATGAAATCCACAAAGAATTAATTTTAGTTTCCCTTCATATGTATTAACATCACCAATAGCAAAGATACCATCTATATTAGTTTGGTAATCTACGGTATTCACTTTTATTGCATTTTTTTCGATCTCTAATCCCCAATCTCCTATTGGACCTAGTTTTGGCGACAATCCAAATAACGGAATAAAATAATCGGCTTCTAATTCTATTACCTCATCTCCTTTAGATAATGTAACACCTTCGATATGGTTTTCTCCTTTTAAACTTATTACCTCTGCAGGTGTAATTAAATTTATTTTATTAAAAAGTTTTAATTCTTGTACTTTCTCTACGGAATCTAAAGCACCTCTAAATTCATTTCTTCTATGTACTAAAGTAACTTCTGAAGCGACATCTGCAAGAAATATAGACCAATCTAAAGCAGAATCTCCACCTCCAGCAATCACTACTTTTTTATCTCTATAAACTTCTGGGTCTTTAATAAAGTAATTAACACCTTTGTCTTCGTACTTTTCAATACCTTCTAACTTAGGTTTTCTAGGTTCAAAACTACCTAAACCTCCAGCAATAGCAACAATTGGCGCATGGTGTTTTGTTCCTTTATTAGTGGTTACTATAAAGCTACCATCCTCTTGTTTTTCTATAGTTTCTGCACGTTCTCCTAATGTAAATCCTGGTTGAAACTGTTTACCTTGTTCTAATAGGTTACCAGTTAAATCTCCAGCTAATATTTCTGGAAATCCAGGAATATCGTAAATAGGCTTTTTTGGATATAACTCAGAACATTGACCACCAGGTTGTGGTAATGCATCAATTAAATGGCACTTTAATTTTAGCAATCCTGCTTCAAACACAGTAAATAAACCTGTTGGTCCTGCTCCTATTATTAATATATCTGTTTTAATCATACTATTTTATTTTTTCTACTAAGCCTTTAGTAAATTCATTTAATGTTTCAACTTTTTGTTCAAAATCTCCTTTTATAGTTTTTCTATAAACATTAAGATTCTTTACCAAATCGTCTATATTTTCTGGTATTACGTCTTCAAAAAACTGACGTAAACGTTTTGCTGTAGTTGGTGATTTTCCATTTGTAGAAATAGCTACTTTTACATTGCCTTTAGTTACAATTCCTCCCATATAAAAATCGCAATATGGCGGATTATCGGCAACATTAACCAATTTACTTTGTGCTCTACAATCGTTATAAACTTGCACATTTACTTCTGGAATATCTGTGGTTGCAACAACCATATGTTTTCCTTCAAGATAACTGTACTTATAAGTATCCTTAATTCTTGTTACGCATCCTGTATTTGCCATAGCAATAGTTGCCTCTCTAAACATTGGAGAAACCATGGTTACATGTGCATCAGGACTCGATTTTAATAAAAATGTTAATTTTTCTTCGGCTACATTACCTCCACCTACAATAAGTACTTGCAGGTTTTTCGTCTTTAAAAAAATGGGATATAAATTATTCCTTTCCATAAGTTTTAAGCTGAAACTGGTTGCGAAAATTGAGGTGCTAAATTCGATTTCTCGTACATTGACGCTAAATCTACACGCTGATTCACTACTTCTCCAATAATGATAATTGCTGGAGTAGATAATTGTTTTTCTTTTACAATAGCTTCAATAGAACTAATAGTACCAATCCCAACTTTCTCGTTTTCTCGTGTCCCATTTTGAATTACTGCAACTGCTGTATTTTGTTTTCCTTCCGAAGAAAAAATCTTTACAATTTCAGCCAGTTTTCCCATGCCCATTAAAACAACAACCGTAGCTGTAGATTTTGCTGCTAATGCAATATCACTAGAAATTTCATGCGATTTCGTTGTGCCTGTAATTACCCAAAAACTTTCGGCTGCATTACGCTTTGTTAAAGGAATACCTTGATAAGCTGGCACTGCTGCAGACGATGAAATACCTGGAACAACCGCAACCTCGATAGCATATTCCTTAGCATACTCCAACTCTTCTGCGCCACGACCAAAAATAAATGGATCTCCTCCTTTTAATCTAACAACATGACCACATCGTAAAGCACGCTCAATAATTAATTGGTTTACTTGACTTTGCTGATAAGCATAACAACCTTTACGTTTACCAACAAAAATAAGCTCTGCTGTTTTAGACGCGTAGCCTAGTAAAGCGTCGTTTACTAAGGCATCGTACAAAATAACATCGGCAGATTGTATTGCTTTTATAGCCTTTAATGTAATTAAATCTGGATCTCCTGGTCCTGCGCCAACTACTGTTAATTTTGGATTTATCATACGTGCATTATTTAATATTATTAATCGGTAACTATTGCTTTTTCTCTAAAACCTCTTACTTTTTCTAGAAACTGTTCTGCATTTTCAATGTAACGAGATGCAAATTCTTCAGTTGGAGGAAATACTTTTATTTGGTACACTAAGTCTGAAAACGAAACGCCTAAGTCTATTTTTTTAGTGTCGATAAACAACTCATCAAACTGACTAATAATACCTGCTTGTGTGTTTGCTTTTATGTCTTCGGAAATCAATATCGCTTTCGCGGAATTAACCATCGAGCGATACGCCTCGTAGATTGCACCAGAATATACTTTGTTGCCAAAAGATTCTTTTGCTTCTTCAATTTTCTCATCACTTTCAAAAAAAAGCGTTGCAATTAAATCGATAACAACACCTGCACATTCTCCAACACCAATGGCTTTAACATAGGCTTCTTCTGTTCCCCAATCAATAAAATCTTCTTGCGTTAGGTTATCGACATTAGATAAATCTGTTAGTAGGCTGTAAAAGTATTTCTCACCTTTTTCTTTATAGTATTCTGAAAACACTAAATCACCTCCATTTGCCTCGTAGTCGTTAAGAATACGACGTAATGCTTCCGGGCCTCTTCTACTTGGTACTTTTACAACTTTATCTGCAAAATAAGCTTTACCGTTTCCTAAATTACCTCCTCCTAAAAGCACTTGTAATGCAGGTGCAACCAATTTATCTTTTGTACGAATAGACATGCCTTGAAAACCAATATTTGCCATATTGTGTTGCCCGCAAGCATTCATACAACCACTAATTTTAATTACTAAATCTTCGTTAGATAAATACTGTGGGTATTCTGCTTTTATAACACGTTCTAATTCTTCAGCAATTCCGGTACTACTTGCAATACCTAAATTACAAGTATCTGTTCCTGGACATGCTGTAATATCTACTGCTTTATTATAACCTGCTTCTGCAAAGCCTAATTTTTCTAATTCTGTATAGAAAAAAGTTAACAAATCTTCTTTTACAAATGGTATTAAAATGTTTTGCCTTAGAGACAAACGGATTTCTCCTGCTGCATATTTCTCTACCAAATCTGCTAACAAGCGTGCTTTATCCGTATAGAAATCTCCAAGTAATACTTTTATTCCAATAGCAAAATAACCGTCTTGTTTTTGTGGAATAACATTAGTTGCTTTCCATAAATTAAAAGCGACTTCGTCTTTTATTTCAACCTTTGGAGCTTCTATAGAAGCTGGAATTGAAGCCGTATAATTTGCTTCGTCTATAGTAACTGTTTTAAATTCGATTGCGTTTTGCTCTTCTTCAACTAATGCCTTAAAAGCTTCTAAACCAATATCTTTTAATAAAAATTTCAATCTCGCTTTAGCACGACTTTTACGTTCGCCATAACGATCGAAAACTCTTAAAACACCTTCCATTAAAGGAATAATTTTATCTGAAGCTAAAAACGAATAAAATTCATCTGCATGCCTTGGTTGCGAACCTAATCCGCCACCAAGCATGATTTTAAAACCCTTTACACCATTTTCAATTTTAGCTATAAAACCTAAATCGTGCATGTATGATAAACCTGTATCTTCATCTGTTCCAGAAAAAGACACTTTAAATTTCCTACCCATTTCTTGACAAATTGGGTTACGTAAAAAGAATTTAAAAACAGAATCTGCGTATGGAGAAACATCAAAAGGTTCGTTAACATCTATTCCTGCTGTTTCACTTGCTGTTACGTTTCTTACAGCATTTCCACAGGCTTCTCTAATAGTAACATCATCGCGCTCTAACTCTGCCCATAATTCTGGTGTGCGGTTTAAATCGACATAATGAATTTGAATATCTTGACGTGTAGTAATGTGTAATCTGCTTCTTGAGTACTCATCTGAAACCTCAGCAATACGACGCAGTTGATTACCCAATACTTTACCATAAGGTAATTTTATACGAATCATTTGTACGCCTTCTTGACGCTGACCGTAAACACCTCGTGCTAAACGTAAGCTTCTAAACTTTTCTTCATCTATTTTTCCGTTGTTAAAAAGCGCAATCTTATTGGCTAATTCTACAATATCCTTTTCTACTATAGGGTTTTCTATTTCTGTTCTAAAGCTCTGCATTACTTATTATATAATTCCTATAGATTTAATAGGATAAATTAAAATACTTTTCTCAAATTGATAAATGATTGGTTTGCTAATACTTACTGGATAAAGCCTGCGCCTACTGTATTATTAGATTTTGAATCTATTATTATAAACGATCCATTAGTTCTATGCGCTTTAAAAGCATCGTAAAAAATAGGCTTGTTTAATTTAAAAGATACAGTTGCGATATCGTTTATTGCTAAAGTTTCTACAGTATCGTCTACACCAGAATAATCAGGATTAATTTTATGGTGAATACGCTCTACTTTAGCCATAACTTTATTAACGCCATGTTGTACAACATATTTATTACCTGCTTTTAGGTTTTGAGAATCCATCCAAGAAATTGTAGCTGTAAACTGCTTGTCCATTGTTGGCAAGTCGTTTGCTCTAACAATCATGTCTCCACGGCTTATGTTTACATCGTCTTCTAAAGTGATTAATACTGACGAACGACGCGAAGCTGTTTGTACTTTTTTATCGTAAAAATGAATCTCTTTTATTTTAGACTTTGTTTGCGAAGGCAAAATTACAACGTCGTCTCCAACACTTAATTCACCGCCATAAACTTTACCTGCGTAACCTCTAAAATCGTGAAACTCGTCTGTTTTTGGACGAATAACATATTGCACTGGAAACCTTGGTGTTCCTGCATTAAAGATATCTTGGTTATCGAGACCTTCTAAATTTTCTAATAATGTTTCACCATTATACCATGGTGTTTTTTCAGATTTATTAACAACATTATCACCTTTTAAAGCACTTACTGGAATAAATGTTATTTTCTGATCTTGGTAATCTCGCTTACTCATTAAAGCTTCAAAATCGGCTTTAATTTCGTTATATCTTTCTTCAGAAAAATCAACCAAATCCATCTTATTAATTGCAACAATTACTGTTTTAATACGCAGTAAATTATTGATAAAAAAGTGACGATTAGTTTGCTCTATCACACCTTTTCTCGCATCGATTAATACAATTGCTACTTGAGATGTTGATGCTCCAGTAACCATGTTTCGAGTATATTCTACATGCCCAGGAGTATCTGCAATAATGTAACTTTTATTTGCTGTAGAAAAGTAAATATGTGCTACATCTATTGTAATTCCTTGCTCACGTTCTGCAACTAAGCCATCTGTTGCTAAAGAAAAATCAAGATAATCGTAACCTAATTGCTTACTCTTGTTTTCTATGGCTTCTAATTTATCTGATGTTAATGACTTTGTATCGTAAAGTAATCTTCCAATTAAAGTACTCTTTCCGTCATCTACACTTCCTGCTGTTGCTATTTTTAAAACTTCCATTTTTATCTTAACCTTCCTAAAAGAAAGGAGTTCCTTTTTTAATTCTTAATTTAAAATTGCTTCATTACATTTCCGTCTACGCGGAAATAAAAAACGGATTAAAAATATCCTTGCTGCTTACGTTTCTCCATTGCTGCTTCCGAACGTTTATCGTCAATTCTAGCGCCTCTTTCTGATATTGAAGAATCTCTAATCTCCTGAACAACACTAACAATATCTGAAGCTTCAGACAATACTGCTGCTGTACAACTCATGTCTCCAACAGTTCTAAAACGTACAATTCTTTCTACAACTTCTTCCTCTTCATCTCTATAAACCACGGCATCGTCTGCAGACCAAATTAAACCATCTCTTAAAAAAGTAGCTCTTGTATGTGCAAAATAAATAGATGGAATCTCTATTTCTTCTTTTTGAATATAAGACCAAACGTCTAGTTCTGTCCAATTAGAAATTGGAAACACACGTACATTTTGTCCTAATTCTATATTACCATTTAACATATCGAATAATTCTGGTCGTTGGTTTCTTTCGTCCCATTGTCCGAAATCATCTCTTACAGAAAAGATACGTTCTTTAGCTCTTGCTTTTTCTTCGTCACGTCTTGCGCCACCAATACATGCATCGAATTTAAACTCTTCAATAGCATCTAAAAGCGTTGTTGTTTGTAGTTGATTCCTACTCGCATATCTTCCAGATTCTTCTTTAACCTTACCATCGTCTATAGAATCTTGAACGTTTCTAACAATAAGTTCTAATCCTAATTCTTTTACTAAACGGTCTCTAAACTCTATGGTTTCAGGAAAATTATGGCCAGTATCGATATGCATTAATGGAAACGGAATCTTAGCAGGATAGAATGCTTTTTGTGCCAAGCGTACTAAAGTAATGGAGTCTTTTCCGCCCGAAAACAAAAGCACTGGCTTTTCGAATTGAGCAGCGACTTCTCGCATTATATATATGGCTTCGTTTTCTAACGGATTTATGTTTGATGTATCTTTCATTTCTATCGTTTTAAGCATGTAATCCACACTCTCTATTTTCTAATTGTTTAGTTGGATCGAAGTACTTAAACTCATTAGGCAAGTTGTTTTCTACTAAAAAAGCGTCTAGTTCTTCGTCTGTCCAATTATAAAACGGACTCACTTTTATTACGCCGTTTTTATCTTGAGAAACTATACTTATACTGTCTCTAAAAGCTGTCTGACCTTTACGTAAATTAGTAAACCAAACGTCTGGTTTATGCTCTGTCATGGCGCGTTTAAAAGGTTCCAATTTTACTTGCTCTGTAAATTCGGCATGTTTTGGATCTTCAATACTTGGTATACCTAAAACCACATCGCGATGCGCTGTTGTTTGTTTTGGCACATATAATTTTACATTAAGATCTAATGTTTTTATTACATCATTTGCATGCTTATACGTATTAGGCGTATTATAACCTGTATCGCACCAAATAACTTTTAAATCCTTTTTAACAGCACTTGTTATTTTTAAAATTGCAGCTTCGTATGGTCTGAAATTAGTAGTTACCACAGGAGATTTAGCGATACTAATAGCCCATTCCACAACTTCTTGAGGTGTTTTACCTTCTAATTCTTTGTTTATTTTATCTAAATCTAAGCTCATTATTTTCCCCATTTAATTTTTTCCCAAGCACGTTCATGAAAGAAATACAGTACCATTTTAGATACCAACTCTATTCCTCCTATTGAAAAGGCCAAAGCCATTGTTCCTGTTATTATGTAAGATATTGCAACCGTTGTTATTGTACCTACTGCTCTCCAACTAATCGTTTTTACTAAACTTCTTTTAATATTCTCTGAGGATGCTTGCTCTTCTGTCTCTAAGCCTACCTCCGAATTTATTACATTTCCCATATTCATCTTATTATTAAAAACCAATACCCTATAGATTTAGTAGAGTAAAATGCAAACCTATAGTATTATTGAATAAAAATCAAGAATAATATTATAAAAATGAGTGGTTATTTTTGCGAATCTGTTAAAGACACAAATCGAAAAGCGTAGTATTTTTAAAAATCTCTAAAGTACTGTCACGTACTTCTAGCATAATTTTATTTACAGCACATGTGTTTTCGTCTGGGCAGTCGTCGCACTTTTCGTAAAAGTTTAAACTTACGCAAGGCACCATAGCTATTGGTCCTTCGAGTACTCTCATAACAGTTGTCATAGGAATATCTTTAGGGTCTTTAAGCAAATAATATCCTCCACCTTTTCCTTTTTTAGAACCTAAAATTCCAGTCTTTTTTAATGAAAGTAAAATGGATTCTAAAAATTTTTGAGAGATATTTTCAGCTAAAGATATTGTACCAATTTGCACAGGACTACGTTCTTCCTGTTTTGCTAAATGCACTAATGCCTTAATTCCGTATTTTGTTTTTTTAGATAACACGAAACAAATGTAATTCTTTTTTATTATTAAAAAACAGCTTGAGCTATAGCTTTTATATTATCGCTTTTTCCCATAGAATAATAATGCAAAAATGGAATTCCTGCTTTCTCTAATTCTTTAGATTGTTGCACACACCACTCGATACCAACTTGGCGAACTTGCTTATTATCTTTACATTTTATAACCTCCTTAATTAACGCTTCGGGCAAATCTACATGAAAACGATGCGGAATTATATTAAGTTGTTTTCTAGTCGATATCGGTTTTAAACCTGGGATTATTGGCACTGTAATTCCTTCTTTTCTGCATTTATCTACAAACTGAAAATACTTATTATTATCAAAAAACATTTGCGTTACAATATACTCTGCTCCATTATTAATTTTCTTTTTTAGAAAATGAATATCGCTATCTAGACTTGGCGCTTCCATATGTTTTTCGGGATAAGCACCAACACCAATGCAAAAATTAGTTGCCGAACAGTTTTGCAGCTCATCATCTAAATACACCGCATTATTAAGTTCCGAAATTTGAGATACCAATTCACTCGCATAATGATGCCCTTCTTTTTCTGGTGTAAAATAAGTTTCAGTTTTTACAGCATCTCCTCTTAAAGCCACAACATTATCGATACCCAAAAAATCTAAATCGATTAAAAAATTCTCGGTATCCTCCTTACTAAAACCACCGCACAAAATATGAGGTATAGCATCTACACTATATTTATTTTGAAGCGCAGCACAAATACCAACCGTACCTGGACGTTTTTTAACTACTTGCTTTTTCAACAATCCGTCGCCTAAATCTTTGTAAACATATTCCTCTCGATGATAAGTTACATCTATAAAAGGCGGTTTAAATTCCATTAACGGATCTATATTATCGAAAATTGACTGTATGTTTTGTCCTTTTAAAGGCGGTAAAATTTCAAAAGAAAACTGTGTATTTCCGTTTGCATTTTTTATGTGATCTGTTACTTTCATAATACGTTCTGCAAAAGCAGATATCTCATTAAATTATTATTTATTTCTATTTTGTCGTTACCTAAAGGTCGGGCTTTCGGCAGTCGCTCTCTGCGAGGAGCTTCAACAAATGCCTACAACTGCGAAGCAATCACGAGTTCTTATTTATACAATAAGAATGAACGAGTAATCCCTAACGCACTAATCAGCCATTTTTCAGCTTTATAAAACGGAAATACTCATCTAAAGAGATTCCTGTCTTCGCTAGGAATTTAATCTGTTAAATTAGGATGCAACCATTTTCTTGCTTTCTCTAATGTGATGTTTTTTCTTAATGCAAAATCTTTAACCTGATCGTCTGTAATCTTACCTAAACCAAAATATTTTGCTTCTTCATTTGCAAAATAATATCCAGAAACCGCAGCTCCAGGCCACATGGCTAAACTTTCGGTAAGTGTTACACCTATTTGTTCTTCAACTTTTAATAAGTCCCAAATGGTTTCTTTTTCTAAATGGTCTGGACATGCTGGATATCCAGGTGCTGGACGAATACCTTTATAACTTTCTTTAATTAAATCTTCGTTTGTTAAGTCTTCATTTGCGCCATAAGCCCAATGTTTTATTCTTACTTGTTTGTGTAAATATTCGGCTAAGCCTTCAGCAAACCTATCAGCAATAGCTTGTACCATAATAGCATTATAGTCATCTTCCTTATCCTTATATTTTTTAGCCAACTCATCAGCACCAAAAATAGCCGTACAAAAAGCCCCCATATAATCGGTCCTTCCTGTGGCTTTAGGCGCAATAAAATCTGACAATGCAAAACTTGGTTTTCCTGCTCGTTTTTTTAATTGCTGACGCAACGTTCTAAAAACAGCTATTTCTTCTCCTTTTTTCTGAATAGAGATATCATCGTCATTTATAGTATTCGCTTCAAACAAACCAAAAATGGCTTTCGGTTTTAATAATTGCTTGTTTATAATTTCTTTTAAAATAATCTGCGCATCTTCAAATAAAATAGTGGCCTGTTCACCAACTACTTCATCGGTTAAAATATTTGGATACTTGCCGTGTAAATCCCAGCTTCTAAAAAACGGACTCCAATCTATAAATGGTAAAATTTCTTTTAAACTAACCTGTGTTAAGGTTTGCACACCTAATTCTTTGGGTTTTATAATATTGCTAGCTTCCCAATCAATTTTAAACCTCTCTTCCCTTGCTTTTTCAATACTGATGTATGACTTCTCTTTACCTCGTTTTAAAAACTTGGTTCTAAACTCGTCATAATCCTTTTTAAGTTTAGCAACGTACAGATTACTCGTTTTCGGATTTAATAAATCACTAACCACAGTTACAGCTCTGGAGGCATCATTAACGTGTACAACTGCATTTTTATATTGTGTATCAATCTTTACTGCAGTATGTGCTTTAGACGTTGTTGCACCACCAATTAATAACGGAACAACAAAATTTTGACGTTCCATTTCTTTAGCTAAATACACCATTTCGTCTAAGGATGGCGTTATTAAACCGCTTAATCCAATAACATCTACATTTTCTTCTATAGCAGCTGCTATAATTTTTTCGGGAGATACCATGACACCTAAGTCTACAATCTCATAATTATTACAACCCAAAACAACACTCACTATATTTTTACCAATATCGTGCACATCTCCTTTTACGGTTGCCATTAACACTTTACCTAAAGCTTTTTGTTTTTCGCCTTTTTCGGCTTCAATAAATGGATTTAAATAGGATACTGCTTTTTTCATGACACGAGCAGATTTAACTACTTGTGGCAAGAACATTTTTCCTGCTCCAAATAAATCTCCAACCACATTCATTCCAACCATTAAGTTACCTTCAATAACTTCAATAGGTTTATCGGCTTGTTGTCTTGCTATTTCTACATCTTCAATAATAAAAGCATCAATACCTTTAACCAATGCATGCGTAATTCTATCTTGTAAAGGGTTTTCTCTCCAAGATAAATCGGCCACTTTCTCTTTTTTAGATCCTTTCACTGAATCTGCAAAATCAAGTAAACGTTCCGTAGCATCTTCACGTCTATCTAAAATAACATCTTCTACACGCTCTAATAAATCTTTTGGAATATCATCGTAAATCTCTAACAAGGCTGGATTTACAATCCCCATGTTCATACCTGCTTGAATAGCGTAGTATAAAAAAACAGAGTGCATAGCTTCTCGCACACCATCATTTCCTCTAAAAGAAAAAGAGACATTACTTACACCACCACTAACACTTGCATTGGTTAAGTTTTGTCTTACCCAACGTGTTGCTTCGATAAAATCGATTGCATTTCTGCGGTGTTCATCCATTCCTGTAGCTACAGGAAATATATTTAAATCGAAAATAATGTCTTCCGATGGGAAACCCACTTTGTTAACTAACACATCGTAAGACCGTTGTGCTATTTCTATTCTTCTGTCGTAATTATCTGCTTGACCAACTTCATCAAAAGCCATGACAATAACAGCTGCGCCATAACGCTTAATTTGTTTGGCTTCCCAAATAAATTTTTCTTCTCCTTCTTTTAACGAAATCGAATTAACAACACATTTACCTTGCACCACTTGTAATCCAGCCTCAATGATTTCCCATTTAGAACTATCTATCATAATTGGCACACGACAAATATCTGGCTCAGCAGCAATTAAATTTAAAAAACGAACCATGGATTTTACACCATCAATTAAACCATCGTCCATATTAATGTCGATAATTTGCGCGCCTCCATCTACCTGATGTCTTGCAACATCTAAAGCCTCGTCAAATTCTTCGTTTTTAATTAAACGTAAAAACTTACGAGAACCTGCTACATTTGTGCGCTCTCCAATATTAATAAAATTGCTGTTTTCGTTTAAAACCAAAGGCTCTAAACCAGACAATTTCATGTATTTCGTTTGTTTAACTTTCATTATTTATAATGTTCTACTGTTGGAAAAGGCTCATAAAAGTGATGTAATAATGCTTTCCATTGTTTGTATTCTTCCGACTGCCTAAATCCGATTTCATGATCTTCAATCGTTTTCCAGTTCACTAATAATATGTACTTATCGTCTTCTTCAACACACTTTTTTAATTGATGCGAGATATAACCTTTCATTGAAGAAATAATATCTTGAGCGCCCTCAAATGCTTGTTCAAACTCTTGAGATAATCCTTCTTTAATATTTAAAATAGCGACTTCTAAAATCATGATTAAGAATGTTGTCTTGGTTGATATTTTTCAGCTATAGCTGCAATCACTTTAATGTGATCAGGACTTGTACCACAACAACCTCCAATAATATTTATTAAATCCTTTTTTAAATATTCTTCTATTTGTTCTCCCATTTCTTCGGGAGTTTCATCATACTCACCAAAAGCATTTGGCAAGCCTGCATTTGGATGTGCAGAAATAGCAAAATCGGTTTTACTAGCAATCGCTTCTAAATGCGGTTGTAATAAATTAGCACCTAAAGCACAATTAAAACCAACAGACAACAATGGAATATGTGATACCGAAATTAAAAAAGCCTCTGCTGTTTGACCTGATAACGTACGCCCTGAAGCATCTGTAATCGTACCACTTAACATAATAGGAATATCAATATTTCTTTCGTCTTTAACTTCTTCAATAGCAAACAAAGCTGCTTTAGCATTTAAAGTATCGAAAACTGTTTCTACTAAAAGTAAATCTGCTCCACCATCTATTAATGCTTCTACTTGTTGTTTGTAAGCAACACGTAAATCGTTAAAAGTAACCGCTCTATAACCAGGATCGTTTACATCTGGAGACATGCTAGCCGTACGATTTGTAGGTCCAATTGAACCTGCCACAAAGCGTGGTTTATGCGGTTCTTTTGCCGTAAACTCATCCGCCACTTCTTTAGCTATTTTAGCAGATTGGTAATTTAGCTCGTACACCAAATCTTCCATTTGGTAATCTGCCATAGCAATAGTAGTCCCCGAAAATGTATTGGTTTCTATAATATCTGCACCAGCTTCAAAATATTTACCATGAATGATTTTTATAGCTTCTGGCTGTGTAATAGATAACAAATCGTTATTTCCTTGTAATGGAGACGCATAATCTTTAAAACGTTCTCCTCTAAAATCCTCTTCCGAAAATTTATAAGCTTGTAACATGGTACCCATTGCACCATCTAATACTAAAATTCGTTTTTGTAATTCTTCTTTAATATTTGCCATCCTTAATACTACATTTCAACTACACCTAAGAAAACCTTAAGTATTATTATTTGTTCTCAATACTATTTTACTCCTTCGTCATAAAATCACACGAACTGACGTTAATTATTTACTCTTGTCTTTTACTTCAATTTTATAATGGATTCCTGCCTGCGCAGGAATGACAAATCGATGTAAACCTTTTATTATTTTAGAGGTAAGACTCTACATTCTCCCAAGGCCCTCCGTTAATAACATCTATGCCGCTTGCTTCTAAAAGTTCTTTTGCTCTTTCGCTTCTAGCACCACTTCTACAACATGTTATTATTGGTTTTTCAAGTGCTTTTAATTGGTCTATTTCATATTCCAACTCATCTAAAACAATATGTAGTGAATTCTCTACATGCCCTTCATTATACTCGCCTTCTGTTCTTACATCTAATATTACAGCACCTTTATCTAGATACTCTTGAATGTTTTTAAATTCTGGATGATTACTCATAATCTGTGTTTTATATTTTATAGCGCTAACGCTTGATTTAAATCTTTTATAATATCTTCTGAATGCTCCAATCCTACCGAAACACGTACTAAACCACCAGTAATTCCTGTTAGTAGTCTTTCCTCTTCAGTTAACTTTGCATGCGTTGTTGATGCTGGATGCGTGACAATACTTTTAGTATCACCAAGATTTGCAGACAAGGACAATAATTTTATGTTATTTAAAAATTGTCGTCCTGCTTCAATACCTCCTTTAACTTCAAAAGCAACAATATTACCACCTGCTTTCATTTGTTTTTTAGCCAACTCATGCTGTGGATGTGATTTTAAAAAAGGATATTTCACGACATTTACTTTATCATGACCTTCTAAAAAGGTCGCTACTTTTAGAGCGTTTTCACAATGTCTATCCAATCTTACCGCTAGAGTCTCTAAACTTTTAGACAATACCCAAGCATTAAAAGGTGATAATGCTGGACCTGTATTTCTTGAAAACAAGTAGACTTTTTTAATTAAATCAGCACGACCAACAGTAACACCTCCAAGCACACGACCTTGCCCATCTATTAATTTTGTTGCCGAATGGATTACCAAATCCGCGCCAAATTGTATCGGTTGCTGCAAATAAGGAGTCGCAAAACAATTATCTATAATTAAAATAAGATTATGTTTTTTCGCAAAGCGTCCCAAAGCTTCTAAATCCAAAATATCTACCGCAGGATTTGTTGGACTTTCTGCATAAATTACTTTTGTGCTTGGCAGAATTAGACTTTCTATTTTATCAATAGCATCGATTTTAAAATAACTTGTAGAAATATTCCACTTTGGTAAAATATTTTTAAACATGGTTTGCGTAGAACCAAACACACTATTACATGAAATAATATGATCTCCAGCATTTAATAAAGCCGCTAATGTTGAAAATATAGCAGACATACCCGAAGCAAAAGAATAACCACTTTCAGCACCTTCCATTTTACAGATTTTATCTATAAACTCTGATGTATTCGGGTTTGAATAACGACTATAAATATTACGGTCTTTCTCGTCTGCAAAAGAGGCTCGCATATCTTCGGCATCTTCAAAAACATAACTTGATGTTAAATACAACGGACTAGAATGTTCTAAATATTGTGAACGTTCTATTTGTGTTCTTATGGCTTGGGTTTCGAAATTATTAGAATCCATTAATTTGTTTTTAAAATCAGTTATTAAAGCACTTCGACTACGCTCAGCGTGACATTTATTTAATTATTCTTTTCTGTTAGTCTTAATATATCTCCAAAAACACCTCTTGCTGTTACTGATGCTCCTGCTCCTGCGCCTTGAATAACAATGGGTTTTTCGCCGTAACTTTCTGTATAAATTTCAAAAATAGAATCGGCACCTTGTAACGCTCCTAAAGGTGATTGACTAGGTACAGACTCTAGTTTCACATCTAATTGAGCACCGTTTTCTTGTGATAAATCACCGTGTAAATCACCAATATATCTTAATACATGACCTTCTTTTTGTGCTTCTTTTTTCGTCTGAAAAACAGCATTCATCTCATCTAAAGATTCTAAAAAATTAGCCGTTTCAATTTCTCTAAGTGGTTTTGGAATTAGGTTTTCGATAGTAACATCGCTAAGCTCATTATGTAAATCTAGTTCTCTCGCCAAGATTAATAGTTTTCTTGCAACATCGTTCCCACTTAAATCCTCTCTTGGATTTGGTTCTGTAAAACCTTTATCTAAAGCTTGTTGTAATACTGTTGCAAACGAGGTGTCTTCCGAAGAAAACGTATTAAACAAATAACTTAGCGATCCAGAAAACACGCCACGAATACGCACAATATTTTCGCCAGAAAGATGTAATAATTTAATTGTATCAATTAATGGTAAACCCGCACCTACATTAGTTTCGTATAAATAACTTTTTTGGTGTTTTTCTAAAGTATTACGCAATTGGTTATAAAACTCTAAATCGATAGTATTTGCTATTTTATTAGACGATACTAAATCGAAACCTTGCTCCACCAACTTAATATAATTGGATACAAAGTCTAAACTTGACGTGTTATCTATAGCTATTAAATTCTCTAAATGATTCTTTTTTGCAAATTGAAAAACATCTTCAATCTTATAGCTTTCACCATTTGCTTCTAGTGTGTTTTTCCAATTTTTATCGATGCCGTTTTTACTGAAAAGCGCTTTTCTAGAATTGGCAATCGCAAAAATATTAAGCTTAATGCCTTTTCTTTTTTCAATATCTTCAGCTGAAGCAATAATTTGATTAATCAATGCGCTACCGACTAAACCATGACCAAAAATGGCTAGATTTATCTTTTTAGAAATTCCGAAGATCTCTCCATGAATAACATTCAAGGCTTTATGAAGTTCCTTTTTTCTAACTACAATACTCACATTTTCGCCAGTAATGGTATTATTAAAAAGGATAGGGATAATTTGATTTTTTATTAAAGCATTAAACGGTTTATGAAACGTGCTTAACTCTTGACCAATAATTGAAATGACAGACACATCGTCTATAACACTAATTTTATTAATGTCTTGCGAGTAAAAATCGTTTTCAAACTCTTGTTCTAAAACAATAACGGCTCTATTTGCATGTTCAGCTTCAATAACCAAACCAATACCACGCTCTGAAGAGCCTTGAGAAATAATACTAACACTTATATTCTCTTTACTTAAAGCAGTAAAAATCCTAGCATCTACACCTACTTTACCTAATAAACCACGACCTTCGATATTTACTAAAGCCACATTATCTAAAACAGATAACGAACGGATACCTTTATCTTTATTTTGAGCCGTTATTATTGTGCCTTTATCTTCCGGATTGAATGTGTTTAAAATACGAAGCGGAATATTTTTCTCTATTAAAGGAATAATAGTTTTTGCGTGTAAAATAGTCGTTCCGAAATTAGCCAACTCATTAGCTTCCGTAAAAGATAATCGCTCTATTTTTCTAGCATCTTCTACTAAATCCGGATTCGCCGTATAAATACCATTAACATGTGTGTAATTCTGTAACTCTTCAGCATCTAAATAATTAGCTAACAATGCTGCCGTATAATTACTTCCATTACGACCTAACGTTGTGGTTTTACCGTCTCTATTAGACGCAATAAAACCAGTAACAATATTAACTGTAGTGCCATTATTTTGTTTAAAATAAGCAACTACATTCTTCTTAGACAACGCATCAACTGGTTTTGCATTACCAAAGGTGTCATCTGTTTTTATTAACGTTCTAGCGTCTGCTACTTTTGCATTAATATTTTTTTCTAGTAATAATGCCGTAATTAATTTAGCTGAAATTAATTCGCCTTGTGCTAAAACTTCATCTTTAATTTTCTGACTATAATCACCTAATAATTGTACACCTGCAAACAGACTATCTAGTCTTGAAAATTCGGTTTCAAAATCTACTGAAACCGTTCCTTTTTGATCCTTTTTAAAGGCCTCCAATTCTACAGCATAAGATTGGTCTTTTACTGCTTTCTCAAGAATAGCCTCCAATTGGTCTGTTGCTTTTCCTCTTGCAGAAACAACAACAGCTATATTTTCTTCGGCTTTAACTTTATTTTCTATGATAGAAATAACACGATTTAAACCTTCGCCATTGGCTAGAGATTTGCCTCCAAATTTTAATATCTTCATTTTCTTTTCTTTTAACTTGGGCTTAAAAATGCCTTTAATTATATTTTCGAGTTGCTCGAACTCTATTAAAAATGCATCGTGACCATGAATTGAATTAATCTCATTATAAGTCACATTTGGATGTGTTAACGCTAATTGTTTTTGCGTTTCTCGGTTTTCTTCAGCAGTAAAAAACAAATCAGAATCTACCGCAACAATTGTAATTTTAGATTGAATACCATCTAACACCTTGTTATTTGATTCTCTTCCTTTAGTCACATCAATGCTACGTAGTAATTGATTCATTAATTTATAAGCCGATAACTGAAAACGTTCCTGTAATTTATTACCATGATGAAGCAACCAACTTTCGACATTAAATAAATCTAATGTTTCGTTTTTAGAACGTTGAAACCTTGATTTAAAAGACTCTGGAGTACGATAGCACAACATAGCATGCATGCGAGCGTCATGCACTGGATTTTTAGAATTAACTAAAAACTGTTCTTGAATTTGACAATTTGCCATTAACCAGTCGGTAGCTTTCCAATCGGTAGCCACAGGAATAAAATGTGTTGCCAAATTGGGTTTTAAAACCGCCATTTCCCATGCAATACCACCACCAAGAGATCCTCCAATTACGGCATACACAGAATCGATACTTAGTTTTTCTAACCCAATAAGAAACAGCTTTGCGATATCTCTTGCTATAAAATCTTTGTAGTTTTCAATTAAAAAACCATCGTATCCATTTCCAGGAATATTAAATGCTAAAACAGTATACGCTTTAGTGTCTATTACTTTTCCATCTCCAACCAAATCTGACCACCAACCATCTGTACCTGTAACATTGCTATTACCTGTTAATGCATGATTTATCAATACAATTGGAGCGGTATGTAATGCTTTACCAAAAAGCTGATAAGACAACTTTATTGTCGTTGCCTTATCGCTTTGGGTAACATAATCGATACTATCTATGTATTGTAAATCTTTCATTACTTAAGATTATATTCTTTTTGTACTGAGATTTTTACTGGTGTATTATTAGATAAATTATCTCTAACGGGACATCGTGCTTCAACAATTTCTAACCACTTAACTAATGTTTCAATACTTGCAGTCGTTTCTGGCACTAGTTTTAATTCGATATTTTTAAAACCTGCTCGTTCATTATTTGATATCCCTAGAAACTTATCTGGATTAATGTCTCCTGAGACTTCTATATTTAATTTATCTATTTTAAAACCAAGCTCTTTTGCCACTAAATGACCAACAACGTTAACACAGCCAGCAAAGCCTGCAAGAATATATTCTACTGGGTTAGCACCTTCGTCTGTACCATTTAAAGCTTCGGGTTCATCTATTACTAATTTAAACTGCCTTGATTTTCCAACAAATTGTGTCGCAGATGTACTTACTCCTGCAACTGAAAATTTTAAATCACTCATCTTTTTTTGAATTTGAATTAAGATAACGTCTTAAGCTAAAACTGTTTTTTTAACGACTACAAAAGCTTCTTTTAAATCGGCTTTTAAATCTTCTATATTTTCAATTCCTACAGACAGTCTAATTAAGTCTTTAGTCACTCCCGTTAATTGTTGCGCTTCATCACTTAATTGTTGATGCGTTGTACTTGCCGGATGAATAATCAAAGATTTTGTATCACCAATATTGGCTAATAGCGAGAATAGCTTTGTGGTATCTGCTATTTTTTTAGCCGATTCAAAACCGCCATCAACACCAAAAGTAACCACACCACTTTGCCCTTTTGATAAGTACTTTTTAGCTAAACTATTATATTTACTAGTCTGTAATCCTGGATAATTTACCCAAGTTACTTCTGGTTGTTCTTGTAACCATTTTGCTAGTTCTAACGCATTTTGAGAGTGCTTTAAAATTCTTAATTCCAATGTTTCCAATCCTTGAATGATTTGAAAAGCGTTAAACGGACTTAATGCGCCACCATAATCTCTTAAACCTTCTATTCTAACTTTAGCAATAAATGCAGCCGCACCAATAGCTTCGCTATAAACTAAACCATGGTAACCAGCAGATGGTTCTGTAAACTCAGGGAATTTCCCATTAGTCCAATCAAATGTTCCTGCATCTATAATGATACCACCAAGCGATGTTCCATTACCATTAATATATTTGGTTAAAGAATGAATTACAATGTTTGCTCCATGCTCAATTGGATTTAACAAATAAGGCGTTGCCACTGTATTATCTACAATTAATGGCACTTTTACAGCTTTTGCTTCTTTAGAAATAGCCTCTAAATCTAACACGTCCAATTTTGGATTCCCTAAAGACTCTACAAAAATTGCTCTTGTATTTTCTTGTGCTGCTTTGCCAAAATTTTCTGGATCTGAAGGGTCTACAAATGTTGTAGTAATACCATGTCTTGGTAGTGTTACGCTTAATAAATTATACGTTCCGCCATACAAACTACTGGATGCCACAATATGATCGCCTGCTTTTAACAAGGTTAATAATGTTGTAGAAATTGCAGCTGTACCAGATGCTGTAGCAACTGCCGCAATACCGCCTTCTAGTGCTGCGATACGCTGTTCTAAAATATCGTTTGTTGGATTGTTTAAACGCGTGTAAATAAAGCCTGGAACAGAGAGATTAAATCGTCCTGCTGCGTCATCTGAATCATCAAAAACATAAGATGATGTTTGATAAATAGGAACCGCTCTAGTTCCTCCTGTTTTACTTGTGTCGTGTCCTGCGTGCAACGCTTGTGTTGCAAATTTTTGTGTACTCATTTTTCTAAGTTTTTCGAGTTAAATAAATTAATTCAAAAGTCAAATAAGCCTCATTATGAGACATACATATTAGAAAAATGTTAAAAAGAAATACTAATTACAGATGGGTAATTAGATTTTAGTTATCTATCCAATATTCGATAAATGAATCGAAAATTAAGTAGAATTTAGCACCTTCTTAGTAAATCTAAGGGTTGCTAAGGCTTCAGCGAGTCTATCTCTCCACCTTTCTTGATAACATTTCAGTAAGTGTTTGAACTTTGTGAGCACAAATATTGTGAAAAAAAATCTAATTAAACAAGTTAAAAAGAATATTTTTCTTAATAATTGATTTTAAAACAATAAAACGGAAAATAATTCTTTAAAATTAATTTTAAACAAAAAATATTTCACCAAAAACAAGCTATTACTATTTTATAAAACTAATATTATTTTAAAATAAATATTGTCTTATAATTATTCCGTTTTCTAAGCTAAAGATTTAATCCTTAAAGATAAAGTTTTCATAAAATTGTAAAAAGGAATTTCTATCCATATATTTTTTTATACTTTTGTCGAAATTAATTACGAGGACGGATTTGACTGATTGCAACCTCTATAAAAAATGCTAAAGGCAGTGTAAACTTCCTTCGACGCTTTCGTCAAATCCTGTATATATAAAATTTAAAAAAAGTTATGGCGTATTTATTTACATCAGAAAGTGTATCTGAAGGACATCCAGATAAAGTTGCAGATCAAATTAGTGATGCATTAATAGACAATTTTTTAGCATTCGATAGCGAATCTAAGGTCGCTTGCGAAACGCTTGTTACTACAGGACAAGTAGTACTTGCAGGAGAAGTAAAATCTAATACTTATTTAGATGTGCAAAAAATTGCAAGAGACACCATAAACAAGATTGGTTATACTAAGAGCGAATATATGTTCGATGGTAATTCTTGTGGCGTTTTTAGTGCTATTCACGAACAGAGTGACGATATTAATCGTGGCGTTGATCGTGCAACAAAAGAAGAGCAAGGTGCAGGAGACCAAGGAATGATGTTTGGTTATGCAACTAGCGAGACAGAAAACTACATGCCTTTGGCTTTAGATTTATCTCACAAAATATTAATTGAATTGGCTGAGTTACGTCGTGAGAATAAAGACATTACTTACATAAGACCAGATTCTAAAAGTCAAGTAACTATAGAATACAGCGATGATAACACACCGCAACGTATAGAAGCTATAGTAGTTTCTACACAACATGATGATTTTGATAGCAATGACGATGTTATGCTAGCAAAAATTAGAAAAGATATTGTTGATATATTAATACCAAGAGTTATAGCAAAATTACCAGAAGCTATCCAAGCGTTATTTAATGATGATATTAAATATCACATTAACCCAACAGGAAAGTTTGTAATTGGCGGACCACATGGAGACACAGGATTAACTGGACGTAAAATTATTGTAGATACTTATGGTGGAAAAGGTGCTCACGGTGGAGGTGCTTTTTCTGGAAAAGATCCAAGTAAAGTTGATAGAAGTGCTGCTTATGCAACAAGACATATTGCAAAAAACTTAGTTGCTGCAGGTGTTGCTGAAGAAATTTTAGTACAAGTTTCTTACGCTATTGGAGTTGTTGAACCTATGGGGATATTTGTAGACACTTATGGTACTTGCCCATTTAACATGACAGATGGTGAGATTGCTGAGAAAATTTCAAAAGTATTCGATATGAGACCAGCTGCTATAGAATCGCGTTTAAAACTGCGTAATCCAATATACAGTGAAACTGCTGCTTATGGACATATGGGAAGAGTAAACGAAACGGTTACTAAAACATTCTCTAGACCAAACGGTGATGACATAACTTTAGATGTTGAATTGTTTACTTGGGAAAAGCTAGATTACGTTGACAAAGTAAAAGCTGAATTTGATATTTAAACCTCAGCTGCATAAATATAAAAAGCCTTCTCGAACGAGAAGGCTTTTTTATTTACCTTAATTAAAGCCCATTGTGCCTTACTAATGCTTTACCTGTAAGAATAATGTTAATTATATAAAACAAAAAAGTCTGTACTTAAGTACAGACTTTTTTTATTTTGTGTGGGGAGAGCAGGATTCGAACCTGCGAAGACGTAGTCAGCAGATTTACAGTCTGCCCTCGTTGGCCGCTTGAGTATCTCCCCAAAACCGATAGCAAATATATTATAGTTTTACTACTTAACAAACTTTTTTTACAAAAAAAAGCGAGTTAAAAATTAACTCGCTTTATCTTAACACGTTAACTATTTATAAACTATAAATAATTCTAAAAGTTAAAAACCTAGGTTGTATAAAGTATTCTGTTGCACTTACAGAAAAAGAACCTGTGCTAGTATTATTTTGAGATTTAGTATCCAGCAAGTTTGTTGCTTTAACCTCGTATTCAAACTTACTGTCTTCATCTTTTCTATAAGATAAAGAAGCATTCCAAAAATCGTAAGTATTAAGAGATACATCTTCATTTCTAAAATCGTTGTACGTATAATCTGTTTTAAAAGTAAAACTCTTAAGCAGCAAAGCATCGAAACTTACAGAAGGAGAATGTGTATAGAATTTTGATCTTGTTGATCCTTGATCATTATCGTTGATTGTGTAGCCATAACTAAAATCGAAATTAGGAGCATCTCTAAAATTAGAACTTAAACCAGCTCTATAGGTTTGAGTATAACTCTCGTTAGTAGACACATTATCATTAATTAACTGGTTAAACTTAGAATAGTTAAAATTACCATTTATAGAAGCTTTTAACTTCCCAAAAGAACGCTGAAACCTACCAAATGCAGAAACACTTTCGTCTGCAAAGTCTGAATTTATAGATGACCCTACGTTTACAACACTTCCTGGCTGAAAAGAAGAAGCTCCTCTAATACCATCTATGTTTTTAGTATAAGATATTCTTCCAAAAACATTAGTATAATTAAACATATTAAAGCTAAAGTAATTTAAGCTCAAGTTATGCGCAGTTGCACTTTCCAACTCTGGATTTCCAGAATATAATGAGTTATAATTGTTTAATACCAAACCACGTGCTAAATTAGTAACATCTGTAAATGTGGTTTGCATACGGTAGTTTAACTGGATGTTTTCACTCTTTTTAAGTTGAATTATCATATTAAAATCTGGCAATAATCTAAAAAAGTTATCTTTTACCTCTGTACCATATTGATCATTATTAGATCCATAAGCATGTGCAGAAACACCTGGTGTAAAAGTAAAAATCCCAGTTTTAAAACGATAATGAGCTCCTAAATAAACATCACTAAAGTTATACTCTGTATCGTTAGTATCTAATCCATTATTAATAGTTGCTGTTGTATTAAACTGAGAACCATCATTTAAAAACTGAAAAATATCGGTATTAAAGTTTTGCTTACTTAAAATGGTTCCTAACGTAAAGTTGATATTACTTTTAGGCGTTAACACATTCCAGTAGTCCAGCTTTGCATCCAATTGATTAGATTTTACTCTTTTATCTTGACCAATATTATAGTTGAATTGATCTTCGTCTAAACCAAGAGCAGCTGCTGTATTACCATAATTTGTTTTATCTTCTAATATTGCATTGTAGAAAGGATCTTCGTCTGAAATTTCATGTAAAGCTTCAAAAGCAAAAATATTCTTCTCATCTAAAGTGTAATAGTACTTTAGACTTTGATTTAAACTAAAAGGCTTAGAGTTTTCAACCTGTCCAATATCACCAATAACCGATGAAAAGAAACTCTGGTTTTGTTCTTCTTTTGTTACTTTAGCTAGCACATCATAATCTAATTGATTATTACCATTAGGCTTATATTTAGCTTTAAATTTTAATAAACCAGCATCACTACTTTGTCTTGTGTTACTTGCTGTAGTTTCATCTGGAATACCTAAAGCTTCATCTGTATACTCTACACTTTGGTTTTCTTGTAACTCAATTCTACTACTCGTAAAAATAGCAAAACCACCAATATCTAAAGCTTCGTTTGGAGATACATTAAAGTTTACTGCTCCAAATTTTGTATTTATATCTTTAGCCTTATCATTTTGAAGATTAGAGAAGTTTAATCCACCATCTCCAATATTTATACTTGTCCCACTTTGCTGACTTGGAGCACTAAAACCTCCACTAAAATTTCTAAAATCTCTACGTGAGAATGCTAATTCTCCAATATTATTTAAATCTCCAATAAAGTTGATACTTTTATTAGGACTATAATAAAATAATTTAGGTTGCGCTAAGTATAATCCTTCATCATCAGAATTTCCACTACCAGCTGTTACCGTACCAAACCAGAAGTTTTGCTTACCATCCTTAAGCTTAATGTTAATCGCTACGTTATCTTGGTTATTTTGTACACCACTTAACTGTCCAACGTTAGAAAAATTCTTTAAAACCTGTACTTTATCGATAGCATCGGCAGGAATATTTTTAGTTGCTAGTTTAGAATCTCCATCAAAGAAATCTTTACCTTCAACCATTAATTTATTTACAACCTTACCCTCTACTTCAATTTGCCCATCTGCATTAATCTCTACTCCTGGAAGCTTTTTCAATACATCTTCTAGCTTTCGCTCTGTTCCGTTTTTAAAAGAATCGGCATTATAAACAATAGTATCTCCTTTAATAGTAACTGGCATTTCGTAAACCAGCTCTACTTCTTCAAGCGTATTATCTACTACTAAACTAAAATCTTTAGTTATAGCTTCCTCAGTAGTGGTAATTTCCATTTCTTTGGTAGTAAAACCAATATAACTTACCTGTATTTTGTAAGTGGTGTTTTTACCTAAATTAAGCTTATACTTCCCAGCATCGTTAGTTACAGCGTAAGACTCTAATACTTTAGACTCTTTATTTATAGCTATAACATTTGCAAATTCCAAAAGCTCTCCTTCGGTATCTTTTACTATACCTTCAAATTTAACTTGGGCAATAGTTGTGCTTGTTACTATTAAAAGTAACAGTGTAAAAAAGTGTTTCATCTATTTTTATATGGTTTTTTTAATCGCTAAATCTCTACTGTTATTACTATAATTTTAATAATAACAATTTTATGTTTGCTTTTATATATTAGGTTGGATTATCCTTTTATTAGAGATTAACGTCTTCCTCCACCACGACCACCGCGATTTCTTCCTCCGTACATTTCTCTCATTTCTTCCATTTTCTTTTTAACGATGTCGTTATATTCGGCTTTAGTAACCTCTTTTCCTTTTGAAGGCTTTTTAATCTCTTGCTTTTCTGAAGGATTCATTACTATTTTAGAACATAAAATAGTTGTTCTCCCAGAATTGATTTCAAGAATTAAACCTGGTAAACCCCAAAAATCTCCAGGACCATTATTTACAGGAATTTGCATTGTATACCAAGCAACAACTTCTTCTTCTTTTGGAATATCGATTTCATCCATAATATCTGTTGACTTTCCTTCTGTCGATGCTACTACAGAAGAATCATTTGCCTTCTCTTCTTCTTTAGCTTCTCCTTTTCCAAAAGCACTAACAGTTCTATCTCCTTTTGCAGCTTTTTCATCTTTCTTTTTATCATCGTCACGAGGACCTCTTCTTCTCATTTTAGAAAAATCCATTTCATCAACTTTTTTAGTTGCAACAGCTTTCATTGCCATGTACTTACCAATTTGCTTGGTTTCACCTGTCATTTTCCACTCTAACTTCTCTAAATCATCCTTAATAAGAAACTGCTTTCCAAAAAACTCTTGATCTTGAATTAACTGTCCATCTTTAATATTTTTGTATTGTGGACCAGCAGTAAAACTACTCATCATACCTCTAAAACCTCCACCAGAACCAGGAGCATCTAACTTCTCGTCTTCTTTATAACTAGACTCTGTTTTGTTGAATGTTAAAACATATGTTTTTTCTAACATACCTTTCATTCTTTCTGCTATTGCTTTTTTTCTTTCTGGAGTCATATCTTTCCCACCAAAACCATCCATATCCATGGTTGTTTTAGACATATATGTTGCTACTCCTTGGAAATCATCTTGCGCAGACAAAAATGAAGCTGAGAATAACGTAATGCAGATTAGTAATGCTTTTAATTTCATAATATTGTTTCTTAATTGGTTTTGTAAAATTACAGTTAACTACTGTTAGACGATCAAAAACAAAAAATGTTTAACCTGGATATGTTAAAACTTTCTTAAAAAAATTAACGACCACAACACTAATATTTCTAAACTGTGGTTTCTTATAAAAAGTGGTTCAATTTTTGTACTTTTCAATTCTCAATGAAAAAGCTACTTTATATATTTTTAATACTTGCCTATTCTGCTTTTGCTCAAGATAAAATTAAGGCAGTACTTACAAGTAAAACCAACTTTAATGCAGACTCTGTTATTGGTATAGATAATTTTGGGACTACCTTCTACACCTTAAATAACACCTTAATAAAGAAGCAAGAAGACAAATTACTTAAGTATAGTAACGTACAGTTAGGCACAATTACATCTGCAAGCAACTTTAATCCTCTTAAAATAAATGTTTTTTACAAAGCATTTAATACTGTTACAATATTAGACAATCGTTTAGCCGAAATTTATAAAATAGACTTCAACCAGACTAAACCATACAAAAATGTATCGCATATTTCTACAGGAAGCGACAACACTATTTGGGTTTTTAATCAAGATTTAATGCAGTTGGAATTGTACGATTACAAAACAAAAACCATTCGTGCAAAAACACTACCAACAGAAAGCAACATACTAGATATAACTAGTAATTATAATTCATGTTGGCTCTTGACAAAAAACTATATTTACGAGTACAATTATTTTGGAAGCTTAATTTCTAAAGCACCAAATACAGGTTACACCAACATTAAAGAAAGTAACGAAAATATAATATTAAAAAAAGACAATACACTATTCTATATTGATAAAAACACAGAAACAACTAAACCTCTTAACATTACAAATTTGTTAATAAGTCAGTTTTTTGTAACCAATCAAATCGTGTATATTTACACCGATAAAGAGCTTTATCGCTACCAACTTAAATTAAAATAATATGCACGTTGCCATTGCCGGAAACATTGGAGCTGGAAAAACTACGCTCACAAAATTACTTGCCAAACACTATAATTGGGAAGCACAATTAGAAGACGTTGTAGATAATCCTTATTTAGATGATTTCTATAACCAGATGGAACGCTGGAGTTTTAATTTACAAGTTTACTTTTTAAACAGTCGTTTTCGTCAAGTAGGGCAAATTCGCGAAAGCGGTAAAGACATTATTCAAGACCGTACTATTTATGAAGATGCGCATATTTTTGCACCAAACCTTCATGCTATGGGATTAATGACTAATCGTGATTTCGAGAACTACTCTTCACTTTTCGAACTTATGGAAAGCTTTGTGCAAGGTCCAGATTTACTAATTTATTTACGTAGCTCAATCTCTAATTTGGTTTCTCAAATCCATAAGAGAGGACGCGATTACGAAAACTCTATTAGTATTGATTATTTAAGCAGACTTAACGAACGTTATGAAGCTTGGATAACAGGTTACGATAAAGGAAACTTACTAATTATAGACGTAGACAACCTTGATTTTGTTGACAACCCAGAAGACCTAGGATTTATACTAAATAAAATAGACGCAGAAATTAACGGTTTATTTTAAGTCAATAATTAGTTATTTTTGCGTTACCAAAAGGGTCGCGCTATCCTCTATATCTTTTTTGTGCATAAGCTCACACAAAAAAGTATGCCGCTACTATCGTTAACGCCATACTCGGAAAAAAAACAACTTAAATTACTCCTGTAAAGTATAAAACCAAAAGGACAACTAAAAGAATAATACCTGCTATTTTACTGTAAAAAAACACTTATTGAAGTATAATCTGGAGAGTACTTATACGAGTTGTAAGCCCTCCTTATTCCATAAAACGAATATAATAATTGGATAACACAGTAAATTAAAAGTATAGTAGTACTTTCCATGAGTTAGCGCTCTATAAATCCATTTTCACGTGCATGAGCAATAGCCTGCGCACTACTCTCCACCAATAACGCTGGTGTTGTTTTATAACTCTCAAGCAAACTTTTTACACGTAATATTTTCTTTTTATGCTTTACGCTACGCAAATAAATAGCTTTAATACGATCTGGAAATTGAGCTGCTATTTCAATATAAATATCTACATCGTTCTCACCACTATCACCAATTAAAATAAAAGGCAAATCTGGATATGTTTTAAGTAAATTTAAAATTTCCTTTTGCTTCTGTGGCTTTTCATTTGGAGTCTTCTTCTTTAGTATATCGCTAAAATTTCTAAGCAAAATTGGCCCTTTAGGAAAATTGTTTTGCCTTAAAAAAAACTCCAAATAGCGATACAAATTCCAAGGACTATGGCTTACATAAAATATAGGATTAGCGCTCTCACCTGATTGCCCTAGATGCAATAAATGACAAAATTCTGCCGCACCTTCTAAAGGCAAACGCATTTTTGCAGATTTGAATATAGTATTATACAATACTCTCCATTTTAGTGTAGATACAACTCCTGTATGTAAAATAGTATCATCAATATCACTTGCAACACCAAACTCTGTTTTAATAGAAGGTATTAAAATCTCGGCAGGAAAACTATTGTTATTCTGTATATTCCTTTTAATGTTTACATCATTATAAGAAACTTCACACACCAACCAACCTTCGCTATTAGCCAAGTCTTTTAATCCATTTAAAGTTGCTTCAACTTTAAAATAACCGTGATCATCGCTTTTAGCTTTTAATATCTTTCCGTTTGGCAATTTAATATTAATCCCAACGTGTTTTACCTCATCACTTTCGAGACGTTTCCAACTATTAATCAACAACCTAAAAAAACCTTTCTGACCTAAAGATATAGATTCGTCCTGTAAAGTTCTTCCTCGTAAATAGAAATGTGTATCGGTTCCATAACTTTGGAAAGCAATAATTTGTAATGGATCTTTTTTTAACCAACTCATACTTCAAATTAAGCACAAAAAAACCTGCTAATCAAATTAGCAGGTTTAAATAATATATTTTAATGAAGATTAACCTTTATTGATCTTCATTTTCTTAATCAATTTAACATCTTCATCACTAGCTAACTTATTTACTGCCTCGAACGCTTTTAGTTGCGCTTCAACTTCTTCCTCAGTTCCTATAAAAGATTCTTCTTTACTAACCTCTTCTCCATCTACTATTACAACATAAGTAATAGAAGCTTCAGTAATATCCTCTTTAACAACCATCTCTTTCTCAATAGACATTTCTTCATTTATCACCATACCTTCTTCAGTATGTCCTCCTAAAATTGGAGCAATTACCAAACCAATTAAACAGGTTAATTTAATTAAAATATTCATTGATGGCCCAGATGTATCCTTAAACGGATCTCCAACAGTATCACCGGTTACAGCTGCTTTATGAGCTTCCGATCCTTTAAAAGTCATCACTCCATTAATCTCTACACCTGCTTCAAAAGATTTCTTAGCATTATCCCAAGCACCACCAGCATTATTTTGAAAGATTGCCCACAATACTCCAGACACTGTAACTCCAGCCATATAACCACCAAGCATTTCGGCTATAGCCATATTATTCATTCCAAAGATCATAGGAACAAAAGCGATTACTAATGGAAAACCAATAGTTAATAAACCTGGTAACATCATTTCTTTTAAAGATGCTTTTGTAGAAATTGCAACACACTTATCGTATTCTGGCTTCCCTGTACCTTCCATGATTCCTGGAATTTCCCTAAATTGTCTTCTTACTTCTTCTACCATTTCCATGGCTGCTTTTCCAACTGCATTCATAGCCAATGCAGAAAACACAACTGGCACCATACCACCAACAAATAACATTGCTAAAACTGGTGCTTTAAAAATATTAATGCCATCGATTCCTGTAAAGGTTACATAAGCAGCAAATAAGGCTAAAGATGTTAATGCTGCTGAAGCAATTGCAAAACCTTTTCCTGTTGCCGCAGTTGTATTACCAACCGCATCTAAAATATCAGTACGTTCTCTTACTATTGGATCTTGTTCGCTCATTTCGGCAATACCACCTGCATTATCTGCTATCGGTCCAAAAGCATCAATAGCTAATTGCATAGCTGTTGTTGCCATCATTGCAGAAGCTGCTAATGCAACTCCATAAAATCCTGCAAAGGCATAAGACGCCCATATTGCACCTGCAAACAATAATACTGATGGGAATGTAGAAATCATTCCTGTTGCTAAACCTGCAATAATATTTGTTCCTGCTCCTGTAGACGATTGTTGTACTATTTTTAATATTGGCTTTTTCCCTAATCCCGTATAATATTCTGTAACACCCGAAATAACTGCTCCAACAACTAAACCTACAAGTGTCGCATAAAATACTCGCATTGAAGAAATCTCAATTAATCCCTCTCCAAAGAAACTCATTTGCATAGTCTCTGGTAACATCCATTTGCATAAGCCAAAACAGGCGACAGCTACTAGAACAATAGACGTCCAGTTTCCTTTATTAAGCGCTCCCATTACTTGAGATTCTTTAGCATCATTACTATTTATCTTAACCAACATAGTACCAATAATGGAAATAATTATTCCCACACCAGCAATAGACATTGGTAATAAAATAGGACCAATTCCTCCAAAGGCTTCACCAATATTTCCACCCATATCTTTAATAACATAATTACCCAGAACCATTGCTGCTAATACCGTTGCTACGTAAGACCCAAACAAATCGGCTCCCATTCCTGCAACATCTCCTACATTATCTCCAACGTTATCTGCAATTGTTGCTGGATTTCTAGGATCGTCTTCTGGAATACCAGCTTCTACTTTTCCAACCAAATCGGCTCCAACATCTGCTGCCTTTGTGTATATTCCACCACCAACACGCGCAAATAAAGCAATAGACTCTGCTCCTAAAGAGAAACCTGCTAGAGTTTCTAGAACAATAGTCATATCCATTGTATTTGTCCAAACACCACCCATAAAAAATTGAAAGAATGCTATAAAAAATAACGTTAAACCTAAAACCGCAAGTCCAGCAACTCCAAGTCCCATTACAGTTCCACCTCCAAAAGAAATATTTAACGCTTTTGGTAAACTTGTTCTTGCTGCCTGCGTTGTTCTTACGTTGGTTTTTGTTGCTATTTTCATCCCTAAATTTCCTGCAAAAGCAGAAAATACTGCACCACATATAAATGCAACAACTATTAACCAATGTGTTGTAGGTACAACAAATGACACTATAGCTAACAATACACTTACTATAATTACAAAAACCGTAAGCAATCTATATTCTGCATTTAAAAAAGCTAACGCTCCTTCGTAGATGTGATCTGAAATCTCTTTCATCTTTCCATCTCCCGCATCTTGTTTCATTACCCACTTTTGCTTAATTGCCATATAGATTAAGCCTAATATTGCCAACACTATCGGCAAATAAATCATCATTTTATCCATAATTTTTAGTTTGATTGGTTTATACTAATGCTAATGTAATAAATTGAAATTAAAGTGGTTAATTTTTATAATATCATATTTTTTTAACTAAAAATACACAAAATTAATAAATAATATTTACATGTAGCTGATTACTAGGTAGTTACGTTAATCACATGCAAAAACAACACTTAATAGACTGAAAACCAATCTTCAAACATAAAAAAAAGCCTATTCTTTCGAATAGGCTTTTTTTTTAAAAATTAAAACTATTAATTAGTTTTTCGTCTTATTTTTAAACTTATCAAACTCTCCTTGTTTAACCTCTCTTGGCCAAGAATTATTAGAAGTATCTACATCTGCAGTTTCTAATTTAGGATCTACAGTTATACTAACAATCTCTTTACTTGAAGAAATAGCTTTACTAACTTCTTTATCATTAAGTCTCCAAATTTGCGCTGGATATGTTTCAGTTTTACTAGTTCCATCTGCATAAGCATACTCAACTATAATTGGCATTACCAATCCACCTGGCTTATTAAAAGTAACATTGTAGAAAAACTTAGGCTCTTCCATTTTTGCACGCTCTTCAGCAGTGAAATTATCCATTAAATATTCTTTTAATGGTGTAGAATTATCAGAAATACTTTCGCTTTTCATTCCCTCAGTATGTTCTTCACTTCCGTCTTCTACGAAGTACACTAAATCTTTTTCATCTATTCCGAAACGTTTAGCTAGGTTTCCTCCTTCAGTATTTGGCTTAGTAGTTACATAATATTTTTTCACATCTTTAACTCCTATATCAACGTAATCTGTTGTATAAAACCATCCTCTCCAGTACCAATCTAAATCGAATGCTGAAGCATCTTCCATAGTACGGAAAAAATCTTCTGGCGTTGGGTGCTTAAACATCCAACGTTGCGCATATTCTCTAAATGCATAATCAAACAATTCTGGTCCCATTACTGTTTCTCTAAGAATATTTAATGCAGTTCCTGGCTTACCGTAAGCATTGTTTCCAAACTGGTAAGTGTTTAAACCTTTAGTCATGATAGGGGCAATAAAATCTTGATCTCCTCCCATATATCTTGTAATATTTGCTGCTGGTCCACGACGTGAAGGATATGCAGATTGTCCTTCTGATAAAGCACCTGGATACCATTTTCCGAAATCTTGTTCTGCAACGTACTGCACAAAAGTATTTAAACCTTCGTCCATCCATGTCCATTGACGCTCATCACTGTTTACAATCATTGGGAAGAAGTTATGTCCAACCTCATGAATAATTACTGACATCATTCCAAATTTAACACGATCGCTATAATTTCCATCTTTATCTGGACGACCATAGTTCCAACAAATCATTGGATACTCCATACCTTGCTGCTTAGCATGTACTGAAATAGCTTTATGATAAGGATAATCGAAAGTCATACGAGAGTATGATTTTAATGTACTTGCAACTGCCTTAGTAGACCAATCTTCCCATAATGGGTTTCCTTCTTTTCCATACATAGAAACAGCCATAACATCTTTGTTTCCAATTTTTACAGACATCATGTCCCAAATGTAACGTCTTGAAGTTGCAAAACCGAAATCTCTAACGTTCTCTGCATATAATTTCCAAGTTTTTGTTTTTGAAGATTTAGTTTTAAGTTTTTCAACTACTTCATCTTGAGTAACAATTACAACTGGTTCATCATATGATTTCTGTGCTTTTTCGTAGCGCTTCATCATATCTTTAGAAAATACATCTTTTCTATTTGTTAACTTTCCTGTACCATCTAAAATATGATCTGCAGGTACCGTAATATTAACCTCGAAGTTTCCGAATGGTAACGCGAATTCATCACGTCCCCAAAACTGAGAGTTTTGCCATCCTTCTACATCATTATAAACAGCCATTCTAGGATAAAACTGTGCCATTACATAAGCTCTGTTATCATCTTCCTTAAAGTACTCGTACCCAGAACGACCTCTTCCATTAACGTGATCATTAATGTTATACCACCACTTTATTGAAAATGAGAATTGCTCTCCAGAAGCTAATGGTTTAGGCATATCTACACGCATCATTGTACGATTAATCATGTGCTGTAAAGGCTTACCATTTGTTCCTTTTACTTCCTCTATATTAAAACCACCATCGAAACCATCACTCATGTAATCGTTAGCGTAAGAAGAAATTTGAGCTGCTGGTCTAACTCCACTACCTTCAATTAAAGGCGTTTTAGAATCTTTTGCTCTCATGTTTTGATCTAATTGCACCCAAAGATATTTAAGTACATCTGGCGAATTATTAGTATAAGTAATAGTTTCGAAACCAGATAATTTAGCGTTAACATCGTCTAATTCTAAATCCATCTTATAATCTGCCTGTTGCTGATAATACGCAACTCCAGGAGCTCCAGATGCAGCACGATACATGTTAGGAGTAGAAAACTCCTCGTAAAGTTGCTTGAATTTGTTTTGATTAACGTGCCCTTGTTGAGGCTCTTTTTTTTCTTGATCTTGTTGAGCAAACACACCAACAGTAACAAAAAGCGCAGATAGCACCAAGTACTTTAAATTGTTCATTTTTTTTGTTATTTTCAGAATAGAGGCTGAATTTAACAAATTTTAAGATTTAAACATTCCTTTTTTTAGAAGTTTAACATTCCTTTATCGTTTTCAGGGATTAGAATAAAAGATTTATCCTTACCATTTATATGTGTTCTCACGATATTTTTTTGATCGCTAAACAAATCATATAGCACACTATTTTCAATACTAAAAGATTTAATGCTTTCTACTTTTTCTATTTCTAAATAACATTGCACCACATCTCCATCGTATTCTTTACCTATAAAATTTATAATAGATTGTTTTCCGTTAATATCTATTTTTAGCCTAGAAAGCAAATACTTTTTAATATAGCTGTCTATTTGTGTTTCATCTGCATTTACATCTAAAACTATTTTATCGTCGAATCGCTCTTTAAGTAATCTTTCGAAATCGTCTATAAAAATTCTTGTAATAATTTGTACCGATTGCTGCTCTTTTACATATTCAATTTTAGTAATACTTACATAATATTTATGTGCACTAGCAGAGGCTAATGACATAATTAAAGCTAAAACTAAAACTGATTTAAAAATTTTCATGTGTATATATTTCGATTGCTAAATTACTTAAAGTAGACAAAAAGTATTCCAAGTTTTTAGTTATTCTTTTAAAGCAAGGTTTTCTTTATAAATAACATACTTTTCTTTCATAAAAATTAAAGCTTCTAAATCAGAAAAAGCACATCTAGTTTCGAAAGCATCATCTTCTGCACAGAAATAAAAAAACTCTGCTCTAAGTTCTTCTTTTAATTCATTTTCTTTAAAAAACGATTCAGACAGTCTGTTTTTTAAAGCATTCATTAATTTTGTGTTATTTTCAATATCAACACGCTTTTTAAGTTCTTTAGTTCTTCCTGAAATTCCATTTAAAATTGGATTTAAAGGAATTGAGCCTCCAAGAATCCCCAATAACATTATTGGCTTAAACTCTCCTGCTTCTGCTAATAATCGCTGGCTTTGAGTTTTTCTTTTGCCTTTATAACCAGGAATTCCTACATCGTAGAAATTTATTGATCTTTTCGCATCAGAATTTAAAACATCCTTACTTAAATCTCCTGTTAGAGTAAAACCTATTAATGCTTCTGGCAATTGATTTACCTGAGTCTCAAGATTAACATTAAGCGTTTTGTTTAAAATATTATCTACAGTCACAATGTGTGTTGAGGATTTATACTGTACCGATGTAAAAACAATCGTATCATTTACAATTGCTTCCATTTTAAACTCACCTTTATCGCTTGTAGTTGCATATTTTTTTTGAGAACGATTAATAACATGAATGCCATCAACACTTTCCTCTCCAGCAACAGCACCTAATAAAATTGTGTTTTGAGAAAAACTAAAACAAGAAATTAAAAATAACAGACAAAAAATATTATTCTTTTCCGCCATTCTTAGTAGCTAAGAATACTTTACTTTTTTCCAATAAATATTCAATTAATTTTAATTCATTTTTAGGCTCTAAAAGCGTATCATCGAAATGAGATTCTTCAATATAACCAATAAACTCTTGCACTCTATCTTCTGGAATATTGTAATTTTCTGTAAAATACGAAGGACTAAAGGCATAAGAAACACTAGAAACTGGAGTTTCTAATCTTGGATTTATCTTGTCTTTATTTTTATTGTTTTTATTTTTAAAAATCCAATTACTTAATAAACCAATAATTGCCATACCATCTGCTTGAAATCGCTGACGATCATTTTGAGTACCTATTGCTATATTATCTACCTTAGAATGGTAATCGTCTGGCATTTCAAAGTTCTCAAAACTTCCAAATTCAAAAACAATCGCATCAGATACTTTAGCATCTTTAGCATCCGTGGCAAGATCTCCAGTTAAATCGTATGGTAACAAAACCACCTCATCAAGTGTGTTTACATATTCTTTTAAATATATTTTTAACACTTTAGTATCTATAACTGGTTCTGTTATTTTTGTTGTAAAAGGAATTAATTGAACAGAAGAAACACGAATCTCATCATTTAATGCAACCTTAATTACAAAATTTCCTATAGAATCTGTAACCGTTCCTTTATTTGAAGTTGTATTATAGACAGTAATGTTCTCCACATCGTCTACATCTACAATTATTTTACCTTTAACTTCAATTCGCGAGACATCTTGAGCAAACATAGATACTGTTGCTAAAGAAAAAAATAATAGAAATAATAATGGTTTCATATGGATTGGTTTAGTTATGTAAATAACGGTTTTCATTTCTTAATTAAATTTTAAAAGAGTTTTAAACTTTTGTTAAAAAGAGAACTCTTTATATTTTATCATTAAATTGGAGTCATATAAATTTACAACAAATAAACTATAATGAGAAGTATAATTATCGCTAGTACATCAACCGTTTTTGGAGGAAAACCATTAGACTACCTTTTAGATGAATTAAAAATTCATTTTAAAGACTCGGATGACATACTTTTTATTCCTTACGCTAGACCTGGTGGAATTTCTCATAATGAATATACCGAAAAAATTAAAAAGCCTTTTGAAAGTATAGGTAAAAAAATAAAAGGTATTCATGAATTTAAAGATCCAATTGAAGCAATAAAACAAGCAAAAGGTATTTATGTTGGTGGTGGAAATACTTTTGTTTTAGTTAGCGAACTTTATCGCAACAAATGCCTAAACGCCATAAAAGAAACTATTAATAATGGAACACCTTACTTAGGAACAAGCGCTGGAAGTAATATTTGCGGACTTACTATGAATACAACTAACGATATGCCAATTGTTTACCCACCAAGTTTTAAAACCTTAAGCTTTGTTCCTTTTAACATCAATCCGCACTACTTAGATCCAATAACTGGAAGCAAACATATGGGAGAAACTCGAGAAACACGTATTAAAGAGTTCCACCAATTTAACACACAACCAGTAATTGGATTACGAGAAGGGAGCTATATTGAAATTAAAGGCAAGGATATTGTTTTAAAAGGAAGTTTGAAAGCGAGAATTTTCGAATACGAAAAAGAACCTTACGAGATTGAAACAAATACTTCTTTAAATGATTTTAAATAAACAAGGAACCTCCAAACAATTTCTTCCCTACAAGTAAATCTTACCGAAGCCACACTAGAAGGCACTCGTTTTCAATCAAAAAAGAAGAACGACTAATATTATTTATTCATTAAAAACAAAGCATAAAAAAAGCTTCATCGATTAGATGAAGCTTTTGAGCGAGAGACCAGGTTCGAACTGGCGACATTCAGCTTGGAAGGCTGACGCTCTACCAACTGAGCTACTCTCGCATTTCCGATGGCAAAAATAGTATTTATTTAGGAATAACAATTATAATTCTTGATTTTTTTTACGCATTTCATCGAATATATTCACACTTAACCGATAACACATCTACTATCAAGCATTTACAGTAAGAATAAAGCTAATCAAAATTATATTTGAGTAAAAAGCTTTATAAATGAAAAAGTTCCTACTGATATTTACTCTCTTACTTAGCACAAGTATATTCTCACAAGTTAAAATAGGTGAAAACCCACAAACTATAGATCAAAATTCTATTCTAGAATTAGAGAGCACAACAAAAACCCTAGTTGTTACAAGAATAACTTCTGCCCAAATGAGCGCCATCACTCCTCTAGAAGGAGCCATTGCTTATAACACAGATGAAGATTGCCTTTTCCAATACAATAACAATACATGGAATAGCCTATGTGTAGATGTAATGGCAAATGAAACTGTAACATCAATAACATTAAACAATGATGGCACTTTTACGTATGTTGACGAAGCTGGTAGCAACACTATTATCTCATTAAACGATTCGGACTCAGACAACACAAACGAACTTAACACTGCAGTAATCCTTAACGGAACAAACCTTGAAACAACTGATGCTGGAGGAACTATAACTACCGATTTATCAACACTAGATGAATCTGCTGAAGTTGCTACTAATTCAACAGACATAACAGCTTTAGAAACTGAGCAAGCAACTCAAAACACAGCTATCACAAACAACGAAACTACAATAACAGATCACATTGCAGCTGATGAAGATACAGATGCAACTAATGAAATTCAAACTGTAGCTTCCGTTGACAACTCTGTTAACGTAACTACAGACGCTAACAATAACATCGATTTAAGCGTAACACCTTTTGATGATACTGCTATTCAAACTCAAATTACTGAGAATGCAAATGATATTGACAATTTAGAAGCAGAGCAAATAACTCAGAATACTACAATTGCTGATAATACAAACAATATTACAACTAACGCAACAGATATTGCAACTTTAGAAACTGAGCAAGCAACACAAAATACAGCTATCACAAACAATGAAACTGCAATAGCAAATCATATTACTGCAGATGAAGATACAGATGCAACTAACGAAATTCAAACTGTAGCTTCTTCAGATAGTTCTGTAACTGTAACTACCGATGTTAATAATAACATCGATTTAAGCGTAACACCTTTTGATGATACTGCTATTCAAACTCAAATTACTGAGAACGCTAATGATATCGGCGATTTAGAAGCAGAGCAAATAACTCAAAATACTGCAATTACTGGTAACACAACAAATATTGCAACTAACGCAACAGCTTTTGCGACTTTAGAAACTGAACAAGCAACACAAAATACAGCTATCACAAACAATGAAACTACAATTGCAAATCACATTGCAGCAGATGAAGATACAGATGCAACTAACGAAATTCAAACTGTAGCTTCTTCAGATAGTTCTGTAACTGTAACTACCGATGCTAACAATAACATCGATATAAGCGTAACTCCTTTTGATGATACTGCTATTCAAACCCAAATTACTGAGAATGCCAATGATATCGAGGATTTAGAAGCAGAGCAAATAACTCAGAATACTGTAATCACTGACAACACAGCGAACACCTCCACAAATATAGCTAATATCGCTGCTTTAGAAACTGAGCAAACTATTCAGAATACAAATATTCAAAATAACACAGATGCTATTACAAATCATATTGCAGTAGATCTAGACATTGATCCCACAAATGAGCTTCAAGATATATCTTTAAATGGTACAGAATTAACAGTAACTAATTCTGCAACTTCAGGGAATCTTGTTGATCTAACAGCTCAAATTACACTTCCCATGTTTGCTAATGGAATAAATAGCAATGATGAAGTATATTGGGATGGCTCGCAATGGGTTTATGGAACTCGTGTTGCTACAGTTAATGGAAGCACACCTGATGAAAGTGGAAATGTTAATATTCCAATTGGTAACGTATACACTGGACCGACTACCACTACAAATAACATAGGGACAGACGAGGTTGGTGGAGCTCCTCAAGAAGGAGACATATATGTAGTAAATAGTGATGCACCAGATCCTGCTCAAGTTGGAAACACATACATCTACGATATTGACTCTATGGACTGGATAGCAATTGACCCCTTTAATGCAGCACTTTATGATCCCAGATATGTAAACGTTAGTGGAGACACTATGGTTGGAAATTTAGATATGAATGGCAATACCGTTACAGATCTTGGAAATCCAATTAATAATAGTGACGCAACTCCAAAGTCTTATGTTGACAGTATAGAATTAATTGATAACAATAACGGAACAGTTAGCTTATTAAAACCTGATGGAACTTTTGATGTCATCTCCAAAGCATCATTAATAGACAATAATAACGGAACTTACACATTCAATAACAACGATGGAAATCCAGTTACTATTGACATAGCTGCTTTAGAAACTACTACATCTATAATCAATAATGGAAATCAAACCTTTACTTATTTTAATGAAGATAATGTACAAACTACTTTTTCAATAGTTGATAATGATAACGATGCAACTAACGAAATTCAAACTGTAGCTTCTGCTGACAGTTCTGTAACTGTAACTACAGATGCTGACAACAATATCGATTTAAGTGTAACACCTTTCGATGACACTGCTATTCAATCTCAAATTACTGAAAACGCTAATGATATCGACGATTTAGAAGCAGAACAAGGAACTCAAAATACAGCAATTACTAGTAACACAACAAACATTGCTACAAACGCTTCTAATATTGCAGATCATATTACTGCAGATGAAGATACAGACGCAACTAACGAAATTCAAACTGTAGCTTCTTCAGATAGTTCTGTAACTGTAACTACCGATGCTGATAACAATATCGATTTAAGCGTTACACCTTTTGATGATACTGCTATTCAAACTCAAATTACCGAGAATGCTAATGATATTGACGATTTAGAAGCAGAGCAAACAACTCAAAATACAGCTATCACAAACAACGAAACTGCTATAGCAAATCACATTGCTGCAGATGGAGATACAGACGCAACCAACGAAATTCAAACTGTAGCTTCTACTGATAGTTCTGTAACTGTAACTACAGATGCTGATAATAACATCGATTTAAGTGTAACGCCTTTCGATGATACTGCTATTCAAACTCAAATTACTGAAAACGCTAATGATATCGACGATTTAGAAGCAGAGCAAATAACTCAAAATACAGCAATTACTGGTAACACAACAAATATTGCAACAAACGCTTTTAATATTGCAGATCACATTACTGCAGATGAAGACACCGATGCAACTAACGAAATTCAAACTGTAGCTTCTTCAGATAGCTCTGTAACTGTAACTACCGATGCTGATAACAATATCGATTTAAGCATAACACCTTTCGATGACACTGCTATTCAAACTCAAATTACTGAGAATGCTAATGATATCGACGATTTAGAAACTGAACAATCAACTCAAAATACTGCAATTGCTGGAAACACTACAAATATTGCAACTAACGCAACAGATATTGCGACTTTAGAAACTGAACAAGCAACTCAAAATACAGCTATCACAAACAACGAAACTGCTATAGCAAATCACATTGCTGCAGATGGAGATACAGACGCAACCAACGAAATTCAAACTGTTGCTTCTTCAGATAGTTCTGTAACTGTAACTACAGATGCTGATAACAATATCGATTTAAGTGTAACACCTTTCGATGACA
>NZ_CANMSJ010000010.1 GCF_947500605.1 uncultured Lacinutrix sp. | reverse complement strand
TGCACTTATGCAAAAAAAAGATATAGCGGATAGCACGGTTTTTATTTTTATAAAAACGCGCCATTAATAAATTGATTTCTCACTTATCAACGTGTATTAGTAGCTGTTTTTTGATTATTAACAATTACAAGAGCTTAAATATTATTTTGTATGTAATTATATTAGATAATATTTTTCATTGCTTAAACTCATGTTTTTACTCCATTTATTTACACTTTGATTTTAAATAGTATGTACTAGTTAGTATGACCATAGAAATACTTTAAATACCAATGTTTTTTTGTTATCACTTAGAAAATTAGTATAAATTATCTTCAGATGTATCTTAGAAATTATATTTTTTGAATAAAAAAAAGACTTCAAATTTTAGTATAGTACTATGAATTTGAAGTCTTACTTCTTAAAAAAAATGTTTTATACTATTTTGTTGGTGACAAATCTCTTGTTAACCAACCTCTTTTGCTAGCAGTTGCAATAGCATAAGGTGTGATCCAAAACAAAGCGAAAGTGTATAAGATACTATATGAGTAAGCCCAAATACCTTGGGTAGTTTTATATTTAGTCGAAAAGAATATAACAGAAAATGTAGATATTATTAAAATACTTACAGAGGTTGACCCTATAAACAATAGTGGGTGTACTGATACGAAAAATAACATGGCTATTAATAATGGATAGCTCATTAATATTTTTAAGAACTGACTTATAAATAAAATTCTTGTTCCCGATTTGCCTTTATCTCTAAAATTTGTAAAAACATATTTTGCCATTTCAAGACTCTCTCTTACATTGCTTCGTCCCCAACGAATAAACATTTTGTATAATCCAATGTATTGTTCGGGAACATTAGTATATGCTATTGCATTTTTTTGAAATAACACATGCTTGCCTTGTTTTAAAATCATATTAGTTAGCGCTCTGTCTTCACCAATATCTGACGGTTTACCCATAAAGGTTTGATTAATCCATTCTGGTAAACATTTATGAACGGCAGTACTCTTGTATGCAGCTAAAGCTCCTGGTGTGCATAAAACTGAATTTAAATTACTTTCTGCAGAACGGACAAACTCAAAACTTAAAACAAAACTTACATCCAGCATTTTTGGAAGCATTTCTTTTTTATTATTTAAAACTCTAATGTTTCCAGCAACTGCTCCGCATTGTTCATTTTCTATAAATGGACTTACTAAATTTCTAATCGTATCTTCTGTTACAATAGAATCGCTATCTACAGTTATATAAATATCGCCCGTTGCTAAATTAAAGCCACGATATAGCGCTTGACGTTTTCCTTGGTTTTCTGGCTGTTGGTAAATTTCTAAACGATTTCCTAAATTCCTTTTAGCATCTAACATCCATTTCCATGTGTCGTCTTTACTTCCATCATCTATGGATATAATTTGAATTTTATGCTTTGGATAGTTGCTATTCGCAATACTCATTAAAGTATCCCAAACTTGCTTACCTTCATTGTAGGCAGGCACTATAATAGTACAGGTTGGTAATTCTTTATCTGGAGCAGATGCAATTGGTTTATATTGATAGTAATTAAACGCTTTGTATAAAAAAAATAAAACTTTAAATGTAAATAATGAAACTGCTACTGCTATAAAAGTAATACCTAATGTAGAACTTATTTTATGTGCATTAAATTTTTCGAAGTCTTCATGAAAAACAGTGAAAAAATAAACTCCTAAAAGTAAGAGTGAAAATGTACTAAGTAAAACTAATTTGTTTTCTGAACTAGATGTTTTTGATTTACTACTAAGGAATGATGTAAAATCGTTGGATGATTTTTTGATTTTACTTTTTGAAGATGATATAAAATTTGTAAAAGCTAGTTTTTTTGAAGTCATGAATCTTTATTGTGATTGGTTTAAAATAGATTTACGTTTAGTATTACAATTTAGATTGTTTTTAATTTTTATTTAACATTGTTTTATGTTTTTTCATCGCAAAAAGAAACCCTAAATGAAATGAACATTTAGGGCTTTTATTAAGAATGTAAATAGAAAGAATTAATCTTCTTTTTTATTTTCTCTTGGCTTTCTATCGTCACGTTTGTTATCACGACTTTTATTGTCTCTAGAACCTTTGTTGTCACGACCTCCTGAACGTTTATCGTCTCTTGGTGGTCTAGCAACATAACCTTCCGGTTTCTCTAATAACGCTTTACGAGACACCTTTTCTTTGCGAGTTCTTGGATCTTGTCCAAAATACTTTACATTAAAAATGTCTCCCATATTTACAACATCGGTTACATTTTCAGTACGTTCCCAAGCTAATTCACTTACGTGAAGTAATACTTCGTTACCTGGTGCATCCATATACTCAACAACAGCACCAAAATCTAACATTTTGATTACTTTTACTTCGTATGTTTTACCTACTTGTGGCTTAAATAATATCGCATCTATTTTTGCCATGACAGCATCAATTCCTGCACTACCTACACCTAAGATTTCAACGATACCTTCTTCTGTTACTGGATCTTCGTTTATAACAATAGTGGTTTCAGTTTCTTTTTGCATCTCTTGGATCACTTTTCCTCCAGGTCCAATTAAAGCTCCAATGAATTCGTTAGGTACACGTCTTGTAACCATAGTTGGTGCGTGTTCTTTAACTTCAGCATTAGGAGTATCAATTGTATCTGTTAGTTTACCTAAGATATGTAAACGACCATTACGAGCTTGTTTTAGTGCATTCACTAAAATCTCGTAGCTTAATCCTTTTACTTTAATATCCATTTGGCAAGCAGTAATACCTTCTGAAGTACCTGTTACTTTAAAGTCCATATCTCCTAAGTGATCTTCATCACCTAAAATATCAGATAATACAGCATATTTTCCAGTTTCTGCGTCAGAAATTAATCCCATTGCAATACCTGAAACAGGTCTTATCATTTGTACACCTGCATCCATTAATGCCATAGTACCAGCACAAACAGTTGCCATAGAAGATGATCCGTTAGATTCTAATACTTCTGACACTACACGTACTGTGTAAGGACAGTCTGCAGGAATCATTCCTTTTAACCCACGTTGTGCTAAATTACCATGTCCAACTTCTCTACGAGAGGTTCCACGAATTGGTCTAGCTTCACCTGTACAAAAAGGAGGGAAGTTGTAATGTAAATAGAAATTTTCCTCACCTTCGTAAGAGGGCATGTCTATTTTGTTTGCATCTCTAGAGGTTCCTAAAGTAACTGTTGCTAGTGCTTGAGTTTCTCCACGAGTAAAAATAGAAGATCCGTGTGTTGATGGTAAGTAATCTACCTCACACCAGATTGGTCTGATTTCGTCAGTCTTACGACCATCTAAACGTAAACCTTCATCTAAAGTTAAGTTTCTAATTGCTGCTTTTTCAGCTTTACGGTAGTAGTCAGAAACTAAACCACCATAATCTGCTAATTCTTCTTCAGAAAAAGTAGCTTTAATATCTTCTTTTATTTGTTGAAAGGCCGCCGTTCTTTCATGTTTAGAAGATCCAGCTTTTGCTATAGCATATACTTTATCGTATGCCATATCATGTACTTTTTTCTCTAAATCTTCATCTGTTCTTTCAGCTTCATATTCACGAACAGCTTTTTTTCCAAAGGCTTCAGCTAATCTTAACTGAGCAGCACATTGTACTTTAATCGCTTCGTGAGCAAACTTAATAGCGTCAGCCATTTCGTCTTCAGAAATTTCATCCATTTCACCTTCAACCATCATTACCGAATCAGCTGAAGCTCCAATCATCATATCGATGTCAGACTCTGCTAATTGAGCTCTAGTTGGGTTGATTACAAATTCTCCGTTTACACGTCCAACTCTAGCTTCAGAGATAGCACATTCAAAAGGGAAATCTGATAATTGAATTGCTGCTGATGCTGCTAATCCTGCCATAGCGTCTGGCATAACATTTTCGTCATGAGACATTAACTGTATCATCACTTGTGTTTCAGAGTGATAATCTTTTGGGAATAATGGACGTAAAACACGATCCACTAAACGCATCGTTAATACTTCACCATCACTTGGTCTTGCTTCTCTTTTGAAGAAACCACCTGGGTAACGACCTGCAGCAGCAAATTTTTCTCTGTAATCTACCGTTAATGGTAAAAAGTTAAGATCTTTTTGTTCGTAGTTGGAAACAACTGTACATAACATCATACATTTTCCAGATGTAACAACAACAGAACCGTGTGCCTGTTTTGCTAACTTTCCGGTTTCGATAGTAATTTCTCTACCGTCTCCTAGGTCTATGACCTCTTTAAAAACTTTTGGAATCATAAATAAGTTTTAATTCTAATACCGATGATTAGTTTCTCTATCGGAATTTTGGTTAAACATTGGTAGTTGTGTTGTGTAGTAGTAGTGCCCAATGAAAAACTATAATTAGCTTCTTCAATTTTGGTGTTTAGACTCTTCCAAATCGAGTTATTTTATACTAAAAAACCACGCTGTTTGGCGTGGTCTTTATATTGAGATTATTTTCTTAATCCTAATTCTTTTACTATAGCACGATATCTTAAGACATCTTTCTTAGTTAGGTAATCTAGTAAGCTTCTTCTTTTTCCTACTAACATTACTAACGAACGCTCAGTATTATAATCTTTACGATTTTTCTTTAAGTGTTGTGTTAAGTGCTCAATTCTTTGAGTAAATAATGCTATTTGACCTTCTGCAGAACCAGTGTCTTTTGCGTTTTTACCGTGTTTTTTAAAGAGTTCCTCTTTACCTTCTTTTGTTAAATACATTCTAATATTATTGTAAATGATTGTTATGTAATCGAAAGTTTGTCTTTCGAGCCGCAAATATAGTAAATAATAATTATTTGAAGATATATTTAAGAGAATAACATTTAAAAAAAATGTTTGAATAAAAACCCAATTATTATTTAATATAAGTAGGAATTTTTTTATATTTTTAAACAGTGTTTAAATTGTTATTATTAAATGAAGGAAATTATTACAGATTCTATTGATTCTAATCTCTTATCCAATATTCTTAACCATAGTTATCATGGAATTGCTATTGTAGGATTAGATGGAAAATGGATATTGGTTAGTAAAAGCATCTGTGATATGTTAGGATATACTGAGTCTGAATTACTGGAGATGACATTTCAAGAAATTACAGTAAAAGAAGACTTAGCTACTGATTTGGTAGAGTTAAATAAGTTAATGAATAATGAAATTGAAAACTATGAACTAAGGAAACGTTATTTAAAAAAAAACGGTTCTATTGTTTGGGCTCAATTATCTGTTACTTTGGTTAGAGATCAACTTAATAATCCTAAGTACTTCATTTCACAGTTACAAGATATTACAGATAAAATTAATGCGATTGAAGCTCGAAAAGTACTAGTTGAAATTATTAAAGAAAGAAATAAGAGGTTAGTTAATTTTTCTAATATTGTTACTCACAATTTAAGAACACATTCTGGGAATTTAAAGACTTTACTTACCTTTATTGAAGAAGATATAGATGATTTTAAGTCTTATGAGAATGTTCCAATGCTTTATGAAGCCTTTGATAATTTAGAAAAAACAGTAAGTCATTTAAATGAAATTGCTAACGAAACACATTATGATAAATCGAAGTTAAAAAAGATTAACCTTAATAGTTTTGTAAAAAGCGCAATACAAAATGTTAGTGCCTTAGCTAAATATCACTCTTGTTTTATTGAAAATAATGTTGATGATTCTTTATTTGTTGTTGGTATAGAGGCTTATTTGGATAGTATTTTCCTAAATTTTCTAACTAATAGTATCAAATACAAATGTGAAGATAGGAAATGTGAAATAAAATTAAGTTCTAAAGTTGAAGGTGATTTTGTTTTAATAACAATTACAGACAATGGTTTAGGTATAGATTTAGAACAGTATGGAGATCGCTTATTTTCTTTATATCAGACATTTCATACTCATATAGAATCTAAAGGTTTAGGTTTATTTATTACAAAAAACCAAATTGAATCTTTGGGAGGTAAAGTGGCTGTAACTAGTACTCTTAATAAAGGAACTAGTTTTACGGTGTATTTAAAAAAGGCATAAAAAAAACCTCACAAATTTAATATTATGAGGTTTTTAAAGTAATAGAATATTTCTTTATGCCCTTAAAGGAGCATTTGTTATTAAGTCTATATATAGGTTAACTCTATTTTTTAAATCTTTACGTAGTGTTATAAAATCTAGAAAACCATGTTCCAATAGAAATTCAGAAGTTTGAAAACCTTCAGGTAATTCTTTTCCTGTAGTATCTCTTACAATTCTTGGTCCAGCAAAACCAATTAAAGCTCCAGGCTCTGCAATAGTAATATCTCCTAACATTGCAAAAGAAGCAGTTGTTCCTCCTGTAGTTGGATCTGTACAAAGTGAAATGTATGGTAATCCTGCATCTGCTAGTTGTGCTAATTTTACAGATGTTTTTGCTAATTGCATTAAAGATAATGCAGCTTCCATCATCCTAGCTCCTCCAGATTTAGATATAATCATAAAAGGTAATTTGTTTTTTAGAGCATAATCTGCAGCACGTGCAATTTTTTCTCCAACAACAGAACCCATAGAGCCACCAATAAAAGCAAAATCCATTGCAGCAATTACTAGGTCTTTACCTTTAGATTTTCCAACAGCGCAACGTACAGCATCTGTTAAACTAGTTTTTTCCTGTGCAGCTTTTAAGCGTTCCGGATATTTTTTAGTGTCAATAAATTTAAGAGGATCTTTAGACGATAAGTCTTTATCTAATTCTTTAAATTTATTGTCATCAAATAATATTTCGAAGTATTCTTTACTTCCAATTCTTACGTGATAGCCATCTTCTGGGCTTACGTAGAAATTTTTAGCTAATTCTTCAGAGTCTATAATTTTTCCAGTAGGAGACTTATACCACAATCCTTTTGGGATGTCTTTTTTGTCTTCTGTTGAAGTTTGAATTCCTTTATCTTTTCTTTTAAACCAAGCCATATTGATTTACTTTTTTTTTAGTTTATAATTCTAATATTATTAGAATAGTTGCTATTAGTTAGTTTTCGGGTTTGTGATAACACAAGATGACAAAATTACTATTTTTATCGATACAACTCAACATTTGGTATGTCTATATCATAATAGCTTGTTCTTTTTAATAAGAAATCCCGCTTTAACGGTGTTAAAGCGGGATTAATAAAATGTTATTTTATGTATTATAATGTATTCACATTATTTAAATCTTCGAATGCTTTCTTTAATCTTTCAACAAAAGTAATTTCACCTTCTCTTAACCATTTTCTTGGATCGTAGTGTTTTTTATTTGGAGATTCTGGACCATCTGGAGATCCTATTTGAGATTTTAAATACTCAGCTTTTTCTTTCATGTAATCACGAACACCAGTTGTAAATGCATATTGCATGTCTGTATCAATATTCATTTTTACTACACCATATCCAATAGCTTCTTGTATTTCTTCTTCTGTAGAACCAGAACCACCATGGAAAACGAAATCTATATGGTTATGCTCTACACCAAATTTCTTTGAAACATATTCTTGAGAATTTTTTAAAATTTTTGGAGTTAGTTTTACATTTCCAGGTTTGTATACACCATGAACGTTTCCAAAAGCGGCTGCAATTGTAAACTGGTCGCTTACTTTGCTTAACTCTTCGTATGCGTATGCTACCTCTTCAGGTTGTGTGTATAGTTTAGATTCGTCTACATCACTATTATCTACACCGTCTTCTTCTCCTCCTGTAATACCTAATTCTATTTCTAAAGTCATTCCCATTTTGCTCATGCGCTCAAGGTATGTTTTACAAATTTCTATATTTTCTTCAAGAGGCTCTTCACTTAAATCAATCATATGTGAGCTGTAAAGAGATTTTCCAGTTTCTGCAAAGTGTTTTTCACTAGCATCTAATAAACCGTCTATCCAAGGTAATAGTTTCTTTGCTGCATGATCTGTATGTAAAATTACAGGAACACCATAAGCTTCTGCCATTAAGTGAACATGCTTTGCACCAGCAATTGATCCCGCAATTGCAGCTTTTTGATTTTCGTTACTTAAACCTTTTCCTGCATTAAAAACACCTCCTCCGTTAGAGAATTGAATAATTACTGGAGCATTTAAAGCTGCTGCTGTCTCTAAAACACCATTGATTGTGTTTGATCCAACAACATTTACAGCAGGTAAAGCAAAGCCTTTTTCTTTTGCTAAATTGAATATTGCTTGAACTTCTTTTCCAGTAGCTACACCTGGTTTAATATTGTGTGACATTTATCTAATGTTTTAGTTAAAAATTGAATTTCAAAAGTAAACAATTTTTAAATATTTTTTATTAGAATAGGTAATAAAACGTCGAAAACGATGTAGTTTAATCTAGTGAATAAGCTATTAAAAAGGGTAGTTAATACCTATGTTATAGGTGGCGTTAGAGAAGTTATAATCATTAAACCAACGGTTGTTATCTCCGTAAGAAGGATCGTATGTTTTAAAGCCAATATCACCTCTTAGGATAAAGAAATTAAAGTCGTATCTAAAACCAAACCCAGAACCTATTGCGATATCTTTTATAGATGCAATTGAGTTAAAAGTTGCTTCGTCTTCTTTAACATCATCAAGTACATTCCATATATTTCCTGCGTCTATAAATATGGCACCATTAAGAGCTCCAAAAAGATTAAAACGATTTTCGGCACTTAAAGCAATTTTCATATTTGCTTCGTTAAATTCATTTACAGATTGTGTGCTTCCTGGTCCTAAATTATATGCAGACCATGCACGGTTATCATTCGCTCCACCACCAAAGAAACTTTTAGAAAACGGAATGTTAGTAGAATTACCATAAGGAATTGCAATTCCAAAAAAGGTACGAATGGCTATAATGTTTTTGCTTCCTAAATCCCAATACTTAACATAGTCTAATTCTGTTTTTACATATTGAGAAAACGCAACATTAAATAATTCGTATTTCTCATTGTCGTTTTTTTGAAGCCCTAAAATATTTGAAGCTGCAGAAAAAACATTTCCTGCAAGTTCTAATTTTAATCTAAAAATAGAAAATTGATTATCGTAAAGATTGTCTCTACCATCCTTAGTAAAACTAAAGTTTGTAGCGAGTATAAGGTTGTCTTCGGTTAATCTTTCTTTTCTTTCGTTTATAGAGTTCACCGTTTGTAAATCGTCTGAACTTATACTATTTGTTCCGTTAATGGCATTGTCTATAAACTGCTCAGCTTCTTCTGGAAGCGATAGTTGCTCACCTGCGTTAATGTAACCAGAGTTTACAGCGATTGCATTTAGTGTATTAAAAGAACTTTCGTAAACATTAAAATAGTTATCGGTATTTAAGTTTTTTACAAACTGAATATTAAACATATCCAGACTATTAGTTACTTTACTATTAGGAAACCACCTGTAATTAAAAGCTCCTGTTGCTGTTTGTTTATCTAATCCTACATTTGTTTGGCTAGTAGCAGCTAAACTAATTCTTGTAGAAGGAAACATAGAGCTTGGTATTATTTTAGAGGTATTAAAAGGAGAAAATAAACGAGGTATTGTTAATTTTAAATTTGCTCCAATCTCATTAATATCAAAAAATGGATCACCTTCATCAGAGCCATCTTTAGAAGCGCCAATAGATGCTATCCCAGATAGTTCAAGTGTTTCGGCTCCTTTAAACACATTTCTCATTAATACACTTGGGTTTAAGGAAAAACCAATAGTTTGTATGTTGCTTTGGGAGGCTTCGGCTCTAAAATCTAAACCAAATTTCTTTAAAGGTGTTAAATAAACATTAGCAGTTAAGGTAGTATCCGCATCATTTACTACGTAATCTATTTTCGGGTATTTAAAAGTTTTTAAATTACTAATTCGTCTTGATGTTAGTGGTTTGTTTTTATCTCGAAAAAGAGTATTTGGTTTAATAAAAACAGCATCTGTTAGCATTTTAGAATTATAACGTAATTTTTCTTTACTGTATATATTAAAGCCATTATACAATGTAGAATCTGTAATTGGCTTGTCTTTGGTTTCAAAAGCACTATTGGTATATATATTTACATCTTTTACTTTGTAAATTTTAAAAGGTTCGTAGAGCGTAGTGTCTTCTTGTCTAATTGGTTTTTCGGTAATATATAATTCTACATTAACTTTTTTTGTTTTACCCATACTATCCATTTTAAACAAGACATTGTCTTGAGAAAAATGATAAACACCAGAATTTCTTAATGTTTCGGTTATACGATCGCGCTCATCTATAAAATTATTGGTGCGATATTGTGTATTCGGCTTAATTAAAGACTTATTTAACGTACTTTGGTATAAGGAGTCTATAACTGGAGTAGTAATATTTGTAGTTAAAGAATCTACTAAATAAGGCTCACCTGTGTCAATTTTATAAGTAACAGTTGCTCTTTGGTTATCGTTTCTTACTGTTTCATAATCTGCTTTAACCTCAAACCAACCATTATTATAATAATAATTTTCTAGTCTTTTTATTGTTTTTTCAGAAAGTGTATCGTCTACTATAACTGGAGCTTCACCAGTTTTTTTAAGCCATTTATTAATGCCTAACTTCATTTTCTGACCTTGATCAAACTGCTTTTTAGATAAAAATTTAATTTGTCTTTTAGTACGTTTTGGGTTGTTCTCAATTTTAGCTTTTAAAATAGAATCTAAATTAGGTCGCGCCCAATTATATAGATAAAGTCTAGTTTTAAAATTAATATAAGGAATACTACTATTTGGCTTTTGGTATATAAGGTTGGTAACAGACTCACTTTCTTCTGTGTTATCATTAACCTTAATTGTTGTTTTAGTTAATAAGTGGGCGTTTTTGGGTACGCGTCTAACAGAGTTACATGCGGTTAGAAAACCAAAAATTAAAATAATAAGTAGTATTTTTGAATCTTGTATTTTCAATTAAACGGTCTTTAAAAGGATTTGTTTCGACTCTAAACTTTTAATTTGAATCACTTAAGATTCAAAAATACATTTTTTAAATGCTATCAAAAAGCCAAATAAAACTAATAACGCGTCTTAAGCAAAAAAAATACAGAATCGCTGATGGTTTTTTTGTAGCTGAAGGAATAAAAGTAATTAAAGAACTTCTAGAATCTTCATTAGAGTTGCATTATTTATTTACAACAGAGCCTTTCAAAAGTCATACCGAAAGTGAAACATTAATAACAGAAAACGAATTAAAGAAAATTAGTTTTCTAACGACTCCAAATAAAGCACTTGCAGTTTTTAAAATTCCAGAACAAAAAAACATTGAGACTCAAGGCTTAATTGTTGCTTTAGATAGTGTTCGCGATCCTGGAAATTTGGGTACTATTATAAGATTATGCGATTGGTTTGGCATAAAAGAATTAGTATGTAGTAAAGAGACTGTAGATTGTTATAATCCTAAAGTTGTACAGGCTACAATGGGATCTATTACAAGAGTAAATATTAGTTATTTAGATTTAAATACTTTTTTAGCTGAAGCTGAAACTCCCATTTTTGGAGCATTTATGGATGGCAAAAATGTTTACAAAAGCAAATTACCCAAAGAAGGTATTATAATTATGGGTAATGAAGCAAATGGTATTTCTGAAGCTATAGAAAAACAAGTAACAGATCGAATAGCTATTCCTCGTTTTGGAGATTTACAAGCGACCGAAAGTTTAAATGTAGCTACTGCAACTGCAATATTGCTGAGTGAGTTTAAAAGGAGTTAAATTAAAACTATTTTAAGTTTCTCACTCTTGTATGTCATTTCTGAGAAGGCAGAAATCCATTTTTAATAATTGAAAAACATGAAGTAATTACCATACATTTTTCTAATGAAAATGTATGCAAAGACGAAACATTGAAACCTACGACTGATAATTAATTTTATCTAAATGTAAAATTAATAAAAATACCACGCGTTTTCATAGAGTTTATATTTCCTGTCCACGGGCTATTAGGATCTTCATCTCTAACAAGCTCATCGTTTAAAGCAAAAATACCACGAATAGAAGGTGTGAATTTAAACCATTCTAAATAGAAATCTATACCAAAACCAATATCGTAAAACTGTGTGCTTTTAGTGGTTCTAAATTCGCCGCCACTATTATCTTCAGGATTCTTTTCGTTACTCGATAAATTAAGAGATGTTGCAATACCAAAAGTAATAAAAGGCTTAAAGTTATTATGACGCTTTGTAGATAACCTCATTAATAAAGGAATGTAGATGTAAGTAGACTTTACTTCACGTAAAAAATCCGATTTATTTAAATCATCGGCAGGAATACCATCAAAATAATTTTCAGGATAATTTAAAGTTCTTGCAGCAATAACCAAACCTGGCTCAAGTCTAAAATTAATAAAATCGTTTACACGAATATCTCCAACCAAACCAACATTAAAACCAAAAGTCTTTACCGTTTCTATATCACCTTTATTATCGTTGTAATCAATTTTGTAATCTAGATTATTAGTACCAAAGTAATATCCCCAACTTAAGGATTGCTTATCCATACTTTGGTTATTTTGTACTTTTTCTTTAGTAAACAACTGTGCAGAACAGACAGTGGTTGCTGTAATACATATAAATAGGGCAATTAGTTTCCTCATGTTATTGTTTTGTTGCTGTATAAATTGTGGCCACTCCAAAAGTTTGTGGTAAATCTTTCACATTTATAAACCCAATATTTCTTAAAATATTGTTTAGAGCTTCTCCATAAGGAAAAACCGAAGCACTATCACTTAAATATTTGTACGCTGTTTTGTCTTTAGAAAATAATCTCCCAACAGTTGGTAATACCACTTTAGAATGAAATTTATAACCTTGTTTAAAAGGAAATTTTGTTGGTACAGAAGTTTCAAGAATAACAAAAGTGCCACCAGGTTTTAAAACACGTAAAATATCTTTTAAACCTTTTTCTAATGTTTCAAAGTTTCTAACACCAAAAGCTACTGTAATAGCATCGAAAGTATTATCATCAAACGGCATGTTTTCGCTGTCTCCAATAATCATTTCAATTTTATGATCCAGATTTTTAGTTGCAATTTTGGTTTTTCCAACTTCAAGCATACCACTACTAATGTCTAAACCAATAATTTTGGTTGCACTAGTTTCGGCAAGATTAATAGCTAGATCTCCTGTTCCAGTAGCAATATCTAAAACAGTTTCTGGATTTGTGGCTTTAACAATCTCGACTACTTTCTTTCTCCATTTAATATCAATTCCAAAAGAGATTACACGATTTAAACCATCGTACTCTCCAGAAATAGTATCGAACATTTTTGTAACCTGTTCTTTTTTGCCAAGACTACTGTCTTTATAGGGGTTTACTTTTTTCAAAATAATTTTTTTTCAAAGATAATACATTGTATATGCTTTAAGAAACATGAAAACAATTAATTAATTACCTTTGCTATTCCTTTCATATAAAATAAAGAATGAAAATAATTATTGCTGGAGCTGGTGAAGTAGGATTTCATTTAGCAAAATTATTGTCCTACGAATCTCAAGAAATTACGTTAATAGACACTGATAAAGCGAGTCTATCGTATGCAGACAATCATTTAGATATAAAAGTTTTAAAAGGAGATGCTACTTCTATTGCCATATTAAAAGAGGCAAGAGTAGAAGGTAGTGACCTTGTTATTGCAGTTACTGCATCTGAAACTACAAACATTACGGTTTGCGTTTTGGCCAAACAATTAGGCTCTAAACGTACTATTGCACGTATTTCTAATACTGAATTTATTACACATAAAGAAGAGGTTGGTTTTACGCGTTTAGGTATCGACGAGCTTATTTCGCCTGAGGCACTTGCTGCTTCAGAAATTCAGTTGTTGTTAAACCAATCTGCTTTTAATGAAAGTTACGAGTTTGAAGGTGGCGCACTTACAATGGTAAGTTTAAACTTATCTAAAACAGCATCTTTTGTTGGTAAATCGGTAAAAGAAGCGGCTCAATATTTCCCAGAAATTCACTTTGTGCCTATTGCAATTCAACGTTTTGGTACGCAGTACACTACAATTCCAAGAGGTGATACTCAATTTCGAGTAGGTGATACTGTTGTATTTATTACTTGTGCAGGAGGTGGAGAGGAATTATGTAGGATGACGGGTAAAGCCAATACAACTATTAAGGATGTTATGATTCTTGGTGGTAGTAAAATTGGTTATAAAACAGCTAGAGATTTAAGTTCAAAACAATTTAATATTAAACTGATAGAAAGCAATAGAGATGTTGCTTTTGAACTGGCAGATGAGCTAGAAAAAATATTAGTTATTAATGGAGATGGAAGAAATGTAGAATTACTAGAGGAAGAAAATATAAGCGATATGGATGCTTTTATTTCTGTTACTGGTAATTCTGAAACTAATATAATGTCTTGTCTTGTTGCCAAATCTAAAGGCGTGAAAAAGACTATTGCTCTAGTAGAAAACATGGATTATTTTGAGTTATCCCAATCCATAGGTATCGATACTTTAGTAAATAAAAAATTACTTGCTGCAAACAATATATTTAGATATATACGTAAAGGAGAGGTTGTAGCTATGACTAAGCTTAACAACATGAATGCAGAGTTGTTAGAGTTTAGAGTTAAGCGCGATTCTAAAATATGTAATCAACAAATTAAAACTATTTCATTTCCACGTTCTGCTATTATTGGTGGTGTTATTAGAGATGGTAAAGGTTTAATTGCTTTAGGAGATTTTATTGTTGAGGAAGGCGATTATATTGTAGTTTGTTGTTTACCGAAGTCTATTAAAGAAGTAGAGAAATTATTTTTATAATTTATTATGTACAAAAGGATAAAGCTTAACTATAAAATTATTTTTCATTTCTTCGGATTGCTGTTCCTTTTTAATGGAGGTTTCATGCTTTTATCGACTTTAGTGAGTCTGATTTATAATGATGGTGTTACTTTAAAGTTGTTTTTATCTGGGATAATTACTGTTCTTATTGGTGTTTCTGCTATGTTTTATACAAGGAATCATAAAAAAGTAATGAACAAACGTGAAGGTTATATTGTTGTAGCTTTTGGTTGGATAGTAATGACTTTATCTGGATCCTTACCATATGTTTTTACAGAAGCGATACCAAATTTCACAGATGCCTTTTTCGAAACAATGTCTGGTTATACAACCACAGGCGCTACTATTTTAAATGATATTGAAGTTGTTCCGGAAGGTATATTGTTTTGGAGAAGTTTAACGCATTGGATTGGTGGAATGGGTATTATTGTACTCGCTGTAGCTATTTTACCACTATTAGGAATTGGTGGTATGCAGCTTTTTGCCGCTGAAGCACCTGGACCAAGTGCAGATAAGTTACATCCAAGAATTACAGATACTGCTAAACGTTTATGGTTAATATACTTTGGGTATACTGCGGCCGAAACAATATTACTTAAAGTAGCAGGAATGTCTTTTTTCGATGCCATTAATCACTCAATGACTACATTGTCTACAGGTGGTTTTTCTACAAAAAATGCTAGTGTTGCATATTGGAATGATAAACCTTTAATACAATACATAATTATTGTATTCATGTTTTTAGCAGGTACAAACTTTGTATTAAGCTACTTTGCTTTTAAAGGAAAGATATCTAAAGTTTATAAAGACGAAGAATTTAAACTCTATTTTAAGTTTATTGCTATTTTTACTCTTGTAGCGGCTGTAATTATCTATTTTAATGCAGATATGAGCATTTCTACAATAGAACATCCACAAGTTTGGGGAGCAGCAGAGAGTGCCTTTAGACATAGTTTATTTCAAGTATTAACGATAATTACAACTACAGGTTTTATATCTGCAGATTATACGCTTTGGACACCTTTTTTAACAATATTTTTCTTCGGGATGATGTTTCTTGGTGGTTCGGCTGGAAGTACATCTGGAGGAATAAAAGTGGTAAGACATTTAATTACCATTAAAAATGGTTTTTATGAGTTTAAGCGTGCTTTGCATCCTAATGCTATACTACCAGTACGTTATAATAAAAGGTCGGTTTCTGGAGATATTGTATTTAATATTCTTGGATTTTTTATCCTTTACCTTCTGGCGTTTATTGCTGGAACATTAGGTTTCTCGATGATGGAAATCGACTTTGAATCTTCTATTGGTTTAGCGGCTTCAAGTTTAGGTAATGTTGGTCCTGCATTGGGAGATTTTGGACCAGTTAATAATTATGATGCTTTACCTGCTGTAGGTAAATGGTGGTCTTCTTTTTTAATGCTTATTGGTAGATTAGAGTTGTTTACGGTATTAATTTTATTAACGCCTTTCTTCTGGAGAAATAGGTAGTTGCGTTTCTTTTTTAGTTTTTCTATTTTGATAATTTAGTGGTTGTCTGTAACATTTTTGATTATGCTTCGTCGTAATAATATAACCACAAAACATCAATCATCATGGAATCAATCTCAATTACTTCAAATTTAGTTTCAAACTCAAATGTTCAAACATCTAAAGTTAATTCTTATTTAGGTTTATTAAATTCAGATTATAAAAACATTGTAAAAGCTAATTTTAAAAACTTCAAATCATCTTCTTTATATAGTATAAAGCAACGTGTTAAGAGTAATCAATTTCAAACGTGCTGTTCTGTAGGCACGAGTTTAAAAGTCTTGATTTTCTTTGTAGCAACTATTATTGGTTTTATATAAGTCTCTTTTTTTTTTCAGCTGAGTATTTAATATTTTTATTTAAAACTGTAACTATTTTATAAAAAGTGTTACTTATAGTTAAAGCAGCTTTCCTTTTAGTAGATGTATTTTATTTCTGCTAAAGTCAATAGATATTTAGAATTTGCAAGTTCTACGTTAATATATCTATTCATTTAACTTATTGTTTAATGCCGAAATTTTCGGAATAATACTTAGAACTTATGGGAGGAGGAGGATCTATGGCAGCAGCAAATCAATCTTTAAATGCTAATAGGAAATTAGTAGGTAAACGAAAAGAGAGCAGGTTTAGCTTTGTGCATAGTAGTAAAGAAAAAATAGAATATAATTTACCCAAAGCTACACCTGATGAATTAAAACGCATTCAGGAGAAATTTACACACGAAAATAAATTAAGAAAGCAAAAACGATTAGTGCTAATAAGCTTGTTTATGCTAATGCTAATTACAGTTTTTGTATATATTATGTTATAAAAAAAGCCTCTGAATAATTTCAGAGGCTTTAATAATTTATAAATAATGTGACTTAAACTAAAGCCGCTTTAATTCTTTTTATAGCTTCCTTAATTTGATCTTGTGAAGCAGCATAACTAATTCTAATGCAATCTGGATTGCCAAATGCATCTCCTGTTACTGTAGCAACAAGTGCTTCTTCTAATAAGTATAGAGAGAAATCTGTAGCATTGTTTATTGTTTTTCCACGTAAAGTTTTTCCAAAGAAATAAGTAACATCTGGGAATACGTAAAATGCACCTTCTGGTGTGTTGGTTTTAAAACCTTCGATACCTTCAAGTAAATTTAAAACCATATCACGACGTACTTTAAATTCGTCAATCATATAATCAACAACACTTGGGTTTGCATTTAAAGCAGTTATAACAGCACGTTGTGCGATACAGTTTGTTCCGCTAGTTACTTGTCCTTGCATTTTGTTACAAGCACGAGCAATCCAATCTGGAGCACCAATAAATCCAACTCTCCAACCTGTCATAGCAAAAGCTTTAGAAACACCGTTTACGGTTATTGTGTTGTTAAACATTCCATCAATACCAGCCATACTTGCGTGTGGCTTTCCTGTGTAGTTTATGTGTTCGTAAATTTCATCTGAAACCACATAAATATTAGGATGCTTTATCAAAACAGAAGCCAAAGCTTCTAATTCTTCTTTGCTATATAAAGATCCACTTGGGTTACAAGGAGAGCTAAACCAAAGCATTTTTGTTTTTGGTGTAATAGCTGCTTCAAGTTGTGAGGCAGTCATTTTAAAATCGTTTTCTATAGATGTTTTTACTTCTACAGGAACGCCTTCTGCAACTTTAACAATATCGCTATAGCTTACCCAGTATGGACAAGGTAAAATAACCTCGTCTCCTTTATTTAACATTACTTGTGCAATGTTGTATAAAGATTGTTTAGCTCCAGTTGAAACTACAATTTGAGGTAAAGTATATGTTAAGTTGTTATCGCGCTTAAATTTTGTAATTACAGCTTCTTTTAAATCTACATAACCATCAACCGGTGAGTAAGAATTGTAGTTGTCATTTACAGCTTGTATTGCAGCTTCCTTAATAAAGTCTGGAGTATTAAAATCTGGTTCTCCCAAACTTAAACCTATTATATCTTTACCTTCTGCTCTAAGTTCTCTTGCTTTTGCTGCCATTGCTAAAGTGGCAGACGTAGACATGTTTGTTATTCTTTCTGAAAGTTGATTCATGTATGAAGTGTTATTTAAAATACAAATTTGTGTTATGCCATATTAGGTTTTTGACCTAACACTTTTAATTGTTGGTAATGCTCACCTATTGCTTTCCACATCGTGTTGTATTCATTATATGGTAAGCTAAATTCGTGAGCAGTTTCTTTTACTATCTTTGCTATGTTTTTGTAATGTACATGGCTAATATGTGCAAATAAATGGTGTTCTACTTGCCTGTTCAAACCGCCTGTGTAAAATTCTACTAACCAGTTTTTAGGAGAGAAATTAGAAGTAGTAAACAATTGGTGTATTGCCCATGTGTTTTTCATATTTCCATTTTCATCAGGAATAGGCATATCTGTATTAGGCATAACGTGTGCTAATTGAAAAACAACACTTAGTATAATTCCAGCAGTATAATGCATGATTAAAAAGCCTATTAAAACTTGCCACCAAGCAAAACCAATAAATAAAGGTAAGGCTACCCAAATTGAGTAATATAATATTTTACCAATAATTAATTTAGTCCACTGTGTTGCTGGCTTAGGGAAATCTCCATAAGACAATTTACGTTTTAAGTAAATATAAGTTTGTTTAAAATCTGTAGTAATCGCCCAGTTTACTGTTAATAAGCCATAAAGTAAGAAAGCATAATATTTTTGATACTTGTGGATTTTTAACCATTCAGAATGTTTAGAGAAACGAATTATTCTACCCGCATCGATGTCCTCATCATGACCTTCAATGTTTGTATAAGTATGGTGTAATACATTGTGTTGTACTTTCCAGTTATAATCGTTACCAGCTAATATGTGTATGCTGCTCCCCATTAATCTGTTAACCCATTTCTTACTAGAAAAAGAACCATGATTTGCATCATGCATAACATTCATTCCTACTCCGGCCATTCCTATACCTATAACCATTACAGATAATATTTGAAGCCATGCAGATAAATCGACTGTTAGTAATAGTACTAGAGGTCCAAGTAATAATGTAAACATTACTATGGCTTTAATGTATAATCTCCAATTACCAGTTTTTTTAATTTCATTCTCCTTAAAGTAATTGTTAACACGCTTGTTTAGTGTTTTAAAAAACTTTGCAGGATCAGTTCTTGAAAATGTTATTGTTTGTTTTGACATAATTATTTTTTTGAATAGTAACAGGTGCAAAAAATGTACCACTCATATTTTATGATACAAAGATAATTAATAATTGCGAGTGAACTAATAGAGAATTTCATAAAAATATGAGCTATTAATTTCTATTTTTGCACATTAACAAAAGCTTATGGAACTCATATTAAAATACTTCCCAAATTTAACACAAGATCAAATAGAAAAGTTTACAAAACTTGAAGCTTTATATCAAGATTGGAACTTGAAAATTAACGTAGTCTCTAGAAAAGATATTGACGAGCTGTATTTACGCCATGTATTACATTCTCTAGCTATAGCAAAGGTTATTGATTTTAAAGATGACGCCAGTATTATGGATGTTGGTACAGGTGGAGGATTTCCAGGAATTCCTTTAGCAATATTATATCCAGAATGTAATTTCCATTTGGTAGATAGTATAGCGAAAAAATTAAAAGTAGTTAATGAAGTTGTAGAAGGTTTAGGTCTTGAAAATGTTAAAACGACACATTGTAGAGTTGAAGAAATTAAAGAAACCTACGATTTTATTATAAGTAGAGCAGTAGCAGCAATGCCTACTTTTGTACATTGGATTAAAGGTAGAGTATCTAAACATCAAGAACACGATGTTAAAAACGGGATTTTATATCTTAAAGGAGGTGATTTAGACGAGGAGCTTCAAGATTACAGAACTGCAACTATATATAATATTTCAGATTTTTATTCTGAAGATTTCTATGAAACAAAAAAAGTAGTACACTTACCTATTAAATACAAAGGTTAATTATAGTAATTATGCATTTTACAACGTTTTAGTTTCATTAAATTGTTATCTAACTGTATTTTACTTGTAGAAAGCTAAATAATCTTGTACTTTTGCACCCCGAAAAACGAATGGTTTTTCGAAAGAAAATAAAAGAAACACGTTTTCCTTTTTATAATCTTTAAATAATTTAGGAAATAAAAAAAATAGAATATGAGTCCAGCAGGAAAATTAACGTTTGACGTTTTAATAGAAATACCAAAAGGAAGTAGAAATAAGTATGAGTACGATTTCGAATTGAATAAAATTCGTTTCGACCGTATGTTATTTTCTTCAATGATGTATCCAGGAGATTATGGTTTTATTCCAGAAACTTTAGCATTAGATGGAGATCCATTAGATGTTTTAGTAATGGGAACTGAACCTACATTTCCAATGTGTGTTGTAGAAGTTAAGCCGATTGGAGTTTTCCATATGTCAGATGAAAAAGGACCAGACGAAAAAATAATTTGTGTACCAGTTACAGATCCTATTTGGAATAGTTATAATGACATAGGCGATTTAAACCCACACAGAGTAAAAGAAATCACTCATTTCTTTCAAGTGTATAAAGACTTAGAAAAGAAGAAAGTTGATATTGGTGCTTGGGGAGATGCAAAAGAAGCTTACGAGATTTTAAACAAATGTGTTGAGCGTTATGAGAATAGTGAACACAAAACTAACGGAAATTTTAAAATATAATTTTTACCGTTATATATTATAAAATAAAAGCCTTTCAGAATTTAATTTTTGAAAGGCTTTTAACATTTAAAAAGTTTTTACTTACTATATTTGTACCGTGATACAATTAGCAACATTTTTATTTATAGGCGGCCAAGAAGCTATATTAATTATACTAGCAGTAGTTATGATTTTTGGTGCAAAAAATATTCCCGAAATTGCTCGTGGATTAGGTAAAGGCATGCGTATGCTAAAAGATGCTAGTAACGATATTAAAACCGAGATCACTAAAACAGCCGAGAAACAAGGCTTAGACACAAGCATCACTAAAGATGTGCAAGAAGAACTTAAAAAAGTAAAAGACGAGTTTGAGGATTTTACAGGTTCTATTAGTAGAAAAATGTAATTTCTATCTCCTTTAGATTGTTTTTTATGAATTTCATATTTTAAAAGTTAATAAAATGTGAAATATTTAATATATTTAGGCTATAACCATTAAAAATATATTAAATGAAAACCAACACTATTAAGTTACTCCTAGTAACACTTATCCTTGTGAGTTCATGTGCAAAAGACACTACTAGTGATTTTCAAGAGGAAACGCAACAAATTACAGACCAATCTAAACCATTAACCATTCAAGAAATTAATTCCGAAATTGAATCACAACTCAATAAAGGTGAAGCATTCGATTGGAAAAATGAATCAGATCATTTTCTATGGAGTGCAGTTATGCATGGCGGTAATATTTTAACAATAGGCTATGGAGCAGAAAATGAAAACTTCAGCGAACAGCGCTCTTCTGCATTAGAAACTAAAAAAGATAATCTTTTAAAAATTGTTGAAACCAATGAAAATTATAAGCGTAGTAATGAAACGGTTGTAGAACATGAAATTATTAATGTTATTGACGTTAAGGTTGAAAACATAGAAACCATTAGACAGTTAAGAGCTACAAAGAATGTACGTTACCTAGAAGCAAATGGCTATAACCATTTTGGTACCGATTATACTATGAAATCAAGTTCTGGTTGCAGTAAAAGTGGAGAATCTATAAATAGTTCACATTACACAACTACTAATCCGAATAATGCACAAATATCGTGGCATTTTAATAAACATAATATTCCTCAAGCATGGAACTATAGTACTGGAGCTGGAATAGGTATTGGGCTAATAGATACAGGAGTTTCTCAATCTCAGTCACTTTTAAATGGAAACGGATTTAAAGATGGTTATTCTTCTAATTCAAGGTACGTTCAAAAATATGGAACGTTTATAGATTCTAATTGGTGGTGGTCTAGTAACTACGATGGTGTACACGATAAATGTGGGCATGGTACAGCAATGGCATCAACAATGGCTGCACCAAGAAATGATAATGGGATGCCGGTAGGTGTAGCTTATAATGCAAACCTTATTGCTTATAGAGCAACAGAAGATGTGTTATTAAACGACTATCATGAACGTAAAGGTGTTTCTAATGCGTTAATTGCTTTAGGAAATAGAAGTGACGTTAAAATTATTTCAATGTCTATTGGATATTTATGGTCTATTGGTAATATTAAAGATGCTGTTAAATATGCAAATAGTAAAGGGAAACTTATTTTTGCTGCAGGTGGTACATCTACAAGTTTTACAAATGGTTATGGTGTTATTTTTCCAGCAACTATGAGTGAAACAGTTGCAGTAACAGGAGTAACAGATGGTAGTAACTACGAAAGATGCGATGTTTGCCATACTGGAAGTAAAATAGATTTTACTATTATTATGGAAGGCTATAATAATACTAGTAAACATCCACCAGTTTTAGGTTTCTATAATAACCAAAGAAGTTACACAGGAGGATCGTCTGTAGCAACAGCAACTACTGCTGGTATTGCCGCTTTAGTTTGGGCTAAACATCCAACTTGGAATAAAGACCAAGTATTAACGAAATTAAAGCAATCGGCAGATTTATACCCGAGCAAAAGTTCAAGTTTTGGTTATGGAAATATTGATGCTTTACAAGCTGTACAATAAAATTTTTATTTAATATTTAAAACTAAAAAACCTCTTCATATTGAAGAGGTTTTTTAGTTAAATCGAGGTTTAAACATATTATAATAATAGTCTACAACAGGTCTCTCTATAAGTTCTTTTTCTTCATATTCATAATGACAAATTATGGCTTCTGCTTTAGCGATATCTTCTTCTGTAATTAATTCTTTGCAACATTTGGCTAAATCAAGATCACTTTTAAATATAGATCCAATTCTTAACCTTAAAACATTTAATGGCGTTTTGTCTCCCAATAAATAACCAATTAAAGCAATAGGTTCTATTTCATTTGAATGACATTTTTCTAGTATAGACCTTTCAACGTCGTTTATTTGTATTCTATTTTTAAAGTAATGTTGAAGAATATACCTTTTTTCGAAAGTAATCATGCTGTTAGTAAAAAAATCTTCGTTTTCTTCTATAGATAAAGTAAAATCCATTTAGTAATTATAATTTACATGTTAGTTTAAAACGTATTTTTCAAAAATATCTTTCAATTCTTTTTCCGGATTATCTGTTAAACCAGAATGTGTTTTAGAACTTTGTATAACAGTACTTCTTGATGCAGCTAACCATCTAAACCTATCGGATAATTCAAACGCACCAATAACTCCAGCCGATTTATCTCCTTTGCAAATTAAATCCCAAGATTTTAGATAGCTATTTAAGGCTTCTAAATCGAGTTCGCATGAAAAAGCATTTAATTTTGCACTGTCAATGCTGTATTTAACATCAAGAAACTTCTTTCTTTTAGAAAACAAAATCACTCCAATATTAAAAAACTCCTCGCGTTCTACTCGAGGTGCTAATCTTATAATCGCGTATTCAAAAGTTACTTTATCTTGCATCTTGAGCCTCTTTAACTAGTGAATCAATCATCGATAACTTAGCATTTAAATACTCAATATAAGCAGCTCTTATTTCGTTTGGTTTTAAGGTGTCAGATTCGTTTAATAACCAATCTTCAGGAATAGTATTTATAATCTCTTCAATCGTATTTTTATCCAAAGCCTTTATTATGTCTTTAGATGCATTTTCCAAATCTGTAGCACGACTTAAAAGCACGTGATCTTTAATTAACGGAAACGTTCTTGTTAAATGATTTCTCCATGTTTCCCAATTATGGTGAAAATAGAAACTCGCACCATTATCTATAACCCATAATTCTTTATTCCAATTTAATACATTTGGATTTTTAGCCGTTCGGTCGATATTACTAATAATACTATCCAATAATACAACTTTAGACGCTGTTTTAGCATCTGCAAGAGACGCTAATGGATCAAAGGTTATTGAGCCACTTAAATAATGTAAACCTAAATTTAAGCCTACGCTAAATTTAAGTAAGTCTTGTATTTCTTCGTCTGGCTCTGTTTTACTAAAGGAATTGTCTAAATTCATAAACACCAACTCAGGTACTTTTAAACCAATAGCTCGTGCTAATTCACCACCAATAAACTCGGCAATCAAAGCTTTTTTACCTTGACCAGCACCTCTAAATTTTAATACATATAGAAAATCGTCGCTAGCTTTAACAATAGCAGGTAAAGAGCCACCTTCTCTTAAGGGCGTAATGTATTGTGTGACATCAACGGTTCTTATGTTTAGTTTACTCATAATGTATATTATAATTCAAAAAGCCTCCTCAATATTGAAGAGGCTTTTTTATTGTTCTTATAAAATAGAATAGCCAATTATTAATGAAACTGTTTTATAATTCGAATCCCAAAATGCATAATCATTTAATAATGTTCTACCTTTAAAATATCTCAATTCTATACTATATTTATCATTTTGTTTGTATCCAATTCCTACAGCTATATCTGATGTTGAGATAACATTTAATAAAGTATGATTAGAACCGTCTTTTCTATTCAATTCGATTGATGATTTTTGTTCTAAATCAAAGATATAAGAAGCATTGATGAAAATTTTTGAATTATCATTAATAAACATATAATGTCTTAATCCAAAAGGAATTTCAATAGATTTGTAATCTACAGCTGCATGAATTTCACCACCAGAAAAAGTACTTGATTCTGTTATTGCTTTTGCTTTAAAGTATTGATAAGTTGGCTCCAACAATATGCTCCATTTATTTTTATTAAAATTCAAAATCAATTCTGCTTCAAGCCCAAACCCGTAACTAGTTGCATTACCAAAATCAACTGTTACTGAGTTATCCAACGTTAAAGACGAACTATTTATACGAGGTCGAAGCGTTAAGTTAAATAAATCTCTGTCCTTTTTATCAGAAAAAGAGGTAAATGAATTATTATTACAACTATTATATTTTGTAAAAAAACTAACTAAGTCCTTTTTTTTATAATGTAAGTTTTTAACGTTTTTTAACGTAATACTTGGGCATTTTAGTCCAAACAATTGTTTTTTAAAACCATTGTTTTCTGAAATTCCATCTCCTTTTCCTGCATTGTAATTTAAAGGATTAACATCATTGTTAGGTGAATTACTAATATATCTTTTATATACTAATTGTTCAATCTCCGAATTATTATTAGTATAGAAATATCTTCTTAAATCTCCTTCTACATACTCAAGCAAATTCGATTTCCCTTCAATTAAAACATTTAAAAATAATTCTTCTTGATTAAATATTGGATCTTCATCAATTGATAATTTTCTAGTGTAATCACTTGAACGATCAATGTTAATGGTTTCTCTTATATATTTTGATTTATTATATACACCAAATTCTACAACAGATTTAATTGTTATGGTTTTTGCATCATCATCTTGCAATATTTTATATTTAAATTCTGTAGGATTATTTTTCCAGTCTAAATCCTTAATCAAACAGTCTATTTTATTGTTTGTATTATCAATAAAATAACCTTTTTCATAAGTGATTTGAGAATAGCAGTTAAAACTAATTAATGCGATGAAAACGAATAGGACTTTTTTTATCATTTTGGTTTGTTTAGTATTTATAACAAAGATAATAATAAGATTTATCCCACAAGTATTAATGCAAAAAGCTTGATTTTTTTTTATTATATTAAACGTTTAATACTTCCTACTAATAGTTAAGCCGTCACGAATAGGTAAAACTACCGTTTCTACTCTTTTGTCTTCTTTTAAAAGCGTGTTATATTCTAAAACCGCTTTCGTCATTTTATCTTTAGGATTAAGCACTTCGATTACTTTTCCGCTCCATAAAACATTATCAGATAATATAATTCCGCCAGGATTCATTTTATCGATAATTAAGTTGAAATAGTTAACATAGTTATCCTTGTCGGCATCTATAAATACCAAATCAAAGGTTTTGTTAAGCTCCGGAATTATCTCTAAAGCGTTACCTAAATGCTGATTGATTTGTGTTCCGTATTCAGACTTATCGAAAAACTCACGTTGAAAATCGAAGAGTTCTTCATTTATATCTATAGTATCAAGAGTTCCGTTAGTTTGCAAACCTTCGGCCAAACACAAAGTTGAATAACCTGTAAAGGTTCCTATTTCTAGAATGTGTTTCGGATTAATTAATTTAGAAATCATACTCAAAACACGACCTTGATAAGGTCCGCTAGACATACGAGGTTGCAATATTTTTCTAAAAGTATCGCGTGTTAATTGTTGTAGTAATTCGGGTTCGTTTTCAGAATGCGCTACTACGTAGTCGTCTAATTTTTCTGGTATAAAATGCATGTATATTTACTAGATCTAAAGGTGTTAAAACCTTACAACACCTATTTTTTTAATTAACCTAAAATTCGTTTTACCAATTTATCTTTAGCAGCTTGGTCGTCTCCGCATAACCATTGGATTACGTTATCTTCCCAAATAGCATCACGTTCTGGTTCTGTAATAATTTTTCGGTCTATTGCTAAATCTAAAATTTTTCCAGGATAAGAACTTTGTTTCTCGCTTTCCATTTCTCCTAAAGGATATGGATCGTCAAGTCCCATTAAAACTTGTTTAGAACCTTGGTTTTTTAATAATAAATCTAATCCTCCAGTATCGTGTACTAAAGTATCGAAAAAGATATTTTTATGTCCAACCGCTTTTCTTGGGTGACTTTTACCTTCAAATAAATCTGGTCTTCCATCGAAACCTTGAATACGTCGTCCTAAATTTATTTGTGCTAATTGTCCACCATGAGCAAAGCAAGTTCTCATATTTGGGTATTTATCTTGGTAACCGTTTAAAGTTAAAAAGTGGTATGCATCTGCACATTGTGCTAACATCCATATTAAATGAAAACGCCAAGACGTGTTTTCTAATTTTATAAATTTCTCACCATCGTAAGGATGTATTTCTACAGCCAAATTATACTTGTTAGCCATTTCAAAAATAGGCTCGTTTTCTTCATCAAAAATACAACGCCAAGTTCCAATAGTATCCATGTAGTGGGTTGGCAAACAAAGTAATTGCATACCTAACTCTTCTACACAACGTTCTATTTCCCAGCAAGCACCACGTACAAAACCAGGATGTACTACAAAACCACAAGTAAACTTACTTGGGTTTTCGCGCTGCACTTTGGCATTAAAATCGTTTTGAAATTTAAGTGCCTGCTTCATTTCTTCCACACGTAAACCGTTACCGTATAATTGCGATAAGTTTAAAACTACGGCATGGTCAATTTTAAAACGTTCCATCCAAGCTAATTTCTCATCTAAAAAGAAACTAGAATCTGTAATTGGTCTGTTCCAATCTTTTTGAAGCATGAATTTTCGATCTTTATCTACCCAAAAAATTTCTTTGTCTTGCATAAACTGAGGGATTTCCTCTGGATAAGGCAATAGATGTGAGTGACCGTTAATTCTAAGTTTACGTTTCATAATTATGTCCTGAGAGGTCAGGAATCTTTAAAGGTTGGTTTTTATTTATCTAATTTAACTTTCGAAGGTGGTTGCATTATTTCGCTACAATTAGGACAAGTACGTTTGTCTTGATCACCATAATATTTATCGAATATTTTTGGCATATCAGTTTCTATATTTTTTACAGTAAAGTCCTCTTCGTATAATTTGGTTGTGCAGTTTTCGCAGAACCACAATAATGCATCTTGTACTCCTTTGTCTCTAGGATATTCAATTACTAATCCAACCGTATTAGCTCCTCGTTGTGGTGAGTGCGGTACTTTTGGAGGTAATAGAAATATTTCGCCTTCTTTTATATGTATGTCTTTTGGAGTGCCGTCTTCAATTACTTTTAAAATAATATCACCTTCAATTTGATGGAAAAACTCAGGAGTTTCATTATAATGATAATCTTTTCTATTATTAGGTCCACCAACAACCATAACAATAAAATCACCATCTTTCCACACCACTTTGTTACCAACAGGTGGCTTTAAAAGATGTCTATTTTCTTCTATCCAAGCTTTAAAATTTATAGGTGGAAATAATTTACTCATCGTATAATCTTTTTTTATTGCTGCGTAAGCAGGAATCTAGTTAACACTTTACTTATTTTGGATTCTGCATCAAGTGCGGAATGACAAAGTGCTATAAAGTTAATAATTACTTTTCAATTTATAAGATATCAAATCAAGTTTGATATTACAAACTTTTCGTTCTTCCTCCATCAACTGGAAGATTAATTCCGTTAATATAAGCTGCGCGTTCACTTGCTAAAAAGGTAATAGCATCTGCTAACTCTTCTGGTTTAGCAAAACGTTTTGCAGGTACGGCACTTTTCATGGCGTTTGCAGATTCCTCTTCTGTATTTCCTGATTTAGCCGATTTGTTTTTAATAATTTCAGCCAAACGATCTGTTCCTGTAGCTCCTGGTAAAACATTGTTTACAGTAATGCCAAATTGCCCAAGTTCGTTAGCTAAGGTTTTGCTCCAATTGGCAACTGCACCACGAATAGTATTACTTACTCCAAGACCATCTAAAGGCTGTTTAACTGACGTTGAGATTACATTTATAATTCTACCAAATCCTTCGCTTTTCATAAACGGAACAACCGCTTGTGCTAATACATGGTTACATTTTAAATGTTGTGTAAAAGCTGCTTCAAATTCATCTACGTGAGCAGAAAAAACTGGTCCTCCTTTTGGTCCGCCAGTATTATTTACCAAAATATGAAAGCCATGATGGTTAGATGCATATTTTGACACTTTATATTTTAATTCCGAAGGATTAGAGAAATCTGCAACTATGTAATCGTGATTTCTATGTTGAGGTAACTCGGTTAATGTTGCTTTTAATTTATCTTCATTTCTAGCAATAAGTGTTACTTGTACACCTTCTTCGGCTAAAGCCATTGCTGTTGCTTTTCCTATTCCTGCTGTACTTCCACAAACTAATGCGTATTTGTTGTTAAGTTGTAAATCCATATTTCTGTCATTCCTGCGTAGACAGGAATCTGTTTAATGTTAATTTAATTATTTTTTTATTTGTAAATCTCTCGTCTATTCTGGAGGTTACATTTTTGTTTTATTTAAGAAACTAAGTTACTCATCATCAAATAGTCCTTTTGCTTTATTAAACAGGCTGTTACTTTTATCTTTTAACGATTTACCTGCTTCTTCTAATGCTTTACCGCTTAATTGATCGTCTATTTTTTGTGATAGTGTTTTTAAAGTCTCTATCATTTCAAAAATTTCTTTGGTATGCGAAACATCGTTTTCAATTAATACTTTTTCCCAATCAATAGCAGATAATATTGAAAAGATATATTTTGTTGCTATTTTACTTAAAAAATATTTATCGTAAAAACCATTTAATACTTTGTCTGGTTCTCTATTTTTTAAATAGCCTATCGACTCATCAATATTGGCTTTATCACTACTAGATACAAATACACTTGTTTTTAATTTTTGTAAAGATGCTATTGCTTTTTCGTTGTCTTCATTTTTAAGATATAAATAAGTTTCAATAGACCAAACAACTTCATTGTCTACTCCTAATTTTTTTGAATCGGATAAAAACACCTCAAAATCTTCAAGTGCTCGTTGCTCATCTATTTCTCTATCCATCATAAGTCTATCAAAACCTCTGAATAGATGATTTATAGAATGAAAACCAATATGCGTTTGTTTGTTATCTAAATTTCCCCATTTAAACATTGCTCTTGTTAAAGGTAGATCTACATCTTGATTCTCATCGAGCCAATTTATATTTCTGGTAATCTCATCTTCAGAAAGGTAGTTTAATCCTTTTTCAAAAAAAACAAAACCTCTAAAATATTGAATAAGTGTTTTAAGTTCTGAATCTGCTAAAAATTCGGGTTGTGTTTTTGAACATTCATATAAAGCAACTTCTTTACCCAAATCTTTACTTAATAAAACAATTGCACTTAAAATAGCATGCTCAAAAGCCTCTGCTTCTTTCTTTTTAAGTCCTGTTAAATAAGGTTCGTTTTGAGATGAATTTCCATATGTATTATTTAATGCTTCGGTTAGTGTTGGGAACAAATCTTCATCTGTTTCCATTATAAAATCTTGCATTTTTTTATAATCGCGATATATAGAAATATACTCTAAAACTGAGAGCTCTTCATTTTTACTTAGCTTCTCTAGTTTTTTAAATGTATTATCTAAGTTGGTTTTAAACTTTATAAATTCTTCTGCATCTATTTTAGTTTCTTCTTGCGAATAAAAGGTAGAGTCCTTCTTTGCAGATGCTCTAATTAATATTTTACCAAACTTATAACCTGCTACTTTTCCTGCATCTAGGCTTTCAATAAGTGCCTGTTTATCTTTTTCTAAAAGCGCCTTATCTGTTTTATCTTCTCTAGAGCAACTACATAAAACTAGTATGAATACAAATATTACTTTTCTCATTTTTAATAGACTAATATTTAATACAAACATTCTTAGCTTCAGTAAAAAAGCGTAAAGCTTCAAAACCTCCTTCGCGTCCAACACCAGAAGCTTTTACACCTCCAAAAGGTGTACGCAAATCGCGCATCATCCAAGTGTTAACCCAAACTATTCCAGCTTGTAACTCGTTACTCATTTTCATGGTGCGTTTTAAGTTGTTGGTCCATAGTGTTGCAGACAAACCATACTTTACTTTATTTGCCATTTTTAAGACTTCGTCTTCCGTATTAAAAGGCATAATGGTAACTACAGGTCCAAAAACTTCTTCTTGGTTCACTCTGCATTCATCGTTTGGAACTTCAATAACTGTAGGCTCTAGATAGTAACCGTTTTCATAACCTTTTACAGTCACTTCATTTCCTCCACAGAGTATTGTTCCGTTTTCCGCTTTAGCGATATTTATATATTCTTTTACTTTTTCTATATGTGGTTTGGATACTAATGCTCCAATATTAGTTGACGCTTCAGATGGATGACCAACTTTTAAAGCCTTCACTTTTTTAATAAAATCTTTTTTAAACTTCTCATAAATAGATGCTTCCACAAAAATGCGACTGCCACATAAACAAATCTGTCCTTGATTGGCAAATGATGAGCGTACTGTTGTGTCTAACATATCATTATAATCGCAATCTGCAAAAATGATGTTTGGGTTTTTGCCTCCTAATTCTAACGATAGTTTTTTAAACATTGGAGCTGCTACTTTTGCAATATGCGCTCCTGTTGCTGTTCCTCCTGTAAAGCTAATTGCTTTTATGTCTTCATGTTCTATAATGGCTTGTCCAGTTGAACCTCCTAAACCATGTACAATATTCAAAACACCTTTTGGGAGTCCTGCTTCGTTACAAATCTCACCTAATAAATAAGCGGTCATTGGTGTGACTTCGCTTGGTTTAGCAACTACGCAATTTCCTGCTGCAATTGCTGGAGCGATTTTCCATGTAAATAAATAAAGTGGAAGGTTCCAAGGTGAAATACAACCTACAACGCCAATGGGTTGGCGTAAAGTGTAATTTATGGCTTGTCCAACGCTTTCGTGACTTTCGCTAGCGAACTGTGTGATTGCATTTCCAAAGAAACGAAAGTTGCTTGCTGCTCTTGGTATATCTACTGCTTTTGCTAAGCTAATTGGTTTTCCGTTGTCTTTACTTTCTGCTTCCGCGAAGCGTTGTAAATTGGCTTCTATTAACTCCGAAATCTTTATTAGTATTCTACTACGTTCTTCGATACTAGTTTGTGACCAACTAGGAAAAGCAGATTTTGCAGCGATATATGCATTTTCTACATCCTCTTTTGACGAGTTTGGAATTTGTCCGTAAACTTCTCCATTACTAGGATTATAGTTGTCTATCCAGTTGTCTTGTGTTGGATTGTGGAATTCTCCGTTTATGTAGTTTTTAATTCGTGTGAAGGTAGGAATCTCATTTTCTTTTTTCATGACAGTTTTTTAATTGACATATTCCATAATCGTTTTATCTAAAATCCATTTATTACTTTCTTTTTTATAAAGTAACTGATATCCATGAGACATAAAATATCCCATAGAAATATAAGCTTTATTTAGTTTTTTATTAAATATAGGTTTACCTAACATCAATTGTCCTTCTTTTTCATTTTCATCTCTCAATTTTTGAATTGAATCTTCAGAAACTAATTTAATTTCTTTTACTCCATCATAATAATTAATTTTAGACCAATCAATAATGTTGTATCCTTTTTCTGAAAGTTTATACACATCTAAACTTTTATTTTCTTTCAATTGACTGATAATAAAAGTTGTGTCAATGCTTTTGAAATAAGAATTAATGAATTCAGGAAAAGTTGATGGCTTACCCATTCGTTTATGATAAATAATATCTGTATTTCCAGTATATTCAAAAGTCTGAAACATTAAGTAAGGGTTCTTGTAATCATAAGGATATAAATATTCATCTCCTTTATTACTTAAAATCTCATCTAAAAAATTCAATTTAAACTCTTCAGTAATAATTGGTGTTTCAATTTCTTTAGTAACTAACTTTTTCTCTTTTTCACAAGAAATAGAAATCAGTAGAATTATTACAGATAAATATTTAAAAGCTATTTTCAAATTAAAAATTTCGTTTCGTTAATGAGATTCCTGCCTTCGCAGGAATGACAGTTAAGACTTCTTATAAGCCATAACTTTAATCTCCACCACTAAATCGGGATGCGGTAATTGATGTACTGCAACAGTTGTTCTGGTTGGCCCGGTTTCTTTGTCAAAAAATTCACCGTAAGCTTTGTTGTAATCTGCAAAGTCATTCATGTTTACTAAAAATGAAGTAACATCTACAACGTCTTTTAAACTGGCTCCAACTTTTTTAAGATTGGTGTCTATGTTTTTTAAAACTTCTTGTGTTTGTGTGTAGGAGTTTAGTTTTTTTGTTCCCATTTCGTCGATAATATCAACTCCAGCAATTGTGTTATCTGCTCTACGAGAACTTGTTCCTGAAACGAAAATAAAATCGCCCACTTGTTTTACGTGTGGATATGCTCCTCTTGGTGTTACCTTTGTTCCTTCCATATTTGTCATTCCTGCGAAGGCAGGAATCTTTTTAATGTTAGCTTAATTTCTTCTTTCTTTTTGTTATTCCTGCGAAGGCAGGAATGACAGGCCTATTTCAATCCAGCAATCTTATCATCTTGCAAAATCGCTTCGGTTTCTTCTTGTACTTTTTTTAAGATACTATTTAAATCTTCGGTTGTAGTAATTTCTTTATTTACTAATAAATTTAAAATAGCTTTGTCTTGTGCTCTTCCTTTTGTCATAGCTTCGTGATACGGAATGTCTTCTTTAAAAGTTACCATAGAATATTTTGAAAAATAATCGTTTGGAAATTCTTTTTCTAAAGCCATTTCAATAGTACGTTTTTCTTTAAAAATAGGATTAGCAACATGATCACGCATTTCGTAATAATTGTCTATTGCTAAATCTGCAATGGCATCTGTATCTGCTTTTCTAGTTTTTTCGTAAACTTTAAAAATAGTTTCCCAATCGCCTTCGTGTTTATCTAAAATCGCATCGAAAACGGTTACATCTTCAAAAGATGCATTCATACCTTGTCCGTAAAAAGGAACAATAGCATGTGCAGAATCTCCTAATAAAACATTTTTGTTTTTGTAATGCCAAGGTGAACATTTTACTGTTCCTAAGGCACCAGTTGGGTTGTTAAAAAACTCGTCTGCTATATTTGGTATTAATGCTAACGCATCTGGAAATTGTGTTACAAAGAATTCGTTTATGGTTTCTTCTGTTGTTAAGTTTTTGAAGTTGTATTTGCCTTTTTCATAACTTAAAAATAGTGTTACTGTAAAGCTTCCATCTAAATTAGGAAGTGCAATTAACATGTAATCTCCTCTTGGCCAAATATGTAAATAATCTTTACTTATAAGGTGTTTTCCATCTGCGGAAGCAGGGATTTCTAATTCTTTATAACCGTGAGTTAAGTAATTTTGCGAGTAGCTAAACAAGAATTTGCGTTCTAAATAATAGCTTTTTCTTAATGAAGAACCTGCGCCATCTGTACCAAAAAGAACATCGCCTTTTACTTCAAATTCTGTTTTGGTTCTGTAATCGTATAAAAGCGCAGTATTGTTTTCTATATCTATTCCATTACATTTTTTGTTGAAATGAATGGTTAAGTTATCATATGAGTCGGCTTCAGTTAATAACAAGCCATTAAGTTCTCCACGCGAAATAGAGTTAATGTATTCGTTATCTCTTCCAGAATAATTTGAAGGAAACGTATTGCCTTCAATATCATGTATTAAACGACCATACATTGGTATGCACAATGGTTTTACTTTGTCCTCAACTCCTGCTAATCGCATGGCTTTTAAGCCACGATCCGAAAGTGCTAAATTTATAGAACGTCCTGCAGAAATATCTGTTGTACGTAAATCTGGTCTGCTTTCGTAAACGTTTACTGTATAGCCTCTTTGGGCTAAACGTAATGCTAAGAGAGAGCCACAAAGTCCAGCTCCAATGATTACTATGTTTTCTTTTTTACTCATATTTTTGTCATTCCTGCGAAGGCAGGAATCTTTTTTTTAGTTTGCATTAATAATGGATTCCTGCCTTCGCAGGAATGACAAATTAATTCAATATCTCTTTCAACTTATCAACCATTCTATACACATCTTCAAAGGTATTGTATAGCGGCACCGGAGCGCAACGTATTACATCTGGTTCTCTCCAGTCTGTAATAATATTTGCTTCGGTTAATTTTTTATGTAAATTTTTATCAGCATCCTTTACTTGTATGGATAATTGACATCCTCTTTCTTTCGGGTTAGATGGTGTGATAATTTTAATTTTATCGTTATTCAGCTCGTTAATTAAAAACTCAAAATAACCTGTTAACTTTTCAGACTTCTCACGAAGTGCATCCATTCCAACGTTATTAAACATATCTAAAGAAGCCTTAATTGCTGCCATAGATAAAATTGGAGGATTACTAAGTTGCCAACCTTCGGCTCCAGGAATAACGTCTAATGGTTGTCTCATATTAAATCTAGTCGATTTATTATGGCTCCACCAACCAGCAAAGCGTTTTAAGTCTTTATTATGTGCATGTTTTTCGTGCACAAAAAGACCTCCTAAACTTCCTGGTCCAGAATTTAAATATTTATATGTACACCAAGCTGCGAAATCTACTCCAGACTCATGAAAATCTGGATTGATATTTCCAACACCATGTGCTAAATCGATACCTACCATACAGTTTTTAGCATGACCAAGTTCTGCAATTTTCTTTATGTCTAAATATTGTCCTGTGTAATAGTTTACACCTCCAATAAGTAACAATGCAATTTCGTCTCCTTGTTCTTCAAGAATCGTTTCTAAGTCTTCAATGTTTAAAAGTTCTTCGCCTTGTCTTGGCTTCCATTCTATAACACCTTCATTTGCATCAAAGCCATGAAATTCTAATTGTGTTTGTACTGCATAACGATCGCTAGGAAACGCATCACTTTCAATTACAATTTTGTATTTGGTTTTTGTAGGCTGATAAAAGCTAACCATTAACAAATGTAAATTGGTAGTTAAGGTGTTCATTATAACTACTTCAATAGGTTTTGCGCCAACGACTTTCGCCATAGATTCTGTTAAGAATTCATGGTAAGGCATCCAAGGGTTTTTGGCTTCAAAATGACCTTCTACACCAAAATTTGCCCAATCGTCTAATTCTTGTTGAATGTATTCTTTTGTAGCTTTTGGTTGCAAACCAAGAGAGTTACCAGTAAAGTATAACCAATCGTTTCCGTCTTTATCTTTTGGAATATGAAATTGATCTCTGTAATGCGAAATTTTATCTTCTTTGTCTAATTGCTTAGCGAAGTCGCTACCTAAATTATAGTTTGACACTTGGTTGGTTTTATAAATTATTCTGTAATTACTTTAATGTTTGTAAAGTTGAGGTTCCAATTACCGTCAGCTTTTTTATGATCTTGTGCAATACTTATTCCGTTGAAATCTTTATAGTTTTCAAAAGTATTAGTCATAGATGGCTCTTTTGCATTCGCCTCTCTAAAAGTCCATTCTTTTATAGTGTAAGTATCGTCGTAATAAATATCGTATGCATCACCAGGAGTATAACCTCCTTTTACAGGATAGGTTAACGTAACTTTATTAAGTTCTTTTTTACTTATTGGAGCTTCGGTTTTAGAAGTTTCTCCAAGAGTTGCACTAGTATCCCAAACTAATTGAAATGGAAATAACGCCCAATATTTATCATTAACAAAAGCACGATCTGCTTCTAAACTTTCTTGTTCAATTTTAAAGGTCTTATATGTAATCGTATCTTTTTTTGTAAGCATCGTTACTTCATTAGCTTTTGGTTTCCAAATCCATGAGCGACCAAAATGAGAACTGTCTTTATCGACATTAAATGAAAAATGAAATTCTTTTACTTTATCCCAGTTTTCGAAACCATGTGCATTAGCTATTTTTTCGGCTAACGTATATTCTTTTTGAGGCGTTTCTTTTTTGCAAGATGAAAGAATAAGCAAGCAAACAATTAATAATCTATACATGGTTTTTGGTTTTCTTTCAAAGCTAAGAAATATTAATTAGTTTTGAAACGAGCTTGTTCAAAATTTGATTGTTAAAAGAAATGATTAATAACGAACAATATGTGACGCTAAAAAGTAATGAATAGCAACACATGAAATAAACCAACTGTGAGATTATGAGTAATAATTCGGAATACTTTAGTGCAAACAAAGCAACATGGAATGACAAAGTAAAAGTGCATGCTGAAAGCGATATGTACGCAATGGAAGCTTTTAAAAAAGGGAAAACTTCTTTAATGCGTTTCGAACTTGATGCATTAGGAGATGTAAGCGGTAAATCGTTATTGCATTTGCAATGTCATTTCGGACAAGACACTTTAAGTTGGAGTAGGTTAGGAGCCAAATGTGTTGGTGTAGACTTAAGTGATGAGGGCGTAAAATTAGCGCAACAGCTTAATGATGAATTAAACTTAGAAGCCCAATTTGTATGCTGTAATGTTTTAGATGCCAGTAAGCATGTTGAAGGTGCTTTTGATATTGTTTTTACTAGTTATGGTGTAATAGGTTGGTTACCAGATTTAAAGCCTTGGGGACAAATGATTGCTGAGAAACTTAAAAAGGGAGGCACGTTTTATATGGTAGAATTTCATCCAATAGTTTGGATGTTCGATTACTTAGAAGGCAAACCAATTATGAAATACGGTTATATGCAAGATGAAGTAATCTACGAGGAATATGAAGGGACGTATGCAAATCAAGACTCAAAAATGATGAGTAAAGAATACGGTTGGAATCATGGTTTAAGTGAAGTCATAAATGCTTTAACAAGTGCTGGTTTAAAAATTGAGTATTTAAACGAGTATGACGAAAGCCCATATAACGTACTGCCCGAATTAGTCGAAACCAAATCGGGCAATTATGTTACAAAGGATAAATTATATCCTCTTATTTTTGAAATTAAAGCGACTAAACTCTAATGTTTTTCTTTTAAAACTTCTGGCATTTTAGCTTGAAAACGTTTTAACCTTGGAACAGATACATTTTGAATGTAAGAATTATTAGGGTGTAATTTCTCATAATCTTGATGATAGTCTTCAGCAATCCAAAACTTTTGAAAAGGATAAACTTCGGCAGCAATAGTCTTGCCTAGTTTTTTTGCTAATGCAGCTTTTTTTGTTTCAATAACTTGTTTTTGCTCATCGTTTTGGTAAAAAATAATTGAGCGGTATTGAGAACCTCTATCATTACCTTGTCCGTTAACCTGTGTAGGGTTTTGTGAAGCAAAATAAACGTCTACTAAAGTTTCAAAACTTACTGTCTCAGGATTATAAATTATTTCAACAGCTTCGGCATGTCCAGTTCTACCTGTGTTACTACCTTGGTAAGTTGGGTTTTTTGTATGTCCGCCTGAATATCCACTAATAGACTCTTGTACACCTTTAACGCTTTCGTAAACGGCTTCTACACACCAAAAACATCCACTTGCAAAATAAGCCTTTGCCATTCCGTTTTCTAATGGAACTTCTATAGCTTTAGCGGTTTTTACAGATTGGCTATTTGTTTTGTCTTCTTTATTTTGAGCAGTGTTTTTACAACTAAATGCTAAACTTATTGCAACTAACAGTATTATCTTTTTCATAAGTGCTTTAATATGTGTTTTTAGTTAAGTCGGATAAGTGTCGTGTATTTTACAAAGAATCATTTAAAGTTTTGTTAAATGCTATCTTAGCTTTGTTGGGTATTAAGCAAAAAAAAAGCCTTCATAAAAATGAAGGCTTAATTATATAATTTAAAATGGAATTATAGTTTTTTAAACATTTTAGCCATTTTTTCTTTTTGTTCTTCAGCTAAAGCTTCATCAACTAAAATACGTCCTGAATGCTCATCTGTAATAATTTTTTTACGAGCAGCAATTTCCATCTGTACTTGTGGTGGAATTGTAAAGTAAGAACCTCCAGCAGCACCTCTTTCGATTGGTACAACAGCTAAACCATTCTTTACATTAGTACGTATTCTATTATAAGCTTTTACTAAACGCTCTTCAATTTTCTTCTTATAATCCTCAGATTTTTTAAGTAGAGCTTCTTCTTCTTTTTCAGTTTCAGCTAAAATTGCATCTAATTCATTCTTTTTGTGCTTAAGGTGCGTTTCGCGTTCCTTAGCATGAGATTTAGTTTTGTCAATAACCTCTTTCTTCTGCTCAATTTGTGCTTTAAACTCTCTAATGTGTTTTTCAGCAAGCTCTATTTCAAGTTCTTGATACTCTACTTCTTTAGTAATCGAGTTAAATTCTCTGTTATTTCTAACATTTTTTTGTTGCTCGCTGTACTTTTTTATTAACGTTTTAGCTTCTTCAATTAGGTTCTTTTTTTCACTAATTTGAGAATCTGTAGACGCTAAATTGTCTTCAAGTTTCGCTAATCTTGTTTTTAACCCAGTGACTTCATCTTCTAAATCGCTAACTTCTAAAGGTAGTTCTCCACGAACACTTCTTATTTCATCGATTCTAGAATCGATTAGTTGTAAATCGTATAAAGCTCTTAAACGTTGTTCTACACTTATTTCTTTACTCTTTGCCATATTTTAAAAATACTTAACAGGATTGGTGTTTGTCGTCGATAAAACGATTGCAAAATTACTAATTTTTTTTGTAAGATGCGCTACTAAACCATTTTTTGTGTATTGTTCGCTTTCATAATGTCCTATGTCTGCCAAAATAATATTGCTTTCTGCAGAAAAGAAGTCATGATATTTTAGGTCTGAAGTAACGTAAACATCAGCCTTTGCTGACTTTGCTGCTTGAATTGCAAAACTGCCAGAACCACCTAAAACGGCAATTCTTTGAACAGGCTTATTTAAAAAACTTGAATGGCGAATGTTTTTTGTATTCATTTTAGTTTTAAGGAAGTCGAAAAATTCGGTTTCGGACATTGGTTTTGCTAAATCTCCAACCATTCCCATGCCAATATTTTGGTTTTTATTCTCTAGAGTTGTAATCTCGTATGCTACTTCTTCATAAGAATGATTTTTAAATAAAGTGTCTAGAATTTTAGCTTCTAAATGCTTTGCAAATGTTACATTTATCTGGGTTTCTTTTTCAAAATGAATATTTTCCTTATTTCCTTTTGTAGGATTAGAATTCTCGTTGCCTTTATAGGTTTCAACACCTTCAATATTAAAACTACAATTACTGTAATTGCCAATAGTGCCAGCACCGCTATTAAAAAGAGCTTGTCTTAAATTTTCGGCCTCATCTTTTGGAACATAAGTGGTTAGTTTTTTTATGGTTTGTGCTTGTGGAATTAATATTTTTCGATTTGAAAGACCTAATTGTTCAGAAATCATATCGTTTACACCATTTATATGGTTGTCTAATGCTGTGTGAATAGCATAAATAGCAATGTCATTTTTTATTGCTTTTTGAACAGTACGTTCTACATATGTTTTACCTGTAAGCTTTTTTAATCCTTTAAAAATTATAGGATGAAAACTAACAATAAGGTTACAGTTGTTTTTAATAGCTTCGTCAACTACGGCTTCTAAAGTGTCAAGTGTTACTAAAACGCCTGTAAGTTTTGTGTTTTTATCTCCTACAAGTAAGCCTACATTATCGAAGTCTTCGGCGTAAGCCAAAGGAGCAAAGTCTTCTAAATGATTAATAACATCTTGAATTATCATATATTTTAGGAATTGATTAATTGAATTTCTGTTTAACAAATATAAAATTTTTACTTTCGTTATGCTTAAACCTTATTAATGAAATTTATTAGAGTCTTATTATTTCCTATTGTTCCCTTTTACTATGTTATTACTTGGTTGCGTAATAAGTTGTATGACTTAGATATTAAAACTTCTAAATCTTACGATTTTCCAGTTGTTTGCGTTGGGAATTTGAGTGCAGGAGGTACTGGTAAAACGCCAATGGTAGAGTATTTAATACGGTTATTAAAAAACAAGTATAGCTTAGCAACTTTAAGTAGAGGTTACGGCAGGCAAACCAAAGGTTTTGTTTTAGGTTCTAATGAGGCTTCTGCGCAAACATTGGGAGATGAGCCTTTTCAGTTTTATAATAAATTTAAAGCGGATATTAAAGTTTCAGTAGATGAGGATAGACAAAATGGAATTTCTAATCTTAGAACTCTCGATAAACAACCTAATTTAATTATTCTTGATGATGCCTTTCAGCATAGAAAAGTAAAAGCGAAGCTTAATATTTTATTAACCACTTACTCAAATTTATATTACAAGGATATTGTTTTGCCAACAGGTGATTTAAGAGAGCCAAGACAAGGAGCAAAGCGTGCGCAAATTATTGTGGTTACTAAGTGTCCTAATAATTTATCTATTGAAGAAAAAAATAAGGTAGAAGCCAGGTTGAAGCCTAAACCGTATCAAAATGTTTTTTTTAGTAGTATAACTTATGGGAAAGAAGTTATTGGTTTAAAAGGCAATATTGCTTTATCGAATTTAAAAACATTTACGCTTGTTACCGGTATTGCAAATGCAAAACCATTAGTTGTTTTTTTAAGAAACAAAGGATTAGATTTTAATCATTTAGAATATAGTGATCATCATGATTTTTCTAAAAAAGAGATTGAAACAATATCTAAAAACGAATTGATTATTACTACAGAAAAAGATTATGTAAGATTAATTGCTGAAGAAAACTTAAATTCTAAACTCTATTATTTACCAATAGAAGTAGCAATAGATAACAATGAGGCTTTCGATAAATTAGTAAAAACTAAAATTGAAGATTAAGCATTTTCTTTAAGAATTAAAGCATCGAATAGTTTCTTTTCGAAATCTTCTTGTTTAAATGGTTTGCTAATAATATCTGTGAAACCTGCCTCGTCAAATTCTACCATCTTATCTTCAATAGTTACAGCAGTAAGTGCAAAAATGGTAAGGTCTTTATTAAAGGTTCTAATAATTTTAGTTGCTTCGATACCGCTAATTCCAGGCATGTGAATATCCATTAATACAACGTCGTATGTATTAGTTTTTATTTTTTCTACAGCATCTTCTCCGTTTTCTACAACCTCACATTTAAGCTTCATTTTATTTAAAATCTTCTTAGTAATCATTTGGTTGATTTTGTTGTCTTCAACTATAAGAATTTTAATATCGCTTAATTCCACCTCACTTATATCTTTAAAGTAACTTATTTGTTCTTTTTCTATTGCTTCTTCAGCAAACTGAAGCGGAAGTTCGAAAAAGAATGTAGAGCCTTGTCCAAGCATACTTTTAAGATATATTTTTCCTTTTAAAATATCTATTAATCCTTTAACAATAGAAAGTCCTAATCCTGTTCCTCCGTATTTTCTATTTATTTGAATAGATCCTTGAGAAAAACTTTCGAACATATGTTCTTGCTTTTCTGTGCTTATTCCAATACCATTATCTTGAACTTCAAAACGAACGTTATAAACGCCGTTCTCTTCGCTAATTTTTGAAGCACGTACCCATATATCTCCATTTTTAGTAAACTTAATCGAGTTACCAATAAGATTAATTAATATTTGAGATATCTTAAGTTGATCGGCATTATAATTGTGTGGTAAATTATCGTCGTATTCAAAATGTAATTTTACATTGTTTCCAACTGCTGAGTTGTTTAATGCCGAAATAACATTTGCGATTTTCTTTTTTAAATTAAAAACTTCGCTTTCTACCTCTACTTTATTAGCTTCAATTTTATTAATTTGAAGGATGTCGTTAATAAAAGTTAGTAGGTAATCTCCCGAGAATTTTAACGATTTTAAATGCGGTATCTGCTCAGGCTTTGGGTTTTCATCCAACAACATGTTTGTTAAACCTGTAACGGCATATAATGGTGTGCGTAGCTCGTGGGTTACAGTAGATAAAAAGTTTGCTTTTGTTTTAGAAGCTAGCTCTGCTTTTTCTTTACTTACTATTAACTCGCTATTTTTTTTATGTAAAACGTTGTTAGACTTTAATCTAATATTGTTGTTTTTGTAAAGTGATAAGGTTAAAAGAGAAAGAATAGTAATTAGTGCTATACTTAATATTGTAATTAATTGAGTAAATGTGTTAGAACTGGCTACTTCTTCTAAATCTGCTTGCGCTTGTTTTTGGTAGTTAATTTGATTTGATACTAAAAGTTCGCTTGTTTTTTCTGATGAGATTAATGCTCTCTTTATAGTCATTAATGAATCAGAAAGTTTTAAATGTGCTCTTAAGTACTTATTTGCAAGACGGTAGTTGCCATCTGCTTCTTTTAAATTACTTAATGTTAAATAACCAGCGCTTAAGACATCTAGTATTTTGTTTTCTTTTGCAATATTAAAGCCTTCGTTAGCATTTTTTAAAGCTAGGCCTAAGCTTCCATTCTTTGCTTGTGCTTCACCTAATTGAAGTAAACTGCGGCTTAGTAGTTTTTCGAATTGAAAGCGTCTAGATAAAGAGATGGCTTCGTTAAAAGTGCTTTCGGCATTTTTAAATTCGTTTAAAGCTAAAAAGGTTTGTCCTTTTTTTAATACAGCTTCTGTTTCGTATTTATGTAAATCTTCTTGTTTAAATAATGTTTCGGCAGATTTGTAATAATCTAAAGCTTTTTCATATCTATTAGTGCTAAAATAAACATCTCCAAGTGTTTTGTATGTTTCAGCAATATTAAAGTTGTCTTTAGCAAAACGTTGAACTTCTACTGCTTTTATAAGCGTAGTAATTGCTTGGTCGTGCTTTTCTTGTAAGTGTTGAATTTTACCTAATTTAGAATATATTATTCCTAAGCTCTTTTTGTTTGCTAGTTTTTCGGCATTAATTAAAGCATTTTCTAAACTTGCATTGGCTTGAGGATATTGAGAGTCTTCAATACTTTTTTGAGCAAAAGAAAGTTCTGCATTCACTTGTGTTTGAAGCGTTTCAAGTTCTTCTTGTGTAGGCTCTTGCGCATTTGCAAGTGCTCCAAGAAACAAAAACATAGCACAGAGTATTTTGCAGAATTGGGACATTTTAGGATGATTTTTCAATAACAAATATAATTATTAAACCGATAAAAGTGTCTTTCTTTCCGATAAATTGATAATCAAGTCAATAACTCTGCTCGAATAGCCTGTTTCATTATCATACCAGCCAATAATTTTTACCATATTCCCTATAACAGAAGTCATTTGAGAATCGAAGATACAAGAGTGTGGATTACCAACAATGTCTATAGACACAATTGGATCTTCAGTATATTCAAGAATGTTTTTGTATTTATTTTCAGCTGCTTTCTTAAAAGCCGCATTTATGGTTTCTATTGTAGCTGTTTCTTTAACATTAAAAGTAATGTCTGTTAATGAGCCATTAGCAACTGGAACTCTAATGCCACAACCACCAATAACGTTGGCTAATTCTGGGAAAATTTTAGTTAAAGCTTTTGCTGCACCTGTTGTAGTTGGTACTATAGATTGGCCTGCTGCTCTTGCACGACGTAAATCTCGATGCGGTTGATCGTGTAAACTTTGATCTGTAGTATATGAGTGAATAGTGGTAATATAGGCTTGGTTAATACCACAAAGTTTATTAATAATAGCAATCATTGGAGCTGCATTATTTGTGGTACATGAAGCGTTAGAAATTATTGTTTCGGTACCATCTAAAATGTTTTCGTTGGTTCCTAATACAATGGTTTTTATAGTGTCATCTATTGGAGGAACACTTAAAATTACACGTTTAGCGCCATTTTTTAAATGGTATTCTAAATCCTCTGTAGTTTTAAATTTCCCTGTGGCTTCAATAACAAAGTCCGGACTAAAAGGTTTCCAATCTATGTTTTTTGGATGTTTTTGATTTAATAGAATAACTTCATTAGTGTTAACTATAATGCTATTTTCTGTATTAGAAATTTCAGCATTATTAACACCATGAATACTATCGTATTTAAGTAAATGGCTTAACGTTCTGGCATCTGCCAAATCGTTAATAGCAACGACTTTAATATTTTTATGATCTTGTAACAGTCTAAAAACACGACGGCCAATTCGACCAAAACCGTTTATTGTAACTGTAATCATTTAGTTTATGTGTTTTTGAGCTTTGTAAGAAGAGCGCACTAATGCACTACTTTCTACATGACGAAAACCTAAAGCTAATCCAATTTCTTCGTATTCTTTAAACTGTTCAGGCGTAATAAACTCTTTAACCGGTAAATGTTTTTTACTTGGCTGAAGGTATTGCCCAATAGTAACAACATCTACATCGCTATTACGTAAATCGTGTAAAGTTTCTATAACTTCTTCTCGAGTTTCGCCTAAACCTAGCATAATACCAGATTTAGTTCTGCGTTGTCCTTGTTGTTTTAAATATTTTAAAACACCTAAACTACGTTCGTATTTTGCTTGAATTCTAACTTCTCGCGTTAAACGTTTTACTGTTTCTATATTGTGTGATACTACTTCTGGAGCAACATCTATAATTCTATCAATATGTTTTTCTATACCTTGAAAATCTGGAATTAATGTTTCAAGCGTCGTATCAGGATTCATTCTACGAACAGCTTTTACAGTTTCTGCCCACATTATACTTCCCATGTCTTTTAAATCATCACGATCTACACTTGTAAGTACGGCGTGTTTAATTTTCATTATTTTAATTGAACGCGATACTTTTTCTGGTTCGTCCCAGTCTACAGTTTCTGGTCTTCCAGTTTTTACACCACAAAAACCACAAGATCGTGTACAAACATTACCTAATATCATGAAAGTAGCTGTGCCTTCTCCCCAGCATTCACCCATGTTAGGGCAGCTACCAGAGGCGCAAATTGTATTTAACTTGTATTTATCTACTAAACCGCGAAGCTCTGTGTATTTCTTTCCTGTAGGCAGTTTTACACGTAGCCATTTTGGTTTTGGTTGTCTTTCTTTTGTAACTATAGTTGAAGGAGTTTCTGTGCTCATAGGTTTTCTTTCGAGCTACAAAGATACGAAGTATTCTATAAAATAGTAAGTGCTAACTTTATCTATTATCTTTTAATAATTTCTGCTAATAATTTTTTAGCACGAAGCAATTTTACTTTTACATTATTCATTGGTTCGTTAAGCTCTTGGCTAATTTCGGAGTAGCTTAATTCTTGAAAATAACGCAGGTTAATTACATCTTGATAATGTGGTTTTAACTTTTTTATATCTCGAAGTAATTTTGCTAAATTTTGCTCGGTAATTAACTTGTCTTCAGGAGAAGGTGAATCGTCTTGAACACGGTAAATTTTATCGTCTTGATGGTCTGTTATTTTAGAGTAGATAGAGCTTTTCTCTTTTCTAACTAAATCTATGTGTATGTTTTTAGAAATGGTAATAAGCCATGTTTTAAAGGCGTATTTTTCATCAAACTTATCAATTTTATCAAAAGCTTTAGAAAAGGTTTGTATGGTTATATCTTCAGCATCATATTCGTTTGTAACGCGCTTTAACTGAAATCCATAAACATAATCCCAATATTCGTCCAATAAAAAATTGAACGCTTTTTGGTTATTCTGTTTTGCTTTTGCAATAGCTTCTTCTATTTCCAATATTTAGGTTTTGATATAAGATTTGCGATAAATATAGTTAATTGAAAACCAATTAAAAACAGTTCTAGTAAAGGGAGTAGATACAATACATCTATTTCATTTAGTTTTTTTGCTGAAAAGCCAATAGATAGATATTGAATTATTAATCTAAACGCTAATAAGCTTAAAGTAAATTGCCAATAAGATTGATTAATTAACAATATGGTTAATAGTGTCCAAAATAAAATTTGGGAAATATAGAATAAAGCGAGTAAAGCTTTATGTATAAATTTATAGTTATTTGCCGTAGAAATATGGCGACGCTTTTGGCGAAACCATTGATTAAAAGTTGTTTTAGGATTAGAGGTTGTAAAGCTATCTTTTGTATAACAAATAGATGTGTTTTTAGAATTTGCAGCTTCATTAATAAATAAATCGTCGTCTCCAGATCTAATGTCTATGTGTTTTATAAAACCATTTGTTTTAAAAAACTCCTCTCTACTGTATGCTAAATTACGGCCAACACCCATAAATGGTATGCCTAATTTTGCAAACGAAAAATACTGAATTGCTGTTAATAGTGTTTCGTAACGTATTATTTTATTTAGAAATGAGTTTTTAATTTTATTATAAGCTCCATACCCTAAAACTATGGTGTTCTCATTACTAAAATGTGAAGCCATTTCACTAATCCAATGGTTTGAGACAGGTTGGCAATCGGCATCTGTAAACAATAAATGATCATGTTTTGCAGCTTTAATTCCCAGTGTGAGTGCGTATTTTTTGTTTGCCCAAAAGGCTTCGATATTTTTTACATTAACAATTTTTATATTGTCATGCTTTTCGGCAAAACCTTCCATGATTTCTAATGTATCATCAATAGAGGCATCATTTATTAAAACAATTTCAAAATCCTTATAGCTTTGGTTAAGAATAGAAGGGAGAAACTGTTTTAAGTTTTCTGCTTCGTTTTTAGCACATACTAATACCGAAACAGGACTGCTTTTTTGTTTGCTTGTTTTTTCTTCTTTAAAAGAAAAACTACCAAAAAGTACACCATAGTATACCACTTGAATAGATGCTACAACAACAAAGCTGTAGAAAATAACATCAAGTAAAATCATAAAGTTTTATGAGTGTTGTGTTTCGTTGCAGTTATCGAATTGATCTGGAGTTTTACCACAAAAACCGCAAGCATCTCCATTTTTATTAAGCATAGGATTTTGGCTGGCACAAGTGCCTGCAAATTTACCATCTTTTTTTGCCCAAATTTTAATAGCAATTCCTGCAACTGCAATGCCTAATAATGCTAAAGTAAGTAGTAAAAGTTTCACGTTATTTTAATTTTAATAAATAATGTTACAAAGATAATAGTTTTATACCACATAAAAGTATCTTAATAAAACTCGTTTATTTATCTGTATTATTAACCGTTAGTCGTAATTATTTATAAAAACAATCGCTATTTGTCTCAAAGATCTAAAATCAAATACATTGATTGCTATAACTTTAAATTAATTATAATTATGAAAAAACTATTAGCAGAATTTATTGGTACTTTTTGGTTAGTACTAGGTGGTTGTGGAAGCGCAGTATTAGCGGCAGGTGTTGCAGATGTTGGAATAGGATTAGTAGGTGTATCTCTTGCTTTTGGTCTTACGGTACTTACCGGTGCATATGCATTAGGTCATATTTCTGGAGGTCATTTTAATCCGGCTGTTTCTATTGGTTTATTTATGGGTGGCCGATTTGATGGTAAAGATTTGCCAGGATACATTATTGCTCAAGTATTAGGAGGTTTTGCAGGTGCAGCGATATTATATTTAATTGTAAGTAGTTCTGTAGATTTTTCGGGTATTGGCTCTAGTCCAGGTGCTTTTGCAACAAATTTTTATGATGCTAACGTTTATGGTGTTAATTTCGGTTTAGTAGGAGCGTTAATAATTGAGGTAGTTATGACCTTTATGTTTTTAATTGTTATTCTTGGAGCAACTCACAAAAATGCTTCTCCAGGTTTTGGAGGTATGGCTATTGGTTTAGCTTTAACATTAATTCATTTAATTAGTATACCAGTTACAAATACATCTGTTAATCCAGCAAGAAGTACCGCTGTTGCCATATTTGCAGGAGCAAATGCTATGGGACAATTATGGTTGTTTTGGGTAGCTCCAATAGTAGGTGCTGTTTTAGCAGGTATCGTTTATAAATTTATGGCGCCAAATAATAGTAATTAAGCTATATATTGTTCATAAATAAAAAGAGCCTCATAATATTATGAGGCTCTTTTTATTTTAATTATTTGTAAATATTAATCTTCAAGTTTTAATTCTATTTCCGCAACAGGAGTGTCTGCAGAATTGTCATTTCGTTTTATGCCTTTTTGTTCGATTGTAATACTTAAACCTAAAGCATCTTTAGTATAAGGTATTTGCTGTAAGCGTCTATCTCTAACACTTAGGATACCCAAATTAACTTGTTTGTCTTGTAAGTCTGCCCATATTTGATATTCTTGATTATCTGGTAAAGTTGGTAGAGAAACAACATCTATCATGGAGGTTTTTTCTTTAGGGTTTATATAGGCTATAGTTTTTAAGTTTTTAGCACGACGATTCCCATTTAAAATATATTTTTCCGTTTCAGGATTATTTAACTGAGAAAATTGTTCGGCTAAAGCTTCAAGTTTTGAATTATTTTGGTCTATATCGCTTCTTAAATCATATAGTTCATCAACAATTACTTGATTCTCATTTAGTAAGTCTTGATTCTGTAAATAGAAATACATAGAGCTTCCAGCAAATACTAATGCTGCTACGCTTGCTGCAATTCCAAAGTTAAATCTTGATTTTTTTGGTTTTGCTTTTAGAGCAATAACAGGTTTCTCATCTAAAGATTCTAATATAGAACCTAGTAGGTGAGTTGGAGCTTCTTCTGCATTTGCAAAGGCTACTAGCTGTAGTTTGCTTTCAAGAATATTATAGGCTTCCTTAACTTCTGGAAACTTATTTATATAGTTTTCTACCTCAAGACTCTCTTGGGTATTGGTTAGACCTGTTAGATATCTTTCTAACAAATCAGATTTTAAAAATGTGTCTTTATCAACAGTCATCACATTACAATTAAGGGTTGTAAATTTTCTTCAATTCACGTAAACCTATTTTTAATCTAGATTTAATTGTTCCTAACGGAATATTTAGTTCTTCGCTTGCTTCTTGTTGGGTCATGCCTTCAAAAAACAGCGCGCTCAAAACCACCTGATATTTTAATTCTAAACTACTCAAATGCTTTTGTATATCTAGAGTGTCTTGATTTAAACTATTGGTCGTCAGTTTATATACGTTAGAATCTTCAATCTGGACTTCTTTGTTTGTTTTATTATTTAAAGAGCGGACTTTATCTATTGCTGAATTGTAAAAAATACGATATAGCCATGTAAATAGCTTAGCTTTAGAGGCATCGTAAGTTTTGCCTTTTTTCCAAACTTTTATAAAACTTTCTTGTAGTACATCTTGAGCAATATCATCGTCTGAAATTACTTTTTTAACAACACCTAATAGAGCACCAGAGTAGTGCTCGTATAATAGCGAAATGGCCTTTTTATCGCCTTCTTCTAATAATGCTATAATATCTTGTTCAATTGAAGTACTCAAACTATGTTGGTGTCTTTTATTAGTTAGTTTAACTTTACGATTGCAAACTTATTGCTTATAATATATTTACCTCGGCTTCAATCGAGATATTAAAGATACGATAAATTGTTTTTTGAATTAGTTTAGAAAGCTCAAGAATGTCTTTTCCTTTTGCGCCTCCATAATTTACAAGCACAAGCGCTTGGTTTTTATGTACACCATAATTACCAAAAGTTTTGCCTTTAAAACCTGCAGTTTCAATTAACCAACCCGCTGGAATTTTTACCGTATTCTCTGTAACAGGATAGCTAGGTGCTTTAGGGAAATTCTCCTTTAGCTTGTTGAAAACGTCAATAGAAATAACTGGGTTTTTAAAGAAGCTACCACTATTGCCAATTTTTTTGGGATCCGGAAGTTTACTTTGTCTTATCGCTATAACTGCGTTAGAAACATCTTTAATTGTTGGTGCTTTTATTTGCATCTCTTCTAGTTGCGAAATAATAGCACCATAATTAGTATGTAATTGGTGTTCCTTTTTAGTTAGCTTAAAGACAACACTTAGTATTATGTATTTGTTTTTAGCTTCATTTTTAAAAATTGAATTTCTATAACCAAAATTACAGTCTTCATTTTTAAAAATTTCAATTTCTAAAGTATCAAGATTTAGTGCTTCGCAAGACACAAAATGATCTTTTAATTCTACACCATAAGCTCCAATATTTTGTATTGGAGATGTGCCAACATTTCCTGGGATTAAAGACATGTTCTCTAAACCTCCAAAATTATTATCTAAACACCAAAGTACAAACTCGTGCCAGTTTTCTCCTGCACTTGCTTTAATAAATGCATGATTGGTGTCCTCGTTAATAATTGTGGCTCCTTTTAAATTAATATGTATTACTAGTGCATCTACATCTTTAGTTAGAAGTATATTACTGCCTCCACCAAGAATTAATTTATTAGGATAGTCTTTAAGTTGCAAAACAGAAATTAACTCAGGAAAATTATTCACAGAAATAAAATGTCTGGCTTTTGCATCAATACCAAATGTATTATAGTCTTTTAAAGATATGTTGTGTGAAATTCGCACTAGTCTTTATAAATTTTTAATGCTTCTTTAAGAATATTTACAGATTTAATTAAACTTTCTTTATTTAATACATACGCAATTCTAATTTGATTTAAACCAACGCCAGGAGTAGAGTAGAAACCTGCAGCAGGAGCAACCATTATTGTTTCTCCGTCTACATCAAACTCTTCTAAAAGCCATTGTGCAAATTTATCGCTGTTTTTTATAGGTAGCTCTGCTATACAGTAAAAAGCACCTTTTGGATTGCCAACTTTAACGCCTTCTATTTTATTTAATTCTGTAATTAAAGTGTTTCTTCTTTCTACATATTCCTCAATAACATCATCAAAATAACTTTGTGGAGTTTCTAAAGCAGCTTCACTTGCAATTTGTGCTAATGTAGGCGGACTTAATCTTGCTTGAGCAAATTTTAAAGCCGTTTTTATTACTTGTTTGTTTTTTGAAACTAAACAACCAATTCTAGCGCCACACATGCTATAACGTTTAGAAACAGAATCGATTACTATTGCATAATCGTCTAACCCTTCTTCTTGTAAAATAGAATAATGTTTAGCACCATCGTAAGCGAATTCTCTATAAACTTCGTCAGCAATTAAAAACAAATCATGCTTTTTTACAATGTCTGCTAGTTTTTTAATTTCTTCTTTAGAGTATAAATAACCTGTAGGGTTTCCTGGGTTACAAATTAAAATCGCTTTAGTTTTTGGCGTAATTAATTTTTCGAACTCTTCTATAGGAGGTAGTGCAAAATTATTTTCAATTTTAGAAATCACAGGAACAACTTTTACTCCAGATGCTGTTGAAAAACCATTGTAGTTTGCATAAAATGGTTCTGGAATAATAACTTCATCATCGACATCCATAATACTTCCAAAGGCAAATAAAAGTGCTTCACTTCCTCCAGTAGTAACAATAATGTCATCATGTTTTACATTAATATCATTTTTAGCATAATAGTCTGCTATTTTTTGTCTGTAAGTTTCAGAACCTTCAGATCTAGTATAAGCTAAAATCTCTAAAGAGTTGTTTTTTACAGCGTCTAAAGCTATTTGAGGTGTTTTAATATCAGGTTGTCCAATATTTAAATGGTAAATACTTTTCCCTTGTTTAGATGCTTTTTCTGCAAATGGAACAAGCTTTCTTATTGGAGATTCAGGCATTGATAGCCCTTTTTTAGAAATCGATGGCATATGATTGTATTTTAAAAAACAAAGTTGCAAAAAAAAAGTCTAAATTGTGTTATTAAATTTTTTAACTTCCTTTGCTATGAAAATTAATTTATTTTTTATTTTAGTATGGTTACCGCTTTTTTGTTTTACACAAAGCAAATATGTTATAGATAATAAAAGCGGTTTCGATAAAATTAATTTTAAATTAATTAATAATGTAATTGTTATTCCAGTTGAAGTTAATGGTGTAAAACAGTCTTTTCTTTTAGATTCTGGAGTTAGTAAGCCTATTATATTTAATTTTTTAAAAGCTTCAGACTCTCTAGAAATATTAAATGCGGAAACTATTTTTCTTAAAGGGTTAGGTAATAATGCTAAATTACCTGCTTTAAAATCTTCTGGAAACACTTTTAAGATTGGTGATGCAGTAAATAATAATCAAGATTTTTATGTTGTTTTTGATTCTTCAATAAATTTCGCTCCAAAATTAGGAATTCCAATTCATGGGATTATTGGATACGATCTATTTAAGGATTTAGTGGTAGATATTAACTATTCAAAAAAACAAATAAAAATAAGTAATCCAAGTAGTTATAAGTATAAAACATGTAAAAAATGTGAAACTTTTGAACTGGAATTTGTTAATAATAAACCGTATTTAAATGCTTCGGCTATTGTTAAGGATAAAAATATTCCTGTAAAACTATTAATAGACTCCGGTAGTAGTGATGCTTTATGGCTTTTTGAAAATGATAGTTTAGATATAGGAGCTAAAAATAATTATTTCAACGATTTCTTAGGTTATGGATTAAGTGGAAGCGTACATGGTAAGCGCTCTAAGATTGATGGTTTTAAATTAAAATCTTTTACCCTAAATAGACCTTTAGTCGCCTATCCAGATTCTTTATATACATCTTTGTTAAGAGAGATAAAAGGAAGAAGTGGAAGTATTGGTGGTGAAATATTAAAACGTTTTAACATTACCATGGACTATAACAAAGCTCAAGTTGTATTTAAGCGTAACTCTAATTTTAATAAGGAATTTAGCTATAATAAAAGTGGTATTGAAGTCGAAAATGAAGGCGTAAGGCTTTTTACAGAGTACGATAAAAGTAATAATACAAATTATATAACTGACAAAAAAAATGGTTATTCTCTTAATGTTCAAGCTGTATTTGCAAACACAAGAAAATTAGTTGTAAAAAGTGCTTACACTATTGTTTTTGTTAGGGCTAACTCTCCAGGTGCTAAAGCAGGACTCCAAATAGGTGACATAATTATTAGGGTTAATGGAAATGACACGTTAAAATGTAGTTTACAGGAATTAATATATCAATTTTATGGTAAAGAGGGCAACCAAATAAATTTAGTAGTAGACAGATTTGGTCGAAAAATAAAGTTTAAATTTAAACTAGAATCTTTAATAAAATAAAAAAAGCCGAAAACTTAAGTTTTCGGCTTTTAAAATATTTAAGGTTAATGGATTATTTCTCCATTACGCTTTTGTTCTTAGACTTTTCTAATACACTTGTTTTAGAAGGATCAATAACTTCTCCTCTAATTTTTAAAGATACTGTTGGAGTAACTGCATTAGATAAAACAGTAATTGTTTTTCTAATAGGTGCAACACGTTTAGTGTCATATTTTACTTCAATTTCTCCAGTCATTCCTGGCATAATTGGAGCTTTAGGTGCCTTAGGAACAGTACAGCCACAAGTGGAACTTGCTTTAGATACAATTAATGGAGCATCTCCAGTATTTGTAAATACAAAAGTTCTAACGCCATTGGCTCCTTTCTCTACGGTACCGTAATCTATTGTTGTTTCTTTAAATTCAATTTTTGCTACTTTTTCTTGTGCATTAATTGAAAATGTAATCAATCCTACAAATAATAATGTTATTAAATTTTTCATTTTATTTTGATTTTTAATGTTCGTAAATTTAACTACTTTTTATTCCTTCTGCAAAAATATTAGATGTAATACAATCTCGCAAGTACATTCAACACATTTAACTATACATTAATACAGGTTAAAATTTCGCAGAAACAGAAATATAAGTATTTTTGCTAATCAATATTCAAAAACTATTCCAAAGTATGAGCATTCCATCTAAATATGATGCAAAGAACGTAGAAGACAAGTGGTACAGCTACTGGACAGAGCATAATTATTTTCATTCTACACCAGACGAAAGAGAACCTTACACCATTGTAATTCCTCCACCAAACGTCACAGGTGTACTGCACATGGGACATATGCTTAATAACACAATTCAAGATGTGTTAATTCGTCGTGCACGTTTACAAGGTAAAAATGCATGTTGGGTACCAGGAACAGATCATGCTTCTATTGCTACCGAAGCAAAAGTTGTTGCGCGTTTAAAAGAACAAGGTATTGATAAAAACGACTTAACAAGAGATGAGTTTTTAGCACACGCTTGGGAATGGACCGAAGAATATGGTGGTGTAATCTTAGATCAACTTAAAAAATTAGGTTGTTCTTGCGATTGGGAACGCACAAAATTTACAATGGACGACGATATGTCTGAAGCTGTAATTAAGGTTTTTGTCGATTTACACGAAAAAGGATTAATATATAGAGGTTACCGTATGGTAAACTGGGATCCTGAAGCTAAAACAACATTATCTGACGAAGAAGTAATACACGAAGAGCGTCAAGGAAACCTATATTATATAAATTATAAAATTGAAGGAAGCGACGATACTTTAACCATCGCTACTACAAGACCAGAAACTATTTTTGGTGATTCAGCAATATGTATAAATCCAGAAGATGAGCGTTTTACTCATTTAAAAGGTAAGAAAGCAATTGTGCCTATCTGCGGAAGAATTATTCCTATTATAGAGGACGAATACGTAGATTTAGAATTTGGTACAGGTTGTTTAAAAGTAACACCTGCTCACGATGAAAATGATAAAGTTTTAGGAGACAAGCATAAATTAGAGGTTATCGATATTTTTAATGATGATGCTTCTTTAAATAGTTTCGGACTTCAATTTCAAGGTCAAGATCGTTTTGTAGCAAGAAAAAATGTTGCTAAATTATTAGAAGAAACAGGTGTTTTAGTTAAAACTGAAACGCATATTAATAAAGTAGGAACTTCCGAAAGAACAAAAGCAGTTATCGAACCAAGATTAAGCGACCAGTGGTTCTTAAAAATGGAAGAGTTAGTTAAGCCAGCAATAGAAGCTGTTTTAGGTGAAGATGCTGAAATTAAATTATTTCCTAAGAAGTTTGAAAACACATATCGTCACTGGTTAGAGAATATTCGCGATTGGAATATTTCTAGACAGTTACTTTGGGGACAACAAATTCCTGCGTATTTCTATGGAGATGGAAAAGAAGATTTTGTAGTTGCAGAAACTATTGAAGCTGCAGTAGAAAAAGCTCAGAAAGTAACAGGTAAATCAGATTTAAAAGCTGAAGATTTAAAACAAGATACAGATGCTTTAGATACATGGTTCTCTTCTTGGTTATGGCCAATGAGTGTTTTCGACGGTATTAGAAATCCAGAAAACGAAGAAATTAAATATTATTACCCTACTAACGATTTAGTAACTGGTCCAGATATTTTATTCTTCTGGGTAGCACGTATGATAATTGCAGGTTACGAGTATAAAGACGAAAAACCTTTTAACAATGTATACTTAACAGGTTTAGTTCGCGATAAGCAAAGACGTAAAATGTCTAAATCTTTAGGAAACTCTCCTGATGCTTTAAAGCTTATCGAAGAATATAGTGCAGATGGTGTACGTGTTGGTATGTTATTTAGTAGTGCAGCAGGAAACGATTTAATGTTTGACGAAGCACTTTGCCAACAAGGGAAAGGTTTTGGAAACAAGGTTTGGAATGCTTTTAACTTAACAAATTTATGGGAAGTTAACGATACAATACCGCAGCCTAACTCAAGTAAAATTGCTTTAGATTGGTACGAAGCTAAGTTTCAAACCGCTTTAGTAGAAATAGAAGATCACTTTAGTAAATACCGTTTAAGCGATGCTTTAATGTCTATTTATAAATTGATTTATGATGATTTTTGTGGATGGTTATTAGAAATAGTTAAGCCTGCTTATCAACAACCTATTGATGCTAAAACATACAATAGAGTAATGGCGATATTCGAGGAGAACTTGATAATATTACATCCTTTTATGCCATTTTTAACAGAAGACATTTGGCAATATATTGCAGAGCGTACTCCAGAAGAAGCTTTAATTATTGCAAAATGGCCAGAAGCTAAACCAATAAATAAAGAATTAATTTCTCAATTTGAGTTTGCTTCGGAAGTTATTTCAGGAATAAGAACAGTTAGAAAAGAAAAGAATATTGCGTTTAAAGATGCTATAGGTTTTTCTGTAATTAATAACGAAAAGTCTAACACTACTTTTGACGAAGTAATATCTAAATTGGGTAATCTTGAAAGTATAGAGTACGTAAATGAAGCTGTAGATGGTGCATTAACTTTTAGAGTAAAATCTAACGAGTATTTTATACCAATGGATGGTGCTATTGATGTTGAAGCAGAAATTATAAAGTTAACAGAAGAATTAAACTATACTGAAGGTTTCCTTAAATCTGTACAAAAGAAGCTTTCTAACGAACGTTTTGTAGCAGGAGCTCCAGAGCAAGTTGTTGCTTCTGAAAAGAAAAAAGAAGCTGATGCTTTAGCTAAAATTGAAACGGTGAAAACAAGTTTAGCGAGTTTAAAATAGTATTACTAGTTATAGATAATATAGAATAAAAAAGGCTTCCAATTTGGAAGCCTTTTTTTTATACAGTAATTTATTGAATTAACTCAATAAGGTTTTGTATTTATCTTTATAGCCAATTAATGCAACAATGTTTAAAGCTAATAGAGCTAGTGCTGGAGCAATATTTGCAGGGTCTAAAATGGCATGAAATAATACTGCGTTTACAGATACACTCATTAAAATTAAAGCCATTAGTGCTCCAAACTTATTTAAGATTAAGGCTAAACCTGCAGCTATTTCTACTATAGCAACTAAGACCATAGTTTTTGAGTTTACTAATGCGCCAAAATAAGCACCTGCATCTGCACTCATACCTTCTGGAGCAGGTAGGAAGTTTAAAAATTTATTTATTCCGAAAATTAAAACGAAGATTCCAAGTAAAATTCTTAGAATCATAAATACTTTTGAGTTCATAATATTATTTGTTTTTGGTTAGTACTTAAAGTTAAGGATTATATTCTATCTAATTGCTTTCCTTGGTCGTTAACTTATGTTTGAGCTTACATCTATTTGTCATTCCTGCGAAGGCAGGAATCTATAATGCATAACGATAAAATGGATTCCTGCCTTCGCAGGAATGACAAATGTTCATGAGTTATTTTAAAGCTTTCTGTGTTTTCTTTGTGTAAACTCTTTGTTAGCTCTGTGAATCTCAGTGTAACTGAAAGTATGTAATAAGGGTTCCATAGTCTGAGATTCCTTTTTTCAAAGGAATTTTATTCCACAGTAATACGAGTACCTTCACTATGACTGCTAAATTCAGGAGCATACATACTTTGTATTGTTGTAATACCGTTACTCATATTTCCTGCATTACTCACACGTAAATCGTATTCAAAAACATAAATACCTTTAGGTAAATAGTCGAAAAAGAAATTGGTTGAAGCATCTTTTGTTGCTTCATAATAACCTAAACCATCTTGGTATTTGTATTTCGATAATACATTTACAGGTTCTAAACCAGCTGCACGCATATCTTTCATGTGTACAAATTCCATAGCACGATCACTACGTAACTCTATACGAACACGAACTAAATCTCCAACTTCCAGCTTAGTGTCTTTAGTAATATCAGTTATTACTTCACCTTTATCTGTATTTGTTTTTTTGAAGAGTTTCTTCTTCAGTTTTAAAGGTGTTTCGGCTGAGGTAATTTTATCTAAATCCTCAAAATATTGCCAGTATAAACTTCCCCAAGCAATTCCATTTCCTTTTTTAGTAATCTTAACCTCTGCCATTTCTGGTGTAATTTCAGAACCATTCCAAGCTGTTTTATAATAACCAGTTCCAGCTTCTACTTTTACTGCTTCTAATTTTGATGGTTCAATAGGTTGTCCGCCAACAATAACTTCTACCATATCCGTAACACTAAGCCAGTCGCTTCCTTGAAGCAGTAAAGCGTAAACAGCTTCTGTTGTTGCTTTAGTTGTTTTCCAACGGTTGGTTTGCTTATTTTTAAGTAACCAAATTTTAAGCTCGTCTATAGTTTCTAGATTTTTCGCTTCAGTTTGTATAGTAGTTCCAGCTTCAGAAAAGGCTTCAATCATTAATGCTTGCGTTTCAATTGGTGCTTGATACCAATACCAAGAATTTGTGTTTTCTTTCCAATACATGCCTAATGCTTCGCTAGTAACACTTGTTTCTTTTAAAGAGTTTAAAATCTTTTTAGAAGTTACTTCGTCTTTCATTCTATATGTTACTAAAGCCATCATCCCTTTAGCGTATAAAGGTCTTTTTAACCAATAGTTTTTAATTTGAGAATGGTAATAAGCCATAATTTCACTAACTTCTTTACTTGGTTTCTTCTCTGGGAAGAAGCTTCGCATGTATAGATAATGCAATTGTGTGTAACTTAAGCGGTCTGTGTTTAAATCGGCCTCTTTATTGTATTTTCTAATGTCTTTGTATTCTTTAATAAATTCGGCATCTAAATAATTTAGTGCTTTATTAATCATAGATTCTTCGCTATCGCTTTTAACGACATTTAGTTTATCTAAGTGTCCAAAACCTGTAATAATGTGTTGAGTGATATATCTATTAGCACGATAATCTCCAAACCAAGACCATGCACCATTAGACATTTGGTTTTGTTTTAGCTTGTTTTTAGCACGCGCTAATTCGTTATTCATTTTATTTAAATCGAATAACAACGCGATACGTTTTTTTTGTTCGGTTTCACTTTGCGCATCTCTTAACCAAGGTGTTTCCTGAATTAAAATAGATTTCAATTCTTGATTCTTCTCTAAGTTGCTTAATAAAGCATCAGTGTTTTTCCATTGGTTAAATACCTCTTGAATTCTAGGATTTGAGTTTGCAATGTGGCTAGCTAATGCGTTTGCATAAAAACGAGAGAAGGTTTGCTCGTTGCATTCATAAGGATACTCCATTAAATATGGTAATGCTTGTACTGCATACCATGCTGGATTACTAGTCATTTCTAGCGTTAACTTATGGTTTTTAAGTGTTGTTGAGGTATTGTTTTTAAGCTTATCTAAAGTGAATGTTTTAGTTTGGTTACTACGAATCCACATTGGTAAACTCTCTGTCACTAACATTCTGTTGGTTAGCACAGGTAATGCGTTTTGTTCTCCATCGCTATAATTACCAGATTTTGCTATTATTTTATATTGAATGGCTTGTACATTGTCTGTAACATCTAAATCCCAAGTGACGCTTGTATTGCCTTTAGCGTCTACTGTAAAACCTAACTCGTTATTAGCGTTAGACAATTCGTTATCTATAGATTCTCCTGTTAAGGCATTAAACAACTGAAGCACTGCAACACCTTTTAATTCTTTATCTGTTAGATTAGATATTTTAGTCGATATTTTAATTTGATCACCTTGACGTAAAAAACGAGGCACATTAGGTAATACCATTAATTCTTTTTGAGTTACCGTAGTAAGAGATGTGGTTGCATTTTCTAATGTTTTAGTATGTGCAAGCAGTTGTAATTTCCATTTGGTAAGTGCCTCTGGCGTTGTGAAACTGAATGAGACATTTCCGTTTTTATCGGTTTGTAATTGCGGAAAGAAAAATGCTGTTTCTTGAAGGTTTTTACGGATTTTCACTCCAATGAAATCTGTTTTTTTAGGAACATCGTAAATAAACATTTGTGCAGAACTAGCTGAAATTTTATCGTTAGGAACTAATTTAGCTTTATTCAAGTAAAAATAATATTCAGGATCTCCATTATCATCACTATCTTCCATTTTCATTGCAGGAGGAGTCATTTTTCGTTCTTGATTAACTGTTGTTGTTTCATCTTTTTCTCTTTTAATTCCCAAAGCAGTAATTGTAACTTCTTCTAAATTACTTTCACTTGTATGTAAATAAATTTTTAAAGTATTGTCTTTTCCTAATGTAATGGAGGTTTCTTGGCCAACATAGAATATTACTATTTTATCTCCTACTTTAGCTGCAATAGAAAAGTAGCCATCGAAATCTGAAGTTGCTGTTGTTTTTTCTCCTGAAACATATATTTTTGCTCCTGGAAGCGGCAAATTGTCTATGCCAAAAACATATCCTATAATAGTTCCTTTTTTAAGGTCTTTATCATAACTAGTAATAGTCTTTTTTTGTTGTAGTTTCCATAAATATTGTTCGTACATCCATGGGCTGCTTAAATTAAAGCCAAACCAGTTTAATTGGTCGAACTGTTGTGGTTCATAATTAGGGTAGTTCTTAAAAGCCGTATTGCGTTGCACATTAAAATTAGTATTAGAAAAACTCTTGTAAGCATTACGTCTAAAGCTAGAGTAATAAGTATAACGATAAATAGGATTAAAATTCCAGTTATGAGGTTTAAATTCATCTAAAGAAGCATCGTACATACTTGCTAATAGCTCGGCTGCTACTTTATCTCCTTTTGGGCCTTTAATTTTAAATTTCCAAGTCTCGTCTGTTCCAGGTTGAAGCTTGTCTCTAAAGGTTAGCGTTTCAATTTCTAAATCGGTTTTAGGATACGGAACATTTATTTTAACCGTATTAGTATGGAAACTATTAAAAGCAGCAAAACTGTAATGTATTGCAAAGCCACCAAGATCTTTTGGTGTTACAGGAATACGAATAGATTTCTTGTTTTTGTTTAGTTTTACGATGTATGTATTAATAATTTTGTGATCCTTTTCTACGTCTACAGTAACCCAAATATTATCTGCAGCAGTCGCTAATGTTAATTTTACGGTATCACCAGTAGTGTAAGTCTCTTTGTCTGTTGTAATCTGGAATAATTGGTTGTCTGCCAATAGCTGGTCTTTCTCGCTAAACACTCTTGTTTTTGCTTCGTCTTTTACAGCTTGTCCAAATTTATCTTTGGTTTCTAGTAGTATAATGTATTCACCAGAACTCCATTTTTTAATGTTTCCTAAATCTAATGTTTTAGACTTTTCGGTATCGAATTTTTTATCGAAAACAAGTTTTCCTTTTTTCCAGTTTTCAGGTTGGTGTTCGTTTGTATAAGCATCGTGAGGGAAACGTTGTTTAAATTCGGTTTCGGTAAAATTTTGATAATCTGGAGCTAGCCAAGGTCTTGTTCTTAATACATTATCTGGAGCATTAAGCTTATATATTTTAAGTGTGCCTTTTGCAGGAACAAACTCACCGTTTAGATTACGTGTATCGATTGCTATTTTATGATCTTTACTTGTTTTGTCTAAACTGTTTCCAATAGCAATAGTTGCCGTTAAAGCATGATAACCAACATTAACAATTGTAGATGTGCTTCTGGTTTCTCCATTAATGTCTGTAACATCTGCGGTAATTTCGTAGTTAAAAATAGGCAAGCTTGTTTTGTCTGCAGTTTCATCTGGAATGGCTTTAAAAGTAATCTCGTAATTACCAGCAGCATCTGTAGTGGTTTCGCCTTGTGTAATTTCTTGTCCTTGATTTGAAGAGTTGTTAGGTTGTCTCCAATAGTACCAACGCGGATATTGCACATTACGTTTTACACGGTAAACTACCTTTGCATCGCTAATAGTCGATCCTGCAAAAGCTAAAGCTTCTCCTGTAATGTTTACGCTATCGTTAACCTTTATGGTTTCGGTAATAGGTTTAAAATTGGTTTCGAATTTAGGACGTTTATATTCTTCAACTTGAATACTAGTATAACCACTATGTGAGTTGTTACCTTGTAAACGAACAGTAAAATTACCTGTTAATCCGCCATCTGGTAAAATAAACTCACCGGCAACAGAACCATAATCGTTAGTTTTTAATTCGAGTTCTTTTACCGTTTCGCCATTAACATTAAAAAGGATGGCTTTTATTTTTTTGTTTGCAATAACTTGAGACTTGTTGTCTTCGGTTTTTATTGTAATACCTTTAAAAAAGACTGTTTGTCCTGGTCTGTAAATACTTCTATCTGTAAAAACAAAAGTATTATACCTTGGTTTATCATCTCTATTTCTATCTCTATAATAACTATTTATGTAAATGTTTTGATAATATGCAATATCACCAGTTTTTTCAATTTTTATATTGGCATTATTTCTTCTTTTTCTAGATTTAGTAATGGTTAGTTTACCTTTAGAATCGGTTGTTGTATTAACGGTTTCAACTTTTTCATTTCCATACGTGTATTCAATAGTTACTTTTGCATTCGCAATTGGTTCACCATTATTTCTATCAATAAATTGCAGGTATTTTTTCTCTGAATCGTCATGTTCCAACATTGCAATGTTGGTAAACTGAACCAACGTATATGCAGTAAAGTTTTCTTTTAAAGCTGAAGTGTTAGCGGTTATTAGATAACGACCGTTATCCAGTTTAGGCATCAGGATTTCGGTAGTATGAATTTGGTAATCTTTGTCGTTTTTAAGTGATGCATCCCAGTTTTTAGATGGATCAAGGTTCTTAATAAAGGCATCTCGCTCGTCTTTTTTATAAATTTTTGCAAAGGCGTTATATTGTTTTTCTGAAAGTTTATAAGCCGTAAGATTAACAGCATTTAATTCTTTGTAAGTAACTAAAAGTCTCGCTTCTTTTTGAATAGGAAGTGTTGCCTCTGTCATTATTTGTAAATTCGGGTTCTCCATGTGTTGCTTTAACACGCTACACTGTTCTGCACCTTTACTTTTTGGAAATTTGGAAATAGCAGCATCGCAAATGGCAATGGCTTCTTTAATTTTCCATCGCGGCTCTGGGTTTGCTTCTGCATCGTAAGATGTGCCTTGGGTATTATAAATTGAGGCTAACTGAAAACTGTATAAAGCAGAGACCTCGTGCGCTTTATGTTTTTCAATTTCTGCTTTAAGGGCGTCAATATAAACGGCTTCTTTATTACTAAAAGTAGCGTATTGTTTTACAAAATTTAAACGTTCGATATTGGCATCGGCTAAAGCGTAAGGTTCTTTGTCTTTTAAATGAAATTTGATAAGCTCTTGATATAGTTTTAACGCATTCAACTCTAAGGAAGATGTGTCTTTAGATACGATTCTTAAATTCGCATATTTATATGAAGCCGATAAATATTCTTCATCATCAATAATAAATTTATATGCAGGTTTTGTGATTCGGCTTTCTTTATGTTTATAGAAAATAAGCGCATTGTGTGCTAAAAAATCAAATAGCGTTGGTCTGTAAATTTTAGAACCTTCATTTTTATTTAGTAAAACATCAAAATCTTTTAAATCGGTTTGCTGTAAAATCAATCCGTTGTCTAAAGAATTTTTATAGTGTAAATGGACTTCTTCAAAAAGTGTTTCTAAATCCCAAGTTCTAAAATCTTCATTATCTGCTTTTTCATTCGTTTTTGTACGGTTGTAGAATTTATATCTGTTTTGCTGAAAATATTGCCAGTATAAAGTTGCCAAAATATTCTCTAACACATTTTTAGTTGGTGCGTTAGTTTTATTTATTTCAGTTTTAAAAGCATTAATAATACTAAGCTGCGCATCTTCTTCCAGCGTAAGCATAAACTTGCTTTTAAACAGCATTATTTTAATAAGTTGAGGTGAATTGTTTTCGGCTTTAGCCTTAGCTTTAATTTTCTCTAAAGCTTTTAATGCAGATTTTGGCAAACCTTCAATTTCAAAATTCTCAACGTCTGTCCATAAATTGGAATAATTATTGGTTTGAGAAAAAGAAGTATTGGCAAAAAGGATAATCATTAATATGGAAACTAATTTGTTCATTTTGTACATTTTTAAGGCAATATAATTACGAAGTCTCATTAAGAAAACACTAAATGTGTGACATAGACGTTTCAATGAGTAAACTAAGCGTTATTAAAAGTAAAGCTTTTATTTTCGTTGAGGAAATCAAAAACAATACCAATAGATTATTATTTTAGCGCTAACTTATAAATTATGAAAAACATCTTGCTAGTATTATTCTTTCTGCCTCTAATTTTATTAGGGCAAACTTCTGTTTCTGAAGCAGAAGTAATGATGAATAATAAGCAATTTATCAAAGCCGAAAAAAGTTTAATTTCTTATTTAGAAACAAATCCTAATGATATTAAGGCAACCGAATTACTAGGTGATGCTTACGGACATCAAGAAAAATGGGACAATGCTATTGTGTATTATAAAAAGTTAGTTGAAACAAAACCAAACGAGGCTAATTATCATTATAAATATGGTGGTGCTTTAGGCATGAAAGCCTTAACAATTAGTAAAATAAAGGCATTAGGAATTATAGGCGATGTTAAAGGTGCTTTTTTAAAAGCTGCAGAACTAGATCCTAAACATATAGATACACGTTGGGCATTAGTAGAGTTATACATGCAATTGCCAGGTATTATTGGAGGTAGTAAAAGCAAAAGTTTTAAGTATGCCAATGAGTTAGAAAACCTATCTAAAGTAGATGGTTATTTGGCCAAAGGTTATATTTATGAATACGATAACGAACCAGAATTAGCCGAAAAATTTTATAAGAAAGCCATTGAGGAAGGTGGCTCTATTACTTGTTACGATAAGCTAACAAAGCTTTACGAAAAAGAAGGGAAATCTACTGAGGCAATAAGCAACATTGAAGCAGCACATTTAAAGCACAAACGCAATGCGATGCATTACCAAATTGGGAAGGTGTGTGCAGATTATAATGTGCAGTTAGAAAAAGGTGAGTTTTGCCTTAAAGTTTATATCAAGAATTATAGTGCTAAAGATGGTGTGCCGAAAGCTTGGGCATATTACAGATTAGCACAAATTTATAAGCATAAAAAGAATAAAGAACAAGCTACAGTTTGGATAGATAAAGCTATAGTTAGTTTGCCTAAAATTGAAGTTTTTAAGGCGTTTAAGGAAGAGATTGAGAGTTTATAGGCTTTGTTCTGTCATTTAGAACGCAGGGAAGAATCTTGTTTTTTAGATGGTTGAAGATTCTTCAGTCATTCTTCCTTCTAAATGACAGGTGGCATGAGGGTTTGTTTTTATAACACTTAGTTTTGCTGAAGTTAAGCAGAGATTCACAGAGTACTTTTTGTAGTCTTTGTTTTGTCATTCAGAGCGCAGCGAAGAATCTTGTTTTTAGGTGATTAAAGATTCTTCAGTCATTCTTCCTTCTGAATGACAAGTGGCATGAGAGTTTGTTTTTATAACACTTATTTTCGTTGAGGTTACGTTGAGATTTATAGAGTACTTTTGTATAATGCTTGTCATTCAGAGAGCAGCGAAGAATCTCTTTGTTTAGGTGATTAAAGATTCTTAAGTCGCTCCTCCTTCTGAATGACAAGTAACATGGAATGCATATTTTTATTTCATATATAAAACAACTATAAAATTCACTTCAAAATTCAGCTATCAATTACTATCTTTGAATACTTCAAAATAAGAACATGAACGTACATTTTATAGCCATTGGCGGTAGTGCAATGCACAACCTAGCACTAGCATTACATAACAAAGGATACCAAGTAACAGGAAGTGACGATACTATTTTCGAGCCTTCTAAATCGCGATTAGAAACTAAAGGTTTATTGCCTGAAGCTTTTGGATGGTTTCCAGAAAAAATAACATCTAATTTAGATGCTATTGTTTTAGGAATGCATGCTAAAAAGGATAATCCAGAGTTGCTAAAAGCACAAGAACTTGGACTAAAAATATACAGTTACCCAGAGTTTTTATACGAGCAGTCTAAACATAAAACCAGAGTAGTAATTGGTGGAAGTCATGGTAAAACAACTATTACTTCTATGATTTTGCATGTTATGCATTATCATGATCGCGATGTTGATTATATGGTTGGTGCACAACTGGAAGGTTTTGATGTTATGGTGAAACTAACAGAAGAGAACGATTTTATTGTTCTTGAAGGAGACGAGTACTTAAGTTCTCCAATAGATAGACGACCAAAATTTCATTTATACAAACCAAATATTGCTTTGTTAAGCGGAATAGCTTGGGATCATATTAATGTGTTTCCAACGTACGAAAACTATGTAGAGCAGTTTAGTATTTTTGTAGATTCGATAGTGCAAGGCGGAAGCATTAATTATAACGAAGAAGATGCTGAGGTTAAAAGAGTAGTGGAAGCTAGCGAAAACCAAATTAGAAAAATTGCTTACCAAACTCCAGAATATACTGTAGAAAACGGAGAAACATTATTAGAAACACCAGAAGGTCCTTTGCCAATAGAGGTTTTTGGGAAGCATAATTTAAACAATCTTGCAGGAGCAAAATGGATTTGCCAACACATGGGAATTGATGAGGACGATTTTTACGAAGCAATCTCCACTTTTAAAGGTGCAAGTAAACGTTTAGAGAAAATAGCAGAAAGCAAAAACAGTGTTGCTTACAAAGATTTTGCACACTCACCAAGTAAAGTAGAAGCGACTACAAATGCTGTTAAAGAGCAGTACGCAAACCGTACGTTAGTTGCTTGTCTAGAATTACATACTTATAGTAGTTTAAATGCTGAGTTTTTAAAAGAATACAAAGGCGCACTTGATGCTGCCGATGTTGCCGTTGTTTTTTATTCTCCTCATGCAGTAGAAATTAAAAAGCTTGAAGAAGTTACAAAAGAACAAATAGCTAGTGCTTTCGAGCGCAACGATTTAATTATCTATACTAATCCAGAGGAATTTAAAGACTTTTTATTCTCTCAGAATTTTGAAGATAAAGCATTATTATTAATGAGTTCTGGTAATTATGGTGGATTGGATTTTGAGGCTTTGCAGGCGGTTATTGGGTAGTTTTTGAAGCTTTTGTTTAACGGTTTTGTGTATGGTTAGTTGCTTTTTTTAGTACAGAGTTTCCCAAATAAAAATTGGTCTTGAAAAATTTAGCAGTATTTTACAAATAAGCAAAGATCAAGTCGTAAGTCATATAACGTTTTTAAATGAGATTATTAGTCGAAAGGTTCATCGTAAACATGTTTAACAATTCCTTCCGTGATTACAATTTCATTTCCGTCTATTATTGCATGTCCTGAAAAAGAAGCGCTAAAACACGAATTTGTATTAACTATAACTTTACTTTCAAATTCACCTTCAACAAAATCACCTTCTGTAGAAGTTGCATTTTGAACTCTAAAATAATTAAATCCCTCAATGATGTTAGTGCCTGTTTTTTTATATGGCAGTTCTATGGTTACTGCATATGAGTCTTGCTGTGGTTGAAAAACACCTGTAAATAGCCACAAACTTAAAGTGTGACCTGAGCCATCGTTATCTAAATCAATTCCTCTTCCATTAATTTCAAATTGTTTTAATTCTCCATTAATTTTCATTGAAGCAATTTCAGTTTGAGGACAAGTTTGTATAGCATCATTATCATCATCATCTGAACAAGAGTTAAGTAACAGAAAACTAATAAGGATTATTAATAAATATCGATTTTTTTTCATTTGTATAATTTTTTGTAAAGATAAAATCGTTTCAATGTTTTATATGATAAGTTAAACGAAGTCAGGCTTTTTTTTTGACAAAGTCAAGTTGAGAAAATCACTCAAAGACTCCATCCAAAAACACCTTAAGACTCTCTTGGTTAGCGCGAACTAATTCGGCTCTCGCACTTTTAATATCTTTTGGGTGTTTGTCTTGTGAGAGTTTAAATTTACCTTCCCAAGACTCAATTTCAATCTCAAACATTTTTATATAGTTAAGGTTAGCATCTAATCTTGGATTATCTGCACCTAAAACATATTTATGGTCGGGCGCTTCTAGAAACTCGGTCATATCTATAAGCGATTCTTTTAAATTTTCTGTGCTTTCTATAGCATTTACTTTTCCTTTTAGGTGTACGCGAATATAGTTCCAGGTTGGTAATTGTGTTGTGCTGTAAATACTTGGAGAAATATAACATTGCGGACCGTAAAACAATATTGTTACATCGTTATTGCCTTTTAGTAATTCGGTTTGTGGATTGTAAATATCTATGTGCCCTACCAATTTATCATTCTTTAAAATTAATGGTAAATGTGTAATTATAGGCTCATTGTCTTTTACAGAAACAAGCGTTGCTAATGGATAGGTTTTAATGACATTAATAATATGATTTCTATCGTTGTCTTGGTGATGTTTTGGTGGATATTTCAAACTCAAAATTTATTGTATAATAAACTGAAATTTACAACAATTAAACGAACTTATAAATTAATAGTGCTGAGGTGAAAGTGCTTCATTATAAAGTCGTTAAAAATATGTAGATTTACTAAATGACAGAAAAATTAGCTTCATTCTCCATAAAAAACTGGTCTCAAGACGATCAGCCTAGAGAAAAACTAAGAGATAAAGGTAAAGCAACTTTAAGCGATGCCGAGTTGGTTGCCATATTAATAGGTTCTGGAAATAGAGAGGAAAGTGCCGTTGGTTTATGCAAACGTATTCTAGCAAGCGCAGATAATAACCTAAGCGAACTTGGTAAACTATCCATAAAACAACTTATGGAATTTAAAGGTATTGGCGAAGCAAAAGCCATTTCTATTGTAGCTGCTTTAGAGTTGGGAAGACGTAGAAGAGGAGGTGAGGCTTTAGAGCGTAAAAAGATAACTTCTAGCAAATCTGTATTCGAACTTATGCAGCCTTTAATTGGAGAGCTGCCACACGAAGAATTTTGGATAGTGTATTTAAACAATTCTAATAAAGTTATTCAAAAAAATCAATTAAGTAAAGGTGGTATTACTGGTACTTTGGTAGATGTGCGGTTGGCACTTAAAATAGCTTTAGAAGTTGGAGCTATTGGTATTATATTAGCGCATAACCATCCCTCAGGAACCTTAAAACCAAGTCAAGCCGACAAAGACCTTACTTTAAAGTTAAAAACAGCAGGCCAAAGTTTAGATATTAAAGTGCTCGATCATTTAATTATTACAGAAAGCGCTTATTTTAGCTTTGCTGATGAAGGTATTCTTTAGAATCCTAAATTCTTATTAATATTACTTAAACAATTATAGTTTTACAGCAATTGCGGTTGGAATTTGGTATTTTTAACCTTTTAGAATTTGTCACTGCCTATGTTATTAGTTTACACTCATAAAATTACACCAAGACTACGCTATACATTTAAGCAAATATGTACGCGAATTTTAGGTATACCAGTGAGTTTTACTGCAACAGTAGAAGATTTTATAGCGCACGACAGCATGAAAATGTCTTATTCAAGGCAACCTTTAGGCAACGAGTTTTTTATTCGTTCTCAAGAGTTACTTTTCGAGCAAGGTTTAAGCGATGTAGAAACTAAGGTAAGCGATTGGGAAGAAACAAAATGTTTTTTTGCTAATGGAGAACAAAGCGCGTTACCATTCGATATTTTTGCAGCATCATTTTATTTATTAAGCCGTTACGAAGAATATTTACCTCACGTAAAAGATGAGTTTGGTCGTTTTACAGCAGAGGAAAGTTTGGCTTTTAATAATGGTTTTTTAAGACAACCGGTTGTAGATATTTGGGCGTTTAAATTTAGAAAAGCATTAGAGATACAATACCCAGAATTTTTATTTCCAGAACGAGAGTATAAAATTACACCAGTAATAGATGTGCCAATGGCATATAATTATAAATTAAAAGGAATTATGCGTACTATTGGTGGTACGTTTAGTGACTTGTTTCGTCTTAGATTAAAAAATGTATACAAGAGATATTCTGTAATTTTTGGATTTCAACACGATCCTTTCGATACCTTCAAGTATATTATTAATAGGCAGAAACAAGTTAAAGATAAGTTTGTGTTTTTCTTTTTAATTGGTGATTTATCTACTTACGATAAAAATATAAATGCCCAAAAAAGCAAGTTTATTTCCCTAATAAAAGAAGTAGGAGACTACTCTAGAATAGGACTAAAAGCCTCTTATTTTGCTTTAAATAATATTTCAATTCTTAAAACCGAAAAGTTGAGAATGGAAGCGATAATTAACCAAGATTTATGTGCATCTAGACAGTCTTTCTCAAAATTAAACTTGCCAGAATCTTATAGAAACCTAATGGAATTAGAAATTCCAGAAGATTTCACAATGGGTTATATTAATCATATTGGTTTTCGTGCAGGAACCTGTACACCTTTCTTTTTCTACGATTTGGATTACGAAATTCAAACACCATTACGTATAAATACTTATCATGTTCTTGATAACGCATTATTAAAATACCAGTCTACTTTAGATAAGAAAATGCATCTTAACCGAATAATTAAAGAGGTTAAAAATGTTAATGGTGAGTTTGTTTCTGTGTTTCATAATTATACCTTTGGCGCTTATCCAATTTGGAAAGCCTACAAGGAACTTTTTAATATAATACTCGATTCTTCACATGAAAACTAAAATTACAGATGTCTTTTTCGATTTAGACCATACACTTTGGGATTTCGATAAAAACTCAGCATTAACCTTTGAAATTATTTTCGAAAAAAATAATGTTGTTGTGGATTTAGATCGTTTTTCGGAAGTTTACCAACCAATAAATTTAAAATATTGGAAATTGTTTACAAACGAAAAAGTCTCTAAAAGTAATTTGCGCTATGGAAGACTTAAAGATTCTTTCGATGCATTGGAGATGGTTGTTCAAGATGATGTAATACATCAATTATCTATAGATTATATTGACTATTTAACAACTTACAATCATGTTTTCGATGGTACCATTGAAATTTTAGACTATTTAAAATCAAAATATAAATTACATATCATTACAAATGGTTTTGAAGAAGTGCAACAAGTAAAATTAGAAAAATCTAAAATAGCACATTACTTCAATACTGTTACAAGTTCTGAAACCGTTGGTGTTAAAAAGCCAAATCCTAAAGTGTTTAATCATGCTTTAAAAATGGCTAATATCTCTAAAGAGAGTGGCATAATGATTGGAGATAATTATGAAGCCGACATTCTTGGAGCATTAAACATTGGTTTAGATGCTATTTGTTATAATTACCATAATGTGGATTTAGAAAACGAAATAAAAGAAGTCAACCACTTACTTGAATTAAAGAAATACTTATAAATATTATTATGAAAAAAACAGTTTTAATTTTACTTGCTTTAATCGCTTTTACATCAGTATCAGCACAACAAAGCTTAAACGATTATAAATATATTATTATTCCAAATAAGTTCGATTTCTTAAAAGAAGCAGATCAGTATAGATTAAATTCATTAACAAAATTTCTATTCGAAAAATATAATTTCGAAGCCTTAATAGAAGATGAAGTTTTACCAAGTGACTACGCGAAAAATAACTGTCTTGGTTTAAAAGCAAATCTATTAAAGGAATCTACAATGTTTAAAACAAAGTTAGTTGTACAATTAACAAATTGTAAAAATCAAGTTGTTTTTACAAGTACAGAAGGTGAATCTAGAGATAAAAATTTTAAAATTGCCTATAATCAAGCGTTAAGAAATGCGTTTAAAAGTATTGAAAGTGCTAATTATAGTTATAATCCCGAAAATATGCTTTTATTAAAGAGTAATACGCCAGATATAGCTAAAGAGCAAGAGGAGATTAAGATGTTAAAAGAAGAAATAGAAAACTTAAAAAACGAAAAGGAAGTAGTTGTTAAAGAATCTAAAGTAGAAGATGTAGTAGTGGCTAAAGCTAAAGAAATAGTTGCTGTTTCTCCATCGCCAGAAACTTTTAAGAGAGTAGATGTTTTATATGCACAAAAAATAGAAAACGGATTTCAACTAGTAGATAGTACACCAAAAGTGGTTTACAATATAAAAGAAACTGGTATGTCTAATGTTTATTTAGTTGAAGGTGAAAATGCAATATTATATAAGTTAGATGCAAACTGGATATTAGAATATTACAAAAATGAAATCCTGCAAACAAAAATTGTAAACATCAAGTTTTAGTTTATATAAAATTTAAAACTAGTAACCATATTTTTCTTTCCAGCGCGATTTTAAAAAATCGCGCTGTGCTTTTTCTCTAGCATTGTCACCAGGATTATAAAGTTTTGTGTTAACAATCTCTTTAGGTAAAAATTCTTGAGAGGCAAAGCTGTTCTCATAATCATGAGAATATTTATAATCTTCACCATAACCAATCTCTTTCATAAGTTTGGTAGGCGCATTTCGCATTGCTAATGGCACAGATAAATCACCCGTTTGCTTAACTAATTGTTGAGCATGACCAATAGCCATATACGCAGCATTACTTTTAGGAGAACAGGCTAAATACGTTGCACATTGGCTCAATATTATACGAGATTCCGGGTAACCAATAGTAGTAACAGCTTGAAATGTAGTATTTGCCATTACTAATGCCGTAGGATTAGCATTTCCAATATCTTCACTAGCCAAAATAAGTAAACGTCTAGCAATAAATTTTACATCTTCTCCTCCTTCAACCATTCGTGCTAAATAATACACGGCAGCATTTGGGTCGCTACCACGAATAGACTTTATAAACGCCGAAACGATATCATAATGCTGTTCTCCAGTTTTATCGTAACGCACAGTATTGTTTTGTACCTTATCTAAAACGAGCTCATTAGTAATTGTTACTTTGTTAGAAGCTTCAGAATTTACAATAAGCTCAAAAATATTTAATAATTTTCTTGCATCACCGCCAGATAGCCTTAGTAATGCATCGGTTTCTTTAAGCTTTATATTTTTCTTAGATATTTCGGCATCAGTTTCTATAGCACGTTTTAAAAGCACCTCTAAATCGTTTTTATCAAACGGTTTAAGAATGTAAACCTGACAGCGTGACAATAAAGCAGGAATAACCTCGAAACTAGGATTTTCGGTAGTTGCACCAATTAAAGTAACCCATCCTTTTTCTACAGCTTGTAAAAGAGAATCTTGTTGAGACTTGCTAAATCTGTGTATTTCATCTATAAAAAGTATAGGGTTTTTAGTAGTAAACAAACCACCACTTTGTTTGGCTTTTTCTATTACATCACGCACATCTTTTACACCCGAACTAATAGCACTTAATGTATAAAATGGTCTGCCAGATGTTTCTGCAATAATATTTGCAAGTGTTGTTTTTCCTATTCCTGGAGGTCCCCAAAAAATCATCGAGGCAATCATGCCCAAATTAATTTGTTTTGTAAGTGTTCCGTTTTCACCAACCAAATGTGCCTGGCTAACGTAATCTTCTAATGTTTTAGGTCTTAATCTTTCGGCTAAAGGAATATTCATAAAGTAAAATTAATCTTTTTTTTGTTTTATGGCGTGCCTTTTTTGCTCATACTTCACAAAAAAGTCAGGCTCTCATCACTCGATCTTTTGCCAAAAAAAGGCAATACGATTTCAAACAAACCTTTCTATTCTTCATTCAACTGACATTGTTACAATTTTTAATAAATGGATTATAAATTGCTATATTTATTAAAATATGAAAAAACAACATCAACCTTTTGCATTTTCGACAGATACTCTTTTGTATCCATTATTATTTGTACTTCTAATTTGGTTGGTATTTGCAATCGAAATTCGTTTTGCTCTTCGTTTTAACAAGTACGGTGTCTATCCACAAACTTTAAAAGGATTACGAGGTATTTTGTTTAGTCCATTTATTCATTCAGGTATTAAACATTTATATTCCAATACGGTTCCCTTGTTTGTGCTGTCTTCAGCTTTGTTTTATTTTTATAGACCAATCGCTTTTAAAGTGATAATCTATGGCATTTTGCTTTCAGGTTTTATAACATGGTTAATAGGTAGGCCATCTTACCATATAGGAGCAAGTGGTTTAATTTATGTGTTATTCAGTTTCAACTTTTTCAAAGGCATATTTGCTAGACATTATAAACTAATCGCTTTGTCGTTAGTAGTAGTTTTTATTTATGGCAGTATGTTTATGTATGCTTTTCCTATAGATGAACAAATATCTTGGGAAGGACATACTGCAGGTTTGATTGCAGGACTAGTTTTCGCTTTAATTTTTAGGAAAGAAATAGTTAAAGTAAAGCGATATAAATGGGAAGAACCAGACTATAATGATGAAGAAGATGAATTCTTAAAGTACTTTGATGAAAGCGGAAACTTTATAGAATTATCTCCCGTAAATGAATGGTTCTCGGAAACGTCTGAAATTTCGAATGAGATTTCAGAAATAAATTACATATTTAAAGAAAATAAAGATTAAAATTATAGACGTTGTCTTACAGCTTCATATAAAAAAGCACCACAAGCAACAGAAACGTTAAGGGATTCTATCTCACCAAGTAATGGTAATTTAGCTTTAGCATCTACAAGTTTTAAAACAGAAGGATTAATACCACGACCTTCACTTCCCATAATAATAGCGCAAGGCTCTTTAAAAGAAACATCAAAAATAGTATCGTCTGTTTTTTCTGTAGCTGCAATTACTTTTATACCACAAGATTGCATATGGAACATAGCATCTTTAATATGGTCAACCTTACAAATTGGCACTTTAAATACAGCACCAGCACTTGTTTTTATAGTATCTCCATTAACTGGAGCTCCACCTTTTTTCTGAATAATTATACCGTGTACTCCAGTACATTCTGCGGTTCTAATTATTGCGCCAAAATTCCTAACATCACTAATTTGATCTAATAGAAGAAATAGGGGAGTAACACCACTTTCAATGGTTTTTTCTACTAAAGTGTCTAAGTCATGAAATTCTATTGCAGAAATTTGTGCAACAACACCTTGGTGGTTGTTTTTTGTTAATCTGTTAAGTTTCTCTACAGGAACATAAGACGAGTTAATTCCTTTTCGTCTTAAAAGCCCTTCCAATTCTGTAAATAATTCTCCTTTAAGGCCTTTCTGTAAAAACACCTTATCTATTGTTTCGTTTGCATTTATAGCTTCAATAACAGCTCTTAAACCAAATATTTGTGTATTATCTTTCATTGGTGTAAAGGTATAAAAAAAGAGCCTGATATAAATCAGGCTCTTTAAAATAAAATTTTAATTAAGTATTATAATCCTGTTGCTACATATGTAGTTCCAGTCTTCTCAACTTGTACTAATAAATAAATAGTAGAACCTAAAGCAGCAGATGCAGCAGTAGTGTATACAGTATCTCTATTTTCATAGTCAAAAGTTCCTTCGATTACAGTTATAGATCCATCAGGTTGTCCTAATGTCCACTTGTAAGAGAAAGAAGTAATACCAGCTTCAACTTCGTAAGGATCAATACCTAAAAAGTAAGTTCCATCTGGGTCAACTCCCCATACTAAGTTTTTTACTTCTGGATGATCACCAGTAGCTTGATTATCCCATTCTGTAGTACCATTAAAAGAAACCATATCAATATCTGGAGCACTAGTAGTATCCCATTCTAATCCAACTATTAAATCGCTAGGATCAACTGGGCTAATAATGTTGTAAGAATAGTTAGGAATATTACTATCTGGGTGAACAGAGTAACCACTAGTTACACCATCAGCTTCAATTGTAATAATTGCTGTTTCATCAAGTTCTGGAAATGAATCATCATTTATAGATACAGAAATTGTAGTAGAAGTATTATACTTCGAAATTGTAGCACTTCCTAAAGTTATATCAGCTGCATCAGCAGTTCCTCCTTTAAGTACAGCTACAAAACCAACATTTACTGTAACAGCCTTATCCATGTTAATTGTGTAGGTAATAACATCACCTTCATTAACATCACCAGATAAAACATCTGGAGTAACAGAAACCATTGCTTTTTTGTCAAAGCCAACTACACCTTCTGCCTCTTGATTTGTATCTCTTGCGTCATCACAAGCAAAAATACTTACAGACAAACAAGTTAAGAATAATAATTTTTTAATTTTTTTCATAATAAATGTTTTTCTAAATTTATTTATAGTCTAGTGTAAGTTGACGTCCATAAGTATGGTCCACCAGTAAAAAATACATCTTGGTTATTTAATACTAAAACACCATTAACAGCATCCCAAGTACCACCTAATACATCTCCAATTCCGTTACCAGAACCTCCAGTACCAAAGTCAAGATCACCTGAAGGAAGAATGTCTCCACATAACTCTACAATTGTTCCTGCATTTAGTAAAGTAGTATTACCTGTACATTGGTGTAAGAAACCACCATCAGCACTACCTATGTACCATCCACCAGCACCATCTGAAGAGATAGTTGTTGTAAATGAAGGAGCACAGAAATCATTTGTTACCATGTAAGTTCCAGATAAATCTGCGAAACATTGGTATACAAAAGTAATTTCGATACTTGATTTACTTCCATTTAAAATTACGTTAGAATCACCATCTACGCTAACTATGTTTAATTTTAAAACTGGATTTTCAGCTAAAGGAGCTACAATACCAGTAGTAAGCATAGTTATAGGTAAGTTTCCAACATAGTTGTTACTTGCTTCTAAAGTAGTAGAAGTCGCACCTAATGTATAGTGTACACCTTCTATTGCAGTAGTAGAAGTAGGGTCTACCGTTACAGACATTGCAACATTACTTGTTGCAGATGTAAGAGAAGGTCCAACTCTTTCTAAGTTAATGTTGAAGTTATATTCGTCTCCATTAGTAACACCACTTAAAGAACGTGTTGAAGATGTAAAACCTGCAAGGTCTTTAGCGTCTCCGTAGCTATCAGATTCTACTTCATCATCAACTAAACAAGAAGTTGCGACAAAGAATAATAATAATAGACTTAATATTTTATAATTTTTCATATTGATTTTTTTTTTTAGTTAGCCCAAAAGATTTTATCTGTAAATACGTTAGGCTGTGATGGTAAATTTCCTGAATTTGAAGATATTTCACTATTAGGATAAGCTAATCTTACAGGTCTATCAGCAGTTGTTGCTAACATAGATACAGGTAAGTTAGCTGGGAATCCAGTTCTGTTATATTCTATCCAAGACTCAAATCCGTTAATTCCGTTTAAAGCAATCCACTTTTGAGTGATAATAGCCTCTAACTTATCTGTAGATGCATTCCAACCAGTATTAGGAATACCTTGAGTTAAGTAAGTAGCTGCTCCTGTAGCTCCTAATCTTTCGAAAGATGCAGTAACACCTGCTTCATATAAAGCTTGTGCATTTCCAACTAATATAGATTTGAAAGCTGCTTCAGACTGTAAGAATAAAGCTTCAGTAAGTGTGAAAATTGGAGCATCTTGAGTAGAATCAATTAATATTCCAGGTCCTAAAAGAGAAACGTGCTCAGGTTCTAAAGAATTATCACTAGGATAATTTAAGATACCTTGTGGCACACCAACATGTTCACCAGGAGCTCCTAATGGATCAACAGGTAAAGCATATATGAAATCTATTCTAGCATCATTAAAACCATCTAATGTAGCTACTGCAAAATCTGAAGCAGATGTTGCTTGACCGTTGTTTTGAGTTTCTCCAGAAACAGTTAAACCAAAATCAGCATAAAACGGACTTTGTTTACCTTCTTCATTTAAATAACCAGGGTTGTTTACAACATCACTAGTAATAAAACCAGAACCTTCGTTTGTAATAACATTCATTTCAGTAGCAATGTATGCTGCTTTAGATGCCATACCAGATTGTCTAACTAATATTCTTAATTTAATAGTATTAGCAAATTTTTTCCAGTTATCCATGTCTCCTCCAAACATCGTATCGTCTGCAGAAGGAACTAATGCAGAAGCACCAGCATTATTAATAGTCGCAATTGCTTGAGTTAATTTTACAATTAAATCATCGTAAATTGCTTCAGCATCATCATATTTTGGAGTTGGGTTTTCTCCTCTTTGTAAAGCTTCTGAATAAGGGATGTCACCATAAGCATCTACTAATATTTGAAACTGTAACGCTTTCATGATTTCACCAATAGCATTGTAGTTTGCAAATTCAGCACCTTCTAAGGTAGTAAGTGCATGGTATTGCTTTAAAGTAGAACCATAAGCTTGGTTAAAAATTCCACCATAAAAAGTTGCATCTGCTTGGTATTCGAATTCATCGTAGTACCAAGAAAAACCATCACTTTGACTCCAGTTATACATCAACATGTTACCTAACGTATTCGCTGATCTATTACCAAATAAATTATTGGCAGTATATACTTGCGCAACCGGAAGTATTAATTCTGGACCTACTTCTGTAGGATTGTTTGGATCTGTATTTACATCTAAATAGCTTTCACTACAAGAGTATAATGCTACAGAAGCAAAACATAACATTAATAATTTCTTTATATTTTTCATCATTATTTTTTTTTTAGAATTCAATATTTAAGTTAACACCGTAAGAACGTGTAGGAGGAGACTGGAAATATCCACCAGTACCAATTGCGTTAGTATTACTGTTGTTAAATTCTGGATCAGAGAATCTATTTTCAGCAGGTAACCAAGTAACAAGATTTCTTCCTACTATACCAATAGTAACTCTAGATAACTTTAAATTTTTAATAATATCGCTTGGTAAACTATAGTTTAATGCAAGTTCACGTAATTTAACCGCTGTAGCATCTCTTACATAGTTTTCTTTAATATCATTATAAGTATCTGTCCAATAACTTTGTCTACCACCTGTTACAGGAATGTTTGTGTTAGCAACATATACTGGATTTGCAGCCGTACCTGTATTGATTACAGAGTTTGGTAATACGAAATCTTGTCTGTTACTAGAAACACTCTCTAAAGATCTACCTGTAAATTCCATAGCATCTGCTAATTGAGAATAGTAAACATGTCCAGTTCTGTAATCTAAAGTACCAGATAATGTAAATCCTTTGTAAGAAAATGCATTAGTCATACCAATAACATAATCAGGAGTTGTTTTTCCTAATTCTTTCAATCCACCAACTAATGGGTTACCATTTGCAGCATCTACAATAATTCTTCCTTGAGGATCTCTTTCGTAAGAAGTAGCTTGTATTTGTGGGAAAGCAGAACCTTCAATTGCATAAATATTAGAACCAAGGTTTACACTTGAAACTCCTTGTCCAATTGTATTTACTACAGTTTCAGCAGCAGAATAAGTAATATTAGTATTCCAATTAAATCCACCATCTGTTTTTATTACAACCGCACCAAGAGTGAAATCTAAAGAAGTGTTTTCTAATTCTCCAATGTTTGTTAAATAAGCGCCAGAACCTGAAGCTACAGAAGGAGTTGTACTTACAATGTTATCTGTAATAACTGTTTTAGAATATGCACCATCTAATGTTAGGCGACCTCTAAACATAGATACATTTAAACCAAATTCTGTTGCGTTAATTTTCTCTTTCTTAATATCTGCATCAACAGCTGTTGGAGATACAAAGAAACCATTTGTTGTTCCGAATGGGAAAGAAGCAGATTGTTGAAAACGCTCATTAATTTGGTAGATAGGTAAATCGTTATATACCGTAGAGTTATTTGCAGAAACTTTAAGTAAATCAATAGGTCCGTCCTTTATTGCTGGAAATGCATCCGATGCTACAAATGAAACACCAATTGCTGGGTAGAAATAACTGTTGTTTTCAGGAGAAAGAGTAGATGTGTAATCTTGTCTTCCTGAAGCTGTTAAGTATAAGAATTTTTTGTATCCTATAGTAGCTTCTCCAAAGAAACCATATGTTCTAGATTGAGTTTCATCAACTGTTGCAGCTAATTCTCCTGTACCATTAGAAATATCATAAAAACCTTGAATACTTAAGTTGTTTGCAGTAAGAGTACTATTTCTAAACTTAGAAGTATAGTTAGTAGCACCAACAATAGCTTTTAATGTAAAATCCTCTGATAAGTTAAAATCTGCATTAGCAATTAAATCAGTTGTATAAATAGTAGATTGGAATTCACTATCTGTAACAAAAGAAGAAACAGCATCAGGTCTTGTATAATCGCCAGTATAGTTTTGTACAGCTCTGTAGTTTTTACCAGTACCAGAAGCATTGTTTAATCCAAAACGAGCAGTAATATTTAACCATTCTGCAGCTTCCCAAGATGCTTGGATGTTACCGTTAACTCTATTAGTACGATCTGTATCTCTGTTAGTGTCAATTGCCCAGTAAGGGTTTTGGTAGTATCCGTTAAAGTAACCATCTGGAGATGCGTATAAATCATTTCTCCAATCAGAATAAGATGATAATGGAATGTTTGCTGGTGTGTTAAGTACGAACCAGTATAAAGGTCTGTCTTGAGATCCAATAGATCCACCTACAACATTAGTTTTGTCTCTAAAGAAACTTGAGTTTAAAGATAATTCAACATCTCCTAATTTCTGAGAAGCATTTACTCTTATTGTAGTTCTATTGTACTCATCTCTCTTTACAATACCTTCAGATTTTTGATCACCTAAAGACATGTAAAACTTGCTATTTTCATCACCACCACTAAAATAAACAGTGTTTTGAAAATTTGTTCCAGTCTCGTAGAAATCTAAAAGATTGTTTTCAATTGGAGAATAAGCAAGCTCTTGAAAGCTTCCGTCAGCAAAAGTAGGACCAACTTGTCTTACAACACCGTCAAAACGTGGTCCCCAATTCGTGTTTTCTATAGTGTCATATTCACCTTGCCATCCCGTACCGTACTCAGTTTGGAATTCTGGCATGTAAGCTACTTCAGTAAAAGTAGAAGTAGATCTAAGACCAACTTTAAATTTAGAATTGTTTTCACCTTTTTTTGTAGTAATAATTAAAGCTCCGTTTGCAGCATCTGACCCGTATAGAGCAGCAGCTGTAGAACCTTTAAGAACGTTAATGTCTTGAATATCATTCGGGTTTAAATCATCAAACGCACCTTGAGTTGCTCTAGAACCATCAATTACAATTAAAGCTGAATTGTTTTGTCCAATAGAACGAAGTCCTCTTAATAATACTTGAGAAGAAGGGTTTACACCGTTATCCTGAACATTAATCTGTAAACCAGAAATTTTACCTACTAAACCTTGAGCGGCAGTAGTTGGATTAACAGTTATCAAGTCGTCACTTTTTATCGATTCTGCTTGATATGCAAGTTCTTTTTTCTCCCTTTTGATACCAAGAGCTGTAATTACAACTTCTTCTAATGCATTTTCCTGCATAATAAAGCTGATATTACTTTCAGAACCTACAGTCTCTTCCACTGTGTTACCAACGTAAGAGAATACAAGAACATCTCCTGTATTTGCTGAAATTGAATATTTACCGTCAAAATCTGTTGTAGTACCATTGCTAGTACCTTTAACAAGAACATTTACTCCAGGTAACGGTAGATTGTCTCCATCGGAGATGGTACCTGAAATTGTTTTTCCTTGTGCGAACGTGAGTTGCACAACAAACGCTAGTAATAGCGTTAAAATTCCACTAAACTTTGTTTTCATTTTATATTTTATTTGAATTAGTCTGTGTCAAAAATCATAATAAAAAGTTAATAAAACAATAATTAATGGTTAAAATTTCAATTTTTTTTGAAAAAAAAGAATTTTTTAAGAAGTAATGCTAGAAAATTGATACTAAACTGATGTGGATTTTACTGTTTGAAAATTTAAAGTTTTGAGCTTCTGTTTTTCCGTTTGCGAAATTAAATTTTAACAATCCTGCTTTAGTTTTTACTCCAAAACCAAAACCAAACCCGTAAAGATTTTCTTTTATGTTGGATATCTTGTTTTCAAAATTAGAGAAATCTAGTATAGTGTGTGCATATATATTGTTGCTTAAATGGTATCTGTATTCTGTGTTGAACACTAGGTATTGGTTAGCTAATATGCTGTTTTCCTGAAAGCCTCTAATAGAATTTATACCGCCAAACCTAAAGAGTTCGTTTTCTAGATATGTATTAGAGTTTAGTATGGAGGCTTTTATTCTTGTGTAAAGGCTATTTTTGTTGTTTAAGTAAAAGCTATGAAATGCATGAACTTCTAATTTTTCTTGCTTTTCACTGTTTATTTTTATTTTACGATTTCCAATACCTAGCTCTATTGATGTAAAACTTTTAGTTTGAAATAAAGAATTACGGTTTTGGCTGTTTTCAAAAACATATTTTAGATTGTAAAGTTTAGTTTTGTAGTCTTGTATTTCAGTGTTTATTTCCTCATTTAGTAGGTTGCTGGATTCAGTGGCTTCTAAACCTAAAAAAAGCTTGTTTTTCGAATTCATTTGGTAAAATACATTTGCTTTTTGATTTACAGATGTAAAAGAGCTATCTCTTTTTAAAATTTTTAATGAAAATTCGGTGCCAATCGGAGATGAAAATAAATAAGGCATATTAATAGTTGCCTCGAAATTCTTTTGCTCACTTTCGTCACTTTTATAAAGTATATTGAAAGTCTCTCCGTAATTAAGGTTATTGTTTAACTCTAGGTCTATATAGCCATTAAAATCTATTTTATTTGTTTCCTCATTAGTACTAAATCCTAGAAAACCATCAAAAGTATTGCTTTGTGATTTTTGGAGGTATATATATAAGGATGTAGAATCTTTCGTGAATAAAATTTCGGGTTCTTTGGTTTGTTGTGCAAATCGTAAATTATCTAATGCATTCAGTTTAGATTTTATTGTTTCAATATTAAATGTTTTTTCAGGCTCTATCTTTAAAAACCTTTTTAAATAAGATTCCGGAAATTTTTCATATCCTTTAATAATGATTTTATCTAAACTTCGCTTTTTTCCATCCTTTTCAATAATAAGGTATGCAGCTAAAGTATTTTTGTTTTTAATGGTTATTTCTGAGAGTCTAGTTTTTGTAAATGGAAAACCATTATTAGCCAATTTTGTATTAATTAATAGGAGTGTTTCTTCAATATTTAGAAATGGTACTGTAAAATGATTTTCGAAACTTTTTTCAGAAACAGAATTTATTATGTTTTCGATTAATTCTGACTTATTATATTCTATTTCAATATTTTCATATTTTGAATTAAGTTGAAATTTTATTTGAAATGTACTATCGTTTATTTTTTTGTTTGCATAACGGATACTTTCAATGTATCCATTTTCAATTATTTGTTGTTGTATTAAATCTCCCTCATTAGAAATAGAATTATAGTCTGTGTGATTTTTATTGTAATCAAAATCATCAATAATTTCAGTTTCATAGCTATTTGCTCCGATGATTTTTAGATTTAAATTTTGAGCAAACAATTCTGAGTTAAAAAAACAGTAAAATAATATTAGGATGGTGATGTATTTTTGCACGATTTAAAACTGTTTTATATAGCGTAAATCTAACGGAAAAACTAAACATATAATATATTCAAATTGAGAAATTTAAAAAAGTATTGAAAATTAATCTATTAGGGTTTGAAATTCAAAAATAAATTTCTACATTTGCAGCCCTCTTAAAAGAGGTCAATTAAATTTATATATTAAGATATATGCCAACAATTTCACAATTAGTAAGAAAAGGAAGAGCCAAAATAACCAAGAAGAGTAAATCGGCTGCTTTAGATTCTTGTCCGCAAAGACGTGGTGTGTGTACTCGTGTTTATACGACGACTCCAAAAAAACCTAACTCAGCAATGCGTAAGGTAGCGAGGGTTCGTTTAACAAACGGTAACGAGGTTAATGCATACATTGGTGGAGAGGGACACAATCTACAAGAGCACTCGATAGTATTGGTTAGAGGTGGAAGGGTAAAAGATTTACCAGGAGTTAGATACCACATTGTACGTGGAGCATTAGATACCGCAGGTGTCGATGGTCGTACGCAACGTAGATCTAAGTATGGTGCTAAACGCCCTAAGAAGTAATTTTAAAAAACTTTAAGAAGACATGAGAAAAAGAGCAGCGAAAAAAAGACCGCTTTTGCCAGATCCTCGTTTTAACGATCAGTTAGTGACTCGTTTTGTAAACATGATGATGTGGGATGGTAAAAAGTCAGTAGCTTTCAAAGTATTTTACGATGCAATAGATATCGTAGAGTCTAAGAAAACAGACGAAGAAAAAACAGCTTTGGAAATCTGGAAAGAAGCATTGTCTAACGTTATGCCTCACGTAGAAGTACGTAGTCGTAGAGTTGGTGGAGCAACATTTCAAATTCCAAACCCTATACGTGCAGATCGTAAGGTTTCTACAGCAATGAAATGGCTAATTAGTTATTCAAGAAAAAGAAACGAAAAGTCTATGGCACAACGTTTAGCATCTGAGGTTTTAGCAGCAGCTAAAGAAGAAGGAGCGGCGGTTAAGAAAAGAGTTGATACTCACAAGATGGCTGAAGCAAACAAAGCATTCTCTCACTTTAGATTTTAATAAGAAATGGCAAGAGATTTAAAATTCACAAGAAATATAGGAATTGCTGCTCATATTGATGCTGGTAAAACAACAACAACAGAGCGTGTTCTTTATTATACAGGAGTTTCACATAAAATTGGTGAAGTACACGATGGTGCTGCTACAATGGACTGGATGGAGCAAGAGCAGGAGCGTGGTATTACTATTACATCTGCAGCTACAACTTGTACATGGAAGTTTCCATTAGAAAATGCTGAGTCTACTCCAGATACAATGGATTATCATTTCAATATTATTGATACTCCTGGTCACGTAGATTTTACTGTAGAAGTAAATAGATCTTTACGTGTATTAGATGGTTTAGTTTTTTTATTTAGTGCAGTTGATGGTGTTGAGCCTCAGTCTGAGACTAACTGGAGATTAGCAGATAACTATAAAGTGCCAAGAATTGGTTTCGTTAATAAAATGGACCGTCAAGGATCAGACTTTTTAGGTGTTTGTCAGCAAGTAAAAGATATGTTAAAATCTAACGCAGTGCCAATTGTTTTGAACATTGGTGATGAAGAAGATTTTAAAGGTATTATTGACTTAGTAAAAAACCGTGCTATTGTATGGCACGATGAAACTCAAGGAGCAACTTTCGATGTAATCGAAATCCCTGAGGATATGAAAGAAGAAGCTCGTAAATATCGTGCACTTTTAATTGAAGAAGTAGCAAGTTATGATGAGAATCTTTTAGAAAAATTCATGGAAGATGAAGATTCTATTACAGAAGAAGAAGTGCATAAGGCACTTAGAGCTGCTGTAATGGATATGGCAATCATTCCAATGATTTGTGGTTCTGCATTTAAAAACAAAGGTGTTCAGTTCTTATTAGATGCTGTATGTCGTTACTTGCCTTCTCCAATGGATAAGGAAGGTATTGTTGGTGTTAACCCAAATACAGATAAAGAAGAAATTCGTAAGCCTAGTGTAAAGGAGCCTTTTGCTGCTTTAGCGTTTAAAATTGCTACAGATCCTTTCGTAGGTCGTTTAGCTTTCTTTAGAGCTTATTCAGGACGTCTTGATGCTGGTTCTTATGTTTTAAATAATCGTTCAGGTAAAAAAGAACGTATCTCACGTATCTATCAAATGCATGCTAATAAGCAAAATGCAATTGATTATATAGAAGCTGGAGATATTGGAGCTGCTGTTGGATTTAAATCTATCAAAACAGGAGATACACTTTCAGATCAAGATCATCCTATTGTTTTAGAGTCTATGGACTTCCCTGATCCAGTAATTGGTATTGCGGTTGAGCCTAAAACTAAAGCAGATGTAGATAAATTAGGTATTGGTTTAGCTAAATTAGCTGAAGAAGATCCTACTTTTACAGTACGTTCAGATGAAGCTTCAGGACAAACTATTATATCAGGTATGGGTGAACTTCACCTTGATGTTATTGTAGATCGTTTAAGACGTGAATTTAACGTTGAAGTTAATCAAGGTCAACCTCAAGTTGAATATAAAGAAGCTATTACACAATCAGCTGATCATAGAGAAGTTTATAAAAAACAATCTGGTGGTCGTGGTAAATTCGCTGATATTGTATTTACAGTTGAACCTGCAGATGAAGGTGTTATCGGATTACAATTTGAATCTGTTATAAAAGGTGGTAATGTTCCTAAAGAATTTATACCTTCTATTGAAAAAGGATTTAAAATGGCAATGGTTAACGGACCTCTAGCAGGTTTCGAAGTTGATGCTATGAAAGTAACATTAAGAGATGGTTCATATCACGATGTGGATTCAGATCAATTATCTTTCGAATTAGCTGCAAAATTAGGATTTAAAAACTGTGCTAAAGCTGCTAAAGCTGTTATCATGGAGCCTATTATGAAGCTAGAAGTTATCACACCAGAAGAAAACATGGGTGATATTGTAGGTGATTTAAATAGAAGAAGAGGTCAAGTAAGTGATATGGGAGATAGAGCTGGTGCAAAAACTGTAAAAGCTACTGTGCCATTATCAGAGATGTTTGGTTATGTAACTACATTAAGAACATTATCTTCAGGACGTGCAACTTCAACAATGGAGTTTTCACATTATGCAGAGACACCTTCAAATATTTCTATAGATGTTATTAAAGCAGCTAAAGGAGAACAATCTTAAAAAGTTAAGAAAATGAGTCAAAAAATTAGAATAAAATTAAAGTCTTACGATCATAACTTAGTAGACAAGTCTGCTGATAAGATTGTAAAAACAGTAAAGAGTACTGGAGCTGTTGTAACTGGACCTATTCCATTACCAACACACAAGAAAATTTTCACTGTATTACGTTCACCTCACGTTAATAAGAAGTCGAGAGAACAATTTCAATTAAGCTCTTACAAGAGATTATTAGATATTTACTCTTCATCTTCTAAAACTATTGATGCTCTAATGAAATTAGAGTTGCCAAGTGGTGTTGAAGTAGAAATCAAAGTTTAAGTTTAAACTTTACATGTCCTAAGCTGCGTGCGAAGGAAAAACGGAAAAATACAATTCAAGGCTGAAACGTATTTTCGGCCTTGAATGTTTTTTAATATATAATAATAACAAATAAATAATAATTATGTCTGGGTTAATTGGAAAAAAAATCGGTATGACCAGCATCTTCGATGAAAATGGAAAAAACATTCCATGTACAGTAATCGAAGCTGGACCATGTATCGTTACCCAAGTCAGAACTGAAGAGGTTGACGGCTATACAGCTATTCAACTTGGTTTCGATGACGCGACAGAAAAAAGTGCTACTAAAGCGGACTTAGGTCACGTGAAAAAAGCAGGAACTTCTGTAAAACGCAAAATCGTAGAATTTCAAGATTTTGATGAGGAGTACAAATTAGGTGATGCAATCACTGTGGATCACTTTAAAGAAGGTGAATTTGTTGATGTTGCAGGAACATCAAAAGGTAAAGGATTTCAAGGTGTTGTAAAACGTCATGGTTTCGGTGGTGTAGGTCAAGCTACTCACGGTCAACATAACCGTTTAAGAGCGCCAGGATCTATTGGAGCTGCATCTTATCCAGCAAGAGTCTTTAAAGGAATGAAGATGGCAGGAAGAATGGGTGGAGACACTATAAAAGTTCAAAATTTAAGAGTTTTAAAGGTAGTTGCTGAAAAGAATCTACTTGTGGTTAAAGGATGTGTTCCTGGCCATAAAAACGCTTATGTAATTATTAGAAAATAATGAAAGTAGCAGTTTTAGATATAAACGGAAAAGAAACAGGTAGAAAGGCAGACCTTTCTAGCGATGTTTTTGCTATTGAGCCTAATAATCATGCAGTGTATTTGGATGTTAAACAATATTTAGCAAACCAAAGACAAGGTACTCACAAATCCAAAGAAAGAGCTGAGATTACTGGATCAACACGTAAGATTAAAAAACAAAAAGGAACAGGTACAGCTCGTGCAGGTTCTATTAAGTCGGGTGTTTTTAGAGGAGGTGGACGTATGTTCGGACCAAGACCTAGAAGTTATTCAATCAAACTTAATAAAAATCTTAAGAGATTAGCTCGTAAATCAGCTTTTAGTATTAAGGCAAGTGAAGAAGCAATTGTTGTTTTAGAAGACTTCAGTTTTGATTCTCCAAAGACTAAAAATTTCACTAATATTTTGAAAGCTTTAGACTTACAAAACAAAAAAACACTCTTTGTGTTGGGTGCTACGAATAATAATGTATATTTGTCGTCACGCAATTTAAAAGGCTCTGAAGTAGTAATGTCTTCAGAATTAAGCACTTACAAGATTTTAAATGCAAATCGAGTAGTGCTTTTAGAAGGAGCTTTAGAAGGAATTGTAACGAATCTAAGTAAATAAGAAACAAAATGAGTATCTTAATTAAACCTATAATCACAGAAAAAGCTACTGCAAACAGTGAATTAAACAACTGTTTCAGTTTCTTCGTGAAAACAAAGGCGAACAAGGTAGAAATTAAAAAAGCAGTGGAAGCTGCTTATGGAGTTTCTGTTGAAAAAGTTCGTACTATAAATGTCCGTCCAGATAGAAGTACTAAGTTTACAAAAACTGGTATTCAACATGGTAAAACTAACGCAAAGAAAAAAGCGATAGTACAACTGGCGGAAGGTGAGATAATTGATTTATACACTAACATGTAATTAAAAGACAAATGTCAGTAAGAAAATTAAAACCAATCACACCAGGACAGCGATTTAGAGTTGTAAATGGATTTGACGCCATTACAACTGATAAGCCGGAGAAAAGTTTATTAGCTCCGAAAAAACGTTCAGGTGGTAGAAACAGTCAAGGTCGTATGACTATGCGCTACAAAGGTGGTGGTCATAAGAAAAGGTATCGTATTATCGATTTTAAGAGAACTAAAGCAGGTATTCCTGCTGAAGTTGCTTCAATTCAATATGATCCTAACCGTACAGCGTTTATCGCATTATTAAATTACCAAGATGGTGAGAAAACTTATATCATTGCTCAAAATGGTTTGCAAGTTGGACAAACTATTGTTTCAGGTGAAAATGTAGATCCAGAAATTGGAAATGCAATGCCTTTAGCAAACATACCATTAGGTACAATCATTTCTTGTATAGAGTTACGTCCAGGGCAAGGAGCTGTTATGGCTCGTAGTGCTGGTGCTTTTGCTCAATTAATGGCAAGAGATGGTAGATTTGCAACTGTAAAATTACCTTCAGGTGAGACAAGATTAATCTTGGTTACTTGTATGGCTACAATTGGAGTAGTATCTAATTCAGATCACCAATTGTTAGTTTCAGGTAAAGCAGGTAGATCAAGATGGTTAGGTAGAAGACCAAGAACTAGACCAGTTGTAATGAATCCAGTCGATCACCCAATGGGTGGTGGTGAAGGTAAATCTTCTGGAGGACATCCACGTTCAAGAAACGGTATACCTGCTAAAGGATTTAGAACTCGTTCTAAAACTAAAGCAAGTAATAAATATATAATCGAACGTAGAAAAAAATAAGACATGGCAAGATCATTAAAAAAAGGACCTTACGTTCATTATAAATTAGAGAAGAAAGTTGCTACTAACGTTGAAAACAACAAAAAAACAGTAATCAAAACTTGGTCAAGAGCAAGTATGATTACTCCAGATTTTGTTGGTCAAACAATAGCAGTACACAATGGACGTCAATTTGTTCCAGTATATGTTACTGAGAACATGGTAGGTCATAAATTAGGAGAATTTTCACCAACAAGATCTTTTAGAGGTCACGCTGGTGCTAAAAATAAAGGTAAAAAGTAGTAAGCTATGGGAAGTCGTAAAAAACAAATGGCAGACGCTATTAAGGAAGGTAAAAAGCAAATTGCTTTTGCTAAACTTAATAACTGTCCTACATCACCGAGAAAAATGCGTTTAGTAGCCGATTTAGTAAGAGGTGAACGCGTGGAAAAAGCACTTAACATATTAAAGTTTAGTTCTAAGGAAGCATCAAAACGTTTAGAAACATTGTTAGTATCTGCAATTGCAAACTGGCAAGCAAAAAACGAAGATGCATCTATAGAAGAAGCTGAACTTTTTGTTAAAGAGATTAGAGTTGACGGAGGATCTATGTTAAAAAGATTGCGTCCAGCACCTCAAGGTCGTGCACACAGAATAAGAAAGCGTTCTAACCACGTAACAATCGTAGTTGGAGCTAACAATAATACACAAAGCTAAGATAGATATGGGACAAAAGACAAATCCAATCGGAAATCGCTTAGGAATTATCAGAGGATGGGAATCTAACTGGTACGGAGGTAACGATTATGGAGACAAACTTGCTGAAGATTATAAAATCAGAGAGTATGTTCACGCACGTTTATCAAAAGCTAGTGTAAGTAGAGTAATAATTGAGAGAACTTTAAAGCTTGTAACCGTTACTATCACAACTGCTAGACCTGGTATTATTATCGGAAAAGGCGGTCAAGAGGTAGACAAGTTAAAAGAAGAACTTAAGAAAATTACAGGTAAAGAAGTTCAGATCAATATCTTTGAGATTAAAAGACCTGAATTAGATGCGTTTTTAGTAGGAACAAGTATCGCTCGTCAAATTGAAAATAGAATTTCATATAGACGTGCAATTAAGATGGCTATTGCTGCTACTATGCGTATGAACGCTGAAGGGATTAAAATCCAAATTAGTGGTCGTTTAAATGGAGCTGAAATGGCACGTTCTGAACACTACAAAGATGGACGTATACCTTTATCTACATTTAGAGCCGATATTGATTATGCTTTAGTTGAGGCACATACTACTTATGGTAGATTGGGTGTTAAAGTATGGATCATGAAAGGTGAAGTATATGGTAAAAGAGAACTTTCTCCTCTTGTTGGATTATCTAAGAAGCAAGGAAAAGGTGGACGAGGCGGAAGAGATAATAAGAATCAATCTCGTCGTAGAAAGTAATTTTTTAAAGAACAAGAAAAATGTTACAGCCTAAAAGAACAAAATTTCGTAAGCAACAAAAAGGACGTATGAAAGGTAATGCCGGAAGAGGGCACCAACTATCAAACGGAACTTTTGGAATAAAATCACTAGACTCGAACTTTTTAACTTCGCGTCAAATAGAAGCAGCACGTATCGCAGCTACACGTCACATGAAAAGAGAAGGGCAACTTTGGATTAAAATATTTCCAGATAAGCCAATTACAAAGAAACCTCTTGAAGTACGTATGGGTAAAGGTAAGGGTGCCGTAGAATATTGGGCAGCAGTAGTAAAACCAGGTAGAGTCCTTTTTGAAATAGGAGGTGTGCCATTAGACGTAGCAAAAGAAGCATTACGTTTAGCAGCACAAAAATTACCTGTAAAAACAAAGTTTTTAATCGCTAGAGATTACGAAGCATAATTTATTTGATATTATGAAACAATCAGAAATTAAAGAATTATCTGTAGCTGAGTTACAAGAGAAACTTAGTGAAACAAAGAAGAGTTATTCAGACCTAAAAATGGCACATGCAATATCTCCTTTAGATAACCCAATCCAATTACGTTCTGTAAGAAGAGATGTAGCAAGATTGGCAACGGAATTAACTAAAAGAGAATTACAATAATTCTGCTGAAAGATGGAAAAAAGAAACTTAAGAAAAGAACGTATAGGAGTAGTTACTAGTAACAAAATGATGAAATCAATCGTTGTTGCCGAAGTAAAAAAAGTAAAACATCCTATGTACGGAAAATTCGTTTTAAAAACGAAAAAATACGTAGCACACGACGAAACAAACGACTGTAACATTGGAGATACAGTAAAGATCATGGAAACAAGACCTTTATCTAAATCTAAATGTTGGAGATTAGTTGAAATAATTGAAAGAGCGAAGTAATTATGGTACAACAAGAATCAAGAATAAAAGTAGCAGATAACACTGGAGCAAAAGAGGTTTTAGTAATCCGCGTTTTAGGTGGTACTAAAAGAAGATATGCTTCTGTAGGTGATAAAGTTGTTGTTTCTGTAAAAGATGCAACTCCTAATGGAAACATTAAGAAAAAAGCAGTCTCTACAGCAGTAGTTGTACGTACTAAAAAAGAAGTAAGACGTCCAGATGGATCTTATATTAGATTCGATGACAATGCTTGTGTACTTTTAAACCCAACGGGTGAAATGAGAGGAACACGTGTATTTGGACCTGTTGCTAGAGAACTTCGTGATAAACAATTCATGAAAATTGTATCATTAGCACCAGAAGTGCTTTAAGACATTTATAAAGATGACAAAGCTTAAAATAAAATCTGGAGATACTGTAAAAGTAATTGCTGGAGATCATAAAGGATCAGAAGGTAAAGTACAAAAAGTATTAGCCGATAAGAACAAGGCGATCGTTGAGGGCGTGAACATGGTAAAGAAACATACTAAACCAAGTGCACAAAGTCCTCAAGGAGGAATCGTTGAAAAAGAAGCTCCTATCCAAATTTCAAACTTATCATTGTTAACTTCTAAAGGAGAAGCTACAAGAATAGGATATAGAATGGAAGACGGAAAGAAAGTAAGATTTTCAAAAAAATCAAACGAAGTAATATAGTTATGGCATATTCACCTAGACTTAAAGAAGAGTATAAAAGCAAAGTAGTTGCAGCTCTTACAGAAGAATTTGGTTATAGTAATGTAATGCAAGTACCTAAACTTACAAAGATAGTATTATCTAGAGGAGTAGGTGCTGCAGTTGCAGATAAGAAATTAGTTGACTACGCATTAGACGAGTTAACAACTATAACAGGACAGAAAGCGATAGCTACTTTGTCTAAAAAGGATGTTGCAGCTTTCAAATTACGTAAAGGTATGCCAATTGGTGCTATGGTTACGTTAAGAGGAGAAAGAATGTACGAATTTTTAGACCGTTTAGTAACTTCTGCTTTACCACGTGTTAGAGATTTCAGTGGTATTAAAGCAAAAGGTTTTGATGGAAGAGGTAATTACAATTTAGGAATTACTGAGCAAATAATATTCCCAGAATTAGATATTGACAAAATCAATAGAATTTCTGGTATGGATATTACATTTGTAACTTCTGCAGAAACTGATAAAGAAGCAAAATCATTATTAACAGAATTAGGTTTACCTTTTCAAAAAAACTAAGTTATGGCTAAAGAATCAATGAAAGCCCGCGAGGTGAAAAGAGCTAAAACAGTAGCGAAATATGCAGAAAAACGTAAAGCTTTAAAAGCAGCTGGCGATTATGAAGCATTACAAAAGTTACCTAAAAATGCATCTCCAGTTCGTATGCATAATAGATGTAAGTTAACAGGAAGACCAAAAGGTTACATGCGTACATTTGGTATTTCTCGTGTTACATTTAGAGAAATGGCTAACCAAGGTTTAATACCAGGCGTTAGAAAAGCAAGTTGGTAAAATTTTAAATTGGTCTAAGGTTCACGATATTGTGAAAACCAAGTCCGCAAATTAATATATATGTATACAGATCCAATTGCAGATTTCCTTACAAGAGTTAGAAACGCAGTGCGTGCTAACCATAGAGTAGTGGAAATTCCTGCATCAAATTTAAAAAAGGACATAACTAAAATATTATTCGATCAAGGATATATTTTAAGTTACAAGTTCGATGATTCTTCAGTACAAGGAACAATTAAAATTGCCCTTAAGTACAATAAAGAAACTAAAGAACCAGTAATTAGAAAGTTACAAAGAATCAGTAAGCCTGGTTTACGTAAGTATTCTAGTTCAACAGAACTACCTCGTATCCTTAACGGTTTGGGTATTGCAATTGTTTCTACTTCTCACGGAGTAATGACAGGAAAGCAAGCTCAGCGTGAGAATGTTGGTGGTGAAGTTTTATGTTACGTTTACTAATCTATAAAACAAGAAAGAGATGTCAAGAATAGGAAATAATCCAGTGGCAATTCCAGAAGGAGTTACTATAGATGTAAAAGATAACGTTATTACAGTAAAAGGTAAGTTAGGAGAATTATCTCAATCTTACGATACTGTAGAAGTTAAAATTGAAGAAGGAAATGTGTTAGTAACACGTCCTTCAGACAATAAGGAAAGTAAAGCAAAGCACGGTTTATATAGATCACTTGTCAATAATATGATTGATGGTGTTTCTAAAGGATGGACAAAAGAGCTTGAGCTAGTAGGAGTAGGATATAGAGCAAGTAACCAAGGTAACAGATTAGAGTTAGCTTTAGGTTTTTCTCACAACATTGTATTAAGTGTTGCACCAGAAGTGAAAGTGGAAACAGTTTCAGATAAAGGTAAAAATCCAATCATTAAGTTAACATCTCATGACAAACAACTTGTTGGACAAGTAGCTGCGAAAATTCGCGGATTTAGACCACCAGAGCCTTATAAAGGTAAAGGAGTTAAGTTTGTAGGTGAAATACTAAGAAGAAAAGCTGGTAAATCAGCATAATAATTAAGTTATGAAGTTAACAAAAAACGAAAAAAGACTAAGAATTAAAAGCAGAATTCGTAAGGTTGTTTCTGGTACAGAAGCTAGACCTAGATTAGCTGTTTTTAGAAGTAATAAAGAAATTTATGCTCAAGTTGTTGATGATGTTACTGGTAAAACTTTAGCAGCTTCATCTTCAAGAGATAAAGATATTAGTTCTGTAAAAGGTAACAAAAGTGATGCCGCTACATTAGTAGGGAAGTCAATAGCCGAAAAAGCAATTAAAGCTGGAATAAATACTATCGCTTTTGATAGAGGTGGTTATTTATATCATGGTAGAGTAAAATCATTAGCTGAAGGAGCTAGAGAAGCAGGACTTAAATTCTAAGAAATTATGTATAAAAAATACAGAAGCGCAGAGTTAGTAAAACCAAGTGGGTTAGATCTTAAAGATCGTTTAATTGGTGTGCAAAGAGTTACTAAAGTAACAAAAGGTGGTAGAGCATTTGGATTTTCAGCAATCGTTGTGGTTGGTGATGAAGCAGGTGTGGTAGGTCATGGTTTAGGAAAATCAAAAGATGTAGCTAGTGCAATCGCAAAAGCTATTGAAGATGCTAAAAAGAACCTTGTACGTATTCCTATTATAAATGGAACTTTACCTCACGAACAAAAAGGTAAATACGGTGGAGGACGAGTAAACATCATCCCTGCAGCTCCTGGTACAGGAGTAATTGCTGGTGGAGCTGTGAGAGCTGTATTAGAAGCAGTTGGAGTTCACGATGTATTATCTAAATCTCAAGGATCTTCTAATCCACATAACGTAGTAAAAGCTACTTTTGATGCATTATTGCAGTTAAGAAGTGCTCAAACTATTGCTCGTGAAAGAGGTATATCTTTAGAGAAAGTTTTTAACGGTTAATATTTACAGAAATGGCAAAGATAAAAGTAACGAAAGTTAAGAGCGCGATCAACCGTACTAAAAGACAAAAGCTAACATTGTTAGCTTTAGGATTAAAGAAGGTGGGACAAACTATAGAGCACGAAGACACTCCTAATATTTTAGGAATGATTAGAAAAGTTAATCACTTAGTTTCTGTAGAAGGAGCTAAATAACATATACTGAAAAATGAATTTAAGTAATTTAAAACCTGCAGAAGGTTCAGTAAAAAACCAAGGAAAAAGAATAGGTAGAGGACAAGGTTCTGGTAAAGGTGGTACTGCTACACGTGGTCACAAAGGAGCAAAATCTCGTTCTGGTTATTCTAAGAAGGTTGGTTTTGAAGGTGGTCAAATGCCACTTCAAAGACGTGTACCTAAGTTTGGTTTTACAAATATCAACCGTAAAGAACATCAAGGTATTAACTTAGATACTTTACAAAAATTAGTTGATGATAAGAAAATTAAGGATACTTTAGATTTTGAAACAATTGTTTCTTTAGGTTTAGCTGGTAAAAATGAGCTAGTTAAAATCTTAGGAAGAGGAGAGTTAAAAACGAAGTTAACTGTAACTGCACATAAATTTACTGCTACTGCAAAAGCTGCTATTGAAGCTGCTGGTGGAGAAGCTGCAACTTTATAAGACCTACTAAAGAATATGAAATTTATAGAAACGATAAAGAATGTTTGGAAAATCGAAGAACTAAGAAACCGAATCATATTTACTTTAGGTTTATTATTAGTTTATCGTTTTGGTGCACAAGTTGTTTTACCAGGAATAGATGCTTCACAATTAGCTAGCCTGCAAGGTAAAGCTGATGGTGGAGGTATATTTGGTTTATTAAATGCCTTTACAGGAGGAGCTTTTGCAAACGCATCAGTTTTTGCTTTAGGTATTATGCCTTACATATCTGCTTCTATTGTAGTTCAGTTAATGGGAATAGCAATTCCTTATTTACAGAAATTACAAAAAGAAGGAGCTAGTGGACAGAAGAAAATAACTCAGATTACAAGATGGTTGACCATAGGTATTTGTTTAGTACAAGCACCAGGTTATCTAGCAAGTTTAGGCCCAATGTTTGGTATTCCTGATTCTGCATTCTTGTTAGGTCAAGGTGGCGTATTCTACTTTTCATCTATAGTAATATTAGTAACAGGTTGTATTTTTGCAATGTGGTTAGGAGAAAAAATTACAGATAAAGGTATCGGTAATGGAATCTCTTTATTAATTATGGTAGGAATTATTGCTACATTACCAAAATCTTTCTTACAGAACATGAGTGCTAGATTTACTTCAGGTAATGGTGCAATGATGATTCTTTTTGAAATATTAATTTGGTTTGCTATCATAGCAGGATCTATATTATTAGTAATGGCTGTTAGAAAAATTGCTGTTCAATATGCTAGAAGATCTGCTACAGGTGGATATGAGAAAAATGTATTTGGAGGAGCTAGACAATTTATTCCATTAAAGCTTAACGCTTCTGGAGTAATGCCAATTATTTTTGCACAAGCTATTATGTTTGTACCAGGATTAATTGGTGGTTCATCTTTATTAAAAGAAACTACAACCGGTCAATGGATGGTTGCAAATTTCTCTGATATGTTTGGATTATGGTATAATGTTGTATTTGCTTTATTAATTATAATATTCACATATTTTTATACTGCGATTACTGTACCAACAAATAAGATGGCAGACGATTTAAAACGTAGCGGTGGTTTTATACCAGGTATACGTCCAGGATCTGAAACATCAGAATATTTAGACAAGATTATGTCTCAAATAACTTTACCAGGTTCAATATTTTTAGCTTTAATAGCTATATTCCCAGCTTTTGTTTTCAAATTAATGGGAGTGCAATCTGGTTGGGCATTATTTTTTGGTGGAACATCATTATTAATTATGGTTGGAGTAGCAATTGATACTATGCAACAAGTAAATTCTTATTTGTTAAATAGACACTATGACGGCTTAATGAAAACTGGTAAAAACAGAAAAGCAGTAGCTTAATGTAAATAAGGTTTAGAAATCTAGGCAAGGTATTTGCAAATAGATTACTAAAAAAAATATATATGGCAAAACAAGCAGCAATAGAACAAGACGGAACAATTATAGAAGCATTATCAAATGCTATGTTCCGTGTAGAATTAGAAAACGGTCACATTGTGACAGCACATATATCTGGTAAAATGCGTATGCATTATATTAAGTTGTTACCAGGTGATAAAGTGAAATTAGAAATGAGCCCTTATGACTTAACTAAGGCTCGCATAACTTATAGATACTAATTACGATGAAAGTAAGAGCATCAGTTAAAAAGAGAAGCGTAGATTGTAAAATCGTACGTAGAAAAGGTAGACTTTATGTCATTAACAAAAAGAATCCTAGATTCAAACAAAGACAAGGATAATTATGGCTAGAATTGCAGGTGTAGATATACCAAAAAACAAAAGAGGAGTGATCTCATTAACTTATATCTACGGAGTAGGTAGAAGCAGATCACAAGAAATTTTAGCAACAGCTAAAGTAGACGAAAGTATTAAAGTTCAAGATTGGGACGATGATCAAATAGCAGCCATTCGTGATGCCGTTGGAACATTTACAATTGAAGGCGAATTACGTTCTGAAACACAATTAAACATTAAGCGATTAATGGATATTGGATGTTACAGAGGTATACGTCATAGAGCTGGTTTACCTTTAAGAGGTCAACGTACTAAAAACAACTCTAGAACCAGAAAGGGTAGAAGAAAAACTGTTGCTAATAAGAAAAAAGCAACTAAATAATAATTAGAAATTTGGTCTTTAGTGTTTAGACGTTGGAAAGAATCTGTTTGAAATTATTTAGGTTTAGGATTCTAGCGACTATCAACTAACTACTTAGAACTATAGAAATATGGCAAAGACAAATGCAAAAGCAACTAAAAAACGTAAAGTTATAGTTGAATCTGTTGGAGAAGCTCACATTACTGCTTCTTTTAACAACATTATTATCTCATTAACAAACAAGAAAGGTGATGTTATTTCATGGTCATCTGCTGGTAAAATGGGATTTAGAGGTTCTAAAAAGAACACACCTTACGCAGCTCAACTATGTGCAGAAGATGCATCGGCTGTAGCTAAAGAAGCTGGTCTAAAGAAAGTAAAAGTTTACGTAAAAGGTCCAGGAAATGGTAGAGAATCTGCTATCCGTTCTATTCATAATGCAGGTATTGAAGTAACAGAAATTATTGATGTTACACCATTACCACATAATGGATGTCGTCCTCCAAAACGTAGAAGAGTATAATTACGTTTTTTTAAACGTAATACTAGTAAGCAAATCAGATAAATTAATATCAACTATTTACATAGTTGATGTTAATTTTTTTGTGTAAATTTGCGAACTGAAAAAATATTATTAACAAGTATCAACGAGAGATCAACGCTAGTCGAAGGATAAGATTAAGACCTTAATTCACCAAGCACTCTCAAAAAAACAATTTAAAATGGCAAGATATACTGGTCCTAAAACTAAAATAGCTCGTAAATTTGGTGAAGCTATATTCGGAGATGACAAAGCCTTCGAAAAAAGAAATTACCCACCAGGACAACATGGAAACGCACGTCGTCGTGGTAAAAAATCTGAATATGCAATCCAATTAATGGAAAAGCAAAAAGCTAAATATACTTATGGTGTATTAGAAAAGCAATTCAGAAATATGTTCAAGAAAGCAACTGCATCTCCTGGAATTACAGGTGAAGTTTTATTACAATTATGTGAGTCTAGATTAGATAACGTAGTGTTTAGAATGGGTATTGCTCCTACAAGAAGTGCAGGTAGACAATTAGTTTCTCACAGACATATTACAGTAAATGGAGAGTTGGTAAATGTGCCTTCTTACCAATTAAAAGCTGGTGATGTTGTAGCTGTAAGAGAAAAGTCTAAATCTCTTGAAACTATTGAAAGATCATTATCAAACTCAAGTAATGTTTTCGAATGGATTACATGGAATAGCGCTACAAAGGAAGGAACTTACGTTTCTGTTCCTGCTAGAATCCAGATTCCAGAAAATATTAATGAGCAATTCATCGTAGAATTATACTCTAAATAATAAATAATCATATTGGTATTTAGCCAAAGGATTTTTAAGTGATCTTCAAACTTTTAAATCGCGCAACTAAATAACAATTAAAACGAAGAAAAAAATGGCAGTATTTAATTTTCAAAAGCCCGATAAAGTAATCATGATTGATTCTACTGATTTCGAAGGTAAATTCGAATTCAGACCACTAGAACCAGGTTACGGACTAACAGTAGGAAATGCTCTAAGAAGAGTTTTATTATCTTCTTTAGAAGGATTTGCAATTACATCTATTAGAATAGAAGGCGTTGATCACGAATTTTCAGCAATTGCTGGTGTAGTAGAAGATGTAACTGAAATTATTTTGAACTTAAAGCAAATGCGTTTTAAGCGTCAAATAGAAGATGTAGATAACGAGTCTGTTTCTATTTCTATTTCAGGGCAAGATAAAATTACAGCAGGTGATTTTCAAAAATTCATTTCAGGATTTCAAGTTTTAAATTCAGATTTAGTAATCTGTAATTTAGATCCTAAAGTAAATGTAACAATGGAAATTACAATTGAAAAAGGAAGAGGTTATGTTCCTGCAGAAGAAAATAAAAAAGCTTCAGCACCAATTGGAACAATCTTTATAGATTCAATTTATACACCAATAAAAAATGTTAAGTATAGCATTGAGAATTACCGTGTAGAGCAAAAGACAGATTACGAAAAATTAGTTTTCGAAATCCAATCTGATGGATCTATAACGCCTCAAGACGCTTTAACTGAAGCAGCAAAAACGTTAATTCACCACTTCATGTTATTCTCTGATGAGCGTATTACATTAGAAGCTGATGAAATAGCACAAACTGAAACTTATGATGAAGAATCTCTTCACATGAGACAGTTACTTAAAACTAAGTTAGTGGATATGGATTTATCTGTACGTGCACTTAACTGTTTAAAGGCTGCAGAAGTAGATACATTAGGAGACTTAGTATCTTTTAACAAAAATGATTTAATGAAGTTCCGTAACTTCGGTAAAAAATCTTTAACAGAGCTTGAAGAGCTTGTAAATGTAAAAGGTTTAAATTTCGGAATGGACTTATCAAAATACAAATTAGATAAAGATTAGGTATTTAGAGTGTGTTTATTATATAATATATACACTCTAAAATTTAATCAACACAATAAATAATTAATCATATTTTGCTCCTCGATAATTGAGTTTAGTAGCAAGATGATAAAACAAATGTCATGAGACACGGAAAAAAAGTAAACCATTTAGGTCGTCAAACGGCTCACAGAAAAGCAATGTTAGCTAATATGGCTTGTTCTTTAATAGAGCACAAACGTATTAACACAACTGTTGCAAAAGCAAAAGCTTTAAAAGGTTTTGTTGAACCAATGATAACTAAATCTAAAAACGATACGACACACAACCGTCGTTTAGTGTTTTCTAAATTGCGTCAAAAAGAAGCAGTTACAGAATTATTTAGAGATGTAGCAGCTAAAATTGGAGATCGTCCAGGTGGATACACTAGAATTATCAAGTTAGGTAATCGTTTAGGTGATAACGCTGACATGGCAATGATTGAGCTTGTAGATTACAATGAAATCTATAATGCTGATATGAAAGCTAAGAAAACTACTCGTAGAAGCCGTCGTGGTGGAAAAGCAACAGCTGCTCCAGTTGAGACTAAAGCAACTAATGAAGAAGAAGAATAAATGTTAATAAGCATTTAATATAAAAAGGATAAACTATTTTAGTTTATCCTTTTTTTTATGCAATTTTGCTAAACTTTTTGACACAACTACTATACAAATGAAATATCAAAAATTAAAAAAGGCATTAATCTTATTAGCAGATGGAACCATTTTTCATGGTAAAGCTGTAGGTAAAGAGGGTAGTGCATTTGGTGAAGTATGCTTTAACACTGGAATGACAGGTTATCAAGAAATATTCACAGACCCATCTTATTATGGACAATTAATGGTTACTACCAATGCACATATTGGTAACTATGGTGTAAATAATGAAGAGGTAGAATCAGATTCTGTAAAAATTGCTGGCTTAATTTGTAAGAATTTCAGCTATGATTTTTCTCGCGATGCTGCCGATGGTTCTTTAGAAGATTTTTTAAACACAAATAATCTTTTAGCAATTTCAGATGTAGACACCAGAGCTCTAGTTGCTTACATTCGTGATAATGGAGCTATGAATGCTGTTATATCTACAGACGTAGATAATATTGAGGCTCTTAAAAAGCAACTAGCAGATACTCCAAACATGAATGGTTTAGAATTGGCATCTAAAGTATCTACCAAAGAAGCATATACTGTTGGTGATGAAAACGCTTCTATTAGAATATCTGCTTTAGATATTGGTATAAAAAAGAACATCTTAAGAAATTTAGTAAAGAGAGGTGCTTATGTAAAAGTCTTTCCTTATAATTCTAAGTTTGAAGATTTAGAAGCTTTTAAGCCTAATGGTTACTTTTTATCTAATGGTCCTGGAGATCCAGAACCATTAATAGAAGCTCAAGAGGTAGCTAAAGAAATTATAAAAAGAGATTTACCATTATTTGGCATTTGCCTAGGGCATCAAGTAATAGCATTAGCAAATGGTATTTCAACTTATAAAATGCACAATGGACATAGAGGTATAAATCATCCTGTAAAAAATCTAATTACAGGAAAAGGTGAAATTACATCTCAAAACCATGGTTTTGCTATTAATAGAGAAGAAACAGAAGCACATAGCGATGTTGAAATTACTCATGTACATTTAAACGACAATACTGTTGCTGGTGTAAAAATGAAATCTAAAAATGTGTTTTCAGTTCAATATCACCCAGAAGCAAGTCCAGGACCACATGATTCTTCGTATTTATTTGATGAATTTATAAAGAATATTCAAAAAAACTAATATCAAATAAGCAATAGAATGTATTTTCTGTTGCTTATTTTATTTTACTAAAACGTTATAGAGGAATTTTTATTTAATTCTGATATAAATAGTATATACAACAAAAAATTAAACCGTAAATTTAGAGGTAAAACAAAAAATTAAAACACCAATTATGAGTATAATTATTAATGTTCACGCAAGACAAATTTTCGATTCAAGAGGAAATCCAACAGTAGAAGTAGATGTAGAAACAGAGAATGGATTTGTAGGAAGAGCAGCAGTACCATCTGGAGCATCAACTGGAGAACATGAAGCTGTAGAGTTACGTGACGGAGGAGATAAATTCATGGGAAAAGGAGTTACTAAAGCAGTAGATAATGTAAACTCTATATTAGCTGAAGAACTTTTAGGAGTAAACGTCTTTGAACAAAATTATATCGACACATTAATGTGTGAAATAGATGGTACTCCAAACAAATCTAAGTTAGGAGCAAACGCTATTTTAGGTGTATCTTTAGCAGTTGCTAAAGCAGCAGCAGCAGAAATAGGGATGCCATTATATCGTTATGTAGGTGGTGTAAGTGCTAACACACTTCCTGTGCCAATGATGAATATTATTAATGGTGGTTCTCATAGTGATGCACCAATTGCATTTCAAGAATTTATGGTTATGCCTGTTAAAGCAGAGAGTTTTTCTCATGCATTACAAATGGGTACAGAAATTTTTCATAACCTCAAAAAAGTATTACACGATAGAGGATTAAGCACTGCAGTAGGAGACGAAGGTGGTTTTGCACCTAACTTAGAAGGAGGAACTGAAGACGCATTAGATACTATTAAAAAGGCTGTTGACAATGCAGGTTATACTTTAGGAGATGATGTAATGATTGCATTAGATTGTGCTGCAGCAGAATTTTATGTAGACGGAAAATATGATTATTCTAAATTTGAAGGGGAAACAGGTAAAATAAGATCTAGTAAAGAACAAGCAGACTATTTAGCTGAATTATCTCGTAATTATCCAATTATCTCTATTGAAGATGGTATGGACGAAAACGATTGGGATGGTTGGAAATACTTAACAGAACAAATTGGAGATAAAGTACAGTTAGTTGGAGACGATTTATATGTAACTAATGTAGAGCGTTTATCTAAAGGTATAAAAAAGGATATTGCAAACTCTATTTTAATTAAAGTAAACCAAATTGGAACTTTAACAGAAACGATTGCAGCAGTAAATATGGCACACAATGCAGGTTATACTTCTGTAATGTCTCATAGATCTGGTGAAACAGAAGATAATACTATTGCAGATTTAGCGGTAGCCTTAAATTGTGGACAAATTAAAACAGGATCTGCTTCACGTAGTGATCGTATGGCAAAATACAATCAATTATTACGTATCGAAGAAGAACTAGGAGAAGTTGCTTACTACCCTAAAATGAATGCATTTAAAATAGGATAAACATTAATTATCTAATTAAAATTTAAAGCCTTTTAGTAAATAACTAAAAGGCTTTTTTTATACAATAACTTTTATCAATATCTTAATTGTTAAATCCTTGTAAATAAGCTTTAAAAATTCCGACTTATTTTGTAAATTAGCATTCCGCATAAACAAGTAAAAATTCAATAAAAATATGTCAAAAACTGCTACGTTAGAAATCGACGGAAAAAAGCATGAGTTTCCTTTAATAGTAGGAACAGAAAATGAAGTTGCAATAGATATTAAAACACTAAGAGCTGTAACAGGTGGTGTAACAACTATAGATCCTGGTTATAAAAACACAGGAGCCTGTGAAAGTGCAATCACTTTTTTAAATGGAGAAGAAGGGATTTTAAGATATAGAGGTTATTCTATTGAAGAATTAGCAGAGAAAGCAGATTTTTTAGAAGTAGCTTACTTGTTAATTTTTGGAGAGTTACCAACTCAAGAACAATTAGATAAATTTAATGCAGATATTAAGGAGCAATCTGTAGTAGATGACGATATTAAAAAAATAATAGACGCTTTTCCAAAGTCGGCTCACCCAATGGGAGTGTTGTCTTCTTTAACAAGTGCTTTAACAGCCTTTAATCCATCTTCAGTAAATGTAGATTCTGAAGAAGAGATGTATAAGACTGTTTGTAAAATAATGGGTAAATTTCCTGTATTAGTCGCTTGGACTATGCGTAAGAAAAATGGATTGCCATTAAATTACGGAGATAGTTCTTTAGGTTATGTAGAAAACATTTTAAAAATGATGTTCTCTAAACCTAATGAAGATTACAAACAAAACGAAATTTTAGTAAACGCATTAGATAAGTTATTAATCTTACATGCAGATCACGAGCAAAACTGTTCTACTTCTACAGTAAGAATAGTAGGTTCTGCACACACAGGATTATTTGCATCTATATCTTCTGGTATTTCTGCACTTTGGGGACCTTTACATGGTGGAGCAAACCAAGCAGTATTAGAAATGTTAGAAGCTATTAAAGAAGATGGAGGAGATACAAAAAAGTTTATGGCTAAGGCTAAAGACAAAGAAGATCCTTTCCGTTTAATGGGCTTTGGTCATAGAGTTTATAAAAACTTTGATCCTCGTGCAAAAATTATTAAAGTTGCTGCAGATGAAGTGTTAGCAGATTTAGGTGTTGAAGATCCAGTACTTGATATAGCTAAAGGTTTAGCTTCTGAAGCATTAAGCGATGAGTATTTTGTGAAACGTAAATTATATCCAAACGTAGATTTCTATTCAGGTATTATTTATAGATCTATGGGAATTCCTGTAGAAATGTTTACTGTAATGTTTGCTTTAGGTCGTTTACCAGGTTGGATTGCACAATGGAAAGAAATGCGTGCGCGTAAAGAACCAATTGGTCGTCCAAGACAAATTTATATTGGTGAAAACCTTAGAGATTTCAAAACTATTGAAAAAAGATAATATTTAATAAATTTCATATTAAGCTTCATAAGAAATTATGGAGCTTTTTTACATATTAGAATCATGTTAAAACTCAATGTTAAAAACGAAACATCACGGCTTAGAGCTGTTGTTTTAGGTACAGCTGTAAGTAATGGTCCAACACCAAGTTTAGATGAAGCTTACGATCCAAAATCTGCTCTTCATATTAAAGCAGGAACTTATCCTGTGGAAGCAGATATGGTTAAAGAAATGGAAGCAGTTGCTGCTATTTTTAAAAAGTACGACATTAAGGTTTATAGACCTGAATTAATTGAAGATTGTAATCAAATTTTTGCTAGAGATATCGCTTTTGTAATAGACGATGTCTTTGTAAAAGCAAATATATTACCAGAGCGTGAGAATGAACTGGATGCTATTCAATATGTAATAGACCAAGTAAATCCTGCCAAGGTTATTAGGCCAGAAGAAGAAGTACATATAGAAGGTGGCGATGTTATGCTATGGAACGATTATATTTTTGTAGGTACCTATAGAGAAGCAGATTATGCCGATTATATTGTTGCAAGAACCAATCGACAAGGTGTTGAATTTTTAGAAAAAACATTTCCACATAAAAAAGTTAAGTCTTTTAACTTAAGAAAATCACAAACCAACCCAAGAGACAATGCATTACATTTAGATTGCTGTTTTCAACCAATTGGGACCAACAAAGCCATTTTACACAAAGAAGGTTTTCTTGAAGAGGAAGAGTATGAGTGGTTGTTAAATTACTTCGGAAAAGAAAATTGTTTTATTATTTCTAAAGAAGAAATGTATAACATGAATAGTAATATTTTTTCAATTTCTGAAGATGTTATTGTCTCTGAGAAAAACTTTACAAGATTAAATACTTGGTTACGTGATAATGGTTTTACGGTTGAAGAAGTCCCTTATGCCGAAATCTCTAAACAAGAAGGACTACTTAGATGTAGCACTATGCCATTAATTAGAGATTAAATAAGTTTTACAGAATAATAATAAGTAGAATATAAAGAATACGTGTTGTTAGTAATTTAACTTCACGTATTTTTTTATTTACGATATATGCTTCTAGGATAGTCAGACATTCTAATGTTTTCTTTTTTTAATTCTGACAATGCATTTTTTGCAATCCATTGTGCCGATTTACTATTAAACATTAGTATTTCTTGAGCAGTATTTATAGCTCTTTTATTCAAGTCTATATTGCGTTTTCCAATGTTTCGTAATGCCCAGTTTACAGCTTTTTTAACATACTGTCTTTCATCGTTTGCTTCACGTTTTATTATTTGAAAAAAGGGTTCAAATAATTCGTTTTCACCTGTTTTATTAGCCATGCAATAAGAAGCTAAGATTGTAAATCCTGCTCTTTTTTCAAATTCAGGAACTCTTTCAGTCCACTCTATTATTTTAGGAATAGCAAATTCGCTTTTAGAGAAAAGGCCCATACAGAAGCTGTCGCAAATCTCCCAGTTTTCGAATGTTTTAACCCATTTTTCCATTAACGGTACTGTAATATCTTTTGGGTTATACATTTTACTACATAATAGTCGTGCTTCGTAGATTCCGCTATCAAAAAGTTGTAATGCAAGCTCGTTGTTTTTTCCAATATCTTTGGCGATAATCTTTAAATCTTTATGATAAATACCTAAAGAATTAATTGAAATCACTCCAAATTTTTGCTCTTTAAAGATTACTTTATCAGTATCTTTTAGGCTGTAGAGACGTTCAATAATTTTATTGTAAGTCATTGAAATTTGAAGTTTAGAGATGTAATTGTTTACAAATCAGAATCGTTAATTAAGATACAAAGAAAGGTATAGATATAAAAGAGAGATGTAAGCTATATCATTTTTTGATAAAACGTGTTTTTAGTTTTATTGAATTACTAACTTTTTTGTAATTCTAGCCTTATCATTTTTTAGAGAAGCTAAATAAACACCTTTATTTAAAAAACTTAAATCTATAGTTTCTATTTGGTTGTTTATTTTAGATTTATAAACTTCTTTTCCTAATATATCTAAGACTATTAGCTCAAAATTTTCAACTATATTTTCGTTTAATTTAATATTAAACTTTCCCGAAGAAGGATTTGGATAGAAGCTAATAGTACTGTCTTTGCTAAAAGTAGTAACATCTAAACTATTTATACCAACAGCAAACTCTAAAGCAGCACCTAATGCACCTTTAGTAACTTCAAAAAGATAGTTTACATCCATATTTGCTAAAGTGTCTGAACTAGTATGAGCATATGGAGTTTCATTTTTTTCGTAAAGACCAGTAATTATCTCTCCATTATTTTGAAAAGGCACATAGTCTGATGCATAAGCATAAGAAATCTCGGTAGCTAAATTAGAATATAATCCAAAGCAATTAGCCATAATAGTTGTAGAAGCAGCAGAAGCAGCATTGTTAGCGCTTGGTGTGTTGTCTTGGTCATTTTCGCAAACAATAATATTGTTTATTAAACCATTAACGCCTCCAACTTCATCTATATTAAGTACTAATGAAATATCTAGATTATCTGGTATTACCGTATTATTTACATAATAATTACTTCCTATTAATCCATCTTCTTCACCACTAAAATGAATAAATTTTATAGAATATTCTGTATTCACATTTTTTAGTAACCTGGCTAATTCCATCATTAGTACAGTACCACTTCCATTGTCATTTGTTCCCGTTCCGTTTATAGTATCGTAATGTGCATCTATTATAAGAAATGTGTTTGGGTACACAGAGCCTGTTTTGGTAATAATAATGTTATTAGTTGTATTACCTCCGTAGCTAAAAGGTTGCTCGACTATATCTGTATAACCTAAGTCTTGATACCTTGTTGTAATCCAGTTTTGAGCATTGCTTATCGCTGTAGATCCAACATCTTTAAGACCAAAATTTTCGAATGTTATTAAATCGGCTAATATGTTTGAAGAAGAAACATCTGTAACAACAGAGTTATAATACGAGTTATATGTTTGTGCACTTAAAGAAGAAATACTAAAAGTAAAAAGGACTATTAAAGTTTGTAATACTTGTTTCATTATTGTTGGATTTTGACAAAAGTGTAATATGTATTAAACAAATGTATGTTATTTAAAACGAACTCTAAAACTCAAATTAGGAGTAAAGCCAAGAGATTTGTTTTCAATTTTAGATATAGATTCATCTTCGTTTAAAATGTAGTAGCTGTTAAGTGTGTTTTTACGGTTAAGTATATTCCAAATCGAAAAACCTATTTCTGCTTTCGTATTTCGGGCTAAATTTAAATTATAAGTTCCAGAAAAATCGGTTCTAAAATAATCGTCCAAATTGGTTTTGTTAGCAGTGTTGTAGTTAATATTATTATCAAAAACAGGTTCTAAATTGTTAGGAGTAGTAGTGGGTTTTCCTGAATTCCAATTAAAGCCTAATGCCAGTTTTAAATTGTTAACAGCGTAAGTACCTGCAAAAGTTAAAGCATGAGAGACAGCAGTATTATTTGCAAAGGCTTGCGCATTGTTTAGTGTTGGGAATGAATAATCGTTATTACTTAAAGAGTAACTTAACCAAGAGCTAAACGCATTAAATTGTTTATTTATTAAAAAATCGATGCCTTTAGTTTCGTAATTTCCTATTGCATTTACATTTTGATATTGGTTTTGAAAACCTTGACTTTTTGTAGTTATACCATCTACATGCTTTATAAACGCTTCTACACTTACTAAAAGCTTGTTTTTGTTGTAATGTAAACCAATAGAGGTTTGCTTACTTTCTATAATTGGTAGAGTAGTATTATTCGCTAATACCCAACGGCGTTTTTCTATGCCTAAAAAATCGTTTTGGCGGTCTATTACTTGAGAAGTAACTTGGCTTTTAAACTCCCCTAATAATTCAACTTTAAAATGTTTTAGAAATTTATGATTGAAACTTAAGCGTGGTTCTAGTAATAATACATTAAAAGGTTTATAATAATTACTTCTAGTACCAATTTTTAAATGTGTTCTATTATTGTAAGAAGAAAAAGTGAATTCACTAAAAGTGGAGTGTGTACTAACCTCATGTTCCATATCACTTCTATATTCTGGATTGTTTATTTCCTCTAAATTGTTGACACTTACTTGAGAGTACTGGTAACCATTTGTCCAACGTAAACGTTCATTAAAATCTAGTTTAAGTTGAAATGTTATACCATAATCTTTAACTGCGTTATTTTGAAGCAAACGTTGGTTGTTTTCTATATCAAAATTTGTAGCATTTAGTTTATAATCAGAGACGTTTAGTTGTACTTCGCTACTTATAAATGAACTCCATTGTCTATTGTAGTTTAGTCCAGCTGCGAGATTTCGTTGTGTAATTCCGCTAATTAAAGCATCTGTAGAGCTGTTTTCTAGATAATCTAATGCATTAAAAACAGTAGTAAAACTAAGTCTTAATTTATCTTTAGAAGAAAGATCATGCAGCAATTTTGCACTTATATCGTAAAAATAAAAGTTTTCGTTTGATGTTGAATTTCCATTGCCTTCTGAAGTATTATCAATGTCCGAATCTTGAAAAATACGATCAAAATACTGCTGATAAGTTGGAGTATTTACAGCATCTGTAATCGAGCGTCTTGCAGATAACTGCAATTCCATATTATCTTGTAATTTTAACTTTGTAAAGGCATCGGCTTGGATTAAATTTAAACCTAACCCATAAGAACTTTCTTTATTTGTGTTAGTATCCAAACGCATATCTATTGTGCTAGAAACACCATCGCCATATAAGGCACTTGTACCATTTTTAGATATAACTACATTAGAAATTAAGTTAGGATTAAAGGCAGAAATCAATCCGAAGAAATGACCAGATTGATACATTTTTATACCATCCCAAAGAATTAAATTTTGATCGTGAGTACCACCTCGAACATTAAGGTTAGAGACCGATTCGTCTACACTTAAAACACCAGGTAAAGCTTGTACCGTTTGTAAAACATCAGCTTCTATTAATCCAGGAAGAATACCAAACTCGTCTGGATTTAAAACAACTTCTCCGGTTTTTGTTTTAGTAATACCAGTTGTTAAATAAGTGTTTAATTGTACTTCCTCAAGTGCTTCAATAGGTCTTGTTCTTTTTTTACTAGGAGCAATGGCAACAAAACGACTATTTATAATTTTAAAGTTTAAATTGGTATTTGTTCTTAGATAAGTTATTGCATCATTATAAGAAAGTAGTGTAGAAGGTTCTGTGATTTTTACACCTTCTGTAGTTTTGTCTGCATAGGTAAACCTAATATCAAAACGTTTTTCTAAAGCTTTTAAAACTGTTGCAAGAGGAATTGTTTCAGTTTTAAAAGTTTGAGCGTTCACACTAATAAAACTAAAAAAGAATAGGATAATTAAGAGAGTGAACGTAATTTTTTTACTCACGCTTTAGCGATATCTTATTGTTGTTTTTCGTATAGGCTAAGTTAAGCGGAATAGTAATGGCTTGCAATGCAATATCCAAATTATTATGCGCAAAACCACCTGTAAACACTTCGTTAGTGTCTATGTTATTAACGCTAAATGTAACATTGTATTGTCTTTCAAACTCTGCTATTACTTGAGTGTAAGGTATGCTTTCAAAATAAGATTCATTGTTAATCCATAACGGACTAGTATCATTAGTTTTTGGTCTTTCAACTAATTTATTGTCTAGTATTAAAAAGCTTTCTCCGGGTTTTAAAACACGACTAGTTTTGTTGTGTTCTACTTTTACAGAACCTTCATAACAAATAACTTCAAAAAGATTATTTCTATTATTAATATTAAATTCAGTGCCTAAAACAGAAATATCTCCTGCCGTTGTATGTACTGTAAACTTAGAGCCTTTGGCAACTTTAAAATAAGCTTCTCCAATTAGGTCAAGATTTCTAGAGTCTTCCCAACTGTTTTTATTAAAAGCTAAAGTAGATTTTGCATTAAGTTTTACTTGAGAATTATCTGGTAAAACAATACTTTCTTTTTGTGCAAATTCGGTTGCTATATTAGTATCTAATGTAGTAGTGTAATAGTAAGCCCCAACACAAATAGCTAAAATTGCTGCTACACGCATAAAAGGATTTAACCAGTTATTTTGTTTTTTAGATTTTGTTTTTAAGGCAAGGTTTAATTTTTCTAATTCTTTATCGTCTTCAAATTCTTGAGGTTTAAATTGCTGTAAAGCAGCATCTAACCTAGTTAGCTCATCGAAGTCTTTAAGCTGTTTAAAAGCTTCAAGCTCCTGAGAACTAAGGTTATTGTCTAACCATTTTTTTATTAAATCTTCTCGTTCCATAATTCTTATTCAAGTATATAACAACTATATATTAAAAATCCCTACCATTGTTTAAAAGTTACCATCATTTAGAGCTCCTTAATATCTTGACGTAGTTTTTTTAGAGCACCATAAATACGTTTTTCTACTGCTTTAGTACTTATGCCAAGTAGCTCAGCTATTTCTTTATGTCTTTTTCCTTCTACACGATTCATCATAAAAGCAACACGCTGTGCATTGGTTAAATTAGAAAGTGCTGTTTGTAGTTTTTCATTATACTCTTGTTCTTCCATTACAAATTCTGGAGACTCGTTAGTGTAATGTTTGGGCTTTGTTAGATGATGTTTTAAAACAATTTTATGATGCTTTACTTCATTTAGCATTAAGTTGTTCGCAATAGTAAAAAGATAGCTTTTAGCTTTTTCAGGTGTTACCTTTTTGCAATTCTGCCATAATTTTATAAAAGCATCTTGTGTTTTGTCTTTTGGATTTAAATGGTCTCCAAATTTATAGTAGAGGAAGTTGCTTAAGTCTTTTGCATGTTTTTTAAACAACGCGTTAAAGCGAATTTCGTCACAAATATTATCATGTAAATTTTTTGCCATAGGTGTTTCTAAAAACTTTCTAAATGTAAAAAAAAACAAATACAGAGCTAGGAATTTTTGAAAGTAAATTGTTTTAGTATTAGATATAGCAATTAAAATAAGCATAATAGAATTGCGATTTAGAATTTTAACATATCTAATTAGTGTGAAGAAATTTTGAAGTGTAATTAGATGATAATAAGCCTTTTTGTTATTTTATATACCAATTAGCTTACAGTTTAAAGTAACGTCATAATTACTTTTTTTAGTTGATTATTTATACTAAAGAGCCTTTGTTTTAAGAGGCTCTTTTTTTGGTTTAATATTATATGAGTTGAAACTTTAAAAATACACTACAAATACTTAAATTTGCGAATCTTAAGAATGAGTCAGGCTGCCTACTGCAAACTGATTACAGAATACTAAAAGAATATGTTTAATAATTTAAGTGAAAAGTTAGATAAAGCGCTACACGTATTAAAAGGTCACGGAAGCATTACAGAAGTTAATGTTGCCGAAACTTTAAAAGAAGTGCGCCGAGCACTTTTAGATGCCGATGTTAATTTTAAAATAGCTAAAGATTTTACCAATCGCGTAAAAGAGAAAGCATTAGGAGCTAATGTATTAACAACATTACAACCTGGACAGTTAATGGTTAAAATCGTTAAAGACGAATTAACCGAGCTTATGGGAGGAGATGCAGCAGGTATAAACCTTTCTGGTACTCCAACTGTTATTTTAATGTCTGGTTTACAAGGTTCTGGTAAAACAACATTTTCTGGAAAATTAGCAAATTTCTTAAAAACTAAAAAGACAAAGAAACCTTTATTAGTTGCTTGTGATGTTTACCGTCCGGCAGCTGTAGATCAATTACACGTAGTAGGAGATCAAATAAAAGTAGATGTTTATAGCGATAAAGGTAATACAGATCCAGTTGCCATTGCACTAGCAGGTATTGCACATGCAAAAGAAAATGGACATAACGTGGTAATTATTGATACAGCTGGTCGTCTAGCTGTAGATGAAGCCATGATGACAGAAATATCGAACATACATAAAGCTATCGAGCCTCAAGAAACACTATTTGTAGTGGATTCTATGACAGGTCAAGATGCTGTAAACACAGCAAAAGCCTTTAACGATGTCTTAAATTTTGATGGTGTAATTCTAACAAAATTAGATGGTGACACTCGTGGTGGAGCTGCAATTTCTATTAAATCTGTAGTAAACAAGCCAATTAAGTTTATTGGTACAGGTGAAAAAATGGAAGCTATAGATATTTTCTATCCTTCACGTATGGCAGATCGTATTCTTGGAATGGGAGATGTTGTATCTTTAGTTGAAAGAGCTCAAGAGCAATTTGACGAAGAAGAAGCAAGAAAAATACAGAAGAAAATTGCTAAAAACCAATTCGGATTTGATGATTTCTTAAAGCAGATTCAGCAGATTAAGAAAATGGGTAACATGAAGGATCTTGTAGGCATGATTCCTGGAGCAGGAAAAATGATGAAAGATGTAGATATAGACGATGATGCTTTTAAGCATATTGAAGCTATTATTCATTCTATGACTATTCAAGAAAGAACGAATCCTTCGGTAATTAATGCAAGTCGTAAAAAGCGAATTGGAAAAGGATCTGGAACTTCTGTAACACAAGTAAATCAACTTTTAAAGCAGTTCGATCAAATGAGCAAAATGATGAAGATGATGCAAGGTGGGAAAGGAAAAGCAATGATGAATGCAATGAAAAATATGAAGTAATTCTGTTTTTTAATTTATAATAAAAAGTATACTAGATAAAGGCAACCAATTAAAGTAATACAATAATGACTATACTTGACGGTAAAAAAGTAAGTAACGATATTAAAAACGAAATCAAAGCTGAAGTTGATAAAATGAAAGCTAATGGCGAAAAAGTACCGCATTTAGCTGCTGTTATCGTTGGTAATGATGGCGCAAGTTTAACTTACGTTGGTAGTAAAGTTCGTGCATGCGAGCGTGTTGGTTTTGAGTCTACAATGGTGCGTTTGTCTAACACTACAAGTGAGGTTGAGTTATTAGATAAAATTGAAGAATTAAATAATAATGACAACATCGATGGATTTATTATTCAATTGCCTTTACCAGAGCAAATAGATACTCAAAAAGTATTAATGGCTGTAAATCCAGATAAAGATGTTGATGGTTTCCATCCAATGAATTTTGGAAAAATGGCATTAGATATGTCTACTTTTATTCCTGCAACACCATTTGGTATTTTAGAGTTATTAGATAGATATAATGTAGATTCTAAAGGAAAGCACACTGTTGTTATTGGGCGTTCTCATATTGTTGGAAGACCAATGAGTATATTAATGGGAAGAAAAGGATTTCCAGGAAACTCTACAGTAACACTAACACATAGTCACACAAAAAATATTACACAAATTACATCTCAAGCAGATATTATTATTTCGGCATTAGGCGTTCCTAATTTCTTAAAAGCAGAAATGGTAAAAGATGATGCAGTAATTATAGATGTAGGTATTACACGTGTTCCAGACGAATCGCACCCAAAAGGTTATGTAATAACTGGAGATGTAGATTTTGAAAATGTAAGTAAAAAAGCAAGTTTTATAACACCAGTTCCTGGTGGAGTAGGACCTATGACAATTGCAATGTTATTAAAAAACACATTATTAGCAAGAGAGCGTCACAGAGCAAATATTTAATAGGTTATTAAAAGAACTCATTTTAATAGGTTCTTTTATTTCAATATAAAATCGAATTGTAACTCATGTTATAATTCGATTTTTTTTTAGCTCAATGAGAAGTTCATTCAAATTTATTATTAATCGTTTTTAAAATTCATTAAGTATATTCGTAACGTGATTCTTTCTAAACTAAATTATATTGGCTCTGTAGAAATAGGAAGCCTTCAGCATATTATTCCAATTGTAGTTGCTTTAGTTTTTGCAACTATTCTAATATGGTTCTCTAAAAACAGATTTAATAATAAGCAACAAGAGCTTGTTTTTAAAGGTGTAGGTCTTTTTGTGTCTTTAACAGTTTTAGTATTTCATGTAAATCTTATTATAAAAGGAAACTATAATCTAGTAACAGATTTGCCATTGTTTCTATGTAGTTTTATGGCGCTTTTTATTTTCCTTTTTACCAATAGTAGAAAATATTGGCTTTTCGAAATTTTATTATTTTGGATTATCGCAGGAACTTCTCAAGGTGTAATTACACCAGACATTTCGGTAGGTTTTCCAAGTTTAGATTACTTTCGTTATTGGATAGCACATTTAGGGTTAATAGTTGTTATTTTTTATGCGATTTTTGTTTTTAAAATGAGACCAACATGGAAGAGTATGTTTAAGTCTTTTTTAGCTATACAAGTGTATATGCTTGCTATTTTTGGTGTTAATTATCTTTTAGATGCTAATTATTCTTATTTAAATAAAAAGCCGAATTCAGCATCTGCTTTAGATTATTTAGGAGATTGGCCAACGTATTTAATAGTGGTTGAGATGATTTTAATCCCTTATTTTCTAGTTATCTATTTGCCTTTTTTTATTACTGATAAAGTTAAAAAACTATTTAGCAAATAACTGACTTCTATCTTTAAATGCTTTAAACTCTAAAGCATTACCTGCAGGATCCTTAAAAAACATTGTTGCTTGTTCTCCAACTAAGCCTTCAAAACGAATGTATGGTTCTATAATAAACTTAATGTTTTTAAGTTTTAGGTCTTCCGCGAAAGCGTGAAAACTATCCCAAGGTAAAACAACACCGTAATGCGGAACAGGTACATGTTTACCATCTACAGTATTGGTTTTAGTTTCTTCTAAAGATTGTGCTTTATAATGGATGACTAATTGATGCCCAAAAAAGTTAAAATCTACCCAATGATCACTACTTCTACCTTCTTCACAGTTTAAAATGTCGCGATAGAATACACGACATTCAGCTAAATTATGAACAGGAATGGCAATGTGAAATGGCGATAATTGTGACATAATTTATAACGTTAAATAGTATTACTCTTTTCTTCTATTAATAGAATGAATTTTGTTTGTTTCTTTAGTTTCTGTAGACTTGATATCTTGTTTAGATTCTTTGTAGTGCTTGTCTGAATCTACTAAAAGCATATTTAAAGTCTTTAATTCATCAGCAGTAAATTCACGGTATTCACCTACAGGGACATCAAGCTTAATATTCATAATTCGAGTACGTTTAAGCGAGGTAACTTCGTAAGTTAAATATTCGCACATACGTCTAATTTGTCTGTTTAAACCTTGTGTTAGAATAATACTAAAAGTATGAGAGTCTATTTTTCTAACCGTACATTTTTTAGTTGTTTTATCTAGGTCTTCAAGATAAATACCTCCAGCCATACGTTTAATAAACGTTTGCGATATTGGTTTGTCTACGGTTACAATATATTCTTTATCGTGATTGTTACTTGCACGTAAAATTTTGTTTACAATGTCTCCATCGTCTGTAAGAAAAATTAAACCTTCACTAGGTTTATCTAATCTACCAATAGGAAAAACACGTTTAGGATATTTTATATAATCAATAATGTTGTCTTTTTCAACGCGAGTATCGGTTGTGCAAACAATACCTACAGGTTTATTAAAAGCGAGATATACAAAATCTGCTTTACGTTCTGTAATCGATTTACCATCGACTTCTACAACATCGTTTTGGGTTACTTTTGTTCCTAATTCTGGAACAGATCCATTAATGGTTACGCGTCCAGCATCTATAAGTCTATCTGCTTCGCGACGTGAACAATAACCTGCCTCGCTGAGGTATTTATTAAGTCTAGTAAGTTTTTCTTCCATAATGCAAAGTTACAATTTAACTAGCGATATATTCTAGAATATGATTGTTAACAATCTCATTTCGTAAACCGTGTCCGTATCCTTTTGTAGTGATAAAAGTAGCATTTTTATGGTTTTCTGCAATCATCTCAGCATCATTATATGGGATGATTTTATCCTCAACATCGTGAATAATAAGTGTTTTAGTATCTATGTTTTTAGCAAAAGTAGCTAAAGAGAAGTAAGACGGTAGATTGTTAAAACGTTTTAAAACTAAATTGTTTAGTCCGTTTTCAATACGTTTATTATAACCCATCATATCTACATAGCGTTTAAATACGCCTGTAAATTCAGAAGGTGCTCCAAGTAAAATAAGTTTTTCTAAATTTTTATTCTGATATTTATTTTGGTAAAAACCTGTAGCCATTCCGCCAACCGAATGTCCAATTATAATGTCCGTTTTATAATGTTCTGCAACAAGGTGAATACATTCTGAATACATAACGGCATTAAACTGTTTACCGCTAGAAGCGCCATGTGCAGGAGCATCGAGTGCAATAATATTATAATTTAATGCTTTTAGTTGATTAATTAAAACTTCCCAACGGTGTGTATTACTTTCCCAACCATGAGCGAGTAATATAGTTTTTCCTGTACCTTTCCAATTATAGGTTAAGATATTAAGATTCTCATGTTTTAATTGATGTGTTTCTGCCGAGTCTAAAAAAGCTTTTTGTTTCTCTAAAACGCGTCCTTTTCTTGGAGTAGCAAATAAATCTAATGCTTTATCCGAAGCATATTTTGGAGAAATATAACTTATGGCATTTAAAGAGTTACCTATAATTTTTATTATTGTATTAGACATCTATACTAGATCTTGTTTAGAATTATTGTAATTGTTTTAATAAGAAATACTATTATTCTCTATTTACCAAATCCATTGAAAAAGCAGGTGTGCAAATAGCAATGTACTCGCAAGCAATAGTAAATGGGTTTGAATATTGTACGCGAGTGTTTTTTTCTATTTTAATAGATTGTCCGGCTTCTAAAATAATTTCTTCACCATCAATAATAAACTGCTTTTTCCCTTTTATTATATAAGTGTATTCATCGAATTCGGGTGTTTGAAAAGGTTCACTCCAACCAGCAGGAGCAATCATATGTGCAATACTAATGTCTTTATTACCGTCTGTTGCTTGTCCAAAATGTTCTTCTATAACCTTGCCATCGGTTGTAGGTACAACAAACGGACTGTTTTGGATAGTATATTTTTTGTTTTTCATATTAATTTCAATTTAAAAAATACTATTTAAGTGGTTTTTTCTTAATCATTCCACCTCTTAAATCTTTAACAATGCCCATAATAATAAAAGCACTTTTATCTATTTTATCTATTTCGGTGTGTAATTTGGCAAGTTCTAGTCTTGTTACAATGGTATAAATAATGTCTTTATTATAGCCTTTTTCTTTGGTATTATAGCCTCCTTTTCCAGCGTAAATAGTACAAGCACGACCTAATTTGTTTGTAATCATGTCTTGTAAAGCATCGTGGTGTTCAGAAATGATAGTAACACCTACATATTCTTCTACACCATCTACAACAAAGTCAACGGTTTTTGCAGCAGCTAAGTATGTTAAAATAGCATATAAAGCAGTTTCAATAGAAAGTGTATAAGCGCCAACCGAGAAAATAACAATATTAATTAAGAGTAAAACATCACCAATAGTTAGCGAGAATTTACGGCTTAAATAAATAGCTAAAACTTCTGTACCATCAATAACACTACCACCACGCATTGCCATACCAATTCCTAAGCCTAAAAAAAAGCCGCCAAAAACGGCAATTAATAACTTGTCATCGGTTATAGTTGGATAATCTACATAATGCACTACAACGGCTAAAAAAGTTATAGCTATAAAACTTTTTACAGCAAATTTTGTATTAATAGTTCGTGTGGCTAATAATAGAAAAGGAATATTAACTATTAGTAATAAAACGCCAAGTGATAAAGAGGTTATGTTTTGAATTAATAAAGAAATTCCAGTAGCTCCACCATCTATAAAACGGTTAGGTAATAAAAAACCATTTAGTCCAAATCCAGCAGAAAAAACGCCAATAATTATAAAAAGAGATTCTTTTATAGCATGACTTATCTCTACCTTTATGTTGTTAACAACTAGGCTGATGTCTTGAGTCGTTGTGGCCTCCTTTTTTAGCTGCTTTTTTTCTATTCTTTTACGGGCAACGTCTATTAGAAGTTTTGAAAAAAGAGGATTCATTAAGTTATGGTTTTTGTTTCTTATTTAAAAAAAGATTTTTAGTTTTTAATAGTCTATAACTTAATAGAAATTAACTTACCAACCAACCATAAAGTATTTAATTTTTGCAGTATCGGGAATATTAGCTGCTTCAATTTTTTTAGACATATCGAAACGTAATTCTCCAGGTAATTCTTCTTTGCTAATAGTAAAAAAAGTATTGTTTTCGTTTACTAAAATCACAACGTTTCGTAAGGTGTTTTCTATACTAGATATTTTGTGTTTTACTTTAATATCTCCAAATGTACTTAATGTTGTAATTCCTGTTTCTGTTTTGTAACGAGAATCTAATACTTTAATTGTGCCAATAGTTGCAGTAGAGTCTAAAGCTTCTGTTGGTGATAATTCTAATAGTTTTTTTCCGCCTTTTTCAAAAATTAAAATATCATTTACATTTCCTAAAAACTCGTCTCCGGCTATCTTTTTTACAATAGAATCTTTTGCAAAAATAGCTTCAAGGTCTTTAACTTGAGTAGAATCTGTTAATAAGCCAATATTATGCTTAGATATAGAAAAAGGGTTGACTTCTGTGTTGCAAGATGTCATTAGTATAGAAACTGTAAGTAGAGTAAAAACTATTTTTTTCATTGGTGTTATTTGCTTTTGTTTCCGCAAATACGGAAACTTTTTTGTGATATAATATTTGGGTTGTGTTATTTGTTTTTGGTAAGGACCAGAATTAGCTTTACTTTTTACATCATCTTTTTTAAGATGCCAAAAACACTCCTTATAAAAGTAGCGCTAGTTAAAACTTTAATAATTGGATTTTGTGCTGTGCTTCTCCTTCTTGTTGTCGTTCTGCTTGCTTTTTTAGCTTTAGTTGCTGCCTCTTCTCTCTCTTCTTTAGCATCGGCTTTAATTTTTGCTTCTTCTGCTTTGTCAATTCTTTTGTTAAGCATTTCGTAAGCACTTTCTCTATCGATCTCTTCGTTGTATTTTAATACTAGTTTAGAGTCGTCAAGTAAGTTTTGTAACTCAGTTTTAGTTAATACATCCATACGACTCATTGGAGCACGCATCATAGTGGCAGCTAATGGAGTAGGACGCCCTTTTTCGTCTAATGCAGATACTAATGCCTCTCCAGTTCCTAGAGAAGTTAGAATTTCAGCAGTATCATAATAATCTGTATCAGGATAGTTTTGTGCAGCAAGTTTAATTGCTTTTCTGTCTTTAGCAGTAAAAGCACGTAAAGCATGCTGTATTTTTAAACCAAGCTGACTTAATACACCTTCTGGGACATCGGTTGGATTTTGAGTAACAAAGTATAAACCAACGCCTTTACTACGTATTAATTTAACAATACTTTCTATTTGACTTAATAATGCTTTAGAGGCTTCATTAAAAATTAAATGGGCTTCGTCTATAAACATTATTAATTCTGGTTTTCCAGAATCGCCTTGCTCAGGCATAGTTTCATAAATTTCGGCTAAAAGACTTAACATGAATGTTGAAAACAGTTTTGGTTTATCTTGAACATCTGTTAAACGAATAATATTTATATAACCTTTTCCGTCTCTTGTTGTTCTTAATAAATCTTCAACTTCAAAACTCTTTTCTCCAAAAAATAAGTCTCCACCTTGTTGTTCTATTTCTACAACTTTACGTAAAATAGCTCCGGTAGAAGCACTTGATATTCTACCATATTCATCAGAAAACTCTTCTTTTCCTTCTTTGGTAGCGTATTGTAGTATTTTTTTGAAATCTTTTAAATCTAAAAGAGGTAGTTTATTATCGTCGCAATACTTAAAGATTACAGCAACAACACCAGATTGTGTGTCTGTTAAATCTAATATACGAGAGAGTAAAACTGGTCCAAATTCAATAACTGTAGCGCGTAAACGTACACCGTCTTGTTCAGACAGAGACATTACTTCTACAGGAAAGCCTTTGGCTTCGAAGTCTAAACCAATTTTAGCATGGCGTTCGTCTATTTTTGCATGACCAGGACTTGGTTGCGCCAATCCACTTAAATCACCTTTTATATCCATAAGCAAAACAGGAATGCCTTTCTCGCTTAAATTCTCAGCTAGAACTTGAAGTGTTTTTGTTTTTCCAGTTCCAGTAGCTCCAGCAATTAAGCCATGACGATTCATGGTTTTTAAAGGGATTTTTACAAAAGCATCTTTAATGGTTTCGCCATCTAACATTGCAGAACCTAAGGTTATAAACTCACCTTTGGTGGTGTTTCCGTCTGTGATATGTTTAAAGAATTCGTCTTGTCTGCTCATGTTTATTTATTTTGTATAAAAATATAGTAAAAAAAATGAAGAAAAAAATATGATTTAAAAACTGCAAACAAATAATTTTATAGTTTTAAATTGTTAAAATTTAATCAAGTTTAGTTATCCCAAAATTGATAAACTTCGCATTTAATGTATTCCCATCATTATTTAAAACATAACGGAATTTAACAAGATCATTTGCAGAAAAAGGATACATTACATTTCCACTAGTTCCCCAATAGTCTTGACTTGGTAAGCTAGAAAAGCCTCTGGATAAATAAGCTACTAAAGCATTGTTTTTATAAATGCCTAAAATGTACTTTTTATTCCCGCTTGGCATATTGCTAGTTGAAAGTGAGGCAGTGAATAAATAATTTCCACTTTCTTTTATTTTTACAACACCATTACTAACAACTTCATAAATATTTGTATTGGTAGCAATAACATCATTCACTCCAATAGGAAAATTTGTATAAGTATTGTTTGAAGTTTCTAATGCATTATTGTTAGAAGAAAAGCTTTTATTTAAAATTATTGAACTATTTGTTAAGCTAGACCATGCTGCGTTTTTGTATACAAAGTAAGAATTTACAGAAGTATTAAAAACTAAGGAACCTACTAAAGGCGTAGTAATTAAGTTCATTTCGTCTGTAGTCATTCTTGGCGGAACAAAAGCTCCAGTTGTACTATCTACTTGAAGCGCAGAGCCATCGTCAGGATTTGTTGTGCCAATTGCAACTTGTGAGTAAATAGAGGATGTGTAAAGTAAGGATGCTATTAATAGGGACAGAAAATTGTTTTTCATTAAGAATTAGTTGAGGGAATTATTTTTTGCTATTGAAGCGAAATTAGAAAAAATAATTAGAATAATTAAAGACTTAAAAGATTAACTTAATTTCTATCTTTGCAAGCTATGACGGAAGAAGTTCAAGATTTAGTAAATCAAGGAAAAATGTTACCTTTAATGGAGGAGTTTTATACCATACAAGGTGAGGGATTCCATAAAGGTACTGCTGCTTATTTTATAAGAATTGGTGGTTGTGATGTTGGTTGCCATTGGTGCGATGTTAAAGAAAGTTGGAATGCACAATTACATCCTCCTACAGGAATTGAACAAATTGTTGCAAATGCAAAAAAATACAGCAAGACTATTGTAGTTACAGGTGGTGAGCCATTAACTTGGGACATGACGGAGTTAACAAAGCAGTTAAAAGCCGAAGATATGAGTATTCATATTGAAACTTCTGGCGCTTATGAGTTGTCTGGACAATGGGATTGGATTTGTTTGTCTCCAAAAAAGATGAAACTCCCAACACAAGGCGTTTACGATAATGCCAACGAACTAAAATGTATTATTTTTAATAAGGACGATTTTCGCTTCGCGGAAGAGCAAGCTGCTAAAGTAAATGGAGATTGTATTTTATATTTGCAACCAGAATGGAGTAAGCGAGATACAATGGTACCTTTAATTGTAGATTACGTTATGGCTAACCCAAAATGGAAAGTCTCTTTACAGACACATAAGTATTTAAATATTCCTTAAAATAGATGATCCTTGGTTTTAGGGATTCTCTATCTATTTATAATAAATAACACGCTTACTTTTTTATTGAAAGAAGCGTGTTTTTTTATGTCGTTTATTTAATGTTTTGTGAATTTTAGTGCTTTTATCTTTGTTGTTTCTTACAATAGCTTAATAATTTGTTTTCTGAATTTTAATTTTAAATCTTTTTTCGTAAAATTCAATTGAAATAATTTCATTTAATATTTAAAATGTTAATTTTAGTTTTAATATGAAAGCATTTAAGGGTTATGTGTTTTAAAAATGAAACATTAATTTAATATTTGCTTCACAATCAATAATAAAAAGAATTTAAAAGATATAAGTTATGTGTGGAATTGTATGTGCTTTCGACCTTAAACAAAAAAGTGAAGATTTAAGACCTCAGGTTTTAGAAATGTCTAAAACCATTCGTCATCGTGGACCAGACTGGTCTGGTATTTATAGTGATGATAAAGCTATTTTAGCTCATGAGCGTTTAGCAATTGTAGATCCAGCTTCTGGAAAACAACCGTTATTTAGTCCTGATAATAAATTAGTATTAGCGGCAAATGGTGAAATATACAATCACAGAGAATTACGTAAGCAATTTGAAGGTAAGTACGATTTTAAAACAGAAAGTGACTGCGAAGTTATCTTGGCTTTATACCAAGAAAAAGGAGTTGACTTTGTAGATGAAATGAATGGAATCTTTGGATTTGCTATTTACGATACAGAGAAAGACGAGTATTTTATTGCAAGAGATCATATGGGAATCATTCCTTTATATATAGGATGGGATCAAAACGGAACTTTTTATGTTGCTTCAGAGTTAAAAGCTTTAGAAGGTATTTGTACTAAAATAGAATTATTTCCTCCAGGACATTATATGTCTAGTAAAGATGGTGAATATGTAAAATGGTACAAAAGAGATTGGAGTGAATATGATGCAGTTAAAGAGAACGAAACAAGTATTGCTGAGGTAAAAGAGGCTTTAGAAGCTGCTGTGCACAGACAATTAATGAGCGATGTTCCTTATGGAGTGTTACTTTCTGGAGGTTTAGATTCTTCAGTAGTATCAGCAATAGCAAAAAAATATGCACAAAAACGTATTGAGACTGGAGATGAAAAAGAAGCTTGGTATCCACAAACGCATTCATTTGCAGTAGGATTAGAAGGTTCTCCAGATTTAGCAGCTGCTCAAAAAGTTGCAGACCATATTGGAACTGTACATCACGAAATAAAATTTACAATCCAAGAAGGTTTAGATGCTATAAAAGATGTAATTTATAATATTGAAACTTACGACATCACAACTATTCGTTCAAGTACACCAATGTATTTAATGGCAAGAGTTATTAAGTCTATGGGTATTAAAATGGTTTTATCTGGTGAAGGTGCCGACGAGATTTTTGGAGGTTATTTATACTTTCATAAAGCGCCAAATGCAAAAGAGTTTCATGAAGAAACGGTTAGAAAATTAGATAAATTACACATGTACGATTGTTTAAGAGCTAACAAAAGTTTAGCAGCTTGGGGAATTGAAGGACGTGTACCATTTTTAGATAAAGAGTTCATGGATGTTGCAATGCGCATCAACCCTCAAGATAAAATGATTAACGGAGAACGCATGGAAAAATGGGTTATACGTAAAGCATTTGAAGACATGTTGCCAGAAAGTGTAGCGTGGAGGCAAAAGGAGCAGTTTAGCGACGGTGTTGGGTATAGCTGGATCGATACGCTTAAAGAAGTTGTAGATGCAGTAGTAACAGATGAGCAGATGGAGAATGCAGCATATAGATTCCCAATACAAACACCTCAAAATAAAGAAGAATTCTATTACCGTTCAATTTTTGAAGAGCACTTTCCAAGTGATGCTGCAGCATTAAGTGTGCCTCAAGAGGCAAGTGTAGCTTGTAGTACAGCTATTGCTTTAGAGTGGGATGAGGCATTTAAGAACATGAACGAACCTTCTGGTCGTGCCATTGCAAATGTGCATGATAAAGCATATTAATACGTGTTTGGTTCTCTAGGAAGAGTGGTAGAGTCTGTTATTTTTATTACAAATTAAATACTATCAATAAACGAAAGTGCATACCGTTTTTTAGCATACATTTACCGCTCTAATAGAGCGGTTTTGTTTTTTAACAAAATTGCTGTAATTAAATAACTTGTGTTATGAAATATATAGTAATTTTAACATTCTTTTTTAAATAACCTAGTGCAAACGCACTTCGAGGAAATTATCTCAAGCTTTTTAGAAAAGCGTGTAGGTATATCTAAAGCTTTTTTAAATGAAGACTTAGCTTTTCAATTAAAATCAAATTTATTATCACTTTACGAAAATGAGGCTTTAAGTTTAGCAGGTATTGCTAATTCTCATTTGTTTAATCACGATAATTCTATAAGAAGAGATAAGATTTTTTGGTTGAATAAAGCAGATAATAATATTTATGAGAAGCAATTCTTCAGTTTAATAGACGAATTCGTGTTGTATCTCAATCAAACTTGCTTTGCCGGAATAAAAAGTTACGAATTTCATTATGCACTCTACGAAAAAGGTGCTTTTTATAAAAAGCATATAGATCAGTTTAAAACTGATAATAGTCGCGTTTTTTCTATAATCATGTACTTAAATAGTGGTTGGTTGTCTAAAGACGGTGGAGAATTAAAACTATATCAAGAAACTGGAATCGATATAATTTCTCCAGATAATCTTAAATGTGTTTTCTTTAAAAGTAATGAGATCGAGCATGAAGTTTTAGTGACTAATACTTCTAGAATGAGTATTACGGGTTGGTTAAAATCATAATATTAAATGTTAATTATTATACTGTTTTAGAGATTTGTAATCAAAAACGAGATTTTAATAGCGCATGTTTTAGCGATTTTTTTGATTTTTTGTTTTTACGAAGAATAAAAAACACGCAAAATTAAATTTAAGGGTATTTTTAAGCGATTTAAGCGACTTTCTCAAAATCAACAATTGTTAATAAAAAATAGGCTAATTCGTTAAACAACGTTGTAGGGCCTTAATGTTTTCGTATATTTGGTTGTCGCTGAAAAATCAGTTTTTCAGTTTCAATAAAATTAAATAAAGCAATATAAAATAATACATATATGAGCGAAAAGAAAGAAGAGTTTAATAAGCATAATTACTCTGCAGATAGTATCCAGGCCTTAGAAGGTATGGAGCATGTACGTATGCGTCCTTCAATGTATATTGGAGATGTTGGTGTACGTGGATTGCACCATTTGGTATACGAGGTTGTAGATAACTCTATTGATGAAGCTTTAGCTGGACATTGTGATAATATTACAGTAACTATTAACGAAGATAACTCGATTACTACAGAAGATGATGGTCGTGGTATTCCTGTAGATTTACACAAAAAAGAAGGCGTTTCGGCACTAGAGGTTGTAATGACTAAAATTGGTGCAGGTGGTAAGTTCGATAAAGATTCTTATAAAGTATCTGGTGGACTTCACGGTGTTGGTGTAAGTTGTGTTAATGCATTATCAGAACACTTAACAGCTACTGTTTTTAGAAATGGTAAAATTTGGGAACAAGAGTATTCTAAAGGAAAAGCTTTATATCCTGTAAAAGCAATTGGGGATACAGATAAAAGAGGAACAACAGTTACTTTTAGACCAGATGCAACAATATTTACTCAAACTTTAGAATATAACTATGATACATTAGCTAGTAGAATGCGTGAGTTAGCGTATTTAAATAAAGGTATTACAGTACATTTAATTGATAAGCGTTTTACTAAAGAAGATGGCTCTTTTGAAGGAGAAACGTTTCATTCTGAAGAAGGATTAAAAGAATTTATCAAGTTTTTAGATGCATCAAGAGAACCTTTAATGAAAGATGTTATTTCTTTTGAAGGTGAAAAAAATGGAGTGCCTGTTGAGGTTGCAATGATTTATAATACATCATATGCAGAAAACTTACACTCTTATGTAAACAACATTAATACACATGAAGGTGGTACACACCTTTCTGGTTTTAGACGTGGTTTAACACATACGCTTAAAAAGTATGCGGATGAGTCTGGTATGTTAGACAAATTAAAGTTTGATATTGCTGGTGACGATTTCCGTGAAGGTTTAACAGCTATTATTTCGGTAAAAGTTCAAGAGCCACAGTTTGAAGGACAAACAAAAACTAAATTAGGAAACAGAGAAGTTTCTGCAGCGGTAAGTCAATCGGTGTCAGAAATGTTATCTGATTATTTAGAAGAAAATCCAGACGATGCTAAAGTTATTGTACAAAAAGTAATCTTAGCAGCTCAAGCACGTCACGCAGCACAAAAGGCTCGTGAAATGGTACAGCGTAAAACAGTAATGAGTATAGGTGGTTTGCCTGGAAAATTATCTGATTGTTCTGAGCAAGATCCTGCAAAATGTGAAGTATATCTTGTCGAGGGAGATTCGGCAGGTGGTACTGCAAAGCAAGGTCGTGATAGAGCGTTCCAAGCTATTTTACCATTACGTGGTAAGATTCTTAATGTTGAAAAAGCCATGAAGCATAAGGTTTTTGAAAACGAAGAGATTAAAAATATATTTACTGCTTTGGGTGTAACAATAGGTACCGAAGAAGATAGTAAAGCATTAAACCTTTCAAAATTAAGATACCATAAAATAGTAATCATGTGTGATGCCGATATTGATGGTTCACATATTGAAACTTTAATTTTAACGTTCTTCTTTAGATACATGAAAGAATTAATAGAGAACGGACATATTTATATAGCAACACCACCTTTATACTTAGTTAAAAAAGGAGCTAAAAAACAATACGCTTGGGATGACGAAGCACGTTTAGCGCTTATGGCTGAATATGGTGATGGAGCAAAAATACAACGTTATAAAGGTCTTGGTGAGATGAATGCAACGCAACTTTGGGATACTACAATGAATCCTGAGTTTAGAACATTACGTCAAATTCAAATTGATAACGGAGTAGAGGCAGATAGAGTATTCTCAATGTTAATGGGAGACGAAGTGCCACCGCGTCGTGAGTTTATAGAAAAGAATGCTGTTTATGCAAATATTGATGCATAGCACTTAAAATAAAACTAAAAAAACACCTTCAGTAAAACTATTGAAGGTGTTTTTGCGTTAATAAATGTAGAACCCAAATCTAAACATATATTAAAATGAAAAAAATAGGATTAATTGTAGTTGCTTTAGTTTCGACTTTAAGTACTAACGCGCAAGATAATTTAGATCAATTATTAGCTGCTGGTGTAGCAGATGCAGAACGTTTTTCTGCAAATTATATAAAACCTGCAAACGATGGTTTGGCTTATGGTATTAACACAGGTTGGTTTAATAATGCAAAAACACCAAAACGTTTTGGTTTCGAGCTTTCAATTATTGGTAATGGAACTTTTATTAATGATGTAGACAAGCAGTTTATATTAGATACTAACGATTACGAAAACATACGTTTTCAAGACGGTAGTACGAGTAAGCCGGTATCGACAGCTTTAGGACATAATGATCCAGCTATTTTTGTTGAGGTAACATATGATGATCCTATATTTGGAGAGCAAACAACAGAGTTAGAGCTTCCAACAGGAATAGGTTCTGCAAACATAAATTTAGTGCCAACGGCATTCTTACAAGCTAGTTTTTCTCCTTTTAAAGGAACGCAGATAAAAGGACGTTATTTTCCAAAAGTTGATCAAGAAGATGTAAAAGTAGGATTATACGGTTTTGGAATACAGCAAGATTTCACCTCTTTTTTACCAGCAGATAAAGTGCTTCCAATATCAATATCTGGATTAATAGCTTATACGCATTTAGATGGTAGTTACGATTTTACAGATACAGGAGTTGTAGATGGAGAAAATCAGCAAATTGAGACTGAAACCAATACAATGTTATACCAATTAATAGTTGGCACAAAACTAAAAATAATTAATTTTTATGCTTCTGTTGGTTATTTAAGCGGAAAGAATACGACAGATCTACTAGGAACATATCGTGTTTCTGGTGAAGTTCTAGGTCAAACTGTTTATTCTGATGAAATAAAAGATCCATTCTCAATAAAATCGGATACTACAGGAGTATTAACAACAGTTGGAGCTAATTTAAGTCTAGGTTTTTTCGGTTTAAACGCAGCTTATACTATTGCAGATTTTAATAGTGCTTCAGTAGGAATGAATTTCAGCTTTTAAAAGTCTAGTTTTTAACCGTTTTTTGAAGCAAAATTTGTAAATTCGTACTTTAAATTTATACACAAACTAAAAATATATTAAAATGAAAGTAACAGTAGTTGGAGCAGGAGCAGTAGGTGCAAGTTGTGCTGAATATATTGCTATTAAAGATTTCGCAAGCGAAGTTGTAATCTTAGATATTAAAGAAGGTTTTGCCGAAGGTAAAGCAATGGATTTAATGCAAACCGCTTCATTAAACAGTTTCGATACAAAAATAACAGGAAGTACAAACGATTACTCTAAAACAGCAGGTTCTGATGTTTGTGTAATTACTTCAGGAATTCCTAGAAAACCAGGTATGACTCGTGAAGAGCTTATTGGTATTAATGCAGGAATAGTAAAAATGGTATCTGCTAGCTTAATTAAGCATTCTCCAGATACAATTATTATTGTAGTGTCTAATCCAATGGATACAATGACATATTTAGTGCATAAAACTACAGGTTTACCAAAAAATAGAATTATTGGTATGGGTGGCGCTTTAGATTCTGCACGTTTCAAGTATCGTTTAGCTGAAGCTTTAGGAGCACCTATTAGCGATGTGGATGGAATGGTAATTGGTGGACATAGCGATAAAGGTATGGTGCCATTAATAGGTAAAGCGGTAAGAAACAGTGTTGTTGTTTCAGAGTTTTTATCTGAAGAAAGAATGGAACAAGTAGTTCAAGATACTAAAGTTGGAGGCGCAACGCTTACAGGTTTATTAGGAACTTCTGCTTGGTATGCACCAGGAGCAGCAGTATCTGCAATGGTTCAAGCAATTGCTTGTGATACTAAAAAAATATTCCCATGTTCTGCTTTATTAGCTGGAGAATTTGGATTAAATGATTTAGCAATTGGAGTACCTTGTGTTTTAGGTGCTAACGGAATTGAAAAAATTGTTGAAATTAGCTTAACAGATGCTGAAAAAGCAAAATTAGCAGAGTCTGCTGAAGGTGTTAAGAAAACTAATGGATTATTAGAATTATAATAAGTATATAATAGAAACTTGCAAGATTTATAAGTCTTACAAATTTTAAACAATACATTAAAGAAGCCTCACAATAATAGAATTGTGAGGTTTTTTATTTTTATTAGACTTTATAAGTTGATTTAAAGTGATTTAACACTGTAATATTTATACAAAGACAGTAGTAATACAGCCTTAAATTTTTTATATTTGGCGCATGAAGACGAAATGGTATTTTGGTACTTTAATTGTAATACTCGCTTTGTTTGGTGCATGTCAAGAGAATTTGACGATTCCAAACCAAGAGGTTGTATTACAGTTTTCTAGTACGACCATATCTTCAAACGAAGCTAAGCTTGCTATTGCTAATGTAAAAGAGCAATTAAAAACAATAGGTGTTTCTAAAGTAGACATTCGAGAAGAATCCAATGGACGCTTAGTAATTTCATACTTTAGTGATATTACAGTTGCTAACGTAAAAGATGCTTTAGCTGCAACCGCACTAGCAGTCGATTATGCTTCTCAAGAAGATAATCAGTCAGACTTCCCAAAAGAACAAACTTACAATCTCGATGTTTTCGAAATCACAAAAAGTAGTGATGCAGGTTTCGGGTCTGGTGGAAAGCTAATGTTCGAACTTAAGCAAGATTACGACAGATTTTCAAATCCAAACGTATTTCTTTATGCAACAGAGATTACTTCAGCCGAAAAAAATATAGAAGTACTAGTTGCTTACAAACAAAACAAAACTATTGCAATTGCAATAAACAATATTCCTCACCAAATTCCTGAATGTCGAGCTGGACCAGTTTCGTAACAGGAATAGTATTATAAAACTTCCTAAATAATAAACGTTTTTTGAAATAGTAATGTAAAGCTTCGGCTGTAGTTATTGTTTCAAAATTATAGTTTTCATAATTGATACAGAAAACTATCCATTAATATTAAAACCATTACTAACAATTGTCAGCTTCGATTAAAGAAATAGAAATTAAAAACTGACGCAAATAACAAAACAATGCAAAATAAAGGATTAGTAAAGCTGTTCGCAGTTTTATTTGGACTGGTAAGTATTTACCAATTGTCTTTCTCGTTTAAAAACAATGCGATCGAGAAAAACGCAGAAGAAATAGCTGCAGCAAAATTTAGTACAGATGTTGAAGACTTTAAAGAGAAACGTAAAGCGTTTGAAGCAAACTACCTTGATTCTCTTTCTGGAGTAACAGAAAGCGTGTTTTTAGGTGAAGATTACGCTAAGGTTAAAGACAATGCAATGAAATTGGGTCTTGACCTTAAAGGTGGTTTAGAAGCAATTTTACAAGTATCTGTAAGAGATATCTTAAAAGGATTAGCAAATAACACAAAAGATCCTGTGTTTAACAAAGCATTAGATGATGCTGATATTTTACAAACAAACTCTCAAGATGATTATATTGAGTCTTTCTACGTAGCTTTCGATGCTATTAAAGGAGATAAAAAATTAGCATCTCCAGATATCTTTGGAACACGTTCTTTAGTAGAAGCTGGAACTGTAAAAATTGGAATGAGTGATGCTGATGTAAAATCAGCATTATCTAAAAAAATAGATGAGTCTATAAACTCTGCATTACAAGTATTACGTACACGTATTGACCAATTTGGAGTTGCATCTCCAAACATTCAACGTTTAGGTTCTTCTGGACGTATTTTAGTTGAGTTACCAGGTGTTAAAGATGTAGAGCGTGCAAAAGCATTAATTACAGGAACAGCAGAATTAGAATTTTGGTTTGGTTACAAAGCACAAGATTTAGGTCAGTACTTTAACGATTTAAACAACGCTTTAAAAGCGAAACAAGAAACTGCTGCAGTAGATACTGAAGCAGATGCTACTCAAGAAGCAGGAGAAGAAACTGCAGATGATATTATTGGAGATTTAACTGGAGCAGAAGACGAAACAGCAGTAGTTGTTAATCCGTTTTACGATTTAGTTGCAGTAAACTCTACAGGATATTATTCTGGAGCTGGTTTAGTAAAACTTACAGACCAGAAGAAAGTATTAGAAATGTTAAATTCTAAAGAGGCTATCGCAATGCGTCCAGCAGCTGCAAAGAATATAAAATTTGTATTCGAAAAGCCTAAAAAAGATAGTGAAGTAACAACTTTACACGTTTTAGAAGGTAACAGAGATAATGTACCACCATTACATGGTAGTATTGATGATGCAAGAGAAGGTTACGATTCAGCAAATAGAGTAGTTGTAAACATGCAAATGGATGCTGCGGGATCTAAAACTTGGGAAGAAATGACTGATCGTGCATACAAAGAAGGAAGTAACATTGCTATTGTTTTAGATAATGTTGTGTATTCTGCTCCAGGAATTAGTAGAGGTAAAATTGCAGGAGGTCGTTCAGAGATTTCTGGAGACTTTACAATTAACGAAGCGATCGATTTATCTAACGTTTTACGTGCAGGTAAATTACCAGCAAGAGCAAGTATTATCCAGAGTGATGAGGTTGGACCAACTTTAGGTCAAGAAGCTATCGATAGTGGTACAATGTCATTTTTAATTGCATTAGCATTAGTATTAATATGGATGTTTTTCTACTATGGTAAAGCAGGTGCATTTGCAGATGTTGCAATGGCATTAAACATTTTATTAATCTTTGGTATCTTATCAGGATTAGGAGCTGTATTAACGTTACCTGGAATTGCAGGTATTGTATTAACAATAGGTATGTCTGTAGATGCAAACGTACTTATTTTCGAACGTATTAGAGAAGAATTAGGAAAAGGTAAAGACCAAAAATCTGCTGTAAAAGACGGATTTAGTAATGCATTGTCTTCTATTTTGGATGCCAACATTACAACAGGTTTAACTGCTTTAATTTTATTCTTATTTGGTACAGGACCAATTAAAGGTTTCGCAACTACTTTATTAGTAGGTATTGGTACTTCTTTATTTACAGCAATCTTTATTACAAGATTACTTGTAGATTGGTATGTTAACAGAGGTGGTAAATTAGATTTCTCTACAGGAATTACTAAAAACCTATTTAGAAACATCAATATTGAGTTTTTAAAGAAACGTAAATTAGCTTACATCATTTCAGGAGTATTAATTCTTGGAAGTTTAGCATCATTATTTACTAACGGATTAGATCAAGGTGTAGATTTTAAAGGTGGTAGAACTTACCAAGTACGTTTCGATCAGCCAGTAAGTTCTTCAGAAATAAGTGCTACATTATCAGATCCAGCGATTTTTGGTAGTGCAGATGCTAAAACTTTTGGTGACGATAACCAGTTAAAAATTACAACTAAATTTAGAATTGACGAAGCATCAGAAGAAGCAGATAATGAAATGAGAGAAATCTTATTCAATGCTTTACAACCACATTTAAATGGAATGAGCTATGCCGATTTTATCTCTAATAAAGAAGGTAAAACAGCAGGTTTAATGAAGAAGTATAAAGTAAGTCCAACAATTGCAGATGATATCAAGCAAGAGTCTTTCTGGGCTGTTTTAGGATCATTAATTGTAGTATTCCTTTATATCTTATTCCGTTTTAAAAGATGGCAATTCTCACTTGGTGCAGTAGCAGCAGTATTCCACGATGTATTAATCGTATTAGGAGTATTCTCTATTACATACAAGTTTATGCCATTCTCATTAGAAATCGATCAAGCCTTTATAGCAGCGATTCTTACCGTAATTGGTTACTCGTTAAATGATACGGTTGTAGTATTCGATAGAATTCGTGAGTACTTTAACGAACATTCAGATTGGGAATTCGGTAAAGTTATCGACAAGTCTTTAAGCTCTACATTAAGTAGAACATTAAACACCTCTTTAACTACTTTAGTAGTATTATTAGCCATCTTTATATTTGGTGGAGAATCTATTAGAGGATTCATGTTTGCTTTAATTGTAGGTGTGGTTGTAGGTACATACTCATCTTTATTTATCGCAACACCAGTTATGTTCGATTCAGTTAAAGGAGATGCTGCAGATGCATTAAGAGACAAAGTAAAAGAAGAAGAATTAGAAGAAGGAGCGAAAGCATAATTCTTAAATTCCTTAATATTAAAAAGCCTTTCAGTTTTATACTGAAAGGCTTTTTTTTATTTATAACAAACGTACAATAGAATTCAATGGTTTTCTTTTGGGCGTTCCCTTGCGAAAAGCAAGGTCAGGCTCTCGCAAGTCGCTCTTTTCAAGGAGCTCCAACAATTGCTCCATCCTTAACGCATTAGCCTAAGTATTGCTTTCAATCCATTCTTTTGTTATTAGCCAAAGAGAGGTTTTAAAACGCTCTCTAAAAAAGCCAAAATGTCCAATATCTGGTACATTTAATACTTCGGGTTCTAAATGTAATCGCTCTACTTTAGCATTAGTAAAAAGCTTAGATAACCAATCTACCGTTTGTTTTGGCGCAAATGCATCATTGGGAAAACTTAAAACTTTAATAGAGCAAGTAATAGAGTCTAGGTGTAAATCTTCTTTTTTAGCAGTATATAAAAAGTAGTTTTTTCTATTTCCCCAAACCCGCCATTGGTAAGCAACACGCTTTGGAAGGTTTTCGAAAAGCTTTAGTTTTCTTGCAGGAAAATATCCGTATAAAGAATTTGCAATTGGGATAACAGCATTCCAGAATAAGAACATCTTTGGTTTTTCTAAACCCTTAAAAAGATTCCAATAACCAGATTGCGAAGCAACAGTAATAATAAAATCGGCAAGCTTAATATTTTTGTTAAAAGCAATAAGTTGCCCACCAATACTATGCGTAATTAGTGTAATCTTATGTTCAGGATTTTTCGACTTTGCAAAACGTAAAATTGATGCTTGATTAGAAGCCCAATCGTATAAGTTAGAAGTGTTATTTTTTACGCCTTTACCATGAGATAATCCAATACCAGAATAATCAAAAGTATAAACTGTAAAACCTAGAGCGCAAAAATATTCGGCAAAATTAGCGTAGTAAGATTGTAAAACACCTGTTGCAGATGATATTACAATACTTTTAGCGTTAGAATTTTTAGGTATAAATTGAGTTGTAAAAATAGAGTGTTTATTAGACTGTTCTATTTCTACAACTTTTTGTTCCATTACTCTTCAATCTTAAATACAAAATAGTCCATTCTGTCACCAACTTCTAATAGCCATTCTTCGGCTAAACCAGCATTAACCTCTAGTACAAACTGTGCTAAAGCATTAGATGGTAAAGAAGCTTCGTTAAATGGTTGTGCGTTTTCTTGAAAACTAACCACCTTTTTGTTATGGTCTAAAAAGATAAGGTCAATAGGAAAACGTGTGTTTTTCATGTAAAAATTACGCTCTCTAATTTCGTTAAAAACAAACAACATCGCTTGGTTCTTTTTCATCGATTCGCGATACATTAAACCTGTTTCAATTTCAAAAGGTGTCTTTGCAATTTCAATGTCTAGCTTGGCTATAATAGTATCTGCTGTAGTTTTGTATAATGTAAGCTCACCTTCTTTAGTAAAAGTAACTTCGGGTTGCTTAATAGATTTTGGTTCGCTTTTACAAGCTATAATAGTTAAGCTAAAACTTAATAATAGTATTGCTATTTTAAATGTCTTCATTAGTTGTAGTTAGATTTTTGTTTGTAAATAAACATAAAGTATAAACCAATTAATATAAAAGGAATACTTAATACTTGTCCAGTATTCATAAACCAAATATAATCATCTCGTCCATCTACTTGTGCAATTTTTACAAATTCGACAAAGAAACGAACCGTCCATAGTAATACTAAAAAGAGACCAAATAAGAAACCTGGTTGATTGTTTTTGTTAGTTTTTAAGTAGAAGTACAATAGAATTAAGAATACAAAAATGTAGCAAAACGACTCGTACAATTGTGCAGGATGTCTATAAGGAACAGCTTGTAATAAGTCTATAAATTTAGGGTCGTTAGAAACGGCACGATATGCTTCTTTATAGTCTGCAATTCCTGTTAGTTTTACAATTTCACCTTTAGTGTATTCTTCTTGTATAAAACGAACTCCTAATGGAAAATCTCCAGATAATTTACCTACTATTTCAGAATTAATAAAGTTTCCAATTCTAATAAATACAGCACCCGAAGCTACTGGAATTACAATGCGGTCTAAAATCCACATTAAAGATTTGTAATTATACTTTCTTCTGTATAAATACATGGCAACAATAATACCTATTGCAGCACCATGACTTGCGAGTCCTGAAAATCCTGAAAATTCAAATCTTGGATTAAAATGGAATGGTAAGAAAACGCTAAAGAAATCTTGAGAAAATAATTCTGGTTGATAGAAAATAACATGACCTAAACGTGCGCCTAGCATAGTTGCTAAAACGGTGTAGATAAATAAAGGATCAAGATATTCGATGTTTACATTTTCTCTATTAAAAATGCGTTTCATTATATGCCATCCTACAACAAATGCAGAAACCCACATTAGACTATAAAAATGAATTTTGAAATTCCCAATAATATCAATTCCTGTTATAGGATTCCAGTTGAATTCTAATAAATACATAGATTGTTTTTTGTGATTGTAAATATAGTATTTATGCTCTATTTATTTTAGTATATCACAAATCATTAACAAAACCACAATGTTTATTTTAAACAAAACCATTGGTATGCGCGTTAAGGATGGAAAGGTTTGTTTGAGCTCTTTTTTTATTTTCGAAAAAAAGCGAGCCTTGAGAGCCTGACTTTTTGCTAGCTTTCAAGGTTTTTCACCTTGTAAGTTATAAGTAAAAAGGAACGCCCTAAAAATAATTACGGAACTGGGTCATAGCCTTTGCCTCCCCAAGGATGACAACTAAAAATACGTTTTATGCTCAATGTCATGCCTTTTAAAAAACCATGCTTTTCTAGAGCTTCTTTTGTGTAATGAGAGCAGGTTGGTTGGTATCTACACGTGGCTGGTGTAAATGGAGATATAAAAGTTTGATATACTTTTATTATAAATAGAAAAGGTGCTATTAATATTTTTTTCACAATATTTGTCATTCCTACGAAGGTAGGAACCTTTTTTTTTTTTTGGATTCCTGCCTTCGCAGGAATGACAGTCTACGGACTAGTTTGTAGAAAAGGTTGTGCCTTCTCTGCTGTCGTTTAAAGTTATGCCAACTTCGGCTAGTTCGTCGCGAATTTGATCGGACAAAGCGAAATCTTTATTCGCTCTAGCTTCTTGTCTTAATTTTATAAGTAATTCTACCGCTCCAGAAAGTTTTTCTGTGCCTTCGGCTGAATCTTTTGCATTGTTTAAGCCTAATAGTTCGAAAACAAATGTGTGTAATGCGCTTTTAAATACTTCTAAATCTTCGCTAGAAATGGTTTTGCTTCCTTCTTTTACAGCGTTAATATGGTTTACGGCTTCGAATAAGTTGGCGATTAAAATAGGAGTATTAAAATCGTCGTTCATGGCATCGTAACAAGTCTGTTTCCATGCTTTAACATCGAAAGAAGAAGCGTTTAAAGTTTTTAAATTATCTAAATCATCAACAGCATTCATTAGACGATTAAAACCTTTTTCGCTGGCCAATAATCCATTGTCTGTTAAATCTAAAACACTTCTATATGCAGATTGCATCATGAAAAAGCGTACTACATTTGGATTGTAGGCTTTAGATAGAATGTCGTTTTTGCCAGAAAGTAATTCGGCAGGATTAATATAGTTCCCTGTAGATTTACTCATGCGAGAACCGTTAAGTTCTAACATGTTTGCATGCATCCAGTAATTTACTGGTGATTTTCCTTTTGCAGCTTGGTTTTGTGCAATTTCACATTCGTGATGAGGGAATTTTAAATCCATTCCACCACCATGAATATCGAATTGTTCGCCTAAGTATTTTGTACTCATGGCTGTACATTCTAAATGCCAACCTGGGAAACCGTCGCTCCAAGGCGATGGCCAACGCATAATATGTGTAGGCTCTGCTTTTTTCCAAAGTGCAAAATCTTGTGGATTTTTTTTATCACTTTGTCCGTCCAGAGCACGTGTATTGTGTATTAAATCTTCAAGCTTACGTTTACTTAAAATACCGTAATTGTTAGTCTCGTTGTATTTATGAACATCGAAATAAACAGATCCATTTACTTCGTAACCAAAACCATTATCTATAATAGTGCTAATAAGTTCAATCTGCTCTATAATATGACCAGTTGCAGTAGGTTCGATACTAGGAGGTAAGAAGTTAAATTGGTTTAATACATTATGAAAATCTACAGTATAACGCTGTACAATCTCCATAGGTTCAATTTCTTCTAAACGAGCCTTTTTAGTAATTTTATCTTCTCCAGCATCTGCATCATTTTCTAAATGTCCAGCATCTGTAATGTTTCTAACGTAACGTACTTTATAACCTAAATGTTTTAGGTAACGAAACACCATATCGAAAGACATAAATGTTCTTACATTTCCTAAGTGTACATTACTATAAACTGTAGGTCCGCAAACATACATACCAACATTTCCTTCTGTAATAGTTTCGAAAGGTTCTTTTTTTCCGGTTAAAGAATTATAGACTTTTATGTGTTGATTCTTGTAAAGTTGCATGTTGTATAATATAAAGCTGAAAAAGACTTTGTTTAAAAAGTGATTTTCGAATGCGTTAATTTATTAGTTATAGATTTCGACGTCTAAGCTAATAATTTTATAGTTTTCTTTTAAAAGAAGTTCTAATTATTTTGCTTTTTAGAATTTAGTTTCTAATTTAATGTAATCTAAAAACTCACGTTTAGTTTCTTTGTTTTTAAACTGTCCACCAAATTCTGAAGTTACTGTACTACTTTCAATATCGCGAATACCACGAGAGTTTACGCATAGATGTTTAGCATCTATAACACAAGCAACATCATCTGTATTTAATACTTTTTGAAGTTCTTTTACTACTTGAATAGTTAAACGTTCTTGTACTTGAGGACGTTTTGAGAAATAATCTACAATTCTATTCATTTTAGATAAGCCAACAACAGTACCGTTAGATATGTAAGCAATATGTGCTCTACCAACAATTGGTAATAAATGATGCTCGCAAGTAGAGTAAACTGTAATGTTTTTTTCTACAAGCATTTCTCCGTACTTATATTTATTATCGAAAACCGATGCTGTTGGTTTTTTTTCTGGGTCTAGACCTCCAAAAATTTCATTAACAAACATTTTAGCAACACGATTTGGTGTGCCATTTAAACTGTCGTCTGTTAAGTCTAGTCCTAACGTTTCCATAATATGACGAACATCGCCTTTTATTATTTCTATTTTTTCTTTGTCCGAAAGCTTAAAGGCATCAGCCGCCATTGGAGTATCTGTAGATGTTCCTACATGGTTTTCTCCTAACTCGTCGTTTGTAGTATTCTCAATTTTCATCTGTTCAAATTCTAGCTATAGTCATATTTAATACACTAAAATAAAGTAGACTAAAAGGGCTTCATTTTAATGATACTATTTTAATAAAACGTGGAGTGTATAAGCCAAATTTCATTAAGTCTGCAAAGATAAGTAATAAAAAAATGAGTGCAACAAGGTAGGAGTTTTTATATTTAAGTTGTTATAATTTTAGAACATTGAATATTAACAAAAAGTTAATTATTTTTTGCTATTTTTAGCATCTTAAAAACGGTATTTATATATGAAAATCAAACTACTTTACAGCTTTGCCTTATTGTTTGCAATTAGCATCTTTAGTGTAACTGCACAATCCTCAAAAATGCAACCACTTAAGTTGGTTAAATATAATGACAATGTTAAGGCACCATTAACATCACAAGAACTTTCTTTTCTTAAAGAAGTTTATGCAGATAAATTAGATGCTTATGTGTTAGATAGGCCACAAAAATTGAAAGATTTAAAAAACTTACTTAGAAATAGAATTGTTATTAAAGAAATGCCAGAATTAGTAGGTAATACTGAAAAGTATAAAACTTTAACCGATGCAGGATTATTTAATGCTTATAATTCAGAATTAGTTTTCGATACTTCTTATAATAAAAACACCTTTAATATTTTAAAATATAATCTTGAGATTCACGGAAGAGGCTCAAGAATTTATAGGATTCTGAACACTGATTTTTTCATCGTAATACTATCTCAACACCAATAAAAAAAACAACAATGAATAAGTTTACTTTATTAATTACATTTTTATTTATTTCGACTGTTGCATTGGCTCAAGATGTTTTGATGCAAACAGGAACAATAACACAATGCTCTGGTACTTTATATGATTCTGGAGGAGCAGCAGCAAACTATGGTGATGGTGAGAATTTTACACTTACTATCTGTCCTGATGTTGCTGGAAATCTAGTTCAACTTGATTTTACAGCATTTAGTACACAAACAGGAAGTGATACAATTACTTTTTATGATGGAGATGATATTACTGCTAATAACTTTGGAACTTATTCTGGAGCAGGAGCAGCAAATAATCCAGGTTTTGTATCTGCAACCCCTAATAATGCAACAGGTTGTATAACTATAGTGTTTACTTCAGACGGTACTGCTACAACTACAGGTTGGGCAGCAACTATTTCTTGTTTTGAACCTTGTCAAACAATAGTTTCTCAATTAGATAGTTCTACACCAGCTCCAAATGGAGACGGTTACATTTGGGTTTGTCCGGGTGAAGACGTTACACTTAGTGGTAGTGGGGATTTTTCTGTAGATGGAACAGGAGCTACTTACGAGTGGGATTTAGGAGATGGTAATACTATGGCTGGACAAACAGCAACATTTTCTTATCCTAATCCTGGAGTTTATATTGTAAATTTAAATATTACGGATACCAATACAGATCCAGCACCTGGAACAGGTTGTTCAAATACAAACTTAATTAATCAAGTTATTCAAGTTGGTACAGAACCAGATTTTACTGGTACTCAAGCAGTGAGTGATGTGTTGTGTTATGGTGACACTACAACTATAACAGGAGTTGTGACTCCAACCGAGTTTATAAATGATTGTACACCGCCAGTTAGTGGGACAACATTTTTACCAGATGGAAATGGTGCTTCTTATTCAACATGTGTTACTGTAGATTGTTACGATTCTGCTCAAACGTTAACAGACATAAATCAAATTGTAGGTATATGTGTTAACATGGAACACTCTTATTTAGGAGATTTAGATATTAATATTATTAGTCCTACTGGAGCAGTAGCCGTTTTAAAACAATACCCAGGAGGTGGAGGTACTTATCTTGGTGGAGCCAATGATGATGGTACTAATACACCAGGAGTTGGAGCAGATTATTGTTTTTCTACAGCAGGAACGGTAACTTTAGAAAACGGACCAACAATAAATGCAGGTAGTAATCCGGCAGGTAACTCTATAGCACCAGGAACATATTTACCAGAAGGTAGTTTAAATACACTTTTAGGTAGCCCGTTAAATGGTGATTGGTGTATTCAAATTATTGATAATTTAGGAGCAGATAATGGTTTTATCTTTTCTTGGAGTATACAGTTTGATCCAAACTTACAACCACCAGAATTATCTTTTACACCAACAACTGTAACAGAAGGATGGGATGCTGATCCAACAATAACTGTTACTACAGGAAATACTATTACGGTAGCTCCTCCAGCAGCCGGACAATATTGTTATACTTATAGAACTACAGATGATTTTGGATGTGAATACGAAGAAACAGTTTGTATTGATGTGTTGCCAGAAATTATAACAGCAGCACCTGATAATTTATTTTTATGTAACCCAGGAGCTCCACCTTATATTTTCGATTTAACAGAAAATGATGCTGTAATAAATGGACCAGCGGTTAATCCTGCAGACCAAATTATTACATATTATGAGACCCAGGCGGATGCAGATAGTGAAAATAATGAGATTCCTAATCCAACAACTTATTCTTCAACAGCTATAATAGGAACGCCTCAAACAATATTTGTTAGAATAGAATATTTAACTTCGGGTTGTTTTGAAACAGATTCGTTTACATTAAACATTACTGCACAGCCAGTAATCAATCCAGCATTGGATATGGTGCTTTGTGATGATATTTCTAATGATGGTGTTGAGTCTTTTGATTTAGAATCTCAAAACTTAATAATATTAGGAACGCAATCAGCTTCAGATTATACAGTAACTTATTATGCATCTCTAGCAGACGCAGCTGCTGGTGTAAATGCTTTAGTAAGTTTATATGATAACACAAGTAATCCGCAGCCTATTTTTGTTAGAGTGGCCTTAACAGCAGATGCTACATGCGTTAATGTAACTACAGATCCTTTAGGAGAATTTGATCTTATTGTAAACCCAAGTCCGGAGGTTACATCTTTAACAACGAACTCTGATATCTGTTCTGGTGAGGATGCTATATTTACAATTACTGGTACAGCTAATCATGTTGTAGATTATAATATAAATGGAGGAGCTACGCAACAAGTAACTCTTGATGCTGCTGGACAGGCGGTAATAACTGTTACAGGAGTAACTACAAATCAAGTAATAACATTAGAATCTGTTGTAGATACAGTTACAACATGTACTGCTGCTTTAACAGATACGGAAACTGTTGTAGTTAATGCAAATCCAACAGTTGTATTGACAAGTAATACAAGTGTTTGTTCTGGAGGAGATGCAATATTTACAATTACTGGAGATGCTGGTAATGTTGTAGATTATAATATTAATGCAGGAGGAACATTGCAGGTAACATTAGATGCCGCTGGAGAAGGAGTGGTAACTGTTGCAGGAGCAACAGTTGATCAGACTATTACTTTAGAATCTATTGTTAATCCAGCGACTACATGTTCAAGTGTTTTAACCGAAACTAACACTGTAACTATAGGAGCTAATCCAGTTATAACATCTTTAACAACAAATACAGATATATGTTCAGGAGCAGATGCAATTTTTACTATTAATGGTACTACAGATGATGTTGTAGACTATACAATTAATGGAGGTGCTACGCAACAAGTAACTATTGATGCAACAGGTCAAGCGATTGTAACAATTACGGCTGCAACAGTAGATCAAACTATTCTGTTGGAAACAGTAACTAATCCGGTTACTTCTTGTTTTGGAACTTTAACAGATACTGCAACCGTTACAGTGCTTGCAAATCCAACAGTAACACTTACTAGTAATACAGCTGTTTGTATAGGTGAAGATGCTGTATTTACTATTACAGGAGTTTCTGGTAATATTGTAGATTATAATATTAATGGAGGAGGAACTTTACAAACTACACTTGATGCTGCAGGAGAATCTGTTATTACAATAGTAGCTCCAACTGTAGATCAAACGATGACTTTAGAGTCTATAAATAATCCAACAACAACTTGTACTAGTGCTTTAACTGATTCAAATACAGTTATAATTAATCCACTACCAACCATAGTCGTACCAACACCACTAGAAGTTTGTGACGACGGTACACCAGATGGAATAACAGAAATAGATTTAACCCTAAAAAACAACGAAATTTCAGGCGGTAATCCAGCATACGCTGTAACGTATTATTTCACACAAGCCGATGCTGATGCACAAGCAAACCCATTAGTGAGTCCGTATACTAACGTTGTACCAAACATGCAAACTATTTATGTAGGTGTGCA
>NZ_CANMSJ010000009.1 GCF_947500605.1 uncultured Lacinutrix sp. | reverse complement strand
ATTCGTGGGAGAGTAGGTCGTCGCCTTTTTTAGAGAATCCTCAACATTTATTTGTTGAGGATTTTTTTTGTTTAAACCTTTTTGAACAAAGTTTGAACCATATAAAAAAATAATGTATAAGAGTACAGACTTAAGCTGGTATGCCTTGCGCGAGTGATAGCAGCGGCATCCTTTTTTTTGTTGCACTTATGCAAAAAAAAGATATAGTGGATAGCATGGTTTTTATTTTTATAAAAACGCGCCATTAATAATTACATGAAGTTTTATGGGTATTTAAATTCTGGTTATTATTTAATTACACTTTAGTTTTTGTTTATATTTACTTATAAAATCTTTATAGTTGAAAATAATTAAGCAAAAAACATTATACTTTTCAGAAGGTAAATCGGATAAAGTTTATGAAGTGGACCTTTGTGAATCGGGTTCAGATTTATTTATAGTCAATTTTAGATACGGTAGAAGAGGCGCTAGTTTGAGAGAAGGTACTAAAACGATATTCCCAATAGCTTATGATGAAGCACTTTTAATATTTAATAGTTTGGTTTCTTCTAAAGAGAAGAAAGGTTATAGTGAGGAATTATCTTTGATTGCTAACGAAACTCCTGAGATTAATATTGAATTAAATTTAGGAAGAGAGGATACCATAATAAAATATTTAAAGGATGCTGTTATAGGAGTATATGTTAGAGATTGGAAGGTTTCTAGAATTATAATTAGAGCTTCTTTTTTTAATATAGTTAAAGCTATACCATATATAAACCACTTTATTGATTCTAAAGATACTTTTGAACAATATGCTTCTATTTACTCATTATCCAAATTCAACGATGTTTCTAGCGTAAATAAGATTTTTGATGTATTTGAATCTAAAGGTTTTATTGATAAAGTTGGTCGTGTTAGTGCTTCTTATATTTTAAAACTGGGTGATGAGAGTTCTAAATCTAAAGTTAGAGATCAAGCTTTAGTTAATTTGCCAGAAGAACTTAAAGTTCATATTGGAAACACCGATGCTTTTTTTAATGCATTAGCAGTTTACTTTTTAAAAGATAAGGATATTGATGGATCGGTATTATATTACTGTTATTTGTTTTCTATTAATGATATTTCATTTAAAAAAAAATTATATACTTTTATAGATAAAGCTCCTTTAAAGGTGAACTTTTTTAAATCTATAAGATATATTTATAGGGCTTCACATATTTTAAACGATGTTATTTTTTTTGCGTTAACATCTAAAAGAATAGCTATTAGTAAACCAGGTTATACTTCTAATTATTTGTATGTAAATAATGAATGGACTAATGCAGATACAGAGAAACAAAAAACAAATCCTTCTATTGCGTTTTCTAAAAAGACAAAGCATTATTTTAATAAGACTACTTATCAGTTTATATACGATATAAGTAAAACTAATAAAACGTTATATGTTGAGTATGCTAAATCTCTTTTAGTGTCACTTGATGATGCATTAGATAATGCTAAAGAAGATGTTCAGTATCATTATAGTTACAATAATGAAACGAGGAAATATAATACAGAGAAACGCGTTTTTCCAAAATATCATGAGTTTTTAGCATTGATGTATATTGTTTACGGAAGTTCTACTCGATTACAACACCAGAGTAATAAATGGTTTTATTTAGAAAGTGATACAAATAATTTACCAAGAGAAGAAGCTCTTACTAAGCTATGGGATTCTAAACCGGATGAAGTTGTTTATATATTAGCAAATGCTAATAGTGAAATAGCTGTTGAATTTGCTTTAAGAATTATTAAAGACAATAGTCATTTTTTAGAAAATATTGATGATGAGTTATTAGAGCAGTTAGTATCTCATTATCATCCAAGAGTATTAGATGTCATTTTAGATATTGTAGAACAAAAATTTCGATTAATTAAACCAGAAAGTTCTTTATTAATAGGATTAATTAAAGCCAATAATGACAGAGCAAATACTTTAGGGTTTAATTGGTTGAAAAAATATGAGTCTGATTTTTTTGTTGAAACTAGTTTTATAGAACGACTATTACTAATAGGTAAAGAAAATGTTGTAGATTATTTAAAGGAAGTATTTGATAAATCTATTAAATACAATGAACCTTTAAATATAGAAAACTTAAATAGTTTATTTAATTCGCCTTCAATATTTACATTAGAATATCTTATTGAAGTAAATAACTTAATAGGAAACACCAACTTTGGGAAATTACTAAGCTCTGTTTCTGAAGAAAAGATAAAAGTATTAGCAAACTCAAACATAGATATAAATAAATTATACGCTGCAAATTTAGCTAAGCAAAATGTTTTACCAACTTATCAATTGTTTAAAGATACTGTTGATGGTTATATAAATTCGGAAAGTCCACAATTACGACAAGTAGGAATCGAATTATTATCTCATTTCCCAGATGAATTTCTTTTAGAAAACCATTATAGAATAAGTTCTTTTTGTTTTTCAGAATATGATGAAGTTAGAGAGGCTATTCAACCGACAGTTGAAAAACTAATTAGGTTAGATGAAAAATTTAAAAACAATCTTTTTAAATCTTTAATTCGAGCGGTTGAAACTGCTGAAAGTTATGAAGGATTACATAAAAACTGTTACACTCTTTTAACAACTAATTACAAACAGTATTTAAGTAGTATACCTCAAGAGAATATATTTGGATTGCTATTATCTAATTACGATTATGCCCAGAAGTTGGGAGAGCCTTTATTTAATGAGCATGTTGATATAGAAACGCTATCTGTAAACTCCATTGTACAATTAGCAAATAGTGACATTTTTACAATTAGAACTATTGTAAAGGATTATTTTAAAAATCATGTACCTAAAATTAATTACGAATTAGAAGCTGCATTGCTAATTTTTAATTCCGATTGGGAAGACATAATTACTTGGGCTTGTACTTATTTTAAAGAACACATAAAATCGGAAAACTGGACAATTAACATGCTACTTTATGCATGCGATCATACAAAAATGGAAGTTCAGTATTTTGGTCGTAAAATGATAACACAACATTTTAGTGATAAAAAAGGTTTGCCTTTATTATTGAAACTCCAAGAACATCCTACAAAAGCAATGCAGTTTTTTGTAACTAATTATTTAGATAATTATGCAAAAGATAATGAAGAAGTCATCCTAAAATTAGAAACCTATTTTAAAACAACCTTGTTTAATATTAATGAAAACAGAGTTGCAAAAACAAGAATTTATACATTTTTGGAACAAGAGTCTATAAAAAGTAAATCTGTTGCAATTATGACAACTCGATTAATAGAAGCTGTTTTAGGTACTAATACAATAACAGATACCAGTAATAATATAGACATACTGTTAACTATTGCCGAAGCACATCCAGATATAGAAATTCCATTATTAATAAAACGGAATTAATTGTATGCAGTTTAATTATAAATATGGAGGATCGAGTAGTGTAAACAATGGTGTGTCTGCAACAGATGTCAGTTTTGCACCAGACACTTTAAGAGAGCCAACATTTTTTGTTGGAACTTTAGATAAAAAAATCCCATTTAGGGAAGCTATTTCTGCATTACATCATGTTGTTGTTGCCGATTTTAATTTTCAGCCAAAAGATAATACAGAATATTTGGCTTGGTTAAAAAGCCAAGAAGAGATTTGGTTAGCCGAGGCGAGTTCAGATTTATCAAAATTACAAACAGAAATTCATAATGTGCGTTCGCAATTAGAAGGACTTCGTAAAGAACGCGATGTTATTATGAAACCTTACTATAAAGCACAACGTAACTATTTTAATTATTTATACAAACGCGATATGGATGCTTGGATGGTTTTGGACCCAGTAATTACAGTACATCCAGACCAAGTGTTTTTTGAATGTTTTAGTAAAGATGAATCCGTCTACGGAAAGTTATCTTGCGGTTACGATGTCTTTAATAATATAAGTGACTTTAAATGCGGTACAACCAATATTGATTATTCGAAGAAATTATATGAAGAGTTTCAGAAAATAAGAACCTATAAGGAAACAGATTTTAAAATTGATCCTAAAGGTTTTGATGTAAAAACAACAGGAGAAGAAAATTACAGAGAAGTAAAAATAGATTTACCCGATAGTTGGGTTCGTGGTTTTCTTCAAGTAAGTACAGCAATGACCTCTAAAAAAGTTTCTTTTGAGTTAGAAGCTATTGATATTGCTAATTTTATTTCAGTATTAAAAAGAAACAAAGAACGAAAAGGACCACGTTCTATAAAATATATATTAAATCCTGGCGAACCTATAGTTGCTGTTTTCGAACCTTGGAATATAGAAGTTGTTTGTAAGCAATCAATATATAAAGGAGACTCGGCTCAAGAAATTAGAGTTTGGGGAAGACGACGTATTTTACTTTTAGAACGTTTATTACCAATAACAGACAGGTTTACAGTACATCTTTTAGGTAATGGAATGCCTTCGTTTTATACAGCACATTTAACTTCAGAAATGTATTTTACTTTAGGGCTTTCTGGATGGACAGCTAATGATTGGACGCAATCTAGCCAATTAGATTTATTATCTCCAAGAGGTCAAGTACCTGCAACAACAATGCAAAGCGTGTATTTAGAATTACGAAAACATTGGTTTGCAAGCGAAGCTGAAATTGCAAAAACTATGAACTTAGATGTATCGGTTGTAAATAAATCTTTAGAAACATTTACTCAAGCAGGTAAAGTTATTTTCGATTTAAAGAATAAAGTATACCGTATTCGCGAACTTAAAAGAGAAGGAATAGATATAGAATCTTTACGTTTTTCTAGTGAAACTGATAAAGAAGCTTATAAATTAATGGAACAAAATGCGGTGTCCGATTTAAAAGTTGAAAATAGAAACGATAAAATAACGCTAAAAAGTATTGTAAGTAATAAATACAAAGTTATTGCAACAATAGACAACGATTTAAAAATTGTAGATGGTAGTTGCACATGCAGTTACTATTATGAGAATAAAATGACAAAAGGACCTTGTGAGCATATATTAGCAACAAGAATCACTTTTGATAAAAAATAATATTATATTTAAACCCATGGTAGTGATAAGATAAAAACCTTGCAATTTGATTGGTGTATCGCCAATCTTGCTTAAAGACACCGAACGCATCACTGACTCGAACTTAACTTGTGAAATAGGTACCATAGTACTATTTCCGGTTAGACTTCTGCGAAGTGAAATAATACTATGGTACCTATTTCACTGGAGTTGTTCAATTCAGTCTTGAGAATAGTACGAAGGGAATACAACATACATCTTATCGCTACCTTTTTTTATTATATGAAAAATTCTACAGAAAGAAGACAGGAAATTTATGATAAAATAAAAGAGTCTTCTAAACAAGAATACATACTTTCTGAAATGAAACGTTTGGGTTTTTGGAATCAAGAAGAGCTTGATTTTAAAAGTTTAAACGCATTTTTTAAAGAAGAATCTCAACTGTCTAAAGAATTACAAAAGCTTTTAAAGGAAAAACGAATTATTGAAGATCCTGAAGCTTTTTTAGCTAAAAAGCATCAAGAACGTAAATTTGCTTCTAAACAATCTCAAAAGGAAACTAAAGAAAAACGAGAAAAAGAACGTTTAGAAAAAGCTGCACAATGGAAAGCCTCTAAAGAAAAAGAGATTCTTTACATAGGTTCTGGTTATTCTAATAACCTAAATAAAAACGAATCTGATGTTGCACGTTTAAAAACACAAAACTTACCAGTTTTAAATACTGCTCAAGATTTAGCATTAGCTATTGGGATTACGGTTGGAGAACTTCGGTTTCTGTCTTTTACTAGAAAGAACTCAAAGATTAGTCATTACAAACGATTTCAAATGCCTAAAAAGTCGGGTGGTTATCGTTTAATTTCGGCACCAATGCCAAAGCTTAAAAATGCGCAGCATTGGATTTTAGAGCATATTTTAAACAATGTAAAAGTACACGATAATGCACATGGTTGTGTTATAGGTAAATCTATAAAAACCAATGCAGTGCCACATATTGGTAAAGCGGTTGTTGTGAATCAAGATTTTCAAAACTTTTTCCCATCGGTAACTTATAATAGAATAAAAGGTGTGTTTATGTCTTTAGGCTACTCTAATCAAGTAGCTACTATTTTAGCATTAATATGTTCCGAACCTAAAATATTAGATGTCTCTTTATTGGGCGAAGATTATTATGCGCAACGTGGAGAGCGTTTTTTACCACAAGGTTCGCCTTGCAGTCCAGCAATTACAAATATTTTATGCCGAAAATTAGATTTCAGATTATCTGGTTTGGCGAAGAAATATAATTTCGATTATACAAGATATGTAGACGATATTACATTTTCTGGTGCTAAGGAATGCTTACCTAAAATTACAGCACTGCTTAAATATTCTGGTAAAATTGTTAGAGATGAAAATTTTAAGTTACATCCTGAAAAATCACGTGTAATGAAACGCAATGCCAAGCAAGAAGTTACTGGTGTTGTAGTTAATGAGAAAGCTAATATTAGTAAAACGTCTTTAAAGCGATTTAGAGCTTTATTACATCAAATAGAAAAAGAAGGAATAGAAGGTAAGTACTGGAATAAAGGCGGAAATGTTTTGGCTCAAATAGATGGTTATGCTAATTTTATTTTTCAGATTGATGAAGTAAAAGGAGCTATTTACAAAGAACGTGTTAATGCTATTCTTGTAAAATATAATTATAAGGAAGCGCATAAAAAACAATATGCACCCAATGCTAAAAAAGGAGGTTCTGGTTTATTTAGTGGTTTTATTAAAAAGGTATCTTCATTTTTTAAGAAGTAAAGATCTTAGTTTTAATATTGACCATAGTAAGTAGGAGCGCGAACGATAGAAACGGCATCCTTTTTTTATTATTCCCAAAAAAAATAAATATATAATAAAGCGTTTGCTTGAAAGCATTGACGCTTAAAGAAGTCTAGACTAAAAAAAGATATAGTGGATAGCGTGGTTTTTATTTTTCTTAAAAACGCGCCATAAAAACTATTCATTTTATTTATCTTGAGATTCTGTATTGAAATACTAAAAATGACTACAAATAAGGAATTAGATTTAGCTTGGGATTTTATTAATAACACAAATAGAAATGTGTTTTTAACAGGAAAAGCGGGAACTGGAAAAACTACTTTTTTACATAAGCTAAAGATGAACTCTTTAAAGCGAATGGTAGTGGTGGCACCAACTGGTGTTGCGGCTATTAATGCTAAAGGTGTGACTATACATTCGTTTTTTCAGATGCCTTTTGGGCCTATTTTACCTAACGAAGATTTAAAAGGTTCGGGAGGTTTTAATAGAAAATTTGGGAAGACGAAGATCAATATTATTAAATCTATGGATTTATTGGTTATTGATGAAATTAGTATGGTTCGAGCAGATTTGCTTGACGGTATCGATAAAACGTTAAGAAGATTTAGAGATAGAACTAAAGTTTTTGGAGGTGTACAGTTATTAATGATTGGTGATTTACAGCAATTATCGCCTGTTGTTAAGGATAATGAATGGCAATTATTAAAGCCTTTTTATGATAATGCTTTCTTTTTTAGTAGCATTGCTTATAAGGAGTCGCTTGCTATTACTGTTGAGTTAAAACATATTTACAGACAGGATAATCCTAAGTTTATAGATATTTTAAATGAAATAAGAACGAATACTTTATCGCAGGAATCTGCCGATGAATTAAATAAAAGTTATGACCCTAATTTTCAAGCTACAGAAGAGGAAGGTTATATTTCGTTAACGACCCACAATTTTAAGGCAGAACAAACTAATAAGTCCGAATTAGAGAAACTAAAAGGAAAATCTGTTAATTATAAAGCTTCGGTAGAAGGCAAGTTTCCAGAATTTTCATATCCAACAAAAGAGGTTTTAAACCTAAAAGTTGGTTCTCAGGTTATGTTTATTAAAAACGATAGCTCTGTAGAGAAACGTTATTTTAATGGTAAAATTGGTAAAGTTATTTTACTAGATAAGGACGAAGTTGTTGTAAAATGTCCGGACGATGAGTTTAATATTATTACAAAACCAGAGGTTTGGGATAATATAAATTACGATGTAGATAAGGATACTAAGGCCATTACAGAAAACAAGATTGGCTCTTACACGCAGATGCCTTTACGTTTGGCTTGGTCTATTACAATTCATAAAAGTCAAGGTTTAACTTTCGATAAAGCGATTATAGATGCAGAAGGTGCTTTTGCTCATGGGCAAACGTATGTTGCGTTAAGTCGTTGTAAAAGTTTGGAAGGTTTAGTGTTAAAAAGTAAGATTAGTTCTAATCAGATAATTAGCGATATTAATGTTATTTCGTTTAATAAAAGAGCAGAAGAAAATCAACCAGACGATGCTGTTTTGGCAAAATCGAAGTCCGTTTTTCAATTAGATTTAATATCAGAGATTTTCAATTTTTATAAATTTTTATATCCTGTTAATCGCGTTTTAGATATCTATTATAAAAACAGAGGAAGTATAGAAGGTAATGTTGAAGCACCTTTAATTACAATTAAAGATTGTGCTGCTAGTTTACTTAAAGTAGCCAATGGTTTTAAAGCACAATTGAATGAGCTTTCTGAAATAACGCTAACACCAGAATCAAGTAAAGAAATACAAGCTCGTTTTATAAAAGCTTTAAATTATTATAAAAAAGAGGTAGAAGCAAAAATTCTTGAACCTTATAAAACATTTAGTTTTACAACAGATAATAAGACGGTAGAAAAAGATATTGCAAAAGCTTTAGATTTATTTGAAGAGTTGCTAGCAACAAAACAACTTTATTTTAAAGGCTTGGCAGATGGTTTTAAAGTGAAACATTTTTTAGAATTACGAGCAAAGTCTGTTTTCTTAGCAAAAGAAGCGCCAAAGAAACCTAGAAAAACCATTATCGATGGTACTACAAATGTTGAGTTATTCGAGTTACTTCGTGAGTTAAGAAATACAATTGCTAAGGAACATGATTTAGTGCATTTTCAAATTTTTACACAAAAATCGTTATATGAAATGTGTGAAACGCTGCCTACTAATTCTGCCGAATTACTAAATGTAAGTGGTTTCGGAAAAACCAGAGTAGAGAAATACGGTAAAGATATTTTAAAGGTAATACGAGAGTATTGCGATGAAAATGATATTGAAACAGCTAAGAAATCTGAAATTTTTGAAACAGTAAAGCCCAAACGAAAAGTAGGAGAAACTAAAAGAACGTCTTTAGATTTATTTAAATCTGGAAAAGCAATAGAACAAATAGCTATGGAGCGCGATTTAAATGTAGCTACTATTAGCGGACATTTATCAAGTTTTATAGACACTGGAGAGATTAAGATATTAGACTTAATTTCCGAAAGACATTATAAAGAATTAAAAGCGATTATCCCAAAGCATAAGTTCGAAAACCTCTCAGACTTAAAACACCAAATAGACAATAAGTACACTTTTGGAGAAATAAGATTAGTGTTAGAGGATTTAGCAAGGCAATAAAAAAAGCGTAACCAAATAAATGGTTACGCTTTTTTTATATAAATTGAAGATGTTATTATCCTTTAATAACGCCTCTTGAAATTACAATTTTCTGTATTTCAGAAGTCCCTTCATAAATTTGTGTAATCTTAGCATCACGCATTAAACGCTCTACGTGGTATTCTTTTACAAAACCATTCCCACCATGTATTTGTACAGCTTCTACAGTATGCGTCATAGCAACTTGAGAGGCATATAATTTTGCCATAGCACTAGACATATCGTAGTTGTTACCTTGGTCCTTATCCCAAGCAGCTTTCATTACTAGCATACGGGCAGCTTCAATTTCAGTATACATATCTGCTAATTTAAAAGCAATAGCCTGGTGGTTGCAAATTTCTGTTCCAAATGCTTTACGCTCTTTAGAGTATTTTAAGGCCAATTCATAAGCTCCAGCAGCAATACCTAAAGCTTGTGCAGCAATACCTATTCTTCCTCCAGATAAAGTTTTCATAGCAAATTTAAAACCAAAACCATCTTCACCAATTCTGTTTTCTTTTGGTACCTTAACATCGTTAAATTGTAACGTATGCGTATCACTACCACGTATTCCTAATTTATCTTCTTTAGGTCCAACATCAAAACCAGGAGTTCCTTTTTCAACTATAAAAGCATTAATACCTTTATGTCCTTTGTCTTTATCTGTTTGTGCAATTACTAAATAAACATCAGCTCTTCCTCCACTAGTAATCCAGTTTTTTGTTCCGTTAATTACATAGTGGTCTCCTTTATCTATAGCCGTTGTTTTTTGAGATGTAGCATCACTTCCTGCTTCTGGTTCACTTAAACAAAAAGCACCAACAAACTCACCAGTAGCAAGCTTAGTTAAGTATTTTTGTTTTTGCTCTTCGTTTGCATAAGCTTCTAATCCATAACAAACTAAAGAGTTGTTTACAGAAACAATTACAGAAGCCGAAGCATCTATTTTAGATAGCTCTTCCATTATTAAAACGTAAGAAATAGCGTCCATTCCGCTTCCTCCATATTTAGGATTTACCATAATACCCATAAAACCTAAATCACCCATTTTCTTAACTAATTCTTGTGGGAATTCCTGTTTATTATCACGTTCTATAACGCCTGGTAATAATTCGGTTTGTGCAAAATCGCGAGCTGCGTCGCGTATCATTAAATGCTCTTCGGTTAAGCTAAAATCCATCTTTTTATAATATTAATTTGATAAAATAAGAGTGCAAATATAGCTCTTTATTAGTTTTCTTTCAATAGATATTTCTATTTTTACAGAATATGATAAAAACGGAATATAATGTTATTGGAGTTATGTCTGGGACCTCTTTAGATGGAATAGATTTAGCATTCATTAATTTCTCTTTTAAAGAGCAATGGTCTTTTAAAATTATTAAAGCCGATACTATCGCTTACGCGGAAGAATGGCTTGGTAAATTGAAAACTTTAATAAAGTATTCAAAAGAAGAATTAGCCGAATTAGATCTGGATTATACATTATATTTATCTGAAGTTATTCAAAAATTTATAACAGAAAATAATATTTCGTCAATATATGCTATCTGTTCTCATGGACACACAGCATTACATAAACCCGAATACGGATTAACTTACCAAATAGGAAACCTTTCCGTTTTAGCAAAAAAACTAAACCAAACAATAGTTTGCGATTTTAGAGTTCAAGATGTCCAATTAGGAGGTCAAGGTGCGCCTTTAGTTCCAATTGGAGATCAATTGTTGTTTTCAGATTATAATTATTGTATAAATCTTGGTGGTTTTGCTAATGTTTCAACAGAAATTAAAGGAAAAAGAATCGCTTTCGATATCTGCCCGGTAAATATCGTCCTTAATAAGTATGTCTCAATATTAGGTTTTGCATATGATGATAAAGGAGCTTTAGCAAAAGAAGGAGTACTAAATACAGATTTATTAAAGGAGTTAAATAACCTTCCGTTTTATAAGGAAACCTATCCAAAATCATTAGGATTAGAATGGGTTAATGAAATTGTATTTCCAATAATTGATAGTTATAATCTTTCAGTAAAAGATATTTTAAGAACTGTTGTAGAGCACGTTGCTATTCAGATTTCTAATGTTTTAAATGTTCAACAAAATGCATCAATATTAGTAACTGGTGGAGGTGTTTTTAATTCGTTTTTAATGTCTAGAATAGAGGACTTATGTAATAATACAATTCAAATACCTTCAAAAGAAATTATAGAATTTAAAGAAGCTTTAATTTTTGGCTTTTTAGGAGTTTTAAAACTTCGAGCAGAAAACAACTGTCTGTCTAGTGTTACAGGTGCAAAAAAGGATCATTCTTCAGGTGTAATATTTCAATCGTAAAAAAAAATATTTTTTTACTTTATGCACCTTTAGTTTTTTATATTTGTTAAACCAATAAATCATTATTTAAATGAATCAACTTTAGCTACGTTTCAATTATATTTTCAGAAAAAAAATAAAATAAATTGATAACGTTACAATAGACTAAAATGAAAGAATTACTTAAAATATACGAAAATAAAGAACCAGAAATTGTTTTTAACTGGAAAGACGCAGAAACAGAAGCCGAAGGTTGGACAGTAATAAATTCTCTTAGAGGAGGTGCTGCAGGTGGGGGAACAAGAATGCGTAAAGGTTTAGATATGAACGAAGTTCTATCTCTAGCAAAAACAATGGAGGTTAAATTTACCGTTTCAGGACCAGCGATTGGTGGTGCAAAATCGGGTATTAATTTCGATCCTAAAGATCCAAGAAAAAAAGGCGTTTTAGAACGTTGGTATAAAGCAGTCTCTCCATTACTTAAAAGTTATTATGGAACTGGAGGAGATTTAAATGTCGATGAAATCCATGAGGTAATCCCAATTACAGAGCAATCTGGAGTTTGGCATCCACAAGAAGGTGTATTTAACGGACACTTTAAACCAACTGAAGCAGATAAAATTAATCGCATTGGCCAATTACGTCAAGGTGTTATTAAAGTTATCGAAAACCCAGGATTCTCACCAGATGTGGCAAGAAAATATACTGTAGCAGATATGATTACAGGTTATGGCGTTGCCGAAGCTGTAAAACATTATTACGAAATTTACGGAGGAAGTGTTGTTGGAAAACGCGCTGTAGTTCAAGGTTTTGGAAATGTAGGATCTGCAGCAGCTTATTATTTAGCACAAATGGGAGCTAAAGTGGTTGGTATTATAGATATTTCTGGAGGTGTTATTAAAGAAGAAGGTTTTTCTTTCGATGAAATAACAAACTTCTTTTTAACTAAAAACGGAAATACATTAGCGACAGAAAACATGATTCCGTTTGCAGAAATGAACGAACGTATTTGGTCTCTTGAAACTGAGATTTTTGCACCATGTGCAGCATCTCGTTTAATAACTCAAGATCAAATTAGTCAGATGATTAATACTGGACTAGAAGTTATTTCATGTGGAGCAAATGTACCTTTCGCAGATAAAGAAATTTTCTTTGGAAGCATTATGGAATCTACAGACGAGAAAGTAAGTCTTATTCCAGATTTTATTTCAAACTGTGGTATGGCAAGAGTATTCGCATACTTTATGGAACGTAAAGTACAAATGACGGATGAAGCCATCTTCAACGATACGTCTAGCATTATTAAAAAAGCTATTCAAAATACATACGATAAAAACCCTAGCAAAACCGAAATTAGCAAAACAGCTTTCGAAATTGCACTAACTCAACTTGTTTAATCCCTTTATATAAACTATGGAAACAGCAATTATTCTAGTATTTGTAATTGGTTATTTAGCCATTACATTAGAACACAGTATTAAAATAGATAAATTAATTCCTGCTTTGGTCATGATGGCTATAAGTTGGGCATTAATTTCATTAGGTATAGATTCGTTTCCAAATTGGTTCGATTCTGCAAATCATGCATTAGTAGAAAATTTTCCAGCTTTAGGTCATGAAGCCAAAATGCATTTAATGGAAGAAACATTATTGCATCATTTAGGTAAAACTGCCGAAATTTTAGTGTTCTTATTAGGAGCAATGACAATTGTTGAGATTATAGATTATTTCGACGGTTTTTCAACTATAAAAAACTTTATTAAAACAAAGAAGAAGTCTAAAATCCTTTGGATCTTCTGTGGTTTAGCATTCGTGCTTTCTGCAATTATAGATAACTTAACAGCCACTATTGTATTAATATCAATACTTCAAAAAATTGTAAAAGATAGAAGTGTACGTATTTGGTATGCAGGTTTAATAATTATTGCAGCAAATGCAGGTGGTGCTTTTTCTCCAATTGGAGATGTAACAACTACAATGCTTTGGATTGGTAAAAAAGTATCAACAGGTCACTTATTTGGTTACCTATTATTACCATCTTTAGTATGTATGTTAGTGCCTACATTTATAGCTTCATTTTTACCAGCGTTTAAAGGAAACTTAGATGTTGAAGAAAACACAGACGATAAACCAAAAAGTCGTTTTAGTGGTACAATGTTATATTTAGGTTTAGGAGCAATTGTTTTTGTACCTATCTTTAAAATGGTAACACATTTACCGCCTTATGTTGGGATGATGTTGTCTTTAGGAGTTGTAGCTATTTTTGCTGAAATCTATAGTTCTTCAAAATTCAGTTTAACGGAGTATGATGGAGTAGAAAGTGATGCTAATGCACACCACAGTCCAGTACACCACTCATTATCTAAAATCGAACTGCCAAGTATTTTGTTTTTCTTAGGTATTTTAATGGCTGTAGCAGCTTTAGAATCTTTAGGAACATTATTTAACTTCGCAGATTCTTTACAAACTTCTGTTCCAATGTTAGGAACTGAAATTCATCCAGGTGGTCACGCAGGTGTTTCAGATTTAGTAGTTATTCTTTTGGGTATTGGTTCTGCAGTAATAGACAATGTACCTTTAGTAGCAGCTAGTTTAGGTATGTTCCATGAGCCTATGGATAACGAACTTTGGCACTTTATTGCTTATGCAGCAGGAACAGGTGGAAGTATGTTAATTATCGGTTCGGCAGCAGGAGTGGTTGCAATGGGAATGGAAAAAATAGATTTTTTCTGGTATTTCAAAAAAATATCTTGGTTAGCATTAGTAGGGTTTTTAGCAGGAACATTAGTCTTCTTCTGGACTAGAACACTGTTTTAAATAAACTCATTAATACGAGATTAAAAAAAATAACGTTATACATTTATCTAAACAAACAATATGTTAAACACTTTATTACAAGACGCATCACAAGAAGCAGATTTATTAGTTGATGGTGAAACAACCGAAAAAACATTATCAATAATTGAGCTGATTACCACAGGAGGTACAGCTGGAATAATAATAATTGGTTTACTATTCGTTTTATTTGTTGCAGCACTTTATATTTATTTTGAAAGAATAATGGCTATAAAGGAAGCTTCAAAGGTAGATGCTAATTTTATGAATCAAATTAAAGACTACGTAAGTAGTGGTAAAATAGATTCTGCTCAAAATTTATGTTCACAAACTAATTCACCGGTATCTAGATTAATTAGTAAAGGAATTTCTAGAATAGGAAAACCGTTAGACGATATTAATACAGCTATAGAAAATGCAGGGCGTTTAGAGATTTATAGTCTTGAAAAAAACGTAAGTGTTTTAGCTACAATTTCTGGTGCAGCTCCAATGATTGGATTTTTAGGAACAGTTATTGGAATGATTCTTTCAATATTCGAAATAGCAAATTCAGGTGGTTCTATCGATATTAAAACATTAGCAGATGGTTTATATACTGCAATGACCACAACAGTTGGAGGTTTAATTGTTGGAATTGTTGCTTACATAGCATATAACCATGTCGTTGTTAAAACAGACAAAGTGGTATATCAAATGGAAGCAAATTCATTAGAATTCTTAGACCTTTTAAATGAACCAATCTAATAACTAATTTATGAATTTACGCGGAAGAAATAAAGTAACACCAGAATTCAATATGTCTTCAATGACGGATATTGTGTTCCTACTACTTATCTTTTTTATGATTGCTTCTACACTAGTTTCAGCCGAAGCCATAGATTTGTTATTACCAAGTTCAACAAGTAAAACAACACAAACAAAAAGTGTATCTGTAAGTGTAGATAAAAATAATAGTTATTACATAGACTTAAAAAAAGTTTCTAAAGAAACGTTAGAATCTGAGTTGTTAGCAAAAATTGGAGGAGCAGAATCTCCTACAATTACAATTCGTTCAGATCAAGATGTAGAAATGAAACATGTAGTCTATATAATGGACATTGCGAATAGAAATAAGATAAAATCAACATTAGCAGTAAAATCTCAATAATTTGAAATACCTACAAACAAAACACGAGCAGAATTCAGCTAAAATCACAACTTTAATCGTTGTAATTGTTGTGTTATTATGTTTTGTAGTAGGCCAAGATTATCAAGATTTACCTGAAGAATATGGAGTTGCAATTAACTTTGGAGATGTAAGTACTATTAATGATAATACACAACCAACTACATCTGCTAAAGTTCAAGATTCAGAATTAGAAGAGTCCGAGGAGGTTGTAGAAGATGAAGTTGTTGAAGATGAAGTTGCTGAAGAAGTTTTAGAAGAGGAAAGTCTTGAAGATGAAATGGAAGCAGCAGCATTAGAAGCTAAACAGGAAGAGGAAGCAGCCGAAAAACAACTTCAAGAAGAATTAGCAGAGAAAGAAGAGGCAGAAAAAGCTGAAGCTGAAGAAGCTGCCAAAGCCGCTGAAACTGAAAAAGCTGAAAAGGCAGCCGAAGCAGAAAAATTATTAGCGCAACAAGAAGAAGAAGCTTTAAGGGTAAAAAACGAGAAAGAGGCAAAAGAAGCAAAAGATAAATTAGCAAAAGAAACTAAAGCAAAGGCAGATAAAGCTGAAGCTGAAAAAAAGGCTGCAAAAGCAAAAGCAAAAGCAAAAGCAAAAGCAGTAGCTAAGGCAAGTGCGGAAAAAGCAGCTAAAGACAAAGCGATTGCTGCAGAAAAAGCAAAGGCTCAAAAAGCCGCGGCAGATAAAGCCGCAAAAGCAAAGTCAGCGGCCGAAGCGAAAGCAAAAGCAGCAAAAGCAGCTGCGGCAAAAGCAGCTAGTGATAAAGCCTCCGCAGCAGCAGCAGCAGCAAAAAAGAAAAGTGAAGGAAGTAAAAGTGTATCTTTTAAATCTGTTGAGAACTCTCCAATTTATCCAGGTTGCCAATCAGGTAATAATAGTGCAAGAATAAAATGTATGAATGATAAAATTAATCAATTCATTGCTAAGAATTTTAATACAATACTTATATCAGATTTAGGGTTATCAGGAAAACAACAAATTTTTATTCGTTTTACTATTAGTCAATCTGGAAATATTACCGGAATTAAAGTAAAAGGACCACATGATCAATTGGAAGAAGAAGCAAAACGAGTTATAAATTTATTACCCAATATTAAACCTGGAATCCAAAATGGTAGGCCAGTTCCAGTGTCTTATGATTTACCAATTAGTGTAAATGGTAATTAATATCTAAATGAAATATTTAAAAACAAAACACGAACAAAATTCAGCTAAGATAACAGCGTTAATAGTAGTTATCTTAATCTTGTTGTGCTTTGTAGTTGGGCAGGATTATCAAGATCCACCAGAGGAATATGGAGTTGCGGTAAATTTTGGTAATTCAGCTGTTGGAAGCGGTAACGTGCAACCCGATAAACCTGTAAAATCAGAAGATTTAAATATAAATAAACAACATCATGAAGCGCAATCGGAGCCGAATAAAGCTGAGGAGCAAACAGATCATACTAATGAAGCATCAGCTTCAGAAGAAATGAAAGAAGATGTTTTAACTCAAGATACAGAAGAAGCAATAGCTATAAAAAAAGCTGAAGCAGCAAAAAAGGCTAAGGCAGAAGCAGATGCTAAGGCTAAAGAAGCAGCTGCAAAAAAAGCTAAAGCTAAAGCAGATGCTGAAGCAAAAAAGAAAGCTGAAGAGGCTAAGAAAAAAGCAGAAATAGATGCTATGATGGGAGGAATGAATAATTCCGAAGGAGAATCAAGTGGTAGTGAGGGTAACGATGATACAGCAGGAGATAAAGGACAACTAGATGGTAATCCTTATGCGCCAAGTTACTTTGGTGGAGGTAAAGGTAATGGAGGAGTAGGGTCAGGTCTTAAAGGACGTGGTTCGGGAGATTTCACCAAAGTCTTACAAGATTGTAATGAAGAAGGGTTAGTTGTTGTTGAAATAGAAGTTGATAGAAGTGGTCGTGTAGTTAAAGTAAGACCAGCTAAAGGAACAGAAAATTCTGCACCTTGTCTTTATAAAGCAGCTAAAAAAATTGCAGAATCTGGTAAATGGCCGGCAGATTCAAAAGCACCTACAAGACAAATAGGTTTTGTGAGTATAGACTTTAAATTAGGACAATAAAAAATGACATATCAAGATACTATTAACTGGATGTTTTCTCAACTTCCAATGTATCAAAATCAAGGAAAAAGCGCTTATAAAGTAGATTTAAGCAATACTATTTTATTAGCAAAACATCTTAATAATCCAGAAAATCAATTCAAATCGATACATGTAGCGGGAACCAATGGTAAAGGTTCTACAAGTCACATGTTAGCTTCTATTCTTCAAGAAGTAGGATACAAAGTAGGTTTATATACCTCTCCACATTTAAAAGATTATAGAGAACGTATCAAGATTAATGGTAAAGAAATTAGTGAGGAGTATGTAATTCAGTTCATAAAGGAAAACAAATCCTTTTTCGAAAAGAATTCTTTATCGTTTTTCGAGATGACAGTTGGTTTAGCTTTCGAATATTTTGCTAATCAGAAAGTTGATATAGCTATAATTGAAGTAGGTTTAGGTGGTAGGTTAGATTCTACAAACATTATAACACCAGAAGTTTCTGTAATCACAAACATAGGATTAGATCATACACATTTCCTTGGTAACACTCTTAAATCCATTGCGAAGGAAAAAGGAGGAATTATTAAGCATAACATTCCTGTTGTTATTGGGGAGACGCAAGTTGAAACTAAGGATATTTTTACTGAAATAGCAGATAACATTGATGCTAAAATTATTTTTGCTGATAAAACCCAAACAATAAATTATAAAAGTGATTTAAAAGGGGACTATCAGGATAAAAATATTAAAGCTGTTGTTAGTACAATTAATGAAATACAATTAAAAGGCTTTAATATTTTACCTCAAGACATCGAAAAGGGGCTATTAAATGTCGTACATAATACAGGATTACTTGGTAGATGGCAAGTATTAAAACATAATCCAAAAGTTATTTGCGATACAGCTCATAATAGAGAAGGTTTAAAAATTGTAATGAATCAACTCCAAAATGAAGAATATAATAACTTACATATTGTCTTTGGAGTAGTAAATGATAAAGATTTAGATTCAATTATTGACCTTTTACCCAATAATGCAAAATATTATTTATCTAAACCAAATATTTCTAGAGGGCTAGACGTTAATATTCTTAAGCAGTACTTTAATGATAATAGTTTAGTTTCAGAATCGTATAATTCTGTAAATGAAGCATATAAAATGGCTTTAAAAAATGCAAATCCTGAAGATGTAATTTACATTGGAGGAAGTACTTTTGTTGTGGCAGAAATTATTTAAAAGTTTTTTTTAAAAATGCTTTGTAGTTCTAAAATCTCTTGTATATTTGCGCACCGAATATATCGGGCGACTAGCTCAGTTGGTTCAGAGCACTTGGTTTACACCCAAGGGGTCAGGGGTTCGAATCCCTTGTCGCCCACTTAAATTTAAAATTCCTGATGAAAACTTCATCAGGAATTTTTTTTTGTTTTTTTCTTTGGTAGTTTTAAAATCTCTTGTATATTTGCGCACCGAATAAATCGGGCGACTAGCTCAGTTGGTTCAGAGCACTTGGTTTACACCCAAGGGGTCAGGGGTTCGAATCCCTTGTCGCCCACTTAAATTTAAAAAATCTCAATGATAAATCATTGAGATTTTTTTTTGTTTCTAACCAATTCTGTTTTTAGAAACTATTTTTATACCTTTATTTTAAAATTTAACAATGAAAAAGTTTATTACATTATTAGCTCTTATATTTATAATCTCATCTTGTAAAAGCGATAAGAATAAGATTGTAAATAATACCTCTGCTAAACAAGATAATATAGATTTGATTAACAATAAGAATACAAAAGAAATGACAAAGGAAACTGTAACATTTCCATCTTTAGATGGTTTAACTATTACTGCAGATGTTTATAAAGTAGATAAAAACCCAATTACTATTTTACTATGCCATCAAGCAGGTTTTAGTCGTGGAGAATATAAAGACACTGCTTTACTTTTAAATAGCTATGGTTATTCTGTTATGGCAATAGATCAACGTTCTGGAGACGGAGTAAATGATGTTATTAATGAAACTGCTAAGTTGGCTAAGTCAAAAAACTTAGAGACAGAATATATTAATGGTAAGCAAGATATTATTGCTGCTATAGATTATGTGTATAATGCAAATGATAATACTCAATTGTTAATTGTTGGGAGTTCTTATTCTGCTACATTAGCTATGTTAATAGGGGAAAATAACGACAAGGTTAAAGCAATTGCAGCTTTTAGCCCAGGAGAATATTATAAAGAAATGAATATTCAAACTGAAATTAAAGATTTAGATAAGCCTACTTTCGTTACTGCATCATTAGATGAAACAAAAGACTTAAGTTCTTTAGTGAGTAAAATGAAAACAGAAAAGCTTACGCATTACAAACCCACCAAAGAAGGTATTCATGGTTCTCGTGTATTATGGGAATCTACAAAAGGTTTTGAAGGTTATAGAAGTGCATTTAAAGCATTTTTAGATAGTATTTAAGTTCTCCTTTATACTAAGTCTAATATTCTTTCTAAAGCCATTCCTCTTGAGCCTTTAATTAATAGTGTTGTGTTTTTTATTTCTAAGGTGTTTAGTTTTTCTTTTAAAGTTTCAAAAGAGATAAATTGTATTGCTTTATCAGATTTGTTTTCAGATTTAAAAAAGTTTTCTCCAACTAAATAGACAGCTTCGATATTTAAGCTCGTAGATAAGTCTAAAATTGCCTGATGTTCTTGTATTGCATCTGTTCCTAACTCAAACATGTCTCCTAAAAAAGCTATTTTAGTATCATCTTTTAAAGCACTAAAATTTTCTAATGCTGCTTTCATGCTTGTTGGATTTGCATTATAGGCGTCTAGAATAATTTTATTTGTTCCTTTTTGTATTATTTGTGATCTATTGTTGGTAGGAGTGTAGCCTTCTAATGCTTCTTTAATTTCATTTAATTCTACATTAAAATATTTTCCAATTATTGATGCAGCACATAGGTTTGTGAAATTATATTTTCCAATAAGTTGAGAGTTAATTGTAAAGTCTTCTATTTTAAAAGAAACAAATGGATTCGCTTCAATAAATTCTATTTTAAAATAGTTAGAATCTGTTTCAGAAAAACCAAACTTTTTAAAATAAGTGTTTAGTTTTTCTTTTTGAATGGGATCGTCTGCATTTAAAAAGATGTGCTTAGTATTCTTAGTTAAATAGTCGTAGAGTTCACTTTTGCCATTAATTACACCTTGTGCACTTCCAAAACCTTCTAAATGGGCTTTCCCAAAGTTAGTAATGTATCCATAATCTGGTTTTGCTATGTTGCAAAGGAAATCAATTTCTTTTAAGTGATTTGCTCCCATTTCAACAATACCAATCTCTGTTTCATTGGTCATTGAAAGTAATGTTAAAGGTACTCCAATATGGTTATTTAGGTTCCCTATTGTTGCTGTTGTTTTATACTTTTTAGAGAGTACTACGTTTATTAATTCTTTGGTGGTTGTTTTACCATTACTTCCTGTTAAAGCAATTATAGGTATGTTTAGAAAATTTCTATGGTAAGAAGCTAGTGCTTGTAATGCTTCTAGTACATTGTCAACTAAAATAGTTTTATCAGATGTTTTATGCTCAATTTCATCTATTATAACATAATTAGCTCCTAAATCTATTGCTTTTAGAGCGAAGGTATTACCATTAAAATTATCACCTTTTAGGGCAAAAAACATATTGTTTTTAGATACTTTTCTCGTGTCTGTTGAGATACCTGTACAATCTAAAAATAGGGCGTGTAGTTGTTCTGTTTTCATAAAATAAAAGTATAAAAAAAGTCCTAACTAAACGTTAGGACTTTTAATATTATTTAAAACTAATATTAGTTTTTAGTTTTGTTTTTAGATTTAGATTTAGAACCTACTCTAGACATTGCACATCTAAACCCAATATAGTCTGTAGCCATATTTTGTGGGAAGTAGCGTCTTTGTGCTGGATCTAACCAGTATTCTCTATCTTTCCAAGATCCTCCTTTAAATACACGAGCTTCGTCGTTAATTAAAGATGTCCTTTTACTACTCTTATCCCATTCTCTAATCATGTTTCCAGAAGAATCAACCTCTGTAGAGTGTTTAGGTGAGTTGTACATTTTACTTGTTAGAGCATCCTTTTCTCCTTCTCCTTCTGCTTCATCAAAATCAGCATATCCACGAGAAGAACGTCTGTCACCATCTCTAAAGTTACGGTTATCACTTCTATCGAAGTTTGTTCTTAAATAAGTTTCATCTTCATCAACAGGAACTTGAGCAATTTCACCTGGTAAATCTCTTGCGATTACTTTTCCGTTTGGAAGTGTATCAAAAACAATCTCATCTGTAGTTACAATTTTTACTGTTCCTTCTTCAGTAATAGCGTTTTTAGTATAAACGTTTCCTCTATAGTAGTTGAAATCGTTAAACTCATCATCAACAATAGGTCTGTAAACATCAGCAACCCATTCTGCAACGTTTCCTGCCATGTCGTATAAACCGAAATCGTTAGGAGCATAAGATTTTACTTGTGCAGTAATATCTGCACCATCGTCAGACCATCCTGCAATTCCACCATAATCACCTTTACCTTGCTTAAAGTTTGCTAATTGATCTCCTTTAATTTTACGTGTCCCTGAACGAGTGTATTGTCCATCCCAAGGATATTTTTTACGACCTCTATAAACATTATAACTTCTAATTTCAGATAAACCTAAAGCAGCATATTCCCATTCAGTTTCTGTAGGAAGTCTGTACTTAGGAGAAATAATACCTGTTTGTCTTGAAGCATAAACGTTAATTTCTTCACCGTTAGCATCTAATTGAGGTTTTAATTTTCCTCCTCTTAAAATATCTTCATTACCACCAAAGGTTTGAGTTGGTGCATTAATGTAAGTATCTGTACTAAAGTTAGCATCTGCAGTAGCTTCGTATTGGCTATCTTGTTTTAAGTAACCTTCTTGTTGTAAAGCTTTTTCCTGAACTCTATCCGATCTCCAGTTTGCATATTCAACTGCTTGAATCCAACTTACACCAACTACTGGATATTGTCCATATCCTGGGTGACGTAAATAGTTCTCAGTCATTACTTCGTTATAACCCAAACGGTTTCTCCATACTAAAGTGTCTGGAACAACACCTTCGTATATTTTTCTAAAATTTTCATCTTCTGGTGGATAAACTTCCTTGATCCAATCTAAGTACATTAAGTAGTTTTGATTAGTTACTTCTGTTTCATCCATGTAGAAAGACTGAATGTGTTGCTGGTTTGGAGTGTTGTTCCAATCATGCATTACATCATCCTGAACACGTCCCATTGTAAAAGTACCTCCTTCTACAAAAACGGTTCCTGGAGGTGTCTCCTGTTCTTTAAAATTTGTGTTGTATTGAAATCCGCCTTCTTTAGCGTTAATTTCCCAGCCAGTGGCGCTATCTACGTTTGATCCGCCAGATCTACCACAGCCAACCAAGGTAATCGAAACTGCTAATAGCATTAAAATCCTTGATACAATTACTTTTTTCATACTGATACGTTTATGAGCTAATTAAGTTTTTTTTGGAGACGCAATATAATAATTCTACCTAACTCTACAAGCTATTTTGTAAAATTAACTTAAAAATAAATACGCTTTATCCCATTTATTTACTATACATCGATTTGGTCTTTTGTTTTTAGGCGATGTTTTGAGACATTATAACGTCTTATTTTTTAATTTATTATTGTAATTTTGAATTGTTGTTATAAAAATGTTAAAAATGAAATAATAACATTGAAATAATCACGTTATTTAAAGCAATGAAAAAGATATTATTTGGTATTACAGTACTACTTTGTACTATAGCCTATTCCCAACAGAAGAATTTTAATTTAACATGGAACGCTGCTAAAACCATGAGTACAGATGGTTATAGTATTCAAGTGCCTAGTTTTACTCCTATAGAGCATTATAGCTTTAGTCTAAACAATGGAGTTAATTTTGTAACGCAATGGGATGCTAATTCTAGTATAAAGGAGAGCAGTGTAACTTTAACTAATGTTAAATATGCTTCTATTTCTAAAACAGAATTAAAAGATTTAGATTTAAAAACTATTCCTTCATCTATTAAATATAGTTTAAAAAATGCCCAAGCAAGGGAAGATAAATATGCTTTTTTAACAGTTTCAGCAATAGTGAAAACGGGTAGAAATTCTTATCAAAAAGTAACGTCTTTTACTGTTAATTATCAGAATTCTAATTTATCTTATAGAAATGGTAATAATCCGCCAATATCAAATTCGGTTTTAAGTTCTGGTACTTGGTATAAGTTTGGAGTAAATAAAACAGGCGTCTTTAAAATAACTAAAGGTTTTATGGATAACTTAGGGATTAATACAAATTCCATAGACCCAAGAGCTATAAGAATCTATGGAAAAGGAGGGCAAATGATTCCTTATTTAAATGATGACAATTATCCTATAGATCCTATTGAAAACGCAATTAAAGTTGTTGGAGAAGAAGATGGAGTATTTAATAATAGTGATTATGTTTTGTTTTATGGAGTAGGTCCAGAAGGTATTGTAGACGATCCGTTGGTTAATACTAATATCAATCCATATCAAGATATAACTTACTATTATATAAATATAGGATTTGGTAGTGGGAAAAGAATTCAAAATATGGCCGAGCCAACAGGTAATGCTACAACTACTATAACAACATTCCAAGATTATCAATTTCACGAAATAGATGAGTTTAGCTTAGCTTATGTAGGAAGAAGATGGTTTGGAGATAAGTTAGATATTGAAACAACTAAAACTTTCGATTTTAATTTTCCAAACCTTGTAACTACAGAGCCTGTTAAGTTTGTGTTTAATGGTGCATCTACATCTGGTAATGCCGCTAATTGGAGTGTTAGTGTAAATAATAATGAGGTCGCAGCAATTACAACTCCCGGAGTAGATGGACATAATTATGGTGTTAGTGCAAATTATGCGAATGATATAAATGTAGATTCAGATAATCTTACAGTAAAAGTGGAATATGATAAGTTAGGCGTGCCAAGTGCAGTTGGTTATATTGATTATATTTCTATTGAAGCAACAAGAGATCTTAGTTTTAGTGGAGAACAATTTGAGTTTTTTAATCGTGACGCTGCTCAAAATTCTGGAATTGGATTATATACGATGTCTAATGCTTCAAATGTTTCAGAAGTATGGGATATTACTGATGAAAATAATATTACCAATAAGTTAAACTCAGATGCTACTTTAAGTTTTAAATCAGCTTTAGGGAGTTTAAAAAAGTATATTGCTGTTACAAATTCAAATTTATACGAACCAATAAATTTAGGAAACTCTTCAGTTGGAAACCAAAATATTAAAGGAACAATTTTTAATGACAGTCAAGGTAATTTTCAAGACGTCGATTATATTATTGTTACGCCAAGTACTCTTTTAAGTCAAGCTAACCGTTTGGCTCAGTTAAATAGAGATAAAAACAATCTAAATGTAAAAGTTGTTACTTTAAGTTCAATTTATAATGAGTTTAATACTGGGAATAGAGATATCTCAGCAATAAGAAACTTAGTTAGATATGTTTACGATAATGCAAGTTCGCCAGAAAACAGAATAAAATATTTATGTCTTTTTGGAGATACTTCATTCGATTATAAAGCAAGAGTGTCATCAAACACATATAATACACCTTCATGGCATGCTTTCGATAGTTATAATTTAACAAATTCATTTGTCTCAGATGATTTCTATGGTATGATGGATTTAAATGAAGGTACTATGGTCACTTCAGATAGATTAGATATTGCAGTAGGTAGAATAATTGCAGATTCACCAGAGCGTGCAAAAGAGATGGTAGATAAAGTCGAGGTCTATTACTCTAAAGCCGCTTTTGGTAGTTGGAGGAATAATTTTATTGCAATTTCAGACGATGTAGATGAAGTTTATGAAAGAACTCTACAGGAAACTACAGATCAAATTGCCAATGAAATTACTACAGAAAAACCATTTCTAAATGCAATAAAAATTCATGCAGATTCATATCAGCAAGAAGCATCTGCAGGTGGAGACCGCTATCCTGAGGTTTCTACAGCGATTTCAAATGCTATTGAAAATGGAGCATTAGTAGTTAATTACTTTGGGCACGGAGGAGAAGATGGTTGGGCAACCGAGAGGTTTTTTCAAAAGCCAGAAGCTCAGGATTTAAGAAACGACTGTAAATTAAGTTGTTTTGTAACCGTAACCTGTGAGTATACACGATTCGATAATCCGCTTAGAATTACAGCAGGTGAATTAGTATATTGGAATAAAGACGGAGGAGCAATATCCTTAATATCTACAACACGTCAAATTTTTGTGTCTGTGGGAGTTGAATTTAATATTAAACTAGAAGAATATTTGTTTTCATATAGTGATACCGATACTTATTTAGACCATGAATATCCTTCAATGGCCGAAGCGCTTAGGTTAACAAAAAATAGTAATAGTATTGCTGGAGTTGGTCAGAAATATTTGGTATTTTATATCGGTGATCCAGCATTAAAGTTAGCATTTCCACAGCCTAATGTTAGATTAACAAAAATTAATGACGTGCCTGTAGCTGGTAATTCAGAAGTTTTAGAGGCTTTAAGTTATACCAAGTTAGCAGGAGAGGTAACAGATGTTTCAGGGAATTTACTAACTAATTATAATGGTAAAGTTGTTACAACTATTTACGATAAATTAATAGAAAGAGAAACTTTAGCAAACGATAATACTTCTGAAGCAGGATCACCAATTAAACTACAATATGAAACCTTAGGAGAAGTTATTTTTAGAGGGCAATCTACTGTAACAAATGGAGAATTTGAATTCGATTTTATTGTGCCTAGGGATATTGGAATACCTGTAGGTTATGGAAAAATAAGTTTTTATGCCTCAAGAGAAAACTCAGTAAGTGATGAGTCTGGAGGAGATATAAACGTATTGCAAATAGGTGGTATAAATGAAAATGCAGCTGAAGATAATCTTGGGCCTAACATAAACTTATACATGAATGACGAAAACTTCGTTTCAGGAGGTATAACAAACGAGTCTCCAACCTTATTAGTGAAATTACAAGATGAAAATGGAATTAATACAGCAAGTGGTATCGGGCATGATATAGTTGCTATATTAGATGGAGACGAAGTAAATCCATACGTGCTTAATAATTATTATGTAACCGAGTTAGACGATTATACAAGAGGGAGTTTAAGTTATCCTTTTAGAGATTTAGAACCTGGATTACATACTTTAACAGTTAAAGCATGGGATGTTTACAATAATTCTTCTACTGCAGAGTTACAGTTTAGAGTTTTTAATGAAGACGAAAGTCTTGTAATTGAAAATGTACTTAATTATCCAAATCCATTTGTAAATTATACAGAGTTTTGGTTTAGTCATAACAGTTCAGAGGTTTTAGATGTATCTGTACAAATATTTACAGTGTCTGGTAAAATAGTTAGAACATTAAATGGTCAAACAACAGGAGTTGGTACAAAATCTACAAGTTCAACATCGCGAGATATAATTTGGGATGGAAGAGACGATTTTGGAGATAAAATAGGAAAAGGAACCTATATTTATAAATTAAAAGTACATTCTAGTGCCACAAATAAAACAGTAGAAAAAATAGAGAAGCTTGTAATCCTATAATAAAAAATTATATTTGCCAAATAAAATTGATTTATGAAAAAGAATATTTTAATAATAATTGTGTTAATTTTTGCTTTAAATAGTAATGCACAAAATCCAACAACAATAATAGCTGATTCAGATACAAGAGTAATAACAACAGGAGTACCTTTTCTTTTAATAGCTCCAGATGCAAGAGCTGCAGCAATGGGAGATATGGGAGTCGCAACATCTCCAGATGCATTTTCGCAGCAGTGGAATCCTGCTAAATACGTTTTCTCTACAGCAAAGTCAGGTGTTGGAGTTAGTTATACACCATACTTAAGTAAATTGGTTAATGATATTTTTTTAGGAAACGTTACTTATTTTAATAGGTTAAACGAGCAAAGTGCTTTTGCAGCTAGTTTTAAATATTTTTCGCTTGGAGATATTGAATTTGTTGAAGATGAAAATTCAACGCCACTTTTACAATCTCCTAATGAGTTAACAATAGATTTGTCTTATAGTCTAAGATTAAGTGATCAGTTTGGTATGGCGGTAGCTATGCGTTATTTAAGATCAGATTTAAAATTAAATTTTGGAGATAATGATGCTACAGCCGCAAGTACATTTGGTGTAGATATTACAGGTTACTACCAAAGTGAAGAAGAAGCTTATAATGATTTTAATGGTCGCTGGAGAGGTGGTTTTGCAATTCAAAACTTAGGACCTAAATTTAAATACGACGAAGGCGGACAAGAAAACTTTCAACCAACAACATTGCGTTTAGGTGGTGGTTTCGATTTTATTTTCGATCAATATAATAAACTGGGAGCAACATTGGAATTTTCTAAATTGCTTGTTCCAACTCCTCCAGTTACAGGAGTAGAAAGAGAGTTTACGGATACAAATGGTAATGGTGTTTACGAACCAGATGAAGGAGAAACATTAGGATTGGTAGTTGATGATCGTGTTATTATAGAAGGTCAAGATAATAATGTAGATTTCGTTTCAGGTATTTTTCAATCTTTTGGTGATGCGCCAGGAGGAGGAAAGGAAGAGTTGCAAGAGTTTACTTATGCAGTCGGTTTAGAATACTTATATCAAGATTCTTTTGCTTTTAGAGCTGGTTATTTTAACGAGCACGAAACAAAAGGAGCACGTAAGTTCTTTGCTTTAGGAGCGGGTTTTAAATACAATGTTCTTAATATAGACTTATCTTATTTATTTTCAGCATCACAAGTGCAAAGTCCATTAGAAAGTACGTTACGTTTTTCTTTAACGTTTAATCTTGGAGAAGGAGAATATACAGAATATTAGAATATAGAATATTTCAAAAAACAAAAACTATTGCGCAAAGCAATAGTTTTTTTGTCTAAATTAATTTGTAGTTTTTTAATTAAAATTTATGAAAGAAGTAATAATAGAATCTAAACTTTATGTTTTCGATACTTTAGAAGATACGCCTAAAGACATTCAAAGTTTAATGCAAAATGCAATAGAAGCAAGAGATAATGCTTATGCTCCTTATTCAAGGTTTCATGTAGGCACGGCAATATTACTAGATAATGGCGAAATTATTTCTGGTAGTAATCAAGAAAATGCTTCTTATCCTTCTGGGTTATGCGCAGAGCGTACAGCAATTTTTTATGCAGGAGCTAAGTATCCTAAAGCAAAAATTGTAAAAATGGCTATTACTGCAGCGTCTCAAAACCAGAAAACAAGTGCGCCAATTCCACCTTGTGGAGCTTGTAGACAGTCTATTGCAGAGTACGAAACTAAACAAGAAAGTGCTATCGAAATCTATTTTATGGGAGAGATTGGCAAGGTTATGAGGTCTAACTCATTATCTAATTTGTTACCTTTCGGTTTCGATTCATCAAATCTATAACGTTTTCGTAAAAAAAATCTCGAAATCATATAACATTAGTTAATTTTCACTTTTGGTAAACCAATTCAAAGTGTTACTTTTGTTAGTGAAACAATTTTTTAAAATTGATTAATTGAACGAATATCAATTTTAAGTGGTTTTTAATTTACAGAAAAGAAACACCAAAAATGCAGAAAATAACTAAAGAAGTATACCTTAAATGGTATGAAGACATGTATTTCTGGAGAAAGTTTGAAGACAAACTTGCTGCAGTTTATATCCAACAAAAAGTTAGAGGATTCCTTCATTTGTATAATGGCCAAGAAGCAGTATTAGCAGGCGCTTTACATGCAATGGACTTAACAAAAGATAAAATGATTACTGCATATCGTAATCACGTTCAGCCTATAGGTATGGGAGTAGATCCTAAACGTGTAATGGCAGAATTATTTGGAAAAGCAACAGGAACTTCTCAAGGTTTAGGTGGTTCAATGCATATATTTTCTAAAGAACACCGTTTTTATGGTGGACATGGTATTGTTGGAGGTCAAATTCCACTAGGAGCAGGAATGGCTTTTGGAGACAAATACCACGACCAAAACGCAGTAACTATTTGCTGTTTTGGTGATGGAGCTGCAAGACAAGGTTCTTTACATGAAACTTTTAACTTAGCAATGCTTTGGAACTTGCCAGTAGTATTTGTTTGTGAAAACAACGGATATGCTATGGGAACAAGTGTAGAGCGTACAGCAAACCATACAGATATTTGGAAATTAGGGCGTGGATACGAAATGCCTTCTGGACCAGTAGATGGAATGAATCCTATTAAAGTTGCAGAAGCTTTTGATGAAGCAATTACACGTGCAAGATCAGGTGGAGGTCCAACTTTCTTAGAAGTAAAAACATACCGTTATAGAGGTCACTCAATGTCAGATGCTCAGCATTATAGAACAAAAGATGAGGTTGAAGAATACAAGAAAATCGATCCTATTAAGCAGGTTAAAGATATTATTCTTAAAGAAAACTATGCTAGCGAAGACGATTTAAAAGTAATCGATAAACGTGTTAAAGCATTAGTAGCTGAATGTGAGAAATTCGCAGACGAATCTCCGTATCCAGAAAAAAGCTTAATGTACGATGTGGTATACGAGCAAGAAGATTATCCTTTTATAGATCACAAAATAAAATAAGCTATGGCTGAAGTAATAAATATGCCGCGTTTAAGCGACACAATGGAAGAAGGAACTGTAGCAAGTTGGCTTAAAAAAGTAGGCGATAAAATTGAAGAAGGTGATATTTTAGCTGAAATTGAAACAGATAAAGCTACAATGGAATTTGAGTCCTTTAATGAAGGAGTCTTATTACATATTGGTATTCAAGAAGGAGAAACAGCAAAAGTAGATACACTTTTAGCTATTATAGGAGATGAAGGTGAAGATATTTCTGGATTATTAAACGGAAGTACTACTGAAGCTAAAGCTGAAACTCCAACGGAAGATAAAACTGCAGCAAATACGGAGAGCGAAAGCGAAACTCCTAAAGCCGAAGAAGCATTGCCAGAAGGTGTTATAGTAGTAACTATGCCACGTTTAAGTGACACAATGGAAGAAGGAACTGTGGCAACATGGTTAAAAAAAATAGGTGATACTGTAGAAGAAGGTGATATTCTTGCCGAGATTGAAACAGATAAAGCTACAATGGAATTCGAATCTTTTCAATCTGGAACATTACTGTTTGTAGGTTTAGAAGAAGGAGCTTCAGCAAAAGTAGACTCTCTATTAGCTATTATTGGTCCTGCAGGAACAGACGTTTCATCTATTGCAAAAAACTTTGCAGTTGAAGGTTCTTCAGCTAAAAAAGAAGAAGCTCCAAAGCAGGAAGCTGCAAAACAAGAAACTCCAAAAGCAGAAGTAAAGAAAGAAGCGCCTAAGCAACAAGCTAAAGCAGCTGTTTCTAATACAGATTCAGGTAGAGTATTTATTTCTCCTTTAGCCAAAAAAATGGCAGAAGAAAAAGGTATTCAACTTAATCAAGTTAAAGGTTCTGGAGAAAATGGACGTATTGTAAAACGTGATATCGAAAACTTTACACCATCTGCATCAGGATCTGCTTCAACAGCTAAATTTGTAGCCACTGGTCAAGAAGATTTCGATGAGATACCAAACTCAAACATGCGTAAAGCAATTGCCAAAAACTTAGCGAAGTCTAAATTTACGGCACCACATTATTATTTAAATGTGGAGTTTGATATGGAAAATGCAATAGCATTTAGAAAACAATACAATTCTGTACCAGATATTAAGATTTCTTATAACGATATGATTGTTAAAGCATGTGCTTTAGCATTAAAAGAACATCCACAAGTTAACTCTCAGTGGTTCGACGATAGAATGAAACTAAACAATCACGTTCATATTGGTGTAGCAGTTGCTGTACCAGACGGATTATTAGTGCCCGTAGTTAAATTTGCAAACGAGCAAAGTTTACCTCAAATTGGTGCAGCTGTTAGAGAATATGCTGGTAAAGCAAGAAGCAAAAAGTTAGCTTTAGACGAAATGGAAGGTAGTACATTTACTATTTCTAATTTAGGAATGTTTGGTATCGATAGTTTTACATCTATCATTAATCAACCTAATTCTGCTATTTTATCTGTTGGTAATATTGTTGAAAAACCAGTTGTTAAAAACGGACAAATTGTAGTTGGTAATACTATGAAATTATGTTTAGCATGTGATCATAGAACGGTCGATGGAGCAACAGGAGCTCAGTTTTTACAAACATTAAAAGGGTTTATTGAAAATCCAGTAACAATGTTAGTTTAAGCTAATTTTGATTAAATTGACTAATCTATTATAAAAAACAAATTAAAATGAAGAACATTAAGGCTATAGTACTAATGACGTTTCTTTCGTTATCAATGTTAATTGGTAATGCTCAAAAAAAGAAAGTTGCAGTAATTACTTTTTATGCAGATAAAACTATTGATTTATCCGCATTAAGTGCCTCGGCAGATTTAATTGCTAAGAATACTAAGCTAAGTGATGATCCAGATTTTAATTTAACCGAGCCACTAAAAAAGCTGCATAATGCTTTTTTTAGTGAATATACTAAGAACTTCGATTTTGAAATTATAGATGAAAAAGAAGTATTATCTAATGATGCTTACAAAGAATTTGTTCCAACTTATCAAGAAGGGTCAACTTTATTAACAAATGTTGAAACAACTACAGCTATAGAAGGTTACAATGTAATTCCTGCTTATAGAAAAAATGTTAAAGATTTAAAGGGTGTAGCAGAAGCTTTAGGAGTAGATGCTATTATGTTTGTTAATCTATCATTCGGGTTTGTTAAAACAGGAATAGGAAGCATGGGATATGTTAGTGTGCAAGCTAGATATGCTATGAATCTTTATACTAAAGATAATAATAGTATTTTTCAATTTAGAGAAATTGCAGGATCTAAAAAGAAAGCTGTAATGGTTGGAGGTATTCCTGTAATGAGTACTAGTAAAATACAACCAATGTGCGAAAGTGCTGTAGAAAAATTGATGAAAGATTTAAATAAAAAAGTACAGCGTTTAGCAAAAAAAGCAAATAAGAAAATGAAATAGGTATCAACCTTTTTTATGTACATATTAAAAAGCCTGAATCAAGAATTTGATTCAGGTTTTTTTTATCTTTAAACTCTAATAAAATAGACAAATGAAAATACTAACTACTTTAGGTGTAATGGCCTTATTTATAGGTTGCGATTCAGCAAAAAAGACAGCAACAGAAACAAGTGTAAGCACTACAATTGAAACTGTAGAAACTACAGTTAAAACAATAGATTTTGTTAATGCAGCAGAGCTTAAAGAAATAGTTTCTTTCTTAGCTTCCGATGAGTTAAATGGTAGAGATACAGGCAGCGAAGGTATAGAAGTAGCAGCAAGTTATATAGAAACTAAATTTAAGTCTTATGGTTTAAAACCATACTTCGAAACGTATAGAGATAATTTTGAAATAGGAGAACTAAGTGCTTATAATGTTATAGGTTATTTAGAAGGCACAGATCCAAAACTTAAAGACGAGTTTATAGTAATTGGAGCACATTACGACCATATTGGTACAGCAAAAGATGTAAATGGAGATACTATTGCAAATGGAGCAAATGATAATGCAGCAGGAACTAGTGGCGTATTATCTTTAGCTAAGTATTTTTCTAAAAATAAAACTAATAAAAGAAGTATCATTTTTACAACCTTTACAGCGGAAGAAAAAGGATTGTTAGGATCTAAACATTTAGCTAAAAGATTAAAAGAAAGTAATATCAATCTATATACAATGATTAATATTGAAATGATTGGTGTACCATTTGTAGGTAGAGATTATGAAGCTTTTATTACAGGTTACGAATTATCTAATTTAGCCGAAAAGATGAATGATTATGCTGGTGAAAATCTTATTGGAGCTTCAGACGTGGCTAAAAAATATGGGTTATTTAAACGTTCAGATAATTATGCGTTTTATGAAGAATTTAAAGTGCCAAGTCATACAGTGTCATCTTGCGATTTAACAAACTTCGATTTTTATCACCATGTAGACGATGAGGTAGATAAATTAGATTACAATTTTATGGCAGGTTTAATAAACAAATTAGCACCAGTTTTAGAGCAAATGGCTAATGCTCCAACACAAGATATTAAAATGAATGAGTAAGAATATAATTATTACAGGTACAAGTAGAGGTATAGGTTTCGAGTTAGTACATATTTTAGCTAACCAAGGACATAATGTATTAGCATTATCTAGAAACGCACAACCGGTTAGTAATTTGCATTTCGATAATATCGAGTCTTTTGCATTCGATTTAAGTAAGAAAGAAGATTACAAAAAAGTAGAAGCATATGTTGCCAAAGAATGGAAACATGTAGATATACTCATTAATAATGCAGGAGCACTTTTAAATAAACCTTTTGCAGAAACTACTATAGAAGATTTTGAACACGTATATAGAACTAACGTTTTTGGTGTTGCCGAAATGACGCGTTGTGTTTTACCTTTTATGAAGAAAGAAAGTCATGTTGTTACTATAAGTTCTATAGGAGGTGTACAAGGTAGTGTTAAGTTCCCTGGATTATCGGCTTACAGTTCGAGTAAAGGAGCTGTGGTGACACTTACAGAGCTTTTAGCTGAAGAATATAAAGAAACAGGACCAAGCTTTAATGTACTTGCTTTAGGAGCAGTACAGACCGAAATGTTAGAAGAAGCTTTTCCTGGTTATCAAGCACCAACATCAGCATTAGATATGGCGAAATATATAGCGGAATTTTCCTTAAATGGAAATAAGTATTATAATGGTAAAATGTTACAAGTAGCTAACTCTACTCCTTAAGTTTTCAATTTAAATAAACGTGACTTTTAGTTAGTTTAACTTGAATAACGAAGTTGTAATTTTTTAAATTTTATTTAAACGCATATTAACTATAGGCATGGTTAATATGCGTTTTTGTTTATTAAAAATATTGCTTATAAATTTAGGAGTGAAGATTTAATTATCATAATATTGTTCACTAACTAAACCATAAAATACATGAAAAAAATTACTTTATTTACTTTTGCATTATTCTTATTTGGACAAATTCATGCCCAAATTCCAATTCTCACGCCAACCATGACAGTTACTGAATATTTATCAGTTAATTCTCCAGGAGGAGAATCAATAAGTAATGTAATTGATGGAAATGTTAATACAAAATTTTTAGATTTTAATGAGGACGATGGTGCAGGTTTTATTGTAAACCTAGGTACAACAGCGTTAGCTAGATCTATAGATATTTCAACAGCCAATGATGCCGAATTAAGAGATCCAACTATGGTAGAGATTGCAGGATCTGTAGATGGAAATACGTTTACAAGTATTACAACTATTACTATTCCTTGTATAACAGATAGATTTTTTACTAGAACTTTTGATTTTACTAATGGTAACGCTTATGCGTACTATAGAATTAATTTTATTCAAGAATGTAACGATTCAGCAGGCATGATTCAAATTGCAGAAGTTCAATTATTTTCTGAAAATCAATTGGGGGTGAATGAGTTTGAGCTAGAGCAAACAGTTAGTATTACTCCTAATCCAAATAACGGAATCTTTAAAATAAATTCTCAAAAAAATGTTTTAATTGATAACGTATTAATTTACGATATTACTGGTAAAGTTGTGTTATCGGTTAAAGGTGATAAAGAAATCAATGCTTCACAATTATCTAGAGGTATGTATTTGGTAAAAATATCTACAAAAGCCGGAATTGTATCAAAGAAAATAATTATTGAGTAATTATTTTTATGCATGATATAGAATAGACGCCGACATTGTCGGCGTTTTTTTATATATAAATGTAGTAATATGTTAACTAAAATAAGAAAAGGTTTTCTTTGTCACGAATTACCAAAAAGAACATTAAATACTATGCAATAGATTGTAGATCTTTCTTTAAATGGAGATAGCTGCTAGAGGTTAAATATTACAAAATAATTTATTATAGATCTTCGTTTTTTGAAATTTCGTATTTAAACTAACGGTCTTATAAAGAATAGTTTTAGCATTCAAACACTATAATTTAAACTCTGTTATTTTACCATTTGTATTAAATATACTAGGATAGTGTTCTTTTAAATTTTTAATCATAAAATCAAGAGGTACATCATCAAAATATCCGTAATCGTCTATGTATTCCATAAATCGACTTCCTTCACTATTATGTTGTTGTAAAAATGAATTATTCTCTCCATCAAAATCTAATGGCTCTACATTCAATTTCTCACATAGAGATTTGTTAAATGCTGGAGACATTTTTAACCATTTATTATTAAGATAGACGTTAACCATTCCGTGTGGTGTCAATTCATTTGAACCAAATTTCTCTATTAATCTTTCTACTGCGATATGATTCTTAACTTTTCCTAAATGTAATCTTGCGGCTATTCCTAAGGCACGAAGACAAGCAATTAATATTATTGATTTTTCTACACAGTTTCCAGATTGTTTTTCAGCAAGATAGCTCGACTTATATTTTTCTTTTGAAAGACTTATGTTGTAAGCGTCATATCTCCAATTATCACGCACTTTGGTATAGATTCCGATTGCTTTCTCTTTATCAGATAGAGCGTCCGTTTTAAATTCAGATATTAAGTTTTGTACTGAATCATTTTCAAAATCAAAACAATATGTAGATTCTAAATATTTCATTCTCGATTAAATATTTTTTTAATTTATGGATAACAGTTAAACTAATATACAACCGTTTTAATGTTTTATATCTGTTGTTAGTTTAAAATAGAAGTTCTCCTATTTTTGGACAAAGTTAAGTATCGATAATACAAAGAGTACTAATAGCAAAAAGAAGTATAACAATAAGTCTTAATAGGGGATTAATAGTATTTATACTTTGCGATACAGCCACCAGTTCATATCTCTTGTTAATTTATATCCTAATTTCTCGTAAAGAGGGATTGCTAAGTTTCCTTTGTTGGTATGTAAAATTGGTGTTTTATTTTCTTTTAAAATCTCTTTGGTGTTATGAACAATTAATTGTCTAGCCAATCCTTTTCCTGTGTAGTCAGGATGAGTAACAACTGCACTTACTTCAATAAAAAGATTAGTCTGCATGCGCTGTCCTGCTATCGAAACTAGCCTTCCGTCTTTAAATATGCCATAGTAATTACCCATTTCGAAGGTTCTTTTTTTGTAATAACCAGGCATAACCAGCCAAACTAAATTATAAATTTCATCAATAAATGTTTCGTCTAATAACACGATATCTTCTGTTATTTTAATATCGACTAACTTATTTAAAACCATTTGGCAGCCATCAGTCTTTTTTTCTAAGACAACGTTTACGCCGTCTACTATTGGTGTTTGGTTTTCTGAAACGAAAAAAAAATCATCTGAAGATTTTACATATTCATTAGCGGCTTTTGCAGTTTTTGTTTCATCGCAAAAAGCAGCAAAAGTGCAAACATCGGGATTGTAAAATGATACTCTATTAAATTCAATCATAAATTTTTTATGAGTTTCTTTTAAGGAATGCCAAACTGGGTTTTTTAATTGATGTTCTAAATCTTTCATTAAAATAAATGAAATTAAGTTTAAATATTAATGAATGCTTGATATTTTCAAGTTTAATTATAATAATCGAAGTTCGCTCATTTTTTAGACAAAGCCAAGTGCATAAAACACAAACATTCCTTAATTAATCTGCTAAAGCATAAAATTGCAGTACCTTTGCAGCAAAATAAAGAAGTGACCTACAATTAAGATAGCGTTTGCTTCATAAACACTATTTATGTCATTCAAATTATTAGGACTATCTGAGCCAATACTAAAAGCAATTAGTAAAAAAGGATACGATACACCATCTCCAATTCAAGCAAAAGCAATACCACCTATTTTAGATGGGTACGATGTTTTAGCTTCTGCACAAACAGGAACAGGTAAAACAGCTGGTTTTACTTTACCAATGTTGCATATATTAAGCGAGAATCCTAAAGAAAAATTTAGACCAATTCGTGCTTTGGTATTAACGCCAACACGAGAATTAGCAGCGCAAGTATATGCTAATATTAAAGAATACAGTGAATTTTTAAATTTAAGAAGTACTGTTATTTTTGGTGGTGTAAACCAAAAACCACAAGTAGCAAATATTAGAAATGGAGTAGATGTTTTGGTAGCAACACCAGGACGTTTATTAGATTTATGTAATCAAGGTGCAATTTCTTTAAAGCGCGTAGAAATATTTGTTTTAGATGAAGCTGATAGAATGCTTGATATGGGTTTTTTACGTGATATAGAACGTGTTATGAAACTTATGCCAGACAAAAGACAAAATCTAATGTTCTCGGCAACGTTTTCTAAAGATATTAAAAAGCTTGCTTTTAGTATTCTTAACAATCCAGTACAAGTTGAAGCAACTCCAGAAAATACAGCTGTAGAAGCGATTACACAAAAAGTGTATCGTGTTGCAAAAGCGCATAAAACAGGATTGATAATTAAACTTATTTCCGATGGAAACTGGAAACAAGTATTAGTATTTACACGTACTAAGCATGGTGCCAATAACCTAACTAAAAAATTAATAGGAGCTGGTATTACAGCAGCTGCTATTCATGGAAATAAAAGTCAAGGCGCAAGAACAAAAGCTTTAAAAGGTTTTAAAGATGGAACTGTTCGTGTTATGGTTGCTACAGATATTGCAGCACGTGGGTTAGATATTCCGTTATTGCCACACGTTATAAACTTCGAAATACCAAATATATCTGAAGATTACGTTCATAGAATTGGTAGAACAGGTAGAGCAGGAGCAAAAGGAGAAGCAATATCTTTAGTAAGTGCAGACGAAACTACTTTTTTAAGAGACATACAAAAACTGATTGGTGAAAAATTACCAGTAGAAATAATGGAAGGTTTCGAGCCAGATCCTAATGCATCTACAGCACCAATTAAGCCAGGTCAAAACAGACAGCCTAGAAATAGCAAACCTAAAGCAAAAGGTTCTGGAGATAAATCTAAAGGAAATTCTAACTCTAACGGAGGTGGAAGAAACCGAACTAAAAACAAAAAAAGAAGCTCTAGTAACGATAGACGTTCTAGCAGTTCAAGAGGTTAAAATGACTCAAGAATTAAAAGCTAAAATAATAGAAGTTTGCGATGCTAAAATTGCTCAAAAAGGAGACAATGTTGGTCTTTCTTTTTATGCTTTTTTTAAAAACAAAAACGATAATCCTAAGTTATTAATGGAGGCAGCTACTTGGTGGATTGAAACACACCAATTAGATCATTTTGAAAAGGCTGTGAAAATTAAAAACATGATTCAATAAATTTTTTATCACATTGAGTATAGCTAAATTAATATCTAGTTTAACTATACTCAAACAGATAAAATAAAATTTCTCACGACATGGAAACTCAAAAAAACAATCCACTTCATGGTATTAAACTAGAGCAAATTGTAACCGATTTACAAGCGCATTATGGTTGGGAATATTTGGGCTACAATATAAAAATTAAGTGCTTTACAGATAATCCTTCAGTAAAATCGAGCTTGAAGTTTTTAAGAAGGATGCCTTGGGCAAGAACTAAGGTTGAAAATTTATATTTAGAATACTTAAAAAAGAATAAGAAGTAATAGTAAATTAAGCTTCTACCTACCCATTTTGTTAGTGTTTTTGGTTCTAAAGAACGCTTTTTATCTGTTAACTTTACCTTTTAGCGAATACCCTTGCTTTTTAAGATTTATTAGGGAGTATGTACTACGAATTCAATCTATTTTTGCACGCAAAATTAAAATAGATATGTTTTTCCCTAAATCACTATCGATAGTATTATTTTTTTTCTGTGTTATACTATCTATACCTTTTAATATTATAAATGCGCAAACCGGTCCAGGAGGAGTTGGTGCTAATGATGGAACGTCAGATTTAATTATCTGGTACCGTCCAGATAATGGTATTGTAACAAGCGGAACTAGTATTAATAGTTGGGCAAATTCAGCTGGAATTTCTGCTTTTAATTTAAGTGAATCTGGATCTGTGAGACCAACATTAGTTTCTAATGCTATTAACGGTTACGATGAGATTAGTTTCAATGGAGCTAATAGATTAAGAACAGGTTTTACACTAACGACATCAAACTTTATTACTAATCAAGCAACTTCTGTAGTTGTAGCTAAGGCAGATAATACTTCGCAAACTTCTAGTCTTTATACTACAGATCCTTTGGTGAGCTCTACTCGTTTTTCTACTCATATTCCTTGGAATGGAACGGTCTATTTCGACATTGGTACATGTTGTAATAGCACAGCAAGATTAGAAGTAGGAGGCTTATCGGGATTAAACGACTATTCAATATGGTCTTATAATGCAAATCCTACAACAGGAAAGCAGTTATACAGGAATTCAGATTTATTACAAGATAGAGCAGGCTCATCTAACTATACTTCTCATGCTTCTCAACGTTTTAATATTGGAGGTTATACTTCTGGTACAAATGGTTATGTTGGAGATTTAACAGAGCTTGTAGTATTTAAATCTACTATTAATACTGCTCAACGTATTATAATCGATAATTATTTAGCAGCAAAATATGATAGAGCTTTAAGCTCAAATGATATTTATACACATGATAACTCATCAAATGGTAATTTCGATCATGATGTTGCAGGTATTGGTCAAGCTTCAGACGGAACAAATCATACAGACTCACGTGGTACAGGTATTGTAAGAGTAAGTAATCCAAATAATTTAAGTGATAATGAATTTTTGTTTTGGGGAGAAGAAACAAGAGATCCTGTTTATAATTTTAGTGCAAATACAAGTACTCATACTGAGCAATTAAGTTCAAGATGGAGAGTAAGAAAGCAAGGTAATATTGGAAGAGTAGATATTTCTTTCGATATAAGTGGTTTAGACCTTACTGGGAAACAAAATTGCATTCCTTTGCAATTAGTTTTAGATAATAATTACGATTTTTCTTCACCAGAGGCAGATGATGTCTACGATTTAACAATAGTTGGTACAACAGCTATAGCAACAAATGTTCGATTAAAGCAAAACCGTTATTTCACATTGCGTTATACAGATCAAATAGTATGGGATGGAACTAGTTTTTCTAATGGTTCTGGAACAGCAAATGCACCAGATAATACTAATGCGTGTTTAAAACTTACAGTTAAATCTGGAAATGAAGCTGTTTTAACTGCTAATGCACATGTTAGAGAAGTGGAAGTAGAAAGCGGTGCGACATTAAAGGTTAGTGATGGTTTTTTATTAGAAGTAGAAAATGGTATTATTAATAACGGTACAATAGACCTTTTAGGTGAAGCACAACTTATTCAAAACCATACGGGAACGACATCAAATTCGGGTTCTGGTAGTTTAAAAATTAGACAACAAGGAACATCGAATTTGTATAATTATAATTATTGGAGTGCACCGGTAAATAGAGGAGGTGCATGGCAAATTGGGTATTTAGAAGATGCTAATGGAGTTGTTAATTTTACAGGAGGTTACAATGCAAATCCAGCTACTTCACCAATAACATTAAGTAATTATTGGTTATACGATTATAATGCAGTGTCTGGAGAATATTCAGGATGGAATTTTTTAACACCTTCAACAGGCTTAACTCCAGGAAGAGGTTATTCTATGAAAGGATCTGGAGCTTCTGGATCAGAACAAGAATACGTATTTAAAGGTGAAGCAAACGATGGAGATTACTCTTATCCTGTAGTAGCAGGAAACGATTTTTTATTAGGTAACCCTTATACTTCGGCTTTAAATGCAGACCAGTTTATTAATGATAATTTATCAATAATTGAAGGGACATTATATTTTTGGGAGCATTTTACAACTAATAGTAGTCATGTATATGCTAATTACGAAGGTGGTTATGCTACTTATAATTTAATGTTAGGTCTTCCTGCAGTTGCAGGTTTAGCTAGTAACAATGGAACTGCTTCTAAACCTAAACCAACAGCAGATATAGCTGTTGGACAAGCCTTTTTTGTTACCATGAAAAATGCAGGTATTTTAGTTTTTAATAATCAACAGCGTTCATTTGCAAAAGAGTCTTTAAATGAATCTGTATTTTATAAAACGTCTAATACAAATACAACTTCGACAATAGACGATAGAACTAAATTTTGGTTTTCGTATACTAGTCCTTCTCAATACAAAAGAGTTATAGGTTTAGGTTACGATTTAGATAATGCAACTTATAATTTTGATAACGGATATGATGCACAAGCTTACGACGATCAACCTAATGAGTTGTATTGGGTTCAAGAAGATTATAAATTAGCGATTCAAGCCTTATCTGAAGTTAACACTCAAGACGAGTTACCTCTTGGAGTAAAGGTTACAGATGTAGGTTTATTTACATTTAGTATTTCAGAAATGGTAAATGTTCCTTCTGGTCTTTCGGTTTACATAAAAGATAATATGCTTAATACTTATCACAATCTTATGGAAAGTGATTTTGTAATACATTTAGATGCTGGAGTAAACGAAGAACGCTTTAGTGTTGTTTTTCAAGATGGAAATACACTATCTGTAGAAGAGGAGGCGTTAAATGGAATATCAATAATTTATGATGGTGCTTCAAAATATATTAAAATTAGAAATACAGAAAACACTCAGTTAAAAGAACTATTTGTTTTTAATACTCTTGGTCAACAAGTTTTAACTCAAAAAAAAGAAGTACTAACTGAAACTAATATGAGTCCATTTTCAGATGGATTGTATATTGTTAAAATTATAACAGATAAAGGCACTAAAACTGTTAAGTTTATAAAACATTAATTTTAAGCTTAACTGTTTTTAAATAGTTCCTTTTTACAAATAAAAATGCCTTAGAGTTATCTAAGGCATTTTTTTATTTTAGTAGAAATACAATTATTTCTTCTCTTTATTCTTCTTTTTCGGTTTGTCTAAAGACGCTTTAAATTCTTCAAAATCTAAAGAGCCATCTGCATTAGTATCCATTTTTTCAAAACGTTTTGTAATTCTTTCTTCTTTACTAGCATCTTTCATACGCTTAGCTTTAAATTCTTCTAAAGAAATAGAAGCGCTAGAATCTGTATCCATTTTTTCAAATGCTTTTTCAGGATTTTTTTGTTTTTTCTCTTGAGCAGTTACTAAAGTTACAGAGCAAAGAGCAAGTGTGAAAAGACCTAATTTTATTGTTTTTGATATCATTTTAGTTAAATTTAAAAGTTACTTAAAACTTAGACTTTTAAAATTTAATTTGGTTTAATTGTTATTGAATTATTTATTAAAGTAAATTAATCTTCATCGTCTTCTTCAAACTCAACTACATTCACATCAAATTCTGCATTTGTAAACTCATCACGACTCATCCAATATTCTGAAGTTGTTAGTGTGTATGAAGTTTCTCCTGTAGATTTTAAATCCCAAATAATACTTTCGGCTTCATTAAAAGCTTCTTTACCATCTAAAGCATCATGAAACAAACGCTTTATAACATTACTATTGGCTAGCGTAGCATTTAAAGCTTTTAGTACAACTTCTTTAGCGATGTCTTTGTTAGGCGTAATTTCGAATTCTACAATAGTAGCTTTAGCACTTGGGAAAGTGCCGTTAAAGGCTTTGTAAAGTAGTTGGTTGATGTTAAATAGCTGATGATGTAGAGAGATGTCTGCATATTCTTCAGAAATTTTATCTAAAAGCATTTCATGCGAAATCTGTTCTATTTGATTTTCGTTTAATTTATCAGATAATTTGTAGTCTAAAATAATAGTTGCGGCTTCTTCAGGTTCGAAATCTGAAATGGCCATAAAGAGTAATTCTATTAATTCTTTTTCTGAAGTATTCTCTCCAGAATCTTCGAAACCAAATTTATCTAATAACGCAACATAATCTGCTTTAGACCATGCGTCTTTAAGCGTGTCAATAGTTTTTACACTGTTTATTATAATGTGGTATTTCATTGTATTTTATTTATAAAAATATAATACAAATTGAGCGTTTTACCACAAGATTTTGGTTAAATAAAACATAAATGATTTATTCGAGTTTGTGTTTTATTTACAGATACTATTTTATACTATTTAGCTGTCTTAAACCTTCGTATGCAACAATACTTACTGCATTAGCTAAATTTAAACTCCTAACGTGTTCGCTATACAATGGAATTTTAAATAATTTATCAGGATTGTTTTCTGTTATAGATTTTGGTAGCCCTTTAGATTCTTTTCCGAAGACTAAAAATAAATCATCTTCAAATTCAATATCCCAATGTTGTTTTGTGCCATGGCTAGAAAGAAATACCATTTTTTTATCTTCATTTTTATTAAAGAAATCTGCAACGTTATCATAATAATGCAAATTGAGATGTTGCCAATAATCTAGTCCAGCACGCTTTAATCGTGCATCTGTAATTTCGAATCCAAATGGTTTTACTAGATGTAAATTAGAGCCTGAGGCTAAAGCTAATCTGCCAATGTTTCCAGTGTTATTTGGTATTTCTGGTTCTATTAATACAATGTTAAGCGCCATTTTTATTTGAAGATTTTTATAAATATTATACGAATTAAAAGTACCCATGGGAAACCATGAAGTACTATATCGAACCAGTCTTTTATTTGCATGCCATTTGCACCACCAAAAAGCCATTTTAATTTTCCCCAAAGATGAGGTTCTGGAAAAAATGGAGCTAGACCTAAAGTGAGGCAGAGTATAATAATGAGACGAAAATTGTTAAGAATTTTCATCGGGTTATTTTAAATTCATTTTCATTTCAACCATATGCTCTTTAAAACCATTGTTTAGGTAAGCTTTTAATGCTGAAGCGTTCTCGCTATAAACTTCTAAGCGTACCTCGAAAATGTTTTTGGAAATAGACCACTTTTTAAGTAGTGCTATTGTTTCTTGAATAATACCTTGTCCTCTAAACTCCGGATTAACATACATAAATCCCATATAAGAGTATTCCGGATTTTTGTGATATGGTTTTGCTTCAATAATTTTCGCATAACCACAGGTTATAATGCGATTATCGAGATGACCAACAATAAGCTGAGCTTTACTAGATGTTATTAGGTAGTCTAAATCATAATAAGTGCAGCTGTCTTTTAAATTAGAGTCGAAAGGACGCTCGTAAGCAATTAGTTCTTGCTCGAAACCTAAAAGTGTTGGAATGTCTTTTAGTGTTGCTGCTCTGTATATAATATTATCCTTCATAATTTTATCTATTTTAAAATAGTATCTACAAAAGAATCTATGTTATCTGTTCCGTTTTTAGATAAGTGTTTAATAAAAGCACTACCAATAATAGCACCTTTTGCATATTCTGTAGCTTGTGAGAATGTTTTATTATCTGAAATACCAAAACCTACTATTTGCGGATTTTTTAATTTCATGTCTGCAATACGTTTAAAGTATGCTGTTTGTTCTTCTCCAAAACCAGAATTACTTCCTGTTACACTTGCGCTACTTACCATGTAAATAAATCCGTTAGAAATAGAATCGATAAAGTTTATACGCTCTACACTTGTTTGTGGTGTAATTAAAAACACGTTTATTAATCCGTATTTTTCGAAAGTAGCTTTGTATTGGTCGTTATAAACATCTACTGGTAAATCTGGAATAATTAAACCATCGATACCAATGTCTTGACACTTTTTACAAAAGGCTTCTACGCCATATTGAAGCATTGGATTAAAATAACCCATGATAATTAATGGTATAGATACGGTTTTACGAATGTCTTTTAACTGATTAAAAAGAACATCGGTTGTCATTCCGTTTTTTAGAGCTTGTGTAGAACTGGCTTGTATTGTTGGACCATCTGCTAAAGGATCGCTAAATGGTAGACCAATTTCTATTAGGTCTGTTCCATTTTTTTCAAGGTTTTCTATTATTGAAACGGTATCGTTTAAATTAGGATAACCTGCCGAAAAGTAGATGCTTAATAGCTTTTTGTTTTCTTTTAGTTTTTGGTTTATTCTGTTCATTTTAAAATGAATTTATTTTGTTTAAGACTTTGTATGTTTTTGTAATTGAGTTAGCGCGTTAAGGATTGAAAGGTTTGTTTGAGCTCCTCTCAGAGAGCGAGCCTTGAAAGCCTGATCCTTGTGGTAACGCACAAATAAATTTACAGCTTGAAATAGTCTATATAGTTTTGTAAATCTTTATCACCACGACCAGATAAATTGATCACTACTACATCGTCTTTTTTGAAATTTTTCTCTTTTAAAATAGCAAAGGCGTGAGATGATTCTATCGCTGGAATAATACCTTCTAATTTACTTAGTTCCAATCCCGCATTCATGGCTTGGTCGTCTGTAATGGATATAAATTCTGCACGCCCTGTTTTGTATAAGTGTGCATGCATTGGTCCAACTCCTGGGTAATCTAGTCCTGCCGAAATAGAATACGGTTCTGTAATTTGTCCGTCGTCGGTTTGCATTAGTAGTGTTTTACTACCGTGTATAATTCCTTCTTTACCAAGTGCAGATGTTGCCGCGCTTTCACCTGTATGTATGCCTTTTCCGGCAGCTTCTACTGCTATTAATTTTACGTCTGTATTTTCTAAATAATGATAAAAAGCACCAGCAGCATTACTACCTCCGCCAACGCAAGCTATTACGTAATCTGGCGTGGTTTTGCCTTCTTTTTCTTGTAATTGCCATTGCATCTCTTCGGATACGACTGCTTGAAAACGAGCAACCATATCTGGATAGGGATGAGGTCCTACAACACTACCAATAATGTAATGGGTGTTTACAGGATTGTTAATCCAGTCTCTTATGGCTTCGTTAGTGGCATCTTTTAACGTACGACTTCCTGATAATGCAGGAACTACGGTTGCACCTAACATTTTCATTCTTGCAACGTTTGGAGCTTGACGTGCAATATCAATTTCGCCCATGTAAACAATACATTCTAAGCCCATAAGTGCGCAAACAGTTGCTGTTGCAACACCGTGTTGTCCGGCTCCGGTTTCAGCAATAATTCGTTTTTTTCCTAAACGCTGTGCCATTAAAATTTGCCCAATAGTATTATTGATTTTATGTGCTCCAGTATGGTTTAAATCTTCTCGTTTTAAGTAGATTTTTGTATTGTATTTTTCGCTTAGCCTTTTTGCTAAATAGAGTGGAGAAGGACGTCCAACGTAATCTTTTAATAACTGATCGAATTCTTCTTTAAAAGAAGGTTCTGCCATTATTTTAAGATAGTTTTGGCGTAATTCTTCTACATTTGGATAGAGCATTTCTGGAATGTATGCGCCTCCAAATTCTCCGTAATATCCTTTATCGGTAATATTGTATGTCATGTGTTTTCTGTAAATAATGGATTCCGATATTTGTATTAATACGCTTAACGGAACGACATGAAATAATTATTTAATCTTCTTTTATGTAATTAGCTTCTACTAATTTTTTGCGAAAATCTTTTAGTTTTGTATAGTCTTTTAATCCTGCTGCTGTTTCGAATTTGCTGTTTAAATCTAACGTACAACAAAAATCGGATTCTGGTCTTTTTAAGAATAGAAGTAGTGCTTCCATTTCGTTTGGACCAATACCTCCACTTAAAAAATAAGGTTTTATAGATGGATATTTTTTAAAGATATTCCAGTTAAAAGTATAGCCATTTCCTCCAGGTTCTTTTCCTTTTGTATCGAATAAATAATAGTCGCAAACGTCCTCAAAAGGCTCTAAAACTTTAAAATCGAATTGATTTTTTACAGAAAACACTTTAATAACTGTTAAGTCTAATGCTTTAAGTCTTTCGCACAATTCTGGAGTTTCGTCGCCACCATGTAATTGCACACCTTGAAGATTGTGCTTTTCTACTTTGCCTCTTATAAAATCGAAAGTAGCATTTACAAAAACTCCAATTTTATTGATGTCTTCTGAAATTTCTGGAATAACGCTATCAAAATAACGTGATGATTTTTCGTAAAAAATGAAACCCATATAATCTGGTTTAATATCTGCAACATCAAGGATGTTGTTTTCATTTTTCATTCCGCATACTTTTAGTTTCATAGTCTTAAATCTTTTATAAATTGTTTTGCGCTTTCTCCAGCATTGTTTGTTTTCATAAAGTTTTCTCCTATTAAGAATCCTTTATAGCCAAAAGGTTGTAAAGTTTTAATGGCTTCTATATTACTAATTCCACTTTCTGATATTTTTACAAAATCGTCTGGAATTAACGCGCTTAGTTGTTTACTCGTTTCTAAGCTGACTTCAAATGTTTTTAAATTTCTATTGTTAACACCTAACATGTCTAAACTAGGCATTATAGATTTGTTTAATTCTTCTTCGTTATGGACTTCTAAAAGAACATCTAAATTTAAGCTTTTTGCAAGTTCCGAAAACTGTTTTATTTCGTTTTTTGTTAGTATTGCAGCTATTAATAAAATAACATCTGCACCATAAGCTTTGGCTTCTATTATTTGATAAGTATCTATAATAAATTCTTTTCGAAGTAATGGTAGGTTACAGCTTGCTCGTGCTGTTAGCAAATCGTCCAGAGAACCTCCAAAATATTTGGTATCTGTTAAAACAGACATACCGCAAACGCCTGCTTCTTCGTAACCTTTAGCTACATCGAAAACATTTAAATCGTGATTTATAACTTGTTTCGATGGTGAGCGTCGTTTATGTTCTGCAATAATTCCTGTAGTACTGTTTCTAAGTTTGTTGGCCAAAGAAACCGTTTCTCTTTCAAACAAAATAGATTGCTCTAATTGCTTTGTTGGAATAAGCTGCTTTCGAAGGTTTACTTCTATGCGCTTATCGTTTACTATTTTGGTTAAAATATCCATGTTTTAGTATTCTTGTCTTTTCGAGAGCTTTCTTTTTTTAGTAAAATTGTATTGAGAATGTTTTATGCTTTGCGATGCAATTTTTCGTTACTTAAAATTACTCGATGTGACATTTTATTTACTCATTTTTATTAATCGTTCAAGACTCGCTTTTGCTCTTCCGCTTTCTAAACTTTCTTTAGCAAGTTGAAAGCCGTCTTGGTGCGAAATATTATTAACTGTAGCAATTGCTAATCCTGCATTAGCACAAACAACATTGTTTTGGGCTTCGGTTCCTTTTCCTTTAATAATACTTTTAAAAATTTTTGTAGCTTCTTTTACAGATGAGCCTCCAAAAATTTCTGATTGTTCTATTTGTTGCACGTTTAAATCTGAAGGATCCAACATAGATTCAGAAGTGTTAGAAATTATTTTGGTTTTTCCTGTTAAAGAAATTTCATCATAACCATCTAGCGCATGAACGATACTATAGTTTTTATCTGTGTTTTGGTATAAATAGCCGTATAATCTCTGCAATTCTAGGTTAAAAACACCTACCATTTGGTTCTTTGGAAATGAAGGGTTTACCATAGGTCCCAACATATTAAAAAAGGTTTTAACACCTAGTTCTTTACGTATGGGAGCAACATGTTTCATTGCAGGATGAAATAAAGGTGCATGTAACACGCATATTCCAGCTTGATCTAAAGCGTATTTTAAATAATCTGATTTATTTGAAAAATGAATTCCTAAAGCTTCCATTACATTAGATGAACCTGAAGCAGATGATACACCATAATTTCCATGTTTAGCAACTTTTACACCTGCTCCCGCAGTTACAAAAGAAGATAAAGTAGAGATGTTAAAGGTGTCTTTTCCATCGCCTCCAGTGCCACATAAATCTATGGCATTAAAATCGGATAAATTTACTGGAATACATAACTCTAAAAGGGCATCGCGAAAGCCTTGAAGCTCTTCTAGTGTAATGCTACGCATCATAAAAACGGTTAGAAACGATGCTATTTGGCTTTGGTTATATTTACCTTCAGAAATATTAACCAATACATTTCTTGCTTCTTCACTAGAAATATTCTCATGGTTTATTAACCTACTTAATATCTCTTTCATGTTCACTTCTCGTGTAAGTGGTGCTTTATTAACGATATTTCTTTTCTCTCTAATCATTCCTGTTCTTAATAATTACTGATTAACCCAGTTTTTTAAAATCTGTTTCCCATTAGGTGTTAAAACACTTTCTGGATGGTATTGTACACCTTTTACATCGTAAAACCGATGTCTTAACGACATTATTTGTCCGTTGTCATCAAAAGAAGTGGCTTCTAATTCTTCTGGTAAATTAGCGTTTACAACCCAAGAATGGTATCTACCAACCTCAATACTTTTACCCATGTCTTTAAATAAAGGCTCATTATCTACTGTAATTTCAACTTTAGTTGTCACACCATGAAAAACAGAATCTAAATTTACTAAACTTCCTCCAAAAACTTCTGCTATTGCTTGTTGCCCTAAACAAACTCCAAGAATACTTTTAGTTGGTGCATATTGTTTAATAATAGCTTTTAGTAAACCTGCTTCTTCTGGAATTCCTGGTCCTGGTGATAGTACTATTTTATCGAATGCATCAACTTCTTCTAGTGTTAATTTATCGTTACGTTTTACGGTTACTTCGCAATCTAAGTCTTCTAAATAGTGGACTAGGTTGTAGGTAAAACTATCGTAGTTGTCTATTACTAATACTTTTTTCATATTAAATTTCTTTTGCTAACTCAATAGCATTTGTCAACGCTCCTAATTTATTATACACTTCTTGTAATTCGCTTTCTGGATTAGATCTAGAAACTAAACCGGCTCCTGCTTGCCAATGCAATTCGTGATTTTTACTTAAGAATGTTCGTATCATAATAGCGTGATTGTAGTTGCCATTAAAATCCATAAAACCAATAGCTCCACCATAAAAAGCACGACTGGTTTTTTCGTATTTTTCAATAAGCTGCATCGCATTATGTTTGGGTGCGCCACTTAATGTTCCTGCCGGAAAGGTGTCTGCGACTACTTGCATTGTAGGTGTATTGTCGTGTATTTTACCTGTAACCTTACTTACTAAGTGAATAACATGAGAGAAAAATTGTGCTTCTCTGTAGGTTTCTACTTTTACTTGACTTCCATGTCTACTTAAATCGTTTCTAGCCAAATCAACAAGCATTACATGTTCTGAGTTTTCTTTTTCGTCTGCTGCTAGTTGTTTTGCTAGCTCGGCATCTTTTTCATCGTTTCCAGTACGTTTAAACGTTCCTGCAATAGGATGAATTTCGGCTATACCTTCACTTACTACTAATTGTGCTTCTGGTGAACTTCCAAATATTTTAAAATCTCCATAATCGAAATAGAATAAATATGGAGAAGGATTAATGCTTCGTAAAGCACGGTAAACATTAAATTCATCTCCTTTAAATTTTTGAGAGAATTTTTTTGAAAGCACAAGCTGAAAAACATCACCTCTAGCACAGTGTTGTTTTGCTAATGCTACGTGTTCTTTGTATTCGTTATCTGTTAAGTTAGATTCAATTTCCGAATCTGTAGAAAATTCATAAGAAGCAAAATTGGTAGACTTTATTAAATGTAATATTTCGTCAATGTTACTAGCGTTATCATTAAAACAATGCGCAAAAATATAAGCTTCATTTTTAAAATGATTTATCGCAATAATATTTTGATAAACGGCATAATAAATATCTGGTATTTCTATAGAATCAGGTTTTTTTGAAATCTCGATATCTTCAAAATACTTAACAGCATCGTAAGAGGTGTAACCAAAAATTCCATTATTAATAAATTTAAAATCGTCATCGGAGTTTACCTTGAAACGTTGGGTGAACTTATGAATCATTTTGGGAACATCTTTAGTACGGTTTCTTAATACGCTACCATCTGGAAACTTTTGCTCAATAGTATCTCCCGACACTTTTATAGATGCAATAGGATTAAAACAGATGTAAGAAAAACTATTATCATTAGCATGATAGTCGCTACTTTCTAATAAGATGCTATTCGGAAATTTATCGCGAATTTTTAAATAAATGCTTACAGGTGTAATAGTATCTGCAAGAATTTTTTTGTAATTGGTGTAAAGGCTAAAAGTCTTCATTTATGCTGAATTTGTTTCAGTATCTCAATTAATGAGATGTTATTTTTTTGTTTAACATTCTGAAAAATTTCAGAATAAAAAAAAGGCTTGTCGTGAGACAAGCCTTTTTGTATAGTTATATAAATAATACGTACAGGATTAGTTCACGAAGTTAAAGTTTCGAGAAGTCCACCACCAAGTATGATTTAATTTTGTTTTCATGTTTTATTTAAAAGACAAATATATAACTTGCTTGATAATAATCAAATTAATTTTAACGTAAATATTTGTTAAAAGAGGTTTATATCTACTTTTCTGTTATTATTTTTATAAAATGAAGTTATATCTAGTATTATTAATCGTCTGTTTTTCTGCTTGTAAGCAAAAGGACGTTGCAAAAGTTAAAGCAGAACCAATTACTAAAACCGAAGAAAGCAAGATAGAGGCAATAGATCTAACTGTTTATAATTTTAATGAGCTAGAACCGCTTTTAAATATAAAGGACGATAAAATATATGTTATTAATTTTTGGGCAACTTGGTGTGCGCCTTGTATTAAAGAGTTACCGTATTTTGAAACTTTAAATAAAGAGTATAAGTCTAAAAATGTAGAAGTGATATTGGTGAGTTTAGATTTCCCAAAACAGTATGACACTAAATTGAAGCCTTTTATTGTTAAGCATAAATTAGAGTCAAAAATTGTGGTATTAGACGATGTCGATTCTAATACATGGATTCCAAAAGTAGATAAGGATTGGTCTGGCGCTATACCAACAACAATTATTTATAACAAAAATAAAAGGGCTTTTTATGAAAAGTCGTTTGACTTAGAGGAATTAAAAATAGAATTAAATAAATTTTTAAATTAAGATAAAATGAAAAAAGTTGTAAAATTAATGCTGCTAGTAGCAGTAGTCTTTGGTGCTTGGTCTTTTACTACTACAGACAAGTTAATGGATAACGGTTATAAAATAGGTGATGTTGTTGCAGATTTTAAATTAGAAAACATAGATGGTAAAATGGTATCTATGGCAGATTTTAAAGAAGCCAAAGGATTTATAATTACGTTTACATGCAATACGTGTCCTTATGCTGTTGCTTATGAAGATAGAGTAGAAGCGTTAAACAAAATGTATGCATCAAAAGGTTATCCTGTAATTGCTATAATGCCTAATAATGTTGAGGTAAAGCCTGGAGATAATATGGAAGCTATGCAAGAACGTGCTAAAGAAAAAGGATTTACTTTTCCTTATTTAATGGATAAAGGTCAGCTTGTGTATCCTAAGTTTGGAGCAACAAAAACACCACACATGTATGTAGTTGAAAAAACAAAAAAAGGAAATGTTGTTAAATACATTGGTGCAATAGACGATAATTACCAAGATGCTGATGCTGTAAAAAATAAATATGTTGAAGCAGCAGTAAATGCTTTGTTGAAAGGTCAAGAGGTTGAGGTCAAGGAAACTAAAGCAATTGGCTGCTCGATTAAAGTATAATTTATACTTATATTATATAAAATATAACCTGGAGCTGTAACACTTCAGGTTTTTTTACGTCTATATCTTAAAGAAAAGTTAATTTCATTAACTTTGCACTTTAAAAAATAACAATGGCAGATTTATCACAAGAGCAATGGGCTCAACAATTAAAAGCAGACGATAATGCTTTTTTATTAGATGTAAGAACAGAAGAAGAGGTTGCAGAAGGTTATATACCAAATGCAAAAAATCTTAATATATTTAAAGGTCAAGCCTTTGTCTATGAATTAGAAGCACTAGATAAAAATAAAAATTATTATGTGTATTGTAGATCTGGAGGAAGAAGCGGACAGGCTTGTGCGCTAATGAATCAAATGGGATTTGAAAACGCCTATAATTTAGTTGGCGGAATCTCAGAATGGACTGGCGATATTAAAAAATAGAACGGTAATTAAAATATAATTTTCCGTCTACGCGGAAATATAAAACCATAAGCAATGAAAAAGTCTACTATAATAATCGTGTTAGCTTTAATGATAAGTGTATTTAGTTGTTCTACTAAAGATAAAAGTAGTATTACTACAGTTTCGGTTGAGGAAATGCAAACGTTAATGGCTCTTGAAAATGTGCAATTAGTTGATGTTAGAACACCAATAGAACACAAAGTAGGACATATTGCGAATTCTCAAAATATAGACTATAACTCACCTACTTTTGATGACGATATTACAAAACTAGATAAAGATAAGCCAGTGATTTTATATTGCCAAAAAGGTGGTAGAAGTGCTAAATGTGCTGATAAGTTATTAGAAGCAGGTTTTAAGAAGATATTCGATTTAAAAGGTGGTTTTTCAGAATGGGAACACGTAGATTTAAAACTTAATCTTTAAAAGAATAAAGTTAAAAGAAAAGCCTCAAAAGATATTTTTTTTTGAGGCTTTTCTTTTTAATAAAAGATGATCTTATTTTCCGAATAAGTGTATTTCTGTAAATGTTTTATCAATAGAGAATGATTGATTGCCATTAGTCTTTACATGATTTAAATCAATTTCTACATTATCTACTTGTAAAGATGTAATTGTAAAAGGTAAATTATGAAACACAAGATTAAATTTGGTGTAACCTGCATTAAAGTCTCCTTGTTTATGTTGTTGTAAAATTAGTTCTTCTTTTTTACCAGTGAGTTTAAAAGTACGCAAACTGAATCTTCCTTTTTTATAATCATAACCATCATGAGCATCATCATACAGTTTTGAAGATTCTTTACCTTCTTTGTAGTAGATGTCTAATGTAATTTCGTCAAACTCTTTTTCGCCAACATATTGCTGTACTGGGTATTTAGGTATCACGGCTCCTTCTTTAATAAACATTGGCATACTATCTAAATCTGCATCTACCCAATATTCTTTTCCACCTTCAATAACTTCATCTGTCCAGAAATTATACCATTTCCCTTTAGGAATATACATTCTTCTTCCTTTAGCATTTGGTTCTAAAATTGGGCAAACTAAAATCTGTTCTCCATAAACAAACTCATCACTTCTATAATGTGTAGCTGTATCTTCTTGGTCGTATAGCACTAATGATTTTAGAATTGGTGTTCCGTCTGTAAGATACTGCCAAAAAGCAGTGTATAAATAGGGGAGTAATTGGTATCTAATTTCTACAAATTTTCTAACAATATCTGTTATTTCATCACCAAAAACCCATGGTTCTTGATCACCATGATCTCCAGAAGAGTGTACTCTACAGAAGGCATGAAAAACACCTAGTTGAATCCATCGAGCAAATAGCTCTCCTTGCGGTTGCTCTGCAAAACCTCCAATATCACTTCCTGCAAAAGAAAAGCCAGACATGGCCATTCTTTGGGCTTGATTATTGGCAATAGCTAAATGTTCCCAGGTTGCAACGTTATCTCCCATCCAAGTAGAAGTATAGCGTTGTGCGCCAGAATATGCAGATCTTGTTATAACAAAAGGCCTTTTTGGATAGGCGTATTTTTTTAAACCATGATAGGTTGCACGTGCCATTTGTGTGCCATAAATATTGTGTGCTTTTCTGTGCGAACAAGGATTACCATCGTAATCATGTCGAACATCGTTTGGAAACGATTTGTTAGGAACATCCATTACTGCAGGTTCGTTCATGTCGTTCCACACACCTTTTACACCAATATCTTCAATTAATTCTTTAAATAAGCCAGACCACCATTCTCTAACTTCTGGTTTAGTATAATCTGGGAAATAACATTCTCCAGGCCATACTTTACCTTTCATGTAAGGTCCATCTGCTCGTTTACAGAAATAATCTTTATCTAATCCTTCTTTAAAAACAGAATAATCTAAATCTATTTTAATACCTGGATCTATAATTACTACGGTTTTAAAACCATCGTCTTCTAGTTCCTTGACCATTCTTTTTGGGTCTGGAAATAGTTTTTTGTCCCAAGTAAAACAACGAAAGCCATCCATGTAATCGATATCTAAATAGATAGCGTCGCAAGGAATTTTTAAATCTCTAAAAGTTTTAGTAACTTCTTTTACGTTAGCTTCTGGATAATAACTCCATTTACATTGGTGAAAACCTAAAGCCCATAAAGGCGGCAGTGTATGTGGCTTACCGGTTAAATCGGTATAGTTTTTAACAACATCTTCCATTTTTGGTCCGTAGATAAAATAATAATTCATTTCACCTCCTTGAGCCCAAAAACTAGTTACATTTCTTCTTTCGTGTGCAAAGTCGAAATATGTTTTAAAGGTATTGTCAAAAAATATACCGTAAGATTTGTTGTTTTGTATCGCTGTATAAAATGGAATAGCTTTGTATATAGGATCTGTGTTTTTTCCAAAAGCGTAAGAGTCTGTAGCCCAATTTTCAAAACGTTTACCTTTTAAATTGACATCTACAGGTTTATCGCCTAAGCCGTAAAAACTTTCCGCTTTTTGACAAGCCTTACTCATTTTTACAATATCTCCACCATACTCATAACTTTCTTCCCAGTGAAAACCAATTTCATCTTCATTAATTAGTTTATTGTCGATAGCATCAAATAAACTGACTTGCAAACTTAGTTTTTCAACCTTGCAAATTAATTTTGAAGTAGTAATAGTATAGTGTGTTTCATCTTCGGTTATGTTTAAAAAACTATAACCTCTACTTGCGTGTATGGTAACTCCGTAAGAAAAATCGTTTTCAAATTTACCAGTTGTACTGTATCTAAATCTAATTACACTATCTCTTACAACGGTTACTTGTAATACAACTCCATTTTTTGTGGAAAAATGTAATGTATCTACATCTTTCTCGTAGTTTATAATTTCTGAAGGAAATAAGTTTCCTTTTTGTTCTAACTCTATATTAACTATCATGAAATTGATGTTTAGGTATACAAAAAAACGTAAAAGTTATCACAATAAAAACAATATTAATGACGACTTACTAACGCAAACGTTGTAATTGTATTATTCTTAAAATAAGGCTTTTATATTATGAATATTTTAGTGTAATCATTGCTAATGGAGGCAATGTAACTTCTGTTGAATGTGTTCTAGAGTGCCATTTTTTTGCTTCGGAAGTTATAGTTGTATTATTAAAATCTCCTGAGCCAAAATACTGTTTATCATCACTATTAAATATTTGCTTTAATGTTCCTTTTTTAGGTAAACCAATTCGATAGTTTTCTCTAGGCTGAGGTGTCATATTACAAACAATAATAAGATTGTCTTTTGGTTTGTTTCCTTTTCTAATGTATACAAGAACAGAGTTTTCGGCATCGTTATAATCTATCCACTCGAAACCATCCTTCGAAAATTGCTTTTGCGAAAGTGCGGGCTCCGTTTTGTATAATAGATTTAAGTCTCTAATTAGGTTTTTAATACCTATGTGTGGTTTGTATTCTAGTAAATGCCAATCTAAGCTCTCTTGGAAATTCCATTCTTCACCTTGTGCAAATTCATTGCCTTGAAATAATAATTTAGTTCCTGGATGTGTAAACATATAACTATACATTGTACGTAAATTGGCGAATTTTTGCCATTCGTCACCAGGCATTTTATTGAGAATAGACTTTTTACCATAAACGACTTCGTCATGACTTAACGGAAGCATAAAGTTTTCGGTAAAAGCATAGGTCATACTAAAAGTTAAATCATTTTGATGGTGTTTTCTATAGACCGGTTCTTTAGCAAAATAATCTAATGTATCGTGCATCCAGCCCATCATCCATTTCATACCAAAGCCTAAACCACCTAAAAATACAGGTTTAGAAACACCTGGAAAAGAAGTGGATTCTTCGGCAATGGTTTGTACATCTGGAAACTCGCCGTAAACAGCTTCGTTTAGTTCTTTCATAAATGCAATGGCATCTAAGTTTTCACGTCCGCCATAAATATTTGGTTCCCATTCGCCTTCATTTCTAGAATAGTCTAAAAATAACATTGAGGCTACGGCATCTACTCTTATAGCATCTGCATGGTATTGATCGAACCAATAAAAAGCATTACTAATTAAAAAAGATTTGACTTCGTTACGGCCATAATTAAAAATTAAACTTTTCCAATCAGGGTGGTAGCCTTTGCGTTTATCTGGGTGTTCATATAAACAAGTACCGTCAAAAAAACCAAGTCCGTGAGCGTCTTCTGGAAAATGAGAAGGTACCCAATCTAAAATAATTCCAATATCGTTTTCATGAAAAGTATCTACAAGCAGTTTAAATTCTTCGGGATAACCAAATCTTGAAGTAGGAGCAAAGTAGCCTGTAATTTGGTAACCCCAACTAGGATTATAAGGAAATTCCATTATTGGCATAAACTCTACATGAGTAAAATTCATTTCCTTAACATAATCTACCAATTGGTCTGCAAGTTCTACGTAGCTTAAAAAACGATTTTCTTCAAGATGTTTTTTCCAAGAACCTAAATGAACTTCGTATACAGAATAAGGCGCATCTAAAGCATTGTGTTTTTTACGTTTTTTTAACCATTTTGAGTCTTTCCATTTGTAATTGTCTTCCCAAACAATAGATGCTGTTTTTGGAGGATGCTCGTTACGTTTAGCGTAAGGATCTGCCTTTTCTGTAATTACATTATTATGGTTACTTTCTATTTTGTATTTGTAGGTTGTTCCTTTTCCTACATTAGGTATGAAACCTTCCCAAATACCACTTTCATCCCAACGTACGTTAAGTTTGTGTTCGTTTTCTTTCCAAAAATTAAAATCTCCAATTACAGAAACTGATTTAGCGCTTGGAGCCCAAACAGCAAAGTAAGTGCCTTCTTCTCCATCTATGGTTGTAATATGCGATCCAAACTTTTCGTAGAGTTTGTAGTGTTTTCCGGATTTAAATAAATTAATATCAAAATCGGTAAAAAGACTGTGTGGTATAACTTTAGTCATATTTTATATTACAAATCCTTTAGGGATTGTAGCTCCTTTTTTTATAACAACAATGCCTTCTTTTACAACGTAGTTCTCTGTTTCAATATCTTCTAAATGAGATCCTCCATTTATTCTAACATCGTCACCAATACGAACATTTTTATCGATAATGGTATTTTTAATAAAGCATCTTTCGCCAATACCAATTAATATTTCGGTTTTGTCTTTATTAATTTCTTCTAGTGTTTCGTATTTATCATTACCCATCATGTAAGTGTTTATTACAGTGGATTCTTTACCAATTCGAGAACGAATACCAATTACCGATTTTTCAATCTTAGCTGCGTTAATCATACAACCTTCGGCAATTACGGCTTTGTCTAAAGCTGTACCATTAATTTTAGATGTTGGTAAAATACGTGCTCTAGTGTATATTCTTTTATGTTTGTCGTATAAATTAAACTTAGGAATATCATCTGTTAAACCTAAATTGGCTTCAAAAAATGAGTCGATATTTCCAATGTCTGTCCAATAACCTTCAAATTGATAACTTAATGTTTTGTGCTTGTCTATAGATTGAGGGATTATTTCTTTTCCAAAATCTATAGTATCAGGATTATCCATTAGTTCGAATAATAGTTCCTTATTAAAAATATAGATTCCCATTGATGCCAAATGGTTTTTACCTTGATTTTGCATTTCTTCGCTTGTAGCGGAAGTCCAATCTGGTAATAAACTAGCGTCAGGTTTCTCTATAAAAGATGTAACAACGTTTTTATCGTCTGTTTTTAATATTCCAAAAGAAGTAGCGTCTTTCTCATTTACAGGAATTGTAGCAATAGATATTTCTGCTTTAGCATCTATATGAGCTTTAATCATATCATTAAAATCCATTTGGTATAATTGATCGCCAGATAGAATTAATGCGTATTCAAAATCATGTCTTTTAAAATGATGCATACTCTGTCTTACCGCATCTGCAGTCCCTTGAAACCAACCTTTATTATCAGGAGTTTGTTCTGCTGCTAAAACATCTACAAAAGCGGAACTAAAAAAACTAAAGTGAAAGGTGTTTTTAATATGTCTGTTTAGGGAAGCCGAATTAAATTGTGTTAAAACAAATATGCGTTTTATATCAGAATTTATACAATTAGAAATCGGGATGTCTACTAGTCTGTATTTTCCTGCAATTGGAACAGCTGGTTTAGATCTGCTCTCTGTTAATGGATATAGCCTAGAACCTTGGCCTCCTCCTAAAATGATACTTAAAACCTTGTCATTCACCATAGTTTAGTTGTTTAGAGATTTATATAATTCTATATATTTTTTTGCTGAATTGTCCCACGAGTGATCTATATTCATTATTTGTGTTTTTGTTTTTTTGAAGCTTGTTTCATCTTTATAAAAAGCAGATGCTCTTTTTATAGCTGTACAAATATCTTCTACAGTTGTGTTTTTGTGAGTAAAACCAAAACCATTGTCCTCAATGTCTATAATGGTATCTTTTAGACCCCCAATACTTCTAACTATAGGAATTGTTCCATAACGTAGCGAATACATTTGGTTTAAACCACAAGGTTCTACACGGGATGGCATTAAAAGGAAATCTGCTCCAGCGTAAACGTTATGAGATAGTTTTTCATCATAACCAATATGTGTATTGTAGTTTCCTATATGTTTTGTTTTTAAAGCTTCTAATTCGGCTTCCGTTTCTTTGTTTCCAGAACCTAATAGTAATATTGAAATGTCATTATCTTTTAATGCGATATCAAAAGCTTCAGGAAATAAATCGGATCCTTTCTCATGTACAAGTCTACCAATAAATGCGAATAAAGGTTTATTACTATCTAAATTAAAAGTATCGCAAAGCCATTTTTTATTCGCTTTTTTGCCGGCAACATTATTAGAAATAGAGTAGTGTTTAGTAATAAAAGGATCGGTTTCAGTGTTCCAAACATTGGTATCTATACCATTTAATATACCAACGCATTTTTTATGTTCGTCACTTAATAAAGATTCCAAACCATTTGCAGCACTTTTTAATTCTTCCATATAACTTGGAGAAACAGTGGTTACTTTCCAAGCGCATTTTATAGCAGCAGCTAATGGGTTTATAGAGTTGTCCCAATCTAATAATCCAACGTTTTCAAAATTAAATTCAGGAATTAAGTTTACTTTATCATGAGAAAACCAACCTTGATATTGTGCGTTGTGTATTGTGGTTACAGCAGGAATTTTATTTAAAGCTTCATATTTAAAACTTTCTTGAAGCATAAACGGAATGAGCCCGGTGTGATGATCATGACAATGTATGGTGTCTGGTTTTGTTTTTAAAGTTAATATCCAATCTAAAGCAGCGATTTGAAAAGCTAAAAAGCGATTAGAATCATCAAAAGAATAGATGTAATCTTTATATAGTAGCTCTGGTATGTCTATTAAGAATAAATCAAAGTCAAGTGATAAATCGATTGGTTTTAGTACTTTAAAAGTATAAATGTCTTCGCCTAAAACAATAGTGTTTTCATGTACGCTTTCAAATTCATGTTGTTGTGTAAAAGCAATATTGTAATAAGGCATAATAACACTAGATTCTTCACCTAACATGTTTTGATATTTAGGAAGGGCGCCCACAACATCTGCAAGACCACCAACTTTTGCTATTGGATAACATTCGGCACTAATGTGTATTATTTTCATGTAACTTTTTTTAACAGTTTCTAAAGTACTAATTAGTTTTCATTATTTTTAATTGTGCTAGTATTTTTATTGAAATGTTAACAATCAGTTAAATGACTATATTTTATGTATTAAAATTAGCAATAAAATGAATATGTGATAAGTTGTTTTTTTCTTGAATTAAGTTCAAATATATTTTTAGTAGTTGTGAATTATAATCTTGCTAGCTTTTAATAATTGTTATTAAAAGGCAATAATATATTTGTAATTTTGAGTTAGAATGATGTTATTTTAGCAAGGAGATTTATAGTTTTTATTGTTAATTATTGATTAACAACTCTTTCTTTTATTTATATGATTTTTTGTATCTTGTTGATATTCAGTAGTTGGTTGTCTTTTTTCTTCAACGAAACTTTTTGTTAAAAATTTGCACGCTACTTAAATATACTTATATTTGGTAAACCAATTTGGTAAACCAGTTTGTTTTATGCTTAATCATGTTATAATATAGCGCATTAAAATGCTTCTACAGCTCAGCTTTCTGCTTATGTAATTTATTATAATTTTTAAAGTTGGCATAAATTTTTTAAACCAATTATATAAGTTCTTTTTATGAAAAAAATAATTCTATTTTCTGTGTTAATCTTATTTATCGCTTGTGATAAAAAGCCGTTAGGGATCAATACTATTAAAGTCTCAGATGTTGAGGCACTAAACAATGCTATTAAAGATTCTAAACCTGGAGATAATATTATTTTAGCAAATGGTGTTTGGGAAGATGTTGAAATTAAATTTATTGGAGAAGGAACAGAAGACAGCCCAATAGTATTAAAAGCAGAAACAGAAGGAAGGGTTTTTATAGAAGGAGAGTCTAATTTAGAAATAAGTGGAAATTATTTAAAGGTTAATGGTTTGTTTTTTAGAAACGGACATTCTCCAACTCAAAACGTAATTGCTTTTAGAACAAGTGAAAGCAAAGTAGCTAACAATAGTAGTGTTTCAAACTGTGTGATTCTAGATTTTAATAATCTTGAACGTGATCAAGATAATCTTTGGGTGCAGTTTTATGGAAAGCACAATACATTAGAGCACTGTTATATTGCTGGTAAAACAAATGGAGGACCAACAGTTAGGGTGGACTTAAAAGGGAACCAAAGTATTAGAAATTACCATAAAATTGTAAATAATCATTTTGGACCTAGACCTAGAAAAGGTGGTGCAAGAGGAGAAACAATTCAATTAGGAAGTAGTTTTACTTCTATGTCACCAAGTAATACAACTATTGCAAATAACTTATTTGAAGAGTGTAATGGAGAGGTGGAAATTATTTCAAGTAAAACAAACTTTAATATTATTAAAAACAATGTGTTTTTTAAGAGTGAAGGTTCGGTAGTTACAAGGCATGGTAATTATTGCTCTATAGATGGAAACTATTTTATTGGTGATGGTGTTAACGAGCAATATGGAGGAATTAGAATTGTCAATACTGGACATTGGGTTACAAACAACTTGTTTTATAAATTAAAAGGAAAGAATTTTAGAAGCCCATTAGCAATAATGAACGGGATTCCTAAATCGCCATTAAACCGTTATAATCAAGTTACAGATGTTGTAGTTGCTTATAATACTTATGTAGATTCTAGTTCGCCTTGGCAATTTGGTGTAGGAACAAACATTGCGCAAGCTGATGTTTTGCCAAAATCTGAAATTCGTTCTGCAAGACCTTTAAGAACAGAGGTTGTAAATAATGTGATTTATAATTCTGTTGGAGATGCAAATCCTATTATTGAGCATGATAAGGCAGATGGTGTTACTTTTAAAAGTAATGTTATTTATAATAGCGGTGTAGAAATAACAAATGCGCATGGATTAATTTCTAAAGAATTAAGCTTAACAGAAATAGGTAAAGAGCTTTCTGTGCCAACTACAGGTTTCGATGATGTAGAGATCTATAAAGGATTCGATTTCGAAACAATTACTAATGATTTATTAGGAAACTCTAGAGAACAGTCTAATAAAATTGGAGCAATATTGAGTTCGGAGAATGTTAGTTTAGATCTTTTAAACAAAGATAAATATGGAGCAACTTGGTTTTCTAACGAAGTTGAAGAGAAAGAAGAAACAACTCACACAGTTACAAACACGGAAGAATTAGTAGTAAAACTAAAGACTGCAGAAAGTGGAGATGTTCTTAAGTTAAAAGAAGGTTCTTACGCTATTGCTCAACCGTTAATTATTAATAAAACTATAACTATTGAATCTGAAGGAGATGTTGAAATTCTATATAATGGAGAGAAAGAGACGCCTGCTTTTCAATTACATCCTTACGGAAAGTTAATACTAAATAAGATAAAGTTAAAAGGGACAGATACTCAATATGCCTTTGCTAGTTTAAAAAATAACATGTCTAATCATTTTGGGTTAGAAGTTTTAAATTCTGAAATAAGTAATTTCAACTACGCATTAAAAGTGTACAAGCAATCTTTTTCTGAAGAGATTACTTTTAAAAACACTTCAATATTAAATTGCGAAAACGGAATAGAATTATCTGAAGAAACAAACGATAGAGGAGATTATAATACAGAGTATTTAACCATCGATAATTGTACGTTTAATAACGTAAAGCAAAACGTGGTAGATTATTATAGAGGTGGGTACGATGAGTCTACAATTGGTGGAAATCTTCTAGTAACTAATAGTACATTTATTAATTGTGGTGCTAACGAGAAAAACAAAATCTTATTAAACCATAGAGGTATTGTAAATGTAAATATTTCTAAAAACACATTTAAAAATAATAAGGTTCAGTTTGTTTCTATTTTGTGGGGAGCAAAAAATAATATCGAGTCAGGAAATAGTTTAATGAGTTCAGGTAAAATAAAAACAGAAGAAAATTTAGTCATGAAACTAATGTACTAATTGTTTTTTAGACAAATAAGATAGAAGCAAAATTGAGTGCAGTCGAAAATGTACATAATAAATAAAATAGTATGAAATTTAAATTAGCAATAGTTATTCTTTTAGTGTTTAGTTTTTCTTGCAAAGAGAAAGAGACTGCTGTTGCAGACAATAAAAAGGAAATCTCTACATCTCAAGAGCATCCTAAGTTAATTCTTACTGCTCAAGGTGTTAAAGATATTAGAGCACAGTTGGGTAATGTTCCTATTTTCGATAAAACACTAGAAAAGGTTAAAGAAGAAATTGATGCTGAAATAGCTTTAGGGATAGAAACGCCAATACCATTAGATTATTCTGGAGGATACACACATGTGCGCCACAAACGTAATATGATTGTTTTGCAGAAAGCAGGTGTTTTGTATCAGATTTTAGATGACGAAAAGTATGCGAAATATGTAAAAGACATGTTAATGCAATACGAGGAAATGTACAAAACATTACCATTACACCCAAAAACAAGATCTTATGCTAGAGGTAAATTATTTTGGCAATGTTTAAACGATTCTAACTGGTTAGTGTATGTAAGTCAAGCTTACGATTGTGTTTATAATTATTTATCTGAAGAGGAACGCACGAAGCTAGAAGAAAATTTATTTAAACCATTCGCAGATCATATTTCAGTAGATAGCCCACAATTTTATCAAAGAGTACATAACCATAGTACTTGGGGAAATGCAGCTGTTGGTATGATTGGTTTAGTAATGGATGACCAAGAATTAATAGATCGTGCTTTGTACGGAATTAAAGATTTGAAATTAGATACTAAGGCGAAAGACGACGACGGAGGTTTTTTAAATAAAGATGGAAAAGCAGGTTTCTTAGCAAATATAGAAGAGCCTTTTTCTCCAGATGGTTATTATAACGAAGGGCCATATTACCAACGTTACGCTATGTATCCTTTTTTAATTTTTGCTGAAGGATTGCATAATGTAAAACCAGAACTAAAAATATTTGAATATAAAGATGGTGTTTTACTAAAATCAATAAATGCATTATTGAATTTATCTGATGCCGATGGAGATTTCTTTCCGCTTAACGATGGACAAAAAGGAATGTCTTATTACACAAGTGCATTAGTTACTGCAGTAGATATTTCTTATCATTTTGGAGGTCAAGATCCTGGTTTATTATCTATAGCATCAGCACAAGATCGAGTTTTATTAGACGATTCTGGTTTGGCAGTAGCGCTTGGTGTTAAAGATGGTAAAGCAGAACAGTTTAATAAAAAATCAATTAATCTTTCGGATGGACCAGAAGGAACACAAGGAGGTGTTGCTATATTAAGAAATAAAGATGTTGAGTTGGTTTTTAAATATGCAGCGCAAGGTTCTAGTCATGGTCATTACGATAAATTATCTTATTCGTTATACGAAAAAGGTGATGAGGTTATACAAGATTACGGTTTAGCAAGATTTGTAAACATAGAGCAAAAAGGTGGTGGAAATTACCTTAAGGAAAATAAAACTTGGGCAAAACAAACTATAGCACATAATACAGTAACACAAAATGAAACTTCTCATTTTACAGGAAAGTATGAAATAGGAAGTAAGCACCATTCAGTTTTAAATTATTTTTCTTCAGAGAATGAAGCTGTGCAAGTAGCGAGTGCAAAAGAGGATAATGCATATCCGGGTACAGAGATGTTACGTACAATGGCAATTATAAAAGATGAAGATTTTGAAAAACCATATGTGTTAGATATAATGAAGGTGACTTCAAATAAAGCAAATAAATATGATTTTCCTTATTACTTCTTAGGGCAAGTTGTGGAAACAAATTTTGATTATAAAGTACCTAAATCATTAACGACACTAGGAGACAAAAACGGATATCAACATTTATTTGTTGAAGGAACTGCCAAAGCTTCTAGCGATAATAGTAAATTATCATGGTTAAATAAAGGTAGGTTTTACACTTTAACATCTGTAACTAGTACTAATGATGAATTATTATTTACTAGAATTGGAGCTAACGATCCAGAATTTAACTTAAGACGTGAAGCTGCTTTAATGTTAAGACGAAAAAATACTAAAAACACACTTTTTGTTTCTGCGATAGAAGCGCATGGAAGTTATAGTCCTGTTACAGAATCTGCAATAAATTCAAATAGCGCTATAAAAGAATTAAAAGTTGTTTTGGATGAAGAAAAGTACACTGCAATTGAAATAATAAATGTAAACGGAAACACAAAGTTGTTTATAACTGTAAATGCAGATGCTTCAAAAGAAACGAAACATAATGTAAAAATTAATGATAAGAATTACGAATGGTCGGGTTCTTACTATTTTAAATAAAAACAAATAGAATAAAAATTATGAAAAGATTTAGTGAAAAGTATGTTATCACAAAGGATATGGAATGGGAAGAACTTGGAGGAGGAGTGTCAAGAAAATTCTTAGGTTACGATAACCAAATCATGATGGTAAGCGTAAAGTTTGATAAAGGAGCATTAGGTGCACCACATCAGCATTTTCATACACAAGCTACTTACTGTGTCTCAGGTAAATTTGAATTTGAAATTGATGGAGAAAAGAAAATTGTAGAAGCAGGTGATGGTGTTTACATCGAACCTAATTTATTGCACAGTGCAGTTTGTTTAGAAGCAGGTCAGTTAATTGATACGTTTAGTCCTGTAAGAGAAGATTTCTTAAGTGGAGATGCAGTGTCTTATTTTGGAGATAAGTCTTAATTAAAATTGATTAAAAACTTCTGATAATTAAAGCTTATTTGTTTAATTGTTGAGCTTTAGTATGGAGGTAGATTTTTAAATAAATATCTTTAATGCTATGTGTTAGGGGTTTATAGTAAAGTTGAAAAGCATTGTCTTTAAAGAGAAACATTGTTATTTTAACTTAATTATATGCTATTTTCACATTTATCATTTACGAAAACGTTGTATTTAACAAAATTTTATATATATTTGGTTGACCAGATTGGTAAACCAATATTATAAAACTGTTTTACAATAAAAAAAGAACAGCATTTATAGCTGTTCTTTTTTTTTGAAATACTATTTAATGGTAAATATTAACTAACTATCTAACCTTAATAATTAATAACTAATTATGAATTTAAAAGCTAAATCGGCAATTTTTGCGATACTCTTTATGTGTATATCTGCTTTTGCCCAAGAAAACTTAATCGTAAAAGGTCAAGTAATTTCGGCAATAGACAATATGCCACTTCCAGGTGTAAATGTAACTGTAGCCGGATCAAGTAATGGAACAAGTACAGATTTTGATGGAAATTATCAAATTAAAGTAAAAAAAGGAGAAGTACTTCATTTTTCTTTTATTGGTTTTGAAACTAAACTAATGCCAGTTATAACTGATGCAATTTTAAATGTTTCACTAGCAGAAGATGCTAATCAATTAGATGAAGTTGTTGTTGTTGCATATGGAGATCAAAAACAAAAAAATATAACAAGTGCTTTAACTAAAGTTTCTGCCAAGGATCTTAAAGATGTTGCAGTTTCTCGTGTGGAAGATGCACTTAAAGGAAAAGTAGCGGGTTTAAGAATACAAACAGTAGGTTCAGAAGCTGGTGGAGATTCTAAAATTACACTAAGAGGTCCTGGTTCTATTACCGGTTCTTCGTCACCTTTAATTGTTGTTGATGGTGTTGTTTTAGGAACAGATTCAGATATATTAGGTTCTATAGATAATAATAATATTGATTCTATTAGTGTTTTAAAGGATGCTTCTTCTGTAGCAATTTATGGGTCTCGTGGCGCAAACGGAGTAATTTTAGTAACACTTAAAAAAGGTGTTGCAGGTAAAACACAATTCTCATACAATGCATTTACAGGTGTTAGGTATTCTAATAAAAACGAAAATTTTAATACTTCTATTGCTCAAGAAAGAAGTAGATTAAATAGTTTGCAAAGTACAGTTAATGGTATCTCACCGGACAGTGAAAATTATAATAGAATTATTAACGATTACAATACAGCCTATGCAGAGTTAGAAGCTATGGACTTTATTGCATCATTAGGAGGTGGTGAAACTAATTGGCAAGATGAAGTTTTTGAAGGAGGTATTGTAAGAAGTCATTCTTTATCAGCAAGAGGAGGATCAGAACTAACAAGTTATACTGCATCTTTAGGTTACCTTGAAGACGAAGGTATTGCCATAACAGATAATTTTAAGAAATATAACGCTAGAATAAAAGTTGATAGCAAAACAAAAAACAAAAAGATAAAATTTGGAGGGAATTTACGTGTTAATTATAACGACCAAGATAAATTACCTGCAAGATTTACAGATCCATTAAGGCAATTAGGTCATATTCCATTATACTTAAACGAAGAACATTTAAAATATATTACTCAGTCAGATCCAGGAGATGCTGGATCTCAATTTGAAAACATTGGTGTAGGAAGCTATGGTTTTTCAAGAGCTTTTGATCATGTTTTTACAGTGGATCCTAATAATCCTAGAGCAATAGCTAGAGATCCTTCAACAGGACTTCCATTGGTTAGCCCTTTAACATCTGGTGGTTTAACTTTATCTACCACAAAAAATGTACATCCTTTGGTACATTTTCTTGAAAGATCTAGAGTAAAGCAAAAGCTAAGTTTAAATGCTTCTACTTATATGGATTTTAAATTAGCAAAAGGTCTTAGTTTTAGACAATCTTTTTCTGGAGTTATTAGACATAATAAAACTACCGAAAACGATTATTTATTGGGTCAAGAAAATAGAGAACAAGAATCGTATAGATTAGAAAGAAGAGATGAGTTAAATCAATATGCATTTGAATCTCTACTTAAATATGATAAAGACTTTGGAAAGCATAGTTTTAATTCAATCCTTGGATTTGAATATACACGCAGAGATTTTTCTGTTCAAGAATCAGAAGCTGTAGGTTTCACAGACGATTTTAATAATAATATTGCTATTGCAGACGGAGGAACTACATTTACAAATAATGGAACAGATAAATTGGTTTCATATTTTGGAAGAGTAAATTATAACTATAACGAAAAATACCTTTTACAACTATCTGCACGTACCGATGGTAGTACTCGATTTGGTTCAAATAGCAGATTTGGTTTCTTTCCAGCTGCTTCAGTTGGGTGGCTAATGTCTAGCGAGGAGTTCTTGTCATCTAGTGATTTTGTAACATTTTTAAAATTAAGAGCTAGTTATGGTATTTCAGGTTCTAACGAAATATCAAACAACATATTTGAATCTCTATATAGATTTGAAGAAACATTTAGTACTATTGGATACAATGGACAGACTGGTGTTAAGGGTGTAACTCTAGCAAATCAAGATTTAGGATGGGAAAAATTAGTAGAGTTTAATCCTGGAATAGATGTAACTTTTGGTAGAGGTCTTTTAGGTTTATCTCTAGATTACTACACAAGAACAAGTGAAGATTTAATTCTTTTTGCTCCGGTTCCAGCTAGTTATGGGACAGATAATTGGCTGCAAAATATAGGAGAAGTTAAAAATGAAGGTGTAGAGTTAGAATTGAATAGTAGAATATTCGCTAACGAAAAATCAAGATTAAACGTATCAGGGCAATTTTCTTTAAACAGAAATACTGTTCAGGATTTAGGTAATAATCAGCAAATTATTTCTAGAATTGATCAAGATACTAGGCCAACAGAGTTTATTGCAACTGTGGGACAACCAATAACTTCTTTTTATGGATGGGTTTATGAAAAAGAAATTCCATTAGAGTGGGTAGATAATCCTTTTAATAGATTTAATAACCAGTATGCAGATGTTTATGTTAAAGATTTAAATAATGATGGTGTTATTGATGATGAAGATAGAACAGAGTTAGGTAGTCCTTATCCAGATTTTACTTGGGGATTTAGTGCCGATTACGGAATTAAAGATTTTGACTTTTCTTTTCAATGGGAAGGATCTCATGGTGCTGAGGTAAGAGTTGCAGATTTAGATCAATTGTATTATGCTAGTGAATCAGCAGTTAACGAAGTAGCTAATTTTCCAGATGCAGATAAAACAGTTCACAGAAGGTTTACAGATGCTCATATACAAGACGCTTCTTATATTGCCTTAAGAAATTTGACTTTTGGTTATACACTGCCAGAATCATTTATAACTAGAAATAATCTTAATAAACTAAGATTTTATATAACAGGTGAAAATTTATTATTCTTTACAGCCAAAGGTTATGAAGGATTTAATCCTGAAGCTGCTGGGCAAACATCTAATAATGCTAACACTGCCTTAACATCAGGTTATCAAAGAGGAGATGGTCCTATAGTGAGAACAATTTCAGCAGGAGTTAACTTTCAATTTTAATTAATTATGAAAAATACATTTAAAAATATAATAGTTTGTTTTTCTGTTATGGCTTTATTAACAAGTTGTACAGAAGAACTAGATCTTAGTAACCCTACTGCGCTTTCAATAGAAGAGTTACTTCAAACAGAAAATGGATTTGAATTATTAGCAAATGGAGTTTTAGATGCTTATCAAAAGATTCCGGCTAACGAATTTTTACTAACTGAGTTAAGATCAGATAATGTAAGGGCTAATACAGAAAACGGAAATTTTGCTGCAATTAATGCCTACAATGTAGATCCTAATAATGGAGATGTAGCAACGTATTACTCTAATAATATGGCTTCTATTAAACATGCAAATACAATTATAGATAATCGTTTTTTAGCTCCAGAAAACCAGCAATATACAGTTGGTGAAGCTTATTTTATGAGAGGTTTATGTCATTTTAATTTGGTAAGAGCATATAAAAATGTGCCTTTTATAGATAAAGTTTTAGATATAACTAGTAATGAAGCTTTAAATTATCCTCAATTACCGGAAGCAGAAGTTTACGAGAAAATTATAGCCGATTTTAAAACATCAATAGCTTATTTAAATGGCGTAGAACAAAATAGATATCGCCCATCGGAAGGAGCAGCTATTTGTTTAGCGGCAAAAGCATATTTAAGTCAACCTAATCCTGATTTTACAGAAGCAGAATTATTGTTAGCTTCAGTTGTAGAAGGTAATACTTATAATTATAACTTATTATTTACTGAAAGAAGTCAAGCAGATCAGTTTGAGTTTAATGCTAATCCTTTAAATCCTTCTGAAGATCTTCTAACGGATGCCGAATACAATGCAAACCTAGTTATAGATTATGGTAATGTTTTTGGTAATGAAATATCTAGCGGTTATACAGACGGAGTACTTGATGGTTCTTGGTCAAATAATCCAGGACTTGAAATTAACGATGAGGTTATTTTTTCAATCGCATACGATTTGGTTAGTAGCGATAATTATACAACTAGTGATAGTGGTTTAGACGATCAAGTAGAAACGGACTCAGAGTCTCATAGTTTTGCGATGACCTTGCAAGGGCCATCTAATGGAGTAAATATTGCTTCACTTGACTTTTTAGATTTTATGAACCCAGAGTTACAACCAGTAAGGTTTTATGCTAGTATTGATGCATTATCTTACAATCCATCTGATATTACAAATGATACTTTTAATGCCAAATTTCCTACAGATGGTGAGATAGGGGATAACGACTGGATTGTATTAAGGTATGCAGATGTATTGTTGTTATATGCAGAGGCAATTTTGGGAGATAATGCTAGTACTACAGATTCAAGAGCTATTGATGCTTTTAATAAAGTTAGAGAGAGAGCAGGTCTTGAAGCTGTCGCTAATTTAACAAAACCACTATTATTGGCAGAAAGAAGAGTGGAGTTTGTATACGAAAACCAACGTTTATATGATTTAATAAGATTTGATCAGGTTGATGCTGTTTTAACAGAATTCTCTAATCAAAACAGTCTGTTTTATACAATAGAAAAGAAATATCTTCCTTTTCCGCAAAGAGAAATAGATAATTTACCTAATTTTTATACACAGAATCCTGGATACTAAAACCTAATAATTATGAAAAAATATTTATTTAAAATAAAATATATCGTTTTAGGTACGTTTGTGTCTTTAACAGCTTGCGTAAGTGATGACTTGGCCAATGTAGGAGATCTTGAAGATATTACAGGTCCTACGCCTTTTTATAACGTAACCGATGTTACTCGTTCGGAGTTTGATTGTAATGACGTTGAACTATGGGCTGACTATGATTTTAATTTTCTTGCAGGTTCAAATTTGGCAGTAAATGGTACAGATTACCAATGGTCAATTACACCATCTGATGGAGTAGATTTAATCAACAAAAACTTACCTATTTTAGAACAATTAATAGAGGCAGAGTTGGCAACTGTTGTTGCAATTGAAAAAGAAATAGCTAAATTAGAATTTAAAATACCTTGCGAGACAGATCCTGCTAGAGTTATAGTATTACAAGCTCAAATTGTTGATTTAGAAAATCAATTAGTTATTGCTGAAGAAGCACTTACAGATGAAACATTGGAAAATGTTTCTAATTTAGAAAATCAAATATCTGTTTTAGAGCCGGCAACCTTACAAGATAGAGAGATAATCTTTTCTTTTCCTAATCCAGGCGAGTATACAGTTGGTTTAACGGTAACAGATAATCTTGGAAAATTAAATTATACAGAAAAAATAATTACAGTTAATCAAGCTGTACCAACAATTCCAGTACCAGAAATATCTGAGCCTAGTTTTGAAGATAATAGCTTATTCGATGGAACAGGAGATGGTAGAGATTCATGGAAAACTCCTAGTAACGATGCATGGAGCCCGTTTGGTGCAGGTACCACTGTAATCCAGATTAATACAGATAGCAACCCAATTGATGCACCTAATTTACCAGATGGTACGCAGGCAGCAAAATTTCCAGGAGGTGGAGAAAGAGTTGCTTACCAAGAAATTGAAGTTACTCCAGGAGCAGAATATGTTTTGACTTATTTTACTGCCTTTGAAGAGGATAATTTTGGAGAGATGAAGGTGTCAATATTAAAGCCAAGTACATCAACTTATGCAGAAGCACAATTAGAAGAAAATATTGTAGCTTCTAGAACAGATAGTAACGTTGGGAGAGTTGATAATGTTTTCAAAAAACATGCTATCACCTTTGAGGCTGGTGATAATGAATCAGTAATTATTTTTGCTTCAAATTCAGGAGTTGAGACTAGGCTAGATGCATTCGATATAGTAGTAAAAGAATAAAAAATTCTAAAATTTAATATTATGATTTTTAAATTAATTAAAAAATTCAGTAAAAGTATTTTCGCTATTTCTTTAGTGTTTTTTGGACTTTTCTCATGTTATGACACAGGTTACGAGGAATTTGTTCCACCTACAGGAAATGTAAACGATATACAGCCAAATACACTATTTACAACGAGTACTAATCCAGACGATAGTTTAGGGATAGTGTTTAGAAGCTATTCTACAGATGCTGTTTCTTATTTGTGGGATTTTGGAGATGGTAATACTTCAACCGAAGAAAACCCTAATCATACCTATACCACAGGAGGATTATATAATGTAACATTAACTACAACAAGTTCTGATGGTTTAGTTGCTGAAGCATCAGAAGATGTTTCTCCAATTTTTGTTAGTTTTAATCACACCTCTGTTGATACTCAAGTAACTTTTGAAAACTTAAGTACTGGAGTGAGAGATTTAGTTTGGGATTTTGGTAATGGAGAAACTTTAGAGTGGAATTTTGAGGATACAATTCAAGATCCTAATTTTAGTCCTGTTCATGTTTATTTAACAGAAGATACTTATGTTGCAACACTTACTGCAATTAATTTTTTAGGTGTTGAGATTTCTGTTAGCGAAAATATTGAAGGATTAGTTTTGTCCACAATACCTAACTTTACTTTTACTACTTCTAACTTGATGGTTAACTTTACAGATGCTTCTATTTTAGCGGTATCATATAGTTGGGACTTTGGAGATGGTAATACTTCTACAGATATCAATCCTACACATACTTATGCAGTCGATGGAACATACGATGTTACATTAACAACTACAAATGCGGCAGGTGTTTCTAATAGTATCACACAGCAAGTGCCTGTAGGAGGAATTCAAGCAACATTTAATGCTGTCTTGCAAAATGCAGATATGGAATCTTATCCTACTTCAGAAAATAATAATAATGACCTAGTTGATGCTTGGACAGTCGATCCAGATAATACTTTTAATAATGGTACAGATACACCATTTAATTTTTGGAGAAACGATGATTTAGAGGCTTGGGTTTCATCACCTGCCAATAATGGAGGTAGTGGAACAACAGATAAGCCTAGTTCTTCTGGTACAGATGCAATGTCTGCTGGTGGTACTTCGGGTAGATCTCTTAAGTTTGATAGTTCGGGAGAAAGAGCTTATCAAGCGTTTGAAGTTGAAACAGGAGTTGAATATTCAATTTCAGCATTTCTAAAAAGCGAATTAACTCCTGTAGGAGATGTAGAGGGAACATTTTATATTTTATCAGGTGAGCCATCTAGTGATAATGATTTACCTTCATTAACATTATCTAGTCAACAAGTGATTTCAAATGCTGTAGATGGTTGGCAACAATCAACATTTAATTTTACGGCAGATGCTACTTTTAGCTTCCCTACAAGTAGAGTAGATGAGAATACAAATGATATTCTAGTATCAACAGATCAAAAATTTGTTATCTTCTATTTTATACCTACTAATACAGTTGATAGTAGTAATGAGGTGTTCTTAACTGATATAGTTATAACGACTCTATAATATAATTTCTATACTATTAATAAAAGCATAACGAACTAAATTATAATGATGTTGAAACACTTGAATAAGCAAATATTAAGTATTGTGTTAATGGTATTTATTGCACTAAATGCATCTTGCCAAACGCAAAAAGGAAGTGTCTCTGAATCGGAAGTTAAAGTAGAGTCTAAAAAAAAGAAGAAAAGAAAAAAGAAATTTAAGCTTCCTGAAATAGATTTAACACATTGGTCTCTTACTATTCCTGAAGGAGAAAATGGTAAAGCAAAAAGTTTTAAAGGAAAAGAAGTTGTTACTAATTATGCGACAAATGAAGAGATTAAACCATACATGTATAACGATTCTACAAAGGGTGCATTAGTGTTTTATTCTTATCCTAGTAAAGCAACGACTGCTAATACCAAATACTCGAGATCCGAGTTAAGAGAGCAAATGGTGCCTGGAGATAATAATGTTAATTGGACTTTTAAAGAAGGTGCATATATGAAAGGTAAGTTAGCCATGGAAGATGTTACTAAAGATGCCGATGGTAAATACCATAGAGTAATTGTAATGCAAATTCATGGAAGACTTTCAGATGAGCAGAGAGATTTAATAGGTCAAAAAGATAATAATGCACCTCCAATATTAAAAATATATTGGGATAAAGGTAAAATTAGAGTAAAAACAAAAGTGCTAAAAAATTTAAATGCAACTCCTGAAGAAATGCTACATAAAGATGCTTGGGGAGACGATGAAGGTTTTAATTTTGAGCAAGAAGTTGGTTTTAAAAAGTTTATACTAGAAGTTAAAGTTTCTGATGGTAAAATGGTAATCGCTTTAAATAAAAATGAATTTAAAGTATATGAGAACATTCATATGAGAAAATGGGGGATTTTTGAAAATTACTTTAAAGCAGGTAACTATTTTCAATCAAGAGATGAGGGTGCTTATGCTAAAGTGAGATACTATGATTTAGAAGTTAAACATTAGTATGTAGAGATTCTTATACTAATATATTTTTTTTGTACTTAATAATTACTAATAAGATAAAGCCCTATAAAATAGGGCTTTATCTATTTATGAACTTTTGTTTTATTTTTCTAATAAATAATTAACAATATTTAACTTTTTATTACGAAAACGTTGTATAAGATAAAAATTTGTTTATATTTGGTAAACCAATCTGGTAAACCAATTATTTTTTACACATTGATTTGGACAAAAAAAAGGACAGGTGCACACCTATCCTTTTTAGAAAAATACTTCTTTGGAGGGAAGTAATTATGTTTAAAAACATAACACGGCAAAAGTAATAAACTATTTACAACTTCTGTATGATTATGTTTTTAAGTAAATAATAATATTAACTAACTTAAAATTAAAAATTAATTATGAATTTAAAAGCTAAGTCGGCATTATTTGCAGTACTTTTTATGTGTATTTCTGCTTTTGCGCAAGAAAATTTAACCATAAAAGGAAAAGTGGTTTCATCATTAGACAACATGGGACTTCCAGGTGTTAATGTATTAGTATCAGGTACAAGTAATGGTACAAGTACAGATTTTGATGGTAACTATCAAATAAGTGCAAAAGAAGGAGATTTACTTCAATTTTCTTTTGTAGGATTTGTAACTAAATCTATTAAAGTAACTAATAAAACGACAATTGATACTTCTTTAGAAGAAGATACTAACAAACTAGAAGAGGTTGTAGTTGTTGGTTATGGTAGTCGTAAGAAAAGTGATATTACAGGAGCTGTTTCTTCGGTTACTGCCGATGAATTAAATGCTTTTCCTGTTTTAGATGCAGCACAAGCGCTTCAAGGTAGAGCAGCTGGTGTAGTTGTGCAATCTAACAATGGTGGTGAGCCAGGAGCTCCTATAAATATTAAGATTAGAGGTAATACTTCTATTAGTGCTAATAGTTCTCCGCTAATTGTAGTGGATGGTTTTGTTGGAGCAAGCATGCCTCAAGCAAACGATATTAAATCTTTAGAGGTGTTAAAAGATGCTTCTGCAACTGCAATATACGGTTCTAGAGGTTCTAACGGTGTTGTTTTAGTAACAACAAAAAAAGGAAAGAGTGGTAAGCTAAGTATAGAATTAAATACTACTTACGCTATTCAAAATACTGCAAATAGATTAGATTTATTAAACGCAGACGAGTTTGCAGCTTACCAACAAGATGTTAATAATAACATTGCTATTACATCTGGTGAGACACCAGCTATTTATACTCAAGGTAATGCTAATACAGATTGGCAAGACTTAATCTATACTTCAGGTAGTACTGTAAATCATCAATTATCATTTTCTGGAGGTTCAGAGAAAATAAATTTTTATGCTTCTGGTAACTACTTTAAGCAAGATGGTATTTTAATTAATTCAGGTTTTGAGAGAACAACATTTCTATCTAATATAGATGCACAAGTATCAGATAAATTAAAATTAGGACTTAACCTTTTTGGAAGCAGAGGTTCTAAAGATGGTGTTGCTACACAGTCTGATGGGTCGGTTACTGTTGGTGGAGATGATGTTATTTCTCTAGCTATGCGTTTTGCTCCAGATAAAGGTGTTTATAATGCAGATGGATCATTTACAACAAATGATGCTGTTGGTGATGAGGTAGATAACCCTTATGCTGTTGCATCTCAAAGAGTAGATGAGACAGTTACAGATAATTTTAGAGCAAACTTTTATGCTAATTATGAGCTTTTAGAAGGTCTTGCGTTTAAAACAACATTTGGTTTAAGTACAGAGAATGATACAAGAGGAGTTTACCAACCTTCAACTCTGCAAATTACTGCAGGAGGTGTAGGTGGTAGAGCTAGAGTTACAAACTCACAAAGAACAAATATTTTAAGTGAAAATTACTTAACCTACAACAAGGAAATAGGAAAAGGTGATTTAACATTATTAGCAGGTTACTCTTATCAAAAAACAAAAACAGATGTATTTGCTGCAGCTGGAACAGGTTTTATTTCAGATGCTTTTTCATACCATGCTTTAGGTACAGCTTCTGGTCTTTTACAGCCTGATTCTTATTTAAATGTTACAGAGATTCAATCTCAGTTTGGTAGAGTAAATTACGATTATGATGATAAATACTTAATTACTGCTACAGTAAGAAGAGATGGAGCATCAAATTTTGCAGCTAATAATAAATATGCAATTTTCCCTTCTGGAGCTATAGGGTGGAAAATGTCTAACGAAGACTTTTTAGCAGATAGCGAAACAATATCTAATTTAAAATTAAGAGCAAGTTATGGTGTTACTGGTAACCCATCTATTAGCCCATACCAATCTTTAGCTAGATTTTCAAGTATATATGCTTCTAGTAATGGCGAAACTACGTTTGCTATTTCTCCAGAGCAGCCTGCTAACCCAGATTTAAAATGGGAATCCTCTTACCAAGCGAATTTTGGAGTTGATTTAGGATTGTTAGATAATAGAATCACACTTTCTCTAGATTACTATAATATTGATACTAAAGATTTAATTTTAGGTAATAACGGAATACCAGAATACTTTGGTTTCTTAAACGATGCTATCTTAACTAATTTAGGTGAGATTAATAACAGAGGTTTCGAAGTGTCTTTAAATACTAGAAATATTACTAATGATAACTTTAGCTGGACTACAGATTTTAACTTTTCTAAAAATAAAAATGAAGTAGTAAGTTTAATAAACGATGCCGATTTATTTGGTGATGCTGCGCCGAGTTATTTTAGTGTTGATGATAACTATATTCTAAGAGTTGGTGAAGAAGTTGGTCTTTTCTGGGGATATGAATACGCAGGTGTTTATCAAGGAGGAGCTGTACCAGCAGGTACTGCAACTTTAGCAAATGGTGTAGCAGGAGATCCATTATTTAGAGATATAGATGATAATGGTAGTATTACAGATGATGATAGAAAAGCGATTGGTAACCCGAATCCAGATTATACTTTTGGAATTACAAACAACTTTAGTTATAAAAATTTCGATTTAAGTATCTTTTTTCAAGGTTCTCAAGGTGGAGATATCTTTAACTTAACAGATGTGCAGTTAAACAATGGCGATGCAAATACAACTAGAGATTATTACAACTCTGCTTGGACACCTACAAATACGAATACTAATTCTCCTCGTGTAGGAAACAATAGTAATAGAGAAATTTCATCTCGTTTTGTTGAAGATGGAAGTTATATAAGATTAAAAAATATTGCTATAGGATATAATCTTCCAAGTGATGTTGTAGAAAAAATAGGGCTAGATAATTTAAGGATTACTTTAAGTGCACAGAACTTATTAACGATTACAGATTATTCAGGTTTAGATCCAGAAGTAAATTACTTCGGAGCTAGTGGAAGTAATAATACATCGGCAAATACGGTTCAAGGCTTCGATTTTGGAAATTATCCAACAGTAAAGTCAGTGAACTTAAGTCTTAATGTGAAATTTTAATAAAACAATTAAAAAATAGAAATTATGAAAGCATATAAATATTTATTCTTACTATTTGTAAGTCTAGGAATAGTAAGTTGTTCAGATTTAGAAGAAGATCCAGTAGGATTATTAGCATCTCCTGATGACTTTTTTCAAACAACAGACAATATCCAAACAGCAGTAAACGGTTCTCTTACACATGCAATTAATGAGAAGTTTTGGGGAAGAAAACTATCGGTAGCATTAATGCTACGTTCAGATATGGTTGATCTTGCATCTAACGAGACAAGAAGAGTTGAAAACAATGAGTTAACAACTCTTGCTAACAATGGAATGATTAGTGAGTTTTGGTTAAAAACATATCAAGGAATTGCAGCAGCAAATCAGGCTATTAAAGGAGCAGAATCTGTAAATGTACCTGCTGAAGCTAAAAATCCAGTTACTGCACAAGCTTATTTTGCAAGAGCATTTTACTATTTCCATTTAGTAAGACAATTTGGAGATATACCATATATTAGTGAAGCGTTAACACCAGATAATACTGCTCAAATGGGTACTATTGGTAAAACATCTGCAGAACAAGTATATGAGAATATTATTGCAGATTTACAGTTTGCTAAAACTTGGTTGCCAAATACACAAGCATCTAGAGCAATACCTTCTAAAGCAGCAGCGAGTTCTTATTTAGCTTTAGTGTACTTAACAATGGCTGGAACAAATGATACAGCAAATTTTCAAAAAGCTTTTGACGAAGCACAAGATGTTATTCTTAATAAAGGAGTTTATAATTTAGATTTAGATCCAGATTTTCAAAATTTATTTAATGCTGATGTTATAGATAGTTCAATAGAACCAATTTTTGCATTAGATTATAATAATTTTGAAGCTCCTGATAATGCTTATGATCAAATAGCACCAATGACGGGTATTAGAGGTGACGATAGAAATTCAGGTGGAGGTTGGTCTGTAGCAGTTCCTTCTTTAGAAGTATATACTACTTGGAATGCACAAGATTACAGAAGAGCAGTTAGTTTAGACGACGGAGCATCTATTAATGGTAATTTAGAACTTTACACTAACTTCACAGTAAGTGGTCACCAATTTGCTAAAAACAGACCTTATATTGCAAAGTATACACGTTTCCCTGGAGCTTTTGCTCGTGGAAATGCCAGAGCAACAAGTCATAATTATTCTATGATGCGTTACGCAGAGGTGTTATTAATTGCAGCAGAAGCTGCAGTAGAAATAAACGAACCAGAATTTGCAAGAACTTACTTAAACGAAGTGAGGTCTAGAGCAAGAATGGGAGGTACTACATTAAGTTCAGGAGTAGAAGTAACAGTTACTGGTAGTGCAGAACCTGCAGACCATACAGGTACAGTTACAGCTAATGATGTACTTGAAGAGCGTAGATTAGAGTTGGCTTTTGAAGGGAAAAGATGGTACGATATTGTTAGAAGACAATTAGGAGCAACTGCATTTGGAGCTTCAGGATTAGAAGGTGTTAAGCCAGATTTTTCTCCAAACGATTATTTAATGCCTTTACCAGCAGATGAGTTAGCAAGAAACCCTAATTTATTGCCTAACAATCCTGGTTACTAATATTAATAAATGAATTACTATTTGAATTAGTCTTATTGAGGTTTTGTCCGACCTAATATATTATAGGTCGGCAAATCTTAATAGTTGAGTTTAATTCTAGATAGTTTTCAATGTTTATAAAATAAAGAAGAAGATTCTTCAAGTTTATTCTAAAAGAAATGTTGTTGATTAATAGTAACACGTTAACTGTAATTTGATTAGTCTTGATAATGTGTGCAAAACTGAGTTTTACTGGTCTAGCATTAGATCAGTAAATTTTAGTAAAAAATATAATATAGTACAATGTTTTTTAACAGATATACCCTAATTTAGCATTAGGAACTGGTTAACCAATTATTGAGTTTATGAAATTAGACATACTAACTAAAACTGAAAATTTTGATGTGCAAAAACACATTATCGCTAGCATAAGAGATTTAATTAATTTAAAGAATCTTGAGCCTGGAGATAAACTACCTTCTGAACGTATGCTATCCGAAAGATTTAGTGTTTCAAGAGGTAATGTTAGAGAGGCAATTCAAAAATTAGAGTTTTATGGTTTACTTGAGTCTATTCCGCAGAGTGGAACTTTTGTTGCTAATATAGGCGTAATTGCCATGAATGGTATGATCGAAGATATTCTTCGTTTAGAAGCTCCAGATTTTAAATCTTTAGTTGAAACAAGAATTCTTCTTGAACTAAAAACAGTAAGATTAGCTGCATTAAGAAGAACAGAAGATGATCTTGTAGAAATGAAAGTGGCCTTAGAAGCTTTTTCTAAAAAAGTGAGAAATGGTGAGGATGCAGTACAAGAAGATTTATTATTTCACCTTGCTATTGCAAAAGCAAGTGGTAATAGTAGTATGAATACATTCATGTTAATTATTACTCCAGAGATTATAACAAATTTTGCAAAGTACCATGTTTGCGATACAAGTAATGCTGAAGTAGGTATAGAAGAGCATAATGCTATTTTTAAAGCAATTGAAGATAAAAATCCACAGTTAGCAAAGAAAAAAATGAAAGAACATTTTAAAGAATTATACAAGTATTGTTACAATGTTTAAAATGTAAACTTCAATTAATAAAGTGCACAATTTATTAAGTGAATGTTTTTAAAATAAAGAATCAGGAGGGATAGTAATTATGTTAAAAAGGAGTCGAATACGATTTTCTTTGCAACTTACTTGAAATAAATAATCAGTTACCTTAAAATTGATGTCAAGAAAAATAGTTTTTATATATTTTTCTTAAAATAATAACATAACAAACTACTATAAATGAAATTAAAAGGATTAAGATGGTGGGTAGTAGGGCTAGTTGCTTTAGCAGCAGTTGTAAACTATATCGATAGACAAGCATTTGGAGCTCTTTGGCCAGACATTGCTAATGATTTATTTCCAGAGATGGATAAGGATGGTCATAAAGAGATATACGGTATCATATCAACCGTATTTATAATTTCTTACGCTGGAGGTCAAGCTCTTTTTGGTAAAATTTTCGATTGGATAGGAACTAGAATGGGTTTTGCTTTATCTATAGGAGTATGGTCTGTTGCAACAATATTTCATGCTTTCGCTCAAGGAATATTAAGTTTTTCAATCTTTAGATCAATATTAGGTATTGCAGAAGCTGGAAATTGGCCTGGCGCGGCTAAAGCAAATGCAGAATGGTTTCCAACAAAAGAAAGAGCACTTGCTCAAGGTGTCTTTAATTCGGGAGCTGCAATTGGAGGAATAGTAGCATATCCTGTAATTGGATTATTGTCAGCTTATCTAGAATGGAAGTCTATATTTATAGTTGTTGGAGCAATGGGTTTATTATGGTTAGTACCATGGTTGTACATTGTAAAATCAGGACCTAAAACACATCCTTGGCTGTCCGAAGATGAGAGGAAATATATTCTTTCTGGTCAAAAAAATCAAGATTTAGATGAAGATGGTGAATATGATGAAGGTTATGTGCCTGATACAAAAACGCTTCTTAAACATAAAGAAAGTTGGGGAGTAATAATTGCTTCGGCAGCATTAGATCCTATTTGGTGGCTGTTTATAGTTTGGATCCCACTCTATTTATCTGAAGTTTTTGGAATGGATGTTAAACAAATAGCATTCTCTGCATGGGTACCTTATGTTGGAGCAATGATTGGAGCTATATTTGGAGGTTTACTTGCTAAGAATAGACTTACCGCAGGATGGTCTGTAGATAAAACAAGAAAAATGACTATTACTTTAGGTTGTTTAATTATGATTCCATGTTTTTTCCTTTTAAAAGCACCAGCATCGGCTACAAGTGCCGTGATTATTATGGCTGTTTTACTTTTTGGGTTTCAAGTAGCAATTGGTAATATTCAAACTATGCCAAGTGATTTATTTAGTGGTAAAATTGTGGGTACGCTTTCTGGTTTTGCTGGAATGGCAGCTAAACTTGGTGCAGCAGGACTTACAGTAGTAGTAACAATTGTTACAACAGGAGGTAATTATACACCTGCATTTATAATTGGAGGAGTATTAGCAATAATAGCATTACTAGCTGTTTGGGTTTTATGTCCAAAAATAGAACCTTTAAAGCCAAAAGCTTAATAGAGTAAATTAAGTTTAAAGTAAGAATTAAGAAAATTAGAATATAAAATATTACAATAAATTAAAATCTAATATTAGAAAGATGAGTAAAAATAGTGGAAAAGTTGCAATAGTAACTGGAGCAACGGGAGGAATTGGTTTTGAAGTAGCAAAACGATTAGGAAAAGATGGATACACGGTAATTTTAAACGGTATTGATAATGAGGCTGGAGCCGAAAAACTAAAAATGCTTACAGATGAAGGAATCACTGCAGAGTACTATGGTTTTGACGTTACAAGTGAAGAAGCAGTAACTTCTAATATCCAAGCAATTGGAAACAAATATGGTAGAATTGATGTATTAGTAAATAATGCAGGTGGATTAGGTGGAAGATCTAGATTCGAAGAAATGACTACTGAGTTTTACAGAAATGTAATGGCATTAAATTTAGATTCTGTATTTTTTGCTTCTAGAGCAGCAATACCTTTTCTAAAAAATGGAGAGCATCCTTCAATCATTAACTATACATCTAATGCAGGATGGACAGCAGGTGGACCAGGAGCAGGAATATACGGAACGTCTAAAGCTGGAGTTCACGCTATTACAAGAGCGTTTGCAAAAGATTTAGCAGAATACGGAATTAGAGTAAATGCAGTATCACCAGGTACGATAGATACTCCTTTTCACGCTCAAATTAAAGCAACAAAACCTGAGGTTTTCGCTTCATGGGCAAACAATATTATGTTAGGAAGATTAGGTCAGCCAGAAGATGTTGCTGGAGTTGTTTCTTTCTTAGCAAGTAAAGATGCATCATTTATCACAGCCGAAACTATTCAAATTGGTGGAGGTCAGGCATTAGGTATCTAAGACCTAAGTTTTAGTTGAAAGCCAAATAGTTTTATTACAAATCTATTTGGCTTTATTTATAAAAAGTAAATAAATTAAATTCAAGAAATGAGTAAAGTTGTCACATTTGGTGAAATTATGTTAAGACTCTCTACAGAGCGTCATTTAAGATTTTCTCAAGCAAAAACATTTGCTGCTTCTTATGGCGGTGGTGAATTTAATGTAGCAGTATCCCTTGCAAATTATGGTGTTCCGGCAGAATTTGTTACCAGATTACCTAAAAACGAGATAGGTGCTTGTGCATTAAAAGAGATGCGCAGACATAACGTTGAATCTAAAAATGTTGTGTATGGCGGAGATCGATTAGGTATATATTATCTAGAAACTGGTGCGGGTACAAGAGGTAGTAATGTGGTTTACGATAGAGCTAATAGCTCTATGGCAACTATTGCAAAAGGCGCTATAGATTGGGAATCTGTTTTAAAAGACGCAACTTGGTTTCATTGGAGTGGTATTACTCCAGCAATCTCAGAGTCTGCTGCAGAAGAATGTTTAGAGGCTTTAAAAGTTGCACATAAATTAGGAATTACTATTTCTTCAGATTTAAATTATAGATCTAAATTATGGCAATATGGTAAAGAACCTAAAGAGGTAATGCCAGAACTTTTAAAGTACAGTAATATAATTTTAGGAGATATTGACACTGCTTTTTTTATGTTAGGAAAAGATAAAGTAAACCCTAATTATCAAGACGAAAAGTCTTTACCTTTTTTATACGATCAACTTTTTAAATTATGTCCTAATTTAGAAACTGTTGCTACAACATTAAGATATTCAGTTAGTGCATCGCATCAACGTATTGGAGGTGTTTTGTATGATGGTAAAAGTATATACAATGCAGATGTTAAAGAAGTAACTCCTGTTGTAGATAGAGTTGGTAGTGGAGATGCCTTTATGGGCGGATTAATTTATGGACTAATAAATCATTCAACCGATAAGCAGAAGGCTTTAAATATAGCCGTAGCTGCTTGTTGTTTAAAACATACCATTTCAGGTGATTGTAATTTAATTACACTTGATGATATAGAAAAATTATTAAGTGGAGATTCTTCAGGAAAAGTTTCAAGATAAATAAAAGTAAGATGGCAAAATATTCAAGAATAGAAGTAGCAAATGTAATGCAACAAACGGGTTTAGTTCCTTTGTTTTACGATAGTGATATAGATAACTGTAAACAGGTTTTAAAAGCATGTTATGCAGGTGGAGCAAGATTAATGGAATTTACTGCTCGAGGAGATTTTGCACATGAAATATTTGGTGCCCTTAATAAGTATGCTTTAAAAGAATTACCAGGAATGATTCTTGGTGTTGGTTCTGTAACAGATGCAGCTTCTGCTTCGTTATATATGGCTTTAGGTGCAAACTTTATTGTTACACCAGTGTTTAGAGAAGATATTGCAATAGCTTGTAATAGAAGAAAAGTATTATGGTCTCCAGGATGTGGATCGCTTACAGAAATTGCTAGAGCCGAAGAATTAGGTTGCGAAATTGTAAAGTTATTTCCAGGAGGTATTTATGGACCAGATTTTATAAAAGCGATAAAAGGACCTCAACCTTGGACAAGTATTATGCCTACAGGAGGTGTTTCGCCAACTAAAGAAAATTTAGAAGGTTGGTTTTCTGCAGGAGTAACTTGCGTTGGTATTGGTTCAAAATTAATTAAAAAGAATGCTAACGGAGAATTTGATTTTAACGGTATCGAATCACTTACAAACCAGGCTATCGAAATAATCAAAGAGCTTAGATCATGAAAGATTTAGTTTCTATAATGACATTAAAACAGTTATCCCATATATCGGGTTTTTCGGTTTCTACTGTTTCTAAAGCATTAAATAATAAACTTGATATTAGTAGTAGTACAAGGAAATTAATTAAGGATATTGCTAAAGAATATAATTATAGACCTAATACTTATGCCATAGGTTTAAGGAAGAAAAAAACACAAGCAGTAGCTGTTATAATACCACAGGTTAATAATAGCCTTTACAGCTGGTTTTTATTTAATATAGAAAAACTAGCTTATAGTAATGGTTACAAAATTGTGCTTTTTCAATCTTTAGAATCTCCTTCTAAAGAAAAAGAATGTATAGAAAATAGTAACGATGGTAGTGTAGATGGCGTTATTTTGTTGTCTAAAACAAAGCCTCTAATAGAAAACTACAACCATCCTATTGAGTTTATTAAAATAACAGAAAACCAATCTCAAGAGCAATTAGAGAAATATTGTATTAATAGTTTTAATGCATTGTTAAAAAATATCGCTTAATTTGCTTAATAAACTAATACCTACTTAAATGCTTAAAAAGGCAATTTTGTTTATGGTTATAAGCGCAGTTGCATTTACTTTTCTAAATGTACTTGTAAAATCATTACATAATTTTAGTGTTTACCAAATTGTATTCTTTAGATCTATAGGGTCTTTATTTTTTACACTTCCATTTTTATTAAAAAACAAAATTTCATTAAAAGGAAATCAAAAAGGATTACTGGTATTGCGTAGTGTTTTCGGACTAGCATCCATGATGTTGTTTTTCTTTTCTTTAAAATATATAGCTATGGGAACGGCTGTTTCTCTTAGGTATATTGCACCTGTTTTTGCAGCATTATTTGCTGTGTTCTTCCTCAAAGAAAAAATTAAATTAATACAATGGCTCTTTTTTGCTCTGGCCTTCTCAGGTGTTTTAGTTTTAAAAGGACTTGATAACGAGTTACAAATTGAAGGTGTTGTTTTTGCTTTAATTTCTGCCGTATTTGCAGGCTTGGTTTATATAACCATTAGAAAAATAGGCAACCAAGACCATCCTGTTGTAGTTGTCAATTATTTTATGATTATCTCTGCATTAATTGGAGGTGTGTTATCTATTAATAATTGGATTAACCCAACCGGAATACAATGGTTAACTTTTTTAAGTTTGGGTGCTTTTGGATATTTTGCGCAATTATATATGACTAAAGCAATGCAGCTTGGTGAAACAAATCAAATTGCTCCATTAAAGTATTTAGAAGTGATTTTTACAATGGTAATAGGTTCTTTATGGTTTAGTGAAGACTATACATTATGGAGCGTTCTAGGCATTGGTTTAATTGTTTCTGGGTTGGTGCTTAATATTGTTACTAAACAATCAAAAAAATAAAGAACAACTCGTTTTAATAACTCATTATTAGATTAATGTTTTAGAATACGAGCTTTCCAACTAAAATAGATATTAGCTCAGCATCATAATATTTGTATATATCAGGAATATTTAAAACTGTTATTTTATTATAGTATTTAGAACCTGTATGTTTTTTAACTTGCTCTAAATGTCTTTGTTCCATCACATATACTTTATCTGCCCAGATTAATAAATCTTCGGTTAATTCTGTGGTGCCTTCTTTTCTACAAATTTTAGAGTTTGTTCCTGCGCTTAAAAATGTAAAATCAGGATAATTTAACGCAAAATAATCTTCAGCAGTTTTAGAACGCTGTTTATTGGCAGAACAAACAAATAATATATTCACAATTAGTTTTTATTAAAGTCCTCACAAATATACTTTTTAATCATATACTCAGTTATTGGTTTTAATGTTTTACCTGTCTCAGGATGTAAGCCTAAGGCCGAAAAGAATTCTAATACCTTTTGGTTGTTTTTACCATACCATAGTTTTTCATTTCCATTACGTGTAAAATAAGTTGTACTACAGCTAGGTTTAACCTTTTTAAAGTAGTTAATTCTATCTTCATTATAAATCTTTAAATCGTTTAAGCTATGTTTTTCAATATTAAAAGATACTTCTTCATAATGATTGGTTTTCCAAACCATCCATTTTTGATTTTCAATAGTAAAAGAGGTTATTAAAAGTGTTCCCAAAATTAAAGCGATAACTAATAGAAATTTTATTTTATGCTTTATAAAGAAATTGACTTTACTATTTACAAGAGTTACAGATTCACTTGTATCATAATCACTAAATGCTGTGTAGCCTAAATAATTACATAAACTCTTCGCTGCAAAATTTTTCAATTCAACCTTTTCATTTGTATTGGCTATTGCATTATTATAATGAATCCTTAAAATTTTTTCACCATAAGGTTCTCCTGAATCTTCAACAATATAATCAGACAGAAAAAGAGTAACGTGTGTTTTCTTTTTCAAACCTTCTTCTTTCTCGGCCTTTTTATAGGCATCTATAAGTAATTTTCTATGCATTAAACCTTCTTATTTTTAAGTGTTTATTGTTTTGGAAATTCTTTTCCATGAACCTTCCAGGGTCTTTCCAAACTTTTTTTATTAATCTTCATTTATTTGACACAGAATTAAAAATGCCTTTTCGTAATAAGGCTTACGGAATTTTTAATTCTACCATGGAGTACTATTCTAAATTGAAATTGCCATTTGGAAAGTAACAATTTTTATTAAGAAACATACTCCACACTTTCCAAAAAACAGTAGAGGATTCTCCTCAAATTTTAGCGTGTTGCTATTCAAATTAATAGTCCGATAAACCTATCGGACGGCAACACTAATGTCAAATTTTAAATTTTAGTAAAATGAAGAAATTTTTTATAATAATATTTACGGTTTTCCTCAATGGAGCGTTTTTTTCTTGTACACCAACTAGTTTGCACGAGGTTGCTAATACAGAACAAGGTACAACAGGTGAAGATGAAGAGATTTTGCCGGAAGAACCTGAGGATGATGGAGATAATGATGACGATTAAATAAAGTTAACCAAAGGACTAAAAAATAAATTTTTAGTTAATAAATTAGAGGAATGAAATGTATAAAAAACACATTCCTCTTTTTTGTTTTATTACTTTTTACAGTAAGTAATAGTTATGCTCAAGAAGTAATTGACAGTGCTAAGGTTTATTATGCAATGTCTAAAGAGAAATCTAAATCCTTGGAGTTTAAAGTGAATGCGATCTCAAAATCTATTTCGTTATTAGGAAACGATACTATTAATCATTTTTACTTAAAGACATTAAATAGAAAAAGTTATTTGCTAAATCAAACAAAAAATTACGATAGCGCATTGGTGTTTTCTAAAAAGTTGCTAAAAAGAAGTTTAGAGCAGAAAAGCTTAAAAATGGAAAAATTAGCTCTAGAAAAATTAGCAGACTATAATAGATTAAACCAAGATTTAATTAGTGCTTATAAATATTACGAAGCTTATAAAGAGTTTAATTTAAAGTATAAAGACACGTTGGCTGTAATAAAAGCACTACAGTATATTGCAAGTTCTCAAAACAAAATAGGTTTGCCTTTTGAGAGTGAAGTTACAGCAGTAGAATGCTTAATGCTTTTGGATAAAATTAAAGAAACGCCCAAAGTAGTTGGTTCTAAACTAGGCCTTTATAATCACTTGGGGATTTTGTATAAAGATTTAAAAAATTACGATCGTGCTTTAATGCTTTATGAAAAAGCTTTGCTTTTAACAAAAAACATCAAGAATAGAAATAAAGTTCTTAATAATAAAGCTGTGGTTTTTATAGAACAAGATAAATTAAAAGAAGCAGAACATACATTCGAATTAGTGTATAAAAACACTTTAAGTCAAAATCTATCTAGCCAAAAAGCACAAGCTTTAGATAATTTAGGTTTTGTACAATCTAAATTAAACAAACCAGAAGGGCTTAAGAATTTAAAAAAAGCATTACAACTTAAGGAAAAAGAGAATAATAGTTCTAGTTTATTTACTAGTCATATTCATTTGGCTAAATATTATTTGGATAAAAATAACTTTGACAAAGCCAAAACACATTCAGAACAAGCCTATAAATTGGCGAATATATCAAAAAGTGTATCCGATAGAATAGAAGCACTTGCGGTTTTAGGAAAGTCTACAAGCCATTCTAAAATTACAGAATATATATACTTAAAAGACAGTTTACAAGAGGTGAGGTTATTAAATACGGCAAAATATACCTCTATTAAGTATGATTATGCAAAGCAAACACTATTAGCTAAAGAAAGCGAATTAGAGAAAGAAAAGGAAAAACGACTTAAGTTTATTTACATGGCATTAGGAAGTTTTATCTTTTTAGCTTCTGTTTTTATGTACTTTATATTAAAAGCAAAAAATAAAAAAACAAATCTGCAAAATATTTTTACTACCGAAGCGCGTATTTCTAAAAAGGTTCACGACGAGGTTGCAAACGATGTTTACCATGTAATGGCAAAGCTACAAGGCAACAAAACTAGTAATGAAGTTGTGCTAGACGATCTAGAGGCTATCTACATTAAAACAAGAGATATTTCTAGAGAAAATAACGCTGTAGGTGTTACCGAAAATTTTGATGATGTGTTGGCAGACCTTTTACAGAGCTATATAAGCAATACTACAAATGTTATTACCAGAAACTTATCTAAAATAGAATGGCAGGCAATTTCTGAATTAAAAAAGATGACCATTTACAGAGTTTTACAAGAGTTAATGGTAAATATGAAAAAACACAGTGAAGCCTCTTTTGTGGTTGTTAACTTCGAAATGGTTAATACTAAATTAGTAATTATTTACAAAGATAATGGTGTTGGTACAACGTTAAATAAAGCCAATGGATTGCAAAATGTGGAAAACCGTATAAATGGAATAAAAGGAACTATTACTTTTGATACCGAAGTTAATAATGGCTTTAAAGCCGAAATTAAAGTTTAGTTATGTTTAAAAAAGTTCTTGTTGCAGACGATTTATTAAGTATTAACCAAGGTGTGGTATCTGTGTTAGATACATTAAAAATAACAGACGTACAAGAAGTACAGTATTGTGACGATGCTTATTTAAAAGTAAAAAAAGCGGCACAAGATAACGAGCCAATAGAGCTGCTTATTACAGATTTGTCTTATAAAAAAGACCATAGAAACGAAACCTACACTTCTGGTGAAGAATTAGTAAAAGTTTTAAAAAAGGAGCATCCAGAATTAAAAGTGATAGTCTATTCGGTAGAAGATCGTTTACAAAGAGTACGAACCTTAATGAACAAGCATAACTGCAATGCTTATGTTTGTAAGGGCAGAAGAGGGCTTATAGAACTTAATACAGCAATTAATACGGTGTACAATAACGATACATATCTATCGCCTCAAGTAGCAGCAGCTACAAGTCCTAAAACAAATATAGAAATAGACGATTTCGATATTATATTACTAAAGCAATTGTCTCTAGGTTTATCTCAAGAAGGTATATCACAACACTTACAGAAAAAGAATTTATCACCTTACAGTTTAAGTTCTATAGAAAAGAAAATCAATAAATTAAAAACCCAATTTGGAGCTAATAATACTATTCATTTAGTTTCAATAGCTAAAGATTTAGGGTTGATTTAAATTTTTTGTTTTTCGTTTTACGGAAAGCCGTAATTAACTACACTAGCTTTATTTTAAATTTAGCATTTTAATTTATAATAGTTTGCTCGTAAATAGTAGAGTTTACAGAATCCTTTTTGTTACTGTAGATTTTTATAAACTTGTATAGTTAATAACCTACCTAACTAGTGAAATTTTTACATTAAAATATTAATCAATTTAAAATTATATTAAAACATGAAAAAATCAATTTTATTCCTATTTGTTCTGGTTTATTTTATGCCTAAACAAGTCTCTGGACAAAACGAAGGAACAGTCGCTGCAATTGGTGGACTTTTAGCAATTGGAGCAGGAATAGCTGCTGTAGATCAAATGAAAGAGCAAGCAGAACTTACAGCTACACAATGGGTGTTAACCAATCACCCAACACTTACTAGTTTTTCCTTAAAAACATTAGATTTCGATGGTAAAAAGGTAAAGGATATGTCGTCGACTTCTGTAATCTCATTTAAAATTCAAGAATTTACAGCAGGAGATAAGCCAGAGCTAGATGGCAGAAAACAAGTGTTATTTGGTTTTACTAGTCGTGGATGGATTAGTGAATATGGTATAGATTTTGAAAAAGTAAAATGGTATTTAATAGACGATGCAGAATGGTTAAATATGATGTTAGCTTATGTGAAAGTAGCATCAAATGAAACGAATAATACTACTATTATGTCTACACTAAAAGAAGGTAAAGTAGTAAACAGAGGTGTTAAAGTAAAAAGCAAATTAATAATTCCATTTTTTAAATTAGAAGGTGATATGTATGTAGTAACAGATTATTCGTCGGATATGAAACTATTATATAACGAACGTTCTTTAGGGATATTCTTAAAAGAAACTAATGATCTTGTACAAATAGGTAGAGGAGATATTATTAAAATACACGATTTCTTTTTCGATGAAGATTAGAAAATAGATATAACTAAATTAAGATTCATTTTACAAGCCTTACGGATTCCCGTAAGGTTTTGTTTTTATAAGGGTTTAAGTTTGAGGAATTAAAAGTCGTATAGTTTAAACTATATGATATAACAAACTAAAAAATTAATTTATGATAATATCTACAGAATTGAAAAGCCATTTTTTAAGACTATATCAAATAGCTTTTTCAGATGATAACTTTGATGTGCTTGAGATGCAAATGCTCTATCGGTTTGCAGAGGATAGAGGGTTAACAAAGGAACAACTAAATGAAATTTTACTAAACCCTTCCCATGATTCATCGATACCAGAATCATTAGAGTTAAGAGTTGAATATCTATACGATTTATCTATGATGATTTGGGCAGATGGAAAAGTTACTGATGATGAATATATTACTCTAAAGAAGTATTGTAAAAAATTTGAGTTTTTAGAGGAGAATATAACAGAGTTGGCAGATTTTTTATTGGATTCTGCACAAAAAGGTATTACTAAAGAAGATATTATAAGAGATATAAATTCATAAAATATGGGAGCTATTAATAAACTATTTAAACTAAAAAGTAATGAAGCTACTAAGCCATTATTTGATAGTACAGAAGAAGCAAGGGAACAAGTTCGTGTCACTTATTATGAAAGTGGGTATGTAGCATCAACAAAGGCGTCAGGCAATGCGGTAACTTTTGGTGTTGGATTAAAGAATTTATATAACAGTTTTGAAGATTTATGTAGAAAACAATTAAACGAACAAGAAAGACTGAAACAACCTTATAAAGAACAACAAGAAAAAGAAAGAACAGAGCTTAAAAAAAGAGAAACAGCATTATTGATACATGAAGAACAAAAAAATATTTTAATAAAAAACATTGATGATTGTAAATTTGAAATGATAAACGTCAAACAGAATCCAGAAGTTTATGGAATAGATGTAGATAAAAGACCTAAGGCTCAATTCTATATTGGATTATTGTTATTATTACCAATAACAATTTACTTATTCGTATTTTATATTTCTGCATCATATTCTGCTTTTTTTAAAGATTTTGAAACAGGAAGTTTAACTGCAGCTATTTTTGATGCTAATGCATTAAATAAAGCAATTGCAGATGGATGGCTTGAGGCTATTTTTATAGGAACAATTCCTTTTGTCTTTATGGGATTAGGTTATCTAATACATATGTTTCAAAAAACAAAAAAAGTTGTCTCTTACATAAAATTATTAGCCCTTTTTGTTTTAACATTTATGTTTGATGTGATATTGGCATATTTAATAGAAAAAAAAATATTTGATTTTGATATGGTTTTAGGACAAAGTTTTTCGCCTTCAATGGCTCTTAAAAGTGTTAATTTTTGGGGGATTATTTTTGCTGGATTTGTAGTGTATTTAATTTGGGGATTGGTGTTCGATTTTGTAATGAAAGAACATGAAAACGTAGATAAAATAAAAGCATTTATAAGAAATAAAAAAGAGGAAATAAAAAATACAGAAAAGAAAAAAGCAGGTTTACTTCTAAAAGTTGATGATTTAAGGAGTGAAGTTGCTTCTATTAATGGTAAGATATCAGAACTTCAATCCAAAATTGATGGATTTGTTTTTCCTGTAAAAGAATATCTTCATTACCATTATCAATATAAAGAAGGATGGTATCAATTTATAAATGTGGTGTTAGCTTTACCTTCTAAATCAAAAGATGAATTGAGAAATAGTTGTGAGGAAGTCTCTCAAAACCATTTAAAAGAATTGAATTTAGAAGACATGGATTTTCAACACTTAATATTTGCTAAAAATTAATACAATGAAAAAAAGTATAAATAAAATTTTATTAGGCTTGGTACTTATTGTTTTTACGTCTTGTGTAAATGATACCGAAAAAAAAGTGAGTAAACCTAAAATTATGTCAAAACAAGCTAGTCTAAGTGCTTCAAACAAAAACTTAAACATTAGTTTTTTATTAGATTTGTCTGATAGAATAGATCCTATAAAGTATCCAAATGAATCTATGGAATACTATTTAAGAGACGTGGCTTATATTAAATCTGTTTCAGATGCTTTTGATACACATTTAAGAAGGAAAAAAATAAGAGGTATGAATGATAAAATTCAATTGTATTTTGATCCAGAACCTAGAAATCAAAATATAAATACAATCTCTAAAGGTTTAAAATATAATATAAATAGAAGTAATGTAACATTAGAACTTCTAGATAAGTTAAAAGAAAGCTATGCATTAAAACCAAAAGAAATATATGATTTAGCAATTATAGATAATAATTATGTAGGGTCTGATACTTGGAGATTTTTTAAAACAAAAGTTAATGATTATTGTGTTGAAGAAAATTATAGAAATATTTTAGTAGTGCTAACGGACGGCTATATATATCATGAAAACACAAAAATAAAAGAAGGAAATCTTACTACTTACTTAACACCTAAGGTTATTAGAGGCTTTAAGTTAAATAATAAAGATTGGAAAAATAAATTAGTAGAAGAACAATTTGGTTTTATACCAGCAACAGATGATTTATCTAATCTAGAAATTCTTGTTTTAGGGCTAAATCCAGATAATAAAAATCCTTACGAGCAAGAAGTTATTGTCAAATATTGGAAAGATTGGTTTGAAGCTATGAAAGTTAAAAGGTATGATGTTAAAACAGCAGAATTGCCATCAAACATGGATAAGATTATTAAAGATTTTATTTTAAACAATTAATTAAATTATATAAGCTATGTATAAACTTTGGCTATCATCATTATTGCTTGTAATTTCTCTACTTTCATTCAATACAAATAAAGAAGTTAAACCAACAATACTTTTGGGTAAAGTAGTTGGTATTATGGATGGAGACACTTTTAAATTATTAACTAAGGATTCAACAGTCGTAAAAGTAAGATTGGCAAATATAGATTGCCCAGAAAAAAAGCAATCATTTTCAACAAAAGCAAAGGATTTTGTTTCAGAGGCCATTTTTAATAAACATGTAACTGTTCAAGTCTTAAAAAAGGACAGATATAGACGATTAATAGCTAATGTGTTCTATGGAGATTCTATAAACCTTAATCATCAATTGGTGAAAAAAGGATTAGCATGGCATTATGTAAAATATTCTAAAGATACCATTTTACAAAGTTTAGAAGATAATGCTAAAAAAGACAAAGTAGGTTTATGGCAAGATTTGAATGCTATTTCTCCTTGGCAATGGAGAGATAATAAAAAAGAAGCCTATAGATTAAAGAAACTAAACAAAAACAAGGGTTAAAGAATATAATTATAAATGAAGTCCTTAAAAGTCTTATTATTAATCTTAACATTTGCTTTTGCAAATATTGTTGTGGCACAATCTGTTTACACCACAAAAACTGGAGAGAAATATCACAAGTCTAGTTGTAAATATTTAAAATATTCTAAAAAGGAATACACCTTAAAGAGAGCTTTAGAGCTTGGTTTTTCGGCATGTTCAGTTTGCAAGCCGGGTAAAGGTAAATCGACTTCAAATTCATTATCAAATAATAAACAAACTAGTATCGCCAAAAGTACATCTGCTTTGCAATGTATTGGAAAAACGAAAGCAGGAAAACGTTGTAAACGTAAAACTAAGAATACTAACCAAAGATGCTATCAGCACTAAATAGTTTAGGTTTTAGTTTGCAAAATAAAACACTTCAATAAACTAGGGTTGTTTCTTTTTAAGGTTTTTATTTCCGTTTTACGGAAACCCGTAATTAAGTATACTAGCTTTACTTTAAGTTTACCATCCCAAGTTAAATATGTATTAACCAAACAATAACTTCTTGGTAAATAGTAGAGTTTACATAGTAAATTATTGCTATAAATCAGTTTGTGTTTACTCCGCTTAAAAGCCTTGCTTAACCAGCGAGGCTTTTTTTATTAAAACATTAATTATTAGCAATGCCGCTAAAGAAATTATATCAATATAATAGGCAATACTAAAGAAGGTTTAAAAAAAAACATATTATTATCTCAGTTTAATTTTATTCCCAATAAATTTTATAATAAAAGAAGTAATGACATTTTGAAGAAAATTAACATCTATACAGCACCTCTAAAAAATAATGCCCTTTTAACTAGCTAGTTAAAAGGGCATTTGTGGAGCCGGAGAGAATCGAACTCTCGTCCAAACAAGTAACCAAAAGGGTTTCTACACGTTTATTCTTTTCTTAGGTTTTCGATTAAAAGCTGATTAAAGACAATCCACTTTTAACTTATCTTCTTTAGTTTCAAAAAGGCAACAAAGCACTACCTAATCTATATTGACATTTTCGATGTCTCATCTGGAACGCCGTCAATCAAGGCTTTCCGGAGACATAAAGCTCGTACACCTTGTGTACCGAGGCTTAATCTTACTATAATTCAGATTATGCAGCTAAAGCGTAGTTATTCTCGCCGATTAAAATTTGGTCTAGTCTTTAACGTGTTTCAATGCCATTACACGACGTGCTTACAATCTAATTAATCTCGCTGTCAAAACCAGTCGACCCCAAATATTAAATTATCTTGGCGTTACTCTACTTCGTAAAAACTACGTAGAGTCAGGCTTTCCGTTATATCTTTTGCAAAAAGCAAAAGGATGCCACTTCAATCCTTAACGCACTCACTCAAAACCTTAAAAGCATCAAGTAAAGAATGCAAAGTTATTAAGAAAGTTTGTATAAGCCTACTTTTACTACTATTTTAGTACAAAAATTATTCCAATCACAATTATATATGAAATTCGCCATAATAAAAGAACGTAAAAACCCACCAGACAGACGTGTGGTATTCTCACCAGAAAAACTAGCAGAAGCTAGGTCGCAATTCCCGCAAGCAGAGTTTGTTGTTGAGTCTAGCGACATTCGTGTGTTCCCAGACGAGGCATACCGAGCGCTAGGTTTTGAGGTAACAGACAACGTGTCCGATTGTGATGTTATGATAGGCGTAAAAGAAGTGCCAATAGAAAACCTAATACCAAATAAAAAATACTTTTACTTTTCGCATACCATAAAAAAGCAGCCTTACAATCGTAAGTTACTTTTGGCAATGCTAGAAAGAAACATAGAAATGTATGATCATGAAACCATTGTAAAACAAAATGGTGCACGATTAATTGGTTTTGGTCGCTATGCAGGATTAGTAGGTGCTTATAATGGTTTTAGAGCTTTAGGGCTAAGAGACGGTTTGTTTAATTTGCCAAAAGTAGAAACACTAGCAGATTTAGATGCTGTTAAAGCAGAATTAGATAAAATAACACTTCCAAATATTAAAATACTACTTACAGGAACAGGAAAAGTAGCATTAGGAGCAAAAGAGATTTTAGACCATTTAAAAATAAAAGAAGTTAGTGACGCGTTATATTTAACAACAGCATTTACAGAACCTGTTTATGTAATGGCAGATGTAATGGAATATGCAAAACGCGCAGACGGTAAAGTAGGAGATAAGTGGGAATTCTATAAAGACCCAACAGGATACATAAGTAACTTTATGCCTTATGCAAAAGAAACAGATTTCTTTATCGCAGGACATTTTTATGGAAACAATGCACCTTATCTTTTTACAAGAGAAGACGCTAAATCTCCAGATTTTAAAATTAATTTGGTAGCAGATATTTCTTGCGATGTAGATGGACCGGTAGCATCAACATTAAAAGCATCTACAATTGCAGATCCTTTTTATGGTTACCATGCGGAAACAGAAAAAGAAGTAGCCTTTAACGCAAAAGATGCTATTACAGTTATGGCAGTAGATAACTTACCTTGCGAGTTACCAAAAGATGCTAGTGAAGGTTTTGGAGAAATGTTTTTAAAACATGTAATACCATCGTTTTTTAATAACGATAAGAACGAAATTTTAAAACGAGCAAAAATAACGACAAGCGATAGTAAATTAACACCGCGATTTAAATATTTACAAGACTACGTAGACGGAGAAAAATAAATAGTACAAAAATAAATACATGCACCAAACAGCGGTAGTAACAGGAGCAGCATCAGGATTAGGATACGAGTTAATGCTGTTGTTAGCAAAAGATAACTACAATTTAGTTTTAATAGATATAGATGAGGTAAGACTAGAAGAAATTAAAAAACAAATACAAAAAACTACCAGCTGTAACGTAAAGGTTATGGCTGTAGATTTAAGCAAGAGTAATAGTGCCCAAATTGTTTTTAATACTATTAAAAACGTAGAAATAGATGTTTTAGTTAATTGTGCAGGTTTTGGTATTTATGGTTCTTTTGTAGATAATAATTGGGAGCAGGAATCTGCAATGTTAAATTTACATATTATAACTATTACACATTTAACCAAGCTTGTTTTGCAAGGCATGATAAAACGAGATTATGGTAAAATATTAAACGTCTCTTCTTTAGCAGCATTTCAGCCAGGGCCAATGATGGCTTTATATTATGCCTCGAAATCGTATTTACTTTCTTTTTCCGAAGCTATAGCAAACGAACTTAAAGGAACAGGTGTTTCAGTTACTGTTTTATGTCCAGGGCCAACCAAAACCTGTTTTCAAGAAGTGGTTTCTAGCGCTTCTTCAGAAAATAAAATAAGTTTTAATATGGCTTGCCCAAAAGCAGTTGCTGCATATGGTTATAAAGCAATGTTAAAAGGTAAAGTAGTTGCAGTTCCGGGAAATTTTAATAAGTTTTTAGCAAATTTACCACGTTTCTTAACAAGAAACAGAACAACCAAAATTGTTAGAAAAATTCAAGAAAAAAATAGAGAGAAATCTTCAACTGTTACAAATTTTGAAAATGATGTTGCATTAATTAAAAAAAGTGTTTAATACAGCATATTAAAGTGTTAACAACAAATAAAATTTTAGATTAGGAGTTATTAAAGACTAGTTGTTATATTTATATAAGATAAAAAATAGATTATGAAATTAATAAAGAATGTATTCATTTTAGCATTTTTGTTTGCGTTAACCGCTTGCCAGAATGATAATAATATACCTATAAACGAAAGTTCTGAAGCTGGAGAAACTAATCCGTTTTTACAGAATTTTGGAAGTGCCATTCAGGCTCGTTTTATTGGGACAGTTGTAAACGAGGAAGATAATCCAATAGCAGGAGCTACTATTAATATTGGTTCTACTTTTACTGTAACAGATGCTAACGGTGTATTTTCAATAGTTAGTGCAACAGTTTACAGTAAGTTTGCAGATATAAAAGTGAGTAAAAATGGTTTTATTAATAGTTCTCGAGCCTTAGTGCCAACAAGCGGTGTTAACCAAGTTAAAATAATGTTGTTAAGTTTAGATCCTGTAGCAACAATAATTGCAGGTCAACCATTAACTATAGCTTTACCAGATGGTGTAGAAGTAGATTTTCCAGGGCAGTTTACAAATCAATTTGGAGGAGCATATCAAGGAAATGTAGATATTATAATGAAATCGTTAAGTGTAGATAATGAATACTTTACGCAAATGATGCCTGGTAATTTAACTGCAGAAAATATAGACGGAGAACTTAGAGTTTTAGAATCTTATGGAATGATTGCTGTTGAGTTAAGAGGAGATGGCGGAGAAGAATTAAATATCGCTCCAGGAGAACCAGGGATTATAAGAGTTCCAGTTGCTAGTAGCATTACAAATCCTCCTGCTACAATTCCATTATGGTATTTTGATGAAGATAATGGGTATTGGAAAGAAGAAGGTTCTGCAACGTTAGTTAATGGAAGATACGAAGGAGAAGTTTCTCATTTTAGTTTCTGGAATTGTGACGCACCTTTTGAAACTATCGATTTTTGTGTTACAATAGTTGATCAAAATAACAATCCTATTCCTAATATTTTAGTGCAAATAGAAAGAGATGCCTCTGGTTGGAGTTCTACTACTTCTGGGTATACAGATAATAATGGACTGGTTTGTGGTTTAGTTCCTGCAAATGAAACTCTAACCTTAACTGTTTCAGATTTTGGATGTGTAAGTAACGAATTTTCTATGGCGTTAGGGCCTTATTCCGAAGATCAAAACATATCAGTAACCGCACAAAGTGGAGGCGCTTTAACAACAAATTTCACCGCTATTTTTAACGATTGCAATGGAGATGCTATTACTAATGGATACCTTCAATTAGTATATAATAACCAATCGCAAATAATTCCAATTACAGATGGAGAAATTGCTGTTGTAATAGATTATTGTGCTTCAGATACTTCGTATTCTGCACAAGTAATAGACGTTACTAATAGTCAGTCTACAGGTGTTTTTAATGGGAGTTTTACAGCGCCAACTACAGATTTAGGCACAGAAATGTCTTGTGTTGATTTAGTAGATACAGATGCTGATGGTATTTTTGATATTGATGAAGATGTAAACGGAAATAGTAACTTAGATGATGATGATACCGATAATGATGGGATTCCAAATTACCAAGATGAAGACGATGATGGAGATGGAATAAATACAGCAGATGAAGATGCTAATAATGATGGTAACCCAATGAACGATGATACAGATGGAGATCAAACACCAGATTATTTAGACGATATCGATAACAATTCTAATATGTTTGATGCCGAAATTTATGAAATAGGTTGTGCAATTGATGTTTATACCTACGATTTTTCATTGTATTATGAAGATGGTTCTTTTCCAAACTTTGTTTATAATTATTATGAAACTTTAATGGATGCGCAAAGTGAAGTTAATGCCTTGTCAATGCCTTATACATCAATAGTTATTGGAGTGCAACAACTTTATGTAAGAGTAGAAAGTGATAATACAGGACAAAATATAATTGGAGTTATTACTGCGTTAGGTTTCGAAGATAGCGATGGAGACGGTTTGTTTAATTGTGAGGAATTGTCTGGTAACGATTTTACAGAAACAACTTGTAATCCTAATGGAAATATTACAGATCCAAATGACCCAGACACCGATGGAGATGGCGTAGACGATTGTAGTGAAGCTACAAACGGTACAGATCCAAACGATCCTTTAGACTTTTAATATTAAATACTATTAAATATAAAAGCCACGATATATATCGTGGCTTTTTCTTTTTATAAAATCTATTTAATTAAGATTTTAATAAATCTATCATTAAGTCCATTTCTTGTTTTAACTTATCGTTACTGCCACTAAAACCAACAGCTCTAAAGTTTATTTTTCCAGTAGGGCCAATAATTATTTTAGTAGGTATTCCAGTAATACCATATTTTTTAGCAACTTCGTAATCGTTACTATCTTTTACTTTTCCATCAATTAACACATGGAAATCGTAGTTGTTATCTTTAATAAATTTAGCTACATTTTCTTCTCTGTTTTTACCATCTTCAAAAGTATCTACAAAAAGTAAAACAACACTTTCATCGTCTTTATACTTTTCTACTACTTGTTGCATTCCTGGAAAAGAAGCTTTACAAGGTCCGCACCATGTTGCCCAGAAATCTAAAATCACTGTTTTTCCTTTTAAATCTCCAAGTGAAACGTTTTCTCCATCTAAATTTTTAAGTACAAATTGTGGCGCTTCTTCGTCAAGCATAGACTTCTTTAATTCGGCTAATTCTCTTTCGTGGTTCGCTTTGTCTATTTTAGAAATAATAGAATCAAAATCTGTAGCATCAGGATTTATTGAGGTATAAGCTGTTTTGTAAAACTCTTTTATTTTACTAGTTCCATGACCTTCACTTAAAAATAAATTAGCTTCTTCTGCTGCTAATTTATATTGCTTATCTGCAACTAAAAATTCAATATAGCGTTCGTTAACATCACTGCTTTTTCCATCTCCAATAGCTTTAGCTTGGTATGTAATCGCTTCTTTTACGTTTCCTAATTTGTATTGTAGTAAAGCGTAAGTGTCTGCAAACATATTGTAAGCATCATCAACACTTTTTTTGTATTGATTTTCAGTATAGTAAGCAGGCTTGTTAGATACATCTTGTTTTGCTTCCATTAATAAATCTAAAGAAGCTTTAGACAGTTGAGAAGCCATTTCCATGTTTTTTCCTTCTTCGGCAGCAGGCCAAGCAACACTGTTGTATAATCCAGCTTTATCGTTTGGGTTAGTTATTTTACTTGCGTATAATTTAAAACCAGCTTCGTCTCCTTCTTTAAATTTTTGAGCAGCAATACTGTTTGCAGCGTAAGATAATGAAGGACTCATTCCGAATTTAGTTTCAAGTTCGTTAAAAATAGTTTCCTTTTCATCTAATGTTTTTGAACCATAAAAATCATTCATTAAAGCTTGTTGCTTCAATTCTCCATTAGGAAATTTTGCAATTGCAATCTTAGAAATAGAATCGACACCTTTTGCATCTCTTAAGTTTCTGTATATAGTGCTTATTTGTGTGTAGTCTTCTTCTGTTAAATCTTTTTTCGCAGCGAATTCAGTTAACATTGTATTAGCCAATGCTTTTCCTTTTTTGCTGTCACTTCTCATAACATTACTTAAATATCGAGTTCCCCAAAGTTCTTTAAGTTCTGGATTAGCTGTAATATCTGCTTCAAGTGTTTTTGCTAAAACATCTGCATCGCCTTCTATTCCGTAATTTTGACCATTACCAGATTTGTAAGCTTCCATACTAGAATTGCTTCCAATAATAGTTGCTCCATCTTTATCTAAAACAGGAAATAGATAGCCTTTTTTATCATTATCTAAATACTTTCCATCTACTTTTAAGTTTAAAGCAATTGCAGTAATAGAATCTGGAATTGAAATAGTTGCTTTCCCGTTTTCAAAATTTAAATCCTTTGGGTAGGATTTGTAACCATTAAGCATATAGTAAAAACCTTCCATATCTTGGTCTTCTCCATTATAAGTAATAGTAATTGGCTTGTTGTGTGTTACAACGTCTGCAGAAAGTTCAAAATCACCCATAGTATAAGTGTTTGTTTTTTCTACTTTTTCTGTTTCTTTCTTACATGAAAAAACAAGTAGTACCGCAAGTAGTAATCCAGCTGATAAATGTTTCATTTTTTTGTTTAAGTTTTGGTTAATCTTATAAAAATAATAAATTGAAAATTAGTATTGTATTAATTTCTTGTTATTGTTTTATAATAAGAGACTTATGGTTGTTAAATGAACTAGAATCATATTATGTTAAGGAATAAAAAAGATTATTTTTTTAAGCGTTTAAAAACGGAATAGCCAAGTTGTAAAAAGAAACCAAATAATAGTGTGAATAACCAAACTTCTTTATTTGTAATAGGATGAAGTATCATGTTTATAATGTCACTAAATAATTGCTGCGGATGACTTAAAATTTGCCAAGAATTATAGCGTAAAAATCGACCAATATAAACACCAAAAGCAGATAGAAATATGGTTGTAGTAATTAAAGCTTCCGAAACCTTTCTGCTTAAAAAAGATAAGAGTAAATTTTTCATTTGAAATAAAGAAAAATAAAACAAAAACATACCAGTGATTGCAAATGCACTAATTACTAAAGTATCTATCCAAATGATATTAAAGGTGCTTCTGCTTAAATGATATAAATCTGTAATTATATATGGAGCATTACGTAAAAAGGCTAACCAAGCACCAAAAGCTAGTATAAAACTGATTTTGTTTAGTTTCTTTTTATCGGATAAATACATTGTAATAACATAAGGAATAATGGCTAAAAATATATTCCAAACTAAAAAAGTATAGTAAAGTGTTTTGGTAATTGCTATTCTAAAAAATAGAATGACAAAACTAAAAAACATAAGCATAAATAGAATACTTAAAGAATGCGCTTGTTTTGGAAATAGCGTTTTAAAGATATTAGCAATATTTCTTTTTTTTAGGTATTTGATTTCACGAATTTCAGTCTTCATTTTTAATGCTTTTTTTATTAATAGAAATGTCTGTAATCAAAATAAATATTGTGCCCAAAGTATAGGCGATGAGGTCTTGAATGCTAAAAGATGTGCCTAATATTGTTGCAATTAATCTATTGTCTCTTAAATTTAAAAACTCTAAAATGTTTGCTAGTTGTAAGAATTCAATAATAAAAGCAATAGCAAGTACTAGCACAGCTACTAATATGGGCTTGATGTTTAAAAAACTTTTAATAAAACAATAGATTAGAATTACGGATAAGAAATCGCCAAACGTGTGCCTTATAAATCCGCCTTTTAAGAATATAGCAATAGCAATTTCTATTAATAACAGAAGGTAAAAGGATGCGAAGTAATAAGGTTGAAATGTAGTTTTCATGTGTTGTTGTTTTAATTACATTTTTTTAGAAGGCTCGTTTTATATAATGTCTATTTTTTTACCAAGAAACTTAGGCTGCACTCTAAAGAGGATGTCTAAAACGGCTTTTGTTTTTGCTAAGTATTCTCTAAGGTTAGTTTTTAAACCGTACCGACCTGTTGTGTTTTTAGCATTGAAAGCGATAGCATTAATGTTGTTTTTCTGAGCTAAGTAAATGGCACGTTCGTTATGGAATTTTTGAGATATGATTGTGCATTCGGTTAAACTAAATATAGCTTTTGCTCTAACCATAGAGTCTAAAGTTCTAAATCCAGCATAGTCGAGAAAGATCTTATGTTCTGGAATGCCTTTGGCTATTAAATCGTTTTTAAAGGTGGAAGGTTCGTCGTAGTCTTTCCTACTATTATCTCCACTTATCAAAATGTATTCTATCTTTCCTGCATTGTAAAGTACTTCAGCAGCTTCCAATCTGTATTTGTAATATAAATTAATGCGATTGCCATTAGTAAATTTACTTGCGCCTAGAACGATTCCGACTTTGTTTTTAGGAATGTTTTTAATTTCTGAAAACGTTTTACCTTCAGCATTATAAATAATTATACCATTACATATTACTGCGAATATTACCGTTAGAGCTGTAATTATAGAAACCTTTTTCATGTATTTAAGTAATTTAGTTTTAAGTCTGCTCATAATGTAAATTGTTAATGGTTTGTATTTGCTGCTTCGAAAATATAGCTTGCCTTATAGTGTTTATATTCACTTTTAATAGTGATTTAAAATCTAGATTATGAAACACATTTGCTTCTTTACCTATTTTATAAGATTGTAAATAGTATGTGAAATAGTCTGGAAGAATAATAGTGCCTAAAATTACCACACCATACAAATACGGACTTCGTTTACCATTTGCTAAACTTAAATATTGTAAAGCAATTTCATCTTCTACTTTTGTACTGTAACCTGTTAAAACATGGTAACAATCATGACGTTCTACTTTTGGAATGAGCTCGAAATTATTTTTATCGAGAAATAAACCCAAACGGTAACCTAAACTGTTTTTAGAATAAGAGAGCAAATCTGATTTAGTAATTTGCCATGGTTTCTGGTTTTTATAAATACGAGTATAGAGTTTACTTGAAGCCTCGAATAGCCAATTAATAAGTTGTTTTCTTAGTGTTTTCATACCTTATTTTCTTTTGCAAACCATACCCATGATTGTGCTGTTGTAATAAATACTGTAATGAAGAAACTAATAGAATAAATATCAGCTCTTGATGCTATTACTCCCATAAGACACAAGCCAAACATTACTATTGCATAATATGGAAAGTACTTTTTTGCAATAGCGTAATTACTTATAGTGTCTTTTTTTAAAATCCAGAAGATTGGGCATATTGTAATAATTATTACAAGTGTTACGCAAATAAAAATTGGGATTGCCGATAACAATACAATTCCGGCTAAGTCCATACTTACATCTTTTGTAAAATTGATTATCCAGAAAATACACATGGCTAATAATGTAGATTTCCCTACGTTAGATGGAACATTCATTAATAGTTTTGTGTTTTGGTGTTATTACTTTGTTTTAAGTTCTCGTAGGTGTATTCCTGCCAGTTTCGGTCTTCTAATAATTCAATAAAATTGGTGTGTTTATTATTTATTCTTTTGTAGTTATTACTACTTAACGTGTTTTTATCGTTGTATGTTTTTAATAAGGAAGCATTGTTATTAGATAACTTTATTAGGTAGTTTAAATCTACAGATTGTGCATAGTTAATGTTGTAATACGTTATATGGTAATCCCAATTTACAGCGCTGCAAAGCATAAGTATTGCAAAAGCTATTTGTGTATTTACTCTAAATAGAAACAGTAAATTTTTAACTTTTAGTACTTTTAGAAAGGTTGTTACAAGTCCTATAAATGTTAATAGTAAGTATATGTAAACACCAACACGTTTATAGGTGAAGCCAAAGGATGAAACATAAATGTTGTTTTTAAGTGCAATTAGAATAACTAATACAGCATTTAAAATAATCCATATAAATGCTAAACTTTTTAATGTTTTATTGTCTTTATAGAAGTTAAGATTTCCTCTAAAAAAGTATAGAATAATAACAATTGCAATTACAATAGAGGCTATTAAAGCATTAATGCCGCTATGCACCTGATTTGATAATGTTTCAGCATTTGAAGTAGCAGACGTGCTAATAGCAATAATATCTGTAACTAAATAAAATACGATTAATACATTAAGCAATAGCATAAGCGTTGTGCCCAGTTGTTTTTCTTTTTTTAAATCTTCTTCAGAAAAATTCTTGCCTTTAAATAGTGAGTTTCCTGTCTCTAAATCCAATTTTGTTGCGTGTTCGACTTCCACAGGATTTATAATATTACTGAATAAGAAGTAACCTAAAACCGAAAATAAAATCCATTGCATGTTGATGAACTTTAGATTTATTTGAGAGATTAAATCGTTAAAAACTGAGTTTCCGTTTTTGTAAAGCAGAATAAAAACAATAATAAATACTAATGGTATGCCTATTAGTTTTATCCAATGTATAAAGTCAATGTCTTTTTTTAGTATGGGCTTAGCTTCTTTTTCGTTAAAATGAAAACTCCTATGAAAGAAGCCTGCAACAGTTGTGTAAAAACCATTTAACCAATTTACAAATATTGAAGATCTAGCTTCAGTAATACTACCAATTAAAGTAAAAAAGACAACACAGTTTGTTATTATAGATAATGTAGTGTGTTGAAAGAACACTATTGCTGCAGTTACTAAATAGAGTAGAGCATAGATAATTGTTGCTTTATTCTTAAACTTATTGGTATTGCTAATAATTAATACGATTAAAGTAAGGATGCTGAAAATGGATAGATTTAATCCAATATTCTGACTGTAGAATAAAGTACTAAATACAAGAGACGAGAGAATGATGATGGCTTGTTTCATAAGTTTTATTTATTATTTAAAAGTACTTTGAAATTCAAAGTAAGTGTATAAAAAAAAGGAACTAAGATTTGTGTATTAATTTTTCCAAAGCGTTAATGTGTTTTTTAAACTCAGCTTTTCCTAATGGAGTAGTGCTGTATCTTGTATTGGGTTTCTTGCCAATAAATTGTTTTTCAATTTTAATATATTCTGCTTTTTCTAAGGCCTTTGTATGGCTTGCTAAGTTGCCATCTGTGGCTCCCAGGAGTTCTTTAAGCATATTAAAATCGGCATACTCGTTCACCATTAAAATAGACATGATGCCTAGTCTAATTCTGTGGTCGAATAGTTTATTTATGTTAGTTATTATGCTCATACATTTCCTGCGCAGGCAAGAATCTATTTAGTTATTAATTTATTGTCGTTTTCGATAATCGATTTCATTATCGTTAATATATTTAATTTTTCGAAAAAGATAAGATGCACCACCTGTAAATAAACCAAAGATTAATGATACTGGAATTAACATAATAAAGGCTTGCTTTGTGGTCTTTCGTTTGGCCATTTGCTTAACAGTTGCAACAGAGTTTTTTGTTATTTCTTCATTATCAATTAATCCGTTTTTATCAATATCGTAAAAAGCAACACGCTCCTCAAACTTAATATTATCGTAATAAGTATATAGTAAACCACAGGCGTAAACTATAATGGCTGCAATTATTCCTACTTTTAATGTTTTACTCATTTTGTATCGTATTTAAAATGCATAATAGATCCGTATATAATATGCATAACACCAAATCCTATTATCCAAAGATAAAAACCATAACCAGGATAAAGCGTAGCAATAAGGCCTAAAATTATTTCTATAAAGCCTAAATATTTAATGTCACCAATACTGTATTTCGATGCGCTAACTAAAGCTAACCCATAAAATATTAGCATTAAACCACCTGTTTGGCCATATTTTCCTTGTGCTAAAATAATTAGAATGTATAAGCCACCAGCAACTAATGGAATTAAAAAATTAAAGATTAATCGTCTTGAAGAAGTGTCCCAAATTTTTTCACCATTTTTTTTAGCTTTTCTAGTTGTAAGAAAAATGCCTGTGACAGCGCTAAAAAAAGCAACCAAAAACAATACGAACATTACAGTTCTAAATATCCAACCGTCAAGAGTTAATACGCCATAACTATAAGAGTTTACTAAGTAGTAAGTTACAGCAGCTCCAATAAGTGCATAAACTCCGGCGAGTATTCCAGACAATCCACTTAGTGATATAAAGCGTGAACTTTTATTCATTAAGTTTTTAATCTCACTAATGTCTTTTAAATAATCTTTATCGCTCATAACAAAAGTACTTTGAATTACAAAGTAAATTGAATTTATCGAATTAAACAAGTTAATTGTTTCCCAATTTTAATAAGAATTATTTAAGTTGAAAATTAGAAGCCAATTAAACGTTGTTTTGTAATAGCTTTTATTAATTTTAATTTCGAAACGAATATTCTATTGAATGAATCCTGCAGAGAACTATATTATAAACCAACCAGAGCCATACCGTTCTATATTGTTACACGTGCAAGTTATTATAGAGCACACTATCCCAGAAGCGGAGTTGAAATATAAATGGAATATACCTTGTTATTATGTTGGTAAACGTCCTATTTGCTATTTAAATGCGAGCCATAAAAACGAGTTTGTAGATATTGCATTTTGGCATTCAAGTTATATTACTAAATATACAGAGCGTTTAATAAGTGAAAACCGAAAAGTAGTAAAATCGTTGCGATATAAAACGTTAGAAAATGTAAACGATGTTGTTTTAATTTCTATTTTAAAACAGGTAAACAGTAATAAAGAACCAGGTTTTTATAAGAAGTAAGTTTTAGATTAAAATCTAAAAAAAAGCAGATTGCAATTAATCAGGAACAGGACCGTGCCTAAATACAGCATAAATAACTGCAATTAAAAATAAGGATAATAAGATAAAAAGAAACGAAGCACCAATTTTTAAAAACGGTTCGCTTCCTACATTTAGGTATGAACTATCGTAAACGTCTTCAAATATTTGTTGTCTTTCGTATGTATTGGGATACCTAAATTTTAATATTAAATATCCCAATCCACTAAGAATTAATTCAATCAAGTTTTATAAAGTGTTAACTAACTTTCTAATAGCAGTTAAATTAGTTAATAAGCCTTCTAAATTATCTAAATGTAGCATATTAGCGCCATCACTTTTTGCATTTGCAGGATCAAAATGTGTTTCTATAAATAAACCATCTACATTGTTTACAATTCCAGCACGTGCAATAGTTTCTATCATGTCTGGTCTACCACCTGTAACTCCAGCACTTTGGTTTGGCTGTTGTAAAGAATGTGTAACGTCTAATACTGTAGGTGCAAATTCTCGCATAGTTGGTATGCCTCTAAAATCTACAATCATATCTTGGTAACCAAACATAGTACCTCTGTCTGTAATCCAAGCTTTGTCGCTTCCTGCGTCTTTTACTTTTTGTACAGCATGCTTCATAGCTTCCGGACTCATAAACTGACCTTTTTTAAGGTTTACAACTTTTCCTGTTTTTGCAGCAGCAACAACTAAATCTGTTTGGCGTACTAAAAAAGCAGGTATTTGCAATACATCTACATATTGAGCTGCTTTTGCAGCGTCACTAACTTCGTGAATATCTGTAACTGTAGGAACATTAAATTTTTCTGAAACTTTTGCTAATATCTCTAAGGCTTTCTCATCTCCAATTCCTGTAAAACTATCTATTCTACTTCTGTTGGCTTTTTTAAAACTGCCTTTAAAAATGTAAGGAATTTCTAATTTATTAGTGATTTCTAGAACACGTTCTGCAATTCTAAAAGCCATGTCCTCGCTTTCTATGGCACAAGGTCCACATAAAAGAAAAAAGTTATTAGAATTTGTATGTTTTATTTTAGGTATGTCTTGAAGTAGCATATGTAGTAGTCTTAAGTTTGATTGCAAAGATAAATAAATGAAGTTGAAGCAGAACTTTAAATTGAAAAGATAACTGTGAAATTAATACGTCTTTTTTAGTTGTTCGCTTATTGTTTCGTTGATATAAAATCGTTTCAATGTTTTATATCAGAAGATAAGCGAATTTCGACTTTTTTTTTGACAAAGTCAAGTTGTTACTTTTAGATTAATTGTTCAAATTTTTTATTGTTTCTCTACAAGCTTAACAAGTTTGAGACCTCAAATTTCGGGTTAGTTTTTGTATTTAAAATTTTAATTTATGGTTATAATTAAACTTTAATTTAATAACCTAAAAATAACAAGTACTGCATTAGGGATTGAACGACATGTTTGAGCTCCTCGCAGAGAGCGAGTAGTGAAAGCCCGACGTTTTGTTGCTCAGTTACTTACCTTAATTTTGACCTAAAAATAGATTAGCAACACAACGTAATGCCCAAATAAAAATATAATAGGTGTATTTCAATAAAAAATAAGTACCTTTGCACGCTTAAAATAAGGCACACATTATGGATAAGATTATTAATATTGCAATTATTGCACACGTAGATCACGGGAAAACAACATTGGTAGATAAAATCATGTACCACTGTCAATTGTTTCGTGAAAACCAAAACACAGGAGATTTAATTCTTGATAATAACGATTTAGAACGTGAGCGTGGTATTACCATTACGTCTAAAAACGTATCTGTTGTTTATAAAGGTACAAAAATTAACATTATTGATACTCCTGGTCACGCCGATTTTGGTGGTGAAGTTGAGCGTGTTTTAAACATGGCCGATGGTGTTGTTTTATTAGTAGATGCTTTTGAAGGACCAATGCCTCAAACGCGTTTTGTATTACAGAAAGCGATTGACTTAGGTTTAAAGCCTTGTGTGGTTGTAAATAAAGTAGATAAAGAAAACTGTACTCCTGATATTGTACATGAAAAAGTTTTCGATCTTATGTTTGAACTTGGTGCAGAAGAGTGGCAGTTGGATTTCCCGACAGTTTACGGTAGTGCTAAGAACAACTGGATGAGTGATGATTGGAAAAATGAAACTGATAATGTTGAACCATTATTAGATATGGTACTTGAGCATGTTCCAACACCTGATTTTAAGGAAGGAACAACGCAAATGTTAATTACATCTTTAGATTTCTCTTCTTTTACTGGTCGTATTGCAATTGGTAGATTACAAAGAGGTGGTCTAGTAGAAGGACAAGCTGTATCTTTAGTAAAAAGAGATGGTACTGTTACGAAAACTAAAATAAAAGAGTTATTTATATTTGAAGGTTTAGGACGTAAACGAGTAGAGAGCGTTCAAACTGGAGATATTTGTGCTTTAGTAGGAATTGAAGGTTTCGAAATTGGTGATACTATTGCTGATATTGAAAATCCTGAAGGTTTAAAATCTATTGCGATAGATGAGCCTACAATGAGTATGTTATTTACAATTAACGATTCGCCTTTCTTTGGAAAAGATGGAAAGTTTGTAACATCTCGTCATATTAAAGACCGTTTAGAAAAAGAGCTAGAGAAAAACTTAGCACTTAAATTAGGTGAAACAGGAAGTGCAGATAAATTCATGGTATTTGGTCGTGGTGTATTACACTTATCTGTATTAATTGAAACTATGCGTCGTGAAGGTTACGAGCTTCAAATTGGACAGCCACAAGTAATTATCAAGGAAATTGATGGTGTTAAATGTGAGCCAATTGAAGAGTTAACTATTGACCTTCCAGAAAATGTATCTGGTAGAGCTGTAGAGTTTGTAACATTACGTAAAGGTGAGTTACTTTCTATGGAAGCTAAAGGAGATCGTATGATTTGCGAATTCTTAATCCCTTCTCGTGGTATTATTGGTTTACGTAACTTATTATTAACTGCTACTGCTGGTGAGGCTATTATGGCACACCGTTATAAAGAATACCAACCTTTAAGAGGTGCTATTCCAGGTCGTGTTTCTGGATCTTTAGTATCTATGGAGAATGGAACTGCAATTCCTTATTCTATCGATAAATTACAAGATAGAGGTAAGTTTTTCGTAGAACCAGGTGAAGATATTTATGAAGGTCAAGTAATTGGTGAGAACTCTCGTCAAGATGATATGAATATTAACATTACAAAAGCTAAAAAGCAAAGTAATGTACGTTCTTCTGGAGCAGATGATAAAGCTAAAATTGTACCAGCAATTAAATTCTCTTTAGAGGAAGCTTTAGAATACATCCAAAAAGATGAGTATGTTGAGGTTACACCAAACCACTTACGTTTACGTAAAATTTGGTTAAAAGAAGCAGACAGAAAAAGAAACAAAATTGCTTAATTAGCAATTAGATATAGTTTATTTAAAGAGAAACACTGAAAAGTGTTTCTCTTTTTTTTTACTTAAAATTAAAATAATATTTAAACCGCGACTATTTGGTCGCTCTTTTTGTTTAAAAAATTAAAATTATTGTATTTTGCTATGCATAACCTTAACTAACAATTACCGCTATTTATACTGTACAAAAATATACGCCAGAAAACCTTAAGCTTTGGGACGACTTTGTGTCTAAGGCCAAGAATGCGACATTTCTTTTTAAAAGAGCGTTTATGGAGTATCATAGCGATAGGTTTGAGGATTTTTCGTTATTGGTTTTTAAAAACGAAAAACTTGTAGCAGTATTACCAGCAAATAGAAATGGAAATCAGTTGTTTTCTCATCAAGGATTAAGTTATGGTAGTTTTGTTATTTCTAAAAAGACTAGAATATCAGACTATTTTAATATAGTTAGCACACTTTTAAAATGGATAAATACTGAAGGTTTTTTAGAATTAACTATAAAGCAGCTTCCTTTTATTTATAATAAAAATTTAGCTGAAGAATTTGAATATGTATTGGGGGAAATAGATTATAGCTTAGTAGCAAATAACAGTTATTATGTTTTAGATAATTTAAAAGAATATAAGCCCAATAGAAATAGAACTCGAGCGATAAAGAAAGCTCAAAAGCAAATGGAACTAGTAAATTCTGGAATGGATTTATTTTGGGAAAGTATATTAACTAAAAACTTAAAAGATAAGTTTGGAGTAAAACCAGTGCATACTTATAATGAAATTGCTGCTCTACAATCTAAATTCCCTAATGAGATAAAATTTTATGGAGCTAAAGAAGGAGTTGTTTTACATGCGGGAGTAGTATTATTTATTACAGAAAACGTAGTGCATTTTCAATACAGTTCCGGGAAAGAAGATAGAGATGAAACGGGAGCATTAGATTTCTTGTTTGATGCTATTATTAAAAAGTATTCCAACTATAAATATATAAGTTTTGGGAGTTCGGCAACAGACGATACGCTTAAAATAGATTTAGGATTAGCCTATTGGAAAGAAAGTTTTGGTGCTTATTTAATGCCACAACGTACATATACTATTAAAACAAATTCAGGTACTAACTTAGAACGCGCTTTTAAATGATTAAATTTCTAGACCTACATAAAATAAATGCACGTTTTGACTCCCAGTTTAAAAAAGAGTTTCAACAGTTTTTAGATTCTGGTTATTATGTTTTGGGAGATGGTACAACAGCTTTCGAAACTAATTACGCTAATTACTGCGGTACAAAACATTGCGTAGGCGTTAGTAATGGCTTAGACGCCTTAATTCTTATTTTTAAAGCATATATACAAATAGGGAAATTAAATGTAGGAGACGAAGTTATAGTGCCTGCAAACACCTATATAGCATCTATTATATCTATTATCCAGGCAGGTTTAAAGCCTGTTTTTGTGGAACCTAATAGTGCAACCTTTAATTGCGAAGCTTCAACTATTAAAAAGTATATAACAAGTAAAACGAAAGCAATATTAACTGTGCATTTGTATGGGCAGTTGGCAGATAGTGAAGCGATTTCTTTATTGGCTCAAGAGCACGGTTTATTATTAATAGAAGATGCTGCGCAAGCGCATGGAGCAGAAAATGTTTTAGGAAAAAGAGCCGGTAATTTAAGTAACGCAGCTGCTTTTAGTTTTTATCCAAGTAAAAACTTAGGGGCTTTAGGTGAAGCAGGAGCTGTAACGACTAACGACGATGAACTGGCTAAAGTAGTTTCAGAATTAAGAAATTATGGTTCTGTAAGAAAATACGAAAATGTAAGGCTAGGAGTTAATAATAGAATTGACGAGCTACAAGCTCGTATATTAAATATTAAATTACAACATTTAGATGCGGATAACGATAAAAGACGTGATATTGCTAAACGCTATCTTTCTAAAATTATAAATAAAAAAATAACACTTCCATTTTATGATGGATCTAAAAACCATAGTTTTCATCTGTTTGTTGTATTGGTAGATAACCGAGATGATTTTATAAATTATTTGTTGAAAAATGATATCCAATCTTCAATACATTACCCAAAACCACCGCACAAGCAAGAAGCATTACAAGAGTTTTTAGATTTACAATTACCTGTTACAGAGCATATACATAGAAACTGTGTAAGTTTGCCAATAAGTCCTGTTTTAACGGAAACTGAAGTAATTAAAGTTATTAAAACTGTAAATGCTTTTTGATGAGTTTAAATGATTATAAGACCTATTTTAAACAACATACTTTATTAAAGATTACATCTCTTAATTCTTTAGTAATTTGTGTTAAACTTTTTGTTTCTGTGTTTATTCAGAATTTATTAGCCGAGACGGTTGGTGCTTCTGGATTAGCAAAAGTAGGACAGATTAGAAATTTAATAGGTATTGTAACTAGCACGTCTTCTTTAGGTGTTTTTAATGGTGTTGTAAAATACACTTCAGAATTAAAAGAGGATAAGGCACTTTTAAATAAAATGTTTTCTACTACTTTTATTTTTATAGTGGTTGGTATTATCTGCAGTAGCTTAACATTACTTTTATTTTCTAACACAATAACGATTTATTTATTTGGAGATAGTGAGTTTGTGTTTGTTATAAAATTACTTGCAGTTATAGTGCCGTCTATAGCTTTAAATAGAGTTTTTAGTGGTGTTTTAAACGGACTTTCTGCTTATAAAAAGTATGCGAAAATAGAACTGTTTTCGTACTTATTGTCTAGTGTTTTATTTGTGTCTTTTCTGTTACAATTTAATCTAGATGGTGTATTGGTTGCTATTGCTATAACTCCTATTTTACAGCTGTTAGTTAGTGTTTTTGTATTTGGTAAAACTTTAAAAAAGTATATTAAATTAGATACTTTAAAGTTGAATAATATATACCTAAAGGGATTGCTAGTATTTACAATTATGTCTTTGGTATCTACTGTTTTATTAAATTTTGTGGAAATAGATATTAGAACACAAATTTCTAACCGTATTAGTGAAGATGAAGCTGGAAACTGGACAGCAATGCTTTTTTTATCTAAAAATTATATGGTATTTTCTTCAGGATTATTTACGCTTTATGTGATTCCTAAATTTGCGAGAATACAAGCAGGAATGGAGTTTAAAAAAGAAGTAATACATATTTATAAAACATTAATACCACTTTTTGGCATTGGAATGGTTGTTATTTATCTTTTTAGAAATGTAATTACACATATTATTTACCCAGATTTTGATGCTATGGAGCCTTTATTTAAATGGCAATTATTGGGAGATTTTGTTAAAATAGCATCATTGGTAATTGCACATCAGTTCTTGGCAAAAAAGATGTTAGTAAGCTTTATTGTTACCGAAATAATATCGTTAGCCTTGTTCTACGGTTTATCTATGTTTTTGGTAGATATTTATGGAACAGAAGGTGTTGTAATGGCTCACTTTTTTAGATATATTATTTACTTTTTTATGGTATTAATTATTATTTGGTACTCTTTTAAATATAATAAAATTAGCGGGTCCAAGCCTTAAGATATTGTTTAGCAGATTTTACGTAGTTATGTTCGCGTTCAATAAATTGTCTTGCATTTTTAGAAATTTCTGTAATCTTTTCTGGATTTAATATCAACCATTCTAATGAGTTAAAAATAGCTTGAGCATCTGGCAGTGCGTTAATAGCAACGGTATTCTCTTTTAAGTTGTAATAATCTAACCATTCTTGTTCAGCACCTGTAAAAACAACTTTTCCTTTGGCCATTGCTTCTAGAGCATTATAACCTTGATCGTATGCATACACTTGATCTAACAAAATATGCGATTCATTATAAATTTTTATATACTCGCTGTAAGGTAAATTCTCGGTGATTTTTATAGTTACTTTATCAGCATACTTTTCTTGAATACTATCTAAAGCTTTTTCAAAAAACGAGATTCCTTTTTTTATTTTTGAGTGCGTATTTATTCCTAAAAATATAATGATTTTATTATTTGTATTTGGTTTAATATACTCTATCTTTTCTGTGTTAATAGGGTTTGGGATAAGACCTAAATAATTAGGTTGATTTAGCATTGGTAGATGATAGTCTATATCTGAGGCAATCGTTCCAGAACTAACTGTTTTTAAAAAATCATGAAGTTTTTTGTAGGGTGCTGTTGTATATTTTAAAGAAAATACAAATAGATTTTTTAATGTTTTGTTTTTTAGGTACGGTGTTAAAATAGAGTATTTTATGCTGTTTTTTAAGTAATAATTAATAGAGGTGTAGTCATCTCCACAACATAAAAGGAACAAGTTCTTATTTTGAGAAACAAGTTGCTTTAAAATTTCAACTTGTGTTTTAGGCTCTATAAAAAGGGCGTCTTCATTTATTAACTGTACAATATCAAAATCACTAAACTGAGGTAATAGTTTTTTAAATCTGAAAGCATTTTCAATCTTAATAAAATCGGTATTAAAAAAACGAATGGATAAATTATTAAGTTTATTTAAAACGAAGAAAGATTTAATTTTAGAGTTAAAATTAATATCGGTTTTAAACTTCTTCATACCATCGCCAGAGCTTACAATTGTTACTTCATGACCAAGTTTAACTAAGCCTTCTTTTAAAGAACTATGCAATCTACTGTATTCTCCAACTAATAGAATCTTCATTTATATTTTATACATTTGTTATCAAAGATAATTTAATGAACAATGCCACCAAAACTAATTTTAAATTAGAGATTCTGTTGTCTACAATGAACAGAAATTCTTTAGATTTTCTGGCAAAACTTTTTCCTAATAATAGTTATTTTAACTATAATTTTCTCATTATTAATCAGACGAAAAAAGATTGTTTATTAACATCTAAGTACAAAAATATTAGAGTAATAAATTCATTTACAAAAGGTTTAACTAATAGTAGAAATTTAGCTTTAGAAAATGCTAAAGGCCCAGTTTGTTTAATTGCAGATGATGATGTTATTTATAATTCTAATTTTGAAGCTGTAATTCTTAAAAGTTTTAAAGAGAATGCAATAGCAAATATTATTACATTTAAGATGAAAGATCTTGAAGGTAAGGATTTTAAAAATTACACAGCGAGTACATGGCACAGCGTGTTATCTTTAAAGCAAGTTAACTCTGTAGTTATTGCTTTTAAATTGAAAGATGTAAGAGCTAAAAACATTATTTTTAATCCATATTTTGGACTAGGTTCTACTTTTGAAACGGCAGACGAATATATTTTTTTAAGAGACTGCTTAAAGGCAGATTTAAAACTTTGGTTTCAATCGGATTATATATTATCTCATGATATTAATAGCTCCGGTAAATTAGAAGGAAGTGATAGGATCATTTTTGCAAGAGCTGCATTATTTTATAAGTACTCGGGAATTTTGGGCTATTTAAGATTATTTAAATATCTTTTCGTTATTCTTAATAATGATAGTATTAAGTTTAGCCAATTATTTGCTAAGTGCAAAACAGGATTACAAGGTATTTCAGCATATAAAAAAATAGTACAAGCAGGACAAGAAACAAGATAGTAATGGAAAACACAACAATAGACAACGTAGAGGTTATTAATATTCCTAAAATTATAGATGCAGAAAGAAGAGGCAATCTATGCGTTATAGAGAATGATATCTTGCCATACAGTGTAGAACGTGTTTATTATTTGTTTGATGTCCCAAGCGATGCAAATAGAGGAGGACATTCTCATATTGCATGCCATGAACTATTAGTTGCTTTAAGTGGTAGCTTTGATGTAGTAATAAAAGATGGCACAAATGAAAAGACTATTACATTAAATAAGCCCGACAAAGGATTATTAATAGTGGATGGTATTTGGCGTGAACTTGAAAATTTTTCTTCTGGTGCTGTATGTTTGGTATTAGCTTCAGAGGTTTATAAGGAAGAAGATTATATAAGAGAATATTCTCAATTTGTAGAATCTAAACAGTAGTGTCTTTTCTATAGGCATAACACATGTAGCTAAGTCTGTATATCTGTAAGATGGTTATTGAAGGAGATCCACTTAGTAGATTTTTCTTCATGCTACTTTTAAAAATGTTGAAGAATAAACTAAACAACCAAACTAATTTATAGCGATTTAATTTCGAAAATAATAAAAGTAAATCGTTACTATGACTTTTAATGTCTTCCGTTTTATAAAAATGTAATAACGTTAATGCAGCTTGCTCTTGTTTTTTTAAGGACTGCTTGTTTTCTTCAATTCCAAGATGATAGACCTCATTGTCAATATGTAAAACTTTAACATTATTATCTTGAAGTAAGGCTGCGAAATAGTTATCGAAACCATAGCCTTTATTGTCTTCAATCTTTGAGTTAATTAAATTGAAAACATCTTTTTTTATTAAGTAGTTAGCCGAAATAATTACTTTATAAGGAGATAAGTTTCTAGTGGTTGCAGGAATTTGTTCTTTTTTGCTTCCGTACTTCCAACGTAAAACAATAGAATCTTTTGGCTTCGTTTTGTAGTAGGCAAAACCTCCAAAAATGGCATCAAAATCTAATTTAATAGTATTGCTATAGTTAGTTATAAACTGTTCGGTTTTAGGTAAAACATCGGCATCTAAAAACAGAAGCCATTTGTATTTTGCTTTACTTGCTAATGCTTGTCTTGCTTTTACGCGTCCAATGTTGTTTTTGTTTTCAATAATTGTTGTGTTATTTAATCCATTGCTCGAATTTAAATTTTGCGTACTACCATCTTCTAACACAATTATTTCAAAAGAGAAATTGCTATTATTTAGTTGCGCATGTACTGCTGTAACTAATTTTGAAACATTACAGTTGTATGTTGGGATTAAGACTGAAAGCATAATTTTATGTGTTTAAAAATACTATTTTTTAATAGGAAGAAATAAGAAATTGTCTTTTTAATTTTTAGCATTATAATTCTATAAAAAATTATAAATTGCAGCAGATTAATTTTTGATATTTTCTTTTGGATAAACACGCTATTTCAGATATTATTTATAACCATATTCTCACTAATAAGCAGTCTTTGATTGCACAATTTAATGAGAGCAAAAATGCTATTGGTTATTTTTATATAGATAATGTTTTACCAGAAAAATTGGCGTTAGAATGTGCTAAGGTTTTTCCGAAGCCTGAAGAAATGAAATTACTTAAATCCATTAAAGAGTTTAAGTATGTGTCTGCGCAAATGGATAAGCATCATCAATTATTAGAAGAAGTTATTTATGCTTTTCAAAACGAGAAAATTGTAAAACTTATTGGCGAAATATGTAACATTTCTTCTTTGTTTCCAGACGATTCACTTTATGCAGGAGGTTTATCTCTAATGGCACAAGATAATTTTTTAAATCCTCATTTAGATAATTCTCATGATGCAGAACGCGAACGCTGGAGAGTTTTAAACTTACTGTATTATGTTACGCCAGAATGGGAAAAAAATAATGGAGGGCATTTAGAATTATGGCCAAATGGACCACAAAAAGAACCTATAGAAATAGAAAGTAAATTTAATAGGTTAATAGTTATGGCTACGCATTCTAGTTCATGGCACTCTGTTAATAAAGTAATGATAGATGGATCGAGATGTTGTATTTCTAATTATTATTTTAGTGATAAAGCATTGCGAGAAACGGATAAATTTCATGTTACCAAATTTAGAGGCAGGCCAAATGAAACATTTACTAACCTATTTTTAGATTTCGATTCTAGCTTAAGAATGTTAGTTAGAAAAGTATTTAAAAAAGGTGTGCGTAAAAATCCACATGTTTACAAAAAGCAATAATTAAGCTCTTCGTTGTACAACTTCAAATACTTGATTTTCATCACACTTTAAAGTTTTACTTGGGTACTTTAAAAGCAAAGCATAATCGTGCGTTGCCATTAAAATTGTATTTCCGTTTTTGTTAATTTCTTGCAATACTTCCATTATCTCCACACTTGTTTGTGGATCTAAGTTTCCTGTAGGCTCATCGGCAAGAATAAGTTCAGGATTATTTAGTAAAGCACGTGCAATAGCAATGCGTTGCTGTTCTCCTCCAGACAGCTCGTGAGGGAATTTAAAACCAGTGGTTTTCATGCCTACTTTATCTAGCACTTCTTCCATGCGCTTAGTCATTTCTGCCTTATTTTTCCAACCTGTTGCTTTTAATACAAATTCTAAATTAGCATTAACAGTTCTATCGGTTAATAATTTAAAATCTTGAAAAACAACACCTAATTTTCGTCTTAAAAAAGGAATGTCTTTCTCTTTTAAAGTATTTAAATTAAAATCTACAATACTACCTTCTCCTTTTTTTAAAGGAATGTCTGCATATAAAGTTTTCATGAAACTACTTTTTCCAGAACCAGTCTTTCCAATTAAATAAACAAAGTCTCCTTTTTTTATTTCTACATTAACGTTAGACAAGACTAAACTGTCACCTTGAAAAATAGAAGCGTCTTTAAATTCGAGAACAGTATTTGCCATATAGATTTTATCATTAATAATAAGTGTAACAAAGAAAATAAAAAAATATGACAGATAAATAGTTTCATCAATTAATTAAAATCTAAAAATGTTAATTTAGCCATTAATTATTTATAATGTCTATGTTAAAACAATTACCTAAACAATCACGTATAGTTTACCTCCTTATTTATTTGTTTGCAGGTTTATATGTTTTACGTGTTGGTCCTACTTTTTATCCAGATAGTTATGCTTTTATAGACATGGCAATTAATAGATCTCCTGTCTATTCGGTTTTTTTAAAATGTTTTACGCTAATATTTGGAGATGCTTTTGCGTTTCCAACACTTATAGTTCAGTATTTATTAATGGTTTTTGCAACACATTTTTTGCTTAGCACATTATACAAAAGCTTAAAACTACACTCTTATACAGTGTTATTTTTTCAATTAACTTTTTTAGCCAATGCTATAATTTGGTACCATTCTGTAACTAGAATTTTATCTGAGTCTTTAGCATTTCCATTGGTAATTATATTTGTTGCTTATTTGTTTACAGCAATAAAATATAACAGTTTTTCATCTTTATTAAAAGCGATAGGTGTATTGTTTTTACTTCAGTTTAATAGAGGTCAGTTTATTGTCTTTATTCCAATAGTATTGTTAATTGGTATTTACTTAATGTACAATACTAAAAAAATAAAAATAGGTGTGTTATCTATCGCTTTATTAATCTTAATTCCAATTTTTAGTAGTTTTTCTGAACGTGTTTATAATAAAATAGTAATCAATCAATACAAAAACTATGCTATGACATATGTGCACTTTATAAGCGCACCATTTTTTGTTGCGAATAGCGAAAATGTATCTCTTTTTAAAACTGAAGAAGAGAAAGATTTTTTTAGAAGAACTTTTAATAGGTTAGAATCTAAAAGGTTGACTTTAGAAATGTCAACAGAAGACGATGAAGCACCTTATGTTTTTTTTGAAAGAAATTTCACTAAAATATGTAATGCAACTATTCACGAATACAATAGAGATTTTTATGCAGCTAAAGGTCTTAATGAGTATGAACAGCAGTATAAGGTAGACGAGCTAACATCTAGTATGTTTTTACCATTACTAAAAGCGAATTTAAAGAGCTGGGTAAAACATGTAAAACGAAGTTTTATAAAAGGAGTTGGAGGTAGAATAGTTTTATTAATACTCTTCTTTATTTTGGCATGTAGCTCTTGGTTATTTATTAAAAGTAAGGATTATAGATTCGTGTTTTTGGCACTTGCAATTGTTCTTAAATTTTCAAATAACTTAATAATTGCAATGGTTGTACATTCTATAGGACGTTATACTTTCTATTTCGATTGGATAATTTTTGCAGCACTAATTCTACTATTTAATCCGTTATTTAAAAAATACAGCAAACTCAATTAATTAGAAAGAGTACTAAGGGTTTTTTCTTTTAAATAACAATTATAACAAATTTCTAACGTTAACATATTAGGATTAATTTATCTTTGATTTTTAAATTTAAAACACCTAGTCAATGACTAAAAAGTATATAACAGTTCTACTTGTAGCCCTAAGTTTTACATTATTATCTTCAGCACAGCAATCTGCTGCTTACACAAGCAATTTTGTAGCTTATCAAAAAGCGCTATCGTTATACAATAATCAACAATATTTAGCAGCTCAAGCAGCTTTTAAGGATATTAAAAAAGAGTCTCAAGGCGATGCTATAGAATCAGACTGTGCCTATTATATTGCTAATTGTGCTGTAAGATTAAACCAGAAAAATGCAGATACTCTAATCGAAGAGTTTGTAGAAGATTATCCAACAAGTACTAAGAAAAATACTGCTTTTGTAGATGTTGCAGATTACTATTTTGAAAACGGGAAATTTGCATATTCAGAAAAATGGTACAGTAAAGTAGACGAAAACTCACTATCCCTAAACGAACGCGAAAAGTTCAATTTTAATCGAGGATATACTGCATTTTCTTCAAAAAATTACAAAGCCGCAAAAAAGTATTTAAATAGAGTAGAAAACTCTCAAAAATATGGTTCACAAGCTAAATACTATATTGGTTTTATGGCTTATGAAGGAGATGATTACGATAAAGCCAACGAATATTTTACACAAGTTGAAGGTGAAGATAAATACAAAGAAAAGTTAAGTTATTATCAAGCAGATTTAAATTTTAAATTAGGAAAATTTGAAAAAGCAATAGAGTTAGCAAAAGCGCAATTAGAGAAAACAAACGAGCAAAACGAAGTATCCGAACTTAATAAAATTGTAGGTGAAAGTTATTTTAATTTAGAAAACTACGAAGAGGCTATTTCTTATTTAACGGAATACAAAGGCAAAAAAGGAAAGTGGAATAACACCGATTATTATCAATTGGGCTATGCTTATTACAAGCAAAAAGATTATGAAAAAGCCATTTCAGAATTCAATAAAATTATAAATGGTAATAATAGTGTGGCGCAAAATGCATACTATCACTTAGGAGAAAGCTATGTGAGTTTAGATAAAAAGCAAGAGGCTTTAAATGCTTTTAGAAATGCCTCGCAAATGGATTACGATTTAAAAATTCAAGAAGATGCGTGGCTTAATTATGCTAAAATTAGTTACGAAATTGGTAATCCATACCAATCGGTTCCTCAAGTATTAGCGAGTTATTTAGATAAATATCCGGAAACAAATAATAGAACAGAATTAGAGACTTTATTAATAGACTCTTATATTACTTCAAAAAACTACAAAGAAGCTTTAGTTTTATTAAAAGGTAAAAAGAGTTTCGAGAATAAAGTAGCTTATCAAAAAGTAACGTATTACAGAGGAATAGAATTATATAACGAAAGCAATTATGCTGAAGCCGAAAAGATGTTCGATGCTTCTATAGGCGAATCTCAAGATTTAAAGTACACAGCAAGAGCAACATTTTGGAAAGCAGAAACCGATTATAATTTAACAAATTACGATGATGCTTTAATTGGTTTTAAGCAATTTCAACAGCAAACTGATGCCAATAAAACTCCAGAATATAACAATTTAGATTACCACTTAGCATACACTTATTTTAAGCAGAAAAATTACGATCAAGCGATTAAGTACTTCAAAGATTTTACAGCAAGTAAAAAAGAAGATAAAGTAAGATTAAACGATGCTTACTTACGTTTAGCAGATAGCTATTTTGTAACAAGTGCTTATGAGAGCGCGATTACAATGTATAGCGAAGCACTAAGCGTAAATAAAATTGAAATGGATTACGCATTCTTTCAAAAAGCGATGAGCTATGGTTATTTAGGACAAACAGATAAGAAAATTTCAGAATTAGAAACATTCATTTCAAAATATCCAAGTTCAAAATTACGTGACGACGCTATGTACACCTTAGGTAATGCCTATGTAAAAGCAGGAAATACAGGTAAAGGTATTGCAATGTATAATCAATTAGTTTCAGAATATAATAATGGATCTTTTACTTCAAAAGCATTATTACGCCAAGGTTTAGTGCATTACAATAAGAGTCAAAATGAAGAAGCGTTAACTAAATTTAAAAAAGTTGCTGGCGATTTCCCTAATTCCTTAGAGGCAAATCAAGCAGTAGCAACAGCACGTTTAATATATATAGACTTGGGTCGTGTAGATGATTACGCTGCATGGGTTCAAACCTTAGATTATGTAGAAGTAACCGATGGCGATATAGATAATGCCACATACCAATCTGCAGAAAAGCAATATTTAGATGGTAATACAAACGATGCTATTAAGTTGTTTAATCGTTATTTAAATGATTTTAATAACGGATTACACGCAAATCAAGCTCATTTTTATTTAGCACAATTGTATTTCAAAAAAGAGTTAAAAGAAAACGCAAAACCACATTATAAAGCAGTTGTAAATGCATCTCAAAGCGAGTTTACCGAAGAGGCTTTATTGCGTTTGTCTCAAATAACATTAGAAGAGAAAAACTGGAACGAAGCAATACCTACATTAAAACGTTTGGAAGCCGAAGCTAATTTTCCTCAAAACAGTCTGTTTGCGCAGTCTAATTTAATGCAAGCAAATTACCAACTAAATAAGTATACAGAAGCTGTCGCTTACGCGGAAAAAGTACTCAACAATCTAAACTTAGATAATAAAATAAAAAGTGATGCTTATGTTATTATTGCACGTTCGGCAATTAAGACAAACGATGAAGCGAAAGCTAAATCTGCTTATGCAAATGTAGAGTTAACAGCTACGGGAGAAACTGCAGCAGAAGCATTATACTACAATGCTTACTTTAAAAATAAAGAAGGTAGTTATGCTGCATCGAATACTGTTGTACAGCGTTTGGCTAAAGATTATTCTGGCTATAAGTTCTATGGCGCAAAAGGATTAATTATTATGGCTAAAAACCAATATGCTTTAAACGATGCTTTTCAAGCAACTTATATTTTAGAAAGTGTTATTAAGAATTTTAATGATTTTCCAGAGGTTGTTACAGAAGCGCAAACAGAGTTAGCTATAATAAAAACAGAGCAAGCTAAAACGAATGCCTCAGTAGAAACTGAAGATTAGTGTTTTTAAATTAAAACAAATGTAACTCTATCATTCCTGCGCAGGTAGGAATCCACACAATAACAAGAATTAATATAGATTTCTGCTTTCGCAGGAATTAAAGAAAAAATAAAGGAGAATATATGTTTCACAAAAAGCAATTCTTATTAATTATAGCAGCATTAACTACAACAGTAATGCTTGCACAAGAGCGCGAACAAGACACGTTAAACCCAGATGTTATTAATGTAATTAAACCGTATGCGCCAACGATTTCCGATGCCTTTAAAGTAAAGGAAATGCCAACATTAGACGATGCAGAAACAGGAACAAAAAAAGAAATAAAGTATAATATCTTTTCTTTTCCGGTGGCTTCAACATTTACACCAGCAAAAGGAAAAGCAGCAGTTGTAGACAAAGCTAGAAAAGTGAAATTATACGATAATTATGCCACTTTAGGAGTTGGCACATACACTACTATTGTAGGCGAAGTGTACTTAAACCACGAACTTAATAGTGGCGAGAACGTAAGTGCTCATGTTAGTCATCACTCTTCTCAAGGCGGTATAGATGGAGTTCTTACAGACGATAATTTTTTAGATTCTAAAATAGATTTAACTTACAGTAAATTAACTAACGATTTAAATTGGACTGTTGGTGGTGGTTTTGGATTGCAATCTTATAACTGGTATGGTTTACAGCAACCATTATTTAACCAAGCTACAGCAGATACGTTAGATGTTGGCCATAATTTTACAGATGCTCATATTTCTGGAGCATTAAATATTGAAGATGGTATTTTTAAAGGTGCCGATGTGTTATTCAGACGTTTTGGTGACAATCTGGGATCTGGAGAAAACAGACTAAAATTAAGCGGAACAGCAGATATTCCTATTAGAGATGAAATAGTCTCAACAGTATTAAGTTTAGATTATTTAGGAGGAAATTTTGAAAGAAATTATTTTGATGCTACAGAAATAAACTACGGAAACTTTCAAGTAGGTTTAGCACCAACATACCAAATTAAAAAAGACGATTTAACCGTGAATTTAGGTGTAATATTAACTTATTTAAACGATACCGAAGCTGGTAAAAGTAGTTTCTTTATCTATCCAAATATTAGCGCAAGCTACCGTTTAGTAGATGAGTTTATTATTGCTTTTGGAGGTGTAAAAGGTGGTTTAAATCAGAATTCTTATCATAGTTTTTCTACCGAGAATGCATTTGTTTCTCCAACATTATTTATTACACCAACAGATCAACAATACAATGCTTATGCTGGTTTAAGAGGTAAGTTGTCTAATACTATTGGTTATTTGGTTAGCGGAAGTTATAAGTCGGAAAAAAGTAAAGCTTTATTCCAAAACAATTTAGTGCCTTATGGTTTCGATAATAATGAAAGCTACCATTACGGAAACTCGTTTGGTGTAACTTACGACGATGTTACAACTTTAGGAGTAGCAGGAGAATTAAGTGTAGATATAAATAGAAATTTTACTTTAGGTGCAAAAGGAGAATACTTTGTTTACAATACAAAGAACGAAGAAGAAGCTTGGAATTTACCAGAAATTAAAGGAACTTTATTTATGGATTACCAAATTAACGAACATTGGTTTGCAGGAGCAAACCTGTTCTTTGTAGGTGAACGTAAAGATTTAACGGGTTTTAATGATATCAATAATCCAAGTTTACCTAGCCCTTTAAATCCAACTCAAGTTATAGCATTAGATAGTTATTTCGATGCTAACATTCATGGAGGTTACCATGTAAACGATCGTATTTCTGTATCTGTAAAAGGAAACAATCTTATTGGAGAAAATTACAACAAGTGGCAAAATACAGATGTTCAAGGTATTCAGTTTTTAGCTGGAGGAACTTATAAATTCGATTTCTAAAAATGTTTCGGTCATTGTGAGGCACGAAGCAATCTTAATAATAGAACCACAATTAAGTAAATTAATTAGAAGTAATTTTTATTTCATTTCAAAAACGTCCTCTAAACAAGAGGACGTTTTTTATTCTTATATTTATCATCCAAAATAATACAAATGAAAAAGCTAATAATAGTTGCAGCAATCTTTACACTCTTAAGTTGTAATAACAATAAAATAGAAGTCGATTCTATTGTAATAAATGCTAATGTTTATACTGTAGATTCAGATTTCGCTAAAGCGGAAGCGTTTGCTATTAAAGACGGAAAGTTTCAAGCAATAGGAAGTACTTCAGAAATACAGAAAAGCTTTTCCGCTAAAGAAATAATTGACGCTAAAGGAGAAACTGTTGTACCTGGCTTAATAGATGCACATTGTCATTTTTATGGATTAGGTTTAAATAAGCAAACCGTAAATTTAGTAGGTACTACGAGTTTTGATGACGTTATGAAACGTGTTATAGCATTTCAAGAGAAAAAAAACACATCATTTATTATTGGTCGTGGTTGGGATCAAAACGATTGGGAAGATAAAACCTATCCAGATAAAATGCTTTTAGATAAATTATATCCAGACACTCCAGTTGCTATAACAAGAATAGATGGTCATGCTATGTTGTGTAATCAAGTGGCTTTAGATATGGCAAATATTACTGCAAAATCTAAAGTTGAAGGTGGAGAAATAAAGATTAAAGACGGAAAACTTACAGGAATTCTTATTGATAATCCTATGGAATTGGTTGAGGCTATTTTTCCAAAACCAACACGTAAACAACAAATAAATGCATTGTTAGATGCGCAAGAGTTTTGCACTAATTTAGGTTTAACTACAGTTAGTGATGCAGGGTTAGACAAGAAAGTAATTGAATTAATAGATAGTTTACAAAAAGCAAATACATTACACATGCGAGTGTATGCTATGATTAGTAATAAAAAGGAAAACCTGGATTATTACTTAAACAAAGGGAAAATTAAGACAGAGCGATTAAATGTACAGTCTGTAAAAGTATATGCAGATGGTGCTTTAGGTTCTCGTGGAGCAGCTTTAAAAGAATCTTACAGCGATGAGCATAATCATTTTGGAGCCATGGTAATTGGAACGGACGATTATAGAGCTTTGGCACAAAGAATAGATAAAGCAGGTTACCAAATGAATACGCATGCTATTGGAGACTCGGCTAATAGATTTGTGCTTCAAACTTATGAGAAGACTTTAATGAATCAAAAAAATAGACGTTGGAGAGTAGAGCACGCACAAGTGATTACAGATAACGATTTTAATTATTTTGAAAATGAAAACATAATTCCTTCAATACAACCTACACATGCAACAAGCGATATGTATTGGGCAAAAGATAGAGTAGGAGAAACTCGAGTAAAAGGTGCATATGCATACAAAACATTATTAGAAAAAAGCGGAAGAGTTGCACTTGGTACAGATTTTCCTGTGGAACAAGTAAGTCCATTTCTAACATTCTATGCTGCGGTAGCAAGAAAAGATTTGAAAGGTTATCCTGAAAATGGTTTCCAAAAAGAAAATGGTTTAACAAGAGAAGAGACTTTAAAAGGGATGACCATTTGGGCAGCATATTCTAATTTCGAAGACCAAGAAAAAGGAAGTATTGAAGCAGGTAAATTTGCAGATTTTATAATATTAAATCAAGATATTATGGAAATTCCTGAAGAAAAGATACCTTTAACAAAAGTAAAGCTAACCTATATTAATGGAGTGGCACAATAATTGATTTTAGAAAATTAGAAAAAAACAAAATATGTTCATGGTTTTATATGCTAAGTAGCGTATTACTATTGTTAAACATATAACCATTAAAATATTAAATATAAAGACATATGAAAAGAGTATTTACATTACTATTATTTTTAAGCTTATCGGCAACAAGTTTTGCGCAAGTAGATGCATATAGTGAAGACGTTAAAAAATGTGTTAAAAGTAATGGTACAATGTCTTATTACGAAGATGTAATGGAGCAAATGTATACTATGCTTAAAGTTCAGTTTACAGATGCTAATGTTCCAGATACCGTTTGGGCAGAAGTTAAAAAAGGAAAATCTGCTGCAATGGATGAGTTAGCACAAATGATGGTGTCTGCTTATAAAGGACACTTTACACATCAAGATGTTAAAAACATGAATGTTTTATACGCTTCTAAAGCAGGGAAAAATATGTTTAAAACAGATGGTTTAACTGAAGGCGATAAAGTGATTTTAAGTGAGTTTTATAAAAGCGATACAGGACAGAAAATTTTAGGATCTCAAGAGTCTATGAATGAGTCTATGAGTAAAATTTCAGAGATGTGGAGTAGCGGAGTTTATCGTGGTGTAATCGCACAATTGTCTGAAAAAGGATATAATTTATAAGGTAATGCTTAGGAGAGCGTTACAGGTATTATTTGTTCTTGTTTCTTATCAAGTATTCGCATGTACCTGTATTTATCCTCCTATACCTCAAAGATTCGATACTGCTAATGCTGTTTTTAAAGCAAAAATAGTAGAAGTCGTAGCATATTATGAAAATACAAAACAGCCAAAACAAGTTAGATTTCGCCTTTTAGAAGATTTTAAAGGTACGGTCTCCTCAGATTTTATCTATTTATCTAAGTCAGTAGGTTCATGTTCTTCTCCAAACCTCCAAGTTGGTTCTACATGGTTAATTTTTTCTGATGCTTCTAAAAACTAAAGGATATCTGTTTCTATATGTAATCCTTCAGTTTTATACAACAAAGGAAAAGCAGAAATAGAAGAGGCTAAATTAAAGGTTTTAAAAAAGATCTTTAAAGATTATAGTGATTTAGATAATATCACACTTCTCAAATCTAATAACACTTTTAGTATTTATAACCCAGTAAAAGGGCGTAGATATAAATTAAGTTACAAAGCATTTAATAATGATTATGGTTTGTATTATATTACAGTCGATCCTATTTCTGGTAAAGTAATTGAAGTTACTATTATAAAAGTGTTGAATGAAAAAGACGACTTAAAAATAATAGAAACTTATAAATCGAAAAGAATTAAAAATAGGCAACAATTTACCGATGTTTATAAAATTCCTGTGATTGTCTGGAAAACGGATTAATAAAGAGTCTTCTGTCTAAACCTAAATTTATAAAAAGAATGAATAAATTTTTACTTACCCTAGCTTTACTTACATCTACTAGTTTCGCTTTCGCACAATACGGCTGGACTAAAGCAGAAGTCACTTTAAAAAACGGAACTGTTTTAGAAGGTGAAGCTTCTTTAGCAATGATGTCTAACGGTATTAATTTAGGGAAAGAAAAGCTTAAATTCAGAAAAAATAAAAAGGATAAGAAATCTAAATATCTACCCAAAGAAGTTGAGCAGATAGTTTTTACTGTTAGCTATAAAGAGAAAGTAGGACGAAAAAAGGTAGAGAAAACTAGAATTGAAAATTACATTCCTGTTTATTTAAATAAAAAACAAAGTAAATTAGGCTTTGTAGAATTAATGGTAGATGGCAATTTAAGACTTGTTGGTAGAACCGTTGCTGTACAATCTGGCGGTGGTTGGAATGGAGCAACTGGAGCTCCTGGAGCTGCACCGGTTTACATGCCTGGTTATATGGGGAGTCATAACCAAGTAATGTTTTTAAAAGAAGGAGAGAAGCCTCAGATTTTTAATCAAGTAAGCTTAACCAAGTCTTTTAGAAAAAGAGCAATGGATTATTTTAAAGATTGCCCGACGTTGAAAAATAAAATTGATAAAAAAGAATTTATAAAAGAAGACCTTCAAGATATCGTTAAGTTTTATAACTCTAGTTGTAACTAGATATAAAGCTTAGCTAAATAATCGAAATGCTCACCTTCTGCAACCTTCTCGCAATTTAATCCAACCGAAGCACAAGCAATAACCAAAGTGCTAAAATCTAGGTATAACCATTTCATTGGTGATTCCTCTTCATCTTTATATTTTAAGAAGTAATCTAACTCGCCATAATATCCAGAGTTTAGATCTTGCCAAAAGCCACCATCTTCGTCTTCGTACATATATTTAATGTCAGTAGAATCTATTAAAATTTGTCCATTGGTATTTAACAAGTTTTTTAAATGTGTTAAATATTCGGGAAGTGCTTTTAGAGTTTGAAAAATTCCAGTACCATTCATTAATAGTAATATAGTATCGAAAGTTTCTTTCTCTTCTAATATGGGAAGCAATTCAGCATTTAAAACTCCTCTTTTTTTACAAACTTCAATAGCACCTTTAGATAAGTCAATAGCTTTTACATTTTCACCTTTTGCTTGAAGATATAAACTATGGCTGCCCGCACCACAACCAACATCTAAAATATGTCCTTTTGCGAGTTTTAATGCTTCTTTTTCAATTTTTGGCATTTCAGTATAGTCCCTAAATAAATAATCTAGAGGTAGAGTATCTTCTTCCGAAATGTTAGTGGACGTAATAATGTCTTCTGAAGTATTTCCGTTGTAAAAATCTAATAATGCTTTTCCGAATAAGTCTTTTTTCATATAGCTGTCGTTGCGAGACTTTAGTAAAGGTAATCTGTTAATTTGTAGTTTCTTTTTAAATATTATTTAAGTCCTTTACTATTGATAAAGACGAAAATATTATTTTCGCACAATGCAAGACATTATCAATAATCTTCCAAAGCTCGCCAAAGATAAGCATAAGGAAAATAAAACCTTTTTTACAAAGCTTAAAAAGAAGGCACCCAAAAAACTGGATTACATTATGCAGGAATTGCATGATGAAGAATTTAAAAGCACCGATTGTTTAGAATGTGCCAATTGTTGTAAAACTACAGGTCCTCTATTTACAGATAAAGATGTAGATAGAATTGCGAAGCATTTTAAAATGAAAACGCAAAAATTTGTAGAGCAGTTTTTAAGGATAGATGAAGACAACGATTACGTGTTGCAAAGTGTACCTTGTACTTTTTTAGGTGCCGATAATTATTGTTCTATATATGATGTGAGACCAAAGGCTTGTAGCGAGTTTCCACATACCGATAGAAAGAAGTTTCAGCAAATCTCTAATTTAACCATGCAAAATGTTGCAATTTGTCCTGCAGCTTTTAATATTGTAGAGAAGATGAAGGAACGTATTAAATTATAAAATACTGGGTGAGTTAATTTTGTGTTTTTTAAATTATTACCTTTAAATAAAAACGATATTTGGAAAATTTAATCACCTATTTCGAAAACATTCCAACACTACATAGAAGTGTTTTACTAGTTGGCGGTATTACTTTATTCTGGCTATTAGAAGGCATATTACCTTTATTTAACTTTAAGTATAAAAAATGGAAACATGCGTTACCAAACTTGTTTTTTACACTTACCACCATCATTATTAATTTTGCTTTAGCTTTTGCGTTACTAGCAACAGCAGATTGGGTTAAAATTAATGACTTCGGAATTATTAATTGGCTACCAGAAATACCATTTTGGCTATATGTTACTTTAGGTGTGTTGCTTTTAGATTTTGTAGGCGCCTATTTGGCTCATTATACAGAGCATAAAATTGGTGTGCTGTGGATGGTACATTTAGTACACCATAGCGATCATGAAGTAGATACTACGTCGGCAAATAGGCATCATCCTTTAGAAAGCATTATTCGTTTTATATTTACTTTAGCAGGTGTTTTTATTATTGGTGCACCAATTGGTATTGTTATGTTATACCAGTCTATGTCGTTAATATTTACACAGTTTACGCATGCCAATATAAAAATGCCAAGGCAATTAGATAAACTGTTAAGTTATATTATTGTGTCTCCAGATATGCACAAAGTACATCATCATTATAAGTTGCCATATACAGATTCTAATTACGGAAATATATTCTCAATTTGGGATCGTATTTTTGGTACTTATATGCACTTAGATAGAGCCAAAATTGTTTACGGTGTAGATACTTTTCCAAATGCCGAAGAAAATGCAAGTTTAAAGCATCTTTTAAAACAACCTTTTCATAAATACAGAAAGCCAACGAGTTAAACTTTTTAATAGAATATTAGTAATTTTTAGTGTAATGCCTACTTCTTTATTTATTCTATGTTTTTTTGATGTAATCGTTGCATATTACTAAGTAATTAATGCTAATTATTAGTTATATGATTGATTATCAGGTAAAGTTGCGTTTCAGCGAGTTAATTGTACTATTCGGCTAAATTGTTCTAAATTATACATTAAATGCAGATGTATAATTACTATTTGCTTTATTTTTGTAGTCCCTGAAACTAATTGATTTTTAGCAAAATTTAATAGAATTAGTAAAAATTCAGTTTATGAAAAATCTAAAAACGATAACCCTACTTTTCTTAGCTTTACTTTTAAGCGTTTCCATTTATGGACAACAAAGAGCGCTTACTAATATTGAAAGAAACATAAATAAAGATGCTGCTGGTCTAGAGCAATCTTTAAATTTTACATTAGATACATTAACACTTAAAAGTGATAAAAATATTTTACGTGTTACTTTTTTAAGTCACGATGAAAAGGATTCTGTTATAATAGATGTTGATGCTCCAGAAATTAAAATACCATTATATCACTTTAAACAAGGAAGATATACAATTGCGGTTTATAGAGAAGATAAAATTATAGCTTTAGGAGTAAAAAGAGTAGAGGATATAGCTAGACCAAAAAATGCTATCGAAGATTTAGAAGAAAGTATTTTAAGATCTAGTTTAAGTGAAGAAGAGCAAATAGCTAGAAACATTAAACCTCTTAAGAAAAAGCCTAAAGTTGTTGAAGATGTAGATACACGTATGGCTGTTGCTAAAACAAGAGTTAAAAAAGATAAGCCTGTTGTTGCGGCTAAAGCAAAAGTGGATAAAGAAGAGGATACTTCTATAGCCATTGTTAAGCCCGTAATAGAAAAAGAAGAAGATACAAGAGTTGCAGTTGCTAAGCCTAGAGCAGAAAAAGAAAAAGCAACACCTACAAAAAGAGTAGATACAAGAAAACAAAGAGAGCCTAAAGTGGTTTCTAACGTGAATAAAAAGAACATATTCGAAATTGCTGCAGAAAGAGAAGAAGCAAAAAAAGCAATGCGTCTTAAAAATGAAAAAGATAGAGCAGTTACTAGCGTTGACAAAAGTGAGCCCGTAAAAAAGCCAACTACATTAATAGAAGTTAAAAAGGTAACATATAACCTTTCTCAAATTGATAACGATAAGACAGTAGATAAGCAAACTCGCGAAGAGTATAGAGCTAATAATTTACGTCCTAACGGAACACGATACGAAAACTAATTATTTAGTAAATATTTTTAGCTTGCATTACATTAAAACTATTTAAGCCATCTTTTTAGATGGCTTTTATATTTTATATGCTTTACTTTAGTTTTAGTGAATTGCTATAATGGTAATATATATAGCATTAACTTTCTATTAGAAATAAGTTTATAGAGAAGTAAACTAATAAATAGTGTAGTACTAATAATCTAAGATTAAATCGCGTACAAGACAATAACTATTTATAAAGTAAATATTTAGCACGCATTATATTAAAACGATCTAAGCCATTTTTCCAGGTGGCTTTTATGTTTTCTATAGATTCTCCAGCTTCAATTTGTTTCTGTAATTTTTTAGTACCTGCTAGTTTGCTAAAGAAACCATTAGATAGAAAGAACTTGCTTTTATTGCTAGTAGTATTGTAAGCATTAATTAAGTAGCTTAAATCTAACGCCTTTAACTGTTGTGTAGCAGTTAAGTTAAAACCGTTACAAACTTCATTTTTATATTTTGGGTATTTAGAACCAAAGTTTGGTTGAGGTGTAAATTCAAATTCAGATTTTGGTAAAAATGGAGAACCATAAATTTGAAACTGTAATTCCGTACCACGACCGGCACTAACATTTGTTCCTTCAAAAAAACAAAGGCTAGGATATAAGTTTATAGCAATATCGTTAGGTAAGTTTGGAGATGGTTTAATAGGTAAACTATAAGTTAATTCATGATTGTAGTTTTTCATTGCAATAACAGTAAGATTGCATTTTAAACTATTGTTTAGCCAACCTTCGCCATTAATCATTTGTGCATATTCACCAATCGTCATGCCATGTACCACAGGAATAGGATGCATACCAACAAAACTCTTATGTTCTTTTTCTAAAATAGGCCCATCAACATAATGTCCATTTGGGTTTGGTCTATCAAAAATAACAACAGGAATATTTGCTTCGGCGCAAGCCTCCATAACATAATGTAACGAAGAAATATAAGTATAGAAACGTGCACCAACATCTTGTATGTCAAAAACCACAATATCCAAATCCATTAATTGCTCGGCAGAAGGCTTTTTGTTCTTTCCGTAAAGAGAAATAATAGGTAAGCCTGTTTTAGTATCTATACCATCTTTAACCACTTCGCCAGCATCTGCCTTACCTCTAAAACCATGCTCTGGAGCAAATACTTTTTTAACATCAATTCTATTAGAGATTAGAGAATCTACCAAGTGTATGTAATTGTCATTATTATCGGTTTGCGATAAATCTATCTCATTTTTAAACACCACGCTAGTCTGGTTTGCTACTACGCCAACACGTTTGCCTTTTAAAAGTTTTAAATACGCATTGGTTTGGTTTGCACCAATAACAAGAGTATTGTTATTCTTTACTGGCTCAATAACCTCTGCAGTAGCATTGGTTCGGGAAGCAACATCAACCTTATTAGCCTTTCCGCAAGAAATTCCTAAAAAAAGAAATAATAAAACTGTATTTTTACACCACATTAATTGTACACTCATAACTTTTTTGAATTTCGAATATTTTATAGCTAAACGCATTATTGATAGTAAAGCGTATAAAAGTAGTATATCGGCACCAATAATAAAAATTGGAATCGTAGCAATTGCTTTGGGTATTATTGTAATGATGATTGCCATAGCAACAGGAATTGGTCTACAACAAAAAATAAGAGACAAAGTAGTGGCATTTAATGGTCATGCCACGATTACTAATTACGATACCAATAATTCGCAAGAAAGCGAAAAACCAATTTCTATAAATCAAGATTTTTACCCAGATTTTAATAGCGTATCGGGCATAAAACATGTACAAGGCGTAGCAACAAGACATGCTGTTTTTATACAACCAGACACTTTCGAGAGTGTGGTAATAAAAGGTGTTGGCGCAGATTACGATTGGCAATATCTACAAGAATTTTTAGTAGAAGGTGTTTTGCCAGACTTTTCACAAAAACGAAACGAAGACCTTTTAATATCTCAATATTTTGCCAATAGACTTAATTTAAAAATAGGAGATAAGGTAACCGCTTACTTTTTAGATAAAGATGCAACTAGGTTACCAAGACCATTAGGTTATAATGTAGTTGGTATTTACAACTCTGGATTTAAAGATTTCGACCAGCAATTTGCTATTGGAGACATTAAACATATTCAGCGTTTAAACAAATGGGAAGCAGACCAAATAGGAAATTTTGAAGTTTTTATAGACGATTTCGATGCTATAGACCAAAAAACAACGGCTATATTTCAAGAAACGCCTTCGACATTAAACGTAGAATCTGTAAAACAAAAATTCGGAATGGTATTCGAGTGGATTGGTATTTTCGATAAAAACATCATCGGTATCATTGGTATAATGATTATTGTCGCAGGTATTAACATGATAACTGCATTACTGGTTCTAATTTTAGAACGTACCCAAATGATTGGTATACTAAAAGCTCTAGGAAGTAGTAGCAATACCGTAAGAAAAATATTTATTTACAATGCTACTTATCTTATTCTTAAAGGTCTTTTTTGGGGGAATTTAATAGGATTAAGTTTATTATTTGCACAAAAATATTTTGGCTTTTTAAGCTTCCCTAATCCAGAGCAGTATTACATGACCACTATTCCTGTGTACATAAGTCTAGATTATATTTTATTATTAAACATCGGTACATTTGTGCTCTGCTTGGCTATGTTGCTAATTCCATCGTACATAATCACTAAAATTTCTCCTGTAAAAGCCATCCGTTTCGAGTAGTATTTTGGGAGTTACCTAAAACTCGAGTTTTCCGTAATTTCTTTTTCGCTTTTTAAGGGCAAAATAGGATGTTTATCAACTGCGAAGCAACCACGGTTTCTTTATAAATAATATGTATTATTAATCGCTAACTCGAGTTTATCAGTTGTGTTTAGTAATTTAAATTAACTGTTTTATATACGCAATTATTTATTCTTTATAAACCTTATAATTACTAAGTAGTTTAGCCCTAGTTAAAATGAACGTTAAAACAAACAAAAGTATATTTCCATTTTAGTACTTTTGCAAAAGAAAAAGTAAAATAAAAACAAAGCATGCAATACGCAGAAAATATCCTTGGAACTATAGGAAACACACCATTAGTAAAAATAAACAAACTTACAGCAGAGCTACCATGCTTGGTACTCTCTAAATACGAAACCTTTAACCCAGGAAACTCGGTAAAAGATCGTATGGCATTACAAATGATTGAAGATGCCGAAGCGGATGGTAGATTAAAACCAGGAGGAACAATTATAGAAGGTACCTCTGGTAATACAGGAATGGGATTAGCATTAGCAGCCATAATAAAAGGTTACAAATGTATTTTTGTAATGGCAGATAAGCAGTCTAAAGAAAAAGTAGACATTCTAAAAGCAGTAGGAGCAGAAGTAGTAGTTTGCCCAACAGCAGTAGAGCCAGACGATCCAAGATCGTATTACTCGGTATCAAAACGTTTAGGTGAAGAAACACCAAATTCTTGGTATGTAAACCAATACGATAACCCAAGTAATGCAAAAGCACATTACCAAAGTACAGGTCCAGAAATTTGGGAACAGACAGATGGAAAAATAACACACTTTGTTGTTGGTGTAGGAACGGGAGGAACAATTTCAGGAGTTGGTAAATACTTAAAAGAACAAAATCCCAATATTAAAATTTGGGGAATAGACACTTACGGTTCTGTATTTAAAAAATACCATGAGACTGGAGTTTTCGATGAAAAAGAAATTTATCCTTACGTAACCGAAGGTATCGGAGAAGATATTTTACCAAAAAATGTAGACTTCGATATTATCGATGGGTTTACTAAGGTAACAGATAAAGATGCTGCGGTTTACACGCAACGTTTAAGTAAAGAAGAAGGTATGTTTTTAGGTAATTCTGCTGGAGCTGCAATTAAAGGTGTGCTACAATTAAAGGAACACTTTACTAAGGACGATGTTGTTGTTGTGTTATTTCACGATCATGGCTCACGTTATGTAGGTAAAATGTTTAACGACGATTGGATGCGAGAAATGGGTTACATAGAGTAACAAATTCCTGCGAAAGCAGGAATCTCATAATAGAAAAGCAAAAAGCACAGTTTTATAACTGTGCTTTTTTTTATTTAGAATTTTGGAGATTTCGTTTAATATTTCGCTGATATAAAATCGTTTCAATGTTTTATATCATACGTTAAACGAAGTTAGCGTATTTTTTTGCAAAGTCAAGTTTCAAATACACGAAAAAGCTTACATTTAAGACATCCAAGAAGACATTCTTATCTATGGAAACACAAAAAAAATAATTGTTTTTAAGGTGTATAGAAAGAGAAACTACGATCGTGAATAATAACTTCAGGGTTTTCAATACTATAAGACGCATTAATATAATTAATATCATCATTTAAAATGTAGGTCTTATTTGTGTTATTAAAAACAAATAAAGTATCTACATGTGTTGAAGGACTAAATGTTCCAAAACTATTTTTATGTCTAAAATTTTGGGTTACTACTAAATACAAACCGTCAGGATATAAGTTCTCAGCATTTAACTCAACATCTATAACAGTCGTTATATCTATTTTTAAACTGTTAGATGGGTTAGCGTTGTAGTCAAAAGAAATAAATTCTTTTTTGAATATATGATTTGAAGTGCTTGTTTTTTTTATACTATCATCACTATTAGTACAAGAAAAGAGTAAAGATAAAATTGATAATACCATTAATATTCTAGTTAGTTTTCTCATAGTATAGTACCGTTTTAATAAAATATTTTTAGATTCTTTGTTGTCCGTTTTAGACGAAGGCTGCATAAAAACATTACAAAGTTAAACTTATTGTTTTAACAATTTCTTACATTTAAGACATGCAAGAAGACTTTCTACACTATCTCTGGAAACACAAAAAGATAACGACTACAAATCTTAAAACCACAAAAGGAGAAAAAATAGTTATCAATAATGTGGGTGAGCACAACCATAATGCAGGACCAGATTTTTTTAATGCACAATTAAAAATTGAAAATCAGTTATGGGCAGGAAATTTAGAGATCCATATAAAATCTAGCGATTGGTATTTACACAACCACGAGATAGATAGTAATTACGATAATGTAATTATACACGTAGTTTGGGAACACGATACCGAAATTTTTAGAAAAGACAATACCGAAATTCCAACGTTAGAATTAAAACACTACGTTACTCCGGAAGCATTACATAACTATCAAAAACTATTTAGTAACACACAAAAATGGATAAATTGCGAAAACGATTTTGCAAGTATACCAGAGTTTGCGATGTCTAATTGGTTAGAGCGTTTGTATTTTGAGCGTTTAGAACGTAAAGCAAACGATATTAAAATAGTATTAGAACAAAGTACAAATAATTGGGAAGCTGTTTTATTTAAAATGTTGGCTAAAAACTTTGGACTTAAAGTAAACGGACAAGCATTCGCAAGTATTGCAAGTTCTTTCGACTTTTCTATAATAAGAAAACAACAATCTAAACTGTTAAGTATAGAAGCGCTACTATTTGGTCAAGCCGAATTATTACAAGATGATTGCCAAGAACCGTACTTTTTAGAATTAGAAAAAGAATATCAATTTTTAAAGCAAAAGTTTGGTTTGTCTTCTCAAAATGTAACATCGCTACAATTTTTTAGATTAAGACCACCAAACTTTCCAACCGTTCGTTTATCGCAACTAGCGAATATGTACTATTTACATCAAAATGTGTTTTCAAAAATTATAGAAACAAAAACCTTAGAAGGTTTCTATAAGTTGTTTTCTGTAGAAACATCTGTATTTTGGGAAACGCATTATACATTTAATAAAGAGTCTAAAGCTTCAAAAAAGAAATTAACAAAATCATTTATAGATTTGCTGTTAATTAATACTATTATTCCTATAAAGTTTAGCTATGCAAAACAAATAGGTAAACCTATAGATAACGAGATTATACAATTGCTTGAGCAAATAGCTTCAGAAAAAAATAGCATCGTTAATAAATTTAATAGCTTAAAAAAAGTTTCTAAATCTGCATTAGACTCCCAAGCTTTAATTCAGCTTAAAACAGAATATTGCGATAAAAATAAATGTTTGCAATGTGCTATTGGTAATCAGTTGCTTAATAAAATATCAAACTAATTTAGAATTAAATTAGAAAAGGTTTTATTACCTTGCAATATGCAAATAGCACGAAATACATTGTTGTTTTTTCAAAAACACGGCTACCATGTTTGTCAGCGAATAGCAGATAGATTGGGTATTCGTGCCAAAATTGTTCGTACCTCTTTTATGTATTTAACATTTATAACCGTTGGTTTCGGTTTTGCCTTATACTTATTTATGGCTTTCTGGATGCGAATAAAAGATATTCTATACACTAAAAGATCTTCGGTTTTCGACTTATAAAAAATGGTAGATTCATTACTTAAATTTTTTAGAACAAAAATATATTTAGCCATTGCGCTATTAGTATTTGTATTGTTAACAGGTGTTTTAGGGTTTAAAATGATCTCTGGATACTCTTGGGTAGATGCTGTTTATATGACGGTTATTACTATTACAACCGTTGGTTTTGGAGAAGTGCAACCGCTGGATGATAGCTCTAAAATATTTACTGTATTTTTAATTTTGTCTAGTGTTGTAATAGTAGGTTACGCACTTTCTATTATTACCGAGTATATTATTAGTAGAAATAACTTCGATGAGCTAAAAAAGAAAAAGATGCAAAAGAAAATTGATGGTTTTCAAAACCATACCATTATTTGTGGTTTTGGACGTAATGGAAAACAGGCAGCTAAAAAACTAATGTCTTACAAAAAGCCATTTGTAATTATTGAGAAGAATAAAGAAATAATAGATAAGTTCCAGAGTGAGACAATGCCAATGGTATTTGGTAATGCTAATGAGGACGAAGTACTTTTGCAAGCAGGTTTAGAAAGAGCAGGTACATTAATTTCGGCTTTGCCAAGTGATGCCGATAATCTATTTGTGGTGCTTTCTGCAAGACAAATTAATAAAGAAGCTTGCATAATTAGTCGTGCTTCTCGAGAAACGTCTTATAAAAAGTTAAAATTAGCAGGTGCTAATAATGTTATTTCTCCAGATAGAATTGGTGGAGATCACATGGCATCTTTAGTTGTTGTTCCAGACTTAATTGAGTTTATAGATAACCTAGCTGTAGGTGGAAACGATAATGTAAATATTGAAGAAATAGATGTAGATAAACTCTATAACACCTCAAATAAAGTGCAGACTATTAAAGATTTAGACTTGAGAAATAAAACGGGTTGTACTGTTATAGGCTTTAAAGGAAGCGGTGGAGAATACATTGTTAACCCAGAAGCCGAAATAAAATTAGTGCCACATTCTAAAGTAATTGTATTGGGAAGACCAGAGCAAATACAACAGCTAAAATCTATCTACGATTTGGATTAGTGTTAATCTTTTAACGATTACCATTTTATAAACTCAGCAATTTTTTGCATCTTGCTATTCTTAAACTAAAAATTAACTAACTAAAACACATTATGAAGAAGTATCTTCTTTCAATTTTCTCTTTAATTCTACCACTGTTATCAATCGCTCAAGACTCCGCAGAGATTGGTATAGACCAAAAAATCGATAAAGCCTTTGGAAATGCAACAGGTTGGTTTGTGGATTTAATATTTTACCAAATTAACTTTGGAGGTGGCGTAAAAATATTTTGGGTTCTATTTCCTTTAATTCTTGGAGCTCTATACTTTACTTTTTACTTTAATTTTATAAATTTTAGAGGATTCTTTACTTCAGTAAATATTGTTAGAGGTAAGTACGATCATTTAGATGGTGCAGATGATAAAAGTGTTCAAGATTTAAGTGTCGCTGGAGATTCTACTCCTGGAGGAGATTCTATAGAGACTATTAAGGTAGAAAATCACGAAGGTGAGGTTAGTCATTTCCAAGCATTAACAGCTGCATTATCTGCAACTGTAGGTTTAGGAAACATTGCTGGTGTTGCCATTGCAGTTTCAATTGGTGGAGCAGGAGCAACCTTCTGGATGATTATTGCTGGATTTTTAGGAATGGCTTCAAAATTTGTAGAATGTACTTTAGGTGTAAAATATAGAGATATAGAATCAGACGGTACTGTTTATGGAGGACCAATGTATTACTTAACTAAAGGATTAAAGTCTAAAGGACTTGGTGGTTTAGGTCGAGTATTAGCAGTGCTTTTTGCAATATTTGTTATTGGTGGTTCTTTTGGAGGTGGAAACATGTTCCAAGTTAATCAAGCATTTCAGTTAGTAGAAAATATTACAGGAGGTGAGCAATCTTTCTTACATGGTTATGGTTGGGCTTTTGGTCTTGTTATGGCTATTTTAGTGGGTATCGTTATAATTGGTGGTATTAAGAAAATTGCAAAAGTAACAGACAAAATTGTACCATTTATGGTTGCTATTTATGTAGCAGCATCATTATTTGTAATTATTTCTAAATCAGATATGGTTGGATCAGCTTTTCTTGCAATTTGGGATGGAGCATTTAGTCCTGAAGGAATTGCCGGTGGTGTAGTTGGTGTATTAGTACAAGGATTTAGACGTGCTGCGTTCTCGAACGAAGCAGGTATTGGTTCGGCTTCGATAGCGCATTCTGCAGTAAAAACAAAATATGCTGCAAGTGAAGGTTTAGTTGCATTATTAGAACCTTTTATAGATACTGTTGTTGTTTGTACAATGACGGCTTTAGTATTAATTATTACAGGTTTTGTAGATCCATCTAATCCTCCGGGAAGTGATGCGCAAGCAATTTTATTAACATCTAGCGCATTCGAATCTTCAATCTCATGGTTCCCATATGTATTAACTATAGCAGTTGTATTGTTTGCATTTAGTTCTATGATTTCTTGGTCTTACTACGGTTACCAAGGATGGTCTTACCTATTTGGACGTACTAAAAAAGCAGAGTATACTTATAAAGTTATCTTTTGTGTATTTGTAGTTGTTGGTGCTGCGGCGAGTTTAGGATCTGTAATTGGATTCTCAGATGCTATGGTATTTGCAATGATGGTTCCAAACATGATAGGTCTAGTACTTCTTGCTCCTAAAGTAAAGGAGGAGCTTACAAAGTATATGTCTGCTATTAAAGCTAAAAAGGAATAACATATAATATTAATATGAAAAATATAAAATCCCATTTCAAGTTCACTACGCAACAACGAAATGGGATTTTTTTATTGCTATTACTCATTGTTGCTTTACAATGTGTTTATGCATTTGTTAATTTTTCTTCGGAAGAAATAACCGTAGATTCAAAAGCATTACAATTATTTCAAACAGAAATAGATTCTTTAAAATTGGTAGAGCTTGAAAAACGTAAACCAAAAATCTATCCTTTTAACCCTAATTTTATTACCGATTATAAAGGTTATACTTTAGGAATGTCTAGCGAAGAAATTAATAGACTTTTAAAATTTAGAGCTAAAGACCAATGGATAAATTCTCCCAAACAGTTTCAGCAAGTCACAAAAGTTTCAGATTCAGTTTTTAATAAGATATCACCTTATTTTAAGTTTCCAGATTGGGTAACTAACCCAAAGCCTAAAAAGCAATACACAAAATCCTTCAATACAAGTAAGGCTAAAACTGAAGCAGAAAAAATAGATTTAAATACTGCAACCGCAATTCAGCTTCAAAAGGTTTACGGAATAGGAGAGGCGTATTCAAAACGTATTATTAATTACCGTACAAAGCAAAATGGTTTTGTTTCAATAATAGAGTTAAATCAAGTTTATGGCTTAAAGCCTGAAACTATAGAAGAACTTAAAAAATCGTTCAGTTTAAAAACGCCAAAAGCCATTAATAAAATTAATTTAAACACAGCTTCAAAGTCACAGTTAGTAACTGTAAGATTTATAGATTACGAAATAGCCCATAATATTATAGAATACAGAACACTGTATGAAGGGTTTAATTCTTTTGAGGATTTAATAAAAGTTAAAGACTTTCCTGTGAAAAAAATAGAGATAATTAAGTTATATTTACGGCTTAATTAGAATATAATAAAATGGACAGCAGATACTTCACCGAAGAACATAATTTATTTAGACAAAGTTTAGCAGACTTCTTACAAAAAGAGGTTGTGCCGCATATAGACAAGTGGGAAAAAACGGGTCATATAGAACGCTTTATATGGGAGAAATTTGGAGAGATGGGATTTTTTGGAATCGCATATCCTGAGGCTTATGGTGGAATGGATTTAGATCTGTTTTATACCGTTATATTTTTAGAAGAACTTCAAAAAGTAAATTCTGGAGGTTTTGCAGCAGCAATGTGGGCACATGCATACTTAGCAATGACGCATGTAAATGCAGAAGGAAGTGAAGAGGTTAAACAAAAATATTTAACAAAAAGTATTACAGGAGAGTTTATTGGCGCTATGGCAGTAACCGAACCTTTTGGAGGTAGTGATGTTGCAGGAATGCGAACAACTGCTGTAAAAGAAGGAGATACTTATATATTAAATGGTTCTAAAACTTTCATTACAAATGGTGTATACAGCGATTATATTGTAGTTGCAGCCAAAACAAGTCCAGAACTTGGTAATAAAGGTATTAGTATGTTTATAGTAGATAGAGATACAAAAGGAGTAAGTGCAACCAAGTTAGATAAATTAGGTTGGAGAGCTAGTGATACAGGAGAAATTGCATTCGATAATGTAGTTATTCCTGCAAGCCATTTAATGGGAGAAGAAGGAAAAGGTTTTCCATACATTATGCAACACTTTGCTTTCGAACGCTTAATTATGGGTGTTAATGCACATGCAAGAGCAGAATTTGCTTTAGAATATGCAGTAAAATATATGGGAGAACGTCAGGCTTTTGGTAAAAGTATAGACAAATTCCAAGCCTTACGCCATACAATGGCAGATTGCTATGCAGACATGGAAGTGTGTAAAGAATTTAATTACACAGTAGCAGCAAGATTAGATAAAAATGAATATGTTGTAAAAGAAGCAACAATATCTAAATTGCGTTCTACAAAAATGGCAGACGATGTTATTTATCAGTGTCTTCAAATGTTAGGAGGCTATGGTTATATGGAAGAATACCCAATGGCACGTTTATTGCGTGATAGTAGACTAGGACCTATTGGTGGAGGAACTTCTGAAATCTTAAGAGAGATTATCGCTAAAATGGTAATTGATAAAAAGGAATATAAGCCTGCTGTTAAGCATTAAGTAAATTATTGTTTTAGCGAAAATTGTTTTCAATTTGCTAAAATGGTAATTGATAAAAAGGAATACAAGCCTGCTGTAAAGCATTAAATAATTTGCCTTTTAGTTAAAATTGTTTTCAATTTGCTAAAACGCTAATTGATATAAAGGTAAATATACCTAAAGTAAAATATAAGATTCTTGCTATTAATACTGAGTTAAATTCAGTAAAGCAAGAATTTTATAGTTTATAGAAAGAGATTAATGTTTAGAAAAGAAATATTACTTTTACCAAGTTTAATTCAATAATGTCACATAGTTTTCGTTATTGAAAAAGAGGTCAAATTATAAATATCAACTTTTTTAAAAAATGAAATACCCAAATCAAATTCTATGTCTGTTATTCTTTTTATGCAGCACAATTGTCTTCGCTCAAAAAGAAATTAGCAATCAAGTAGTAGACTTCTTTAAAGATGAACCTATAGAAAGTGCAAGTGTATATATTAAAAGTACAGCAATAGGTACAGTTACAAATGCAGATGGAAAATTTGCATTACGTATTCCAAAAGAAAATGTGTCAGACACTTTGGTCGTTTCATCAATTGGTTATTCAACAGAAAAAATCCCATTAGATCAATATGATGATTCAGAACCTATATACTTAGTTGAAGCTGTAGCATCTCTAGACGAGGTTGTGTTAGAGGCAGAAGTAAGGCCAACAACAGGAAACGACATTGTTTTAAAAGCAATTGAAGAGTTACCGCTAACAATGCCAGATTCATCATACATTCAAAAAGGTTTTTTAAGGCACAAAGAGCGTAATAAAAAAGAATTTAAATGGCTTATCGAAAGCGCTATTTCAGTTTACGATTCTAGTTATGCAGTCCCGGCAAAAAAGCATTTAAAGGTAAACGTAGATCAAATGCGTAAAAGTTACGATTTAAGGGACATCGATAGTTTGTTTACTTATGCTTCTTATATAAATCAAAATTCTACAGTAAGAACAAATCCTAAAAACTTAAAAAGAAGTCAAGTTAAAACTGCTTTGTTAGAGAAATCTATTAAGTGGAACGATAATAGGGTAAACGGGCTGCAAAACATATTTCAAGGTAAATTAAATATGTTTAGAAATGTAGACGGTAAAAAAGCAATATTTGGTGAAGACATTTTAAAAAATCATCAATTTAAACTTGATACTATTTTAGTAGATAACGAACGTAAGCTTTATAAAATAGAAATTACTAAAGGAGAAGAACATGTCGGCTTGGATACCAAAGGGATATATAATGAAGGTTTTGAAGCAAAAGGTTGGCTATACATCTATTACGATAATTTCGCCATTAAAAAGGTCGAATATGAGCTAATAGCAGCCTCAGAACAGCAAAAAAGCAGAAGCAAGCGCCTGTTCGATACACAAACCAACCACAAGTTAATAATAACTTACAAGGAGTATAAAGACAAAATGTACCCTAATTATATTTATTACGAAACACCAAAACTGGTTAACGTAGGTTACAAGGCTAAAAACAAACAAGACGAGCAATTTGCCGAACAATTTAATAAAGAAGAACGTTATTACTATACAATACAAGAAATCCTGTTTTCAGACATTGTTTTAAATCACGATAAAATAGAAGCAGAACTTCAAAAAAAATGGGATATGGATATTTTTTCACCAAAAGTATATAACAAAGAGTTCTGGGAGACATACAATGTCTTGCTAGAAAGTGAAGACGAAGAAAAAATGATTCAAGACTTAAGTAAAAGAGCCTCTCTTTTTAAAGAATAATTTTTTAGGCGTTACCAAGGCTTGCAATAAAAAATGCAAGTCTTGGTCAGGCTTTCACTACTCGCTCTCTGCGAGGAGCTCAAACAAACCGTTCAAACCTTAACGCGGGAGTACTTGTTAATATAGTTTACACTAGTAAATTTAAGTAATGCTTATTTCTTATATTTAACAAACAAACTACAATTATGTCTATAAAAGCCTTTACAGATTATCTACAACTAGAACGTAATTATTCCAGTTTAACAGTAAAAGCATATAAAAACGATATAAACTCTTTTCAATCTTTTTTAATTCAAGAATTCGACGATTCAGAATTAGGTAAAGTAAACTATTCTCAAATTAGAAGTTGGATTGTGCAATTAGTAGAATCTAAAATTTCTAACCGAAGCGTAAATCGTAAAGTCTCAGCGTTAAATTCCTATTATAAGTTCTTATTAAAAATAGGAGACATAGAGATAAATCCATTAGCGAAACACAAAGCTTTAAAAACAAGTAAAAAAATACAAGTTCCTTTTTCCGAAGCCGAAATAAATATAGCACTAGACGATTTAAAATACGAAGATGATTACGAAGGTCTAAGAAATAAACTAATAATAGAATTGTTTTATTCTACAGGTATAAGAAGAATAGAATTAGTCAATATAAAACTATCAGATATAGACTTTGGTAACAAGACGTTAAAAGTCTTAGGGAAACGAAATAAAGAGCGTTACGTTCCCTTATTGCAGTCTGTAATAGAAACAATAGAAGTTTATTTACCAAAACGAAAAGAGCTAAGTGTAATTGAAGATGTTCACTCACTTTTTTTAACAAAAAAAGGAGTTAAAATATACGAAACTCTTGTTTACAGGATAATAAATGAGTATTTTAGTCTAGCATCTAATAAGGTAAAAAAGAGTCCGCATATACTAAGACACTCATTTGCAACACACTTATTAAATCAAGGTGCAGATTTAAATGCTGTTAAAGAACTTTTAGGACATTCAAGTTTGGCTGCTACCCAAATATATACACATAATAGTATAGCCGAACTTAAAAAAGTGTATTCTAATGCACATCCAAGAAGTAAAAAGTAACAGCTATTGTATAACCTATTTAATACAACGCTTATGAAAGTAAACACGCAAGCAGTAAATTTTAATGCAAATCCAGAATTATTAAACTTCGTTCAAGAACGAATGAATAAGTTAGAAACGTATTTTGATAAAGTCATAAAATCTGACGTCTTTTTGAAAGTAGAAAACACAACAGGTAAAGAAAATAAAGTTTTTGAAGCACGAGTTAGTGTTCCTGGAGATAGTTTTGTTGTAAAAAAACAATGTAAATCTTTCGAAGAAGGCGCTGATAGCGCGATTGCGTCGTTAGAAAGGCAGCTAAAAAAGCGAAAAGAGAAATTAAGAGCACATTTATGAAAAAAATATGCAAAAAATGTTTTCGAATATCTAAATAAATATATACATTTGCAGTCCGTTAGAAATAGCGGACTTTTTTTTACGAAAAAAGTGTATTAAAAGCCGATGTAGCTCAGCTGGCTAGAGCAGCTGATTTGTAATCAGCAGGTCGTGGGTTCGAGTCCCTCCATCGGCTCTAAAATAAAAGAAGTTGCAAAACTTTTTTTATAGTTCTTTAAAATATTGATAAGTTTAAGATTGGGGAGATACTCAAGCGGCCAACGAGGGCAGACTGTAAATCTGCTGACTACGTCTTCGCAGGTTCGAATCCTGCTCTCCCCACTTTTTTTTACCAAGAAAAAGTAAGTTTTAAACAAAGAATTATTAAATAATTGCGAGAGTAGCTCAGTTGGTAGAGCGTCAGCCTTCCAAGCTGAATGTCGCCAGTTCGAACCTGGTCTCTCGCTCTAATATTTAAGCCGGTGTAGCTCAGAGGTAGAGCGTTTCCTTGGTAAGGAAGAGGTCACGGGTTCAATTCCCGTCATTGGCTCAATTTATTAAATAACAACAAAAAATAGAACATTAAATTATTATATAACTAAGATTAAATTATTAAAACATGGCAAAGGCAACTTTCGATCGTTCAAAACCACACTTAAACATTGGTACAATTGGACACGTAGATCACGGTAAAACAACTTTAACTGCTGCTATTACTAAAGTATTAGCTGATGCAGGTTTCTCAGAAGCAAAAGATTTCGATCAAATTGATAACGCTCCTGAAGAGAAAGAAAGAGGTATTACAATTAATACTTCACACGTAGAATATGCAACAGCAAACCGTCACTACGCACACGTAGATTGTCCAGGTCACGCCGATTATGTTAAGAACATGGTTACAGGTGCTGCTCAAATGGATGGTGCTATATTAGTTGTAGCTGCAACAGATGGTCCAATGCCACAAACTCGTGAGCACATATTATTAGGTCGTCAAGTAGGTATCCCAAGAATAGTAGTATTCTTAAATAAAGTGGATATGGTTGATGATGAAGAGCTTTTAGAGTTAGTTGATATGGAAGTTCGTGAATTATTATCATTCTATGAGTATGATGGTGATAACGGACCTGTAGTATCTGGTTCTGCTTTAGGTGCACTTAACGGTGAACAAAAGTGGGTTGATACTGTATTAGAATTAATGGAGCAAGTTGATGCTTGGATTGAAGAGCCTTTAAGAGAAGTTGATAAGCCTTTCTTAATGCCTATTGAAGATGTATTCTCAATTACAGGTCGTGGTACTGTAGCAACTGGTCGTATTGAGACTGGTATCGCTAATACTGGAGATCCTGTAGAGATTATTGGTATGGGTGCTGAGAAAATTACTTCTACTATTACTGGAATTGAAATGTTCCGTCAAATATTAGATAGAGGTGAAGCTGGAGATAACGCAGGTATCTTATTAAGAGGTATTGAAAAGTCTCAAATCTCAAGAGGTATGGTAATCTGTAAGCCAGGTTCTGTAACTCCACATGCTAAATTTAAAGCAGAGGTTTATATCCTTAAGAAAGAAGAAGGTGGACGTCACACTCCATTCCACAATAACTACCGTCCTCAATTTTATGTTCGTACAACGGATGTAACTGGAAATATTGCATTACCAGAAGGAGTTGAGATGGTTATGCCTGGAGATAACTTAACAATACACGTTGAGTTAATTCAAGCAATTGCAATGAATGTTGGATTACGTTTCGCTATACGTGAAGGTGGTAGAACAGTTGGAGCAGGTCAGGTAACTGAAATTTTAGACTAATTTTAGTCTAACTAATATAGAGTTAAGGTGTCTCGTTTTCGTGATGCCTTAACTCATATTTACGGGCGTAGCTCAGTTGGTAGAGCACTGGTCTCCAAAACCAGGTGTCGGGAGTTCGAGTCTCTCCGCCCGTGCTTATAGTAATCAAGGCTTTCAATAAGCCTTTTTTACTAAGATGAATTTGATAAATGTAGTAATATGTTTATCGCAAAATAAAGATTGAAAATGGCTGGAATAGTAAATTATATTAAAGAATCATTCGGTGAGTTGAAAAACAATGTGACTTGGACGCCTTGGCCAGAAGTGCAAAGGTTAACAATTTTAGTTGCTGTGTTTTCAATCATATTCTCTTTAGCAATTTGGGGAATTGATTCTGTTTTCAGTAAAGTTATAAGCGAATACTTTAAATTAATTAGTTAATATAAAGTTATGGCTGAAGTAGGAGAAAAAAAGTGGTACGTTGTAAGAGCAGTAAGTGGTCAAGAGAATAAGATTAAAACTTATATTGAAAACGAAATTGCTCGTTTAGGTTTACAGGATTATGTTGAGCAGGTTTTAGTGCCAACAGAAAATGTAGTGCAAATAAGAAACGGCAAAAAAATAAACAAAGAGAAAGTATATTTCAGTGGTTATATAATGATAAAGGCTAACCTTACAGGTGAAGTTCCACACATCATTAGATCAATAACAAATGTAATAGGCTTCTTAGGTGCAACTAAAGGTGGTGATCCATTACCTTTAAGACAGTCCGAAGTTAATAGAATGTTAGGTAAAGTAGATGAATTATCTGTAGATATGGATTCTAGTGTTGCTATTCCATTTACAAAAGGAGAAACTGTTAAGGTTATAGATGGACCTTTTAATGGTTTTGATGGAACTATCGAAAACATTAATGAAGAAAAACGTAAACTTGAAGTAATGGTTAAGATTTTCGGAAGAAAAACACCATTAGAATTAAGTTACATGCAAGTAGAAAAAATTTAATAATTGTTACAATAAAGAAAGTATTAAATCAGCTTCAAATTTATTTAATACGAAACTAAATTATTTAAAATGGCAAAAGAATTAGGCAAAGTAGTCAAATTACAAGTAAGGGGAGGTGCAGCGAATCCGTCGCCACCGGTTGGACCCGCTTTAGGTGCCGCTGGTGTTAATATCATGGAGTTCTGTAAGCAGTTTAATGCTAGAACTCAAGACAAAGCTGGTAAAGTATTACCAGTTGTGATATCTGTTTACAAAGACAAATCATTTGACTTTGTAATTAAAACTCCACCAGCAGCAGTTCAATTATTAGAAGCGGCCAAGGTGAAAAAAGGATCAGGTGAACCTCATGTACGTAAAGTAGCTAAGGTAACTTGGGATCAAGTAAAAACTATTGCAGAGGACAAAATGGTAGATTTAAACGCATTTACAATTGGATCAGCAATGAAAATGATCGCAGGTACTGCAAGATCTATGGGTATAACTGTTAAAGGTGGTGAAGCACCTAATTAACCTAAAAAGATTTTAAAATGGCAAAATTAACAAAGAAACGTAAAGAGGCTGTTGCAAAGCTAGAAAAGGATAAAGTATATTCTTTACAAGAAGCTTCAGCACTAATAAAAGAAATTAGTAACACTAAGTTTGATGCTTCAGTCGATTTAGCTGTGCGTTTAGGAGTAGATCCTAGAAAAGCAAACCAAATGGTTAGAGGTGTAGTATCTCTTCCTCATGGTACAGGTAAAGATGTAAAAGTATTAGCATTAGTAACTCCAGACAAAGAAGCAGAAGCTAAAGAAGCTGGTGCAGATTTCGTTGGTTTAGATGAGTACCTTGATAAAATTAAAGGTGGTTGGACAGACGTAGACGTAATCATTACTATGCCTAGTGTTATGGGTAAATTAGGTCCTTTAGGACGTGTATTAGGTCCTCGTGGTTTAATGCCTAACCCAAAGACAGGTACTGTAACTATGGATGTTGCAAAAGCTGTAACAGAAGTTAAAGCTGGTAAAATTGACTTCAAAGTTGATAAAACTGGTATCGTTCACGCTGCAATTGGAAAAGCATCTTTTAGTGCTGATAAAATTAAAGAAAACGCAAACGAATTATTAACAACATTAATGAAACTGAAGCCAACTGCTTCAAAAGGAGTTTATGTAAAAAGCATTTTCATGTCTTCTACAATGAGCCCAAGTATTGCAGTTGAAACAAAAATCGGTTAGTAGTTAAATAACTTTTATTATGACAAGAGAAGAAAAATCACAAGTTATTGAAGAATTAACTGCTCAATTAGCCGAAAATGCTAATATCTATTTAACTGATTTATCAGGATTAAATGCAGGTAATACTTCAGATTTACGTCGTGCTTGTTTTAAAGCAAACGTAAAATTATCAGTAGTAAAAAATACATTACTTGAAAAAGCAATGGAAGCTTCAGATAGAGATTTTGGAGACTTACCAACAACGCTTAAAGGTAATACTTCAGTAATGTACTCTGAGACTGGTAATGCACCAGCTAAGGTAATTAAAGCTTTCCGTAAGAAAGCTGAGAAGCCTCTTTTAAAAGGAGCTTTTATTGAAGAAACAGTATATATTGGAGATGATCAACTGGATATGTTAGTTGAAATCAAATCTAAAGAAGAATTATTAGGAGATATCATTGGATTATTACAATCTCCTGCGAAGAACGTTATTTCTGCACTTAAATCAAGTGGACAAACACTTTCTGGTATTCTTAAAACATTATCTCAAAAAGAGGGATAATATTAAAAAGTACGCACTTTACACTTAAATATTAAAATTAAAAAAATTATCACAAATGGCAGAATTAAAAGATTTCGCAGAACAATTAGTTAACCTTACAGTTAAAGAAGTAAACGAGTTAGCAACTATATTAAAAGATGAATACGGTATCGAGCCTGCTGCAGCAGCAGTAGTAGCTGGACCAGCTGCAGGTGGCGGAGAAGCTGCTGAAGAGCAATCAGAATTTGATGTAATCTTAAAAGCTGCAGGTAGCGCTAAGTTAGCTGTTGTAAAATTAGTTAAGGAATTAACTGGATTAGGATTAAAAGAAGCTAAAGGTTTAGTTGATGATGCACCAAGTGCAATCAAAGAAGGTGTTTCTAAAGATGAAGCAGAAGCTCTTAAAACTCAATTAGAAGAGGCAGGAGCAGAGGTAGAACTTAAATAAGTCTTACCAATAATTTTTACAAAGGTTTAGGTCTTGAGATTACTCTCAAAGACCTAGACCATTTGTCGTATATAGGTAGTACCTATATACAAGTATTTTTTTTTAATCAAAATTTCGTCCATTGATGTTAGTAACACAAGCTGAAAGATTAAATTTCTCGTCTATTGTAAATAGAACTGAATATCCAGATTTCATGGATATTCAAATAAAATCCTTCCAGGATTTTTTCCAACTTGAAACAAAATCTGAAGAAAGAGGTAATGAAGGATTATATAACACCTTCATGGAGAACTTTCCAATCACAGATACTCGTAATCAATTCGTTTTAGAATTCTTAGATTACTTTGTCGATCCACCAAGATACGCTATAGATGAGTGTATAGAAAGAGGGCTTACATATAGCGTTCCATTAAAAGCAAGGTTAAAGCTTTATTGTACAGATCCTGAACATGAAGATTTCGAAACTATTGTTCAAGATGTATACTTAGGAACAATACCTTACATGACACCTTCAGGTACTTTCTGTATCAACGGTGCAGAGCGTGTAGTAGTATCTCAATTACATAGATCTCCTGGTGTATTCTTCGGACAATCTTTCCATGCAAATGGAACAAAATTATATTCAGCAAGAGTAATTCCTTTTAAAGGATCTTGGATTGAATTCGCAACAGACATCAATCAAGTGATGTATGCGTATATCGATAGAAAGAAAAAATTACCTGTTACTACTTTATTCAGAGCTATCGGTTTTGAAAGAGATAAAGACATTTTAGAGATTTTTGATTTAGCCGAAGAGGTTAAAGTTTCAAAATCTGGACTAAAGAAAATATTAGGTCGTAAACTTGCAGCGCGTGTATTAAATACATGGCATGAAGATTTCGTTGATGAAGATACAGGTGAAGTTGTATCTATCGAGCGTAACGAAATTGTTCTTGACCGTGATACAGAATTAGACAAAGACAATATTGAGGAAATCTTAGAAGTTGGTGTAAAAACTATTCTTTTACATAAAGAAAGTGCACAACAAGGAGATTACGCAATTATACATAATACGCTTCAAAAAGATCCAACAAACTCGGAGAAAGAAGCTGTAGAACATATCTATAGACAACTACGTAATGCTGAGCCGCCAGATGAGGAGACAGCACGTGGTATTATAGATAAATTATTTTTTAGTGATCAACGTTACTCTTTAGGAGAAGTAGGTCGTTATAGAATGAACAAGAAATTACAGTTGGATATCGGTATGGATAAGCAAGTGCTTACCAAAGAAGATATCATAACTATTATAAAATATTTAATTGAGTTAATAAACTCTAAAGCAGAGATTGATGATATTGATCACTTATCTAACCGTCGTGTACGTACAGTTGGTGAACAATTATCTTCTCAGTTTGGTGTTGGTTTAGCACGTATGGCTCGTACTATTCGTGAACGTATGAACGTTCGTGATAACGAAGTCTTTACTCCAATAGATTTAATTAATGCTAAGACTTTATCGTCTGTTATTAATTCATTTTTTGGTACTAACCAATTATCTCAATTTATGGATCAAACGAATCCTCTTGCAGAGATTACGCACAAGCGTCGTTTATCAGCATTAGGACCAGGTGGTTTATCAAGAGAAAGAGCAGGTTTCGAAGTACGTGATGTTCACTACACACACTACGGACGTTTATGTCCTATTGAAACTCCTGAAGGTCCAAACATTGGATTAATTTCATCTTTATCTGTATATGCGAAAGTGAATTCTATGGGATTCTTAGAAACGCCTTATAGAAAAGTTGAAAATGGAGTAGTAGATATTAAAAACACTCCAGTTTATTTAAGTGCAGAAGAAGAAGAAAACATGTTAATTGCCCAAGCTACTGTAAAAGTAGATGAGGACGGTAAGATTCTTGATGAGAAGGTAATTGCAAGACAAGAAGGAGATTTTCCAGTAATTGAACCTACAGCAGTAAATTATACTGATGTAGCACCAAACCAAATTACTTCAATATCTGCATCTTTAATTCCTTTCTTAGAACATGATGATGCCAACCGTGCATTAATGGGATCTAACATGATGCGTCAGGCCGTACCATTATTACGTCCGCAAGCACCTATTGTTGGAACAGGATTAGAAAGACAAGTAGCATCAGATTCTCGTGTGTTAATTAACGCTACAGGAGAAGGTGTTGTTGAATATGTTGATGCTAACGAGATTATTATTAAGTACGAACGTACTGATGATGAAGCTAAAGTAAGTTTTGAAAGTGATACAAAATCTTATCCTTTAGTAAAATTCAGAAAAACAAATCAGGGTACTTCTATTAACTTAAAGCCAATCGTTAAGAAAGGCGATAAAGTTAAAAAAGGTCAGGTTTTATCAGAAGGTTATGCAACAGAAAAAGGAGAATTAGCTTTAGGTAGAAATATGAAAGTAGCCTTTATGCCTTGGAAAGGGTATAACTTTGAGGATGCAATTGTAATTTCAGAAAAAGTTGTTCGTGAAGATATATTTACTTCTATTCACATAGATGAATATTCTTTAGATGTAAGAGATACAAAATTAGGTAACGAAGAATTAACTAACGATATTCCTAATGTTTCAGAAGAGGCTACTAAAGACCTTGATGAGAATGGAATGATTCGTATTGGTGCAGAAGTTAAGCCAGGAGATATTCTTATTGGTAAAATTACTCCAAAAGGAGAATCTGATCCTACACCAGAAGAAAAATTATTACGTGCTATCTTTGGAGACAAAGCAGGTGATGTAAAAGATGCTTCTTTAAAAGCATCTCCATCATTACATGGTGTAGTAATTAACAAAAAGTTATTCGCTCGTGCTATTAAAGATAAACGTAAAAGAGCTCAAGATAAAGAAGATATCAACCAATTGGAAGGTATCTACAATAGTAAGTTCGATGATTTACAAGCTGTTTTAGTTGAAAAACTTTTCACTATTGTAAACGGTAAAACATCACAAGGTATCTTTAACGATTTAGGAGAAGAAGTTTTACCTAAAGGTAAAAAGTTTACTTTAAAAATGTTAAACTCGGTTGATGATTATACTCACTTAACAGGAGGTACTTGGACAACAGACGATCATACAAATAAATTAGTTGCAGATTTAATTCACAACTACAAGATTAAGGAAAATGACTTACAAGGTTCTTTACGTCGTGAGAAGTTTACAATTTCTGTAGGAGATGAGTTACCAGCAGGTATTATTAAATTAGCTAAAGTTTATATCGCTAAGAAGCGTAAACTTAAAGTTGGTGATAAAATGGCAGGACGTCACGGTAACAAAGGTATTGTTGCACGTATTGTTCGTCAAGAAGATATGCCTTTCTTAGAAGATGGAACTCCAGTAGATATCGTATTAAATCCATTAGGTGTACCATCTCGTATGAACATTGGACAGATATATGAAACTGTATTAGGATGGGCCGGACAAGATTTAGGTCGTACTTATGCAACGCCAATTTTCGATGGAGCAACTATTGAACAAATTAACGAATTAACTGATGAAGCTGGAATACCTAGATATGGTCATACATATTTATACGACGGTGGAACAGGAGAACGTTTTGATCAACCAGCAACAGTTGGTGTAATCTACATGCTTAAGTTAGGGCATATGGTAGACGATAAGATGCATGCTCGTTCTATAGGACCATACTCATTAATTACACAGCAACCATTAGGTGGTAAAGCACAATTTGGTGGTCAGCGTTTTGGAGAGATGGAAGTATGGGCACTAGAGGCTTATGGAGCATCTGCAACATTAAGAGAAATCTTAACAGTAAAATCTGATGATGTTGTCGGTAGAGCTAAAACTTACGAAGCAATCGTAAAAGGTGAGCCAATGCCAGATCCAGGATTACCAGAATCTTTCAACGTACTTATGCACGAATTGAAAGGACTAGCATTAGACATTAGATTAGAGGAGTAAAAAATAGTTTACAGTGTTCAGTCAGCAGTAATTACTGCGACTGAATACTGAATACTGAAAACTATAAAGAAATGGCAAGAAAGCAAGATAAGAATACAGTACAGAGATTTAACAAAATCTCAATTGGTTTAGCATCACCAGAGTCTATTTTAGCAGAGTCTAGAGGTGAGGTTTTAAAGCCAGAAACTATTAATTATCGTACACATAAACCAGAAAGAGATGGTTTATTCTGTGAGCGTATTTTTGGTCCTGTAAAAGACTACGAATGTGCTTGTGGTAAATATAAAAGAATTCGCTATAAAGGTATTGTTTGTGACCGTTGTGGTGTAGAAGTAACAGAAAAGAAAGTACGTAGAGATAGAGTAGGTCACATTAATTTAGTGGTACCTGTTGCTCATATCTGGTATTTCCGTTCGTTACCAAATAAAATAGGTTATTTATTAGGGTTACCATCTAAGAAATTAGATATGATTATTTACTACGAACGTTATGTAGTAATACAAGCAGGTAATGCTAAAAATGCTGAAGGAGAACCAATTCAAAAAATGGATTTCCTTACTGAAGAAGAGTATCTAAATATTTTAGAAGAACTTCCTCAAGATAATAATTATTTAGAAGATTCAGATCCTAACAAGTTTATAGCTAAAATGGGTGCTGAGTGTTTAATAGATTTATTAGCACGTATAGATTTAGATTCTTTATCTTTTGAATTACGTCACAAAGCAAATACAGAAACGTCTAAACAACGTAAAACTGAGGCATTAAAACGTCTTCAAGTTGTAGAAGCTTTACGTGAGTCTAACTTAAATAGAGAGAATCGTCCAGAATGGATGATTTTAAAAGTAGTGCCAATTATACCACCAGAATTAAGACCATTAGTGCCTTTAGATGGTGGACGTTTTGCTACTTCAGATTTAAATGATTTATACCGTCGTGTAATTATACGTAACAACCGTTTAAAGAGACTTGTAGAGATAAAAGCTCCAGAAGTTATCTTACGTAACGAGAAGCGTATGTTACAAGAATCTGTAGATTCATTATTAGATAACACACGTAAATCATCTGCTGTAAAAACAGATTCTAACAGACCGTTAAAATCTTTATCAGATTCACTTAAAGGTAAGCAAGGACGTTTCCGTCAAAACTTACTTGGTAAGCGTGTTGATTATTCTGCACGTTCGGTAATTGTTGTTGGACCGGAATTAAGATTATTTGAATGTGGTCTTCCAAAAAATATGGCTGCAGAACTTTACAAGCCATTCATCATTCGTAAATTAATCGAAAGAGGAATTGTAAAAACTGTAAAATCAGCTAAGAAAATAATAGACAAAAAAGAGCCAGTGGTTTGGGATATCTTGGAGAATGTTCTTAAAGGACACCCAGTATTACTTAACCGTGCGCCTACGCTTCACCGTCTAGGTATACAGGCATTTCAGCCTAAACTTATTGAAGGTAAAGCAATACAATTACACCCATTAGCTTGTGCAGCATTTAATGCCGATTTTGATGGAGATCAAATGGCAGTGCACTTACCGTTAGGACCTGAAGCTATTTTAGAATGCCAACTACTAATGTTAGCATCTCATAATATCTTAAATCCAGCAAACGGAGCTCCAGTAACTGTACCATCTCAGGATATGGTACTTGGTCTTTATTACATGACTAAGTTACGTACATCAACTCCAGAAGTTGCTGTAAAAGGTGAAGGATTAACATTTTACTCTGCAGAAGAAGTAAACATTGCATACAACGAAAAGCGTGTAGACTTAAATGCTCAGATTAAAGTTCGTACAATAGATTTTAATGCAGAAGGAGAATTAGTTCCTCAAATAGTAGAAACGACAACAGGTCGTGTATTATTTAATGAAAAAGTACCAGCTGCAGCAGGATATATTAATCAAGTATTAACTAAGAAATCTTTAAGAGATATTATTGGTGATATTTTAAGATTAACAAGTGTACCAGAAACGGCAGATTTCTTAGATGAAATTAAAACGTTAGGTTACTTATTTGCCTTTAGAGGTGGATTATCGTTTAGTTTAGGAGATATTATTATCCCACCAGAAAAGCAATCTATGATTGATGCTGCCAACGCTAAAGTTGATGGTATTACTGGAAACTATAACATGGGTCTTATTACTAATAACGAACGTTATAACCAAGTTATTGATATTTGGACATCTACCAATGCAGAATTGACTGAACTGTCAATGAAACGTATTAGAGAAGATCAACAAGGATTTAACTCGGTGTTTATGATGCTTGACTCTGGAGCTCGTGGATCTAAAGAACAGATTCGTCAGCTTACAGGTATGCGTGGATTAATGGCTAAGCCTAAAAAATCTACTGCAGGAGGTGGATCTATTATTGAAAATCCAATTTTATCTAACTTTAAGGAAGGACTTTCAATTTTAGAATACTTTATTTCTACTCACGGTGCACGTAAAGGTCTTGCCGATACAGCACTTAAAACTGCCGATGCAGGTTACTTAACACGTCGTTTAGTAGATGTATCTCAAGATGTTATTGTAAACAGTGTAGACTGTGGTACATTAAGAGGTGTAGAAGTTTCTGCTCTTAAGAAAAATGATGAAGTTGTAGAAAAATTAGGAGCACGTGTTTTAGGACGTATTGCACTTAACGATGTATATAACCCATTAACTGAACAATTAATTGTTGAGGCTGGACAATTAATTGAAGATGATATTGCTGCGGCAATTGAAGCATCTCCAATTGATGCTATCGAAGTTCGTTCACCATTAAGTTGTGAAGCTAAAAAAGGAATCTGTGCTAAATGTTACGGAAGAAACTTAGCAACTAATAAAATGGTTCAACGTGGTGAAGCAGTAGGTGTTGTTGCAGCACAATCTATTGGAGAACCAGGTACACAGTTAACACTTCGTACATTCCACGTAGGTGGTATTGCAGGTAACATTTCTGAAGAAAATAACTTAGCAGTTAAATTTGATGGAGTTGCTGAAATTGAAGAATTAAAAACTGTAAAAGGTACTAATAAAGACGGAGAAGATGTAAATATTGTTATATCTCGTACTTCAGAACTTAAGTTAGTAGACAAGAAAACAGGTATTACATTAAGTACAAATAATATTCCTTATGGTTCAACTATATTCGTAAAGGATGGAGATAAGCTTAAAACAGGTGATATTGTTTGTGAATGGGATCCATATAACGGTGTAATTATTTCTGAATTTGCAGGTAAAGTAAGATATGAAAATATCGAACAAGGTATTACTTATCAAGTAGAAATTGATGAACAAACAGGTTTCCAAGAAAAAGTAATTTCAGAATCTAGAAATAAGAAAATTATACCAACACTTATTGTTGAAGATAGTAAAGGTGAAGCAATTCGTTCTTACAACTTACCAGTAGGTGCACACATAATGATTGACGATGGAGAGAAAGTTAACATTGGTAAAATTTTAGTTAAAATACCTCGTAAGTCTTCTAAAGCAGGTGATATTACAGGTGGTTTACCAAGAGTAACAGAATTATTTGAAGCTCGTAACCCATCTAATCCAGCAGTAGTAAGTGCAATTGATGGTGTTGTTTCTTTCGGAAAAATTAAGAGAGGTAATCGTGAGATTATTATAGAATCTAAATTAGGAGATATTAAGAAATACTTAGTGAAGTTATCAAGTCAGATTCTTGTTCAAGAAAATGATTTCGTAAAAGCTGGTATGCCTTTATCTGATGGTTCTATAACACCAAACGATATCTTAAACATAAAAGGTCCTGCAGCTGTACAACAGTACTTAGTGAACGAAGTTCAAGAAGTATACCGTTTACAAGGTGTGAAGATTAACGATAAGCATTTCGAAGTTGTTGTAAGACAAATGATGCGTAAAGTGAGAATTATTGACTCTGGAGATACTATCTTCTTAGAAGATCAATTAGCACACAAAGCTGATTTTATTGAAGAAAACGACGCTATTTTTGGTAAGAAAGTAGTAGAAAATGCAGGAGATTCTACAAACTTAAAAGAAGGACAGTTAATTACTGCTTTCGAATTAAGAGACGAGAATTCTTTATTACGTCGTGAAGATAAAGCATTGGTTGAAGCAAGAGATGTAAGACCAGCAACAGCAACTCCAATACTTCAAGGTATTACGAGAGCATCGTTACAAACTAAATCGTTTATTTCTGCGGCATCGTTCCAGGAAACAACGAAAGTACTTAACGAAGCAGCAGTAGCAGGTAAGATTGATTCATTAGAAGGTCTTAAAGAAAATGTAATTGTAGGACATAGAATTCCAGCAGGTACAGGAATGCGTTCTTACGAAAACATTATCGTAGGATCTAAAGAAGAATTCGACCAAATGATGCAAGCTAAACAAGAGGTAAATTATAATTAATAATTTCCAATTTCTGCGCAGACAGAGATAACTTAAATTAAAACGATAGTTTTAATTATATTAAAAGAAAGTCCTGCTATTTAAGTAGGACTTTTCTTTTTTAAAAAGAATCAGTTTTTAAATTTTTAGGAATTAAAATAAATTACAATGGCAGATAATAAAGATAACAAGCCAAAACAAGGGCAAATTAACATAGAATTGGACGAAAAAGTAGCCGAAGGAATCTACTCTAATCTTGCAATTATTAACCACTCTGTGTCAGAGTTTGTTGTTGATTTTGTTAGTATTATGCCTGGAACACCAAAAAGTAAGGTGAAATCTAGAATAATTTTAACGCCTCAACACGCTAAACGTTTATTAAAGGCTTTAGGAGAAAATGTTCAAAGATTTGAAAAAGCACATGGAGAAATAAAAGATTATGAACAACCTCCAATCCCATTAAATTTTGGTCCAACAGGACAGGCATAATATTTTTAGTAAAATTTTAATTAAACTAGTTTTATTAAATATTACCACAAATAAAAAACCTCTAAATTTAATTTAGAGGTTTTTCTTATTTAAAACTAATTGATAGTTTTTAATTATTATATAAAAATATTTAATAACAAAAAACTATAACGTTTTGAAATATGACCTTCTTAAATAGTCTTATTTTTTAAAATCTATTTTAAAGCATGTATTATTACGTTGTGATGACGTAATACGTCTTAAAAGTCTTTAAAATTGATTTTAGCTATTCAAATTCTGAAACATAGTGAAATTTAACAGTTGGATATTTTTGCTGTGTCATTTGTAAAGAAAAAGAAGAATCAGCTAAGAAAACCAATTGTCCGCGTTTATCTTTTGCTAGATAACGCTGTTTTACTCTTTTAAATTCTTTAAATTCTTCATTTTTTGGATCCTCTGGCTCTATCCAACATGCTTTAAATACATTTAGATTTTCATAGGTACATTTTGCGCCATATTCATGCTCTAATCTGTATTGTATTACTTCATATTGTAACGCTCCAACGGTACCAATTACCTTTCTTCCGTTTAATTCTAGTGTAAATAATTGGGCAACACCTTCATCCATTAATTGGTCGATTCCTTTATATAATTGCTTAGATTTTAAAGGATCAGCATTGTTTATGTATCTAAAATGTTCTGGTGAAAAACTAGGAACTCCTTTATAATTTAGTATCTCACCTTCAGTTAAAGTATCACCAATTTTAAAACTTCCAGTATCTTGTAAACCTACAATATCACCAGGATAAGAGATGTCTACAATCTCTTTCTTTTCAGCAAAAAAGGCATTAGGACTAGAGAATTTTACTTTCTTATTATGCCTTACATGTAAGTATGGTGTATTTCTTTTAAACTCACCAGAGACTATTTTCACGAATGCTAATCTATTTCTGTGGTTAGGATCCATGTTTGCATGAATTTTAAAAACAAAACCAGTAAACTTATCTTCATCTGGTTTTACTAACCGTTCTTCACTTTGCTTAGCTCTAGGTTTTGGTGCTATTTCAACAAAACAGTCTAATAATTCACGAACACCAAAGCTGTTTAAAGCAGAACCAAAAAATACAGGTTGTAGCGTACCATCTAAGTATTCTTGATTGTTAAAATTAGGATATATTCCTTGTACTAATTCTATTTCTTCTCTTAGTTCATTAGCAGCTTTATCGCCAACTAAAGTGTTTAATTCTTCCGAAGCTAAGTCTTTTATTTCTATAGTTTCTTCAATATTTTTTCTGCTATCTCCACTAAATAGGTTTATGTTTTTCTCCCATATATTATAGATACCTTTAAAATCGTAACCCATACCAATTGGAAAACTTAAAGGTGTAACTCTTAATCCTAATTTTTGTTCTATTTCGTCTAATAATTCGAAAGCATCTTTACCTTCACGATCCATTTTATTAATAAAAACAATCATTGGTATGTTACGCATACGGCAAACTTCAACAAGTTTTTCTGTCTGCTCCTCGACACCTTTTGCAACATCAATTACAACAATAACACTGTCTACTGCAGTAAGTGTTCTAAAAGTATCTTCAGCAAAATCTTTGTGTCCTGGTGTATCTAAGATATTGATTTTTATTCCGTTATACTCAAAAGCAAGAACAGAGGTAGCTACAGAAATTCCACGCTGGCGTTCAATTTCCATAAAATCACTAGTGGCTCCTTTTTTTATTTTATTACTTTTTACAGCTCCAGCTTCTTGTATGGCACCTCCAAAAAGTAAAAGTTTCTCTGTAAGTGTTGTCTTACCTGCATCTGGATGTGAGATAATTCCAAATGTTCTTCTACGTTTTATTTCGTCTAAAAATTTCATTAAAATAAATTTTGACAAATATAGCTTTTGAATTTGTACGGTTAAAATGAAATAGATTTTATTATATCCAATTAACAGATTATAAGTAAGAGTATTAAATTAATATTCTAAAATATTTAATTATGTAGTTTATGAAATAAAATGAATTTAAAATAGTTTTTCATTTTATCGAATTTAAATACATGTTAACGATGAAAAACAATATTTATTTTCTCAAAAATTTAGATTAGCTAAAAAAATTAGCAAAAATTCATGATTTTTTTGTTTTATCTGATATTCTTGCTTTTTAACGAATTAGTTTAGTAAAACTGAATACTAGTCTTTTTATTGACAAATAGATATTACTTTTGTCGCTGTATTTTTATGGATTTGCTATGGAAATATGGAAAATTAAAGATAATAGCCAAACGATATTTGGTTTAAACAAATGTTTGCTTTGTATACTAACGTTAACAAAGCTTTTTAAATATTATTTAAGTATAAAATAATTTTACCCATCATAAATATGAAAATCTCTACTCGATTCTCGATTAATTTAAAAACTCTTAGAAGTCTTTTTTGTCTTTTAATTGTCGTATTAGGTGCTAATATAGCTTCTGCTCAGTCTGATTTAGATTGGGGGACAGCTACTTGGACGCCAGGTGCTGCTTCTGGTACTATTCCTTTTACCACACCAGCGGGTTATGAACCTGTGTCAGTGACTATAAGTATGGCTTTTAATGCTTCAGACGGTATTTTTTATAATGGAAGTTTGGGGAATTTTCCTAGCATAGATTATATAGGAGGTGAATTTGGAGGTATAGATGATCTTGGTGTAGCTTTCGATCCTGCAGATAACGGTAGAACAAATGTTGACTCGCCGATTACTATGACTTTAACTTTTAGTGAGCCTGTGTCTGGTGTTAGTTTTATTATATCTGATATTGATCAAAGTGCGAATAGAATTGATGAAGTATATCTAACCAGTAATGCTGGTGATCCGGTTTCAATAACTCGTGAAGTACCAATAGCTAATTCAGAAATAGCAACTATAACTGCTAATACGCTTGCTTCTTCTGCTGCAAAGGATGCTTCTGCAGATGATAATACAGGATCTGCAACGGTTGATTTTGGTACTAAGTTAATAAGTACGATAACAGTAGTTTATAGTGATGCTGGGGAAACTGATGGTATTAGAGGTGCTGGTTTTTTTGGAGGATTTAATGTTAGAGCTGCTTCTGTTTTAGAAGCAACAAATGATGTTCAGACTGCGGTGGTTGAAGGTGTGGGCGGTCAGGCAATTAGTAATGTTTTGACTAATGATGTTTATCAAGCAGGAAGCCCTACGGTTTCCGATGTTACTTTAGCTCAAGTTAGTACTACCAATCCTGGTGTAACATTAAATACATCTACAGGAGCTGTGGATGTGGCTTCAAATGTACCAGCAGGAAATTATATTATAGAATATCGAATTTGCGAAACAGCAAATTCGGCTAACTGTGATACAGCTTTTGCTTATGTAACTGTTTTACCCGATAATGATGGTGACGGTATTGATGATACAGTAGATTTAGATGACGATAATGATGGGATTCTAGACGAAGACGAGTTAGATTGCTCTTCAGGTTTTGTGGCTTTAGGTCAAAATTTCAATAATAATACAACGGGTACAAATGGTGGAGCTGCTACAGCTTCATTAACAGGGTTATATGCTTATAATGGAGTAGATGTTTCAGCTAGTTTCGATCCTCAAGGAAATGTAATATGGAATGATGGAGTTAGTAGTGCAAGTGGAGCAGGTGTTTCTGGTCCTTATATAAATACACAACCTACAAACACTAATTTTTCTATAGGTGATGTAGCTGTTTATACATATACATTTTCACAACCTGTTTTTAATGTAGAGTTTAAATTCGCTGGATTAGATAACTCAGACAGAGCAGATTTTACAGCTAATAATTCTGGAACAAATGCTTTAGTGTTGTTGTCAGATATTAATTTAGGTACCGATGGTATTTTCTTTGGTCAATCTGTTGTTAGTAATGCAGGTGGAGATAACGCTCCAGATAATGCTATTCAAGTATCTATTCCTGGGCCAATTACAGAAATAACTATTACTGTTGGTAAAGAAGATGGTAATTCTGGGAATGTTACAATGCAATTTTACGAGCTTGAGTATTGTATTGGTTTAGATACAGATGGTGATGGTATACCTAATATATATGATACTGATTCTGATGGAGATGGTTGTTTTGATGCATTAGAAGGAGGAGATAACATTTTGGCAACAAACGTATTAGCTAATGGGCAATTAGATGGTACTGCTAATGCGGCATCCAATGGTGTTCCTAGTAATGTAAGTTCTACTACAGGTCAAACAGTAGGAGGTTCTGTAGATGGAACACCTTCAGATACTAATGGACAGTGTGATTCCGATGGAGATGGTGTTATAGATGCAAATGATATTTGTAACGGTTTTGACGATGCAGCAGATATAGATGGAGATACTGTGCCAGATGGTTGTGATTTAGATAATGATAACGATGGTATTTTAGATATTAATGAATGTTCACCTTCAAAAACAGTTGATATTCTTATTGAGGAAGCAGATTTAACCTTTACAGCTAGTGGTAACCCAGGTAATATAGGTGATACTGCACGATATGCTAATGTTGGTTCTTATGAAGGGACTAATATAGATTTAAGAATTACTGTATTAAGTAATTCAGATTTAGCGAATTTAGAAGTAGATCTTTCTGGTGTTAATTTTACACCAACAAATGGCGAGCCTACTCTTTATTATCCTATCTATTTAGCAAGTACAAATCCAGCAATCGTTGGTTTTGCTAATTTTGATTTCGAATTTTTAATTAACGGAACAAATACACTTATTGAAGTTCCTGCAAATTTAGTAATTCAAGATATTGATGATACAACTCCAGGTGAAGTAGTAGAATTCAATAAAAAAGATATTTTAAATTATGAAGTAACTACAACAACTTCTTTAGTAGTTGCTAGTAGTGTTAGTAATTCTTCTTTTGGTAATGCTGGTTCATTTTTAAAAGTAACTTCTACAGGTAATGCTGCTGGTGCTGCAGATGAGAACTTATGGTTTGGTATTCAAATGCCTTTTGTAGATGAATTTAATATAACTTTTGCGAAAAGGCAATTTGATACAGGATACTTATTTAATACAAAAACATTTTCTAGTACTACAAATACAACTCAGGTAACTCCGGGATGTACTGCAGATTACGATAATGATGGTATTCCAGATTATTTAGATGTAGATAGCGATAATGATGGTTGTTTTGATGCACTTGAAGGAGGAGATAATATTTTAGCTGCAAACGTATTGGCTAATGGTCAATTAGATGGAACAGTAGATCTTACAACAGGTGTACCAAATAATGTAAATGTAAATTCTGGTCAAGCTGTTGGTGGTTCTATAGATGGAACGCCTTCAGATTCTAATGGTCAATGTGACTCAGATAATGACGGTGTTATAGATGCGGACGATTTATGCCCTGGTTTTGATGATAATGCAAATGCCGATGGTGATGCATATCCAGATAGTTGTGATGAAGATGATGATAATGATGGAATTTCGGATATAGACGAAGGATTAGTGGTTACTAATGCGACTCCTGTATGTGGTTCTCAAACAATTTTGAATTTTAATAGTTCATTTACAGAAGAATCTGGTGATGGTAACATAGCTACTTTCTTATTAAATGAAACATTTAGATTTCCTAATGTAACAACTGGTATTGATGCCTTAGTAACTATTACCGAATTAAACGGAACAACTGTACCAACAATAGATGATAATGGTTCTAATCCAAATTCATTTCAACCACGTTCTGCTTTTAACTTAGTTAATGTAGGTGACAGAGCTTATACAGAATACAGATTCGATTTTGTTACAACTGGAGGAACAGTAGGAGTTAACGATGTTATTATTCCTAACTTCTTTGTTAACTTTAATGACGTAGATGGTAATGAAAGATATGGTGAGCAAAATTGGTCACAAACAGCAGATACACATGTCGTAAATACACCTACGGAACTTTTAATTACAGAAGAATCTAATTTTATAGTAGGTACATCTGGAATTAACGAATATCCTGGAGTAACAAGTAATTTTCCACAGGTTAATTACTCTACATCTCATTCAGGTAAATCAACATATACAATTAGACTAGGTGTTATTGCACGCCAAGCAGGAGCTTCAGCTTCTGGAAGACAACATAATGTTCAATTCGATTGTCCTTCTAACTTTGTAAACCCAGTAACTACTACTACTATTGATACAGATGGTGATGGTATTCCTAACCATTTAGATTTAGATAGTGATAACGATGGTTGTTTTGATGCTTTAGAAGGTAATGGAGGAATTACTTCAGCTCAAATCGATGGAAACGGAGTAATTACAGGAGCAATTAATACTAATGGTATTCCAAATGCTGCAAATAGTGGTGCTGGTCAAGGAGATTCAAGTTCAACTGATGATCAGACTATTGGTGATGAATGTAAAGTAAATACAATAATTGGAGATGTAACAGTAGATGAAGGAGATGGTACTGCAACTGTGCCAGTTACAATTGATGAAGTTAGTACTTTCGATACGGTAATAGATATTACAACTACAACAGGAACAGCCGGAACATCAGATTATACAGCAACTACAACAACAGTAACTATTCCAGCAGGACAAACAAGTGTTGATGTTGTAATTCCAATTTTAGAAGATAATATTGATGAACCAAATGAAACATTCACAGTTGGAGGAACAGTTACTAGTGGTAATGCATTTAACCCAACACCAGGAACAGTAACAATTACCGATAACGATGCGACACCAGTAGTAACAATCGGAGATGTAACAGTTGATGAAGGAGCGGGAACTGCAACAGTACCAGTAACTATCGATGTACCAAGTTCAGAAGA
>NZ_CANMSJ010000008.1 GCF_947500605.1 uncultured Lacinutrix sp. | reverse complement strand
ATTATTACGATTTTCATGTTTAATACACTCAAGTGTACTTTTTTCAGTATGTTATTTTATACGGTTAAGTAGATGATTTAAATCACTACACACACCGAAAGATTTAAGGTGATTATTGCGATAGGGCTCACCTCTTACCATTCCGAACAGAGAAGTTAAGCCTATTTGCGCCGATGGTACTACATTCGTGGGAGAGTAGGTCGTCGCCTTTTTTAGAGAATCCTCAACATTTATTTGTTGAGGATTTTTTTTGTTTAAACCTTTTTTGAAACGAAGCATAAACCATATAAAAACTAATGTCTAAGACTATAGACTTAAGTTGGTAGGTCTTGCGCGAGTGATAGCAGCGGCATCCTTTTTTTTGTTGCACTTATGCAAAAAAAAGATATAGCGGATAGCACGGTTTTTATTTTTATAAAAACGCGCCATTAATAAATTGATTAATTGAATTCTATGAGTACTTATATTATCTATTGTTTATAAGAATTATAGCAATGAAATTTAATAGTTTATTGTAAGGATATTATTAATTATTGACTAATCGGTAGAATTAATTTTATTAATCAATTAATTCTAATTAAATTCGTAAATATGAATAGCATTATTGAATCCTCTTTACTTACCCTACAAAAATCTAAAGATCTATTATTAAAATTGTCTAATGAGGAACTTAGTGATGCATCTGTTTCTCCATATTATTCTAGTGTTGGCTCTCACTTGAGACATATATATGATTTTTATTATTGTGCGTTAGAATTTAATAATGAAGGAAAGATTGATTTAACTTCTAGAAAAAGAGATTTAGCGGTAGAGAATTGCTGTGAATCAGCGCGTAATTATCTTAATAAAATTATTGAAAAATTAATGGCTATTGAAGCTAAGTTAACAGATTCTATAATTGTTACTGATGATTTAGGTTGTGGTAAGATTGAGATTGAGTATACTTATTCTGCATTATTAGCTCAAGCAAATAGCCATACTATACACCATTATGCTATAATAGGTTACATACTTGATAGATTGAATATTACTTTTAAAGATTGTAATTTTGGATACAATCCTACAACACCTAAAAAAGAAGAAGTTTTGGTTAAAAATTAGATTTACTTATTACTTTTAAACATACTGTCCAGTACTGTGTTTAAACCTTTAAAAGCAAAAAATATTGCTGATATACACGCCACTATTCCAACTATTAGTAAAGGAATGTAAAGTGGTTTTTCTTGATTACTAAAAGCTATATATATAAATGATGGACCAAGGAACATTAGAGCTAGAGATATTCCCATTTTTTTAATTCCTCTTGTTAGTACATCTTTATCTGTTTTTTTAGTTTCCATTTTTTGTAGAATTATACGCTTCTATTGTAGCTCTTACATTATGATTTACGTTTAAAAGAGTTTTTGCTTCTTGCTCTTCAATTTTTAGTTCTGACATAATCATTTTTACTCCTCTATCGACTAGTTTATTATTACTAAGTTGCATATCTATCATTTTATTGCCTTTTACTTTTCCTAGTTTTATCATGCTAGATGTTGTTAGCATATTAAGTACTAATTTTTGAGCTGTACCAGCTTTCATTCTAGAACTTCCAGTTACAAATTCTGGACCTACAACTACATCGATTGGAAATTTTGCAGTGTGTGATAATGGACTTTGACTATTACATGAAATAGATCCAGTAATGATTTCGTTATTGTTACATTCTTTTAATGCTTCGATAACGTAAGGTGTTGTTCCGGAAGCGGCAATGCCTACTACAACATCGTTTTTATTAATGTTATGTTCTTGTAGGTCTTTCCAACCTTGATTTGTTGAATCTTCTGCAAACTCTACGGCTTTTCTAATAGCTATGTCTCCACCGGCGATTAAACCAACAACCATTTCGTGTGGAACACCAAATGTTGGAGGACACTCTGAAGCATCTACAATCCCTAATCGACCACTTGTTCCAGCACCGATGTAAAATAATCTTCCTCCATTTTCTAACTTTAAAACTATTTGTTCTACAAGTTTTTCAATTTGCGGTAATGCTTTTTCTACAGCTAATGGTACTGTTTGATCTTCTTTATTTATGTTTGTTAAAAGCTCTAAAGTGCTCATTTTTTCTAAATGATTGTAATTAGATTCTTTTTCGGTAGTTTTTATAAATGTCATAGTTGTAAAAATACGATAATTGTGCTTAATTGTAATACTGCATTTGCGTTAGTGGTAGCAGCGGCATCCTTTTTTTTGTTGCACTTATGCAAAAAAAAGATATAGTGGATTACACGACTGAAACATGTTTTTTACATGTTTTGGTAACGCCCAAAATATATTACTCAATAGTATACATAACTTCTGTAGCCTGTGATACTCTAAAGTAACCAAAAGGGAAATTTTGAGGATTAGTTTGGTTTATGCAGTTTCCACGAACGGTTGCTGGTTGTATTTCGAAAGGTCCACCACCGTCTGAAGTTTGTTGTAATAATAATGTCATGAATTGGTAGAACTGCTTTGATACACCGTAATTTCTTATCATTAACTCGTTTCCTACTTCTGTATCTTCGTTTGAATAGAATGCAAAGATTTGGTTGCCGTTTATAAATTCGTCATCGTAGACTTGTAGGTTTGGATTGCTTTCATACTCTTCCTGAAATTCAAAAAAATAGTAATTTTCTTCGTCTGCAGGATCTGTATAAAAAGCTTTTATTTCGATTTCGTCTCCTGAAAATCCACCATCATTATTTTGCTCTACATAATCTATTGGTGTAACAGCCGTTAGAGTTTCTATACCAAAATAAGTTTCGTTGTTATAAATAACAGTTAATGAGTATTCTTGATTTAATTGAGGATTGAAATTAAAGCATTCGTATGTACCATTTGAATTTGTATCTATAAAGTTATAGACGGTATTATTTTGATCTGTTACAAAAATATTTGCACCAGTTGCGGCTGGTATTTCATTATTAAAAAAAGGAGCAGAAAGTGTTAATTTTATAGTTTGGTATGATCCCGATGTTCCTTCGAACCAATTTAAAGAAGCATCTATTACTAAACGAGGTTCTGCATTAGGGACTTCAAGTTCTATTACATCTTGGCAAGATGAAAAGATGAAGAATATAAATAAGATATATATTGAGTTTTTCATTTTTTAAAATTTAAAGTTATAAGAAACAGATGGTACGGCTCCAAAAATAGATAAACGTGTTGCTTCGTTATTTCCATTATCTTCGTTTTGAGCGAAAGAAATTGAAGCCGCATTACGTCTATTATATGCGTTATAAAGACCAAAAACCCATGAGCCTTGCCAACCTTTTGTTCTTTCTGGTTTTGGTGTATATGTTGCAGAAAAATCTAAACGGTGATAGCTTGGTAAACGTGTAGAGTTTCGTGCACTATAATTAGGGATTACGATATTGTTATAAGTATATTGTCCGTTAGGGTAAGTTGTAGGCTGGCCAGTTTGAAATAAGAAATTTGCATTAAGATCCCATTTTTTATTTAGATTGTAACTTGTTGTAATTGATAAATCGTGTGTTTTATCGTAACCTGTGTTGTACCAATCTCCATTATTTATTCCTGTTTCTAAAGCTGTTCTTCCTTGTGTTCTTTGTTCAGATTTAGAGATTGTATAAGCAATCCAACCTTTAAAACGACCTTCGTTTTTTCTAAACAATACTTCTAAACCGTAAGCTCTTGCTTTTCCATTTAATATAACACGTTCTATAGCATCGTTTGCAATTAGATTAGCACTATCGATATAATCGATTCTATTTTTTACGTCTTTATAATAACTTTCTATTTCTAAAGAGTAATCACCGTCCTTTAAATTTTTAAAATACCCAATAGCATATTGATCTAAAAGTTGTGGCTTAATATACTTTCCACTTGGAGCCCAAACATCTAAAGGTGTTGGAGAACTTGTATTAGACAATAAATGTAGATATTGTGACATGCGATTATAACTTGCTTTTACAGAAGTTTTTCTATTAAATTGATAAGCAGCAGAGAAGCGTGGCTCTAAATTTATAAACGATTTTATTGTTTTACTTTGGCTAGCAGATTCAGTGCCAATAGCATCTGCACTTTCATAAATTTGAAAATCGTTGTTAAAAGTTACAGCTTGGTTGTTTTGGTATATATTTAGTTCACTTTGTCCTAGTCGTTGAAATGTACTTAACCTTAATCCGTAGGCAAGTGTTAAGTTATCTAACACTTTATGTTCGGCATCGAGATAAATAGCATTTTCGAAAGCATATTTATCTATTAGTTTTTGTTCATTTATTCCAGAAGTAGGAGTAGAAGGCTCTATTTCTCCAGGATTAAATTTATAATAAATACTGTTTAAACCATATTGTAATTTAAAATTATTACTTATATAATGTTTAAAATCGTATTTGAAATTAAAATTCTGAATTCCAGAGTTCCATTTAAATTCTACAAAATCTAGATTTAGACCGTAGTAATAATCTGAATAAATAAGTGACATGTTAGAAAACAGTTTATCGTTAAATAAATGATTCCATCTAAAGTTTACGATGGTATTTCCGTATGTGTTTTCGAAACTATTAGCTAGATTAAAAACATCTCGACCAAAATAACCAGACAAGTAAATGTTGTTGTTTTCGTTTAATTTGTAACTTAATTTTGTGTTTAAATCGTAGAAATAAGCAACATTATCAAGATCGAATAGTGGTAAAAATAAATGCGCATAAGAACTTCTACCACCTAAAAGAAATGAGCCTTTATCTTTTTTTAATGGTCCTTCGACAAGTAAACGGCTAGAGACAATACCAATTCCTCCATTGGCATGAAAATCTTTACTACTCCCTTCTTTTTGATAAATATCTAAAACTGAAGAAACACGCCCTCCATAACGAGCAGGAATTCCACCTTTATATAATTTTAAATCTTTTATAGCGTCAGGATTGAATACTGAGAATAATCCAAAAAGATGAGAAGAGTTAAAAACTGTAGCTTCGTCTAATAGTATAAGGTTTTGATCTGCTGCACCACCTCTAACATTAAACCCAGAAGATCCTTCTCCGGCATTGGTAACACCAGGTAATAAAGTTATTGCTTTTAAAACATCGGCTTCGCCAAGTACAACAGGAATTTGTTTTATTGTTGAAGACGATAATGCGTTAACGCTCATTTGTGGTTTTCTAATACTCAGTTTTTCTACGTTTTCTGTAATAATAACTTCTTCTAAACTTTCTGTGGCTTCATTTAAAAGTATACTCTTTTTTTGATTTTTAGTAAGAACAATATTTTCTACTTTGTCTGTATAACCAATGTAGCTAACCACTAATTTGTAATTGCCTTTTGGTAATGTTATTGAATAAAAACCATATTCATTTGTAGTAGTACCAGTGTTTAATTCTGGTACAAGAATGTTTACACCAATTAAAGTTTCGTTTGTGCCTTGATCTTGAATAACGCCGCTTAGTGTAAATTTTTCTTGCGCCGAAATAAAAAAACTACTTAAACATATTATTATAAGTAATAGCGATTTTGATTGATTCATTTATCGTAATTTGATTTAGTGTAAATGTAGTAAAAGATATTTTTTTATAGGTTAATCTATTTTAAGTTAACGTAGTTTCTTTTATTATTATTGAATAGAATATTTCTTTTTTATAAATAAAAAAAGCACCCAAATTGGATGCTTTTTTAAACCTCAATAAAAAAGTTATTATTTCAGAATACTATTAAGCGTTTTACTTGGACGCATAACAGCATTTATTAAGTCTTCTTTTGGTTCGTAATAACCACCAATATTTACAGGACTTCCTTGTATATCGTTTAGTTCACTTAGAATTTTAGCTTCGTTAGCTTCTAATTCTTTTGCAATAGGAGCAAATTCTTTAGCCAAATCGCTATCTGTAGTTTGGTTTGCTAATTCTTGAGCCCAATACATTGCTAAATAAAAATGAGAACCTCTATTGTCTAACTCTCCAGCTTTACGACTAGGACCTTTTTTATTTTCCAATAAAGTTTCGGTTGCATTGTCTAAGGCATCTCCTATAATTTTAGCTTTAGGATTATTATTTACAATACTAAAATGTTCAAGAGAAACAGCTAGTGCTAAAAACTCTCCTAAAGAATCCCAACGTAAATGGTTTTCTTCTAAAAGTTGTTGCACATGTTTAGGAGCAGATCCACCAGCACCAGTTTCAAATAAACCACCACCATTCATTAAAGGAACAATAGATAACATTTTTGCACTTGTACCAACTTCAAGAATTGGAAACAAATCTGTTAAATAATCACGTAAAACATTTCCAGAAACAGAAATAGTATCTTTTCCTTCTTTTAATCTTTTACAAGTAAAAATTGTAGCATCGATAGGAGAAAGGATACGTATATCTAATCCGTTAGTATCATGATCTTTTAAGTATGTGTTTACTTTTTTAATTAGTTGAGCATCGTGAGCTCTCTTTTTATCTAACCAGAAAACAGCAGGAGTTTGAGATGCTCTTGCTCTAGTGACAGCTAACTTTACCCAATCTTGGATTGGTGCATCTTTAGCTTGACACATTCTCCATATATCTCCAGGTTCAACATCATGCGATATTAAAACTTTTCCTTTAGCATTTATAACTTCAACTTTTCCGTTAGAAGCGATTTCAAATGTTTTATCATGAGAACCGTACTCTTCAGCTTTTTGAGCCATTAATCCAACATTAGGAACAGTACCCATAGTTGTAGGATCGAAAGCACCATGTTCTTTACAGAAATCTATAGTTGCAGTGTAAATTCCTGCATAACTACTATCTGGAATTACAGCTTTAGTATCTTGAGATTTTCCATCTGCATTCCACATTTGACCAGAGTTACGAATCATTGCAGGCATAGAAGCATCAATAATAACATCACTAGGTACATGTAAATTTGTAATTCCTCTATCGCTATTTACCATAGCTAAATCTGCGCTATGCTCTAGTGTATAACGAATATTTTCTTTAATTTCTTCACGTAAATCTTCTGGTAACTCTTTTAATTTACTTAATAAGTTTCCAAAACCATTGTTAACATCTACACCAATTTTATTAAAAGCTTTTCCATGTTTTTTAAATAAATCTTTAAAGAAGACACGAACAGCGTGACCAAAAATAATTGGATCACTAACTTTCATCATTGTTGCTTTCATGTGTAACGAAAATAACACACCTTTATCTAAAGCATCTTCAACTTGTTCCTCTAAAAAATCAATTAAAGCTGTTTTACTCATTATTGTAGCATCAATAATTTCGTCTTGTAATAATGCTAAATTATCTTTTAAAACAGTAGTCTTTCCGTTGTCATCTGTATGTTGAATTTTTACAGTTGTTGCTTCTGCTAAAGTTATAGATTTTTCATTATGTGCAAAATCTCCCTCAGTCATTGTAGCAACGTGAGTTTTAGAATCTTTAGACCATGCACCCATAGAATGCGGATTCTTTTTTGCGTAATTTTTTACTGCTTTTGGTGCACGTCTATCACTATTACCTTCACGTAATACTGGATTTACAGCACTACCTTTAATTTTATCGTAACGAGACTGTATATCTTTGTCAGTATCATTAGTAGCTTCATCTGGGTAATTAGGTATTTTAAAACCTTGTTCTTGAAGCTCTTTTATAGCAGCTTTAAGTTGTGGTAAAGAAGCACTAACGTTAGGTAATTTTATAATATTTGCTTCAGGCTTTTTTGCTAATTCACCTAAGAAAGCTAAGTCATCAGTTACCTTTTGATCATCATTTAAAAAATCTGGAAACACAGCTAATATTCTAGAAGCTAAAGAAATATCTTTAGTTTCAATATCAATCCCTGAAGACTTTACAAAAGCTTCAACAATAGGTAGAAAAGAGCGTGTTGCTAAAGCAGGAGCTTCATCTGTTTTTGTATAAATGATTTTTGGAGTTGTAGACATATAAATTCGATGTTTAAATTCTTAAATTCCGAAAAAATTTCGGTTTACGAATATACAAAATTTCAATGCTATTTTAAAGAGAGAAGCCCATGACTTTAAAGGATTTTAAAAGACTATAGTTAATTGTCTTTTATTTTATTAAATTAATAATTATTAGGCTTAAAAATTATTCAATTATAATTTTGTAGTCTTTTAGAAGCCCAAATATTTCACTTTTCGAAAATTTAGCACCTTTTATTTTATTGTTTGAAGGCGAAATAGAGTAGTTGTAAGAGGTTCTAAAATCTACTTTCTCAATATTTGTGTTCTCGAAAACAGTTAAATGTAGATCGCAATTGTTAAATGCAGAGTTTTGTAAATTGGTTTTAGAGAAATCTGTTTTTTCTAATTTACAGTTATTAAACTGAGTATTTTTAAGTGTTAAGTTGTAAAAAGAAGAAAGATTAAGTTGGCAATTATTAAATGTCATTACTAGTAAAAATGAGTTACATTCATTAAAAGGAGCACCCAATAGTTTACAGTCGTTAAAAACTACTTCTTTAAAAGCCGTTTCACCTAGCTTAACAGAGCTAAAGTTACAATCTATAAATTCGCATTCTAGAAAAGTGATACCAGATAGATATGTATTACTAAAATTACAGTTTTTAAAAGTACAATTATCGTATTCTGCTCTAGTTAGGTTATTTTTTGTGTAGTCTATGGACTTAAAAGATTGGTCTGTTATAAACGGTAAATTCATTATATAAAAGTACTCTTTTTTAGCCTTTTACTATGTTAGGTATGTATTTTTAAATATAATACTTTGGATTTCTGCCTTCGCAGGAATAACAAATTTGATAAAATAGGATTAAAATATAAAAATTCCAGCATTTGTTGTAACTAGTTTGACTTACACTTTTAAATGTGCTTTGTTTTTTAGAAGTCTGTTTGGCTAAATAACAAAAGCCATAACATAATAGATTTAACTATTGTTGTTATGGCTTTTTAGAGATAACATCAACCAATCTATTTAGCTTTCACTAAATCAATCTAAAACCTAAGTTTTACATCTTTTCAATTCAATATCTGTTAAATCAATGATACATTTAGGTAACTTTCAAAATGTATTGACTTGTTACACCTAGCGTATCGTTAATTGTTTTTCTTGAAACTTTAAATTTTGTACATAGTTTTCACATTGTATTACTTTAAAGCCTTGTTTCTTTTTTTAATACTCTCTTTCGATCTCTACTACTTTTAAGAAACTTTCAATTTGTCTAATTACAATCTATCTAAACATATTGTAATTTTCAAAATATCATGATTTTTAAATACCCATATCTACCTATGGTATTTTCAAAACCTCAAAAAACAATTAAAACTTAAAACTAAATTTTAAGTTTTATTCTAAAACTCATTAGCTATTTACATAGCAAAGTTTTAAAATCAATTAATTATAAATGCTGCTTTTAAGCAGAAACCAATTCGCATTGTTATTAATTGTTTTACTAAATTATAAAAATATTTCAAAACAAAACTATTTTTAACATTCTATTTATCAACTAGTTATAAACCATGGTTATTAACAATTGTTTATAACCAAAAAAGCCAAACTTAATTAAGTTTGGCTTTTTTATAATATTTAAAAGGAGGAGATTATTTTCTTCTCGCTTCTTTAATTCTTGCTTTTTTACCAGTAAGACCTCTAAAGTAAAAGATTCTAGCTCTACGAACTTTACCTCTTTTGTTTACTTCAATTTTCTGTAATGCAGGTAAGTTAACTGGGAAGATACGCTCTACACCAACTGTTCCAGACATTTTTCTAATAGTAAAAGTTTCTGATGATCCAGCACCTCTTCTTTGTAAAACTACACCTCTAAAAAACTGAGTTCTACTTTTTTCACCTTCACGAATTTCGTAGTATACAGTAATTGTATCACCAGCTGAAAATTCTGCAAAGTCTTTTTTTGGTACAAATTCGTCTTGTACAAATTTAATTAAAGATTCCATCTTTATTTATTTTTTAATTATTGATTCAGAACAACATTCACGTATATCGCCAGAGGTTAGCCCGAAATTGGCTGCAAATATAGTTATTAAAACTTAAATACCAAACAGCAAAAACAAATTTATAAAAGTAAATTAAAGCAGTTAATTGTGTAAGGTAAGTATTCGTATTCTGGGCGTTACCAAGACATGCTAAAAAGCAGGATCTCGGTCAGGCTTTCAAGGCTCGCTTTTTTTGAGAAAAACAAAAAAGAGCTTAAACAAACCTTTCAATCCTTAACGCATAAAGACTATTTAAGTTTTATAGGTATCCATACCGTTTCTTCAGAATCAGGACTATTACGTTTCGTTTTTTCTCCTAAAACATTAAAATGTGGCCTACTATCCAATTGGTATTTAGATTTTGGTATATACTCTGTATAAATATACTGCATTAGGGTTCCAAAATCCTTGGCTAATCCTTTGTAATTAAAAACGGCATACAAACCTTTATTTAAATCTAAAGATTCCATAGTTTCAGGAATAGCATCATAATTATCTACTTCAACGGTTACCCATTTTGTAAAGGTATTTGTTGGATTAAAGTTTTTAAGATAGTTAACATCGTAAACTAATACTTCAAATACATCTGTAGAAAGGGCATTTTGAATGTGCTTTTTTTTAGGCATAAAAGCAGAGAACAACTCGAAGGTTTTATTATCTACTAAAGACATTTCTATAGCATTGCCTACTAGTTTTTTTTTGTCTATTGTAATTATTTTAGGTTCTTTATTCATTAATGGTTCTTTTCAAATCGTTAATAGCAAAAAGTAATAAGCCTATGCCAAAAATTGAAAAAATAAAAACATTAGTATAATTAATAATCACTTGCATATCCATTATTGAAAATTGGTTACTAAAACTGGCTACGGCATTAAGTGCTATTCGAATAATATAATTTAGAACACTTAAAATACTGCCTATTAAAAGTAATACAGTTGCAGTAGATTTTTTCTTACTTATTATAATAATCGAAGCAATAAGTATTACCACATGAATAATGAAATAAAATACTTGTGCAATATATATATGTGCAGTTATGTCTTCCATTGTAACTAATCGTCTAATAAGTCTGGTCTGCGCTCTTGTGTTCTTTTATAAGCCTGATCTTCTCTCCATTTCTCGATATTAGCAGCATGACCGCTAAATAAAATTTCTGGTACTTTAAAACCTTTATAATCTCTAGGTTTAGTGTAGATAGGTGGTGCTAATAAACCATCTTGAAAGCTATCTGTAAGTGCAGAAGTTTCATTTCCTAAAACACCTGGTATTAATCTAATTACAGCGTCGCATAAAACAGCAGCACCAAGTTCTCCTCCAGACAAAACGTAATCTCCAATAGAAATTTCTTTAGTAACAAACATATCGCGAACACGTTGGTCTACACCTTTATAATGACCGCAAAGTATAATTATGTTTTCTTTTAAAGATAAATGGTTAGCAATACCTTGATTTAGAGTATTACCATCTGGTGTCATGTATATAATCTCGTCATAATCGCGTTCTGCTTTTAATGCCGAAATACATTTATCGATAGGTTCGCAAGTCATTACCATACCTGCTCCACCACCAAATTGTGTGTCGTCTATAGATTTATAATTATCTGTAGTGTAATCTCTTAGGTTGTGAAAATGTACCGAAACTAAATTGGCATCTATAGCTCGTTTTAAAATTGAAGCTTCAAAAGGACTTTTAAGTAATTCTGGTAAAACGGTAATTATGTCTATTCTCATTATGCTATATATAGGAATGCAAAGATATAGGAATTGTTTTTAAGTAGGTTTTAGAATTTAAAATAGTGTTACGTAAACACAGACTAAGTAATAATGTTTTTTCTAAAAATCGAGACGTCTAATAATATGTAATTAAAAGAATAAGTATAAACACTCGTTTTTTAAATACCAGTATTTGTACTCTAGTAAATTGTATTGTATAATATGATATTTACAGTGTAATTAAGAATAAAGATTCGATTGAGTAGCTACGATCATTTTTTATTACAAGGCGAAATCTGAAAAGCCTAGTTTGAATAGAGTAGGAAAATAATTTATAAAAATAGAAATTATGGAATTACATGTTAATGAACATCAGTTAAGAGTAGCTAATTTAACAACCACAACTGCAGAAGGATGGAAAGTTACTACAAAAAAAGGAAGAATATCAGGAGTAGGAGTATCTGTATCTGGTTCTGGAGCTTATGCTAATATGGTTGGAAGTTTTTCCTTCGAATTGAAACGAATGGAGAGTTCTAAGACCTACAACAAAATGGTTAAAGAATATAATATTAGCGGTGGAGTTGGTGGTTTTTTTGCTTGGCTTGGGTTTAGATCTAATGCGAGTACTCACAAAAAAGAGATTCAAGAATCATTTAAAGAGATGGCAAGTTCAGAGAAAGTTAAAGGTAAAGTAAATATAAACATGATGGTTTCTGGTCAATATCCTAATGTTCAGGTAGATGCATCTGCTTATATTCTTGTTCTTCAACTTACGGATGATCAAGGGAATACTACTTCTGTTTTCTCTAATAATTCTCCTTCAGAAAATACAGGCGCACAAGATTCTAATGGTAATAATCTTCCTGATAAGGATAATAATTCAACAATAGATATTTAATCTATTTAAGTGTTTTATTCTATATAATATGGTTTTAATGCCAATTAAAGCAAAGCCCTTCATGATAAGAAGGGCTTTTGAATAAAATTAAATTATTTCTTTAAGATGATTGTGAGTACTAATTAAATAGAATCTTAGAAAAAAACAAATTGCTTTATTAAGTTATAATCTCGACAATAATTAAATATTATACTATGTTCTATTAATTCAAAACAAATGAAATTACATTATTTTTTATCCTTATTAACTATTATAATATTACCATTATATAGTACAGCCCAAAGTCTTAGTAATAACTACCATAATTATGATTATTTTTCAAATTTCGAATTTAATATTGAATCAGGTAGATCTCAATTATTAATACAGGGAGATTATAGTTTAAAGCTAGATTCAGAAGTAAATTCAAGCTTTGATTATTATGAACTTATAAAACACTCTGAGTATAGAAATATTAAACCTGCATTTTTTATAGGTGTTGGAGCTAACTACAATTTTAATAATAGATTTTCTTTAGGTGTAATTTATAAGATGAACAGTAAACAGACCTTAAACGAATCAGGATCGATAAGCTCTATTAAGGTTATAGGACCAAATACTATATCTACAGAGTCTTCTGGGAATTATTTAATGATTTCTGAACTCAGTAATTCTATAATTATGACGAGTGCGACATCAAATTTTTTGATAAAAAAAATGAATCGTGTCAAACTTAATTTAAGTTATGGAATGTCTTTTGGTTATTCTAATATTAAAGCGACAACACATGTTCTAAATGCTAAATTTAATTTAAGGATGTATTCAGAATCATTTCAACCTGAAATAGAGAGTATAGGATCAATTGTAAAGGAAGAAATAAAAGAAGGAGATTATTGCTGGTCTGTATTCTCAAATATAATTTTGAAATTTATTAATGCACCTAATATATCTATTGGGTATGCATTTACGAGATTGGGTAAGATTACATTAATTAAAAAAAGACCTACGTCTGCTAATTTAATTCAATCGGCATTATTTAATAATGAGGAAAACTCCAATACAATAGAAACGTTATCCCTAGTTACTACTAATAGTAAACTGAAATTGTTTTCTCATAATTTTTCAATTTCTATAATATTTTAAATTGTTTATTACTACAATTAATGCTTTTAGAATTATTTTAATTAGGTATAAGTTAAAAAAACAAGATATTACTTTAATGAGTTAAAACTACAAACTCAAATTTGTATTCTCCCAAGTATACTGCAAATCTACATCCTTTTTCCAACCCATACTTTCGTATAAAAACTGTGCAGGATTGGTAGTTTCGGTTTGCAGTGCAATAAATTTACATTTGTCTTGTTCTGCCTTTTGTTTTGCTTGATTTAGTAGAGCGACACCAATGCCTTGTTTTCTATAGTCTTTATCGACAAATAAATCGTTTAAAATAAAAATAGGTTGCATACCAACAGAGGTGAAACTATGAAATAAATGCATGAAACCAACGGCTTTGTCTTCCGCGTAAGCGATATAAATAATTGTGTCTTGCTTCTCTAAACGTTGCTTTAAAAATTGCTTTGCAGCTTCCAGATTACTGGTTTGTTTATAGAATACTCGGTAACTATCGAACAAAGGAGTTAAGTCTTTAAGGTGTTGTATTTCGGCTTTAATTATAATCATTGTTTAGAAAGTATTATTTAAAAGAAGAAAGTTGATGTTGTTGAGGAATGGTTTCATTTTAAAACAAAAAAAATCTGCAGCCGAAGTTACAGATTTTATATTTATTACATTTTAAACTTTAATAAGTGTAAAGTTAACTTTTAGACTAGTTAGAGTTTTTATGCTTATTTATTTCGTCTTGTAATTGTCTACGTACTTTTTGTTCGCGTTCTAAGGCAATACGTCTGTGCTCTTCAAATTCTTCTTCCGTTTCTGTTAAAGATTTTTTGGCTTCTTTAGTTGTAGCGTTACTGTTTTTAAAGCGATACATAAAGAATAAAGCTAATGCTAATAAACCACCAATAATAGACCACATTAAGCCATTATAACCGCCTTTACTCATTTGTATTCCAAATAGAGACATACTGTCTTTTTCGGTGTTTGTTTGGTCTAATGTACCTTGAGTAGAAGATAAACTTGTTTTTAGTTTAGAAATCTCATCATTTTGCTTTAATACAACTGCTTTAGTATCGTTTAGCGTTTTGTGTACTGCTTTTAACGAATCTAAGGTGTTTGCCTTAATTTTTTCTATCCACTGTATTCTAATTACTTCGTAACGTTGTCCGCGTTGGTCTTTCCAACCATTAGATTTTTTGGTTAAATAGTCGAACTGACTTTCTATCGAGCCACTATCTAAAGACAGTTTATCATCTGCATCCTCAGTTTCGGTTTGCGCATGAATTTGTATTGAAAAAAAGGCTAATAATAGAAGTAAAGTAACTTTAGTAAAATTCATTTTTATAATGTTGATTATTTCTTGCTGCGAAAGTAAAAAATATTGTTCAGTTTAATTGTATAATACTACAAAAGCCTCACATTTTGTGAAGCTTTTATATATACGTTTGTAATAGCGTGTTTGGACTATTAAATTAATACTTATTAATAATAAGTATAACGTCTCACTTTTGCAATATGCTTGGCTAAACGTATAACTTGATGGCTGTAACCATATTCGTTATCGTACCAAACATATAGTATTGCATTTTTACCGTCTTTTCTAACAATAGTTGCTTTACTATCGTAAATAGAAGGAGCAGAGCTACCAACAATATCGCTAGATACTAGTTCGTCGCTCATTTCGTATTTAATTTGTTCTACTAAATCACCTTCTAAAGCGTATTTTTTTAATGTAGCATTCATACTATCTACACTTGCTTTAGATTTTAACTCTAAGTTTAATATTGCTAAAGATCCATTAGGAACAGGAACTCTAATAGCATTAGATGTTAATTTACCTTCAAAACTTGGTAAAGCTTTAGAAACAGCTGCACCTGCACCAGTTTCTGTAATTACCATGTTTAATGCTGCAGCACGACCACGTCTGTATTTGCTATGGAAATTATCTACTAAGTTTTGATCGTTAGTATAGGCGTGAATAGTCTCTAAGTGACCACTTTTTACTCCAAAAGTATCTTCGACAGCTTTTAAAATAGGAGTAATAGCATTTGTTGTACAAGAAGCAGCAGAGAAAATATCTATTTCGTCTGGATTGTTTTCTAGGTGGTTTACACCATGTACAATATTAGGAATTCCTTTTCCTGGAGCAGTTAATAAAACTTTATCTGCACCTGGAGAATTTTTTAAACGTGTTAAGGCTTCTTTGTCTCTAAATACACCTGTGTTATCAATAATTAAAGCATTATTAATACCATATTTTGTGTAGTCTATATCTTCTGGTTGATTTGCCGAAATGATACGAACCGTTGTACCATTAATAATTAAAGACTCGTTTTCTAAATCTACAGAAACCGTTCCAGAGAAATCTCCATGAACAGAATCGTTACGTAATAAAGAGGCTCTTTTTTCTAGAACAGTAATATCGTTTTTACCACGCGTTACAATAGCACGCAAACGTAATTGGCTACCTTTTCCTGTTTTAGTCATTAATTCGCGAGCAACTAAACGACCAATACGTCCAAAACCGTAAAGTACTACGTCTTTAGGTGTAATGTCTTCAGATTGTTCTGCACCTTTTAATTTGCTAGACACAAAAGCAATTGCGTTTGTATGTTTTTGGTCTTCTAAATGAAACTCGTAAGTTAATTTACCGATGTCTAATTTCGCAGGTGGAAAATCTAAAGTTTTAATAGCTTGTGCTATTTCAACAGAATCGAAAATTGAAATTGGCTTTTGTACAAATTCACCTGCATATTCGTGTAGGTTTAAAATCTGACTTACGTTTCGGTCTATTAATTGGTTTCTAAAAAGAACCAATTCTATAGAGCTATCGTACCAAAGGTCGCTAACAATTTTAATAAATTCTACTGTTGCACGACGTCTGTCTGCTTGGTATGCTAATTCGTTTTCGTAGGTTTCTTTAACAGGCATTTGTTTAAGTGTTTAGTGTGTTGTTAAATTACTATCAGTCTTCCTGATTTTTATTTTGCAAAAGTATTGAATTCAAACGTTTTCGTAAAGGATTTTTAATAAAAAAATAAAAGCACTTTAGAATGTACTAAAGTGCTTTTGTGTTTTTATATATTTAATAGGTATTACCTTAAGCCGTACCTAAATGTTTGTCCGCTAGAATTTACTAATTCTATACTTAAAGGCTGGTTTAAATCTCTGTTTTTAACTATCTCTTGTACATCTTCAATAGAGTTTACTTTTACACCATTAATATTAGTTATTATATCACCACTCTTAATGCCTTCTCTCGAAAAATGTTGAGCATATCCGCCATTTATTTCAGTTATTTTAACACCATTCTTAACCTTGTATTGTCTTAAATCTTTAGGTTTAGCATTTTTTATTATGCCCACATGTGGTAAAACATACGTATTACTTTTTAGTAGAGTAACTTGCGTTTGTTGTTGTGCACCATTTCTTAAATAATACACAGTTATAACATCGTTAGGTCTTTTTGTATCTAGGTAACCGCGTAAATCTGATAGTTTTGTTATTTCAACATTATCAATTTTTTTAATAATATCACCACTTTTAAGATTTGCTTTTTCTGCTCCAGAATCTTCTATAACTTCATCTATATAAAAACCTTCTGTTTCATTTAGACTTAGTTTTTCGGCATAATAACTATTTAAAGAACCTCCAGTTACACCTAAAATACCATTTTGCACATTACCAAATTCCATAATATCTTGTATTACTTTCTTTGCAATATTACTTGGTACAGCAAATGAATACCCAATGTAAGATCCCGTTTGCGATGTAATGGCAGTATTAATACCAATAAGTTCTCCTTTAGTATTTACTAAAGCGCCACCAGAGTTACCAGGATTTACGGCTGCATCGGTTTGTATAAAAGATTGATGACTATCTCCAGACAAATCTCTAGATTTAGCACTAATAATTCCAGCAGTAACTGTAGAAGTTAAATTAAAAGGATTACCAACAGCTAAAACCCACTCGCCAATTTTTGCAGTATCACTATCTCCAAAGGTTGTGTATGGTAAAGCTTCGTCACTTTCAATTTTTAATAATGCGATATCAGTTTTTGGGTCTGTACCTATTATAGTAGCTTCTAAAGTTCTGTTATCATTAAGTGTAACACTAAGTTTTTTAGATGCAACAATAACATGATTATTAGTAATAATGTAACCGTCTGGCGAAATTATAACACCACTACCTGTCCCAAGCTGCTCACGTTTTTGCAAACGACCTAACATTAAATCTCGCATAGAAGGTTGAGCAGTAGTAATAGTAACACTTTTTACGTGTACTACGGCATCTAAAGTTTTTTCGGCTGCAGTTGTAAAATCGATGCCTTCTATTGCAGCTAAATTTGTATTAGATGCTGTGTAATTTACAGGCTGAAATGTTGGCTGAGTTACTTGTTCTGTTTGTACAATTGTTTGTTCTTCTTTTTCAAGAAAGGTTTTGTATGCTCCTAGAGTAATTGCTCCTCCTAAAATAGAGACTAAAACCAGCGTTGCTATTTTTTTCATTTAAAATTGTTTTATTTTTCCTTGTTTAGGCTAGATTTATACTTAGACTAAAAAGGAAATTCTAGTTAAGGATTTAAAGTATAACTATAAAATTAAAATTTTTATTGCTTGGTAAAATCAACTTTAACGAGACATTAACAACACAAATAAATTTTCAATACACTATATTTGTCGTAGTAAATACTACTTAATGACACATACTTTTTATAAATACCAAGGCACCGGAAACGACTTCGTTTTTGTTGATAATAGACAAGAACTTTTTAACAAGAATAATACTAAGCTCATTGCACATTTATGCGATAGACGTTTTGGAGTAGGAGCAGACGGATTAATATTATTAGAAAACGATCCAGATACAGACTTTAAAATGGTGTATTTTAATGCAGATGGAAACCAAAGTACCATGTGTGGAAATGGAGGACGTTGTATTGTCGCTTTCGCGGAAATGCTAAACATTATAGATAAAGAGACAACATTTAATGCTATTGATGGTTTACATGAAGCAACCATTGAGAACGGATTTGTAAAGCTTAAAATGCAAGATGTTGATACTATTGAAGTTTTCGATAAACATACCTTTTTAAATACAGGTTCTCCACATCACGTTGCTTTAGTAGATAATATTAAGGAATTTAATGTTAAAACAGAAGGCTCAAAAATACGTTACGGCGCTCCTTATAATCAAGAGGGTACCAACGTTAATTTTGTAGAACAAGTAGATAATAAAACATTTGCTGTTAGAACCTACGAAAGAGGAGTGGAAGACGAAACTTTATCTTGCGGAACAGGAGTTACTGCAGTAGCATTAGCAATGCACAAAGCAGGAAATACAAATGCAGAAGAAGTAACTTTAAATGTAGAAGGAGGAACATTAAAAATTTCTTTTAATAAAGCAGAAAATGGTTATAATAATATCTGGCTTCAAGGCCCAGCAACTTTAGTTTTTAAAGGCGAAATGTCATGGTAACATTAAAAGGCGAACAAATATATTTACGCGCTTTAGAACCAGAAGATTTAGAGTTTATTCATACTATTGAAAACGACGAATCTATTTGGGAACTTAGTAGTACAGTAACACCTTATTCTCGCTTTTTAATTAAAGAATATTTAGAACATTCACATAAAGACATCTACGAGGTTAAACAATTACGTTTAATGATTACGGATTATAATAACACTGCCATTGGCTTAATAGATGTGTTCGATTTCGATATTAAAAATCGTAGAGCAGGAATAGGTATTTTAATTTATAATACTGAAAATAGAGGAAAGGGATACGGTAAAGAAGCATTAGCATTATTATCTAGCTATTGTTTTTTACATTTAGATTTGCATCAATTATATTGTAATATTTCTGAAACCAATGAAGCTAGTATCAAGCTTTTCGAAAATCAAGGTTTCAAAAGAATAGGACTAAAAAAAGATTGGAACTTCCAAAACGGAAAATATACTAACGAATACTCATACCAACTTATTAATAATGTACATTAAAAAAATACTTGTAGCAATTGCTATCATCGGTTTAGCAGTTGCAGCTTACTTTGCTTACTATATATATGGAGCAATGTTAAAACCAAATACCGCTTTTAATAATGAAGAGGCTTATATTTATGTGCCTACAAATGCTAAATATGCAGATGTAAGAGAACAACTAGTACCTTTATTAAAGGATATCGATAAGTTTGATGCGCTTGCCGATCAAAAAAAATATAGTACAAATATTAAAGCTGGTCGTTTTGTTATAAAAAAGGATATGAGTAATAATGATATTATTAACTCTATTAGAAGTAAAAATATACCTTTAAAAATAGCATTTAATAACCAAGAACGTATAGAAGATTTAGCAGGACGTATTGCTTTTCAAATAGAAGCAGACAGTTTAAGTTTATTAAAATCTATGATGAATCCTGAGTTTTTAAATAAAAACGGATTTTCAAAAGAAACAGCTTTAGCAATGTATATTCCTAATAGTTATGAGGTGTACTGGAATACTTCGGCTAATGGTTTTAGAGACAAAATGCTAAAAGAATACAATCGTTTTTGGAATAAAAGCCGATTAGCTAAAGCAGAAAAACTAAACTTATCTCCAATCGATGTTATTGCACTTGCAGCCATTGTACATAAAGAAACAGCAAAGGTAGACGAGCGTCCAAGAGTAGCAGGAGTATACTTAAATAGAATTAGAAAAGGGATGCCGCTACAAGCAGATCCAACAGTTATTTATGCTGTTAAAAAGGAGTCTGGAGATTTTAATCGAGTTATAAAACGTGTTCTTTATAAGGATTTAGAAACCGATTCTAAATACAATACTTACAAATATGGAGGCATACCACCAGGACCTATTTTTATGCCAGATGTTTCTGCAATAGATGCTGTTTTAAATGAAGAAAAGCACAATTACTATTACTTTGTTGCTAACGTAAAAAACTTTGGTTATCATAAGTTTGCTAAAACATTATCGCAACATAATGCTAATAGGCAAGAGTATGTGCGTTGGATAAATAAACAAGGTGTTAATAGGTAAGCGTGAAGCGGTTTCTACTATATCTGTTTTTTTTCCACGCCTCACTATCTTTGTTTGCGCAGCATAATAACTTCTTTAAACCTAGCGATACTTTAAATACCAAAAGAAGAAATGTAGTTGTTATTTCAGAAGCTGCAATTGGTGGTTTAACGCTTTTGGGTTTAAATCAGTTGTGGTATGCAGATTACGAGCGTTCAAAGTTTCATACCATAGATGATAATAATGAATGGCTACAGATGGATAAATTTGGTCATGTGTTCTCATCGTATCAGTTAGGTAAGTTTGGAGCTCAAACTCTACGTTGGAGTGGTGTAAGCCAAAAAAAACAATTGTTATATGGAGCAACATTAGGTTTCTCGTTTCTTACTGCTGTTGAGGTTTTAGATGGTTTTTCTAGTGAATGGGGATTTAGTTGGGGCGATTTTACTGCAAATACGGCAGGTGCAGGTTTATATATTGGTCAAGAATTACTTTGGGAAGAACAACGTATTGTCATGAAATATTCTTTTCATCGCACTCAATACGCTGCACAAAGGCCAGATAAACTAGGTAATGGCTTGCTAGAAGAAGCCTTAAAAGATTATAACGGACAAACATATTGGCTGTCAGCTAACGTACATTCCTTTTTTAAAAACAGTAAAATACCAAAATGGTTAAATGTTGCTGTTGGTTATGGAGGAGAAGGTATGTTGTCTGGAAATGAGGGTCTTATTGTTGATAATATGTTGGTTAAACAAAATAGACAGCGCCAATTTTATTTAAGCTTAGATATGGATTTAACAAAGATAAAAACGGACTCTGAGCTCTTAAAATCAATTTTTAGCGTTTTTAACAGTATTAAGGTGCCATTTCCTACTGTAGAATTTAATGGCAAAAGTGGTGTAAAGTTCCACTCTGTCTACTTCTAAACGGTGTTAATCGTTTGATTTTCAGTATTAAAAAAAAGGTTGTACATTTGCACTCGAAATTTTAGGCACGCTATTTGTTTAATAGCTGTTTTTAAGAAATCAAAATGATTATGAGTAAAAAAAGTATTGCAAAGTTAGTTCCCTTAGTGCTTACAATATGTATTTTAATTGTAGTGTCGCTATCTAGTAATTCTAATAACAAAGATTATGCTTTGTTAGAAGACCAAACTATTGAAACTCCAGATATGGATAACACAATAGTTGAAGCAGAAACCGTAAGTGTATCTTCTCTTAGATATAAAAACGCTTTTTCTCCAGAGTTAGGAAAATCTTTCACTGGTTTTAAAGAAGAGTTAGGTTTTAAAGAATCTCAAAACGATTATTTTAGAGTTAATACTTTAGGGTATTTAGGAAAATACCAGTTTGGTAGAAGTACTTTAGAGCTTATTGGTATTAATGACACTAAACACTTTTTAAATACACCAGAGTTACAAGAAAAAGCATTTGTAGCAAATGCAGAACGTAATAAGTGGGTATTAAGAAGAGATATTAAACGTTTTGTTGGAGTACGTATTAATGGAATAGTAGTAACAGAATCTGGAATATTAGCAGCTGCACACCTTGCTGGTCCAGGTGGAGTGAAAAAATATTTAAGAAGTTACGGTTCTAATGGTTTCGAAGATGCCTATGGAACGTCTATTAAAAATTACATGAAACGTTTTCAAGGTTACGATACGTCAAGAATTAAAGCAAATAAAAAAGCAAAGGTCTCTATTAACGCTTAGTTAATAATTTTGATTTAGCTTTTATGAATAATAAATAACGTTGGTCTTTTATGAAGGTCGACGTTATTTTTTTTCCAATCGTTTGCAGACATTGTTTTTATATATTCTGTAGGCAGTGTAATATCGCAAGCCACACAAATATCTGTGTTACCATTTAGAGTGTTACATAAGTCTTCTAAAAATTTATTGTTTCTATAAGGTGTTTCAATAAAAGATTGAGATTGGTTTTGTTCAAACGATAAACGTTCTAAACGTTTAATTTCCTGTTTACGTTCGCTTTTATCTATTGGTAAGTAGCCATTAAAAGCAAAGCTTTGTCCATTCATTCCAGAACTCATCATTGCCATTAATATAGAAGATGGTCCTACTAATGGAACTACTTTAATGTCATTATCATGAGCAAGTTTTACAATATCTGCACCAGGATCTGCAACTCCAGGACAACCTGCTTCAGAAAGTAAACCTACATTTAAACCTTTTTTACAGGGATCTAAATAGGTTGGTAGTTCACTAATATCTGTAAACTTGTTTAAAGGAAAGAGCGTTAAACTCGACTGTTCTTTACTTGGACAAATTTTCTTAATATCGCGTCTTGCTGTCTTTTCGTTTTCAACAATAAAAATATCTACTTGTTCTATTGTGTTTTTTACTGTTATTGGTAAAACGTTTAGAGGATCTGTGTCGCCTAAAGTTGTTGGAATAAGATATAGTTTTCCGTAAGAGTCGTTCATATTATCGAGTAATAATAATTGGTAATTTATAACTAAGTTAATGCAATATAATAACTTGGTTATTTGTCTTTAAGTCTTTGTGCTATAATAGTACATGCTTCGTCTAGCATGTTAAAAACATCATCAAAACCAGAATCTCCTCCATAATAAGGGTCTGGAACTTCTAGATCTTTATCTGGATGGCTCTCGTTTAAAATAAGCTTCACTTTAGCAATGTCTTCTACATTACGAGCCATTTTTATAACATTCTCAAAGTTAGATTTATCCATTACGTAGATGTAATCATACGTTTCAAAATCTTCAACTATAAATTGTCTGCCACGTTGGTTGGTAATGTCTAAGTTGTTTTTTCTTGCTACAGCAATAGAGCGTTTGTCTGGTAAACTATCTATATGATAATTGCTAGTACCAGCAGAATCTACCTCAAAATGTTTAGTATTAAGTTTAGAATCTAAGATACCATGAGCTAGTGGTGAGCGACAGATGTTTCCGAGGCAAACCATTAAAATTCTAATCATAATTTAGGCTATTTTTTAGACAGACAGCTTTTTTGTCAAATCTTCAACGTACTTTCTAAACTGCTTATCTGTAGAAGATAAGTTGTCAACCGTTTTACAAGCATGTAATACAGTAGCATGATCACGTTTTCCAATTTGAGAACCAATACTTGCTAAAGATGCTTTTGTTAATTTCTTAGCAAAAAACATAGCTAATTGTCTCGCTTGTACAATATGACGTTTTCTAGTTTTAGATTGAAGTGTATCTACATCCATTTGGAAATAATCTGATACAACTTTTTGTATATAATCTATAGAAACTTCACGTTTTGTGTTCTTTACAAACTTTTCAACTACTTGTTTAGCTAGCTCAATATTAATCTCTTTTTTATTGAAAGACGATTGTGCTATTAAAGATATAATTGCACCTTCAAGTTCACGAATATTAGATTTAATATGCTTTGCAACATATTCTATAATATCATCAGGCATTTCTACACCATCACGATATAATTTGTTTTTTAATATAGAAACACGCGTTTCAAAATCTGGAGTTTGAAGCTCTGCGCTTAATCCCCATTTAAAACGAGACAATAAACGTTGCTCTATATCTTGCATATCTACAGGAGCTTTGTCACTTGTTAAAATAACTTGCTTCCCATTTTGATGTAAGTGGTTGAAAATATGGAAAAATACATCCTGTGTTCCAGACTTTCCAGATAGGAATTGTACATCATCAATAACCAATACATCTATTAATTGATAGAAATGAATAAAATCGTTTCTATTATTCTTCTTAACAGAGTCTATATACTGTTGTGTGAATTTTTCAGCAGAAATATATAAAACTGTTTTTTCAGGGTATTTATCTTTTATATCAACACCAATAGCATGTGCTAAATGTGTTTTTCCTAATCCAACACCACCAAAAATTAATAACGGATTAAAAGACGTTCCACCTGGCTTTGCCGAAACAGCTAAACCTGCACTACGTGCTAAACGGTTAGAGTCACCTTCTAAAAAGTTATCGAAATTGTAGTTAGGATTAAGTTGAGATTCTATTTTTACATTACGAATTCCAGGAATAACAAATGGATTACGTAATTCTCTATCTCTATTTTTTAAAGGCACATCTACATCTTGAGACTTAACCGCCGAACGATTAGAACTTGGTATCTTCTCTGTAAAAGGTTGTTTATTACCATAAGTGTTTTCCATTTTAATAATGTAAACAAGTTTGGCAGTTTCCCCTAATTCTTTTGTAAGTGCTACTTTTAAAATTTTAACATAATGTTCTTCTAGCCACTCGTAAAAGAATTTACTGGGCACCTGAACACTTAAAGCATTATCTGTAAGCTTCACTGCCATGATCGGTTCGAACCAAGTTTTATATGCTTGAGGTTGAATATTGTCTTTTATAAAATTGAGACAGTTATTCCATACCGATTGCGCAGTTATACTCATTGTTAAAATTTTGTGTTTTTTGTTAGTTAATTGCAGACAAGTTTTTGGAACTTTTATCATCTGTTTTGTGCGTGGCAAATATGTGAACAAAAAACTTAAAAAAAAAATGAATTACTATTGAATGTTTAGTTTTTTTTCCTCATACTGACAACTCAAACGAAACTACAAAAAATAATTTACAATTATAGAGATGAAGTCAGATAAAATTGATATTAGAGTACGTTATGCCGAAACCGATCAGATGGGTGTTGTTCATCATGGAAACTACGCATTATATCTAGAAATAGCTCGTATTGAGTGGTTGCGAAAACTAGGTGTTTCTTACAAGAAAATGGAAGAATCTGGAGTAGGTCTTCCTGTGGCGTCACTAAGTGTAAAATATAAGAAATCAATCAAATATGATGACGTAATTACGGTTAAAACCATGCTTAAAAAAGAGCCTACTGTAAAGGCCGAATTTGACTTTGAAATTACTAATAATCTTGGTGAAATTTTATCGACAGCAAATGTGGTTTTAGTATTTGTTGATTTAAAGACGAATAGACCAACACGACCTCCAAAATATTTTTTAGAAGCTTTAAAAAAGTAATTTAAAATTTAGTTATCAAGCTTTTTTATTTTAACCTTATATATAGATTCGAAAATTTCGAAGATGCTTTCTGCTTCTTTTTTTCTAACGGAAATTGTTATTTCACAATCTAATTCTAGTTTTTGATTGGTGATGTTTAAGTTCTTTTCTTTAATAACGCGCATCACTTTGTTCATTAATTCGTATTCGAATTTTATTAGAAAATCGATATTAATGGTGAGTTCTTGTATTCTGGAAGCTTCTAAAGCTAATTGGGCTCCTGTTTTATAAGCGTTAATTAAGCCGCCAACGCCTAATTTTACACCTCCAAAATAGCGTACAACAACTATTAGTATATTGGTAACATCAAACGATTGTATTTGCCCGTAAATAGGCAGCCCAGCACTGTTGTTAGGCTCTCCATCGTCATTTGCGCGATAGGTTATAGTGCTTTCCTCTTTACCAATTTGGTATGCATAACAAAAATGTCCAGCCTTTTGATGTTGTTTTTTTAAATCTTCAAGATAATCTTTCACATTATCCTCGCTTGTTAGAGGAAAAGCATAGCTGTAAAACTTAGAGTTTTTATCCTTAAAAAGCACTTCTTCCGAAGGCTTTAGAATCGTTTTATAAGTATCGTTTACGCTTTCTTCCATTATGCTAAAGTTACTAATACAATTGAGAAAATAGCAATTGCAATTCCAAACCAGTTTTTAAGGCTTAATTTTTCTTTAAAAAATAAAAGGCCAAGTATTGTGGAAAGCATTACTATGGCTACATTGTTAATAGTAAAAATACTGGAGCTTTCAAAGCTATCTACTTGCAATGCTTTTAACAGCATGTATATGGAGTAGTAATTTACAATACCTAAAATAATACCGCCAAAAATACTTCTGTAATCGAATTTTATTTTTCCTGTTATCGCTTTCGCGGAAAGAATAACGATACCTATAATACCGGCAATAGCAAATATAGTAGCCGAAAATATTGGAATACCATTGTTTGATACGTATGATGTTTCAATGTATTTTATTGTAGTATCAATAGTTCCTGAACCAAAGAATAACAAAATAGGAAGCCATAAGTTTTTAAGACTCACTTTACCAGTTTTAGCTTTTACAGAGGTTAAATAGACTGCAAATAACGCTAATAAGATGCCTATGGTTTTTATTATGGTTAAACTTTCGTTATAAGCATATATTCCAAATACAATAGGAATTACAACGCTCATTTTACTTGCAACAGAGGCAACAGATAATCCGTTACGTTGTGCTGTTAATGCCATAACATTAAAAATAGAGATAAAAAGGAAGCCTAGGAAAATTGCACCATAAATCCAATCTTCATTAATAACCTTTTTAAAGCTTATAGTTTCTGTAGAGCTTAGTACACCTGTAATAAATGCTGTAAAATAATTTACAACAATGGCTTGAAGTGTATTAATCTTGTACTTCCCTAATAATGTAAAAATTACAAATATAAGAGTAGAGGCAAGGATGCTAAGTAATAAGTATATCAAAAAAGATCACTTTTAATGGTGAATAAATCTACAATACCTTCTGTTTTTGGATCGTTATTCCAAACATTGATACCAAGTTTTGCTGCAGCTTCTGTATTCTCTAAAGTATCGTCTATAAAAAGGCAATCTTCAGGTTTTAGTTTGTTTTCTTTTAATACAAATTCAAAAATATCTGCATTTGGTTTTCTTAGCATAATTTCATGAGACAAATAAAATTTGTTGAAAGCAGCTTTAAAATCATCATAAAATGAAATATGCTCTTTTATACAGTCTATATGTAGCTCGTTTGTGTTACTTAATAGAATAAGATTGTATTTTTTGTCTTTTGCTAATTGCTCTATAAACGCTAATCTTTTTGTTGGGAAATCGCATATGATAAAATTCCAAGCCTCAATAAGTTCTTGTTTCGATAATTTCGGGAAGTTTTCACGATAGAAATCGATAAATTCATCTGTAGACAAAAGGCCTTGCTCGTAAAGCGCGTTTATTGCTATTAAATCTTCAGAAAGTTCTTCCATTTCGAATAACTCTAAAGCATTTGTCATTGCACCTTCTTTATCAAGGTTTATGAATACGTCTCCGAAATCGAATATTATTGTTTTTATCATAGTTAGTTTTAAGTCGCTTTTGAGTAATTTCTTTTTGAGGCACAAAAAATGAATGAAGAAGTCTTTAAGAGGTTCTCGATACAATTCTGATCAAAAAAAACAGAATCACTCGAACTGACAATTGTTTTTATAAATTCTTAATGTATCGTCTAATATCTTTTCTTCAGAAATTAATGTCCCTGAAAATCTAGGCGCTTTAACACCTGTTTTAAATTCGGTATTCCCTTTAAATAGTCTTGCTTCATCCCAAAGCCCTTCATCTATAAAAAGTTGAAGTGTCTTTGAGCCACCTTCAATTATAATAGAATTAATGTTACTTGTAAATAAAGTATCACAAATACTTTTAGCAGTATCTTCTTTTAGAATAATAGTTTCGGCTTCAGAATTAAAAACTGAAAGATTTTTTGGTAGTTTGTTATTTTTATCTAAAACTACACGAATCGGGTTTTCTCCTGTCCAATCGCGAACAGTTAAACTAGGATTATCTTGTAAAACTGTATTCGCACCAACCAAAATCGCTTGTTCTTCTGCTCTCCATTTATGGACTAATTGTCTCGATAATTGGTTAGTTATCCAAACTGGTTTTTGTTCGTCTCTAGAAGTAGGAGCAATAAAACCATCGTTAGTTTCTGCCCATTTTAATATAATGTAAGGACGTTTTTTGTTGTGAAACGTGAAAAAACGTTTGTGGTGATCTTTACATTCTTTTTCTAAAATACCAATTGTAACATTGCAGCCAGCTTCCATTAGTTTTTTTATGCCTTTTCCAGCAACCTCAGGATTATCATCTACACAACCAATAACCACATTTGGTATTTTATGATGTAATATTAAATCGCTACAAGGCGGTGTTTTTCCGTAATGAGAACAAGGTTCAAGTGTAACATAAATAGTGCTTTTTGCTAAAAGCGATTTATCTGTAACGGAGTTAATAGCATTAACTTCGGCATGATTACCACCATATTTGCTAGTAAAACCTTCTCCAATAATTTTATTGTTATATACAATTACAGCACCAACCATTGGGTTTGGGCGTGTTGTGCCTAATCCGTTATTCGCAATTTGTATTGCGCGTTGCATGTATGTTTGGTGCGTAGTCAATATTATAGTTTAATCTTTACGTCTTCAATTTCATCCACATCGTATTTATGCGAAAAACCAAATACTTTATATTTAATGACACCTTTATATTGCACTTTCATAGATTTATTAAGCATACTGCTTAAAACACTACTCAAATTATTAAGGTTTAATAATTTATTAGTTGGAATATTTGCCGATAATGGAATAGAAAATTCCTTTTTAGAAGGCACATCGAACTCCTTAGAAGAGACAGTTGCAACTTCTATATCGTTTACAGTAATTGTAATGCCTTCGGTTTCTAATTTTCCGCCAACGCTATTTGGGTTGTTAAAAAAAGCATCAGCAGTTAGTATTATAAATTCTGAATTAGAATCTGCAACTTCAATATTTTCTACACGTAAAAATTCTGGTTTTTCTTTAATCGAGCAACTTAAAAAACAAACTGTAATTGTTAATAAGATTATGAGTTTCTTCATCTTGAAATTTTTTAATTTGTTTGGTATTACTGTATCTTCAACCTTTAAATACTGGGTAAAAATACTATAATATCGTGAGTAATAATAATATTGTAATAAGAGAAATTAAAGCGGAAGATAATGCTCAGATTGAAAGCGTTATACGTACCGTTTTTATTGAATATAAGCTGCCATTAGTTGGTACAGCATACGCAGATAGCGAAACACCTAAAATGTTTGAATCTTATAGTAAAACAAGAGAAGTATATTATGTGGTTACTGTAGATGGTGTTGTAGAAGGTGGAGGAGGTTTAAAACCTTTAAATGGAATGGAGGACGATGTATGCGAAATTCAGAAAATGTATTTTTCGTCGAAAGTTCGTGGTAAAGGTTATGGTAAAAAGATGTTTTTAAAATGTTTAGAAAAAGCGAAGGCTTTAGGTTTTAAGCAATGTTATTTAGAAACAATTCCGGAGTTAAAAGAAGCTATTCATATATACGAAACTAATGGTTTTAAGCATTTAAATGCACCTTTGGGAGAAACAGGACATTTTAACTGTGGTATTTGGATGATTAAAGATTTATAAATTAAGAAAAGAATAAACAGAGATTGTGTTAGTAAAAGACTTAGAAAATATATTTCATGAAACCTTAGATGCAATCTACGGTAAAGAAGAGGTTACTAGTTTCTTCTTTTTATGTACAGATGCATTTTATAGCATTACACGTTTTGCATTGGCATTAGATAGAGATTTATCTATTACAAAAGAAGAGCAACAACCTATTTTTGATGCTTTAGAAGCTTTAAAAAACGAAAAGCCCATTCAATACATTTTAGGCGAAACAGAATTTTATGGTTTACCATTTAAAGTGGATGAAAACACATTAATTCCAAGACCAGAAACGGAAGAATTAGTACAATTAATTATCGATTGTCATTCAGAACGAAGTAAAAATGATAAACCTTCAATTTTAGATATTGGTACAGGAAGTGGTTGTATTGCAATTTCGTTAGCTAAAAACATTGGTAATGCACAGGTTTCTGCAATGGATGTTTCCGCGAAAGCGATAAAAAAAGCAAAAGAAAACGCTGTTTTAAATGAAGTAAACGTTGAGTTTATAGAAGGTAGTATTTTAGATAAACCGCAATGGGAACTGTTATTTCAAGATTTAAAATTCGATACAATCGTATCTAATCCGCCATACGTGCGTAATCTTGAAAAAGCCGAAATACAAAACAACGTATTAAACAACGAACCACATTTGGCTTTGTTTGTAGAAGATGATAATCCGTTATTATTCTATAACGCAATTACTAAATTTGCTGTTGAGAAATTGAAAGAAAACGGACAACTATTCTTTGAAATCAACGAGTATTTAGGACCAGAAACGAAAACTCTAGTTGAGACTTTCGGATTGAAAAACGTAGAAATAATTAAAGACTTATTTGGTAAAGACCGAATGATAAAAGCGGATAAATAATGAAAAGCATAGCAGTATTTTGTGGCGCAAGCATGGGAAATGATGATACAATTATTTCTGAAGCTTATGCTTTAGGTAAAACATTAGCGCAACAAAACATAACTTTAGTTTATGGTGCCGCCAAAATTGGTATTATGGGAACGGTTGCTAATGGAGCACTTGAAAACAACGGAAAGGTTGTTGGGATAATTCCGGATTTTTTAAAGACAAAAGAAATTGTAAGTGAAGGCTTAACAGAATTAATTGTAACCAGTAATATGCACGATCGTAAAGTGAAGTTATACGAAAAAAGCGACGGTTTTATAGTTATTCCTGGCGGTTTTGGTACAATGGACGAGTTTTTCGAAATCTCAACTTGGGGACAGTTAGGATTGCATACCAAGCCTATTGGTATTCTAAATACTAGCGGTTATTACAATGCTTTAATTTCTCAATTTAAAACAATGGTAGAGAAAGGCTTTTTAAAACAAGAAAATTTAGATGCTGTTGTTGTAGATAATACTATTGATGGATTGTTAGAAAAAATGAATAACCATGTGCCATTGCCAGCACCAGAATGGTTAGATGTTTCTAAGCTATAAATTATGTGTAGGTTTGGTTTTGTTCTCGTATTTGTTTTCTTTTTTCTGAGTTGTAAAAAACAGAAAGAAGAGCAGTTACAACCTGTTGAAACTCCTGTGAAAGCAAAAAATGAGAGCGCAATTCCTGAAAAAACTCACGATTTTTCGTCCATACCTAAAGACACCATATTTGTTACTGGTAAGCATATTATTTTTACAAGACCATCTGAGAAAGAATTCGAAATATTAAAAGATGAAGAAGGGATTAATGAGGTGGATTCAGATTTTGGAGTGTATTCTTCCAAAGTAATAGATTCTTTACAATCTACTTACAAAATAACAGCTACTAGCAAGCGTATTATAGGTATTGTAAAACCTAATGATACTATTTATGTGGATCGCTTATTGCCTAAAGCAAGAGTGAGTCGAGATCCAATTCATTATTCTGCATTTTTAGTGTTTAACGACTATTTTTCAATCTATTCTAATGTCTATACAGATGGTGCTTATTACGGACTTATTAGAGACTATTACAATACAGTGCGTTTCGAAAAACCAATAGCAAATAAATATGTAATATCAAGAAATGGATTAAATATTAGGCAAGAAAACGGAACTGTAGATGGTAAATATAATAATGGCGACTTAGTTAATATTATAGGTTATACAGATCAAATTATTGAGGTTGAGGACGAAGGAAAAACAGTAAAAGGACGTTGGGCAATTGTACAATGGAGAGATGGAGGCACAACTTTAAAACGGTATGTGTTTGAAGGTTTTTTAGGAGATTTAGAAGATGTTATTATTTATGAAGATCAAATTTGTGTTGGTTCTAAACTTACAGAAGCTACTAGATATAATATAAAAGAAGCTGATATAGAGTGTTTAACAGAGTATTTAGATTTCGAATTAATTTCTAAAGCGAGCTTTAATGCATTAAAAACTTTTGAGAATACGTTTTTAACTAGTAATCCTTCAGTTGTAATAAAAGATAACGACGATAAAACCCAAGACATTACACTCCCTATTAAAGACAGTGTAATTGTATATAAAAGTAAAGTAGGTTACAGTAATTCTACACATGGTTATTATGGAGATATCGATTTTTTAAATCAATATTTAATGTATCATGTATATCCAAAGGCAGAAGATGCTTTTTATAGTTTTGTAGACAGAAGTACAGGCAAGGAAACTTATTCGTTTGCAGATTATCCATATGTTTCATTAGATAAGAAAAAGATTATTTCTTTTGCATTCGATGTTTACGAAGAACAGTTTTTTATTGAAATTTATAAAATAAATGAAGATAAGAGCATCGTTTTAGAAAATGCGTTTTATTTTGTGCATTGGTTAAAAACCTATCAAAATGAAATGAAGTGGATTTCGAATACAGAATTTGCAATAGAGATTGTAAATCAGAATGTTTGGAATGGAAGTGAGGTCAAAAACCCTCAATATTTAAAAATTAAATTAAAAGAATAAAGTAGTGGATAATATTAAGACTAAAATTGAAGCACTTCGTGTTGAGTTAAGAGAGCACAATCATAATTATTACATTTTAGATAATGCGACTATTAGCGATTACGATTTCGATATAAAATTAAAAGAACTTCAGGCTTTAGAGGAAGCGCATCCAGAGTTTTACGATGCAAATTCACCAACTTTACGTGTTGGAGGAGAAGTGACCAAGAATTTTAATACTATTGTTCATAATCATAGAATGTATTCTTTAGATAACTCTTATTCTCTGGAAGATTTACAAGACTGGGAAACTAGGGTCAAAAAAATGATTGATGGCGATGTTAGTTATACTTGCGAATTAAAATATGATGGTGCCTCAATAAGTTTAACCTACGAAAACGGTAAATTATTGCGAGCAGTAACTCGTGGTGATGGTTTTCAAGGTGATGAGGTTACAGCAAATATTAAAACTATTAAATCTGTGCCTTTACAGTTAAAAGGCGATTATCCTGAGAAATTTGATATTCGTGGCGAAATTGTTTTGCCTTTTGATGGTTTTATTAAAATGAATGAAGAGCGCGTTGCTAATGACGAAGAGCCTTATAAAAATCCAAGAAATACAGCGTCGGGAAGTTTAAAGCTACAAGACAGTGCAGAGGTTGCTAAAAGACCTTTAGAGTGTTTGCTGTATAATTTAACAGGTGAAAATTTAGGTGTTCAAGATCAATTTGAAGGTTTAGAAAAAGCTAGACAAATGGGATTTAAAGTTCCAAATGAAGCACGTTTATGTAATTCTATAGATGAAGTTTTTCAGTTTATAAACCATTGGGATAAAGCAAGACACGATTTACCTTACGAAACTGATGGAGTAGTAGTAAAGGTGAATAGTTTATACCAGCAAGAAGAATTAGGTTATACTTCTAAAGCGCCACGTTGGGCAATGGCTTACAAGTTTAAGGCAGAGCAGGTGTCTACGGTATTAAAAGAAATTACCTATCAAGTAGGAAGAACAGGAGCTATTACTCCAGTTGCAAATTTAGAACCTGTAGAATTAGCAGGAACTATTGTAAAGCGTGCTTCTTTACATAATGCAGATCAGATTGAAAAATTAGATATTAGAATAAATGATACTGTTTTTGTAGAAAAAGGAGGAGAAATTATACCTAAAATTATAGCTGTAGATTTATCTAAAAGACCTTTAGATTCTCAGCCAACACAATATATTACAGAATGTCCAGAATGCCAAACGCCCTTAGAGCGAATGGAAGGTGAGGCTAAACATTTTTGTCCGAATTATAATGGATGTCACCCACAGGTTGTTGGGAGGATTCAACATTATATTTCTAGAAAAGCAATGGATATTGAAGGTTTAGGAGGTGAAACTGTGGCGCTTTTAGTTACAGAAAAACTGATTACTAATTATGCCGATTTGTATACGTTAACCAAAGAGCAAGTGATGCCTTTAGAGCGTATGGCAGAAAAAAGTGCAGATAATTTAATAAATGGTATCGAGGCTTCAAAGCAAATACCATTCGAGCGTGTGCTCTTTGGAATAGGTATCCGTTTTGTTGGTGAAACTGTTGCTAAAAAACTAGCAAAGCATTACAAAAGTATAGAGGCTTTAGCGAGTGCTTCAATTGAAGATTTAGAAAAAGTTGACGAAATAGGAATTAGAATAGCACAAAGTGTGGTTGCCTTTTTTGCTTCGGAAGACAATGTAAATGCTATTCAGCGTTTAAAAGATTGTGGCGTGCAATTAGAAATTTCTGCAGACAAGCTAGCAAATCAAACAAACAGATTAGAAGGAAAAGCTTTTGTGGTTTCTGGTGTATTTACTCAAGTTTCTAGAACAGAACTAAAAAAACTAATTGAAGACAACGGCGGAAAGAATGTAAGTTCTATTTCTTCTAAAACAGATTTTGTAGTTGCAGGAGATAAAATGGGACCAAGTAAAAAGGAAAAGGCAGAGAAATTAAATGTGCCTTTGCTTTCTGAAACTGAGTTTTTAGATATGTTAAAATAGGCTTGTATTTGTGTTTTAGGCTTTTAAATTGAATACGAGTAAATGTTTTTTCATTTATCCATTATAAATATTTGTTTCCTAAACTTGGAAGTTGTTATTTTGGGAAGTTGATAATCCCTTGAATGTTTAATGTCTAGACCTCTTTTTTTAATCCTAGCAGCAATTGCTATTTTTACTGTTGTAATAGCTTTAGATTATTTTGATTTGGAAGTGCTGTCTTCTACATTAGAGTTATCTGTAGTGCCTTTAACCTCTTTAGTGTATTTGTTTTTTAATAAAAATAAAGACAAATTTTTAACGGCCTTTTTTGTAATTTATACAATAGGAGATATTGCTAATATTTTAGATTTTAGAGCAGAATCAAATTGGTCCTATTACGTTTGTAATGTCGCTTATATATTGGCTTATCTTTTTTTAATACTTTACATTGCTAAAAGCTTTATTTTTAAGTTAGTATTTAAAAAGTATCTACTCGAGTTTATGGTTTTACTTGTATTAGACTTATACATGATTTATGTTTTAATAAATATTATCAATCCTATAAATTTTGAATCTAATTTTATTGAATTAGTGCAAGCTGTAGAGTTCTTTTATAGTTTAATGGTTATTATAGTTTTATCTTTTTCTTTTTTAAACTACATTCAAAATGTAAACAAAAAGTACCTTTTGCTATTTGTTTCATGTGTTATGATAGCGTTTTCAGAGTTGATTTTAATAGGCTATTACTACATTGTAGATGATATTAGTATAAGTTATACTTCTTCAGTGTTATTTATTTGTGGTGTAATTATGTTGTTCTTCCATTCATTTGTTGATGTTAAAAAAGGATACTTAGCTTAATTAGTTATTGTTGAATGTTTTAATTTTATCATGTATTTTATCGATTAAATGCAAAATTATAAGTTTATTGGTGATTTCTTGCTTAAATTTGTGACACCTAAAAATTATTATAATGAAAATTACTAAGCTGCGGTTAATAACTGGTTTGCTTATCGCTATTTCTTGTTTGTTTATGGCAGGTGTGCTTTTTAATATAGAAACGCTATCTAATTTTTCTAAAGCATTTATTTTACCACTCTTGGTGTATCTGTACTTTACGGTGTCTAATGCAAGGAATAAGTTTTTTGCAATGTTTTTAATATTTTGCGCTTTTGCAGGATTTGTAAATGCTATAATGTTCTTAGATGTTTATATTTTATCTAAGGTTAGCAAGATTGGGCATATTTTGGGATATATAAGTTTACTCACCTATATAGCAAAAAGTATAAGCCTTAAAAAGCTTTTAGAAAAGTATAAAATTCCAATAGTTGTGCTAGCTATTTTTAACTGTTATCTAATTTTTTCACTAAATCAAATGATTTTAGCAGATAGAGTTATAGAAGTCTATACGTTCGATTTTTTAGTAGAGTGCATTTATAATATGTGTATACTATTGGTGCTTTCGTTTTCATTAGTGAACTATCTGTATCACGATTCTAAAAAAGGATTAATCTTGTTTTTGGCTAGTGTGTGTATTGTGTTTTCAGAGGTGGTACAAGTAGCATATATCTTTGTGTCTTCAGAGTATGTTTTAAATGTAACCTATGCAGTACTTTTAGTAACAGGTTTTTATCTTGTTTACGTGTACATAGTTTCTAAAATTAATATATTCTATAAAGTTTTATTTTAAAAACGGAATGTCTTTTCTGTAGAAGAATAGAACAACGGAAGAGAGTGTAAAAGTTGTAAGTGCGGTAAAAAACAAAATACCTCCGTCTCCATTTACAGCTATACCTAATTTAGTCATGTGCATGAATATTGCGCCTCCAATAACACCAATTGTTATAGTAGCACCAACCCATATTGTTTTAGGTATTAGTAATAAGATACCGGCAATAAGCTCTAGTATGCCTATGGCAATACGTCCATAAGGTTCCATACCTACCTGCTTAAAAATATAAATACTATCTGGATGGCCAGTGAATTTAAAACGTAAGGTTTGTATTAAAATAATAGCTATAATAATGCGTAATCCTAAAAGTATTTTGGTTTTCATAATTTTTGACTTTGCTTATATAAAGTAAATAATTATAATCTTGGTCGGAAAACGAAGCCTTGTATTACACTATTATAGAAGTTCCGTCTGCTGTCTTATTCTTTTCGGCATCAAAATAAAAATCAATTTTCCCTAAATTTATGCCATAACAACCTACTTGGTTTACTAATACATTTTTGCCTTCACTGTTTTGTGCAACAGTTGGTTTTGGTAAAAAAGTGTGTGTATGTCCTCCAATAATTAAATCTATGTCTTTTGTAGATTTTGCAAGAGTAAGATCACATATTCTACTTGGGTTCTTAGAGTAGTAGTAGCCTAAATGAGATAAGCATATAATAAGGTCGCACTGTTCTTCTTCCTTAAGGATTCTAGACATATCTGTAGCTATCTCAATAGGATCTAGGTAGTTTGTTTCCTTGTACATGTTTTTGTTAACTAAACCATCTAGCTCAATTCCAACTCCAAAAACACCAATTTTTAAACCATCTTTTACAAATACTTGGTAAGGCTTAACATGCGTATCCATTACAGTATTTTTAAAATCGTAATTGGCAGATAAAAACTGAAAACTAGCATGTGGTAATTGTGCATATAAACCATCAATACCATTATCGAAATCATGATTACCAATAGTGGCTGCATCATATTTCATTTTAGACATAAGCTTAAACTCAAGTTCTCCACCGTAATAATTAAAATATGGTGTGCCTTGAAAAATGTCTCCAGCATCTAATAATAAAGTATTTGGATTCTCATTTCTAATAGACTCTACTAAACTAGCACGTCTTGCTACACCGCCTTGGTTTGCATTTCTAGCATCATCTGGCCCAAAAGGATCAATATGACTATGTACATCGTTAGTATGTAGTATAGTAATTTTTTTAGTTTTTACAGATGCATTACAAGATTGAAACCCAAATCCGCCAAGAGTAACTAAGGCTGTTGCTGCTGATGATTGTTGTATAAATGTTCTACGTTTCATTTCTATTATTTGGTTTGGGTAAATCTGTTATCAATCTTTGGGTTTATAGTATCTACTTTTTTAAAGTAGTCTATCATGGCATTTCTAATTTTATAATCTATATGGTAAATAGAGTCGTTAGGTTTGAAAAAGCGCATGCCATCTCCACCATCGTATAGATAATCATTAGTTGCTACGTAATATGTTTTGTCTTTAATAATCGGCTTTCCTCCAATTAAAGCTTCAGAAATTTTATAGTCTCTATCTATAGTAAGTTTTATACCTTGTACAGGATGCGCTCTTTTTGCTTGGCTTAAATATTGCATCATGCTATCTATTTGCTGACCTTTTAAAGCAATAACAACGATACTGTTTTCAAATGGCATCACTTGAAAAGCTGTTTCTGTAGTAATATCTCCTTTAGAAATAATAGAGCGAATACCGCCATGATTTAATATAACAGCATCAATATGTTTATTTGTTCTTTTATTAAAAACATAATCACCTTCTTTAAAAACAATATCCGCCATTAAATTTCCAATAGCAGTATTTAAGTGTCCATCAGATTTGTTGTAGGTTTCCGGAGCATAAGACAATACAGCATTCATATCGTCTGTTAATCTGTCTCTGTATGGAGCAATTATAGCATCATAATCTTGGTCTATTTCTAGGCTGTCTTTTATGCCAATTTGTTTACCTTCAATTTTAGAAAGTACAAGCGGCTCTTGCTTACAAGAGAATATGAATGCTAGAAAGCAAACAGAAATTAGTAAGTGGTATTTTTTCATTTGTAATACTTATATTTTTTTAGAAAACATTTAGTTGGTTTTCCTACTTTTGTACAAAGCATAAAGATAAATGATTTTAAAAGGATTTAAAGAAAAATCTAATAAAAACTATATTGATTCTCAGTCAAAAAATAGAGTTGTATCTCCATCTAATACTAAAGTTAACCGTATTGGAGTTCTATTTAATACCGAGGAGTTAATTAATGTTCCTATTTTTAACGGTTTAGCAGAAGGATTAAATATTAAGAAAGAAAATATAGAAATAATTGCTTTTAAATCACAAATTAAAAAAGACGAAGATGTTTTTAGCCCAGCTTATACATTGAAGCATCTAGGTTGGAAAGGCACAATTAAAGAACCGACATTAAAAAAGTTTTTAAATACGGAATTCGATCTTTTAATTAGTTATTATAAAAATGATATCACACCGTTAAAATTATTAACGGTTGCATCAAAATCAAAATTTAAAGTTGGCGTTTTAGAAACAGACGAACGTATAAACGACTTAATAATTAAAACTGAAATAGATGATTTTAAAACATTTACTTCAGAATTAAAGAAATATCTCAATATTCTAAATAAAATATAGATAAAATGAAAAACCCTTTTTTAGGAACAGGAATTGCAATAGTAACACCATTTAAAACTAATGGTAGTATAGATGAAGAAGCTTTAGCTAATATTGTAGAATTCAATATTGATAACGGAACAAATTACATCGTTATAAGTGGTACAACAGGAGAAAGCGTAACCATTACAAAGCAAGAGAAGCAAGATGTTATTGCAATAATTAATAAAGCTAATAAGGGAAGATTGCCTTTAGTTTTAGGAATTGGAGGAAACAATACTGCAGAGGTTGTTAAGGAAATTGAAAGTACAGATTTGTCTCAATTTGCAGGAATTCTATCTGTGTCTCCATATTATAGTAAGCCAACACAGGAAGGGATTTATCAGCATTTTAAAGCAGTATCAAATGCATGTCCTGTGCCAATTATTTTGTATAATGTTCCGGGAAGAACAGCATCTAATATGTCGCCAGAAACAACATTAAGGCTGGCAAATGATTTCGAAAACATTGTAGCAGTAAAAGAAGCTGGAAACAATGTGGCGCAATATTTAAATTTATTAAAAAATAAACCTGAAGGTTTCGGAGTAATTTCTGGAGACGATGACTTAGCTCTTAGTGTTGCCTTAGCAGGAGGAGATGGTGTAATTTCTGTAATTGGTCAAGCTTTGCCAAAAGCATTTTCTAAAATGATAGCGTTAGGAAGAGCAGGAGAAGCAAAGGAGGCTTATAAAATTCATTTTGAATTAATGGAGATAACAAGTCTTATTTTTTCTGAAAATAATCCGGCAGGAATTAAAGCTGTTTTACAAGCTTTAGATTTGTGTAATGATACTGTGCGTTTGCCACTTGTTGTTGCAACTGATGAATTAAAAGAAAAAATTAAAAACTATTTATCAAATTTTAATAAATAAGTTATAATCGTTAAATAATACTTAAAGCGTGTGGTAGCTTAATTTCAACTCTTACTTTAGCAATGAAATTATATTTTTAAAATCCATATTAATAGCGTATTTTTGCATCTTGTTTAAAAATCTATGTTGTGAGCATTAGCGAATTGCATTAAAACAGATGAAAAAACATTAAAAAGACCTGATGAAAAACATATTTTATATACTAATTCTAGCTTTAACTTTTACATCTTGTAACGAATATCAAAAGGCATTAAAGTCTGAAGATGCAGCTACGAAATATAAAGTTGGAGAAACGCTTTACGATGCAGGAAAATTTTCTAAAGCTAATCGTTTATTCGAGCAAGCTATTCCTCAATATAGAGGGAAACCACAGGCAGAAAGGTTAATGTATTTAAATGCGGATGCTTCTTACCAAATGAAAGATTATTTTGTAGCAGGTTATCATTTCGAGCGTTTTGCTTCTGCATACCCTAAGAGTTCAAAAAAAGAAGATGCTCTTTTTAAAGCAGCAAAAAGTTACTATCAATTATCACCTGTTTTTTCTAAAGACCAAGAAGATACTTTTACAGCACTAGAAAAATTACAAGAGTATATTAACGTATATCCTGAATCTACAAACGCAACAGAAGTTAATGCTTTAGTAAAAGAATTAAGTTTTAAACTAGAAAAGAAGGCTTTCGAAACGGCTAAGCAATACAATAGAATTTTAGACTACAAAGCTTCAATTTCTTCAGTAGATAATTTTATAATAGATTTTCCTGGATCTTCACTTCGTGAGGAAGCTTTATATATTAAATTCGATTCGGCTTACCAACTAGGTACAAAAAGTGTTGAGTATAAAAAGAAAGCGCGTTTAGAAGCAGCAATTGCAAACTATAACACGTTTAAAAAAGCGTATGCAACTTCAGAGTTTTTAGAAGATGCAACAGAAAAGTATGAAGATGCTTTAAAACAATTAGAACAGTACAATACAAAAAGTTAATATAACAACTATGGATTTAAAAAAAATCGATGCTCCTTTAAGTACAACAACTTACAATAGAAATAAAGTTGATGCACCAACAGAAAACATCTACGAAGCAATTTCAATAATTGCAAAAAGAGCAGAGCAAATTAATTCTGAAATCAAAAAAGAATTAATCGAAAAGTTGGAAGAATTTGCAACTTATAACGATTCTTTAGAAGAAATCTTTGAAAACAAAGAGCAAATTGAAGTATCTAAATTCTACGAAAAACTACCTAAGCCACACGCTTTAGCAGTAAAAGAGTGGTTAGACGATAAAGTGTACCATAGAAGTACAGAAGAAAACCAAGACTAATTACTATGTCTATTTTAAGTGGCAAAAATATACTTTTAGGCATAAGTGCTGGTATTGCTGCTTATAAAACAGCGACATTAGTAAGAGTGTTTATAAAAGCAGGTGCAAACGTAAAAGTTGTAATGACGCCTGCTTCTAAAGACTTTGTAACACCTCTTACACTTTCCACACTATCTAAAAATCCTGTGCATTCTTCGTTTTATAATGAAGACGATGAGAATGCAGAATGGAACAATCACGTAGAGTTAGGTTTGTGGGCAGACTATTTTTTAGTTGCTCCAGCTACTGCAAATACATTGTCTAAAATGGCAAATGGTACTTGCGATAATTTGTTATTAGCAACATATTTATCTGCTAAATGCCCAGTTTATTTTGCGCCTGCAATGGATTTAGATATGTACATTCATCCCTCTACAACAAGCACATTTTCTAAACTAGAAAGCTTTGGGAATATTATGATTCCTGCAACATCTGGAGAATTAGCTAGTGGTCTTGTAGGACAAGGTCGTCTTGCAGAACCTGAAGATATAGTTGCTTTTATAGAAGCAGATATTCTTAAAAGCTTACCTTTAAAAGGTAAGCAAGTGCTTATTACAGCTGGACCAACTTATGAAGCTTTAGATCCTGTAAGATTTATAGGTAATCATTCTAGCGGTAAAATGGGTTTTGAAATAGCTAAGGCAGCAGCTAATTTAGGTGCTGAGATTATATTAATTACTGGGCCAACTCATCAAAAAGTAAAACATAGCCTAATACAAGTTATACCTGTTTTTAGTGCTCAAGATATGTACGATGCTGCTCATCAGTTTTTTAATACTGTTGATGTTGCTATACTTTCGGCAGCAGTAGCAGATTATAGACCAAAAGAAATCTCTACGAGTAAAATAAAAAAGAAAGGTGAAACGTTAACACTAGAGCTAGAGAAAACTAAAGACATTTTAGCATCTTTAGGAGCTATAAAAACAAAACAATTGTTAGTTGGTTTTGCATTAGAAACAGACAATGAACTAGAATATGCAAAAGGAAAACTTAAAAAGAAGAATTTAGATTTAATTGTTTTAAATTCGTTAAGAGATAAAGGTGCTGGTTTTAAAACCGATACCAACAAAGTAACTATTATAGACAATAAGAACAACATAAACGCTTATCAATTAAAGTCTAAAGCAGAAGTAGCAATAGATATTTTAAGTGTTATAACACAAAAATTAAATGCGTAATCTACTTATACTTTTAGTCTTTTTTGCAACAAGTTTTGGCTTTTCTCAAGAGCTTAATTGTAATGTAGTTGTTAATGCGCAGTTAACTGGTAACGAGAATCTTCAAATTTATAAAACGTTAGAAAAACAATTAACAGAGTTTGTAAATAAAACACAGTGGACTAAAAGAAAATTTAAGCCTCAAGAGCGTATAGATTGCAATATTGTAATTAACGTTACTGGACAAAGTGGTGAGAATTTTGAAGCTTCGGTTCAAGTACAGTCCTCTAGGCCAGTGTTTGGTTCTACATATACAACACCTGTCTATAATGTAAACGATAAGGATTTTTCTTTTAATTACTTAGAGTTTCAGAATTTAACATATAATGAAAACCAATACGAATCTAACTTAATTTCTGTATTAGCATTTCATATTAATATGGTATTAGGTTTAGATGCCGAATCTTTTTCTAAAGAAGGTGGTGATCCTTATTTTAAACAAGCACAGCGTATTGTAAACTACTCTCAGCAAGAAAATTTTAAAGGCTGGAAATTAGAAGATGGATTGCAAAGTAAGTTTGCACTTATCGATAATATTTTATCACCTACATTTAGTGATTTTAGAACAGTAATGTATAATTACCACAGAAAAGGTATGGACATTATGAGTACTAACAATAAAGACGCTAAAAACGAAATAGCTTTATCTCTAGCTTACTTTAGAAAAATGAATGCAAATAGACCAAACTCTTATCTTGCAAGAGTGTTTTTCGATGCTAAAGCCGAAGAGATTGAACAAATTTTTTCTTCAGGACCAAGTGTAGATGTTACTACTTTAATCGATTTATTAAATAGAGTAGCACCAACACATGCTAGCAAATGGAGAAATATTAAGTTTTAAGTTTCTTTATTACCTTCGTTACAAAATAAGTAGCAATTTTTAAAAGCCTAATCTTAAATTCTTATGCTAACTTCGTTATCTATTAAAAACTACGCATTAATCGACCATTTACAAGTCGATTTCAACAATGGATTTACCATTATAACAGGAGAAACTGGAGCAGGAAAATCTATTCTTTTAGGCGGCCTATCTTTAATTCTTGGAAAACGAGCAGATTTAACTAGTCTTCGTGATAAAGAAACCAAATGTATTATTGAAGCTAATTTTGATGTTACAAACTATAAATTAGAAAAATTATTTAAAGCAGAAGACATAGATTTTGAGCCTCATACTATTATTAGACGTGAGATTTTACCAAGTGGTAAGTCTAGAGCTTTTGTAAACGATTCTCCAGTAAAACTTTCTAGTTTACAACTTTTAGGATCACGATTAATAGATATTCATTCGCAAAACGAAACGCTTCAGTTGGTAGACGATGCTTTTCAATTTCAAGTTATCGATGCTTTAGCAAATACCCAAGATGAAATTAGTAAGTATTCAGATAAAAGATTAGAATATAAAAAACTAAATAAAGAGCTTGATCAACTTGTTGTTTTTCAAACAGAAGCAATAAAAGAGCATGACTACAATTCTTTTTTATTAAATGAATTGACCGAAGCCAAACTAAAGCCAGGTGAGTTAGAAACTTTAGAAGAAGAGCTTGAAACATTAAGTAATATTGATGCTATTCAAGAAAAACTAACAGCTTCAAATCAGTTATTAAGCGATGAGCAAACAGGCGTTTTATCTAACTTAACCGAGTTAAAAAACACGCTAAAACAGTTGTCTGGTTTTTCTAATAAATACGAAGACCTTTATAATAGAGCAAATAGTAGTTTAATAGAATTAGACGATGTATTTAGTGAACTAGAAACATTTCAAGACGACTTAGAAGCAGATCCGAATAGGCTAGCAGAAGTAAATAGTAGATTGGCAACAATTAATAACATGTTTCAAAAACATGTGGTAAATTCAATTGAAGAATTAATTACTATTGAAACAGAACTGTCTGATAAAGTTTTAGCAACACTAAATGTAGAGGCAGACATCGATAAAAAGAAAGCTGAAATTCTAAAAATAAAACAAGATTTAGATGCTGTTGCTTTAGTTATTCATAATAAAAGAAAAAAAGCAATACCATCTTTAAAAAAGAAGTTAGAGGCTATTTTGGCTCAATTGGGAATGCCAAATGCACAATGTAATATAGAACTAACAGTTTCCGATGTTTACTATGCTAATGGTAAAGATGAATTAGCATTTTTGTTTTCTGCAAACAAAGGAGGCGACTTTAAACCTTTAAAAAAGGCAGCTTCTGGAGGAGAATTATCTCGTATAATGTTAGCTATAAAATCTATTCTTACACAATATATTAAGTTGCCAACTATTATGTTCGATGAAATAGATACAGGAGTATCTGGAGAAATATCGAATAAGATGGCAGATATTATGGCAGGAATGAGTACAACAATGCAAGTGTTTAGTATTACACATTTACCACAAATTGCAGCCAAAGGGCATACGCATTTTAAAGTTTATAAAGAAGATGTAAACGAGGTTACAACAACCAATCTTGTAGAGCTTAATCACGACGAACGAATAGTAGAAATAGCACAAATGCTAGGAGGGATAGAAGTTTCTAATTCTGCTTTAGCTCATGCAAAAGAGCTTTTAAATTAAAGTACTATTTAGCCTTGTAAAAGGTAAACTTAACGTATAAAATAAAATACTTTTTTATGTTATCTTTGAAGTGTAAACACAACCAATCAACAAAAAAATAAACAAATAATAGTATGTCATATAATTTACTAAAAGGAAAAAGAGGAATCATATTTGGAGCACTAGATGAAAATTCTATTGCATGGAAAACTGCTGTTCGTGTAAATGAAGAAGGTGGAACATTTGTACTTACTAATGCGCCAGTTGCAATGCGAATGGGACAAATTGATGAGTTAGCAAAAATTACAGGTTCTCAAATTATTCCTGCAGATGCAACTAGCGAAGAAGATATTGAAAACCTTATAGAGAAATCTATGGAAATTTTAGGTGGTAAAATAGATTTCGTATTGCATTCTATTGGCATGTCTATAAATGTAAGAAAAGGTAAATCGTATACAGATCAAAATTATGCATGGACACAGAAAGGTACAGATGTATCTGCGATGTCTTTTCATAAAGTTATGCAAACACTTTACAAGAAAGACGCAATGAACGAGTGGGGAAGTATTGTTGCTTTAACATATATGGCTGCACAACGTGTTTTTCCGGATTATAACGATATGGCAGATAATAAAGCCTATTTAGAAAGTGTTGCACGTAGTTTTGGATATTTCTTTGGTAGAGACAAAAAAGTAAGAGTAAACACTATTTCGCAATCTCCAACACCTACAACCGCAGGTAGTGGTGTAAAAGGATTTGATGGTTTTATAGCTTATGCCGAAAAAATGTCGCCATTAGGTAATGCAACTGCAATGGATTGTGCTAATTACACAGTAACATTATTTAGTGATTTAACAAAGCGTGTTACATTACAAAATCTTTACAATGATGGTGGATTTAGTAATATGGGAGTAAGTGATGCTGTAATGGAAGCTTTTGTAGAAGGAGAAAAATTAAAGAAATAAGTTCTAAGTATATACTATTTAATAGAATTTAAAACCATGGATACTTTTATGCATGGTTTTTTTTTGCTTTATACTTAAGGTTTTGTACATGGAATTAACAAAGCGTTAACCTTTTGACGATGTAAAGTTACATGTAAGCGATTTGTTGGTTATTTAGGTGAAAACGTTCATTATTATTAATATTTTTAGAAAACTATTAATTACTAACAATTACCTAAAATAACTAAACATGAAAAAAATTACTTTATCGCTTTTTATGATGCTTTTTGTCTTATTAGGCTTCTCTCAAATTCAAGTTGGAGAAGGAACTAATCAATCTCAAGCAATGCCATTTGATCCTTTTTACGGTTATTCTTATAGTCAAACTATATATACAGCTGCAGATATTAATACTTCTGGTACTATTACAGGATTACAGTATTACTTTAGTGGGACAACTAGTTTAGATGATAGTCAAGATTTAACAATTTACATTGGGCACACAACAAAAACAGCATTTGCTAGTAATACAGATTGGGAGCCGGTTTCTGGTCTAACGGCATCTTACACAGGAGGTATAGATGTTTCTGCAGGAGTAGGGTGGGTAACGTTAACATTAGATACTCCATTTGCTTACAATGGAACAGATAACCTTGTTATTGCATTTGATGAAAATATGGCAAGTTATGATAGTTCTGGAGATGATTTTTGGAATACATCTACACCTGAGTTTAGAAGTATCTATTATTTAAATGATACTACTAATTCAGATCCTGCAGATCCAGAAGATGCTACTGGCACAGTACCATATGCACCAAGTATTATATTTAACGGCTTAGTCTCAACCTCGCCACCTAATTGTGATGCAGCATTATCTAGTCCAGTAGATGGATCTGTTAATGCGTCAGTCTCTGGAGATTTATCTTGGAGTGCTGCTACAGGTCAATTAACAGGTTATAATGTAACAGTAGGAACAAGTACAGGAACTTCAGATGTTTACAATGTTGCTTTAGGAAATGTAACTACTACTAATGTTGGCGGTTTAATGCCAAATACTCAATATTTTGTTAACATAGTACCTGTTAATGGTGTTGGTCCAGCAACAGGTTGTACAGAATATTCTTTTACAACAATAGACTCACCTGGTTGTCCAGTTGTTACAGCAACTCCAGATGTTGCTTGTGGTAATTACGAATCAAGTTTGTCTTGGGATGCTATAGATATTGCAAGTTCTTATACTGTTAAAATTGGAACAACAAGTGGAGGTACTGATATTGCAGATAACGTAAACAATTTTTCAAACAATGCCTATACTTTTGAAGGTGCACCAAATACTACTTATTATTACACTATTAGTGCGTCTAACGAAGCAGGAACATCTATCGATTGTTCTGAAGGTTCATTTACAACTGCTGTAGATTTATGTTATTGTGATCCTTCTTCAACAAACGCTAATACTACAACTTTAATAGATAATGTGTCAACTACAGGAGCAAACGTTAATTTATCTAATTTAGAATCTGGTCTTTCTTCAAATCATTATGCTAATAATTATGATACAATGGGAGTAACTAGTTTTGCAACAGGTACATTCGATTTTACTATTGAAGTAGAAGGAGGAACTTTAGGTTTAGGTATATGGGTAGATTGGAATGGAGATAAAGTACATGACGTGTCAGAAAATGTTTTTACTACAACATCATATAGTAATGGTCCTTTTTCAGGAACTATTACTGTTCCTGGAGGAACAACAAACGGTGAATACCACATGAGAATTATAGCTGATTTTAACGATCTTAATCCAGGAGATGGTGATGCTTGTTCTTTAAGTTCTGGTAGAGGAGAAACAGAAGATTATAAATTAACGGTTGTAGATCCTCCTGTATGTGGAGCCCCTACAGCATTAACGGCAACAAACATAATGTTTAATGCAGCAGATTTAGGTTGGACAGATGCAGGAATTGCTACTTTATATAATGTTGAAATAGTAGATGTTACTGCAGGAGATGTAGTTTCAGGTTCGGCTGATTATTCAGGTGTATCAAACCCATATACAGTTATTAACTTAGTGGAGGATAATGATTATGAGTTTTATGTGCAAGGAGACTGTACAGCAGACGGTACTTCTTTATGGGTTGGGCCATTTGCTTTTACAACGCCATTAGCATGTCCTGCTCCAACGAGTTTAGATGCTGACAATATTACAGCAGTCTCAGCAGATTTATCTTGGACTGCAGGTGATTCAGAGTCATTATGGAATATAGAATTAGTTGATTTAACAGCAGGTGAAACTGTTTCAGGAACTGCAAGTTTTACTGGTGTAACAAATCCATATACATTAACTAATTTGTCAAGTGTTAATGATTACGCATATTATGTTCAAGGAGATTGCTCACCTAATGGAGACTCTACATGGGTAGGGCCGTACTACTTTACAACGGCATGTTCTTTTGAAACACCAAACTATTTAGAAGATTTTACATCATTTTTAAACACCTGCTGGAGTGAAGCCACTGGCCCTATAACTGGTCCAACTTCATTTGGTAGTTCTATATGGGCGGCAGATGGCTTTGCTAACGATGGAACACAAGGTAGTGCAAGAGTTAATATATACACAACAGGAAATGATGAATGGTTGTTAACACCTATTTTTGATTTAACTGGTGGTGGTTTTGAAATTAATTTAGACGTTGCATTAACCGCATATACAGGTACAGCTGCGCAAACATTAAATTCTGACGATGCAGTTTATGTAATGCAATCTATAGATGGAGGTGCTACATGGACAACTATTTACACTTGGGATGCTGCTAACTCACCATCAAATACAGGGAATAACGTAACAATAGATGTTTCTGGTGTTACTAGTGCAACTGCTCAATTTGCAATATTTTCTTTAGAAGGTTCAACTTCTGGTGGAGACATGAATTTTTATGTTGACAATTTTCAAGTAAGAACTCCGCCACCAGCAAACGATGAATGTGTAGGGGCTATAATGCTTACTTTAGGAGCAGAAGTGGCTTTCGATAATACAGGAGCTACAGATTCTGCTGCTGAAACTTGTTATTCTGGTACTGTAAGTGATATTTGGTACTCGTTTGTTGCTCCTGTTTCTGGAGGTGTAACAATTACAGCTGGAGGTTCTACTCAATATACTTTATATTCAGGCGTTGATTGTGATAATTTAATTCAAATAGGTACATGTAGTCAGTCTGTTCATGCTGGTCTTGCAGCGGGTACATACTTTGTATCTGTAACAGATGATGGAACTGCAAAAGTTCCTGGAGCTAGTACTATAAAAGTTGATGACACAGCAACATTATCTAATATAGAATTCGAATCTAGTTCAATATTTTCATACTATCCAAACCCAGTAAAAAACACGTTAACATTAAACGCGCAACAAGCGATTACTAATGTATCTGTATTTAATATGTTAGGTCAACAAGTTATTAGAACAGCACCAAATGCAGTATCTAATATTGTTGATATGTCTAACTTACAATCTGGAGCTTACTTTGTACAAGTAACGGTTGGAACAAGTGTAGAAACTGTAAGAATTATTAAAAACTAATAATCACTTATATATTGTTTTACTAAGTTCTAGTACGACATAAATATTTTAAAAGCCACTCTAAAAAGAGTGGCTTTTTTTGTCAAAAGATTATCTGTTATGTTTTTAAGAAAACAATAATATAAGAATAGATATACTATTGAATTATATTTTGAGATTTAATTGGAAGAATTTATTTTTTAGTCTCAAAAAGGCAAATAATAATAGAGAGATGAATTTGCTAAACTGTAAAAGGAATTTTTGTAAAATAGAAAGTAAAAGAAAAATAATTAAATTTTTGCTTGTGTAAGAGTTTATATATGTATCATGTTTTTCTTAAAAAAGATAATCAAAAAGCAATAATAAAATCCATACCGAATTCTAATTCTTGAATAGTGTTTAAACGGAATATCTATACATATTGACGGTTTGTTGTTATTTTTAGTGTTTAATTGTTAAAAAAATAATATTTTAGAAAATTAATAATTACCTAAAAACCTAAATATGAAAAAAATTACTTTATTACTTGGTCTAATGCTTATGGCATTTTCGTATCAAGCTAATGCTCAAATTACTGTTGGATCAGGAACAGGAACACAGTCAAACGTACCAATTGTTAGTTGCTACGGATACACTTATTCTCAACAACTATATCTTCAACCTGAAATTAATTCATCAGGAAATATTACATCTGTTGCTTTTTATGTGTCTTCTGTACCAACAACAAATGATGAAAGTACAGATTGGACTATATCTATGGGACATTCGACAAAAACAGAATTTGCAGATACAGCAGATTGGGAAGAAGCTAGTGGTTTAACTGAAGTATATACAGGAACAGTTGCTTACCCAGAAGCGGGTAATTGGATGACCATTACATTTGACACTCCTTTTGCTTATAATAATACTGACAATTTAATTGTAGCCATTGATGAAAATCAAACAGGTTATGATTGTACAATTAATTGGCAGAAAACTGATACTGCTGAAAATAGAAGTATATACTACCGTAACGATAGTACTAATCCAGATCCAGCTAGTCCTCCAAGTGCTACAGGAATAGGAGCGTATTATGCAAATACTATTTTTGGAGGATTAACAGCATCATTACCACCTAATTGCGATGCTGTACTTACTGCTCCCGTAGATGGAGAAATGAATGCAGGTTTAAATGCAGGTCTTGCATGGTCTGCTGCAACAGGTTCTCCTGATGGATATAAAGTTACCTTGGGTACTTCAACAGGAGCAACTGATATTGCTGATGCAGTTGATGTTGGTACAGATTTAACATATGCTGTTACGTTAATGGCAGGTACAACTTATTTCGCAACAATTACACCGTACAATGCTAATGGAGATGCAACTGGTTGTACCGAAGTTTCTTTTACAGCTGTAGATGTACCTGAGTGCCCTGTAGTTACAGGAACTCCTGATGCTGCATGTGGTAATTTTGATTCTAATTTATCGTGGGTTGCAATTGCTGCAGCAGATTCTTATACAGTTTCTGTTGGAACAAGTGCTGGAGCTACAGATATTGCAGACAACGTAGATGTTGGTTCAGCTCTTACATACGATTTTGTATCATCAGCAGCTACTACTTATTATTATACTGTAAATGCAGTAAATACAGCAGGAACTTCTTCGGGATGTATAGAAGGTTCATTTACAACTTTTGCTAACGGATGCTATTGTGACTCTATGCCTTCAAGTAATGATGCTACAGGTATTGGTAGTTTACAAGTTGGAACTACAGATTTTACAAGTGGTGGAGATCTTACTTACGAAGATTTTACAGGAACAGCTGTTGATTTAGGTCAAGGGATTTCTGCGAATGTTATGATTGGTTTTGAAACAGGTTATACATATAATACTAATATTTGGATTGATCTAAACGATGATTTAATTTTTGATGATGCAACTGAATTGTTTTACAGTGGAGAATCAGCAGCTGCAAATCCATCTACATTAGATGCTTCTTTTATGATGCCTGCAACGGCAACTTTAGGAACTCATAGAATGAGAATTGGTACTGCAGATTCAGGACAAGCAACTCCAAACTCATGTTATAGTGGTTCTTATGGTGTAACTATGGACGTAGATGTTAATATTATTGCAGTTTCTTGTACTCCTCCAACAGGAACAGCGACTTTAGTTACAGATTGTGATAATGCTCAGTTTTCTGTAGATGTAGATGTTACAGGTTTAGGTGATGGTACATCTCAAATTAACGATGGTACTACTACGTATGCAGCTAATGCCTTAGGGATTGTAACTGTAGGACCTTATGCAGATGGTACTTCTATAGCTCTAGTTATAGAAAACGGTACAGATGCTACTTGTGATCTTGATTTAGGTACTTTTACAAATACTTGTCCAATTGCTGGGCAATTATGTTCATCAGCTATTGATATTACATCAATACCATATACTACTACAGATAATACAGCAAATTATTTTGATGATTATGAAAATGGATCAAGTCCATGTAGTGCTTATTATATGAGTGGAGACGATGTGTTTTATTCTTATAGTCCAATTATAACTCAAACATACAGAGTCTCTCTTACAGGAATTGATGCTAGTTATTCAGGTTTACATATTTGGGATGGTTGTATAGATGGAGCTACAGCTCCAGCATGTGTTGGTTTTTTAGGTAGTTCTAATACTGTAGATAGAATTATAGATGTTGAACTTGCAGCTGGAACAACTTATTATATCGCTATTTCTACTTGGGCAGCACCTCAATCTGTAGGTTATACATTAAATATTGATGTTGCACCTCCTGCAAACGATGAATGTGCAGGAGCAGAAGCTTTAACATTAGATTTAGAAATTACTGCTGATAATACAGGAGCTACAGATTCTTCAATAGCTGCCGATTGTTTTACAGGTACTATTTCAGATCTTTGGTATTCTTTTGTAGCAACATCAACAACAGAGGCTTATATTGCTACAACAGCTGTACAATATGGTGTGTATAGCGATTGTGCTGGTACAGAAGTTATGGGTTGTAATACTTCACCTATAACAGGATTGGTTGATGGTGATACTTATTATATTAGAATTAATGATGATGGTGCTACTGTTGGCCCTGAATCTTTTACATTAGAAGTTTCAGATACAGAAATTTTAAGTGTTTCAGATTTTTCAGTGAGATCTTTATTTACTTACTACCCAAACCCAGTAAATAATACTTTAACATTAAACGCACAAAAAGCGATTACTAATGTAGCAGTATTTAATATGTTAGGTCAAGAAGTTATTAAATCTGCACCAAATGCAGTTTCTAAAGCTATTGATATGTCTAACTTAAAATCTGGAGCTTACTTTGTAAAAGTAACTGTAGGAACAACTGTAGAAACAATAAGAGTTATTAAAAACTAATAATTACTTATTAAGTGTTTTACTAAAAATTAGTACAACATAAATATTTTAAAAGCCACTCTTTTTAGAGTGGCTTTTTTTATTGTATTACTGTACATTTGTGTTATGCAATTATCATTTTCTTTTATCATACCTGTTTATAATCGCCCTAACGAGATAGAGGAGCTTTTACAAAGCTTTGCTAAGCTAGAATCGATAACAACAGAATATGAGATTGTTATTATTGAAGATGGTTCTACAGATTCATCAGAGCGTATTGTAAGCAACTATAATTCACATTTAAATATATCATATTATTTTAAAGAAAATTCTGGACCAGGAGATTCTAGAAATTATGGTATGCAAAAAGCAAAGGGCAATTACTTTATTGTTTTAGATAGCGATTGCATTTTGCCTAAAGAATACTTAAAAGAAGTAGAAAAGAATTTAAATACTAATTATGTAGATTGTTTTGGAGGTCCAGATGCAGCACATGCTACATTCTCAAACTTACAAAAGGCTATCAATTTTAGTATGACTTCGTTTATTACTACAGGAGGTATTAGAGGTAATAAAAATAGTGTAGATAAATTTCAGCCTAGGAGTTTTAATATGGGTTTATCTAAAAAAGCATTTGAGGCTACAAAAGGTTTTGGGCGTATACATCCAGGAGAAGATCCAGACTTATCTATACGTTTATGGGATTTAGGTTTTAAAACAGCGTTTTTTGAAACGGCTTATGTCTATCATAAAAGAAGAATCTCGTGGTCTAAGTTTTATACACAAGTTAATAAATTTGGAATGGTAAGGCCCATTCTTAACAAATGGCATCCTTCAACAAAAAAAGTTACATATTGGTTTCCTACAGTATTTGTGTTGGGGATTATACTTTCAATTATATTAACTTCTTTTAATGTTATGCTTCCAATATATCTTATCTTAGGATATTATATGTTAGCGTTTAGTTTGGCTTTATTTCAAACTAAAAGTATTAAAGTAGCGTTTCAATCTTTAATAGCAATAACGATTCAATTTTTTGGATATGGTATTGGTTTCTTTAAAAGCACATTTTATATTGGTTTTTTAAACCGAAATCCGGAAAAGCAATTTCCACATCTATTTTTTAAATCTAAATAATGTCTGTAGTAATAAGTAAATTAAAAAACGTTGTAAAGAGTAGGAGGCTTAATGTGTTTCTTATCTTTTTTTTACTTGCATTTTTTATTTTAGTGCTTGCTAGACTTTCTGCTAGTTATACAAATACAGTTGACTTTAAGGTAGTGTTAAAGAATATTCCAGACGAAATGATAGTGCTTAATGATTCTACTAATACATTAAAGTTAACAATGACTGCAGATGGTTTTGAATGGATGAGATATTATCTAAAAACACCATCGGTAGGAATCGATTTTAATAATGAAGTAAAAAAAGCAGATTCTTTATATGTTTGGTCTTTATCTAGAGGTTTTGCCGGAATTAATAATCAGTTTAATAAAGACGTTGTTGTAAAAACAATTAATCCAGATACACTTTTTTTTAAAGTAGATATCAATGCTGTAAAAATGGTGCCTGTTAAACCTAATTTTAATATTAGTTATAGTCTAGGTTATAATGTTTTAAATACTATAGTTACAGTACCAGATTCTGTAAAAATAATTGGCCCAGAATCTTTACTTTTAAAAATTGATAAAATAGAAACAGAAGTGCTAAGCAGAAAAGAGGTTTATAAACCTTTTAGTACACAGTTGTCCTTAATATCAGAGACTAAAAATTCTCAAATTAAAGTAAAAACTAAAGCTGTTACTGTTAATGTTAAAGTCGAAAAATTTACAGAAGGTACTCTTAGTTTACCAGTAAATATAATTAATGTTCCAAAAAACGTTAAGGTTAATTATTTTCCAAAAACTATAAACTTATCATATTACACAAGTTTAGAAAATTACAATACTATTGATGTAAATGATTTTGAAGTGGTTTGCGATTTTAACGAACACAACAATAAGTATTCGTACTTAACACCTAAATTAGTAAAAGCGCCAACAACAATTAAAACATCGCGTTTACACGAGCAGAAAATAGAGTATATAATTTCAGAATGATAACAGTAGGACTTACAGGTGGAATAGGTAGTGGTAAAACTACAGTTGCCAAAGCTTTTGAAGCTTTAGGAATACCAATATACATAGCCGATGATGAGGCTAAAAAACTAATGAATACCTCTAAAGTTCTTAAGAGAAAACTAATAGCTCTTATTGGAGAAGTTGCATATAAAGACAATGAGTTAAATAGACCGTATCTAGCAAAAGCTATTTTTAATGACAAAGGTTTACTGGAGAAAATGAATGCTATTGTACACCCAAAAGTAGGTAAGCATTTTATTAAATGGAAAAATAAACAAAACGCACCGTACGTTATAAAAGAAGCTGCTATTCTTTTTGAAAACGGAAGCTATAAAAACTACGATTATATTATTACAGTTACTGCACCCGAGAAAACTCGAATAGATCGCGTACTAAAACGTGATAATGCGAGTATTGAAAAGGTGAAAGCAATTATTGCTAACCAATGGCAAGATGATGAAAAAGTTCGCCTATCGGACTTTGTAATAATAAATACTAACCTCGATAACACAAAAGCTGAGGTTCTGAAAACACATAACAAACTCTTAAAAAAAAGTAAATAAGATTAAGATTTTAACATTTTTGTTAATGTAAGGTTAAAAGCAAGGCTTACTAAATGTTAAAATATTAATTTTGAATGGATGAGTAAAAAAGTGTTTTTTGTACTAGTTATCCTAATGAGCCTGTCTTTGATAGGTATTATATTTGTGCAGAGCTACTACATTTCCAATTCTATTAGCAATAAGGAAGAAAACTTTAATTTTAATGTTAAACAAGCCTTAAGTAGGGTTGCTAAAAACATCGAAAATGAAGAATTTAGAGATCACGTTAATAAATTAAGGCCATTAATTATTAAGGATGTTGATGTTATTAAAGATACAACAGCAATACGTAATCTTTATGTTAAACAAGAAAACGACGCTATAAACGAAACGTTTGTTTATAGTTATGGAATACTAGAAGAAAATTACAAATTATCTCCTGCGCTCTTTGACATTGGTTTAGATACTATTAGTATTAAAAAAATTATTAGTGAAAAGCAAACGAAGGTTTTTAAAACAAACGAAATAGACGGTAAGGTTACTAATAATGAAGTTTTTGCTAATTATGGTAAAACTGAAAAAATATTAATCGATGATTATTACCGAGATTTCGCCTACAGAACACCAATACATCAGCGTATAACAAAAGAAAAATTAAACAGACAGCTAGAGCTGAAACTACATCAGTATGATATTAATATTGATTATGAGTTTGCTATTTATAGTAACGATTTGGCAACAAAAATACAGACAGAAGATTTTGAATTGGAAGACCAAGCAACAATGCAGGTTCCTATTTTTTCAGAAGATAATGGTAATTACAACTATCGTTTATTAGTTAATTTTCCAGACAGTAATAAATTTATATGGTCCTCTGTAATAGGTATGCTGGGCTTATCTATTTTATTTACGTCTATTATACTTATTGCTTTTGTTACAGCGTTAACACAAATAATGAGACAACGACAAATAGCAGAAATAAAAACAGATTTTATTAATAACATGACGCACGAATTTAAAACGCCAATTGCAACAATAAACTTGGCTTTAGATTCTATTAAAAATCCTAAAATAATAAACGATAAAGAAAAGGTAAAGCGTTACTTAGGTATGATACGAGAAGAAAACAAACGTATGCATGCACAAGTAGAAAATGTACTTAGAATATCTAAACTAGAAAAAAACGAATTAAACATTAGTAAGGAAGGTACTAGTTTACACGACTTAATAGAAGACGCTATATCTCATGTAGAGTTAATAGTAGAAGATAGACAAGGACATATAGAAACAGAACTTAAGGCAAGTAAATCTTCTGTATTAGCTAACGAGACGCATTTTATTAATGTTTTAGTTAACATATTAGACAATGCAATTAAATACTCGCCAGATGCTCCAAAAATTACTGTAGAAACAGTAAATGTTGGAAATAACATACTAGTAAGTATAAAAGACGAAGGTAGCGGAATGAGTAAAGCTGCTGTAAAGCGTGTTTTTGAAAAATTTTATAGAGAACATACAGGAAATATACATAACGTAAAAGGCCATGGTTTAGGCTTATCTTATGTAAAAAGAATAGTAGAAGACCATAGTGGTCATATATCAGTAACAAGTGAAAAAGGAAAAGGAAGTGCTTTCACGATAAAACTTCCGTTAATATCATAACATTATGGACGAACAAGAAAAGAAAATATTATTAGTAGAAGACGATCCAAACTTTGGAACAGTTTTAAAAGATTATTTAATGATGAATGACTACGAAGTTGTTCATGCTAAAAATGGTATGGAAGGCTTCGAAAAGTTTAAAAAAGACGATTATGATCTTTGTATCTTAGATGTTATGATGCCTTATAAAGACGGTTTCACTTTAGCGAAAGAGATTAGAGAGAAAAATGCCGAAGTGCCAATTATCTTTCTTACTGCTAAAGCAATGAAAGAAGATGTACTTAAAGGATATAAAGTAGGTGCAGACGATTACCTTAATAAACCTTTTGATAGTGAAGTGCTTTTAATGAAAATTAAAGCAATCATGACTAGAAAGGCAACAGATACGGTTGCAGATAGTAAGCAGTTTGAATTTAAAATAGGTAATTTCGATTTAAACTCTAAATTAAGATTCCTTACTTACAAAGGAGGAGAAGCTACCAAGTTATCGCCTAAAGAAAACGAGTTATTACGTTTATTAGCTTTACATGAAAACGATTTAATGCCAAGAGAATTAGCATTAACAAAAATATGGAGAGACGATAATTACTTTACTTCAAGAAGTATGGATGTTTACATAGCAAAATTACGTAAGTATTTAAAAGTAGACGATAAAGTAGAAATACTAAATATTCATGGTGAAGGCTTTAGATTAGTTGTAAACCCAGAATAATATATAAGACTATATAATATAAAAAAAAGCTACTGCATTTGCAGTAGCTTTTTTAGTTTTATTTATAAAAAAGATAAGTCTCTATCATTTTTAATAGTGCTTTTTGCATCTTTTTTTAATTCTTCAATTTCTTGACTTAAAGCTTCAGTGTAAGTATTGTTTTTACAATTTTTCTTTACATTATATAGCATGGCTAAAAGCTTTTGAACAAGAATAATATCATGTTTACAATAGGTTCTTAAAGCTGCCATAACTTGAAATAGTAACAATTTAAAATTTACAGTAGACATAGAAACCTTTATTTCATTATTAACAAGGCAGTAGGTAACATCTTTCTTTTTAGCTCTAATTACAAATAGCTGAGTTAAATAATCAATAGCATTAATTGCTGTTCCAGGATCGTTAACACCCGGAGACATTGCTTTTAATGCAATTTCGGTTAGTTGTTTAAAAGCTAGTACGTAATTGTCTTCAATCATTTCGCTTTTTGTAAACTCAAAATGCCTTAAAATACCATCTACTTGTTCTTCGTTTAATGCTTCACTTGCTTTAAATAAATCATCTTTAACTAGTATAAAACTACCTTTTACAGGTGTTATTTCAATTTTAGCATTTACTTTATCTGCAATTTCAGCGATATCTTTAATAGATACGTTTTGTAAATAACCACATACATTAGAGGTATAAACTTTCCAATTACTTGTATCATCAAACGTTCTTGTATCATCGTTTTCAATTAATACCTCAAGTCTCTTTTTAGAAGTATTAAATATTTTCTCCATAATATTACTAATCTGTATTTCTTGAGAAATAGAATGAATAAAGTAAATAAATGCAGCCAAGCAATTAAGCATAAAAAGTATAGCAAATAATATAGAAAATGCCGGTAACTGGTATTTGTTACTGTTAGGTTCTATAGATACCAAAATAAAAATACAGTAAATAATAGTTGCTAAATATAAGCCTAACACTATTTGGTGTCTTGTATTAGAAATTAATCCAGGTAATAATCTTGGAGAAAAATTACTAGAAGCTTGACTTAATAATATCATAACCATAGAAAAACTAAAAACCATTATAGAAATTAATCCAGCTATAAAAGTAGTAAGTAATGCTCTTGCAGTATCGGTGTTATTAATGGCTAATTCCGGAATAAATTCTAGTAAGTGTTTAGATACGCCTAACTTTTCTAGATAAAACATTAGGTAAGCAACTAAACAGCCTAAAAACCCTATTAAAGAAGGATAGAAGGCGATTTTATCTTTTAATCTATAAATTAATCTAAAGAATTGAATAGTTTTATCTTTCATAAAAAGTGTAATAAGCACTAATATAATATTAGTTTCTCTAAACTAGAGCTTATTTAAATTTACTTTCTATGGTAGTAAGTATTTCATTAACACTTGTTTCATAATCAAACCACAACGTGTTTTCATTACGTTTAAACCAAGTTAATTGGCGTTTAGCAAAACGTCGCGAGTTTTTTTTCATTTCTGCAATAGCAAAATCAAGCGTCCATTCGTCTTTAAAATAATTAAAGAGCTCTTTGTAACCAACAGTATTTAAAGCGTTAAGATGTTGCTTGTCTATAAGAGATTTTGCTTCTTCAAGCTGTCCTTCGGCCATCATAATATCAACACGTTTATTAATACGATTGTATATGGTTTCTCTTTCGGCAGTTAAACCAATAGTTATGGTTTTAAAATTACGCTTGTTTTTGTCTTTATTTAAAAACGAAGAATATGGTTTTTCACTTCCAATACAAATCTCTAAGGCTCTTATAACACGCTTAGGATTGTCTATCGCGATGGTATTGTAAGCTTCAATATCTAATTTTTTTAGCTGAAGCTGAAGCGCCTCCAGGCCGTTTTCAACCAATTCCAAATTTAGCCGTTCTCTGATGCTTTTATCCACCTCAGGAAAATAATCTAATCCTTTTGTAACAGCATCTACATAAAGGCCAGAACCACCAACCATAATTACATAATCATGAGATTTAAATAAAATATCTAAAGTTGCAATAGCTTCTTTTTCAAAAGCACCAACATTATACTCTTCTTCAATAGATTTGTTATGAATAAAATGATGCTTAGCTTGAGATAGTTCTTCAAGCGTTGGAGCAGCAGTACCAATTTGCATCTCTTTAAAAAACTGTCTAGAATCTGCAGATAGTATTTCGGTATTATAATGCTGGGCAAGTTTAATACTCAAACTTGTTTTTCCTATTGCTGTAGGTCCAACAATAGAGATAAGGTATTTGTTTTTAGAGTTCAATGAGTGGGTTTATTCTATATGTAAGTTGTGGCCGCAATTATAACAATACTCGGCACCATCTTTATGTCTTGTTGTTAAGCAATTCTGGCAAGATTGAGAGTTAAGCTGAACTTTATCAGGCTCACCATTATTTTCTTCGTCTTTTTTAGTAAGTGATTTGCTATACTCGGCAGAAACAATTCCTGTTGGTACAGCAATAATGCCATAACCTAAAACCATAATAAGCGTAGCAAGAAATTGACCAAAAGGAGTTTGTGGTGTAATATCACCAAAACCTACAGTTGTTAATGTTACAATGCACCAATAGACACTTTTAGGAATGTTAGTAAAACCATTTTCTTCGCCTTCTACTAAATACATTAACGTACCAAAAATAATTGAGGCAATAATTACAGCAAATAGAAACACAGATATTTTTGCACGACTAGATTTAATAGCACTAGCTAATTGGTTCGATGCTCCCATGTATCTCGCCAATTTTAAAATTCTAAAAACGCGCAATAAACGTAATGCTCTTAAAGCCACTAAAGCGTGACTTCCTGCTAATATAAAAGACAGATACATTGGGATAGTAGATAAAAAATCTATAATTCCATAAAAACTAAATATGTACTTTTTTGGTTTTTTTACGGTAATAATTCTGGCAATATATTCAATAGAAAAAAGAATAGTTACTAGCCATTCGCCAATGTATAATGCTTTGTGGTATCTAGCGTCAATAGAGCTAACACTCTCAAGCATTACCAGAGCAATGCTTGCAAGAATAAAAATAAGTAACACAACATCAAATAATTTACCGGCAGGTGTATCTGCTTCGTAAATAATCTCATGAAGTCTATTTCTCCAGTTGGCTTTAATTGGTTTACTCATAATTCAAAAATACTAAAAAGATTATTCCTTTGTATTAGGCTCAAATTTTAAAACCTTAAGGCGTTTATTTTTTCGTAAATAACTTTGTATTATATGCTGTGTGTATCTATTATTACTCATAGGAATGATAATAGATTTAAGAATGTCAATATTGTTTATTTGGTGATTTAAGTCGTAAAAACCATAGCCTTTAAAAGCGCCGTTTTCAATTAAAATAGCACTACGTTCATCTACTTTTCTACCTTTATCTATAATAATCATGTTTTGATCTTTATAGCTGTATTTTTCAATAAACTCGTTAACACGATTATTGTAAAGTACTGTGTTTTCTTCATTTAAACAAGCACCTTCACATTCTTTTAATTCGTATCTAAAACAACTATTGGTCGTTTTTTCTAAATCGCATAATTTTAAACATAAAGAATATGTTTCTACTGCACGATGTAAAAAGTCTTTAGCACTTTGCTTATTATTAAAAGTTGTTATAACCTTTTTGCGGCCGTCTGCATTAGCAATCGTTAAATTTATATAACCATTACTATCTGTAGAACTGTACAATGCATGAGAAATTTTTGTCTTTCTCATTGCACGGTTAAAAATAGGTTTGTTTTGTTTTATTTCGTGACTCTCTTTTAATAAAGCTATAAGTTCGCTTCCTGTAGCATCGTAAGTTACTGTTGCTACTTGAATTTGAATTTTTTTAGACTTTCTATCTGTACCAGTAAAATGCTGATTTATTCGTTTTTTAATATTCTTACTCTTGCCAATATAAATAATATTGCCCTCTTTGTTATGTATGTAATACACGCCTGTTTCCGAAGGCATTTGAGCAATAATATCTGTTAGTTTCGGTTCTAGTTGTAGCTTAGGATGCTTTCTTAAAAAGGTTTGAATAATGGTTTTTTCAACATCTTTACTCAATAATAATTTAAAGAGTTTTACTGTAGCTAGTGCATCTCCAGAAGCACGATGCCTGTCTGTAACCGGTATACCTAGAGAACGTACTAATTTACCTAAACTGTAAGATGGTAAATCTGGAATAAGTGTTTTTGCTAGCTCTACAGTACATAACGTTTCTCGATCGAAATCGAAACCTAATCGCTTAAATTCTGTAGTTAATATTCGGTTGTCAAATTGCGCATTATGTGCCACAACTACGCAGCCTTCAGTAATTTCTACAACTCGTTTTGCTATTTCGTAAAACTTAGGTGCATTTTTTAACATGTTACTGTTAATACCAGTAAGGTTTACAACAAATGGTTGGATTTCTCTTTCCGGATTTACTAAACTAATAAACTGGTCTACAATCTCGTGACCATCAAATTTGTAAATAGCAATCTCTGTTATGCCTTCTTCGTTATACTTACCACCTGTGGTTTCTATGTCTATTATTGCGTAGATACTGTATGTTGTTTTATTATATTACTAGTTGTAATTTCTGTTTCCAAAGATACTACTTCCTACGCGAACCATTGTACTTCCACAATCTATTGCTAGTTTGTAATCTCCACTCATTCCCATAGAAATAGTTTGTAGTTGGCAGTTTGTAGTTTCAGTCACTTTTAAATTTTCTAAAGTAGACTTTAAAAGTCTGAATTCTTTTTCAATTTGAAGTATGTTTTCTGTAAAAGTTGCCATTCCCATAACACCAATTACTTTAATATTTTTTAATGCTGAAAAATTTTCCGATTGTAAAATATTTGAAGCTTCTTTTGCAGACATTCCAAATTTAGAATCTTCTTCGGCTATTTTAATTTGAAGTAAACAGTCTATAACTCTGTCGTGTTTTAAAGCTTGTTTATTTACTTCTTTCAATAATTTAAAACTTTCGACACCATGTATTAAGCTAACAAAAGAAGCCATGTACTTTACCTTATTAGTTTGTACGTGTCCAATCATATGCCATTCGATATCTTTTGGCATTTGCTCGAACTTGTCTGCCATTTCTTGGATTTTGTTTTCTCCAAAAATGCGTTGCCCTGCATTGTATGCTTCCATTAAATCACTCACCGGTTTTGTTTTAGAAACGGCAACTAATGTTACGTGTTCAGGAAGTGTTTGTTTTATGTTGTTTAGGTTGTTTTCTATGTTCATTATTAATCAAATAGTTTTATTTCTTACAAATTTGTCCTTTTTGAGATATTGTTTGACCTTCGTTTGTAGTCATTGTTGCATCGTAAAACATGCACTTATTTTCAATGTTAATTTTTGAGACAATGATTCCTTTATTTGAATTAACCCAATTTTCATATTCATCCAATTCCATTTTAGATTCATCATAAGTCAACCGATAAGAACATTTATCAATCCATTCAATTTTTTCATATGTTGGATTACCATTATTTATTCCATTCTTCCATTCAGTTTGAGTTTTTATGTCCCTAATTACAATGTACTGTTGGACTTGTTTGTCTCTTTCTTTGTCAATTTTTCTAATACTATCATTTGAAACAATCGTGTAGCTTTTTGAAACTGATGTTTGAGGAATATAAAATTCACCTGTTTTAAAATCGTCACAGGTTAAATTTTGTGACCACGAATTCATCATTGTTAATAATGTTCCAATAATTAATATTTGTTTAATACTCATTGATTTTGTTTGTTTTAAAGAAGTTTGTTGTTTAGTTGTTTCAAAGAAATGACAAACACCTCAATAAATAACATTTGTCAAAACTCATAAATAGTAACGCCACTTCTCAGTTTAGGCTCAATATAAGTGCTTTTTGGTGGCATTTTAAGTCCATCGTCTGCAATGCGTTTCATTTGTTCTATTGTAGCAGGAATCATACCAAAACCGACTTTAAACTCACCACTGTCTATTTTACTTTTAAGGTTTACAATATCTTTTTTACCGCTTAAATAATCGATGCGTTTATCGTGTCGTAAATCTTCTATTTCTAAAATTGGTTTTAAAATGGTTTGATAGAGTAGTTGTGCATCGAGTTCATCTAAAGAGGTTTCAAATTTATAACTTGCTTTACGTAAGTATAGCGAATAAAACTCGCCATCTAAATACATACTAAAATGATGAGGTTTAGATGGTTTGTATGGCATAATACCACGGTTTTCTATACGGTACGTTGTGTCTAGTTTAATTAAAAACTCTTCTTTTGTTAATCCGTTTAAGTCTTTTGCAAGCCTATTAAATTCATGAATTTGCAACTCGGACTCTGGAATTAAGAAACTCATAAAATAATTATAAGTCTCATCGCCATTGTGGTTTTTGTTTTCGGCTTTTAAATTTTTACAAAGTAAATTTGATGAAGACGAACGATGATGTCCATCTGCAATATAAAGCGTGTTCATGCTAGCAAATGCTTCAGTAATTATTTTAATATGGGCTTCGTTATCTATTTGCCATAAATAATGTGTGTCTCTATAAGTGGTTGTGAATTCGAATTCTGCGCGCTCTTTCTGTATTTCGGTAATAACATTTGAAATAGCGTTATTATCAGGATAGGTGAGGAGCACAGGTTCAGCATTAAAACCAACCGTTTTTAAATAGTCTTTAAAAACAATTTCACGACTAGCTATAGTGTCTTCGTGTTTTTTTATAACATCGTTTTGGTAATCTTCTACACTTGCAGCCGCAACAATACCATTAAAGGTTTGCTGGTCGCGATCTACAATTTTATAAATGTAAAACGATGGTTTTTTGTCTTGTTTAAAAACACCATCTTCTTTAAATTCTAAATAGCGGTTTTTAACCAGTTGATAGCGTTCTGCACCAGAAATCTCCTTGGCATATTTGTAACCGGGATTAACAATATGTAAAAACGAAAACGGATTGTAATTTAAACGGCCTTCGCGTTCTGCTTGCGTATAACTTTGGTACGAGCGTGAAGCTACAAGGCTTACTTTATCTCGTGTTGGTTTTACTGCGCAAAAAGGTTTTATGTTTGCCATAATTTACTTCCTATAAATTCAGGAACCTATTTAATTAATTTTGTTATCGATATTATAATATGTAATTACGAATTTTTTCAATAAAAAAAACGTGGGAATCTATTTAATTGGATTTCAATTTAAGAGATTGCCACGTCCTTCGTCCTCGCAATGACAGCCTATTTAGCAATCAAAAAAGGAGGTTTATTTCAAAAATTGTTTAGCAACTTTTTCAGCTTTTCTACTTTCAGAGTAATCGTAAAAACCTTCACCAGATTTTACACCTAATTTTCCTGCACGTACCATATTTACTAATAATGGACATGGTGCATATTTAGGGTTTTTAAAACCGTCGTACATTACGTTTAATATAGATAAACAAACGTCTAAACCTATAAAATCTGCTAATTGTAATGGTCCCATTGGGTGTGCCATACCTAGTTTCATAACAGTATCAATCTCTTCAACTCCAGCAACACCATTATAAAGTGTTTCTATAGACTCGTTAAGCATTGGCATTAATATTCTATTGGCAACAAATCCAGGATAATCGTTTACTTCTGTTGGTGTTTTACCTAGTGTTCTAGATAATTCCATGATAGTATTTGTTACTTCGTCGCTAGTGTTATAACCACGAATAATCTCTACCAATTTCATAATTGGCACTGGATTCATGAAATGCATACCAATTACCATTTCTGGTCGAGAAGTTACTGCACCAATTTGAGTTATTGATATAGACGATGTGTTTGTTGCTAGAATAGTATCTTCTGGGCAAACCTCATCTAACTGCTTAAAAATCTTTAGTTTTAAATCAATGTTTTCGGTTGCTGCTTCTACAACTAAACTTGCAAATTCTACACCTTCTTTTACGCTAGTATATGTTGTTATATTTGATAAAGTATCAATTTTATTAGCTTCTGTAATTTTTTCTTTAGCGACCATTCTATCTAAATTCTTAGTAATGGTTGCAATTCCTCTTTTTAGTGAGTCTTCACTAATATCTATTAATTGTACTTTAAAACCTGATTGTGCAAAGGTATGAGCGATACCATTTCCCATAGTTCCTGCTCCAATTACTGCTACGTTTTTCATAAAAAAAAATATTGTTTTTTGTTTCCGCGAAGACGGAAAACTTATTTGTTTATTTAAAATATTTATAAAACTCCTCTTTCTTTTGATTTCTTTAAAATGAGAAATCAAAATTCATTCTCCTCTTTAGTTAAAGAGGAGAGTTAAAAACAGATTTAAAACTGATCGATAATCATACTAGCAACACGTAAAGCTTCAGTACCGTCATGTAATGTAACTATTGGTTTTGTGTTGGTGTTTATAGCATCAGCAAAACTTTCTAATTCATCTAAAATCGCATTGTTACTAGGCACATCTGGATTATCGAAATAAATTTGCTTTTTGATACCTTCAGCATTTTGAAGAATCATATCGAAATCTCCAGGAGTTTCTGGAGCGTCTTTCATTTTTACAACTTCACATTTTTTCTCTAAGAAATCTACAGATATGTAAGCGTCTTTTTGAAAGAAACGTGTTTTACGCATATTCTTTAGCGAAATTCTACTTGCTGTTAAATTAGCAACACAACCGTTTACAAATTCTATACGTGCATTTGCAATATCTGGTGTATCACTAATTACCGAAACGCCACTTGCAGAAACACTTTTAACTTTAGATTGTACAACGCTTAAAATAACATCTATATCATGAATCATTAAATCTAAAACCACAGGAACATCTGTTCCTCTTGGGTTAAATTCTGCTAAACGATGCGCTTCTATAAACATTGGGCTATCTAGTTGGTGTTTTATTGCTATAAAAGCAGGATTAAAACGCTCAACGTGCCCAACTTGTCCTTTAACACCATGTTCGGCAACTAAAGTTCTTAATGTTTCGGCTTCTTCAACAGTATTTGTAATAGGCTTTTCTATAAAAATATGTTTGCCCTTAGCAATGGCTTGTCTAGCACAATCGTAATGAGAAAGTGTAGGTGTTACAATATCTACCATGTCTACGGCATCTATTAAAGCCTCTATAGAATTAAAGTATTTATAACCAAATTCTGCTTCTACCTTTTTACCGTTCTCTTCACTAGAATCGTAAAAACCAACAAGGTTATATTTATTAGATTGATTAAGTAATCTTAAATGAATTTTCCCTAGGTGTCCAGCACCTAAAACTCCAGCGTTTAGCATTCTATTTACGTTTTTTTCAAAAATAAGATATTTACCTACGAATTTGGCAAATTTGATTATATTTTTAATGGGTATTAACAATATAATTAAAATCCATTATTTGCTTTTAAAACGAAAATTGTTTCATTAATTTTATCGTTCTAAACTTTCCACCATTTTGCAAGATACTTTTAAACATAAAGGCCTAAGACAACAATTAGTTAATATATTAGTAAACAAAGGTATTACCGATAAAGCAGTGCTAAATGCTATTGGAAAAATACCAAGGCATTTGTTTATGGATTCTAGTTTTTTAGACCATGCTTACCAAGATAAAGCGTTTCCTATTGCTGCGGACCAAACAATATCACAACCTTATACTGTAGCTTTCCAAACAGAATTAATGGAAATTACTAGAGGAGATAAAGTACTTGAAATTGGTACAGGTAGTGGTTACCAAACAGCTGTTTTGTGCGATTTAGGTGCTAAAGTTTATAGTATTGAAAGGCAGCAAGAGTTGTTTAAAAAAACAAGTAAGTTTTTACCAAAATTAGGATTTAGAGCTAAGAAATTTATTTTTGGCGATGGTTATAAAGGTTTGGTAGAAGAAGCACCTTTTAAAAGTATTATTGTTACAGCAGGAGCACCTTTTGTACCTAAGCCATTACTTGCTCAGCTTGAAATTGGTGGTCGCTTGGTTATACCTGTGGGAGATAACGTGCAAACCATGACGCTTTTTGTTAGAAAAGGTCTTAAAGAATTTGATAAAACGGAGTTTGGTGAGTTTCGATTTGTTCCGCTTTTAGAGGATAAGAATTAGTAGTTGGGTAAAGCTTTGGCCGAATCTAATTTTGTTACTCTGTTTTTATTTTGAAAAGATTCGTTTAACCCGACGAGGGTTATGAGTTGTTTTGATCTGTAAGATATTGGAAATATCTGTAAGGTTAAAATAACTTATAACCAAGAGTTCTTGTTTAGTGCGAAGCGTAGCTTTGCAATGAAGAAGAACTCGGGCGAAGCCCTCGTCGGGTTCTGGTTAATGCGAGCGTAGCGTAGCATTAACCAGAACGTGATTGTGTATGATTAGTGGCGTGTTTAAGCAACTAATTTAGCAAATAATTACTGAATAGAAAATCCGCGAGGATTTTCGTAAGTAGGCGAGAACTAGACATTAATTATACACGGTGTTGTGCATAGTTATTTTAATCTATCCATTCTCCTTTATTCGAATCGACTCTGATGAATTTTCCGTTAAAAGCATTATAGAATATTTCTTCTTTCAAATAAGTGTAATCTTTATTATATGTCTCATTAACAAATTTCCAAACTAAAATATTACTCTTTGAAAAATACTCCATTGCTATTTTAGTTTTGTCATTTTTGTAATAACCATCATCAGTTGCTTTTTTCTTTATTTCCGACAAACTAATTAAGCTGACTTTGTTTTTTGTTTTTGGAAATCCAATATCTTTTAAAATATTTCCATTTTCATCAAGATGAATTTTTGAAGAATACATAGCAATTCCTGATTCCAAATTTCTATAACCGAAACATAAATAGTAAGCTATTTTTGTCTTCGATTTTGGATTTCTTTTTTTGTATTCATCAATTTCGATTATTTGACCACCAATTAGATTGAAATCAGAATAATTTTTTGAACCAACTCTATTTTTTAAATACTCTGAAACCTTTTCCGCAATGTTTTTTGGCAGGTCAGACAGACTTCTTGGTTCTTTCGGATAATAATTACTGAAAGAGTATTGACTGCATCCTTTGGATAATAACTCGTTTGAACTAGCAATATAGTATTGATTCTTTTTTACGGAAATTGTCAAGGTATCATTTCTTGTAAGGTCAATTTCTTTCCAAATAGGTTCATATTTCAGATTGCTCACACTAATTTGGTAAGTAGCTAACGAATCAAAATCACGAACTCGTATTTTTTTTAATCCGATTTCATTTGTTGCTCCACAATTAGCAAATGTGTTTCCATTTTTATAAATATTTGAATAAAATCCGCAAACAGGTTCTCCAGTTTCCGAATCAACAAATTTCAAAGTTGATTGAGAATAACAGCCTAATGTAAGCATTAGTATTATTATGTTAATTGAGTTTCTCATAATTATGCACAATGTTTCGATGATATAAAAGCGTTTCAATGTTTTATATCATACGTTAAACGAAGTTCGACTATTTTTTTGAAAAGTCAAATTTGAACATAGATGAAATTTTTAATAGTCTTCTTAAGACTCTGTATAAATCTCATTGGTTTTTCTATATTCTGAAGGACGTTTACCCATAACTTTACTAAAGGTATTACTAAATGTAGGTAAGCTGCTATAACCAACCATATTTGCTATTTGAGAAATGTTATAATCGGAATTCATTAAATATTCTAGCGATTTAAATATTCTTAACTGTGTGTAATATTTAATAAAAGACATGTTTAAATCTTTCTTGAAAAGGCGGTATAGTGATTTATCTGTCATACTAAAATTGGAAGCCAATTTGGGTAATAGGTGTTCTTGATCAATTTTATCCGAAAGATATTTGGTAATGCTTATTAGTCTACTATCTGTTGGGTGTGGTAGTTCTAAGTGTAACGAATGCGATACACTTTGTTCTAAAAGTGTTTTAAAAGCATAAACAATTGGGTATTTGTTTTTGTGAGCTTTAGTAATATCGCCATTCCAGTTTTTTGTGAATAATAATAACTCCATTAATAGATTATTAATGTGATAAATGCCTTCTTTTTTATAAAACTCTGTAGTGTTAGATTGCATTGGAAAATACAAGTTTCGCATAACAACTTTTGGAGAACTAGGGTAGATGGCGTGTTTTATACCTGCTGGAATCCACATATAATGTCTAGCTGGTAAATAATACATTCTGGTATTAGTTTTAACATGGACTACGCCACCTTCGGTATATAAAAATTGTCCTTTATCATGACTGTGATGTTCAATAAATAAATCGTTCATAGTAGTATGGTAACAAAATATGCTGCTAGGATTTTTATCGACCTCTGTTAAGTAATATTTATTGTTCATAATAAATGGAGCAATTATATTTAATGCACTAAATTAATAAAACATTGTCTTTTATCAATAAAAAGACACTAAATATCTTACATAAATTGCCGAAGTATTTTTATTTAAAACACAGTATGCAGTCCAATTTTAATTAAATACTAAATTTTTTAACCCAAAAATTATAAAATACTCAGATTATGCAAAGAATAAATTATACACCTTATATCGATAAAATACAGACAGCAGAAAAGCGGCTTTATTAATAAATAATAATGATATTTTAGGTGTTAGTGGTTTTACAAAGGCAGGCGATAGTAAAGCTGTTTTGCCTATGATTGCAGAAAGAGCGCTTTATGAGGAGTTAAAGGTAACGGTATTAAGTGGCGCATCTTTAGGATATGATACGGATGCTAATTTAGCGAAAAATGGCGCTTTGCATAAGCGTATGCCATTTCAAGCAGATGCGACTTTAAGAAAAAGCATTAATAGTCATGATGTGCTTTATGTAGATCAGCATTTAGGGCAGACTGCAGATATGCTTCAAAAAATAGATACTTTTAAAATTGATGTTGCTATTATTGAAGCTGTTTCAATTACTGCTGATGGATTTATTGTACCAACAACATCTGTGGGTAATTCGCCTATATTTTTAGAAAAAGCAGATAAAATTATTATCGAAATTAATACCAGTTTTCCTGAAAGCTTTTTAGGATTACATGATATTAAAGTATTAAAAAAGCAACCTAATCGAGACATTATTCCTGTTGTAAGTTCGGATACTAGAATTGGTGATCCGTTTATTAAAATAGATCCTAGCAAAGTGGTTGCTATTGTTTATACTGCAATGCCAGATTCGCCTGCTGTTATTTCCGAACCAGACGAAAAAACTAAAGCTATTTCCAATCATATTCTTGAGTTTTTAGGTAAAGAAGTAGATGAGGGCAGACTAACAGAATCACTTTTACCATTGCAAGCAGGTATTGGGAAAACGGCTAATGCTATTTTAGCAGGTTTTACTACTAGTCGATTTAAAAATTTGACAATGTATTCTGAGGTGCTTCAAGACAGTACTTTTGACCTTTTCGATTCTGGAAAATTAGTGTTCGCTTCGGCATCCTCTATAACAGTTACACAAAAATGCTCGGATAAAATATTTAAAGATTTCGAGAACTATAAAAGCAAGCTGGTGTTAAGACCGCAGAATATTAGTAATGCTGCTGAGGTAATAAGCCGTTTAGGAATTATTGGAATTAATACCGCAATTGAGTTTGATATATACGGAAACGTGAATTCTACACACATTACAGGAACAAAAATGATGAATGGTATTGGCGGATCTGGTGACTTTGCTAGAAATGGCTACCTAAGTATTTTTGCTTGTCCTTCAATTTCTAAAGGAGGTAGTATTTCGCATATTGTACCAATGGTATCTCATACCGACCATACAGAGCATGATGTAGATGTTTTGGTTACCGAGCAAGGTTTAGCAGATGTTAGAGGTTTAGCACCTGTAGAACGTGCAAGGCTTATTATTAATAATTGTGTGCATCCAGAATATAGAGCGCAATTACTAAGTTATTTTGATAAGGCTTATAGTTTAGGCGGACAAACACCACACATTCTTAAAGATGCTTTTAGCTGGCACACGCAGCTTAAAACTAATGGTACTATGAAAATGAATACCTATGCTAATTGTGATGTTTAATTATTTTTTTTAAGGTTGTAAAACGTCATGCATCCCATAAAAAAACCAAAAATTAAAGCATGAATTAAAAACCGTCATATTTTAAAATTTTCACCATCAGCATAGTCAAATCCAGCCATAATACTTGCATAAACAATACCTCCAAATAGGCCGCCTGTTATTATAGATTTAACTTTTTTGGACATAGTGTTTTAAATATGTTAAGAGATAATTATTAATCTTTGTCTTGATCTTTATTTGCTTTAATAGTTAACGCCATAGAGACTATTATCAATGCACTAGATAATGTGGATAGCCAAAATCCACGGTTTATATAATCAGACATTATATAATTTACAAGCAATAAAATGACACTTGCAATAATTACTATTAATGGAAGTGTCTTTTTCATTGTTCAATTTTATAAGTTTCAACAAAAGGTTCCTGTTTTTATAAAACCTTTTCTCTGGTATAAATTAACTCTTTTTTTTATTCTATACTATTTATTCTGAAACAGCTTTAAGTCCTACAATTGAGATAATTAATGTAGTAATAAAAAATAGTCGCCATAATGTGGCAGGTTCTTTAAAAACAAAAATTCCAACCAACACAGTTCCTACAGCTCCAATACCTGTCCAAACCGCATATGCTGTACCAATAGGTAATTGTTGTGTTGCTTTTAAAAGAAGAAGCATACTTATAGCTACGCAAACAAAAAAGCCAATGTACCAATATGTTGACTCGCTTCCTGTAGCTTCTTTAGCTTTGCCAAGGCAAGCAGCAAAAGCAACTTCAAAAAGTCCGGCTATTATTAATAGTATCCAATTCATTTGTAATTAATTTCTTTATTTTGAAAATGCATTTAAAACTTCCATTGCTTTTTCAGTGTCTTTTGTATCTACAAAAATGTGATCGTGATAATAAGCAGCAACAACATTGCAGCTAATTCCGTTATGGGATAACGCATTCGAAAAAGCAGCTGTTAAACCAATGGCTTCTAAAGAGGAATGTACGGTAAGTGTAATCCATGAAGCCACAAAAGAATAGTCTAAGTTTAGTTGGTCTGCAACTTCCTTTTTAGCAATAATAGTGGTGCTTTCTTCTTCTTTAAAAGACATAACAATTTGGTTCAGGTTTATTTGTTCCAAATCATCAGTTTTACAAAACACAAATTCACCAACATTATGTTTTGGTTTCATAGACTTTAAAAGGACGTCTAATTTCGTTTCTCCGCTCATTTATTTAGTGTTTTTATCTAGTTTTTGTAATTCATTTAAAGTCGCTTTTCCAACACTGTGTGCAGATTGTGGGTTTTGACCAGTTACTAATCTTTGGTCTGTAACTACATGTGCTGTAAAAGGTGCAGATTTTTCGAAAATAGCACCGCGTTCTGTTAATTTATCTTCTAGTAAAAACGGAACTACATCTTCTAATTTTACTTTAACCTCTTCTTCGTTTGTAAACGCGTTTACTTTTTTACCATCTACAAGATACAATCCGTTACTTAATTTTATGTTTACAATTCCTGCAGGTCCATGACAAACAGCACTTACTACACCGTTGTTTTCATAAATTTGCTTTGCTATTTCTGCTATTTCTGTATTATCTGCAAAATCCCACATAGCACCATGTCCACCTGCGTAATGGATTGCTACATAATCTTCCGGGTTTACTTGGCTAGGTGTTTTTGTGTTTTCAATTTTATTACGATACTCTTCGTTATCCCAAAATTTCTTGTTGATAGCATCAGTCATATCAAAAGCATCTACAGGTGCTTTTCCTCCTTTTGGGCTAACAAAATCTATTTCGTAACCAGCGGAATGTAATACGTCCCAAGGATGAGAAACTTCGCCTAAATAATAACCTGTTTTTTCACCAGTATTTCCTTTTTCATTGTGGCTTGTAACTACAAATAGTATCTTTTTTAATGCATTGCTTTTTGTAGTTTCTGTTTTTACAGTTGGTTTTACCGCATTGTTTTTATTATTACAACTTGATAGTAAAGCTGTAAATGATAAAAGAAAAAATAGTGCTTTAATTTTTGTCTTATTTAGCATATCTAAAATGTGTTTTAAAATTAGTTTTTAGATTATTCTTAATTTATTAAAAGATGAATTTATCATCCCTAACAAAGAATAATATTACAGAGCAAAAATCTTAAACATTTTGAAGAAACTATTTAACAAATGATAAAAACGAAATTTATTTTATATTCGCTCTAATTCTACTTAAACTCACTTGAGTAATACCTAAATAGGAGGCAACATGAGATAACTGCACGCGCTGTATAATGCTAGGATAATTTTTAAGAAGCGCTAAATATCTTTGGGTTGCAGTGTTGAACTGTAAGGCAATAAGGCGTTCTTCGGATTTTATAAGTTCTAATTCCGCAAATTTACGTCCCCAATTAGCAATTTCAATGTCTTCTAAAAAAAGCTTTTGTAATTGTTCTATTTTTAACTCATAAAGCTCGCAATCTTCCAATAACTCTACATCTTCGTATCCTTTTTCATTATTGACATAGCTTTTCATAGAAACAATAGGAGCACCTTCTTTACCAAACCAAAATGTTATCTCATTTTCATCTGAATAAGCATAAGCTCTTGCTATTCCTTTTTTGATAAAATAAATACTGGTTTCAACTTTATTTGCTTTAAATAAAATATGTCCTTTTGGAAGTTTAGTTTCAATTATCGACTGCTTTATTAAATCTTTCGATTTAGTAGGTAGTGGATATATGTTATCAATAATTTGATTTATTTCCATGTACTTATTGGTGCTCAATTTTTCTAAAGTTAAGTTAGTTTTATGATAGAGGATTACTGTTTACTTAGTAATAAGTTAAAGACTAATCCCGAACATAACAGCATCGTTAATAAAACCACTTTGGTACGAACGTACATAATCCACACGTAAGAATCTAAATTTACCAAATCCAATATTATCTACACCAATAGAATATTCCGAATACGGTTTATTCTCTTGAGTAAACGCAGCTTTAGCGCCTAAAATAAGATTAAAGTTTAGTTTATTTATTAATGGAATCTTGTTTAATATATAACCATTAAAACGATATTCGGTATGCAGTTCTGCATAGCTATCGTTTGTACTTAGTCCATAGTAAGGTAGGTTTTTAAACGAGTATAAATAAGAACCGTCTAGCTTTACATTGGTTTGGTTACCATTAAAGTGGTGGTAATCCATAAAAGCAATATTATCTGCATTTGCAAAAAGACCACCTTGTGCATTGTATTCAAATTCACCCTTGTTACCAATATCTATACGTTGTCTTAATCGGGCTTTAAATTGGTCGAAATTATAATTAGAATCTGTTGCAGCAAAACCTTTTTCGTAACCTAAAGTAAGTGTTGGGTACTTGCTGTTAGGGATGTTGTATTTACCATCTGGATAGCTTAAATAGTCTTGAGCAAAATTAATTGTTGCATTTACATTAAGCTTTGCAATGTTGTGCGTGTTAAATGGTTTTGAGGTGAAATCGGTTTCGTCTAAAGGATTATTGCTTGTGTAAGCATCTCTAACTTCGTTAACCAATACATAATCCGAATTATTAAATAATGCCTTTCTACGTTCGAAACCTAATACAGAATTTAATCTAACACCATTAATAATTTCTTGGTAATATTGCCCTTGTACAAAACTTCTATCGTAAAGCTTCATATAATTATCTTCAAAAATAAGTGTGCTTACAAGGTTTTCTGTTTTAGAAATAGGGTTAGAGCTATTAAATTGTTCCGTTTTTACACCTCCAGATAAAGAGATATAACGATTGTTAGTACTATTGAATTTATAGCGAGCATTAATTGTTCCGCGTAAGCGATCGTCTGCTTCTCCATAATTAACATCTCCAGAAACACTAAAATAACGTTTGTACTCGTCGTAATTTTTAGTGTAACGCATACCAAGAGTTCCGTTCCAGCCTTGTACGGTGTTAAACGATATCTTCTCAATTGGAGAATCTATGCTAAAACGATAGTCTTTATGAGAGTTTTGGTAACTGTAACCGCCTAAAATATCTCCCAGTTTAAAAGTGTTGTGCTTTTTATCGATAGAATCTAAATAAGGTTTAGACTCTTTAATCAATTGGATACTGTCCTTTTTAAGGTAGTCTGTAGATTCTTCAATAGTTAAAGGCACAGGACGTTTTGCATCCCAAAAAAGTGAGTCTTTTTTATTAGAATTTTCTTCGAAAGACAAAACTTCTCTAGTAAAGTTTTTATCACTAAATCCCGGTGTAAAATTATAATTGCTATAAACAGAAGTATATCTGCCTTCTCCATTAAAACCAAAAAGGCCATATTTAAAATCGAGCGTTTGCGAAATTAAAGCCCAAACAGAATCGGTTTCCGAAAAGGAAAAGGTTTGTTTTATTTTAAAGACATCTATAGGTGGTATTCCTGATCTTTTTCCAGTAATACTAACGTCTGCTGCATAAATTACCCATTGGTCTTCTACAATGTAAATGTAACCTGAAAAAGCGGCATCGTTATCGCGTTTTGGTGTGATAAGTATTTTATTGATGAGGTTATTGTTGTTATCATAAAAAGTACCTTCAAGCTTGTATTTGTAATAATTAAAAGCATAATCTGCAATTGGAGAAATTACATTGTTTTCAAGTTCTATTGTGTTGTCGTAAAAGTTGTAATCTACATCTGAAGCGTTGTTAAAACTAAATCCATTAGAGTCTCCACTCACTTTGGATGCTAAAATTTTCTCTTTTAAACGTCTAGGTTTTTTATATTCAATTTCCGAGATAGTTTCAGATAAATAAATAATACCACTTCTTGTAGAGTCTAATGCTACATCTAACATTTCGTCAACATCTTGACCAAATACTTTTTTAGGAGCACCTTTAATTTTTATAAGTCCGCGAGAATAGAAATTGGCTTTGTATTCACTTAGTTTTTCTAAAACGTCTTTACGTTTTGCAATGGTATTTCTTATAATTTCATTTGCAGGATTTTCTTCGGAATTGATTACTACTTCACTTAGTGTAATATTTTCATCAATAAGCTTAACATCTAGAACATATGGAAAAGACGTAATAGAAACCTCTTTTTTAAGTGTTTTAAAACCTAAATATTGAAAAACAATAGTGTAGTCTCCTGTTTTAGAAATGTCTAAAGTGTAATTGCCTTCTTCATTTGTAGTTGTTCCTGTATAGGTGTCATTTAAATAAACATTAACAAAAGGAAGCGTTTCGGAAGTGTTGGAGGTTACGTTTCCAGTAATTTGTGCAAACGAAAAATTTGCAATAATAAACGAAAGGCAGAGTAGTTGGTATTTATTCATATTTAAAGGTTGGTTTTATTACTATAGACGCAATTTTTTGTAAAATGGTTGCCTGTAGATTAACCAAACTTAAATAAAATAAACAATTAAGGTTTTAGTTTTAACGGAACTTTAATTAATTATTAGTTTTTTGGTAGTTAAAGTGTTACTCGTTTTTACCGTTACTAGATATAATCCTTTAGAAAGATTGTTAACAGAAATACGGCTATTACTTTTGGTTAAATTAGTAGTAAACACTTGCTGTCCTAATAAATTATGAATCTCTAAACTTACGGCGTTATTAAAACTATTTAAATTAATATTTAAAACACCATTAGTAGGGTTTGGATACATTATAAAATTTGAAACACTTTTAGAGTCGACACTTAAGGTATTGTCTAAAGACAACATAGCAGCTTGCATATTAGGAAATGGACCAATGTTATTACCAGAGCCTTGTGGGATACCAGTATTAACCATTAACGTTCTTAATTCTTGTGAGGTCGAATAGTTTCCAGTTTGCGCTAACGCATAAGATTGTAGAACAGCTGTAAAACCTCCTATGATTGCAGTTGCAGAACTTGTGCCATTAAAGTTTGTTATATAGCTTTGATTAAAATCATCTCCATAATTTGTAGAAACCCATTGGTAGTATCCAATGGTAGATGCTCCAGTTCCCCAAGACTGAATGTTTACGCGTGAACCATAAGTTGAAATAGAGCTTGGAGCATGATTTGTATTCCCAATTCCTGCTCCAACTATTATAGCGCCACTGTCTCCTCTTGCATGGTAGTTGTTGTAAAAAGGGTCATCTAAGTCTTCACTTCCATTTCCTGCTGCTGCAACTATTACTATTCCTGCATCTGTGGCCGCTTTTGTAAGATCCCAAATGGCTTGTTCATATTCAGCAAGAACAAAATTATCATTTTGTCCATAAGTTTGCATTTCGTAAATAATTAGATCTCCAGCAGTAGAATTTGCAACAGCGTTAGAAGTTGCTAAAACGCGATTATAATCATATTCTTCTGTCCATTCTGGATATAAAATATATTCGTTTGCACCATGTGCTAGACCGCTTATTCCATAAGTTCCTTTATTTGCAATTATAATACCAGCTACGCTAGTACCATGCTCTGTATAACTAGTATTTATAATACTAGCGTTTATGGTAGTGTTAGGAGGAAGAGAAGTATTAGTGTGATCTAACTCTTCATGGTTTAGGTTAACACCATATTCAATTGCTCTAATATTTATTCCTGCTCCATTAACGCCATTGTTCCATGCATACCTTATATTATGACCTGGATCAGACTCTATGTAGTCTTGTGTGTTTTCTAAATTATTTGTTATAGGAGCAATATCATGTGGAGGAGCAATAGGTGTTGTTCTAGCACTATACGCGTAAAGTAATTGGTCTGTGTTTTTTAAGGTTTCAAGAAAAGATTCTTTTTCAGATTCTGTAAAAAGGCCTTCTATTCTAAAGGTGTTTTTTAAAGTGAAATTGGTTTTAGATAACCGACTTAGGTTTTCAATTTTAGCTTTTGTAAATCCGTAGGCATTATTAATTTCAAACACATAGTTTTCGTTTAAATTGACTAATTCAGAATGATTTAATACGGCTTTAGGTGAAGAGAATTCTAATTCTGAACTTAATTTAAAGTAAAAACGACTAAACTCTTTATTGGTTTGAGCCCAACTTGTTAATGTTGCTAATAATAAGGCGAAAACAAATACTATGCGTGTTTTATTAAAAGTCCTTAACATACGCTTTGAGTTTAGTTATTATGATCTTTTTTTATACGTGCTAAATCACGTTTGTTATCGCGATCTTTAATTGTTTCACGCTTATCGTATAGCTTTTTACCTTTTGCTAAAGCGATGTCTATTTTAGCGTATCCTTTTTCATTTAGAAATAAACGAAGTGGAATAATAGTTAAACCTGAATTTGTTACTTCCTTTTCAAGTTTTTTTAATTCCTTTTTATTTAAAAGTAATTTACGCTCTGCTTTTGGTGCGTGATTATAATAATTACCATAAACATATTCTTGAATCGTCATGTTAATTACAAATAGCTCTCCTTTTTCGTTAAATTCACAAAAACTTTCGGCAATAGAAGCTTTGCTATCTCGAATAGATTTAATTTCTGTACCTGTTAAAACAATTCCAGCCGAATATTTGTCTAATATCTCGTATTGAAATCTCGCCTTCTTGTTTAGTATGTTTACTTTTTTCTGCATTATGATACAAAACTAATCATTTTTAACTGTTTTAAAAGAAATATTATATTTCCTTACTCATTATTAACATTCCTCTTAATGGCTTGTGTAGTAAATCGAAATCTAAACTTGTTTTACCTGTTATTTTAAAGTGTTTTTTTGTGTAGAATTTTATAGCCTGTTCCTGCGTATCCATTGCTTTTAGCCACAAAAAAGTGTTGTTTTTTTCTTTAGCTCTTGTTTCAATCCAATTAAAAATGGTTTTTGCAACTCCTTTTCCTTGAGCTTCGACGCCTAAATACATTCTATGAATGTAGGTTCCATTTTTAAAGTTGTTTAAAGGCTCATTAAACTGTATCCTACAAATCCCTACAGGTTTGTTTTTGTAGATTATAAAATAATATTCAGCATTTTTATTGCTTAGTTCTAGTTTTAAGTTTGCTATGTTGTAAAACGTATTGACATAAAAACTACAATCTTCATTTTGCCATAAATGCTTGTAAGCTGGAGGATAAATACGATGGATTAGTTCAACTAAATTTAAATGAGAGTTTATAGTAACAGTTTCTAATTGTACGTTTTCACTAAGATTAATCAATATTAGTTACTTTAGAGGTGATGTTATTATCTTGTATGGTAACAGTAAAAAGTTTGCTATTAATAGTTTCGTCTATAGATTCATATTTCTCTTCACCAATAATTTTATTTACAAATGCTGGTGTAGTATTACTATGCCCAACAATTAAAACGGTTTTGTTTTTAGTATCCTTTAAAAAGTTTTTAATATCTAAAGTCTTAGGATTGTAAGGTGTAATCTCTATGTCCTTATCTATTGCTGTAGGCAGGGCAGTCTCGATAGTGCGTTTGTAATCCGTACTGTAAATAGCGTCTAAATCAATATTTTTAAAATGATTCGACCACCTTTTTGCTCTTTCTAAGCCTTTTACTACCAAATTTGGGTTTTGATTATTAGCATCGCTTTTATCCTTTTCGGCATGACGAATAAGGTAATAAGTGGTTGTTTCTTCATTTATCTGTGTTTCATTTTTAGTCTTAGCACAAGATATAGTGATAACAAGAATAAAGGATAGTAGTAGGTTTTTCATAAAAATAAATAAATTTAGGCAAGCTCTAATGCAATTTCTATCATCCCTTTAAAAGTGGTTTCCCTTTCTTTACTAGTTGTAGATTCTCCGGTAACTAAAGAATCTGAGATAGTAAGTAGTGTTAATGCATTAACGTTATGTTTGGCAGCAACGGTGTATAATCCAGCTGTTTCCATTTCAACACAAAGTACGCCAAATTTACTCCATTTTTTGTAAGATTCGAAGTCATCTTCATAAAACTCGTCACTAGTAAATACGTTTCCAGCTTTAACAGGTATGTTTTTAGCTTTTGCAGCCTCAACAGCTTTTTGGAATAATTCAAAATTTGCAGTAGGAGCGTAGTCTGCACCACCAAAACGTAATGTGTTTACACCAGAATTAGAAGAAGCGGCCATTGCCAAAACCACATCTCTAATTTTTATATGTTTTTGGTAAGAACCAGCACTACCTACACGAATAAGGTTTTTAACACCAAACTGTGTAATTAATTCATGGGTATAAATAGAAATACTTGGCACACCCATTCCTGTTCCCATTACCGAAACACGTTTACCTTGGTAAGTGCCAGTGTAGCCAAGCATGCCTCTAATTTCGTTAAAGCATATTGGGTTTTCAAAAAAAGTTTCGGCAATCCATTTTGCTCTTAAAGGATCTCCAGGTAATAAAATTGTTTCTGCGATATCGCCTTTTTGGGCTCCAATGTGTATGCTCATTTTGTTATTTTTAATAATTTTTTTCTTCGGAAGGGCTTTCGGTTACAATAGCAATTCCGTTAGAAGTTCCTATTCTTTCAACACCAATATTAATGTATTCTAATGCTGTTTTAGTATCTCTAATACCGCCTGAAGCTTTTATTTTAGCACCAGATTTTCCAATAACACTCTTCATTAGCTTTACATCGTTTAATGTTGCGCCTCCAGTTCCGAATCCTGTAGAGGTTTTTATAAAATTGGCGCCAGAGCTTATGGCAAGTTCACTTGCTTTTATAATCTCAATTTCTTCCAGATAGCATGTTTCTAGAATAACTTTAAGTGTATTGTTTGGCATTTCGTTTTTTACAGCTTCAATATCTTTGCAAACAGCATCAAAATCTTTGCTTTTTAGAAATCCAATATTTAAAACCATATCAATTTCATCTGCACCATCTTTTAAAGCTTGTTTGGTTTCTTGAACTTTAGCATTCGTGCTCATAGCTCCTAATGGAAACCCAATAACGCTACAGACTTTTATATCTGTGTTTTTTAATTCAGCTTTAGCTAAAGAAACATAGCAAGAATTTACACAAACGGAAAAGAAATTATATGTTTTGGCTTCGTTACAAAGTTTAATAATATCATTCTTTGTTGCAGTAGCTTTTAAAAGCGTGTGGTCTATGTATTTGTTTAACTCCATAAACTCAAAGTTACCGTTTTTACAAAAGTGATACAATGACATTTGTCATAAAAGTATATCTTTATAGCATATAACTATTTTAGATGGACATCAATAAAGATTACGATTTAGTATGCGTAGGAGGAGGTATCATGAGTGCAACATTAGCATTAATGGTAAAGCTTGTTAAGCCAGAAATTAATATTTTAATTTTAGAGCGCTTAAGTAAGCCTGCTCAAGAAAGTTCTGCTGCGTGGAATAATGCAGGAACAGGACATTCTGCTTTATGCGAGTTAAATTATACACCAGAAAAAGAAGATACGGTAGATTGTTCTAAGGCTTACAAGATTTGTACTCAGTTCGAGTTGTCTAAACAGTTTTGGAGTTTTTTAGTTGAAGAAAATTTGATTACAGATCCTAAAGATTTTATAAATCCGGTACCACATCATAGTTGGGTTACAGGAAAAGATAATGTTACTTTTTTAAAGAAAAGATTCGAAGCTTTAAAAGATCATTTTATGTTTGAAGGTATAGAGTTTACTGATTCTTTAGAGAAAATGAAAGCCTGGTTTCCGTTAATTGCAAATAATAGAAGTGAGGATGAGGTTATGGCTGCTACACGTATAGAACGTGGCGCAGAAATGAATTTTGGCTCTTTAACCGAAAAGTTATTTCATATTCTAGAAACTAAATACAATACACCTGTACATTGTAACGAAGAGGTTTTAGATATTGATCCAGACGATGATATTGAATGGTCTGTTGAGGTGGAAAATACAATAACAGGAGATAAGCAGTTATTCGATGCTGAACATGTATTTATTGGAGCTGGAGGAGGAAGCTTGTTGTTATTACAAAAAGTTGAAATAGAGGAAAAAGACGGTTATGGAGGTTTTCCAGTAAGTGGAGAATGGTTGGTTTGTAAAAACGAAGATTTAATAAATCAGCATTTAGGAAAAGTATATAGCAAAGCAGGACCAAACGATCCTCCAATGTCGACACCACATTTAGATACTCGTTTTATAGATGGTAAAAGACAATTAATGTTTGGACCTTATGCAGGTTTTAGTCCTAAGTTTTTAAAAGAAGGATCAACTTTAGATTTGTTTAAATCTATAAAAGCAGACAATATAAAACCAATGTTAAGTGCCTTTTGGGATAATTTACCGCTTACTAAATATCTTATAGAGCAAGTAATATCGTCTCATGAAGATAGAATGAACGATTTACGAAAATTTGTAAAAGATGCTAAAAGTGAAGATTGGGAACTTTTAGTAGCAGGACAACGCGTTCAAATTATTAAAAAAGATGAATATGAAGGTGGAAAACTACAATTTGGAACAGAGGTAGTAAAAAGTAAAGACGGAAGTATTACTTGTTTACTAGGTGCTTCTCCTGGAGCTTCAACAGCAACACATGTAATGTTAGAAGTTTTTGAGACTGCTTTTCCTGAAATTGTAAATTCTGAGGAAGGAAAACGAAAATTAGAAAAAATTGTTCCGATGTGGAAAACAGAGATGAATGCCGAATTGTTTAAAAAGACCATTGAAAACTCAGCCAAAGCTTTAGAACTATAAAATAAAAAAAGCGACATTAAACTTTACGTTTCATGTCGCTTTTTCAAACTAACTAACTTAACCATTACCCTAAAAACGAACTTATTCTTCGTTTATTTTAGCATTATTTTGATTTAACAATACTTTGTGATTTTATACGTCATTCAGAGCAAGGCGAAGCACCTTTTCAAAGTTTAATTTAATAAGATTCTTCAGTCATACTTCCTTCTGAATGACAACTTGTTTTTCATAGTTTAAACCTCTTCGGCAACCAAATCTCCTTGATTTCTAAACACTAATTGCTTATCGAAAGCATCAAGTAAGATAATACTATCTGTTGTTACTTTTCCTGATAAAATTTCTTTACTTAAAGCATTTAAAACTTCTTTCTGTATTACTCTTTTAACTGGTCTTGCTCCAAATTCTGGATCGTAACCTTTTTCTGCTAAGTAAGTAATAGCTTCTGGCGTAGCATCGAATATTATACCTTGTTTGGCAATCATTTTAGTAATACCTTTTATCTGTAGACCAACAATTTCTGTAATATTCTCTTTAGATAAAGGTGTAAACAAAATAGTATCGTCTATTCTATTTAAAAACTCTGGTCTAACGGTTTGTTTTAGTAAACCTAAAACATCCACTTTTGCAGCTTCCATGGCTGTTTCAATATCTTTTGTTGCAGCAAAACGGTCTTGAATTAACTGGCTTCCCATATTTGAAGTCATGATAATAATTGCGTTTTTAAAATCTGCAGTTCTACCTTTATTGTCTGTTAAATGGCCTTCGTCTAACACTTGTAATAAAATATTAAAAGTATCTGGATGGGCTTTTTCAATTTCATCTAACAATACAACAGAATATGGTTTTCTACGTACAGCTTCAGTTAATTGTCCACCTTCTTCGTAACCTACATATCCTGGAGGTGCACCAACCAATCTGCTTACTGCATGACGTTCTTGATACTCACTCATATCTATACGCGTTAAAGCGCTTTCGTCATCAAATAAATACTCTGCTAATGCTTTAGCGAGTTCGGTTTTACCAACACCAGTTGTTCCTAAAAATAAGAAGGTTCCAATTGGTTTTTGCGGATTCTGTAATCCAGCTCTCGAGCGTCTTACAGCATCACTTACAGCAACAATAGCTTCTTCTTGTCCAACAACACGTTTGTGTAACTCGTCTTCTAATTTTAAAAGTTTTTCGCGATCACTTTGTAGCATTTTGGTAAGCGGAATACCTGTCCATTTTGCAACAACTTCAGCAATGTCTTCGTAAGTAACCTCTTCTTTAATTAATGATGTTTCAGACTGTGCATTAAATTCTGTTTGCATTATCTCAAGTGCTTCTTGAGCTTCCTTGATTTTTCCATAACGCAACTCTGCAACTTTTCCATAATCACCATCGCGTTCTGCTCTTTCGGCTTCAATCTTAAAGTTTTCAATATCCTGTTTTGTATTTTGGATATTATCAACTACTGCTTTTTCACTTTTCCACTTTGCATTAATCTCGTTACGTTCTTCTTTTATATTTGCTAAATCGCTTCGTAAAGATTTTAATTTTGTTTCATCTTTCTCACGTTTAATTGCTTCAATTTCAATTTCTAACTGCATAACTTTTCTGTCTAAAACATCAAGTTCTTCAGGTTTAGAGTTTATTTCCATACGCAGTTTTGCTGCAGCTTCATCCATTAAATCAATGGCCTTGTCTGGTAAAAAACGATTGGTAATGTAACGTGTAGATAGTTCTACCGCTCCAATTATAGCTTCATCTTTAATACGTACTTTGTGGTGTGTCTCGTACTTTTCTTTTATTCCTCTTAAAATAGAAATAGCACTTTCAGTATCTGGTTCGTTAACCATTACCTTTTGGAATCTACGCTCTAAAGCTTTGTCTTTCTCAAAGTATTTTTGGTACTCATCTAAAGTGGTTGCACCAATAGCACGAAGTTCTCCACGAGCTAATGCTGGCTTTAAAATGTTTGCCGCATCCATTGCGCCTTGTCCGCCACCAGCTCCAACTAGTGTATGGATTTCGTCTATAAATAATACAATATCACCATCACTATTTGTTACTTCTTTAATTACGGCTTTTAAACGCTCTTCAAATTCACCTTTAAATTTTGCACCTGCAATTAACGATCCCATGTCAAGTGCAAATATTTGTTTGTCGACAAGGTTTTCTGGAATGTCTCCATCTACAATTCTATGTGCTAAACCTTCAGCAATTGCTGTTTTACCAGTTCCTGGTTCTCCAACTAATATTGGATTATTTTTGGTTCTACGTGATAGAATTTGAAGTATTCTTCTAATCTCTTCATCACGACCAATTACTGGATCTAACTTTCCGTCTTTAGCTAATTGATTTAAGTTTTTAGCGTACTTGTTTAATGCATTGTATGTTTCCTCTTGACTTTGTGATGTTACACGATCACCTTGTCTAAGCTCATCTATAGTTGCTTTTAAAACTTTTTCTGTAACTCCTTGGTCTTTTAAAACCTGAGCAATTTTACTTTTAGATTTAAAAATGGCTAATATTAAATGTTCGATAGAAACATACTCATCGTTCATTTTTTTAGCAATAATAGAAGCTTCGTTTAATGCCGTTGATGCTTCTCTTGAAATTGTTAATTCGCTTCCTGAAACTTTAGAGAAACTTTCAATTTGCTTGTCTAAAATTTGCTTTAACATAGGCACGTTTACATTCATTTTCTTTAAAATGAAAGGCAAAACGTTTTCATCAACTTCAAAAATAGCTTTAAAAATGTGTTCGTTTTCTATTTGTCCGTTGCCTAAACCTTGAGCAAGCAACTGTGCTTGCTGTATGGCTTCTTGCGATTTTGTTGTATAGTTATTAAAATTCATATTATAGTGTTTTATGATTTCTAAGCCTAAAACTTTGGATGTAGAAACCTTATTGTTTTTCTTTTTACTTTTAGCTATATTTCAATTATCTTACCAAACAGAAAGGCAGGACAAAATGACTGTTACGCGCTGAGTTTAGGTGACTTTTTGTCAGTTACAGGTTTTTTGTTTTGCATTTGTAAGTTAATCAAAAGGTCTCGACATAAATAATGATATATGTCATTAAATTGATATTTTTGTTTAATCTAAAGCAGTGAAAACTGCTAAAATAGAATTACTATGTTTGGAAAATTATTTGGAGGATCGAAAGAACCAAAAGAAGAGAAAATATTACCTTGGAAACAGTTAACAACTGTAGACCAACTTAATACTATAGAGAAATTGTCTAAAGGTAAAACGCAAGTTATCTTTAAACATTCTACGCGTTGTGGGATTAGTAAAATGGTTATGAATCAATTTGTATCTGCGTTTGATGTAGACGTTAATTTAGATTTGTATTATTTAGACTTACTAAGTTTTAGAGAAGTTTCTAACGAAGCTGGTTTTAAGTTTCAAGTGATGCATCAATCTCCACAATTATTAATTATTAAAAATGGAGTAGCAGTTGCTCATGCAAGCCATGGTGGTATTAATGAGATTGATTTAGCTAAATTTGTATAATAAATTAAAAAAATGAAAAAGGTATCGTTATTAATTTTTGTAAGCTTATTTGTTTTTGCATGTGGTAAAAACACTAAAAACGATGAGTTGCCTTCCAACAATTGGGAAGCTATGCAGTGGAATAATAAGCTAGATACTTCTTTGGTTTCTGGAGCTAGTTATTTGTCTGTTTATTCTCAAATTTATAGTACTACAGAGCATAAAACGCACGATTTAACATCTACTGTTAGCATAAGGAACATAAATAAAAAGGATACTGTTTTTATTAAAAGTGCTAAGTATTATGATACTAAAGGCGAATTAATGAGAACTTATTTTGAATCTCCAATTTTTGTAAAACCTATGCAAACCATTGAGATTGTTATAGACGAGAAAGACAAGACTGGTGGAACAGGAGCAAATTTTGTATTCGATTGGTTAGCTCCTAAAAAAGATAAAGCACCTTATTTTGAAGGTGTAATGATTACGACCTATGGACAACAAGGTTTGTCTTTTACTACTAAAGGTATAACTATTAATGAATAGAAACTCTTCTAGAGGCTATATTTTTTATAAATTCACATAATATTTAAATTTATAAAAATGAAAGTTTTAAAAGTTGTACTCTTCCTATTGCTGGTTACAAGTTTTTCTTGCAATAATGAAGATGATAGTTGCAACGATAGTGACATTCCAGTTAATTTTAATGTTAAAGTAAAATTGATTTCTACAACTGGAGAAAATTTATTTAATGATAATAATTTTGATGTATCATTATTAAAATTAACAGATCCCAACAGTGCTGTAGATAATCGTATGTTTTCTGAAATAATCGAAAACGGAGAAGCATTGATTGAGTTTGATGCTCTAAATATGAGTAGTGTTAGTTTTGTTTATAATGGTACAGAAAAGTTTTATTTTGGGTTTCATGATATACAAATGGAAACAGTGGACTGTACTATGCATGTTGCAAGTTACAAAGCAAAAAAGTTAAACGGAGATTTATTATGCGACTGTACCACAGGAGAAGTTGTAATTGTGACCTTATAGAACAATTGAGTGCTATGTAATTGATAATAAGACTTAAGTTAAGAAGAGAAACCTATAACAATTATTAGTTATAGGTTTTTTTTATTCAGAAAAGGCTTATTTTTGGTTGACCAGTTTGGTTAACCAATTATTACTAATCGTATATTTATCGAAATTTATTCACCTATATTAATTATAAATTAATGGCATTTTTAAAAAGTAGTATCAAATTTATTATTTTAATATCTGTTTTGTTGTCATTTTCTTGTTCGGAGAATACAGAAGAAGATGCATCTCCGCAGAATGAAACAATTGATGGAGATGGAGCAACTAATCAAGATAGCACAAATGAAGAAGGCTCAGGAGATGAAAATACAGATAATGATGATTCTCCAGGAAACGTATTAGGCTTAACAATGGATAATTGGAAGCTTAATGGATTTACAGGAAATCCAAATTCTAATGCCGTATATGAGGATAATGTTTTAGAAGCAATAAATAGTGACTACGACTCCTATAATGACCTTAATTATTTTTATACAGATAATGAATGGACTTATTTTAAATGTTATAGAGGTTTAGGAGGTTCTGCTAACTCTAATAACCCAAGAGTAGAATTAAGGGAGCTAAGTAATGGTAATAATGTTTATTGGGACGGTGGAAGCGGTAACAATACAATGACGTTTACCGTTAAAGTAGATCGATTACCTCAAGACACAGATAATGATGGAGGTGTTTTATGTTTTGCGCAAATACATGGACCTTCAAATACTGTGGACGATGTAATAAGAGTACAGTTTATTGGAGATGAGAACCAAACAACGGGAGGTGTAAGGTTAAAAATTAGTGGGTATATTACAGAGGTTGTTCAAAATAGTAGTTTAATAATTGATGATGGTTATCAATTAGGAACATCTTATACTTTTACAATAACTTATAATAACGGTACTGTAAAACTTTTTAAAGGATCGGAAGAAATATTTTCTGAAGATATAGGAACAAGCACTACTGGAAATTATTTTAAAGTTGGAAATTATTTGCAATCAGTACAAGGAGCAAGTTATACTGGTTCCCATGGTATTGTAGGAATTAAAGATTTAAGCATTACACATTAAGCATATTTGCATTTTAATTAAATATAAAAAAACGCCCAAAGTAATTTGGGCGTTTTATGCTTTTAGCTTCTATGGCTATAACGTGTTATTATATTTTTTAGTTTCAGTTTAAGGTCTTCACCAGTATCAAAAACCATTTGCTCATTACTAGGGAAACGTAATCTTCTATTTTTTAGAATTTGAACATCTTCATTTGTTAAAGCTCTTTTATCACCTCTTACGGTTGCATAAAGGTTGTCGAATACAAATTCACTATTTATAGGGAAGCTTTCTAAAATTTGATTCTGTTTTAAATCGCTATACACAACGTTAGCTATTACTTGAGTAGATTTAAACTGATTAAACTCATTAAGCCTTGCTTTTGCTATAATTATTTTATCTTGTTTTATGTCGTTACCAAGACTGTCTTTTACAACATTTCCATTTCCATCTAATACATATTCCCAACCATCGATAATGTTCTTTTGTCTCAATAATTGTTTCTCGGTAATACGTTCTGGAGATATATTTATTCTTTTTAATTGTAAAGCCATGGCATAGTCGTAATCTATAGTATTATTTGCGTTTGCATGATATACTGTCCAAAAATCGTTTAAACCATAAGTGTCAAAGTTTAGTAAATCGTTTTGTAAACGTGTTGGTATTATTTGTTGTGTTTGGTTTTCTATTTCTACAATAACATAATCTGTGCCTTGGTGATGTGCAACATCTATAAGCTGTCTTACATCTCTAAAGTTGGCATTTATACTTTCAATATATTCTAGAGTATCAAAAGCATTTCTATTATCTATTTTATTATCGCTTTGCATTAAGCTTACGGCAGTATCGTATTTGTAGTTAGATACTTTAGCTCTGTATTCTACTATAGAGTTAGTATAATTATTAAAATTTAAGTTTAATAATTTTCCATTAATATGTAAAGGCATTACGGCTTTTATAGCACGTTGTCTGTCTTCCATATCTAAATAAATATTAAATATATTTTGATACTGCTCAGGATTACCATCTTTTTTTAAATGATTGATATCATTATGGTTTTCTTCAACTACTTTATAAAAGGCATCTTGAAGCATAACAATGTAATCTTGCTTACGTTTTTTGTCTTTGTTGTTCTCCAACTTTTTAAGAGCATTGCTAATAGCCTGGTCGTAATTTCCAGAGTTTAGTTGTTTTTCAATTTGTTTTCTTCCAACACAAGATGTTAGTACAAGAAGAAGTACCGCTAATAATGTAAAATTTTTCATCTGTTCGGTTTTTATTGGTTTATACATAGTATAAAACCAATTAACGTGCCAAACTAAAAAAAGCCTTTAAACACTGGGTGTTTAAAGGCTTTTTTGAAAAGTAATGATTGTTGTTTATTTTTTATTAGAGTTAAAAACAGGTAACAGTTTAGTAGAAACTTCTCCAAAACCTATTCTTGTCCCGTCTTTTTCGCAGTAGCCACGCATAATAACAGTATCATTGTCATTAATAAATTTACGTTCTGTACCGTTATTTAATTTTACTGGTTTTTCACCTCTCCAAGATAGTTCTAGCATAGAGCCAAAAGAGTCTGGTGTTGGTCCAGAAATAGTACCACTTCCCATCATGTCTCCCGAGTTTATTGGGCAGCCATTAATTGTATGGTGTGTTAACTGTTGAGCCATTGACCAGTACATGTGCTTAAAATTAGAACGACTTACAATAGTTTCTTTAGCTTTTTCTGGTTGAATAGAAACTTCTAAATTAATATCGAAACTCTTTTTACCTTTTTGTTGAAGGTATTCTAGTTGTTTTTTTAATGGCTTTTGTCCTTCAACTCTATAAGGTTCTAAAGCATCTAATGTTACAATCCAAGGAGAAATAGATGAAGCAAAACTTTTTGCTAAAAACGGTCCTAATGGTACGTATTCCCATTTTTGTATGTCTCTTGCAGACCAGTCGTTAAATAAAACCAATCCGAAAATGTATTCTTCAGCTTCTTCAATTGGAATAGGTTCACCTAAATCGTTAGCATCTGTAGTAATAAAGGCCATTTCTAATTCGAAATCGACTAATTTACTTGGGCCAAAAACTGGTTGTGTTTCTCCTGCAGGTAAAGTTTGACCTTGTGGTCTGTGAACAGGTATTCCAGAAGGAATAATAGAACTACTTCTACCATGGTATCCAACAGGAATATGTAGCCAGTTTGGTAATAATGCGTTATCTGGATCTCTAAACATAGTACCTACATTTGTTGCGTGTTCTATGCTAGAGTAAAAATCTGTATAATCACCAATTTGTACAGGTAATTGCATTTCTATTTCGTCTAAACGAAATAATACAGCTTCTTTATGTTTAAGGTTTCCTTTTAGTGTCTCGTTTTCATCATCAAATATTTCAGCAATTCTATTACGAACTAAACGCCATGTTTTACGTCCATCTGCAATGAAATCGTTTAAAGTATCTTGAAGAAAAATATCATCAGTAAGTGGAATGCCTTCAAAATAGCCTAATTGGTGTAAAGCACCTAAATCTATTGCTGTGTCTCCAATTCTTGTTCCTATGGTAATAATATCGTCTCTTGTTAAAAAGACACCAAAAGGAATATTTTGAATTGGGAAGTCCGAATTTTTATCGACGTGTAACCACGATTTTCGGTCTGGATTATTAGCTGATAATGACATATGTATAATTGTTGATTTGTTGTTTATAAATTCTAAGTAAATATATGTTTTTTGAATTATTTACCGTGGTTATTTCTTATTTTTGATAAATTTTTAACGTTAATCAATTTTCGAAATCACGGAAATTACCAAAAGATAAGCATATGCAACGCGACGAACAAATATTTGAATTAATTGAAGCCGAAAAAAACAGACAATTAGAAGGTTTAGAATTAATTGCATCAGAGAACTTTGTAAGCGACCAAGTTATGGAAGCTACAGGTTCTGTTTTAACTAACAAATACGCCGAAGGTTATCCTGGAAAGCGTTATTATGGAGGTTGCGAAATAGTAGATGAGGTAGAGCAAATAGCAATAGACAGAGCTAAAACATTATTTGGTGCTGTTTATGCAAATGTACAACCGCACTCTGGAAGTCAAGCAAATACAGCTGTTTATCATGCGTGTTTAAAGCCAGGTGATAAAATTTTAGGTTTCGATTTATCTCACGGTGGGCATTTAACACACGGTTCTCCAGTAAATTTTTCTGGTAAATTATATAACCCTGTATTTTACGGAGTAGAAGAGGAGACAGGAGTATTAGATTACGATAAAATTCAAGAAATTGCAACGCGCGAGCAACCAAAATTAATTATTGCTGGAGCTTCAGCATATTCAAGAGATATTGATTTTAAACGTTTTCGTGTAATAGCAGATAGTGTAAATGCAATATTATTAGCAGATGTTTCTCATCCTGCAGGATTAATTGCAAAAGGAATTTTAAACGATCCTATTCCACATTGTCATATAGTTACAACTACAACTCACAAAACATTACGTGGCCCAAGAGGTGGAATGATTTTAATGGGTAAAGATTTTGAAAATCCCTTCGGAATTAAATTAAAAAATGGAAATTTAAGAATGATGTCTTCTTTATTGGATTCTGGTGTATTTCCAGGAAACCAAGGTGGCCCATTAGAGCATGTTATTGCTGGTAAAGCAATTGCTTTTGGTGAAGCTTTAACTGAAGAGTTTATGCATTACATGTTACAGGTTAAAAAGAATGCATCGGCAATGGCTGAAGCATTTGTAGCTAGAGATTATAAAATAATTTCTGGAGGTACAGATAACCATATGATGCTTATTGATTTAAGAAATAAAAATATTACAGGAAAAGAAGCTGAGCAAGCTCTTGTAAAAGCAGATATCACTGTTAATAAAAACATGGTGCCTTTCGATGATAAATCTCCTTTTGTAACCTCAGGAATTAGAATTGGAACTGCTGCAATTACAACGCGTGGTTTAAAAGAAAATGAAATGGAAGCTATTGTTAACTTAATAGACGAAGTTATAAATAATTATGAAGATGAAGCGGTACTAGAAGCAGTTGCTGTTAAAGTAAATGCTATGATGAGCGATTTACCTTTATTTAAGATGTAATTTTTTATATTCTAAATAATTACACATAAAAAATCCCACGCATTAACGTGGGATTTTTTTATGTGTAATTTTATTAACCTTGTATGGTTATTTTAGTTTTTGGACAAGGTTTTGCTGTATTGAGTTTAAGCTTTACTCGTTTTATTTTTTTTAGTTTATAATGGCTAGTAAGATTATTATTAAAATCATAAAATAAAAACTCTTCATAAATACCATTTGGAATATTTTTCTCTTTTTTCCATTCGTTATATGCAGTTGGATGTAAGAGAATAGGTGAGTGAAACTCTGTGTCTTCTTTGATGATATATTGAATTGCACCAATTTTTTTTCTCGTTTTCTTCTTCTTACTCTTTACATAGGTTAGTTTGTAGTTTTTAAGAAGTATATTATTTATTAATGTGTCTTGTAGATTAATAAACTTGTAATCTTTAATCCTATTTTTATATTGATTATAAACATTAGCTACATCTTTACAGTCTAAAATATCAATTTCAGCAGATTTAAAAAGCTTGTTTTTTAGAACTTTAACTTTAGAGTAATGTTTATCGGTATCAACAAATTCTAAAGAATAATTTAAGCTGTCGAGATTCTTAATTGTAATATAATAGCTATTATTTTTAGAATTAGTATAGAGATATTTTGTAAACGTACTATCTTTTATTGGAGTTATGGATTTACAATCATATTCTAATAAAGTATCGAACACATAAGATTTTTGAGCGAAGCAAAATGTAATATTTAGCAATACAGCTAAGGTGAATATTTTCATGATAGTATTTTTGTATTAAAAAGTAATATGCTGATAAGCACCTAAATCTGAAGAAGTAGTTCTATTTACGCCTAAAATATCAAGCGGAACTTGAGACGAAAATATTGTATTTCCTTCTGCATTTGCAGCAGAATCATTACCAATTAGCAAATCGTTATTAAAAGGTGCTCTAAAATCTGGCTCTTGATTACGGATTATGTTCTCGTAGTGTGTTGTATCATTAAAATCGTAATTATCACCACTTGGACTGCTAGACGAATCTTCAAACTTTACTAAACAATTTGTAAACTTAAAATTAAAGGTTACTGCAGGATCTGTTACTTCATCTAAAATAAACTCAGGATTATCGTTTCCGTAGATTATAGAGTTATTAAAATTAGCTTCGGTAAAAACGGTAACATTTGTAATGTTATTAGTATCTACAAAGAAGTTGTTAACTAAAAGTGCAGGGAACTGTCTAAAACTGTTATTCCAATAATTAGCAATTGTACTGTGTGTGAAATTATATTTTCCACCTTGTGTTAAAGCAACCGAAGACTGTCCAGCATTATTTACTACTAGATTTTCAGCTGTAATAGATGTGTTTCTTGCTAAAATACCATAGTTACTAAAGTTGTATAATTGAGAGTTAGTAATTGTTAATTTAGGTAGTGCTGTATCTGCATTGCCATCAATTAAAATACCGACTGTTCCATTTTTAATAGTAGCGTGGTTAATTGTGTTATTTATGCTATTTTCGAAAAGCCAGATGCTTCCCCATTGTCCAGGAACATCTGCGAATGCTGGTTCTAATCTGTCGCTTTCAAAAATGACTTCATTCTCCATAAGCTCTGGATCTGTACTTAAACTCCCGTTAACTTGCAATGATGCATTGTCTGAAACTAATAGACCTGAATTGGCATGGAAATGTACTCGTGCTCCAGCATCTATAGTTAGTGTTTCTCCGCTTGGTACAGCAGCATAACCATATATAACGTAAGGTCTTTGGTTGGTAAAAGATAGTTCAGATGGTAATAACTCACGACCTTGTATTTCTGTTTCTACCGGTTGCCCATCTACAGTTATAGTTAATGTTTCTATTACTCCTGTGGTGTTATCGCGATCTGGATAGATAAATACAGCATCTTTAACCAGTGTTACTAAATCTACGGATTGTAAATTACTACCGGCATCAAAATTTATTTTATCTGTATAAAGAAATTCATTTTCTAAAAGTGTTTGATTTTGAATGTCTATAGTTGTTTCTACAAAAATAAACAGGCTGTCTTTAGCTTGTATTTCTACATTGTTAAATGTTTGTCCTGCATTTCCATCTACATTTAATCTGTAGTTAGAAGCGGTGCCACGTTCTAAACCAATTGATGGAATAGAGATGTCATTATCACTTCTGTTATATACTTTTAAATTATAAGTGCTTGATCCTATGTTTGTGAAAACAGTATCTAAATAGACAGTATCTTTAGAGAATTCAAGGTTCCCTGTACTAGGAGCGAAGTCGAAATCTTGTCTGCAAGAGCTCCAAAACAGTAAAAAACTAAAAACAAAAAAAAAGTAAAGAATGCGTTTCATGTGGTAATATTTATTGTTTTTTATGCAACATGTTGTTTCGCATCTTTAATTAAAGAAGTAATTAACATACTTGTTGCATAAAAAGTAATGTATATAGTAGCTTTAAGCGACTAAAATATAACTTTTGAATTTATGTTTTAGTATGTATTTAGTTTAATTATAAAAATATTAGTCTGTTTTTTCTCTTTTGAAGTTTTTAATAATTGTATTGAATTCTTCACTAGCTTTAATAATGTTTTCTAATAAATCAAGGTCTTTATTTTCTGTCAATAATTTACTGTCAATATTTTTTGCTTCAACAAACTCAAAGAATAAGAATTTTTTATCTTTTTCTATGTCTAAGGTTTCTGTTAGCAGTGCGTCGTTAAAGAGCGAATGTTTGTTATTGAATAAGGAGATTAAATTCTCGTAAGAGACAGGTACAAAAGGATCTGCTTTGTTTTTATTTTTAAATAATTTAGCAACCAAACCAATAATTTTAATAATATCTAAATTGCCTTCTGGCATTTTACCGTATAAATGAGGATTGTTTTTTATGTCTTCTAAAAGCGCATTTTTTAAATTAGTTTCCGTGGCTTTTACGTCTGCTATTTTTTCTTTTTCAGTGCCATTAATGTTAACCTCCTCTAGTGTGTTTTTTGTTTCTTTAAGCTGAATAACTAAAGCTTCTTTTTCGTGAATAGGCTTCACGATAATATTTTGTGTTTTATAAAGAAAGGCACTTACTTTTAAAGTATCGTTAGTTTTCGCGGTAATGGTAAACGCTCCATTTTTATTAGTGTAGGTTATCTTTTTATTAGAAAGGTTCTCAATTTTAATATCTTCTATAGTTGAAGTAGCATTATAAATTACACCATTAACCGTTTGCGCTAATAATGTAATAGGACAGAATAAAATAAGGAGAATGTAAAATGGTTTCAAATGATTAATGCTATTGGTTGCGTTCCAAAAATAGGATTATATCATTATTATGTATTAGTATTTATAAAACTTTAACAGCTCATTTAGTAGGCTTTATGGAAATAATTTTAAAATATCTTCTGTTATACGAGCCGGTCTAAAAGTTTTGGAAGCCATAAAACACCATTTGGTTTCAGACTTAGCTAAAAGAGTGTTTGTTTTAGCATTTAAAATTTCGACTATTCTAATGCAAGTAACACCTTTTATATCTCTAACATAGGTTTTTAAAACAAGTTCATCATTTAAAAATGCTGGTTTTTTGTAATCGATTGTATGCGATAATAGTATCCAAAAATATTTATCGGTAATATTTTTAGGCGCATTCTCTAACCAATGCGATTTAGCCACACTATTAACCCAGTCTATATAACGCACGTTATTAACGTGGTTAAGTTCGTCGAGATCATCTTCTGTTACGGTGATGTTTTTTGTAAATGCTAACAAACTATTCTTTAATTATTTTAACCTCAAACAATTTATCCCAACGTTTTCCTGTAACAAAAATAGTTTGTGTTTCAGGATTGTAAGCAATACCGTTTAAAACATCAAGACCTTTATGTTTTGTTACGCGCTCTTTTAAAGGAGAGAAATCGATAACAGCCTCTGTAGCTCCATTTTCTGGATTAATTATTACAACACCATTTTTTTGATAAATGTTAGCGTATATTTTTCCGTTTATCCACTCTAGTTCGTTAAGCTTACCAATTTTACCTTTATTAGTATAGACTTGAATATTACCATCTTCAACTAAAGTTTCAGGATTTAAGTGCCATATTTTTTCGGTACCATCACTTTTATAAAGCATTTTACCATCGTTGCAAATTCCCCAACCTTCTTGGCTTTTGCCAAATTTAAACGTACTAGTACGCTCGAAAGTATCTGCATTATAAACAAAACCTTTACCGCTTAACCAAGTTAATTGGTAGATGTTGTTATTTAAAACAGTTAATCCTTCTCCAAAATAATTATCGGCTAAGTCTACGTTTTTAAGTACTTCTCCTGTTTTGTAATTTACTTTACGCAATTTACTTTCTCCTTTTTGTCCAGTACTTTCGTATAATTCGCCATTAAAAAATTCTAAGCCTTGCGTGTAAGATGTGATATCGTGAGGATAGGTATTTATAATTTCGTACCCAAATACTTTAGGAGCAACGTTATTTACAATAGATACATTTTGTATCGCAGTTTCTGTTTCTCCGTCGTATTTTATTGTAGCGATAATATCATGGCTTCCAAGTTTAAAATCTGTAAGCTTAGTCGTTTCACTTATTTCTTTATTATCTAGAGAATATGCTACCGATTCTATCTCAATATTTTTCGGATTTTGGATGGTAACTATCAATTCTTCGCCTAAAGCAATCGTTTTATTGGTAGTATTTGTAGAAATACTAAAGTTTTTTTTAGCAGAACTGTCTCCGCAATTAAATAATGTAATTGCTAAAATTATGATAAAGAGGTGTTTAAATACGTTCATTTTGTTCTTGTAATTTTAAGCAAGATATTTATTAAAATTCGGTTTAAAAAATGATTGTGATAAAAATAAAAGATTGTATATTTGCACCGGCAAGTCCTACACAACTAGCTCCTGTTGAATCCTCCAGGTCGGGAACGAAGCAAAGGTAAATGGTCGTAGCAGTGTGATGTAGGTAGCTTGCCTTTTTTTATACAAAAAACTTAAATCTTGAAAGCCTAGGCTAGTCAGGATTTTTTTTGTTTAATACATTCTCTTAAAAGAGAAATATCATTATTTAAGTATATTGTATTTTAAATTTTAATGTCTAATAATAAGGTATGTCTAAAGTTATATTAATTACAGGAGGATCATCGGGAATTGGAAAATCTATTGGAGAATATTTAAAGGCGTACGGTTATACTGTTTATGGTACAAGCCGAAGTCCTGAAAAATACGTCAATCATCCTTTTAAAATTGTAGGTTTAGATGTAAAAGATGTAGCGACTATTAATAACGCTGTAGCGGAAGTAATTGCTGCCGAAGGAAAACTAGATGTCCTTATTAACAATGCAGGAGTAGGTATAACAGGACCTATTGAAGAGATTCCTGAAGCCGAAATACAAAACAATTTCGATACTAATTTTTTTGGACCAATAAACGTTATTAAAGCTGTTTTGCCGCAAATGCGCAAGCAAAATAGCGGATTGGTAATTAATGTTACATCTATTGCTGGTTATATGGGGTTGCCTTATCGTGGAGTTTATAGTGCTAGTAAAGGAGCTTTAGAGTTATTAACGGAAGCTTTTAGAATTGAGTTAAAAGATTTTAATGTTAACATGACTAATATAGCACCTGGTGATTTTGCTACCAATATTGCAGCAGGTCGTTACCATGCACCTTTAAAAGACGATTCTCCTTATAAAAAATATGGAAGTGTGTTAAGCGATATAGACGAGCATGTAAATAATAGTAGTGATCCTATTGCTGTTGCAAAAATGGTTTTAAAAGTTTTAAAGACTAAAAAGCCAAGAACGCATTACAAGGTAGGCGATTTTATGCAAAAGTTTTCTATTGTTTTAAAGTTCTTACTTCCTGATAAGGTATACGAGAAAATGCTTATTAATCATTATAAGCTTTAACGGTTCTATTTTAATTAAAAAGTACTGATTAAAGATAAATAGTTAGCATCATAACTATTATGCTATTGCTTTTATTAATATCATTTTTTTAGGCATAACTTTAATTGTAACTTTGTAGTGCGTTAAGGATAGCAGCGGCATCCTTTTTTGCCATTAAAAGCAAAAAAGATATAGCGTATAGCCTGACCTTTAGGTAACGCCCAAAATAATAAACACAACTAAATATTTAATATGAAATTTTTTATTGACACAGCCAATCTTGCGCAAATTAAAGAAGCAGAAGATATGGGAATCTTAGATGGCGTAACTACAAACCCATCTTTAATGGCTAAGGAAGGCATTACAGGAACAGATAATATTTTAAAACATTACGTAAAGATTTGTAATCTTGTTGAAGGTGATGTAAGTGCCGAGGTTATTTCTACCGACTTTGAAGGTATGGTAAAAGAAGGTGAAGCATTAGCCGAATTACACGAACAAATCGTTGTAAAATTACCAATGATTAAAGATGGTATTAAAGCTTGTAAATACTTTAGCGATAGAGGTATTAGAACAAATGTAACTTTAGTGTTTTCGCCAGGTCAAGCTTTACTTGCTGCAAAAGCAGGAGCAACGTATGTGTCTCCTTTTATTGGGCGTTTAGACGATATTTCTACAGATGGTTTAAACCTTATTGCAGAGATTAGACATATATATGATAACTACGCTTTCGATACGCAAATTCTTGCTGCATCTGTGCGCCACACAATGCATGTTATAGATTGTGCTAAGTTAGGTGCAGATGTAATGACGGGTCCTTTAAGTTCTATCGAAGGTTTATTAAAACATCCTCTTACAGATATTGGTCTTGCTAAGTTTTTAGAAGATTATAAAAAAGGAAACTAAGTTTAAAAATTTAGTGCATAAAAAAAGGTCATGAAAATTAATTTTCATGACCTTTTTTCTTTATAATAATAATTAACTATTGGTTTAATAAGCCTAATAGTTCTTGTTCGAAACCTATACCAAACATATTTGCTTTCGCATTAACAATTTCTCCTTTTTTATCAAGGATAAATACTTTTTGTATTGGTTCTATAAATAGTGTTTCTTTAGCTTGCCTTGGTGCTTTAAAACGGTATTCGTTGTGCAGTCTAACATCGTATTTTGCTATAATATCAGATTGCTGCTTATAAGAAATAACATCTATATTAATGGCAATAAAATTAAACTCTGGATATTTTACATTTAATTCTTTTACTCGCTTGTGTGAAGAAATAAGATGATTTTTGTTGCCTTTAGACCAAAAATAAACAACTGTTGGTTTTTTTATTAGTCCGTGTAAGCTAACTTCTTTGTCGGCCGTATTAAGTAATTTAACTTCTGGAATTTTGTTTCCAGGGCTTAGCCTTTTATAAGAACATACAAATTGAGAAACTCTTTCTTTATCGCTATTGTTTGTGCTTTTTTCTTTAAAAGATTTAAGCATTGCATCGTAATCTTCGGGGCTTTTAGAGACGCTAATAAATTGCCCAATAACAAATCTTAATAAGCTATTTTTAATGTCTTCATTACTTACTTTTTTATCTATAAGATCAAGCTTGTCTAGGTTGTAATGGATATCTAATTTGTTATAAACACTATCGTTAGAGTGTGTGAAGTGTTTTTGTAATGCTAGGTTGTTAAAATGAAATCTTAAAAATGATATATAAGGACTGTAATCTTTTAGATTTACATTATTATAATCTATGCTCTCTCTGTAGGCGTAAAAGTCTCTAGGTAGACTTTTAAAAGCATCTAATTCTGATATTTTATAATTTGCTAAAGGATAGAGTTCTTTGTGTGCGTAATATTCGTAATAAATACTTGCTTCTGCAATTTCATTAAATAAGTTAGAAGTTTCTGTTTTGCGTTTAATTCTATCTAGTTTTTTTAGTTTTAAATCTCTAGATGCTCTATAAATACTATCGAATTCTTTAGATGTTTTTTGTCCTAAATCAAGAATTTTTTCATCTTCTTCTTCATTTAATAAATACATTTCCATTAGGAAATTATTTTCTTTAGCGCCTTTACCAACATAAACAAGAGACTCATCAAAATCTAAAGTATTTAAACGTAACATTAAACTATCGTTAGATTCAATTAGAAAATTTTGAAATTCTCTACCATCAAAAAAGCCAAAAATACCTGGCTCGAAATTGGTTAATGTATAAGAAAATCTATTCTGATGATTAAGTCGTACAGTATCTAATGGGATGTCGGCTTTTTTAATAACTATATAATCACTGTTTGGATTAATAATTTCTCCTCCAATATATGCTTTGTTAATAGAGCCGTCTACCTTATCTTTTTTACAAGACAATAGGGATGCCGCCAATATTACAATAAGAAATAAGGAATTAGATTTCATAGATAAGTACATGCAATAGTTATGGAAACAAAAATATGTTTTGAAATCGAATTGTGGTGTTAATGCGTTGTTAAATTGAATATAAAATAAGTTAATTGTCTAGACTTTAGAGTGTTGGTTAATAGATATAACAGAGCATTTGTTTTAATAAACCGAAGATATTATTTACTTTTGCAAAAAACTTACAAACGCTTTTATGTCAAGGAGTAATTAGCAATAGATTTATAAGTTTTTAGATTAAAAAATAGAATAAAAATTTTCTGAGATAAAAATATATACAATAGATGTTATCAGTTTCAAATCTTTCGGTACAATTTGGTAAACGTGTACTTTTTGACGAAGTAAATACAACCTTTAACAATGGAAATTGCTACGGAATTATAGGCGCAAATGGTGCTGGAAAATCAACGTTTTTAAAAATAATTTCTGGACAGCAAGATGCTAATTCTGGAAGCGTGCACTTAGAGTCGGGAAAACGTTTATCGGTTTTAACACAAGATCACAATAAGCATGATGAAGACACGGTTTTAGAAACTATTTTAAAAGGAAATCAGCCTTTATATAAATTGAAGTCTGAAATCGACGCATTATACGCAGATTATACAGATGCTAATGCAGAGAAAATAGGAGAGCTTCAAGTACAGTTTGAAGAAATGAACGGTTGGAATGCAGATAGTGATGCTGCTGCAATGTTATCTAATTTAGGTATTAATGCAGATTATCATTACTCTTTAATGGCAGATTTAGATGGTAAGCAAAAAGTACGTGTGTTATTAGCACAAGCGCTTTTTGGAAATCCAGATGTGTTAATTATGGATGAGCCTACCAACGATTTAGATTACGAAACTATTTCTTGGTTAGAAAACTTTTTAGCAAATTATGATAATTGTGTAATAGTTGTCTCTCACGATAGACACTTTTTAGATGCGGTTTGTACGCACATTAGTGATATTGATTTTGGTAAGATTACTCATTTTTCTGGAAACTATACGTTCTGGTATGAGTCTTCTCAATTAGCAGCAAGACAACATGCACAGCAAAACAAAAAAGCTGAAGACAAGAAAAAAGAATTAGAAGAATTTATTCGTCGTTTCTCTGCCAACGTAGCAAAAAGTAAGCAAGCTACTAGTAGAAAAAAGATGATTGATAAACTTAATATAGAAGATATTAGACGTACAAGTCGTCGTTATCCAGCTATTATTTTTGAACGCGATAGAGAAGCGGGAGATCAAATTTTAAATGTAGAAGGCTTATCAGCTAAGTTAGATGGTGAAGTTTTATTTAAAGACATCGATTTAAGTTTAAATAAAGGAGATAAAGTTGTTTTGTTTTCTAGAGATTCTAGAGCAACTACTGCTTTTTATCAGATTTTAAATAATAATTTAGAAGCAGATTCAGGTAAATTTGCTTGGGGAGTTACAACTACACAATCTTACCTTCCTTTAGATAACAGTGAGTTTTTTAATAACGATTTAACTTTAATAGATTGGTTACGTCAATGGGCTCAAACAGAAGAAGAAAGAGAAGAAGTAAATATTCGTGGATTCCTTGGTAAAATGATTTTTAGTGGAGAAGAAGCTTTTAAAAAATCTACAGTTTTATCTGGAGGTGAAAAAGTCCGTTGTATGTTATCTCGTATGATGATGACTAGAGCAAACGTTCTTCAATTAGATGAGCCTACAAACCACTTAGATTTAGAAAGTATTACTGCTTTTAATAACTCTTTAAAGAATTTTAAAGGAACTGTATTGTTTACTACTCATGATCACGAGTTTGCACAAACTGTTGGTAATAGAGTAATAGAAATAACACCAAATGGAGTTATAGATAAATACACAACTTTCGATGAGTATATGCAGGATGCTAAAATTAAAGAGCTTAGAGAAAAAATGTACGCGGTTAAAGCTTAATTAGTTTTAATTAACGATATAAAAAAAGCCTCAAAAATCTATGATTTTTGAGGCTTTTACTATTTAGTATAAATTACTATTCACTAGTTTCTAATTCTCCACGAACAGTTTCTACAATGCGTGTTGCAATAGCGATTTCACTTTCGTGAACGTAAACTTCTGGTTGTCCAATTAAGGATGCTCCAAATCCAGCTAATCGCCCAGACTCTGTTTCGTCTTTAATAACTGGATTTATGCCTTCGTCTTCCAAACGTTGTTTTATTACTTGAACAATAATAGTTCCTCCTGTGTAAATTTTTATGTATTCTGAATCATTCATAGCTTGTTGTATTAAAGGTTATACTTAAATATACGAAATAATAGGCATAAACTTACAGAGCAAAGTATAGTTTAAGTTTATTTTAAGAGATCTAAAGTCATGTTTTTTTCGTATATTATATAAAATGATTGTTAAATTGTTATGAGATGAATACTTCAGAAAGATTAAAATATAGAATATTGTTATTCCTTTTTGGTTTTTCGGTAATTATCAACGCACAAGAGACTTTTGAGATTGAAACGGCAACGACTCAAGATCTTTTAACGCATTCTCAAGTAGATATAGTTTCATTCTTATCGACTTCAAAAGAACATTCTACATTTTTAAAATTACTTAAAGCTACAGGAGTAGATGAAAAGATTTCTAGTGGAACTAGTTTTACGCTCTTTGCACCAACTAATGCCGGTTTCGAGAAGTTGCCAAAAGGAACCGTAGAGAATTTACTATTACCAGAAAATAAATACAAACTTATTAATATACTACAGTATCATATTATTGCAGGAAACATTAATACTACTGTAATGTCTAAGAAAATTAAAAGGAGTCGAGGTAAAGCCCAATTTAAAACTGAAAGCGGAGGTGTAATTACCATTTTTAATAAACATGGCATTTTTACAATTGAAGCAGAAAAGGGTAAAGGGATATTAATAGAGAACCCAGATAAGTTACAAAGCAATGGTTTTGTACATATAGTGGATACCGTATTAATACCTAGATAACTTAAAGGTTAAAACGAGTTTAACTCGCTTTATTCCGCTTTTAGGTAATTGTATATGCTGTAAGCTCCATAAGCGATAAATACAGCAGCAAGTATTAGTCTAAAGTTTCCGTAGTCTACACTATCAACATATAAGTGATTGTATATTCTATAACCTCCAATAGCAATAAAAGCTAAACCGGCAATTAAGGTCCATATATTTTTTTGCTTAGTTTTATTATTTTGTGTATCCATAGTATTGCTAAGTTTGAAGTGTTAAATAACAAAAAAAGAGCTTAATTAGTTCAAAATCTAATTAAACAGAATCTTTTTGTTATAAAAATGCCCAAAAAAGCATTTAACTTTTTTGGGCATTATGTAATTGTTTGTCTTGTATTTAAGAGTTTAAGTTAAATTCTTAATCCAACAGGAAGCAACTTTTTGTATTGTCTATTTCGCCTAATAAATTTAGCAATTTCAGGATTTGTAGGTACAACACTTAAATTGCGTTCTTCAATATTATCGAAAACTAATTTAAGAAAATCTGAGGTAAAGTTCTCGTCTTTAATCTCTTCAGGAATAATTAACTTAGTAAGGAAGATTTTTCGTTCTTGCAAAGAGTATTCAATCTTAGCAAAATGATCTCCAATTTTTAATTCAAATTGACGTTGAAATTCATTGTCAACTAATTCAGCAGCATCAGTCATATTTATAATAAGTTTAATTTATTGTTAAGGGAATAAAAAGAGTGCTATCTATTTTATAGCTTTACACAATTCAAAAATACGAAATTTTATTGTTAATTAATTCCTAATTACTGTTAAATACTTATGAATCAAGACGTAATACATGTTTATTTAATGCCAGGAATGGCGGCAAATCCGTCAATTTTTGATAATATCTCATTACCAGAAAATCAGTTTCAATTACATAAGTTACATTGGGAGATTCCTTTAAAAAATGAAACCATAAGTAACTATGCCTTAAGGATTATCGAAAAAATTGAGCATGAAAACATTGTGTTATTAGGTGTGTCTTTTGGTGGGATTTTAGTTCAGGAAATGAGTAAACATATTGCTTTAAGAAAGCTTTTTGTAGTGTCTAGTGTAAAAACAAAACATGAGCTTCCAAAAAGATTTAAAGTATTAAAAGCAACAAAGGCTTATAAGTTATTACCTACACAATTAGCAAGTAATCTGGATTTATTGGCTAAATTTTCGTTTGGGAATTTAATAAAGAAGCGTATAGACTTATATAAAAAGTATCTTTCTGTTAACGATAAATATTATTTAGATTGGTCTATAGATCAAGTTATTAATTGGGAGCAAGAAAATGTTATTACCGAGGCTATTCATATCCATGGAGAGAAAGACATGGTTTTCCCTCATAACTGCATTGAAAACTGCATTACGGTAAAGAATGGAACACATATAATGATTATAGATAAATACAAATGGTTTAATGAAAATTTACCCAAATTAATCTTAGAATAAATAAGGGTTTATGGTTAAATTATTATAATTTTATAAAAAATGAAATGAAGATGAAAATTGTACAAAAAACATTAGCAGGAATTGGTCTTTTATGCCTAGGAGCATTATTTATAAATGCCTTTCAAGAGGCTCCAACAGACGAAAATTTAGAAAAGAAAATTATAAACGATTATAATGTTTACGCATTACAAGTTCCCGATTATTTGGAGTTTGCAGGAGAGCGCGTACCTTTAAGTGATCCGGATGTTTTAGAACGTATGGATAAGGAGTTGTTGGTAAATACATACTGGCAGTCTAACGGTTTATTAATGTTTAAAAGAGCACAAAAATACTTTCCTATTATCGAGCCTATTTTAGCTAAAAATGGTATTCCAGATGATTTTAAGTATTTAGCAGTAATAGAAAGCGGATTAACAAATGCAAAATCTCCTGCAGGAGCAAGTGGTTTTTGGCAGATTATGAAAGCAACCGCTAGAGAAAATGGACTAGAAGTTAATGATAATGTAGATGAGCGTTACAATCTTGAAATGGCAACACAGGTAGCTTGCGATTATTTAAACAAATCTAAAGAACGTTTAGGTTCTTGGACTAATGCTGCTGCTGGATATAATGCAGGTAATTATGGAATCTCAAAAAGATTAGATGCACAGAAGGTCGACAATTATTACGATTTACTTTTGGGTCAAGAAACTGGTCGTTATGTATTTAGAATTATAGCTTTAAAAGAGATTTTGTCTAACCCAACAAAATATGGCTTTAATTTTAGAACTAAAGATTTGTATACAGCAATTCCAACATATAAAGTGTCTGTAGATACAGCTGTTACAGATTTTGCACAGTTTGCTAAAGATTTAGGAATTAACTATAAGATTTTAAAAATACATAATTCTTGGTTAAGAGAAAACAAATTAAATAATGCATCAAGAAAGCAATATTTTATTGATGTTCCAGAAAAAGGATATTATTCTACAACTCCATAAATGATAGAAATTTTAAAAGACAATTGGTTCAAGTTAATTATAATAGTTAATTATCTATTAGTTATTTCTGCTGTTGTAACTATTTTATTTAGAAAGATAAATCCAACAAAAACACTAACATATATTATTGTGCTAGTGTTTTTTCCGTTTTTAGGACTTTTGGTTTATTACTTTTTTGGTCAAGAATACAGGAAAAATAAAATATTCAATAGAAAGCATATTTTAAACGAGAAAATAATTAAAGATCTAAATAGGGATTTAAGCCAAGATAAAAGTGAACTTAAAGAACTTGAAGACGATTTATTAGAAGATAAAATAAAATTAGTAAAACTCCTTCAAGGAAGTGATAAATCGCCTTTAACACGATGTAATAAAGTTGAAATTTTAAACAATGGAGAAGTTAAATTTAAACGTCTTTTTGAAGATTTAAAGAATGCAACTCATCACATTCATCTAGAGTATTACATTATAAAAGATGATAATATTGGTACAGAACTATTAAATATACTCTGTGAAAAGGCTAAGAATGGAGTAGAGGTAAGGTTAAGTGTAGATGATGTGGGCTCAGATATTTCGCATAAAATGAAACAAAAGCTAAAAGATAGTGGCGTTCAACTTTTTTCTTTTATGCCAGTATTATTCCCGAAGTTTACAGGGCAAATGAATTATCGAAACCATAGAAAAATCGCTATTATAGATGGTTCTATTGGTTATTTAGGAGGTATAAACGTATCAGATAATTATGTTAATAAACCTGATAAAAAAGACTATTGGAGAGATACGCATATTAGAATAGAGGGAGAAGCTATAGTTACTTTACAAGTTCAGTTTTTAATCAATTGGGAGTTTGTATCAGAGTCTCAAGTAAAAATAATAAAAGATTATTTTCCTAATAAAGAATGTAAAGATAATGTAGCAGTACAAATAGCTGCTAGTGGTCCAGATACAGATTGGGCAAATATTATGGAAGTTATGTTTTCTGCAATTACTTCGGCTAACGATTATATATATTTAACAACACCATATTTTATTCCAAATGATGAGTTTATTATGGCATTGCAAATAGCATCGCGTAGTGGTATTGATGTTAGGTTATTAATTCCAGACGAAAGCGATTCCTGGATAGCTAAACATGCAACCAATTCGTATTTAGAGCGTTTGTTTGATGCTAATATAAAAGTGTACCGCTACACAAAAGGATTTATACACGCCAAAACAATGGTTGTAGACGATGTGTTTTCAACTATTGGAACTTCGAATATGGATTATAGAAGCTTTAAAATTAACTTCGAAATTAACGCTGTTATTTACGATAAGCAGAAGAGTGAAGAATTAAAAAGTTACTTTATTGAAGATCTTAAAAATGCTGAAGAAATGTCTGCCGAAGCTTGGCTACAAAGATCAAAGTTTAAAAAATTAAAAGAAGCCTATTGTAAACTTTGGGCACCTTTATTATAAGACTTTAAAACAAAAAAAAAGCTCACTATTGTGAGCTTTTTTTTTAATCTATTTTATTAGTTGGGCCTTTATTATCTAGAAGCTCTTCTTTGCGCTCTCATAGAACCACCTTGTCCATAGTGCTGTTTTGGAGCACCTTGAGCACGTTTCATGTTTGCTTTCATTTCTTTAATTTGATCTTTAAGCATATCATTCTTATCTAATTTTTGAGCTTCGTTAATAAGAATAGTAGCCTCTTGCTTCTTACGTTTAGAAAAAGCAATACCAGCTAAGTTTAATTTTGCCATAGCCATATCTTGATCCATACTTAAGCCTAAAGTAACCGCTTTTTTAAAGTGCTTTTCTGCTGTATTCATATCGCTTTGAGAAACCATTATACCTTGTAGATAGTAAAAGTATCCTTGTTGCTTAGTAACTAAAGCTGCTTCAGGATTTTTTATCTTATTAAGCCATTTTTGAGCACCTGGAAAATCTTGTTTACGTAATTTTAAAAAAGCTAGTAAAATAAATTCATTCTTAAAATATAAAAAGATAAAGATTAGTGCTAAAAAGATAAGCATAATACCATTACCAATACCACCTTCGGTAAACTGCCAAACTGCTGTTGCTAATATTAAACCAGCTATTATTAATTTAAATACTTTATTATACATTGTAATGCGTTTTTATTGTTTTTTAGAAATGCTTATTTATCATATAAGAGTGCAAAGAAACTCATTTTTTCTGAAATACCTATTGTTACGAATTGGATTTATGCTTCATTTTAGCCTTATTTTATTGCTAAATGCTTCATATTTAAAAATAAAACAATACTTAGTAAAATATTTTTTAAATAAGGTTTGTGAAATTAAAAAGTCGTTGTATATTTGCGCTCAGTTTTAGGGGTCACCCAAAACAATTAGATAGATTTTACAATTCAGATTTAAAAAAATAAGACAATGCCAAAAAGAACGTTTCAGCCATCGAAAAGAAAGAGAAGAAATAAACATGGTTTTAGAGAGAGAATGGCTTCTGCTAATGGTAGAAAGGTATTAGCTCGTAGAAGAGCAAAAGGAAGAAAGAAAATATCTGTTTCATCTGAAACTAGACATAAAAAATAATGATTAACAATTGTTAATATATTAAAGGCGTTACTTAGGTGTAACGCCTTTTTTTGTATCCTAGATTTACTATTTTTGCATCACATAATAAAAAACTAAAATGCCAAAGAACTCTAAATTAAAATCGATACTTATTATTGGCTCAGGACCAATTGTAATTGGGCAAGCCTGTGAATTTGACTACTCTGGAACACAAGCTTTACGCTCGTTAAGAGAAGATGGAATAGAAACTGTTTTAATAAATTCTAATCCAGCAACTATAATGACGGATCCTTCAATGGCGGATCATGTATATTTGTTGCCTTTAACTACAAAGTCAATAGTTAAAATATTAAAAGAACATCCTCATATTGATGCTGTTTTACCAACAATGGGAGGACAAACTGCTTTAAATTTATGTATTGAAGCAGATGAGAAAGGAATCTGGAAAGATTTCGATGTAGAAATTATAGGTGTTAATATCGACGCTATTAATATTACAGAAGATAGAGAAAAGTTTAGAGAGTTAATGCTTGCTATAGATATTCCTATGGCACCACAAGCAACAGCTACTTCTTATTTAAAAGGAAAAGAAATCGCTCAAGAGTTTGGCTTTCCTTTAATAATTAGAGCCTCTTTTACTTTAGGTGGAGCAGGTGCTTCATTTGTACATAAAGAAGAAGATTTTGACGAGTTATTAACACGTGGATTAGAAATTTCTCCTATCCATGAGGTTATGATCGATAAGGCTTTAATAGGTTGGAAAGAATATGAATTAGAGTTACTTAGAGACTCTAACGATAACGTTGTTATTATTTGTGCTATTGAAAATATGGATCCAATTGGTATTCATACTGGAGATTCTATTACAGTTGCTCCAGCAATGACATTAAGTGATAAAACGTATCAAAAAATGCGTGATATGGCAATCCATATGATGCGTAATATTGGTGATTTTGCAGGAGGTTGTAACGTACAATTTGCTGTAAGTCCAGATGAAAAGGAAGATATTATTGCTATCGAAATTAATCCTCGTGTGTCTAGATCTTCAGCATTGGCCAGTAAAGCAACGGGTTATCCAATTGCTAAAATTGCAGCAAAATTAGCTTTAGGTTATCACTTAGACGAATTACAAAACCAAATTACTAAATCTACTTCTGCCTTATTCGAGCCTACTTTAGATTATGTGATTGTTAAAATTCCACGTTGGAACTTTGATAAATTTGAAGGATCTGATAGAACTTTAGGTCTTCAAATGAAATCTGTTGGTGAAGTCATGGGAATTGGTAGAAGTTTCCAAGAAGCACTTCACAAAGCAACGCAATCTTTAGAGATTAAGCGTAATGGATTAGGTGCAGATGGAAAAGGTTATAAAAATTACGATCAAATTATAGAGAAATTAACCAATGCAAGTTGGGATCGTGTATTTGCTATTTACGATGCGATACAAATGGGAATTCCATTAAGTCGTATTCATGAAATCACAAAAATTGACATGTGGTTTCTTAAGCAATATGAAGAATTATATTTCATAGAAAAAGAAATTTCAACGTTTACAATAGATACAATCCAAAAAGATTTATTGCTTGAAGCAAAGCAAAAAGGTTATGGAGACAGACAAATAGCACACATGTTAAGCTGTTTAGAAAGTGAAGTATATAATAAAAGAGAAGAGTTAGGTATCAATAGAGTTTATAAATTAGTAGACACTTGTGCTGCTGAGTTTGAAGCAAAAACACCTTATTATTATTCAACTTTCGAAAGTGATGTTGAAACTGCAGATGGTAAACGTTTTGCAGATAATGAAAGTATTGTTTCCGATAAGAAAAAAGTAATCGTTTTAGGATCAGGACCAAATAGAATCGGGCAAGGTATTGAGTTCGATTACTGTTGTGTACATGGTGTTTTAGCTGCTGCAGAATGTGGTTACGAAACTATAATGATAAACTGTAATCCTGAAACTGTTTCTACAGATTTTGATACAGCAGATAAATTGTATTTTGAACCTGTATTCTGGGAGCATATTTACGATATAATTAGACATGAAAATCCCGTTGGTGTTATTGTACAGTTAGGCGGACAAACCGCTTTAAAACTAGCAGAGAAACTATCTAAATACGGTATTAAGATTTTAGGAACTAGTTTCGAAGCTTTAGATTTAGCAGAAGATAGAGGGTTGTTTTCTAACATGTTAAAAGAAAATAATATTCCTTATCCAGAATTTGATATTGCTACAACAGCAGATGAAGCAGCTGCAATTGCAGATGTTTTAGACTTTCCAATTCTAGTAAGACCTTCTTATGTACTTGGTGGACAAGGCATGAAAATTGTAATTAACAAACAAGAATTAGAAGAGCATGTTGTTAGCTTATTAGCACGTATGCCTGGAAACCAGTTATTATTAGATCATTATTTAGATGGCGCAATAGAAGCAGAGGCAGATGCTATTTGCGATGGTGAAAATGTTTATATTATTGGTATAATGGAACATATTGAACCTTGTGGTATTCATTCTGGTGATAGTAATTCTTTACTTCCTCCTTTTAATCTTGGACCTTTAGTAATGCAACAAATAATAGATCATACTAATAAAATTGCATTAGCTCTAAATACAGTAGGTTTAATAAATATTCAATTTGCAGTAAAAGACGATATGGTTTACATTATTGAAGCCAATCCAAGAGCATCTAGAACGGTACCGTTTATAGCAAAAGCTTATGGAGAGCCTTATGTAAATTATGCTACTAAAGTAATGTTAGGAGAGAAGAAAGTAACAGATTTTAATTTCAATCCGCAATTAAAAGGTTACGCAATTAAGCAGCCCGTTTTCTCTTTTAATAAATTTCATAATGTAAATAAAAAACTAGGTCCAGAAATGAAGAGTACTGGAGAAAGTATCTTATTTATAGACGATTTAAAAGACGATGAATTTTACAATTTATACTCACGTAGAAAGATGTATTTAAGTAAATAATAAGCATATTTATTATATTTTTAAAAGCGTGAATTATTTTATAATTCACGCTTTCTTAGTTAATGTATTGATGTAAATTCATAATAGTGGTGATTATTTTGTATTTTTAATAAAATTACACGATATGATTAAAAAATTACTCCTTACAATATTAACACTTGCAACGATAAATTTATCTGCGCAAACTGAAACAGTTACTATAGATTGGTCCATTGGGTCTAATTCTGATGTAATGCCTGCAACTGCTGTAACGAATGCAGATAGAACCATTGAGGTTGGAGATACTGTAGTTTGGAATTATTATGCAACAGGAACGCATACTGTAACTAGCGAACCTGGAAGCACAGAGACTTGGGATAGTGGTCTTATAGCATCTGGAACAAGTGTAACTTATAGCAAAACGTTTACTACTATTGGTACAAATGCTTATGTGTGTACACCTCACAATGGCAATATGTATGGAACAATAACGGTAGTAGCCGATGGAACATTAAGTGCTCCTCAATTTGAAGCACCAACAAAATTTTCAATTTATCCTAATCCAAGTAGTGATGTTATGAATATTAACATTCCTATGCTAACTGACGAAGGATTAAAACTAGAAATTTTTAATGTTTTAGGAAAGAAAGTATATACGCAACAGTTAAGTAAGCTATCGTCTAGCGTTAATATCGCGAAGTGGAATAGTGGATTGTATTTGGTAAGGTTAACATCTCCAGATCAAGATATTACTTTAACCAAGCGCTTTGTAAAACTTTAACGGTACAATTTGAACAAATAAAAAAGCCTTCAAAATATAATTGAAGGCTTTTTTATTTTTTAGTAGTTGTCCGGAAGCTCAATTTTTACTTTATAGTCTCTTAATTGATCTAAATAATCATGATGCGAAAAATCTTGATGATTAAATTCAGCTTGTCTTGATTTTTTTGTGTCTATACGTTTAAGAGCTTTTAAATATCTCTTTACTTCAGTTTTATCGTTTAATATTATACCGGGAACTTCAATAGATTTTCCATTATCATCCTTAGCTACCATTGTAAAATAAGAAGAATTACAATGTTTCATCTTACCAGTCTGTATGTTTTCTGCTTCAACACGAATACCAACAACCATAGAGGTTCTCCCAACATAGTTAACAGAAGCTTTCATTGTAACAAGTTCTCCAACTTCTATTGGACTTAAAAAATCTACAGTATCTACAGAAGCAGTTACACAATAGGCTTTAGAATGTTTGCTAGCGCAAGCAAAAGCAATGTTATCCATAATACTTAATATATAGCCTCCATGAATTTTTCCGCTAAAATTAGAATGAGAAGGCTTCATTAATTCTGAAAGGCTAATCCTTGAGCTGTCAACTTTTTTATAGTTTGGCATAATCTATTGTTGGTTATTAGAATTGTTTAACTCTACTTTGGTAATAAAATATTTAGTGTCTCCAAGCCAAAACAACGTTTTGTAGCGTTCAAAATAAGTTAATTTTACCATACGTCCTTGGTATTTGTTTAGGTCTTCAACAACTTTGGTTTCTCCGCTTTCTACAGAAAATTCAAAAATTTGTGCTTCGCTAACACCTTGGCTAATTTCTCCTTCCCAAGTTTTAAACATAAAGCCTTTGTTAGTAAATTTAACTAATTCACCAGCGCGAACACCTTCACTATAAGATACGTAGTATATAAATGCAAAATAACCTGCAGCTATAAGTAAAATGACTACAATGGATTTAAATAAAAATTTTATCATAATATTAGTTTGTTAATCGTCGATTTGAGCGCGTTTTATAATTTTTTCAGGCAATGCTTTTTTAGCTTTGGCACCAAGTTTTTTAATTTTTTCTACACTAGTTACAAGGTTTCCTTTGCCTTCAACTAACTTATTCATTGCGGCAGAGTAGTCCTTTTTAGCATCGTCAATTTTCTTGCCAACGCCAGTTAAGTCTGTTACTAAGCCATGAAATTTATCGTATAAAGCACCTGCTTGACGCGCAATTTCGATAGCATTTTGTTGTTGTTTTTCGTTATTCCACATACTATCTACAGTACGTAAAGTCGCTAAAAGCGTAGATGGTGTAACAATAACAATGTTTTTTTCGAAAGCTTTATTGTATAGTGAGTTGTCTGCATTTATAGCTACTGCAAAAGCAGGTTCAATTGGTACAAACAATAATACAAAGTCCGGACTTTCTATGTCGTATAAATCTTCGTATTTCTTTTCAGAAAGCTGATCTACGTGTCTTCTAATAGAATTAATATGTGCTTTTAAATACGTTTCTCTATCTTCATCTTCTGCATTAACGTAACGCTCGTAATCTGTTAAAGAAACCTTACTATCAATAATCATTTTTTTGTTATCTGGTAAGTGTAGTACAATATCTGGTAATACTCTTGAGCCATCTTCTCTTGTAAAATGTTGTTGTACAAAATACTCTCTGTCTTTTTCTAATCCAGATTTTTCAAGCACGCGTTCTAGAACAAGTTCTCCCCAATTTCCTTGCATTTTACTATCACCTTTTAAAGCTCTAGTAAGGTTTGTTGCCTCTTTGGTCATTTGTTGGTTTAAATCTTTTAAGCCTAACAATTGTTCTTTTAAAGCAGAATGCATGCTTATGCTTTCCTTTTGGGTATCGTCTACTTTCTTTTCGAACGTAAGTATCTTTTCTTGTAACGGATTTAAAATGTTTTTAATGTTTTCTTTATTCTGAAGTGTGAATTTCTCACTCTTTTCATCTAAAATTTTAGTGGCTAGTAATTCAAAATCCTTACGTAATTGTTCCTGTCTTAATTCAACTTCTTCATCACGCTTTAAGTTTAACTTCTTAAGATTTTCGAGATCTGCATTTTTTCTAGCAAGTTCTTCATTTAAAAAGTCTTTTTCACGACGAATACCTTCACGTTCAGTTTCAATTTTAGAAATAGTGATTTTAAATTCATCTAATTTAGAATTTAGGACTGTATTTTGTTTTTCAGCTTCTGTATTATGAAACTGTTTAAACTCGTTAAGTTGCTGTTGTAAGTTGTTATTGCGTTCTTCTAAGGTGCTTTTTTCGCTTTTACTTTTTAGTTTAGTAAATACCATGCCTATGTATGCTCCAGCTATGGCAGCAATAAAAATGGCAAGAATGAGGATTATGTTGTCGTTCATAATAAGTAATTATAAGTAGATGTAAAAGTAATAAATTATATAGGTTATAATTTATTCGTTAAGAGTCTTTCTTAACATTTGAAAAATCATATTTTTTCATTGTTTTCTGAAGTATTTTCCAATGATTACGCAACTGTCTTTTTATTTCTGGAGCTTCTAATTCGTCTGCAGCTCTGTATGCATATCTTAAATAATTACCTCTAAATTTTCTGTCAAAATATTCAGTCTTTGCTTTACCGTTAATGTAATCTGTTCTTTTTGCTGGTAGTAACCTAGATTTTTCTCCTTTATAACTAAACAGTCTGTATATTTTTCTTTTAAATATAGGCGCTTCGTCTAGAAGGTGTCTTTCTTTTATGGTTTCTACTCTTTTGTGTTTTCGTTTTACGGTTTCCTTCATTTCTCTATAAAACTTAGCTAAGTTTTTAGATTTAATTAATGTTTGATACCCATAAAATTCGAAACCTAAATAATTTAAAGGTAGGTTTTCTTTTAAACTATTATCATTTTCAATTTTGTATGATTGTAATCGGTCATTATTTATTTTGAAAAGTGTTTTTTCTGTTTTCTCTAATGATACGGTTAACTTGTTCTTTATCATTTCGCTTTTAACAAATTCCTCAATTAATGCTATTTGGTTTTCATTACAAAGCATAACAATATCATCTGAATAACGTCTATAAAACACATCGTGCTTTAAAGTTAATTCTTTTATAACAGACTCATCAAAAGCAAGCATATAAATATTGGCTAATAATGCACTAATAGGAAGTCCTTGAGGTATTCCCATTAGTTTTTTGTCTTTATCTTGTTTCTGGTTCTTATGAATTATAATATCAGAATCAATTAAATCTTTAATGCTATTAAAAAACGTGTGTTTTCCTTCTTTTTTAAGTTTGGCTAATTCCTTCTCATCAAAATGACCATTTTTTGTTTTTAAGTCTTTAAGCTTTACATAAGAAAACCTCGTAGTTGCTTTAAAAACGTTAAAGTGATCTTTAGGTAATGTTTTATAGCCTAAAATTTTCGCCCAAGCTAATTTTAATTTTTTATGATTTAAACTAGGAAAGAAATTTTCTATATCTAAAACTAGTGCAACACAATTTTCTCGTCTTTTAATTTCATCAAAAACATCTTTTGCAAAATGCACATTGTTTTTAAATTTTACTTTGTCCTCAGTTTCTATTTGCCTATAGGCAGTTATAGCATTAGACAATAAAGTGTTTTGTTTTAAGTAAGCCTCGTATTTTGGTGTAATAATTTGTTGTGCATAATACGAATATACATGCGCATCTAAATGTGTAGCATACAGTATTTCTCTAATTTTAGTATTTGAAATTACATTACCATCTTTAACCTTTTTATGAGACCTTTTTTGTACACCGTTAAAGTCTGATAATTTATAACGCCTTTGTTTAATTTCTTTAAAAATAAGAGGAGAGAAGGCGTGTTTAGCCACCTTTTTTTGATTGGTTACATAGTGCTCAATATTTTTTCTAATAGACATTGGTGTCTTATTAGTAAAATGTGGATAACCTCTGTCTTTAAACCAATCTTTTTGTGCTTTCATATTTTAAATAAAAGTAAAAGAAGTTCTCGCACGTATTTATAACAGAATAAAACTTACACCTTAAAAAAGGATTGAACCATTAGCCGAGTTCTCGACTCACGTTGCAATTATACGTCTAATAATAAATAACTATATGATAGCACTTACAAAATTAATATTCAACTTAGTCTTAGAGACCTTAGATATAAACCAGATGATGGTGTTTCTAACGGACCTTATAAGAATTATTGAGGTAGTAACGTTACTACCGAAGATAATTTCTTATATTTACTGTAACAAAGCTGACAGAAATACATTTTACTTAATCACCATATTTATTATCCTTTTTCACTTGAAAAAGTCGGATTAAGTGATTGGTTAAAAACCAATACAGCAGTTCAACAAATGTTTTATTCCTTTTAACTAAAGAACTTCCTTACTTTGAGGTAAATATACTATTATTCTTATCTTTAGTGAAAATTAAATCAAGAATATGACTGTATTTGAAATAGGAGATATTGTAACAATTAAATCGCATCCATTATTTAGTTCTGCTCCAAAACAAATTAATGAATTTCCAGCTCAAGTACCACCACTAATGTTAGTAAAAGAGGTGATATATGAAAAGGAAGATAAAAAGAAAGTTTATAGTGATGTAATTGAAAATGCACAAATAGCAGATGTAGTTAAATATATATGTGTTTTCTTTAATGCAAATAAAAGTGAATTTGTAGAAAAGGAAGTATACCATTCGTTATTAGAATCTTACTTAAAATTGATTTATTACAGAAAACCTGAAAAAGATGATAAGAAAATTGATTTAGATAAACAACTTGTACCTGAAGTTTCTAAATACACTCTTGTTTCTAATTACTTGTATGGTAAAAAAGTTCAGTTTAAAACAAAAAAATTAGAGCATAGGAAATCTTATAGTAATTCAGGTGAAAGAATTCCAGGTTCATCATTTCAAACACCAGATTTTATATTGTCAGGAATAAAGAATGAAGAACAAAAAGATTTGTTTTTTCATGATGGAGAACCAAAAAGGAAGATAACCAAGCAGTTGTATAGAGTAATGTGGTTTAACCATGTTCAACAAAAATTTAGCGAGCACTATTTACCTAAAGAGTTTTTTGTTGAAAATTTAGATATTTAATACTTCTATTTCTTAACTCGAAAACTACCAGAAGCTTCATCAAAAACAATTAAATCGCTTGGAAATAAATTATTAAAAGCACCTTGCTTTATAAGGTTTGCAGGTGAGTTTGAAACGACTTCAGTTTTAGTCATAACTATCATTGTATCGCATAATTGGATTGCCAAATCTATTTCGTGAGAAGAAAATAATATGGTTTTACCAGTTTCTTTAGCTAGCTGTTGAAGTAGTTTAAGAATGTATGCTTTGTGATACATATCTAAATGGGAGGTAGGTTCATCTAGAATTATTAAGTCTGTATCTTGTGCTAATGCACGTGTAATCATTACTTTTTGAAGCTGTCCATCACTAAGTTCAAAACATTTTTTATGTTTTAAATCTTCAATGTTTGTTTGTGTAATGGCTTTGTTTATTATCTCAATATCAGTTTCAGATAAACTACCTACCCAATTAGTGTATGGTTGTCTACCAAGTGCAACAAGTTCGAAAACCGATAAGTTTTTAGAGGCTATTTGTTCGGTTAAAACTAAACTCATAGCTTGTGCTAACTCTAAATTATCGTATTCATTTAAAGGTTTATTATTTAAATAAAGAGATCCAGCTAATTCGGGTTGTACTTGCGTTAAGGTTCTTAATAATGTAGATTTTCCAATACCATTAGCACCAACTAATCCTATTAATTGTCCTTCTTTTAATTCTAAATTAATATTAGAAGCAATAATAGTTTCAGCCTTTTTAGACTTGTAGCCAATGGAAAGGTTTTTGGTTTCTAGGATGGTATGTTCTATTTTATTTGTCACTAGTTTATCTTCTTTTTTATTCCTTTTAAAGCTGCTTCGCGCTTTTTTTTAAACTTTCCGAGTTTTCTTCGAAAACACACCTTTCTTCAACTGAAGAGAGGAACTAGTACCGAATTTTATCGTTTGCCAACTTCCAACTTCCAACTTCACACTTCTAACTTTTTTACACTAAAACACCATTTTACGTTTTCTAACCAATAACCAAATAACAATAGGCGCTCCAATTAATGAGGTTATGGCGTTAATAGGCAACGTATAATCGCTTGTTGGTAATTGTGCAATACTATCGCAAATAAGCATAACAATGGCACCAATTAAAAACACGGCTGGTAATAATATTTTATGATTTGAGGTATTAAAAACTTGTCTTGTTATATGCGGAATTGCTAAACCTATAAAAGCTATTGGTCCGGCAAAAGCAGTTATTGTTCCTGCTAATAAGCTGGTTGCTATAATAACTATTAATCTGCTTTGTTTAATATTTAAACCTAAACTTTTAGCGTAATTTTCGCCCAATAAAAGTGTGTTTAATGCTTTAATTGAAGCGATGCTAAATACAATTCCAAGCGCGTAAATGAATCCAAATATTTTAAGTTCGTTCCATTGTAAATCGCCTAAACTCCCAAAGCCCCAAAAAATGTAACGTTGTAATTCTTCGGCAGAACTAAAATAAGAAAGTACACTTACTACAGCTGCGGTAACGCTTCCAAACATAAGTCCTATTATTAATATTGCCATGGTGTCTTTTACTCTTGAAGACACTATTAAAACAGTTAATAATACCAGAAAACTACCTAAGCTTGCTGCAATAACTAAACTCCATTTAGAGATTAAAAGTGTAGCAAAGAAACCACCAAAAACCGATGATCCCATAATTAACAAAGCAACGCCTAAACTTGCTCCAGAGGTAATACCTAAAACAAACGGTCCTGCTAATGGATTTCGAAATAAAGTTTGCATTAATAGTCCCGAAATACCTAAACCAGAGCCAACCAAAATAGCTGTAAAGGCTTTTGGTAATCTATAATTTTGAATAATATAGTTATCTGTAGTACCTATTAAACTTTCAAAAATGGTTTTAAAAGGAATCGATACAGAGCCTAAACTAATATTAGCAAAAAAACACAGTATTAATACTAATGTTAATACTGTAAAAGAAAATTTATATGTGTTGGTATTTGGCAATTATTTTAAAGGTTTAAAAAAGTAAGGTGTGTAATTTTGTAATAATTCAGGATGACAGATTTTAATAATATCTTTTAAAACTAAATCTGGTCTTGCAGTTCCAAGCTCGTAATATAAAACGCCTCCAGTTTCTCCTGTAGTATTTGAAAAAGTGTATATGTTTTTGTTTTTAAAAGCATCAAATTTTGTGTAATGCTCGTTTCCTTTTTCTAGTGCTTCAAAACTTGAGTAGTATGATGGACTTAACCATAAATCGGCAGTTTTAGCTTTATCGAAAACTGTTTCAAAGTTTAACGCTAAACTACCAGTTCCAGTAGTTTCACTCCATAAGTAATTAACGTTAGCATCTTTTAATATCTGTGCCTCTGTACTTGCTCCATTTGGTAAATACCAAATATCTTTATACATGGCACCACTTAATATAGTTGGTTGTTTAGTAACCTTCGCTGCAATTTTTTTAGCTTCTAAATAGTCTTTTTCAATACTGTTAAAAATAGAATCGGCTACTTTTTGTTTATTATAAAGTACACCAAAAAACTTAATCCACTCTGCTTTTGCTAAAGCTGATTTTTCTACCCAATCACCATTATATATTACAGGAATATTAGCATTTTTAATAGTTTCTAACGACTTGCTTTTTCCATCGACTCCAAAAGCAACAACTAAGTCTGGATTGAGATTTAGTAAAACTTCAGTATTTATACCTTCGTTTTTACCAAGTTCTCTTACGTCTCCACTATCAATTCTTGCTCTGGTTTTTTTAGAAGAGATATAGTCTGTTCCAGGAAAACCAATTAAGGTTTCTTGAACACCTAAAAGTTCAAGAGCAGGAATGTGTGTTGTAGAAGTGACTACAATTTTTTCTATTGGTGTTGTAATGATACCATCGAACTCGTCTTTATTAAAAGTGATTTTTGGTAATATGCTTTTGTTAACCAAAACGTATTTATATGTTTTTTCAGATTTTGGCCAAGGACTATTAATTGTTATGATTTTAAAATTTTCGTTATGTGTAATCGAAAATCCATCAGCATATTTTAATTCAGATTTAGCAACATCTTGCTTTATTTCAGGATTTGGTTTTACTTCTTTTTTGCAAGAGGTAATGCCTAATATTATGAAAAGTAGAAAAGATAAAAAAGACTTGTTTTGTAACATTTGTAACATTTAAATAGATGAGATTCTTTTAAATTTATATAAAATTTAAGTCATGAAAGACGGTCCAAATTTAACAATATATATACTAGGAGGCATTATTTTGCTACATTTTTTAGTAGGCTTCATTTATCTATTCTATAAACTGACTAAGAAAAAGTAAGTTTAATTAGTCTGCATTTAAAAAAGAATTTACTTTTGCAAAGAATTTTGGTTTGACTTTGCAATAAAGTAAAGTTAATTAAAAGGGAATCAAGTTAAAACCTTGAACTGTTCCCGCAACTGTAATCTTTGTTCACGTTTGTGAATGCTTGTTATCACCCTTCAAGTCACTGGAAAAAATTTCTGGGAAGACAGATAGCAAGACGAGAGTCAGGAGACCTGCCATTTTCAATATCGTAAAAATCTTCGGGAGAAAGGTTTTAAGATTATGAAACAAAGTATTCTATTTTTATTAGGTGTTCTTTTTAGTTTAAGCATTGTAGCTCAAACTAAGCTAGATTCTGTCCAGAAGTTAGAGGAGGTTGTTTTAAACGATGTTAAGCTTAATCAAAACGCAGCAGGTTTTAAAGTCACTGTTCTAAACGATTCAATTTTAAGTAAAAACAACTCGACTTTTACTAATCTATTACGTTTCAATTCTAATATCTATTTTAAAGAAAATGGTTATGGAATGGTGTCTTCACCATCTTTTAGAGGAACAAACGCTTCTCAAACTGCTGTTATTTGGAATGGTATTTCTATAAACTCTCAACTTAATGGGCAAACCGATTTTAATACCATAAACACTAACAACATCAATCAAGTGGTTATTAGAAATGGAGGAGGAAGTGTGCAATATGGAAGTGGAGCAATTGGAGGAAGTATTCATTTAGATAATACCTTAGATTTTAGTTCGCATTTAAAAAACGACGTCAAGCTTAATTATGGCAGTTTCAATACTAAAAACGTAAGTTTTGTAACCGATTATGGTAACGAGAAGTTTGCTTTTAATATTGGTATAAATTATATAGATTCAGAAAATGATTATAAATATTTAAGTAAAGATCAAGTAAACGAAAATGGTGCTTTTAATAATTTAAGTTTGAGCGCTAATTTGGGTTATTTTATGTCTGATAAAGATGTTATAAAGCTATACCATCAGTCTTTTTTAGGTGAAAGAGAATTTTCTGGAACAACTGCAACACCTTCTAAGAGTAAATACGAAGATAGAAACTCTAGGTCTATGTTAGAGTGGTCAAGAAATGGTTTGTCTTATACGTCTGCGTTAAAGGTTGCTTATATAAAAGAGCATTTTGATTTTTTTCAAAATAAAGATTCTGAATTCTTTTCTTTTGGAGAAGTCAGTACGTTATTATTAAAACATAATTTCGATTATAAGTTATCTAAAACATTATCTGTAAAAAGTATTTTAGACTATAATTATTTTGAAGGTGAAGGAAGTAGTTTTGGTGAGCCAAATAGGAGAGCATTTTCTGCTACAGGACTGCTACAATACAACCCTAATAAAAAAGTGAATTTAGGTTTTAATGTGCGTCAAGATGTAATGTCTAATTTTAAAAGCCCATTGCTATTCTCGATGGATGGTGCTTTTCGTTTTTCGAACCACTATAAGTTAAAGATTAATGGTTCTAAGAATTTTAGAGTTCCAACATTTAACGATTTATATTGGCAACCTGGTGGAAACTTAGACTTGGTGCCAGAGTCTTCTTATCAAGTAGATTTAGGCCATGTTGTTTCTTTTAATTGGTTAAAATTTCAATTAAACACTTATTATATTTCAACTGAAGATTTAATACAATGGCAACCAGGTTTGTCTGGATTTTGGTCACCTCAAAACATAGCTAAGTCTCATAGTTATGGTGCAGAAGTAGGAGTTGATATTACAAAAACATTTAATAAACATCAATTAAAATTTACTTCTAATTACTCTTATACTGTATCTGAGAATTTAGAGACTAATAAACAGTTAATTTATGTGCCTTTTCATAAAGCAAATGTCTCTTTAGCATATAGCTTTAATAAATTTTCTGCATATTATCAGCATTTATTTAATGGTAGTGTTTTTACAACTGCCGATAATTTAAAAGGTTCTTTTTATAGTTTAGAACCTTACGATGTTGCTAATTTAGGACTTAACTATAAAATAATTAAAACAACAAAAAACGAATTGGATTTAGGCATAAACATTAGTAATATTTTTAATGAAATTTATCAAAATGTAGCTTTTAGACCAATGCCAAACAGAAACTTTAATATTCAATTACACTATAAATTTTAAAACAATTATGAAAAAGATTATTTATTCAATTTTAACGCTTTCACTGTTAGTATTTTCATGTTCTAATGATGACGATTTAGCAACACCTTCTGAGCCTTTAGGAGATTATGAAAACGGAATTATTGTAAGTACAGAAGGTGGACCATCTTCAATTTCTTACATATCTAACGATTTATCTACTTTAGAAAATCAAGTTTATTTTAATGTTAATAATGAAAACTTAGGAGTGTATTTACAGTCTGTAGGTTTTAATGGAAATAAAGCTTATATCGTTGTAGATGCAGGAACAATTACAGTTGTTAACCGTTATACATTTGAAAAACTAGGTGAAATTTCTACAGGATTATCATTACCTAGATATATTGCTTTCGATGGTGATACTGCTTATGTATCTGATTGGGCAGATCCTAGTGATGCTACAGATGATTACATTGCTGTTGTAGATTTAAACTCTAACACTGTAACATCTACAATTGCTGTAGGTGAAGGACCAGAGCAAGTTTTAGTAAATTCTAGCAAACTTTATGTTTCTCATAAAGGAGGTTATAGTACTAATAATATTGTTACTGTAGTTAATACTGCAGATAGCACTACAGATACTATAATTGTAGGTTCTAAGCCAGATGAAATGGCTATTAATAATCAAGGAGATTTAGTTGTATTATCTGGAGGTAACGAAAGTTGGACAGGAAATGAAACACAGGCTTCAATTACTAAAATTGACATGTCTGATAATTCAATTATTTCTGCTTTAACTTTTGCAGATGGTGAGCACCCAGGTTTAATGGCATACGATAATGGTATGGCATATTACGTATTAAACAACGAAGTATATGGTTTAACAGATGCTGCTACAGCATTACCAGCAACTTCTTTATTTTCTATTACAGCAAGTTATGCTTATGGATTATCTGTTAAAAATAATGAGTTGTTTCTTGCAGATGCAAGTTTTTCAGCAAACAGTACTTTGTTTGTGTACGATATAGCAACAGGAACAGAAACTAATAGTTTTGCAGTAGGAATAGGGGCTTCAAAAATCTACTTTAACTAATAAGTTATAATTTTTACATTAATCAATTCTCAAGTCAAAATTTAACCTAAAAAAAAGCCTGCATTTTGCAGGCTTTTTTATTTAGTATAAATCGCAAAACCAGAAACCGGTTTTTTCGTTTGTTGTATTAGGCGTATCGTATTCTCGATATATCTTCTCTCCAATAGAGAAGGGAACAGGTGTTTTAAAAATTGGACCATCGTAACAAAAGGTATGGAATTCACCATTTTCTCCACAAACATCTACATCTTCGGGTAAGTTTTCTATAAGTTCTTTTGTTAGGGTTTTGCCAACAAAGTCTTCAGATAGGTGTTTTGCGCTAGCACATACTACTATTGCTTTAAACCCAAGATCTAAAAATTCTGTAATAAGTGCTTTGGTGTCTCTTTTCCAAAGTGGAAAGACTGTAGAAATACCTACTTTACTTAAATTAGTTTCTCGATATGCTTTTAAGTCTTCTAAAAAAATATCGCCAAAAACACTGTGTGTAAATCCTTCAGTTTTTAGGCTACTTATTGCCTGAGTCATTATTGTTTCGTAATCTTCCATACTCGGTTGTTCTGGAAGATTAATAGTTTGAAGCGGTATCTCTAATAATTCGGCCTGTTTAATTAATAATGAGACTGGTAAGCCATGCATGGTTACTCTATTATAATGTGAATTAACAGAGGTGACTAGTTTTTCTACGGAAAAACGTTCGTCTTTAAGTAAGTGATATAATGCTAAAGCAGAGTCTTTTCCAGTACTCCAATTAAAATATGTTTTATTGCTCAATATACATTTCTTTAGAATGAGGTAATAAATCGTTACTATCAAATACCGTTTTAGAAACTTTACCTTTTGGAGTATTTGCAACTTTATTAGTAGTAGAAATATGTGCTAAAGCTTCGGCTAAAAGAGGTTCGTTTGCATCTCCTAAAACACCGTAGTTGTTTACTTGTTCTTCAATTTCTATTAAAGGATTTAAGCCTTCTTCAGGTACTTGATCATCATTTTTATTTACAGTAATAGCAACTAGAGGTTGCATAGCATAAGTATGTCTAGGGTCTGGTTGAGATCTTGTAAAATCTGGAGAATCGTATAATGTAATTGAAGCTTGAGATTTACCAACTGTCTGCGTTCCAATTTGAATAACTTCAATATAAGCATCTAAACTGTTAATAACCATTTCACTAGCCGAAGCTGACGATCCTGTTGCTAAAACATATACTTTATTTAGATTTAAGTTATTAAGTGTAGAACCATTGTTATTATCTACAAATGTGTAATTAAAGTTGTTGCCTTGTTGTTGGCTATTGTATTTCAATTTGGCAAAAACTTGACCAGTATTATTGCCTGTAACCAAACTACCTAAAAGCGTTGCTGTATTTACAGAACCTCCTGGGTTATATCGTAAATCGAGAACCAAATGCTGTACATTATTAGCCTGAAATGTACCAAAAGCAGTATTTAAAGCATTATTAAAATTACTAACAAAACCATTGTACATAAGGTAACCTACATTTTCACCTTCTACTTGAAGTATTTCTGTTTTAAAAACAGGATTTTCTGTGTATTGTATTTTAGAAAGCGCAACAGTATTTGGAGTAGCATCAATAGTATCATCGTCTGTTGCTGAAGTGCCATTGTCATTATATTCGGCAAAACTTAAGGTGTAATTATCTTGACCTAAAAGTGTAGACCAATTATTAACGGTTAGTTGTGTGCCATTTACAGCGTTAAATAAATCACCTCTTTGTAATCCGTTAGCTTCAGCACTTGTATTTGGTAAAACAAATCGAACTATCCCATAAAGATTACTACCTCCTGGAGTGTAACGTTTAAGTCCAAATTCCATTCCGTTAGATTTTGTAATACCATCAAATTGCTGTTCAAGTGCAATATAATCGTCTGTAATCCAGCTAAATCTATCTGTATTTGTTCTGTCGTAAATTAGACTTTCGAATAAAGATTCAGGTGAGTTAAAACCATTTAAATAGCTGCTAAAATTACTGCTATTGGCTTTGTCTTCAATTAAATTAGGAACACTATCTTTATATAAGTAGTAAGAATCTAATCCACGATAAACAAATTCATTTATATCTAATGTGCTAATTGGATTATCGTCTAAATCTTCAAAACAACTAGTAAAAAGTAGAGGCAACAGTAAGGTAACAAGAATTATCTTGGATGTTTTCATATATGGTAATGTTTTCTTTTTCAGCTTAAAAGTACTCACTTTTAATTTAATAAAATATTTTTTGAAAATAAATTGTAACAAATCAGAAACATGTTCGTCGTAATAACATAAACCAACCAATTAAATGACACAGTTAGAGTTTTTAAATATTGTGACGCCTTTTAAAGATAAGGTCTTTAGACTAGCAAAAAGATTGCTTGTGTCTAGAGAAGAGGCTGAAGATGCAACGCAAGAAGTATTAATTAAACTGTGGAAGAATAAAACGAAGATAAAAGACTATAAAAACGTTGAAGCATTTTCAATGACCATGACAAAGAATTTTTGTTATGATAAGTTAAAGTCTAAGCAAGCACAGAATTTAAAAATTGTGCATAGTAATTATCAAGATCATAGCGTTTCGCTTCAAAAAGAAGTAGAATTAAATGATAGTATTGATTGGGTTGGAAAAATAATGGAAACATTACCAGAACAACAAAAAATGGTAGTACAATTAAGAGATATAGAGCAGTACGATTTTAAAGAGATTGCCGAAATGCTTGATATGAATGAGACTGCAATACGTGTAGCCTTATCAAGAGCAAGAAAAACAATAAGAGAAAAATTAACAAATACACACAATTATGGTGTTAAATAATATAGAAAACTTACTAGAAAAGTACGAAAACGGTGAGACATCACTAAAGGAAGAGCAGCAGTTAAAAGACTATTTTTCGCAAGAAACTGTAGCGCCACATTTAGAAATGTACAAGCCAATGTTTAGCTATTTTTTGGTAAGCCAAAAAGAACAGTTCACTAAACAACTACCACTAGAAACTAAAAAAGCATTTAACTTTAAGTGGTTATCTGTTGCAGCAGTTGCGGTTCTTATGCTATCTATTTATGTTTTTAAACCTAATAATTTAGGTGGAACAAGTATAACAGATGCAGAAAAAGTTGAAATTAATAATGCTAAAGAAGCCTTAGCGATCATGTCTAAACACTTTAATAAAGGCACTGCTCAAGTAGGTTATTTAGGTGTAATTAATAAAGCTGGCACACAAGTTGACTATTTAAAAGAAATAACGAATCCTATGAATCGCTTATTTAAAAGGTAATTAAAAATTGAAAGTGTACCGAGCGTAAAACTAATTTAAAGCGCAAACACATTTTACAGTACTAACAATTAAAAAGAAAAAAATGAACACAATAAATAAATTAAACACGATGAAAAAATCACTAATTGTATTTGCTTTTGCAATACTATTAATGCCATTAACAGCAATGGCACAAAGCAATATTTTCGATAAATATAGCGATAACGACAATGTAACATACGCTTCTATAAAGCCAAAAATGTTTCAAATGTTAGCGAAAATTAATATTGAAACAGACGATAAAGAATCTCAAGAGTTTATGGATATGGTAAAAAGCATTACCAGTTTTAAAACTTTAGCTACAGACGATAAAGTTGTTGCTGGAGATATTGCTAAATGGGTAAAGTCTCGTTCTAATTCTTTAGAGGAGTTAATGGAAATTAAAGACGATGGCGTAGTAGTAAAATTCTATGTTAAAGAAGGTAAAAACGAAGATTTTGTAGCAGAGCTTTTAATGTTTGTAAATGGCTTAGATGCGGTTACTAAAGATTTAGATGTTTCTGTTAATGGAAAGAAAAGAGGTATGGAGTCTGTATTGGTTTCTTTTACAGGAGATATCGATTTAAACCAATTATCTAAGCTTATTAATGCTTTCGATTTACCAGGCGGAAAAGAGCTTGATAAAAAGAACAATAGATAATCAGCTTAAAAAATCATCAATCAAATAAATCAAGTGTGCTAAATCTTTTGTATCTAAAATGAAGATTAAAAGTACATAGCATACAACCACTAAAATATAAACTCATGAAATCAATTATAAAAACCGTTTGCTTAAGTCTAGTTTTAGCACTTGCATTAGTAAGTTGTAAAGACGAAGCCTCAATACAAAACTATTTTGTAGAGCATCAAGATTTACCAGAATTTTTAACCATAGACCTATCACCAAAAATGATAGATGTTTCTAAAGTTGAATTAAACGAAGAGCAAAAAGGTGTTTATAAATCTTTTGAAAAGGTTAATATTTTAGCATACAAAGCTAAAGATGTAAGCAAAGAGAACTATACTCAAGAATTAGAAAAGGTGAAAACTATTTTTAAAAACAAAAAGTATAGTGAGCTAATGGAGTTTAGCGATAAAGGTATTAAGTTTAGAGTTAATACTATTGGAGACGATGATGCTGTAGATGAGTTTTTAGTACTTGCAAGCTCTAACGAATTTGGATTTGCTGTTGTAAGAGTGTTAGGAGACGATATGAAGCCTGAAAAGCTGTATCAACTATTATCACAAATGCAAAATGCAGATGTAGATGGAAATCAACTTCAAAAAGTTATGGATTATTTTAAAGGATAAACTATAGTTTATATATATTAAAAAAGGCTTATCGTGAGATAAGCCTTTTATAATTTGTATAGTTTCTAGAAGCAAAGCAATCTAGATTCTTTTCTATATTCCTGTATAGTTACTTGGCGAAATTGCTTTTAATTCTGTTTTAATAGCATCGCTTACTTCTAGAGTATCAATAAAATTAGAAATAGACGTTTTAGTAATCGCTTCGTTAGTTCTTGTTAAGCCTTTTAAAGCTTCATAAGGATTTGGGTAAGCTTCTCTTCTAAGAATGGTTTGTATCGCTTCTGCAACTACAGCCCAATTATTTTCCAAGTCTTGCGCAAACTTAGGTTCATTAAGTAACAATTTATTCAATCCTTTTAAAGTCGACTGAAAACCAATAAGTGTATGCCCAAACGGTACACCAACATTACGTAACACAGTACTATCTGTTAAATCACGTTGTAAACGTGAAATTGGTAATTTTGCCGATAAATGTTCGAAAATAGCATTTGCAAGACCTAAATTACCTTCAGAATTTTCAAAATCGATAGGATTTACTTTATGTGGCATTGCACTACTTCCTACTTCTCCAGCTTTAATTTTCTGTTTAAAGTATTCCATAGAAACGTACGTCCAGATATCGCGATCTAAATCTATAATAATAGTGTTTATACGTTTTAAACAATCGAATAAAGCAGCCATATGGTCGTAATGCTCAATTTGTGTTGTTGGGAAAGAATGCGATAATCCTAATTTATCTTGTACAAAAGCACCACCAAAAGCGCGCCAATCTATTGTTGGATACGCAACTTTATGTGCATTAAAATTTCCTGTTGCACCACCAAATTTAGCTGCACTTGGGATATCATTTAATAAATTAAATTGCTCTTTTAAACGTACAGCAAATACTTCAATTTCTTTTCCTAAACGTGTAGGAGAAGCTGGCTGACCATGAGTTCTTGCTAACATTGGGATATCTGCCCAATCACTAGCTAGTTCCTCTAAGCGTTTTAATAACTCGAAATAACGAGGTACATAAACAGCGTTCATAGCATCCTTAATACTTAAAGGAATGGCAGTATTGTTTATATCTTGAGACGTTAAACCAAAGTGGATAAACTCTTTGTATTGTTCTAAACCTAGTTTATCAAATTCCTTTTTAATAAAGTATTCAACCGCTTTTACATCGTGGTTTGTAACACTTTCAATGTCTTTAATTGCTTGCGCATCTTCAGTAGTGAACTCTTTGTATATTTTACGTAAATCTTCAAAAACTGAAGGGTTAACACCTTCTAATTGTGGTAAAGGTTGTTCGCAAAGTGCAATAAAGTATTCTATTTCAACTAGAACACGATATTTAATTAGAGCTTCTTCACTAAAGTAGTCACCTAATATTTCAATTTTATTTCTATAACGTCCATCTATTGGTGAGATGGCATTTAATACATTTAAAGACATAGTTGTGTGTTGTTTTGTTTCAAATTTTGAAAGGCATAAAGATAGTTTTTTTCAGTAGAAGTTCTAAGCTTCAAGTTATAAGTTTTTGGCACTTATTAACTAGTTTTAAACACCTCGTTAATTGCTAAAAACGTAAAGCGGACACGTAAAAATGTATTCATTTTATTATTATGGCGTTTCTTTTTACAATCTTAACAGGTAAAAAACCTGTCAAGATTGTAAAAAGTCAGGTTTTCCGCTATATCTTTTTTTTGCCATATATGGCAGCAAAAAAAAGGATGCCACATCAACCCTTAACGCGCTTACTCTAATACTAACTGTTGTTTTAAAAAAGCCGCTTCGCGCTTATCGCAAACCATCCGCTTTTTCTTCAAAAAACCACCTTGCTTTAACTAAAGAAAGGAGTGCTTAGCGATTTAATTATTTTACTAACTATTTTTTAATAATCCGTGATAATCTAAGAAATCCGTGTCTAAAAATCACTTCCCAATCTTCTTCAAAATATGTCGCGCTCTCGCTTTAAAACCAGAACTCTGCATTTGGTAATCACGTTCTAAAATTAAAACCAATTCCGGATGTATCCAATCGTAATCTCGCCCTAAAAGAAATAGACTATTCATAGCATACGCTTTAGGTGCTATTTTTTCGTCGTTAATCATCCAATCAAAACAAGCTTCAATAATTTTTTCTTTATGTTCTGGGCCTAATGCTTTTTTAATAGCGTTATCTTGTTTGCTGTACAAAGCTTTTACTAAATATTCACATACTTTAGCAACAGGTCTTACTGCAGGATCTAAATGTACTCTGTGTATGTTTTGGGTAAAAGAATCTAAAAAAGGAATTATAGTCTCTAGCTTTTCACCACACATAAATTCGAAAACCCATGCAGCACGAGGTGATATTTTATCGTCTACCATAAAAAGAATATCTAACAGTTTAGGTATTAGGCTAGTGTGGTTAATAACCATATTTGCATAGTATAACCGCTTTTCTCTAGAGTGGTTTACATAATTTAATTCTTGGTATAAGGCTTCAGTAGTCAAATGAAATTATTATTTTTAGGCTTTAAAATTAAGAAAAATGAAATGAGCATGTTGTTTTTTTGTTATTAATAACGAATAATATGCAAAAACTTGATAAATTTAAAGATATGAAAATTGTAAAAAAGATATTACTCCTATTATTAGTAGCATTTGTAATCGCTCAGTTTTTTGGGCCAGAAAAAAATGAAGGTTCATTAGAATCTGTAACTGCATTTTTAGAAGAAACTAAACCACCAGAACATGTAAAAACAATACTAGAGCAAGCGTGTTTCGATTGCCATAGTGATGCAACGCGTTATCCTTGGTATAGCAATATTACACCAGTAAATTATTGGATGGCAGACCACGTAAAACACGGAACAAAACACTTTAATGTTTCTAAATGGGAAGGTTCTTCTGTTAAAAGAAAAGACCATAAAATGGAAGAGTTAATAGAAATGGTAGAAGCTAAAGAAATGCCATTGCCATCTTACACTTGGTCGCATGGAGAAGCTAAATTAAGCGAACAACAAATTGAAGCCGTTTTAAAATGGGCTAACCAAGTAAGAACCATGTATGCTTTAGCACCAAGACCTCAATAATTTTAACTAAAAGTAGCGTTATTTTTATACAACATTTTTAAACTATCCCTCTTGAATAAAAAACTACTTATTATCGGTTTCGTTTGGCCAGAACCTCAAAGTTCTGCAGCAGGAAGCCGAATGATGCAATTAATAGAAATATTTAAAGCTAAAAATTACGATATTACTTTTGCCACAGCTTGTGCTAAAAGTGATAATGCTTTCGATTTAAAAGAAATAGGAGTCAAGACAGAAAACATTGTCCTTAACAATTCTAGTTTCGATGATTTTATAAAAGACTTAAACCCAAATGTGGTGTTGTTCGATCGTTTTATGATAGAAGAGCAGTTTGGTTGGAGAGTTGCAGAACACTGCCCAAAAGCATTAAGAATACTTGACACAGAAGACTTACATTGTTTAAGACGCGGCAGACACCAAGCCTTAAAAGATAATACTGTTTTCGATATAAGTCACTTATATAATGATACCGCAAAACGAGAAGTCGCTAGTATTTATAGATGCGATTTGTCTATTATCATTTCGGAAGTAGAAATGGGAATTTTAAGAGAGCAATTTCATGTTAACGATGGCTTACTTTGCTATCTACCATTTTTAGTAGATGCTATATCTCAAAAATCGCAAAAAGCATTACCAGATTTTAAAAGCCGAGAACACTTTGTTACCATCGGTAATTTTCTACATCAACCTAATGTAGACGGATTAATACATTTAAAAGAAAACATTTGGCCACTAATAAGGAAAAAGTTACCTAAAGCCGAAATCCATATTTATGGTGCTTATTTAACAGAGCATGCAAGACAATTAAACAACAAAAAAGAAGGCTTTATTATTAAAGGCTATGCAGAGGATGTAAGTAGTCTTATGCAAAATTATAGAATTTGTTTAATACCATTACGTTATGGCGCAGGACTTAAAGGTAAAATTTTAGACGCCATGTTAAATGGAGTACCATGTGTAACAACAAGTATTGGTGCAGAAGGCATGTATGGCGATTTAGAACCTAATGGTTTTATAGAAGATGAACCAAAAGACTTTGCCGAAAAAGCAGTCGAACTTTATACTAATAAAATTTTCTGGGCAGGAAAACAGAAACTAGGTGTTAACATTGTTAATATTCGTTTCGATAAACAACTTTATGCAAAAGATTTTCTTCTTAAGGTAGAAAACACACAAAATGCTTTAGAAATCCACCGTAGAAATAACTTTACAGGTAGTATGCTTATGCACCACACGCTGCAAAGTACAAAGTTTATGAGTAGATGGATAGAAGAGAAGAATAAAAAGGAATAGTTTATCTTTTAATATACTCGCTACTAATTTTTAAATCATAATTATGAAAACTTCCGCAATCAAAAAAACAATGCTATTAGTATTATTAGGTTTTACCGTTATGGTAAATGCCCAAATGAATACTAAGCAAGTAGACTCATTAGTAAATTATGCTATGAGTAAATTTAATGTTGCCGGTTGTGCTGTTGCTGTTGTAAAAGATGGCAAAGTAATTCATAGTAAAGGTTATGGAGTAAAATCTATAGTCACTAAAAGTCCTGTAAACGAACACACGCAATTTGCAATAGCATCTAATAGTAAAGCATTTACTACCGCGGCTTTGGCGATTTTAGTTGAAGAAGGAAAAATTAATTGGTTAGATAAAGTAAAAGATCACATTCCTGAGTTTACAATGTATAACCAATATGTTGAAGATAATTTTAATATCCAAGATTTAGTAACACATCGAAGCGGTTTAGGATTAGGTATGGGCGATTTAATGTTTTTTCCTGATGGTACCGATTTTAAAATGGAAGATTTACTAAGCAGTTTTCAGTATTTTAAACCAGAGTCTGCTTTTAGAACCAAATGGGATTACGATAATTTATTATACATAGTAGCAGGAGAACTTATTGCTAGAAAAAGCGGTATGACTTGGGAAGCCTTTATTAAAAGGAATATCCTAGAGCCATTGGCTATGGATAATACTTATGCTTCTTTAGATAGAATAAAAGACACCAGTAATCTATCTGCATCGCATGCTGTAGAGAATGGAGAGATTAGAGTAATACCAACTTTTAAAGAAATGATGAATGGTGCTGCAGGTGGTATTTTCTCTAATGCAGACGATCTTTCGAAGTGGATGTTACTACAATTAAATAAAGGAAAGTTTGGCGACAGTTTAAAGCAGCAATTATTTTCGAAACAAAACCATCGCGAGATGTGGAAAGTGCATACTGTTATGAGTGCAGATCCAAATCCAAGATACAATTCTCACTTTGCAGGTTATGGATTAGGTTGGTTTCTATCTGATGTAAAAGGCAATATGAAAGTAGAACACACAGGCGGATTACCAGGGATGTTATCTAACACCGTTTTAATTCCAGATCTTAATCTTGGTGTTGTTATTTTAACCAATACTAGCGACGATGGTGGCGCATTATTCTCGGCAGTAGCAAATGCTATAACAGACGATTATTTAGGCTTAGACAACTTTAATTGGGTAGATAAATACGCAGCATATTACAAACAACGTGCTACAGGAGATGGAGATGCTTCAAAAAAAGTATGGGATGCTATTGCAACTGTAGATGCTTCGCATATTAAACACAAAAACTATACAGGTTTTTATAAAGACAATTGGTTTGGTAAAGCCGAAGTATTTAAAAAGAAGGGAAAACTATATATTCAGTTTTTACGCTCACCAAAACTAAATGGAGAATTACAATATTATAAAGATAATACCTTTGCTGTAAAATGGGAATACCAAGACATGAATGCAGATGCTTTTGTAACTTTTAGTTTAGATGCAAAAGAGAAAGCACAAAGTATTGCTATAAAAGGTATTTCACCAAACATCGATTTTAGTTTCGATTTTCAAGATTTAGATTTAAAACGTGTAATTGATTAAAGGATTAGTATTCTGTTATTCGTTTTGTCATTCCTGCGAAGGCAGGAATCCACTTTGTATAGTTTAGAGTCTGTAATTCAGAGCAAAGCGAAGAATCTAAAATAGAGACAGTTTTGTTTTTAGAGATTCTTCAGTCATGCTTCCTTCTGAATGACATTTGTACTTGTTTCTACCATTCTTAATTGATTAACAAAGTACTATTGTATGTCATTCCTGCGAAAGCAGGAATCCACTCTATATTCATAATGGATTCCTGCCTTCGCAGGAATGATAAAACGAAGAGTGACAAAACGAAGAACCTAAATATTCAAACAGTTTAGTTTTTAGAGATTCTTCAGTCATACTTCCTTCTGAATGACATTAGTACTTGTTTCTACCATTCTTAATTGATTAACAAAGTACTATTGTATGTCATTCCTGCGAAGGAAGAAATCCACCTTGTATTGATAATAGATTCCTGCCTTCGCAGGAATGACAAAACGAAGAATGAAAAAACGAAGAATGAAAAAACGAGAAACGATAAAACAACAAGTGTCAAAACACAAAAAAGCCTCAAAAATTTAATTTCTTGAGGCTTTTTTTATATATAAGATTTTGCGTTACTATTATGCAACAACATCTTTCTTTTTAATTTTTCTGTAAGTAAACGAGTTAAAAATACTACGTTTAGCAAAACGTGTTTGCTTATCACTTTGAGAAAATTTAATGTATAATGCTTTATTAACACCAAAGTACTCGTAAGTATTACCATCTAAAAAAGTAACTTCTAAAAGTAAACCTTTATGTTTCCAATCCATAATAGGAGAAGTGATAGTAGTATTGTATTCTTCTGAATTAGCAGCATGAGTTTCTGGAGCAATACTAACTAAAAAGTGGTAAGCGTCAATAACTTTACGTCCCATTTCTTCTGCTTCTGCAGCTTTTTCATCTTCATCTTGAAACTTATCTGGATGCCATTCCTTTACTAGGTTTCTATACTTCTTTTTAAGCTCTCCAAGTGTTGGTTTTGCTTCAACTTGAAATAATTTTCTGTACTCGTTAATACGCTTCATAATAAATGCTATTTTTAATAGTGCGCGAAAGTACTCTTTTGTTTTGGATTTAGAGGTTTAAATCTTTAAGAAGTTTGTTTTTAGGTGGTTTCGAATTTAAACTACCGTTTATGTATAAGAACACTTGTGTGTTTGTGTGCGAGTATTTTCCGCAGAAAAATCAGATGAAACAAAAGAGCAACTGATTTTATTTAAGCACTAATTTAGCATTTTTTCATACACGATGTTGGCGATAGTACTTATTTCCATCTATAAATGTTAGGAATTATTTCCAATATAATTTTAGTATCTGAAATAAAAATAATTTTATTCAATTCCGTTTTTTTGTTTGTCTTATAAACTTTAATAGTTAAAAGTTGATTTTTTGAATCATAGTATAAATTTAATAATTCAGTATTTCTTGAAGATGTTAATTTAAATTTCGGATTAAATTTTTTTGCTAGTTTATGGAATCGGTCATTATTTATCGATTGATTATTTTCGACTTCAATCATAGTCGCAATATTTTCAAGATTGTAAGTAAATTTAATTGTTTCAGTCTCATTCAGTTTTTTTACTTCAAAATGATTTCCATCAGTTTTGGATTCCGTTATGTTTTTTTTTCCGAATTTCGTTTGAACTTCTTCGAAATTCAAATTAATTTGAGAATAACTAATTATTGATGTTAAGAAAAATATTATTGTAATAATTTGTTTCATATTAATTAGAGTTTCCAATATTATTGCCAACGTTTATGTATAATGTATCGAACATGATTCCGTTCCAATGAATTATGTTCAACGGTAGTTTAAATTCAAATTTCGACAATTTTTTTATAAAGTGTACTTTTAATAAAGAGAATATTAGCCTTTTTCTTAATTTCGCGTTCTCAAAGAAATAAATATGATTACAGTAGATAACTTAGCAGTAGAATTTAGTGGTACAACCTTATTTAGCGATGTAAATTTCGTTATTAATCCTAACGATAAGATTGCACTTATGGGAAAGAATGGCGCAGGAAAATCTACTATGATGAAAATTGTAGCAGGCGCTCAAAGTCCTACTAGAGGAAAAATAAGTCATCCAAAGGAAACTGTAATTGCATACCTTCCGCAGCATTTACTAACACAAGATAATTGTACTGTTTTTGAAGAAGCATCGAAAGCATTTGCTCACGTTTTTAAAATGAAGAGCCAAATGGACGAGTACAATAAAGCTTTAGAAACAAGAACGGATTACGAGAGCGACGAGTACATGTCTATTATCGAAAAAGTGAGCGAATTAGGCGAACTGTATTATGCTTTAGAAGATGTTAATTACGATGCTGAGGTAGAGAAAGCCTTAAAAGGTCTTGGTTTTAAGCAAGAAGATTTTACAAGATTAACTAACGAGTTTTCTGGAGGTTGGAGAATGCGTATTGAGTTGGCTAAAATTTTGCTTCAGAAACCAGATTTAATTTTATTAGATGAGCCTACAAACCACATTGATATAGAATCGGTAATTTGGTTAGAAGATTTCTTAGTTAATAAAGCCAATGCGGTAATGGTTATTTCTCATGATCGTGCTTTTATCGATAATATTACCAATCGTACTATAGAGGTTACTATGGGACGTATTTACGATTATAAGGCTAACTATTCACATTACTTACAATTAAGAGAAGAACGAAGAGTACACCAAGTAAAAGCATACCAAGAGCAGCAAAAGTTTATTGCAGATAACCAGCAATTTATTGATCGTTTTAAAGGTACTTTTTCTAAAACAAACCAAGTAACGTCTAGAGAGCGTATGCTTGAGAAGTTACAAATTATAGAAATTGATGAGGTTGATAATGCAGCTTTAAAATTAAAGTTTCCATCTGCACAACGTTCTGGAGATTATCCGGTAATGGTAGAAGATTTAACTAAAAGTTACGGTGATCTTACGGTATTTAAAAATGCAAGTTTCTCTATTGCTAGAGGTGAGAAAGTAAGCTTTGTGGGTAGAAATGGTGAAGGTAAATCTACCATGATTAAATCTATTCTTGGCGAAATAGAAGTAGAAGGGAAGTGTAATTTAGGCCATAATGTACAGGTTGGTTATTTTGCACAAAACCAAGCCGCTTTATTAGATACAGAATTAACTGTTTTTCAAACAGTAGATTTAGTAGCAAAAGGCGATGTAAGAACACAAATTAAAAATATTTTAGGTCGTTTTATGTTTAAAGGCGACGATATAGAAAAGAAAGTAAGTGTATTATCTGGAGGAGAAAAAACCAGATTGGCAATGGTAAAACTATTATTAGAGCCTGTAAACTTGCTTATTCTCGATGAGCCTACAAATCACTTAGATTTAAAATCTAAAGATGTTTTAAAGGAAGCGCTTCAAAGTTTCGATGGTACGCTAATATTAGTATCTCACGATCGTGATTTCTTACAAGGTTTATCTCAAAAAGTATTCGAATTTAAAGACCAACGTGTTATCGAGCATTTTGAAACTATTGATGCCTTTTTAGAAAGAAACCGTATTAAAAGCATTAAAGAAATGAACCTATAGGTTTTACTTCTTTTTTACTTTTTCTTTAAGCCAATCTACACTTCTTTTTGCAGATTTAGGCGCATTAAAACGGTAGCCGAAATAGAGTTTTGCATAACTTCTATCACTAATAATATTGGTTTTTGATTTAGCATTAGAAGCTTTAGAATCGAAATTAAAATTAGCACCTGCAACAAAGTCTGGAGAGGTATAACCAAAGTATAAGCCTAAGTCTAAAGCTGTAGTAAATAAAGTATTTTGCTCGTTTATATCTCCTAAAGCGTAGTTTGTAAAACGGACACCAATAGCTGGAGAAATAGAGGGCGTAACAAACCAGTTTTTTTCTAAAACCCAAGTGTAGTAATAATCTGAAGCTATAGAAAGGTTATAAAAGTTTTGAACTTCTTTGTCGTCTAACACATAATCGGAAATACGTTGGTAACCATAACGCAAGCTTGGTATTAAACTTCCTGCACTTTTGCGTTGCCACTCGGTATTATATAGCACGTGTTTTAGTGAGAAGTTTGGATTCATAACGTAAGAAGTTGCACCATTCCAACTGATAGTTTTAAAGTTAGGAAACTCCTCTTGCATACCTTCTAATATTTCACCATCTCTATAAAAACCACGAACACGTCTGTATTGAATATTCTGTATCCATTGTTTTATAAACAAATTCACTTTAATATCCTGAAAAGATGTTTTATAAGGCAAGTTTCTCGCTTTTGGCGAAAAACCAATACTTATACCCAGAAACTCATAATTAGCAGATAGCGTAAATTTAAAATTGTTATTAGCCGTTAAGCTAAAATTCTCGGTATCGTTATTTTGTATGGAATACGATTCGGTTTGTGTATTAATATTTGCTTTAAGCATTATTTTATGCTTAAAAGAGGTAATGTAAGTAGAGTCGTTTTCGGTTTCTTGGCTGTAGCTAAAAACAGTAAAACACATTAAAAATACGAGTAAGCTATACTTCATTTAATTACAGTAGATTAATAAATTGTTTAACACCTTTGGTTGCAGTAGCTTCTATAACAGTTAAGTTTTTAGATTCACCAATAGAAGGCTTTGGGTCTATAAAATAAGTGGCAGTGTTTTCTGGTACATAATGCATTAAACTAGCAGCAGGATATACTTGCATAGAAGTGCCGATAATAAGTAAAATATCTGCTGTGTTACAAATTTCTATGGCTTTATCAATCATTGGTACCGCTTCTCCAAACCAAACAATGTGTGGTCGTAATTGGTGTCCGTTTTTGTCTAAATCACCAAGATTTAAATCGGCAGTCCAAGGTTTTACTACTGCTTCATTTTTTATAGAACGCACTTTTAATAATTCGCCATGTAAATGATACACGTTACTACTTCCTGCACGTTCATGTAAATCGTCTACATTTTGTGTAATAATAGTTACTTTGTAAGTACTTTCTAAAGCTGCTAAATCAAAATGTGCTGCATTCGGTTTAACCGTTAATAGTTGTCTTCTGCGTTGGTTATAGAAATCGAAAACCAATTCAGGATTAGCCTTAAAACCTTCGGGAGAAGCAACGTCCATAACGTTATGTCCTTCCCAAAGCCCATTAGCGTCTCTAAAGGTTTTAAGCCCGCTTTCGGCACTTATTCCAGCTCCAGTAAGTACAACAATGTGTTTCATGTATTTGTTAATTATTATCTTTTTGTATTAAACCTGTTAATGAAGGTTTCAATATAATAAAATCTTTAAGCCTTAAAGTTAGTATTATTTCTTTTAAGGTTGGCAGACTTGCGATTAATCTGTAATTTTGTTTTGCTATTATAACAGTAATTAAAACCTAATCCATAATGAAAACGTTTTTTAAAGTATTAATATTAATGCCATTAGTGCTAATAAGCAGTTGTAGATCGGACGATGCAGAAACAGATCAAGTAACAGATTTAGCATCTAAAACATATACACTTAATACAGTTGATAATTCTGGAATTTCTGGTACGGTTCGTTTTATTAAAAATTCGAATTTTACACTAAGTATAGAATTAAGACTATTAGGTACTGTTAATAATAACTACCATTCTGGGTTTTTATACATGGACAATGCTGCTAACGATGGTGAAGATGTTGCGATAACTTTAGATGTTGTCGATGGAGATACAGGAATGAGTACAACGGTATTTACAAGTTTAGATGACGATACTCCAATTTCTTACGAAGAGTTATTAAATTTCGATGGTTATATAGAAGTTAAGTCTAACGATGTAAACTTAAACACACCAGTAGCAAATGTAGATATTGGACAAAATGAATTAACTACCAACCAAGTAACTTATAATTTAGAAGAGCGTAATTTAAATAATGCTTCTGGAATAGTTACTTTTAAAGAGCGGTTAAATGGTGAAGCTTTAGCTATTTTTAGCTTAACAGGAACGCCAGCAAGTGGAGAACATCCTGCTTTTATACGTTCGGGAAATATGGCAGCGGCTTCTGGTGCTACTATTTTTACTTTTAATAATATTAAAGGAATAACAGTAGTTAACGAAACCTCTGGATTAAACGAAACAAGAGGTGTTAGCCAAACAAATGTAGCGGAACTAGACAATGGTACTGCTTTTATGTATAGCGATGTTATTGCTGTAGATGGTTATATAGATGTAGAATTAAGTACAACTAACACTCTTTTAATTGCTCAAGGCAATATTGGAAGTAACTAATACATTTTACAGTATTTTAATATAGAGTTTAAAACCTGGTGCTATTGTATCAGGTTTTTTTATTTTTACGTTATGATTGATATTAAACTGATAGAACACCTAGAAACCTACCTTACCGAAAATAGGTTAGAACGTTTTCATAAAGTCTTAGAAGGCCGTACAAAACACTTTACAGTAGCTACAGAAGACGTTTACCAATTGCATAACACAAGTGCTGTAATACGTAGTTGCGATGTGTTTGGTATACAGGAAGTAAGTATTGTTGAAGAAACAAACACCAAACGTATAGACAGAGAAATTGCTATGGGCGCCCAAAAATGGGTAGATTTAAATAGATACCAATCGGTAAAAGAATGTATTAAGGATTTAAAACAACAAGGTTATCAAATAGTGGCAACTACACCACATACAGACGATTGTGAGTTGCATGATTTTGATGTAACTAAAAAGTCTTGTTTCTTCTTTGGAAGGGAAACCGAAGGACTTTCTGAAGCTGTTTTAAAAGAAGCTGATGTTTTTATGAAGATTCCAATGGTTGGTTTTACAGAGAGTTTAAATATATCTGTATCTGCAGCAATTACTTTGCAACATGTAACTACAAAGTTGAAGAAAACGGATATTGATTGGCGTTTAACCGAAGAAGAAAAACTTGAGAAGCGTTTAGATTGGTGTAAAAAAACAATTAAAAGCTATGGCGAAATTATTGAACGTTATCATGAAAAAGAATAGTTTAATTGTTCAGTAGTCAGTGAAATAGGAATTAAATAAAAAGCCTCAAAAATCTTAGATTTTTGAGGCTTTTTATTTTGTACTGGAGACTATATGTTATCCACGTTTTCTATCACGACTTAGCACTTTGTACTCTTCGTAGCATTGACTAATAGCGTCTAGCATTTGAAGGTCGTTTGCACTATTTATAAAATCTTTAGAGTAATTGCATTGCGATACAATCTCATCTAAATCTACTCTAGTTAATTGTAATAAGACCATTAGTGTTTCTCTATCGAAACGAGAGGCTAAAAGATTTCTAATTTCGTCATCTTTTTTCATCTGTTTAAGCTTCTTTAATTCGTTACCTTTTCTACTAAATGTATTGTAGAGAAAATCTAACGGATTAAATATGGAACCTAAAACCTTACTAATTGTATTTGGCGATTTATTATTTCCTGCTTCGTATCCTGTACTTAAACCAGAAATACTATAACGGTAATTTGTATTTACTTGTACTTGCTTTATATCTAACTCTAAGTAACCAGTAAGTTGTAATTCGTTTACAACAATCTCTTCTAAGGCAAGTGCTAACTCTGTTAATGTAATTTTAGAGCTTCCAAATTTTAACCAATCGTTAGTTACACGTACTTTAATAGATTTGTAACCTACATAAGTAAGGTGTAATGTATCGTTTACTTTGGCTTTAAGTTTAAATTCTCCTTTAGTGTTAGTAGATGTACCAATAACCTGATTAAGGTTTACAATATTTACATTGTCTATTGGTCCATTAGTTTGAGAATCTATTATAACACCTTCTACAGCTTCTTTTTCACGTGTTTCCTCTACTTGAGCAAATGCATATGATGAACTTATAATTAAAAAAAGTAGGGAAAGAAAATATTTCATAGTTAGAATATAAGCTATAAAAGTACTAAACAAATTTTATTTAGTACTCTTATAACATTGTATTTGACTTAATATTAACAAAAAAGTTTAATTCTTATAGAAATAAGAATTAAACTTTTTAGGAATCTTTATAAATATTTGGGTATTTATTTAGTCTTTTCTTCTAGAACGACCAGATCTTGAGTGTGTAGTTTTAAACTCACCTTTATCTCTGTCTCCGCCATCGCTTCTTCTAGAACGTGTTGGTCTATCGTCGCTGCTACGTCTTCTATCGCTAGAACCTTCGCTGCGTCTTCTATCACCTCCGCCACTAGAGCGTCTGTCTCCACCGCCAGATCTTCTTCTGTCTCCGCCACCGTCACGACGTCTTCCGCCGCCGCCACCAGAACCACCACGTCCACGACCACCGCGACTTGGTTTATCTTCAGTAATTTCAACGTTTACAAAACGACCTTCATGCTTGTAATCTGTAAAGAAAGCTAATACTTTCTCTTGGTGTTCTTTTTCTGTATTAAAGAAAGAGAATGTGTCTTTACAATCTACTTTAAATACATCGTCACGACCTAAATCTAAAACTTCTTTTAAGAAATCTTTTAATTTCATCCAGTCGAAACCATCTTTTTCACCAACGTTAATAAAGTAACGTGCAGCGCTTCCACTAGATTCACGACCTTCACGGTTAGGATCTCCAGCAGCAACATTTAAGTTTTTAGACTTCTGGTAGTAGTTAAAGAAACGTGTGAATTCTACAGAGAAGAACTTTTTAATTAATTCTTCTTTTGAAGTTTCTTCAAATAAAGTATTAATATCTTCTAAGTATTTATCAATCTCATGATTGATTTCTGTATTATGAATTTTATTTGCTAAAGACATTAACTGTACTTCGCAAATAGCCATTCCGTTAGGAATTTCTTTTAATTCAAATTTCTTGTTTATAATACGTTCGATACTTTTTAATCTACGTACTTCACTTTTAGAAACAATAACCATAGAAACACCAGTTTTACCAGCACGACCAGTTCTACCAGAACGGTGCGTATACGTTTCTATTTCATCACTTAATTGGTAGTTAATTACGTGTGTAATATCATCTACATCAATACCACGTGCAGCAACATCTGTTGCAACAAGCATTTGTATTTGACGAGATCTAAATTGCTTCATCACAATATCACGTTGATTTTGAGATAAATCACCATGTAATGCTCCAGCACTGTAACCATCTTCAATTAAGTTTTCGGCAACTTTTTGTGTATCACGTTTTGTTCTACAGAAAATTACTGAAAATATATCTGGATTAGCATCTGCTAAACGTTTTAAAGCTTGGTAACGATCGCGAGCGTTCACCATATAGTATTCGTGCGATACGTTAGAGGTACTTTCGTTTTTATGACCAACAGTAATTTCCTGTGGGCTATTCATAAATTTCTTTGCAATAGTTGCAACCTCTCTTGGCATTGTTGCAGAGAACAACCAAGTATTTTTATCTTCTGGAGTTCCAGAAAGAATATCTGTGATATCTTCTTTAAAACCCATGTTAAGCATTTCATCAGCTTCATCTAAAACCGAATATTGGATTTTAGTAATATCAACTAATCTACGCTTAATCATATCTTTCATACGACCCGGAGTAGCTACTATAATCTGTGCACCACGTTTTACTTCGCGCGCTTGATCTGTAATGCTTGATCCACCGTAAATTGCAACAACGTTTAAACCTTTACAGTATTTACCGTAAGCTTTCATTTCGTTTGCAATTTGTAAACAAAGTTCACGAGTAGGAGATAGTATTAAACCTTGAGTTGTACGACTACTAACGTCAATTTTCTGTAACATTGGGAAACCAAATGCAGCAGTTTTTCCAGTTCCAGTTTGCGCTAACGCTACTAAATCTGTCTCTTCGTTTAATAAAATTGGGATTGCTTTTGCTTGTACTTCAGATGGTGTTTCGAAACCTAAATCTGTAATACCTTGTAATAGTTCTTCGTTAAGACCTAAATCTTGGAATGTGCTCATTCTTATTTTATGTATTTCAATGTCAATCTATTTTGGTGTTACGAATAGAAGTGCATTGAACATACTTAACCTAAAACTTCTAGTAACACATCCTCACTCTGAGGAGTAAATAACGCATATGCGTTTTTTCAAGGTGCAAAGGTACGTAATTATTTAGGATATTCAATTTTTATAATTTTTAACTGCTATTTATTGCCCGGAAGTCTATTAAATACAGCTATTTTTCATTTTGCTAAAGTGTTTGTTTATTACTAATTGGCGATTAATATTTTAATAAAGTAAATAATAATGTAGTTTTTATAACACGCGGAATGTGTTAAATAAATGTTGTTTACGCGAAAGAAACTTTATTTAGATCAATTAGAGAAAGGAAAGAATGCTGCGCAAAATGAATTTGATGGAGAATGATTTTACTACTTCAATCTTTTTTGAATAGATTTAATAACGAGGTTTGTAACTTCGTATTTAAACTATCGTTGTTGCGTATGGTTAGTTGTGTGGTTAAGTAACTAATTTAGTAAATAAAGTACGAACGGTGAAATTCAGGAGGAATTTCCCAAGTGAGCTAAGACCAGCGATAAAACTTATACGCTGTTAGTAGTAGTTGTATTTTATCTTCTCTTCTCGTGATCAATAATTTCCTTTATTGGTTTCAAGTCTTTTGATTCTTTTAGGGTTGAAAATATTTCAGCTTCATTATTTATGAGCTGAATTGAGATTCTTGTGTAAAGTTTCACATACTCCAATGATTTTTGAATCATTTCTTTTGTCATCTCCTTGTTAAAAAAATCATTTGGCATTATGAACTCATTTTCATTAGTCCAATTAACATAAATAGATTGATTTTTAAAATCATTCAATTTTCCAATTTCAGTTTTTAAATCAATAATTTTATTCTCATTAAATATTTCTAATAATTTAAAGTTTTTTATTTTCTCTTTGTGATTTGTAAATCGCTTTCTTACTTTTTTTATATCGATTTTTTCATTCCAAACTATAAAAGATATAATCTTTAATAGCATTGCACATTTTGATGATTCCTCAATTGCAAAATGACTTAATAAATAAGCTCTCGCGTATTTTTCATTTTCAAACAGTATTTCTGCTTCATCTATAAGTTCTTGTGCGTTGTTTATATTTTTAAGAATTCCTTCTTTTAAATTATCAATTTCAAGTTTCATATAAAATGCTATGAGTTTTTATTACTGCTAACGTGTTAACTGATATGAAACCGTTTGAATGTTTTATATCAAACGATAGTTTAAATACGAAGTTAGTTTTTTTTATAAAGTACTCAAAAATTGAACAAGTAAAGCAACCGCTTTCCCACGATGTCCAATCTCATTCTTCAGTTTTAAATCTATTTCAGCAAAAGTTTCAGTATATCCATTTGGCATAAAAATAGGATCGTATCCAAAACCTTGGTTTCCTTTTTTGTCTAGGGTAATTTCACCTTTACAAATACCTGTAAACGTTTTTAAATCACCATTTAAGTGCAGAGAAACTACGGTTTTAAATTGGGCATTTCGGTTTGGTTTCTCTTTTAAGTTGTTTAAAAGCAAATCCATATTATCGTTAGCATCGCGTTGCGGTCCTGCGTAACGCGCACTAAAAACACCAGGCTCGTTATTTAGAGCTTCGACTTCAAGTCCTGTGTCGTCTGCAAAGCAATCGTAGCCATAATGCTCTTTTATGTATTCGGCTTTTTGTATGGCATTGCCTTCAATTGTATTTTGGGTTTCTGGGACATCTTCAAAGCAGCCAATGTCTTTTAGGCTTAGCAATTTTATGTGATCGGGAATTAAAGATTGTACTTCCTTTAATTTATTTAGGTTGTTTGTAGCGAATACGAGTTGCATGATAGAATATTTAAAAAGTAAAAATACAATTTACTTAAAAATTAATGTTTAAAAAGTGTAACGATTTCATTAAATATAGACAGATTAGGTTATATTGTTAAATCTTAATTAAATAAAACCAAACACCATGAAAAAATGTATTAGCCTATTATGTATTGTATTATTTATGTCTTGTAATAATGCCGAACAAGCAAAAAATATTGTTGGAGAATGGGAGTGTGCAAGTTGGATAAATAATGCAACAGGAGCAGATAATTGTAATAATAATGTTTCTTTTAATTTTAACGAGGACGGTACGTATAGTTCAAAAATACAATCGGCTAATGCTGAAGGAAGCTATAAAATAGTTAACAATTTATTGTATTGTACACCAATTGATAAAATGGAAATTGCGGTAGAAATTAATAAACTTACTAAAGATACCTTAGCGTTTACAATGAGTCGTTCTGGAAATAAAGAAGTTATGACTTTGGTTAAAAAGTAGTCTTATCTATGATGATAAGGTTCATTCTTTAAAATAGTAAAACCACGATATAATTGTTCAATTATAAATAGCCGCACCATTTGGTGAGAAAAAGTCATTTTCGATAGAGAGATTTTTCCTTTGGCTTTACTGTAAACGTCTTCTGAAAAACCATAAGGGCCACCAATAACAAACACAAGTTGTTTTATTCCAGAATTCATGTGTTTTTGCAAGTAGTTAGAGAAACCTACGCTATCATGTTGTTTACCGTTCTCGTCTAGCAGAATTAAAACATCTGTTGCGCTTAACTTATTTAAAATAAGATCACCTTCTTTTTGTTTTTGTTGTGCTTCGCTTAAGTTTTTTACATTTTTTATATCTGGTATAATTTCTAAATTAAACTTAATATAAAAGCCTAAACGTTTTTGATATTCATCAATTAAAGCTTGAAGTTGTTTGTTGTCTGTTTTGCCTATGGCAACGAGTTTAATAGTCATTAGAAGCAGTGTTTTGAGTGAGATTTATCGAATTTAAAAAGCCCGGAACCTGTAATTGGATATTTTTCTCTAGAGTCTTTCCAATCATTTTTTAGTGTAGTCCAGTTTTTAGTTAGAACTATTTTTTTTACCAGTTTATCATTCAAATGTCCTCCACTTAAAAAATATTCTCCATTCGGTTTTAGAATTAAAGTATCGTACTGGTAAAGTATTTTAAAAAATGTGCTTTTAATAATACTTCTAGCTTTAATTATATTTAATTTAGAATTTTTTGAATTGCTTAGTTCTGAATTGGAAAAAGTATATAAAACCTTTATGTTATTTAGTTTTTCAAATTTCTGTGTACATTTTCTTATATTTCTAATATGTGTTTTCTCATTCCTTTCATAAGTTTTTTTGTTATAATTATTATGATGAAGAGGCTTTCCGTTTAAAGTACTAATATGGGTTTTAGCATGGTTGTCATGTTTTTTTTTAGCAGAACTGTAGGAGTAAATAGAATCGAAGTTTTTTAAGATAATTGTTTCTCCTGAATCAATTTTTATATTAGAGTCTTGATTTAGTAATAATCTTATTTGTTCGTAATTTTTAGCACTTAACTTGTTGAAAGAGAATTTTTTTAAAACTTTATAAATTGCAAGACTATCTGTTTTATATTCTACACACTTATTAGTTTTGTATTTACATTTAGCAATATAAGTAACCAAATTCATCTCTTTTAAATCCTCATCGATATAGATTTTTTTTACATTTTGGGATAAGGAAACTAAAGAAGAAAAAAGAAAAATAAAAGAGAATAAAAATTTTAATTTCATGTTAAATAGTTGCGTGTAGATGCTAAACTACAATTAAATTTTAATAATCGTAAATCAATTTCTTATTTTAGCTGAAACAATTTTTATCTATGATTTCTCAAGAACAATTTAATAAAGAAATAGAGTTAATAATCGCTAATGCCATTCGTGAAGACGTAGGAGATGGAGATCACAGTTCGCTATCATGTATTCCTGCAACAGCACAAGGCAAAGCAAAGCTTTTAGTTAAAGACGATGGAATTATTGCAGGAGTAGAATTTGCAAAGCAAGTATTTGCTTACGTCGATCCAGAAATGAAAGTAGAAACACTTATAGAAGATGGAAACAAGGTTAAGTACGGAGATATTGTTTTTTATGTAACTGGAGCGTCACAATCTATTTTAAAAGCAGAACGTTTAGTGCTTAATGCTATGCAGCGTATGAGTGCAATTGCTACAAAAACTAAAATGTTTGTAGATTTATTAGATGGTACAGGAACTAAAATTTTAGATACCCGTAAAACCACTCCAGGTATTCGCGCATTAGAAAAATGGGCTGTTAAAATTGGAGGAGGAGAGAACCATAGGTTTGCACTTTACGATATGATTATGCTTAAAGATAACCATATTGATTTCGCAGGTGGAATTACTAAAGCCATAGAAAAAACACAACAGTATTTAAAAGATACCAATCGGGATTTAAAAATTATAGTTGAAGCTAGAGATTTAAACGAAATAGAAGAGATCTTGAAAACCGATGGTGTTTACAGAATTTTAATAGATAACTTTAATTACGAAGATACTAGAACGGCTGTTAAACTTATTGGCGACAAATGTTTAACCGAAAGTTCTGGTGGTATTAACGAAAAAACAATTAGAGATTACGCACTTTGTGGAGTAGATTATATATCGTCTGGCGCATTAACGCATTCTGTTTATAATTTAGATTTAAGCTTAAAAGCTGTAGATTAAACATAATGCCAGAAAATATAGAAAAAGAATTATTGGAAGAACAAAATGTCGAAGGACAGTTAAATGAACAACTACTAAAGAAGAAGCTGCTCAAAATTCCGGTGCTTAATATTGTAATAAAATTATTAAGTAAAATAAAACTCCCAGGTTTAGAAGGTTTATCGCTTTACGATTTGTTAGAGCTCTATGTAATAGGTATTGCAAAAGGTGCATTAACAACACGAGCAAGCGCAATCGCGTATAGCTTTTTTACTGCGCTATTTCCATTTTTACTTTTTATAATAATTGTTATACCAAGTATTCCAATAGAAGGTTTCGAGAATGATTTTTTAGCTTTTTTAGAATCGGTATTACCACCTACGACTTCAGATTTCTTTTCAGAAAATATTTTTGATGCTTTAAAAGGAAATAATGGTAATACAGGATTATTATCTACAGTTTTAGTGGTTGCCATTTTTTTAATGACTAATGGTGTAAACGCACTATTTTCAGGTTTCGAAAATTCGTACCATCAGCAACTCACACGTAACGCTTTCAAGCAATATTTCTTTGCTATGGGAGTGGCTTTAATTTTGTCTTTATTATTAATTTTAACAGTAGCCTTTTTAGGGTATTTTCAAATTTATGTGGTAGATAATACTATTACTTTTTTCGAAGATCATGGATACGATGCTAAACGTAAAGCCGATTTATGGGCAAGAATTGCACAATATAGCTTCTTTGTTATTATTACATTTTTAGCAACAGCAACGCTGTATTATCTTGGAACACGAGAAGGTAGAAAAGCTAGTTTTTTCTCTGTAGGTGCTTTATTTACAACTATATTAATAATGCTAACTTCATATTTGTTTGGTATTTATATAGAAAATTTTTCACGTTATAACGAGCTTTACGGTTCTATTGGTGCCTTATTAATATTGCTGTTTTATTTGTGGTTAAACGCAAATATTTTGCTGCTAGGTTTCGAGTTAAACATGGCATTAATGGGACTAAGAAAACAACAAGACAATGAGTAAATATCTGCTAATTTTTATGCTTTTAATTTCCTTTTCAGGAAATGCCCAAGACATTTTTGGAAAATGGAAAACGATAGACGGACAAAATAACGAAGCAAAATCTATAGTCGAAATTTATGAACGAGATGGAGAAGTTTTTGGGAGGATTATAGATATCTTGAATCCTGAAAATAAAGAAGCACTCTGTACTAATTGTGAAGGAGAGGATTACAACAAACCTGTGTTAGGTTTCGAACTGATTAAAAACCTATCTAAAGACGGTAAGTATTATAAAAACGGTACTATTTTTGACCCAGAACATGGTAAGAAATTTAAATGCAGATTAATGCTAACCGAAGATCCAGATGTATTGCAAGTACGCGGTTATGTAGCATTTTTGTATTCTACGCAATATTGGCAACGTGTAGAGTAGTTTTTAGTATGCAGTTAATAGTTATTAATTCAACAATCCAATAATCTAAAAAAACAATTGAGCCATTTTATAGACGTCATATTAGCCATTCCGCTAGAAAAAATGTTTACTTATAGCATTACACAAGCCGAATCCCAATTTTTAAAAGTTGGTATGCGTGTATCTGTGCCTTTTGGTAAAACAAAAATACATACGGGTTTAGTTGGTGCAATACATACCAATCCGCCTTTAGTGTATGAGGCGAAAGAGATTCATCAAATTTTAGACGAAACACCTATTGTTACTCAAAAGCAATTAGAACTTTGGCAATGGATTGCAAAATATTATATGTGTACTGTTGGCGAAGTTATGCGTGCAGCTTTACCAAATGCTTTTATTCTTGAAAGTGAAACACTAGTGAGTAGAAACTTAAAAAAGGAGATAAAAGATACCGATTTAAAAGACGATGAGTATTTGGTTTACGAAGCCTTACACCATCAGTCGACATTAAAGATTCAAGAGATTTCTAGTATTCTAGATAAAAAGAATGTGCTTCCTGTTATTAAAAGATTAATAGAAAAAGAAGTTATTTTATTGCAAGAAGAAATTTACGACAAATACAAGCCTAAGTATGTTAGATACGTTAAGCTTATGCCTGAATATACTAGCGAAATTGGTTTGCATGAATTGTTAAACGACTTAAGCAGAGCCGAAAAGCAAAGACAAGTAGTTATGACTTTGTTTTCAATTTCGGCAAAAACAAAAAAACCTGTAAAGGTTAAAGAGCTGATAGAGGAGAGTGGAGGTTCTTCGGCAATTGTAAAAACCTTGATAGATAAAGGTGTTTTAGAAGAGTATCATATTCAAACAGATCGTGTGCAATATGATGGTGATGAAAATGAAGAAACCAAAGCATTAAACGAATACCAAACCAAAGCACTTGAGGAAATAGAGGCTTCTTTCGAAACACAAAATGTTACGCTTTTACATGGTATTACTTCTTCTGGTAAAACTGAAGTTTATGTAAAACTGATAGAACAAATTTTATCAGAAGGTAGGCAGGTATTGTATTTGTTGCCAGAAATAGCTCTAACCACGCAGTTAGTGGTGCGTCTTCAAAATTATTTTGGAGAACAAGTAGCTGTGTTTCATAGTAAGTACTCGGCTCATGAACGTGTTGAGGTTTATAATCAAGTATTGGGTAATTCCGCGAAAGCGAAAATAGTTTTAGGCGCACGCTCGTCTATATTTTTACCATTTAATGATTTAGGATTAATAATAGTGGACGAGGAGCACGAGCAATCTTTCAAGCAATTCGATCCTGCACCACGTTATCATGCAAGAGATGCAGCAATAGTTTTAGCGCATTTACACAAGGCTAAAACATTGTTAGGTAGTGCAACACCAAGTTTAGAAAGCTATAATAATGCTATTGAAAATAAATACGGATTAGTAGAAATTAACCGTCGTTACAACAATGTGCAATTGCCAGATATCGAGTTGGTAGATCTTGCAGAGAAGTATAAAAAGAAACGCATGAAAGGTCATTTTAGCGATAGAATGATTGAGGAAATCACAGAAGCTTTAGAAGAAGGGTATCAGGTGATTTTGTTTCAAAATAGAAGAGGTTATTCGCCAATTGTAGAGTGTAATACTTGTGGGCATTCGCCACAGTGTACAAATTGCGATGTAAGTTTAACTTACCATCAATACAGAGGTCAATTACGTTGTCATTATTGCGGTTATACTAGTGCGATGTTGCAAAAATGTATGGCTTGTGGTACTTCTAGTTTAGATACTAAAGGTTTTGGTACAGAACAGATAGAAACCGAAGCAAAAATGCTATTTCCTAAAGCCAATGTTGGTAGAATGGATTTAGATACCACAAGAGGTAAACATGGTTACGAGAAAATAATTACGGCTTTAGAGCAGCAAGAAATAGATATTTTGGTAGGCACACAAATGCTTACTAAAGGTTTGGATTTTAGAAATGTAAAATTAGTTGGTATTATGAATGCCGATAACTTGCTTAATTTTCCAGACTTTAGAGCGCATGAACGTAGTTTTCAGTTAATGCTTCAGGTTTCTGGTAGAGCAGGTAGAACACAAAAAAGAGGTAAGGTGTTAATACAAACTTATAATCCTTTACATAGAATTTTACAGCAGGTTTCAACTAACAATTATATTGAGATGTTTAAAGAGCAGTTGCAGGAACGTCGCGATTTTAAATATCCTCCATTTTATAGGTTAATAAAAGTAACTTTAAAACATAGAGATTATAATAAGGTAGAAACTGCCAGCGATTGGTATGCTAAATCTTTACGTCAGGTTTTTAAAGGTAATGTTTTAGGTCCTGAATTTCCGCCAGTATCGAGAGTTCGAAATCAATATTTAAAAAATATTTTAATAAAAATTCCACAGCCACAATCTTTAGCGAAAACAAAAGGTGCGATTAAGAAAATTAATACAACTTTTGAAGCTGTTGGTGCTTTTAAAGGTGTTCGTGTTGTTTTGAATGTGGATAATTATTAGATAGAGGCGTTGAGCAATGTTTTATTGCTGCTGCTGAAAAATGATTATTTTTTTAATAAATAGATAATTTAATTTTAATAAATCATGTTAAACATTGCTATTGGAGTTATATTATCATTCATAGGTATTTTGATTGTTAAGTATTATGAAGAAAATTTAAGTGAACTTGGAGGACTCACATTTAAAATAAGAGTAGGAGGCCTAGGTCTTCTTATAATAGGTTTGTTTATTGTTTTAAAAGAATTTGATATAGTCTAACTTTTTGTCATTCCTGTGAAGGCAGGAATCCACATTAAGTTTTAATTTTATTATATATTCCTGCCTTCGCAGGAATGACAAAAAAGAGTAAGTTTTAAACAAAAAAATCCTATTCTCTCGAATAGGATTTTAAATTTTATAAAATTTGTTTCAGCCTAAATATTATTCAAAGCATCAACAAGTAAAGTCTTTTTGTTTCTACTTAAAGGAATCTCGTAAGAACCAACTTCAACATTTTTACTGTTAAATCGATCTACTTTATCCAAATTCACAATGTAGGATTTATGAATTCTTAAAAACTTACCTTCAGGTAGTTCGCCTTCAAAAGCTTTCATTGTAGATAGTACTACAAGAGAAGTGTCTTCGGTTACTAGTTTAACGTAATCACCAAGTGCTTCAATCCACTTAATGTCTTTAATATATACTTTACGTTTTTTAAGGTTACTTTTAACAAAAATATGTTCACCTTCAGTCTCGTTAAAGTCTAATTTAAGTTTGTGTTGTTCTAGAGCTTTGTCTACCGCTTGATTAAAGCGTTCACGATTAATAGGTTTTTGTAGGTAATCTGTCGCATCGTAGTTAAAAGCTTTAAATGCGTATTCTGTTTTTCCTGTAACAAAAATAATTTGTGGTTTGTTATTTAACACGTCTAATAGTTCGAAACCATTAAGTACCGGCATCTCAATATCTAAAAAGATAAGGTCTACCTTATGTGTATTCAAGCCATTTTTTGTTTCTAAAGCACTGCTGTATTCAGCAATGAGGTTTAAGGAGTTGTTATTCTCGATTAGCTTAACTATTGAAAGTCTTTGTATTGCCGAATCGTCAACTACTACACAATTTAGAGTCATAGCGTATATTTTATTTGGGTTTAATTATCGACAATGTTACAAAAAATTCGGATTAAAACCAAAAAACATCGCTTAAATGTAAATTTTAACAAATTTCATATTCCTAGTAAAGTAATAACTTAGTGATAGTGGAATAAGTAAGTCTATTATTTAATTAAAAAAGAATTGTGTGTTATTACAAAAAGAGTTATTTTTGCACTCATTTTAACACAAATAAATAGATTTTTATGAATCATTATGAAACTGTTTTCATCTTAAATCCCGTTTTATCTGATACACAGATAAAGGAAACAGTACAGAAATACGAAGAATTTCTTACTAGTAGAGGAGCAAAGATGGTATCAAAAGAAGATTGGGGACTTAAGAAGTTAGCTTACCCAATCCAAAACAAAAAAAGTGGATTTTACCACTTATTTGAGTACACTGTAGAAGGTGAACACATCAACGCTTTAGAAGTAGAGTTTAGACGTGATGAGCGTTTTATGCGTTACTTAACTGTAGCTTTAGACAAGCACGCGATTTCGTGGGCAGAGAGAAGAAGAGTTAAACTTAAACAAAAAGCGTAATTATGGCATCTATCGAGCAACAAGCAAAAGGAAAGAAAGAAGGAGAAATTAGATATTTAACGCCTTTAAATATTGACACGAACAAGCAGAAAAAGTATTGTCGTTTCAAGAAATCTGGAATTAAGTATGTAGATTACAAAAATCCAGACTGGTTAATAGGTTTTATAAACGAGCAAGGTAAAATTTTACCAAGACGTTTAACAGGAACTTCTTTAAAATACCAAAGAAAAGTATCTGTAGCAGTAAAAAGAGCGCGTCACTTAGCGTTATTACCTTATGTAACAGATTTATTAAAATAAAATTATCATAACAATGGAACTTATATTAAAACAAGACGTTGAAAATTTAGGATTTAAAGACGATGTTGTAACGGTTAAGAACGGTTATGGTAGAAACTTTTTAATTCCTACAGGTCACGCTGTATTAGCTACAACTTCTGCAAAGAAAGTATTAGCTGAGAACTTAAAGCAACGTGCATTCAAAGAAAAGAAAGAAATCGAAGATGCAACAGCAATTGCTGATGCTATCAAAGGTTTAGAGATTAAAATTGCTTCAAAAACTGGTCAAGGAGACAAGTTATTTGGTTCTGTAAACAACATTAATGTTGCAGAAGCATTAGAAAAAGAAGGTCACGCTATAGATAAAAAATTCATCTCAGTAACAGGTGGAAATGTTAAACGTTTAGGGAAGTATGATGCTTCAATACGTTTACATAGAGAAGTATCTGCAGAGATTCAATTCGAAGTTGTAGCACAAGCTTAAAAATACTTTTGTTAACGTTATGTTAATAAAATATTAATATTAAAAGCCACTTATTATAAGTGGCTTTTTTTTTTGTAGTAATTTAGTAGTGAATTAATTATGCGTGCATAATAGTATTAACAACAACATAACTCACTGCAAAATGAAAAAACAATTACTTTCAATTTTACTTATGTTTTTTGTCGCTGTGGCATTTGCTCAGGTTACGACATCTAATATAAAAGGTCTCGTTTTAGATGAGATGAATGAACCTTTACCAGGAGCCAATGTGCTTGCTGTGCATACACCAACAGGTACTAAGTTTGGTGGAGCAACAAATTTCGATGGTCGTTTTAACTTACTTAATCTTAAAGTAGGTGGTCCATATTCTATTACAATTAGTTTTGTAGGTTACAAAGAACAAGCTTTTACCGATGTTTATTTAACTTTAGGTAAAACGCAAAACTTAGACATTACTATGGCTTCAGATAGTCAGTCTTTAGAAACTGTTGTTATTACAGGAACAGGTGGAACTGGTACTTTTGGTAGCGATCGTACAGGAGCAGAAACTAGTGTAGGAAGAAGAGAGCTTACAAGTTTACCAACAATTTCAAGATCTGCTGCAGATTTTACTAGACTAGAACCTTCGTCTTCAGGAAACTCTTTTGGTGGTAGAAATGATCAATTCAATAATTTTAGTTTAGATGGTGCCGTTTTTGGAAACCCTTTTGGATTGGATGCTGCAACAGTTGGTGGGCAAACAGATGCACAACCAATTTCTTTAGATGCTATAGATCAAATTCAAGTATCATTAGCGCCATACGATGTTACACAATCTGGATTTACAGGAGCGTCTGTAAATGCAGTAACTAAAAGTGGAACAAACGAATTTCATGGTACTGTATATGGTTTTACTAGAAACGAAGATCTTACAGGTGGTAAAATTAAAGGAGAAGATGTTTTTAAAGCAGATTTAGAACAAACACAATACGGATTAAGTGTTGGTGGTCCACTTATTAAAAACAAATTATTCTTTTTTGCAAACTTCGAAAAAGATGAACGTACAGATTTAGGTGCACCTTTTACTCCTAATAGAGGTTCTGGTGCAGTAAATGAGTCTATTGTTGCAGAACAGGATTTAATGGATGTTAGTAATGCTTTATTAAACTTAGGCTATAATCCTGGGAGATACGAAGGTTTTAATTACAATTCGAACTCTACAAAAGGAATTTTTAAGATCGATTGGAATATTAACGATAATAACAGATTAGCAGTAATCTATAATTTCTTAGATGCATCAAAAGAAAAACCAGCACACCCAACAGCTATTGGTGTTAGAGGTCCAAGTTTTAGAACGTTACAGTTTGAAAACTCTGGTTACGAAATTAATAATAAGTTAAATTCATTTCAAATAGAATTAAATTCAACTTTACCAGGAGATGTTACAAACAAATTACAAATCGGTTATACTCATTTCGACGATTTTAGAAACCCGTTATCTGGTCCAGCACCAGTAATAGCTATTCAGGATGGAGCAGGTTCAAATTATATTATTGCAGGTCATGAACCATTTTCAATTAACAATAAATTAGACCAACGCGTTTTTCAAGTAACGGATAATATGAACTTTGTTAAAGGAGATCATACTTTTACTGTAGGATTTAACTTTGAAAAATTTGAATTTAAAAATTCATTTAACTTAGTTAATTACGAATCTTTCAACTTTGGTATCTTTCCTTATTACGGATTATTCTCTCCGTATCCGGATGTACAAACATTCTTAGACAATGCACAACCAGGTGGTGTTGTAGACCAGTATTTAGGAGCAACACAAAATGCTTTTAATCAATTTAATGCTAATGGAGATGGAAATGATGGTGGTTGGAAATTAGCAGAACTTAACGTTGGACAATTAGCTTTTTATGTTCAAGATGAATGGAATGTTACAGATAATTTTAAGCTTACTTACGGTATACGTTTAGATAAACCATTATATTTTGATACTGCAGATTTAATACAGAAATATATTAATACAGAAAATGGAGCTACAAGAGACAACTCTGTTACTTATTTTAATCCAAATACTAATGAAGAAGTTACTTTAGAGTCTACAAAATTACCAGACAGTAAACCATTAATTTCTCCAAGAGTTGGGTTTAATTACGATGTTAAAGGTGATAATACTTTTCAAGTACGTGGTGGATCTGGAGTCTTTACAGGTCGTTTTCCTTTTGTTTGGTTAGGTAACCAAGTAAGTGGAGCAGACGATGGTTTCTTTCAAATAATAGATCCAGAATACAAATGGCCACAAGTTTGGAGAACAAATATTGGAGGTGATTATAAATTTGATAATGGAGTAGTATTAACTGCAGATGTATCCTATACTAAAGATATTAATGGAGCGCATGTACAAAACTGGGGATTAAGAAACCCAACCGAAACTTTAAATGCACCTGGAGATAATAGACCAGTGTATGCAGATGGAGATAAAGGCAATAATGCTTACGTGTTTACAAACTCTAACAAAGGACGTATTTGGAACTATACATTAAAGGCTCAAAAAACGTTTGGAAAAGGTTTCTATACAAGTTTAGCTTATAACCATTTAGATTCTAAAGATGTAAACTCTATAGAAGCAGAAATTACAGGAGATGCTTTCGATTTTAATCAAGTATCTGGAAATGCAAATGATGCTGTTTTAAGTGCTTCTAAATATGGAGATAAACACAGATTTATAGGTGTAGCAAGTAAGAAATTTACTTATGCTAACGATAAATGGTCTACAACATTATCTACATTTTTTGAGTATGCACAAGGCGGACGTTTTAGTTATACTTATGCAGGAAACATAAATAACGATAGTTCAGGTCAGAATAATGATTTATTATATGTGCCAACAGCAGGAGAATTACAACAAATGCAGTTTTCTGGAACACCAGCAGAGCAAGCTACACAAGCAGCAAACTACGAAGCATACATTCAACAAGATGATTACTTAAGCGAAAAAAGAGGTGATTATACAGATCGCTACGGAGCATTAGCACCATGGAGAGGGAAATGGGATGTTAAATTATTACAAGATTATAAATTTAGCACAGGAGACGGAAAAACAAACACCATCCAAATAAGTGTAGACGTTCTTAACGTTGGAAACTTATTAAATAGCGATTGGGGAATTGTACAACTTCCTAATAATGTAAGTCCTGTTTCTGTGTCTGTAGACCAATCTACAAATACACCAACATATTCTTTTAACGAGTCTAATCAAGAAACTTTTGGTTATAACACGTCATTATTATCAAGATGGCAAGCACAAGTAGGAGTGCGTTACATTTTCTAATAACAAACCATAATAATTTATGTAAATTTGCGCTTCTAAATTTTTTAGAAGCGCATTTTTTATATAGAAACGTTTCTAATTTTTAAAATTAACTTTAATTATAACGCTTTCGCGGAAACACCAATTTATGAAGCATTTTTATTACATACTATTAGTTGCCTTTTTTGTGTCTTGCAAGAACGATGTTTCTAATACATCAACTTCAACTGAAGCTGAAACACAAACTATTAAAAAGTCAGCATTAATTGAAACTTTTAAATATTCGGAAAATGCAGCGCCAATTATAAGTGTTCATCGTGGAGGAAAAAGCATTAAAAATTATCCAGAAAACTGCTTAGAAACATTACAATATGTAAACGATAGTATTCCTGCTATTTACGAAATTGATGTTGCTAAAACCAAAGACGATAAGCTAGTATTATTACACGATAATACTTTAGAGCGTACAACAACAGGAACAGGAAAATTAACAGATTATACATACCAAGAGTTAAACACTTTTAATTTAGAAGACGATTTTGGAAACGAAACCACTTTTAAAGTGCCATTATTTACAGACGTATTAAAATGGGCAAAAACTAATAATGTAGTGTTAACTGTAGATATTAAACGTAGTGTGTCTGTACATGCAGTAATAGATGCTATTAGAGCAGAGAAAGCAGAAGATGTTTGCCTAATTATAACTTACGATATGGAACAAGCGCAAAGAGCTTATAAATACGCTCCAGAATTGTTGCTATCTGTTTCTGCAAGAAATGAAAAAGAACTAGGTTGGTTGTTAGACTCTAATATTCCAACAGAAAATATGTTCGCATTTACGGGTACACGTTTGTCTCCAAACGATTTTTATAAAAAAGTACAATCTCATGGTATAAAAACCATTTTAGGTACTTTAGGTAACTTAGATAGCCAAGCAGAAGCAAAAGGAGATGTACCTTATAAAGTTTGGCAAGAAAAAGGAATAGATGTTTTTGCAACAGATAGACCTTTCGCTGCAGCAAAGGCGCTAGGTGTTAAAAAATAGAATAATAAATTAATAATATTCCCGTTTTTTGGGAGCAAAAAAATATTTTTTTTGATGAAATATTCAAGACTTACAAAAGAACAATTTGAAGAATTAGAACAAGAATTTATTAACTTCTTGGCTACACAATCTATAACAGGAGACGAGTGGGTTAATTTAAAAGCCAATAAGCCAGAATTAGCAGAAATGGAATTGGATATTTTTAGCGATTTAATTTGGGAAGGTGTTTTAAATCAAGCTAAATATTTAGAACATATTTCGCCAAGCGATATTCATTTATTTGCATTAAACGAAGACCATATGCATTTGGTTGGTATTAAAGTGAAAGAAGAAGAGGTAGATTTAACTACTACTGAAGGTTTTAATTGGCTACGCGCTAATTTAATGCACGATAACGTAGAGTTTGTACAAGCTAAAAAAGACTACAGCGAAGAAAAAAACTTAGATAAGTTTACACTTATTCAGCAAGGCTCAAATATTACAAAAGGAGAGTTGTACGAGTATATGTTTAAGTTAATAAATTAACGAATTCTTGCGAAGGCAGGAATCTCATAAATAGTAGAAATAATTTTCTTTACTATTTCAAATTAATTCTTCTATTTTTGTCATTCCGCACTTGATGCGGAATCTAAATTTAAGATAACGTCACTTCGTGTGATTCTGAAATATTAGGAATCGTATCGAGAAGACCTAAAACAGATCCCTTTTTTTTAAGGGAATTATTATGGCACAAAAACCAAGCATACCAAAAGGAACAAGAGATTTTAATCCAGAACAAGTTGCAAAACGTAACTATATTTTTAGCACTATAAAATCCCAGTTTCAGACTTTTGGTTTTCAACCTATAGAAACACCAAGTTTTGAAAATAGCGATACTTTAATGGGAAAGTATGGTGAAGAAGGTGATCGTTTGATTTTTAAAATTTTGAATTCTGGTGATTATTTATCTAAAGTAAATGATGAATTATACGCTGAAAAAGATTCAAATAAAACGACAGCTAAAATCTCAGAAAAAGCACTACGCTACGATTTAACAGTGCCTTTTGCGCGTTACGTTGTACAGCACCAAAACGATATAGAATTTCCATTTAAGCGTTATCAAATGCAGCCAGTTTGGAGAGCAGATAGACCACAAAAAGGACGTTTTAGAGAATTTTACCAATGTGATGCAGATGTTGTTGGTAGTGATTCACTTTGGCAAGAAGTAGAGTTTATACAGTTATACGATAACGTATTTACAGCTTTAGGTTTAAAAGGCACAACTATAAAAATTAATAACCGTAAAATATTATCTGGTATTGCAGAAGTAATTGGAGCAAGCGATAAGCTTATCGATTTTACTGTTGCTTTAGATAAGTTAGATAAAATAGGAGAGGAGAAGGTAAAAGAAGAAATGTTAGGTAAAGGTATTCCGCAAAGTGGGATTGATAAATTGCAGCCATTATTTTCTTTATCTGGTGATTTTGAAGCTCAGATAGAAAGCTTAAAAGGTATTCTTAGTACTTCCGAAGAAGGAAAAAAAGGTATTGAAGAATTAGATTTTATAAACGAGGCTATTTCTAGTTTAGGTTTACAATCTGCAAAACTACAACTAGATGTTACTTTAGCCCGTGGTCTTAACTATTATACAGGTGCTATTTTTGAAGTTTCTGCACCAGAAGGTGTAAAAATGGGCTCTATTGGCGGCGGTGGAAGATATGCTGATTTAACAGGTGTCTTTGGATTAAAGAATGTAAGTGGTGTAGGTATTAGTTTTGGTTTAGATCGTATTTATTTAGTGCTTGAAGAATTAGGGTTATTTCCAGAAACCATTGCAAAGAGTACTGAGGTTATGTTTATTAATTTTGGTGATAAAGAAGCGTTGTTTTGTTTAAAAGCAGTTAAATCTTTACGTAAAAACGGTATTAATGCAGAATTATATCCAGATAAAATTACCAACGGTAAACACATGAAAAAACAAATGAACTACGCTAACAAGCGAGAGATTCCATTTGTGGTGTTAGTAGGCGAGGAGGAAATGAATACTTCGGTTTATACTTTAAAAAATATGATAACAGGCGAGCAGACTAAAGTGTCTTTAGAAACGCTTATTACTGCGGTTAAGTAAAACTTATAATATTGAATAAAAAAAGCCTGAAATTTAATTTCAGGCTTTTTTGTTTCTATATTGTATGTTCTGTAATATTATTTAATTAATATTTTTTTTGATAGCCTTTTAGACTCTGTGTTTAAAACAAGAATGTAAGTTCCTTTGCTTAAATTATTTGTTTGAATAACTATTTTATGCTCGGGAGTTACTAAGTTGTACTGTGTTTTTAATTGTCCGTTAAGGTTAAAGATTTCTACAGATGTAATGGTTTGAGAATTCGGATTATTAATTTTAATACTCTTAGTGTTGTTAAAAAATTGTAACTTTAATTTAGTGCCAACCACTTCTTGTGTTTCGTTATTAGCTTCAATCTCTGTAATATTTTCTTCAGCTTCAGCTTCTGTCTCTATTTCAACTTCAATTTCCTCTTCTTCATTAGAAGTAGAATCTTCGTTATTGTTTAGAAACCTTAATTCAAAACGGTTTAAATAAATACCAGCTGGTAAGTCTATAGTAAAGCCAGAATTACCTTTAATATTATGGTAGCTATTATTGTTATTATCGAAAATAGCAATTTCTAAAGCTTCAGGAACATTTATTAATTCGTCTATAGATATAGTGCTAACGCCATCTGTGGCAGTATGCAATCCTAGAGGTAGAACAGAATCTTGATTTATAATATCTATTCCTTGAATTAAAAAGGTTCTAGTTCCAATCATCCAATACATATCGTCTGGATGATTTTCAAAACTTTCAGCATCATATCCAAAGTCAATACCAGCTGTTGCGTTACTGTCTTCGGTTACTAATATTTGTCTGTGAATTTGGTTTGCAGAAGAAAACCCTAAACGAATTTTCATTCTTTCGTCTCCATTAGTTTGAGCGAATGCGTTAAAGAAAGCGGTTAAAAAAAGAATGGATAATAAAGGTGATTTTAGCGAGGGAGCCGTCATTTGTTGGTTGTTTTTAATAGCGTTATTAAAAGGTTAATAACTCAAATTTATGACTTAAAGTGAGTAGCGAGTAATATTATCTGTGATTAACCCATAAAAGCGATTTGGTGATTTTTTTTGCATTTTTTTAGGATTAAATACATTATTACAATTTTTATTATTTAATAATAAGTGTATTACGCAGTTTGAGGTTGTATTTTGTTGCTGTTTTATTAAAAATAATAAAGCCCTAAAGAAGACTTTAGGACTTTGGATAATGAAAAAAACTTAGAAAATATTTGAAAACTTGATATTGGTTATTTAATTAGGACTTTTTTAGATAACCTACCATCTTTTGTCTTTATTTCTATAATATAAGTTCCAGCACTTATATTGTTAGTGTTAAGTTTTATGCTGTTTTGGTTTTTAAGATTATTATAAACAATTACAGATTGACCTAGCACATTATACATTTCAACTTTATTAATTTTTTTAAGCTTAGGATTATTTATCACAATAGATTTGCTATTGTTTGCAAAATAAAACTGAATATCTGTTTTCGATGTTTCGAAATCGTCTGTACTTAAAGAGTTGTCCTCGCTAAAAAGCAATTCGAATCTGTCTAAATAAGTTCCAGAAACGATATTAAAACTATAACCAGAATTATTTTTAATATTATGATAAGTGTTATCTTCTTTATCTAAAAGGATAATATCTAAAGAGTCTGGAATATTGTTTAATCCATCAATTTGAATAGTACAAAGTCCATTTGAAGAGGTGTTAAGACCTAAAGGAAGAGTAGTGTTTTCATCGATAGTATCTATACCTTGAATAAGAAAATTACCATTTTCTATTATCCAGTACATATCACTAGGTTCTTCTGTGTTCAATTCGGCATCATAGCCAAAATCAATTCCAGATGTTGCATTTTCATCTGCAGTGACTAGTAATTGTCTGTGTGTGTTGTCCGGACATGTAAAACCTAAGCGAACTTTTGGTCTTTGGTCTCCATTAGATTGTGCGAATAAGTTGGTAGAAAGGGTTATTATTAAAAATAATAATAGAGCTGGTTTGTTAGTAGGTGTTTTCATAAGTAGGTTTTTTTTTGTAAAAAATAACTTAAGAGGGATCAGCTATATATTGTGATTAAAAATATATTTTTTGTAAATATACTAAAATAATCGATTAAGAACCTATTTATTCGTTGTAATGAGTGAAAAAAATATTGATTTTCTTTAAAATGTGTTTAGTCTAGTTAATTAAAGTTTTGATATACTGTGATTTAAGATTAGTTTTTGAGAATAAAAAAATCCCTAAAAAAATTTAGGGATTTTAAAAATATGTACTTTAATTTAAAGAAAATCGATATGGTTTTTATTCTATTAAAACCTTTTTAGATAGTTTACCTTCGTTTGTTTGTATTTCTAATATATAACTACCAGTGCTAATATTATTTGTTTTAAGTTTTATGTAATCTTGATTTTCAAATTCATTATACATTACAATAGATTGACCTAAAATATTAAATATTTCGACTTTAGTAATGTTTTTAAGCATAGGGTTATTTATTACAATACTTTCGTTATTGTTTGCAAAATAGAATTGAATACCTGTTTCAGACGTTTCGAAATTTTCTGTGCTTAAAGTATTGCTATCACTAAAATGAAGTTCGAATCTGTTTAAGTATTCTCCAGCAGGTAAGTCTATTGAAAAATCAGGGTTGTTTCTAATGTCATGAAATGTATCTGTAACAGTATCGTAGATAAAAATTTCTAAACTAGCAGGAACGTTTTCTAAAGCATCAATTTTAATTGAATTTATACCGTCTGTATTTGTTTTTATTCCTAAAGGAAGAACAATTCCGGCTTCAATTTCATTAGTACCTTGTATGCTAAACTTGTTATTATCAACAAGCCAAAACATATCTGTATTTAATTCTTCAGTATTTTCTGCATCGTATCCAAAATCTATTAATTCTGTTGCGTTACTGTCTCTAGTTACTAGTAATTGTCTGTTAAACGAATCTGAAGAGATAAAACCTAGTCTAATTTTTAATCTATTGTCTAATTGATTATTTGTATTACTACTCGATTGTGAACTACTGTTTCTTAAGAATACAGAGTTTACATTTTCCTTTTGAAACGCACGTTGGTTATTATTAAAGTTAATAGAACCACCATCTGCTGTTCCTGTAATAAAGAAACCTTGTGCTACAGGAATATATTGTCCTGGTGTTTTTGTCCCATTACCACCAGTAGGGTCTGGAGCACCAGTATCGTAGTTATATTTTACTGCTGGAATACCACCAGAAAGATTGTAAATAGCGTAACCTCCTTGGTATCCTACAGTATTGTGTGTACCACCTCCAAAATGTTCCCAGTAATAAATTGCTCCTGTTGTTTCTGTATTATCTAAAATAAATTTATTAGCATCCATTGCAGAAGCATAAGGGTTACCAACTAAATAATCTTTTTGGTTATCTATGTTAAGAGTAATTGCACCATTATTAGGTTTTCCTTCTAATATATAGTTTTGTGACAATGCTAAGTTGTTACCTGTGTCTGTAACACCTTTCATAGAGAAACCTTCACCAGCTAACATAGAACCAGTGCTTCTAACATGTTCCCAATTGTAGTAATTTGTAGATAAATTTGCGTATTTCCAAATCCAAAAATCTGCAATACCAATTGGTGTTCCTGGAGCAGACGGTGTTCCATTATAGCTATTGGTAATGAAATTGATATTTAAAGGAGCGTTAGGATCTGATCCATCATTAAATATTTGCGGCACATTATAGCTGTTATTATTTGTTGTGCTGTTGCTAGCTCCTACGGGAGATGACCAATAGTTATAGGTGTATAAATCTTGAGTACCTTGTTGATCGCGCTCTAAGGTTCCAGAACTTGCACTATCTAAATCAGAATTATGTGTTTGTATTAACTGAGACTCTCCATCTAAATCAATTTTTCCATCTAATTTTAAATAGTGAGAAACTGTTAATCCGTTTCCTGAGTTTGTACTAGTATCTCCTGTTAAAGTTAATTTGTTTGCTATAACGTTAAGCGATAATACTGAGCGATTGTTATTGTTTGCTGATGGTAATGAAGCGTTGTCTAAATCTATATTATGGCTAGTTTCAACAATGTTCCAATCTACAGTAATGCTATTATCTACTATAGATGTGGTACCAGGAATTGTTTGTACGTTTCCATTAAGCCAAGTAGAATTTAAGTCCCAATTTGTTCCAACAGCACTTTTATAAGGTAATGGAGCTGTTTGGAAATCTACAGTGTTTAAGTTTCTTAAAGCACCTTGTATATTATTGCCTGATTCATCATTCGTATTTGTGTATGTATATATAGACATTGGGTAATAGCCGGCCAAATCTGTCCATGGTATTGATGCTACATCATTTTTTGTGATTGTTGTAGGTACAATTTTACCACTTACAAAGTTTGAATTGTTTTCAATTTCTTGATTCATGATGTATTGCAATTGAGCTTGTGTTAGCTCTGTATCCCAAATTCTAACTTCGTCAATATTACCTCTAAAATGTCTTGTAGGCGTAGTTTTTCCAGCTGCAGCAATGTGAAAAGACTGGTTTGTACTAACTGGAGGAGTTCTATTTGCAGATCTATCAAAAACGCCATCAATATACAGGTATAGTCTAGTACCATTGTAAATAGCGGCAACATGGTGCCATTCGTCATCAGGAATTGTGGTTGAAGTAGCTAGTTGTTGTGTACCATTACCATTAATCCAACGCATTTGAATTTTGTTATTATTTAAGATTCTAAAATCATAACCTTCTGTAGATCCTTCGTCGCATTTTGATAGTATTGAAGCAGTACCGCTATCTGCCGCATCTCTTTTAATCCAAGAAGAAATTGTAAAGCCAGATGGATTTAAATCTAAAGCATCTTCCATGTCAATGTAGTCAGCAGTACCATTAAAATATATAGAACGTTCTACTATTGTTTGTGGAGCATATCCGAAAGTAATATATTTTGTTCCGTTAAAATCGTAATCAGTTATTAAGTTTGAACCATCAATTTCCATAACTCTATAATCAGCAGTAGGATCAAATACAGGAGTATTAGAGACAAACATGTAATAGTTACCTGGAGGACTAATGTTCCTAATCGCATTTTGTGGTATAGAAATTTGTACTTTTCCAATATCTCCACCATTTTCAACAACTTTCCAAATACGCTGCATGCCTAAAAAGCTAACAGGAGTAGATAGGCCAGATATCCCTGAACTCATATCTACAGATATAACGGTTGGAGCTGCGTCTAAACTTGCATTGTTATTTCCCCAAACTAAAAAGTTTTCATTAGCTATAGTATTTGTGTTATTTGTTTTATTTAGGCTATTTGTGTTATATATCTCAGTTAAGCCCATGGTTAAAACACCTTCAATAGGACCTGTAGCATCGGTAGCATTATTAATACTGCTAGATTGTTTTTGGTTTAATTCTGCAATATCATCACGACCAATAGCTGCAATATCATAATTAAAACCTAAGTTGGCCGATTGATCCCATATTACATTGCCTTGACTATCTACATAATCTTGTGAAACACCATTAACTCCTAAAGTAATTCCGTATTTAATAGCTAGATATGATTGTATTCTATTGTGTTCTTGAGTAAGGTTATTATCAGATTTTCTAGAGTTATAAGTAATTACTTCTGCAATACGACCATTAAAACTTCCATTCCAGTATTGACTTCTTCCTAACCAATATCTTCCGTTATTTATAGTAGTGTATCTAGATATGTCGTTAGTTTCATTACCAACTTGGTTGGCATTGAAATATAATTCCATATCGGAATTAGTTGCATTTTGTCTAATATTTATTATTTGAATTTGATTGTAATCTGTTCCCGAATTTGTATCTGCTCTTGCGTAACCATTTTCTGTTGGATTATCAATTGTTTCACTAGTGGTCCCAATACAATAAGTTAATCTTTCGTTTGAGATTCTTCCGGTATAAGAACCATATCCAAAACCTGTTACATCTTCAGCATAACTTTGTGCCAAAGGATCAGAACTTGTAAAAGTATCTAAGGGAATCATAGAGCTTGTAACTTCTGGATTTGGCATTAAAACAACAAACATATCATTAGAGTTAAAACCTCCAGTGCCTTTTAATTCATCTCTATTAGTAAGATATGTCATGTCAGCATAGGCAGTGGTATTGTCGTTTTCGAACTCAATTACAGGATTAAAGTTCATGTTTTTTGAAAGATTATCTCTGTAAACAGGTTCTTGTCCAGGTACCACTACTTCAGCGTGATTTCCTTTACCATTATCTACCCATTGTGAGACGTTAGATCCATCAGAACCATAAGTTGTTCCATCTAATTGATCTGCCTTTAGCCATAAATCTAGATTATTAGTTACACCTCCTGGTCCAGTAGTTGGTGTATTAAATATTGTGCCAGAAATAGTTATATCATCAATCATAACGTAATCACCTATAGTGCTAGCATCGCAACGAATTCTGAAACGACCGGGAGTTAAGAGAGAAAATGAATAATCTGCTGCCATTAAAGTAGCAGTCTTACTATAGTATATTACTGAGTTTGAATTTTGGAAGTCTGCAGATTTTGATGCTACATTTCCAGATACAAATCTAGCAACGGTCTCCCAGCTTGAAAAAAGGCCACCATCATGGTATTCAACAAAAAAATCTTCACCATTTTCCATGCTGGATACCGTGAAGAAAAATTTAACATCAACTTTATCATAAAGAAATAAACTGTAAGATGGAGATGTCATAGAAGAATCATCACCAAGATTATCTCTTAACCAAAAACTATTACTTCCACCGTAGGCATAAGTAGTACTAGTATTACGGTAAGCTTCCATAGCTCCAGTCCAACCTTGATTTCCAGATTCAAAATCGTAAAAACCAAGAGTAGTTACAGTTTGTGCATTCGTAGTTTGAGTATTAATTAAGCTGTAAAATGCTATAATAAAAAGTAAGGTTGTTTTAAGGGGATAATTTTTCATAAGCGATTATGTCGATTTGGGAAAATCTATTTTAGTATTCGTATACAAACGTACGGTAAAAGAAAACTGTTTTAGTATTCATATGCAAACGTACGGTAAAACTCTATTAAATGCAAATATAGTCGATGAAATACATGTTTTGTTTTCAGTTTGCTGATTTTTAGAAGATTATAGTTTTATTAAAAGTGTTTTTTAAACTTATAAAAATGTATTTCGTCGGATTTTTTTGAATTAAAAACAAAAAAAGTCGAGCAATGGCTCGACTTTTTTGATGTTAAAATATTTGTTCGATTAAAATTTAATTAATTTTTGAGTATGAATTGTTATACTTTTAGAAGTAGCTATTTTTAAGAAATATGGAGCTTGATCTAATTTTTCTAATTCAGTAACTTTAATTTTTCCATTTAATGGAGTAGAGTTCTTTCTATAAATAATTCTACCATTTAAGTCGAAAATTGTAATTAATAGACGTTCATTATTTAATCTTAATGGCAGTTTGATGTCTATATAAGAATTAAATGGGTTAGGACTGATACTTATGTTTTCATTTTCAAATTCAATAGTTCCTAAAGTTTCTTCATCAAAGCCATCACAATTTTCATCAATACCGTTTTGTGGAATATCAGTTGCATCAGGATTAATAGAATTATTAGTATCGTCGCAATCGGTATCATCAGAAACGTAGCCCATTGGTTGAGTACAGTCTAAAATCGAATTATTGGCATCTCCAAATCCATCATTATCTGTATCAGCATAGTAAGTGATAGCTGTGCCATCATTAGTTACTTCCCACATACATGTAGTTTCATTAAACGTTGCAGTTTCATAGCATTCCGTTGTAGGTTCTGTTTGTTGTGTTCCAGTTACTACCCAAGTACAATATGTTGAAGAGTTTTCATCGGTATCAAACGTTGCAGTTTCGTAACATGCTGTTGCAGGTTCTGTTTGTTGAGTTCCTGTTACTACCCAAGTGCAATATGTTGAAGAGTTTTCATCGGTATCGAACGTTGCTGTTTCGTAACATGCTGTTGTAGGTTCTGTTTGTTGTGTTCCAGTTACTACCCAAGTGCAATATGTTGAAGAGTTTTCATCGGTATCGAACGTTGCTGTTTCGTAACATGCTGTCGCAGGTTCTGTTTGTTGTGTTCCAGTTACTACCCAAGTGCAATATGTTGAAGAGTTTTCATCGGTATCAAAAGTTGCTGTTTCATAACATGCTGTCGCAGGTTCTGTTTGTTGTGTTCCAGTTACTACCCAAGTACAATATGTTGAAGAGTTTTCATCGGTATCGAACGTTGC
>NZ_CANMSJ010000007.1 GCF_947500605.1 uncultured Lacinutrix sp. | reverse complement strand
GTTGAACAAATTGCTTGAACACCTGATAATGTTCCTGCATTTGCTGCTGTGGTTACAGTAACTTCTGTTGTTGCTGTGTCATCTGCGCAACCTCCAGTTCCTGTTATTGTATAAGTGATTATTGTTGTTCCAACTGAAACTCCTGTTACAACTCCTGATGCTGAATCTACTGTTGCTACTGCTGGTACTGAACTTGTATACATACCGCCAGTATCACCATCACTACTTATTGTTGTACTTCCTGTTGAACAAATCGCTTGAATACCTGATAGCGTTCCTGCATTTGCTGCTGTAGTTACAGTAACATCTGTTGTTGCTGTGTCATCTGGACATCCTCCAGTTCCTGTTATTGTATACGTAATCGTGGTTGTTCCTGCGGAAACTCCTGTTACTAATCCTGATGCACTGTCTACTATTGCAGCTGCTGTATTAGAACTTGTATAAATTCCACCGGTATCACCATCACTACTTATTGTTGTTGTTCCTGTTGAACAAATTGCTTGAACACCTGATAACGTTCCTGCATCTGCTGCTGTGGTTACAGTAACTTCTGTTGTTGCTGTGTCATCTGCGCAACCTCCAGTTCCTGTTATTGTATAAGTGATTATTGTTGTTCCAACTGAAACTCCAGTTACTACTCCTGATGCTGAATCTACTGTTGCTACTGCTGGTACTGAACTGGTATAAATACCGCCAGTATCACCATCACTACTTATTGTTGTACTTCCTGTTGAACAAATCGCTTGAACACCTGATAGCGTTCCTGCATCTGCTGCTATAGTTACAGTAACATCTGTTGTTGCTGTGTCATCTGGACATCCTCCAGTTCCTGTTATTGTATACGTAATCGTGGTTGTTCCTGCGGAAACTCCTGTTACTAATCCTGATGCACTGTCTACTATTGCAGCTGCTGTATTAGAACTTGTATAAATTCCACCGGTATCACCATCACTACTTATTGTTGTTGTTCCTGTTGAACAAATTGCTTGAACACCTGATAACGTTCCTGCATCTGCTGCTGTGGTTACAGTAACTTCTGTTGTTGCTGTGTCATCTGCGCAACCTCCCGTTCCTGTTATTGTATAAGTGATTATTGTTGTTCCAACTGAAACTCCAGTTACTACTCCTGATGCTGAATCTACTGTTGCTACTGCTGGTACTGAACTGGTATAAATACCGCCAGTATCACCATCACTACTTATTGTTGTACTTCCTGTTGAACAAATCGCTTGAACACCTGATAGCGTTCCTGCATCTGCTGCTATAGTTACAGTAACATCTGTTGTTGCTGTGTCATCTGCACATCCTCCTGTTCCTGTTATTGTATACGTAATCGTAGTTGTTCCTGCGGAAACTCCTGTTACTAATCCTGATGCACTGTCTACTATTGCAGCTGCTGTATTAGAACTTGTATAAATTCCACCGGTATCACCATCACTACTTATTGTTGTTGTTCCTGTTGAACAAATTGCTTGAACACCTGATAACGTTCCTGCATCTGCTGCTGTGGTTACAGTAACTTCTGTTGTTGCTGTGTCATCTGCGCAACCTCCAGTTCCTGTTATTGTATAAGTGATTATTGTTGTTCCAACTGAAACTCCAGTTACTACTCCTGATACTGAATCTACTGTTGCTACTGCTGGTACTGAACTGGTATAAATACCGCCAGTATCACCATCACTACTTATTGTTGTACTTCCTGTTGAACAAATCGCTTGAACACCTGATAGCGTTCCTGCATCTGCTGCTATAGTTACAGTAACATCTGTTGTTGCTGTGTCATCTGCACATCCTCCTGTTCCTGTTATTGTATACGTAATCGTAGTTGTTCCTGCGGAAACTCCTGTTACTAATCCTGATGCACTGTCTATTGTTGCAACACCTATGTTTGAACTTGTATAAATTCCTCCCGTATCACCATCACTACTTATTGTTGTTGTTCCTGTTGAACAAATTACTTGAACACCTGATAGCGTTCCTGCATTTGCTGCTGTAGTTACAGTAACATCTGTTGTTGCTGTGTCATCTGCGCAACCTCCAGTTCCTGTTATTGTATAAGTGATTATTGTTGTTCCAACTGAAACTCCAGTTACTACTCCTGATACTGAATCTACTGTTGCTACTGCTGGTACTGAACTTGTATAAATACCGCCAGTATCACCATCACTACTTATTGTTGTACTTCCTGTTGAACAAATCGCTTGAACACCTGATAGCGTTCCTGCATTTGCTGCTGTAGTTACAGTAACATCTGTTGTTGCTGTGTCATCTGCACATCCTCCTGTTCCTGTTATTGTATACGTAATCGTAGTTGTTCCTGCGGAAACTCCTGTTACTAATCCAGATGCACTGTCTATTGTTGCAACACCTATGTTTGAACTTGTATAAATTCCTCCCGTATCACCATCACTACTTATTGTTGTTGTTCCTGTTGAACAAATTGCTTGAACACCTGATAGCGTTCCTGCATTTACTGCTGTAGTTACAGTAACATCTGTTGTTGCTGTGTCATCTGCGCAACCTCCAGTTCCTGTTATTGTATAAGTGATTATTGTTGTTCCAACTGAAACTCCAGTTACTACTCCTGATACTGAATCTACTGTTGCTACTGCTGGTACTGAACTTGTATAAACACCTCCAGTATCACCATCACTACTTATTGTTGTCGTTCCTGTTGAACAAATCGCTTGAACACCTGATAGCGTTCCTGCATCTGCTGCTATAGTTACAGTAACATCTGTTGTTGCTGTGTCATCTGCACATCCTCCTGTTCCTGTTATTGTATACGTAATCGTAGTTGTTCCTGCGGAAACTCCTGTTACTAATCCTGATGCACTGTCTACTATTGCAGCTGCTGTATTAGAACTTGTATAGATTCCTCCCGTATCACCATCACTACTTATTGTTGTACTTCCTGTTGAACAAATTGCTTGAACACCAGATAGTGTTCCTGCATTTGCTGCTGTAGTTACAGTAACATCCGTTGTTGCTATGTCATCTGGACAACCTCCAGTTCCTGTTATTGTATACGTAATAGTGGTTGTTCCAACTGAAACTCCAGTTACTAATCCTGATGCACTGTCTACTATTGCAGCTGCTGTATTAGAACTTGTATAAATACCGCCAGTATCACCATCACTACTTATTGTTGTACTTCCTGTTGAACAAATCGCTTGAACACCAGATAGCGTTCCTGCATTTGCTGCTGTATTTACAGTAACATCTCGTGTTGCTGTGTCATCTGGACATCCTCCAGTTCCTGTTATTGTATACGTAATAGTAGTTGTTCCTTCGGAAACTGGTGTTACTAATCCTGATGCACTGTCTACTATTGCAGCTGCTGTATTAGAACTTGTGTAAATACCACCGGTATCACCATCACTACTTATTGTTGTTGTTCCTGTTGAACAAATTGCTTGAACACCTGATAGCGTTCCTGCATTTGCTGCTGTGGTTACAGTAACATCTGTTGTTGCTGTGTCATCTGCGCAACCTCCAGTTCCTGTTATTGTATAAGTGATTATTGTTGTTCCAACTGAAACTCCAGTTACTACTCCTGATACTGAATCTACTGTTGCTACTGCTGGTACTGAACTTGTATAAATACCGCCAGTATCACCATCACTACTTATTGTTGTCGTTCCTGTTGAACAAATCGCTTGATCACCAGATAGTGTTCCTGCATCTGCTGCTGTGGTTACAGTAACATCTGTTGTTGCTGTGTCATCTGCACAACCTCCTGTTCCTGTTATTGTATACGTAATCGTAGTTGTTCCTGCTGAAACTCCGGTTACTAATCCTGATGCACTGTCTACTATTGCAGCTGCTGTATTAGAACTTGTATAAATTCCACCGGTATCACCATCACTGCTTATTGTTGTTGTTCCTGTTGAACAAATTGCTTGAACACCTGATAACGTTCCCGCATTTGCTGCTGTGGTTACAGTTATATTTACGGTGTCACTTACCGCTATACATGGTCCCACTGCATTACTTGTTAATGTTAACACGTAAGATCCGGCTGTAGTTGCACTAAAATTTACCGTGTCTGGAGTCGTCGTTGCTGTATTTGGAGTAACCGAACTACCTGCGGGACCACTTGTTACAGTCCAAATTCCTGTAGTAGCTCCTCCTCCAATACTAGCCCCTACTAATTGGTAGCTTACAAATCCATTACATATTGTCGCATCAGATCCTGCTTCTACTATTGGTGCTTCATTTATTACCAACACAAAATCATCTGAAACTGATGTTGTAGAACAACTTCCAGTTCCGGTTACGGTTTTTGTTAATGTTACACTACCTGCTGTTACATCTGCTACACTTGATGTGTAAGTTGGATTTTCTGCTGAAATATTATTGAATGCTCCAGATCCACTTGTTGTCCAAGTTATTGCTCCTCCTGTTGATGTTCCGTCTGTAAACGTATACATGGCATCTGAACAAATGGAATCTGAAGTATCCGTTCCAACATCTGATGTTGGTGCTTCTTCAACTATTATACTTACAGTATCACTTACTATTGTACAAGGTGATGTTGCATCTGTTGTTAACGTTAAAATATATGTTCCTGCTGTTGTTGCACTAAAATTAGCTGTGTCTGGTGTTCCTGTTGCTGTAGTTGGTGTTACAGTTCCATCTCCTGGATTCGTACTTACTGTCCAAATTCCTGTCATTGCACCATCGTCAATACTTGAGCCTACTAATTGGTAGCTTCCAAATCCACTACATAATGTTGTTGCTGATCCTGCTTCTACTATTGGTGCTTCACTTATTGTTAACACAAAATCATCTGAAACTGTTGTTGTTGAACAACTTCCTGTTCCTGTTACTGTTTTTGTTAATGTTACACTTCCTGCAGTTACATCTGCTCCACTTGGTGTGTATGTTGGGTTTTCTGCTGAATTACTACTAAATGCTCCTGAACCACTTGTTGTCCAAACGACTGTACCGCCTGCTGATGTTCCATCTAAAAACGTATACATGGCGTCTGAACAAATGGAATCTGAAGTATCCGTTCCAACATCTGATGTTGGTGCTTCTTCAACTATTATACTTACAGTATCACTTACTATTGTACAAGGTGATGTTGCATCTGTTGTTAACGTTAAAATATATGTTCCTGCTGTTGTTGCACTAAAATTAGCTGTGTCTGGTGTTCCTGTTGCTGTAGTTGGTGTTACAGTTCCATCTCCTGGATTCGTACTTACTGTCCAAATTCCTGTCATTGCGCCATCGTCAATACTTGAGCCTACTAATTGGTAGCTTCCAAAACCACTACATAATGTTGTTGCTGATCCTGCTTCTACTATTGGTGCTTCACTTATTGTTAATACAAAATCATCTGAAACTGTTGTTGTTGAACAACTACCCGTTCCTGTTACTGTTTTGGTTAACGTTACACTTCCTGCAGTTACATCTGCTCCACTTGGTGTGTAAGTTGGGTTTTCTGCTGAATTACTACTAAAGGCTCCAGATCCACTTGTTGTCCAAGAAATTGTTCCGCCTGTTGATGTTCCATCTGTAAACGTATACATAGCGTCTGAACAGATAGAATCTGAACTATCCGTTCCAACATCTGATGTTGGCGCTGTTGATATTGTTATTGTAATTGTTTCTGGGTTTCCTTCACAACCTGCAGAAGAAGTCGCTTGCACAATATAATCTACCGTTAAATCTCCTGTTGTATTATTTGTATATACGTCATTAGCAATAGCATTTGATGAAAGACCTGTTGCTGCTGTTGCATTAGAACCTCCTGCAATTAAACCTCCTTGAGGAGTAACACTTACAATTTCCCAAGTAGCTGCAGCAGAGCTTGTAGGTAATACATCTAAAACAACTCCTATTGCTTCTTCGCTACAAACTGTTGTGTCAAGTACATTTGAAACTTCAGGTTCAGGACTAATTGTTACTGTTATATCAAATATTTGCCCATCACAAGGTGTTGTATCTTCTATAGTTACTTTATAAACTATTGTTACTGGCCCTCCAGTTGTATTTACATAAGTATCTGTTATAAAATCATTACTAGCAGTTGGACGGTTTGGTCCTGCTGGTACATTTAATTGATCTGAGGAAGTTACTGTATATGATGAAGTAAATGATGAGATATTTATATTTAAGGCTACATTAGAACAAGCTGCTTCAGTAAAATCTGGAAAAGGCGGTTCTACTAATCTTAGAATTACTTCTTCTCTTAAAGGATTAACACATGCAGTAGCAGGATCACTAATTTCTGCAAAATAAGAAATAACACCAATTGAATTAAGTTCTGGAGTTGCAACTATATTCCCTCCTGTTATAGCATCATACCATACTACATCTGTATTAGCATTTTCAGCAATTGCATTATTGGCATTAAGCGTTTGTAATGTAGGTGAATCACCACATTCTATTAAATCGACAGCACTAACTAATCTTGGCAGTCTGTTAACTGTTACTATAACATCAAAAGGATCTCCTGAACAATTATTTGGAGCTGGTCCGATAGGAGTTACGGTGTATGTAAGATTAACTGGACTTTGACTTAAATTATCAAAAGTTCCTGAAATGGAAGTACCGCTTCCTGCTGCAGGAGCAGGAGTTATTCCTGGATTTGATGAAATTACTGTATATGTAAAAGTTGTACCAGTTGATATTGTTGTAAGATCTAAAGTATATGGTTCTCCAGAACAAACAGCTTCAGATGTATTAGTACCATCCGGAGCATCAAAAATAGTAAGCGTAACATCTGATCTTGATGCACTAACACAACCAAAGCTGTTACTAACTTCTGCATAATATACAATAGTGTTTACTGTATTTAAAGTAGGATTAGGAACAATAGTTCCTCCTGTTGCTGCGTTATACCAAACAACACTTTCACCTGGTCCTAATGGCAATACATTGTTAGCATCTAAGGTTTGTATTGATGATTCCTCACATTCTTCAATTATATATGTGCCAAAAGCAGGATTTGGTCTTACTTGTGCTGTAGCAGAATCTGAAAATTTTTCGGTACAACCAGGCTCACCTGCATATGAAATATCTACGTTTAATTCATAAGTACCCGGAGTTGTGCCAGCAAGGATTGTTACCGTTTGTTGATTAGCATTTGTAAGTGAAACGTCTCCTGATACAACGGTCCAGTTATAAGTAACAGGTAAATCACCACTAGCATCTGCAGTTGATGTGGTAGACTCACCAACACAAATATCTGGTGATATTAGTGGTGTATTAAGAGTAGGACTTGCAAGAACATCCCAAGTAATACTATCTATACGTGCACAATTTCCTGGAGAAGGACATGGCCCATCTGTTTCGTTACCACTATTTCCAGAAGACCCACCTTTTGATCTTAATTCTAAGCTCACAATTCCATCAGCTGCTAAGGCACTTATATCGTCTCCTATTAAATCTATTGTAACTGTAAATGTTACACCCGAACACTCTGGTCCTCCACTTGGCGGAATCCCTCCTATTATTTCATTATTTTCATCAATTACGACTAACCACTCCGTACCACTGTTAAAATCACCCTCACTACTAATTACTGTTGTAGCATTAGAACAAGTAACTCTTTCTCCATCTGGAACTGTAAAATTATAAAGATAATCTGGACCTTCTGTCCCAACTTGACAATATTGAGGATCAGTTAGATTACCTGATGTTTCAGCCTGATATTCAAAAGAACTAGCAGCACCAGCAGTAGTTTCTGTAGTAATATCGATATCTACAACTATACCTGCATCTCCTGGGTTTCCGCCACCAGCAGGAATAGGATTATAAAACTCGTTTACAATAGCTTGTGTTATTGTAGCACAACCTGGTTTAGCTTGAATTTCGGCCAAGGTTTGTGTTTGCGCACTTAAATTTAAGGAAAACAAAAGGGTTAATAAACCCAACAGCATCTTAAAAAATAAAGATTTAGGAGTAGTTTTTTTTATCATATTAATGTTGATTTTCTATTTATAAAACAGCACCTTTAGTTAGTTATTTATTACAAACAAATTACTATTACCATTGTAAGTGTTACTTTATAATAACTTAGATTTAATTATATAAAGAAATAGTTGATTTAGGCTTTTTTGCACTCTAATTTTAGAGTCTAAATATAAAATGTGTTAAAATTTTAACATATATAAATATACAATTAATCGAGTGTTATTGTAAAAATAGTCGTTTTTTTTTTTAAAAATCAGACAAAACACAATTAAACCCGTTTAAAGTGATTGTTTTTAAAATTACTGAATAAAATAATCATTTCAGATTAACAAAAAGTTAACAAATAGTTATACAATGAGCTTATAAAATTTAGCAACAATTAAGAGCAAATTGAAAGCTCTTATTTAATTAGCAAAAAGAAGTAATAAAAGACGTTTTAAACTAACAGGTAAACTACGTTTATTACCTATTATTAAATAGTTTTAATCTTATGATAGTAAAATCAATTTACAAGAAAAACAAATTAAAAACTTAATAAATTAAGAGCATATACGCCTCATTATTAATACTAAAATGTTAGTTAAATAAAATTTTTAGAAGGAGAAAAACCACTTTTTATTGAGGGTTTAATAAACTAAAAAAAGTAGGAAACAAAAAAAACTACCCTTTCGAGCAGTTTTTTTATTAATTAAAACAGAAAAAATAAACTTTATCTGTTAGTATTTTAACTGAATACTATTTTATATACTGCTTCAAGATATTTTTAAGAAGTCTTACATCTTTATCTTTTTCACGACTTAAATTCTTTTTGTCATCGCATTCGAATAAAGAATAATCGATTTCAATTAAATTGATATCCTTTTTTTCAAGAATATCTTTTCGTCTTTTATTGTATTTAAGAATCTGTTCTCCTCGAGTAATACCACTTACCGTCATAACTTCTAACTTTTCTAAATACTCTTTAGTTTTGTTTTGCTTTTCGGTAAACTCTATAGCTAAATTTGCAGTTTCATAAAAAGCTGCTAAAGGTAATTTTGTTCTTGTTTTCCCTTTTTTGTGCATGTCTCCTAACAAACCTGCAAAAGTGTGCTTACGTGAGGCTTTTTCTTTAAGTAACTCGTCGCAAAGGTCTAAGATGTAGTATTCATCGCTATTTTCTCTTAGTTCTTTAGATCTTTCTTTTTTAGAGACCGTAACTATAGCTTCATTTTCGGTAAACTCAGCACCTTCTCTTACTAAATACCAGTACACAGCAGTTTCTGTTCTTTGTGCATGAACAGATGGTATTGTATCTAGTTTGTTTTCTTTATCTAAAGCTCTTAGTACTTTTCTAAGTGGTAAGCCTTTTTTATTATCTTTTGCAAAAATACCTGCCTCAATTAAAGCTGGCATAATGTCTTTTACTGGAATCCAATCCTTTTTTGTATTTGTATTAAAGTAATTTTCTACTACTTTATTTATTTGGGTGACTTTGTCTTCTTTACTTTCCCTTTTCTCCATAATTGTTACTTTTATATTAATTGTATTAACTACAACTAAAACGGCTGCAAGATAAGCCAATATTATTTTGGAATAATTATACTAATGTTTAATTATGATTAAAAATCATAAAAAAAGCCTCTATCAAATGACGAGGCTTTAAATTTTATGTGTTTTTTTATAGTATACAATAACTACTCTATTAATATCTTATACTCCCAAGGTCCTAATGCTATAGCGTCTCCATTAAGCTCTAATGTTGAATTTGACATATAATCTATATATTTTCCTTTTTGTGGTAATTTAGTTTTCAATTTTTCATTAGATAGGTTTGCAACATAAATTATCGTGCTTCCATTTTTACTACGTTTAAATGCCAAAACATTTTCATTACCTACTTCTATTTCTTCAAAAGATGCAGGATTTTTTCCTCCATTTAAAGCAGAACTAGTATTTTTAAGTTTAGCTAATTTTTCTAATAGTTTCCAGGTCTTTCCTTTAGTATGAGGAAAGCTATCTTTTTCAAAAAACAGTAATCTATGGTCTAAATCATACTCTTGACCAGAATAAATTAATGGCATGCCTGGTGTTAAATAACTTAAAGCAGTCATGGTTTCACTAGCATTATCCATACGTTCCTTTATTGTTCCATTCCAAGAGTTCTCATCATGGTTGGTTACAAAGTTCATAAGAATATTATTAGATTCATAAGTTTCATTTCGATCTTTCATATACGTTATAAAAGCTGTAGCTTTTTCTTCTCCTTGAGCTATTTTATTCATTGCATGATGTCCATCCCATGCATAACCCATATCAAATAAACCATCTTTTAATAATTCTGGTTCCCAAGCTTCCGCTAACATAAAAATGTCTTTTTTAGCTCGTAATTCTGGTATAGCTTGTTCCCAAAAATTGGCTGGTACAGAACCTGCAACATCACATCTAAAACCATCCACACCTTCGTTTGTTAACCAATAGGTCATATCTGCAATCATTTCTTTACGCATCTCTTGGTTGTCGTAATTTAAATCGGCAACATCTGTCCAATCGGTATCTTCAGGATGTACTACTTCTCCTTTATCGTTTTGTGTGTAATATTCTGGATTGGTTTTTAACCAAGTATGATCCCAACCTGTGTGATTAGGTACCCAATCTAAAATCACATAAATTCCGTTATCGTGTGCTGTATTTACCAAGCTTCTAAAATCTTCAATGCTTCCAAATTCTGGATTGATTTTAGTAAAATCGGACACTGCATAATAACTACCTAAATATTTACCTTGTTCTTCTTCTGGGAAATCGGTAGCGAACTTACTATCTTCTCCTCCTGTTGCTTTTCTTTTTGTTTCAGAAATGGGAAAAACTGGCATTAACCAAATCACTTTTACACCTAATTGTTTTAACTGTGGAATGTCTTTTGTGAATGCTTCAAAAGTTCCTTCAGGTGAATATTGACGAATATTTGCTTCATAAATTACAGCAGTTTCTAAATCGGAAGCCGAAATAGGTTTTAGTATTTCTTTTTCGTCTGAAACTGTATTAACTTCTTCTTGTTTTTTTTCTTCTTTACAAGCCAAAATGGTTATAAAAAAAACTAATGCGATTACTTTTTTCATGGTTGTATTTATTGTTGTTTTTCTATTAAAATAATGTTAGAATCTACGTTAATGGTAATGGTTCCGTTAGTAACTTTAAACGTTTCTCCGGAATAAAAATCTTTTACTTGTTGTCCGTCTTTAAAAACAGTCGACACATTAATGCTATGTTCTCCTTTTGGAATTTCTAAACCTATAATAACTTCATCTTTAAAATCATTATTAGTATAACTTCTGCTAAAAACATAAGGCGACTCACTTATCATTTTATGTTTTCCCGCTCCAACTGCTGGATGCTTACTTCTAAACTGACCAAGCTTTTGCCAATGGATTAGTAAATCTTGTTTTTGAGGCAGTTCTTCCCAATTCATGAAACTTCTTAATGTTGCGTCTCCAACAGTTCCTTCAATGGTTAAATCTCTAGCAGATTCGTCGCCATAATAGATTTGAGCTGCTCCAGGAGACAACAATAATCGTGTAGCAGTTTCGAATGTTTTTTCTCTATTTTTATCAAATGGTTGACCATCGTCATGCGATGTTAAATAGTTTAAAACGCCATAATCTTTTAAGTTGCTATTTAAAATACTATCGTAATTTTTAAATTGCTCCTCGTACGATTGTTGTGCAGCATTCCATTTAAATTCAAAATTGATTAAGCTATTAAAAGCATCATCAAAATAGTTGACTTTTTTATCGCCAAAATCGAATGCTTTTCCTGCTGAAATTCCGTAATTATAGACTTCTCCAACCATGTAAAAATTAGTATCGTCTAAAACTTTGTTTGGGTTTTGTTGCTTAAATTCCGTGAAAGCGTTATCACAAATATCTTTAAACTCTTGCCAAACAAAAGCTTCGGTATGTTTTACGGTATCTACTCTGTAACCATCAATCCCAAAATCTCTAACATAATCGCTCAACCATTTCATGATATAAAAACGTGGTGCACGAGGATAATCATTTGCTTCAAAAAAAGCATCTAGCTCTGCCATTTCCTCTTCATAACGGCCTTCTGCTTTCCATTTTTCTACCAATTGTGGTGGTAAATCGACTGCTTCGTTACTTTCAGTTTTAATGTCTGGTAAGTTTTTAACCAAAGTACAAGTGACTGTGTTTTCAAAGTTTTTGTAATCGCATTGCGGACCAATTCTTACCCAATCGTTTGGCCAAACAGGATCTTGATTTGTAACAGGTCCTGTGTGATTAATTACTGCATCTAACAACACACGAATGCCTTTTTTATGTGCAGCATCTACTAGATTTTGCAAATCTTCTTTGGTACCTAGATTGGCATCAATATTAGTCCAATCTTTAGTCCAATAGCCATGAAATCCATAAGTAATTCCAGTACCTTCGTCTGTTCCTCCATGAATTTGCTCTACAATTGGTGACATCCAAATAGCGTTTATACCTAAATTAGAGAAGTAACCTTCTTCAATTTTTTGCGTGATTCCTTTTAAATCGCCACCTTCAAAACCACGTAAAACAGCAGCTTCTTTGTTTCTATTGTAATTAACATCGTTGGTTTTGTCTCCATTATTAAAACGATCGGTTAATAGAAAATAGACGTTTGCAGCTTCCCAAACAAAAGGTGTTTTGGCTTCTTCTTTATGTTGGCTTTCGGCTAAATCTAAATTTGCTTTTTTATCTGTTTTACATCCTAAAAAGCAAAAAAGTAATACCGCTGATGTAAATTGATTTATGTATTTCATTTCAGATTATTTTTTTAATTTAATTCGGATTTCTTTTTCTTCAAAAATTTGCCATTTAACTAAAAGCTCAAGAATATGAGTCTTTTCATTCCAAGTGAAATTAACTTTACGATTGTTAATTTTCACATATTTAGGAGCTCTTGAAATATTATGGATTTTTAAATTTGGGCTAACAGTAGACCTTAAAAAGTTTTCTCCAATGTCTTCTTTTAGATTTATTTTAATTAACTGTTTATCTACTTCTGATTTAAATTTTAAGATTCTAAATCTTCCTTTATCAAAGTCGTCTACTCCTCCATTATCTGTATAATACGAATTCTCACTTTTACTAACAGATACATCATAGTAATAGTTCACATCTAGTTTTAAGGCATTATAGTCTTTTGAAGAATGACCAAAACCAGTAGCAATTGATATTGGAATAAAGCTTCCACCTCTTACAAATGTTGGTATTGAGTTTTCCCTAGTCTCAACAGATACTGTTTCTCCGCCAATAAACTTTTCATTGGTGTAGAAATCAAACCAATTTGATGTTTTTGGAAAATAAACTTCTTTAAATTTCTGTCCAGATTTTAATATAGGAGCGACCAATATATCTTTACCCCAAAGATATGCTGCTGAGTATGCCTTTAATTTGTTATTGTCTTCTTCTTCAAAAAATAATGGTCGCATTAAAGGTGCTCCTGTTTGATTGTTTTCGAATACTAAATTGTAATTGTATGGTAATAATTGGTAACGCAACTCGATAGCTTTTTTAGCTAAAGCTTTTGCTTTATCGCTTCTATACACTGGCTCTGGAGGCACATCTTCTTGCGCATGTGGTCTATAAATAGGTTGAAAAACGCCATATTGTAACCAACGCGCATACAACTCATCATCCAAATTATTACCAGCAAATCCACCTAAATCGCTATGCATATATGCCAAACCTTGCATTCCCATTTGCAGCGCAATTTCTGGTTGAGATTGTAATCCGCCCCAAGTTCTATTAACATCTCCAGACCAAGGCACCATACCATATCGTTGTGATCCAGAATAACCAGCTCTCATTAAAATAAACGGTCGCTTATTAGGGTTACTTTCCAAACTAGCTTCTTGAACTAATTTTGCCCAATCGTGACCATAAATATTATGAACTTCGTCTGCTGTACCTGTAGCATGTAATAAGTTTGAAGGATGTACTTCTGGCTCTCCTAAATCGCCCCAAAAACCATTTACACCTAGCTTAGATAGGTCCTTATAAATATTTTTAAACCACTTACTACCTTTATTACTATAAATATCTATTAAACCTGTATTACCAAAATAAAAATCATATTTAAAAGGATTTCCTATAGAATCCTTTGCTAAAACGTCTTCTTTTACGGCTTCTTCCCAACGCTTAGACGTTGTTAAAACAAAGGGCTCAGTAATCAAAATAGTTTCAACATTTTTTTCCTTTAAATCCTTAATCATCTGTTTTGGATTAGGAAATGAATCTCTATCAAAAGACAAATTTCCCATAGTACCTTGAACCGTTTTACCAAACCAAAACAAGTCTAAAATAATTGCATCAACAGGAATACCGTCTTCTCTAAACTTATCAATAGTCTCCATAACTTCTTTTTGCGAATGGTAACCAAATCGACTAGAAAAATTACCTAAAGCCCAACGCGGCAGCATAGGTTGCCTTCCTGTTAATTGCGTGTAGTTTTTAGTTACATCTAACCAAGAATCACCAACTACAACTTGATAGGTTTTTCTGCCTGAAATGGTTTCGTAAGTCAGTGTATTATCTGTTTTAGAATCTAAATCTAAAAAACCAATGGGCGCATTATCAAAATGAATTAAATACTTATTAGAAGACACCACAATTGGCATCGTGTAATTCATTAATTCACTTCTCTCTTCGTAACCATAATGTGCTTTGTTGTATAACTCTAAACGGTTTCCTCTTCGGTTCATGCCTAACGCTCTTGCGCCTCCACCATATAAAACTTCGTCTGGTTTTAAGTTGAAACTAATAGTTTCAAAGTCATCTGTTTTTTGATAGCCATTTTTTATTGAAGTGATTTCTTTTCCGTCTTTAAAATAGGAAATATGAAAAGGAGCTTTTGTGATTTTTACAGCTAATTGATTTGATTTAAAATTGATTTCGTTTTCTGACTCATTGAAATTCACCTCTGAAAAAGTATCCTTTAAAACCACAGCGTGGGATTTTTTAGTATCTACTGTTTCTCCTGTTGGAATAAAAGTAGTTTCTATAATTTCTGAAGAAAAAAATTGAATGTTAAACGTACCGTCAGAAACGTTTATTTGCAGTTGATTGTTGTTAAACTTCGCATCTACAAATTCTCTTTTTTGAAAAGCATCTTTAAATAACCACGTAATAGCTTCTTCAAAATTATTTCGCCATAATTCTTCATTGTGTTTTCCTTCTGGAACTACTTTAGATTGTATGTTTTTATCGGGAAAACCATTATTTTTTAAAACAGTTAACATGCTATTCATGTCTTTAACTGTTTGACTAATTTCGGTTCGTGACGTTTTTGTTCCTTCTTTTCCGCCAGCTAAAAAGTACATTTTAGTATCTTGGATATTGGCATGCGCTTTAGAAAAGTCAGTTACCGCTTTTGGAGCAAACCAATACGATGGTGAATACACACCAACTTTACCAAAAACCGTTGGATATTTTAAAGCAGCATAATGAGAAATTAATCCTCCCATAGAACTACCAAAAATGGCTGTATTAGTCTTGTCTTTTTTTGTATTGTAATTAGAGTCTATGTAAGGCTTTAATGTATTTACTATAAAATCTGTATAAGCATCGCCTTCACCTCCTCCATATTCTACGTGTTTCCATGGAGAATATTCATCTAAGCGTTTAGAATCACCGTGGTCTATACTAACCACAATAAGTTTAAGGTTGTCTTTAAATAACTTGTTTAAAGTTTCATCTACATTCCACTCGCCATAACCAGAAGTTTTAGCATCAAAAACATTTTGTCCATCGTGCATATAAACCACAGGATAATCTTGCTTTGATATGTTATAATCAGGTGGTAAATAAATAGAAACTCGACGTTTTCTGTTAAGTTGTGGTATATAAAACTCTTCAGAAATAATGGAGACATTTTTTGAAGCTGTAGAAACTTCTTCAACATCAAACAAATGTTTCCAACCTGCTATTTTTACTTGTATTGTATCGTTTGTTTTATTAAATTTATAAATACGATTATCTATTTTCTCACCTGAATTGCTGCTCTCTGAAGCATCCCAATTACCTAGAGTAAACTTATATAAAATACGTTGTTCTGTTTTAGGAAGCGTAATTTGATACTGTCCATTTATTTTTTCTAATTGGTAATCATTATGTCCTCCAGACCAACCTTCAAAATCGCCAGAAATAAATATAGAAGCGTCTTTTGGTGTATCTTCTGGAAGTGCTTCAACAATTAGTGTGACTTGTGCAAATGCTACTTGAAAAAGTAAAAATGATAGTATGTATATAAATTGTTTCATTCTTTAATTTTAAAAGATTCTTCACTTCGTTCTGAATGACAAATCGTTACAATTTTGTGGTTATTAGTATGCTTTCTTTCCAAAGTAAAAGAATCTCATCTTACACATCGGGTTTCACCAATTATGCTATTTTTTGATGTTTTTCCATTTAGAGCTGTTTATGAAACCACATCTTAAAATCTTGTTCAGACAAGAAAAACTAACACTAATTAAAACGACAAATGCAATAGGTGCTAATTTTAGCGTCTTAATTAGTGTGTTTAGTTTAAGCTTTCACCAAGTTATTTGGAGAAATAATTAAGGGTTTATTATTTATAATTATGTTTAAATCTGTATTCCCTTCTAACTCGAAAGTCGTTTCAGACTGTGACACATTTACTTTTAATATTTGATCTCTAAAGTTTACTTTAAACGAATACGCATCCCATTCTTTTGGTATACGAGGTTCAAAATTTAGCATATCATTTTTAATACGCATACCTCCAAAACCTTCTACAATACTCATCCAAGTTCCAGCCATAGAAGTAATGTGTAAACCTTCTTCTACCTCTTTATTATAATCGTCTAAATCTAAACGAGACGTACGTAAATAGAACGTATATGCTTGATCCATTTGGTCTAACTTGGCAGCTTGAATACTGTGCACACAAGGAGAAAGCGAACTTTCATGTACTGTAAATGGTTCGTAAAAATCGAAATGACGTTTTAATTCTTCAGTAGAAAATTGATCTTCAAAGAAGTAAAAACCTTGTAAAGTATCTGCTTGTTTGATGTAAGGCGAACGTAAGATTCTGTCCCAACTCCACTTTTGATTTATTGGTCTATCTACTTTAGGTAAATCTGCAACTGTAATTAATTCTTTATCTAAAAAGCCATCCTGTTGTAAGTACACTTGGTGTTTTTCAGAATATGGAAAATACATATTATCTGCTACTTTTTTCCAAGTATGTAACTCTTCGTGAGTGATTTTTGTTTTTCCTGTAATACGCAAATAATCGTCGTGATGTCCTTCTTTTACTTTGTCAATATTTTCTAACGCATAGTCAATACACCATTTTGCTAAATAGTTAGTGTACCAGTTGTTATTTATATTGTTTTCATATTCATTTGGTCCTGTAACACCTAAAATTACGTACTGGTTTTTATCTGTTGAAAACGTAGCACGTTGTTGCCAAAATCTAGCAATACCAATAAGGACTTCTAATCCCATCTCTGGAATATAACTGTAATCTCCTGTATAACGATAATAGTTAAAAATAGCGAAAGCGATAGCTCCATTTCTATGAATTTCTTCAAAAGTAATTTCCCATTCGTTATGGCATTCTTCACCATTCATGGTTACCATTGGATATAATGCAGCTCCATTTTTGAAGCCTAATTTCTCGGCATTTTCAATTGCTTTTTCTAGGTGATTGTATCTATATTGCAGTAAGCTTCTTGCTACTTTTTGGTCTTTAGTAGCCATGTAAAAAGGAATACAATACGCTTCAGTATCCCAATAGGTACTGCCACCATACTTTTCGCCTGTAAATCCTTTTGGGCCAATATTTAAAGTAGAATCTTTTCCTAAATAGGTTTGATTAAGTTGAAAGATATTAAAACGAATACCTTGTTGTGCTTTTACGTCACCATCGATAGTGATATCTGACATTTCCCAGATTTTAGACCAAGCCTCTTTTTGCTTATTTAAAAGCGCATTGAATCCTAAATCTGAAGCAGTATCTAACGCTTTTTTAGCTGCTGCTACTAATTGGTTTTTATCGTGATTTCTATCTACTGTATAACCTCCAAACTTGTGGATACTTGCAGTTTCTCCTGATTTTAAAGATACTTTGTAAGTAAAAGAAATAAAATTAGGTTGTTTATCTACTTCTGGTGTTTGCTCTTGTTTTATGCTATTTACAAAAACCGAAGACTGCATAAATGTACAGGTATTAAAACCCGTTTTCATGGTTTTTGCTTCAATAAATGCTTGTTCCTTTTCTGTAGTTACATTTAAAGTATCCCAAAACTGGTCGTCCCAATTGGTATCCTCATTAGTAATACCAGAATCTAAATACGGTTGAAATTGAATTGTAGCATCATTATTTAATGGTTTAACCTCATAATTAATAGCTCCAACTTCATCTAAATCTAAACTTAAAAAACGAAGCACCTTCACTTCTACCTCTAAATTATTTTGAAGCGTAGCTGTAAACGATCTAGACAACCAACCTTCTTTCATGTTAAGTTCTCTTCTAAAATTAGAAACCGAAACACAGGTGTTTAAATCTAATTGTTCGCCATTAATTTCTACATTAATACCTATCCAATTTGGTGCATTTAATACTTTTGCAAAATATTCTGGATATCCATTTTTCCACCAACCCACTCTAGTTTTATCTGGATAATAAACACCAGCAATGTAGCTTCCTTGAAAGGTTGGACCTGTGTATTGTTCTTCAAAATTAGCACGTTGTCCCATGGCGCCATTTCCGATACTAAATAAACTTTCTGACGACTTTACTCTTTCTTTATCAAAGCCTTCTTCAATTATAGACCAATTGTCTGGTTGTATATAATCTTGATTCATTTTTTATATTTTTTTGATAAAAATCACTTTGAATAAACTATGCGTGACTTTCAACATTTTTTATCTATTTATTAATTCTTCTATGAAGCTATTTTCAATTTCTGTGAAATCTGAAAAGATGTAATCTGCTTCATGTAATACGTGTTTTTCACCAATACCAATTGAAATCATATTTGCAGTATTAGCAGCTTGTACTCCTGCTACAGAATCTTCAAACACAATACAATCTTCTGGTTTCATGTTTAAATGCTGTGCTGCTATTAAAAACACCTCTGGATCTGGTTTAGCTTTGCTAACATCGTTACCATCTACAATAGCATCAAACTTTGAAAGCAAGTTGACTTTTTCTAAAATTGGTCGTGCGTTTTTACTTGCAGAACCTAAAGAAATTGGCTGTTTTTGAGCGATTAAATACTCTAAAATCTTTGGGACATCTGGTAAGATTTCTTCATCAGTCATTTTTGCAATGAAGCTTAAATACTCTTCATTTTTTTTACCCATTAATGAGGCGAATAATTCTTCTGAAATAGTTTTATTTCCCCATTCTAATATTTTTTCTAATGATTTTACGCGGCTAACACCTTTAAGTTGTTCGTTTTGCTCGTGTGTAAAATCTATATCTATACTTTTTGCAAGGTTTTGCCAAGCTAAAAAGTGATATTTTGCAGTGTCTACAATGACACCATCTAAATCGAATATGAATCCTTTTTTATTCATCTTTTAAATTTCTTCTGCTTGGTACGTAATTGCGTTTTTATTTGTAATTAATAAGTTGCAAAGTCCTGCAATTATTAAACTTATTCCTGCAACAGTCATTGCATTTATGGCGTCTTCGCCTAATAGTCCTGAGATAAAATTAATACCTCCAAGTGCTGCTATAATTTGTGGAATTACAATAAACATATTGAAGATTCCCATAATCACACCCATTTTTTTTGGATCTACAGAACTGGATAACATAGCATAAGGCATAGATAAAATACTTCCCCAAGCAAAACCAATAAGTATAAAACAATACTTTAAGTGCTCTGGTGAAGCATAATTCATTAACAAAAATCCTATACCACCTAACATTAGTGATACCATATGCACTAGTTTTCTGTTAATGCGTCTTTTTGCTGTATACAATACTAATAGTAAAGCAAAAGCCATAGACGATAATCCATAAATACCCATTGCTGAACCTACTAAATTTGATGATTTTTGAAAGGCTGTATTTTGCATATCAAATGCAGCTTTTTGTACTGTATCTGCCATATTAAAAGCACTTTCTATTGGAGCTGGTGTATTAAATACATGCTCTGTAAGTGCTGGATTAGCTAAACTCCACATAGTAAAAAAGGCAAACCAAGAAAAGAATTGGATCACTCCTAATTTTTTCATGGTTAATGGCATATTGCCAATGTTATTTAAAATGTCTGGAATGAAGTTATTTTTTTTGGCTTTCTCGCGCTCAAACTCTTCCATATCTTCTGGAGGATATTCTGTTGTAGTAAAAACAGTGTAAAGGATACTCGCTAAAAACACAAATGCACCAATGGCAAATGCTATTTTAACTGAATCTGGAATAACACCTAATCCTGCAGAATCACTGACACCTAACTCTGATACTAACCAAGGTAAATTACTAGCAACCCAAGTACCAATACCTATAATTAAAGTCTGAACGACAAAACCATAAGACCGTTGTGAATCTGGTAATTTATCTGCAACCAAAGCTCTAAAGGGTTCCATAGACACGTTTATAGATGCATCTAGAATCCATAAAAATCCTGCTGCTACCCATAGTGCTGGAGAAAATGGTACAAAAAATAATGCTAGCGAACTTAAGACTGCTCCAATAAGAAAAAACGGTCTACGTCTTCCCCATTTAATACTCCAAGTACGATCACTCATGTAACCAATTATTGGCTGAACCAATAAACCAGTTAAAGGTGCTGCGATCCATAATAATGGAATCTCATCTTTACTTGCTCCTAATGTTTGAAATATTCGAGACATAAAGCCTCCTTGTAATGCAAAACCAAATTGGATTCCTAAGAAACCGAAACTCATGTTCCAAATTTCCCAAAAACCAAGCGTGCGTTTTTTCATAATAGTATTTTATTAGTTGATACTATTTGATAAGCGAAAAAACCTATCAAAACTATATTACCTGAGAAGTAAAAATATAAGTTTTGAATGCTGTAAAGATATAAAAGTTTTTAAATGGTCAAGGTTATTTTTTTATTTTGTTGAATTTCGTTCTATTAATTCGGTTTCAATAATTACAGTTTCGTAAACATCTTCTTCGTCTTCGCGCTCCAAATTATTAATCAATAATTCGGCTGCTTTCTCTCCTATTTTTTGTCCATGCTGACTTACCGTAGTTAGCGAAGGCACAGCGTGCTTAGACAAAACGCCATCTGTAAAACCAATGATTTGAATATCTTCTGGAATTTTTAAATCTAACTTTCTAGCAACCTTCATTGCTGTTAAAGCATAGAGTTCATTAACAGCAAAAATGCCATCTAATTTTTTACTATTTTTAAATAAAACTTCTATTTCTTTTTCTAAAGAATCTAGGTGATCTTCTGATAATAACTGGTCATCAACCTTTAAAATTAGGTTAGATTTTGGATTTATTTTATGGTCTTCTAGTGCTTCTAAATAACCTTGCGTTCTTAACCTACCTACACTAACATAGTCTTTAGTTGTAATAATTGCAATATTTTTACAACCATTATCAATTAGTTTTCTTACTGCCTTTTTAGCACCTAAAAAATCGTCTACAATTACTTTATCGCAATTAATTTCGTTAACTACCCTATCGAACATAACAATAGGCATTCCTTGATTAATGGTTTCTGTAAAATGATGATAATCTTGCTGTTGTAGTGTTTCTTTAGCAATAGATAAAATAAAACCATCAATACTACCATTAGCTAACATTTCCATGTTAATGACTTCTTTTGAAAAAGACTCATTAGATAACCCAACAATAACATTGTAACCTCTTTTATTTGCCACTGCTTCAATACCACTAATAACCTTGGAGAAAAAATGATGTACAATTTCTGGAATAATTATTCCTATAGTTTTAGTCTTTCTATTTTTTAAACTTAGCGCTATATTATTTGGCCTATAATTATAAAACTTAGCAAAAGCTTGCACTTTTTGGCGTGTATCTTCACTAATTTCTATACTATTTCTTAATGCTTTAGAAACTGTTGATATAGAGACATCTAATTCTCTAGCAATTTGTTTTAATGTTATCTTTTTTTTCATAAATACAACTATGTCTGAAATTAATGTTTTAGGATTTAATAAAAATAGTAGGTTAAAAATATCTAATTAATCTAATTCCTACTAATTTAATATCGATATGTGGCAATTTATATAGTGTTTTTATAAAATTCGCAAAAAGTTGTCAACACGAAAACGTTTGCGTTGCTTTATATACGTGGCCTGACAAATATTTAACATAAAATTTACATAGATTTATCATCGAGAAGTAAAAATATACATTTAAAATTTAAACTAATTTAATATTATTGTATGAAAACAATTTTTAAAAGGCTTCTATTAGCTTTACTGTTTATACCTACGGTTTTACTTGCACAAAGTACAATTACTGGAACAGTTACAGAACAAGCTTCAGCCATTCCCATACCAAATGTAAATGTTGTTATAAAAAATACAACAAAAGGTACAACGACTGATTTTGATGGTAAATATTCCATTGAAATAAACAAAGGAGATATACTCGTTTTTTCTTACATAGGCTATTCTAGTACAGAAGTAACATACAATAACCAATCTCAAATTAATGCAGCTTTATTAGAAGATAGCTCATTATTAGAAGAAATAGTGATTATTGGTTATGGAGGAGTTAAAAAAGAAGATTTAACGGGTACAACAGACTTATTAACAAGCGAAGACTTTAATAAAGGACCAATTGTATCTGCACAATCACTTATTAGTGGTAAAGTTGCAGGTGTAAATGTAACCTCTGGTAGTGGAGCTCCAGGAGATGGGCAAAGTATAAACATACGTGGCGCAGGATCTTTATCTTTAACAACACAACCTTTATTTGTAGTGGATGGAATTCCATTAGACAATGGTGGTGTTGGAGGATCAAGAAACCCATTAAACTTTATTAACCCAAATGATATAGAAACATTTGTAGTTTTAAAAGATGCATCTTCTACTGCTATTTATGGTTCTAGAGGAGCAAATGGTGTGATTTTAATTACTACAAAAAAAGGAAAAAACAAGGACTTTAAATTTAGTATAAGTTCACAAACTACTGTTTACAGTCCTGCTGATGAAATTGAAGTTTTATCTTCAAACCAATTTAGATCCTTAATAAACGAAGTAGGTTCACCTGCGGAAATAGCTTTATTAGGTAATGCTAATACTAATTGGCAAGAAGAAATATACAGAACGGCATTTGGGCAAGACCATAACTTTAGTGCTTTAGGTAGTGCATATGGCATTCCAATGAGAGCTTCAATTGGTTATTCGGAACATGAAGGTGTATTAAAGACCGATAATTTAAAACGTACTACAGGTTCTTTAAGTTTAACACCTAGTTTATTAGACGACCATTTAAATGTTGAATTAAATGCAAGAGCAATGTATACTGAAAACACTTTTGCAGATAGAGGTGCAATTGGTAGTGCTGTAAGTTTTGACCCAACTCAATCAATATACGATCCTAGTTCTCAATACGCAGGCTATTTTGCTTGGTTAGACTCAGGAACAGGAAACCAAAACAACCTAGCTCCAAGTAATCCTTTAGCTTTATTAGATTTAAAAGACGATACTGCTGAAGTTAGAAGATTTGTAGGAAATGCTAAATTAGACTATAAAATACATGGTTTTGAAAACTTAACAGCTACCGTTAACGTAGGTTTTGACACTTCAAACAGTCATGGAAGAACAATTACTTCAGAATTTATTCCAACTTCAGATCCAACATTTAATGGAGCAAGAACAAATTATATTCAGAATTCTGACAATAAAATTTTTGACGCTTACCTTACCTATAAAAAATCTTTTAAAGATGTCCATAATTTAACTGTTGCAGCAGGTCATGCTTATCAATCTTTTGAATACGACAACTATAGTTATGATAGTGAAGCTGAAGAAGATGGTAATCAATTTGAATTTATTGATAAATCTAAAAGCGTTTTATTATCTTATTTTAGTAGAGCAAATTACGATTACGATGGTAAATACTATTTAACTGCTTCTGTAAGAGCAGATGCATCTTCAAAATTAAATCCAGACGACCGTTGGGGAATCTTTCCTTCTGTAGCTGCTGCATGGAGTATACATAAAGAAGATTTTATGCAAGAATCATTCTTTAACGAATTAAAATTACGTGTAGGTTATGGTGAAGTAGGAAACATTAATGGTTTAGGAGACTACCAATTTTTAACAAGATACCAAGGAAGTACAGATACAGCAAACTATCAATTTGGTAATAGCTTTTATCAAACTTATAGACCAGAACCTATTAATAAAGACTTACGTTGGGAAATTGGAAGAACCTTTAATATTGGTTTAGATTATGCATTTCTTAATAGACGCGTTTCAGGTTCTATAAATGCTTACAAAAAAGAAACAAACGATCTTATTGCTAGTTCGTTAGTAGATCCTTTTACAAACTTTGGTAATAGAATTAATGCAAACATTGGTAACATGGAAAACAAAGGTTTAGAATTTAACTTAAACCTAATACCTTTTAAAACTGATGATTTTGAATGGTCTGTTAATTACAATATTGCTTTAAATGATAATGAAATTACTAAATTATCTGTAGACCAGCCACAAGGTGGCATTTCAACAGGTGTTGGTAACAACGTTCAAGTACACAGAGAAGGAGAATCTGCAAACAGTTTTTATGTTTATGAGCAAGTTTATAGCGCATCAGGAGCACCATTAGAAGGCGTATTTGTAGATAGAAATGGAGATGATATTATAAATGAAGATGATAAGTATATTAAAGAAGATCCGTTTGGAGATATACTAATGGGTTTTAATACCAATGTAAGTTATAAAGATTGGGATTTCTCTTTACAATCTAGAGCTAGCTTAGGTAACTATATGTATAACGACGTTGAAGCTAGTGGAGGTATTTTAGCAAATGCAACTAACAATAGTATTCTGTCTAATATTCATTCAGATTATTATAATAGTGGTTTTACTGTAATTAACGATAGAACAGCATTAAGTGATCACTTTGTGCAAGAAGCATCTTTCTTTAAAATAGATAATATCACTATTGGTTATACTTTAAATAAAGTAAAAAACACAACATTTAGATTCTACGGATCTTTACAAAACGTGTTAACGATAACAGATTACGAAGGCTTAGATCCAGAAATAAATTTAGGAATAGATAATAATTTTTATCCAAGACCTAGATCATTTGTCATGGGAGTAAACATTGATTTTTAATTAATAAAAGAAAAATGAAAAAAGAACTTAAACATTTAATGGTAATCATGGCATTGTCTATAGGACTAGTATCTTGTCATGAAGACCTAGATCAATTACCAATTGATCCAGACAGTTTTACTGAGCAAGACGTTTTTGCAAACGCAACAGAAGCACAAGGCGCTTTAGCCAAATTATATGCCAGTTTAGCATTAACAGGGCAACAAGGACCATCTGGGCAGGCAGATATTGCAGATATAGACGAAGGTTTTTCGCAATATTCTAGAATGTTATTTAATTTAAATGAATTAACAACAGACCACGCAGTTGTTGGTTGGGGAGACGCAGGTTTGCCAGATTTACACGGTCAATATTGGTCTGGAAGTAACGATTTTACCGAAGCGATGTATTTTAGGTTAGCACAAGAGGTCTCTTTCTGTAATTCATTTATAGAAAACGCTAGTGCATTAGCAGATCCTGAAGTGCAATATTTTATTGCCGAAGCTCGTTTTTTAAGAGCATTTGCATACTATAACCTTATAGATTTATATGGTAATGTTCCTTTAGTAACATCTGTTTCTACAGACTTACCACAGCAAGCTTCAAGAATAGAGTTATTTAACTTTGTTGAGACAGAGCTATTAGAAATCCAAAACAGCTTAAAACCTAGTGGAGCTAATGCATATGGAAGAGTAGACGAAGTTGCAGCTTGGGCTTTATTATCTAAATTATATTTAAATGCTCAAGTTTGGACAGGAACAGCACGTTATACAGATTGTGTTACCTACTCAAACAATGTTATAAACTCTACATATTCTATTAATACAAATGATGCTAATGGAAACGGAACTGCATATGACGAATTATTCCTTGCAGATAATGATACCAATGGCGCTCAAAACGAGTTTATTTTTGCCTTAAATTTCGATGGTCTTAGATCTCAAACCTATGGTGGTTCTACATTTTTAGTACATGCTGCTATTGGTGGTTCTATGGATGCTACAGAGTTTGGTGTAAATGGTGGCTGGGCAGGCATAAGAACGACTAAAAGTTTAGTAGAGAAATTTCCAGAATTAAGCCTTAACGACTTAAATGTTGCTTCAGGTACACAATCAGATTGGGGAATTGTAGGAGATGGAACACCAAATGGATGGGGAGGACCAGATACAGAAATGTACGAAACAAGTACAAACCAATTTACATTATATACAACACTTACAGATGGCTTTTTAAAATTCAGATTTAATGAAGATTGGGGAAACAACTATGGTGATGATTTAGCAGATGGCTCATTAGAAGCTGGTGGAGAAAATATTGCTGTTACCGCTGGTACGTATCAAATTACTTTAAATTTAGATGCACTTACCTACTCTATCACTCCTTTTACTCCTACTAGCGATCAACGTGCAATGTTTTATGCAGATGGTCAGAATTTAGAAATTGAAGATATTTCAGAATTTACCGAAGGATATGCAGTTACAAAATTTAAAAACATAGATAGTAATGGTAACCAAGGTGTTGATGCTGCAGGTGATTTTGTAGACACAGATCTTCCATTAATTCGTTTAGCTGAAATTTACTTAAACTATGCTGAAGCTACTGTAAGAGGTGGTGCCGGTGGTGATTTAAGTTTCGCAACTACAAAAATTAATGAATTAATAGAAAGAGGAACTGGTGGAACTAGTGCTAACGTTTCTAGTGGAGATGTTACCCTAGATTTTATCCTTGACGAAAGATCAAAAGAATTGTATTGGGAAGGACAAAGACGTACAGATTTAATACGTTATAATTACTTTACTACAAATTCTTACTTATGGCCTTATAAAGGAAATGATCCTCTTGGAACTTCGGTAGCAGATTATAGAAACTTATTTCCTTTACCTACAAGTATTATAACAGTTAACCCTAACCTTTCTCAAAATGAAGGGTATTAATAACTATTAAAATGAAAAATATAATATATAAATCAATCCTTTCATTGTTTATTACAACACTTTTTGTGAGTTGTGATGATACTGAAATAACAGAAATAAACAGCAACGGAGTTCCAGAAATAACGCTTTCAGAAAACACAGTAGTTTTAACCGAAGCCAATTCTGAACTTGATGCACTTACAGTAACCTGGACAGATCCAGATTATGGTTTTGATGCAGCACCAATGTCTTATAAGATATTAATAGATACTATAGATGGTGATTTTTCGTCTCCAGAAAGTGCTACAGCAAATACACCTTTTCAAAAGGTTTTTACCGCTCAACAATTAAATGCACTTTTAATTGCATTAGAGCTAGCGCCTAACGAAGAAGCGCAAGTAAAAGTTAAAATTGAAGTTGTGTTAAGTACCGTTAATAGTATTTATTCTGAAGCAGTAAATTTAACAGTAACACCTTATCCTGCCCTGTCTGATATAAGTACTACTTGGGGCATTGTAGGTAGCGCAACACCTAATGCTTGGGATGGACTAGATGTTCCTTTTTACAAAACAGATATAGAAGATGTTTTTGCTACTTATGTACATTTAATCGATGGTGAAATTAAGTTTAGAGAAAATAACGATTGGACTGTTAATTATGGAGACACAGGAGTCGATGGTACTTTAGAAGGTGGCGGAGATAATATAGTTGTAACAGCAGGTACTTACTACATTACAATGGATTTAAACAATCTTACCTATACTCTTCAACCTTCAACCGAAGATATTTGGGGACTAGTTGGTGATGCCACTCCTAATGCTTGGGATGGACCAGATTGGCCATTCTATCCAGCAGGTAATGATGTTTATGTAACCTATGTAAACTTAATCAATGGTCAAATAAAATTTAGACTTAATAATGATTGGGGAGTAAATTACGGAGATACTGGAGTCGATGGTACTTTAGAATCAGGTGGTGATAACATAGATATTACTGTAGAAGGTATATATAAAATTACTATGGATTTGTTTAATCAAACCTACACATTAGAGTTAATTCCTTAAACAAATATTCTTATTGAAATAAAAAAAAAGCCTATTTATAATTAACAACTAGATAGGCTTTTTTGTTTCATAATTTATAAAACTTATTTCACGCTAAAAAAATATAAAAATGAAGAAAATACTATCTTTAGTCTTATTTCTAAGTGTCTTAAACACCTATGCTCAAATATCTTGGCAAGGAGGAACAGCACCAGAAGAAACAGACGCTGCTACTCTACTATTCGATAAAACAGGAACTGGTCTAGACTCCTATACCGGAACTATTTATGCACATACAGGAGTTACCATAGATGACGGTGCAGACTGGCAAAACGTTATTGGTAGTTGGGGAAACAATACTACACAACCAGCTTTAACTCTAGTCTCTGGAAACATATATAAACTAGATTTAACATCTACAATTAGAGATTTTTACAACTATAGTAATGCTGGCTCAATAACCGCTATTAATATTGTATTACGTAGTGCCGATGGCAGCCAACAAAGTACAGATTTACAAATAGCTGTAGGTTCGTTTCAAGTCACCATTATAAATCCAAGTCCTACAAATAGTACCGTAGTAATAGACTCTGGAAGTGGAACACAAATACTAGCTCAAAACACAAGCGGAAATGCTACTTACCAATTAAACGCAAACGGAATACCTATTAATACGGCAACAACTAATTTCTATAGTTATTTCTTTTCTAATATTACTGAAAATCAAAATTGCGAATTAATAGTAACGCAAGGAAGCACATCGGTTACAAAATATTTTAACATATTAGTAAACAATACACAAAGTCAAGCTTTACCTAGTGGTTTAGAAAACGGAATTAACTATACCAGTAATACAACGGCAACTCTTGTATTAGAAGCCCCAAATAAAGATTTTGTTTATGTAGCAGGTAGTTTTAACAACTGGAATCCAGACGCTACTTACGCCATGAAAAAAGATACCTCATCAGATAAATTTTGGTTAGAACTTACAGGTTTAACGCCTAACCAAATTGAAACGTATCAATATTGGGTTGTAGACCAATCGCCTATTGCAAATTCGCCTACAATGGTTAAAACCGCCGATCCATTTTCAACATTAGTACTTTCTCCTTACGACGATCCTTATATTCCTGCCACTACATATCCAAACCTACCTACCTATCCTGTAGGACAAGAACGTGAAGTAACCGTTTTACAAACAGGGCAAACAGATTATCCATGGGTAGTTACAAACTTCGATAAGCCTAAAAAAGAAGATTTAGTAATTTACGAGGTTTTAATTAGAGATTTTGATGCCGATAGAAACTTTCAAGACCTAATAGACAAAATAGATTATTTTAAAAATCTTAATGTTAACGCTATTCAGTTAATGCCAATAATGGAATTTGAAGGCAATGAGAGTTGGGGATATAACACCTCTTTTCACATGGCTTTAGATAAGTTTTACGGTACAGAAGCTAAATTAAAAGAGTTAATAGATTTATGTCATCAAAATAACATCGCCGTTATTTTAGACGTGGCACTAAACCATGCTTTTGGAAGAAATCCAATGAACAGAATGTGGATGAGTGATGCCGATGGTGATGGTTGGGGAGAACCAAGTACAGAGAACCCATATTTTAATACAACTGCAATGCACAGTTATAATGTTGGTTCAGATTTTAATCACCAATCTACACTCACACAGTATTATGTTGAACGCGTTGTTAAACATTGGGTAGAAGAATTTAAAATAGACGGATTACGTTGGGATTTAACAAAAGGTTTTACTCAAAATGCAGAAGGCAGCGATGCAAATACAAATGCTTATCAAGCAGATCGTGTTGCAATTCTTAAACAATATGCAGACTACTCATGGAACTTAGATCCAACGCATTATGTAATTTTCGAACATTTAGGCTTTGGTGGTAGTGCTACCGAAGAAATCGAATGGGCAAATTACAGACTTAATGAAAGTGTTTCAAAAGGAATTATGCTTTGGGGAAAATTAACAGATCCTTATAACCAATTAACAATGGGCTATAATTCAGATAACAATATTGAAGCAATGGGACATGTAAATAGAGGTTATAATGCGCCTAGATTAGTTGGCTATGCCGAAAGTCATGACGAAGAACGTTTAATGTACAAAAACCTTCAGTTTGGTAATGCTACTAATTCTTCTCATGATGTAACAAATTTAAATACAGCTTTATCAAGAATGTCTGCATTAGGTGCAGTAAGCTTAACTATTCCTGGTCCAAAAATGATTTGGCATTTGGGAGAGCTAGGTATGGAAAACTCAATATTTACATGTAATAACGGCACTGTAAACGATACTAGCGGTACAGATGGCGATTGTAAATTAGATACAAAACCTCAACCACAATGGACAGATAATTGGGAAGCAGATGCTAACAGAAATCAAATTTATAACGATTGGTCAAGGATAAATGACTTAAAAATAAACGAAGCTGTTTTTGAAGGTAATTATACTATAAACCAATCGGATAATAGTATCACTCCTAAAATATACATTTGGGATGATGCCTTACCTTCTACTCAACTTAAAAATGTAGTTATATTGGCAAATTTTGATGTTAATGCTCAAGACGTCGTTCCTAACTTTCCTTACACTGGTGCATGGCACGATTTAATGGATGTTACAGGAAACACCATTATTAACGTTACAAATACTTCTAGTACTATTACTATTCCTGCTGGAGGATTTAAAATCTTTGGAAATAAAGAGTCGACACTTTCTGTTAGTAATTTTGAAGCTTTTTTAAACGCTACGGTGTATCCAAATCCAGCTTCAAACTCTTTTCAGGTAAACACACCATTAGATAAAGTATTAGTTTACGATATTACAGGAAAACTGGTTAAAACATTCGAAGGCAGTTTTGATTCGAAATATAAATTTGACATCTCTAGTTTCTCTCAAGGTTTATATCTATTAAGATTAAGCAACCTCAACCAAACAGTTTCTAAACGCTTAATTATTAACTAAAACCTTTAAATGTTATTCATTAAAAAGGGTCTCTACATAATAAATGCAGAGCAAAATAATGGAACAACTTTTTTCCACTAAACTTTTAAAGTTGTAAAAAATAAGCTCTGAAACATTATTATGAGAATTTAAAAGCACTTCATTTTTTTGAAGTGCTTTTTTTGTTTTAGACCGTTATAAAATTGATAAAAGAAATACAAAAAACTTACTGTACTGGGAAGTGAAGAGTCGTTTACTATTGGAAACACTAAAAAAAAGCCCTTATAAATAAGAGCTTTAGTTTTAAAATTATAAAATAGTTTAAGATACTTTAATGGGTTCTTTTTGCTTCAATGTATTCAAAATAAAATAAGCTACAATAGCTGCTGTCACTAATGCTGGAATTATAACTACTAAAATAGAATCACTATCGATATCTAAGAATAAAAAAGCCATAACAACAATTAATATTTCTGTTGCAAACCAAGACACAACTGTTGCTATTATCCATTTCTTAGGTTCTATTCCTTTCTCTTCTGCAACTTTTCTAATTTGTTTTATAAAGTAACCTAAAGCTAATATTTCTAACATTGTTTCATTTTTTTTATAAATATAATAATACTTATTACAATTGAAAATTTCATTTTAATTAACTACTTCTTGTTGTAAACCTACTCTAAAACAACGCTCCTCACCTAAATATAATGGATTCCCGTGTTTCTCAGACCAAAAACCATCTAGAATATCTTTAGTAATACATTTATACACTACAACGCCTTTGTAAATAGTATCATCATCGCCTTTGTAATTAAAATTAATAACCAAAATGTTATCCTTAAAGAAACCTGTTCCTAATTGCTCTTGGTTATTGTTAATGGTCCACTTAGCGTTAATCCTATTGTTTTCGTCTAGCGTTAACTCTAGTGTGCCTTTGTAGGCTACTCCTGCTTCGTCTTGGTTGCTTCCTGTTATGTTGTAGATTCCTGGTAGTTGGGTTATTTGCATTTTGGATGTTAATTACAATGTATGTTTTTATATTAAGAATTAACAAAGCTATTTATACGTTATTACAATAACTAAATTTATAGTGATAATTTAATCCAATAGAAAATCTAAAACATTATTCCATTTTAAAAATGTATCAGTACCAAAATGAATATGTTGTCCTTCAAATTTATCTACGCCATGATTTTTAGTATCATCAATAATATAATCTCCTTTTACTAAGTTTTTATGATGTGTTAATATCAATCTTTTATTAGCTTCCAAACCCAAGTGCTTTTCAACCCATAAGCGTTTTTCCATCCAACAATGCGGATTACTCCAAACTGGTGTTGATACAATGTAGCAATCATACTTAGCGCTCAAAGCTTTAAAAGTATTTACAGCGCCTTCCATTGGTTTATTATTCAAGAAAAAACCTTCTTTATTTTTATTTTCGCTAAAAGGTCCGTCTCCTAATTCTACTAAAACACCATTCATGTCTATTAATACTATCTTTTTCATACTATTATATTTTACTAATTATTAAATAATTTTGTTCTCTGTTTCTTGTATAATACTCTTGTAGTTCACAATAAAAACAAGTAATTAAAGTGTTGTTATCTATTTTAATGAATAGCTCTTTGTTTACTTTAATATTTACCTTTTTTAATACTTTTCTACTCACTATAAGAAGTGTATTAGTTTTATTTGTGTCTACATTTTTTAAGATAGATCTCAATAGACTATCATTAACTGTTCTATCCCATTGACGATAAGTAAAATGTTCTGTTTTACAAAAACCTGCTATATAATTACTCATGATTTTAAGTCCTCCTTTCTTACATTTTGATTGCTATTACTCCACTCATAAATACCATCTCTTTCTAAAAACTTACCCAAATCATAATCCATTGTTTTAATAGCTTCTTCTACACCTACTTCTAAAATGGGTTTACTGTAATTATGTATGCCTTGTGCATTATCAAAAAAACGTCCTGCTGGATCTACCATTACATAACTTCCTTTAATTTCATCATTAGACTCTGGTACTATTGTTTTTACATCACTATGTGTAGTTAAAAAATAATTATACTCTGCTGCTGTTATTTTAAACTCGTCAATTTTAGCATCATTTTGCCCAACGATTGGCAATACTTGTAACACTTTCCAACGTTGTGGTTTAGCGTATTCAATAAACGCTGTTAAGTTGTCTATATAGTTTACTTTATTAACTACAGTATTAATCTTTAAGCCATAGCCATACTTTTTAATGTTATCCACTAAACCATAATAAAATGCTTTACTTAATGGTGTTTTTCCTGTAATTGCTCTTCCTATTTTAACATTGTTTTCGTCCTCTAAACTATCTACACTTACTGCAATCCAATCTAAGTAGGCGGTGTTCTCTTTTAAAAAAGCGTCTGTTAATTTACTCCCATTGGTTACAATCATAGTAGTCATACCTAATTGCTTTGCCTTTTTAATTAAACTTGGTAACCACTTACATAATAAAGGCTCTCCTCCTGCAAACGTTATTTTTTTAAAACCTGCTGCTGCAATATTTCCTACTACTTGTAAAGCCTCCGCTTCGGGCAAATGTCCTTTAGGTAAAATAGTCTGTTTAACATCTTGAAAAGTTGCAAAGCAAAACTTACAACGCATATTACACGGTTCCCATAAGTGAAAATTGATACTTGGTATTGCAATTACAGCACCGCGCTCTTGGTAATGTTTAATTATTTGTTGCGATACTTCTTTTGGTGTTAAATCATCAGTATTAATAACTAAATCATAATTAGTCTCGTTTGTAAAATCAACATTGTAGCGCTCTATAAAACGTGTTCTCATGGTTTCATTTCTCAACTTTATTCCTTCTGGACTCGTTACCTCATCTACTCTACTTCCTAAACTTATTCTTTTCGATGCCTTTTTATCAGATGTTTTTAATAACACATTAAAAGCGTTGTCTATAAAATGAAACCCAAGTCTATAATCAATAACTATATTGTCTTTACTATTGCATTCTGTTTTAAATTTATCGTCAATTAAATGGTCTAATTCTGGATGACTATTACAATGTTTTTGAAATTGATTAATAGTCATTCCATACGTTTCCATTGCAAATGTTCTAGTATAATTTCCAACAGATATAAATTCAAATTTTAATTGTCTTTCTATAAGTTTTCCTACTGTAGATTTTCCTGTTCCTGCAAATCCGCTTAATGTAATTTTGGTTTTCATTGGTTTAAGTTTAATGGTTAGTTAATCCTCGCCTTTCTAAAAAAGACGAGGTATTATTAATATTTACTTTTTAGAATTCTGGTTTGGATTTAATTGCTTACCTCTGTTACCATGCGCTTTACTATTTGCAGCATTAGTTCCAGATGTTCCTTTGTTTGAATTTGCTTGATTTGATTTGTGATTGTTTTGTTTTAAATTGCTCATAATATTATATCTTTAATTAGATTTTTAAGAGTTTAGCACTCTACTAAACTTCTTGTTATTACTGTAAAGATGCAGATGATTGGAATTAAATTTTCTAGTTTGTGACAGACCGACTATATTTGGGATATAGACCTCTTTTTTGGGGATATAAAAAAAATGAGCTTTAAAAAATTACGCTTTTAATCAACCAACCAACAAATACCTACACTAGTTCTATGGATTCATTTTCAGACTATCTCCAACAACTGGAACCCATCGAAATACTCCTTTTTATATTAATTCTAATAATTATTAGAAACTGGTATAACCTTTACAGAAAGCGTTCTTTTAGAAAAAAGAACCGACTATTAAAAGAACAATTAAAAGCCAGCCAATTAGCTGTTTCTAATTTTAATGAACAACTTAGAAAAACAGAATCTTTAGAAAGAAAACTAATTAAAAAGAATAATGAAACCTTTCATCTAGAACAGCAAATAGAAGATTATAAACAAAAATTCTTTTCTACTTTAAGCGAAAAAGAAAGGGAGATAGCACTACATAAAGAAGAAATTAATCATCAACAAAAAGCTTACGAACGTTATGTAAACTTTAAAAATGTTGAAGCAAACAATACCAGACTTGGTGCTCATTTTATTAAAAATGTAATCAGCCAAATTTATGACGACATGGAGCAAACCGATAATAGCTACAAGTCTTTTTTAGGGATTAATTATAAAATGGGACATAACAAAAGTAAAGTCCCACCAATAAAAGCCTTAAAAAACATCTTTAAATTACTAGACTATAACGTATCTGCTTTAAATAAAGAAAATACCTCTTTAGAAGAAGAGTTAGAACATATTACTATGTTTTTAGACCTTATAAAATATCTTAAACCAAATACCAACATACAGTTTGATAATAGTTTAAAACAAGAACAAAAAGAAAACATAAAAATTAAACCTACTTTGTTTTTCCCATTTGTTGAAAATGCTTTAAAACACGGTAGTTTAAATAGTACAGACTCGTTTATAAGTATTGTTTTAAAAGAAAACAAAAACAAGCAGCTAAGCTACTGTTTAGTTAATAGTGCAGAACAACGATTAGATTACGAAACCAAAGTTGTTGAATCCTCTAATTTTGGATTAAACGCTTTACAACAATTACTAACTGCATACTACCCAAACAGCAAATTAGAACACAAAACATTGCCCAATAATCAATATTTGTCTGAACTAACCTTAAGCTTAAATTAAATGATACGTTATATACTTGTGGATGACGATCCTAATACTTTGAGAAGTGTTAAAAACCAAATTGATAAACTCCCAAAAGAATACGAATTACAACATAAAAAGAGTTTTGATAGCTCTAAAAAAGCATATCAAGAAATAAACGAAGAAGATTTTGATTTGCTTATTGTGGATTTTGAAATGCCTGTTTACAATGGCATTGAGTTAGCACAAAAAGTTGCAACGAATAAAAAAATTATTTTTTTAACCTCAACTACCAATAATGAAAAAAAAGTAATCAATAGTCTGGATATCTCAGGTTATTTAAGCAAGCCTTTTGACATTGAAGAGTTTGAAGCTATTTTAAAAAATAAGGTAATTGGAAAAATAAATAATAAAAAAACGTATCAAAAAGGAGATTTGGTTATACTACCTATTTCTAAAAACAAAAATATGGGTATCTATCCAGAAGACATCTATTTTATTAGCTCTGCTTTAGTAAGTACTGGACATAAACTATTAAATGGAAAACAAGTAAAAATGGAAAAACCTGAAGGTAACCTTGTTCATTTTTATGGAAAAAATAGTGAAGCTATATTTGAGGATATAAGAATAACTATTAGTGATTTAGAATCTAAACTGAGTTATTTAGGGTTTAGAAAAATAAATCAAAGCTATTTAATCAATACCAATTATATTAGAGATATAGATAATCGTAATTTAAAATTATATCATTGTAAAGAACCTTTTGAAATTAGCGCAAAAGAAAAAACATCGTTTTTAAATAATCTTAATGATGCTTAGTTAACTTGTATTAAAATCAATTCCTTTTTAACTCATCTAAAGTTTTACCATCTTTATCTTTCCAAGATGTCCATCCATTTGACGACCTTCCTTTAATAGAAGCTGCAGCTGCACTTGGCGAATTAAAAATATAATCTTCTTGTAAAACAAGCATGCCATTTATTTCCTTTAAGACCGATTGATTTTTTAGATTATTTCTAAGTTGCATAATCCAAGGAGTAACCGATTTAGTTTCATTTAATACAAACTGACCACCTTTAAATACTAAAAAACCATCATCTACTAATTGGCCTTCAGCAATTGAGATTTTCCCTTTACATATAAATATATCTTTATTAACCTCCTTCTTTCTCTTTTCTTCAAATATTGGATAACCCAAAGTTGCTAATAATATTTTTGCTGTATCAAAATTGTCTAACAAATCATACTCTCTACTTTCGCTTATAGATGGCTTTTTAGAACCTGTATCGTTATCTGTAGCATATCTACCAATTTCTTTGGCTTTAGCCAAACAGTAATGCTCTAAATACTTCCCATCTGTTTTGGTGTACTCGTCTGTTTTGGTGGTGATGATTACACAATGTGTCCAAAAGTCTTTTTTACGGTTATGCGATTGTATACGTGTAAAACAATCTTCACCTTCTCCAATATAAACTATTGGTTTTGCACCATCTTCTGTACTACCAAATAAAAAGTAAACTCCTGTAAAATGTACCATGTCGCGTTTTGCCACTTCTTGTATTTTATTTCTAGGAAACAAAATCGCTTTTACCAATCTATTGGTAAGCTCTGCTTCACGAATACTAGTTGGTGAACCGTCTGGTAAAAATATTTGTATGGTTTGTGGTTTGGACATATTTTATCTTAATTATTATGGTTTAAAACCACCTTCTTGATACCAATTAGAATTATATAATGCTTCATAAGTAGCAGTTTGCCATGAATTTAAATTAGCATTGCTCATACTCAACCAACCATCTTTAAGAAAATTTCTAACAGATAATGCTCCACCAGACTCAAACATATTATTTATTCTAAAGTAATTCATAGCCAATTCCTCACCACTATGCGATGCATACAACTTTTCTAACTCAAACAATCTAAAATGATTTTGAATCCTTGCATACTTGATGTCGTCCCAATGATCTGGTTTAATAGTATAAAACCTTAAGGAAGCAGGTTTTAATTCAATAACTTCTGCTTTTAACCATAATTCATCTTCCACATCATCAAAATAGGGATGAATATGATCTGTTTCTGGAGTATCAGATACTGCATCTAATTTAATTTTATTACAAGAACTACAGGCAGGAAATATGTTAATTGGAACAACAGAGTAAATTGGGTAATGACCTTTTGGTAAATGGTGGTCTAAAGTGTCTGTTGTTCTTTGAGCACATAAAGGACAAATATTATTAGGAGCAGAAGCTCTCCATTTGTCATAAATATAACGACCAGGAGATTTAGCTCCTACCATTCTATCTGAATAGACTTTTTTCATTTCTTCTTTAGTAACATTCCCATTAATTGAATCGTGAGTTGCAATGGTGTGAAGCTCAATTCTTGGCGCTTTAGTTGTATAATCAGCTGCAGCAGTCACGATTGATGGCTTACAATTTTCTAGCCTCTCTTTTAAATCAGCATTTTGCACCTTACTTATACATAAATCAAATACATCTATCGCGTCCTCAATTGGCATATTAAGTTTTCTCATAGATTAATAAATTCTTGTATTTAATAAAGCACGAATAATGGATTGCGCTTCTAATCCTAACTCTCCATTAAATTTTTCGTACACTTCGTTATAACTATAACTATCATTTACAATATCAGATACTAACTTATGAAAACCTGAATCAGTTACTTCAAATCCAAAAACCTCTCTTGTTAACGTCCCTAAATTTTCTCCATAAGATTCAATGGATAATCTTTCTGCTTTAGAGTAGCTTCCTACTCGACTAAATTTCCAAACACAACTTTTAGGCACTTCTTGTAAAACTACTGGAGAATGCGTAGCTATTATAGCTACAGCATTTCTTTGCCTAAGTAAATTTGAAAGTGCTTTCATAAAAGCAGATAATAAAGGTGGATGTAAATGTGTTTCTGGTTCATCTAATAATACTAAACTTCTCTCTTCTACGGTATCAATAAGCCTAACCATTGTCAATAGTACTATTTTATGTCCAGAACTTAAAGTTCTAAATAAATCTCCTATTTCTTTGTTTATATTAACTTCAATTTTGGAGAAATTATAATTTTCTATTACTTCAATAAAATTAAATTGGCTAAAAACTGGATCTGATGATAAGATTAAAAGTGCCGATTTTAATCGTCTCCATTTTGCGCTTTTTAAGATAGACTCTAAACTCTTAATAAATTCATTTTTTAAGATTGTTGTGCTTTTAGGCGCTGAATTTTTATCAGAATTTACTCGTTTCAATCCTATATATGAATAATTAATACTTTTTGATTTATCTTTTCTTTCTTCAGGTGGATCTCTGTCATCAAAAGCACTAAAAGAAACAGAAACTAAATTAGCAAATATTTCATCCGACTCTGTTTCAGAAGTAAAATATCCATATTTAGAATTAGATTTAGAATTATTAAGTAAAGCATCTATCATATTATTTAAATGATAGGTTTTACCTACGCCATTACTTCCTATTAAAACATGTATGTTAGTTATCGGTAAATTATGAGGTACAACATTAAAAGTAATAGGAGGTCTTGGAGCAATACTCGATTTAGTATTTGGGAAATTATATTTAAACTTATATTCAGAAAGAATAGCATCTCCATTTGCTAAGTCTCTAAAATCACTAATAACATCTTCTACAGAAATACCTCTTAAAAGAGAAGTTGTTGTTACATTCCAATCAATAACTTCATCAAAAAGCTCTTCATTTAAAGCAATATCATTTAAAGCTGTTAGTAGAAAGTTTCTAGCTGTTTCGTTTAAATTACTTAAATTTTCATAATAAACCTTATCAACTCCTAGTGAGAAAAAATCTTCATTTAACTGCTCGAAACTATCAGGAACAATAGTTGAACCTCTAGATAATTTTTTATTAGCAATTTTAACTGAACCAATATTTTCAAACTCATTATTTTCATTATAATAATGTAAATCAAATAATGTTTTGTAATTCCAATCATCCCAACCATCCTTATCTAAGTAAAATTCATTAACATTATAAGAATCTTGCCCTTTATATAAATTGACTTTCATTAAATCTAAAAGTTTAAAAAATAATATTTAACTAACTTCTTTATCTCCTGTAAAAACCTCCCGCAAACAACTCTGCACTAACTGCTCGCTTTGCTCTTGGCTTTGTTGTACTTTTTGCTCTGAACCATCTTCTATTCATTAGAAATCATCTCCAAAATTCGTTCTACTTGGGATACAATTTCATCTACAATCTTCCCTTTATCAACACGTGAGAAATCTTTTTCATGTTCAAGATTTAGTAAATTGATTTTTTCATCAAATGCAGCATCTACTCCTTCTTCACAATAATTAAAAGGATGCAGGTTTATACCATCTTGAACAAGTTGTACAAATACTTTATTTCTTCCAATTACAATTGCATATTTACTGACGCGCTTTCGCTCATGATCAAAAGGTAACATAAACCTTAAAGCAACATTTTCAGGTGTGTTGAATTCTAGTTTATTCAATATTTCCGAGCACTGTTCGTGCTTATGAGATACATCTTGGAAAATACTTTCATAGGCAGATACCAAAGAAACTACTTCTGGTTTATTTTGGTAAATTAAATCTTTTAGTTCGCTTTTCATAGCGTTTGATTTTGTTCCTAAAAAACTATTTTTAAAATGCATTTTTAATTCATTAATAAAAAAAACAACTCTTGGTGCTTCGCATTCGATAGCCCAAGCATCTAATATTGGAATGATGTTTTTAGTATAACTAAGTATTTTTAATCGTTTTTCTTTTTTTAATTTATCAGTATGTGCTGTTTGCATACTTCCAATGGATGGACTATTCCCATATGGATTTAAATAAATTAAATGATAAGCACCTGGAAAATTAGTGTTTAAATAATGATTATAGTCCCGAAGCTGATTATATTGATCTGCAGCCCAAACTTTATTCTCTATGGCCAATGCATAATTTTTAAAGCGAATATAAATATCAAGGCGACGATTGTTTTCAATTGTTTTCTCACAACAGATTTCCAACACATCGGTTTCTGGATAATCAATTTTTAATCTCGCAAAAAAACTTCTAAGAAATAAATCTCCTTGTCCGTGGGATTCTTTTGGATTCAATAAAAAAGCTAATAATTGTGATATCTTATTTTCTCCTATTCTGAAAAAATCGAAAAGGTTGAAATCAAATGCTTCTACTTTATTTTGCTCTATATAAAGACTGCGATATGCCTCTTTTTTCGCTTTCACTTCAGCTAAAATGCTGGAAAAGTTTTCAATATTCATTTTTTTTCCTTTTTTATATTAACAGTGTCCTCCGCAGCCATCAAACACTCACTATCCTCGATTTTATAAACTTTACTCTCTTTGCTCGCAAAAACCTCCAGCAAACAACTCTTCATTAACATCTCACTATGTTCTTGACTTTGTTGTACTTCTTGCTCTAAGTTATCACACAAACCCATTAAAGCATTTACTTTCTTTACAATGGCTTTTTTTTCTGATTTATTTATACCAATCTCAATTTTCATTATGCTTAAATATTCCCCATAACTTTATTAGCTATAAAGGAAACTACTCCTGCAATCACACCAATTACTATTGGAATCCACCATCTGCTGTCTTGTTTTAGCTGTAATGCTCTTGAATGTAAACTAATAGCTGATTCTATAAGCATCGATATATCATTATTACTTAATGGGCTTCTTGAAATACGAGTTTTTTTTTCATCCGAAAGTGCCAGAAAATCTGCTTTAGTAATTTCATTTCTAGTATCAACATTGTAATTTTTTGGATGATTACGCCTCCACACTAAAGATGCTTTCTTTTTAGTTTGATCTATTCTAAAAAATTCTGGATGCTCAATAAATACTTTTCCCCATTTGTCTGCCTCATTCAAATCTCCACTTATTCTGTCTGCCCAATCAGAAAAATTAAGTTTGTAAAACTTATAACTTCCCATTACTTGAATGGCAGCAATTACGTCTGCCAAACGATTTTGATTACTTAGATATGGTGATGTTTTCATTTGACTATATTTAATTAACCTCAGTAGTTTTACTTTCTCCTCAAAACACGCTGCATCATCATTTCGTTTTGTTCTTGATTTTGTTATATTTTTTACAAGTTTCATAAAAGCCATTAATCTCATCTTTATATTTATAACCTTCTAATTCTTTAATTATATCCTCATAAAAAAGCGTCTCTATTACTATTTTTTTATGAACGGATTTAAATTTTGTTTCCAGCCATTCTTTTCTTTTTTCATAATCAGCTTCATTTTGATATTGACCAACTCTTTTTTCAACAGTATCCAAAACGTGTTCCTTTTCCAAAAAATTTGCAAAAGTCTTCTTCCTTTTATATTGATTTTTTGGAACCACTAAATAAAAACCTACAGATAAATCATTTAAAACTTCTAGTTTATTAGCTTTATCAATGGTTTCTGCTATACAGGCAACATACCTCGCTGCTTGGTTATAAAATGATGCATTCGTAACTTTTTTAGAAAATTCAGAATTAATTTTTGCCTCAAAAACATTTAATTTATCACCAACTAAATGTAGAGAACCTTTACTGTTGTCGCTTCCAACTTCAAAATTTCCAATTACACCATCAGCGTGGGTATGAGTTTCAGCAAGTGAATCTCCTTTAAATCTTTGTAAAAATGGAGAATACAGTAAGCCCTCACTAAAAAACTTCTCTTTTTCATTTACATATAGCGGATTTTCTTTTAAACCAAAATCTGTAATTGCATACACTAACACTTTTAACAACCATCCTTCATTATAAAATTCTGTTGGGTGTGTGTATGCGTTCCAATATTCAAAAAAATCAAATAATTTATTTAAGTCGTAACTTTTATCATCCATCGGTTTTAATTTTTACTCAATTAGGCTTTTTTATTCCAAATAGGAAGCTGTTTATTATCGTCATAATAAGCTTGTAGTAACTTTGCTTCTATGTATGCAGGTAAGTGTTTGATATTTTCATTAAATGTAACATACCATTCAACTTTTATTGCATCTATATTATCTTGTTTGATTTTCATTTCAAAAAAAACCTGTCTTCTGACACCTTCTTGTTTATTTTGTAATCGCTTTTTTAGTAATTGATCTTTAAAAATTCCATTTTGTTGCATTGTACCTGAAGAACCTATATAAACTAATTCTTCTATTTGGTTTTTAATTGTGTAGAACAAATAAACACCAGGTTCATTCTTTACACCCTTTGTAGCAACAGACAATTTATCACCTAACTCAAAAGTATAAGTCCCATTAATAACATATTCTTTTAATATATTTTTCATACCTCAACAGTTTTACGTTCTCCCTCAAAAACCTCACGCAAACAACTCTGCATTAGCTGCTCACTATATTGTTGGCTTTGTTGTACTTCTTGTTCTAAAGCATCACATAAACCCATTAAAGCATTTACTTTTTGCACAATAGTTTTTTGTTCATTAATTGATGGTAAAGGGACAAGAAATGACCTCATTGTTCTTAGGGATACATTTTTAATAGTCATTTGTGTAGCAGAAGAAAATGCATAGTCAAGAAAATATTTTGACTTAATTAATTGTCGTATATATTCCTTATCAATTTCAGATAGTAAATTGAAGTAACAAGCACTTTTACCTAACATTACTTTTTCATTATTATAAAATGCTGTATTACCAATAGTACCATTAATTGATACTAAAACTGTTCTATCATTTAAAATTCTTTTATGTTTTAAAAATTCTTCTTTTGAAACTGCTTTAGTGTTGGGTTTTATTTCGATAATACCATCGGATAAATTATTTCCATTTATAAAATGATATTCTCCATTTATCGTATATTCTGGTGTTCCGTGAATACCATCTCCCAATAAATATTCTAAATCTTGTAACCTACACCAACTCCAACCTTCAGGTAACTCATAAGGAATCTCCTCTTTAGTAATTTTTGGCAACGCTTTTTCCTTTTTTATCTTTTTATCTTTTATAAGTTGTGCTTTCTCTTCTTGAATACGTCTTAGTAAAACAGAAGCATCTTCTGTATCTGGATTATTAACTCTCCAATCTGCTGTTAACTTTCCTTGTACAGCTAATTGTAAAACTGTTTCTCTTAACTTTTTAATGTTGGTGGTTTCATTAAAGAAGCTTTTAAAATGGGCTTGTAAAAAAGTCCATTCTTGGTTAGCATTATTTGTGGTGAGTTGGTTTAATGCAGAAGCTACAAAATCTTCTTTTAAACTAATTCGTTCAACGGTTAATTGCTCTAATTGCTCTACTTCTTTAAAAAGGGTTTCTACTACTTTTACGATTACTTTTTGTTCTTCTAGTGGTGGGACAGAAAACAATAAAGGAGCAATATCTTTATTGTTTATCTGAGGAACGCTAGTTCCATTATTTAAAGACCATAAATCAATTGAATCAAACCAATATTTTAAATACATAAAACTAAATGTTTCTGGGCTGATAATAGCCATAGTATTTAAGTCAACAAGAATAGGCTCTTTTACAATTCTTTTCTTATTTGTAGCAATTGCTCCACCTCTTTTGGGAAATATTATACTCCGTATTGGTATTAACGATTTATCTATTTTATCATTAGAGTTAACAAATAGGTTAGAAGTTGTAATAATATTTTCATTCCCAGGTAAATTCATTGCTCCAACTTTAACATACATATAATCTCCAGAAGTTTCTTCCAAGGATTTATTAAAAGTTGTACCACTTTTTAATGTTACTATTTCGCCTAAACGTTTCCAAACCCAACTTTCAGGCAACAGACAAGGAATATCATCTTTAGTGATTGGCGATAATGGTTTTTCTTTTTTTATTTTTCTCTCCTTAATTAATTGAATTCTTTCCTTTTTTATTTTCTTTAATAATTCTGAAGCAGGTTCAATATCTAAATTTTCTGTTCTCCAAGTAGCAGTTAATTTTCCTTGTATTGCCAATTGTAGAATCAAGCCTTTTAATTCTTTGGCATTTTTAGGGCTAACCGTAAGTTCTTTAAAATGTTGTAGTAGTTTCATATATAATTATGAGATTGCTTCTATTGATGAGATTGCTTCGGTCATGCTTCCCTCGCAATGACGGATTCGAGGCAATGACAGTCTATTTTAAAGCTTCAGTTAATACATTTATAATTTCGTCTTGTATACTAGAAATTTTAGCTTCGGTAGTTCTAAACTTCTTTAATAAAATTTCTGGACTTGCTAATGTATCTACTTCTTGGTGTGGGTTTTTAATATCTAAATTGTAACCTCGCTTTTTTATTTCGTCAATAGAAACTTTCCAAGCTTGCGTGTTTTCCTCTCTGTTACTCCACCATGTTTTTTCTGTATCAAACTCTTTAATGTTGATAGGCTTGGTTTTGTTATAACTTTTTACACCCTCTGGATATGGATGTTCGTAATACCAAATCTCTTTAGTAGGCGTTCCTTTTTCAAAAAACAACAGGTTGGTTTTAATACTTGTATATGGATTAAAAACACCATTTGGTAAACGGACTATGGTATGTAGGTTACATCTCTCTAACAACTCTTCTTTTAGGCGTGTTTTCATACCTTCCCCAAACAAAGTTCCATCTGGTAATACAATAGCACAACGTCCTTTATCTTTTAATAGTTTAATGATTAAGGCTAGGAATAAATCGGCTGTTTCTTTGGTTCTAAACTTTTTAGGGAAGTTGGTTTCTGTACCATCTTCTTCTACACCTCCAAAAGGTGGATTAGAGAGTATAATATCTAACTTGTCCTTTGCTCCCCAATCTGCATAAGGTTTGCTTAGTAAATTGTCTCTGCGTACTGCTGGCAAATCGAAACCATGTAACATTAAATTGGTGGTACAAAGTAAATGTGGCAATGGTTTTTTCTCAATACCACGTATCGATTTTTGTAATACTTTACGCTCTTTATAATCTTTTACTTGATTTCTTACATGGTCTATTGTACAGGTTAAAAAACCTCCTGTACCACAAGCAGGATCTAAAACACTTTCTCCTAATTGTGGATTAATCATATCTACCATAAACTGCGTTACGGCTCTTGGTGTGTAATACTCACCGGAAGAACCTGCAGATTGTAGGTCTTTTAAAATAGTTTCGTAAATATCGTTAAACACATGACTGTCTTCCGAGCTATTAAAATTGATATCGTTAATCACATTTATGACTTGACGGAAGAGTGTTCCGTTTTTCATAAAGTTATACGTATCATCAAATACAGAACGGATAATTTTTGCTTGTGGACTTATCGTAATATCCAACTCTTTTAAAGCAGGAAACAACTCGTTTTCTATAAACTCCATTAAGGCATCACCTGTTAAGCCTTCATCGTCTGCTGCCCAGTTTTGCCATTTTAAGTTTTCAGGAATTGGGCTTTCGTAATTGTCTATCGTAATTTCCCATTCTTCTTCTTTATCGGCAAATATTTTCATAAAAAGCATCCAGACCATTTGCGAGATACGCTGTGCGTCTCCATCTACTCCTGTGTCTTTACGCATGATATCGCGTATACTTTTTATATTTCCTGTTATGTTACTCATTAGGCTATATTATATATTTCGTTTTCTAATTCTTTAATGGCTTGTTCAAAGTCTTTTTTCTTACCAAAAGCTCTCACTAATTCAACAGGAGAACCCATTTGGCTTAAAGGCTGTACTTTTAATACAGAACCTTGCTCTATGGACACAATGCCTTCTTTTTCGTATTTATCTAATAGACTATTTAAAACCTTTTGTGCGGTTTCGCTATACTTAGTAAAGTAATTACGCTTGCGTACATTGTTTGCACGATCTTTTCTTGTTAATGCAGGTTGGTCAAACGCAATATGACAAATTAAATCGAAAGCGTCTAAATCTTGACCGACATCTTCACGTAATGCTTCTAATAATACACCATGTTCTGCCAATTCTTTAATTAGTTCTTCTTTCTTTTCAGATGCATTCCATTTTTGAATAAAATCGTCTAATGATGCAAATTCTTTTTCTATATTTTTCTTAGAATAATCTTTTAAAGATTCTGTAATAAGCTTTCCATCTTTTCCATAATACTGCACACGTTCATGCACAATAGACACAGGTATTTGATTTACGTAATATTTTTTCACCTCTTCCTCTCCTCCATCAATAGAAATATCGGGATTGGTTGGTTTAAATATTTCTGGAGTGTTTGGATCTCCTGCTTCTGGTTCTGTAGGCTCTATAACATCTGGCGGCACAACAGGTTCTCCAGGTTCAGGTTCGTAAATTTGTACTGGATCTCCATCAAAATCTGGTCTCGCAAATATATTAGTAGCTTTTCTAAAATCCATAATCGTGAAATAGACTTTACCTTCTGCTTCACGTATTCGTGTTCCTCGACCAATAATTTGTTTAAACTCTGTAACCGATTGTATATTGGATTCTAAAACAATAAACTTTACCATTTTAGTATCTATTCCAGTTGTCAACATTTTTGAGGTTGTTGCTATTACAGGAAAACGCTCTTCGACGTCTGTAAAATTGTCTAACTCTTGCTTACCAACTTCGTCATCTCCTGTTATTTTTACACAATAGTTCCAATGTTTGGCTACTAAGTCTGCATTTTCATTTATTAATGCTTGACGCATTCTGTTAGCATGGTCAATGTCAGTACAAAACACGATTGTTTTAGCGTAACGGTCTGTGGCTTTTAAATATTCTGTGATTTTTTTTGCTACAATTTCTGTACGTTCATCAATTGCTAATGTTCTGTCATAATCTTTTAAATTATAGATACGGTCTTTTACTTCATTGCCATATTTATCTATTAAACCTGCGGTTGGTCTCCAACCTTCATCTACACTAGTTGTAATTCTAACAACTTTATAAGGTGCTAAAAAACCATCATCAATACCTTGTTTTAAAGAATACGTATAAACAGGTTCTCCAAAATATTCCATATTAGAAACATCTTTAGTTTCTTTTGGTGTTGCTGTTAACCCTATTTGTGTTGCTGAATTAAAATACGTTAAAACATCACGCCATGCAGAAGCTTCAGAAGCACTTCCTCGATGACACTCGTCAATAACTATTAAGTCGAAAAAATCTGGACTAAACTCTTTGTAAGCATTTTTATATTCGTCATTACTAGTTAATCCTTGGTATAATGCAAAATAAATTTGATAAGATTTATCAATTTTTCTGTTTTTAATAATGTGCATGATATCATTACCGAAAGGCGAAAAATCACCATTTTTGGTTTGCGTTAATAATGCGTTTCTATCTGCAAGAAATAAAATACGTTTCTTAACACCTGTTTTCCATAAACGCCAAATAATATTAAAAGCTGTATACGTTTTACCTGTTCCTGTTGCCATAACAAGGATAATTTTATCTTGTCCTTTAGCAACAGCTTCCAATGTTCTGTTAACCGCATTTTGTTGGTAATATCTTGGCGTCATTCCACTATCATCTGCATAATAATCTTTCTCGACTATTTCTTGAGCTTGTGGCGTTTCAATATTATTGTGCTTTAAATACTTTTTCCATAATGTTTCTGGTGATGGAAAATTATCTAAAGTAAGTTCTTGTTCTAAATTTCCAGACGTATTTGTTTTATCATGAAACACAAAAGAATCTCCATTAGAAGTAAATACAAAAGGTATTTGCAAAATTTCAGAATACTCTAATGCTTGTTGCATGCCATATCCTACTGCTTTTTTATTGTCTTTAGCTTCAATAATCGCAATTGGAATATTAGATTTATAATATAGTATATAATCGGCACGCTTATTTTTTCCTCGAGTATATAGATTTCCTTGAACAATGATTCTACCATCTGTAAAAGATACTTCTTCTCTTACTTGGGTTCTCAAGTTCCATCCTGCTTTTTGTATGGCTGGATTTATAAACTTGGAACAAATATCTCTTTCTGATAGGTCTTTTTTATTCATATAATAATACAATAGATGGTTCTAATTAAATAAATCTATTATTTCAATCAGCGTTTTAAAGGGAGACTTTAAATATAGAACCTTTTTAAAAATTGACCTTACGGGAATCCTCAAAAGGTGATTATTTTTTTAAACAACATTGCTTTTTTTATTTCACAATAGAAACAAACAAATGATTTACAATTATTTAACTACAAAAAACTAAGTGTAAAATAAATAACAAAAACTAAAACAAAAGATTAAAACAGAACACGCTTAGTATAAAAAGTGTATTTTTGTATTGTACAATCATGTACGCGAGTGGGTAAGAAACACTCAAGACCTTATTACAATTGCCTAAACACTGAGATTCTAGCTGGTATTTAGGCTTTTTTTTGCTCTAAACTGAAGGTTTTTACCTCGATTATTGCTTTAGTGCATTAGGTCGGCAGCTTTAATTGGGTTGTTAAGCAACTTTGTAATGGACGTTGAGCAACTTTAAAGTGTTTGTTGCGCAACTTATAAGCCTAAAATTAGGCATAAAAAAAAGGTCCTGAGTGGTAAGAAACACTCAAGACCTTATTACGACCTAAATGGTCACCGAGATTCTAGCTGGCTTTTTTGTAAGATAAAACTAATAATAACTGTTTTAAACGTTTTCCAGGTCTAAACAGTACTCGCGATTTGGTAATTAATGTGGCATTAACTTCCTCTGGCGTATCTACACCAGAAGAGCTGATTCCAATTTGAAAATTACCCAATCGCCCTAACTTAACAATACGTCCTTGATTAAGCGAATTAATAATGTTTCGCTCTAAGGATAAGAGTACTGCATAGCAATCGGACTCGGTTACGGTACACTCGTAAGCAATTTGCTCTGCAAGTATATCTAAATCTACTTCTCCATCTGCAACACTTGCTGCATAATATCGCTCAGGCAAAGTAATGTCCTGAGGATTTCTTTTGGCTTGCGCCTTAAACTTAACACTCATAATGATAATGTGTTTTAATTAAATAATAAAATTGTGTCTTAGTACACTTAATCGACTAGTATCTAAGCGTCTAACTGAACACTACAAGTTTACAACAAATTTATTTAACTATAAGTGAAAACTATCAAAAAATAATTAACAATCAATTTATAGTATTGTATTGTACAATTCTAAAAACAAAAAAAAGTGCGTAATCAGCTATAAATCACTAATTTAATTTAATAAACAGAAAAGTAAAATACTGTTTATCAGCACATTAACTATTAGTGAATTTATTTAATACGACATGTAAAATAGAGCGCAAACATGTCGATATGGGCTTAGAAAACTTAAAAAAAGATGCTAAAATTCTTATTCACAAGACTTTATTGCATAAAAAAAGCCACCCAAAAGGGATGGCTTATTGTTATTATGTGCTGTATTTTATTTACCAATACAGAAATTAGCGAAGATATTGCCCAACAAATCGTCGCTCGTTATCGTCCCAGTGATCTCACCAAAATGATATAACGCTTGCCTAACATCTATGGCTAATAAATCGCCCGAAATACCAGTTTCTAATCCCGATTTTACGCTATTAATTTCTTGAAATGCTTTTAAAAGCGAATCGTAATGGCGTGTATTGGTTACTATCGTTTCGTTATTTCTAAGCGCTCCAGTATTTACAAAACCTATTAGTTTTTCTTTAAGTTCTTCTACTCCAACACCAGTTTTTGCAGATAATAAATGAAGTTCTTCAAACTGCGATTTTAAGGTGCTTAATTCCGCTTCATTTAAAGTATCTACTTTGTTAGAGATAATTATTAATGGCTTTAATGGGAAACGGTTTTTTATCTTCTCTATTTCGACCTTTAATCGTTTACTTTCGGTTTTAAATTCTTCCGCAGAAAACAATAAAACAACCACTTGCGCTTGCTCCATTTTTTCGAAAGTTTTTTTAATCCCTATACTTTCTACAACATCTTCGGTCTCTCTAATTCCTGCAGTATCTATAAACCTAAAACCGATGCCTTCTATTACCAGCTCGTCTTCAATAGTATCTCTAGTAGTGCCTGCAATATCACTTACAATGGCGCGTTCTTCGTTTAAAAGCGCATTTAAAAGTGTCGATTTACCCACATTAGGCTCACCAACAATAGCCACAGGAATTCCGTTTTTAATAACGTTTCCTACAGCAAAACTGTCTATTAAACGCTTTAACACAAACTCTATGCGTACTATTAATTCTTTAAATTGGGTTCTGTCGGCAAATTCCACATCTTCCTCGGCAAAGTCCAATTCTAGTTCTATAAGTGAAGCAAAATTCATTAATTCTTCGCGTAATTTTGCGATTTCGCTAGAAAAACCACCACGCATTTGCTGCATGGCTATTTGGTGTGAAGCTTCGTTATCACTAGCAATTAAATCTGCCACAGCTTCTGCCTGACTTAAATCTAACTTGGCATTTAAAAAGGCACGTAAGGTAAACTCTCCTGCATTTGCCATTCGGCAACCGTTTCTAAGAAACAACTGAATAATTTCTTGCTGAATGTATATAGACCCATGACATGAAATTTCGACTACATTTTCTCCTGTGTAAGAGTTTGGGTTTTTAAAAACCGAAACCAAAACCTCGTCAATAGTACGTTTTCCATCCATTATATGTCCTAAATGGATGGTATGTGTTTTTTGTGTTGTTAGCGATTTATTCTTTTTAACAGACTGAAAATTGGCGTCTGCAATAGTAATAGCATCTTCACCAGATAATCTTATTATTGCGACTGCTCCAGCACCAGAGGCTGTTGCTAGTGCAACTATGGTATCGTTATTATAATTCATAAGACTATATTTTACCTAATTTTTTCATGACAAATAATACTACTATTGGTAAACCCATGAGTAACATCATCATTAAATCTTGTTGAAGTAAACTTGGTGCTAAAATTAGAGTCATTGCATAACCACCAACTGCACCTCCAAAATGAGCATCGTGACCAATGTTGTCTGTTTTGTTTTTCATACCGTAAATCGAGTATAACAAGTAACCTATCCCGAAAACGAAACCTGGTATAAAAAAGTTAATTTCCATCCAAGGATCAAATAATATAGAGGAGTATATTATACCCATTACTGCTCCACTTGCACCAACTGCCGAATATTGATATTCATTTTTATGAAAAAGGTAAGACAATAAGCTACCAGTAATTAAACTTGCAAAGTATATTATTACAAAACTTAATTCTCCAATACGGTAAATAACACCATTTGCGAAGAAAAAAAGTGTAAGCATATTAAACAATAAATGCTGCGGATTTACATGTAGGAATCCTGAACTCAACATTCTTATTTTCTCTCCTCGTTTTATAGCGCCAATATTGAATTTATATTTTTCGAAAAAACTAAAGTCATTAAATCCTTTAATAGAGAATAATACATTCGCTATTATTAATACAATTGTTACAACATTTAAATTACCCATTAAGTATTCTCTTTTTTTTAAATATAGCATATATTTGCTGTTACAAATTTAAAACTAATTCATGCAATTAATAGCGTACATTCTAATTTATCCGTTTTTTTGGTTGGTTTCTATTCTTCCCTTTAGATTATTGTATGCTTTTTCAGATTTTATCTACCTTTTTATCTACGGTATCTTTGGCTATAGAAAGACCGTTGTGCAAGAGAACCTAAGGTTGGTTTTTCCTGAGAAGTCTTCGGAAGAAATAAATACCATCACAAAAAAATTCTATCATCATTTATGTGATATGGTTGTAGAATCTATGAAATCTATGACGATTTCTGAAGCTGAAATGAAAAAACGCTATGCTTTTACTAACGTTGAAGTGTTACAAGAACTAGAAAAGCAAAACCGAAGCATTATTATTATGTGCGGGCATTATGCCAGTTGGGAGTGGATATTTATTTTACAAACTTACATTAGCCATAAAGGTTTTGGCGTCTATAAAAGGTTAAGCAATAAGTATTTCGACAGACTTATAAAACGCATTAGAGCAAGATATAACAGTCATTTAATCACCACAAAAGAGACTATTGTAACTTTAAAAGCGTCTCACGCAAAAAACGAATTAACCATTACTGGATTTGTTGCAGACCAGTCTCCAAAATTAGACAAAGCCCACCATTGGAATAATTTTATGGGTATTACAGTACCTATTCACACAGGTGCCGAAATGCTTGCCAAACAATTAGATATGGCGGTTGTATTTTTTGATGTTAGAAAAGTAAAACGTGGGTATTACGAAACGACTTTTAAAACCATTGCCGAACATCCAAACGATTTTAAAAATTACGAGATTACAGACATTTTTAAAGACTTTGTAGAGCAACAGATAAAAGAGCAGCCAGAATATTACTTATGGACTCACAAGCGCTGGAAACACCGTAACAATGTACCTGCCAAATTCCTTTGAAAAAAGGAATCTCTTACTATAAATTACTAATTGACTTGTTTACTACAAAACAAAGAATCGTTAGTAATAGAAAGTAATTTCCAAAACAAAGCCGCACTGCTACTCAGCTCCTGCCTTAATTTAAAGGAAGGTGGATTTTGTATGCGAAATTCGGAAGGTTTAAAGCGCAAAAGAGCAAAGCGAATTTTGAATACTTTGTTTTAAAAATCAACAAAAATACTTTCTAACATGAGATTCCTGCCTTCGCAGGAATGACAAATTAGAGATTCCTGCTTTCGCAGGAATTTAAAACTAAGCCAAAAAGAGAATCAGCTCCTTCCTTAATTCAAAGGAAGGTGGATTTCGTGTGAGAAATTCGGAAGGTTTAAAGCGCAAAAGAGCAAAGCGAATTTTGAATACTTTGTTTTAAAAATTAACAAAAGAACAAACTAACAGGAGATTCCTGCCTTCGCAGGAATGACAAATTAGAGATTCCTGCTTTCGTAGGAATTTAAAACAAAACAATAAAGAGAATCAGCTCCTTCCTTAATTCAAAGGATAGTGGATTTGGTGTGCGAAATTCGGAAGGTTTAAAGTACAAAAGAGCATAGCGAATTTTGAATACTTTGTTTTAAAAATTAACAAAAGAACAAACTAACAAGGGATTCCTGCCTTCGCAGGAATGACAAATTAGAGATTCCTGCCTTCGCAGGAATTTTACATATCAAACCAACCATCAACCCTCAATTCCTGAGTAGGCACATACGTTTTATGAATAAACTCGTTATTAGCTTTATTATACTCATAATCATTAGCCCATTCTTTATGATTCTCGGCTAAAGCGATTAAGCTTTCGCAAACGTAATCGATCTCATCGCAAGTAGTTGTTGGATGAATAGACATACGTATCCAACCTGGCTTACGTATTAAATCACCTAAAGAAATTTCATTTACTAAACTATGCGATTGCTCTTGATCTACGTGTAATAAATAATGTCCGTAAGTACCTGCACAACTGCAACCACCACGTGTTTGTATTCCGAATTTATCGTTTAATATTTTAACACCTAAATTAAAATGTAGCTCTTCTACATAAAAAGAAACCACACCCAAACGGTCTGTATGATCACCGGCTAGAATTTTAATATTATCAACACCATCTAAATTAGAAAACACTTGGTGTAATAATTCATGCTCACGATCAAGCATGTTTTTAACGCCCATTTTGTCTTTTAACTTAATACACAATGCCGTTTTTATAGTTTGCAGAAAACCTGGTGTACCACCATCTTCTCTATCTTCAATACTCTCAATATATTTGTGTTCTCCCCAAGGATTGGTCCATGATACCGTACCGCCACCTGGACAATCTGGAACCATGTTTTTATACAGCTTTTTATTAAAAACCAACACGCCAGAAGTTCCCGGTCCTCCTAAAAATTTATGAGGCGAAAAGAAAACAGCATCTAGTGCTTCGTCTTCATTTTCTGGATGCATATCGATATCTACATACGGTGCAGAACATGCAAAATCTACAAAACAAACACCACCATGTTTGTGCATCATTTTTGCAATTTTATGATGTGGCGTTTGGATACCTGTGACATTACTACCTGCTATTACCGAAGCGATTTTAAGTGTACAGTCTTTATATTTTTCTAATAGTGTTTCTAAGTTTTCTAAACTAAATAAACCATCGTCGCCAGCAGGAATAACTTCCACTTTAGCCATCGTCTCTAACCAAGAGGTATGGTTAGAATGGTGTTCCATATGCGTTACAAATACTACAGGACGAATTTCGTCTGGTATTTTAGCATATTTAGCAATATTCTCTGGTACTTTTAAACCTAAAATACGCTGAAACTTATTAACAACACTCGTCATTCCATTTCCAGAAACAATTAAAACATCGTCTGCATTTGTGTTTACATGACCTTTAATAATATTTCTTGCTTTATGGTAAGCATTCGTCATTGCAGTACCTGAAACAGTTGTTTCGGTATGCGTGTTTGCTACAAAAGGACCAAATTGATTGACTATTTTATCTTCTATTGGTCTGTATAAACGCCCAGAAGCTGTCCAATCTGTATAGATAATTTTTTGCTTTCCGTAAGGCGATTCAAATTCTTGATCTATACCAACAATATGTTTTCTAAATTGAGAAAAATAAGCTTCTAATTCAGACTGTCTTTCTCTTGGTGCTTTTGTAGTAATCATAATAATTGTATTATTCTATTAGTACTATATTTTAGCAATAGCTTTAATTTCAGCAATAATCTTATCGGCTAAATCATCTGCTATTTGCTGCGACTTTGCTTCAGTATAAATTCTAATAATTGGCTCTGTATTACTTTTTCTTAAGTGTACCCAGTTTTCAGCAAAATCAATTTTCACACCATCTACAATGTTTAAATTTTCATCTTTATACTTTGCTGCCATTTCCATTAAAATAGCATCAACATTAATTTGTGGTGTTAAGGCTATTTTCTTTTTACTCATAAAGTAACTCGTGTATGTTTTTTTAAGGTCACTTACACTCATTTTCTTTTCCGCTAAAAGCGTTAAAAATAAGGCCACACCAACTAAAGCATCACGTCCGTAATGAGACGCTGGATAAATAATACCTCCATTACCTTCGCCACCAATTACAGCGTTATTTTTTTTCATTAATGTTACTACATTCACTTCTCCAACAGCACTTGCTTCGTAAGTTCCACCATGTTTTTCGGTAATATCGCGCAACGCTCTTGTTGAGCTCATATTACTTACTGTGTTTCCTGGATTTCTACTTAATACATGATCGGCACAGGCTACTAATGTGTATTCTTCGCCAAACATTTCTCCGTTTTCATCCATAAAAGCTAATCTGTCTACATCTGGATCTACAACAATACCAAAATCGGCATGATGCTTTTGTACTTCCGCAGATAAATCTGTTAAATGTTCTTTTAACGGTTCTGGATTGTGAGGAAATTCTCCTGTTGGATCACAATATAACTTTACTGCCTCTACTCCTAAACGTTCTAATAATAAAGGAATAGCAATACCTCCTGTAGAATTTACACCATCGACTACAACTTTAAAATTTGCTGCTGCAATTGCTTTTTTATCTACATATTCTAATTCTAAAACTTCGTCGATATGAATATCGATATAAGCATCATTTCTGGTAATTTCTCCTAAACTATCTACATCTGCAAACTGCATAGCATCGCTTTCTGCAATCTCTAAAATCTTTGCACCTTCAGCGGCATCTAAAAACTCTCCTTTAGCATTTAATAATTTTAAAGCATTCCATTGTTTTGGGTTATGACTTGCAGTTAAAATAATACCTCCATCGGCATGTTCCATTGGCACAGCAATTTCAACCGTTGGTGTTGTAGACAAATCTAAATCTATAACATCAATACCTAAACCTACTAAGGTATTCATTACTAAATTCTGAATCATTGCTCCAGAAATTCTAGCATCTCTACCCACAACAACACGATAATTATCTTTTGTACGTTGCGTTTTTAACCAAGTACCGTAAGCCGATGCGAATTTTACAGCATCAATTGGTGTTAGGTTTTCTCCAACCTTTCCGCCAATAGTTCCTCGAATTCCTGAAATAGATTTTATAAGTGTCATTAATATAATTTTTAAAATTGAACTACAAATATACTATTTCAAAAGCGGATTTATCTATTCTGAATTCGTAAATTCGACCTATGAATTTTCTCGCACATATATATTTATCAGGAAATAACGAAGACATAACTATTGGTAATTTTATTGCCGATGGTATTCGTGGTAAAAAATACCAGAAATATCCAAAAGACATTCAAACTGGTATTTTACTGCATCGCCAAATCGATACGTTTACAGATGCACATAAAACAGTAAGAGTAAGTACCAAAAGGCTGCATAAAAATTACGGACATTATTCTGGTGTGATAGTCGATATTCTATACGATCATTTTTTGGCTAAAAACTGGAGTAATTATTCTGATGTGCCTTTAGCTGAATACATCGATAATTTCTATACTAGTTTACAAGATAACTTTGAAGTATTACCAGCAAGAATTCAAAAAATGATGCCTTATATGATTGCCGATAATTGGCTATTAAGCTATGCTACCATTGAAGGTATTGGGAAAGTGTTGGTTGGTATGAATAAAAGAACACAAAACCGTTCGCAAATGAATTTAGCCGTAAACGAACTGCAAGAATTCTATGATGAATTTGAAGATGAATTTACCCGCTTTTTTGATGAACTGATTCAGTTTTCAGCGAAGAAATTAAAAGAAATAGAAAACAGATAAACGTTACGTTTTGTCATTCAGAACGAAGTGAGGAATCTTTAAATAACAGATACTAAAAATGAAGCTAAAAAACACACTACTCGTAATTGCGACAATTACAATCTGTTTTTCTTGTAAAAAGAAAGCGCCCGTTCGTGGTTTAGTTACACAAAAAGCAATGGTTGTTTCGGCAAGAGTTGAAGCTTCTAACATTGCAAAACAAATTATGGAACAAGGCGGAAACGCTTTCGATGCTATGATGGCTACAGACCTTGCTTTAGCAGTCGCTTATCCCAACGCTGGAAATATTGGAGGTGGTGGTTTTATGGTTTACAGATTAAACGACGGTAAAATTGGCGCTTTAGACTATAGAGAAAAAGCACCATTAGCAGCGACAAAAGACATGTATTTGGATTCTATAGGCAATGTTATTCCCGATTTAAGTACACGTGGTGCAATGGCTGTTGGAATTCCTGGTACTATTGCAGGTGTTTTTGAAGTCCATAAAAAGTTTGGTTCGTTACCTATTGAAACCATTTTAAAACCTGTTATCGCTTTAGCAAAAAGAGGTGTTATTGTTACTAAAAAACAAGAAATTAGAATTGCAGAAAAGCAAACCGATTTTAAGCTTACCAATAAAGATTCTATTCAGTTTATTAAAAACTGGAAAGCAAATGACACTATTAAATATCCAGAATTAGCAGAAACACTAACACGAATAATGAAAAACGGTCGTGATGAGTTTTATAAAGGAAAAACGGCTAAAATATTAGCACAGTTTATTCAAGATAATGGTGGTATTATTACTGAAGAAGATTTAGCAAATTACCAAGCGAAATGGAGAACGCCTATTACTTTTAATTACGACGATTTACGTATTATTTCAATGTCTCCGCCTTCAAGTGGAGGTATTACCATGGCACAAGTATTAAAGTCGGTTGAAAGTTACGACTTAGATACATTTGGACACAACTCTACAAAAACAATTCAGGTTTTAGCTGAAGCTGAACGTCGCGCTTATGCAGATAGAAGCCATTATTTAGGTGATCCTGATTTTGTAGAAGTCCCACAAGACAAATTAGTAAGTGATGGGTATTTAAAAGACAGAATGTCAAGTTTTTCTTTTGAAAAAGCAACACCTTCTACCGAAATTTCTCATGGTACTGTTGATATTGTAGAAAGTGATGAAACAACGCACTACTCTATTGTCGATTCTTTTGGTAATGCTATTGCTGTAACAACCACTTTAAATTCTTATTATGGTTCTAAATTATATTGTCAAGAATTAGGCTTCTTTTTAAACAATGAAATGGACGATTTTTCTAGCAAACCTGGCATACCAAACGTATACGGACTTATTGGCGCTGAAGCCAATGCTATTTTACCAGAAAAACGCATGCTAAGTTCTATGACGCCAACTATTGTAGAAAAAGATGGAAAATTATTAATGAGCGTTGGAACACCTGGAGGTTCAACAATTATCACCTCGGTTTTACAGACTATTTTAAATGTACACGAGTTTAAAATGGGTATGCAAGAAGCTGTTAATGCACCGCGTTTTCATCACCAATGGTTACCAGATGAAATTAGAATGGAACCTAATCGCTTTAATACAAAAACTATTACCGCTTTAGAACAAAAAGGTTATACAATAAACGAAGAACGCTCGCCAGTTATTGGTGTTGTAGATGGTATTTTAGTATTACCAGATGGTTCTCTTGAAGGTGGTGCAGATTCTCGTGGTGATGATGCTGCTGCTGGGTTTTAACCAAATTCCTGTGAAAGCAGGAATCTCTAATTTGTCATTCCTGCAAAGGCAGGAATCTTAGTTTAGTTTAAGAAAACACCTTTACATAGAGGTTTACTAAGCATAAAAACACACTCATTGTCAGCTCCTCCCTTCAGACGAAGGAAGGTGGATTCTACTTTATTAGAATTCGGATGGTTTTACCTAAAAGAGCGAAGCTAATTTTTAAAATAATTCATCATTTAAAAGACAAAGAACGTGGCAATCTTTTAAATTTGTATTAAAATTAAAGAGATTGCCACGTCGTTCCTTCGTCTCTTCTCGCAATGACATAACTTATAAAATCTCCCAATGAGAAAAAGAAAAAAACTGACACCAAAAAGAATACTAAAAATAGTAGCTGGAGCAATTGTTTTTATAACACTACCTACACTTCTACTCTTTGGTTTTTTATATTTTAAATATAACGAAGAACTACCTGTTGGTAAAGAAACAGCTCAAGCAGATGTGTTCGCTAACAAAATGTTAGATGCACTAAACTACGATGCATACAAAGCTACAGATTACATAGAATTCACTTTTAAAAAGCGTCATCATTTTAAATGGAACAAGACCGAAAACACTTGCGAAGTCTATTGGAAAAACTATAAAGTAAATTTAGATTTCAATGATAATTCTAAAAATGAAGTGTTTCAAAATGAAACAAAAATTGAAGGCGAAAATAGTGCAGCATTAATAGAAAAAGCAATAAGCTATTTTAATAACGATACCTTTTGGGTTGTTGCGCCTTATAAGGTTTTCGATCCTGGAACAACAAGAAGCATCGTTACTTTAGAGAATAATGAAAAAGCTTTATTAGTGACTTATAGTTCTGGTGGCTCTACTCCTGGAGATTCGTATTTATGGCATTTAGACGACACTGGCAAGCCTAAAAGTTTTCAAATGTGGGTAGATATTTTACCAATTAACGGACTCGAAGCCACTTGGAGCGATTGGACAACTACAGCTACTGGCGCACAATTACCAACGTTTCATAAAATGATGGTTTTAGGTTTGGAGATTGAAGGGATTAAGACAAACAGAGAGTAATTAAATGAAAAAACTCTTCGAAATAACTTACGAAATTTTAATGTTCCTTTCCAGAACTACAGGTTTTAGTTATAAAGAGATTAATATTATCGTTTGGTTTATTTTAATACCGTTTTCTTGGGCGTTTTTAATAGATAAAATCTATAAATTCAATTACATTAAAATTATAAGTATTATTGTTATCTCCTTAACACTGCTTTTTATCAATGACTTTACAGTCTTTTCAAATTGGTTATTCGATATATCAGCAGATTTTTTAAGAAGCTTCGATAGTGTTGGTAGTAATTACACAGCATCATCCGTTATAATTTGTGTTTTTATTCCAATTGTTATCTACTTTCTTTTAATAAAAAAAGCATATTTTTTTAAACACCATAAAACAGAGCAGTAAATACTACTTACTCCTCTGCCCTACAAACTGCTGTTCCTTAGACTTAAACAACACATTAAAAGTCGTCAAGCTGCCATAAATACGTGTAATATATTGTTGTATATCTATTTTTTCTTGCTCTTCAAGAGTACTAGAATTCACCTTTTGTTCCATAACGCGAATACGATCACGAACCATTGTGATTTTATGAAAGAAATCATCAATCTTAATTTCCCTACTTTTTAAATTGGTATCTCCAGGTTCTAAAATTAGTTTTCCTCCTTTCCATTTATCACCAATGTGTACCACTTCGCTAACATCGCTATACTTTTTAAGTAAGCGCATAAAGCTTTGCTCGACATCAAAAAAACTAACAGTATCGACTTCGCTATCTGCAACTTCTATTATTTCTATCTCTTCATCAAACGCAATGGTTTCCAATCCGTTTTCTATAAACGTCACCCAATATTGCTGGTTATCGACGTTTGTAACAACTCCTTTTCCAAATTCGTTGTGGCTAATTCTTGAGCCTATTCCTAGTATTTTCATATTTTCTTGTCATTCCTGCGAAGGCAGGAATCTTGTTAATGTTAAACTTAATTTTAAAGTGGATTCCGTATCAAGTGCGGAATGACAAAACAATGTCACTTCGAGTGATTTTGAAGTATGAAAAATTATATCAAGAAGCTCATATTATATGTTCTCGATACAATTCTGATAAAAAAAATCAGAATCACTCGAACTGACAAAATTTCGAAAATCGAAGTTATAAATTAAATTTTAAAATCGTAAAATTCCTTTCATCAAAAGAAAGGCACTTTTAATAAAATCCTAACTATAGCTATTTTAAAAAGAAAGCGAAAAACCGTAACTTCGCAAATCTGCTTAAAAAGAGCAGAGTTATGCTTTTGCTATGACAAATTTTGAAGAAAATATTGAGGTACAAGGTGCCAGAGTTCATAATCTAAAAAATATAGATGTTACAATACCGCGAGAAAAACTAGTTGTTATTACTGGTTTATCTGGTAGTGGTAAGTCGTCTCTTGCTTTCGATACTATTTATGCCGAAGGACAACGCCGTTATATAGAAACGTTTTCGGCTTATGCCAGACAATTTTTAGGCGGTTTAGAAAGACCAGATGTCGATAAAATTGATGGCCTATCTCCTGTTATCGCGATAGAACAAAAAACGACTAGTAAATCGCCACGTTCTACCGTTGGAACCATTACAGAAATTTACGATTTCTTGCGTCTGTTTTACGCTCGTGCAAGTGATGCGTACAGTTACAATACTGGCGAAAAAATGGTAAGTTATAGCGATGAGCAAATAAAAACGCTAATTATTGAAAGCTACAAAGGCAAAAAAATAAACATTCTATCTCCTGTTATACGTTCTAGAAAAGGACATTACCGCGAACTTTTTGAGCAAATTGGTAAGCAAGGCTTTGTAAAAGTGAGAACCGATGGCGAGATTAAGGACATTGTTAAAGGCATGAAGTTGGATCGTTACAAGATGCACGACATCGAAATTGTAATCGATAGACTTAAAATTGACGATAGCATTGCAGACGATAAACGTTTAGACGAAAGTATAAACACAGCCATGTATCATGGTGAGGATGTTTTAATGGTTATTGATCACGATACGCAAGAAGCACGTTATTTTAGTAGAAATTTAATGTGTCCTAGTTCGGGAATATCTTATCCAAATCCAGAACCAAACAATTTCTCATTTAACTCACCAAAAGGTGCTTGCGATAATTGTAATGGTATTGGTGATTTATACCAAGTTAACGAAAATAAAATAGTACCAGACGCTAATTTATCTATTAAAGCAGGAGCTTTAGCGCCACACGGTCCTGAAAAGAAAAGTTGGATTTTTAAACAATTAGAATTAATTGCCGAACGCTTTAACTTTAAAATGACTGATGCTTACAAGGACATCCCAAAAGAAGCTAAGCAAATTATTTTATATGGTGGTAACGAAAAGTTTTCTGTCGATAGTAAAACGTTAGGTGTTAAAAGAGATTATAAAATAGATTTTGAAGGTGTTGCTAATTTTATAGACAGCCAGTATAAAAATGCTGAATCTACTTCTTTAAAACGTTGGGCAAAAGAATATATGGACAAAGTAAAATGTCCTGTTTGCGAAGGTTCTCGTTTAAGAAAAGAATCTTTATACTTTAAAGTTGCTGGAAAAAACATAGCCGAATTAGCAAATAAAGATATTGTAGATTTAGCTGAATGGTTTAAAACTTTAGAAGAAAATTTATCTGAAAAACAATTAATAATTGCCGAAGAAATAATTAAAGAAATTAAAGCGAGACTTCAGTTTTTACTAGATGTTGGTTTAACCTATTTATCCTTAAACCGAAGCTCTAAATCCCTTTCTGGTGGTGAGGCACAACGTATTCGTTTGGCAACACAAATAGGCTCGCAACTGGTTGGTGTACTTTATATTTTAGATGAACCAAGTATTGGTTTACACCAACGTGATAACGAAAAATTAATTAATTCTCTTGTTGCACTTCGCGACATTGGAAACTCTGTTATTGTTGTAGAACACGACAAAGACATGATAGAACGTGCAGATCACGTTATAGATATTGGACCAAGAGCAGGGAAATTTGGTGGTGAAATTATTAGTCAAGGCACACCAAAACAATTGCTAAAAGAAAAGACGTTAACTGCGGAATACCTAAACGGTAAAAAGCAAATTGAAATTCCTGCAAAACGAAGAGAAGGTAATGGCAAGTATATAGAGCTTAAAGGTTGTACAGGTAACAATCTTAAAAATGTATCTATAAAACTACCTTTAGGGAAGATGATTGGTATTACTGGTGTTTCAGGAAGTGGTAAATCTACTTTAATTAACGAAACGCTCTACCCTATTCTTAATGCTTACTATTTTAATGGTGTAAAAAAACCAATGCCTTATAAAAGTATTAAAGGTTTAGAACATTGTGATAAGGTTATAGACATTAACCAATCTCCAATTGGTAGAACACCAAGAAGTAATCCTGCTACTTATACAGGAACTTTTGGAGAGATTAGAAGCTTATTTGCTAAAATTCCAGAAGCGATGATTAGAGGTTACAAACCTGGTCGTTTCAGTTTTAATGTGGCTGGTGGACGTTGTGAAACGTGCAAAGGTGGTGGATTACGAGTTATAGAAATGAATTTCCTTCCAGATGTTTACGTAGAATGTGAAACCTGCCAAGGCAAACGTTTTAACCGTGAAACTTTAGAAATTAGATACAAAGGAAAAAGTATTAGTGATGTCTTGAACATGACTATTAATGAAAGTGTAGATTTCTTTGAAAACATACCTAAAATTCATAAAAAACTGAAAACCATTAAAGATGTTGGTTTGGGTTATATTACTTTAGGGCAACAAAGCACAACGCTTTCTGGTGGTGAAGCACAGCGTATTAAATTAGCAACAGAATTAAGTAAACGCGATACAGGAAATACCTTCTATATTTTAGACGAACCTACAACTGGATTGCATTTTGAAGACATTCGTGTATTAATGATTGTACTTAATAAACTTGCAGATAAAGGGAATACGGTACTAATTATAGAACATAATCTAGACGTTATTAAAACTGTAGATTATATTATAGATGTTGGTTACGAAGGTGGTAAAGGTGGCGGAGAAATAGTTGTTAAAGGTACTCCAGAAGAAGTTGCGAAACATAAAAAAAGTTATACCGCTAAATTTTTAAAAAAAGAACTAAATTAGCAAGCTTGATTTTTCAGAAAGAAAGCAATTAAAAATAATAACTGTTCTGTTACTGAAAATACATTCAGCTCAAATAATAGAAACAAAAACAAATAATATAAGATGAGAAAAGAACAACATCACAAAGGTTGGAATGAGAAAAAAACAAACGATTCGTGGGCAATCTTCAAAATTATGGGAGAATTTGTTAACGGATTCGAAAAAATGAGTCAAATTGGTCCTTGTGTATCTATTTTTGGATCTGCAAGAACAAAACCAGATCATAAATATTATAAATTAGCCGAAAGCGTAGCAAAAAGTATTTGCGAAGCCGGATACGGTGTTATTACAGGTGGTGGACCAGGTATTATGGAAGCTGGTAATAAAGGTGCACATTTAGCTGGAGGAACTTCGGTTGGATTAAACATAGAATTACCTTTTGAGCAGCACGATAATCCATATATCGACAGCGATAAAAGTTTAGATTTCGATTACTTTTTTGTACGTAAAGTAATGTTTGTTAAATACTCTCAAGGTTTTGTTGTAATGCCTGGAGGTTTTGGAACTTTAGATGAGTTATTTGAAGCCATCACTTTAATACAAACTAATAAAATAGGTAAATTCCCAATCATTTTAGTTGGTACAGATTTCTGGTCTGGATTAATGGATTGGATTAAAAGCACAATGTTAGACAAGTTTTCTAATGTGAGTCCTGGCGATTTAGATTTAATTCATTTAGTAGATACAGAAGATGAAGTTGTTACTATTCTTGATGCTTTCTATAAAGAATCTGGTTTAAGCCCTAACTTCTAAAAAAAAAAAAACAAAAAAATAGAGTCTATTAAGACTCTATTTTTTTTTGTTTTAAATTGTTTAAAACTAAGTTTATTCTCTAGTGTCTTTTTTCTTTACGAAGCCTTACATTACTTCTCTACTTCCATATATTAGAAATTATAAACACAATTTTAGTAACACTATTTCGTTACTAATATTACAACTACAATAAAACTTAATTAAGCATTAAGACTTTTAATAATATTTGGCACGAATATTATTTTAATTCGCTTATAATTATGGTAAATAAAAAACCGTTTTTTACTATTTACGTAAGTATATTTAATACATTAAGTCCTCAAATACAAACCGTTTATTATTAAATAAAATTTATAATTATTTATTTATATTTAACTAGAATGTATTAAGTTGCACTAATAGAATCTAATGTTAAACCTTTAAAGTTTTTTAAAATAAATTGAATCTAAATTTTACTTCCTTTTTATCTTGCCTATTTATATGTTTGTTTGCTTCAAGCCAAAACAAAATTGATATTTATGCTACTTTCGATATTGAAAACAAAAGCATAAATATTGAACAGACAATAGAATATTTTAACACATCTAATGTTACTTTAGACACTATATATTTAACAGACTGGAGTAATAGTTATTCGGAAAAAGACACACCTTTAGCTGAACGATTTGCAGAAGAATTTAAAAACACTTTTCATTTTGCTAAGGATGAAGATCGTGGTTTTACACTTATAAATTCAATTAAACAAAACAATACAAATACTAGCTTTTCATATTTAGATAAACATCCAGATATTTTAAAGGTTGTTTTAAACAGTCCATTAGCACCCAACAAAAGCTACACACTTAAACTTAGTTATACAGTACAAATTGCGAACGATAAATTTACACGCTATGGTATAACCGAAGAAGGCGATTATAATTTAAGATATTGGTACATTACTCCTGCCGTTTTTAATGGTGAATGGAAATACTTTAGTAACAAAAATTTAGACGATGCCTTTGTACCAAAAGCAGACATTAGCCTAGAGGTTAACTATCCTAATAATTACACTTTAATAAGTGAGTTGGACGAAGAATTTACTAAAGAGATAAATGAAAACAACACAAAATCTACACTACTAAAAGGTAAGGATAGAATTAATTCTAAATTATTTCTAAATAAAAAAGACACTTACAAAACTGTTGAAACCGATTTTTTTACGGTAGAATCTAATATAGACGAAGAAAACTTAGAACCTGAAGAAGTTGCGATTGTTACAGATAAAGTAGCAGGTTTTATAACTAAAAACTTAGGAAGCTATCCGCATAAAAAAGTACTATTAACAAAAATTGATTACAAGAAAAGTCCTATTTATGGCTTAAACTTGTTGCCAGATTTTGTACGTCCTTTTTCAGATACGTTTCAATACGAGTTAAAAATATTAAAGTCGACTTTACACAACTATCTAGAAAACACTTTACTAATTAACCCAAGAGAAGACCAGTGGTTAATAGATGGTATACAAACGTATTACTTAATGAAATACGTTGAAGAGTTTTATCCAGACATGAAAATTCTTGGAAAGTTAGCCAATGTTTGGGGTGTTAGAGCGTTTCATGCATCGGACTTAAAATTTAACGACCAATACAACTTTTTATACATGCATATGGCACGTTCTAACCTAGATCAGCCATTAGACATGCCTAAAGATTCGCTATTAAAATTTAATAAAAACATTGCTAACAAATACAAAGCAGGTGTAGGTTTAAAATACCTTGATGAGTATATGGATTTAAACTCCATGAATAAAATGCTTACACAATATTTAATAGAAAACAAGCTAGAAACAACAACGTCTGAAGCTTTTAAAGACTATTTAAAAACACATACAGATAAAAACATCAATTGGTTTTTTGATGACTATTTAGGTACTAGTAAAAAAATAGATTTTAAAATTAAATCTGTTGAAAAAACCGATGATTCTCTAACCATTACTATTAAAAATAAAAAAGACCATTTAATGCCTGTCTCTTTATTTACTATTAAAAACGACAGTGTAATATCTAAACAATGGATTGAAGGTTTTAAAGGTTATAAAACTATAACTATTGCAAATAATGATGCCGATAAGCTCGCATTAAATTACGATACCACCATTCCAGAGATGAATTTAAGAAATAACTGGAAATCCTTAGGTGGCTTTTTATCTAACAATAAGCCATTACAGTTTAGATTGTTTAAGGATATTGAAGACCCTAATTACAGTCAAGTATTCTTTATGCCAGAATTTGCTTATAATTTTTACGATGGCTTTTCTCCTGGATTAAAACTCTATAACAAAACACTTTTATCTAAGAACTTCTTGTACAAGTTAAGTCCTAAATACGCTATAAAAAGTAAACAAATTGTTGGTAGTGCTTCTGTAAGCTATGCCGATAGAAGAGAAAACAAAAGAAATTATTACACTAAATATGGTATTGGAGGCGAATACTACAACTACGCTCCTAACCTATCTTATACCTCTTACACTCCATATGTAGATTTTAGATTTAGAGATCCAGACAATTTAAGAGACAATAGAAAGAGTTCTTTAAGCTTTAGATATGTAAATATAGACAGAGAAGTAGATCCAACTGGAGAATTTGAAACCGATGGAGAACCTAAATACAGTGTTTTTAATGCAAGATACGGAGAGAGTGATCCAAATTTAAAAAACTTTAGTGCTTGGAATACAGATTTACAATTGGCTAAAAACTTTGGTAAAATTTCTGCCACTGCAGAGTTTAGAAAACTTACCGAAGGTAACAGACAGTATAATTTACGTCTCTATGCAGGTTCGTTTATATATAATAAGACGTATCAAGATACCGATTTCTTTAGTTTTGCTTTAGACAGACCAACAGATTACCTTTTCGATTACGACTATTTAGGGCGCTCTGAAGAAGCAGGATTATTAAGTCAGCAATTAGTAGTCTCAGAAGGTGGTTTTAAATCGCAATTAGAACCAGCCTTTGCAAACCAATGGATAACAACTGCAAATACAAGTACAACCATTTGGCGTTATATTATGGCTTACGGTGATCTTGGATTGGTTAAAAACCATGGTAAAAACCCTAAATTTGTTTACGATGCGGGAATTCGTTTAAACTTAGTCGAAGACTATTTTGAGCTCTATCTCCCAGTATATTCTAATTTAGGATGGGAAATAGCACAACCTAACTATGACCAAAGTATTCGTTTTATCGTTACTTTATCTCCACAAACATTGCTTAAATTATTCACCAGAAGATGGTACTAAAACATTAGGTAATTCTCAACGTCCTTTTCAATTATTGAATATTTTTTAACTATTCTTAGAGAAATCGTGTTTTTGTTAAAAATTTAGCAATTTTTTAAGACGTTTTCGTATTGCAAAAATCAGTTTTATTAACTAAATTTGTGTTTCAAAAAAACCATAACTATGAGCACAAATTCCGACTTAAAAAAAGAGCTATCCTTTAACGATTTTAAAGCACAGGTTTTAGAAGATTATAAGATTGCTGTTACAAGTCGAGAATGTAGTCTACTTGGTCGCCGTGAAGTTTTAACAGGAAAAGCCAAGTTTGGAATTTTTGGAGACGGAAAAGAAGTACCACAATTAGCATGGGCTAAAGCTTTTGCAAATGGTGATTTTAGATCTGGTTACTACAGAGACCAAACTTTTATGATGGCTATTGGAGCATTAGATATCCAAACCTTCTTCTCTGGTTTATATGCCAACACAGACATCTCTTTAGAGCCAATGTCTGGTGGTCGCCAAATGGGTGGACACTTCTCTACTTTTAGTTTAGACGAAAACGGCCAATGGAATAACCTTACAAAACAAAAAAATTCAAGCTCAGATATATCACCTACTGCAGGCCAAATGCCAAGACTTTTAGGTTTGGCGCAAGCCTCTAAAATTTATAGAAATGTAGAAGGGATTGACGATACTAAGTTTTCTAAAAAAGGAAATGAGATTGCTTGGGGAACTATAGGTAATGCAAGTACAAGTGAAGGTTTATTTTTCGAAACTATTAATGCTGCTGGTGTTTTACAAGTACCAATGGTAATTAGTGTTTGGGACGATGAATACGGTATCTCTGTGCATGCAAGACACCAAACTACAAAAGAAAATATTTCTGAAATTTTAAGCGGATTCCAACGCGATAACGAAGCGAAAGGCTACGAAATACTTCGTGTTAAAGGATGGGATTACGTTGCACTTATTGAAACGTACCAAGAAGCAGCTAAAATTGCAAGGACAGAACATGTACCTGTTTTAATACATGTAAACGAATTAACGCAACCACAAGGACACTCTACTTCTGGTTCTCACGAACGTTATAAAGATAAAGAGCGTTTAGCTTGGGAAGCAAAAACGGATTGTAATGTACAATTACGTAAGTGGATGATAGAAACTGGGATTTCTACAGATGAAGAGTTAATTACAATAGAAAAAGGAATTAAAAAAGCAGTTCGTGAAGGTAAAAAAGCTGCATGGAATGCTTACTTAAATCCTATTTTAAATGAAAGAACTACTATTTCTGAAATATTAACACAAGTAGCCGCTTCAAGTGCAAATAGAGTGTTTATTGAAAAAATAAATAACGAATTACTTGCAATTGCAGAGCCTGCTCGTAAAGATTTAGCTGTAGCAGCAAGACGTGTTTTAAGATATTTAGTATCTGAAGACTCTTCAGCTAAAACTCAATTAACACAATGGATAGATTCTTATTTCGAAGCTATTCAGCCAAAATACAGTTCTCATTTACATAATGAAACTGCATCGGCAGCAGAAAACATAAAAGAAATTAAACCTATTTACGATGGCAGCAACGAAGAAGTTGATGGTCGTGTGGTTTTAAGAGATAATTTTGACGCCATTTTTACTAAATATCCACAATCTCTAATTTTTGGTGAAGATGCTGGAGCTATTGGAGATGTAAATCAAGGTTTAGAAGGTTTACAAGAAAAATACGGAGAGCTACGTGTCGCAGATGCTGGTATTCGCGAAGCAACTATTATAGGTCAAGGTATTGGAATGGCAATGCGTGGTTTAAGACCAATTGCAGAGATTCAATATTTAGATTACATTATGTATGCGCTACAAATAATGAGCGACGATCTTGCAACAGTACACTACAGAACTAAAGGACGCCAAAAAGCACCTTTAATTGTGCGTACTCGTGGACACCGTTTAGAAGGTATATGGCACTCTGGTTCACAAATGGGAGGTGTTTTAAACCTAATTCGTGGTATTCATGTTTTAGTACCAAGAAACATGACTAAAGCTGCTGGTTTTTATAACACGTTGTTAGAAAGTGACGAACCTGCTTTAGTTGTAGAATGTTTAAACGGTTACAGACTTAAAGAGAAAAAACCAACCAATTTTGGAGAATTTAAAACACCAATAGGTGTAGTAGAAACTGTAAAAGAAGGAAACGATATTACAGTACTTTCTTATGGTTCTACACTAAGAATTGTACAAGAAGTTGCAAAAGAATTATTGCAAGTAGGTATAGATGTTGAAGTTATTGATGCACAGTCATTATTACCTTTCGATATAAACCATGATGTTGTTAAGAGTTTAGCAAAAACAAATCGTTTAATGATTATTGATGAAGATGTTCCTGGAGGCGCTTCAGCTTATTTATTAGATAAAATTTTAAACGAACAAAATGGTTACCAACATTTAGATAGTCAGCCAAAAACACTTGCAGCAAAAGCACATAGACCTGCTTATGGTACAGATGGAGATTATTTCTCTAAGCCATCAGCTGAAGATATTTACGAAGCTATTTATGCTGTAATGCATGAAAACAATCCTAATGACTATCCTAAATTGAGATAATATTTCAACATAAAAATAATAAAACAGAGCGTTTACTTTTAGTAAGCGCTTTTTTTATGCTTTAAATTATGATGTATTTTGAAGCCTTTGTTTTAGTTGACTTTGTAAAGAAAATAAGTTAACTTCGTTTACGAACGTTATAGTGCGTTGGAAGGGAACAGTATCTTGAGCATTGTATGCAATTTAAACTCAGCTATAATAATTAACATCTATCAGATAAAGAATATTGAGAAGTCGAACACATATACTAGAAGAAGAAAGTTTATTTGAACTTAAAAGAGCAATTCCGAATGAATGGGTTATTCGAGAAAAACCAAAAGATTATGGAATTGATGTGGAAATTGAAATTTTTACTTCAAAAGGAGAATATACAGGTATAGTATTTTGGGTTCAGTTAAAAGCAACTGATAGTGAGAAAATAAAAGACTATAAATCTATAAGAATGCCAATTGCTAAAATAAGACAATTAGCAACATATGATTTACCAGTAGCTCTTTTTAGATATAATTCAAATAATAGAACTTTTTATTTTGATTGGATTAAACGTTATGCTTATCTTTCTTCTAGTTCAGAAAAGAAAAGTTTTAACATTGAATTTCAAGATTATCATTTATGGTCTAAAGACTCAGCTAATCAAATAATTTTATTTCTGAAAAGTAAAATTAGATTTAGTAATAATTCATTTTCTTTTCCAATTAAAGGTTTTTTAAATAACCTCAATGCACCTGATAAAACCGCTAGAAAACTATCATCAAAGATTTCAAAAAACATTGCATTAATTGAAATCACAAGGGATAGAAACTCGGCTAATCTTGAAATAAATTTATTAGAAAACCGAATTGTTTTAAATCTTTTGGGTTCTTTTGGTGGTTCAATTGGTTATGAAAAAGGAAACCTCAGTAATGAAGATTTAATATTTAAAGCCTTTAAAGATTGCCTAATACTTATACTATTTCAAACAGACAAAGACATTGACTTATTTAAGTTCATAAATGACCATAAGCTTCTTGATGAAGTAATAAATCATCCTGGAATGCTACATTATTTAATGCCAAAATTAATAGCAAGTCAAAGTGGTAATCATTTTACAAAAGAAATAGTTGAACACGTTTTTAAATCTGGAAATCCAATTTCAGCTACAATCATCCAAACTATAATATTTCTGTCAAGCAAAAATATCATTTCTCAAGAAAGAGTTGAATCATACTTTGAACAAGTAATAAAACTTAGTTTAGAATCAGAAAATGAGACATCATTAGCTACTTCTTATTATAATTTTGGAGGATATTACAGAGGCATAAATGTATTTGATAAAGCCATCCATTTTTACAATAAAGCTTATAAAACAGAAAATAATTATTTAAAAAGAGGATATTTCTGTCGTGAATTAGCAGGGATTTTATTTGAACTAGATTTTTTCAGATTAAGTGTTAAATTCTATACAAAAGCAAGTGCATTAGAACCAGACAATATTTTTCTTTTAGCAACTCTTGGAGATGCGGAATTCTATTCTGGAAACTATGAAAAAGCTTTAAATCATTTTGACGATTTTCTAATTAAAAATGCAAATCAAAATCACGATAAATATGAGTTCTCATTAAAATATACAATTTGTAAAGCATTGATTGAAATTTTGGAATTAAAACAACAAAAACGAAATATAAATAAACCTTATGAAATTTTAAAATTACTTACAGAAAAGGAACTAAAAGAATCAAGTAAACTTGATGAACTAATTAAAATTGATGTGCTTAATCCAATTATCTGGAGTTATTTCTCAACTGTATTTCTAAAAGATGAAGATTTGACGATGTTATTTATCTCTTCTTTAATTCAGGCTATACTAATAAAAGGAGATTCTAAAATTTGGGCATATGTAGCAATATTGACTACTTATGAAGGTTCACCTTCAGGATTGTTAAATGATATCGTTAACACAGCATATTTCTACTGTAGAGAAGACTTTATTTCAGAATTACAAGATATGATAGAGTTGGAAGAATATGACAATTTTAAAGGAGATAAATTTTTGAATTATGTAGAGGAATTAATAAAAACACCTAAAGAACACCCAATGGAATTAAGATTTTGGGATGAAGATAAAGTAAAAATAATTGAACTATAAAAAAACCACATACAACACTGTATACAATTTATTGCTGGCTTCTTGCCTGTTTACGAAAGCCCTCGCGAACTTTCTTTGTCGGTAATTATTTATTAAATTAGGTGCTTAAACACTCAAAAACACAATCCTAAAACTAACATTTCATTTTAAGTTCTAAAACATCAAAAAATGCTAACAAAAAAAGATAAAGTTCAACTAAGAGGAAGTATTTTCAGACATCTTGATGGCATTGCAACCGCAACCACAATGTTTTCGTTACACAAAAAAGGTGTTTTAGCTTTTCTGTTGAAAAACAAAACAATAGAACTCTCTAAACTAGTGTCTCATTTTGAAGCTAACGAAGGTTATTTAAATGTTGCACTTCGTGTACTCTGTTCGCAAGGTTGGCTAGCACAAGAATTAGATAATAAAAACAATACAGTTACCTATTCTACTAATAAAAACAGCGAAACTGCTTTTGCACTTGCACACCTTTACGAAGATGCTGTAACTATTTTAAACTATGCTGTACACTTTCCTGTAGAACATATAAGAAGTGATGCCTTTATTGTTTTAGAACGTGTTTTTAAAAAATACAGTGATAACTACGGATTAAACACTCCGGAAGAAAATACAATAGAACATCAAGTTTTAAAACATATTGAAGGTTGTATTGTTGCGCCAATTACTGTAATGCTAGGCGTTAACGGCTTGTTTCATAAATATTTTATGGAAGCTTCTTTTGCTGCCGAAGAATACCATAAAGATCCAGAAAGTTTCAAAAAAATATTAGATTTCTTAAGTCATTTAGGATGGTTTAAAAAGAAAAACGGAAACTACCAGTTTACAGATCAAGGTTTGTTTTTTGCCAAACGTGCTTCCGCCTACGGTGTAACTGTTTCTTATTTACCAACATTTTTACAATTAGACGAGTTGCTTTTTGGTAATCCATTGGTATTAAAATCTGAAGATGGCGAAACCGAAAAACACGTACACAGAGAAATGAATGTTTGGGGATCTGGAGGTGCACATTCTACTTATTTTAAGGTGATAGATCAAGTTATTATAAAGCTTTTTAATAAACCAATAGACGAGCAGCCAAAAGGTATTTTAGATATGGGTTGTGGTAATGGTGCTTTTATTCAGCATATATTCGATGTTATCGAACACCAAACGCTACGTGGTAAAATGCTTGAAGAATATCCGTTACTACTTGTTGGAGCCGATTTTAATAAGGCAGCATTAAAAGTAACACGCGCCAATTTAATTAAAGCCGATATTTGGGCTAAAGTAATTTGGGGAGACATTGGCAGGCCCGATTTATTAGCAAACGATTTACGAGAAGATTATAATATTGAACTTAAAGATTTACTAAACGTACGTACCTTTTTAGATCATAATCGTATTTGGGAAGTACCTAAAAACCCAACGGATCGCGTAAGTAATTCGTCTGGAGCATTTGCTTATAAAGGCAAGCGTATTAGTAATAATCTAGTTGAAGATTCTTTATTAGAGCATTTACAAAAATGGAAACCTTATGTAGAGCAATTTGGTTTGCTAATAATAGAGTTACATACAATAAACCCAAAATTAACAGCTAAAAACATAAGTAAAACTGCAGCAACGGCATACGATGCTACACATGGTTATAGCGATCAATATATTTTGGAAGTCGCTGTTTTTAAGAAAATTGCAGAAGAAGCAGGATTAAAACCAGATGCAAATCATTTTTCTAGATTTTCAGATAGCGATTTAGCAACAGTAAGTGTAAATTTGCTTAAAGGATAATTTATGCTAAAAGAAAACGATTTAACCACAAGAGATTGGCTTGCTATAGAACGTACCAAGTTAGCCAACGAACGTACTTTTCTAGCCTATTTTAGAACATTTATTGTATTTCTGGGCTCTGGTTTTACCATATTGAAGCTAGAATTTTTAACCGAGCTTAAAAGCCTTGGAATAGCCTTATTAATAATAGCTCCAATAATTTTAATTATTGGTTTAGCACGCTTGTTTAGAGTAAAAAGCACCATTAAAAAACATTATAAAGTATAATTTCTCATTCCTGCGAAGTCAGGAATCTATTATATTTGAAATCGTGAATCGAGGATTTTAAAGGAAAAACGAATTTAAAGATCCCTTTTTTCAAAGAGAATACATATGAAAGCAGTTTCAGTAGTTACTATAAGAAAAGAATTAAAACATAAGTCTAGCGAAGAACTTGCCGAACTGTGCTTACGTCTCTCTCGTTTTAAAAAGGAAAACAAAGAACTCCTTACCTATTTGCTTTTTGAAGCAGATAGCGAAGCTGGTTATATAGAAACTGTAAAACAAGAAATCGACGAGCAGTTCGAAATTATAAACACAGACAGCTTTTTCTACATTAAAAAGAGTGTTCGTAAAATTCTACGAAACACAAAAAAATACATTCGCTATTCGCTTAACAAGGAAACAGAAGTAGAACTCCTACTCTACTTTTGTAAAAAGTTAAAAGCTATGAAACCTTCAATTTCTAGAAATACAACCTTAACAAATATCTACGATCGTAATATTGAAGCAATTGCTAAAAAAGTCTTGGCTTTACATGAAGATTTACAGTACGATTACACATCGGCTCTAGAGGATATGTAATATCTTAACTATTTAGATTCTATAATTAAGTAAACAGATGTACTATCGCCAACATTAAGCACTTCGTGTTCGCTTAACTCACTTTTAGACCAAGTAACACCGGTTGCAACCGGAATAGTACGTGTTCCTTTTGCATCTGTTATTTGAAAAGTACCTCCTGCTAAGGTGTAACCAAAATGTGGTCTATGGTAATGTTTTTGGTGTCCTACATTTGGAGGAAATGTACATTTTAAAATACGTTGCTTTTTAGTTTCGTTTAAAACTTCACATACCTTTTTACCTTCCCAACCTGCCTCTAAAGGATCTGGAAGTGTTTGTACAGATTTGCAAGAAACCATTAGTATTATTAATAAAAATATAGATTTTTTCATAGGACAAAACACGTCGCAAAGCTAAGTGCGCTATTAAGTTTTACAAGTAAATTAGTCTTAGTTTTATTAAAGACTGTTTTTCTTTTGTAATTAATTTAAAATTCTAACTAGTAGTTCTTTCAATAAATCTTTTTGTGGTACAGCATTAGAGTTAACACCTTTACTTTTTAAATCGAATTCACGAATAGTAGCAATAATACCACTTACTTTTCGCATTGGAAACTTACGTGCAGCATCTAAAAATTCGTTAACAAAATATGGGTTTACTCGCAATGCAGAAGCTACACTTCTTGGCGATTTATCTGTCATACCATGCAACTGTAACAATTGTGAAAAGAAATTAAATAGTAACGCAACAGTAACTACCATTGGGTTATCTTTTGGGTTATCTCCAAAGTAGTTAATAATTTTAAATGCTTTCGCATCGTTACGAGCGCCAATGGCTTTTCGTAATTCGAAATTATTATAGTCTTTACTAATCCCAATATTTTCTTCAATATGCAAAGGCGTAATTTCTGTGCCTTGTGGTAAAATAATCTGAAGTTTTTCTAATTCATTATTAATTTTACCTAAATCTGTACCCAAAAACTCAACTAACATTTGTGACGCTTTTGGATCTATTTTATAGCCTTTTGTAGACAATGTACGTCTTATCCAATCCGGCACTTGGTTGTCGTAAAACTTTTTACTCTCGAATACAACACCAACTTTTTTTATTGTTTTATAAACAGCCTTACGTTTATCTACACTCTTATATTTATAACAAATAACCAAAACTGTAGACGGTTGCGGGTTTTTAGCATAATCTGCTAATTTATCGATAGTACGTGATAAATCTTGAGCTTCTTTTACAATAACAACTTGCTTATCTGCCATCATTGGAAAACGCTTAGCATTACCAACAATATCTTCTATGGTAACATCTCTACCATACAAAACCATTTGGTTAAAGCCTTTCTCCTCTTCTGCCAACACATTGTCTTGAATAAAATCTGAAATTTTATCAATGTAATATGCCTCTTCTCCCATTAGTAAATAAATAGGTGCAAGATTCTTATTCTTTATGTCTGTAACTAGTTTTTTAACCTCGTCCAAAGTAGTATAAATTCCAAATTAAATAATTCCAAATTCCAAAATTGAACGAATAAATAGTCCTTGTTATTTGGTTTTTGATTGTTGAAGCTTAACTTTGAAAAAACTATAAATTGCTTTGATGCAAGTACTCAATTTTCCGAAGTTTACGTTTCGTTTCAAAAATAGCGAAAATAAAGTATCTATATTCGATGCTATTCGTAAAAAGTTTGTGATTCTACAACCCGAAGAATGGGTAAGACAGCACTGTGTTCAATATTTAATGGATGTAAAGGGTTACCCTAAATCACTTATAAACGTAGAAAAAGAGCTTAAAGTCAACGATTTAAAAAAGCGTTACGACATTGTAATTTTTAATCCTGATGGTAGTATTCACTTAATTGTAGAGTGCAAAGCACCAAAAATAAAAATTAAACAAGATACTTTTGACCAGGTGGCTCGCTATAACCTAGCGCTAAACGCAACATACCTTATGGTAACAAATGGATTAAACCATTATTATTGTGTTATGGATTTTGAAGCTGAAAAATATGGTTTTCTAGAGGATATTCCGGATTACAGTTAGAAGTTGGAAGTTGGAAGTTGGAAGTAAAAAAAACAAATTAACAGATTAAACAAATATTTTTTTTGAAAATAGCAGTAGTCATATTAAATTGGAACGGAAAAGCGCTTTTACAAAAGTTCCTTCCTTCTATTATCGAACATTCTCAAGAAGCAACTATTTATGTCGCTGATAATGCATCTACAGATGATTCTATCGCTTTTGTAACTTCTAATTTTCCTGAAATAAAAATTATTAGAAACAAAGAAAACGGAGGTTATGCTAAAGGTTATAATGATACTTTAAAGCATTTAGAAGAAGACGTTTTTTGTTTAGTTAATAGCGATATAGAAGTTAGCAAAAACTGGTTAAGCCCAATATTAAACGCTTTTAAAACTGAAACTAATACTGCCATTATTCAGCCTAAAATATTAGACTTTAAAAACAAAACACATTTTGAATATGCTGGTGCTGCTGGTGGTTTTATAGACAAATTTGGCTATCCTTATTGTCGCGGACGCATTTTTGATACTATTGAAGAAGACAAAGGACAATACAATACTAATTCTGAAATATTCTGGGCTTCTGGAGCTTGTTTTTTTATTAGAAAAGACGTTTTTAATACTTTAAATGGTTTCGACGAATCGTTTTTTGCACACATGGAAGAAATTGATTTGTGCTGGAGAGCATTTAATTTAGGTTACACTACTAAATATATATCAGAATCTACAGTCTATCATGTTGGAGGTGCCACTTTAAGTACAACCAATCCTAAAAAAACATATCTAAATTTTAGAAACAGCCTTGCTACACTTACTAAAAATGCTTCAGGTAATATTTTTATACTACTTTTTACTAGATTGACCTTAGATGGTTTAGCAGCCTTTAAATTTTTAATAGAATTTAAATTCGTTCACATACTAGCAATTTTAAAAGCACATTTTAGCTTCTATAGTCGTTTACCTAAATTATTAAAACAAAGAAAACAATTGCAAAAGAAAACTAATTATTACAACGTAAAATCTGTGGTATGGTCATATTTTGCAACTAAACACAAACGCTTTACCAATTTGTAGTTCATTTAGCAAAAATTTTGTTAATACTTCTTTTAACATTTTAAAATTATCTACTTTTGACCTGTTTAAATTTAATTTTATTCTATAATGATTATGAAAAAACTAATGATATTTAGTGCAGTAGCACTATTAACTTTAAGTTCTTGTGTCTCTAAAAAAGACTTTATGGCACTTGAAACAAAGCAAAAAGAAACTCAAGACCTTTTAAATACAGCAACTGTTAAACTAAATAGCTGTTTAGCAGACGAGGCAGCCTCGGCTGCACGTATTAAAGAGCTTCGTGAGCGCTTAGCAGACATGAAATCTAATAATTTAGCTTTAATTGAAAGTACTAAAGACATGACGGTTTTAACAACGCAAGGTGCTAAAAACGTTGAGAAGTCTTTAGAAAGCTTAAAAGAAAAAGATTTACGTATTACAAGATTACAAGATGCGTTAACTAAAAAAGATAGTGTAACACTAGCTTTAGTAACTAGCTTAAAGAAAGAAGTTGGTTTAAATGACGAAGACATTGAAATTAATGTTGAAAAGAGCGTTGTTTTTATCTCTTTATCTGACAAGTTATTATTTAAAACAGGAAGCTATAACATTAGCGATAGAGCAAACACTATTCTTGGAAAAGTAGCTACTGTAATTAACGGTAAGCCAAATTTTGAAGCAATGGTAGAAGGCCATACAGATAATGTACCTTATAACAGAGGTGGTGTTTTATTAGACAACTGGGATTTAAGTGTTAAACGTAGTACTTCTATTGTAAGAGCTTTACAAGAGTTAGGTGTTAAACCAGAACAATTAATTGCTGCAGGTCGTGGAGATCATTTACCTTTAGTAGCTAACGACTCTCCTACAAATAGAGCAATAAACAGAAGAACTAAAATTTACATTTTACCAAAAATTGATCAGTTCTATGAAATGATTGAAACGGAAATGAAAAGCTTATCTGAAGGGAACTAAACTCTTTAATAGTTATAATAAAAAAGCCCAATCTTGCGATTGGGCTTTTTCTTTTTTACTAATATATTTAATTATATGTCCATACCGCAAGTTCGTTACCTGATGGATCTAAAAATTGAAATCGACTACCGCCAGGAAACATAAAAATATCGACTTTAATTTTTCCTCCAGCATCTATAACATTTTGCTTTGCTTCTATTAAATTCTCATGATAAAGTACGACTAATGCTCCATTAACAATTGCATCTTCCGTTTTTTCGAAACCTCCATCTATTCCAGATTCATTTTTAGAAAATGAAGTATAGTGCTCTCCATAATCTGTAAATTTCCAACCAAAGACTTTAATATAAAATGCTTTAGTAGCTTCAAGATTGCTTGCTTTTAATTCTATGTAGTTTACTGTATTGTTTGCGGGTGTCTTCATCTTAAAAAATTTCTAAACTGCCTTTACCTTCCCTTACAACTACTGGTTCTTCATTAGATAAATCTACAATTGTAGAACCTTCGTTTCCTCCATAACCACCATCTATAACAAGGTCTACTAGCTTATCCCATTTTTCAAGAATTAGCTCTGGATCTGTAGTATATTCTAAAATTTCATCGTCATCTCTAATAGATGTAGACACTAACGGATTACCTAAAGCTTTTACAATCTCTAAGGTTATATTATTATTAGGAATACGTATACCAACCTCTTTTTTCTTTTTAAAAACAGATGGTAAAGACTTAGAACCTGGCAATATAAAGGTATAAGGACCTGGTAATGCTCGTTTTAAAATTTTAAAAGTAGAAGTGTCAATCTGCTTTACATGATCGCTTAAATTGCTTAAATCGTGACAAATAAAAGATAGTTTTGCTTTTTCTAGCTTAACACCTTTAATTCGTGCAATACGCTCTAAGGCTTTATTGTTATTAATATCGCAACCTAAAGCATAAACAGTATCTGTAGGAAAAATTATTAATCCTCCTCTTTTTAAAACGTTTATTACTTTTTTAATCTCCTTAGGATTAGGGTTTTCTTCGTAAATTCTTATAAAATCGGCCATAATATGTAACTTACATTAATGTTTACTAAAGTAAATACTTATTTGTTTATGAAAAAAATATCTGTTCATTATTTATTTGTTTTATTACTAGTTAGTTGTGTTGTTTCATGTTACTAAACAACAGTCACAAAGTGAATAACGATAATACTAAAATGATTTAGAGTATTGTTGGCTTAATAAGTTTGATAGACACCAATAGATCAATTAATACTTTACTTTCTATCTCAACGAAGAATACCGTTGGGTTGGACCACACTTATTTAATACATGAACCAAACTGAAGTCTTTTTTTTAAGTTCAATAAAAAAACTAAAAATCTTTTAATTCTTCTTTCGAAAATTCAAGTGCTTTTAAAATTTTATTTTGCCCATTTACAATACCATAATTTTGCTTTTTTCTAACCATAAATATTTCATCATTATTATGGTTTAAGCCTTTATAATTGATACTTAAATACTGAAAAGGAACAAGGATTTTATTTTGTGCATTAATAACACCATATTTCCCGTTTTTACTAACTATAAATTTTCCTTTTTTAATATCGTCTTCATCTAAATTAGACTCGCAATACAGTATAGAATCGTACACGTTTGGGACTACCATCTCTTGAGTATAATTCATAACACCATATTTACCATCTAATTTAAAGCCAAAGAAATCTTTATTATAGAGTAATTTATGTTCTCCAAAATGGTCGCTATAAGTAGGATATTTTAAACCAATATCTTCAAATTTTGGCTCTATGGTTAGCGTATTAGTAATCATGCCAACCTTATTATTATCGTAAATTAAATATGAGATTGTATCATTTCTGTATTTTGATAATGAATCGAATAAATCTAAAACATAATCATACTTAATTGGTACAATAGTTTCGTAGTTTTTATTCATAACACCACGCTTACCATTATATACAATTGGAAAACGTCTCCATCCATAATTGTACATCTCAATATAATCTTTATCTAATTCTTTTTTAATTAGACCTGATGAAGGCTCGCTTTCTGTTATTTTATGTTTCTTATCGAAAGCTATAGGTTGCCATTTATTATCTCTTTTAATAATATAGCTTACTATACCTGAAGATTTGTAGGAAGTTAATACAGAATCTATTTCGTATGGAATAATTAGCTTGTTTTTATTAGTATTGACTAAAGCCCATTTGTTTCCTTTTTTCTGAAATTCGATACCTACATTTTTAAGTCCAAAAAATTTACTCGAATATGCTGGTATCTTAGAAGAATCACCAAAAGCTACACTATGTTCTTTATGCGCTTGTAAAGCTTCTTTAGTAAAAACTTGAGCTTTGATAGTTATAAATGAAAATAAAAAAAATGAGAATATTAATAGTGTCTTATCCATTTTCATAACCTACATAACAGTTTTTAAGCCAATAAGTTTATTATTATAAACATATTGGCTTAAATATTTTAAACATTAATACCGTTTATTAATTCAATTTAAACTTTTAATCTGAGAAAAATAAGCCTTAACAAGTGGCTTAATAATTAAAAATCTAATTAACGCGTACGTGTACGTATGCGTTCTAACTTAGCAAAACGAAGTAATAATTTCTTTTTACCGCCAAACTCAAAGTCAATTTCAGCTTTAACATCTGCACCTTTTCCTTCAATGCTTAATACTTCTCCTCTACCAAACTTTAAATGCTTTACATTCATTCCTACAACAAGGTCTTCCGTTTTTATGCTTAAACGCGAATTCTCGCTAGCACTTGCAACTACTTCAGCTTTTGTTGGTGCTTCAATTTCTGAAGCTTTTTTCATTTTCTTTGGTACGCTTATCTCGAAATTTACAGGTTCTTTCTTCTTTGCCACTTTCTTTTGAAATTTTGGTTGTACTGCTTTTTTAAATCTTATTTTATTTGGTGGTGCATCTCCAAATATATCTGCTGATAACATTGGGTTAATGCGACGCTCTTCTATAGGTGTTGTAATATCTAGAAACTTATCGTCGATTTCTTCTATAAAACGACTTGGTTCTGAGTCTACTAACTTTCCCCAACGGTATCTAGACAAAGCATAAGTTAAATATGCTTTCTTTTCTGCTCTGGTCAAAGCTACGTAAAATAATCGTCTTTCTTCCTCTAGTTCGCTTCTGTTGTTCATACTCATGGCACTTGGAAACAAATCTTCTTCCAATCCTACTACAAAAACATGATTAAACTCTAGTCCTTTTGAAGAGTGAATAGTCATTAATGCCACATGGTTTGGATCGCCTTTATCGCCATCTAAATCTGTTGCCAATGCTACATCCTCTAAAAACTCTGCTAAATTATCTTTAGAATCGACAATTTCCATTTGTCCTTCAACAAAATCCTTAATACCGTTTAATAATTCTTCTACATTCTCTAAACGTAAAACGCCTTCTGGAGTACCGTCTTTATTAAACTCTCTTATTAAGCCAGTAGTTTTTGTAACATACTCTGCTAAATCAAAAGCATTTGCTGTTTGATTCATGACTTGGAAACTTTTAATAAGCGTTACAAAATCTCTAAGCTTATTTTTAGTACCTCCATTTATATTTATATCTACGGTATCTATATTCTCCAGCAAACCAAAAATGGTTTTACCAGATTCGTTAGCAGCAACCATTAATCTATCTATAGTTGTTTGGCCAATACCACGTCCAGGATAATTGATTACACGTTTTAAAGCCTCCTCATCTGAAGTATTTAAAATTAAACGTAAATAAGCTATAACGTCTTTTATTTCTTTTCTTTGATAGAAAGATAAACCTCCATAAATACGGTAAGGAATACTCCTTTTTCTCAAAGCTTCTTCCATAGCACGTGATTGCGAATTGGTACGGTATAAAATAGCGAAATCACTGTTTTGCAAGTGGTTTGTCATTTTTTCTTCCCATATAGTACTTGCTACAAAACGTCCCTCATCACCATCGGTTAAAGAGCGGTTAACTTGTACTTTATCTCCATCGTCGTTAGCCGTCCAAACTACTTTATCTAATTTTGTTTGGTTATGCTCGATAACAGAGTTTGCTGCACCTACTATATTTTTTGTAGAACGGTAGTTTTGTTCTAAGCGATACATTTTAACATCGGCATAATCCTTTTGGAAATTTAAGATGTTATTAATGTTTGCACCACGGAAAGCATAAATACTTTGTGCATCATCACCTACCACACAAATATTTTGAAATCTATCTGCTAGTGCTCTAACAATTAAGTATTGAGAATGGTTTGTATCTTGATACTCATCAACCAATATGTATCTAAATTTGTCTTGATATTTTCTTAAAACCTCTGGAAAACGTGTTAATAACTCGTTGGTTCTTAACAACAAATCATCAAAATCCATTGCTCCAGCTTTAAAACAACGATCAACATAATTTTTGTAAATCTCACCCATTCTTGGTCTGCGAGCCATAGCATCTGCCTCCATTAAGTCTGGATTTTTAAAATATGCTTTTACCGTTATTAAACTATTTTTATATGAAGAAATCCTGCTATAAACCTGCTTAGTTTTATAAATATCTTTCTCTAAGCCCATCTCTCTAATAATAGAGCCCATAAGTTTTTGAGAATCTTGTGTGTCGTAAATTGTAAAGTTACTTGGGTATCCTAAATGGTGTCCTTCGAAACGAAGAATTTTAGCAAAAACAGAGTGAAAAGTTCCCATCCACAGGTTTTTTGCTTCTCCATCTCCTACTATCTCTGCAATTCTGCCTTTCATTTCCTTAGCAGCCTTGTTTGTAAAAGTAAGTGCAAGGATGTTAAATGAATCTACACCTTGGTTCATTAGGTAAGCAATACGGTATGTTAACACTCGTGTTTTACCAGAACCGGCGCCTGCAATAATAATCATTGGTCCATCCTTTTGAACTGTAGGCTCGTATTGTGCTTCGTTTAACTGACTTAAGTACTTTTCCAAAATTGCTTGTTTTTTTAAGGTTACAAAAATAACCAATGTAACTGTTTTAATCCCTTGTATTTGTTAATAATTATAAACAATTAGTTATCTTTTTTACCATCACCTGCCATTGCCGATAGTAAACCTGCTTGAGTATTTTTCCAAACAAAATTAAAAACCGACTTTGTTTTATCTCTTGTTACCTTTTTAGTATTACTCTTTCTAAAATGATCTGGTTTGTTATTACTATTCTTAGAAACTAATAAATTAACTAATCCTGAGAGCAGTTTGTTTTTTTCTTGACCATTCTCTTTCAATATTATAACATCGAATTTATTGTACTTTGTTTCTAAATCTATTTTTGATGTTGTTGAATTTCCATCTATAGTAAAATAGGTTTTAATTAAATCTCCTTCTAATTTTAAGTTTAAGTTTGGTTTCATAAACTCGTTTAGACTATCTGCATTAAGGTTTCCTAAATCGGCTTTAAAAACAAAATCATCATTAACATTGTTAACATTAAAAGACCACTCTACTTTTAGCGGAGTATTATCCATAAAATTACAATTAATATCAATTTTAGTTTTATCTGTATCAAGATAAGTATTGCTAATTTTAGTCAGTTTTGCATTAAAAGCAGTAAAATCTAGCTTACCAGCAACATGCTGTGCTTTTACTTTTTCTTGATAGCCTATTGTTCCGTTTAAAACAGTTATTAAATCTATATTTAATTTAAAATTTAAGTCTCTTAGCATTTTACTATACAAATCTTTTTCTACTAAATCATCTGCAACAAGTTTATCTCTATAAATGTTAAACGTTGGATTATTAATGGTAATACTATTACACTCCACGCCTATTAGCTTGGTGTTAGAAAAGTCTAATTTTTGATTTTTAATTTCAATTTTAGGAATTTCTAAATCAAAATAATCGCGCTCTACTTCTATTATTTTAGAAAGCTCTTTTTTAGAGTATTTTGTTTTAAGCTTTAAGTTTGATAAAACCACTTCATTATTATCAATACTTAAATTATCTACATATAAATTTTCATATTCACCTACTTGGTGTTTAATATCTTTTATAATTAAAGAGGACGTTTCGAAATTGAATAAAGCACTTGACTTTGTAGATGTGTCTTTACTAAAATTAGTCATTAAAAAATCGATCTTATTAACTTCACTAATTATAGAATCATTTTCAACATTATAAACTTTTAGTTGCCCTTTATTAACAGCTATATTTTTAATGTTTATGGTCTGATTTAATTTAGACAAAATAGATTGACTCCCTTTGTCTGTATCTGTCAATTTATTATAATAATGAGTAACCTTTGGTGCATTAAATTCTACATTATCAATACTTAAAGTGCTATTAAAAAAGTAGTCCCAATAGCTAAATCCTTTTACAGCTAGAGATTGCATATCCACTTGCGCATTAATTTCTTTTGTTGTTTGTCCTTTAATGGTTAATAAAGGTTTTTTAAGGTTAATGTCTCCGCTTAAAAGGTTAATATCTACATTTTCATACATTAAAGAAATATGCTCTGGCAAACTAGTTAGATTCTTTTCTAGTTTATTTTTAACTACAGATTTAGTTATAATTAAGCCTGCTATTAGCAGACTTATAAAAAGTGTTAATCCTATAAATATTTTTCTATTTTTATCTGGCATTCTATAAAGATAAAGCTAAGTCTCTTAATTACAATAACATTTAAAATACCTTTAACAATGGCTATTATCCTTAGCTATTCTTTTTAGTTTTATTCAATTATTTATAATCTAAATTAAAGATTATCCTTACTTTTGATTTAAAATTTATATAAAATATGGATACATTTCTAACTTTTATTTCTAGTATCTCTTGGTGGTTGTGGATTATCATAGTAATAGCTATTGTAGCGCTTCGAGACGTTTTTCAGCGTAGTCACACTATTAGCCATAACTTCCCAATTGTTGGACATATTAGGTATTGGTTTGAAAGTATTGGACCAGAAATTCGCCAATATTTTGTAGCCAATAACAGAGAAGAATTGCCTTTTAATCGTATAGAACGCGGTTGGATTTATGCTTCTGCAAAAGGAGAAAATAATTATGAAGGCTTTGGTACAGATCGCGATATTTATGCACATCAGCATATTTTTATTAATAATGCAATGATCCCTTATAAGTTAGCAGAAGACCACGTTAACAACAAAGACAAGTACTTTTTACCTTGTGCAAAAGTTATAGGCGCACATAATAAACGTAGAAGACCTTATCGTCCGGCCTCTATTATTAATGTCTCTGCAATGAGTTTCGGGTCGTTATCTGCCAGAGCAATAGACTCACTTAATAAGGGTGCTAAAATGGCTGGAGCATACCACAATACAGGAGAAGGCGGCTTATCTCCTTACCATAGTAATGGTGGAGATGTAGTTTTTCATTTTGGAACAGGCTATTTTGGTGTTCGTGCCGAAGATGGTGGTTTTTCTATGGAAAAGATGAAAAAACTTGTTGAGGATAATCCGTTTATTCGCGCTATAGAATTAAAACTTTCTCAAGGTGCAAAACCTGGAAAAGGAGGTGTTTTACCTGGAGCAAAAATAACTCAAGAAATTGCAGATATCCGTGGTGTTGAAGTTGGTAAAACCGTTTTATCGCCTCCAAATCACAAAGCATTTAATACTATTCCAGAAATGGTTGATTTTATTGAAGCTATAGCTGAAGAAACCGGATTACCAGTTGGTATTAAAGCAGCCATTGGAAAATTAGAACAATGGGAAGAGCTTACAGATATTATGAAAAACACAGGAAAAGGTCCAGATTTTATTACTGTTGATGGTGGTGAAGGTGGAACTGGTGCAGCACCTCCAAGTTTTGCAGATCATGTTAGTTTACCTTGGGTTTATGGTTTTGGAGATTTATATAAATTATTTCAAAGAAAAGAATTAGAAAAACAAGTGGTTTTTATTGGTAGTGGTAAATTAGGATTCCCTGGTAAAGCAGCGATGGCTTTTTCTATGGGAGTTGATGTTATTAATGTTGCTCGTGAAGCCATGATGAGCATTGGTTGCATACAAGCTCAAGTTTGCCATACTAACAAATGCCCTAGTGGTGTTGCTACGCAAAGTCAATGGTTACAGCGTGGTATTGATGTACCTTTAAAATCTGAACGTGCTGCACAATACTTTAAATCGTTTAGAAAAGAATTTATAGAAATTACACATGCTGCAGGTTATGAGCATCCTTGTGAATTTAAAATGAGTGATATTGAAATAAATGTAGATGATCACAACTTATCTTCTGAACTTAGTGTTACTTATCAATACAAAAAAACACCTGTACCTTTTAATGGTATGCAATCCTTAAAAGATTGTGAGTATTTAGGTGGATATTATAAGCAAAAAATAAAAATCTCAGATTAAATTTATCTGATTTTCTCAAAAAAACAAAAGCCATTTCCGTAAACAGAAATGGCTTTTTACTTATATATTTAAACAACACTTTAATTATCTCTTATAACGTGTATGGTTATAGAAAGTGACCTTACTACTCCTTGATTGTCTGTATAAGTTCCATTAATAGTGGCATCAATATAATCTCCTACGTTTCCATAATTAGATAAATTTAACTGCAAATTAGTTGGTATTGAATAATCTAAATCTATACTCGATGCTTCGAAACCAAATTGATCTAGCGCATAATTACCAGGCGTTATAGTGTCTGATCCAATATAAAAATAACCATTACTAGCCTGTGCACTTATTGAAAACCCAACGCCTTGCTGATATTCACCTGCACTTAAGTTCGTTAAATAATATTCTGTAGCATTATTATCTACCTGCAAGGTTATAAATTCTGAAACCGTTGAGCATGCTATTATATTCCCAACATTTATATTACTAAAGTTAAATGGTAATACTGTAGTGGTTTGGAAAGTATCAAAATCTACACCTTCTAAATCAAAACTAGGTAACGAAGGACATTGTATAACACTTAAAGAAAAACTTCCATTTGTAACATCTACAGCTGCATATTGACTACCATAAATTAAAGCTGTGTAACCATTTACAACATTATTATTAGAGCAATTAACTAGATTACCAGTAACGACTACCGCACTAACAGTTGACATAACAACATCTCCATAATTAGTATTTGTAGAAAACGGACCAACTGTAGTACTAAACACCTCTAAGCCACATAAATCGAATGCTTTTAAAGTTAACGTTTCGTTTGCCGGAATTAATCCACATACTTCTCCATCTCCATTAGAAAATCCTACTCTACCATAAGTTGCTCCACTTCTCCATAATTCGGTTTTTACATTAGATAAAGGTATATTAGAACTGTCTACAATATTTAAACATAATGTTACTGTAGGAAACTGTGCATCGCAATTCCACCATGAAAAATGTGAAACTTCACCAATATACTTACCTCCTATTAAATTAGCTTCACCATCTTCTACCCAATATCCATTTACCTCATCGAAATGCCATAATGGTATTGTTGAAGGTGCCACACTAGTTTGTGCAGGATCTACAGGCACTTCGATTTCTGCTACATGACCATCGGCAATATTTAATTTCTGTCCAGAATCTCCTTTTAATTCTACATTTAGCATACCGTAAGTTTCTAATAAACGCTCATCATCATTAGCATTTACAGCTTGTAAGTTACCAGGCATAACAGCTTCTACATTAGGATTTGCAGGATCTAAATGATACATATAAACATCTACATTACCCGAATAGGCACTACCGCTTTCATCTTTAAAAGCACCATCAAAACTTACTTTAGTTCCGTTACTTAAAGCAACTTCACTTGCTACTCCAGATGCAACGGTACCTGCTAAATTCTCAGCGACAAGCATAATACTAATATTGTTGGTACCCTGTGTTGGTACAACAGATCGCATGCCTTTTAAATAGCCTGATTTCTCTGCTGTTATAAATGCTTGTCTTTCTTTAACGGTAGCATTATCAATCATAAAAACACCATTAGCATCTGTAATAGTTGTTTTATTTCCTATTGAAATATTTACATTGTCTAGTGGCACAGAAGATGCATTGACTATTCTACCCATAAAATCACGTTGAATAGTAGAGCCTTGGTCTATTACACCTGCATTAGATTCGTTATTAGTTGATGGAATATCTACGCCTTCATTTTTTTCGCATGAATTAAAAAAAGCGAAACAGACTAGCACTAATGCTAACATTACTTTCGAAGTTGTTCTTTTAGTTTTCATAATTTTTCTATTTAAAAGATTAATATTTAATTATTCAACCTTATATAAAAACAAGCTCCTTTTTGTTACCCTTAATAAAAATTATTTTTAATTTTTATTAATTAAAAAGTTCTAAAAATGTCTTTTTATTAGATCTCGAGATAGGTATACGTTGAGAATCTTCTAACACAAGATAGCCTTCGTTTTCAAAGTGCCTTACCTTTTCTAGGTTGATAATATGCGATTTATGGCATTTAAAAAATGTTCTACTTAGTAATTTTTCAAACTTTCCTAAGTTATAAGAACTCATTATTGTTTTGCCATCGATTAAGTGAATTTTTGTATAACCATCATACCCTTCTAAATGCATTACTTCTTCCTCCGGTATAAAAGACATGCCTTTTTGAGTTGGTACAATAATTTTATTGCTTGAAATAGTGCTACTTAATAGATTTACGAGTTTATGGTTATTTTCTATATCACTTTTTGTTTTTACTATATGTAATGCTTTGTTAACGGCAGTTACTAACTCTTCATCATCTATCGGTTTTAAAACATAATCTACTGCATTTTGCTTAAACGCATCTATTGCATATGCGCTATAAGCTGTAACAAAAATTACCTGAAAATCTACTGTTTCTAATTGCGATAATAAATCGAAACCATTAATTCTAGGCATTTCAATATCTAAAAACACTACATCTGGTTGCTGTTTTTGTAATACTTTAATAGCTTCTTCTGGTTTTTGAAACGTGTTTTCTATTACAATATCTGGAAATAACTTTCCTAATTTTTGCTCTAATCCTTTTAGGTTAGAGATTTCATCGTCTATTAATATTGCCGTTACTGTACTCATGAATTAAAGTTGCTTAATAATAAATGTCGACCTATTTCCTTTATCGTTTAAATTAGGATGTAATTCTTTTTCCGAATAAGATATTTCCCAATACCCTGATTGATTTAAATATTTAAGTCTATCTACCAAAACGTTAGAAGATTTTACTTTCCTTTTTCCTCTTTTCTTAGTATTTATAAAACCTACGCCATCATCTATAACCTCAACTTTAAATTGTTTGCTATTTAAAGCTTTAAAATTAATGGTGACATTTCCATTTTCCATTTTATTAAAGATACCATGATTTATTGCATTTTCTACAATGGGTTGTAAAAGCATCGTTGGCAGCATAATTGTTTTGTTTTTTAAATTTTCATCCAAATTAATAGTATATTCAAACTTATCTTTAAAACGTAATTTCTCAATATCAAGATAATTAGTTAGTAACTCTATCTCACTTTCTATGCTAATCTCTTTTTCTTTAGACCATTCAAAAAACTGCCTAATTAGTTTAGAAAACTTAACCAAATAAGCTTCTGATGCTTCCATTTGGTTGTTGTTAATGTAATATTGAATAGCCGCTAAAGAGTTAAACACAAAATGTGGATTCATTTGTGAGCGTAATGCACTAAGTTGCAATTCGCTAAAACGTTTCTCTTCAATTATTTTTTTATTTTTCTTAACCTGTACACGTCTAATTAGCAACCAAGACATATAAACAATTATAATTACGACTAATAAAACAGATGCTATTTTAAACCACACTGTTTGCCACCATAAAGGTTTAATGGTGAAGTTTAAGCTTTTGATAATAGCATTAGATTGGATTTCTAGTTCGTATTCTCCTGGCTGAAGATCGTTAAAATTAATAGTTTTCACGTTAGAGTAAATCCATTCCTTTTGAATAGGTTCTAATCTATAATTATATAAAAGATTAGAGTTGCCTTCTGAAAAATCCAAACTTGAAATTGAAACATTCATACTATTATTTTTTACATAATCTAAAACAGCATCACAAGATGCTACAATTGCTTGATTATTATACCTAACATTTTCAAAATAGATATCTAATAATTGAGAGTTATTTTCTTTGTTTTTAGGTAAAATAGCGATGCCGTTATTGGTGCTCACTATAAGCTCTTCTCCTTTAACAATAATACCACTTACACTATTTGAAGGCAAGCCATCACTTTTTGTAATTACTTCTTTTAAATTATAATTGTTATTTATCTTCTCGTATTTTAAAACTCCAGATTCTGTAGCCAACCAAATGGTTTCATTTTCTAAATAAGAATTATTTACAATTAAAAACTCTGAGTCTGGTAACTGTTTAATTGTTTTTAAGTCTGAAATAAAGGCTCCAAATCCATCGGTATTTATTAAAACCTCTTTCTTTGAAGCTTTAGTTATTTTTAAAATAGATTTATTAAATTCTTGATTAGAGAAATTAATGGGCTTAAATTCACCATCCTTAAAAAACTTTAAACCATTAGATGTCGCTACTAACAACTTATTGTTAAAAACAAACAAATGGTTTATTCCGCTTTGCGCATAGCTTGCTTCAACATTAAAACTGTTTGGATTAATTTTATTTATACCAACGGAATACACACCGTACAAGTAATCGTTAAAAAATACTAACTGTCTCGCTTTATCATTAACGTTATATAATCCTGAATCGACTTTAACCTCTTTAATTATATTGTTTTTAACTGCTTTTAAATGTCTTTTAGAAATATAATACTCCGTCCCCAATTCATTAATAAAAGTTGCATTATAGTTATAACTGTCCTCATTTATATATGGAATAAATTCACCTTTTAAAGTATCGTATTTATAAAAGCCTTTACTAAAAACATTAGCTATAATCTTATTATTTACATAGCTTACATTTGTAATACTATTATTTACTAAACAATAATTCACATTTTGTTTCTCTATTGGTAATTGGTAAATACCATCTGTAAAAGTAGCTAGCCAAATAGATCCTATTTTATCGAAAAAACCAAAGTGAGCCTTTAAGTTATTGGGTATAAAATATTTCTTTTTAATATGTAAGTTTTCATCTAAAACACCAATAAAACCTTCTCCCGAAACTTGTATTTGATTATTAATTAAATTTAATCTTACATGTTTAGATTTTTCAATTCCAATTTCATCTTTAAACGTTCTTTTATATAGCTCTAAAGTGTTTAGGTTAATAATATTATACTGCTTATCGTTTACCCAATAAAAAAGACTGTCTGTAATTTGACCTCTAATATGAATTTTCTTTAAAACATTATTAAAATCATACTTTTTAACTGTTCTATTGTTTTTATCTTGAATTATAAGCGAATCTAATAATGTGGTTGTTTTAAAATATGAAACCTTAGGATGCTTTAAATATCTTACAGCATCTAAGCTACCAAGTTTGTTTTCTTGTATTAACCTCCATTTTTCGTCTTTTAAAACGTGGGTTTTATTGGTACTTGTTAGAAAAATATCATTTCCAATTTGACTTGATAAAATAGGATTAAATATTTCTCCTTTTTCTTCACTTTCGAAAGCATGTACACTATCGTTTTCTATATATCCAAGTTTAGAAGTTTTAGAAAGGTACCAAACTTTACCATCTGGTGTTGGGTAAATTCCCCAAACATCGTTATTAGCCAAACCATCTTTTGTAGTAAACTTTTTAAAATCGCTTCCATTATACTTTACTAAACCTTTGTCTGTAGCAATCCAAATAAAACCTTTTACGTCTTGCACCATCTTATACACATGGTTACTTGGCAAACCGTCTTTTGCTGTATAATTTGTAAACTGTTGCGTAAACGAAAAATGCCATATCAGGATGAATAGTAAAGTGATATGGCGTTTTATAGTGTTCAATTATAATGGTTTAGTTTAATAACAAAAGTAATGGTTTTATTGTTGTAGTTAGTCTGCTCTCATCATCACTAAAACCATAGATTTATAACACGACAACGATTTAAAGCAATAGGTTTTCAATTTCTTATTATCATTTTAGTTCTTATTATCGTTATAAAATTTTAAAGCTTCATGAAAAGGAAATCCAAAAAAAGCATCTCTACCTTCATAATGAATAACCTTTACTCCATCTGAGATATCATTAAGGAAAATAATTTTATAGAAATTTTTACCATCTAATTTTCTTCCGTTTATTAAATAATATTTTACAATTTCTGTTTTTTCAACTTCAGTTAATTCACTTGCTTTTTCAATTTCTGTTTTATTTTCTAATGCCGTAGACTTGCTTTCATTTTTACAACTAAAAATAAGCAAGCCCAAAAGCAGAAAAATATATTTTATTTTCATATTTGTTTACCTTATAATACTTCAATTATTAGCATTAATTGTTAATAGATATGTAATTACCAAATCCTGGAGAATACGTATTTATAAGGTTTAAACTTCCTTGGCTTACATCGTAAATATGCAATCCATTTTCATCTGTTACATACGCTATATTAGACTTAACAGTAACACCACTTGCATTACTTAATGTTTGAGAATCTACCACTACCATATTACTTAAATCTACCATTGTAATACCATCAAAACTACTTTGCAAAGGAGCAGAACTACTAGCTTTTGTAGTTATAAAACCATAATTACTATCCACTTTAAAAGCGGTCGCATATCCAGAAATATCCACTTCAGATACCGCTGAATAACCTAGAGTCCCTTCTTCTACTTTTTTAAGTTTAGCATCTTCAATGTTTGCTACAAAATGTTGAGTACCGTTATTTCTTATCCAACTATGAAAACTTGCGTTTGCGTTTGGGTATGATGCTATATCAATATCTGTAGGAAAATCTAACATAAGATAATTAGAATTTACTGGAGAACTTGGGTCTGTAACATCAAAACCGTATAATCCGGCCCAAATACCCAAAGCAGTCATTCTATTATTAATCAACGATAAACTCATAACATCATGGCTTTCAAAAGAAGTTACTGCTTGAGTAGATACATTTATATGATGAATACCTCTATATTCATCTGAAACATATAAATAATCTCCAATTTTATCGATATCTGAAAGCCTTCCAAACTGCGCACTTTTTGCGATAGATTGATTGAGACTAACACTGCTTGTGTTTGCTACATCATAGCTGTTTAAAAATGGTTCAATGGCATCAAAATAGCCTAAATATGCATTGTTATCTATTACCTCAACAAAGTACGCCGTGTTTGCAGTTACCGAATACTCCACATAAGGTAAGTAAGGATCAAATACATTAACAATTTTAAAATCTGAACCATCTGTAATGTAAACATAATCTGACGTTGTTATTACCTCGTCTATATCTACACAGTATTGTCCTTCTATAATACCTTCTCCTGTAGCAGAAAACTCTATTAATATTCTATCACCTACTTGGGATCCTCCTTGTACAGTTGTTAAGCTCATTGGATATTGTGAAGTCCCATAAATAGGATCATTATCTCTTGACAAAAAGCTACCTCCTGTTGTGTTCCAATTTTGTTCCAATGTAGAAGTGTCTCCACTATTTACAGCAAAGGTGTAAAAATTGGTAACTGTTGGACCATTATTATTAAAAATATGGAAATAATCACCTTGAGGATGACCTGTGACGTAATGTACTGTTAACGCTTGATCATCTATTGTAAAATCATTATCATAAGTAAATATGCTATAGCCCTGAGCACTTGTGTCGCAAGGATTATATTGCACCTCTTCCACATCGTCCGAATTACAACCAATAAAAGTTAAACTTATTATTAATAGTAGTAGTATTTTATTTTTCATTTTAAAAATTTTTAAGTTGTTTATTTCAATTAATTCATCAATTGTTCCATCATAATCATCATTACTATTATTACGATCTTCTTTAATTAAAGCATTTATAAAAATCGTTATAACTGTTTATGTCTAGATCTGTAGTTATCAAGTTGTATGCAATACAATAACTGCTATCACTTTTAATAAAGTCAGAAATTCGAAAAAACGAATAATTACGGAAACATATAGACTAGTTTTTAGTCCTCAAAAACACCTAATGTTCCTTCATAATGTCCAGAAATTAATTCTCCAGAAGTATTTACAAACGTATAATCTACATCTATTGTGCTATTGGTTGGGTTTACAGTATCTATGTTTATAGCATTAATTGTAACAGAATGACCAAGTGTTGCAGGACTATAAATAGTACTATTAGTTTCATTACCCTCTCCAAACTCTACATTTGTACCATCTATATTTATAAACGTTTGCGGACTTGAGGAACCTACCTGTAAATCTGTAACAACATTAGAATCGTTACTTGACGCGACATACGTATTACCGGCTGTTGGCGGAATGCCTGTTTGCAAACTTGGGTTTACCGCAACATCTATGCTAAGTACAACAAATTGTGTTGTATTTACAGATAACAAAACCTCATCACTTGTTCCGTTTACATCTGCATCGTTATCTAATAATCTACCATTTAAGAAGAAGAATCCGTAATAATCTGGCGCTAATGGATAAGCATCGTCATTATCTTCATCAATTTCTATGTAAGCATTAGACGTTTCATAAAACGTTGGATTCACGTTGTTTTCATGATACGTAAAACCATCTAAAGTTGTAGATGGGTCTACTGGATCTGGCGTTACTTCATCATCATTACTATCGCAACTAAACATTGTTACTGTGAGTAGTATTAAAAGTGTTTTTATAATTTTCATGATTTATTATTTTAAGTTGAAAAATGATTTGATGTTAGTCTAATATTAGTCCTAAAGTTCCTCCATAATGACCTGTGATAGTTGTACCATTTGTATCTAAAAAAGTATAATCGATATCAATAGTACTATTTGAAGGTGTTGAATAATCTATATTAATAGCATTAACATGCACAATTGGACCAGATGTTCCAACATAATACCAAAATCCATTAGTTTCTTGAATATGACAAAAATCTAGTCCGTTTTCGGTTCCAAAAGTAGGATCTGGCTGCACGTTATAGCCTAATAATGAATCGACAGAAAAACCTGCATTAAATCCGTTTGTTAATACACTAGAAGCGATATAAGTATTTCCTGAGCTAATTAATCCTGTAGTTAAACTTGGATTAGAAGCACCTGCTATAATTTTTAGCTTAACTAAATTTGTTGTGTTATCTGAATAACCATACGCATAACCAACACCTACATCTCCAAAAGAATCTGTCATTCTTCCATCTGTAAAGAAAAAATTATAATAATCTGGAAAACCACCGCCATCAACATCTGCTTGATCAATAGTAATGTATGCGTTCTCTGTTCCTTTAAAACTATTACTAACTGTAAAACCGTCTGTTGGCGTTGCAGGAGTTGTTTGTTGGTCATCATTATTATCACAACTAACAATTGTAATTGTTGCTAAGATTAATAGTGCTTTAAGTGTTTGTAATGTTTTCATAATTATATTATTTTTAAGTGTTCATCTTTATATCAACAAGACTTTAAAAATGTTACCCTAAGTTTATAGTTATTATGTATCTCTTCTTACATGAATTGTACCTGTAATAGATCTTGTTACTCCATTAATATCTGTAAACTCTCCAGAAAAAGTAACATCAATATATTCCGTAGGATTTCCAAAATTTGATATTATAAATTCAAAATTCTGTGTAGTTGTAGTATTTGTATTTAAATCAATTTCTGAGATAACTAAAAGTGGTGCACTTACATCTGTTAAACTATAAGAACCAATTGCCGTGGTATCTATTTCAAAATTAACCTCTTCTAATGGTGTTTCACTATCAGCAAGCACCTGAAATCCGGTTGTACCACTATTATAAGCACTAATCATAATCTGCTGCGTTGTAACAGCCGGGCCATTATCTACTTGATAGGTAATATATTCGTCTATAGTATTACAAGAAATAATAGTACCTATATTAGATACTGGTTGAGAAAAGATAAAAGGAATCACGCCTGTAGATTGTGAATTATTATAATCTAAACCTTCTACAAAACCGCTTGTGCTTCCATTACATATTAATGTACTTATCTCGAAAACACCATTTTCTATGTATTGAATAGTTTGATATCCACCATAACTTAGCTCTACATATCCATCGATTACAGGACTACCATTACAGTCTAAAAAATTTCCAGTAATAGTTTGTAATGCTGGACTATTAGGTATAGTAATCGTTTCGTTTATCCAAGTTGTAGCATTAGTAAAAGGACCAATAGTATTTGTTGACAAGGTGTTTCCGCAATCATCGTAAGCAGTATATGTTATAGTTTGATTAGTTGGTACGACACCACATATTTCTCCTAACGCATTAGATACACCTGTTCCAGGAAAAGGATTACCAGGAAAAGATAAGTCTATATTTACATTAGCTAATGGATTTCCGTTAGCGTCCTCAACAGTTAAACAAAGTACTTCAGTAGGAAAGTTTATATCGCAATTCCACCAAGAGAAATGAGATACAGTACCAACATATTCACTACCTGTTTTGGTAGCAAATCCATCTTCTACCCAATAACCAACAGCTTCATCAAAACTCCATAAAGGAATAGTAGCAGGTGCAGCGCCAGACAATACACTTGGAATTGGCATTCTAATTTCAGCAGTACTTCCAGCTGCTATTTGAAGAGCGTTACCACTTGCATCTGTTAAACTAACATGCAGCATACCGTAGGTTTGTAACATTTCAAAATCATCTGCTGCTGTTTTAGCCAAAAGCATTCCAGGCATTTCGTTGGCAATAGTTGGACTTGCCGGATCTATATGGTTTAAAGAGTAATTTACTACTCCGCTGTAAGCATTACCCGAAGCATCTTCAAAATCGCCGTTAAAAGTTACTTTCGCTCCATTAATTAACTGTATTTGATTGTTTGATGGAAGTGGCTGTATATTTTCTGTTAATAATACCAAATTTACTTGACTAACATCTTGTGTAGGCGTTACTGTTTTTAATCCTTTTAAATAGCCTATTTTACTTACTTCTATATAAGCAAAGCGTTCTTGCACTGTAGCATCTTTAATAATAAAAACACCATTTGCATCTGTTTGCGTAGTCTTAGTACCAATATTAATTGTTGCATTACTAATAGCAACATTAGATTGGTCTTTAACCACACCCATAAAATCACGATTTACTTGAGCACCAAACTCGAACTCTTGATTTGTTTCTCCGGAAGTACCTCCGCCGTCTATCGATTCATTTTTATTACAACTATAAATAGTAAATACTAATAAAAATAGTAATACTGGTTTTAAAAAATTTTTCATTATTTATAAATTTAGATGGTTATTGGTATTTACTAATTAGCTTCAAATCCTAAGGCGATATAAGGGATAGCCGTGTCATACTCCGCGGTTCCTCCACCTTCAAAACTTGAGGCTTCAAATGTTACATTAACACCTGTTATTGGATATAAAAAAGAAGTGTTATCTGTTCTCTCTATAATTTTACCTTCTGCTTGATTTATATTAGTATAACCAGGAGCAATTGTTCTCCATACACTTATATAATCTCCAGCTTGCACACTTAATGTTTGAGAGACATTATGAAATTCTAACTGAGATTGAGAAAATGAAAAATCATCTTCGTAAATAAATCCGTTATTATTATTCGTCATTTTAATAGTATAATTACCCGAGTAGCCTGCCGGATTTTGATAACCTACACTGCATATATTACCATCGGCAAGTATTCTTATGGCATAATGGTGTACTTCTAATGGTTTACCATTAATAATACCTGTGTAACCGTTTGTATTAGAAAAAGTATCTGTTACTTCTGTAATTACATAACCTTCGTTACAAGAATTTGCAGGTGTATTTAAATTATCGTCGCTACTACAGCTAGATATTATAAAAACCAATAGTATTGAAAGCGTTTTAAGTGAAATTTTCATGATTTAAGTTTTAGTATTTATACACTTACATAAAGACAGTAAGCATTTTGTTACCCTTATTAAAAAAAAAAAAAAGAATCGGTAATAGTCACTCACGTAAATAAAACCGATTCAATATTCAGATTAATAGCATTTCAAAAATAACGATGAAACCCACATTAAAACATTGCTATTTTACAACACGTTGTTTTCATTCTATAAAAAAGAGCTTTCATTCCATTAACGGTTTTCTTGTACAATACTTAAAAACATATTAAGTTTGTTTAATATCTAAAACCGAATATAAATGGGAGATCAATTATTAAACTTATTAATGTATGCTATACCTTCTTTAATTGTTGGAGCAATAGCTTTTTTGTTTTTTAGAGAACATATAGAAAATGAAGATAATAGGCGTAAGTTTATAATGCACAAACAGCTTCAAAAAGAAGCTTTACCGCAACGTTTACAAGCTTACGAAAGGTTATCTATATTCTTAGAACGTATTGCTCCTAACAAATTATTAATTAGGGTAACACCACTTTCTACTAACAAAGATGATTACGAAGCGCTTCTTATTAAAAATATAGAACAAGAATTAGAACACAACTTGTCTCAACAAATTTATGTTACAGACAATTGCTGGAGTATTATTAACGCTTCTAAAAGTGCAACGGTACAACTAATAAGAAAAGCTGCTTTAAGCGATAAAGTAGATTCTGCAAATAAACTAAGAGAAGTTATTTTAACAGATATGATAGATAAAACACCACCAAGTAGTGCTGGATTATCTTATATAAAACAAGAAGTAAGTGAACTTTGGTAAAACAAAAGCGTACACTGCTTAAAAAGAAAAAGCCATATCTAATCGATATGGCTTTTTCTTTTAAACATCTTCTAAATCCCTATTTATTGGTACTGTAGAATCTATAGGATTACTATCTCCATGCTTTTCTTGTGCATACAAATAACCTTCCATCCACCATTTTTCCATTAATCCTTTATTAAAAATAAGAGAATTCTCTGTTAGTTTTGTTGGCGTGTAATACAAGTTAAGTTTCACGTTTTTATGTCTAGCAGCTAGCTTACCAATGGTTATATCTCCTCTTTCAACCTGATCTAGTAAATGACCAAAAAGATTTATCATTAACGAAAACGGATTTTTACCAAGTACTTTATTGTATTCTAAATTTTCACTTTCAAGAATAATAGCATCAATTTCTGTGGCGCCTCTGTTTATCGCTTCTCGAATAGGCACTACACAACCCAAACCACCATCGGCATACTCAAACCCATTCTTTTTAACTAAAGACATAAAAGGTATGTAGTTGCAAGAAATCCAAATCCAATCACAAAACTCTTCATAATCAAAATCGTTAATAGATTTATATTCTGTTCTGTTTTTAGAAAGATTAGCAACTGTTACTACAACATCTTCTTTAGTGTCTCGAATTTTGTTAAACTCTTCTATTGTAAAATTCTTTTTTATAAGTTTTCTTAACGATTTACTTTCACCAAACGTGCGTTTTTTCTTTATAAACTGAAGCATGGTATTAAAGTAGTTTATAGACACATACTCTCTACCTTTTTTCTTTTTTACTACAAATGGATTGATACTAAAAATAGAATGCTGGTTAACATGCGTAAACACATCGTATAGTTTACCAATATCGTTTGAAGCCAAATGCGGCACAAGCAAACTCCCTGTAGATGTTCCTAAATACATATCGTACTCACGGCCTTCTTGCTCAATTAAATATTGTGCTACACCTCCTGCAAATGCACCTTTACTTCCTCCTCCTGAAATTACTAATGCTCTCAATTAATACTTTTTTTTTATTGGTTAGTAGGCTTGGTTAACAATAATACTAGATAAATTATTGCTTTTTAAGTTCTTCCTGCAAATTAGCGATTATCTCTTTATATTTTTCGTCTTCGGTTAATGTTTTTAATAAATCTTTTGCAAAACTTTTAAATCTCCAATTATGGTGCTTTGTCGCATCTATTAAGTTAACTAATGTTTCAATATTAAAAATCTTTAAATTATTAATATAAGAAAATGCGTTTTGTCGTGTTTCAAAACTATATTTTGAACTCGTATAATTTCCTAATTCATTTATATAACTTTTATTAAATGCTGCATTATACTCTGGTGTTAATAATGCTAAAGTTAACCATAAACATCTTACATTTTTATCATTAAAACCAATAACACCTTCTGTAGCTTCCAAATACTTTGCTCTATCGTTAGGAAATTTAGACCATAAATTTGATAATGCGAGCTCTTTTGTAATATAAGATGCATCTTGCAATAACGATTCGTTTTCTTCCTTAAAACCATCAGGAATGTATCTGGCTAACAACTGACGAGATTTTATCTCATTAGAACTAAAAGCTTCCTCTATTAAATCTCTATACGTTGGATATAATGGCTTTTTAATCGCTTCTTTTAAAACAGCAAGCCTTTGTGTATAAAAGCCTTTAGGAAGCTCCCTAACCAAACTTGAAGCAACATAGCCATTCTCGTCTATTCTGTAGGTTAAATAATCGGCATCGTCTATAGTTTCTAAAAAAGCAATACTTTCATTCTTTTTTAATAAAGTTCGCATTTTTGCTATTGGTAATGTTTTAGACACTAACCATTCGTTTTCAAAACTACTTAGGTTTTGTCCAGATACTTTTTCTACTATATCAATAAAATTTTTAGTCTCTACATTTTTAAAAGCATACGCATTTAAATAACGCTTCACAGCTTCTTTAAACGCATCCTCTCCCACTTTCTCCTTTAATACATGTAAAGCCCAGGCTCCTTTTTTATAAAAGGTTATGCTACTCGCTTTTGCATCTAACAAAGCTGTAGCTTTATCTTCTTGCTCTTGTATTATTAACTCTTTAGCATATTCGTAAAGCGTATTGTAATAATAATCGTCTCCAAAAATATCGCGCTCTGCTAATAAAGCGTAGTAGGTTGCAAAACCTTCTTGTAACCAATGGTGTTTACTTTCTGTTGCTGTAACATAATCTCCAAACCATTGGTGAGCAAGTTCGTGTGCATTTACGTTTACGTAGTTTTTATCTATAAACGAAGTTTCATCAATCATAAAATCGTCACTAAAAATAGTAAGACTTGTATTTTCCATTCCAGAATACAAAAAGTCTTTAACTGGAACTTGCTTGTAGTTCTGCCAAGGATATGCTATACCTATTTCTGTTTCTAAAAAATCGAACATTTGCTTTGTATAACGGTACGTTGGCTCTACTCTAGCTGAATCTTCAGGGTAGTAATACAATTCAATAGGTATTCCGCTTTTAGAAACAATTTCCTTTTTATTATATTTACCAATCGCTAAAGCTACTAGATAACTTGTCATTGGTTTTTGCATATCGTAATGCCATGTGGTGGTTGATTCGTTAATTTGTTTATCTGTTAGTTTTCCGTTAGCAATAACTTCGTAACCATTGGCATAAGTAATAGACAAATCGAATTCTATTTTATCATTAGTATCATCTATACTTGGTAGCCAATTACTTGTATACTTCCCTTGACCTTGTGTCCATATTTGATTTGAGTTCTCTTTCTCAACGAAGTAGATTGCTTTTTTAGGATTAAGTATAAGCCAATTTAATTGCAAGGTATAACTGTTATTAGCCTTAAATTTCTTTTTTATAACAATATGCTTTCCATCATAAATAGGTTCAACAACTCCCGTATTTTCAAAACCAGCAGCTACGTGCTCAAAATTCTTACCGTCAATGTATATTGAATCTACATCTTTAAGAATATCAAAAGCAATATCAACTTGACCTCCAATCTCTTCTAAACCTGATGTCATCCCGAACAAATCACCTTTTATAGATTTAAAATCAACATAATCAGTTTGTTGCGCTTCCGCGGAAAAGCCCATTAGAGAGATTAAAACAAAAAGTAAGTATTTCATAAGCTAATTTTAACAAGTTTAGAGCAAAATACAATTTTTTAAGATTCTTACGGAAATAGCAAAACACAATAAAAACCTAAAATTTAAATAGATTCTTATTTTCTATGCAATGTTAACACTAAAGTTTCTCGATACATTTTATAGGTACTTCACAAAATACTCGAAGTGATAACAAAACGAATATACTTTTACTTTAAAAAGAAATACATTAAATTCGTTTTCTAATGATAACAAATCTTCAAACTTCTATAGATTACCTAAAAGGTGTTGGACCAAATCGAGCCGATTTGCTTCGCAAAGAACTTGGCATACATACCTACCAAGATCTTATAAATCTATTTCCAAACCGTTATTTAGATCGTACAAAATACTATAAAATAAACACGCTATATCAAAATACTGCCGAGGTTCAAGTTATAGGAAAAATTACAAGTTTTAAGGAAATTGCACAAAAAAGAGGCAAGCGTTTAGTGGCTACTTTTCAAGACGAAACTGGCACCATGGAACTGGTTTGGTTTCGTGGTCAAAAATGGATTCGCGAAGCACTAAAAACAAATACTCCTTATGTAATATTTGGTAAGGCAAATAATTTTGGAGGGAAGTATAATATGGCGCATCCCGACATCGAATTATTGAAAGAACATGAGCAAAATTTACGCTCTGCTCTGCAACCCATTTATCCGTCTACAGAAAAATTATCTACCCGAGGAATCACGAACAGAATGATGACAAAAATCATGCAAAATCTGTTTATAGAAACCGGTGGGAAATTTGTAGAAACGCTGTCTAAAAACTTGCTCGAAAATTTAAAATTAGTTCCTAAATCTGAAGCACTTTTAAACATACATTTCCCTAAAGATTCCGAGGCTCTTTTTAAGGCTGAATTTAGGCTAAAATTTGAAGAATTATTTTACATACAATTGCAGTTAATTCTTAAAAATTTAATTCATAAATCGAAGATAAAAGGCTTTCCTTTCGAAACCGTTGGCGAACAATTTAACACGTTTTTTAAAAACCATTTACCGTTCGAATTAACAGGCGCACAAAAAAGAGTGCTTAAAGAAATTAGAGCAGATATGGGTAGTAATGCCCAAATGAACCGTCTTTTACAAGGCGATGTTGGCTCTGGGAAGACTATAGTAGCACTAATGTCAATGTTAATAGCGATTGGCAATGGTTTTCAAGCTTGTTTAATGGCGCCTACTGCTATTTTGTCAGTACAACACTATAATGGATTACTTGAACTATGTAAAGATTTGAACATCAGCTTAAAACTACTTCAAGGTTCAAGCAAAGCTTCAGAGCGTCGTGAGATCCATGAAATGCTAGAAAGTGGTGAATTAGACATCCTAATTGGCACACATGCTGTACTCGAAGATAAAGTGAAATTTAAAAATTTAGGCTTAGCAGTAATAGACGAGCAACACCGATTTGGTGTAAAGCAACGTTCTAAATTATGGAAAAAAAACACCTTCCCTCCTCACGTTTTGGTAATGACGGCAACACCAATTCCGCGAACGTTAGCCATGTCGGTTTATGGTGATTTAGACATCTCTATAATTGACGAATTACCACCTGGTAGAAAGGCCATAAAAACGGTCCATAGATACGACTCAAATAGGCTAAAAGTTTTTCAATTTATACGTGCCGAAATCAAGAAGAAAAGACAGGTCTATATTGTCTATCCTTTGATACAAGAAAACGCACAAATGGACTACAAAGATTTAATGGATGGATACGAAAGTATTGCTCGAGATTTTCCAGCTCCAGAGTTTCAAATTTCTATAGTTCATGGCAAAATGAAACCCGCAGATAAGGACTTCGAAATGCAACGTTTTATTAAAGGACAAACACAAATTATGGTAGCAACAACTGTAATTGAAGTTGGCGTAAATGTGCCAAATGCATCGGTCATGATTATTGAAAGTGCAGAGCGTTTTGGACTCTCTCAACTACACCAATTAAGAGGTCGAGTTGGACGTGGTGCAGAACAAAGTTATTGCATTTTAATGACGAGCCATAAGCAGTCCGAAAACAGTAAAAAACGAATTGAAACCATGGTAAGAACAAACGATGGTTTTGAAATTGCAGAAGTAGATTTAAAGCTTCGTGGTCCAGGAGATATTATGGGAACACAACAAAGCGGAATACTAAACCTTAGGATAGCAGATATTATAAAAGATAGCGAGATTTTAAAACACGCAAGACTCCATGCTAAAAAACTTTTAGAAAAAGATCCATCGCTTGGCCACGAAGAAAATGCCGTAATTTTAGAAACTTATAGACAGATGAGTAAGTATAAAAACATCTGGAATTATATTTCATAAACACTCTATATTTCCCAAACACTAATCGCACAGCGCTCCTTCCTTTAGTTAAAGGAAGGTGATTTTGTATAACAAAAGCGGATGGTTTGAAAAAAAAAAAATAGAGAAGCGTCTTTAAAAAAGAAAACTTAACAATAATAGTACAAAAACTCCTCTTTCTTCAAATTCTCTATCGGAATTTAAATTCATTCTCCTCTTTTAAATAAAGAGGAGAGCCACCACATATAAAACCTTATAGAAACATCAAAATCGAACACCAAACACCAATCGCACAGCGCTCCTTCCTTTAGTTGAAGGAAGGTGGTTTTGCATAGCAAAAGCGGATGGTTTGAAGAAAAAGAGCGAAGCGTCTTTTTTATTAGTATTACCTTAGTCAATCACAAGTAAAACTCCCAAAAGAACAATAAAAAACACGTAAGTTTTTACAAAAACTAAAGACAGACACTTAACTATGGAAACAATAAAAACAGATGTACTTATAATTGGTGCTGGATTAACAGGCCTAACATTAGCCTACTATCTTAAAAACCTAAACATAGTCGTTAAAATTGTAGAAGCGAATAACTCTATTGGCGGTAGAATTAACACCGCTTACACCACCAACCAAACACCAATAGAATTAGGCGCTACATGGATAATAGATCAACAAACCAATGCTTTAGCATTATTAAAAGCACTCAGTATCCCTGTTTTTAAGCAACATCATGGCAATACAGCTATTTATCATCCCAATCAAAATCAAGCAGCTCAATTAGTACAATTACCAGCAAACAACTCTGTAAGTTACCGTGTTGCAAATGGCACTTATAACATTATTAAAACTTTAGAGCAAAAACTAGACACAAATACCATTACACGCAACCAAAGCATTCAAGATATTAAACTGACTAACAATGGCTTGGAAGCAAATACAAAAGACACCACATACCATTGTAAACACATTGTATCTACACTTCCACCGTTATTGTTTTCTAAAAAAATTACGACATCACCTCAACTTCCAATAGACTTTCAAACGCTTTTATCTAAAACACATACTTGGATGCACAATTCTATTAGAATTGGTTTTACCTACAAAACACCATTTTGGAAAGCCGAACGCACCAGCGGCACAACCTACAGTAGTGTTGGTATTATTCAAGAGTTTTACGACCATTCTAATGCCGAAGATAATTTACACGCACTAAGTGGTTTTATAAACACTTCTTTTACAAAACACACAAAAGAAGAACGTAAAACACTAGCTTTAAAACAGCTACAAAGTTATTATGGAGATCAAGCATTAAACTTTGAAACTTATGAAGAATGCGATTGGGCTAACCAGAAACACACCACCATTGCAAGCGACAGCTTTTTAATGCCACAGACTAATAATGGACATCCACTGTATAAAAACAGCTATTTAGACAACAAACTGTTTATAGCAGGAGCCGAAACTAGTAATGTATTTCCTGGTAAAATGGAAGGCGCAATTACAAGCGCTCAGTTTATTTTTAAGAAACTGAAGGACATCTACAAGTAAGTCTTTGATCTTATCGGTTCGAGTGATACGGCGTTAGGAGTATTGTATCGAGAACCTTCCTAAACGTTGATAAACCTTGAAAAACCTTAATTACTTCTCGATACAAAATTCTAAAAAAAAAGAATTTCACTCGAAGTGACATCACAATTTAATCTCTATTATAATTATCTTTACAAAAAAAATAGTAAACTATGAGCATGCTGCACCTAAAACTAGAAACCGATCCACGTTGGGTAACCATTGTAGAAAGTAATATTGAAGAAATACTTACAGATCACGCTTGGTGCGAACAAAAAGCAGCTACAAATGCAATTACTATTATCACCAACAATAGTGAACACGAAGAATTGGTTACAGAGCTAATAAAATTGGCTCAGGAAGAACTAGAACACTTCCAAATGGTGCACGATATTATTAAAAAACGCGGATACACCTTAGGTCGTGAGCGCAAAGATCATTACGTAAATCAGCTATATAAGTTTATGAATAAAGGCGGAAGCAGACAGCAAAGTTTTGTAGATCGTTTACTATTCTCTGCTATGATAGAAGCAAGAAGTTGCGAACGTTTTAAATTACTATCTCAACGTATTAATGACGAAGAACTCTCTAAGTTTTATCACGATTTAATGATAAGCGAAGCAGGACATTACACTACTTTTATAACCTTTGCTAGACAATACGGGAAAGGTATCGATGTCGACAAACGTTGGCAAGAACTTGTAGAGTTCGAAGGCATATTAATAAAGAGTTATGGAAAAAGTGAGACTATACATGGTTAAACCATAATAAGCCACAGTCTAATGCACTAGTTTTTATTAGCTATAACATTAGCTAAATAACTAGCATCTTTTGATACACCTCCTAATGTTGCAGATCCACGAGTAAACATCCATGGCAATCCAATAAAATACAAGCCATCAATATTACTAACTCCTCTGTAATTTTTAGGATAACTGTTTTCATCTAACTCCAATCCTTCGATCCATTTAAAGTTTGGACGGTAACCTGTTGCCCAAACAATATTTTTAATGGTATCCTTTTTTTCGGTTTCAAAAAAGATTTCTTCATTTAAAGCATCTTTTGTTCTTCCTACAGATATTACATTCTCTCTTGACAGAATCTCCTTAACATCTGTACCAATAACTGGTTGAGTAGAAGAATTAATTCGCTTTCCAATCCAACTATACTTACTATAACTTAAAAACCCAACTATTGTAAACCACCACCATAACGTTTTTCCTAAAAAATGTTGAGGTAATGATCTTACTGTTGTATCTCCAGAGAAATAAACGGTTCTCGTTTTATCTTTAGAAATTTCGTTTAGTATTTGATATCCTGAATCTCCTCCACCTACAACTAACGCATCTCCTTCCTGTAGTTGATGCACACCTTTGTAGTAGTTACTATGCATTTGAAGAGTCTTTTCTGATATTTTAGTATGACAAGGCGGTGTGTAAGGAATATGAAAAGGACCTGTTGCTACAACTACATTTCTAGCTTCAATTTCGCCATCTTTATGTGTTATAAAAAAGCCTTCTTTTGTTTTACGCACCGATGTTACTAATGTATTTAATTGTACAGGAATATTAAATTTCTCTACGTACAGTTTAAAATAGTTAGCAACTTCAACTTTAGTAGGATAATGCCCTTTAGCAGCATTAAACTTTAAGCCAGGTAAGTGATTATATTCTGTTGGAGTAAACAATTTTAAAGAATCCCATCTGTTTAACCATGATGCACCAATTTCTTTTTCGCCATCAATAACAACAAACTCCTTTTTCAATTGTTTTAAATGATAAGCCATAGCTAATCCAGCTTGAGCTCCTCCAATCACTACATAATCCAACATCTTAATTATTTATTTTAATTCTATGCAAAAGTAGAAACAAATGCAAGAACTACAGGACATAATCTTAATTATAAAAACCTTATGACTCGAATATTAAAAAAAATTACAAACTCTAACTATCAATCAAATTAAATACAACAAGCACTCATCATTATCCATTTTAGAAACCTTCTCCATTAAACCAATACAGAAAATACAAGTCTTATTACAAAACACGTAGCATGAAAAAATACAGTTTCCTCCTTTTTCTTTTTATCAGTTTTAATTTAATAGCACAACAAAGCAAATCCGTTTTAAACGCTACTATTATTGGCTCAGGCTCTCCTAAATATAATCCAGAACGCTCTGGACCATCTATATTAATTAACTACCAAGACACCTATCTTTTAGTAGATATGGGTAATGGTACGCAAGCCAACTTAGACAAGCTACAAATAAAAACAAAGCAATTAGATGGTTTATTGTTTACACACCATCACTTAGACCACAACGAAGAGTTTGTGCCTATTTTTATAAAAGCACTTATTGGCAACAGCAGATTTACAGTTGCTGGACCAACTGCAACAGCAGATTACGTTTCCAACAATTTAGCCTTGTATGATGAAGATATTAACTACCGCTTAAGTAAAAGTGGCAGAACAGTTAGTGATGTGAAATCTAATTTCATTACCAAAGAATTTACTGGCGGCGAAACCTTTTCTATTGGAGACATAACAATTACAACAGCCAAAGTAAAACATACTATTAATACTATCGCTTATCGTTTTGATGCTGGAGGAACATCTATAGTTGTTTCGGGTGATTTAACCTACTCTAAAAACCTTTCGGTATTGGCATTAAATGCAGATTATCTTATTATAGATTCTGGTGGTACTATTGCAAAAGGCAGCAAACCTAAAAACACTAATACAGGTAAGGCCAAAAACAACAAAACAAGAGCGCATGTAAACTTAGCAGAAAGCTCGCTAATGGCTAAAGAAGCCAATACTAAGAACTTAGTACTAACTCATTTTAGTGTTACAGATATTGACGAAGAAGCCACCACAAAAGAGATTAACAAGAATTATAATGGTGTAATTCTTTTTGCTGAAGATCTAATGGTACTATCATCAACAGGAATAACAAATACTAAAACAACAGAAGTAAATAATATAAACGTTAATAAAAAAGGTAATAAACAACCTGATTTCGATAAACTCCTAGAAAGAATGGATACCAACAATAATGGAACCATTGAAAAAAGCGAAGCCAAAGGTAAACTTAAAGAAAACTTTGATAATCGTGATAAGAATAACGATGGCTACATTACAAAACAAGAATTTTTAGTAAAACGCTAACTATTCAGCTAACAATTCACCAACAAATGCTTTAAATTCTGTTTTAAACTCTGTAAACTTCTCGCCCGTTGCAGGACCATTAAAACCAGTATGTATTTTACGTACTTTACCCTTTTTATCTACAAATACTGTAGTTGGGTAACTTAATACATGATTTAGCATTGGTAATTTTTCTTGTGCTTTTTGCTTGCTTGTTGTACCCGTTTGCGCTAATAAAATAGGATACGTAATACCTACTCTATCTTGTAAGCGTTTAATGCTTGCAAAGGCTTTTTCGTCAGTTTTAGCATATTCAAAAGCTAAGGCTACAACCTCTAAACCTTTATCTTTATTTTCTTTGTAGAATTCTGCGTAGTATTTACTCTCATCTAAACAATTAGGACACCAAGTTCCCATAATTTGTACTAAGACTACTTTGTTTTTAAAACGTTGATCAGCTAAAGAAATCATGTTTCCATTAGCATCTGGAAAAGTAAAAGCTAAACTATCGTAACCTTCGTTTAAAAAAGTTAATGCATCTGCACTTGGCAATTGATAACTTTCGTTTCTTTTTGCTGTAAAAGGCTCTTTCCAATGGCTTCCGGAGTAAAAAGTACCATTAATTGTCGAGTCGGTTACTTTTCCTGTAAATAAAAAGGCATGTGCGCCATCAAACGTAGAAAGTTTTAAATCTGCTCCATTAATTACTCCTTCAAGAAAACGATAATCGCCAGTTTCTGTTAAAAACGTTCCTGTTACTTGGTTTCCGTTTTGTTTAAAAACACCTTTTGCAATGTATTTATCTGCTTCAGTTTCTGGACTAAATATAGTTTCCCAATTTCCGGTAATATTTGCTTCGGCTTTAGCCTCTACATTAAAACGGGTGTTATTTTTTTTAGCTTTAAAAGGCACTACTCTATCTTTCCCTTCTATTATAAAGTTTCCTGTTAATGTTTCATTTTTAACTTTAGCAGATAATAAAGCCTCGAAAACAGGCATTTTTATAAACACAGAATCGTTGCGGTATTCTATTTCATTAACCTCAATTTGCTCTTCGGCATTAAAAACAGTAAGGTTATTTGCGTCTTTTACTTTAAAGGTAAATGGCAATACTTCTGTATCGTTTATTTGAAGCTCTGCTCTATAATCTCCATAACTTAGAAACTCTTGTGTAGATTGTTCCTGACAAGAAAAAATTAATGTAATGGCTAAAAGTGCTAGTATTTTATGCATTTTGGAGTGTTTTAAATATTATTCGAAATAACAACAAAAACCTAACAAATAAAAACGCAAAAAAAAGACACCGCTTTCGCAGTGCCATTTTCATAAAATAAGGCTTGAGGGAAACCTCATTTTAAATTATAATTTAGGCTTTATCATCTTCATCGTCATTATCCTCAATATCAAGATCATCTTCCTTAGTCCCTTCACCTTCCATACGCTTTAGCTCTGTCTTTTCATCTTTTAATTCAGGTGATTTTACAGCTTCTGCATCTTTTCTTAGAATTGTTTTAACCTCAACCTCTTCATTTTCAACTTCAACTTTCTTCTCTACTTTAACCTCTGCTTCTACTTTCTCTTGTGCCGTAACAAGTTGTGTACTTGCAAAAACTAATGCTACTGCTAAAAATAATACTTTTTTGAAATTTTTCATTTTTGAAATAATTTTAAGTTGATTAATAATTTATATATAACAGTAGATACGACGATAAAAGAAAATTAGACTTTTCAATTATAACATTTAACACTTTTTCAAGAACAAATTTATTACAATAAAAAGCGATTCTTTGGTTTTAAAAAGCCGGAACTATTGTTATATTTGCGCTCTTAAAGCACACCACATGAAGATTTCTTACAACTGGATAAAACAATTTATAAAGACAGATTGGACACCAGAACAAACTAGCGAATTACTTACAGATTTAGGCCTTGAAGTAGAAGGTTTAGACACTTACCAAAGCATAAAAGGTGGATTGGAAGGTATTGTAGTTGGAGAAGTTTTAACCTGCGAACAACACAGTAATGCAGACAAACTTAAGGTTACTACTGTAAATATTGGTACCGATGCTCCCGTACAAATTGTTTGTGGAGCACCTAATGTTGCTGCTGGACAAAAAGTACCTGTTGCTACAATTGGTACTACTTTATATACTGAGGAAGGTGAAGCATGGACCATTAAAAAAGGTAAGATTCGTGGAGAAGAAAGCTTTGGAATGATTTGCGCTGAAGACGAACTTGGCCTTGGAAAATCTCACGATGGTATTATGGTTTTAGATCCAGATACTATTGTTGGTACTGCTTGTGCCGATTTATTTGATATTGAAAACGATCAGGTTTTTGAAATAGGTTTAACACCTAACAGAGCAGATGCAATGAGCCACTTTGGTACTGCTCGTGATTTAAAAGCTGGTTTACAACATAAAGATATAAATCTAGAATTAATAACGCCTTCTGTGAGTTCTTTTCACGTAGATAGTCGTTCTTTAAAAATAGATGTCGATGTACAAAATAAAGAATTAGCACCGCGTTATTGTGGTGTTACAATATCTGGAGTAAAAGTTGCGGAATCTCCGGCTTGGATACAACACCGCTTAAAAGCTATTGGTTTATCGCCAATAAATAATATTGTAGATGCTACAAATTATGTTTTACATGAATTAGGGCAACCGCTTCATGCTTTTGATGCAGATAAGATTTCTGATAATAAAATTGAAGTTAAAACCGTTGCTAAAGGTACAAAGTTTACAACCTTAGATGGTGTAGAGCGCGAATTACATGAAGATGATTTAATGATTTGTGATACTAAAAAACCATTATGTATTGCTGGTGTTTTTGGTGGTTTAGACTCTGGAGTATCTACCGATACTACTAAAATTTTCTTAGAAAGTGCTTACTTTAATCCTGTAATCGTTAGAAAAACAGCTAAACGTCATGCTTTAAATACTGATGCTTCTTTTAGATTTGAGCGTGGTATCGATCCAAACATTACAGAATACGCTTTAAAACGTGCTGCATTATTAATTCAAGAGTTAGCAGGTGGTGAAATTACTAGTGATGTTTCAGATTCGTATTCTAATAAAATTGAAGACTTTCAAGTACATATAACTTTCGATAAAGTAACAAAACTTATTGGTCAAGAAATTGATAAGGAAACTATAAAAAGTATTTTATCATCTTTAGAAATTAAAGTTAATAATGTCACAGAAACTGGATTAGGTTTAACTATCCCTGCTTATAGAAACGATGTACAACGTGAAGCCGATGTTATAGAAGAAATTCTACGTGTGTATGGTTACAATAATATTAAAACCACAACAAAACTTAACGCTTCTATCTCTAATTCTTCAAAATTTGAAGACCATAAATTACAAAACGTTGTTGGTAACCAATTAGCTTCTCAAGGTTTCTTTGAGATTATGGCCAATTCGTTAACCACTCCTACTTATATTACACTTAGCGATCAGTTAAAAGAAGAACATAATATAACAATGCTAAACCCATTAAGTAACGATTTATCTGTAATGAGACAGTCGTTATTATTTTCTGGATTAGAAGCAGTGTCTTATAATATTAACCGTAGACGAAGTGATTTAAAGTTTTTCGAATTTGGAAAAACATACCACGATTACAACGGTACACGTGAAGAATACAAGCATTTAACTTTATTTGTAACAGGAAATAAATCTCAAGAAAGTTGGGCATCTCAGCAACAAAAAGGAGATTTCTTTTACTTAAAAGGAACTATTGAAACAGCTTTAGAACGTTTAGGGATCTCTCGTTATAGAGCAATGCCTACAAAAAACGATGCTTTTACAGAAGGTATACAGTATAGTCAAGGTAAAACAGTTTTAGTAGATTTTGGAATTGTAAAAAACAAGATTAACAAGCATTTTGATATTAGTCAAGAAGTATTGTTTGCAGATTTTAACTGGGACAATATAATTGAAATAGCAAAACGTAATAAAATTAAATTTACAGCAATAGCTAAATATCCTGAAGTTAGACGTGATTTCGCTCTATTATTAGACAATAAAGTAACGTTTGAAGAGATACATACTATTGCAAAACAAACTGAAAAACAACTGCTTAAAAACGTAAACCTTTTTGATGTTTACCAAGGTAAAAACTTACCTAATGGCAAAAAAAGTTATGCTGTAAGTTTTATGTTTCAAGACGAACATAAAACACTTACAGATAAAGTAGTAGACAAAATAATGAATAAGCTTCAAAAGAACTTTGAGAGCAAATTAGGTGCCGAATTAAGATAAAGTATGTTATTATCTATTAGAAATATCGCGCTTATTTTTATAATACTATTTACTTTTAAAGTAAGTGCTCAAAGTATTGTAAATGATAAGCAAAAAGACACTTCTTCTACTGGGAGCTTGTTTATACATGATACTAAACAAGCTTTATTAGGAGTTAAGCATTCGTTTACAAGACCGCTTCATTGGAAGAAAAAAGACTTCACAACCTTAGGAACTGTAATTCTTGGAGCCGCAGCGCTTTCTACTGTAGACGATGAAACTAGTGCTTTTTTTGTGCGACAAAAACCACCACAATTTTTTCAAGAATTTGGTACGCGATTTGGAAGTCCGCAGGTTTATTTTATGACTAATGCTGGTCTTTATGGTTATGGTTTGTTTACAAAAAATGAGAAATTAAGAAAACTGAGTGTTTTAATTATTGCATCGTCTTTTACTACAGGAGTAATACAAAGTGTAAGCAAAACAGCTTTTGGTAGAGCACGACCACTAAATGGTAATAAAAGTAATGAGTTTAGGTTTTGGTCTAACAAACCAGAGTTTCATTCGTTTCCATCCGGACATACCGTACTTTCTATGACAATGTCTCATGCCATAGCAAAACAGTTTAACAATACATGGTCTAAGGTTGCTGTTTACTCTATAGGTGCTGTTGTACCTGTCTCAAGATTATTTGCTGGTGCACATTGGTTAACAGATGTTGGAATTGGAGCTGTATTAAGTATTGCTGTTGTAGATACTATTGACAAATTCCTATTTAAAACGAATGCTTACAGTTATAAAAAAGAAAAAACAGTTTCTTGGAACATGTCTTTTTCGGGTAACCAAATTGGATTAATTGGTACCTTTTAATTAATATTTATACCCAATTTATTCTAAAGACAAAATATTGATAACTAATCAAGTCTGCATAAAAAACATCACAAACACTTAATAAACAAACCATTGCATAATTTGCAATGGTTTTTCTTTTTAACAGAGATTTAACTTATGCTTAAATATCGGCTTTTTGGTTATATTTTTATTAATATTGTTACCTAACCAAACAAACCCTAACTAACCAATGAAAAAAATTCTACTATTACTTTCTATTACAATTATGATGAACAGTTGTGCATCAATACTTAATGGTAAAGTTCAAAAAAATGTTAATGTAAGAACCAAAAATGCAAAATCTGTAGTTTATGTAGATGATGTAAAACAAGGCTCTGGTAGAAGTGTAAAATCTAAATTACCAAGAGATCGCCAGGTTAAACAACTTAAAATTGAAACTGAAGGCTTCAAAGACCAATACGTTATACATTACCAAAATCAAAAATCGGCTTTACACATTTTATCATGGGTTCCTTTTGGTGTTTTATTCTATCCTCCATTTATGGACTACGGACCTAAAAGTTTTAACTATAAGAAGGACGTTTCAGTTAAAGAAAAATTAATTCCTATTGCCGTTAAAACAGAAGATCAAAAATACCTTTTTGTAAAAAATACAGAATTCGATCTTGATGAGAAAGCTTTAAAAATTAGAAAAATCAAGCACCGTTCTTTAAAAAAGAATAAAAAAAATAAGTTTAAAGATGTTGATTCTAATGTTGATAAAATTGAATTTGATAATTCTATTTTCACATCGTCTTTAAACAATCTTTTGTTAAAGTATAAGTACACAGATTCTACTAATACTATTTTTAAAAACAAAACAAACTCTGCATACTTAAGTGCAAAAATTAGCAAATTAGATATACAGTATGTATACCAATCTGCTGCTAAACGTTCAATGAGTTTTTTACAAGCCGAAGTTAATGTTGCTTGGGATTTTCAAGATGTTTACGGACAAACAATCTATACTAAAAGTTACAAAGCTAAATCTGGACAGTTTTCTATAGATTATAATAAAGAAGCAACTGCTCTTTTAGCTGTTGAAGATGCTATAGCATCATCTTTTTTAAACTTTATTGATAACAAAAAAGTTAAAGAGCATTTAAGTAAAGATAATATTGCTGTACAAAAAACGCTGCCATACATTACACTATCTAAAGGAACAAGTATTAACGATGTAGATTCTGCATTAAATGGAACGGTTACTATTAAGGTTGCTGAAGGACATGGTAGTGGGTTTAAAGTAAGTACAGATGGTTACATTTTAACTAACTTTCATGTAGTAGCTAATTCTAAAGAAGACATTACTGTTGTAACAAAAGATAATAAAGAATATAAAGCTACATTAGTAAGACAGAGTGAAAACTTAGACTTAGCGTTATTAAAAGTAGATGCTACTTTTAACAGCCATTTTACTTTACCAGCAACTAAAAACTACAAAACTGGTGACGACATCTTTATTATTGGAACTCCAACTACTGTAGAATTGGGTCAAACTTTAAACAAAGGTATTATTTCTGGAGACAGAGAAAATGATGGTGTTAAATTAATTCAAACAGATGCTGGTGTTAACGGAGGAAACAGTGGTGGACCAATGATTAGTAGAGAAGGAATTTTAATTGGAGTTATTAATGCTAAATTATCTGGTGTTGGTATCGAAGGATTAGGATTTGCAATTCCTGCAGAATTAATAAGCAAAGCATTATTTATTAAATAATAATTAAACATATTATTATAATAAGCAATTTATTAAATGCCTCCAAAAAGTTTCACACTATTTGGAGGCATTTTTATGTAAAGAAAAGACGCAACCTTTTACTAGATTACGCATCTATAAATAAACAAACATGAGGCAATTACTTTATTTTCTATCCATAGTTTTACTATTAAACTCTTGCGCTACATTAACAAATAGAAAAACAACTAAAATTTCTATTTCTTCAGACACAGAAAGTAATATTGTTTATAATACAGATACTATCGCTATTGGCAAACAACCAATTAAAATAAAACCTTTACGATCTAGAGACTCTTTAAGCTTGATAGTCTTAAAAGATGGTTATAAAAATGAATTCGATATAAAAGCAAAAAACAGCATTGCTTTTTTTGCAAACATCCCATTTAATTACGGCTTAGGTATGCTGGTAGATTTAACTAACCAGAAACGTTTTACCTACAAAAAAAACCTTCATTTTTCATGGGACAGTATAAATAACAACTTCAACCTATCTCACAAAAAGATAAATGAAATAAAAAAAGGGACCACTTTTATATATACTTCTCCACTTAATGCAATAGATGTTTTCTCCACTCCTATGCTTACTTTAGGTACAGAATACTTTGTTTCAAACAACATTAGTATAAGTGCAGAATTTGGAACAAAATATTCTGAACGTTTAAGAGATCAATCGAATATTACCATTATAAAGGATAAAGGTTATTCTTTTAGAATTGAACCAAAACTGTATAACAAAATTAATTTAACAGGAGCTTCAACTTTAAACGAATACTTAGGTTTAGAACTTCGGGTTATTAAAAACAATTATAATGATAGCGTAGATTATTTTGAAAAGCAACTTGACTCAAATCAAGAAATAGTATTAATTACAGACGATTTTGCCAGAAAAAAGACCATTACTTTAATTAACTTAAAATATGGAATTAATGTACCGGTCGGAAAATTGTTTTATTTCGATTTCTATTCCGGTTTTGGTATCAGATTAAGAAAAGTAGAAAACTTAGCTTTAGAGTTTGATAATGAAATACACAACTTAAGAGATGATGATAACAACCATTATGATTTTTTTCGTGACGAAGATTTAAAGACTATTAATAAAAATAAAGAATTCAATTTTTCTTTAGGTTTTAAATTTGGCGTAAAATTGTAACTCGTAATCAAAATAACAAACCTGTACTATTACAAAACGGCATAAAGAGATGACTAAAAAAGAGCTTAAAGAATTTCTAGACGCAAAAGTAGAACAATATAACAGACCCGATTTTATTACTAGCGACCCAATACAAATTCCACATTTATTTAGTAAAAAAGAAGACATTGAAATAGCAGGCTTTTTAAGCGCAACTATCGCTTGGGGAAACAGAAAAAGCATTATTAACAATGCTAATAAAATGATGGATTTACTTAATCATTCTCCTTACGATTTTATAATGAATCATCAAGAAGAAGATTTAGAAAAACTAGAACCTTTTGTACATAGAACCTTTAATGGACTAGATTTTATAACCTTTATAAAAAGCTTAAATCATATTTACACTAAGCACAACGGTTTAGAAGCAGTTTTTGCTAAACATGCCGAAAAGGATTCGTTGCAAAAAGCAATACATTATTTTAAACAATCCTTTTTCGAAATTGAACACTTACAACGCACCCAAAAACATGTAAGCGATCCTCTTAAAAACTCAGCAGCAAAACGTATAAACATGTTTTTACGTTGGATGGTGAGAGACGATAATACTGGTGTTGATTTTGGTATTTGGAAATCCTTATCACCTTCACAATTATCTTGCCCGTTAGATGTACATTCAGGAAATGTTGCAAGAAAGCTTGGACTTTTAAAACGAAAGCAAAATGACGGTAAGGCTTTAGCCGAATTAGATGCAGCATTACAAAAACTAGACAAAACCGATCCTGTAAAATATGATTTTGCTCTATTTGGCTTAGGCGTTTTTGAAGGTTTTTAGATAAAAAAAGAAACACTATTTATTTCTTTAAATTAATTTCTTTTCACTCCTTCTCTATCAAATCATTTAAAAATCAAATCTTCAATTTTTATTTTGCTTAACTTTGACCAAAAGGATAAACATATTACACACTAGTTTAATCCATTAATTTTAAACAACTTAACTCTAGTCTCAATTTGATAGCTCCTAAAATCCCTAAAAACGAATCTGCTCGGCTTAAAGCCGTAAATTCCTACCTACTTTTAGACACTTTACCCGAAGAAGATTTCGATAATATTACAGGTTTAATCTCTAATGTTATAGACGTTCCTATTGCATTAGTAACACTTATAGATATTGATAGAAATTTTTTAAAATCGCATCATGGTGTTCCTTTTAACGAGTCGCCAAGATCTACTTCTTTTTGCGGACATGCAGTTTTATGCGAAGACGATTTGTTTATTGTTGAAGACGCTAGAGAAGATGAAAGGTTTAAAGACAACCCACTAGTTAAAGAACATAACGCAATATTTTATGCAGGAGCACCTTTAATAAATGCAGATGGCTTTGCTTTAGGAACTCTTTGCATTTTTGATACAAAACCACGAGTTTTAAATAAGAAACAAAAAGAAATGCTAATTGTGCTAGCAAAACAAGTGGTGCAGCTTTTCGAACTAAGAAAAAACAATTTAGAACTTAGAGAAGTTCGAAAAGAATTAGTACAACAAAACGAAAAATTAAAAAATTTCGCAGGTCATGTATCTCACGATATGAAAATGCCTTTAGCTAATATGATAGTAACGTCTGATATTTTAAAAAAGAAATACGAAGGACAACTTGATGAAAAAGGATTAGAGTATTTAGGCTATTTAAAAAGAGCATCGTTTACTCTAAGTGAATATATTTCTAACTTATTAGAACATTACGAAAGTGACAAAGTAGAAGGTGATTTTGAATCTTTTTATATAAATCATCTCTTAGAAGATTTGGTAGATTTACTTCAAATAAACACTAATTGTCATATTAACTTTCCAGAACAAGATGTTGAAATAGAATGTAATCATGTTGCTTTAGAGCAAATTTTACTTAATCTTATTGGCAACAGTTTAAAATATAGTGACAAAGAAAATACAGTAATTGATATCTCTTGTTTTGTAACAGATGATTTTTATAATTTCGAGATAACAGATAATGGTATTGGTATTCCTGAAGACAAACTAGAGTCTATTTTCGATTTATTTTCTACTGTAGGCAACTTGGACCGTAATGGAAATAAAGGTCATGGCATAGGTTTATCCACCGTTCAAAACTTAGTAAAATCTTTAGGAGGAACAATAGCTGTCAATTCTAAATTAGGAGAAAAAACTAGCTTTAGTTTTACCGTAGCTAAATCACATTAGCATTAAATAAAACATATAGAAAACAAAAAAGCCTGTTGAATATAAATATTCAACAGGCTTTTTTATATAAAAGTCTTTGCTTTAAAAGGGATATATTATCCTTTTAACCAAGCTTCACGTAAAGTGTTTTGCTTAGCTGTTGCATTAGGATCTACTGCTAAACTAGAACCAGTAGTGTAAGATTGTGTTAATGTAGTTTTTACAATAACCTCTTCTCCTTTTCTGTCAATTCTAACATCGATATCTCTTCCTGGTTTCCACATAAAAACCTCAGTTAACATTTGTTGAGCGTTAGCCATTGTTAACTCTTTACCATCGATAGTTTTAATAACATCTCCTGGTAAAACACCATTTTCTGCCCAGAAACTATTGTTCTTTACTGCTTCAGAGAAAGGTAAAGACATTGTTGCCATATCTGGTGCAAAAATTAAAGTACCATCATTCTGGATATAGTTTGTCTTTACTTTAGCTTCTGCTAATGTTAAACCTGCTTTAGCAAAAAAGTCATTATAGTTAATTGGCGTTCCACCAACTACGTGTGTATTTAAAAACTCACCAACAGAAGGATACGTCATTTCTGTAATTTCAGCAATTAAATTATCATCTACAAAAGGTTTGTTTTTTCCGTATTTAAGAGATAATTCTTTCATTAAAGATAAAATACCTCTATTTCCGTTACTTTCTTCACGTAATAAAATATCAATACACATACCTATTAAAGCGCCTTTAGAATATACGTTTCCGTATTGTGGCGCGTAAGGTTGGTCTAAAATATTTTCACTCATTTCAGTAAAACTCATAGCATCATTCATGTTAGCAGCAGACTTAATTTTACCCATTACTTTAGTAAAAAATTCATCTTCAGTAACTAAACCTTGATCTACTTGAAATAATGTAGCAAAATATTCTGTTACACCTTCGTACATCCATAAATGCTTAGAGAATGTTGGTTGGTTATAATCGAAATAATGAACATCTTCAGAATGCACACTTAAAGGTGTTACAATATGAAAAAACTCGTGAGAAACAACATCAATCATACTTTCAGATAATGCTTCAAAAGGCATAGCTTCTGGTAAAACTACTACTGTAGAAGTATGGTGCTCTAATGCTCCAAATCCTTTTGGAGATTCTTCTTTTCCTTCAGAAAGATATAAATAGATATCGTAACGAGGCGTTGTATTAATATCTCCTAAATATGCTTTTTGAGCTAACATCATTTTTTCCATCACTGCTTTAATTTTTTCAGCAGTATGCACTTTGTTTGGAGAATATACACTTAATACAATTTTAATATCTCCAACTTGAAATTCTTCAACATCTAATGCTCCGTAAAACATTGGGTTATCTGTAATATCAAAATATCTCGGTGCAAAATAACTAGAAGTCATAGACACTCCATCGTCATTCATTTTTGTTCCTGTTTCCTGTAAAGCAGATGTTTTTAACATTGTTTTAGGTGCAGTAACATCTAATTTATATTGTGCTGTTTTTAAAGAATCAAAATATCCAATAAAACCATGTAAGTTTAATACGTAGTTTGTTGTCTCAATATTTGTTCCTGCTGGAGAAAATGGCACTTCTAAACCAATGCCACCACCTTGAGTTTCCATATCGAAAGTATCGTTAACATTGTAAGTTACCATGTCTAAATTAGCAGCATTTGCAATAGTCCAAGTATTGGTATCTGTTTTTACAACTGGTAATTCGTTTCCTTTATAATCAATAGCTTTAAAATCGTCTACATATTTTCCAAAATCACTAACAGAATACGTTCCTTGTACTACTCTTGGTAATCTATACGTTACAGATTCTACTGCAAAACGTCCAGGATTAATTACAACTGGTGCTTTATCGTTTGTTACTTTAGTTAAATCTAAAGTTGCTTCAATAGGATTTAAAGAAGCTAAATCGTTTGTAGCTTTTCCGCTAGCAGTTTTTGTAGAGTTACAGCCTACTAGAAGAACTCCAGCAAATGCAACACTTAATAGGTGTTTTTTCATTATTATTGGTTTTTTGTTAATGGTGTAAAAATGTATGACGACCAAAAGTACAATCTGTTACATTTACAAATTATAAAATTTTGTTAATATCTGTTAAATTCAAAGCTTCAGAATATTATATTGCAACTATGCAGCAGCCACTAATTAGCGTATTAATTCCTTTTAAAAACACTCAAGAATTTCTTAGCGAGTGTTTAAATTCCGTAATAAACCAAACATATACTAATTGGGAGTTACTAATTATAGACGATAACTCTACAGATAGTAGTTATAATTTGGTTAACGATTATGCTAAAAAAGATAATAGAATTAAGTTATATAAAAATGAAGGCTCCGGTATTATTAACGCCTTAAAATTGGCTTTTTCAAAATCTAAAGGCGATTACATTACTAGAATGGATAGTGATGATATTATGCCAGATATTAAACTTGGAACACTCTTTAATAATTTACAACTACACGGAAAAAACCATATAGCAACTGGCTTGGTAAGTTATTTTTCTGCGGAAGGCATAAGCGATGGCTATAGAAAATACGAACAATGGCTAAACAGTTTAACTACAGAAGGCACTAATTATTCTGAAATTTATAAAGAATGTGTAATCCCTTCTCCATGTTGGATGATTGCTAGAGAAGATTTTTTAAGTATCGATGCTTTTAATCCTACACGCTACCCAGAAGATTACGATTTAACCTTTCGGTTTTACGAAGCTAATTACAAAGTAATACCGTGTAATAAAGTGCTTCATTTATGGAGAGATTATGGTACACGTGCCTCTAGAACAGATGCTAATTATGCCGAAAACAGTTTTATAGACATTAAACTACATTATTTTCTAAAATTAGATTTCGATAAATCTAAACCATTAGTCATTTGGGGAGCAGGAAATAAAGGCAAAACAATTGCTAAAAAATTAATTGCCTTAAATATTCCGTTTCAATGGATTTGCGATAACCCTAAAAAAATAGGAAAACATATTTACGATGTAGAAATGAAACCGTTTCAACATTTAGAAACATTAGCCCATTTTCAAAGTATTGTAAGCGTTGCCAATAAAGAAGAACAGACCATTATTAGAACGTATTTTTCTAAATTGAAAAAAGAATCGATGCGTGATTATTTTTTCTTTTGCTAAAGGGTCTCATATTTCAGTATTAGTTTTATATTTGCTTAATCAAAATTAGCAATGCAGTTTAAACATCCAGAACTTCTTTACGCCTTATTACTACTGCTAATCCCAATTATTGTTCACTTATTTCAGTTACGTAAATTTAAAACAGAAGCGTTTACTAACGTTGCCTTTTTAAAGAAAGTGTCTTTACAAACACGTAAAAGTGCTCAAATAAAAAAGTGGTTAACTTTATTTACAAGAATGTGCATTTTGGCTGCAATAGTAATTGCCTTTGCGCAACCTTACACCTCAAAAAACAAGACCTTTAATACTAAATCTGAGACTGTAATTTATCTTGATAACTCTTTTAGCATGCAAGTAAAAGGAGATAAGGGCGAATTACTAAAACGTGCTGTAAGCGATATTATTAGTAGTGTTCCAGAAGATGAAAACATCTCGTTTATTACAAACGATAACAGTTTTAGAAACACAACTGTAAAAGCTATTACTAACGATTTGTTGCAACTTAATTATGCTACAAACCAATTACCTTACGATGCCGCTTTGCTAAAAAGTAAGAAGTACTTCTCGAAAAACGATAATACCATTAAAAACTTAGTTTTTATTAGCGATTTTCAGCAAAAAAACAGCAATTTTAATGCAAAAGGAGACGAGAATACTAATCTTAATTTAGTACAATTAAAACCTGTTAATAATAGCAATGTCACTATAGATAGTGTTTACATTTCTAAAAGAACATCTAGTAATATAGAATTAACGGTTAGCCTTAAAAACAACGGAAACACAATAGAAAACCTTCCAGTTTCTTTATTTAACAATGGAAGTTTACTCACTAAATCTTCGGTTAAAATAACAGATAAAGCAACTACTGTTTTTACCTTACCAACAAACGAACGTATTGATGGAAAAGTAACTATAGAAGATATTAACCTTCAGTTTGACAACACATTGTTTTTCAACATTAATAACAACTCAAAAATTAATGTTTTAGCAATTAATGAAACTAAAGACAATTTCTTAAAAAGTATTTATACTCCAGACGAATTCAACTATAAAGCAACTGCTTTTAATCAGTTAAACTATAGCGATATTACCAATCAAAATCTTATTGTTCTAAACGAGTTAAAACAAATACCAAGTTCTTTAACAACAGCTTTAAAAGCATTTACAAGTAATGGTGGCGTTTTGGTAGTTATTCCTTCCGAAGACATAAATATTCAGGAATACAACAACCTATTATTAAGTTATAACCTTGCTCCTTTTTCTAAACTTTCTAAAACAGAAAAACGATTAACAAACATAAATTATTCGCATCCTTTATATAGTGATGGCGTGTTTGAGAAGCAAATATCTAATTTTCAATATCCTAAAATTAATTCTTACTATCCTCAAAATATAGCAAATGCATCTGCAATACTAACGTTTGAAGATGGAAAGCCTTTTCTATTAGAAAACAACAATGCGTTTGTATTTACTTCGGCTTTAAACAGAAAGAACTCTAGTTTTCAAGATATTAATTTAATTGTACCAACGTTTTACAACATCTCTAAACGCAGTTTAAAATTGTCTAATCTATACTACACTATTGGTAAAGAAAACACTTACGATGTGGTTACAGATTTACAACAAGATGCCGTTTTAACTTTGGTTAATGATAATGCAAACGTAATACCGCAACAACAATACTTTAATAATAAGGTAGCTATTACAACAACAGATACTCCAGAAAAAGCTGGGATTTACAACATAAAAAACAAAACTGAAATTATAGAAAATGTGAGCTATAATTACAATAGAAACGAGAGTGATTTAATCTATCAAAACTTCTCAAATCTAGATAATGTAACGGTTAGTAATTCTATTTCAGAAGTTTTTAATACTATAAAGAGCGATAATAAAACGAACGAGCTATGGAAATGGTTTGTTATTTTAGCATTAATGCTTTTAGTTTTCGAAATGCTCATCTTAAAATATTTTAAATGAACGTACTTATAAAATCTGCAACAATAATTGATTCTAAGAGTGATTTTCATAACACCACTCAAGACATTTTAATCGAGAAAGGTAAAATTTATAAAATCGCCGAAACGATTGAAAACACAAATAACTATAAAGAAATTAATCTTGACAATCTGCATGTTTCTCAAGGTTGGTTCGATAGTAGCGTGTGTTTTGGAGAACCAGGTTTCGAGGATAGAGAAACTATAGAAAACGGATTAAAAACAGCAGCAAAATCTGGTTTTACAACCGTTGCTATGGAAGCCAATACGCATCCAATTATAGATACAAACGCATCAATTGCTTTTATTAATATGAAAGCTCAAAACAATGCTGTAACCTTATTACCTATTGGTGCTTTAACTAAAAACAGCGAAAGTGTAGACTTAGCTGAGTTGTACGATATGAGTACAGCTGGAGCAGTCGCTTTCTCAGATTATAAAAAACCAATTACCAATCCTAATTTACTTAAAATAGCTTTACAATACGCTAGTAATTTTGGTGGTCTAGTTTGCTCTTTCCCACAAGAAAATAGAATTTCTGGTAATGGAGTTATGAACGAAAACATAACGAGTACAAGCTTAGGTTTAAAAGGAAATCCTAGTCTTGCCGAAGCTTTACAAGTGGCTAGAGATTTATACTTATTAGAATATACAGGAGGAAAATTACATATTCCAACAATCTCTACAGCAGAATCTGTAGATTTAATAAGAAATGCTAAAATGAAAAAACTAGACGTAACCTGTAGTGTAGCCGTACATAATTTATGTTTAACAGATAGCGAATTAGAAGATTTCGATACACATTACAAAGTTTCACCTCCTTTACGTACTCAAAGCGATATCGATGCTTTAATTGAAGGCGTAAAAGACGGTACTATAGATATGGTTACTAGTGATCACAATCCTATAACTATAGAAAGTAAAAAGATAGAATTTGATTATGCAGACTATGGCACAATAGGTCTTGAAAGTGCTTTTGGAGCTTTACAAACATTATTTTCGACAAAGAAAACTGTACAATTATTAACTAAAGGAAAAAGCAGATTTAATGTTGAATCTTCAATAATAGCAGAAGGTATTACTGCAGATTTAACGCTCTTTAATCCTGATACTAAATACACCTTTACAACTAGTAACATAAACTCTACCTCTAAAAACAGTCTGTTTTTAAACAAAGACTTAAAAGGTGAAGTTTATGGTATAATAGCAAACAATAAAACCGTTTTATAAAAATGAACAAAGAAACCATAGAAGAAGGAAAAACACTTGCCATAATTAGCTACTTAACATTTATAGGTACTTTTATTGCTGTTTTTATGAATTTAGATAAAAAGAATCCTTTTGTAAACTTTCACCTTCGTCAAATGATAGGCTTAATACTTATGCTTATTCTATCTAACGTTGTAGAGAAATATGTGAATAGTACGTTTGGATCTGTTTTATGGTTAGTTACATTTTCAAGCTGGTTATACGCAATAATATTTGCCATAAAGGGTGAAGCAAAATTAATTCCTTTTGTTGGAGAGAAATTTCAACAATGGTTTAAAGACTTAGGTAACTAATGAAGAATTTATCTCTAACTCACGTAATACGCGAATCGTCTTTAAAAGACAATGCGCCACTTCTTATTTTATTTCATGGTTATGGTAGCGATGAAAACGATTTGTTTTCTTTTGCTAGCGAACTACCAGAAGAATTATTTATTATTTCGGCAAGAGCACCTTACCCAATGCAACCTTATGGTAATGCTTGGTATGCTATTAATTTTGATGCCGATAAAGGCAAATGGAGTGATAATGAACAAGCAATAGAATCGAGAGATTTAATTGCTAAGTTTATAGACGAAGCAATAGCCGAATATCCTGTTAATAAAGATAATGTATCGCTTTTAGGTTTTAGTCAAGGTACTATTTTAAGTTATGCTGTAGCACTCACCTACCCTGAAAAAATTAATAATGTAATCGCTTTAAGTGGTTATATTAATGAAGACTTATTTAAAACGCAACCAGAAGACCACTACAAACATTTAAACTTCTATTGTTCTCATGGATCTGTAGACCAAGTTATCCCTGTAGATTGGGCTAGAAAGTCTCCCGAATTCCTTTCAAATTTAAATATTAAACACAAATATTCAGAATTTCCTGTAGGTCATGGCGTAGCTCCTCAAAACTTTTATGAATTAAAGGAGTGGTTAATTGGTTTGATTTAAACCGCTTAACAACTAATTCAAAGATTAAAATTACATATTTCTCAAAACAAACATTCTTTTAATGAAAAATCATTAGGAAATTACAACACTTTATGTAATTTAGTTGAATAATTTACAATTAATTGTAAAAAATCGTAATTACTAGTGTTGAATATACAAAACACCTGCTTTTTTTTAATCCTAAAAGTAGGTGTTTATACATTAGTAGTTTTTTTTGTTTTTTAGTAACCTAATAAATCAAAACCATTGAAAACTATCTTTTTAAGCTTATGGTTGTTTACCATATCTTTTTTAATTTCCGCCCAACAAACACAGTCTGAAGCAGAAATGCTTCATACATTTGATAACACCATAGGCATAGAAAACACTAAACTCTATAATGGTAAACGTTATTTTAGTGTATATAAATATACAGAAGACAATCATAACTTTCACAAAACGGCATATCCAATAAAAGGAGAAGTTACTTATGATAATGCTTCATTCTATAACGTTAATTTAAAATATGATATTCTTGATGATAATTTAATTTTCGAACCTAATGGTCACAGAAGTTACATTAACATTGAGCTTGTTAAAGATAAAGTCTCAGGTTTCAAAATAAATAACCAAACGTTTATTAATTCTCAATTAATTACAGAAAATAACAAACAAGTTACTGGTTACCTAGAAGTAGTTTACGAGTCGGCAACAATAACAATGTATGCAAAACGTAAAAAAACAGCAACAAAAAAAATAAAAAAGAATAGAGTTTATCATCTTTATTCTAACAAGCCAGATTATTACATCTCTTATAATGGTGCTTTTAATGAAATTAAATCTACAAATTCGTTTAAAAAATTATTTTTAAATCATGAAGAAGATTTAAAAAAAATAATTAAAAAAAATAAAGAGCGCTTTAGAAAAGACGAAGAAGGCTTCTATCTATTCCTTGCCGAATGGATGGATTTTAAACTAAAAAACAACAGCACAAATTAAGACCTATGAAGAAAATAAAGCTATTAATTTTCATGCTTCTATTTGTGTTTTTTTCCTACGCACAAGACAATATAACTATTTCTTTTACCAACTCTAGTTTAAAAGAAATTATAACCCAACTAGAAAACAAAACTAGCCATTCGTTTTATTATATGGACAGTTGGCTTGATGAGAATAAAATAACAAAAAGTTATACCAATACTCCTCTAACAACAATACTTGAAGATTTATTAAAAGACAGCTCGATTAATTACACCGTTTTTGAGAATAAAGTAATACTTACAAATAACAGCTTTGTATATACTGAATTACCTGAAGGCTTTTTTGGAGAACAAAAAACAACAGTTAGCGAGAATGAAGCTGTTTTTTATAATGAATATGAAAACAACAATTTAGCAACTGTTGGAAAACAAAATAACAATTCTAAAGCACAAGAGTTTACTCTTTCTGGGCTTTTACTAAATGAAAACACACGTGCTCCAATTCAAGGTGCGGCAATTATAATAGACAAAATTAGCAAAAATACAACTACAGATGCCAAAGGAAAATTTTCAATAATATTACCAATTGGTAAAAATGTATTAAATGTTCGTCTTTTAGGATATCAAAATTTAGTAAAAGAAGTTTTAGTATATGGTGATGGTTTTATAAAACTCGCTATGCCAGAAGCTGCCGAAACTTTAGGTGAAGTGTTTTTAGAATCTGCAGCAAATAATAATGTAAAAGAAGCTGTTGTAGGTGTTACAAAAATTGATATAGAAGGTTTAAAAACCATTCCAGTTGTATTAGGAGAACGAGACATTTTAAAAGTTGCTACTACATTACCAGGAATAAAAACTGCTGGTGAAGGTTCTGCAGGGTTTAATGTTCGTGGTGGTCGTTCTGATCAAAACTTATTTCTATTAGACGATGCTGTAATGTATAATCCTTCACATTTCTTAGGTTTCTTTTCTGCCGTAAACCCATTTGCAACAGGATCATTAGAAATTTATAAAGCTACAATTCCTGCAGAGTACGGAGGACGGTTGTCTTCGGTATTCGATATAAAATCTAAAGAACCAAATTACAAGGAGTTTTCTGGAGAAGGCGCCATTGGTCCAATTACTGGAAGTTTAAGCATACAAACACCTATTGTAAAAGATAAAATTGCCATTACGGCAGCAGGTCGTGCAACTTATTCTAATTGGATTTTAAGATCTTTAGACGAAGAGACGCTTCAAAATAGTGAAGCTTCATTTTACGATGGACTTATAAAATACAATCATAAAATAAACGAGAATAACACGTTTCAAGCAACCGGTTATTATAGTAAAGATAAATTTAGTATTACTTCAGATTCAACTTTTAACTATAGTAATGCACTTGCATCTTTAAAATGGAATCACACTTTTAAAAATGACAAGCATAAAAGTGAAGTAATTGCTGTAAATACACAGTATAAATATGGAGTAGATTATGAAGCAGAATCGAATAATAATTTTAAATTCGATTTTAAAATTAATGAAACTCAACTAAAACTTAATCTTAAATATCTTCACAGCGATACTCATAAATTCGATTATGGAGTTAGCACAAAGCTTTATCAAGTAGAACCAGGAAATATAGATCCAACTGGAAATATTTCTATTATTGTACCTAAAAGTATAAACAAAGAAAAAGGATTAGAATCTGCTATTTATATTTCAGATTTGTATAAAGTAAACGAAAAACTACTATTTAATGTAGGACTACGTTATTCTAGATTTGCTTCCTTAGGCCCAGGAACACAAAATGTTTATGAAGACAATAGACCTAAAGGAGAATCGACGATTACTGCTGTTAATACTTATAGTGACAATGAAACAATTAAAAGTTATGGAGGTTTAGAATATAGAGCCTCTTTACGTTATTTATTATCACCTTCATTATCGTTAAAGGCTAGTTATAATAAAACGCTTCAATACATACATTTACTTTCTAACAACACTACTATATCTCCAACAGATACTTGGAAATTATCAGACTTAAATACAAAACCTCAAAGCGCAAACCAGTATTCTTTAGGATTCTATAAGAATTTTGATGATACAGATATTGAAGTTAGTTTAGAAGGTTACTATAAGCAAATGCATGATATTTTAGATTATAAAATTGGAGCTGAATTAATTTTAAATGAATCTTTAGAACAAGAATTATTACAAGGAGAAGGAAAAGCTTACGGTGTAGAATTTTTAATTAAAAAGAAAAAAGGAGCACTTAACGGCTGGATAGGTTATAGCTACTCTAGAGCTTTCTTAAAACTTAAAAGCGATATTCCACAAGAACAAGTTAATAACGGAGATTATTTCCCTGCTAATTACGATAAGCCTCATGATTTCAGCTTAGTTGCAAACTATAGAATTACAAAACGTTATAGCGTATCAACAAACTTTATATACCAAACAGGAAGACCTATTACCTACCCTATTGGTAAATATACTTTTGCAGGAAGCGAACAGGTTTTATACAGTGATAGAAATCAATTTAGAATTCCAGATTATTATCGTTTAGATATTGGTTTTAATATTGAAGGCTCTCATAAATTAAAAAAACTAGCGCATAGTTTTTGGAATATTTCAGTTTATAATGTCTTAGGAAGAAATAACCCATATTCTGTATATTTTGCAAATAACGAAGGAAAAATAAGGGCATATAAAACATCTATTTTTTCAATACCTGTTCCAACAATAACTTATAATTTTAAATTTTAAAAAATGAAAGCTACACTAAAATACGGCACTTTCTTTTTATCTATTCTACTCTTCTATAATTGTACAGAAGAAATAGAACTTGAAACAGAAAGTTTTGAAAGCGTTTTAGTCGTAGAAGGTACGTTAACAAACGAATTTGGTTTTCAAAAAATCAAATTATCTCGCACATATTTTCTTGAAGAAAATGAACAAAATTTAGAAAATAATGCGACAGTAAAGATATTAGATAGCAATGGAGGTGTATTTAATTTTGCTCAAAATAATGAAGGGATATACATATCGAATATAGAGTTTAAAGCACTAGCCGATGTCTTTTATTCTTTATCTATTACAACAACTGATGGAAAACAATATATGTCTCTAGAAACAGAGCTTACTCCTATCTCTCAAATAGATAATCTCTATGTAGAATACAATTCTACAGATGAACAAACGTTGGTTCTTGTTGATAGTGAAAACCAATCTAGTGGAGCGCAATATTTTAGATATGAATACGAAGAAACATATAAAATTGTTGTTCCTTATTACTCTTTATTTAATGCTACTGTCTCTAATGTTGTTAATAATGGAGAAACCTTTGATGTAGAACTTACCCCAAAATTAGAAGACCAGCGTACTTGTTATTCTACAAAATCATCAATAGGTATTATTCAAACTTCAACAAATTCACTAGGTCAAGATTTAGTCTATAGATTTCCAGTAAGATCTATTGATAAAGACGATAGTAAACTTAGAGAACGATATTCTATTTTAGTAAAACAATATGTTCAAAATCTTGAAGCATATAATTATTATAAAATCATACATGAATTAGGTATTAACGAAAGTATACTTTCGGCAAACCAACCAGGTTATGTAAACGGTAATGTAGAGTCTCTAGATAATAATAAAGAAAAAGTAATTGGCTATTTTGAAGTCTCATCTGTAAGTTCAGAAAGACTCTTTTTTAATCATATGGATGTCAACATATCTAAACCTCCTTATTTTTATGATTGTGAGTATAGAACTGATGCTGCACAAATAATAAATGCTAATAGAAATAATTTAAAGCTTAATTATGCATTAATTGGTGGTCCACAAATTCCAAATCAAAGACAGGATCTTTACAGAGAGTTAACAGCTAACGAGCCTTATAAATACTATGATAATAATGGAGTTATTTACAATATAGTAAGTCCATTATGTAGCGATTGTACATCATTCTCATCAACAATTCAACCAGATTTTTGGATAGATTAATATTAATTATGAAAAAGAACTTAAAATATATTGCATTTTTAGCACTTACATTATTTATTTATAACTGTAAAGAAGAAATTGAACTTGAAACAGAAAATTTTGAAAGTGTTTTAGTTGTAGAAGGCACTTTAACAAATGAATTTGGTTTTCAAAAAATCAACCTTTCTAGAACTTATTTTCTAGAAGGCAACGAACAAATTTTAGAAAATAATGCAACAGTAAAAATACTAGATAATACAGGTGGAACCTTTACTTTTACTCAAAATAACGATGGAATCTACATCTCAGATATTGAGTTTAAAGCACTACCAGATACTTTTTATTCCTTATCTATTACAACTAGTAATGGAAAACAATATATGTCTCTAGAAAACGAGCTTACTCCTATTTCTCAAATAGATAACCTTTATGTAGACTATAATACAAACGAAGAACAAGCTCAAGTATTTGTAGATAGTGAAAACCAAACCAACGGTGCACAATATTTTAGATACGAATATGAAGAAACATATAAAATAATAGTCCCCTATTATTCACTACAAAATGGCTTTGTTACCAATGTAATTAATAATGGAGAAGAATATGATATTGAATTAGAGCCAAAAACAGAGAATGAAAAAACATGTTTTACAACAAAAGAATCTACAGATATTATACAAACCTCTACAACCTTACTTGGAGATAACATTGTTTACAGATTTCCTGTAAGAACAATTAATAAAGAAAATAGCATAATAAGAGAAAGATATTCGATTTTAGTAAAGCAATATGTTCAAAGTCTTGAAGCGTATAATTACTTTAAAATTATTAAGGAATTGGGTATTAATGATAATGTATTATCAGAAAATCAACCTGGATTTGTTAATGGAAATATAAACTCCATAAATGATGCAAATGAAAAAATAATTGGTTTTTTTGAAGTTGCTTCTGTAACTTCGGAAAGAATCTATTTTAATTACCAAGATTTAGGTATTTCTAAACCTAACTATTTTTATGATTGCGAATATAGAACTGATGATGGAGGTATAATAAATGCTAATAGAAATCATTTAAAGCTAGATTATAACTTGGTAGGTGGACCAGGCGCTCCTAATCAAAGACTAGATCTTTATAGAACATTAACATCAAACGACCCTTATAAATATTTTTCAGAAAGCGGAACTGTTTATGAAATAGTTAGCCCACTTTGTGGGGATTGTACATCATTTTCTTCTAACATACAACCAGATTTTTGGATCGATTAATTATGAAAAAACAAACACTATTTATAGTAACACTACTTTTTACATTAGTATTACAAGCTCAAGTTGGGAAATCTACCTTTAAGACATTAGATCTCTCAAAATTTCCTATGGAAAAAACACAATTAAGCACCAATACCAATCTTGTTTTAGTAGGTGAACATCTTTATTATAAGCTGTTTGTGCTTAGTAATGGGAAATTAAGTAATATAAGTAAAATTGCTTATGTAGAATTAATTGATGCTAATAACAAGTCTATCCATAAGCATATTTTAAATCTAAAAAATGGTGCTGCAAGTAATCGCATATTTATTCCTACCCAGTTAAAAACTGGGCAATATAAATTATTGGCATACACCAATTGGTCTAAAAACAATACTGATAAAAGCTATTTCTCTAAAGATATTTATGTTGTTAATGCTTTTTCAAACGAAAATCAAATTGTAGAAAATAGTACTACCACTGTAAAATTAGAAAAAACTGAAACACTACAAACAAATACCACTAATAATAAAAACATTATTATTAATACATCTAAGCAATCTTATAACAATAGAGAGCATGTTAAAATAGACATTATTACAAATGAAAATTATAAGGATGGTAACTACAGTCTTTCTGTGAATAAAGTAGATTCCATAAGTATGCAAAATGTCTTAGATGATAGTTTTATAACTAATAAAACATCTAACACATTATTCATTCCTGAAATGAGAGGGCAATTGATTACAGGAAAAATTACTAATGTTGTTAATGCATTAGATTTAAACGAAAAAAACATAGCACTTTCTATACCCGGAGAGCAATTTATATTCAAAATAGCAGAAACAAATCCTTCTGGTTATTTTTTCTTCAATTTAGATACTAAAATAAATAGTAACATTGCTACTTTTCAAGTAATAGGAGACACTAAAGAAAATTTTAAAATTGATATTTTAAACAATTTTGAAACTAATTACAAGGATTTATCTTTTAATAATCTAGAATTAGATAATACCTTAAAGTATACTTTAGAGCAACGTAATATTAAAAATCAAATAGAAAACGCCTACTACCAAAATAAAAAAGATAGCATTTTATCGTTAGTAAATTCAAAGTCTTTTTTTAAAACTAAAGAAAAAACTTATGTATTAGATGAGTATACAAGGTTCAAAACAGTTAGAGAAACTTTTATAGAAGTTTTAAAAGAAGCTGGTTTAAGAAAAGAAGGAGATAGTTACAAAATAATTGTTTACGATTTCTACGACAAGAAAAAAGGTCAAGACAATAAAAATATGGACCCATTAGTAATTGTGGATGGTATGATTGTACAAAACAATAATGATCTAATAAACTACGACCCATATAAAATAGAATCTATAGATTTAGTGATTGGAGAGTATCTTTATGGCTCCAAATTATATCAAGGTATTATTAGTGTTAATACTATTACCAAGGATTTTAAAACCTCATTAGTTGGAGATTTTATTATAGATACTACATTAAATTTACCAGAAGATGAAATAGTATATTTCCAACCTCAATATCCAAATAGTACAAAAAACAAGCATATTCCAGATTATAGAAGACAACTATTATGGATTTCTGAGACAAATCTTAACAATGATAAAAATCACTTTACAACCTATACATCAGACGATAAAGGCACGTATAAAATAACTATAGAAGGTTATAGTGCTAATGGAGAATTTATAAAAAGCACCTCTTACTTTACGGTAAATTAAAGAGGATTTAATAAAGATTCTGAAACTCTAAAATTAAGTTCTCCATCGTCGTTAAGTGAATAAACTACTAACATTTCTCCCCAAAGTTGTCCATCGGTAAAATCGGCAATAATCCATTTATGGTTTAAAACTCTAATAGAATTTATTAAAATTTTTCTGCCTGTTGTAGAGACATAAGGCACTAATGGATGTTGCTCTCCTTTGTACTCGTTTTGGGCATATAAAGCATCTTTAACAGTAGTCATTAATTGTTCTACATCGTAACCTTGCTTTAAAAAATAGTCGTAAGAATGATCGTTATAATCGAAACTAAACTGAGATAGCTCATGAATCTCGTCTTTTAAAGTTAAAATTGAATCTCTATATTTTTCTACTTGTTCTTTAGAACTTGCAACACGTACATTACTATCATCAAATATTTTTTTCGAATTTATATAATTGAATAACAATAATAAAACCGAAAATATAAACAAATACATAAAAATGCGATTCTTCATAATAGTAAATAAATTAAGTAGATTTTTTAAATAAAAATATTAGTTAGAAATATTAATTGCAAGCTCATCGTAAGCTAAAAAAACGTTTTCAGGTAATTTTTGTTGTACTTCGTCATGAAAACCTAAATAATGACTAATGTGCGTTAAATATGCTTTTTTAGGTTTTAATTCTGAAATAACTGCTAATGCTTCATCTAAATTAAAATGCGAAATATGCTCTTTTTCTCGTAAAGCATTAATTACCAAAACATCTAAATGCTTTAGCTTTTGCTTTTCTGCTTCAGCAATAGTTTTCATATCTGTTAAATAAGCAAAGTTACCAAAACGATATCCAAAAACAGGTAATTTATAATGGAGTCCTTCAATAGGAATAATCTCTAAACCATTAATAGTAAATGGTTCATTTTTCACTTCATTTTGAATAAGGTTTGGTACACCTGGGTACTTTATTTCAGATGTGAAAATATATTCAAACCGTTGCTGTAACTGTCCTAAAACACGATTATGAGCATAAATATCTATATCACCTTGTCTAAAAAAAAAGGGACGAATATCATCCAATCCTGCAGTATGGTCTGCATGTTCGTGAGTAAAGATTACGGCATCTATTCTTTCTGGATTGGCACGTAACATTTGCTGTCTAAAATCAGGACCACAATCCACAACAAACGTATTATTTTGCCACTCTACTAGTATAGAAACACGCAAGCGTTTATCTTTAGAATTGGTACTTAAACAAACAGGATGTGTGCTACCAATTACCGGTATACCTTGAGAAGTCCCTGTGCCTAAAAATGTAATTTTCACTGTTAGTCTTATTTCTCACAAAAGTAAGATATTTTTTTTGTTTGCTTTACTTATTTGATACCTTTGTATGCACGTTAATTCAATGCCTAAACTATGGAAATTACACTAAAAGGAGACAAGAATATAGAATCTATTCCTTCGATTAAAGACAAAGCACTTCGTATTAATTTAAATGAGAATATTTACGGAACTTTTTCCGAAATTGGTGCTGGTCAAGAAACTGTTCGTCAGTTTTTTAGAGCAGGTGGTGGTTCTGGAACCATAGCCAAAGCAATGTCTGCTTACGATAAAGATTTTAGTGATGCCATTTATGGTATTGAAGACGATAAACGTTATGTTACCGAAGCACGTTTACGTAAAATGTTAGATCACGAAATGAACCTAACAGAGCAACGTATTACTAGAGATAAGCATCCTCATAAAATGTTTTTTAGTTACGCCAATACCGTTGCAACTATAGATTTTGCTAAAAAATACAAAGGACACGGTTGGGTTGGTATTAAATACCAAGTTGATGCAGAGCAAGAATATAACGAGATTGTTTTACACATTCGTTTTAAAGAAAACGATGCGCGTTTACAACAAGAAACTTTAGGTAAATTAGGTACAAACCTTATTTATGGTGCTTTTTACAAGTATAACGAACCTAGAAAATTACTACGTTATTTATACGACCACTTAGATAAAGACCAATTAGAGATTGATACTATTAATTTTTCCGGTCCTGTTTTCGAGAATGTAGATAACCGTTTAATGAGTTTACAACTTGTTAAAAACGGAATGACAGATGCCGTAATGTTTGCTCCAGACGGAAACAACGTATTACCAGCAAGAGTACTTTACAAGCGTAACATACTTACACTACGTGGTAGTTTTAGACCTGTTACCAAAGTAAATATGGACATGTATAAAAAATCTTTAGACATGTTTTTAAAAGAAAATAAGGTAGATGAAGAGAAAACACAAGTTATTTTCGAAATCACTTTATCTAACCTTAGAGCTGAAGGAGAAATAGACGAGCAAGATTTTATGGATCGCGCCAAACTACTATGTTCTTTAGGCCAAACGGTATTAATATCTAATTTCCAAGAATACTACAAACTTGTAGAATACTTCTCTCAATACTCTAAAGCTAGAATGGGCTTAGCAATGGGTGTAAATAATTTAGTAGATATTTTCGACGAGAAATACTACAGACACTTAAGCGGTGGAATACTTGAAGCATTTGGTAAACTCTTTTTTAAAGATTTACGTGTGTATTTATACCCAATGGAAAATGAAGACGGAACTCTAACTACAAGCGATAACTTAAAAGTACATCCACGTATGAAAGAGCTTTACAAGTTCTTTAAATACAATGGTAAAGTTGTAGACATTACAGACTACGACCCGTCTACTCTTAGCATTTTTTCTAGAAAAGTGTTAAGCATGATTAATAAAGGTGAAGACGGTTGGCAAGCATTATTGCCAGAAGGTGTTAGCAAACTAATTATGGAAAAAAGCTTATTTGGATGTGAAACCGAAGAAGTTACCAATAGAAATTAAAAACATTTATAGGATTTAATCCTATTCAAACTATAATAAAAAAGCAAGATTAATTATGTTTACCATAATGCTTGCTTTTTTTCTGTTTAAAACTATACTATATCTTATATAAAGGTATGACATAACTTTATAAATATTTTAATACTTATTTATAACTAACGTGTTTTAGAAAAAAGAAAAAGACATTAGAAATAATCCTAATGTCTTTTTTTATAATATAGTTAGCTTTTCTAAGCCTTAGTTTAAGTAAATAGTTAATTCCCTTCTACTCTAGTAATCTTAGCTCCAATACGCTGTAAACGTTCTACAATGTGCTGGTAACCTCTATCAATTTGTTCAATATTATGAATAGTAGATGTTCCTTTTGCAGATAAAGCAGCAATTAATAACGAAATACCAGCTCTAATGTCTGGAGATACCATTGTTGTTGCTTTTAATTGCGATTTAAAATCGTGTCCCATTACTGTTGCTCTGTGTGGATCGCAAAGAATAATTTTTGCTCCCATATCAATAAGTTTATCCGTAAAAAACAAACGACTTTCGAACATTTTTTGGTGTACTAACACTTCTCCTCTAGCTTGTGTTGCCACTACTAAAACGATACTTAATAAATCTGGAGTAAATCCAGGCCAAGGAGCATCTGCAATAGTAAGAATAGAACCGTCAATGTAATTTTGTATTTCGTAACCTTCTTTGTGAGCAGGAATATAAATATCGTCTCCTTTTTTCTCAAGAGTGATTCCTAATTTAGCAAATACGTTAGGTATTTGTCCTAAATCTTTCCAGCTTACATTTTTAATAGTTAATTCACTTTTTGTCATGGCAGCCAGGCCAATCCAACTTCCTATTTCAATCATATCAGGAAGCATTGTATGGTCTGTACCACCTAATGCATCTACACCTTCTATAGTTAATAAGTTAGAGCCAACACCAGAGATTTTAGCTCCCATTCTGTTAAGCATCTTACATAACTGTTGCAAGTAAGGCTCGCAAGCCGCGTTGTATATAGTTGTTATACCTTCTGCTAAAACTGCAGCCATTACAATATTTGCTGTTCCTGTTACAGAAGCTTCGTCTAAAAGCATATCTGTACCAACTAATTTATCGGCTTCAACACCATAAAAATAGTCTTCTCTGTTATATCTAAATTTAGCACCTAAATTTATAAAACCTTCAAAATGAGTATCTAAACGACGACGACCAATTTTATCTCCTCCTGGTTTAGGTATATAACCTTTACCAAAACGAGCTAATAATGGTCCAACCATCATAATAGAACCACGTAATCCACTACCATCTCTTTTAAAGTCGGCAGTTTGCATATAATCTAAGTCTATAGCATCTGCTTGAAAAGAATAAGATCCTTCACCAAGTTTTTCAACTTTTACACCTAAATTCTCTAGAAGAGATATTAGTTTATTAATATCAATAATATCTGGAATATTATTAATTGTTACTACTTCTGGAGTTAGTAATACAGCGCATAATATTTGTAATGCTTCGTTTTTTGCGCCTTGAGGTTGGATGTCTCCTTTAAGTTGGTGACCGCCTTCTATTATAAATGTACCCATTTCTTATTTTTAGTATCGCTTTTTACCTCGATTTGAGTTGTTGTTCGTTTTCTTTTGATATCCTTTTTTGTTAGAAGTATTAGCATACTTCTTTTTTGCACTAGACTTTAATAAGCTTGCAGAATCTGTTAAAGCTTCTTTAGAATCTTTTAAGTCTATTTCACCATTAGATAATTCGAATAAGTGATTAAAAATCACATAATCTTCTACTGTATCTTTATTCCAATTTAAAAAACACTTTTTCATGTGATTTGCAATGGTATACAATAAAGCCTCTTTTAAATCTCCTTCTTCCCATGAAACAGCTACATCTATCATGGTTTTAATATTGTTTCCGTAGAAACGGTATTTAGGAAAGTTTTGAGGATACTCTAGAGTCTCAGGACGCTCTTCAAGAACTTCTTTTAATGGCTTTTCGTAAGGCGAATCGACATCTAATCCAAAGTTAGCCATGATAAATAATTGATCCCAAAGCTTATGCTGAAAATCTGGTACATCACGCAAATGCGGTTGTAAATTTCCCATTACAGCAATAATAGCTTTTGCTACTTTGTTACGTTCTTCTTTAGTTTCTCTGCTTTTTGCAAAATTCACCATTTTTTGAACGTGTCTTCCATACTCAGGAATAATTAAGTGCTCACGTTCTGTGTTATATTCTATATCGTCAATCAAATTCAAAATTGTGTAGATTTAATGTGTTGCATCGAAGTATCTAATGCTTTCGCAAAATACAAAATTGTTTATAGTTTTACACCAAATAAACTTCAAAATAATCAATTAAGTTTGTTTCTTTTTCTTTTTAATTCAGCATAAAAAAAGGACTATAACCAATGCTATATTTAGCTTTTTTAAATTATAAGAATAAAAAATAGTTAAAATTTAATAGCAATTAACTTAAACTATATTTATTATAACGTATAAATTATAAAGAAATTACGCCTTCTACTTTTTCTCCAACTTCAATATATTTTGCTACAATAGCATCTGGATCTTTCATTCTAACATTAATAGATATGCTAGTATACTTACCATTGCTTGATTCTTTTGTCTTTATTACAGCTCCAGAAAAGTCGAAAATAGCTTCAATTTCTGCTATTTTATGTAAATCTGAAAGCACAATAAATTTATACAAATATTCCGATGGCCATTGCGTTGTCTCTAATAATTGTTCCTTTAACTTCGCGTAAAATGCTTCTGGGTTTTCTGCTTTACTCATTAAACTTATTGGTTTTAAATATGGTTAGCAAAGATAAGTTATCCTTGCATTTTTTTTATACCTTTTTTATTCCGAATTTTACATCGAATTCTTATCGTTTTTGTTTTCAGCTTAAAAGCTTACCTTTTTTTACTTTAATAGCGTCGTTTTTCTTATCAATATAGCAATTGCTACGTTTATAAAAGTGGAAGACAAAGTACTAAATGTAAGTTTTTGCTTGTAAAAGAAAAGCATTTACTAATTTGTTAAAAATACACTATAAATTGAATACAAAAACAATTGTTATAACCGGAGGACCAGGAAGTGGAAAAACCTCAATAATTAACGAATTAACAAAAAGAGGTTTTACTTGTTTTGAAGAAATTTCTAGACAAATAATTCTTAAATCAAGAGAAGACGGCATCGAGCAACTTTTTCTTACTAACCCTATACAGTTTAGCGAATTACTTTTAGAAGGTAGAGTTAAGCAACATAGCGATGCATTAGAAAGTGATAATGAGTTTGTTTTTCTAGACAGAGGTATTCCTGATATTCCTGCTTATATGGATTTTAAAGGTGATACTTATCCAGATTTTTTTACCGAAGCTTGCGATGATCATAAATACGATTCTATATTTATTTTAGCACCTTGGCAAGAAATTTTCACAACCGATAGCGAGCGTTACGAAAATTTCGATCAAGCATTAGAAATACACGAAAAGCTTTTAGACACCTATACAAAAAGCGGTTACGATTTAAGAGATGTACCATTTGGCTCTATTGAAGCAAGAGCAGATTATATTATAGACGTTGTTAAAGCATTATAATACCATTTGAATCATCCTATTAACATATTAGAACGTTATTGGAAATTTACCTCATTTAGACCGTTACAAGAAGAAATTATTAACTCGGTTTTAGAAGGTGAAGACACCTTTGCTTTGCTGCCAACAGGTGGAGGGAAATCGGTTTGTTTTCAAGTACCCGCTTTAGTAAAAGAAGGTATTTGCATTGTAGTATCTCCATTAGTTGCCTTGATGAAAGATCAAGTGCAATCCTTGCAAAATAAAGGTATTAAAGCTATGGCTTTAACTAGTGGAATATCTTATAAAGAGCTAGACACAAAACTTGATAATTGTATTTATGGCAATTACAAATTTCTATATCTTTCGCCAGAGCGTTTGCAGCAAGATATTGTGCAAGATCGTATAAGGTTAATGAATGTAAACCTTATTGCTGTAGACGAAGCACATTGCATTAGCCAATGGGGAAGCGACTTTAGACCAAGTTATAAAAACATTGTTAAATTAAGAGAGTTACAACCTACCGTAAATGTAATTGCTTTAACAGCAAGCGCAACTCCAGAAGTAGTAGAAGACACTATAAAAGAGCTCGATTTTATTAGCCCAAAAGTATTTAAGCAATCGTTTTCAAGGTCTAACTTGGCTTATATGACGTTTACTGAGGAAGATAAACTCTACAGGCTAAAAACCATATTAACAAAAAACAGAGCATCGTCCATAGTTTATGTACGTAATAGAAAAGCGACTCAAGACATTTCTAATTTCCTAGAAAGCAACGGATTTTCTGCTACATTCTATCATGGCGGACTTACTAATACAGAAAAAGATAAGGCACTAGAAAGCTGGATGAATAACCAAAAACTAGTTATGGTTGCCACCAATGCTTTTGGAATGGGAATTGATAAACCAGATGTTAAATCGGTTATTCATTTAAATTTACCAGAAAGTTTAGAAAGTTACTTTCAAGAAGCTGGTCGTGCCGGTAGAGATGGCAAAAAAGCTTTTGCTGTTATTTTAAAAAATAAGAGTGATGAATTACTGGTAAGAAATCAGTTTTTAAAAGTACTGCCGCAAGTAGATTTTATTAAAAAAGTATACAGAAAATTAAGCAGCTATTTTCAAGTCCCTTATGGTGAAGGACAAGACGAAACTTTCGATTTTAATTTTAATAGATTTTGTAAAACCTACGGGTTTAACACACTTCTAGCCTACAATGCAATACTTATATTAGATAGAACAAGTATTATTACTTTAACTAAACTGTTTAAAAACAGTACCCAAGTACTTTTTAAAGTTAGCAATAACGCACTCTTTAGTTATTTAGAAACACATCCTCAAATAAGTATTATCGCGAAATCTATATTACGAACTTATGGAGGCGCTTTCGAGCAAGAAACTAAAATTAATACTGCGTTAATGGCAGAAAAAACCTCTACAAGTGAGGAAAAAATAATAGAAGCTTTAATACTCCTTGAAAAAGCAGAAATTATTACTTTAAAACACTCTAAAACAGATGCACAAATCACTTATTTAGTACCACGAGAAGACGAGAAAACCATTAATAGAATTGCAAAGGTTATTAAACAACAAAATGCATTAAAAGAAAAACAGGTACTATCTGTTTTAAACTATTCTAATAATGATGACATTTGCAAAAGTGTACAGCTCCTCTCCTATTTCGAAGAAACCCAAGTTAAAGACTGTGGAATTTGTTCGGTTTGTATTACTAGAAAATCATTGAAAAAAGCAATTCCAACAGATATAAAAAAAGAAATTATTAAAGCATTAGAACATGGAGAACTCTCTTCGAGAGCCTTGTTCGAAAGTCTTAGTTTTTCTGAAGAAAACATTAACAAGCAATTAAAAGAATTGTTAGAGTACAATATTATAAGCATTACAAAAACAAATACCTATACACTTTCTCATTTAAATTAAATTAGAAAGCGTATTACAAACTAGCACATATATAATGAGTAAAAAAAGAGATTTAAGAATAGTATTTATGGGAACACCGGAATTTGCGGTTACCATTTTAGATACCTTATTAGAAAACGATATTAATGTAGTAGGTGTTATTACTGCTCCAGACAAACCTGCTGGACGTGGTAGAAAATTAAATAAAAGTGCCGTAAAAGAATATGCAGAAACTAAAGGTTTAAATATTTTACAACCTACAAACTTAAAAAGCGAAGACTTCCTAGAAGAGTTAAAAAGCTTAAATGCTAATTTACAAATTGTAGTTGCCTTTAGAATGCTACCAAAAGCAGTGTGGCAAATGCCAGAATTTGGAACGTTTAACCTTCACGCCTCTTTATTACCAAACTACCGTGGAGCTGCACCTATTAATTGGGCTATTATTAATGGAGAGACAAAAACTGGTGTTTCTACCTTTTTTATAGATGAAAAGATAGATACCGGCGAAATGATTTTACAAGAAACAATAAACATAGACCCAAACGAGAATGCAGGAAGCCTTCACGATAAACTTATGCACCTAGGTAGTGACCTTGTTTTAAAAACTGTAAACCATATTGCAATTGGAGATGTAAAAACTACGCCTCAACCAGAAGATGCTATTTCTAGAACAGCTTACAAGCTAAATAAAGACAATTGCAAAATAGATTGGACAGAAAGCATAGACACTATACATAATAAAATACGTGGGTTAAGCCCATATCCTGCTGCTTGGTTTCAACTTTTAAACGATGAAGAGACTCTGGATATAAAAATATATACTGTAGAAAAAGAAATTATAGAGCACGACTACAAAGTAGGATCTATTATTTCTAGTAAGAAAGAATTAAAAGTTGCAGTAAAAGAAGGTTTTATTAATGTACTAGATATTAAACTTCCTGGAAAGCGCACATTAGATATTAAATCTCTTTTAAACGGTTACACTTTTAAAACTGATGCAAAAATGCTCTAAGCCCTTATGGTTACTGTAAAAGTTAAAAACATCAAAAAAACAGGCATCTTTATTAACAAATGCCCGAAGTTATTAACAAAATAGCGTATTTCCCTTGCTATTACTTGCGTAGTAGCATAATCCGTATAAATTTGTAGGAGGATAACAAAAAATATTGTTTACCAACTATTTATTAATAATTAAAATTTACATTATGAACAAAACAGATTTAATCGATGCTATGGCAGAACACGCAGGAATTACTAAAGCAGCTTCAAAGAAAGCTTTAGAATGTGCGTTAATTGAAATTGAAGGAGCCTTACAAAAAGGTGACAGAGTTTCATTAGTAGGATTTGGATCTTGGTCAGTTTCTAAAAGAGCTGCTAGAGATGGAAGAAATCCTCAAACTGGAAAAACTATCAAAATCAAAGCTAAAAACGTTGTTAAGTTTAAAGCTGGATCTGATTTAGCTGGTGCAGTAAACTAAGTTTTACTACATTATAACTTTCAAAAAGCCTTCCTTATGGAAGGCTTTTTTTTGTTTAAAACACTGACGCACAGTTTTATTTTATAGAAACTTTAACAAAAAATAACATAAAGCTTAAAAAATATTGCTTATTAAATAAATATAGTTTACATTTATTTTATAAATTTCTCTTTTAATTATGATATTAACCAAACCAACGAAAGGAGATTTGTTAGTCGCAGAACCATCTATAATAGGCGATTTATCTTTTAATCGCTCTATAGTATTATTAACAGATCATTCTACAGAAGGTTCTATAGGTTTTATACTTAACAAACCTTTAGAATTTACTATTAGCGACTTAATACCCGAGATTGAGATACCATTTAAAGTTTATAATGGTGGTCCAGTAGAACAAGACAACCTATATTTTATACACAAGGTTCCAGAATTAATACCCAACAGTATAGAAATATCTTTAGGTATTTTTTGGGGAGGAGATTTTAGTGAAGTTTCAAAACTAATTGTTGATGGCAAAATAAGCGAAAAGGACATTAAATTCTTTTTAGGTTATTCTGGATGGGAAATAAACCAACTAGAAGAAGAACTAAAATCTAATGCTTGGGTAGTTACAAAAAACGTCCACAAAAAAGCTATTATAGAAAAAGACTATGAGTTTTTCTGGAAAGAAAAAATGGTAGAACTTGGTGGAGAATATAGTATATGGTCTAATGCACCAGAAAACCCTAGTTATAACTAGCACTTATTTAACTTACAATAATAGTATTAAATTAAGAAAACTTAGCCCAATCTAACTTTAACGTTTATTTTTTGAAGTAACATTTTACTCACTTCATTTACAAATACCTTTTTTCTGTATTTTGTAATTGGTTGTATACCTTGTATAACGTTAGTTACAAACAACTCGTCTGCTTTTTGAAGTTCGAAAGGAGAAATAGATTCTTCTGCCAAAGTGTAGTCTGGCAATAATTCTAGTAGATTTAGAATTTGCTGCCTCATTACTCCTTTTAAACAACCATCTGCTAAAGGCGGCGTTTTAATAGTGTTTCCCTTTACAAGAAATAAATTCCCATTTAAAGCTTCCACAACACTCTTATTTGTATTTAATAATAAGCAGTTGTCTAAGTCATTCTCTTTAGCATAAATGCTTCCTACAACATTTATAGCTTTATTGTTTGTCTTTAAAGTAGATAATAATCCAGGAGCAACATAAAAATCTTTAAACAAATCAACTTCGTAAGCTTCTTCATTTAATAAGTAGAAATCTGTATCTAACGCTTTCGCGGAAATAATAAACGTAATTTCGTTGTTAGTAGGAAGGTATAATCCTCCAACATTTCTATGCACCTGAATTTTTACTCTTGCTGAAGAGTTCAATAATTCGTTTTTTTCTATGGTCTTTAAAATTTCGGCTTCCATAAACTCCATTGTAAAAGTCATTGGTATTTCCATACGCATAATACGCATAGAAGCCATTAACCTAAAATAATGATCCTCAAGAAACAGTATTTTACTATTAGAGACCTTTATAGTCTCAAATAGTGCATCACCGTAACTATAACCACGGTTTTCTGGTGTTAATACTTGGTTGTTATCGCTAAAATTTCCGTTAATGTTTATCATAAAAAAAGTGCCGAATTTCTTCGGCACAAATATAAGTTTAAAATATGTATTTCTTAAGCTGAGCCTAATACTTGTTTTAAATCTGAAATCTGATTTTCCCAAAGCATTTTACCTTCTTCAACTTCATCTTCTTCGGCAAAATCGGTAATCATTATAGATACATCTTTAGTTATTTCGTCTACTTGTATTCTAATTTCAAAGAAATATGACTCTCCTTCATCTTCCAACCAGCGAAATTTAATACGTTCTCCACTTTTTTTAGTTAGCAGTTTAGCTTGCTCCTCTGCTCCATCCCAAATAAATTTAAAGATCTCTCCTCTAGAATTTACGTTATCTGCATACCATTCAGACAAACCAGAAGGTGTCGATATGTACTGATAAAGTAATGTAGGTGAGGCATGTATAGGGAATTCTAATTCGTATTTAACTTTTTCGTCCATGTAATAATTATATAAAAATATTATGTCTCCAATATATACATTAATTAGTGAGTTATTAAAAAAAAAATAAAAAATTATTTTATTTTGCTTTTATGTTTGTCAGCTTTAAATTTGTTTTTATATTTGCACTCTCAAAATAATGGCGAGGTAGCTCAGCTGGTTAGAGCGTCGGATTCATAACTCGGAGGTCATGGGATCGTGCCCCATTCTCGCTACAAATTTGAAATCATTGTAAATAAACGGTTTAGTCTTTCTAAACCGTTTTTTTTATGCTTAATTTTAACAAGATTATTACATTTGCATACGATAATGAATACGATACAGCATACGATTTGAAAATTAAAAAGAATTTTTCTACACCAAAAATCTATAACGCGAAAGGAGATTTAACCAAGCGTTGGTATGTTTATTTTTCATTTAGAGATCCTGAAACTGGAAAACTTAAAAGAATGACGCCAATTTATGGTGATGCTAATTCTTATAAAACCAAAGAGGATCGTTTACAAGTTTTAACACAGTATCGTAAAACTCTTATTAAATTATTAAATCAAGGTTTTTCTCCTTTTGAAAATAATACTGAATCGTTTAATCATTTAAAAAATACTAGCTCTACTCCAGAAGAGATTAAACTAGTACCAAAACAAAATGCTACTATCGATAAAATAGTAGAAATAAAAATAGATGAAGAACCTAAAATGTCAATAAAAGAGGCATTTGATTTCTCAATAAACTACAAAACAAAACTAGTTAGCGTTACCACAATAAGAAGCTATAAAAACAGAATTGATTATTTTTTAAGATGGTTGTCTAAAACTCATCCAGAAATTAAAACTATTGACAAGCTAACTAAAAAAGTAGTCTTAATATTTTTAAATGCTGTTTTAGATAGAACAACAGCAAGAACGAGAAATAATTATCGTACCGAATTAAGTAGCATTATCCAAGTTTTAGAAGATAATGAGATTATTAAATCAAATTTTATAAAAAAAATATCTGTTTTAAAATCTACACCAAATAGGAATAAAACGTACTCTCAAGAAGAGCAAGAGTCTATTTTTAAATATCTTGAACAAAATGATAAAGTTCTATTATTGTTTATCAAGTTTATTTCTTATAATTTTTTGCGTCCAATAGAAGTATGTAGACTTCAAATAAAAGACATTAACATAAAAACAAGAACTGTACAGTTTAAAGCAAAAAATAGTCCTTTAAAAACTAAAATTATCCCTGATTTACTTTGGAAAGAACTACCTGATTTAACACAGTTTAATCCTGATGATTTACTTTTTGCTAGAGACACAATTGGAGGTGCTTGGGATACAAAACTTAATAACAGAAGAGATTTCTATTCTAAACGTTTTAAAACAGTTGTAAAAAAGAAATTTAATCTTGGTATAGATTATGGATTATATAGCTTTAGACATACTTATATAACGAAACTATATAGAGCAATGGTTAAAGACTCTTCTCCATTTGAAGCTAAAAGTAAATTGATGTTAATTACTGGACATTCAACAATGTCTGCTTTAGAAAAATATTTACGAGATATTGATGCTGAATTACCTGCGGACTATTCTGAAATGCTAAAAAACATAAATGAGTAAAACTGATTTAAATATTCTCTATAACGAGTTAATTATAAAATTACGGAATGATTTTGTGTTTTTTATACCGAAAGCAGTCTTAGACATTGATATTCCTAATAAATTAAAATTAAGGTTAGAACAGAGTATTGATCTACTATTTGATAATGTACTAATTATCAAATTGAGAAAAGGCACCTTTCTTTTTGATTCTAAAGAAGATACCTTAAGATTTCTTAAAAAGCATGAAGAGCTATCCGAAATAATTTTCACCTTATTAGAAAAGAAAAATGAATTGCAAGATTTTCAGTTCTCTTATATTTTAGATAAATATTTCAAACAAATAGAGTCTTTGTTTTATATAGTAAACTGGCTAAGTTTAAATATAGAAAAGTTAGATCCTAAAGATCTTAAATTTAAAGGATTATTTATATCACAGCATGAATATTACAAACAACATTTAGAAGATTTTATTAGAAATTTTTATCCTGATAAAACACATATACCTGATAGTAAATTTGATATTCTAAAACATATTGAACTTAATTTTAAAGACTTAACTAATATTCCTTTTAATAGTGAGATTTTGCCCGAAAAAACTAAAGACGTTTTTACTACACTAATAAATGAAAAACAGAAAGAAGTAAAACAAGTTAAAGTAAAAGTAAAAAAGAAGGTATTAGTAACTGAACAAGAAGCAGAAGACTTTATACTAAGAACCGTATTTAATATTGATATTTAGTTTTTATCATACATTTCTAGGATCATTAACGACTGATAATTTTTTACTCCACACGACACTCATACTATAAAAACCAAATCTATCTGTTATTCTGCCATAACAAGCATAGATTCCTAATCCATTAATTGGAAATTGATTCACCACATTTGTAAAATGTACAGCATCAAAATAGTCTCCATTTTTATCTACAAATGTACTTAAGCGCATCAATTTACCTTGTGATGTTTTATTAAAGCGTGTAGTTACCAGATTTCCATATATTAAAACAGATTTACCAATAAACTGATTCATTTGTGATGCTAAAACATCATGTTTCATATCTTCATTTACCAAATCAAAATAATTACATAATGGAAATCCAATAAGTTCCATTTCATCATAAGCATTTTCAATCCAGTTATTATCTAATTTTGGTAATGTAAATTGTTTATGTTCCGTTTTAAACAATTTAGATTGTACGGTGTTTTTACCTTTTGCATTCAGTTTAAAAATGGCTTGCCAAAGTAATTCTACTTTTGGTTTATTAGTAAACCTAAAAGCATCAATTCTAATTAAAATAGTAAGCTGTTCAATACTAATTACAATTCTATCAATAAAATCGTCTAAAGACTTAAACTGACCATTTAATTGCCTTTCAGTCAATAATCTTTTAATAGTATAAGCCTCTAAGTTTTTTAAATACCCAAATCCTAAATAAATAGATGTATCAATAAGTCTATTTGGGTGATCGCTTCTGTTTATACAAGGCAAACAGATTGTTGCTCCTTGTTGCCTTGCTTCATGAAAATAATGTTCAGCACTATAAAAACCACCACCATTATTAAGTACAGCAGTCATAAATTCTAAAGGAAAATAGCATTTTAAATATAAACTCTGATAGCTCTCAACAGCATAAGATGCAGAATGTCCTTTTGCAAAAGCATAACCAGCAAAACTTTTAATTTGGTTCCAGACTTCAAAAATCAAGTCGTCTTTATAACCTTTGCTTCTACAATTAGAAATAAACTTTTCTTCAACAGCTTCAAACTCTTTTTTAGATCTATACTTACCGCTCATTCCTCTTCTAAGCACATCTGCTTCACCTAAAGTTAAATCTGCAAACTGATTAGCCACTTTTAAAACATCTTCCTGATACACCATCACTCCATAGGTTTCTGGCATAATCTTATACAAAATAGGATGTGCTTCTTTTCTTTTTTCGGGATTACGATGTCTTTTAATAAACTCCTCCTTCATTCCTGAACCAGAAACTCCTGGTCTAATTATAGAACTTGCTGCCACCAAACCAAGATAATCTTGTGTTTGTAATTGTTGCATTAATCCTCTCATAGCAGGAGATTCTACATAATATGCACCAATTGCACCACCCGATTTAAGTAAGTTATTAATTTTAGGATCTCTTTTAAAAGCTTCAACATTGGTAATCTCTATTGGTGCTAATTCTGGTCTGTTTTCTGCAATAATTTCTAGCGCTTCTTTAATTTTTGCTAAACCACGTTGTCCTAAAATATCAAATTTAAAGACACCAACATCTTCGGCAATATTCATATCAAATTGTACTGTAGAAAATCCTTTTGGAGGTAAATTTGTTGCGGAATAATAATGTACAGGTTGATCTAATATTAATATTCCTGCGGAATGCACACTTAAATGGTTTGGAAAACCTTCAATAAGTTTACCGTATTTTAAAACCAGTTTTGAAATTTCATCTAAAGTAGAAATTTTATAATTGTGCTTACTCAGTTTATCTATTTCTTCTTTTGGCAAACCAAAAACCTTTCCTAATTCTCTAACAACCGCTCTATATTTAAAAGTATTGTATGTTGCTAATAGTGCAGTATGCTTGAATCTTTTAAAAATATAAGCAGTAACATCATCACGATCTTTCCAAGAAAAATCAATATCAAAATCTGGTGGAGAAGCTCTAAATGGATTAATAAAGCGTTCAAAATATAAATCTAATTCAATAGGATCTACATCTGTAATACCAATAATATAAGCCACAATACTATTAGCTCCACTACCTCTACCAACATGAAAATAACCTTTGCTGTTAGCATAAGACACGATATCATGATTGATAAGAAAAAAAGACACAAATTCCATCGCTTTAATGGTATCTAATTCTGTTTTTAAACGTGCATGTACTTTTGGTGTTGGATTTGCATAGCGTTTTGGCAAACCTTCTTTACAAAGTTTTTCTAGTAGCAAACAATCATTTTCAAATGAGTCTGTGTATAATTTTTGATTTTGAGATGTGCGTTCATCATCAACCCCAAAATGGACATCACATTCATCCATCAATTTTTTTGTGTTTTCTAAAATAAAAGGAAATTCAGCAACAGCTATTTTCAATTCTTCTAAAGACAACATTTTATCAGAAGGATTACATTCTTCTGTTTTTTCTAGTTTACTTAATAACGTATTATTATCTATTGCTCTTAATAATCGATGTGCATTAAAATCTTTTTTATCTCTTACAGTTACTTGTTGCAACAACACTATTTTGTGTTGTTGTTGTTGCTTTAGAGATGAAAACCTAAGTTTACGCAAATCGTCTACAGACACACCAATAAACTCATTATCAGTAAATTGTATTTTATTTTGTTGTAATACTTTCTCAAAAGGATATATTATAGCAACGTTGCCGAACGTTGTTGCAACATCTTCCAACAACAGTGTTGCAACATCTGGCAACAGTAATTTTTGTTCAGAATGTTTCGACAAAAACTGATTTAACGCTTTAAATCCTGCGTTGTTTTTTGCAATACCAACATAGTTTTGATCTGTACCATTTCTAAAATCGATTCCAATTATTGGCTTAATATTCCGCTTTTTTGCCTGCCTAACAAAATTCATGCAAGCAGATGTGTTGTTAATATCTGTCAACGCAATAGTGTCTATAGCATTAGCTTCAGCTAAATCTAAAAGATCAGTTTCAGAAAATGTTCCAAAACGTAAAGAATAATATGAGTGACAGTTTAAATACATTATTGATTACGATGTGCTAATAAAATTGGTGGTTCACCATTAAAAGGATTATCAAATCTACCAATGGTTTTTGCTCCCATTGCAGACGCTCTCATGATGCTTAAATCTCCATATCTGTTTCTTATGGTATCCATTGCATTGTATAGACTTAGCATTTCTTCGGTATCATCAAAAAGATTAATTTGGTAATTACCTGTTACTATATCGCTAATTTTTACACCAACCAATCGGATTAATAATCTGCGTTGGTATAGTTTTTCAAACAACTCTAATACTTTTGGAATAATAACATGATCTGCACTCGAATAGGTGATTTTAACTTGCTTAGTGTAAGTATTAAAATCTGAATACCTAATTTTCACACTCAATGTTCCTGCAAGTTTATTTCCTTTTCTTAACTGAAAAGCTAAATTTTCTGCCATAGCAAAAATGGTGGTTCTAAGCTTAACCATATCAATAGTATCTTTTCCAAAAGTACGTTCTGTTGATAGCGATTTACGCTCGTAAAAAGGAACTAAAGGTGGATTATCTATACCATTAGCTCTTTTCCAAATGGTACGCCCATTTGCTCCAAGCGCACTAATCATCATTTCTAATGGCATTTGTTGAATAACACTAATAGTACCGACACCCAAACCTCTTAAAACTTGATATGTTTTTTCTCCAACTGATGGTATTTTACGAATGGATAAAGGTGCCAAAAAATCTTTTTCAAATCCAGAATCTATCTGTAATTGGTTATTTGGTTTTGCTTCTCCTGTTGCTACTTTAGAAACAATTTTATTAGCAGATAAACCAAACGAAATTGGCAATCCTGTGTCTTTAATTATTTTTTGACGTAATTCTGAAGCATATTTATAACAACCATAAAATTTATCCATGCCTGTTAAATCAACATAAAACTCATCTACACTAGCTTTTTCAAAAATGGGTGCTTTTTCTTTAATTATCTCTGTTACTAAATGCGAATATTTAGTATAAATTGAAGCGTCTCCTCTAATTACTGTTGCTTCTGGACATAAGCGTCTCGCTACTTTCATGGACATACCAGAATGCACGCCAAATACTCTAGTTTCGTAACTACAAGCTGCAACTACACCTCTATCTCCTGTACCACCAACTAGTAAAGGTCTGTTTTGCAAACGACTATCTATTAGTCGCTCGCATGAGACAAAAAACGTGTCTAAATCTAGATGTAAAATATTATTTTGCATGCTGCAAAATTAGCTACAAATTCAAGTATTTATTGCTTACATTTGTAGTATTATGAATTATATCTCTAAAAACATAAAGCATTTAAGGAGTCTTAAAAAGCTATCTCAAGAAGGAATAGCCGAAGAGTTAAATGTAACTAGATCACGTATTGGCTCTTACGAAGAGAATCGTTCTGCGCCTACTATTGAGTTTTTAATTGCTTTTTCTGATTACTTTAAAATACCAATAGATATTTTATTACGTAATGACTTAACAAAAGCTAAAGACTTCTCTTTTATTGAGCTAAATAATCAACGTGTGCTGTTTCCTATAACAGTAGATGATGCTAACGAAAATTTAATTGAAGTAGTGCCTGTAAAAGCTTCTGCTGGTTATTTAGCAGGTTATGATGATCCTGAATATATTGAGCAATTACAAAAAATAAAACTTCCTTTTTTACCAACAGGAAAACATAGAGCATTCCCAATAAAAGGAGATTCGATGCTACCAATGAAAGATGGTTCTTTTGTTATTGGACGCTTTATAGAAGATAGAAGTGAAATAAAAAGCGGTAGAACATACGTACTTGTAACTTTAAACGATGGTATGGTTTACAAACGTGTTTATAATGAAATTGATTTAAATAATACGCTTGTATTAAAATCTGATAATAAAATCTATAACGAGTACAGTGTGCCTATTAATGAGGTTTTAGAAATTTGGGAATTTACATGTAGTATTAATACGCAAGAATATACTCAAGAGGAACTAAAAATTAGTAGTATTCTAGGTATGTTTAATGAGCTAGGCATTGAGTTGGAAGCCTTGAAAAAAGCAACTAATTAGCTGTTATTTTCCAATACAGAAGTTATTTTTATAGTATATAAAGTAATTTTAAATATATAAGGTACAAAATATACACAAATTAACCTGCATTATTATTTACAGAATCTATTAAAGAAATTATTTGTCTTACTTCACCTTCATCTTTAAATAAACCAAAAATTCCTTCGTCATGGTTTTCTGTAAATGGCGGCTTTACTAATAAGGATTTATCTAAAGTACCATTAACATTCAAAAAGTTAATTAAGGTTTGTATAAAGGTAATTTGTTGTGGATTTAAATTTTCTGCTTGAATATAATCTGCAAATAAACCATTTACTACTTCTAAATCTAAGCCAACAATGCTTCTTACAAACTTACCTAATGGTAATTCTCCAAACTCATTTGTATAGTTTTCTTTTGTTCCTAAAGATTCATTTATTAAAAATTGCTCTAGCAACTCTAGTTCTTTACTTGTAATAGCTATGTTTTTATACAGCTTATCAATTACTAAATGTGATTTATTTTTACGTATAAAACTCTCTACACGATCTTTATAACTCTGCAATTTAGCATAACCCTCTAAAATATCCTTCTCTTGTACTTTACTAAGGTCTAACACGTCTGTAAAATCGGTATAAACAGGCTCTAAGCTCTCTTTTTCTAAAAACTTTATTAGATCCCTAACCTCTGCTCTAACTTCCTCTACGGTAGCAATAGTAATGTTACTCCAAAACGATAAATCTCTAATTTTATTAATAGTATCAAGTTTACTTGCTACTGCTGGGATATTCCTTTTTTTATGTAACTGAACCCCAACGTTATACATTATTGAAATAAAGCTCTCTTGTGATTTAGCACCGTTTAATAATGCTAATTGTAACTTATAAGCTAATAAATCAAAGCGTTTTGCGACCTCGTCGTCTGTTGCGCTATAACTGGATAAACCAAATAATTTATCACATAATACGGTTTCATCAGATAATGATATACTATTCCAATTATTCTTAATTTTAAAATGCTTTACGTGACGTAATTCTTTTTTTACTTCAAAGCGTTTTTCATCTAAAGCATCTATACTTATATGTAGTTTATTTACTAAGTTATTTGCAAATAGGTCTTCCTCTTGTGTTGCTTCTGATTTATTTCTAATAACCTGTACAATATGTAACATGGTTTCGTAAATAAGTTGAGACAACCCTTTTGAAACACTAGTTTTGGCACCTTCTGGATATTCTTCAAAATATTCAAAATTACCGCAGAAATCAAAAATGATAAAATCTTCTTTATCCTTTCCTGGCCCGAATAGATTAGGTCTTAATCGCGTACCTCTACCAATCATCTGCCAGTATTTAGCAAAAGATTTAACAGGTTTAAAAAACACTAAATTAACAACTCTTGGCGCATCTACACCGGTATCCATCATATCTACAGACACAGCAATTTGTGGATTTTGCTCTTGCTTATCATCACAAAAACGCTCTAGCAAATCTTGAGCTTTAGAAGCGTAATTATCTATAACTTCTAAAAAACCTCCTTTAAATTGTGGATAGTTTTTATTGAAGCGCTCTTGTATGAAAATAGCATGGTTATGATTTTTAGCAAAAATGATGGTTTTACCCAATTTATCACCACCATTAACCTTAATACCATTTGTAAACAAATAATCTAATACCATATCTACAGTTTTGGTATTAAATAAAAACGAGTTCATTTTGCTGGCAGATATACCTAAACTCTCTAAGGCGTCATCATTATCGTTTTCTGATGGTTCTGGAACATCAAATTTCTCCTCATACTTCTCTTTATCTTTTTCTGATAAATCATTGTATTTAATTCCATCGCGCATAAACTTTAATGGTACACTAATTCCTTTTGGAGGGTTTAAATGTCCATCTTTTACGGCTTGATCTAACTCATATACATATGTAGGATTATCATCTTCAATACCAAACAAACCATAAGTGTTGTGGTGTATGTCTTTTTTGGGAGTTGCTGTTAAACCTATTAAAATAGCATCAAAATAATCGAAAATTGCGCCATATTTTTGGTAAACAGATCTGTGTGCTTCGTCTATAATAATCACATCAAAATGCCCTATACCATAAAAACGCTCTTCGTTAGCCTTTACTTTATCTATTTTGTTTAAAATAGTTGGGTAAGTTGAGAACACTACACGTGTTCCAGCATCTTCTTTTTCTTTAGTTAAATCTATAGTAGATAAATTTGGCAAATGCTCTTTAAACGCATTTTTAGCTTGTGTAACTAATGCGTTTCTATCTGCTAGAAATAAGATTCGTTTTGCCCAATGACACTTAGTTAACATGTCTACAATAGCAGCAGCGGTTCTGGTTTTACCACTTCCTGTTGCCATTACTAATAATGCTTCTCTATTTTTACCAACTATACCATTAGCTGTTTTTAGCATTAAAGCTTCACCTACACGTGTGATGGCCTCTAATTGATATGGTCTTTTATATCCTGCTATATCTAAATTTACTTTAAACGCTGATAAATCTTTTCGGCTTTTGCGTTGCTCTATCAAATAAGCTAACTCTTCTTTTGTATAAAAACCATGTATTAAACGCTCTGTATAAAACGTATCATCCCATATATAGGTATCAAAACCATTTGAATAAAATATTACAGGTCTTTGTCCTGTCATTTGCTCTAAACAATCCGCATACAATTTAGCTTGATGTCTTCCTTTTGTAGCACTATGCAAAGATTGTTTAGCTTCTATTACAGCTAATGGTAATCCATCATTACCCCAAAGCACATAATCCACATACCCCTTTCCTGAAGGATTAGTACTTAATGGCATACCAACAACCGGAAATTCCAAGTCAGTACTTTGCTTTAAATTATTCCATCCTGCTTCTTTTAATAACTCGTCAATGTATAATTGACGTGTTTCTTGCTCTGGTGTTAATTGCGGTATATCTTTTTCTGGAATTACTACTTTTTGACGCGCTTCTTTACGCTCCAACAATGCTGTTTGCTGATTTTGAAACTGCATTTTAAGCAATTCGTTTTCCTTTTGTAAGGCTTCAGATTTTTCTAATGCTTCTTTTAAAGCTTGTAATTGATTTTTTGAAGCTTTAACTTTTTCATCTATCTCTGCTTTTATATTTTTAGGGCTTTGAATAAAACCCTGTCCTATAACCCCTTCACTAAAAACAGGTGTTTCTATTAAATCTTCTCCATAATATTTTACTAAATACACACCAAAACTAAATATAGCTTTTAATGCATGTAATGCATTTTTCTCTGTTACTAAGCTTCCATGAGCTCCATTGTTACCAAAGCGCCTTACAAGGTCTAAATCGTAGAACAGAGATGGTTTGATGCTATTTTTAAAATCGTAATGAAATAATAAAGCAGATAACTTAGTATCATAAGGTTTTGTAAACTCTACATCATTATCATACAACCAATTTAAGCCTAATTCTAAAAAAGAGCGACAAGACACTGCTGCTAATTTAGGCACAGCAAAGGTAATTTGTTCTGCTATTTTAGCTTCTGCATAAAGCTGCGGAAAGTCATGTTTTAGAAATTCGAAATTACTCATAATAATTGGTTAAGTTATTAGTCCTTAAAAATATTAAAAATTAATCATTACGTCTACTAAATAGATTCAATTCTAAAATTGATAATGAAGCAGAAAACTCATCTTTAGGATTGATTTTAGTCCTTGCAAAATTTACAATAGACATATACTTTTCCGATCTTTGAATTTTAGTCCAAGCTATCAATGGTTTGTACTTTAATTTTTCTTGAATAATTCTATCTACAGGAAAATGTGGTGGTTCTGGTATAATATCCAAACACCATAAATATTTTAAATATAGATTTAACAGCTTCTGGCTTACACCAAAATTAAACTGACCATTGATTAATAGTTTATCAAAATTAGAAGAGTATTGCTGTACATTTTTAATGTTTTCGATATGCACATCATCAGATATATTACCTTTATTATAACTTGGAACAATAGTGTTGTCTATATAACCTTTAAGCATAAACTTAAAATCTTTTTTATCCTTTTCCAACACATCTATCTTGTAAACATTAGCACGCTGAAAAGCACCACCAATAGTTAATGACCAGATTTCTGAATTAATAAATTTATTTTTTATAGCTGTCATAACTGCTTTTATTTATCACTTGTATTTATTGTTTTATAAACCTTTTCAATTAGCTCCTTTCCATACTTCTTCTCTAACTTTTTTATAGTAAAATGGGCAGTTGCCATATTTTGAAAATGATCTATAAAAACATAATTAATAGTTCCTCCTCCAATACCTCCAAGTACAGGTACTGCTTGTGCTACAAATTTTTCACTTATTGTGATGCTATATCGCGTTGCTATTTTAGATATAAGATTAGCAATTGCTCCAGAACCAGACAATGATGCGTTATTTATAAAGGAACTTAAACCTGCACGTAACGTATAGTAACTAGCTTCTAGACCATCGTCGTTTTTAGAGTCTCCACCTAAAGCGAATACTTCTAAACAAGCCATTTGCGTATCTGTACTATAAAGATCTTCTCCTTGACTACGGGCAATATCCATTATAGATCTCATAATAAATTTAGTAGTTAAAGTCAATTCTGAAATAAAAATAGGCGTACCAATACCTGACGCTGAACCAAATAACCCACTTAAAAAACCAGAACCAGTGACCACTGCTTTATAGGTTTTTGATGATGGCTTACTAAACTTCTTGTTTTTACTAATTGTTAATAGGTTAGTTTTAACAATACCCATTAATATAGACTCGGTTGCCTGTTGTAGTTTTTGGATATACTTTTCTGGTACCATTTTTATTTTAGACTCTATTGTATCTCCTACCAAATTAATATTACGCATTGCCCAACTTAAATTATGCATAGTAGATTTAGCCTCTTCTAACAGCTTTAAGTCTTCTGGATTTATAGAATGTATTGGTACGTTTTTTTCCATAATATATTAAATCTTAAATCTCATTTTCTATTTCATATAAAATATTATTCTCCAAAACATATTCTTTTGGCTCAATTAACAGCTTATTTAAATCCTTAATTTGCACTATTTGTTTACGTTCTTCTTTTTTTATTTTATTTAAATACTCATTAAAAGTCAAATACTTTACTGTATCAATTTCTTGCTGTTCTATTTTCTTTTTATTTCTATTATACCATACAGATTTAATTTTTTCTTCAGATAAAGCTTTATTGTCTGCAATAGCTTTTTCGAATACTTTTAAGTAATCCTTTTTTACATTAGCAAATTCTAGTAATATACTTTTTACTGAATCTTCAGTAAAAGATGCACTATATTTTAACTCTAACATTTTACCGTAATAAAAAAGTTCTTTTAAAACCATAAAATAATTTAAAGAGTCATTAATCTTAGAAAAGTCTTGTTTTATGTCTTTTTGAAAAGCCTTTAAGTAAAAATGCAATAACTCTTCTACTAAAATATTTTGACTGACAATATTTGATAACATAGCATTCCTATAGGCTTCATTATCTTTAATCTTATCATGATTGCTATAGGCTCTTTTAAAAAATTTAATACAAGACTCTATTTTAGCTTCTTTTTTAATAAATTCTATAACTAACAAGCTGTCTAACGTTTCACCTATCTCTTTTAAAGAAGTATTAATCTTATTTAAATAATGTTGTCTAGCAACTACGGCACCTATAGTAAACGCACCTCCTGCTATACCTGTAACCATGTTTGACGCATAATGACCATGACCTATTAAGTTATTAGCTCCATCTCTAATCATAGTTCCATAACCTTGTTTTGTTGCTCCTACAACACCTGATACACCTTGCGGGAATACAAACTGAAACGAATTAGCTAGCATACCACTTTGAACAAGCTGCGGTATAGCAGAAAAATGATTTAAAAGCCCTTTATTAACCACTTCCGTTTTGTTTTTACCAGAAGGCACTACATAAGCATTCTTAGAAGAAGAAAAACTAAACGCAGCAATATCTGTTAATGGGTCTATTAAATTAAAGGTCTCTAAAACTTCTTTTTTAGGTGTTACTAATTGCGTTAATGTAGCAAGTGATTTATTTATGTTATCAAATTGTTTACTTGTTTCCAATTTGTTTAAATCCCGTTCTAAATCTTCTATTTTAGAGGTTAACTTACTGTTTTCTTCTTTTACTTCTAATAGCGTTTTGTTTTGGTTTTCAAATGCACTACTATAATCTATAGGTTTATTGTTTTTTATAAAAACATCAAGTTTAGAATAAATATCTTGAATTAAACTTTTTAAAGCTGTAATACCTAACCATTTTTTTAAACCCATAATTTGATAGTTTTACTTTTTTATATCTCTATTTTACCAACTCGCCTTTAAAAGCCTTTTGCAATAAACTATTAAACAAGTCTTCACTTTTTTGTAAGCTTTGTTGAACATTTTGTTTTAACTCCCTAATTGTTTCTAGCTTAGTTATAAACTTTCGTTGTTTTTCAATTGGTGGATAAATAATAGGAAAATCTTCTAAATGATTTTTATTTAACTGCCTCTTATCAATTCCTCCAACACATACTCTTCTAATATGTTCTCTATATTCGTTAGTCGTTAGTATGTGTAGTACGAATTCATTTATTACACCTTCTTTTAACCTAATTAAATAAACGTGACCATTAACATTAGCTGTATCATCTTCTCCTTCGAACATAGCTGCTCTTCCTAAACTACTGTTCTCTGTATTAATTCTCCCTGTCTTAGTCATCAAAATATCTCTATTTTTCAAACTACTCTTCATCATTTTGCTTTGAGTTTCTTCATCTATATAAGCCACATTGTCTAACTCTAATCTATTTTTCCATACATTTTGGCTTCTTAAAAAAACGATTCCTTTATCTACATAAACTTTACTTCCTCCTTTAGGTGTATTTCCGCTATGTATTTTAGTTGAAATCTCTTTCATCTTTTTAACCTCCCAACCCATAGGATTAGCAACAGGATCCCCAAACATCTCTAAAAACAAGCTTTGTGTTAAGGCATCGTATTTAGCAATAAGGTCTTTATTGAGTTGACGTAGTGTATCGGCTTCGTCTAAAATAGCCGCTATCTTTTTTTGGGTTGCTAATGGTGGTAGTGGGATTTTAATTGAATTTAACGATGTTTTTGTTAACTTACCTCTTGTTGCTCCATTAATATAAAGTGATAAATCTGCATAATTCAAATAATACATTAAATATTCTAATATAACTTTATCATTAGCAGTAACAACATGAGCATGATTATTAACCCAACATTTTTCATTATATATTTTTGCGCAAGTTTGATTAAATCCCCAACTTCCTCCATCTTCAGCTATACATAATATTTTTTCATCAAAAATATATTCATCAATATATCCCATAATGTTATTAGCTCCAATATATGGATATAACGGTTTTGATTCTTTTTTACTTCTTTCTCTTGAATTTAACGGAATACGTTTATTATCAAGGTTAAATGTCAATTTACCTAACTCAAGTAGCTCCATTATTTTATCATCTTTTCCAAATTCAACATCGCATTTGTTCTTTCTTTATCTAAATCTTTAATGACTGCCAAAATGGTTTCTGGTGCATCGTACTCAATTTCTTCGTACACAATTTCTTTGTAGCGGTTTATAGATAAATCGTAATCGTTGGCAGCTATGTCTGCTTTTGGTATTAAAAAGCTTGGTTTGGTTTTGTCTTGATATTGCGCTTCCATTTTAGACCTTTCGACTGCGCTCAAGGAGACAGTGGAGTTCATTATAACCTTAGCGTCTAATAGTATTTGTGCAATATCACATTTACCTACTACTTCTTCAAAAATATTTTCTGGTTCTGTAAAGCATTGCTCTAAGGCGTCTTCGGTTACTAATAGGTTACGTTTATCGTCTAGGCTTAAACCATCGGCTTTCATATCGTAAAACCACACGTTATCTGTACCTCCAGAATTGGTTTTTGTAAAAAATAAAATAGCTGTACTAACTCCCGCATAGGGTTTAAACACACCAGATGGCATAGAGATTACGGCTTGTAATTGTTGGTTTTCTACCAACTCCTTACGTATGCTTTTGTGTGCAGTACTGCTACCAAATAATACACCATCTGGTACAATTACTGCTGCACGACCACCTACTTTAAGCATACGTAACATAAGGCTTAAAAATAATAGCTCAGTCTTTTTGGTTTTGGTGGTTTTAAGCAGGCTGCTTTCTACTTCGTCATAATCTAAACTGCCTTTAAATGGTGGATTTGCTAGTATTAAGGAATAGGCATTTTCTATATCTGCGTTGGCTTCACTAAGTGCATCTTTACCAATTAGGACTGGGTTGTCTAAACCGTGTAATTGCATATTCATGGCTCCAATACGTAGCATGGTAGGATCAAACTCGATACCATTAAACATGCTGTTATGGAAGTGTTCTCTAAACTCGGAATTATTAAACCAGTCTAAATGTCTGCTCTGTATATATTCTCCTGCGCTTACTAAAAAACCTGCGGTACCACAAGATGGATCGCAAATGGTATCGTCTTGTTTAGGTTGTGTTAGTTCTACCATCATGCGTATAATGTGACGTGGTGTTCTAAACTGTCCGTTGGTACCTGCTTCTGCTATTTTAGAAAGCATATACTCGTACAAATCGCCTTTTGCATCTTTATTATCTAGCTCTAAGGTATCTATTTGTTGTACTACTTTATCTAGTAATTTAGGCGATTGTATCATAAAAATGGCACCTTTCATATACTGCGCAAAAACACCACCTTGTTTACCAATGCCTTTCATAAAGTCAAAAACAGTAACGTCGTCTAATTCTTTTTGAGGTCTTGTAAACAAATCAAACATGGTTTCCGGATCCTTTTCTCTAAAACTAGACCAGCGTAAAGGTCTTTGTGCCTCTGTATAGATTGGGTTCTCGGTTGGTACACCTAATAGATTGGCTTTTTTCTCGTTTACGGTTTGTTTATCGTCTAATTGCTTAATAAAAATTAGGTACGTAAACTGCTCTATTACGGTTAATGGGTTAGAGATTCCGCCTGTCCAGAAATCGTTCCAGATTTTATCTATTTTAATTTTAAGTTCTCCTGTTATCATATTTTAATTATACTAAAATTTAATATTTGTTTGTTTAATTTGGTAATACCTCAATACCAAACTGAGTATCTAAAATTACATCTAAATCTACAGCGAATAAAAAACTATCTCTAAACGATAGATATAATTCTTTGTTTGGATTAATCAAAGTATTCCAATATTCTTCATTTATTTCAAATACAGTACTTATCATTTCAATAACATCTCTTTGATTTAATTTAGAGTTTGAAAATTCTTTTAAATATTCAATAAAATATTTGGTGTAAAATATTCCAACCTCCCAACTCTCGAAAGATAGATTTTTTTCCTCCATAATGTTTACCATTTCAGGAGAAAAAGACTGATTTACCAATTCACAAATTGATTTGCAGGCCTTGTTGTAAAAAAGATATTTATTTTCCATAACTATAATCTAAGCATTGTTAAATTTATCTTTCATTGTAGGATTACCATGTGTTAGTTTTTTTATGGTTAAATCCTCTGCTTTATTGTTTGCTAAACGTAAATTATTGACTGAAGATAATAGTGCATCTTTTGTTTTTTGAAGATGCGTCATCGTTTTATCTATTTCTTTAATTGCATCTCCAAACTGGCGACTTGCCAAATCGTAATTTCTGGCAAAACCGACTTTAAAATCTTCAATTTTACTTTCAAAATTAGTAATGTCAAGATTTTGATTTCTCATAATGCTTAACTCTGTTTTATATTCCAAAGACTTCATACCTGCATTTCTTAACAACGTAATTATTGGAATAAAAAACTGAGGTCTAATGACATACATTTTTGGGTATTTGTAAGACACATCTACAATACCAGTATTATAAAACTCATTATCCGATTCTAACATAGAGACTAAGACAGCATACTCGCAATTTTTATCTTTACGGTCTTTATCTAGTTTTGCTAAAAAGTCGTCATTTTTCTTTTTAGATGCTGTCTGGTCGTTTTCATTTTTCATCTCAAACATAATTGAGATAATTTCACTTCCATTTACATCTGCTTCTTTGTAAATATAATCTCCTTTTGTTCCTCCTGAAGCATCATTGTCTTTTTCAAAATAAGCTGTCGGAAAAGCGGTTGCTCTAAGTTTATTAAATTCATTTTCGCAGTGCAACTCTAAGGTTTCACCGGTCATTTTAGTTGACAGCTTTTGCTTATAATCTTTTAAGCGCTCTATTTCTTCCTCTTTAAATTTTAAAGCTTCGTCCTTAAGCTCTAGCTTATTTTTGAATTGCTCATTTAAAGATTTTTCTAATATTTCCTTTTCAGAATCCTTAAGTTTTAAATCATTTTTAAGTTGATCTCTTTCCTTTTCAACAGTATTTATAGCTGTAGAAACTTCTAACTTTTTCTGAATCTCTGAATTTTCTATTTTAGACTGTAATGCTTGAATTTGTGCTTCTTTCTTTGAAACTTCTTCCGCAAGTTGAGATTTACTTTTAAATTGTAAATCACTAATCGTTTTATCTTTTTCTGATAATTGCTTTTGGAATTTATTTTCTAATTCTGAAGCTGTTAATTGTATTGCAGACACTTTGTCTTTTTCTGCAACTTCTAATCTGCTTTTTAAGTCGTTTGCAAATTCCTGGTCTCTAACTTGTTTTACAATATCTGTGTACACAGAATCGTCTACTTTAAAAACTTCTTTACAACTCGGGCATTTAACGTTGGTACTTTTGGTCATTTTTATAAGTTTTGATTAATAACAGTACAAATATAGAATTAACATGTGCGGTGTATTTGCACAGTTATTATGATTCATACTTTTTAATCAATTTAACCCTGTTATTAAGCTGAATGTCTTTAAGTATTTGATAACTAGAAATATTGGTGACCACAGACGTTTTTTTGCTAGAAAATTTTATAACATCATCTATATCTGCATTAATTTTAATTGCAATATCTTCTGGAGTTCTTGATGAAAAGTAATCTTTATTATACTCTTGTAATTCCTTTTTTCTTACTAAAAAATAATCTATAAATTTTGGTGTTACCTCGTCGTTTAGATTTAGCCATAGCCTATTCTTTTTTACAAAGAACTCGTTATCAAACAAATTGATATTAAAAGTTTTACAGTAGCATTTTACTATTAGAAAATGAATTTCAAGTCCTTCACAAAAGGATTCTATAGTTTGGTTGGTTGATGTCATTAATTAATTTTTAATTTTGATTAATAGCGGTAGCAAATTATATATTTTTATTTAAAATAAAATGTGGGTTTCTATAAAAGGTAATATATTTTATGAAATCTATTTAAAAACACTAATACTTTTTATTATTTCTTTAAAAGTAGGTATCGCTTACTTATTGAATTTGCAATGATTGTTTTAGAAATAATGTTCATAATGTTCTTTAGCAAATTCAGGAAGCCATATTAAGATCTGCAGAAGTAAAAAAGTATTGCTTAAGAAAGGATATTTTACTACCGCATCATCACTTAAATGAGATAATTCGCTTGTGGATTCTTTAAGTATACGAAATGCAGACTGTATTGTTTTTTCGATTGTTTTATCGTTACTATACTCTAGTCTATTAATACGTCTTTTTCCCTCTATAAATTTAACGCAATTTTCCAGGTTTGGTTTGCCTTTTAATCTTTCTTCAAAAAAATCATTTGTTATAAAAGGAATTGGATTATTTAAAGCTTTAAATATAGCTTCCAATAAATCTCGTTGTACATTTACATTCTTTTTTAAGTAATTTTTATTTTGATAATTTATTAAAATATCTAATAAAAGGTGTTCGTGTTTTTTATCTATAATACCATTTTCAAAAGGAACAAAAACTTCAGAAAAATTTAGTCTCACTTGAGTTTTCGGGCTTTTATCAGCTTTTTTTTTAATATCCTCTAATAGTTTCTCATTATCAATACCTTTTATGTAAAATCTACCATAACTATCTTCAAAATCACTATTTTTTTGATAATCGGGTTGTCCTGTGTAAATAAAATAAGGTAAAACATTATCTTTATTATACTCTATTAAAAAATCCCGAGAAGCTCTTAAACCTTTTAAGTTTGTAGTTTCAGATTCTTTGTTAAGTTTTACCTTTGCATCCAAAATTACGGCATCATAAAAACCATCTTTTTCTTTTAATTTAAGCATCCCTTCGTCGTGAGATTCTACTGCATCTATATTTATATCGTCTTGCTCTGCTAATGTTATAAATGATATTCCTCTAGTTTTGTACTCATCATCAATCCATAATACGTTATAGCTCATTTCTATTATTTTAAAAAGTTAGTTCAGTTGATTCTATAAATGGAATAGTTATTAAATATTTCACTGTAAAATCAGAATTATTATTTTTTTCTAATACATAATTAGCATTATTTTTTTTTAATAATTCGAAAATATCATTTCCACCAATTCCATTTCCATTACTATTTACTGTTTTTTCTCCTCTTGTTTTTAAATGCTCAAAAGTGAAGTCCTTTGGAAACGGCTTACCATTATTTTCAATTGCAATAATCCAATTCTTTTTTTTATAATCAGGTGTTATTGATGTACGTATAATATTATTTTCATTTTCAATAAAACCATGATTTATAGCATTGGAAACGATGTTTGAGAAAACACTATAAAAATCTTCTTTATTAAACCTTGCATGTGGTGGGATAGCGTAATTTTTAGTTTCAGGCATATCGTCTAAAATTTCAATATCAATAAATGTTTTATCAAATAAAAATATTTTAGAGTTTTTCGTTCTGTTTTGAGCTTCTTTTACAATTACTTCAAGATCTACAACTTCACTAACTGAATCCTCTTTAATAGAATCAAAATCAGTAAGAATTTTAGACATAGAATCTATTGTGTTTTCTAGACTTAACAGATGATTTTTAAATGAAATATCTAGGTTTTTACTATAAATCATATCTAATGTAATAGGATTGTCATTATTCTTTAAAATAAACTTACGAGTACCTATTACATTAGATTTTAAATCGTTAAGATATTGTCTAAAAGTATGCTTCATTGAGGCGAACTCTTTAAAAGTATCGTCTTTAAGCCCTAAAACCTCTTGTTGCAACTCTAACTCTCTTTTTTTAGCTGCTATAAAAACTTCTTTATAAAGTTTTACTTTTCTTTTTTGATCTTTTAAATTTGGTAAAACAATTTGTATTTCTAATATATCTTTTCTTGAAATTCTTTGAATTGAAGTACCAACTTTTTTGGACTCTAATTGTTTGCTTATATAATCTTTATATAATTCTATTATTAGGTATTCAATATCTACTTTATCAGTTTTAACTGTACATGCAAGCATGTTATTATATGGATAATAAATTTTTTCGTTAGATTTAGAAAAAAAGGTTGGTTTTAAATCTGCATAAGCTAACGATAGTAATAATGCATCTTGCTTTAATGCGTTTGAATCACTTCTTAAATCTCTTACTTCTAAATTTTCGAAGATTTTTATATAATCCAATTTTTCACCAGATAAATCTCCAATCTTTATAAACTTACCTTTTTTATCCATTGTTTTCTCGCGCACAACAGGAGTTAATAAATTCCTAAGACTAACTAATTTTTTTAATTCCGCATTATCTAAATCTAAATCCTTTAAAAGATAACGATTAACAGATAAATTATAATCATTTTCTATTATTTCATCTACTAATACTCTCCTAACAAACTCATTTTCAATATTAGAATCAATTAGATCAATTATTCTTTTAGAATCAATTATTTTTTGACTTTTAGCTTTTGGTAAATACATATCAGTACCATCGATAAATTTAACCTTAGCGTTATTTGATTTATTTTTGCTTAATACAATAATGTTAACTGATATAGAGGAGAAACCTAAAACATTAGATGGAAGCGCAATAATTGTTTTAATATGCCCATTGTCGACCAATAGCTGCTTTAATGCTTTGTCTTTAGAATTACTGCTAAATAAAAAACTACTTGGGATAACGAATACCATTTCACCCTTATCCTTTAACTTAAAAAAGCATTCAGAAATTATAAATGCGTTAGCATTGTTTTTATTAAAATATGGACTAGAATGCACGTAATGGCCATAATCTTTACTCTTTATTTTTAAATTAAATGGCGGATTAAATGCTACAAAATCATATACATCATATTTAGTAATATACTTGATACTATCCTGTTGAGAGAATTGAAAATTAGTTGGGCGATTATGAGCTAATAAGCGCATCTTTCCTATTGAATAATTAGCGGGTACTATTTCTTGTCCTAAATAATCAATATGCTCTTGTAACCCTATAGCTAATGAGCCCGATCCTGCAAATGGATTAAAGTAACTAATCATTTTGTTTTTAGGAACAAAATGGTTCATAACTTCTGTTAACTCTATAGGCTGAAGAGCATTACTCCTATCATTCTTATTACTATAGTGATCATTTAATAAATATTCAAATAGTTGTGCTCCATTTTGTTCTATAAAATCATCCTCAATCTTCGAAAAAATATTAATTAAATATCCTAAATATAAGTTCTTCGTTGATTCTATTACTTTATATAAGTAATTATTAAAAACATCTACTAATTCTTCATTATATGAAACTTTTACCAATCGTTTAATAACTTCTGAATATTGAAAATCTGATTTTAAGTTAGTAACTTCAGTTAATAAATCTTCTTTTCTTAATAAAAGAATAAAGCATTCAAGTAATAACAAATCTTCTTTAGATATGTTGTTAGTATAATCAAATTGCAATGTTCTTAATTCCTCAAGTATTTCCGAAAATCTCTTATTCATCATTTAATTTTAATAATTTTATTTCTTAAATAGCTGTTCTGACAATTCTTTTAATTGCTCAATTCGTTAATCTTAACAATAGCTTTTAATTAATTACTCAGCAAATATAAATTTAACCTGTGCGCTTAACCTGCACTAGTTATATCTTTCAATAGTATTTGCTAACTCTTCCTTAATTGCCTCTCTTAATTTTGTTGGTTCTAATATCTGTATCCCATTACCAAAAGATAAAATCTTTTTATTTAATTCGTAGTTTGGTATTACTTCAATTGAAAAGGTGAAACTTTCTTCGTTCTCTTCAACATTTTTCTGAGAGCCATGCAATGGTTTTGTTTTAATATAAGGCGCCAATTGAGGAGTTGCTTTTAAAACTATTTTAGTTAAAGCGATATCTTCTGGTTTAGTAACACCTATGATATCTTCAAAATATTCTTCAAAGTCTATCATTTGGCTTGCGTCAAATTTTATTGAGTCATGTTCAATACTCTTTATACGATCTAAAGCTAAATTGGTTAAATTATTATATTCTTCATTTTTACCAAAAACAAACCATCTATTATTATATTGCTTTAAATGATAGGGATGAAATTTGATTTTTTGTTCTTTTTCACTTTTAAAAGATTGATAAGAAACAGTAAGTGCCTGCTGATTTTGAATAGCTTTAAATAGCGAAGAAATATATTCTACACCAATTAGAAACTCATTTGTATCAAAACTTATAATTTCTTGATTCTGGTTAGATAAGTTAAAGGTTTGATCTAATTTTGGAATTAGCTCATTTACCCATTCAAACTGAGGTAAACCTTTAAAACGACCCAACACAAGCATTGCAGATTTTATTTGCTCAGCTTCATTATCATTTAATGGCTGGTTGTTAATTGAAAAAGAATCATCTTCATAGTGATAATATGCTCTTCTACCATCCTTAACTTTTTCTAAAGGGATAGACCAACCTTGCGAAGACTCCATAAATCTTACGTCATCATAGAGTTGTCTCTTTTTTATACCTAATGAATTAGGGTCAAAGTCAAATAACGCGTTATTACAAGCTTCTAACAAGTCTTCAATATAATATCTCTTACCTGTATTTCGGAAACATTTATCTAATGTTTGGTATCTAATTATAGCGTGTTTGTTGGTTGACATAGTCTCTAAATTATTTCTGCGATATAAAAGTAAATAAATTATGTGCAGTACAAATGCACTGTTCAATATTAAAATTGTAAAAAATTAGAATATCTATGCAAACAATCAAGGATTTAAGAAAAAACAGAACAGAAGACTATGTTACTAACATTTGGTTAGCTATTATGAAAATGGATACCTACGAGTTAAATTTACTATTAGATAATAATAATATAAATTATGAAGATATAGATAAAGAAAAATTTATTGATAAGCTAAATGAAACCTTTAACAAACATAAAACATTTGGTGATAGAGAGTTCTACTTAGATTTAGATAATTGTGAAGGATGCAATTGCAACAAACCTGTATGCAAATTTATAGGAAACCATTCTAACTTACACTATGCACTATTCTTTGATATTAAAAAGAATCAAATTATAGATATATACCATTGCAATTAGTATGGCAATATTAATTTTTCAAATCCATTTTAGAAGTTTATATTTATCAACGCAAATAGAGTGCACTAATAGCAATCATATTTGCAGAGCTCTTTGAAACAACCGAAATTAAAATATTGATTATCCTATTCTTAGGAATAGGTAGTCTGCTGTATTCGGCAGATAGTTGCAGCTTGCTGCAACAAAATGTTTAAAGTGTAATTTGTAGAAATCTATAAGAAAACACATTAAATGGATCTATTAGCTTTAAATTATATATTTATTTTATTATAATTATTAAATTTTATATGCTACTATTTTAATATACATAAAGAAAGAATATAATATTTCGGTTGATTTTCAAAGTAATAACAACTATGAAAACAAATCAAATCCAAAAGAAAGAAATAATTACGCAATTCAGTAAAATGAATAGCAAATCTGACTTTTTAAGTCTACTCAACTACACTAAGTTTCTAATCTATGGAGATAAAATATTCCCATTTACCGAAAAGCAACTTAATTTTTACATTAATGCAAGCAACTATAAAGACAATAAAACTTATACGTCTTTTGAAATAAAAAAAAAATCTGGCAAAACAAGAACTATTCACGCACCTAACAAAGGTCTAAAAGAGCTCCAGAAGTGTCTAAATATTATATTAAGTCTAGTTTACACACCTCACACATCTGCTTTTGGTTTTGTAAAAGGGAAATCGATTATTGATAATGCTAAAAAACATACTAACAAAAATTATGTTTATAATATAGATTTAAAAGACTTCTTTCCAAGTATCGATGCCAGTAGAGTTTGGGCAAGATTTAAATACCCTCCTTTCAATTTAGGAACTAATAAAAACAGAGAACAAATTGCAAACATGATAAAAGCAATTTGCTGTACTCCAATGTTAGTTGAAAGAGAAGTTGATGGTATATGGGCAAACAAAATAACATCTGTCCTACCTCAAGGAGCTGCTACTTCTCCTATTCTAACTAATGCGATATGCGAACGTTTGGACATTAGATTAACAGGTTTATCTAAGCGTTTTGGTTTAGAATATTCAAGATATGCAGATGATATTACATTTAGCAGTATGCATAACACTTACGCTACAGAGAAAGGTATACAAGAATCTATTTATAAAACAGAAAGTACTTTCGATAGAGAATTAAGACGCATAATAAGTTCTCAAAATTTCAGAGTTAATGAAAAAAAAGTGCGTTTACAAAAAAGAGGCTATAAACAAGAAGTTACAGGTTTAATAGTTAATGAAAAAGTAAATACGCCTAATTTCTACGTTAAAGAGATTAGACAATGGATCTACTTTTGGGAATCTAAAGGCTATGATAAAGCTTATGAGTTGTTTCTTAAAAAGTATTTAAAAAACAAAGGAATAGTAACTAATAGCAAACCCAATATGCATATGGTTATTGAAGGAAAATTACTTTACCTAAAAATGGTAAAAGGTGAAACAAATACCACCTATTTAAAACTTAAATCTCGTTTTGATAAATTAGTAAATAATAAAAATAATGTACCAAAGCCTAATTATATTATAGAAGAAAATAAAATTATCAATAATGTTGCAGAAAAGAAACAATCATACAACAAAAACATGAATGTTATTATCCAAACTATCCTTAAAGATGGTTTAGAAAAAGCAATGAGCTTATACAAATCTGAATAATGAGCAAACAAAACAAAGAGTCATTAGAAAAACTATTGCTGTTTATATGTGATATATGTGAGGATAATGATAATGACTGGTTTAGAGAAAAACTTATTGATACATTATCAACGTATGAAAATAGTAATACCAATTATTCCAATATCGAGCAATTCGATAAAATTGAAAGATATTTAAAACTTGATGGATTTAAGATTATCGATTATTCATGGGTTAAAGACGAAACCGTAGGAAATCAATTATTCAGAGACTCGATAGAGATGTCTAAATATCGACTCGGAAAAATAAACGATACAATTAATTTTGATGAATTTTGTCGTTACGCGTACTTACAAGTTGAGGAATTAATTAACTACTATTATCATGTTAAGTTTAAGAGTGATTTAACAGAAATTATAAATTTTATCAAAAAGCATAATAAAAAATTTAATGGTGAGTACATTAATGATCTAAATAAAATTTCTTCCTTTTACAAAATCAACGCTTTTCTAAGAGAGTACAATCTCAATAATAAGCCAATGAAATTTACTATTGATTTTCTTAGAAGCCTAAGAAATGATTTAAGTCATAGAAACAGTTTCGATTTAAAATCTGAAGATGAAATTTTATCGAATGCCTCACAACAAAAAATTGATATTACTAAATCATATTTTGATTTCTCTAGTTCTAATAAAGAAAAAATTGATTTATATAATAATGGACGGTTTATCTTTTTAAAAAGACTTCAAGATTACAAGGAAATTATTGAAAGCCTAACATATTTCAGTGAAGCTATAAAAATCCTTGCAGAATAATACGTGCAGATACAATGCACAAGACTATCCTTTATTTGTATTGTTAAATAATTAAAACAATACGTTATGAAGAATGCTATTACAATTTTAGACCACTTACAATTCGATTGTCCTACTGCTGAACAAAAAGCCGCATTGCTTGGAATGTCTGATTTTGTAAAAACGGATAACACCGACGATTTCTTTATTTTGTGTGGAGCGGCAGGAACAGGAAAAACTTCAATCACAACTGCTCTTATTGGTTATTTAAACTCTCAATCTATTGCATATAATATAGCAGCTCCTACCGGAAGAGCCGCACGGATATTAGGACGGAAATCGAAAACCGTTAACAGTACAATTCATTCACTAATCTATAATGTAAAAACAAATCCTGATTCAGGACAGGTTAACTTTGTTTTAAAACAAAATGATGTTAAAGATTATAATGTCTTTATTATTGACGAAGCTTCTATGATTTCATCTAAAGCTCCGAAGGATCCTAAAAACATGTTTCAGTCTAAAAATTCATTATTATCAGATTTAATCAAGTTTATAAAAAGCGGTAACGATTTGAATAAGATTATTTTCTTAGGAGACAAAAATCAATTGCCTCCAGTAAATGAAAGAGTTTCTTTAGCGCTTTCTAAAGACTACTTAGCAAGTAATTTCAATCTTATCGGTGAAGCAAAACTTTTAACAGAAGTAAAACGACAAGAAGATGGAAGTTACATACTGAAAAATGCCACTAAACTTAGAGAAGGAATCGACAATAACAGTAAGTCTGTAATATTTGAAGGTATTAAAAAACTATCAGTGGAAGATGCAGCTAGAAATTACGTTTTAGACTATTTAGCTAATGAAGAAGAATCTATAATATCTATTGGAACCACTCATAATATGAACAAAATGTTCAACAATAATGTGAGATCTAAATTATATGGTAGAAACGCAAAAATTATCGAAAACGATGACTTACTATTGGTTACACAAACATGGAAAAGAAACGGTTCTCAACTATACAGCGGAGACCATGTAAGAGTAAAGGAAATCAATCTTAATGCAGTAGAAATGGTTGCCGACTTAAGATTTGCGCCTATAAAAATAATTTCTAAAAACTTAAGAGGTGTTGAGGAAATAATTGATGATTATCTTCTTTTAGACTCGGTTCATAATCCTTCTGGTTTAACTGCAAAACAAGAAAACCAATTACGCCACGAACGGTTTAAGAAAAACAAAGTGTATAGAGAGAATTTAAATCCTTGGGATGATAGATATGTTGGTGCAATTAGGATGACTTATGGACACTCTATTACATGCAACAAAGCTCAAGGTGGAGAATGGAATAAAGTTTTAGTAAACTCTTTTTACATGCCATCTCTTAGATTTCAGTACACAGCTATCACCAGAGCTAAACAAGATGTTAGTTTTTATTAATATTTTTATTATGGGATAAATAAAAATTATGAACTAACCTTAAAACAAAAAAAAATTACTAATAACAACATTAATTTATATGTTGTAGTTGTTGGCAACATACATAGTTAAAAACTATTTTAAAGTACTACAGATAAGTAACTAACTAAACAACAATCTCTTTAAGTTTAAAAATTGTTGGTATGCTGTTGTCACTGTTGTTGGTACATGTAGTGTTGAAAATTAATGAAGAAATACAACGTATTTAATAATAAAAGTATTTTAAATCTATGTGATAAGATCTACTCTTATACTAATTTGGAGAACTATTATTATTATAAATATACATGTAATTCAAAAAGGCTTTATAAGCCTAAAAATAATCTCTATATTGCACCACAAAATTATATTTGACAATTTGGACTAAACTGCATACGATTTGCATACGATTTAGAAAACATATAGCGTGTAAACCTTATAAAAAGGCGTTATTGAATTTATAAAATTAATTCATAACTCGGAGGTCATGGGATCGTGCCCCATTCTCGCTACAAATAAAACCAGGTAAAAGTCAAGAATTTAATTCTTGACTTTTTTTTTGCTAAAACATTTGATATACCTTGATACGCCTAAATTTTTAAAAAAAAAATGATGTAGAAAATTAATGCTTTTACAATATGAGTTTGGAAAAAAAAATTAATTTTAAGTATATTACAAATCATCAAGGTTATTTTATTATTTACGTATGAAAAAAATCACTTTAAAGAATATAGCTGATCATTTAAATGTCTCTGTTTCAACAGTATCTAAAGCATTAAATGGTAATGAAGAAATAAGCAAATCTACAACCGAAGCGATAAAGGCATACGCCAAGGAAAAAAATTACGTACCTAATTATAATGCGATAAGTTTAAAAAACCAACGTACTAGAACTATTGGAGTAATTATTCCAAACATGCTTAACTATTACTTTGCTCAAATATTAAAAGGGATAGAAAAAACGGCCTCATTAAATAAGTACAAAGTAATTACTTGTATATCTAATGAGTCTTTACAAAAAGAAATTGAAACTATAGAAATGCTATCGACAGGAGTTGTAGATGGTTTTATATTGTCTGTTGCCGAGGAAACACAATTAAAAGAAAATTATGGACATTTAAATTCTTGTAAAGAAAATGAAATTCCTTTAGTTATGTTTGATCGTGTTGTAGACAAAATAGATTGTGACAAAGTTATTACTAACGATTTTATTGCTTCTTCTAAAGCTGTTAGTTATTTAAAAAATAAAGGCTGTAAAAAAATAGCTTTTGTTGGAACAGAGATAGATTTAAGTGTAGGAAAATCTAGATATGAAGGTTACTTAGCTGGTTTAAAAAAAAATGATATTAAAAGGGATGAATCTATAATTATTACAACTCATGAAATGTATTACAAAAAACATGAGTCAATTGTTAAACCATTATTTAATAATGAGTTTGATGCATTAATTGCATCTAATGAATCTGTTGCTATAGCAGCAATGAAAGTTGCACAAGAAAAAGGACTAAAAATACCTGACGATTTATCTGTTTTAGCTTTTTCTAATGGTATTCTTGCTAGACATTCAAATCCTACATTAAGCACTATTAGCCAACACGGCGAGCTTATTGGAGAAAAAGCAGCAACACTTCTAATAAATAAGTTAGAAAACAAAATAACTAATATAATATCTGAAACAGTGGATACAGATATTGTATTAAGAAATTCTTCAAAATAAAAACACACATATCACCTATTCCTTTTTCCATGTAAGTTAAATTATAGAAACATGGCTTTACATGTAATTACATTCAAGAAACACTTAATACTAGTCTTTAACTTCAAAGACTGAGAGCTTTTGCTATCATACAAATCCAAAAAACAAATACGTTTTTAAACTAGATTGGAGCAATATCTACAATATCTTCATAGAATAAGCTTCTTCATTTTATTATACTAAATAAATTTATTTCTCATAATTGCATGGGTAACAACTTCTCTAACCAAGTTTTGATTTTTAAGTTAAGTATATCAAAAAAAGCAAACATAATGCTAACTTATTGAATTTAAACCGACAAAAATACATTTAATAACCGCCTGTAATTCAATGTGTTACAATTTCAAATAACATTTAATCGTGTTTTTAAGCATTTTAAAGATATTTTTAGAATCATTTTCTTTAATTTAGCAAACTAATTAAACAATTTTAGATACCCTAATCTAAACTACTATGAAAAAAATTACTTACTCAATTGTGCTATTATTATTTTTAATGGTACAAATTTCCTATTCGCAAGAGACTTACAAACAAATTGTAGTTAGAAACACATCAAACAATAATTTAATAGAGCTTGCTAATCAAGGGATCGATTTACGTTGTGGAGCTTCAATATCTAAAGAAGGTATTGTTATAGAGGTAACTGACAACGTCTTGAGTAATTTAGATAAAGTTGGTATTAACTATTCGATAAAGATAGAAGACATGGCAAAATTCTACAGAGAACGTGCCGCTGCCGATATGCCAAATGCTTTATCCCAATTAAAAGCCGAAAAAGCTAAAAGTCAAGCAAAAAGGTTTAGAGCTTTACAAGGAAGTAGTCAGAATAAATCTTCGATTGCAAATACAGGTTTAGATAATTATTTACAAGACAATAACAATCCTACTGAAATTGATTGGGGAGTACCATCTAATTTCAATTTAGGTAGCATGGGAGGTTGTCTTACAGTAAGTGAGACTGAAACTGAAATGGCTGAAATGGTAACTTATGCCTCATCTCTTAATATAATCTCACCAGTTTTAGATGCATCAAGCGAGACAACCTATGGCAATAGTTATACTGGTGGTGGAGTTTATGATACATGGTCTGGAAAAAAAGTTAAGTATTTAAGAATTACAGGGAATCACTCTACTTCTCCAGAAGGTTCTAAACCGCAAATATTGTTTACTTCCATGATTCATTCTAGGGAAGCTGCTAGTTTAATGCAAAATATTTATTTCATGTGGTATTTGCTTGAAAATTATGAGATAGATCCTGCCATTAAAAATTTAGTAGATAATAACGAATTATATTTTATCCCTATTGTAAATCCTGATGGTTTACTATGGAATGAACAACGAGATCCCAATGGTGGTGGCCAGCAGCGTAAAAACTTAAGACCAGTAGGAACTAATAATTCTGAAAGTAGAGGTGTCGATGTCAATAGAAACTTCGATTATTTTTGGGGAGCAGACGGCACTGGATCAACAAACGATCCAACAGATCAGACTTATAGAGGCCCAAACCCTTTCTCTGAACCAGAATCAAGAATATTAAGAGATTTTGTTTTAGCAAGAAATTTTAAAACAGTTTTAATGCACCACACTGCAGCCAATGGAATTCCACATCCATATGGAGGAAATCCTTCTAACGTATCTGGAAAAGAAGATGAAATGCACAAATGGCATGAAGACATGACAAAGTATAATCGCTATGTTTCTGGTGCTACAATTTTTAATCCGGCAAATGGAATCGCAGACGATTGGATGCTTGGTGGAATAGCAGATGGTGGTAGTTCAACTCAAAGTTATAGCACTAATAATACATTATTTGATAATAGTCCACCTTCTGTAGGGTCTGGACAAAACATCTTAGCTTCAACACCCGAACATGGTCATAGCAACGAAGGTGGGTCTGGAGGTCAGTTTTGGCCATCGCCTTCAAATTTTGTTCCTATTGCAAAAAGAGCTGTACGTTTAAATTTAATGAATATATATTATGGTGGTAAATATGCAAAGTTACAAGACCAGACGCAAAGTGATATTAATACAATAACTTCTGATTTAAAATTTGGTATTGAACGTTTAGGCCAAACCGATAGTGATTTTACTTTAACGCTTACTCCTATAACTCTCAATACTATTGAAAGTATTGCTTCGCCTGCTACTCAAGTAGGGATGGATGTATTAGAACAACGTGATATAACTGCTCTTTTAACTTTAAAGCCTGGACTGCAACCTAATGCGAGAATTGAATATAAAGCACAATTGGCAAATGGAGACGGAGTTGTTTTCTATGAAGCAAATTATGAAAAATATTACCAGCCTAATGTTATGCTCGCCGATAATCCAGATACAGGATCTTTAGCAAACTGGACTGCAACTGGTGGCTGGACAACCACAACTGCCACTCCATTTTCTGGGACAAGAGTAATAAAAGATGGTAGTGCTGTTCCGTATAGTAATAATACTACAAAAACATTAACAACAGCTAATGCTTACGATTTTTCTAACTCTGATGAAGTTTTAGTTCAATTTTACACAAAATGGGATTTAGAACGAAATTATGACTTTGTTGAGCTTTTAGCATCTACTGATGGTACAAACTGGCAACCACTTGATGGTAATTATAACAAACCAAATTCTGTTTCTACTACTAACGATGCCAATTTTTGGGGAAATAAAAATAGTACATCTCATGCATTCCAAAGTAGTAATAGTTCTGGGAAAGTTTATGATGGTGACCAAATGGACAAGTATGTTATGGAAGAGATTGTTATTAATGACACCAATAATAGTTTCTTGAAGAATCAAACAAATGTAAGCTTTCGCTTTAGAATGAGAACGGATGCTAATAACGGTATAGAAATCTACAATACTACATTTACCGGTTTCTTTATAGATGATTTTAAAATTATTGGAGTCACTTACGCATGTGAAACAACTATTCCTACAAATGTAAGTATTACCAATATTACAACTGTTACTGCTCAAGCTGATTGGGATAGCTTACCAGCTGCAACTTATGATTTAAGGTATAGAGAAACCGGTTCTGGATCAGCAGGTTGGACAACAATAACAGATATTGCAACAAATAGTTATACTATTAATGATTTAACTCCTTCAACAGATTATGATGTTCGTATAAGAACGAGATGTGGAACAAATACATCTACTTATACAACAATTACTAATTTCACCACCACTTCTCTAGTACCTTGTACCGGAAGCTCAATAAATACATTCCCCTATTCTGAAAGTTTTGAGAACACTTTAGGTCTTTGGTCAAATGAAAGTTCACCAGCAGATGATTTTGATTGGACTAATCAACTACAAAGCACTGGGCAACCAAATGGATCTACACCATCTACTGGGACCGGTCCAGATGGAGCATCAAATGGTTCTTATTTTTTATACACTGAAGCTTCAGATCCTAATTTCCCTAGTAAAACTGCTAGATTATTAAGTCCTTGTATAGACTTCTCTGGTCGAAAAAATGCTTTATTCTCTTTTGATTATCACATGCATGGAGGTTTTATAGGTGTTTTAACTTTAGATGTGAGTACAGACAATGGTGCGTCTTACGTAACATTAAGTGATTATACTTTATCTGGAAATCAACAATCTAACACTACAGATGCTTGGAAAACTCAAAATATAGACTTATCACCTTTTGATGATCAAGTTATTAAACTAAGAATCAGTGCCACTACACATTCTGATGCTTCTACGGGTTGGTCTGGAGATATCTCAATAGATAATTTTGGAATAACATCAGATATAGAAACAAACTCAGCATCACCAAATGCTGTTTGTCAAAATATTACTGTGCAATTAGATAATACTGGAAATGCAACAATTGTTGCTTCAGATATTGATGGTGGCTCAACAGATGATGTAGCAATAACTAATTATAGTATTGATATTAGTTCATTCGACTGTAATAATATAGGAACTCCAATAGATGTAACACTTACGGTAACAGATGCTGACAATCAAACAGACTCATGCATTTCAACAGTAACAGTTGTCGACGAACTAAAACCGACCTTTATTAACTTTCCTTCTAATATTGTATTAACCTGCGGAAACAATGAAGCATTTTGGACAGATCCTACTGCTAGTGACAATTGCGATAATAATGTTAATATTATAAGAACTGATGGTTCTGGATATATTAGTGGAGACTTCTTTCCTAATGGAGCTACAACAATTAGCTATTCGGCTACTGATGATTATGGAAATGTTGAAACTGGATCTTTCACCGTTACAGTAACAGTGGATAATGAAAATCCTATTGCTAATTGTCAAAATATAACAGTTCAGTTAGATGCTAATGGAAATGCTACAATTACAGCAGCTCAAATCAATAATAACTCTACTGACGATTGTGCTATTGCATCTATTTCAGCTTCTAAAACAAACTTTACTTGTGCTGATGCTGGACCAAATAATGTTACATTAACTGTAAATGATGCCAATGGAAACTCTAACACTTGTACTGCAGTTGTAACAATTACCATACAAGATGCACCAACAACAGCTTGTTATGAAACGGCAACCTACAATAATTCGAGTTGCACTTGGGTAGTAACAGGAACACAACAAACAGAACCTACAACTGCATGTTACGAAACAGCAACGTTCGATACCGATGAAAACTCTTCAACATATTGTACTTGGGTAGTAACTGGAACACAACAAACAGA
>NZ_CANMSJ010000006.1 GCF_947500605.1 uncultured Lacinutrix sp. | reverse complement strand
ATTACCATATTTTTGGTTGGTTAGTATGAAACAGCGTCTTATGTAAATAAGGCGCTTTTTCTATTCTACTAAGTTTCTATTTAATATGCATTAATAGATAAAGTAAGTTGTGTTGTCAGTTTAGCTTTTAAATGTGAAAAGTTTCATAAAATTAGAACTCTTTAATACTACAAAATAGAATTGGCACGTTAATTGAAATACAAATAGTAATTACCGTAGCGACAATTTTAGAGTGTGGTTACTTTAAAAGAAGAGTGGTAATTACCATATTTTTGGTTGGTTAGTATGAAAAAGCGTCTTAGTTAATAAGACGCTTTTTCTATTCTACTAAGTTTCGAATTAATATGCATTAATAGATAAAGTAAGTTGCGTTGTCAGTTTAGCTTTTAAATGTGAAAAGTTTCATAAAATTAGAACTCTTTAATACTACAAAATAGAATTGGCACGTTAATTGAAATACAAATAGTAATTACTGCAACGACAATTTTAGAGTGTGGTTACTTTAAAAGAAGAGTGGTAATTACCATATTTTTGGTTGGTTAGTATGAAAAAGCGTCTTAGTTAATAAGGCGCTTTTTCTATTGGTATAAGTTTAAACAAAAAAAGACCCACATAGTTGTGAGTCTTTTTTTATTTTAAATAAATAATTCTGTTATTTTATAAATGCAATAATAGCTTCAATTAATTCTGGAGATAACGCTCTTGCAGATTCGTTGTAAGACTTAGAGTTTTCTAAAGTCCCACCTTCAATAGGTACTAGAATGTGATTCATTTTATCAATAATCTTTATTTCAGCATTTGGTACTGCATCTTTTAAAAGTTTGGCTTCAGCTTCAGATACCTGCAAATCTTTTGTGCCATTTATTATTAGTATTGGCATGTTTAATTTTTTTATTTCTACTTGTGGGTTATATTGTATCCAATTAGAAATAAAAGGTTGTACATCTAAGTTAAACATAGAGGCTAGAGCAGGAGGAAAGTCTGTAGTCGTTTTTCCTTCTTCTAAAACCTTAATTACACGCTTAGTATCTTCTAGGTAAATAGGTGCTGTTTTTTCTACTTGATCAATAATAACTTTACCTATAGACTGGCCAGCTCCAGCAAGCGATATAAAACCGTCAGCATTATCTTTTGCTGCTAGCATACCAACTAAACTACCTTGGCTATGTCCTGCAATGTATATTTTGTTATACTTTTTTGAGTCTTTAAAAAAAGTAACAACAGATTTTGCATCTACTACAAAATCATCAAACATCATGTTTTTATCTATATTCCCTTTTCTTATTTGTTTTACAATACGTTTATCGTAACGAAAGGTTGCAATGTTTTTGTTAGATAGGCCTTGTGCTAGTTTTTTAAGAGAGTTTCCTTTTAAAAAATTCTGATTTCCATCGCGATCTGTAGGTCCAGAACCAGCTATAATAATAACTAGATTTGGTTTTTCGATAGCATTAGGAATAAGTAGCGTACCGTCAATTAATTTGTTAACAGCAATTTCTTGAGCGGTATAGTTGTTTTCTTGAGCGAAAGAAAAACTACCTAAAAACATTAAAACAATTAGAAACTTTATTTTCATGATATATTTATTTTAAATATTACTGTATTACAATATGAATGCTATTTGTAACACTTACAACGCAAATTTACAGTTTAATATTGAACAGAAAATAGTTTTTTATTCTATTTGAGGAGTGCTTTTTAACGACTTTATTGTCTATTTCGTCGTTAAATGTTAAAATTTATGGTATTTCATCGAATAATGATGCTTTTAAACGTCCAAAACAAAATAACTACCCTACATTTGCAGTGTACTAAGAGACATACTTTTTAGTCAATGGATTAATTAATTAATATTTGCATCGCTTTTTTTTGATATAGTAACCCTAAATCTAACCAAAGATATATCGCAAATACAGAAAACCAAAGTTGAGGGACTTTGGTTTTTTTGTGTTTAATACTTTCGTTAATCTAAATTATAACTCTAAAAGTTAAATTTATTCTAGGCTTTATTTCTTTTTTTGTTTTTGCAATTTGATGCTGCCAATAATGCTGCGTAGTACCTTGCATTAATAGTAAGCTGCCATTTTCTAATAGCAATTTTTGTTTTAAGTTTTTGTTTTTTTGATGCTTTAAATTAAAATAACGTGCAGCACCAAAAGTAACAGAAGCTATTATAGGATTTTCACCTAATTCCTTTTCATTATCTGCATGCCAACCATTACTGTCGTTTCCGTCTCTATATAAATTTGCAAGGCAAGTGGTAAATTTAGCATTGGTTTTAGATTCAATTTTTAATTTTATTTTTAATAAAACGTCCGAGAATTTTTCGGGATACATTGTAATATTAGAATAGCGATATGGTTTGTTGTTATTAGCAAAAAGAGCTGTTAATCTTGGTTGTGGATGTGTTTTACCAAAAACGGTAATAGCATCTTGTTGCCAATTGGTTTCATTTAGAATAGAATTATAAAACGCATGCGATTCAATTTTAGAAAAGAAATTAGGGTAGTAGCTAATATCTGCATCTGGTAAATTGAGTTTTATTTCTTCTGAAGGAAACATAAATATTAATTAATTTGAAGCTTTTACTAAACGTAAAACAGTAAAATACTATTGATAAATTATTATTTATCTAAATTAGCGTATAAATTCTGTACTATGAGATTTACCTTTTCCTTTTTACTAACATTATATACAATGGTGTCTTTTGCACAATTACCAGAAGGTTTTGTGTACGCTAAAATAGAAATACCTTCTATTCAAGTAGATTTACAATATTGTGGAGATAATAACTTTGTTGGTGAAACAATAGATGGCTATAATGCCAATGTGGCAATAATGACCAAACAAACAGCTGCTGCCTTAAAAAAGGTACAAACAGAATTGGTAAAGCAAAATCTGGGCATTAAAATATACGATGCTTACAGGCCACAACGTGCAGTAAATCATTTTGTACGTTGGGCAAAAGTGGTTAACGATACATTAATGAAACAACAGTTTTATCCTCAGGTAAATAAAAGAAACTTGTTTAAAGCAGGTTATATTGCTTCTAAATCTAGACACAGTAGTGGCAGTACTTTAGATATTACTATTGTAGATTTAAAAACAGGAGAAGCGCTAGATATGGGATCGCCTTACGATTTTTTTGGCAGCGAATCTTGGGTGGAAAACAAGAACCTGACTAAAGAGCAGTCTAAAAACAGACAAAAACTACAAACAGTTATGCTTACTAATGGTTTTAGAAATTACCCTAAAGAATGGTGGCATTTTACTTTACGTGGTGAACCTTATAGAAATGAGTATTTTGATTTTGTAGTGGAGTAGTCGATTAATTTTAAAAAAAAACAAGGCTTAATACAATAATTGTATTAAGCCTTATTTTTTTTATCTCTACATCTTTTCTTATGCAGATAACTTCTCTATAATAGATTTTATTTTACCCGGTTTAATAGGTTTAATAATATAATCTGAAACATCACTTATTCTATTGGCTCTATCAATATCTGTTTGATCCACCGAAGAAGAAACCATATATATAGTTATTTTTTTATCTAATTTGGGTTTAATTTGAATGTACTCTTCCATAAATTGAAAACCATCCATTATTGGCATGTTTATATCTAATAATATAACATCAGGAAGTTCTTCGTCATTATTAAGATTTTTAATCATAAAATCTAAAGCCTCTTCACCATCAGAGAAAGCAATTATTTTTTTTGCTAAATTTAGAGACTCAATTGTTTTTTTTATGGTAAACTGATAGATATCATCATCATCTACAATACAAAAGTTGAAATTTCTATTCATTCTTATTTGTTAAAATTAATTTTGAAAGAAGAGCCTGTGTTGACTTTGCTTTCTACAGTTATACTACCTCCTAAGGATTCAATTTGTACTTTAGTCATAAATAAACCAACGCCTTTAGCGTCTGGATGTCTATGAAACACTTTGTTTAAGCCAAACATTTTGTGGCCATGACGTTTTAAATTTATGCCAAGACCATTATCTTTAAACACAATTTTTTGCACACCATCTTCTATTACAGACTGAATAAAAATCTCGGGAGCTCTATCTTCAGATTTATATTTTATAGCATTACTTAACAAGTTAAGAAAAATACTTTCTAAATAAAACTTATTATACTCAATATTTGGACTTTTTGAGAAATCGCTAGTAATTTTAGCGTCTGTTTTTAAAATTTGTCCAGATAATATTTCTTTTGTCTTAATTAAAATATCATCAAACGTAATAGTTTCCATGTTTTCAATACCTTCATTTTTAGATTTTAAAGCTTTAATTAAGGTGTTTAAAGTTTCGGTAAGATGGTTTATTACAGTTTCGAATTTTTCAAATAAAATAACTTTTTCATCTTCAGTTTCTGCTATATTATAAAAATCTAATAATGAATTTAAGTTACTTACAGGTGCACGTAAATTGTGAGATGTTATTTGTGCAAAATCTGCTAATTGTGTATTCTGTATCGTGAGCTTATTAGCTAAAACTTCTAAACTATTTTTAGCTTCCAATATCTTCTTTTCTGCCTTTTTTTGAATTGTAATGTCTCTTATAGCAGCAGAAAATAATAAACCTTCTTCTGTTTTAAGCGGACTTAAACTTATTTGTATTGGTATTTCTTTTCCGTCTTTATTAATACCATAAAGATCTGTACCTTCTTCACCCATTTTTCGGGTTTTAGGCATGCCAAAAAAGTTTTCGCGATACAACGAGTGCATATTACTATATCTTTCTGGTATAAGTAACTCTACAGGTTTGTTAATTAGTTCTTGAGATTGATAGCCAAATAGTTTTTCTGCTTGTTTATTAACCAATTGTATTTTTCCATGATCGTTTACAATTACCATAGCATCTGGCGCCGATTCTAGTAAGCCTTTAAATTTAATTTCGGCCATTCTTTGTTGGGTAACATCTTGACAGGTACCAATAATTTCAATTACATTTCCTGCCTTGTCTGTAAGTACTTCGCCTAATAGTTGTATTGTTTTTGTTTTACCGCTAGTCGATTTTATACGATGTAATAAATCGTAAAAAACTTTATCTTTTATAGATTTATCAAAAGAAGCACTTACAGTAGCTTTATCTTCTGGGTGTACAAAACTAAAGTAGGTTTCAAAACGTAAAGTTTGGTTGGTATCGACTTCAAAAATGTTAAAAAGGTTGCTAGACCATTTTACACTATTTGTAATAGTATCCCACTGCCAATGTCCCATCATGCTTATTTTTTCGGCAGCATTTAATACTTGGTTTTTACGCAATAGTTCGTTTTCTATATTTTTTTGATCTGTTATGTTTTTTAGCATTCTTAAAAAACCAGTATTTTCTCCATGCTCATTTTTTAAGGGCGTAAGTGTAGAGTGGCCTATAAACCTGGAACCGTCTTTTTTAATGATTGTCCATTCGCGAGAATCGTAACCATTATGCTTTGCTAATAATTTATAAGGATCGGAATCTAGGTTTTCTTTATATCTAGTAGCAATATCTTTTCTAAAATTATTAAACTCATCTTCTATTAGAAAAAAAGGCGCTTTTTCTAAACCAATGACCTCTTTTGAAGAGTAACCTAATAAAATTTCGGCTGCATCATTAAATTGATATACTATACCATCTTTATTTGTAGCAATTATGGCAGTAATTTCAGAATTAGTATCTACTTTCATTAGTGGTTAGTTGCTTAAATGTCTATTAATAGATATCAAATCTATGTACTTAACAAATTAGGAATGTTATGCTAAGTTAATTTTTTTTATTTAATTAAGTTTAGCCTCTTTTGTATAGCACTTATTCTTTTTAATTAAAACTTTAATTGAAGATAGTGGTTGTTTTTATATTGATAAGTAGATTTTATCAAGTAATCAATGTTTTTATTTTGAGGAATATTTTCGAAAAAGGTTCGTTTATGTGTTGGTATAAGATTTGTTGAGAGGACTTTCGCAATTAGGCAAGAAGCAAGCAATAAATTATATTCGGTGTTATGTGTAGGGCTTTACCGTAATAATGTTAAGTCCATTTAACTATTTATTTTCTTGTTCGATAGAGCGAATTTTTTTTTGACAGAATTATTTGCTTTCTACATCTCTCAAAATTATATCTTCCACTTCATTAATCTCAGAACTATGTAATACAGAAATATCGCCAGTACTTTCAAAAACTACTGCTTGAACCTCTGATAGCTTATGTACGTTAGCTTCTCTTAATTTAGCCATCAAGTCGCTCACTCCAATGTTACATCTTTTCAAATTATCATAAAGGATTTCACCATTTTTCATTAGGAACTGTGGTTTGTTGGTAAATAGCTTATTAAATAAATCATTTTTTCTGACCAAAAAAGAGAATAATGTTTGAAATCCTATTACACAAAAAAGAGCTAAAATACCTTTTAAGATTCCTTGATCTTTATTTATTACAATTGAGGCTAATATTGAACCTACCGCAATAGTTGATGCAAAATCAAAACTTGACATTTTTGCAAATGTTCTTAACCCAAATATTCTGGTTATAACCATAATGGCGGAAAAAATTCCGAGTACTGAAATAACTACTAAAATGGCAGTTTCTAGATTCATAATTTTTATATTAAGTTTAAGTAAAGTTATGTATTTGATTTTTTTTTACCTTACACACAATGTCTAGTTGATGTAAAAGCGTTTCAATGTTTTATATCATAAGTAAACGAAGCTCGACTATTTTTTTAGGAAAGTCAAGTTAGTGTTATTTCTTTAAATTACGAAAACTGTTTAACAATGTATGATGAATTCTGATTTTTGGAGTAGTATTTTGAAAAGGTTCGTTTACGTTGTTGTGTATGATTAGTTGCGTGTTTTAAGCACTAAAGTTAGTAAATAAAACACAGATAGAAAGTCCGCGAGGACTTTCGTAAATTGGCTAAAACCAAGCAATTAATTATACACGGTGTTGGCAACTGGCTTTTATTTATTTTTCCAACTTTTAAAATATTCTTTCAATTCCTTAAACTTTTTCGGGTTTTTAATTAATTCGTGTATCCATATTGGTTCCAGATAATCTCCAGTCGATTCTTCTCCGTTATTGTCGTTTAAATATATTTTTCGAGCTTGTTCAATTTTTTCTAACCATTTTGAATTTGGGTTTTTGAGAATCTCGAATGATATAATGTTATTCATTGCTATTTTCTTCGTGTTAGAATCTGTTTTGTTATAGTTTATGTGATAAGTTCTTTGAAGTTCCTTAAATAAAGGAATTGAATCGAACATTTTATATTGATGAATTAATTCCGTTTTCTTAATTAAGTGTTTTCCATTAGAGTCGTTAATAACCTTTTTAGAATCTTTTGAAGAATAAACATCATTTCCCCAAGTATGAGCTATAAAATAAATTTCCTTTGCATCTGGACTAAAATTTCCAATGTTATATTTCGTTTTTCCATTCTTTTTTAAACTATGTAATTCAAAGTCAAATAATGTTGTCCAATTATAATGTTCATCTTGATAGAGATAAAAACCATTAGAATGCATTCCATCATAACTTCCATTTATTAAAGTTACAAAACCTTCGTGTGTTTCACCATTTTCAGTTGTTATTTTACAAACTGCTTGAATAGATGGATCTCCAACATCTACATAATTTGTAAATGCCATTAAAAATATGGATATAATTATTGTTAATTTTTTCATTTTTCAGCGTGTTATTTTGCGCTTGTTGCCAATGTCTCGTTGATATAAAAGCGTTTCAATGTTTTATATCATACGTAAACGAAGTTCGACTATTTTTCTTAGAAAGTCAAGTTAATGCTATTTCTTCAAATTATGAAAACGCTCTAATAACGTAGGATGAATTCTGATTTTTGGAGTAGTATTTTGAAAAGGTTCGTTTATGTCTCGTTGATAAAAAAACATCTCAATGTTTTATATCATAAGTAAACGAAGTTCGACTATTTTTTTTACAAATTAAAATCAATTTTACTTCTTCAAATTGCTAAAACGCTCTAACAAGGTAGGATGAGAATAATGCATAAAAACATAAGCAGGATGCGGCGTTAAATTACTCAAACTATTTTTAGATAACTTTTTAAGCGACGTAATTAAAGGTTCGGCTTTATATGTATTTTTTGCATAATCATCGGCCTGGTATTCAAATTTACGGGAGAACCAATTCATAATTAAACCAGTAATTGTAGAGATTGGAGAATATAAAATACCAAAAGCAATTAAGCCAATATGGAAACTAGGTTTTGATACTCCTAAAGCTTCAGATAATAATGGATTAGAAATTAAAAGTGATAAAATATATAAAGTAAAACCAGTTAATAATAAAGAGGCTACAAGATTAAAAATAATGTGTTTCTTTTTATAATGGCCAACTTCGTGAGCTAGTACTGCTACTATTTCTTCTTCTTCAAGATCGTTAATTAAAGTATCGTAAAGTGTTACACGTTTTTCGCTTCCAAAACCAGAAAAATAGGCATTTGCTTTGGTGCTTCTTTTAGAACCATCGATAACATAAATTTTATCTAAATTAAAACCTACAGTTTTTGCGTAGTTAGAAATAGCATCTCTTAAACTTCCAGATTCTAATGGTGTTTGCTTATTAAATAAAGGTACAATTAGTCTAGAATAAAAGAGATTCATAAATAGAGTAAATACCGCAATTAATGCCCAAGCATAAATCCAGAATGTGTTTCCTGTAGTTTGGTAAAACCATGTTAGTAAAGCTAATATTGCACCGCCAACAATAACCATCATTAACCAACCTTTTATTTTATCTGCTATAAAAAGTTTTTTTGTGGTTTTATTAAATCCAAATTTTTCTTCAATAACAAAAGTTTTGTAATAAGAAAAAGGTGTCGTTAGTATATCGCTGCCTAACATAATAATGCCAAAGAATATAAGTGTAATTACTATTTCGTTACTAGTAATACTTCTTGCTAATGCGTCTATAAAAGCAAAGCCATCTAAAAAGAAAAAAGCTAAGGTTATTACCAAAGAAAAAGCAGCGGTTAGTAAGGAAAACTTATAATTTGTTTTCTTATAATTTTGAGATTTTTGATATTCTTCTTTATCGTAAACATCGTTTAAAACTTCGGGAATAGTATCGTTATAATGTTTAGCATTTAAGGCGTCTAATAGCTGGTCGATACAAAAACTGATAAGTAAAATTGCAATAAGAATATAGAATAAAGTCGTTGAGGTCATTTAATAAAATTAGATGTTAGTTTTTAAATCTTGGCAAAGGTAATCAATAAGATTTTTTATATATTTATGTTCTAAACCACACAATATGAGAAAACTACTACTTTTAGCAATCTTAATTGCATTTAATTACTCTTTTGCACAAATTACAATAAACGAAAGTTATACAACACAACAGCTTATTGAAGATGAGTTAATAGGAAACCCTAATTTTCCAGCTTCTAATTTTATTTCAAGTTCTGGATTAGATTTTGGGAGTGTTAATGGACTTGCTGCTTTTAATTCTAATGGTACCGATTTAGATTTTACCGAAGGTATTGTATTAAGTACAGGAAATGTTTTGTCTATTCCAGGCCCAAATACTACTATTATGAGCTATGGTAGTTCGTCATGGCCAGGAGATACTGATTTAGAATTTTATACTGCTGTATCGAGTACAAATAATGCATCTTTTATTCAATTCGATTTTGAAGCGCAAGTACCAACAGTGAGTTTAGATTTTATACTAGCTTCTGAAGAATATGGTTTATTTGAATGTAATTTCCCGGACACTTTTGCTTTTATCTTAACAAATATTGTTACCGGAACATCGCAAAATATTGCATTAGTTCCTGGTACTAGCGATCCTATTTCTATATTAAACGTTCGCGGTGGCGGAAGCGACTCTTGTGCACCAACAAACCAAGTATATTTTAATAGATATAATTACGATGCATCTGCCGCTACAGCAAATCCAGATTATATTTTACCTCAAGATTCTCCAATAAATTTTAACGGACAAACAAACGTTTTTATGCTTTTGGGAGATTTAGTGATTGGAGATATTTATTCTATAAAAATTGTTATTGCAGATGCAGCAGATACCACTTACGATAGTGCTTTATTTGTTAGAAAAAGCTCTTTTGGAGCTATGCCACTTATGGAACAAGAACCAGGCGATGTAGTAATTGATGATACAGATAATAACGGAACATCTGTTTTTAATTTACGTGTTAATGAAGCACAAATGTTGGGAGCAGTAGATACCACAATTTATAATTTCGATTTTAAATACTATTTAACTTTAGCTGATGCTGAAACCGAAACTAATGAGATTACTAATCCAGAGGCGTATACAAATACAATGGATCCAGAGACTATTTATGTAAACATGAGAAATAGTTTTACAGGTAATTTTATAACTAATAACTTTAAAATAGCAACAGATCCGGCATTATTAAGTGTGGATAATTTTGAGTTGAAAGAAGTGAAGGTTTATCCTAATCCTGTAAAAGATATTTTATTTATTGAAGCAGGAGATAGTAGTATTTTAAAAGTAGAAATCTATAACATGCAAGGCCAATTAATAACGTCTAAAGCAAAAGAAGAAAGTAATAATTTAGAAATAAATTTCCAGAATTATAATGATGGAATTTATTTAATTAAATTAATTTCTAACGAAGGCATTAGCTATAAAAGAATAATTAAATAGATTTTTAAGTCTTTAAAAAAAATAGCTTTTAGTGTTCTAAAAGCTATTTTTTTTGCTCCTATTTAAAATCGCGTTGTCTTTTGGCTTCAAAAACTAGAATACCTGCTGCTACAGATACATTCATAGAATCTATTGCGCCTTGCATAGGAATACTTATATTCTGTTTTGCAGCTTTACGCCAAGCATCACTTAATCCCGTAGCTTCTGTGCCAACAACAATTGCAGTTGGTTGCGTGTAATCTTGTTTATGGTAGTCTTGGGATTCTTGTAAAATAGCAGAGTAAATATTAATATTTTTAGCTTTAAGAAAAGCAATTATATCTTGGGTAGAGCCAGTTGCAATTTGGTTGGTAAAAACACAACCAACGCTAGAGCGTATAATATTTGGGTTATATAAATCTGTTTTTGGGTTTGCTATAATTACAGCATCTACATTAGCTGCATCTGCGGTACGTAAAATAGCACCAATGTTTCCTGGTTTTTCGGGAGCTTCAGCAATTAAAATTAACGGATTATCATTTTTAAAATTTAAAGCTTCAATAGTATTCTGTTTGCTTTCTGCAATAGCAATAATACCTTCGGTAGTTTCTCTATATGCTATTTTTTGGTACACTTCTTTGCTTATTTCAATAAGCTCTGTAGTATCTAAATTAAGCGTTTTAAGGTTGTCAATAGTAAATAATTCAGCATAAAACAAAACAGTTTTTAATGTATAGTTTCCTTTTGTTGCTAATTCAATTTCACGAGCACCTTCTATTAAAAATAATCCTGTTTTTTTGCGTTCGCGAGATTTCTCTTTTAATAAAACAATTTGTTTTACTAATGCATTTTGGGTGCTATTTATCTGTTTAATATTCATTTTAATTAAGGAAAATCTTATATTTATACTTAAAGCAAATTTAAGCTAAATCTACTGTTCTTAAAATATTTATAATAGGAGTTTGTAGCTTATAGGTGTTTTATAAGTAATTACATCAAATCAATCAAAACCAACCAACACTACCATGAAACAAAAATTACTTTTTTCGCTATTATTTATTATTACTAACTTTTGTGCTTTTGCACAAGTAGCAAATGCACCAACGCCTTTAGAAATTTGCGATGACAACATTGCTGATGGCATTGCAGTATTCGATTTAACGATTAAAAATGCTGAGGTTTTAGGAGGTCAGAATTCTAATGATTTCTCAGTAATGTATTACGGAAATCAAATGGATGCAGATGCAAACATGAATCCTTTAGCAAGTCCATTTACAAATACATCAAACCCACAAACGGTTTATGTAAGAGTAGAGGAGTTAAGTACGGGTGCTTTTGATACTACAACTTTAGATCTAGTTGTTAACCAAAGCCCAATTGTATTTACACCAGCACCACTAGAATATTGTGATGATGATAACGATGGATTTGGAACGTTTACATTAACTGATGCCGATATTGAAATTACTGGAGGAGCACCTGGTTATACCGTTACTTATTACGAAACAATGGCAGATGCGACCAATAATGTAAATATGTTATCAAACACATATAGTAATGTTGTAGCGAACACTCAAACTATTTTTGCAAGAGCAGAGAACAACACAACTGGCTGTTTTGCATTGGTAGATTTTGATATAATTGTTAACTCTCTACCATTACTAATTCAACCTTCAATATTAAACCAATGCGATGTGAATAATACAGGTGATCAGATAGAAGATTTTGTATTAGAATATGCTAATGCAGAAATATTAAATGGCCAAACAGATATTACTTTAACCTACTTTAGTACACAAATAGGAGCGGAGATGAACGATGGTACAGTCGAAATTGTTAGTCCGTATTACAATACAGCTAACCCACAAATTGTTTACGTGAGAGCAGAAGATAACGTTTCAGGTTGTATAAGTTCAGTTGCTTTGCAATTAACTGTAAGCGTATTACCTACAGTGACAATAGATAGCGAATACAGTTTTTGTGCAGGAGAATCGGTTATTATAGATTCTGGTTTCGATACTTCAACAGGTAATTATTATTTTGATTGGTATCAGAATGGTATAATTATGACAGGAGAAACTGGACCAACACTTAATGTAGTTATGGCAGATGTTTATGGTTTATATGTGGGTGATAATAATACCGGATGCTATTCAGATTACGCTTCGTTTATAGTTACAGAAGTTAGTTGTGTTGATAGTGATTCAGACGGTGTAACAGATACAGATGAAGACATAAACGGAAACGGGAATTTAGACGATGATGATACAGATATGGATACCATTCCTAATTATTTAGACGATGACGATGATGGTGATAATGTACCTACAATAGATGAAATTGCCATAGTTTCTGGTAAAACAACACAACATACTTTCGTGGATACAGATAATGATTTAATCGAAAATTATTTAGACGATGATGACGATGGCGATGGTGTTTTAACAATTAACGAAGACTACAATGCCAATGGAGATCCAACAGATGATGATACTAATGCAAGTGGAATAGCAGATTATTTAGAATTTAATGTCGCTTTAAGCACCACAGAATTTAATACTATAGATTTTGCTTTTTACCCAAATCCTGCAACAAGTATTTTAAATATTAAATTAAATAACGCTTTACGCGGAAATGCCACTGTTAAAGTAATAGACATTCAAGGAAAAATGGTGATAAGTACAACTATAAACCAAACATTACAGCTTGATGTAAAAAGCCTAAAGTCAGGACTATATTTTGTGAAACTGAAATACGAAAATACTCAAACCGTAAAAAAGCTAATAATAGAATAATAGTTATAAAATTAAGTTAAAAAGCTTCAGTTAACGCTGAAGCTTTTTTTGTAAGCGTTAAATTTACGTTTCGTAAAAACCAAAAATATAAACACAACAAATGAAAAATCAATTATTCCTTTTTGCATTACTAATTATAGTTTCGGCATGTAAGCAAGAAAAAGAAATGGTATTAGAAAAAGAAGCCATTATGGAATCTGCGAAAGCAAAAGTAGAAACACCTGCTTTTCCAGAAAATCTTACTAAAGTTTTTAATGCACATGGTGGAATAGATGCTTGGAAATCTATGAAATCACTTTCTTTTACTCAAGAAAAAGAATCTGGTAAAGAAGTAACTTTAACAAATTTAGATTCAAGAGAAGCTTTAATCGATAGTCCAAATTCAACAATTGGTTTCGATGGCGAAACACCTTGGTTTGTTAATAAAACCGATGGTGATTATAAAGGATACAATCCTAAGTTTGGTTACAACTTAATGTTTTATTTCTATGCTATGCCTTTTGTACTAGCAGACGATGGTATTAATTATGCAGATGCAGAACCGCTTGTAATAGATGGTGTAACGTATCCAGGAATACAAGTAACTTATAACGCAGGAGTTGGTGAAACACCAGAAGATCGTTACGTTATGTACTACAATCCAGAAACGTATGTAATGGAGTGGTTAGGTTATACCGTTTCTTTTGTAGAAGGTATAGATAAAAAAGAATTACATTTTAGAAAATACGGCGATTGGCAAGAAGTAAATGGTTTAAAATTACCAAATTCGATAACAGGTTATGGTTTTAAAAACGATAAGCCTACAGATAAAGCTAAAACACCAAATGTATTTACAGATGTTAAGTTGTCTACAACAGCAGCAGACTCTAAATTATTTGCAAAGCCAGAAGCTGGAACTTTTGTAGAGTAAATAGCTGTCTAAATAAACTTAAAAAAAGCTTCAGTGAATTACTGAAGCTTTTTTTGTAATGATAAGTTTCGGGTTACGACAAAATAATCTTAAACAATAAAAACTAACAAAATATTTTATGAAGAATTACTTAATATTAGCAGTTGTAGCTATCCTATTTGCATCTTGTAAGCAAGAAACAAAACCAGTTGAGAATGTAGATTACGCTGAAGAAACATTAGATGTTACAACTTCTGTATATCCAGAAAATGTGTCTAAAGTATTTAATGCACACGGTAGTGTAGAAGCTTGGAATAGCTTTAAAACATTAGAGTTTACAATGAAAAAGCCTACTGGTGATGAAAAAACAACAGTAGACTTGCATAACAGACGTTCTTTAATAGAAACTGATGCTTTTAAGTTAGGTTTCGATGGTACTGAGGCTTGGGTAATGGATAAAGGAGATAATAAATACGAAGGAAAACCTGAGTTTTACTACAACTTAATGTTTTATTTCTATGGTATGCCTTTTGTTTTTGCAGATAATGGTATTTCTTACTCAGAAGTAGAGCCTTTAGTTTATAACGATAAAGAGTATCCAGGAATAAAAATTAGTTTCGATGCTGGTGTTGGACAATCGTCAGACGATGAATACATTTTATTTTACGATGCTGATACAAACAAAATGGCTTGGTTAGGTTACACAGTTACTTATTTCTCTAAAGAGAAAGCGACTAGTTTTAACTTTGTACGTTATGCAGATTGGCAAATGGTTAATGGTATAGAGTTACCATCTAAATTAGAATGGTATAAAGCTGAAGGTTTCACTATTGGTGAAATGAAAAATGACTTATTGTTTACAGATGTTAAGTTAACAAAAACGGCTCAAGAAGATTCTTTTTACAAGAAACCAGCAGTTGCTGTTGAGTAATTAGAATATAAAGGAATAAAAAAAGCGAGCCGTTTGGCTCGCTTTTTTTGTTTGTACTATTTTGTTATTCATTATATAATGCTGTGTAATGGGTTTCTTTCGGATTGAAAAAATTACCAGAAAACATAACATTATCTAACGCTACATTTAAATTAGACTTAGAGTTAAAATCTGAATACTTATAGATTTTATTAGCATTTCTTGTTAATGCCACTAGATTACGATTATCAATCTTGTCTAACTTTACTAGAGTAGAGGAGGTTGTTTTTATACTTTTTGAAATAGCATCTAAATTTGTTTGCGTAAAATATGAGCCATCTATATTTATAGTAGATAAAAATAGAGGTTGTGTTTTAGTTGGTGCTTCCTTTTCTTGAGAGAAAGCCATAAAATTTAGTAGTAAAAAGAATAATAAAACCTTCATAATATTTAGTTTTTATATTTATTAGAGTAACGTTTGTATAACTCGGTTTGGTGAGATTCTAAACTAATGTCTCTACCTTGAATATACGCTTTTTCTAGCTTATTTGTTCTCATGTCTAAAGCATCGCCTTCACTTATAAAAAGTGTAGCATCTTTTCCAACTTCTAAAGAACCTACTTTAGCAGCAACACCTAAAATTTTTGCAGTATTTAAAGTTATTAAACTTAAAGCTTGTTCTTTATCTAAACCATAAGCAGCACAAGTTCCTGCTAAAAAAGGAAGATTTCTAGCATTCATACGTTCCATATCTCCTGCATTTTCTAAACCTACTAATACACCAGATGTTACTAGCTCGTTTGCTAATTTAAAAGGTAAATCGTAATCATCGTCATCATTTTTTGGCTTGCTGTGTACACGTTGTAATAAAACAGGAACATTGTTTTGTTTTAATAAACTACTTACTTTATTAGCTTCATAACCACCAACAATTACCAAATGCTTTATGTTGTTTTGTTTAGTAAAAGTAATAGCGTCTGTAATCCCTCTTTCTGCATCTACATGTACGTATAGTTTTTTAGAACCGTCAATTAAACCTTGTAACGCCTCGAAAGGTAAATGCTTTGGAGACTTATTACTTGCTTGGTATGCTTTACTTTCTGCGAAGTAAGTACTTAGTTCTTCAACTTGTTTTTTGTAATCTTTGTTTTCTTTTAACATAGAAGGCTCACCTAACCACCAGCGACCACGAGAAAACGGACTTGGCCAATTCATGTGAATACCGTCATCTGCTTTAATAGCTGCATCTTCCCAATTCCAAGCATCAAACTGTACTACAGATGAAGCTCCCGAAATACGTCCGCCACGAGGTGTTATTTGGCCCATTAAAACACCGTTAGGCCTCATAGATTCAACAATTTTAGATTCGGTATTATAAGCGATTAAACTTCTAATGTGCGGATTCATAGCACCAACTTCGTCGGCATCGTCACTAGCACGAACAGCATCAACTTCTACTAATCCTAAAGTAGAGTTTGGTGCTATAAAACCTGGGTAAATATGTTTTCCTTGGGCTTGCATTACTTTACCTTGGCGAGCAATTTTCATGTTTGCGCTACCAACAAAAGTAATTTTCCCATCGTTAAACATAATAAGCGAATTCTCTATCACTTGTCCGTTTCCTAAATGTGCGGTTGCACCTTCAATAGAAATAGCATTTGTTTGTTTAGATGCTGGAGTTTGTTGTGCAATTACCACCGATGAAAGTAATAAAGCAAAAGCCAGTATGTTATATTTTAATTTTTTCATTCTAATTGTATTTTATTATTTCCGCGAAAGCGAAAAACTTTTTTATTAATTTAAAAGTAAGCTACTAGAGTAAAGCTGCCTAGTAATTTCTAAAACTCAGAATCACAGTGAAAATGAGCTTTCTCTTTCTTCTCAATTGGCTTCGTTTTTAAACCTTTGTTTTTAGCTTGAAGCATTAACGATGTTAATTCGTTTTTCTCCTTTTTAATAGCTTCTCTTAATTGCTTATCACGATTAATATCAAAATACGTTATACCTTCAATAATTGTTTTTTCCGCTTTAGCGTAAATAGACATTGGATGATCGCTCCATAAAACAACATCTGCATCTTTACCCACTTTTATACTACCAACACGATTATCGATATGTAGTAATTTTGCAGGATTTAAGGTTACAAACTTCCAAGCATCTTCTTCGCTTACGTTACCATATTTAACAGACTTTGCAGCCTCTTGGTTTAAACGTCTAGACATTTCACCATCATCACTATTAATAGCAACAGTAATACCTGCATTATGCATTATTGCAGCGTTAAATGGTATGGCATCGTTTACTTCGTATTTGTAAGCCCACCAATCGCTAAAGGTAGAACCACCAGCACCGTGTGCTTTCATTTTATCGGCTACTTTATAACCTTCTAAAATGTGTGTAAATGTGTTAATGTTAAAGTCGAATTTCTCTGCAACCTTCATTAACATATTAATTTCACTTTGCACGTACGAGTGACAGCTTATAAAACGCTCTTTGTTTAATATTTCTGCAATCACTTCCATTTCTACATCCTTTCGGTAAGGTTGTCCGCTTTTCTTTTTAGCATCGTATTCTTTTGCACGCTGAAAATAATCGGTATAAACCTGTTCTACACCCATTCTTGTTTGTGGAAAACGAACCGTATTTGTACTTCCCCAATTACTTTGTTTTACGTTTTCACCTAAAGCAAATTTTATAAATTTAGGAGAATCTTTGTAAATTAAGTTATTAGCTGTTTCTCCCCATTTAAGTTTAATAATTGCCGAACGACCACCAATTGGGTTTGCAGAACCATGTAGTACTTGTATAGAAGTTACACCACCAGCAAGATTTCTGTAAATACCAATATCTTCTGGGTTAATAACATCTTCTTGTGTTACTTCTGCAGTAGAGTTATGTCCAGATTCGTTAACCGATGAGGTTGCAATATGCGAATGCTCGTCTATAATTCCAGCTGTTAAATGCTTGCCTTCACCATTTATAATTTGTGCGTTAGAAGCACTTAAATTTTTACCGATTTTAGAAATCTTACCATTTTTAATTAATACATCAGTATTTTTTAAAATACCATCGGATTCATTAGTCCAAACGGTAACATTTTTAAATAATAAAGTTTCTTGTTGTGGTAAACTTTCAAAACCATAAGCCATGTTAGGATAGGTTACAGGAAATAATTTGTTCTCTTTTTTATCCTCTTCATCATCGTCTTCTTTTTTATCCTTTTCGTCTTTTTTATCTTCACCTGTTTTCTCTTCTGCTTTTTTTGCTGTAAAAGACATTTCATTTCCATTCGGGAAAATAGCTTTTCCGTTAAAGGTAGAGGTGTTATCTATATTAGCAACCAAACGGATAAACTCTTGTTTTGTAGTATCTACTGTAGAGAAGGTAAGGTTTAGCCAATCGTCATTAAAACTAATTTTAGAACCTAGTTTTTTGTCGTTAGCTTTTAGTTCTGCTTTTAGCTTTTCTATTTCACCTTTAATAGTTAATTCGTAATCTGTGTTCTCTAAATTGAAAGTATAATCACCACGAATATCTGTATTATCCATTGGCTTTAATTCATTTTTAATACCAGTAACCCAGTTTTGGTAAATTGTAGTTTTCTTTTCGAATACATCTCCAGAAGTCACTAAAAAGTTAGCATAAGCTCCAGCTTTTAATGTTCCTAATGTGCTCGTTTGTCCTAAAACTTGAGCAGGAATTGTAGTTAATGCAGCTAATGCTTTTTCTTTAGATAATCCAGCGTCGATAGCTTTTAAAAGATTAGGCATAAACTCTTTTGCATCTTTTAACTTGTATGTAGAAAGCGCGAAGTTTACATTATTATCTGCTAATATTTTTGGATTGTGTGGTTTCTGGTTCCACTCTCTTAAATCGGCTAAATCGACAGAGTTTCCTAAAAACGGATTCTCCATATCGTAAGCATCTGGGAAATTTAATGGTAAAATAAAGGTTCCGTTAGTTGCTTTAATATCCTTAATGTATTCGTATTCATCGCCACCACCAACAAAAACATACTGAGTGTTAAATTGATCGCCAATATTATCTAAACGCAACGCATTTAATTTACTACCAGCTTCAATAATTTGAACCTGATTTTTGTTTCTGTTAAAAGCTTCTAGAGTTCTGTCTTTTTCTTTTGCAGCTCCAGAGGCATACCATTTGGCATCCATATTTACTTGGCGCAATAATGCAAAAGCACCCATTATTGATGTTGGGTAAGCTTGTTTAGACGTTTTACTTTTACTAGTTCCTAAGTACTGCCCAGATTGTTCTTTTAATATTCTATTAGCATCACTGCCTTCAGAATTTAAAGCAATTAAGGTTCCTGTACCACGAATAATACCATCTTCTATATGTGTGTTTACTACTCCAAAACCAGCTTCCATAAGTTTTTTAGCTTCTTTGTCGTCGTACTTAAACTTATCGATTGCATTTTGGTCGGCTCTAATATGGTCGTTCCAATAATAGCCTTCTCTTGCGGCATCGTATTGTGGTCTTCGCGAATTGCCTTCTGGTCTTTTAGGTTGCTCAACTCCAAAAGTAGAGTAGATGTCTATAAAAGAGGGATAAATACTTTTTCCAGATAAATCTGTAACCACAGCATTTTTAGGAATAGAAATGTTTGCTCCAACAGAAACTATTTTACCATCTTTAATTACTAAAGTTCCATTTTCTATAACCTGCGTAGGCGAGACATGAATTTTAGCATTAGTAATGGCTGTGTAGTTGGAACTTATGGTTTTTACACCATCATTTTTTGGAACGTTTTCTTGTGCAAAAAGATTAATTGTACACGCAAGAAAAGCGAATAGTAGAGTTTTTTTAATCATGAGTTAGTTTGAAAAAATATTAAAGACTAAATATAGTAATTAGATAAGTTTTAAAACTAATGAATATTGTTAAAGTCTTTTGTCTTGAAGATAATTAACAAGCAATGCCACAACATAGCTGTAACTCTTCATGCCTCCTTTTTGGTTGTTGGCTTCCAGAAACGTGCTATAAGTAGAATGGAATAAAGGCTCTATTGGGTTTTTATGGTTGTCCCAAAACTCGCGAACCTCTTGATAGTTTTTTAAAATACCAGGATTAATGGTTGCTGTAAATTTTTGATATTGCTCTGGATCGCGTCTGTAAACCTCATGCAAACAATGGCGTAAACCAAAAGTATAACCAGAGTATTTAAAGTAAATATCTTCGTTGTTTGTAGCTGCCAAAAAGCCAATAAAATTAGCTTCGTTTTCTGCAGCATAACCTAATTGGTGTGCTACTTCGTGAGAAGCGGTTGTTGCAAATTTAAACACAGGAATTAAACTGTTTACTTGAGCTTCGTTACTTAACGGATTTAAATATCCGCTAAAACCCATATACGTTAATGGTAAACTAAGCATAGATTTTTTTATACTCGTTCCGTTGTATTCTAACTGCGGAAATGTTTTTTGTAATGCCGAATAACCTTCGGGTACCTTAGATATAACTTGAGATTTAGAATAAGGGAAATCTACTTTTACAGTATCGTTTTTTGTTATTTTAAGATGAATAGCGTTAGACTTATCGATGAGGTTTTGAGTCACTTTTAGCAGTTCTTCAGTAGTATAATCTGCTTTTAAAGTTAGGTTTTTATGAAGCGGTAATCGGTAATAATTCATTGCCCAAAACAAATGGAAAGCAATGTAGATAATAGATAAAGCCGAAAACACATCTATTAACCAATTTCTAAAATCCTTAAAAACGCGTGTTCTATTTTTAATAAGCCATCTTATACTATAGATAATAGCAAACGCATAAACAATATCGCCAAACGAAAATGGCAACCATCCTAAGGTATAGCGAAATAATTTTGATGTTAATGGGTATAAGCCTTTGCTGTAATAGGTTTCAATAAATTCTGGAAATTTAGCAAGTAGTTTTACTAATAGAATGGCAGGAATTATGGAGAATGCAATTAATATTTTTTTGTTTTTCAGCATAATTCAAAAATAGTTAATTTTCTGTTAGATGGCTTCAGTTTTAACATCACCACAAGTCTTTTTTGTACTTTTGCAATTCATAAAATAAAATAACAGATGAATTCAGAAATAAGAGCTTTAGAACCAAAAGAATTGTGGAACAAATTTGCCGACTTAAATGCAGTGCCAAGACCTTCTAAAAAGGAAGAACGTGTGATTGCTTTTATGAAGGATTTTGGAGCAAAACTAGGTTTCGAAACGATAGAAGACGAAGTTGGAAACGTTATTATTAAAAAGCCAGCGACAAAAGGAATGGAAGATCGCGTAACTATTGTTATGCAATCGCATTTAGATATGGTACACCAAAAAAATGGTGATACTACTTTCGATTTCGATACTCAAGGTATCGAGATGCATGTTGAAGGTGACTGGGTAAAAGCAAAAGGCACAACTTTAGGTGCAGATAATGGACTAGGAGTGGCAACTATTATGGCTATTTTAGAAAGTACAACTATCGCGCATCCTGCAATTGAAGCGTTGTTTACTATAGATGAAGAAACAGGGATGACAGGTGCAATGGGACTAAAAGGAGGCTTGCTTTCTGGAGGTATTCTATTAAACTTAGATACAGAAGAGGACGATGAAATTGGAGTAGGTTGTGCAGGAGGAATAGATGTAACTGCTACAAGAACTTACGAAGAAGAAGAAACACCAGAGTTTAAAATTGGGTACCACATTGTTGTAAAAGGTTTACAAGGCGGACACTCTGGAATGCAAATTCATGAAGGTTTAGGTAATGCAAATAAAATAATGAACCGTTTGTTATTTGATGGTTTCGAAAATTTTGGATTACGTATTTCTGAAATAAATGGTGGAAGTTTACGCAACGCAATACCAAGAGAAAGTAATGCTGTAGTTGCTATAGACGCTATACATGAAGATGCTTTTATTACTGAAATGGATTTATTAGTAAAATCTATTCAAACAGAAATGAAAACAATGGAGCCAGATTTAGAAGTCGTGATTTCTAAAGTGGATACTCCAGAAAAAATAATGGACTTAGGCGTTCAAGAAGGTATTACTCGTGCTTTATATGCTGCTTTAAATGGTGTGTTTAGAATGAGTGCAGATATTCCAGATTTAGTAGAAACATCTAATAACGTTGCAAGAGTAATTATTAAAGATGGTGCTATTAAAGTGGGTTGTTTAACACGTTCTTCGGTAGAGAGTTCTAAAGACGATTTAGCAAATACTTTAAGAGCAACTTTTGAGCTTACAGGTTGTGAGGTTGAGTTGTCTGGAGATTATCCGGGTTGGGCACCAAATATGGAGTCTTCTATATTAAAAGTATTAAGTAGTTTATATGAAAAAATAAACGGAGAGAAAGCACACGTTGCAGCTTGTCACGCAGGATTAGAATGTGGTATTCTTGGTCAAAACTATCCAGAGATGGAAATGATTAGTTTTGGACCAACTATTAAAGGAGCGCATTCTCCAGATGAAAGAGCAAGTATTTCTTCGGCTAAAAAATATTGGAATTTTGTTTTAGAGATCTTAAAAGAGATACCTAAGAAATAATGTATTAGAAGATTCACTTATTGAATTTCTAAATAATACAAAATAGAAAAAGCACAGTTTTAGGACTGTGCTTTTTTTTAGATTCGTTTAGTGGTTTTTTGTATGTAACTAATTTAGCAAAACAAAATGAATGAGAAGGAAATTAATAAGAGATTTCCAAGTAGGCTAGAACAAGCCATTAATTATGTGGGTTGTTGTAAAGCGTTTATAGTTCTGATGATAATATTTTTTCTAATTTGGAAATTCGTTGCTTATTAATCTTAATGAACTTTTTATGGTATTTTGCTTTGTAAAAAAGCTTTATATAATATACGAAACCTGAGAAAACTTTAAGCAATAGAATAAAACATGATCCAAGTACTCCATAGAATAATATACGCCTCTCTATATTATTCAAAATTAAAAGCAAGATAAAAATTGTAAAACCAAAAATTGAATCATAAATTAATTCTTTCGCAGCTTTTTTTAAGAAAACCTCATCTTTTTTTACTATTTTTTCAATATGCTCGTTTTCTACTTTATAAAACTTTATTAAGGAAAGTATATTTCTATTGGATTTCCATTTAGCAACTTTTGAAGAAGTTTCAACTAACCAAAAAAAGATTTTTTTTAATAAATCGTATATTATACTAAGTATAAATGCTAATACTATTACTTCCCAAGTAATATTCTCTTTTAAATAATCCATTATTGATTTTGGTTCATTCTAAAATGACTTAAAATGTTTCTTTGATATTAATCGTTTCAATGTTTTATACAAAAATGTTAAACGAAGTACGACTATTTTTTTTAGAAAGTCAAGTTTTTGGAATAAGCAGTTTGGTGTTCAATAAGCTATTAAAACAAGTTGTTATTCATCGTTAAATTAAGGTTGATGAGATTGTTTTTTAAGGTTACACTTATTTAAATTTAAGTATAAAAATAAAAAAGTACAGTTTTAGAATAGTACTTTTTTGAAGGATCGTTTAACGGTTTGTTGCGTGGTTTAAGAAACTAAATTTAGCAAATAAATTACGAATAGAAAGCCCGCGACGACTTTCGTAAGTAGGCTAGAACCTAGCAATTAATTTTATACGGTGTTAGCCATTGGTTTTTTGAATTATGAATCATTGTTAAAAATAGTCTTCATCCATAATTGATCTTAAATGAGCCCTATGTTTATGATTCAATTTTTTCCATTTCTCTTTATTAATATTGCGCTCATCCAAATCTATATAATAAAAACCATTCAAAAAAAGAGGGATTTTGTACAAATGACGACTACAAAATGAATCATTCAGTAAATTATGTGATAATTTAGTATCTATATAATCTATGCGGTCAAATTCACCTGTATCAAGATTCTGTTGTTCAACAGTAATCATACCACTTCTTATGTTGATTAACTTATGAACATCTATCTTTTCTCTTGTTTTAGTTGATTCCCAATAATCTTGTAAGTGCATTGACCATCTGTTAAAATGATATTTTTCTTTCCATTGCTCTTTAGTCATATCTCGTTGGTTAGGTAGAACAGAAGGGAAAAGGGAAAAACGCTCTGCTACGCTGAAATTATAACCATGACTAATGCACATTCCATCTCCTAATAATAGTTTGTGAGATAATTTAACATCAACATTATAAAGAGTTTCGTATTCCTCTGAAAATAGTTCACTTTTATGTACACTTGCATACAAACCACTTCTTAAATTTATTAACTCATGTACATTTGTTCTTTTTTTCATTTATTCATGGCTTTGATCTATTAAGTTCGGTTTTCAACTTATGGATAACCCGATGTCTCATTGATATAAAATCGTTTCAATGTTTTATATCATACGTTAAACGAAGTTCGACTATTTTTTTTATAAAGTTAAGTTTTCGGAATAAGGAGTTTGGTGGTTCAATAAGCTATTAAAACAAGTTGTTATTCATAGTTAAATTAAGGTTGATGAGATTGTTTTTTAAGGTTACACTTATTTGTTTATGTTAGATTTGTAGAGGTCTGTTTAGCGTCTCTGTTATGCCAAACCATAGTAAATACAAATTATAGCAAAGGTGTCAAAAAAACCGTGTACAGCAATAATAAACCATAAATCGTATTTACGTAAGTAGAATATTAGAGCAAATAGTGCTCCTATAAAACCTGCAACCAGTTGTCCTGTAATTCCTTGATAACTGTGCATAAAGCCAAAAAAGTAAGCAAGTAAGACAATATTAAATGCAATACTAACTTTGCTTTCTCCAAAGAATTTTACAAATTGTCGCATAAAATAACCACGAAAGATAATTTCTTCTCCAAATCCTGCAGTGGCCCACACTACTAATAAAGCAATTAAACAGGCTGGAAGATTTCCTTTTAATTGATCGAAACTTGAATAATCTATAGGAACTCCTGTTAGTTTTGTAATTCCAGGAACAACTGCAAATACATAAAAAGCAAAGAGACCTAGTGCAGCTAATGGTGCAAGTATCAGGATGTTTTTTAATGTGAATTTTTTACGTTGAAATCCAAGTGCTGCAAATGGGTTTCCTTTATATTCTATATAATTTGCAATAATAATTATTATAGAAATAATAATGTTTTCTATATAGTTTATTCGGATTGGTCCAAACCATATAAACAAGATGATTGCAATGGTAATTAATGGGATTAATGTTGGTTGTAAGTTAATTTTGTTCATTTTTTGTGGTTTTAATTTCTAAGCGAAATAATGAACAAAATCTCTGAGAACCTCTTTAAATACTCGTGTTGTTACTGAATGGTCTTAAATTTATATCTGAATAGTCGGTTGTTTTAGGCTTCTTTTATTGAATCCAACTCATAAATGCTTTTCGTTTGTAACGACTGATATTGATTTTAGTAATTGCATCATTTTTAATGGAAGCTTTTAATCGAATATTTAACTTACCATTCTCAATCTTTTCAATTTGGTCTACAGCATCTTTATTAATGATAATTTGCCGATTGGCTCTAAAAAACAATTGATCGTTTATTTTTTCTTCGAGCTCATTCAATGTAAAACCAGTGTTAATTGTTGTGCCATCATTTTTAACAGTATATACAATTTTATTTTCGCTGTAAAAGCACGCGATATTTTTATAGGTAAGCTTGGTTGTTTTCGCGCCGCTTTCAATAGTGATTTCAGCATCTTTTATAGAGAGTTTATATAAACTATATATGTCTGGTGCATACAATATACTTATAAAAATAAAACTCAATAATAAGGTAATTAACAAACCAATTAATAAATAATAGAACACTGTTTGTCCACCTACAACTATATTTAAAATAATATTTACAGGAATGTACATAATTGTAATATACCCAAGAGTAGAAACCATAAACCATAATATAGTAGCAAGCTCTATCTTTTTGGAGAAATACTTTTTCTTGTAAAATTTAAAATTAAGATTGGTAATAATTCCAATAAGAATAAATAAAACAATAGTTGATAGAAAACCTTCTATAGGGAATCTGTAAGATTCACTATCTATAAAATTATCGTGCGTAGCTAAATGATTTACTGCTAATGAAAAAATAATCAATACAAATGCTTTCTGAAACCAACGCCATGCAGAGTTACTTATAAGTGTATGCCATGCTGTTTTTAATGTATTCTTGGTTGGTTTGGTAATACTCATGAATTAGTAGCTTTTTTTTATATGGATTTTTGAAGAGGTTGATTTATAGGTTTTACGGAACTTGTTAATTAAACAGTTTTTTGAATTTATCCCAAAAACCGTATTACGTTTAGGTGTTAATTTACGTAGTTTTTTCTCTTCTGTTAATGCTACTATTCCGTATTTATTAGTCGTATTGTTATTTCTATTGTTAATGGCATTCCAACCTCTGATTCCTCTGTCTATAAATTCTTGAAGTGAAATCTATTTATTTTGAATTGTTTTTATTTCTCAAATTGCATACAATGTTTTATATCATACGTTAAACGAAGTTAGCTTATTTTTTTGCAATGTCAAGTATAGGGAATAAGCCGTTTAATGTTTAGTAAGCTCTTAATAAGAACTAAATTAAGATTTGTGAAATTGATTTTTGAAGGTTGCATTTATATGATTTAAATAGGACTTACCATGACATATTTTAAATCGTCATATTCAAATTCTCCATTTTTATTAATGTAAAATCTCAAATAACTATTAGATCCTCTAAAGGTAATGTTATGTATAATGTACCAATGTTCTTTTTCTAAATTAATTGGCAGTTTTTCGTAAGTTTTATTGCTGGTAGGTTTTTCTAAAGTCCATTCGTAAAAGTCGTTTTTAATGTTAAAATAGAGTTCGCTTTTATATTCAAATGCTTTTTTATTGAAGAAATGTTCTTCTTCACCATAATTGTAAGTAGCTGATATACCTTCACCGTTGATTTTTAAACGCGCTTTTTCTATTATAGAGTATAAGAGAGGAAATGACTTATTATCTTTTTTAAATCGATTATCTTTTACTTTAGATATTACTAATCCGCTTTTAATTCCTCCTTTTATAAATAATCTATTTTCGTCAATTTCAATATTTTTTTGACAAGATAAAACTAAAGTGGATACTACTATTATTAAGGTTAGATACTTCATTTAAATTACTAACAATGTATGTTTCTATAAAATTGTTTTAATTTTTAGTTCGGTTTTATGCATAGTATTTTTCTATGTCATTTTCAGTTTTCTTAAGTCTATTAAAAGTCCATTCTCCAATTGTGTGCTGTTTTAGTATTAATTGAGAATCCTTGTCGTTAATTTCTAATTTTAGGTAAGGATTGTTTTTACCATTTGGAATTACTTCTGTTGTAATTTTCGCGTTAGTAAATTGTTGGCATTTATGTTTTCCGTTTTTCTGCCATTTTAGTTCTGTTATTGTTTCTGAAATACATATCGAATACAGATATATTGTAGGACTAAAAATAAATTGTGACACTAAAATTAGGATAAATAAAACTGTAATTATTTTTATTGGTAGCGTGTAATTGTCTTTCAAATTTGGTGTTACAAACACAAAGAGAATAAATGCTAAAAAGAGAATTAATAAAATGGATAAAATTGATTTTAGAATAAATGTGTTGAAATTGTGCGGCTCAATTTCTAATTTTAATTCTTTTGGCATAGTGTTTTAGTCATATTAAACGAAGTTAATCTATTTTTATTCGTCATGTCAAATATCGAGAACAAGCGGTTTAGTGTTTATGATATACTAAAGCAAGTTATTTTTCATTTATATTAATATACATTATTGGATTCGAATTTCCTTTTTTGAAATAATGTGCTACTGATTTAAATCGATATTTTTCTCTGATACTATTTTTTGCAATTTCTCCAATAAACTCTAAACGATTTTCTATTTTTTTTAGTTCAGCAATATTTGAATTCCGTACATTTTCTGTTGAGCCAGCTTTCTGCCATTTTGAAATTTCGTAAACTTCTTGAATTACACCTCGATAAATTGCAAAACCATATATCGCCTTTTCAGCATTCTTAATTTTAACTTTCCAAAAACCGCGAGTAAAGTCATAAAGTTCTCTTTCCGACATAGAGTGTTTAAAAGCTTTACTAATCCTAATCAATATTGAAGGTTCACTTATATTTATTTTCTGTTTGTTGGCTTGAGAATTAATCTGCTCTGAAATCATTATTATAAATATTGTGTTTTTATATTATATTTTCGAGTACGCTATAATGATTATAATTTGTCAATAATTTTATCGATTAATTTAGTAGTTTCACTGTAATCTATATTATCATTTTTGGCACTTTCAATAGCTTCTTTCGCTTTTTTTAAGGCTTTGGTGTAATTGCCTGTTTTGTATAATAATGAAGCGTGAGTATCTAAATTAAAAGTGTTTCTCTGTAATGCAACAGAGCGTTCTATTATTTTAATAGCTTTAAGTAAAACATCAATATCGTTATGTTCTAAGTAGGCATGCCACGCAAGGTCGTTAAGGCTGTTGGCATCGGTCCAAATATTGGCTAGATTACTGTCACTAAATTCGTTTGCATCACCATGTTTAATCTCTAATGTTTTATATGCGTATTCTGGATTTGTTGTAGAAACGTTATCTTTTTTTACATATAAATAAAAGAGATCATCTAATGCTGTAAATAAAAATTGCCCTTTATTTTCGTATACTTTAAAATCTATTATGGTGCCTTCATCTTCGTTTTTTCCACCTATTCTATCATTAACAGTAAGCATTGCTATTTCTTTATTAAAAGACCAAATCACATTTTGAACATAATCTTCTAAATCTTTAAAATCAATTTTAAGTGTAAAGCTTTTGTCAGCATTTATCTCGAATATAGACTCTTTAAGAGCTTTTTTTAAAGGTTCGTAATGTTCTCTATCAATGTTGTCTAAATTGGCAGTGTTAATTTCTAGTTTTATAACAGACCAAGTACCAATTAAATCGGATTCTTGGACTTGAGAAAAAACAGAGGTTACCATAAAAAGAATAAGTAAAATTGTCGCAGTTTTTTTCATAATTAGAGATTGCATTAGGTTTTTAATGTATGAGCGATAGTAGTAAAATATTGGTTTGTAATTCTTTAAGTAAAAGAATATTTTAAACGAAGTTAAGTTATTTTACTTAAAATATCAAGAAGAATAGAGTAGTAGATGCTTCCTTTTAAAGGGATCGTTAAGAGTATAAAAAAAGCCTTTCAGAATAAACTGAAAGGCTTTTTTTGTAAAAAATTTTAGAATTTTATTACTGTATACCTTCTATTTCAATATCAAAATATAAATCTGTATTTCCTGGAACTCTTGGAGGACGTCCGCTTGCTCCATAACCTAAATAACTAGGTACGTAGACTCTTGCTTTATCCCCAACATTCATTCTTAGCATTGCTTCTCTAAAACCAGCAACTAAACCTGCAGATTCATTATAAATCATTGGAAAAGAATTGTAAGCACCACCTTTTTCTTGTTGCTCATCGTATTGGTTTAATTTCTTAGCAACTTCAACATCTGTTGTGTAAAGTAAGTTACCATTCATAAAGTAACCACTTGTTTTAATTAATACTTTATCTGTGCTTTTTGGTTTTTCACCGTTAGCAGTTTTGTTAAGTATCATTACCATTCCTGTTGGAGACTCAAAAATATCTCCAGCTAAATCTGCATTAGCTTTTTTAAAGTCTTCGGCAGCAGCTTTAGATTTTTCTTTTGCTAGTTCAACTTGCTTCTTTTGCATATCTTCTAAACGTTGTGGTAAAAGAGGTTCTAACTCTGTAAATACTTTAGGTGCATCAAAAGCTTTAGCATCTTTTCCTTTACGTATAATTGTTACTTTGTTTATTACTACATCTTCTAAAGGTTTGTTAAGTGTATTTCTGTCTTTAGAAACGGCAACGTTAGAAATAGAATCTTGTACTTCTAAACCTTTTACTAACTCTCCAAAAACAGGGTGACAACTTGTACCACCAGCATTACAATTTTTTAAGCTACCATCTGCTGTAAAAGCATCTAACCTTGTAAAAGGTACTTCGGTAATAAAAAATTGAGAACCGTTAGTGTTTAAACCTCCTGAGTTAGCCATAGATAAAATGCCTGGTTTGTCGTGGCTTAAAGTAGTATCGAATTCGCTGTAGAATTTAAATCCTGCGCTTCCAGTTCCACTTCCTGTTGGGTCTCCACCTTGAATCATGAATTTATCCATAACACGGTGAAAAATAATACCATCGTAAAAAGGTTTTCCTTTTAAGTCACCTTCTAAACTCGGGTGTGTTCCTTCTGCTAAGCCAACAAAATTGGCAACAGTTACTGGTGCTTTTTTGTAAAACAATTTAGCAACCATTGTACCTTTAGTAGTTTCAATTTGCGCATATAATCCATCTTCTAAATCTGGATATTGATTATTATCTTGGCAAGAAGATGCACTCATGCTTACTAGTGCGAATAAGACAAGGCTTAAAAATTTCATAGTGTGTTTAATGTTCTTCATTTTTAGTAATTATTGTTTTGTTGTAATTGAGTTTACTGTTACTTGACTAATTATAGGTGTATTTCTACCAATCTTGTTTTCATCTCCATAATAACCATATGCTTTTTGCGATGGGAATATAAAGGTATATGTTTCTCCAGCTTTCATTAGTTTTAAACCTTCTCGTAAACCAGTAAAAAGTTCTTCTTGGTCCATGGCGTAATTTCTATTTTTTAATTCTGAAGCCGAATATATAACTTGTCCGTTTAAAGCAGAAATAGAATAGTCAAAATTAACGATGTCGCTAAATTCTGGTAATTTAGAATTGTCAACACTAACCAACGAGTCTTGAGAAAACCAAAATCCAAATTCTGAAGCTTTAAATTCTTTAGTACTTTGTGCAGTAATGTAGGCTTCTATTGCTTTTTCCTCAGCTTCGTATAGCTTTTTGTTGCGTATAGCAGATTCTTCAATAAAAGAACCTGTTTTTACAGTTTCTGGCTTTCTAGCTTCTGGCGATTTACAAGCAAAAACACAAGTAAAAGCAAAGAGTAGAAGTATAAGTTTATTCATTATTTAGGGCTTTACTATAAGCAGGTAATATACTAATAAATTTTTCAACGGTCTCTTCTAAAGAAGTGTCACTTTTACCTCCAGCAGCGTTTGTGTGGCCTCCACCTTCAAAATGAGCACGAGACAATTCGTTAACAGAAAAGTTACCTTTAGAGCGTAAAGATATTTTAATAATACCTTGTTTTTTATCTTCAATAAAAATAGCTGCTAAAACAGTATCGTTAAGCGATAAGGCATAGTTTACAAAACCTTCTGTATCTCCTTTTTTATAATCTAAATCGCGTAACTCTTTTTGAGATAACGTAATATATGCTGCTTTATGTTCTGGCAATACTTTTAAATTACTTAAAGCACAACCTAATAATTGTAGACGGTTGTAGCTATTAGTATCGTAAACATTATTATGTATTGCAGTATTGTCTGCGCCTTTGTCTATTAAATTAGCAATAATTCTATGTGTTGTACTTGTTGTAGAGCGGAATCTAAACGATCCTGTATCTGTCATTATACCAACATAAAGGCAAGTTGCTATTTGTGCATTTACTTTGTCTAAAGCATCAAGTTTATCTAAAAAATGATAAACCATTTCACAAGTAGAACTCATAGACACATCGCTAAACATATATTTAGCATAGTCGTCTGGTTGCTGGTGATGGTCAATCATTATTTTTAAAGCACTACTATTAGCCAAAACGGTTTCCATATTACCTGTACGGTGAAAAGCGTTAAAATCTAAAGTAAAAAGAACATCTGCATCATTTATAAATGCTTCTGTTTCCTCCATTTCCATCTCATGATTTTTAATGGTTTCTACACCTGGTAGCCATTTTAAAAAGTCAGGAAAATCATTGGGAGCAATAATTTTAGCATCTTGATTAAGTTGTAATAAATAATGTAATAAACCTAGTGTAGAGCCAATTGCATCTCCATCTGGATTTTTATGCGGTATAATTGCTATTTTTTTTGGTGTCGATAAGAGTGCTTTTATCTCTAAAATATCTTGTATAGTCATAGGTTGCGAAGATACAATTTTTTAATATTGAAAATTATTGTTTATAAATAGAATTGTACTACTTTTGCACCAAATTTATAAAAAATTAAAATGGCAACAAATAGAACATTTACAATGCTTAAGCCTGATTCTGTTGAAAAAGGAAATATTGGAGCAATCTTAGAAAAAATTAATGCTTCTGGTTTTAGAATCGTAGCAATGAAATTAACGCAAATGACTACAGCTGATGCTGAAGCATTTTACGCAGTACATAACGAAAGACCTTTCTTTGGAGAATTAGTTGAGTACATGACACGTGGTCCTATAGTAGCTGCCATCTTAGAAAAAGATAACGCTGTTGATGATTTTAGAACTTTAATTGGTGCTACAAATCCTGCAGATGCTGCAGAAGGTACTATTCGTAAACTATATGCTGCTTCAATAGGAGAGAATGCTGTACACGGAAGTGATAGTGATGAAAATGCTGCAATTGAAGGTGCTTTTCATTTCTCAGGAAGAGAGATGTTTTAAGACTTTTAAACGGTAAAAACACACATTTAAGCCCAACTTTAACGAGTTGGGCTTTTTTTGTACCTGATAATCAAGTAATTTAGCGAGACTAAAAAAAATCTCTATGAAAATTATTAAAAGTCTACTCTTAGTTTGCTTTTTGTTTTCGGCTTTTTCTCAAGCGCAAACCACAGAAAGAGCTATTGAAAACTTTAAACAAAAAACAAATGCATTTGTTACCATTAACAAAGATTCTAACGTTCCTAAATTTATTAAATTCTCGAACGATAATCCTTTAAAACTGAATGGTAATTCGGTTGTAGAAAAGGCGTTCAATTTTTTAAATGAAAACAAATCAATTTACAATATTAAAGATACCAACGGTATTTTTAAATTAGAAGTAGAAGAAGTCGATAATTTAGGACTTAAGCATGTTGTTTTAAATCAGCTATATAATGGAGTACCTGTTTACGATGGAAAATTATTATTTCATTTTAATGCTGAAAACAATTTAACGGCTATAAACGGTAATTATATTACAGATATTAAATTGAATGCTACAGTTAATTTATCTAAAACTGAAGCTAATGCAATTGCTATTCAAACTATCGAAAATCAAGATATTAATAATTCGGGTGATGCATTACAAGCGCACCAGAGTAAGTTATATGTGTTCCAAAAAGGATTAGCGCAAGGCTTTAAAGGTGCTAATTATTTGGTTTATGAAATTGAAGTAAGAAACAACAACGATGTAAGGGAGTTTGTATTTGTAAACGCACACAATGGAAATATTGTAGAGCAGTTTACAGGTATTGCACATGCGTTAGATCGTGAGGTTTTCGAAAATGATTTATCAAACACTGTTTGGGAAGAAGGAGATCCTTTTCCTGGAACATTAACAATATGGCAAAAAAATGAGGTAGAGACTTCTGCACACATGTATCATTTTTTTAATAACACTTTTGGTTTCGAATCTTTTGATGGCGCTGGCGGAAAAATGCTTACCATAAATAATAATCCTAATGTAGCAAATGCAAGTTGGAATGGTACGACTACAAATTATACAGACGGTACTGCAGCAGACGATGTTATTGCTCACGAATGGGGACACGCCTATACAGAGTACACAAGTGGTTTAATTTATGCATGGCAATCTGGAGCTATTAATGAGTCGTATTCAGATATTTGGGGAGAAACCATAGATTTAATTAATAATTACGAAGATGCTGGAGAAGATTTTTCTTTAAGAAATGGTTGTAATAGTTCAGACAGATGGAGAATGGGAGAGGACGCTACATTTTTTAGTGCTCCAATTCGTGATCTTTGGAACCCTAATTGTAATGGGCATCCAGGAAAAGTTACAGATGGACAGTATTGGTGTAGTGATGGAGATTCTGGAGGAGTGCATATAAATTCAAGTGTACCAAATCATGCTTATGCTTTGTTGGTTGATGGAGGAAGTTATAATGGACAAGTAATTACAGGTATTGGTTTTACAAAAGCTGCTCATATATTTTGGAGAGCACAGAGTCAATATTTAACAGGAACAAGTAATTTTACAGATTTAGCAAATGCTTTAGAAGCTTCTGCTAACGATTTAATAGGCATTAACCTTGAAGGTTTATCTACAACTGCAGCTACGGCAGGACCATCAGGAGAAATAATCACAGCTTTCGATGTGCAACAAGTTGTAAATGCTGTGTTAGCAGTAGAATTGCGTATAGAGCCTACACAATGTGGTTTTACACCTATTATAGGAGATGCTCCAGCAATTTGTGATGCAGGTATAAATAATCCAATCTTTTTCGAAGATTGGGAAACAGGAATGATAGGTTGGACTGTTGAGCAAGTAGCATCAACTGCAACTTGGACGGCAAGAGATTGGCAATTAGAAGCAACGCTTCCAAATGGGAGAGTAGGAACAGGTATTTATGCTATAAATGCACCTATAGGTGATACTTATGGAGGAGATTGCGCAACAGATTTCCAAAATGGAATCATGAGATTGGTAAGTCCGGAAATTACAATGCCAAATATTACAACAGGTACTTTTGAAATGGCTTTTAATCATTATGTTGGAACAGAACTTAGTTGGGATGGTGGAAACATTAAATATAAAATAGACTCAGGAGCTTGGGCTAATTTGCCTACTGCTGCCTTTATTAATAATGGTTATAATGGATTGTTAAATACAGCAGGAGCCGGAAATGATAATCCTATGGCTGGTCAAGCTGCTTTTACAGGTACAGATCCTGGTTCTAACAAAGGAAGTTGGGGAACAAGTGTTATCGATTTATCATCTTTAGGTGTTACTGCAAATAGTATAATAAGTTTTAGATTCGATTTAGGAACTGATGGATGTAACGGTCGTGAAGGTTGGTTTTTAGACGAGTTAACTGTTTATAACTGTGATTATTCATTATCTGTTTCAGAGTTTGATGCAATAAGTAACTTTGTTAAAGTGTATCCTAATCCATCAAACGGAACTTTTAACTTAAAGAAAACAGGACAAATAAATTTAGTGAAAGCCGAAATTTATGATATTAACGGTCGTTTTATTAAAACTGTAGATCTGTCTAATATGAACGAAACTAAAGCAATCGACTTATCGAATGTTGCTTCAGGATTGTATTTTATGACGGTTGTTTCTAAAGAAACTAAGAGTGTTATTAAATTAATGAAGCAATAAAAAGAAATAATATAAAGTAAAAAAGCGCAACCAATAGTTGCGCTTTTTTTTGCTGTTGTTGTAACAGCATTAAAACAAAAAAAGCTCACTAATAGTGAGCTTTAACTTGTAATAAAGTAAATTGAATATATATAATTATACTACTTTTACGTTTACTGCGTTCATACCTTTTTTACCTTCTTGAAGGTCAAATTCTACTACGTCTCCTTCACGAACTTCGTCGATTAATCCAGAAATGTGTACGAAATGGTCGTTGTCTGATCCTTCTTCAGTTATAAAACCGAATCCTTTAGAATCATTGAAAAATTTTACTGTGCCTTGAGCCATTTTAAAAAATATTAAATTTATAATAAGTAACAAATATAATATTTTTTATTAAAGAATCTGCTTTTATTTTTTTTGATTACAATTTAATAATATTGATGTATCTGTCTTAATTACAGATTGATACTAAGTTTATTTTAATATTCTCGTAACATGTTTGTACTTGTGCGCTTTTTTAAATTACAGATAAAACCAAATAAAGGTTTATTTGATTTTGAAGTTTTAATGTTTTTTATATTAAAAATAAAAGAGAATATAGCTGTGTTTTATAGGGAGTAGTAATAGCTTGATTTAGTGAGAAACTACCTTAATACTATCTTTTTTATTAAATCTTTCCCTAATTCGTCATTAAGCATTTTTACAATTTTATCTTTTCCGTAGCTTAATTCTTCTCTTAAAGTACTAGAACTTAATTGCACGTAAAGCGTTTCGTTTTTTATATCTACAGAAGTTGTGTAATTATTGACACCATTACCCATTAATTTTACCCAAGCATCGCGAACATTAACCTTGTCTAATCCTTTTTCTAATTTATTACTTTCTACAAAATCTTGTAGTGCGTCTTGAATGTTTAAAATACTATTGTTTCTTTTTGCCATATTTATCTTCCAATACATTGGAAGGCTCATTTATTAAATTAGTAATTTACTCTACTATAATAGGAATAAAACGTTTGTATAAATATACATCGTTATTTTGGTTGATAATTTTTAACTGACTCTTATTTGCCATTAAAACGGTTTCTTTCCATTTAGAAAATTCTGTCGAATAATATAAGTTTAAACTATCGTTTTCTATTTTTAGTTCAAGTATTTCTGAATCTTTTGAAGTTTCATATTTACCATCAAAACGAGGATTCATTTTTTTTCTAAAACCTTTTAAATTATCACCAATAGAAATATAATCTACAGTTTGGTTTACGTTATAATCCTTTTTTGCGCCATTAGATAATGATACACTTTCAATTTCCCAATAGCCATCAAGGTGTGCTATTAAAGTTTTTGGTTTTTGAGAACAACTAAAAACGATAATAGATACTAATAAAACAAAAATATTTTTCTTCATAGTGTGAATTTTATATAATTAAAAGATTGCCACGTCGTTCCTGCGTCACTTCTCGCAATGACACTACAAATTACAACTTAAATATCTCATAAGATTGATGTACTTGTTTTACGGCTTTTTCTGTTCGTTCAGCATGTGTATCGCTAATAAATAATTGTCCGAAGTTTTCATCGTCCACCAATTTTATTATTTGCGTTACGCGTTCTTCATCTAACTTATCGAAAATGTCATCTAACAATAAGATAGGATTAAAACCACTTTGTTGCTTTATAAAATCGAACTGTGCTAATTTCAACGCAATTAAAAATGATTTTTGCTGTCCTTGACTACCAAACTTTTTAATAGGATGACTGTCTATATTAAAGATTAAATCGTCTTTATGTACACCAACACTAGTATATTGTACCATTTTATCTTTATTAATAACTTGTTTAAGTAATGTGTTTAAATCTGTTTCAAACAAATCACTTTTATAAACTAAATCTACAACTTCGTTACCATTACTTATGGCTTTATATCTAGCCTTAAAAATAGGGATGAAGGTTTCTAAAAAAGCATTTCTTTTATTAAAAACGCTAGTGCCAAAATCTGTTAATTGGCTATTGTAAACTTCTAGCGTATCAATATTAAAAGTATTATTAAGCGCGAAGTATTTTAATAAACTGTTACGTTGCGCTAGTGTTTTATTGTATTTAATTAAATCGTCTAAATAGGTTTTATCGCTTTGCGAAATAACACTGTCTATAAATTTTCTTCGGGTATCGCTTCCTTCTGTAATTAAATCTCTATCGGCAGGCGAAATTATAACTAAAGGTAAGAATCCAATATGCTCGCTAAACTTATTATATGCCTTTCCGTTACGTTTAATTACCTTTTTTTGACCGCGTTTTAGGCTAACTACAATCTTTTCAGATTTATTTTCCTTACTATAATCGCCATTTACAACAAAGAATTCTTCGTCATGTTTAATGTTTTGAGAGGCCACAGGATTAAAATAACTCTTACCAAAAGAGAGGTGGTAAATAGCATCTAAAATATTTGTTTTACCTACGCCATTGTTACCAACAAGACAGTTTATGGTGTCGTTAAAAATTAGAGATTTACTCTCGAAATTTTTGTAATTTACTAAGGAAAGTGATTTTAAAATCATAGACTATTTTCACAAATGTTGTAGCTGTTATTTTTACAAATATATGTGGCTTGCAAAATAACAAATAAATAAGCTTTTATATATGAAGAAATATTTTATTTTTGCGAGGCATAAATAAAAATATACATGGCAACTTATAAGAAAAGAGGTTACAAACCAAAAACGGAAAAAGAACAAGAAGTTATCGAGCAAGACTTGGGAGAAAACTCAACAACTGCGGAAGTATTTGATGCCTTAGATGAGACAGCTTCTAAAACAGAAGACTTTGTTGCTGCTAATCAAAAATACATTTTCATTATTATTGGAGTTGTAGCGGCTTTAGTTTTAAGTTATTTAGCTTACACTAAATTAGTTCAAGAACCAGCAAATGAAGATGGAATGAACGAAATGTACCACGCACAAAAGCAATTTAACGATGCTGCAAATGGTATTTCTAGCGATTCTCTTTACAACGTTTCACTAAAAGGTAGCGAAGGTAAATATGGTATGTTAGATATTATAAAAGAATACAGTGGAACACCTGCTTCTAATTTAGCAAACTATTACGCTGGTATGGCTTACTTAAACTTAAAAGATTATAAAAATGCAATTACGCATTTAGATAAATTTGAAAGTGAAGATCAAGCAGCTGGACCTATGGCAAAAGGATCTATTGGAGATGCTTTTATGCAATTAGAGCAACCAGAGCAAGCTTTAAAGTATTACTTACAAGCTGCAAAAATGAGAAATAACGAATTAACTGCACCTACATTCTTTTACAAAGCCGGTATTACTGCTTTAAATTTAGGAAAAGCTTCTGAAGCTTTAGGTTATTTCAATACTATTAAAGATACTTATCCTAATGCACCTGAAGCTTCTTCAGTAGAAGTGTTTATTGGGAAAGCGCAAGCAATGTCAAACAAATAATTTATCGCTATAGCGGAAAATAAACATGGCAACATTAAATAATAATTTATCGGAATACGATAAAGCATCAATCCCAAACGCGAAGGACTTTCGGTTTGGGATTGTTGTTTCAGAATGGAATGACAATATAACAGAAGGTTTGTATAAAGGTGCTTACGAAACGCTAATCGAGCATAACGTATTACCAGAAAACATTACACGTTGGAACGTTCCTGGAAGTTTTGAGTTAATATACGGTTCTAAAAAAATGCAAAAACAAAATGTAGATGCTGTTATTGCAATAGGAAGTGTAATTCAAGGTGAAACTAAACATTTCGATTTTGTTTGCGAAGGTGTTTCTCAAGGTATAAAAGACTTAAATATACTGCACGATGTGCCTGTGATTTTCTGTGTATTAACAGATAATAACGAGCAGCAAGGTATCGAGCGCTCTGGAGGTATACATGGTAATAAAGGTACAGAAGCTGCTGTAGCTGCTATTAAAATGGCCGTTATTAGTAAGTTATAGTAGTATTTAATATTCTGTTATTAATCTAATAGATTTTAAAACAGAATATACTTTAAACAAGTACCAACTACTGTTTTTTTAGGAACAAACTTCTGTGATAACTAAATGAATTTCAGTTGGGTTTTTATGTTTTATACTAAAAACGATACTTAAAGTTGCTTCGCTTTCCATATAAACCTAACATGTACTCAGTCTCTTTATATTGCTTTTAGCAAGTGTCTGTTAACAAATTTAGCATTTCATTATATAAATTCTTCTGTATTTTCAGTACTTTTGAGTGTATTTCAATAGTATAAAATAACACTGTGTTTAATAATAGAAAAAACAAAACGTTTAATTATAATTCTAGGTTTTCTAAAGACGAAATCAAGGATGCAAAAACGGATTTTGATGCTAAGCGAGAGATGACCTCAGAGTGGAAACGTACCAGGAAAACAGGTGCAGGTAAACGTAAAATGGGCTTACCGCTATTACTTTTATTATTAGGCATTATTATTGCAGTTATGTACTATCTTGAATATAAACTATAATTGTTATGGGACTTAAACTAAAACAAAATAAGCGTTATAATTATAAGCCTCGTTTTTATGAGGGTGATGGGAGTCCGTTTGCTATGAAAGGTAAATTTGATTCCGAACGCTCTACATTAGAAGCTTCTGGTGGTCTTAAAAAGCGATTGCTAAAAGCTGTAGATGAATATCAAAATTCACCAGATAAAGCCGTTAACAGACGTGTGTTAATTATTATTTCCGTTTTAGTCTTAATTTTTCTTTTTATAATCGATTTCGATCTCACTATATTTTTTTAAGCTGTAAATGGCAGATATCATTCAATTATTACCAGATCATGTTGCAAACCAAATAGCAGCAGGAGAAGTTGTGCAAAGACCTGCTTCTGTTGTTAAAGAATTGCTGGAAAATGCTATTGATGCTGGAGCAACCACAATAAAACTTATAATTAAAGACGCAGGAAAAACACTTGTACAAGTTATCGATAACGGTAAAGGTATGAGCGTTACAGATGCGAGATTAAGTTTCGAACGTCATGCAACTTCTAAAATTAGAACAGCAGACGATCTTTTTTTACTTAACACTAAAGGTTTTAGAGGTGAAGCATTAGCAAGTATTGCTGCAATTGCACATGTAGAATTAAAAACAAAGCAAGAAAACGAAGATGTTGGCACTTGTATAGAAATTGAAGGTAGTACTGTAAACAGCCAAGAGGTTGTGGTAACACCAAAAGGGACTTCTATTTCGGTTAAAAACTTGTTTTATAACATTCCTGCAAGACGTAATTTTTTAAAATCTAATACAGTTGAAACACGCCATATTGTAGACGAGTTTCATCGTGTGGCATTAGCGCATCCTAATATTGGATTTGTAATGTTTCATAATGGTAGTGAGACGTTTAACCTTCCAGATAGTAATTACAGACAACGTATTGTAAATATTTTTGGAACAAAAACAAATGAAAAATTAGTTCCTGTAGACGAAGATACCGAAGTACTAAAAATATCGGGTTTTGTTGGTAAACCAGAGTTTGCTAAAAAGACTAGAGGAGAACAATTTTTCTTTGTAAACGATAGATTTATTAAAAGTGCATACTTAAATCATGCAATAGGATCTGCTTTCGAAGGACTTTTAAAAGATGGAGCTCACGCAAGTTACTTTTTAAATTTAACGGTGAATCCACAAACAATAGATATAAATATACATCCTACAAAAACTGAAATTAAGTTTGACGACGAGCATACATTGTATGCCATTTTACGTTCGGCAGTAAAACACAGTTTAGGACAGTTTAATATAGCACCTGTTTTAGATTTCGACCGAGATGCAAATTTAGATACACCGTATAGCTACCAACAAAAAGGAGAGCCTTCTGTAGAAATCGATAGAAGTTTTAATCCGTTTAGAGAAGAAAAACAATCTAGTAATAGCGGAACTGTAAGTAATAGTTCTTACAAAAAGACACCAAGTTCTAATTGGGAAAGTTTGTATGTAGGTTTAGAATCTAAAGGGACACAAACACAACAAGATTTTAGCGAGGTTCAATTTGAAAGTGCGACTAAAAACGAGTCGATTTTCGATAATGATAATCAAGTAGAGAAGAAGCAAAGTACATATCAATTTCATAATAAATACATTGTAAGTACTATAAAATCTGGTATGTTATTAATAGATCAGCATCGTGCGCACCAACGTGTGCTGTATGAAGATTTCTTAAAAAACATGACGATTAAAGAAGCTATGAGTCAGCAATTACTGTTTCCGCTACAGCTTCATTTTTCACCACAAGAAATTAATATTATAAATCAATTAAAAACAGATTTAGAACATACAGGTTTTATTTTTCAAACCATAAAAGAAGAATTAGTAGAAATCTCAGGAGTTCCAGTAAGTGTTCCTGAAAGTGAAGTGTCTATTATTTTAGAACAACTTATTAATGACGTGGAAAATGAAGTGCCTGATAGTAACTTTAGTCCAACAGATTTACTCGCTAAATCTTTAGCTAAAAGTTTGGCTATAAAAACAGGACAGAGCCTAACAATAATGGAACAAGAGCATTTAGTGAATTCACTTTTTGCATGTAAGGAACCTAACGTTTCACCAACTAATAGAACTACGTTTGTAACGATGACTGTAGACGAGTTGGATAAAAAGTTTGTATAATGATTAAGTTAACAGAAGTAATAAAGCATATTGTAATTATTAATGTTATATTTTTTGTAGCATCAATTACGCTTGGAGATACAACCTTGTTTAACAAATGGATGGTTATGTATTATCCATTAAATAACGATTTCCATATTTGGCAGGTAGTAACACACTTTTTTATGCATTTAGACTTCATGCACTTATTGTCTAACATGCTAATGCTTATTTTTATTGGGACGTTGCTAGAAAGGGCGATAGGAAAGAATAAGTTTTTAATTTTGTATTTTTCTGCAGGATTAGGAGCGGTGGTTTTAAGTGTTTTAGTAGATTACATACAAATAGAATTAGCAATAAATACATTAACTAATTCAGGTTTTAATAAAACAGATATAATGTCTACGCTAAGTCAAGGAAAGTATTATCCTGCTTGGGAGTCATTATTAACAGAGAACTCTTTTAAAAACTTAGTTACTAATTTTAACAAAATTAGTTTAGGCGCTTCTGGTGCAGTTATGGGTGTTGCTGTTGCAACTGCTTATTTGTTTCCAAATGTAGAGTTTATGCTAATGTTTCCTCCAATTCCTATTAAGCTTAAATATTTAGTTATGGCTTATGTAGCAGGAGATGTTGTTTCTGCAGTTTTAACAGGAACACCATTAGTAGGTTCTACAAATATTGGGCATATGGCACACATAGGTGGCGCAATTACAGGATTTATTATGATGTGGTATTGGAAGAAACAACTAATCAAAAAAAATAGAGCTAATTAATGAGTTTGCTTTCAGATTTAAAATACAAGTATAATTTAGCGTCTGTTCACGAAAAAATAATTTTCGTAAACATTGGTGTTTTTGCTGTTGTAGCACTTTTTAATACCGTCTATTTTTTAGCAACAAAATCATATTTATTATTATTTCAAGATTACTTAGCGCTACCCGAAGATTTAAATCAACTTATATTTAAACCTTGGACGTTTCTTACTTATGCTTTTATGCATACTAGTTTTTGGCATCTTTTAGGAAACATGATTGCTTTGTATTATTTCGGACGTATATTTTTAACCTTCTTTTCTGTAAAACAACTTATTAACTACTACTTTGTTGGTGGATTAGTAGGTGGTTTAGTATTTGTTGTCTCGTATAATCTCTTACCTGCTTTGGTAGATGAATCTGCGATATTACTAGGTGCTTCTGCTTCTGTTTTTTCAGTTTTAGTCGGTGCAACCACTAAATCCCCAAACTATGTCTTAAACTTGTTTGGTGTGTTTCAGCTTAAGCTTTGGGTGCTAACAGTATTGTATCTTATTTCATTTATAGCTTTAATACCTTATGCAAATGCAGGAGGAGAATTATCTCATTTAGGAGGAGCTGTTTTTGGATATATTTATACTAAACAATTAGATAAAGGAAATGATATTGGGAGTTGGTTTAGTAATACAGTAAGTAAAATTACAACATGGTTTAAGGCGAGTAAAAAAGGAAATCTTAAAACAGTTTATAAAGATAAATCTAAGGTTGGTGGTTATACTAAAGGCGAATTTAGTGAGTTTAATAACCAAAAGAAAATAGATCTTATTTTAGATAAAATTAGTAAAAGCGGTTACGATAGTCTTTCTGCCGCAGAAAAAGAATATCTATTTAAAGCAGGAAAGTAAAATGCGAAAATTAAAGTTTTTCGAAAAAATAATGTTCTTCTTCAACTCTGTTGTGGCATTTATTTTACTGCTTTCTTATATCTTACCATTACTGCCTCCAAAAACGTTTGCAGCCCTCTCTGTGTTGGGTTTAGGTGTCCCAATATTAATACTGTTAAATGTTTTGTTTTTTGTTTATTGGCTAGTTAAAATAAAAAAACAACTGCTATTATCGTTACTTATATTAGCTATTGGATATTCTATTTTTGGCTCTTTGTATAAGTTTTCTGAATCGAAGACCATAGAGGATGAAAACAATATTTCTATTATGAATTTTAATGTGAGATTATTTAATCTCTATAAATGGATCCCTAATGATGATACCGAAGAGAAGTTAGTCGATTTTATAAAAACAGAATTACCAGATGTTTTAGCTTTAGAAGAATACCATCCACGAGAAAGTACAAAATTGTCTTTTTACAAGTATAAATATGAAAAGCTTTTAGGAAAAAAGAAAAACTACGGACAAGCGATTTTTTCTAATTATCCAATAATAAATTCTGGATCTGTAGAGTTCCCAAATACCTTTAATAATGCTATTTATATAGATATAGTAAAGGCTAAAGACACTATTAGAATCTATAATATACATTTACAGTCGTTACGTATAGACCCGAAAGTTGAAACCCTAACCACTAAAGAATCTGAGAAATTATTTAATGGTGTTGGTAAAACATTTAAAATGCAACAGTCTCAAGCCGATTTGTTTTTAAAGCATAGAAATAAGTGTAAGTATAAAACTATTATTTGCGGAGACTTTAATAATACCGCTTTCTCTTATGTTTATAAGCAAGTAAAAGGAGATATGGTAGATACCTTTAAAGAGGCTGGAAACGGTTTTGGAAGATCGTATAACTTCAAGTTTTTTCCAATGCGTATTGATTTTATATTTGCTGATCCTGCTTTTAAAGTGAATGGTTTTAAAACTTATGATGTTGAGTATTCAGATCACTTTCCTATTATGGCTAAGGTTAGTTTGGATTAAGAAAAAGGCATCAGGAAAAGGGTAAATTAGTTTTATTATTCAACTTCAACCTTTCATCATCCAACAATCTACAGCATCCGCAAGAATATGAATACATAATCCTAAACCTATCCATCTTGTTTTCTTTGGAAATACTAAGAATATGTACAACGGTATTAAATAGTAACTATGTAAGGGATGAAAATTTATACTACAACGGTTGGCTTCAAATATTGGGTTTGCTAATAAATGATCTAAGTCTATTAACATGCCTAAAATCATAATTATATAAGCCTTTTTCCATTGTGGTTTAAAAAAATATAAAGCTACAGCTAAGGGCAGTAAAAAGTGAATACCATAATGTATAATGCTTTGGTACATTACAGAATGTTTTGAGATTCTAAATAGCTAATAGTATTAGGACCTTCATTAAAAAGTAAATCTAATATACTTAGATTGTTAATATAGCCGTGTTTAGTGTAAAATACTTGATTGTAAGGTTCTAAAGCAATAATGTTTTCTTTTTTAGCATTTACTAAACCTCTATAGTCTTTTATGTTTTCAGGTTCTCTTTCGAAAACTTCGGTTTTTGTAATGTTTATTTCCAGCTGAAGACATTCGCAAATAACTTCTAAGCACTTCATATTAAATTCTAAAATACTATTGAAGGTTTCTGTAAAAAGTGGCTGTAATTCGTCTATATAATACTCGTAAAAAGGTGACGTTCTATAGGCAGATTCTAAAGATTTCCAATGGTTATCCTGCCATTTATAATCGTTTGCAATCTGTACTTCACTGTATTTTTGTCTGTTTTTCTGACTAAAAACAACTGGGACACTTAATTGTAATTTACCATTAGCAGCATAAATATAGCTGCGGTTTCTATAGGTTTGTTTTTGGTAATTATCCTGAGTTTCTAAAATAACATGATCTGCTTTTGTAATGGCTACAAAAGTTGCAATGGTTGGAAAATAGGTTGGATGTATAAGTATTGTCATTATTTTATTAAAAAGCTGCCTAGCCAAGTGTAGGCAATAAATAGAACGCCAACTGCTGTTGCAACTGTACCTAATGGGAAACCTAAGGTGGTACCAAAAGCTGCTATTAATAGCATGGCTATTCCATAAATGTAGTTAATAATTTCAGACTTATCATTATCTGATAAAGCAGCACGTGTTAAAGGTAATATAGCAGCTAAACATGCAGCGCTAATAAGTGCATAAAGCGGATTGTTAAGTATAAAATAGACTCCGAAAAATAGTAATGAACTCACTAAAAGCCCAAACATAATTTGTCCGCTTAACTTGTCTTTTTTATCTAAAAGGTATTTTCCGAATTTATCAAATAGCAAAATCATATTAGATAAAGGACCCATAATCCAACTGCCTAAAGCAAATAGTAAGTATGCAATTATTAAAGGAATTGCTATTATTGTTAATCCGCTTGCCGATAGTAATTTTAATGCAACACGATAGGCAATGTATAAACCTATTATAAAAATATATTGGTTTTTTTGCGACTTGTTACTTATCCAAAAAGAATATCTTAAATACAGATTGTAAATCTTGTTTTTAGATTTCATGGCAGCTAGCATTCCGCTTCTGGCATAATCTAAATTAGGATCTAACATTAAAGCCTCCTTAAAATGTTTTAAAGCTTCCTTAGGCTTGTTACTCTCCAGGTGAGACCATCCAACATTAGCATGAGAATAAGCATTCTCTGGGTTATCGTTAAGAAGGTTTTCTATGGATGAAGCCGCTTCATCTTTTCGGTTTAATTTGGTAAGTGCAGTTGTTCTTGCGTTTAAACAAAAGGTATTTTTAGAGTTGATTCTTAAGCCTTCGTTTGCAAAATCTAAAGCACTTTCAAATTGTTTGGTATTAATAAGGATATAGGCCTTTTGTCCAAAATAGTTTTCGTTATCTGGATTTATTTCAATGGCTATATCAACGTTTTCGTTTGCCTCTTTAAATCTACTTTCGTGAAGGTGAATTTGAGACAATAAAAAGTATATTTCAGCTTCGTTAGGATAAATTTTTCTTAAATCTGTAATAACTGTAAAAGCTTTGTCGATATCATCTAACTGAAAGTAGCATTGTGCTAAAAAGTATTTGGCATCAAAATCTTCTGCATTTTCTGTTAAAGCATTTTGAAAATATGGTATAGATTCTTTAAATCTTCCTAATTCAAATAATTGCAGACCTCTTTGTAAATTAGGACTTTCCATTATTTTTTTATTTTCAAGTAAGTCAAAATATCGTCGTATAATCCAGAATCGTTAGAATATAGAGCATAGTTTTTAGCAGAACTAAACCATTCTTTAGTAGAAGGTTTCATTTTACCAAAAGCTTTAATAATATCTTTTGTTTTTAGAGGCTTTGGAATACCATCTTTAAAAGATTCTAATAACTTTTGTTCTATAGCAATATCAATACTAGATTTAATATCTGCACCAGAATATTCTTTACTTTTTTTTGCTAATTGCTTTAAGTCAATATCTTCTGTTGGTTTTCCTTCTAACTGAATTTTAAAAATAGATTCTCTAGCTTTATCATCTGGAGGTGCTACAAAAATAATACGATCAAAACGTCCTGGCCTTCTAAAAGCAGGATCTATATACCAAGGCGCATTTGTTGCACCTAAAACAAGAATGCCATCGTTGTCTGAATCTATACCATCCAATTCGGATAGGAATTGATTAATAACTGTACGTCCTGCTGTTTTATTAATATCGTTTCTATTGGCACCTAGAGCATCAATTTCATCTATAAAAATAACACAAGGTTTGTTTTCTCTTGCAGTTTCAAAGATTTCATGAAGATTCTTTTCAGAATTTCCCAACCACATATCTAATATATCATTAATACCAATATTTATAAAATTGGCATCAATTTCTCCAGCAGTTGCTCTTGCAATGTGTGTTTTTCCACAACCTGGAGGACCGTAAAGTAAAATACCACCTCCAATTTTTTTTCCGTAAGCTTTATATAAATCTTTGTGGAGTAGTGGTTTTATAATTTTTAAATCTATTTCCTCCTTTACATTTTCCATACCACCAACATCGCTAAAATTAACGTCTGGTTTTTTTAGCATTGAAATTGCGTCTTCGTCAATAAAATCGTCAGCTTCACTAGTAACAGCAAGTTTAAAAACCGACTCGAAATCAGGATTATAATATCTATTATCTATTTCTAAAATCGTTTGATAAATAGATAATGCTTCGGCATGATTTTCTAGCTTTAGTAGCGCACTACAATACAATTCTAGATGGTCTATGTCATTGCTATTCTCTGTAAGTTCTTCTAGTATAACTTCGGTTAAATTATACTTTTCTTGATTGTAATAACATTTGGCTAATAAATACTTGTATGCTTTCTTATTGTCTCTGTCTAATAGAGAAATAAGATGTTTTTCAGCTTCAGTATAATTAAAACTATTAAGATAAATCTTTGCAATTTGAAAGCGTAACTCGTTATTTTCTGGCGAAAATTCAAGTGCTTTTAATAAGCTTTCTAGTAACGAATTATCCATAGTTTATTTTTTCTTGCGCTTTCTAAAGCGGTTAAAACCAACTATTCCAGCAATTAAAATTAATACAGGAATTAAGTAAGATGTTGTTTTTCCAGTACCATGTACAGTAGTAAATAGTCTGTCCCAACGTATTTTCTTTTTAATAGTATCGAAACTCATCCATACTAAAACAGGCTTACCAACAACATGATCGAAAGGTACAAATCCCCAATATCTAGAATCTATAGAGTTTTGTCTGTTATCTCCCATCATCCAATAGTAATCTTGCTTAAAAGTATAACTTGTAGCAACTTCACCATTTATTAAAATTTGGTTTCCGCGAGAGGTAATTGTATTTCTTTCGTACTCACCAATAACACGTTTGTATAATGGGAAGTTTTTAATAGTTAAATCTAAAGATTCTCCTTTTTTAGGAATGTAAATTGGTCCAAAATTATCTGCTGTAAAACTGTATTCAGAATCTTGAGGAAATAAACGAGAATCTGGAGTTTCAGAGTTTACTTTTTCTACAGAAATAACAGTAGGATCTTTAGCCACTTTAGCAGCAAGTTCTTCCGTCATGTTACCAATATAGTTGGTATTTGCAACAGACATTTTTAAACGATTAAAAAAGCGTTGGTTTAATCTACCAGAAACTTCTGTTCTTAGCGAGTCTCTTTTAATAATGTTAAGACTTACATCGGTACTTGCGCTTATAAAATCTTTTATTTTCGGGTCGTCTAAGTATTTGTTTTCTATGTAATACGTTTCGTTGGCACTACTTTCTGTGATTTCGTATTTATTAAATAATGTACGAATATCTCCACTAGTTTTTACTTTGTAAAAGAACTGTAAACGTGCGCGGTCTGGTAGTACATTTTTCTCACCGTTAATATAAACGTGTCCTTCTCTAAGCTCTAAATTATCTCCAGGAATACCAACACAACGTTTTACTAAGTTGGTTTTCTTGTCTATTGGTTTGTAGTAATTTCTATCTGGTGTAAAATCGTTCATATCCAACAACGTATCTGCTGGCTGATTGAAAACAACAATTTCGTTACGAGTTATATTTTGGAAACCTGGCAAGCGCATATAAGGCAATTGCAGTTTGTTTTTCCATGAGGTGTTACGCTCTTCATATTTATCGTCAAATAAATACGATTTCATTTTTGTCTTCGGAATAGAATCGTGTACCATTGGTAAGGCAACTGTTGTCATTGGTACTCTGGCACCATAATGAAACTTACTTACAAATAGAAAATCTCCAACTAATAATGTTTTTTCTAAAGAAGATGAAGGAATAACAAATGGCTGAATTAAATACGTATGCACAATAGTTGCTGCAACAACAGCAAATAGGATAGAGCTTATCCAATCTCCGGCACTAGTTCTTGCTTTTAAACTACGGTCTTCAACATAATTAACCTCTGCAACATAGTTTAAATAAAAGTTATAGAAACCTAAAGTAACTATTGCTAAAATGGTATCTAATCTAGAGTTTTTACCAAAGCTTCTTGCTGTTTCTACCCAGATTACAGGAAACATAATTAGGTTTACAATTGGTAAGAAGAGTAGGATAGTCCAATACCACTCTCTATTAATTATTTTCATTAAAATAACAGCATTGTAAACAGGAACAAAGGCTTCCCATGCTTTACGACCTGCTTTTATATATAATTTCCAAGTGGCTAATCCATGAATTAATTGAATAATCAAGAAAAATATAATCCATTGTGTTCCGTCCATAATCTATATTTTGTACTAATAGTTAATAAAAGCTATTAGTGTTTTTGCTTTCGCAAATGTTACATTTTTATTTTTAGTTAACTAATATTTAACACGTCTTTCATTGTGTAAACACCTGTTTTTCCAACGAGCCATTCGGCAGCAACCACAGCACCTAAGGCAAAACCTTGGCGACTATGTGCTATGTGTTCTATCTTTATAGTATCTACTTCGCTTGTGTATGTAATGTTGTGTGTTCCTGGCACATTTTCAATACGCTTGGCAGTAATGGGTAGTACATTTTCTTCATTACCATCTAATTCCCAAGAATTAAATTGGTTGTGGTTTTCTACAATATCTTCGGCTAAAGAAATTGCTGTTCCGCTTGGTGCATCTAATTTTTGAGTGTGATGTATTTCTTCAAGACCAACATTGTAATCTTTTAAAGCAGACATCATTTTTGCTAGTGTTTTATTTAATTCAAAGAATATATTTACACCTAAACTAAAATTTGAAGCATAGATAAAAGCGCCATTTTTTTGTTTGCATAAATCTATAATCTTGTTATAGTCTTCTAGCCAACCTGTAGTTCCCGAAATTACAGGAATATTATTATTAATACAGTTAGAAATGTTACCAAAAGCAGCACTTGGTACGCTAAAATCTATAGCAATATCTGCCTTTGTAATATCGTTAGTTACGGTTTCAGATGTTTTAATAACAATCTCATGGCCACGACTTAAAGCAATAGCTTCAATTGTTTTGCCCATTCTACCATAGCCTAGTAAAGCAATTTTCATTAAAAGTTGTTTTTAAATCCCATTGAAGAATGGAGACTGTTTATTTTATGTTTCTAAATTTCACTTTAGTAAAAATAGAACTATTTTTTTTTAATGCTTAATTCAATTTTAAACTCATTGTTAAACCAAAGGATCCTGTTTTATCGAATTCATCAATTTTATAATGTGGTTTTAAGCTTAAATTCTCGTCTACATTATATTGTAATAAATGCGCATCTACATTGGCATCTATAATATTTAAAGCATACAAGCCTATAGTTACCAATAGCGATAGCTCTTTGTTAGATTTAAGTGTTTTTTGAGCTTCAATTAAACCATCATCAGTTAATCTGTCTTGAAATTCATCGTCTTCAAAACCTGCTAAACGGCGTTTGTATGCATCACGCACACGGTTGTATTGTTTGTTGTTATCAATGTAAAAATAAATACCAGTTCCAAGAGCAGCATAAACAATAGGTATTTTCCAATACTTTTTATTGTAAGCTTGACCTAAACCAGGCAAAACAGCAGAGTAGAATGCTGCTTTAGCAGGACGTAATGGGTCTATTTCTTTACGTACCAATGCAGAATCTGCTGGTACAATAACTAAGCCCTCTACGTTTTCTGTAGATTCAGGTTTTTTGTCTTCTGCTTTTTTCTCTTTGCCTTTTTGCGCTGAAGCGGAAAGACTAAGCAGTAAACAAAAGATGGATATAAAGAATTTATTTCTCACCTTCAACTAACTTTTTAATACGGTTAAAATCTTCTTCAGAATGAAAAGGAATTGTTATTTTTCCTTTACCATTACTAGCTACTTTAACGTCTATTTTATGTCCAAAGTATTCAGAAAAAGCGGCTACTCCTTTTTTAACAAACTTTGGCAATTCTTCTTTTGTTGGTTTTTTAGGTACAACAACTTCGTCTGTAGCATTGTAGTTTTTAACTAATGCTTCTGTATCACGAACCGATAATTTATTGGCTAATATTTTCTCGTAAATATCTAATTGAATGCTTTGATCTTCAATATTAATAATGGCACGACCATGACCCATAGATAAAAAGCCATCACGCATTCCTGTTTGAATAATTGGATCAAGCTTTAATAAACGTAAATAGTTTGCAATTGTAGAACGTTTTTTACCAACACGCTCACTCATTTGCTCTTGTGTTAATTGAATTTCGTCAATTAAACGTTGGTAGGATAAAGCAATTTCAATAGGATCTAAATCTTGACGTTGGATGTTTTCTACCAATGCCATTTCTAGACTTTCTTGATCGTTTGCTATACGTATGTATGCAGGTATTGTTTCTAAACCTATAGATTTACTAGCACGAAAACGACGTTCTCCAGAAACCAATTGGTAACTTTCAAAACCTAATTTTCTTACCGTTATAGGTTGTATTACACCAAGTTCTTTAATAGAAGATGCTAATTCGCGTAACATTTCTTCGTTAAAACTTGTACGTGGTTGAAACGGATTCATTTCAATACAATCCAATTCTAATTCCACAATATTACCAATAACTTTATCTGCATTTTTGTCTTGTACAGATTGTATATCGTTACTTGGGTCTTTTAATAAAGCCGAAAGGCCTCTACCTAAAGCCTGTTTTTTTGTTGCCTTCGCCATTTTGCTTAGGAGTTTTTATTTATTACTTCTTTTGCTAAACTTAAATAATTTGCTGCACCTTTACTAGACGCATCATAATTAATAATATTTTCACCAAAACTAGGTGCTTCACTAAGTTTAACATTACGTTGTATTATGGTTTTAAAAACCATATCGTTAAAATGCTTTTGCACTTCTTCTACCACTTGGTTAGAAAGGCGTAAACGAGAATCGTACATGGTTAATAATAAACCTTCAATATCTAATTCTGTATTATGTATTTTTTGAACACTTTTAATAGTGTTTAATAACTTACCTAAACCTTCCAGTGCAAAATACTCACATTGTATTGGTATTATTACAGCATCAGCAGCTGTTAAAGCGTTAAGAGTTAATAAACCTAGAGAAGGCGCACAATCTATAATTATAAAATCGTAAACGTCTTTTACATCTTCCAATGCTCTTTTAAGCATGTATTCTCTATCCTCTTTATCTACAAGCTCAATTTCTATAGCTACTAAATCTATATGCGCAGGAATAATATCTAAGTTAGGTGTATTGGTATGCATTATTGCTTCAGTAGCAGAGTTTGTATGCTCAAAAAGTTGATAGGTTCCTATCTCTACACTTTCTACATCAATACCTAATCCAGAAGTCGAATTCGCTTGTGGATCTGCATCAATAAGTAATACTTTTTTCTCTAAAACACCTAGGGAAGCTGCTAGGTTTATAGAAGTTGTTGTTTTTCCAACTCCTCCTTTCTGATTGGCAATGGCAATTATTTTACCCATTAATTGATTTGGTTTTATTAGAGAACTTCAATTTAAAAGTCCAGATGTAAAAATACAATTATTTATGGGTTTAGAAAACGGAAGTTGTTAACAGTTGGTTAAACTTAAAAGAGTACTTTGCTTAAGTGCTTTAATAGCACATATTGCCACGCGTAGTTACAATATAAATAATATCTAATTTAGACTTAAGGCATAGAAATTGTATAAATAGAAATAGAACAAGTGGTTAAAATATATATCATTATTTTTAGCCCATAATTAAGCTCAATTTATAATGAAGAAATTATCTCATACTTTGCATATAGCATGCACGTTACTTTATAGTTTAACTGGTTGTGCGCAAGAAATTACAGCAGAAAAAGGAAGCTACGGCATAGATATAAAGAATAAAATTATTGTCTGGCATCAAAAGAATTTAGACTCCATTGTTTCAAAAAATAAAAATATTTCTAGCATACAATTTAATGATAATTTTAAATTAAAAGACGCATCAAATCAATTGTCGTATACGCAAGGAATTGGTGTAGAAAATGGAGAAGATTACGTTTTATATATTTCTAAAATACCATTAATACATATTACTATTGATACTTCTGCAATTACTAGCGACGCAAAAATTGCAGGACATTTTACTTATTTTAATAATGGTGAGTTTATAGAAAGTACAATGGGAGTGAGGCATCGTGGAAATTTATCGTTAGGCTTCCCAAAGAAATCTTACGATTTAGAGTTTTGGACCGATGGCAAGACTAAAGAGAAGAAAGATGTAAAGTTTAAAGGTATGCGATCTGATGATGATTGGATTCTTGATGGCATGTACAACGAGCCATTGCGTTTACGCTCTTTTATGGCAACCAATTTATGGACAGAAATCTACAAGCCATATTACTTAGAAAAAGAACCAAAAGCAAAAAGCGGATTCGAAGTTAAGTACGCTGAAGTTTTTAGAAATAACGAATATTTTGGTATTTATCAGTTTTCAGAATCTGTAGATAGAAAGCAATTAAAGCTAAAAAAGAACGAAGGCAATACTATTAATGGTAGGCTGTACAAAGCTAATTCTTATAATGGCGGACCAGATTTTAGCAGATCTCCAAGTAAATATAACAACCTTTTTCCGCACTGGAATGGTTGGAAAACCGAATATCCTTTTATAAATTATTCTTCAGATTTTGGAGATTTATCGCAGTTTACAGATTTAGTTGTTAATGCAACAAACGAGTCGTTTGCTAAAAACATAGAAAAAGAGGTTTATATTCCTAATGTTATAGATTATTACCTGTTTGTAAATACCATGCGAGCGACCGATAATTTAGGTAAGAATTACTACTTAGGAAAGTACGATAAAGAGGAACCTTACTTTTTTATAGCTTGGGATTTAGATGGTGTTTTAGGCATTATTCAAGACGGAAAACGCGAACGCATTACCAATAGTGTTTTAGGAAATGGCCTTTTTAATAGGTTGTTAGAGGTTAACCCAAATGCTTATAAAGCAAAAGTAAAAGCCAGATGGATTGCCTTAAGAGCAACAGCTTTTAGTAATGAAGCTTTGCAGTCTAAAATTGATAAAATCTATACTAAGTTTACCGAAGAAAAAGTTTACGAAAGAGAACAATTGGTGTGGCAAAATAAATTAAATGAAAATTCAAATCTGGAGCATTACAATTATTTAAAATTGTTTTTAGAAGATAGATTACTCTTTCTCGATGCCCATTTTAAGGCTTTGTAATTCATTTTCTAAAGGTGTTTTTATGGCTTTATCATCGATAATAAACTCTTGATTGTTTTCTATAAGTAATCCTTTTGTTTTTCCAGAAAACTTCGTGTTTCCGTGGTTAACATCGGTTATAATTATACGACCATTAAAACTGGTAGCTATCTCTTTAACAGGTGTGTGCCCAATGACTATTTTTTGCGAATCGTAGTATTTTAAAATAGCCTCTAGTTCTGTCTCTTTTATTTTATTGTATTGAAACCTTGTTTTAACAAGACCTCTGTACCAAAACGGACCTTTTAAACTAAAAAGGAAATCGGTTATTTTGTCTTCGGTATGTAAACCATTAATGCGTAAACGTACGCGTTTGTTTATGGCTTCGAGGTCTAATTTGTATTCTATAAGCTCCGGACTTAATCCTGCATGTACAAATAAATAACCGCCAATTTTTTCAATCACATTTTTAGAGGCTAGCCATTTTCCTAATTCGGTATGTTTAGAATATAAATATTTAACAGCCTCTTTTTTATCTTCTATTTGGCTTATTTCTTGCGCTGCCTTTACGTACTTTACACGGTTATATCTATGGTCTCCATTAAAATTAAGTATTTCATGGTTTCCTAAAATAAAGTGTACAACTCCATTTTGTTGTTTTGCTTGATCTTCAAGTTTGTAAATTAACCAGAGTATTTGTGTTACGTTTTCGCCTCTGTCTACAAAATCGCCTCCTAAAACCAAATGACCATTACCATAAATCCAATTATGATTTTCATCAATTACTTTGTTTGCATATAAGAAACCAGCAAAAGCATCGTATTTACCTTCAATGTCCGAAATAACAACCATTTTTTCCGGCAAGCTATAAACGGTTTCAGGAATTGTATGTTCCTTTTTTAGCGATAAGTAAAATTCGTTTTCATCGGTGTTATCTATGGTTACAACTATAGAATCTCTATTAAAAAAAGGAGAAACCGTAAGTCTGTTTTTAGAGGTAACCCTATATAATAACGAGTCGTTTATTATGTACGGGCCATCGCTTCCGCTAAAGCGTACAAGTTTTGTTTTCTTTTGCTTTTTGGGAGTAGGAGCGCTATTAAGAAGGCTGTCTTTTTTTAAGTTTTTTTGTAAAGGTATATGCTGTGCAAAGCTTTTTGTTTGTAGGCTAACAACAAAATAAAGACCTAAAAGGATACAGTTTAAGTGCGTCTGTTTTAGGATGTTATTTTTCATTGTTGTTATAAAAGCTTTTTATTTTGTACTAATGAATAACCATAGGTTTGGTTAAGTTGTACTTCAATTCATCTCAAAAATACAATTATAAGGCAAGAAAACGGAAGTTGTTAACAGTAAATTAGGTGAAAATAAAATACTTAAAATACGTAAAACTTGCCAATTAGTAATTGTTTGTCTGTTGTCATAATTTTTATATTTAATGCGTTATCAATTTTTTAATAGGTTCTATTAAAATGCATGGCCTTTATTAGAGACAACTAAACATAAAGCGCAACGTGTGGTGTAGTGGTTTTATTTTTTTTAAAGAGTGGGTTAGGTGGGATTAAGTTGGTTTTTGTTTGTTTAAAAATAAATACGTAGTTGTACGTGTTTTTAAATTATGACATAAAAAACAGCTTGTTTTTGCAAAGTGTTTTTGATTGTATTATTGTAAGAGCGTGTTGTATATCGTTATAGGTCAGACATTTTATTTTTAATAAGATTTAAAAAAGCAGAATTCCGAGAGTCAGCGTCTCCTATTACTGCATCTAAGTCCCAAACGAATACACCAATAGGTAATGTTATTTTTGGGTCTAAAGAAATAGCAACATTTGTTTCTCTATAATACATTTTACCTGAAGAATATAATTCGGTATATTCACCTGCAAGTTGCATCTCAACTTCTTCATCAAACTCAATAATACCATAAAACCAAATGCGTTGAATTTGATTGTTATAATATTTCATTAATTTACGAGCTCTTTTCTCTAGTTGTGTTACCACTTTCATATTCTCTTCAAGTGAAATCCCTCGCTTTTTAAGCTCTACAATTACGACATCAAAAGGTTTGTTATTATTAGGGTTATTAGAAAATATTAACGCAATATCTGGTCTGTTTTCGTCAGAATCTGTTTCGTTATCTGTAATAACTTGTACTAATTCCCCCATTTGACGGTCACTCAATATTGTTTCATAAGTCATATACTTATCATCGAGTAGCCAAGCATTATTTCTATACAAATCTTCCGAAAGATTATCTTTTTCAAATTTTCCTTCACTTCTCATTGATGCGAAAAGTTTATGAAGTTCCGTTTCACTATTACCAGATGTTGTTTTTTTTAATTTTTCAATTGTTAATTGCCTGAATAATATATATTCGGTAAGTGCTCTAGAGGAAATCTCCATAGATTTTTCAAATTGTTCATCTGTTAAAGAAGTTGCATCTAAAAGTTCTTTCTGAATTTTAAAAAATTCATCTTGTGCTTTTTTTAAAATTTCTGAACGAGAAACATAACCAATATTTTCAGTATCAAAAAAACCATTTAAATGTGGATATTTATTAATCAGGTTCTTTTTTGTTTGTTTATTTCTTTTTTTGATAGATGGAACACTCGTTTCTATTAAAGACACAACCTCTTTTCTTAATAAAATTTGAATTTCTTTTAATTCTTGTTTAGATAATGTCAAATTTTGTCTTGCAGCATCTATTTTTCCTTTAAAATAATCTGAATATAAAAGGAAAACCATTTGATAGCCTAGAGGTCTATTTTCATTAGCTACTAAGTCAACTTTAACAGTTCTGTTGTCGACTGAAATTGCGGCTAATAATGAAGATTCTATTGGGTCAACTTCTTTAATTGAATAATATAAATCAAACTTATCTATAAGATTTATGGAACTAGAAAGTTCCATCATTTTAAATTCAGGAATATCTGAATTGTTTAATGTTTCTTCGTTTTTTTTACCTTCAATTACTGATTCAATTTGAATTTTAATTGATTTTTTTTCTTTTTTAAGATGGAATAATCTAGAGTAAAACTCTTCAAGAATGCGTTGCTTTATTTTTATAGGATGAATATACTCTCCTTTAGCAATTTTTTGAAGAGCATAATTATTCATTTTAAATATTGTTCCAGATTTTGTGTCACTTACTTTTGAGACTTCAAAATTCTCTTCGTCAAAACCATCTGAAAAATCAAATTCTCTCTTAAAAAAATTATCATAAAAACTTGTAATTGAAACATCTTGAAAATAGCATAGATAAACTAATCGTCCTAATCCTTTATGCGAACTTTCACTTACATCAAACAGGTTTGAGAATTTTTCATATCTTTCATCTGTAAATCCTTCTCCATTATCGGAAATTTTGATTTTTAAAGTTTCAGGCTTGTTTAATGCTTCTACAGAAATCTTGATTGAAATATCTGTTGCATTTGCATCTAAAGCATTTGCAATAGCTTCAAAATACACCATTTCTAAAGATGAATTACCGAAGAACATTTTTACAGCTTGACTTAACTTTACTTTCATTTAATTTCTAATTGAATTCAAATATACGGATTCGTTTTTAATGGCATACAACGTGTTGTTGCTTGCCAACTTATTTATCATACAGGAAACTTTACACACTTTGCAAATTGGAGAGCTTTTTCGAGTAGTTGCGATACAGCAGATTTGAGCATCTCTATGAAACCAGTATCTATAAGCTAAAAATGTCATTATTTAGGCGATAAGAAAATATAAAGCGACAAGTATTTCTGCAATATAACATGATTGTGAATTAAGACAATATAATAACGAAAAGTAGTCGAAGGAAAAGATAAAATGTAACAATAAACAATTTTAGAAATAAACTAATTGCAAGAGCCTTTGCAGTCGTGAAAAGAGGAACACCTTATTTGGTTCTTCAACAACATGCATCTAAAAAAATATATTTATTAGGAATTGATCTTAACGTTTTTTTGTATGGTTTTTTAAGGTTTAAAGTAACTATATTGTAAAAGTTACAGTCCAAGAAAGAGAGCGAGGTCTTTCTTAAACAGGCCAAAATAAGTAATTGATTTACAATACGTTAGGCATATGTGTTCTTTCATTCCTAATATTTCTATTCAACATTTATCCGAATAAATCAGTCTTAAAATTGTGATGTTTAATTGCTTTTTCTTTATTTAAATCAATATTGTTTATAATTTCTTCCAAACTATTTTGAGTCAAAGTTGTAACTGATTTGTCGTCATTAACTAACTCACGATTTAAATCAAACATTGGATTATTAACATCAAGATTTTGGTCATACATAACAGCTCTTGGAATATTATAATCTTTTGCAAAACCCATCGCCAATCTTGCTCCACTATCTAATTTTTGACCAAATAATTTCCATCTTTCAGCTGTATCTTGAGCATAACTTGCAACCAAAATTATAGTATCACAATATAATGCTTGTAATCTGTCACGGTCTTTATATCGACTACTCAAGTCCATCCCTGATTTATGCTCGTCAAAATATTCAGACACCAAAAGTCCGCCTTCTTCAACTATCTTGAATGCTAAACCCTTATTTTTTGCTGGCATTATTTTATAAAGAGGACTTGGCAAAAAAGCAACAGTTTTTCCACCAATAAGTGCTTGTTTATGAGCGATACTATCACAGCCAAATGCTAAACCACTTAAAATTGTTATCCCTTTTTTTACAATTTCTGAAACTATTTTTTGTTCTCTACTTTCTATTGTTTCATCGGGATTTAGAAGTCCAATTACAGTTACGTTATTATTATCAAAATTAATTAACGTTAAATCTCCTTTGTAAAAAAGAAATATTGGTCTTTCACTTTCTTTTACATTTCCTCTATATTTTGGAAAATTCTTATCTCCGATTGCTACAAGACCATCACAATTTTCTTCAAATATTTTGATTTGATTTATAGTTTGGTTCTTGTTAAATTCGAAATCATCAACTGTTATTAATTCTTTTTGTTTTGAATTGCTATTGATTAATGAAACGATTTTTTCTACACTTTCATTACCTTTTAAACTTTTAACTATCCAAGCTCTACCGATTCCCTTGTAGGTCTTTGTTGTTAGTATATTAATTGCGTTATCTGTGTATTTCATTTTTACTTTATTAAATTGTTTTTCCTACTGCATAGAATAAAACCGAATTAGCACCTTTGTCTATTAATGCTTGAATTGCATCTTCATCAATATTAATGCCTTTTGTATAAATATCGTCAATAAGTAAAATGTTTTTTCCAATAACCTCTTCTGAAATATCACAAGTGTCTCTAGTAATACCAGCGTAAGGTGATGAACCATCATTTGTGAATCCTTTAATTGGTTGGCGAAGGTGTGTGGTTTCAGTATTGGTATGTCGTTCAATATAATCTGTACCATCTATAAAATCATCACCTAATTGATTTACAGCTTCCTTAATGGTCTTTTTAAAAAGGAGTTGGTCTGGGCGATATGTATTATCTGCTTTGGACCTAGGTATAACACACACTGTCAATGGGTTTAATTTAACTTTACTACTAATTTCGGGAAGGTTATTCAAAATCACCTTCAATAATTTTTTTTTAGCATCGTTGAGTTTAGATTCCCACCAATTTTTTTCTGGGTCATTTTTTAATGTCAGTAAAAACATTGGATAGTTCTCAACTTCATCACGTCTTTCGTAAGCTATGTAATCAGTGTAATAATAACCTTTTGTATCTTTTTTTAAAATTTCATTTTCTTCAATTGTAAATCCTTTCATATATTAAATTTTTATTATGTTTTTAGCAAATATTCCTGCGAGAATAGCATCTTCAATTTCAAGTGTTTCATTTTCAAAAACAATAACAGTTTGAGCCGATAGGCTCAAACTTGATATTGCATTTTTGTATTTATTTATTCGCTTTTTGTTTTCCGAAACCTTTCTAAAAAATATATTGCTAAACTTATCAGTTAAGTTATGATAGCTTAATGTAATCAAAGCTCTATCTTCTCTACAGTTTGTTACCAATACTGTTTTATTCGTTTTGTGATGTTTTAAAAGAATGTCCACTAAAGGTTTATTGAGTTTTGTTTCCGATAAATATTCTTTATAATTTTCCTCTTTCTGTTTAATTATTTTTTCAAATTCCGTCTCTGTCAGATTTGGAATTGCAATTTTTAATGAAGCACGATTAAATCTTTCATTTGGGTTGAATTCAATGTTAATTTTATTCTCGGCTTTAATTAACGATTGTATCGCTTTTTTATACGATAATAAGTTTGCATAATCTGTGTCCACCAATGTTCCGTCCATATCAAAGAATAGAATGTTGTCTTTTTGTATGTTTAGTTTTAGTTCGTTCATCAGCGTTTTTTTTTACTTACACACAATGTGTTATATAATTACTTTTATTAATCATTTCCCGTAAATAATGCAGGTTATTGTAAGTTTAGTATTGTTTACATCTAAAAGACACAAGCAACGAATTTAGCTCTTATTTACCGAGTAAAAAATACGTAGAACTACGTATTTTTACTCAACAAAAGCCAAGTTACTAAACCCTAATAAATCTATTTTACGGTAAACCGTAAAAGCATAAAAAAACCACTAAGTTTTCACTAAGTGGTTTTAAATACTACTAATTTTATAGTTAATTGCTATTTGTTTTCCAATGCTTTTAAAGCATCAAGAATAGCTGTAATAGAAGCACGTTTACGGTAATCGGCATCTAAAAAGGCGTATTGTACAATACCGTTTTTATCTATAACGTAGGTTGCGGTAATAGGTAACTCGCTACTAGTATCGCCATTATAATTATGTAAACGTATACCGTTTTTATAGACTTCGGCTAAAGCATCGGTTAGTTTAAAAGCCAATCCGTATTGTTTGGCTACTTTGTTACCAACATCGCTTAGCACTTGAAACTGTAAACTGTGTTTCTCGGTTGTAGAAAGCGATTTGTCTGGTAATTCTGGAGTTAAAGCCAGTAGGTTTGCTCCGTATTTTTTAAATTCTGGCAAGCTATTTTGTAAAAACTGTAAGGTTAAATTACAGTAAGGACACCAGCCACCTCTGTACCATGTTAGTATTACTGGACCGTTATTTAAAGTAGTTTGTAAATTGGTGCATTCGCCTAAGGCATTTTTTAGGGTAAAATCGATTGCTTTATCGCCAAGATTAATAGCGTTGTCTTTAAAATGAGTGTCTACAATGGCTTGCAGGTTTTCGGTAGTCATTGTTTTTTGAGCGTCTGTTGCTTTCGCTTCCCAACCGGCTTGTTTTGCACTTAATACGTCTTGTAATTTTGTATGTTCTGTAGTATCCATAATGTATAATAGTTAAGCGTTGCTACAATTTTAATGTAGTAAAGTCGCTGTTAAAGGTTTCGTTTTTCAGAATAAAAAAACCTTCAGATTAATTAAATTATTTTTTCGCTTTTCGTGTTAAATGAAAGAGTAGTGCGATAGCTGCTAAGGCAAATCCGAAAATGGTTAAACCTGTCCAACCATACGTGCTAATCACTTTTACGCCAACTGCCGATCCTACAGCTGCACCAATGTAGTAAAACAACATATAGACTGCGTTGGTTCTACTTCTTGCGTTTTCGTCTATAGCAAATACACGCACTTGATTTGGTATTTGCGAGCCAAAAACACCTAAATCTAACAGGATAATACCAATACAAAGCATGAGCATGCTGTTTTGTCCAAGTGCCAATACAACAAAGCTTAAGAGTACTAGTGAGATAGAAACGGTCATTACTTTTCTAACGCCAATTTTATCGACCCATTTACCGGCTATTTTAGCGCCAAAAATACCTGCTGCACCAACAAAACCTAATAAACCAACTTGCTGTACAGAGAGTAAAAAGGGCGCATCCATTACATGTATTGCAATTGTTGCCCACATGGCATTAAAAGCCGCAAACCATAACGCACCAACAAAGGCCGCTTCGCGTAATTGTGGTTTTGTTTTTACCAAAGTAAACATAGAACCTAGTAATTGCGTATATTTTAGTTTTACTGCTGGCTTGTTTGATGGTAGCGTTAGTTGTAAAACCACACCAATAATTGCAGCAATAATGGCAGCGCCTAAAAAGACAGCGCGCCACCCAAAATGCTGAGCGATAAAACCACTTAGTGTTCTGGATAATAGGATACCTGTTGTTAAACCCGTCATTAAAGTAGCCATTACTTTTCCTTTATTTTCTAGCGTAGATAAAGAGGCACCTAATGGTATTAATTGTTGTGTAATGTTAGCGCCTAAACCCACTACAAAAGTGGACGTTATTAAAATAGCGAAATTTGGCGCTAAATAGACACCAAGTAATGCAATGACTAAGATTATGGATAGGTTTCTTATTACTAATTTCCTGTTCATAACATCGCCTAAAGGTGAAATAAAGAAAATAGCCATAGCATAACCTATTTGCGATGCCGACGGAATGAAACCTAATACACCATCGCTTAGGTTTAAAGCTTTGCCTATGGATGGTATTAATGGCTGATTGTAATATAAATTGGCTGCTGTTGCTGCAATAGCGGTTGCCATTATAAATAGCAGTTTATTTTTTAAAGGTTTGGTTTCTGTGGTGTGCATTATTATGTATTATGGCACAAAATTAACGTAGAATAACCTGTTGTGTAAGGTGAGTATTATATAGAAAATGATACTTTTTGAGGTCGTTTTCTAAAAGCGGCTGGTGTAATGCCTTCGTTGTTTTTAAAAAACTTGATAAAATTGGTAGGTTCTTGAAAGCCCATAGCGTAACCAATTTCGGCAACAGATTTGGTGGTTTGTTGTAATAATGCCTTGGCACGCAAGGTCATGTAATTAGATAATACTTTTTTAGAGGAAATGCCTGTTGTTTTTTTAACGCATTCCGACAAGTAAATGGGTGTAATGTTTAATTGCTGAGCATAAGCAGCAATGGTTTTGTATTTGGTGGTTTCTTTAAGTATTAATGCTTCGAAATCTGCTGTAATTTCTTGATAACGTTTTAACGGAATGTTGCCGTTTGCATTGCCAACCACACGTTTTATTTGAAGCAATAATACAATAAGGTAGGAGCGAACCAATTCTACTTTATGTGTATCGTTTTTATGAAACTCCTCGTAAATGGTATCGAACAGATTTTTAATTAGTGGTAAATCTGATGGAATTAATTTATAAGACGGACTCGAATTTAGCTTAAAGAATGGGAACTCGTGTTGTATTTCGTATTGGTGTTTTTTAGGAATAAAAAAGTCTGAAGAAAATAATAACGAATAACCTTCTCCGCCAGGATTGCCTTCGAACGGTTGCACCGAAAATAATTGCAATGGCGAATTAAAAGCAATGGCATTGGTTAAGTCTTCAACTTTTGTCGCGCCTATTTGTCTTTTAGATTGATTATCGGCATAAAAATCTATAGTAAAAAAGGTTTTAAAATGTGGATTTAATGCCTCTTTTGCAATGTTATTGGTTTCGTTAAATTTAAAAATATGAAAACCAGAATCTATAGACGTACTTGTAACGTTGAGGTCTTTTAGTAAGTCGGTAATCTTTTGGTAGGTTTTCATGTTTTGGGTTAAGTACGATTACTGTTCTATTTTCACCAATGGATCTTTGTTACTAATAGTATCTTCTTCAAAATGTGGTTCGGGTTCCCAATGGCCTTGAATTTCGGAATTTTCTATTGTTTCTCCTGTACTTTTATCTATTTCATAGTTATAAAAATACGAATCATTACTAATGGAAACAAAATAAGTATCTGCTTGCTCTTTAACTTCGTTAATAAAGCCGGCTTTAAAAGCGACTTGTTTTTTAAGTGTTTCTATTTTTATTACATCTTCTGCTGTTGGAATGTAGAAACCACTGGTTCCAAAAGCATCAAAAGGATTTATATTTTGCGTTAATACATTAATGATAAGGTTGTAATAGGTCGTTTTTTGTTCTTTAAGAGGTGTAAACATTAAAATTCTATGAAAGTTGACGATAATTTCTTCCTTGTTGGCCCAAGCAGTAATTTCGTAATCTTCCAGTTTTATGTTTAAATCAGGATGTTTATTTTTAAGAATACTAATGGCCTGTTTTATTATAGCGTCTTTACCTAAAGCTTTTGTAGTCTCTATTTTATTTTCCATTTTTTCTTCTTGACAAAAAGCGTAGTTTATAGTAATGGTTGCAATTAATAAGAATAAAATGAATGGTTTTAGTTTTATAAATGGCATTGCAAAAGGAGTGTTTTATATTGAATCTAAGTTTCAAATTAAACTTAAAAAAACGTGATTACGTTTACTATTTTGTGACTTTTCTGGAAGTTACTTTAGCTTTTTATTGCTTTAATTTGTTTTGTGCTTTTACAATATAAAGCACTAAGATATTGTTACTAGGTACTATTTTTTTAGTCGATTTATTCCCATGTTTAATGAGAATAAATGCTATAAATTCAGAGTATTAATATAGCGGTATCAAGCACTATTTTAGAGATTTTAATCGATTAAAACCTCTAAAATAGTAATAGCAGCTTCGCTAATTTTAGTTCCAGGACCAAATACAGCAACTGCACCAGCATCAAACAAATACTGGTAATCTTGTTTTGGTATTACTCCACCAACAATAACCATAATATCTTCTCTACCGTATTTTTTAAGCTCTTCTATAACTTGTGGCACTAATGTTTTGTGTCCAGCAGCTAAAGACGAAATACCAAGAATATGAACATCGTTTTCTATGGCTTGCTTTGCAGCTTCGTGTGGTGTTTGAAATAACGGACCAATATCGACATCGAAACCAATATCTGCATAACCAGTTGCAACTACTTTTGCACCACGGTCATGGCCATCTTGTCCCATTTTTGCAATCATAATACGTGGTCGTCTACCATCTTGCTCTGCAAAGGTATCGGCCAGTTCTTTTGCTTTTGCAAAAGATTTATCGTCTTTTATTTCTTTACTATACACACCAGAAAATGATTTTATTTGTGCTTTATATCTGCCATAAACGGCTTCTAAAGCATCACTAATTTCGCCTAAAGTAGCGCGTTCTCTTGCCGCTATTACAGCTAAATGTAGTAAATTATTTTCGGCACTAACGCTAGAATTTTTAGTTTTATTAGATAAGCGAGCCGCTTCGGTTAAATTATGTAAAGCTTCGGTTACTTTATTAGTGTCACGTTCTGCCTTTGTTTTTACTAAGCGCTCTATTTGTTGTTTTCTAACGGTTTGGTTATCGACTTCTAAAATATGAAGCAGATCTTCTTCGTCTAAAACATATTTATTTACACCAATAATAAGGTCTTGTCCAGAATCTATTCGTGCTTGCTTTCTTGCGGCAGCTTCTTCAATTCTTAATTTAGGAATACCGGCTTCAATAGCTTTGGTCATACCACCAAGTTCTTCAACTTCTTCAATTAAAGACCATGCTTTTTGTGCGATGTCATCGGTTAGTTTTTCAACATAATAACTACCAGCCCAAGGATCTACCGTTTTGGTAATATTGGTTTCTTCTTGTAAATATATTTGTGTATTTCTTGCAATTCTAGCAGAAAAATCTGTTGGTAATGCAATAGCCTCATCTAAGGCATTGGTGTGTAAACTTTGTGTGCCACCAAAGGCAGCAGCAGCAGCTTCAATAGTTGTACGTGCTACATTATTAAATGGATCTTGTTCTGTTAAACTCCATCCACTAGTTTGGCAATGCGTACGTAATGCCAACGATTTTTGATTTTTAGGATTAAACTGACTTACCATTTTTGCCCACAACATTCTAGCAGCTCTCATTTTTGCTATTTCCATAAAATGGTTCATACCAATAGCCCAAAAGAAAGAGAGTCTTGGTGCAAAAGTATCAATGTCCATTCCTGCGGCTAATCCTTTTCTTATGTATTCTAAACCATCTGCAAGCGTGTAAGCCAACTCAATATCGCATGTGGCTCCAGCTTCTTGCATGTGGTAACCAGAAATACTAATACTATTGAATTTTGGCATGTTCTTGCTCGTGTATTCAAAAATATCTGAGATAATTTGCATCGATGGTGTAGGAGGATAGATGTATGTATTACGTACCATAAACTCCTTTAAGATATCGTTTTGTATGGTTCCTGCTAAATCTTTAAGTGCTACGCCTTGCTCTTGGGCAGCAACAATATAAAAGGCTAAGATTGGTAAAACAGCACCATTCATAGTCATAGAAACGCTCATTTTATCTAGCGGAATCTGGTCGAAAAGCACTTTCATGTCTTCAACACTATCTATGGCAACACCTGCTTTTCCAACATCTCCAACAACACGTTCGTGATCACTATCGTAACCTCTATGCGTTGCCAAATCGAATGCTACTGAAAGTCCTTTTTGTCCTGCGGCTAAATTTCTACGGTAGAAAGCGTTACTTTCTTCGGCAGTAGAAAACCCTGCATATTGTCTAATAGTCCAAGGTCTACGCACATACATTGTTGAGTATGGTCCGCGTAAATTTGGAGCAATTCCTGCTACAAAACCTAAATGCTCTAAGTTTTCTAAATCGGATTTTGAATACTTCGATTTTACAGGAATGTCTTCAGCAGTTAAAGAGGAAACAAATTTTGTTTCTTGACTTTTTACTTCAGATTTAATGGCGATATGTTGAAGGTCTTTTCTGTTCATTAGTCATGGTTATGTCCTGCGTGAGGATCATTTGTAGCTCCTTTTTTAGGAACTTCTTGTTTAGGTGTTCTATTTAAATCAACACCATTAACACTAGGCTTTGCTGGCTCAGGTTGTGCTTGCGGATTAGGATTTTTTAGTTCTTCTACTGTTGTGTTTAGTAATTGAGAGTAAAAAAATTCTAAAGCCACATAAGTTTTTAAACTACCATCTGCTTGAATAAATCTTGTGCTACCACTTAAAAGCGGTAAGATTAAATTCGGTTTTAAGCTATTAGTAGATAGTAAAGCATTGTAGGTTGTTTTAATGCCTTTGTCTTTTATATTGTTGGCTATACAATCTACTACAGGATGCGAGGTGTTAAGCGAAGTTACACCATTATTAGTAACCCATAAACTAGAATCTTCTTTTAAGGCTTTCGCAATTTTTAAACTGTGTTCGCTAGCAATATCGGTTAGCTTTAATTGTCCTCTTAATCGAGTGCTAATAAGTTTAGAATACGATTTTGCTGCATTTCTGTATTGCATATCGTAACTGTTAATAATATCGTTCTCGAAAGCATAAACGGCTTCTTGCAATAAATCTCCATTTGGGAAATCGCAAGCCAATACCTTAGGGCTTTCTGAGTATTTGTAATCGATTGTTTTAGAATTGTTACAGCTTGAAAATGTAACAAAAATTAATAAAGCTAAAAATTTAAAAGTTGTTTGCATTTGTAAAATGTTTATTCAGTTTTTAATCGGTTTTGTTCTATTGTTTCTGCTAATCGTCTTTCTAAAATAGGTTCAAGTAGCGTTTTTCTGGCATTCATTTTTAAAAAAGGATAGAGTTCAAGGTTGTCTTTCATTCTATCTTCTGTATTTGGATGCTTGTTTGTGCCTAGTAATGTAATATCACCATTATCGAAACTTGCTTGCTCTTTAGCTGCGCTTTCTTTTATTTTTTTCTGAATGATTCCTTCTTTTAATAATTTAAGAAAGCCTCCTTTTTGCTCAATATCTTTAAATAATGCTAATGCTTTTTCCGACAGTTGTTGTGTTAAGCTCTCGATGTAATATGCACCATCTGATGCATTTTGTACTACATCAAAATAGCTTTCGTGTTTTATAACCAAAAGTTGGTTTCTAGAAATACGCTCGCCAAATTCGTTGTCTTTATGGTAAATAGCATCGTAAGCAAGATTGCAAACAGTATTTGCACCACCAAGAATAGCACTCATACATTCTGTAGTTGTGCGCAACATATTTGTGTTATAATCGTAAAGTGTTTTATTACGTTTTGTTGGTGTAGCCATAATATGGCAATCTTCTATAACACCATATTCTGATGCTAAAGTTTTCCAAAGTAGCCTTAAAGCACGAAGCTTTGCTATTTCGAAAAAGTAATTTGTACCTACAGAGACTTTAAAAGTAATTTGAGATTTTAAGTCGCTATTTAAAATATTTAAATATTCGTTAGCATGTGCTAAACTATAAGCCAATTGCTGTACAATGGTTGCTCCAGCATTTTGGTACAAACTTAAATCTACGCTAAGAGTGTTGTTTTTTTCTGAAACAATTTTCTCTAATTCTTCATGGTCACTTTTTAAAGTATTAAACCAATTACCAGATCTAGCAAGGTTTCCAATACTATCTGTTAATAAAGAAACTCCAGGAATAGCAGATAGTTGCTTAGCATAATCTGCGTCTAAAAATTGTAATTCGAAATAGAATGGAGTAGAAGTGGTATCTATATTTTTTAATAAGCTTTCTATTGCAACGTCTTTATTTGGAATAATAAATGTAATGCTTTCTGCACCGCGTTCGATTGCGTTTATAGCTTTTGCATTCGATTTTTCAACATCAAAAACAAATATAGATTGGCATATAGACCATGAGTTTGATGGAATCTCTGGAAAAGGTTCTCCGTTAAAATCGTCTGCGTGATAAAATGGTTTTACATTAATATCTTCAGGAGTATTCCAAATTAAAGTAGAGTTATAGTCTACGCCTTTTAAATCTGCCTGAATTTGTTGTTTCCATGCTTTTGCAGAAACACTATCAAAATCGCTAAATAGTTTTTTACTCATCTTTTTTAACTTTTAAACTGTCTTGATATTCAATAATATAGATGTCTTCGTTGTCGCGTTTCATATAATATTCTTCGCGAGCAAACTTCTCTAGACCTTCTTCTCTTTTTAATTCCTTAATGGCTTTGTTGTCTTTAACTATTTCTTTTCTATAATACTCTTTTTCTTTTTCAAGTTTTTCGATGTCATTATTTAATTCATTGTGAATTATTAGTGAGTTACCATCAAAAAACAGCATCCATATAGTAAATGCTATAAAGATAATCAAGAATATATTTTTGAAATATTTAAGCATTAAGTTAGTTTTTCGTTAATTATTGTACGTACAATATCAACAGCAACAGTGTTGTATTTATTGTTCGGTATAATTAAATCTGCATACTCTTTCATTGGTTCAATAAACTGTTGATGCATTGGTTTAAGCGTTGTTTGGTAACGTGTAAGCACTTCGTTTATATCTCTACCACGTTCTGCAATATCACGTTTTACACGTCTAATTAAACGCTCATCGCTATCTGCATGTACAAATATTTTAATATCGAACATATCACGAATTTTAGGTTTACTTAAAATAAGAATACCTTCTACAATCATCACATGTTTTGGATGTGTAGTTACTGTTTCTTTTGTTCTGTTATGGTCTACAAAAGAATAAACAGGTTGCTCAATACTATTTCCAGCTTTTAAAGTTGTTAAATGCTGTCTTAATAATTTAAAATCTATAGATTTTGGGTGATCAAAGTTTATTTTAGTACGCTCCTCGTACGTCATCTCCGATGTATCTTTGTAGTAAGAGTCTTGAGAAATTATTCCCACTTCTCCTTCTGGTAATTCATTCATTATTTGATCTACCACAGTAGTTTTACCACATCCAGTACCACCAGCAATTCCTATTATTAACATTCTTTTATTTTTAATTTAACCGAGCAAATTTAGGAATTTGAAATAAAATATTAGCGTTCAACCTTCGAAACTTCTTCTTCAGTTATTAACGATGTGTTTTTGTTACCCCAACTATTTGTAATGTAGTTCATTACATTAGCAATTTCTTCGTTGCTTAAACCTTGAGCTTCCATAACAGAGTTATAGTGTTCTCCATTTACAGTAATCTCACCCGAAAGCCCGTATTTAATAACTTTAATACTTTCCTCTCTGTTATTTATTAAGAAATCGGACTTCGCTAATGGCGGAATAACCTTAGGCATACCTTTACCGTTTGGCATGTGGCATTGTGCACAAAAGTCGTTATAAATTTCTTTGCCCTCAGAAAAATCCTGATTTACATAATTTATTGCAAGACTATTTTTGTCTGTTTTTTTATCTGAAGAATTACAAGCGCAAAGCAAAAAAAGAAGCGCTAAGCTGAAGCTTAAGTTTTTCATTTATATTTAATGTCTTATCAATTTAACAATACCTAAGTTTTCTACTCCTACGTAAATATAACCATCTGGGCCTTGTTCTATAGAGCGTACTCTGCCAATACCATCAAGGAGTCTTTCCTCTTTAATAACTTTACCGTCTTTTAGCTCGCAACGATCTAAATAGCTAAATTTTAAAGAGCCAACCAATAAGCTGCCTTTCCAATCGCCATATTTATTTGAAGAGATAAACGACATGCCACTAGGTGCAATAGAAGGATTCCAATAATGAAGCGGCTCTTCCATACCTTCTTTTTTAGTTTCGTTGGTAATTGATGTGCCAGAATAGTTTTTACCATAAGTAATAACAGGCCAGCCGTAATTTTTGCCTTTTCTAATAATATTTATTTCATCTCCTCCTTTTGGTCCATGCTCGTGTGTCCAGATTTCTTGAGTGTCTGGGTGAAGCTCCATGCCTTGCGGATTGCGATGTCCATAGGAACAAATGGCTTTTTTAGCTCCTTTAGAATCTACAAAAGGATTATCGTTTGGTATTGAACCATCATCATTTAAGCGATAGATTTTTCCACCATCTCTTTTTAAGTCTTGCGGATTCTCATCACGATTACCGCGTTCTCCAACCGAGAAGTAGAGGTAACCTTCATTATCGAAAACAATTCGTGAACCAAAATGTTGTCCTTTAGTTGTGTTTGGCTCCGCTTTATAAAGTAATTCTTTTTCTACAAGTGCATTATTTTTAATTTTTGCTCGCATAATTGCGGTGTTACCACCTTTTCCTTCTCCTTTGGGAGAAGCGTAAGAAAAGTAAATCCAACCATTTTCGTTATAATTTGGATGAATATTAATGTCTAATAAGCCACCTTGACCACGAACATAAATTTCTGGCAGGCCTTTTATCTCTTTTTTTACTTTATTTTTATAATGAATTAGTTTTCCTTCTTTCTCTGTAATTAACATAGAGTTGTCTGGTAAAAATACAAATCCCCAAGGATTGGTTAAGTCTTCTACAACAACCTCATAGCTGTTGTTTTGGTTGATAGGGTTCTTGTCTTGAGCACATGCAGAAAAGGCGAATAATAACAGTAAAAAGTAAATCGATTTTTGAGCGCGCATAATTAAATTGAAATATTTTCAACAATTTACAATAAAATAGTTTGTTATGTGAAAAAGTAGAGTATATTTGCACTTCTAAAATTTAAGGTTTTAGAAAGATAATCATTCGGGGTGTAGCGTAGCCCGGTTATCGCGCCACGTTTGGGACGTGGAGGCCGCAGGTTCGAATCCTGCCACCCCGACTTTAGAAGCTCAGTTTTATACTGGGCTTTTTTGTTTTCTATACTTAAAGTTATGGTATTAAAACCATTTAAAAAATAGACCTGAAGCTATTACCGCAATCACTAACACTACTAATGTGATGATTACAAAAGCCGAAACGCCTTTAGTTGTTTTATCTTTTTGTAAAATATAGTTTTCTCTTTCTTCGTTTTCTTCTTTAATTAAACTCATGTTTTTTTGTTTTAATTTATTTATTAATATATATCGTTTTAATGTTTACAAATTCCAAGATGCCTTCTTGAGATAATTCTCTTCCATAACCCGAAGCTTTAGTTCCTCCAAAAGGAAGTCTAGGATCAGATTTTACCATGTCGTTAATAAAAAAAGCACCATCGTTAATACTTCCTATTTTATTTCTTGCAGTTTCTATATCTTTGGTAAATAGCATTGTTCCTAATCCAAATCTACTGTTAGAGGCTAAACTAATAGCATGATTTAAATCTTTTGCTTTTATAATTGGTGCAACAGGACCAAAAGTTTCTTCGGTGAAAACTGGCATGTCTTCGGTTACCTCTGTGAGGATTGTTGGAGAGAAGTAAGCTCCTTTTTTAATGTTACCAAGCACAACTTTTGCTCCTTTTTTTATTGAAGCATCAACTTGTTTTTGTAATTCATCAGCAAGATCTTCTCTTGCAAGTACAGAGGTTTCAGTAGTTTCCTTTAAAGGATTATCGTATTTAAGTTTTTCAGCTTCAGCTTTAAAACGTGTTAAAAACGTATCGTATATACCTTCGGTAACTATAAAGCGCTTTGCTGCAATACAACTTTGCCCAGAATTTTGAAATCTGGCTTTTACCATTGTATTTAGGTATTTATCTAAATCGGCATCATCTAAAACAATACAAGCATTATTTCCTCCTAATTCTAAAACAGATTTTTTTAAGACAGTACTTGCTGTTCCGGCGATGCTTATTCCTGCTTTTTCGCTACCTGTTAATGATATCGCTTTTACTTTATCATTTTTAATTAGTGTTTCAATATCCTCATGATTTGATAGTAATGTTTGAAAACATCCAATAGGATAGCCCGCTTGTTCAAAACATTCTTGAATAGCCAAAGCGCATCCAGTAACATTAGAAGCATGTTTTAGTAAGCCTGTATTTCCAGCGGTTAATGTTGGGACAGCAAATCTAAATACTTGCCAAAAAGGATAGTTCCATGGCATTACAGCTAAAATAACACCAAGAGGATCGTAACTAATAAAGCTTTCGTGAGCTTCAGTATCGATAATATGATCTGAAAGAAAACGAGCAGCATTCTTTTCGTAGAAATCACATAATAGAATACATTTTTTTATTTCGGCTCTACTCTCTGTTATGGGTTTTCCCATTTCGAGTGTTATTAATTCGCTATACTTTTCAATATTCTCATTTAAAACGTCTCCAAGCTTTCTAAGTAATTTTGCGCGCTTTTTAATAGGTGTAAGTTTCCAATCGTGGAAAGTGTTTTCGGCTGCGTTTAAAATAGATTGGGTTTTTTCGGTAGAAAAAAGAGTATATCTATTTAATTCATCACCATTATATGGGTTGTAAGTGGTTATTGTTTTATTCATTTTATAATTGATTTGTTGATAATTTAATATAAAAATTCTTAAAAAAAGCAATTTAATTATTGAATTAACAAAGATTTAATATTTCATTATGTTCTATTTAAGAGAGTTTTAGAAGTTGTTTTGTAACTTTGTAATGAAGTTAGCGTCATATAGTTAACTCAGAAAATAAATATTAACAACTAAAACAAAAATAATTATGAGCAAGAATGGAAATGCAGCATTAGGAATATTATTAGGATCAGCAATTGGAGCAACATTAGGAATATTATTTGCACCGGATAAAGGAAGTAATACAAGAAAAAAGTTAACAGAAGAAGCTGTTTTAGCTAAAGATAAAGTTGCAGCTACTGCTACAGATTTAAGAGCGCAATTGGAAGAAGAAATGGTGTCTGGTAAAGCAACACTAGAATCGCAAATAGAAAGTGTTGTACAGAATGCAAGTTATAAAGCAGAAGATGTAATTACCACATTAGAGAAGAAGTTAGAAGTGTTAAAAGCTAGAAATAAGAAGTTACAGAAAACATCATAATTTATGTCTGTAATAGATTCTATAAATGAAGCTTCAAATAAAGCTATAGACCAATCTGAAGAATATTTAAGGAAATCTCACGATTTTTATAAACTTAAAATATTCCAACAACTTTCTATATCTGTAAGTATGATATTTAAAGCTGTTGCCATAGGAGGTGTTTTTTTAATTGGTTTAATATTTTTATCGATTGCATTAGCATTTTACATAGGTAAACTACTAGGTAGTTATACTATGGGATTTGTTGTGGTTGGTTTAATATTCTCATTATGTGCAATATTACTGTATGTGTTTAGAGGCTATATTGATGAAAAAGTGATTCAAAAACTTTCTAAAACATTTTTTTAACCATGAAAAAAGTTTACCGTAATTTTAATGAAATTGATGAAGAGTTAAGGCGTTTGGAGCTAGAGCGACAAATTGCTAAAGAGGAAATTAAAGCTGTAAAAGGAGATTTAAAAGAGAGCTTGCAACCTGCGCAATGGATGCAGACCGGTGTAAAAATGGTAGGTAAAATAGGCTCTATGGTACTACTTAAAAAACTCTTTAGAAGATAGATGTATTTAGGTTAAAATTTGTCTGTATCTATTTTAAAAATTAATTATATAACCCACAAAATAAGGAATATATGAACATATTTGAAGCACTTAGAAAAGACCATGACATACAACGCGATTTATTGAGTAAATTAGTAAATACATCTGGAGATACTAAAAAACGAGACGAAATTTTTAAAGCAGTTAAACATGAATTAAAAATTCATGAGGATGGAGAGGAACGTTACTTTTATCTGCCTTTAATCGAAGATGATTTAACACAAGAGCAATCAAGACATGCAATAGCTGAACACCATGAAATCGATGAATTACTTGATAAGCTTGAAGAAATGGATTATGACTCTACAGGTTGGTTAACAATTGCTAAGAAATTGAAACATGATGTTGAACATCATTTAGACGATGAGGAGCATACCATTTTTCAGATGGCAGGCAAAGTATTAACAGATAAAGAGAAATCTTCACTTTCTAAAGAATATCAAGAGTATATTAATAAAAACAGGTAGTTTATTAAAAATTAAAGATTTTAACAAAAGGATACAATTATATAGTAGTTTATAAAAAGAGAATTTCTGAAGAGGGATTCTTTTTTTTTGCAATATTTTATATTTAGTACTTAGCCGTATATCTTACTTTTACCAATGAATAGAATGAAAAACTGATTCTTATTTTTGAATAATATAAGAAAAATTAAAGCTTGATAGATTAATAAGTTAAACTTATTAAACAATAGTAACTGTTGATAACTTAGCTGTAAGTTATCTACTAAAAAAGCTACTTTTGTTATAATAAATATTGAAAACATGTCTGATACAATAGAAAAAGTAAAATGCCTAATTATAGGATCTGGACCAGCAGGTTATACTGCTGCCATATATGCTGCCAGAGCGAATATGAAACCTGTTTTATATCAAGGAACACAACCAGGTGGACAATTAACAACAACTAACGAAGTTGAAAATTTTCCAGGTTACCCAGAAGGAATTACCGGACCTGCAATGATGATGGAACTTCAAGCGCAAGCAGAACGTTTTGAAACAGATGTTAGAGATGGTTGGATTACTAAAGTTGATTTCTCTGGAGATGTGCATAAAGTTTGGGTAAACGAAGAAAAAGAAATACACGCAGATACTGTAATAATTTCTACAGGAGCAAGTGCTAAATATTTAGGTTTAGAGTCTGAACAAAAATATTTAAAGCTTGGTGGAGGTGTTTCGGCATGTGCAGTTTGCGATGGTTTCTTTTACAGAAATCATGAAGTTGTAATAGTTGGAGCGGGAGATAGTGCTTGTGAAGAAGCACATTACCTTTCTAAGCTTTGTAAAAAAGTAACTATGCTAGTTAGGCGAGACGAGTTTAGAGCTTCTAAAATTATGGCTACAAGAGTAAAAAATACAGAAAACATAGAGATACTATTTAATACTGAAACTGATGAGGTTTTAGGTGATGGACAAGTAGTAACTGGTGTTCGTGTAAAAAATAATAAAACAAACGAAACACAAGATATTGATGCAACTGGATTTTTTGTCGCTATTGGACATAAACCAAATACAGATATCTTTAAAGGTTTTATAGATATGGATGAAACAGGATACATTAAAAATGTTCCAGGACGTGCATTAACAAATGTAGAAGGTGTATTTGTTTGTGGTGATGCAGCAGATCATGTTTATAGACAAGCAGTAACAGCAGCAGGTACAGGTTGTATGGCAGCTTTAGATGCAGAACGTTACTTAGCAGCTAAAGACTCTACTTTCGAGGTAAGCACTTCTAATTACAATTAATTAGTTTTATTCTAACTTACGTTAGAAATATAAATATTAGAATATAAAAAATCCGAAGCAATTGCTTCGGTTTTTTTTGTTTTTATGATTAACTAGTTTTTCTATTTCTTCCTTAAAATAGCGTCGTCTTCAAATTTTTTCAATTCAATTTTTGGACTACCATATATGTATGTTTCAGACGTTCCTGAAGCTTCAATTATTAAATCTTTTGTAGCTTCTACATGTACATCGGCTCTGCCTTCTGTAATTAAATTACATGTTTCTGCGGTAAGTTTTTCAGCTTTTAAAACAGAAGAGTTATCGGTGTTAATTATTAACTCGCTTGCATCTCCTTCAATTTTAGCATTGGCACGTTGCAACATTTCTAATGTAATAGTTTCAGAGTTTATCAAAGCTTCAATAGATGTGTTGTCGCTTAAATCTAAAATTGTAGATTTCGATGTTACGTTTAGTTCAGCTTTTGTTTTTCCTGCTGCAATATATTCAAAAGATTCTGCTTCAATAGTTAAATATGTTTCAGTAGATTCTTTAGCTCTTATTATTAAATTATCAACCTTAATAGTACTTGCACCTCTTAATTCTGCATCCTCTTTCAATTCAATAATATTTAAAGAGTCTTTATATATTACTGTAATTTCCATTTTCTTACTAGAAGTAATTCTTTTGTTTGTTTTAAAACTTAAACTACCTTCTTGTACATTAAAGGCTATAACCTCGTGTAAATTATCGTCTGTATCTACTTGTACAGATGGTGTTTCACCTTGTTTTAGGTTGACTTTAAAATCGTCACCAATTACTAGTCTATTAAAAGGATCTATTTCTGTAGTTTGTGTAGTAACATTTCTACTTCCTTTTACTTTTTCTGTACTTTGAGAAAATCCAGAAAAGGCTATTAAGCAAGCGATAATAAGGTGTTGTATTTTTATTTTCATATTTATTTTCCGAGAAAGCGGAACTCTTATTTATTGTTCAGCAAATATATAACAAAAATCATCCCAAACTTTTTATAAAGAATGGGATGGATTTTGGTTGGTTAATTTTTGGTTGTTTTTACACAAATATATTTAGTATTAATGCAATTAAAAACGCTGCTATGGTTATCATAATTTCTGTTTTTATTGGTTATTGCTATTCTTTGTCTGATGTTATTTTAATACCATCTTCGTCTATATTAACTTCTACGTTATTGGTTTTACTTTTAACTCCATTTTCATTAATCTCTAATGAATTTGTATTGCTTGTAGCTTCAATACCTTCAGAATTTATTTTAAGTTTTGCACCATCTTTATTAATGTTTACATCTATCTCAAAATCGTCGTCATCATCGTCTTCATCATTACAATCGTTACATAATAATTTTCCGTTTGAAACGGTTAAAAAATGACCTTCTTTGGTTTTAGATAATAAGCAATTATTAGTATGGAACCTGTGCGTGTTTTCGTCTGGAAAAAGTGTTGTTCCTACTGGTAAATAAATTGTAACTTCTACTCTTTGGCTTCTTTTAATGTCGTCATTTGGTATAAGAATATGGTTGTCTAAAAGCAACTCGTTACCTATCAATTCGTATTCGTAGCTTATATTTTCGGCTAATACTTTTGCCGATTCAAAAGACGAGTTTCTAGCTGTTTTTATAACTTTAACTTTAGCAACGCTATCTCTTGTAGAGCGAATTTTAAACGCTACGCTTCTAGCAAAAGTTATTTTATCTCCATTATCGTTAAAAGCTGTGTCAAAACTATTGAAGTTGTTATTATTACTATCAGAATAAGTTTCGTTGCTTCTCATAGATAAATATAACGTGTCTTTTTTAGTTATGCTTTCTAGTTTCTCTGTTGAAATAGAAGGTGCTTTTTCACTGTAAGATAAACCTTGCTTTGCACCAATAATGCAAATTCCAATTAAAGACAATAACCATGCTCCTAAAAGAGTAAACTTGGCAACACTACCAATAGATTTAAGGTTATTTACTAGAATTTTAAGACCTAGATAGAAAAGTAATAATAGTGGGATGCCAATTAAAAAATAGACTATTAAGAATACTAACCAAATAGGAGTACTTGATGCTTCAGCTAGATATACTAAATCTGAATTTCCTAAATGAATTTGATCCATTCGTCCCATAAATATTGAAGAAATAAAAACAACAGTAGTTGCAATAAATCCTACGGCTCCAGTAAACATTAATATTATACCAATAAACTTAGCAAACAGTTTTAAAAAGAACATGAAAATATCTGCGATAGTATCGAAAAACGTTTGTGAGCTTGATTTTATTCTGTTTGTAGATTTATTAACATCTATATTTTTTACAGAATTAGAAATATTATCACTTGCGCTTTCAAAACCTTCTTTTAGCTTGTCTCCAGCGGTTTGAAGATTTTGCCCAACACTATCTGAAACTGTTCCAAAGCCGTCACGAATTTTTTTTTCGATGTTAGAAATGGTTACGTTTTCTCCAGTCATTAATATCTTTTCAGAAGTAGTTTTAGCTTCTGGTACTAATATCCAAAGTAAAATGTAAATTAATATTCCTGTACCAAAACCACCAATAACTAATACTAGCCAGATAATTCTAATCCATAAAGCATCGATGCCAAAGTAATGTGCTAAACCAGCAGATACACCACCAACATAAGACGTTTCTGTGTCTCTATATAATTTCTTAGATCTACCAGTAGTATGTGTTCTTTGTTTTGGTTCGTCTTCAAATATTTCGTCGTCTACAAGATAATCTTCAGGTTGTCCCATAATGGTAATCACCTCGTCTACTTGTTTGTTTCCAATAACTTGTTTTTCGTTTAATATACGTTCCGAAAATAATTCTGCGATACGAGATTCTATATCTGCAATTATTTCTGATCGTCCTTGAGAATCTGTAAATGAACGTTTTATAGCCTCAAGATAGCGCTGTAATTTTAAGTATGCATCTTCATCTATGTGAAAAAATATACCTGCTAAATTTATGTTGACTGTTTTATTCATTAGTGTTGTTTTTAGATGGTGTTACAATGTTAACTGCTGTTTGTAATTCGTCCCAAGTAGTGGTTAGTTCTTTTAAAAACAATTGTCCTGTTTCTGTTAATCCGTAATACTTTCTTGGTGGTCCAGAGGTGCTTTCTTCCCAACGGTAATTAAGAAGACCTGCATTTTTAAGTCGTGTAAGTAAAGGATAGATTGTACCTTCTACTACCAGCAACTTAGCGTCTTTTAGAGTGCCTAAAATCTCGGCAACGTAAGCATCTTTGTCTTTTAATACCGATAAAATGCAATACTCTAAAACACCTTTACGCATTTGTGCTTTTGTGTTTTCTATCTTCATATTGTCATGCGATTTAATGATGTTAAACTGTTCATTTTTTGATTGATTGATTATTGATGAAACTGAAAATAACTTCAGCTATATTTATTTTAAAAATTTAATACTTAATGGATACTCATAAATTTCTCCGTCTCTTGCTCTTAAACTTGCTTTAATAATAAAAACGATTTCAAGAACAAAGCCTACAACTGCTAAAAAGCCTAAAGAACCTCCTATATAAAATAGAGGAGAAGGTTTGCTAAGGTTTAAATGAATGCCTTCAAATAAATTAAAATCCATAAAATCGAAACCACTAAATATACTAAAGGCAAAAAACGGAATAGTTATTAATCCAATAATTAAAGAATAAATTAATATACTTATTTGAAAGTTTAACGCTTGTTTTCCATTTTCGTCTATAAATTGAGATTTCTCTTTATTTATTATCCATAATACTAATGGTCCTAAAAAATTCCCGAAAGGAACAAGAAATCTTGAAAAGGTAGATAGGTGAATAAAGGTTGCGATATTAGTGTGATTTTTTTCTTCCATTTTAAAAGTATATAATAGTTGCTTATACAAATATATGTCTTTAAAAAGGTATTGTGTTACGCATAGTACTAGAAATTAACAAATTTTTAACATATTGAAATATGAAATATTTTCGATAGTTTTGAAGAAATCTAATTATATATGAAGCTTACACCAAGTAAAATAAACACTTTCAACCTCTTTAAATTACCTTCTGTATTCTTTACAGGAATACGTGTAAAAACGATAGAGGATAACTCTTGCACAGTGAGAGTTAAACACCGTTGGATAAATCAGAATCCATTTAAATCTATGTTTTGGGCAGTACAAGGTATGGCAGCAGAGCTATCTACTGGTGCATTAGTACTTGGTAAAATTAGAGAATCTGGAAAGCAAGTGTCTATGTTAGTAACTAATAATAATGCAAGTTTTACTAAAAAAGCGACAGGACGTATTGTGTTTACTTGTGTAGATGGCCATTTAATTGATGCGGCATTAAAGAAATCTATAGAGACAGGAGATGGTCAATCATTCTGGATGCAATCTATAGGTACTAACCAAGACGGGATAGTAGTTTCTAGTTTTAATTTTGAGTGGTCTGTAAGAGTGAAGCGTTAAGATAATTGTAATATTTTAGTTAACAAATCAATATATAAGCATGAATAATGGATTAATACTTATAATAACCTTTACTATCCCAGTAGTAATACTATTGCTTTTTTATGTTTTAATTAAAAATAGAAAAAAAAGACATTTAGTAAGCTTAGATTTAGATTGGAGTAAATTTGAAAAAGCGATAGAGTATAAAGATATTAATGGAGTTAATAAATATGGAACTGAACTTATATGGAATGAAAATTTAACAGATGCTATGCTAAAAAAAATGATTGATTATGTTGAAGAGCTTGCTGTTGATAATCTTGAATTGAAAAATTTACAAAACTTAATTTTCAATAAAAATCTGCATTGGAATAGGAATTATCGAATAACTCGTTATTAGTTATTAATAATAATTAAAAAGAACTTGTAACAAAACGGAAATAAAATCAACATATTAAAGTATAACTTAAATCACGACATTATGACATCACACGAAATAGACTACAGAATTTACGGAGAAGAAATGCAATATGTAGAGATAGAACTCGATCCTCAAGAAGGTGTAGTTGCAGAGTCTGGTAGTTTTATGATGATGGACGATGGTATTAAAATGGAAACCATTTTTGGAGATGGTTCTCAAAAAGATGAAGGTTTTCTAGGTAAAATTCTAGGAGCAGGAAAACGAATTCTTACAGGAGAAAGCTTATTTATGACGGCTTTTTACAATAATTTAGATGGAAAACGCAATGTTTCGTTTGCATCTCCATATCCAGGAAAAATTATTCCAATAGATTTAACCGAGTTTAACGGCAAATTTATTTGTCAAAAAGATGCTTTCTTGTGCGCAGCAAAAGGAGTAAGTATAGGCGTAGAGTTTAGTAAAAAACTAGGTCGTGGTCTTTTTGGAGGCGAAGGTTTTATAATGCAAAAATTAGAAGGTGATGGTATGGCATTTGTTCATGCTGGTGGAACGACTGCAAAAAAAGAATTAAAAGCAGGAGAAACGTTACGTGTAGATACGGGTTGTATTATTGGTTTTACACAAGGCATTAATTACGATATAGAGTTTGTTGGTGGAATTAAAAATACTGTTTTTGGAGGCGAAGGTTTGTTTTTTGCAAAATTACAAGGGCCTGGTACAGTTTATATTCAATCCTTACCATTTAGTAGATTAGCTGGTCGTGTTTTATCAAGTATTCCCAAAGGTGGAAAGAGTAAAGGAGAAGGTAGTATTTTAGGTGGATTAGGAGATTTATTAGACGGTGATAATAGGTTCTAAATTTGTTAATTGTGAATAAATTAACAATGAAAATAAAGAATATCATCTTCTTTAATTGATTTTTTTCACTACATTTAATCGAATTTATAAACCATTTGCCTATTCTGTAAATCTACTTTTATTATTTAATTAAACACAAACTATTATGGCTAGAGCAATGTTCGAGTACACCAAAACGATACTTAATAAAGTTAGTTTTGATGCTAACTTGTTTTGTAAGGAGGTACAAAAAGCACTACAACGTTTATTACCTTACGAAATTGAAGAACTAAAAATTTATATAGAATCTTTAATAAATGAAAATCCAGATTTAAACCAATGTTTAGTCTATATTAAAGCATAATAAAAAGCGACTCTTTGTAGTCGCTTTTTTAACGGTTAATAATTAGTAAAGTTTACTTTTCAACTTTATATTTGCAAAAAAAAAATTACACTGAAATCTTTTTTCGCTATATTACTCTTTGTTTCATTTGCAATTAGACCAATGTACTTTGTTGGTTATGTTGCTTATTTTGAATTAAACATAGATTATATAATAGAAACGTATTGTGTAAATAAAGAAAAGCCACAATTACAATGTAATGGTAAGTGTCATTTGGCAAAACAAATAGCAACCACTACAACTACAGATAATGATGGCGATGCGACTTTAAATAGTTTAGCAGAATCTTTTTTCCCTGTGTTTTATGTAGACTATAACTACGATAAAGACATAAAAAAATCTTTAAAAAAAGATTTAAGAAAAAACACACTACAAGAACAATTGTACTCATTCTCTTTTGAGCACATACACTTTAGACCTCCAATAGTTTAATTTTTATTTCGTCTAGTCTTACATTCTTTGTAAGTCTAAAAATTACAATTACAATTAATAAAATTTAAACAAATGAAAACTTTAAAATCTACATTTGCGCTATTACTATGCGCAACAATATTTGCATGCTCATCAGACGACGATTCAATTTCTAGTACAGAAGGATTAGAAGGTCAAAAAGGAGAATTAACGCTTAAATTCGACAACGGTGTTGGAGATAGTGATTTTATCTTTGGTACTACTTATAACAAATCTAATGGTGAATCTTTTCAATTAGAAACTTTAAAATACATTATTAGTAATGTAAGAGTTAAAGATACAGATGGTAATACTTTTATGTATCCAATTAATAACAACGTATTTATTGTTAATGAAGCAGATGGTAACAATGCAGGAGAAATTTACATAACGCTAGATAATATAGATGCTGCAAATTATACTGAAGTTACTTTTGGTGTTGGTATCGATCAAGAGCGTTTTGCTTTAGGAGCAGAAGGACAAGGAGACTTTTTAGATGAAGCTTCAGACGAAGGTATGATGTGGAGCTGGGCTTCAGGATACAAATTTATTAGATTAGATGGTACTTTTTCTACAGCTACAGTTACAGATCAGCCATTAAGTGTACACATGGGAAGCGTTGGAACATCATTAGATAACTACCGTGAGGTTACTTTACCATTTCCAAACACGGTATTGGTTAGAGAAACAACTTCTCCAGAAGTACATATAAAAGCAGATATTTCTAAAGTATTCGATGGTTCTACTACAGCTAATTTTGCCGATGGATACGATCAAGTACATACAGATGTAAACGAAACTCCAATTATTGCAGATAACATTAATGGAATGTTTGAAGTACACCACGTACACAACGATTAATTAGTAATTAAACCATTGAAGGTATTTTGCCTTCAATGGTTTTACTATATCAATAATTATGAAAAAAACAGTTCTTTTTTTTATAAGTATAATGGTGTTTTGTTCGTGTTCAAATTCAGAAGAAGTAGTAGCTTACGAAGCTGTTCCTTTAACTGTAGATTGGCCTTCAAATTTCCCAGAAATCACTTATAATTTAGACAATAATCCTTTAACAGATGCAGGTTTCGAACTTGGTAAAAAACTGTTTTACGAAGGTAGATTATCATCAAATAACGCTATTGCTTGCGCTTTTTGTCACGAGCAAGCTTTTGCTTTTACACATCATGGACACAATTTAAGTCATGGTGTAAATGGAGGTATTGGATTAAGGAATGCGCAGCCTATTCAAAACTTAGCTTACCAAACTTCATTTATGTGGGATGGCGCAGCTACGCATCTAGATTTACAACCTATAATACCTATTACAAGTGATCTTGAAATGGGAGAAACATTGGGTAATATTGTAGAAAAATTGAGTACAGATGTTTACTATCAAGAGCAGTTTACTCGTGCTTTTGATGATGGTGAAATAAACTCGGAAAACATTTTAAAAGCGTTATCTCAGTTTATGCTTACTATGGTGTCTTCAAATTCTAAATACGATAAGTATGTTAGAAATGAAGAAAACACGACACTTTCATCAATAGAGCAAGATGGCTTAAATACTTTTGAGGTAAAATGTGCGTCTTGTCATTCTAGTGATTTATTTACAGACCAAAATTTTAGAAATAATGGTTTGCCTGTAAATCCTCAATTAGATGATAAAGGCCGTTATGAAATAGGAAACAATCCAGACGATTTATACACCTTTAGGGTTCCAAGTTTACGTAACGTAGAGGTTAGTTATCCTTTTATGCATGATGGACGTTTTGCTACTTTAGAAGCTGTTTTAGATTTTTACGATTCTGGAATTACAGATAATGGTAATGTAGATCCATTACTATTAAAAGCAGATGGTAGTTATGGTATCGATTTATCAGATTACGAAAAAGAAAGCATAATAGCATTCTTAAACACATTAACAGATCACGAATTTTTAGAAGATGAAAGATTTTCAGAATATTAAAAAAATAGTAATAGTAACTTTATTTATTGCTTTCGGCATCTCTAAAGTTAGCGCTCACGAGATTAAAGGCTCGTGTTCAAACCATGAAACATTTTCATTTTTTTGCGACTTATGTGGTTGCTCTACAAGTAGCGGAAGTTTTGGGTTTGGTACATTAAGTAACGCAAATTTTATAGGTGTACGTTACATCTATCAAAATTTTGAATCTAAAAATGGGATTTTCGATGATTCACCTAAAAGTGAAGAAACCTTTAATACTTACCAATTATGGGCTCAAATACCTATAACAGATGCTTTTTATGTTACGGCAAACTTACCGTATCAAGACTTAAATAGAAGCTATACAAATTCTACCGAAAATATCTCTGGATTAGGAGATAGTAGTTTAATCGGTTGGTATAAATTAGCTTTTTACAAGAAGAAAAAGGCAGGTGAAACTGTAGATTTTAATTCGGAAAAAGAACCTTCTGGACATTCTATACAGTTTGGGTTAGGTATAAAATTACCAACAGGTACATTTGAAGAACGCTTGACAGATAACATTAACCCAGGTTTTCAAGTAGGAACAGGAAGTGTGGATGGTGTTTTTTCTTTAGGTTATAATTATGGCGGAGATAAAATAGGAGTAAATACACTACTAAGTTATTATTTAAAAGGCGAGAACAAGAATGAATATCAGTTTGGTAATCAGTTTAGTTATGCAGTTAATATGTTTACTGCTTTCTCTACCGAAAAAATGAATATAATGCCATTTGTAGGACTTTCTGGCGATGTTTATGATTCTATAAAGCAATATGGTGAAACCTTGCAAGACACAGATGGAAATATCCTTAATGCGTCGTTAGGATCGGAATTAGCAATAGAGAAGTTTATATTTGGAGCAAGTTATACTTTGCCAGTAAGCCAAAGTTTATTTGGTGATAATGTAGAGTCAAAGCAACGTTTTTCAGTTTATGTAAATTTTGCTTTATAAAAGTAGTTAACTATTAAAACAACAAAAGCGGCTTTTAAGCCGCTTTTGTTGTTTTAATAAAGACCTGTTATTTAGCTAAAGGACTTATTATTTGTACATTTTGAAAGGCTATTGCACCTCTAATTATTCCAGAGATAACATCTTGCAATGCTTCAATAATTTGCATTTTTAATTCACTTTTATGATAAATAATACTCACTTCTCTAGCTGGAGAAGGTGCATTAAATTCTTTTAAATTACTTCTTGTTTTTTCATTAATATCAAGAGTATGTAAATAAGGAAGTAAGGTCATGCCTAGTCCTTCGTTAGAGAGTTTTATTAGTGTTTCTATACTACCACTTTCTATTTGAAAACTGTCTTCGTTTTGAGCTTTAAACGCACGACATAAATTAATAACACCATCTCTAAAACAATGTCCGTCTTCAAGCAAAAGCATATCTTCAATGTCTAGATCATCAGTACTAATTGTTTTTTTACTACTTAAACGATGACTTTGTGGTATGTATGCCATAAAAGGCTCGAAATAAAGTACGCGTTCTTTTATAGATTCATTTTCTAAAGGTGTTGCAGCAATGGCAGCATCTAAATGTCCTTCGTTAATTCTAGTAATTATTTCTTCTGTAGTAAGTTCTTCTATTTTAAGTTTAACTTTAGGATACTTTTTAATAAAAGTTTTTAAAAACATTGGTAATAATGTAGGCATTACCGTTGGTATTATTCCTAGTTTAAATTCACCTCCAATAAAACCTTTTTGTTGATCTACAATGTCTTGTATTCTATACGATTCGTTTACAATATTCCTTGCTTGACTAACTATTTTTCTACCGACTCCTGTTAGTTCTATTGGCTTTTTACTTCTATCGAAAATTAAAATATCTAATTGATCTTCTAATTTTTGAATTTGCATACTTAAAGTTGGTTGCGTTACAAAGCACTTTTCTGCTGCTTTTGTGAAATTCTGTTGTTCTGCAACTGCAAGAACATATGTTAGTTGTGTGATTGTCATTCTCTATATAGGTTTCAACTATAAAAATATAAAATCTATCAATAAAAGCTATACTAATTATCATTTATTTTCGTGGTAAATTTGAGTAATAAATAACACAGATAAAAAACAAATATTATGGCATTAAATAGTTTAGGATTAGACGCAAAAAAGACGAAAGAAATCGCAGGTGATTTGAATGATTTATTAGCAAATTTCCAAACTTATTACCAGAATTTAAGAGGAATACATTGGAATATTAAAGGAAAAAATTTTTTCGATTTACATGTTAAGTTTGAAGAGTTGTATACAGATGCGAACATGAAAGTAGATTTAATAGCAGAGCGTGTACTTACTTTAGGCGAAACACCTTTACATACTTTCGACGATTATATTAAAAAAGCAAAAGTACCTGTTGGAAAAAACATATCTAAAGATAGTGACGCAGTACATTTAATTGTAAACTCTTTAGCTGAGTTATTAAAATTAGAAAGACAAGTACTTGATAAGGCGGGAGATGCTAGCGACGAAGGAACAAATTCTATGATTAGCGATTTTATTACAGAGCAAGAAAAAACGCTTTGGATGATGAATGCTTGGTTAGGAGAGAGTATCTAATTAATACATTTTTAAACAAAAAAAGCGACCATTAGGTCGCTTTTTTTTTTATGCTTAGTTAAAACCTATTCCAATAGATTAATTAACAATAAAAATTTCTATTCGTCTGTTTTTTAATCTGCCTTCTGCAGTACTATTATCTACAACAGGTTTTTCTTCACCATAACCTTGAGATGTTAGGCTTTTAGCATTTACACCTTTAGAAATTAAATATGTTTTGGCTTCATTGGCTCTTTTTTCAGATAATAACATATTTGTTTCATTGCTTCCTAAATTGTCTGTATGTCCTGCAATGTGAAATTTCATGTTTGGTTGCGTTAGCATAACTTTAGAAATATTATCTAAAGCTGCCATGCCTGTACTTGTTAAAGTTGCTTTACTATTGTTAAACGTTACAAATTGTGCAAATTCTTTTAACTCATTAGTTACTTTTAATTTTATAGCATTATTTCGTTCTGTTTGCTCTTGGTGTTGTATTATGCTTTTTTGTTGTAATTGTTCTTTTGTTGGACATCCAGCATTACTGGCTGGTCCAGGTTGTTGCGGGCATTTATCTCTACTGTCTATTACACCATCTTTATCTGTATCGAAAACTGGGCAGCCATCATCATTAATTGCTCCTTTTACTTCTGGGCATTTATCGTATTTATCTGGTGTACCATCGCCATCGTTATCTGGGCATCCACGCATGTTTGCTGGACCAAAATTATTAGGACAAAGATCTTCGCTGTCAATTACGCCATCTTTATCTGCATCTGGACAACCATTAGTTTCGAACGAGCCAAATAATTCCGGACAGGCATCTTTGTCATCGTTTATACCATCTTTATCTGTGTCTTTTCCGCCATATCTAAAAATTATTCCAGCAGAATGTTGCCAGTGTTTTAAACCATAATCTTCGAAAGCGTGTTTATAGGTTGTTTGAATATTAAATCCAAAAGAAGTTCCAATCCAAATATTTGTACCAATCCCGCCATTAACAGTTCCGGCACCTATAGTGTCTAGCCAAGTGTAACCGCCACCAATAGTAACATAAGGATCTAATACACTAAGTCCATTGGTAAATTGATATTTAAACATACCATCTAAAGCAACATATGGATATTCAAGATCGGCAGTGTCTTCTGTAGGATAATTTTCTTCTAAACTGTTAAGCGATGCGATAGCTTCAAAAGTAATTCTGTTTTTTATTAAGCGCCCGGCAGATAGTCTAAAACCTGCAGGATTTAGGTTCCAAGTTTTAAAACGGCCTAAGCCAGCTTCTTGTTCTCGAACAGGATTGTTAATAGCATTGGTTCCAAAACTAGTGGTCCAAGGATTGTTTATAGTTTGAGAATTTACGGTTTGAAAGCTTAAAGCTGAAACAATTGCAATAAGAATATAGCCAAATGGTTTCATTGGGTTTTATTTGAGATTAATTAATAGCAATAGCAAGATATACTAAAAATTAGAAAATAAAAAATAAATGAAACTTAAGCGATTAAAGTGCTTAAACCTTAGTTAAAATACGATAATATTGGTTTTACAGCAAGCCTCTAGCTTTAATTTCTAGGTATTTATTAATAGTGTCTACCGTTAAATTTTGTGGTGTAGTTAGAATAGAGTAGATGCCGTGCTTTTGGAGCTCGTTTACAATAAGTTTTTTCTCGTAGATGAATTTCTCGGCAATAGTTTTTTCGAAAATTTCGAAGGTATTATCTGCTTTTTTAGTCGTAATCTTATCTAATTCGGTGTTTTTAAAGAAAATAACAACTAATAAGTGGTTTTTTGCCAAAGCTTGTAAATAGCCTAATTGTCTATGTAGCGCATCTAACGTTTCAAAATTAGTATAAAGTAGGAATAGACTTCTTTGGTTAATAGTTCTTTTTACATCTATATAAAGCCTCGCAAAATCCGATTCGGCATAATCTGTATCTAAATTATATAAGGTTTCTAAAATAGTATTCATTTGAGATGGCCTACGTTGTGCAACAACTCTATTGCTTACGTTTCTAGAAAACGCAAACATACCTGCCTTATCTTGTTTCATTAGTGCGATATTACTAATTACAAGCGTTGCGTTTATGGCGTAATCTAAAAGGCTTAAACCTTCAAAAGGCATACGCATTACACGACCTTTATCAATAACAGAATATACAGGTTGAGATTTCTCATCCTGAAATTGATTAACCATTAATTGGTTGCGTTTTGCAGTTGCTTTCCAATTAATATTTCTAATATCATCACCAGGAACATAATCTTTAATTTGCTCGAATTCCATGGTATGACCAATTCTTCTTATTTTTTTAAGGCCATATTCCGATAGTTTATTGGTAAATGCCATAAGCGCATACTTTCTTAATTGTAAGAAAGATGGATAATTGGGCACCATTTCGTCTTTACCAAATTTGTAACGTCTAGAAACGAGTCCTATAGGCGAGTTGGTGTAAAGGTTTAGATTTCCAAAATGATATTCGCCACGTTCTAATGGGCGTAACGTGTATTTTATTTTTTTAGAATCTCCTTTTTCTACTACAGTATTGATGTTGAAATCTCTTTTTTGATATTGAAAAGGAAGCTCGTCGATTAACTTAATATAAGTTTTAAAGTTGTAATGATTTTCTATAGATATTGCAATCTCATTATCGTCGCCATTACTTAATTTTTCTGGCAATACACGAGTTGCATGTATTCCTTTCTGCTTATAAAGAATAATAAAATCTATTATCATTAATCCGCAGAAAACAAAAAACAGCATTTTTATGATGTTTAATAATCCAGGAAAAATGTATGCCAGGATAAATAAGGCAATAATGATTCCTACGACTAAAAAAAATCGAGAGGTTAAATAACTATTTTTAAAAAATGATTTCACTATCTCGGAATTTCTATAGTTTCTAAAATCTGGTCTATTACTTTAGCATTTGTAAAGCCTTCCATTTCGCGTTCTGGTGTAAGCACTAAACGGTGTTTTAATACTGCTTTAGTACAACGTTTAATATCGTCTGGAGTAACAAAATCTCTACCATTAATGGCTGCGTTGGCTTTAGCAGCATTCATAATAGAAATTGAGGCTCTTGGTGAAGCGCCTAAATAAAGATTAGCATTTGTTCTTGTATTATTTACAATAGATGCTATGTATTTTATTAAGTTATCTTCTATAAAAATAGATTTTACAATGTCTTGGTATTTTGCTATTTCCTTAGCGTTTAAAACCTTAGTAACGTTATCGAAATCTATAGCATCTTTACTCTTATGGTTACCAACAAGTATTTCTATTTCTTCTTCTAAAGACGGATAATCTACTTCAATTTTAAATAAGAAACGATCTAATTGCGCTTCTGGAAGTCTGTAAGTTCCTTCCTGTTCTATTGGGTTTTGAGTTGCAAAAACTAAAAATGGTTTTTCCATAATGTAACGGCTACCATCTATAGTGACTTGGCGTTCTGCCATAACCTCAAATAATGCTGCTTGCGTTTTTGCGGGCGCACGGTTTATTTCATCAATTAAAATAATATTAGAAAAAATAGGACCTTTTTTATATTCGAACTCTTGAGATTTTACATTAAAAATAGAGGTTCCAAGAATATCACTAGGCATTAAATCTGGAGTAAACTGTATTCTACTAAAATCGACATCTAAGGTCTTTGCTAGTAATTTTGCTGTTACTGTTTTTGCAACACCAGGAACACCTTCTATAAGCGAATGTCCATTTGCAAGTATAGAAATAATAAGTAATTCTATCATGTTGCTTTGGCCAACAATAACTTTAGAAATCTCATTCTTTACACTTTCTACAGCGTGTTGTAATGGTGCTAAATCTATACGGCTATTAAATGTTTCGTTACTATTTGTTTCGGCAGTAGTATTAACTTCGGCTTCGTTATTAGTATTATTTGTAGCGTCTATATTTTGGTTTTCTAGGTTGTTTTGATCTTCCATTTAATTTTCGTTATTTAAAAATTCTTCTAATTTAGTATTCAATACAATTAAGTCGTTTTCTGTATGTACTTGCTTTTGCTTACAATACTTTATTAAATCTATTAATGCTTTTACATCTGCTAGTGATGTTGCCGATTTAAGAGCAAGTTTTTCTATAAAATCACTATTTAAATTGGTGGTGTTTAAATAATATTGTGTTCTAATGGTTTCTAAGAAAAAGGTTATTTTCTTATCTATAATATTTGTGTATTCTTTATTCTGAAAATATAATCCGCCAATAGTTTTTGTAAATTCTACCGTTGTATTTTCTAGAGGCTCTATAACAGGAACAATACGCTGTGTACGTTTGCTTTTAAATAAAACAAACACTATTAAGGTTGTTATTGCTAAATAGAAAGCCCATTTTAAAGACGGTTGCGATAAAATATAACGTAACGGACTTTGTATTACTCTTCGTCCAGATTTATAATAATCGTCCCAAATTATTTGATCTTTTGGTAGGTAAGATAAAACGGTTGCTGCATAATCCTCATTATTATTTAGTAAATGGTAATTAGTAAAAGCAAAAGGATTTGTATGTATTAAAAAAGCACCGTTATTTTCGCCAAATTTTACTTTTATAAAGTTAACCTTTTCTTCTAATTCATCATTATAGATGGTGCCTAAAACAGTTGTGTTTAATGTGTCTATAGAAACAAAATAACTGTTCTCGATAACATCTTTAAAGATAGTTTTATTATCTGCTAAACTAGGGTTAGTAAACTCTTGTTCTGTTTCTTTTTTAATGAAACTTGTTTGTACGTTTCTAGTTTCAATGTTTAGGGTATCTGCAATCTTACCATAAAAACTAGTGGTAGATATTAATGCTGTATTTCCTTGGTTTACATATTTTAGTAAAGCATCTGCTTCTTCTCCATAAAAAGAAACATTTTTATTTATAAAAATTGTAGTAGATTTTTTTGTAGAATCTATGTCTTTATAACTAGAGTAGAAATCGTTTGTATTGGTAATGATATCTTTATCTGTGAATGTTTCTAATTCATTAAAAAGAACATAGCAACCCAACGGAATTTTATCTTGAGAATTGTAAGAATCTCTCCAGCTTAAGGCTTTAGGTTTTGCAATTTCTCCAATAATCATTAACAAGATAACTGCGCCAATGCTGTACAGTGCTATTTTTGAGCGTTTATCCATTAGTTGCCTTATTTAATTGGTTAAAAAGCTCTTGATTTTGAACGAATTTCTCTTCGTCTATAGCAAACTCACCATACCAAACATAATCGTAAACATGAGAAGCACGTTTAAATAAGTCTTTAGTATTGTGGTCTTTAATTTCACTTATGTATTCGTTATTGGTTTTATCGAAATTCCATTTTATTATTTCTTTTTTAGAGAGCTGTTGTAAAGCTCTTAAATAGAGGTAACGCGTTGCAAGTCTATAGTTTCCTTTTTTAATGGCTTTTTTAGTAAGCTTATCAAAGTTAGTTTCGGTTAAGGTTTCTTCAGTAAAATGAATAGAATCTATGGTGCGAGCTTCATTTTTAAACACACTACTTATTGGCGTTTGCATGAGGAAGCGAATAAGTAAAAACAAGGTGCCAAGGCCTAATATAGCATACACTATGTATTCTAAAACTTGATAGTTAACATCTATATCAATTCCGAAGATATCTTGAAGCCATCCAAAGAATTTTTTAAAAATTGTTTGTACTAAATTAATACCACCGGTATCGTTAATAGAGTAGTTGAAATCGCTGCCTGTATAGCGTTCCTTTATATTATCTTTAAAATAAGTAACATTTACAGTAGAAGAATCCTTTTTAATATCTAAGTCTTGCGCATTCGCAGACGTGAAACTAAAAAAAGTCAAGCATAACAGATATGTGATTTTTAGTGCTTTATTCATCTTTGCCAATCAAGTCTATTTTACTTTGTAAATAGGTGTTGTACTTTTCTTCGTGTAAATTATAGAAAAGTACACCGTAAGCTAATTGTGATAATGCTTGAGAGAAAATAAGCGTTAAAAGGAAAACTGCAAATGAGATTGTAAATAAAATACTTGCAAAATTACTGGTAACTATATCAATATTACTTTCGGCAGAAAAGTAAATGTAAATGGATAAAAGGAAACCAGGAATTGCTAGAATTAGAGTCATAATCATCAGGTTTAAAAAACCAATAACAAAACTATAACCTATTACTTTTAAAAAATTATTAATCGAAAAATCCCAGCCTTCTTTTAAAGCTTCTACAGTAGATAACTCGTTAGAAAATATAGCCATAAAAGCAATACCGAACATAGTAGAAAGGATAAAACTAATAGCATATTGTACTAAAGTACCAACAACCGGAATAAAGGCGAGTACTAATGAAATTACAAAATAACCTATATAAATTAAGATACCTAAAAGAATAAATAGGAATATATTTCCAATATTATCTTTTATACTGTCCCATATGTTTTTAGAGGTTTGATTTCCTTGAGTCTTTACATATTGTGTAATATATGAACTAGAAAAGCTATAATTAATTAAAGCAGTAATAAAATAAATTAAGACTAGTAGTATAGCTCCAAAACCTAAATATAATTGAGTTTCGGTTTCATCGCTTCCCATCCCAAATCTAAAATCTCTACTTGCTAAACCCATAAAACCGGTTACTAATAGGTAGCTAGATAGTAATACAAAAATAACACTTAATGCATTGTATCTTAAATACAGATTAATGTAGTCTTTAAAATTATATTTTAAAAAAGTAAAGTAGTTGTCTATAATGGATCCAAAAGTGTTTCTGGTACGTAATTCTATATATTTTGTTTTCAATTAATTTTCAATTTTCGGTTAAGTATAATAGGATAGAAAATATAATAATAGCTGATTAATGCTGCAGAAGCTAAGATAATACTATATGAAATTATCCAATGCATATTATCGCCATATCTTGTAATAAAACCTTCAATAAAACCAGCAATAATAAAAAATGGAAAGGTGCTCACAATAATTTTTAAACCATCTTTAGCGCCTTTCATAAAGGAGACGCGCCTAGAATAAGTTTTTGGAAACAGAAAACTATTACCCATTACAAGCCCAGCACATCCGGCAATTACAATTACAGAAATCTCAATGGTACCATGCAGCCAAACGGTAGATGTTTTTTCTAGAACACCATAGTTGTAGAAAAAAGTAATAAAAGCACCAAGCATAATACCATTGCTAAATAATACATAAATGGTACCAACGCTAAACAAAATACCCATAGCGAAGGCAAATATTCCAACTCTTATATTATTAATTGTAATGCCTAAAAACATCCCAATTTCTCCACTGCTTTTATATACAGCCATTGGTTCTCCTTTTTCAATGTTTTCAATTGTCATATTAACATAAGCATCGCCTAAAATTAAACGTACAAAACTATCATCGTTTATAGTTGAAACAGCTCCAATAACTACAGCAGCCATAAAAAACAGAAAAGTATAAAGTAAGGTTTTATGGTATTGTTTAAAAAATAAGGGAAACTCGTATTTCCAAAAAGAAACAATCTTATTATTAGTTTCTTTTTTTGTGATATAAATTTTCTGATGCGCCTCTGAAGCTAACGAGTTTAAGTATGCTAAAGTTTTACTATCAGGATAGTATGTTTGCGCATAAGACAAATCGTTTGTAAGTTGAATGTAGTAAGAAGCTAAGGTGTCTGGATTTATTTTGAGATTATTATGCAATGATTTTTCAAATGCAATCCATTTTTCCTTATTTTGCTTCACAAAAGATGCCTCGCGCATATTATAAATAATAATTTTAACGAATATACATTTCCATGAGCAATTTAGCAATTAACACTGCGCAAAATGTAAACTTAGATTACAAACTTATTGGGTTAGGAGAAAGACTACTTGCTTTTTTAATAGACGGTATTATTCTGCTTACTTATATGTCTTTAATGGAAAACTTAGTTTCTATTTCAGATATTTTTGAAATTGATGATTGGGGAAAAAGAGGATTACTAGGTTTAATTACTTTGCCTGCCTTATTTTATTCGGTGTTATGCCATATTATATTTGAAGGTAGAACCATTGGTAAAATGATAATGAAAATTAAAGTGGTGCGCATAGATGGATCACCAACACAATGGTATAATTTGTTTGTACGTTGGATGTTACGCTTAATAGACATTTGGATGTTTTTTGCTTCTATAGGTGTATTAAGTATTTTGTTTTCAGATAAAAAACAACGTGTAGGAGATTCTGCTGCCGGTACAGTGGTAATTTCAACAAAGAACAAACATAAAATTTCAAGCACCATATTAGAAGATTTAGTTGAAGATTATCAGCCTGTTTTTACTAATGTAACCCAGTTAAAAGATAAAGATGTTAGAATAATTAAGGAAGCTTTTACTATTGCTAAGAAGACTAACGACTATAAAACATTTATTCTTTTAAGGAAAAAAATAAGTGAGATTTTAAATATTGAAAGCAAGATGTACGATAAGGATTTTGTAGAAACTATTTTAAAAGATTATAACTACTATACACAAAGCATGTAAGTAGAGTAGTAAATTTGACTTTGTTAAAAAACAGATAAAATGAAAAACATTTTCGATAAAGAAATTACAAACGAGGTTGTTAATAGAATTAATAATTTAACTGAAGCAACACAACCAAGTTGGGGAAAAATGTCTGTTTCGCAAATGCTAGCACATTGTTCTGTTTCTTACGAAATGGTGTATACAGATAAGCATGCAAAACCCAATGCTTTTGTAAAAACGATGTTAAAACTGTTTGTAAAAAAAGCAGTTGTAAATGAAAAACCGTATCCTAAAAACGGAAGAACTGCTCCACAATTTATAATTACAGATGCAAGAGCATTCGAAGTTGAAAAGAAACGATTGGTAGATTATATACTAAAAACACAAGAGCTTGGTGAAGATTATTTTGAAGGTAAAGAATCTCATTCTTTTGGTAAGTTAACAGCAAAAGAGTGGAATAATTCTTTCTACAAGCATTTAGAACATCACTTAACGCAGTTTGCAGTATAATTATTTCAATAATAAAACAGTATAGTAACCAATGTTTTACATAATAGATATTTTAGGAACTTTAGCATTCTCTATTTCTGGAGTTTTAATTGCTCTTAATAAAAGAATGGATGCTTTTGGTGTTCTTATAATTGCATTTGTAACAGCTGTTGGTGGTGGTACTTTAAGAGATGTACTTATTGGTGATACACCTGTAAGTTGGATGAAGGATATGACCTTTGTTTACGTGGTTTTAATATCAACAATTTTAGCAGTAATTTTTAAATCTAAAATAGATTATTTACGTAAATCACTGTTTTTATTCGATACTATTGGGATAGGTTTGTATACCGTAGTAGGAATAGAAAAAGGAATAAACGCAGGTTTGCACCCAATTATTTGTATTGCATTAGGTACAATGTCTGCTTGTTTTGGAGGTGTAATTCGTGATATTTTATGTAATGAAATTCCTGTAATTTTCAGAAAAGAAGTTTATGCAACAGCCTGTATTCTTGGAGGTATTGTTTATTTTATTATAAAACGTTTACCAATAGAAGGGAACCTTGTATTTATAATTGCTGGATTGGTAGTTATTACGGTAAGAATTTTAGCTGTAAAGTTTAAATTGAGGTTGCCAAGTTTGTATAGATAATCATTTATAAAGCAATAAAATAGAATAGTAAATTTAGCTATTTTAAAACCTCGACCTTATCAATATAAATATTATGCATTGGCCAATGGCCTCCATCAACTTCCTGTTCTGCAATTTTATCTACCACATCTAAACCGTTTGTAACACGACCAAAAGCAGTGTATTCTCCATCTAAATGATACTGATTGCTTTGTGTAATAAAAAACTCGAAAGGAGAAGCTAATTTATAAGCATCTTCAATTTCTCCACTAGGTATAGAGATAATACCACGCTTATGCTTGTAGCCATGTCTAACATCTGGAGGTAAAAGGTAACGACCAATTTTACCACGCTTTTTTAAAACCTCTGGTTCATCACTATTTCCACCTTGTATAACAAAGTTTTTAACCACACGATGAAACTGTGTACCATCGAATATTTTGTTTTTAGTAAGAAATATAAAGTTTGCTCTATGGTATTCTACGTTGTTAAATAACTCTAAATCTATAGTGCCATATTGCGTAAAAATACGCACTTTGTTTTCTTTGTGAACTTTACCATATTCGCGAAAGAAATCCATAGCATTCTTATCGTTTAAAGGGAGGTAGCGTTCTTCTAAGCTTAGTTTAGAGCTGTCTATTTCTATTACCTTTTCTTCAATCTCAGGTTTTATAGTGTCGATTTTAGTTGTAATTTTCTCGACAGTTTTAGGTTTAGATTGTTTATCTTCACAATTAAATAATAGTAATATAGCAAGTATTAGAAGTCCTCTCATAAATGAAATTTGAATCGTTTTTAAAATCTATCGTAAAAATAGAAAATTTACCGCTGCCAGCCGAAACCTCACAGTTTAAAATGTCGCCTCCTTACAGAGGAGATTTAATTAAGCAGCAAGCAGAAAGAATAAAAAAAGCAAGAAAAAGTGCTGTAATGGCTTTGTTTTATCCAAATAGCGAAGGAGAAACTTATCTTATTTTAATTTTAAGAAAAACGTATAAAGGCGTCCATTCTGCACAAGTAGGTTTTCCTGGTGGAAAATTAGAAGCTAACGAAACCAACAAGCAAGCGGCTTTACGTGAGACAGAGGAGGAAATAGGAGTAAAGCAAAATACTATTACTGTTTTAAAAGAATTGACTCAAATGTATATTCCGCCAAGTAATTTTTATGTTAAACCATTTTTGGGTTTTGTAGAAAATACACCAGAGTTTATTAAGCAAGACACAGAGGTAGAAGATCTTTTAGAAATAAAACTTAGCGATTTTTTAAACGAAAAAATAATAACTACAAAAATAGTAACGCTTGCTAACGGTCTAAAAGTGAGTGTTCCAGCTTATAATTTAAATAATCATTTGGTTTGGGGAGCAACAGCTATGATGTTAAGTGAAGTGAAAGACTTGTTAAAGGCTACCTTTAAATAGTTGTATTTCGCTACATTTGTTAATCCTAAGAACTAAAAAAAATTATGGGTTTATTTAAACGAAATCCTTTCGGACATATATTATTTGTAAAAAAGTGGCTAATTAGAATTCTTGGTGTGCTTACACACAGGCGTTTTCGTGGCTTTAATGAATTGCAAATTGAAGGTTCCGAAATTATAAAAGACTTACCAGATACTAACGTCCTTTTTATATCTAATCATCAAACATACTTTGCAGATGTAATATCTATGTTTCATGTTTTTAATGCGAGTTTAAGCAATAGGGATGACTCTATTAAAAACGTAGGTTATTTATGGCATCCTAAGCTAAACATGTATTATGTAGCGGCAAAAGAAACTATGAAATCTGGTTTACTACCAAAAATATTTGCTTATACAGGTTCTATTAGTATAGAGCGTACTTGGAGAAGTAAAGGAGAAAATATTAACAGACAGGTTAAAATGAGTGACATTTCTGCCATATCAAAAGCCTTAGACGATGGTTGGGTGGTTACTTTTCCACAAGGTACAACAACACCATTTAAACCTATTCGTAAAGGAACTGCACATATTATTAAGCGTTATAAGCCTATTGTAGTACCTATAGTAATAGATGGTTTTAGACGCTCTTTCGATAAAAAAGGATTACGTATTAAAAAGAAAAACGTGTATCAAACTTTCGAAATTAAAAAGCCTTTAGAAATTGATTACGAAAACGAATCTATAGCAAGTATTGTAGAAAAAATAGAATACGCTATCGAGCAACATCCTTCATTTTTAAAAGTTATTTCCCAAAAAGAATTATTGGCTCAAGAAGAGCTTAATAAGCAACGTGAGTGGCTTGGAGAGTAATAAGTTTTAAAAGAATTTTATAAAAATTTAAAGCAAAAACATTTTATACTTAAACAGTAAAGCTTCTTAATAACTTAAGAAGCTTTACTGTTTAAAATGGTGTCTTTTTTCTTAGCTTCTTGGTCTTTGTAGGCTCCAATGGCCATACCTAAGGCCATGCCAATTATCATACCTATATTCATCCCAAAAACTACGCCCAGGCTTTTGTCTTCGCTAAAAGGAATACCAAAACACATTCCTAAAGCCATGCCAATAGAGAGACCTAAAGTCATTCCAAGCGACATGTAATGCCCTTCAGAAGTTAAATTTAGTTTCTTCTTAGCAAAACACATAAAAGCATTAAATTTCTTTTTTAAGGTTTTAAAGTCATCAGTATTAGCTTCAGGATTTATAATAGCCAATTCTGTTTCTATAGCGTGTTTATCAACATCTGTTAAGTCTCTACGCTCTATATCCTTTAGTATATAAATAAAACGATTGTATGTCTTAATCTCTTTCTTACTATTACTGTTAGAAGCTAAATTTTTAAGAAAAAGAATGGTTTTATTTATCATAAACTTAAACTTCTAGTTTCTTTAATTCGTTATAATTATGGTTTAATCGTTTTAAAAGAATACCATAAATTAACCAATAAAATAAAAGTAAAATTACTATAACTATACCAACAATTAATACGGTACCTACAATCATTGCAGAGTAAAACTTAAAGAGGTCTCCATTAGCAGTGGCACTTTCTATAATTGTTTTTGTTTTAGGATCGTGATCTAGAATGTATGGCAATAGAATAGCCATACTAAGCACTAAATAACCAAGATTAAAGAACACATATTGTTTAACGGTACGTCTAGTCTTTAAAATGTTTTTCATTAAAGTAGAGGCGTTATCCGTGCTATTTATCGTTTTATAATTCATATAAAACCTGTAGAAAAAGTACACTAATACAGCATAAGATATTACAGATAAAACTATAAAAACAGTAGTAGATTCAAGATCTGTAATTTGATCATTTTTACTCGTCGCTTTAAAAATAAACGACAGTGCAAGCCAAAACACCAGTTCAAGTAGACTAATAATAAAAATCCACTTCACTATCGAAGACGATTTTTTTAATATCATCTTGTATATTTCTTTATAGCTCAAAACAGGAAAATCTTTGTTATCCTCCTTCTGCCAATCTTTCTTTAATAATTCTAATTCATCCATAATTACGGATTTAAAATGGTTCTTAACTTCGTTTTCACTCTATTCATCTTCACTCTGGCATTTACTTCAGTAATACCCATTGTTTCACTAATCTCTTTGTAGTTTTTGTCTTCTAAATACAAGAAAACTAACGCTTTTTCAATATCATTTAATTGGTGAACAGCACTGTATAGTAATTTTAATTGCTGCTCCTCAGTATCATCATAATCCTCAGCCTTAATTTTAAACTGCACAGTATCAAACTCGGTTGTTTTTATAGTACGTTTAGACTTTCTGTAAAGTGTAATTGCGGTATTTAAACCCACACGATACATCCACGTACTAAACTTTGCATCACCACGAAATTTCGGGTAAGCTCTCCATAACTGGATAGTAATTTCCTGAAACAAATCGTTGTGCGCGTCGTAATTATTGGTGTATAATCTACAGACTTTGTGTACGATGTTCTGGTGTTTTTCCAGCAGTTCTACAAAACTATGTTCGAGTTCTTTATTCAATGTTTTTGGTTAGGTTACTATATAAGTAGTTTAAAAATATAATTTGTTACAAAAATATATAATATTATTTTTTTGGGCGTTACCTAAAGGTCGGGCTTTACGCTATATCTTTTGTCGAAAAAAACAAAAGGATGCCGCTACAATCCCTAACGCAAATCATCATAAATTTGGGGTTTAGTATTAAATTAAAGCTTTATGTAATGAGGTTAATAGTCTGATTGTATTTGTGTTAATTGTTTGTATAGGCGTTCTCTATAGTGTTTCTTCTTTGTCTTGAGATAGTAAGCCTTTAACAATAAGTAATTGTGCCAAAGCATAAGTAAACATAATACTAAAATCTGCAAATGGTAATGATAAATAAAATTTATTAAGTGCTAAAAGGCTATCCGAAATCATAAAAACCAACGCGCCATAAAACACCAAATTATAACTTTGCACATTAACTTTTCCATGCCTTAAATATGCAAAAGTTGCCATTGCTAAAATTACAAACATGTATAAAATTACAGGAATTAATAAATTGTTTAATCCCGATTTTAATAACCAAAATAATCCTAATGCATAAACTAAAAGTAATGCAATAAAACCATAAGGACTTTTGCTTTTATTTCTATGTTTTAAAAATACTAAGCAATAGAAAATGTGAGCTATTAAAAAAGCAATTAATCCCGATATAAAAAAATATTGAGAATGATTAACATACAATAAAAGCACGTCACCAAATAACGAAAATACCAATGCTAGAATTGTAAGTATTCTAATGTTTGTATTTAATAGTTTACTATGTTTTTTGTAAAACAGAATAAGGCTAATTACAACTAATGGTTTAGATATGTAATGTATCCAATCTAGGTTTAGCCAATTAGCAAGTAGTGTTTCAAATAAAACAATAATGGCAAATACAATGTAAAAGAAAAATGATGAGGTTGATTTCATTAAAGTTGGTTTGAGTTATGTAAAAGTATGTAATTTAAAATGCTTTATCATTCCTGAGCATGCTGTAATCCATAATAAAGAGAAGTAAAAAGAATAGTAGATTCCTGCCTTCGCAGGAATGACAGTATTACGGAATCGAAGTATTCAATAATAGAGCAAGCGAGTAATCCAAAAGTCTCCAAAAAAACAATAATTCAACAAAAGATTGCCACGTCGTTCCTTCGTCTCTCCTCACAATGACAAGTAGAATCGAGCTAATCTAACAATCCAACAAGTCGAGTAATCTAATAATCGATTGTATCTATCCATCAACTAATAAAATACTAATTCATTACGCTAAAATCTATTCAACCACATTGTCATTCGTGCGAAGGCAAGAATCCATAATAAAGAGTAGTAAAGAAGAATAGTAGATTCCTGCCTTCGCAGGAATGACAGTACTGCGGAATCGAAGTATTCAACAATCGAACAAGCGAGTAATCCAAAAGTCCCCAAAAAAAACAATAATTCAACAAAAGATTGCCACGTCGTTCCTTCGTCTCTCCTCACATTGACAAGTAGAATCGAACTAATCTAACAATCCAGCAAGTCGAGTAATCTAATAATCGATTGTATCCATCCGTCAACTAATTCAATATTAAAAATTAATTACGCTAAAATTTATTCAACCATATTGTCATTCCTGCGCAGGCAGGAATTCACAATAAAGAGAAGTAAAAAAGAATAATAGATTCCTGCCTGCGCAGGAATGACAGTATCGCGGAATCCAACAATCGAATAATCTATTTAACCATTTGTTTAACCTACAATCAATAGTCTTTGTAAGCAGTAAACCGTATCTTTGATTCTCTATTTTTATTATCTTACTTTATGAATATTCCAGAATCTAAATTACCCAGAGTTGTCATTGTAGGTGGCGGTTTTGCAGGTGTAAGTATGGCTAAGTCTTTAGCAAACAAGAATGTACAAGTAGTATTAATAGACAAACGGAATTACCACACTTTTCAGCCTTTATTATACCAGGTGTCTTCGGCAGGATTAGAACCAGATTCTATTGCCTATCCACTTAGAAAAATTATAAAAAACCATAAGCATACTTATTTCCGTTTAACGGAAGTAGAAGAAATAGATGCCAACAAAAAGGAAATCCATACAGATATTGGTACGCTTACTTTCGATTATTTAATACTGGCTACAGGAACAAAAACAAATTACTTTGGTAATAAAACAATTGAAGCTCATAGTATGCCAATGAAAAAAGTGCCTCAAGCACTTAATATTCGTAGTTTAATCCTTCAAAATTTTGAAAGTGCGGCAGTAAGTAATAATAAAGCCGATCGCGAAGCATTACTAAATTTTGTAATAGTTGGTGGCGGACCAACTGGAGTTGAGCTTGCAGGAGCAATTGCAGAGCTTAAAAACCACATCTTACCAAGAGATTATAAAGATATAGATGCTAATAGAATGCAAATACATTTGCTAGAAGGTAACGCAAGAGTATTGCCACCTATGAGTGAGCATGCTTCTAAAAAAGCAGAACAGTTTTTACATAAATTAGGCGTTAAAGTGCATTGTAACACGTTTGTAAAAGATTACGACGGTAAAACGGTAACTACCAATTCTGATTTAGTTTTACAATCCGAAACCTTAATTTGGGCAGCAGGAGTAACAGGACGACCAGTAAAAGGCCTGGATGCAAAAGTTATAATGGAACACTCAAACCGTTATAAAGTAAATAGATATAACCAAGTAGAAGGTTACAATTCTATTTTCGCACTTGGTGATATTGCATTAATGGAAACCGAAGCTTTTCCAAAAGGACACCCACAAGTAGCACAACCAGCAATACAACAAGGAAAACTATTAGGTAAAAATATACTAAGGTTAATAGAAAATAAACCACTAAAAGAGTTTACCTATAACGACAAAGGTTCTATGGCTACCGTAGGTAGAAATAAAGCTGTTGTAGATTTAAAACATTATAAATTTGCAGGCTTTTTTGCTTGGTTTGTTTGGATGTTTGTACACCTAATGTCTCTTGTAGGTTTTAGAAATAGAGTAATTGTATTTTTTAATTGGACTTACAATTATATTAATTTCGATAAGGCTGCAAGGTTAATAATAAGGCCTTATAATAAAAAATAGGTTTGTTGTTCTTACTTATGCAATGACGCTAAAATCTATTCAATCACATTGTCATTCCTGCGTAGGCAGGAATCCACAAGCATTGAATACACAAAGTAGATTCCTGCCTTCGCAGGAATGACAGTATTGCGGAATCGAACAAACGAATAATCTAATTATCCAACCAATCCAACCAATCCAACCAATCCAACCAATCCAACGAATCCAACAAACACTCCAGCCTAAAAAAAAGACAGTTCGGTAAGTATAAGTTTTAAAAACGATAGTGTAAACGCACCTTTGTGCTATCAATTAAAATCAACGAACCAACTATGAAGTCTTTTATTGGCATTTTAATCACACTAGTCACTTTTCAGCTTTCTGCGCAAACCATCGTTAACGGAACGATTACAGACGTAAAAAACAATCCAATAGAAGGAGCCAACGTATATCTCGATGGCACTTACGATGGAGCCACTACAAACGCAGAAGGCCAATTCAGTTTTAAAACTACGGAAAGCGGCACACAAACGCTAACCGTATCTTATATTTCTTTCGAGACCTATTTGATGTCAAGCGACGTTTCGACTTTAAATGGTCTAAAAATCACTTTAAGAGACGATGTAAACGCACTTGATACCGTAGTGCTTTCTGCAGGAACGTTTTCGGCTGGCGATAATAGTAAAGTCTCTGCTTTAACGTCTATGGATGTTGTAACTACGGCAAGTGCACTTGGCGATTTTGTTGGTGCATTACAAACATTACCAGGTACAACAACTGTTGCCGAAGATGGTAGACTGTTTGTACGAGGCGGTGAAGCCGAAGAAACCCAAATATTTATAGATGGTATTCGTGTGTTTACACCTTACACACCATCGGCAAACAATACGCCAACTCGCGGACGCTATTCACCATTTTTATTTGATGGTATTACTTTTTCTACAGGTGGTTACAGTGCAGAATACGGTCAGGCTTTATCAAGTGTATTGCTATTAAGTACTATCGATGAGCCTACTCAGGAAAAAACAGATATTGGTATTATGTCGCTTGGTGCAACACTTGGTAACACTCAAAAGTGGGAGCGAAGCTCGTTAAGTGTAAATGCATCGTATATTAATTTAGCGCCTTATCAAGCTGTTTTTAACGATAGAAACCAATGGCATAAACCTTTCGAAACCATTTCTGGAGAAGCAGTTTACAGATATAAAACTAACAATGGCATGTTGAAATTGTATTCAGCTTTCGATAAAAGTAATTTCGAATTAACCCAAGAGGATATTAATAATCCTGAAGGTTTACGTTTTAAACTAGATAATTCTAATCTTTATCTTAATGGTTCTTATACCGAAAAACTAAAAAACAGATGGAAACTAGAATCAGGAATCAGTTACACACATGCTAAAAATAAAGTGAATATTGATGCCAATGCTATCGATGATACCGAAAATTCAATCCATGCAAAACTAAAACTCCGCAAAAGTTTTAGCAATCGTTTTAAATTAAACTTTGGTGCAGAGTATTTTACAACCCATTTTAACGAAGTATTCCAGAACGAAACCATACAACCTTTAGATTACGGCTTTAAAAATAATATATCTGCTGCTTTTACAGAAGCCGATGTTATTTTCTCTAAAAAGCTAGCGTTAAAAGCAGGATTGCGCGCAGAATATAGCGAACTTTTTAAAGAAGCGACCATTGCACCAAGATTCTCTTTAGCTTATAAAACAGGAGTTAAAAGTCAAGTGTCTTTAGCGTATGGTAATTTTTACCAAAACCCAAACTCTAATATTTTAAAGTTCGAGCAGGATTTAGAAGCACAGCAAACACAACATTATATTTTAAACTACCAATACAATAATGATGGTCGGATTTTTAGAGCCGAGACGTATTACAAAAACTATAATAACCTAGTTAAATACGATACCGAGTTTACAAGTTTCGATGCTAATTATAATAATTCAGGTAACGGATTTGCTAAAGGATTAGATCTCTTTTATCGCGATAATAAAAGCATAAAAAATATAGACTATTGGGTAAGTTACTCGTATTTAGATACAGAACGCGATTATAGAAACTACTCAAAAGCAGCACAACCTAATTTTGCAAACAAGCACAATATATCTGTAGTTGGAAAATATTGGATAGAAAACTGGAAAAGCCAAGTTGGTTTTAGTTACACTTTTGCTTCTGGTAGAACTTACACCAACCCAAACGAAGATGGTTTTTTAAACGCAAAGACTAAAAGTTACAATAGTTTAAGCCTTAATTGGGCATATTTATTAAGTCCGCAGAAAATTCTATATTTCTCTGTAAACAATGCTTTAGGTTTTAAAAATGTAAACGGTTACCAATATGCAAACACACCAGATATTAATAATAATTTTGCTAGTCGTGCTTTAAGGCCTGCAGCCGATCAATTCTTTTTTGTAGGTTTCTTTTGGACTATTAGCGAAAACGGAACTGATAACCAATTGGATAATTTGTAATAAGATTGTGGCTTTGCTTTAGTGATTTCAAATTTGAGAGGATTTCAGTCACAACATCTATCCTTGTTCAAAAATAATATTTCTTTCTGTATTTTTCTTATACATGTTCTTAGGAGTAATCTCTCTGTTTGCAGTTAAAGAATAGTTCTTACTATTTGGGTTTAGAATATAATCGAGTTGATGCGCGATCATTTTTTCAAAAGGAACAAGGAAGTCTTTAGTTTCGCATTGTTCTAAATTACCTTTTTTAAGTAAATTTAATACAGTATAAACAGATTCAATAGTACTAAGGCAAAGAGACTCTGGTTGCTGTTTTATAATAAATTTAGATTTTATTTTATTATCAAAACTTACTCTTTCTAGCTTTTGCAAGTTCTTACTTAGTTTAAGCATTTTGCGGGCGCATGGCCATGTGCCATCAATAAGGAAGATGGTTGGATTGCTACCCATAAAAGAATTCATTTCTGAACTTTTTCTCATGGATAAGTTGAAATTATCTTTTCCGGGATAAAGTAAAAATGAAGGACTGTTTTCTTGAGCCAATATTTTATTTACACGATTATTATTGGTAAAATCGACACCAACTATAATTTCTGAATTTTCAAGTTGAAGGTTAGTTATATGTCCAGTTCCGTTTTTTTCTTTTTTGTACTCCTTTGGGTGCATAAGAATAATAAAACGAGTTTTAGTCTGCAAAGGACTAATGTGTTCACAAATACATGTACTTGAAGGTCTCATGCATTTGTAACATGTTATTCTTGGATTTTTTATTTCTACTTGCAAGTTTACTCTTTTGTTTTTTTTAGATGATTATAGCAGCGTGGCTAGGCACGTAATGTAGCAAATAAAAACTGAATAGAAAATACTGTGATTGCTTTCGTAAATAAGATAAAACGAAGCCGTTATTTATTGGATAAGTTGAGGAAATAGAATTAAATTTATGATAGGCTAATTTTAGAGTGTTAAGTAAAGTTGTTATAAGATTCTTAAAATTTAGATTAACATATATGAATAATGAAATAAAAAAAATGAGGCCAAATAGTTAAGCTTAGTAGAATAAAAGTATTAATATCTATTAACTCATTTAAAAACCATTTTGAGTATTGATTCTAAAATATGCTAATAGATTTAATTAATGGTTCACATTGTTAAAAACGAAGGAGATTTATGTTGTTAGCTGGGATTAATATAAACAACCGAGCATAAGGTCTTTTTATTTTTTTCTTAAATTAATTCTATTGTATCAATTATAAGTTTAAAGTTTTCATCTTTTTTATTGCCAACTAAAAATACAACTTGCTCTATAAAATCATGTGAAAAATTAGGAGCATCTAATCGTCTGCCTCGAAAAGAAGGATACATATCTTTTAAAACTATTTCAACATCTTCCCATTCATTTGAAGTAGAAAACGTAGTGATATAAGAATAATAATTTCCAGAATTATCTTTAACTCTAAATTGATAATCTTTGCCATCTCCTTTTAACTTGATTTTTATTTTATTGTATTTTTTTACTTCAATTTTATTACAATTATATTGAACAGACGAGAAACCTCCATTGTTTTCTAAAGAGACATGTCCTTCAAAAACTCCAAATCCATCTGAGTTGAGTTTGAATTGACTTGATGATCTTCCGCCCATTACCACATCATCAACAACATTCCATTTTTGAACGTCTGAATCTTTATTAAAATCAAAAATCATTTTAGAATTCATTCCTTGTAAAAAAATTAATATACACATCAAATATTTCATTATTCAAGTATAAGTTGTTTAACAATATTTTTATAAATTTAAACAAAATAATGATTGATTGAGAATAAAGTGGAACTTCTTTTTACAGATTTAGTTGTTTGATCGCAATATTTTTAAATTCAGTATAAAGGTTAGTTTTTCGGAATTCAATTCAATTTTTGTTCTTTTCTCCTTTTTTGATATTCCTGAAAATGTCATAGGTAACTAAAATTCCAAAAAGAAGAATAATAATAAAGTCAGAAATTTGTTTTGCTCTAATGTCTTCATATAATTCAAATCTTAAAGGATAAAATATGATGTAGATTATCAGAGTTATTACCAGGATTAATATTATAATAAATCTCGAAAGATACTTCCAATTCATTCGTAAGTATAAATTTTTCTAATTATAGCTAACAATTATACAAAGTAATAGTCAGCCACATACAATACATAAAGAAAACCAAAACTATTATTAAATCCTTACGGTTTCCTTCAATTAATTTAATTATTAATATCAGCAAGCTAATATTAATAGATAACAAAAAAAAGTGAAGAACTACGTATTTTATAGTTTGTAAAAAAAACTTATAAATCCCTGTTTTCGGGGATGCTTATAAGGTTTGCAATTCCTACATTTGTGTATGTTTTTAAAGTTCCGTTACTTTTTTTATTTTCTGTTTATATGCTATACTTCCATTGGTACGGCACAAACGGCAACATTGGTTATTGAAAGTGAAGAAAAAAAAGTAGATGAGCTTTTTTACTATTATAATAACGGTTTAGATAAAAAAGCATACGAACAAGCCCATAAATTATTAGGTACTTTTAAATCTAATAAAGCGATAACGAATACCAATTTATTACTGGCGTACTACCATAATAAATATGTAGCCAATGATTCGTCCATTTATTACACACACAAAGCACTTAAAAGTAAAAAGAATATTAAAGATTCTTTAGGCGTACGATTAACCATATTATCTTATCAATTACTTGCTTTAAATAACAAAAACAAAGGTTTATATCAAGAAAGTAAAAAGTGGCATTTAAAAGGAGCAGAGCTTAGTGAAAAACATAAGGAAACAAACTTGTATTATACGCATATACATGGGTTGGCAAGTACTTATGTTACACTTGGTAAAACGAAAGAAGCTTTAGAACTCTTTAATAAATGTATTCAGTTTTCTAACGATGAAGAACTTATTTTAGGAAGTTACATCAATTTAGGTTCTATCTATTCGTCACTTTCAAATTACGAAAAGGCTAACGACTATTTACAGAAAGCAAAAGCCATTTGCGAGAAAGATACCCATAGAAAACAAGCCTTAGTAAATGTTATTATTAATATAGGAGATAATTATTTAGGTATAGGCGAAACAGACAAAGCCCTTACGGCTTTCTACGATGCAAAGAAAATAAGTAGAGACAATAGGTCTTATGGTTTAGAGCTCATTATTTTAGGTAAAATAGGTACAGTGTTATTTAATGAAAAAAGAGATAGCGAAGCGCTTTTAATTTTTTCAAATTCTTTAATTAAAGCTGTGAATTTGGGAAATCTAGATATTGAGATGAATAGCTATCTTATGTTAGAGAAACTCTCGGTTAGAAAAGGAGATTATCGCAGTGCTTATAGTTACGGTAAACACTATTACCAGATAAAAGATTCTATCGATAATTCGCAAACACAAAAAGAGATTAATAGTTTAGAAGTTAAGTTTAAAACGCTAGAAAAAGAAAAAACGATAAAGCAATTACAGATAGAAAACTTAAATAAAAGTTTAAATATTAAAAACAAAGATGCAGATATAGAAAAGTATAAACTGCAAGAAGCCATAATTGCAAAGCAAAACGAAAATCAGGTATTACAATTACAAAATGGAGTTGAAAAACGTAAAAATGAAATTGCATTACTAAAAGAAAAAGAAGCTTTAAAAGCGGTAGAGTTAGACCGAGAAAAGACTATTAAATACATTGTTCTTGTGGCTTTTTTCATTTTATTAGTTCCTATTGTTGGACTTTTAGTTATCTACTATCAAAAATTGCAAGCGCAAAGTTTACTTAATCTAAAAGAAAAAGAGATTAACGAGCAACAAGTACTTTCGTTAAAAAAAGACCAAGAATTAAAGCTAATTAAAGCTTCTGTTAGAGGTCAGGATCAAGAGCGTAAAAAGATTGCTCAAGAAATGCACGATAGTGTTGGAGGTAATTTGGCGGCTATAAAATTACAATTCAGTCAGCTTTCTAATCATCCAGATAAGTTAAAATTAATCTACAGTCAGTTAGACGATACTTACGAGCAAGTAAGAAATATATCTCATAATTTATTGCCGAAAAAAATTAGAGAAAATGAGTTCGTTTTTCTTATTAAAGAATACATTAATACGGTAGAAGAAGCGAGTGAGATAAATTTTAATGTTTCATTTTACGACGAAGAAAACATCAATAGTCTAAACAAGATTTTACAAAACGAATTGTTTTCTATTTTTCAAGAATTAACCACCAATACACTTAAGTACGCTAAAGCGGAAACCATAGACATACAATTAGACCTTTTAAACGAATGTCTGTTTTTTGTTTACGAAGACGATGGTATTGGCTTCGATGTATCGAAAACCACATTAGGTATAGGTTTAACAAATATTAAGAATAGAATTGAAAATTATAATGGCATATTGCATATCGACTCTAAAGCGAATAGAGGTACAAATATCCATATAGAAATCCCATTAAAAGCATTAACAAATGAAGCATAACCTTATTATAGCCGACGATCATAAAATGTTTTTAGATGGTTTATTAAGTATTCTAAAAACCGAAAGTAATTACAATATTCTCTTTACGGCAAAGCATGGCGGACACGTTAAAAAATACATTACAATAAATACTGAAGAAAAAATAGACCTTGTAATTACCGATGTTACAATGCCAGAAGTAGATGGTATTGCTTTAAATAAGTGGATAAAGAAAACTAACAGCAATATAAAAACACTGGTGGTTAGTATGCATAATGATCCAAAAATTATTGACGAGCTTATAGAGAGTAATGTAGATGGCTATCTTCAAAAAAACGCTCAAAAGGAAGAGTTTTTAAAAGCGATAGCAACTATTTTAGAAGGTGAGAAGTATTTCTCTAAAGAAATTAAAGACATCTACCTGCAAAACAAGTTCGAAAAGAAAAAAGAAAAGGAAATTAAACTAACCAAAAGGGAAGTGGAAGTGATTTCGCTAATTGCGGAAGAATTTACCACCCAAGAAATAGCCGATAAATTGTTTTTAAGTAAACATACTATCGAAAGTTACCGCAAAAACCTGATTACAAAACTAAATGTTAGAAATCTTGCCGGTCTTACCAAATACGCCATTAAAAAAGGCTACGTATCGTCATAATAAACACCTGTTTTTAACAACTATATTTTAAGGGCTCTATTTTATAATAGCGCCCTTTTTTATTGCTTTTTTCTTAAAAGCTAGTACACCAGTGGTTTACTAGAAAACAGACTTTTTCTGGTTTGGCTATTCTTTATTATTTTATTTAAAAAACAAAACAAAACACTCTTTTAACTTATTGATTATTAGTATTTAAAATGTAAACACCCTGTTTTCAGGGTATTCATTTTCACTAAAAACAGGGTTAAATAAAGGGCTTATCTGTCATAAATTTGTACCAGAGAATAACAAACACCACAAGCAAATAATATAAAATAACAGGTGTTATTATTCTAAAAAAAAATAAACAAATTTTAACCATTAAAAAACAAAATTATGACTTTCGGAATTACACTTATTTTATTAAGCATTATCGCAGTACCATCTTTATTATTATCAAAAAAACCTAACGCAAAAGAGTTGTTAGAAAAAATAGAACCTTACCAAGGTTGGATTGGACTTATCTTTTGTTTTTATGGTGTTTGGGGAATTATCTTTTCAATTTTAAACTTAGGATGGCTTACAACATTCCCAATCTGGTGGGTAACATTATTAGCAGGAAGTATTGTAGAAGCTGTTCTTGGGTTTATGTTAGGATTTAGCCTTATCAATAAGTTTGTACTATCTAAAAACGAAGCTGCTAAAGAAAAAGCAATTGCACTTAGAGAGAAATTAGCTCCAAAACAAGGAAAATTAGGAGTAGTAGGGTTATTTGTTGGTGCCTGGATGATTGTTGCATCTATCTTATTCTTCTAAAAAAAAATAAACTAAAACATAAATTAAAATTATCATGAAAAAATTAATCTTTTTAATGGCTGTGCTATTCTCTGTATCGGCAATAGCGCAAGAAAATAGAAATACAATTACCGTAGTTGGAGAAACCGAAACCAGTGTGGAAGATAATAGCTATACTATTTTAGTCTCACTACAGCAAATACTTGTTTATGAAGGGCAAGGCGAAGTAGAAGTAGCCTCTGTAAGTGAGGTAAAGAACAATTACATAAACAAATTAGGAGATTTAGGTATCGATTTTAGTAGGTTTCGTAGAAGTACGTATTACGAGTTTGTATCGTCTTACGGGCAAAGTAGAGTAACGGAATATTACTTTTTAAAAACATCGAACAAAGAAGAGGTTAGAAAAATTATAAACCTAAAATTAGCAGGTACATCTATTGCAAATACAGAGATAGAATCTAAGAAATTAACTAACGACGAATTAGTAAGTCTTGCCAAAAAAGCAATGGATAATGCCAAAAATAAGGCAGAAGCTTTAGCTAAAAAAATGAACAAAACTGTTGGTGATGTTGTTGGTATTGTAGACCAAAACACTAGCGCACAATATGCACAGAGTTATGGTACTAATAGGTTGCAAAGCCATACGGTAACAGTCTCTTTCGAATTACAATAAATTGAATGTCTATAAATTAATATAATAAATAACAAATCATGAAAATTAAATTAGTAGTATTATCAGTATTTACTTTCTGTTGTCTTTTTAATGCAGAAGCTCAAAAATTAAAAAAGTTTGGAAGTTCTATCGAGAAAAAGATTGGACCAAAAACAATTAAAGTACCTTATACAGATGTTATATCTTACTTAGGCTATGCTGCCGAAGGTACTGAAGACGCAGTAGTAGATGGTAAAAAATTCTCTTACATATACATCTGGGTGCCTGCTGTTGCTCCAGAATTAGGAGTAAGAATGTTATCTCCTGTAGCTAAAACAAAAGTTAAAAATGCTATAAGCTCTGCAGATTATACTGCAAATAAAGATTCTAAAGATTATTTTGATACTTACATTACTTTAGAACGTTCTACTATTTTAACAAAAGAAGGTGTTACTGTAGATGGTGCTAAAAATGCAACATGGACTAAACTTGCTAGTAATGATGATAGCAGCGAAATGCCAAAGCAACCTAGCGGAAGCAGTTACAACTCTTTATTAAGATATAAGAGTGAGTTAGGAAGCCCTACAAAAGCTTTAACTGTTGGTTTATACCGTATTGGTTTTACAACTTACAAAACAGGAGAAGTTAAAGGAACATTTTTAGCAGAAGTTGCTGCTCCAGTAAAATTACCTGGTGTTGTAATGGCTAAAACTATTGAAGATCTTAAAAAAGAACTATAAAACAAAATAGACATTCATATTTTTATTAAAACACCTCTTTATTTATATGAAGAGGTGTTTTTTTTGTGGTGGTTTTAAGTCTACTTATAGATTAACCATTTGCATATTTGTCAATCAGTTCATAGAGTTTACTTTCTATAAATTCGGTTTTATTAGATTCAAATACTTCTTTAGGCTTTTCCCAATCATTATTATAAATAACATAGATTTTATAACATTCTCTGTAGAATCCAACATCTAAAATTGGTCCTTTTTTATTAATATAACTTAACTGTAAAATATCTTCTGCTTTTTCAGCAGTGGCTAACCAATTTTCGTTTGATAGGAATTCGTTTTGGTCATATTCAATATGCCATTGGTTAATGTTTTTTGATATTTTACTGTTGTTAATCATTTTTAAATTATATGTGTTGCTAGCAACAGTACTTATTTATTCCTAATGATTAAATAATTCACAAAAGCCGAACAAGCAATGAGCATAAAACGAGCTTCTTCAAGTTGAGGTGTAATATCATCATCTAATAATCCATGTCTAATACCTCCATTTTCTGAAGCATAACCATAAATTGCACTAAACCCAGATTTTAGACTTTTTGGTATTGGTTTTTGTTTATCTAATATCTTTAATGCTTGTCCTAAAGTAGTATTTTCATTTCCAATAATTATCTTACATAAGGATTCAACTGCAGAAATTGATTCTTTTATAGAATTTCTATAATCTGGTTTTCTTTTATCAGTAAGTAATTTAAGCGAACTTTCAATATGAATTATTACAGGTCTATATTTAATTCCAGAATTTAAAGATTTTTCTATTTCATTAACTTCTTCTGTAGAATCTATTTCTAAAAGTGAAAGCCCGACAAAACGAAATCCAGATAGTTCTCTTTCTAAATATGGATTACACACTCTCACAAAATCTTCCCCGAATATGTCTGCACAAAATTCCAAATACTCATAAACCTCATACCATTTAGCATTAAAAAACCATTTACGGATAAAACTATAAGAATCTTCAGTATAAATACTTCTATCTATTATAGTTAAATTGTCAATTGGTTTTTTGAAAAAATCTCTCCATAAAACGCGAAAAAATTCTGCTAAATCAGAAAGTCCTGAACCATAGGGAGCATCATTAGAAAGTTTGTTAAATGTTTCATCACAAATGACTGACCAAAGAGTATTACGTAAATCTTCAGGTATTTGTTCTTTAGGAATAATTGTTTTTGGTTTAAATAATCCTAATCTTTCAGAAAATTTCAATTTCATTTATTTGATTTTTCGTTTTTGTTGATGTGGTCTTTTATAAGAATAGTTTAGTATTTGCTTGAAAGTAATTTTTACAGAAAATTCAAAAGTCTAACATGTGTAACTATTTCTATTTTAGATCGATATGGTAATTGTTTTTATATGTTGTTGTTGTTGTAAAACTTTTTAATTCATTTTTTACATTTCTGTATGAAATTTCTATTTTTTCACAATTGACTTCATTTCTTAATAATAGAGTGATTGTTTGATTTTCTTTAATTAAATATCCATTAATTTTCATTTCTCTATTTACTGTAAATATTCGATTAATTACGGATTCTTCTGGTCCTCTAATAATTAGTATTTCAAGAGTTTTATTCTTTGCTGGGATATTAAATATCCAAGTACTATCATTTATTAATAAGATTTCCGTTTTTTTATCTGACCATAAAATCCCTGGACTGTTATCACTATAAGAATATCTTTCTGATTCAAACTTAATAATTTTATCTGCAGGTTTTTTATATACAATTTCATTTTGTGCATACGTTACGATGAAAAATAGAATTATTATTAAGAAATATTTTTTTATATTTTATCCATAAGAATATTTGTGGGTTTGTATGCGAGGATTTTTCGAAGGAAAATCAGAAGTTACAAACACGCAACGACCTTTGATTAAGCACTAAACCGCAATTATTTTTATACGGTGTTGTAGGTAGTTTTTATTCATTTATGTATCTTAAGAATCTCTTCCCTTTAGTTGTGAATTTATATAATGGTGAATCAGATTTGTCAATAATTAAATAAGATTCTAAAAGAGATAATATTTTTCTCGTTTCATCTTTATCTTCTTGTCGGAAATTCGATTGAATAGCTCTAATAATATTATTAAGAGTAGTCATTTCCGAATTGTTGCTCTTAAATCTGTCCGCTAATTTTTCCAATTCTTCGTTACTATTATCTGCTACTTGTGTTTTTGAAGAGTCATAGTCATTTATGATTTCTTTTAACTGTTCTATTTCCAAGTTTTTGTCATTTACCAATTTTGAAAATCTTTCTTCTTGTTTTAGTATCTGTTCTCGTAATTCAATAGATTGCTCAACAGTCAATAATTGTTTTTTCTCTATAAAATTCTTTTGTGTTAATCTCCAATTAGCGAATGATAACGAAACCCAATAAGCTCCGTTTACTACAAATGGAATTAGAGTGATTAGTACAATTGTTGAAATCAAAGGGAAAGTCAATAAATGATGAAAATCACTATAATTTTCAACTATGTAATCTATTTTGCTTGTTACTATTTTATTTTCTGAAATGAAAAATGTCAAATAAATAATTTTCCAATTCCAAACTAACCACGAAATAATTAATGTTCCGTAAAAAGGACTTGTTGTTCTTTCATACAGAATGGTGCTTATCGATTTTTTTATGTCTTGCATTATTTCGGCTATTTTAAATTACCTACAACGTTGATGTATAAGAATAGTTGCGGGTTTGTATGCGAGGATTTTCCGAAGGAAAATCAGACGTTACAAACACGTAACGACCTTTGATTAAGCACTAAACCGCAATTATTTTTATACGGTGTTAGGCAACGTTTTTTATTATTAAATATCCTAATATCAATCCAGGAATTACCATAGCGAATAAATAAATCAGTTTTGTTTTATAGAAATATATAATTTGAGTTTTCCACCAATAATGCCATTTTAGATATTTATAATAATCCATATTGTCAGCTCTGAATTTTTGTCGGTCCAATTGGTCGTGATTTTCATATCTTCTCAATATATTCTGATACCTTGACTGAATATCGTTACAATATTCCAGTTTATCCTTGTCGGAACTTTTTGTGTCGTAGGTTTTAAAATTCTGAAGTTCGTTATATAAATCAGCGATATCTAATGAGCAATCGTGAAATTTTTCAGCTTTGACTAAATAATTTTGAGAATTCTCAAAAACAGAAAAAACCAATAATATTATTGAAATTGCTGTCATAGAGAATGCAAATAAATTTTGGTGCTGTGCAGATGGATTATAAATATTATATACAGAGAGAAGTCCGAAAATAATTAAATACACAGATAGAACACTGGTACAAATATTAGAGATTTTAGAAATCTTTTTTAGTCTATCACTTGCATAAAATCGAATTCCTTTGGTAGACCACAATTTATGTTTCAATTCTTCTAGAAAATCTTTGTCAAGATGTTCTTTTCCTTCTGGTTTGTCAAAGCTTTTTGGTTTTTTCAAATTTTTATGGTTTTGGTCAAATGTTGCCTAACAATTATATACAGTTACTATTAACTATATATTCATTATGTAAAGAAAACCATTAGTATTAATAAATCCTTACGGTTTTCCTCAATTGCCTTATTTTTTTTCAGCAGCAAGCTAAGTTTAATTTATAACAAAAAAAATACGTAGAACTACGTATTTTAAAAGCTAAAAAGAAGCTGTTTTTTACACAGGAAAAATACCAATAGCTTCGTAAAGCACAGTAATAATGCCGTTCCATACTTTTTCTAAAACTACTTTTAGTATGCCTTTAAGTGTGTTTATAAAATTGGTAACCATGTGTTTAAGTCCGTCGAGAAAAAAGGTAATGAGATCGTCTTCAATTTCACCAGTTGCAATACCGGCTTTAATAATTAAGGTTTGCTTAGAAATGGCTTCTATTTGGCGCTCGCTAAAACCAGTAACCAAGGCAATGTCTTTTTCTAGTATTGTGGAAGCTACGTTTTTTATAGAGTCTATTAGGTTGGCTGTTTTGGTGTTCATATTATTAACGTTTTAAAAAGCTTTCGTAAGTTATGGCTTGGTCTAAAAATATTTCAATTTCGCCTTTAAAGGCTTCTACTACTATTGGGTTTAAACCAGAGGTTTGGTCGGTTTCTTTCATTTTAACCAAGTTTTCTACAATACGGTTAAAGGCAAAAGCACTTGGGTAATCGCTAGAGGAGGATGGGCTGTTACGTTCGGCTAATAGATTGTTTATACGTTGGGTGGTTTTATTACTTGGTATTGGTCGTGCTTTGGCGAGTAAGTTTAGGGTTTCGAACTTACTAATTAGGGTGTTGTAAGTGCTTTCTCTACTAAAATAAGTGTCATTATCGCTACCACCAGCAACGGTTGCTAAAAACAGATAGGTTTCTGTTGTTGCTTCGGTTGCTTTATCTACAATTACTTGGTTGTAAGTTGGTGCTAAATAGGTTTTGCAACTGGCTAATAGTAGGAAACTAAAGACTATTAGTAAACCTTTGTATGTTTTTGTTGTTATCATGTAATGTTACTTTTTAATATTGTTTATTTTAAAAGTGCTTTGTCTTTTTCTTCAAACCATCCGTTTTTCTTCGAAAACCACCTTCCTTCAACTGAAGTAAGGAGCTGCCATGCGATTGTGTTTATACAGGTAGTTATATTTATTACCTGTATTTTTATTTATTGTGGCTCTCCTCTTATTTTCTAAGAGGAGAATGAATTCTAATTTCGCTTTAAAATTGGAAGAAAGAGGCGTTCTTTTTCCTCAAAACATCTATTTTCAGTCCAAATACTATTCTTCTTTAACTTCCAGCGTTTTACCAACTTGCTGTCTCCAAAACACAAAACCGATAATAAAACCAAACACCATACCTAGTCCATAACGGTATAAATCGGCATCAAGAAACTCTTCTACAGTTTCTTTAGGATTTGCAATCCAAATTAATAACGCAATTACATACATAATTATAGTACCTACTGTTGGGTTAATTTTTGGTGGACGATGCAACGGAAAAAATACATTAGCACAAATGGCGCCCCAAAAATAGGTGAGTATGTATTTACCGCTATCTACATTAATTTGTATGACTCTGCTTATTGTATTATTATCTGGTTTTGTAACTGCTAAGTATAAATCCCAGGCTATTAGCACCACAAAAAGTGTTATTAAAAAGTATTCTATTCTTTTTATAACAACTTCGCTATTTACTATTTTTTTTATCTCAATCATTGTTACAAAATAGGTTGGTATTGGTGCAATTGCCATCTTCAAAAATAGTGTCTTCATGGCGTTGAGACCACACAAAATGACCGTAAAGCAAGCCACAAATAATTAATATAACTTGATGGTAAGGTTTTATCTTTATTTTATTTCTAAGTAACATTAGTATACCAGTAATTACTACAAGAAGCGCAACTGGTAACCACCAATTACAACAGAATAGAGGCTTGGCGCTTCCTAAGAAAAAATGTCCGCCTAATACGCCCCAAAAAAAGGTGATGAAAAAATACTTTCCGCTAGCCCAAATACTTAGCCTATTGTTTACAGTATCGTTTTTTACTTTGTTGAGGTTTAAAATAAGATTTAAGAGTATAATTATACCAATGCACACTTGTACAATTATCCAAACCACTTTTTGAGTAAAAATTTCTGACATCCATTTTATTTAAGACTTAAATTTAGGGAATATCTGCTTTATAAAAAATAAGTAGAACCACGTATTTTATTTTAATTGAAATAAATTCAATGTCTATAACTAAATAGTCTCGCTTAGTGCTCCTTCCTTCAGTTGAAGGAAGGTAAATTATGTAAAACGAAATAGGGATGGTTTGAAGAAAAAGGCGAAGTACTTTTTAATTACAATAGTAAGGTGCAACTCTAAGTTTAGTTTAAATGCCAACATTTTGCATCAATTTAAGACGGAAAATACAATTCAGCATAAAAAAACGACAACTCGGTAATTCACTTTTTAAAAAGCAGGTATTCCGTTGCATATTTGTCTCAACATTAAAAACCACCATTATGTATAGATTAGCACTTTTTATTATTTTACTTGTAACGTCTCAAGTAGAAGCGCAAACACAAACCGAAAGCAAGTACCAAACAGGCATGCAAAAAGCAATGGCTTTATGGCAAGAGAACAAAACCGAAGATGCGGTAAACCTTTTCGAGCGTATTGCAAGCGCAGAAAACGATAATTGGTTACCAAGTTATTATGCTGCACAAGTTTTAATTCTTGACGGATTTACAAAACTGCAAGACACTAAAACCTTAAATGCACAATTATTAAGAGCGCAAGATTTTATTAATGACGCGACTACAAACTCTAAAGAAAATCCCGAAATTATAGTAATGCAAGCCATATTATATACGGTTTATGTTGCCAGCGATGGTGCAAAATATGGGATGACGCTGGCACCAAAAGTAGAACAGCTTTACATGAAAGCGCAAAAGTTAGATCCTAAAAATCCAAGAGTAGTTTTAAATAAAGCAGAATGGAATATGGGTAGTGCAAGATATTTTGGGCAAGATACTAAGCCATTTTGCAAGGAATTTGATAAAGCCTTAGAACTTTTTGTTAACTTTAAACCAGAATCTGAGTTTCATCCTAATTGGGGAAAAGAGCGTGCAGAAGCAATGATAGCATCTTGTAAAGAATAAATATGATTAATTTTTTTAAACAGTTAAGTAAAGCATTTAGTATAGGTGTTTTAGTATTTACAATTATTGGTCTTTTTAGATTGTTAAATGGTAATACTATTAATTTCGATAAATATCTACTAGAATATTTTATATACAACCAAGCGTATTCTGTTGTTTTGTATTTGGCAAACTCTTATACGATTAGTTTTATGACAGAGAAAATGGGTTTCAAACTTTTTGAGTTTAAAAACCTTATTATGGCAGCTATAATGTCGGTTGGTGTATCTATACTCTCTATTTTTTGTATTCGTTACATAACAAGAGTTATAATTTATAGTAGCACTTTTTCTAACTTTTTAAAAACAGAAACACTTAGTAATTATCTTTTTGCTTTAGGAATATCGGTTTTAATTACCACTATTTTTTATGGTATTTACTACTACAAAAGCAAACAAGATAGAAAAGTAAAAGAGCAAAAGGTAATTGCAGGAACGGCAAGCGCAAAGTTCGATGCTTTAAAAAACCAGTTAGATCCGCATTTTTTATTTAATAGCTTAAATGTATTAACGAGTTTAATAGAGGAAAATCCCGACAATGCCCAGAAGTTTACAACCAGCTTGTCTAAAGTGTACCGCTATGTTTTAGAGCAAAAAAACAAAGATTTAATAACGGTAGACGAAGAACTTAAATTTGCAAAAACTTATATGTCGCTTCTTAAAATGAGGTTTGAAGACAGTATTATTTTCGATATCCCAGAGCAGGCATCAAACCCAGAAAGTAAAGTTGTACCGCTATCTCTACAACTACTTTTAGAAAATGCAGTAAAGCATAATGTAGTAACGGCAAGCAAACCTTTGCATATTAAAATTTACGAAAGCGATGGCAACCTAATTGTAGAAAATAATCTACAAACCAAACAAGTAGTAAAAAAGAGTAGTGGAGTAGGTTTAAATAATATTACACAACGCTACCAATTATTAACCAACAGAAAAGTAAGTATTGTTGAAGGTAAAGCCCACTTTACAGTTGCAATACCAATGCTTACCAAACAAGTAAAAGTAATGAGACAGATACCAGCAAAACAGTTTGACGATAGTTATATAAGAGCACGTAAACGTGTGGATGAGCAAAAGGAGTTTTATTATAATTTAATCTCGTACTGTGCAGTTATTCCGTTTTTAATATTTATAAATTATAATACCTATTGGGATTTTAAATGGTTCTTCTTTCCAATGGCTGGTTGGGGATTAGGCTTGAGTATTCATGCTTACAAAGTGTTTGTAAACGATGGCGTTTTAGGACGCAATTGGGAACAACGTAAAATTGAAAAGTTTATGAAAGAGGAAGAAGACAAACGCTATAGCTAAACACCAATGGAAAATAATATAGAACCATATAACGAAACAAACTCTGAACGTAATTACGAACGAGAAGAAGCTTATTTAAGAGCTAAGAAAAGAGTAAAGAAGATAGTAGGTTTCTACTGGCATTTGGCTTCTTATGTGGTAATTAATATCTTTATTTTGTATCTCATTTCTCAAAACCTAAACGGAGATCCATTCTGGAGTTTTAATGTGTTTTCAACAGTGTTTTATTGGGGAATAGGTATATTCTTCCATTTTATGGGTGTTTTTGGTCCAAACTTAATGTTTGGTAGAAATTGGGAACAACGCAAATTGGAAAAGTTTATAGATGAAGAAAATAAAAAATGGGAATAATTATGGACACAAATAAAATAGACCAACAACGTTTAGACCGTGCTAGGCAACGCGTTAAAAAGATAAAAAGTTTTTACACACATTTACTTATTTATGTAGTAATAAATTTAATAGTTGTTTTTCAAAATATAGAAAATTTAGAACCTGGCGAAAGCTATTTTCAAGCTCATAATTTTATAACCTTTGCACTTTGGGGCATTGTAATTATTATACACGCACTCACTGTTTTTTTACCAAACTTTGTTTTAGGAAGCAATTGGGAAGAGCGAAAAATTAAAGAAATTATGGAAAAAGATAAACATATTTGGAAATAGTTTGGGCGTTACCTAAAGGTCAGGCTTTCCGCTATATCTTTTGCAGAAAAAGCAAAAGGATGCCGCATTAATCCTTAACGCAGAAACAGTATACTCGATAAAGATCAGTAGCAACATAAGAGTAAGTTATCTAAAAATCCAACCAATCCAAAAATCCAAACCAATTTAATGAACGTAATAATTATAGAAGACGAGAAACCATCTGCAAGACGTTTACAGCGTATGCTTAAAACTCTAGATATTGAAGCAGAAACAATGTTACATTCGGTGGAAGAGTCTATAGAATGGTTTCAAAATAACGAACATCCAGATCTTATTTTCTTAGACATTCAATTAAGCGATGGTCTTTCTTTTGAGATTTTTGATGCTATCGAAATTACTTCTGCTATAATTTTCACAACTGCTTACGATGAGTACGCACTTCAAGCTTTTAAGCTAAATAGCATCGATTATCTATTAAAACCAATTGACGACGAAGAACTAGAAGCAGCAGTTTTAAAATTTAAAACACGTATACCCAAAAAGCAAAGTGTAACATTAGATTTTAACGAGATAAAAAAACTACTAATAAACCCGATAGAACGTGAGTATAAAAAACGGTTTTCGGTAAAGGTTGGTCAGCATTTAAAATTGGTAAATATCGATGATATCGAATGTTTTTATAGCGAAAACAAAGGGACATATTTATATACTTCCGAAGGTAGAAATTACCTTTTAGATACTACGCTAGATGGTTTGGAAGACGAACTGGCTCCTGAGCAATTTTTTAGAATAAACAGAAAGTTCTTTGTTAATGTTCAGGCAATCAAAGATATAGTTAGTTATACCAATTCGCGTTTACAAATAAAACTTAATAACTACAACGCGCAAGAGGTTATTGTTGCTAGAGAACGTGTTAAGGATTTTAAAAATTGGTTAGAATAAAAAACCACCTTAACATCGGATAGGTTTTAATTCAATATTAACCGATAAAATTTTGTATCTTTGTAATGTGGAAACATTGGATACAAAATATAGAGAAGATTTAAAAGAAACGTTTATACGTCTGGAAGAGAAGGTGCAGTATCTTAAAAAACTGAGACCTTTTCCTAATACTGCTTTATTAGGTATTCGAGAAGCTCTACTAATAGAATGGACTTACAACTCTAATAGCATAGAAGGTAACACGCTTAATCTTCGAGAAACTAAAATGATTTTACAAGAAGGCGTTACCATAAAAGGTAAATCGCTTCGTGAGCATTTTGAGGCAAAAAACCACGAGCACGCCATAAACTATTTATATACTTTAGTTAAACCAGATTATGTTTTAAGTAGTAAAGATATAATGTCTTTGCATGCTTTAGTTCTTAGAACTATAGAAGATGAATTTGCAGGACGTTTACGTAATGCAGGTGTTAGAATTAGTGGTGCTAATTTTGTACCACCAAACGCGCGTAAAGTGCATCAATTACTTAACGAGTTGGTAGACTTTGTAAACGAGAACCCTTTACAATTAAATAGTATAGAGTTGGCTACAGTGTTTCATCATAGGTTTGTACATATTCATCCATTCTTCGATGGTAATGGTCGTACAGTTCGTTTGGTCATGAACTTGTTATTAATGCGTGAAGGTTTTCCGCCAGCTATTATTTTAAAAAATGATAGAAATAAATATTATGCAGCTTTAAATCAGGCCAATAAAGGTAACTACGCAAAATTAATGTTATTAATGGCTCAGGCTTTAGAGCGCACAACAAATATTTATTTAACAGCTTTACCAGAGCACGATAAAGACTATCAAATAATAAGCGATATTGTTAAAGAACCAGACGTGGCTTACAGTCAAGAATATGTTAGTTTATTGGCTAGGCAAGGTAAAATTGATGCACATAAAGAAGGTAGAAATTGGTACACAACTAAAGAAGCCATAAATAACTACATTGCTAATAGAGAGCGTAAGCGTTAAGCTAAATACGTTTAAATTAATTAATCTTCAATTCTATTATCATCGAATGCAGATGGTAATAGTTTTGGGATAAACTTAATTACTAAAGGCAGTAACAAAGCGCCACCAGGCAACAAAAATATTGCAAGACTTGGTATGGCTTTAAAGATATCTAGTAATTGGTCGTTTACTTTCTTTTGTTCCTCTTTAGTAAGATCTCTAACAGTAGATTTTGTTAGCAATAGCATTAACTCTTTACTTTGAGATAATTCTTTGTACAACCTTTTACTGTTTCTAGAAATCAGTTTCATTACCATTGCACTAGAGTTATCGTAAAACGATTTTACAATATTTTTAGACCCTAATAATACAATGTCTTTTTTGTGTTTTTCAAAAAAGTCTGTAATAGACAGCATCGCATTTTTAACTTCTTTTGTGTCTAAGTTTAAGTCTTTTCCTAACTGAAATAAAAAGTAGCGTTCGTTGTCGTCTATGGTTTTATCAGACCAGGTTGCCATACAGGCTAAATCCAGAAGGTATTGTTTTTCTAAAGGTGTTTTTAAAAGTGCAATAGCTTCGTTATAATCTAGCTTATTGGTTTGTTGGTAACGTAAAGACTGCTCGAATAAATTAATAAGGCTGTTATCGTACTTGGTTTTTTCAATCTTAGAATTTAAAGTTTTTAATACTATAGTTTCAATAGCACTTTCTTCTTTAATAATAGAGGCTTCAGTAATATCACCTGTAATTAAATATTGCTTATAAGCTAAGATATCTACAAAAAGTAAGGCATTGGTAATAAAGTAATTAAAGCTTTTGTCGATGAGGTTATTATCTATTTGAATTCTTTTATGAATAATCTTTTCAAGTATATCTATAGTATCTCCTTTGCTAATAATATCTAGAAAGAAGTTTGTTTTATGGGCATTAATCTTTTTATAAAATGCTACGGTATCTTCTATAAAATCACCTGTGCTTTTAAGACTATTATGTGTAACGTATAATGCTATTAGATGATTTACTTTACATATTTCTTCAGAAGACAAATCGTCTTTATCAATTAAATCCTTTACAATATTGGTATTACTACCATATATATAACCACAAGGAATAAGCGCTTTATACAAAACGGCCAACGATGCGAATTCTGTAGAGAGTTGCTCGTTGTTTATTGAGATTAGCTTTTTAATCCAGCCTGAAGAAGATGGGTTCACTTGTTTGTGTTTTTTAAAGATGACAAAGTTAGTTTTTTCAAGTCAATTTATAGATGGTTTTTAGTGTTAACACAATTTTAACAAAACCGACTTTCAAATTAGTGCGTATGTAGAACTGAGAACCAAAAATTAATTAACAACAAAATCTCATTATTATGAAAAAATTCAAAATTTTATTAGGAGCTTCAGCTATAGCAGTTGCAGGTTTCTTTATGGTAGCTGCCGATCACATTGATGCTCCAGCGGTTGCAGGCGGTACAAGTGACATTACAGATTTTTACGCATTTCAAGGACAAAACGAAGACAACATTGCTTTTGTAGCAAACGTTCAGGGTTTAATAAGTCCGGGAGCTTCAGGAACAGCTGCCTTTGATGAAAACGTTTTAGTAGAAATTAATATCGACACAGATGGCGATGCTATAGAGGATATGGTAATTCAAGCAATTCCAAGAAATGGTAAAATGTATGTGTTTGGGCCATTTGCTTCAAATAGTACAAGTTTAAACAGTACAGTTAACGATGCTGCAACTAGTACTGTTGTAGATATCACTCCTTATGGTGATGCTGCAATTACTGCTACTTCAGCAGATGGTGTTATGGCTTTTGCAGGAACTAGAGATGATCCTTTTTTCTTTGACTTTGCAAGATTTACACAAATTTTAACTCCAGGAGATGATGATGGTGATGGAATGGAAGAAGCAGGATTTTTACCAGCAGGTTCTGGTGAAGGTTTCGCTAGTGATACATTTGCAGGAACTAACGTAATGTCTATTGTTGTAGAGGTGCCAAAAAGCATGATTGGTGGAACAGGAAACATTAATACTTGGGTAGAAACTAAGTCAAAATAATAATCAACTTTTAAAATATACAATTATGAAAAATATAAAAACACTAATGTTCGCATTATTAATATCTGGAGCTGCTTTTAATTGCTCTAACGATGATGATGCAGTAGGAACAACTACAACACCAGCTACACTTGATTTTTCTGGGACTTACTCTCAAGACGATCAAATGGCAAGACCTGCAATTAATACTGTTTTTGTTGACGGAGCAGATAAAAATGTATTTAATACAACAGTACCTTCGGCACAAGGTGCAGCTTTTCAATCAAGTTTTGAAGCTAAGTTATTAGCTTTAAATCCAGATTATACTACAAACGCATTAACTTGGAATGCAGCTACTTTTACAGGAGCTCTTGCTACAGATGTATTAACTGTTTCTTTAGATGGAACAACAACCTTTTTTGATGGTACAAATGTATTAACAGGACGTGCATTAGAAGACGATGTTATATCAGTAGAATTATTATTAATCTTTGGTGGACCAGATGGTTCGGAAAAACCAGGATTAACAGATGATAACGTAAGTGAAAATGATAAGGAATTTACACCTTCATTTCCTTACTTAGCATCACCTTGGTAGAAAACATTATAATCCAGAGTGCTTGATTAAGCGCTCTGGATTTTTTATTACAATAGAATCAACACAATAACCAACAAAACAAAACACAATGAAAACTAACTTATACTTATTGCTAGTTCTAGCTTTACTTTTTAATTGTAAAGAGGAAGATAAAACAGTTACTAACGCAAAAGATTACGATGTTTTCTTAATTGCAGAGAATAAAAAATTAAGCGATGCTAAAGCAGAAGAAAAATTCTGGGCAAACAAGCTTGAAAAAACACCAAATCAATTTCCTTATTTAGCAAAACTAGCTAGTGCAGAATCTCAATTATTTGATGCTACCGGTAATATTAAAAATTTAAAAAAAGCTGAGTCATATTTACTTCAACTCAATCAAAAAACAAATCAGAATAAAGCAGGATATTTAAGAGCTTTAGCGAGAAATTATATTTCACAACATCGTTTTAAAGCTTCTTTAATACTGTTAGAAAAAGCCGAAATACTTGCCGAAGATCTTGATAGTACTCAAAAAATGATGTTTGATGTGCATATGGAACTAGGTAACTTTGATATAGCAAAATCTTACCTTGAAAAAGTGGTAGATTTAAATAGTTTCGATTACTTAATTAGAACAGCAAAATGGAACGACCATATTGGTAATCTTGATGCTGCAATTAAATATATGGAAATGGCTATGGCTAAAGCCGAATCTTCAAATATTGTAGGATTAAAGCAATGGTCTTACACCAATATTGCAGATTTTTATGGACATGATGGTCAAATAAATAAATCTTACCAATACTTTTTAAAAGCACTAGCTTTAGATCCTAACGATGCTTATGCAAAAAAAGGAATTGCTTGGATTGTTTACTCTCACGAGCGTAATCCAGAAGAAGCACTTAGGATTTTAAATACAATCACTAAAGAATATACTGCTCCAGATTATTTCCTTTTAAAAGCAGAAATTACAGAATTTTTAACAGACGAAACTTCAAAAAACAAATATATTGCAAGTTATAAAAATGCAGTACAAAATCCTCAATATGGAGAAATGTACAATGCATACAACGCTAAGCTATTTGCAGAAAACAATAAATTTGTAGATTCAGCAATAGCTATTGCAAATCGAGAAATTGAAAATAGAGGAACACCACAATCTTACGATTTGTTGGCTTGGTCTTTATATAATAATGGTGAATTTAAAAAAGCACTAGACATTGTAAATATGCATATAATTAATAAAACATTCGAGCCAGAGGCTCTGTATCATGTAGCAGAAATCTATAAAGCTAATGGTATGACAAGTGAATTACAACCATTAAAAAAAGAACTTCTTATGGCTACCTACGAATTAGGACCATTAATGGAATTAAAAATTAACCAACTATAATTAAAAAATGAAAAATTTAAAGAGTATCATGCAAATCGCGTTGTGCTTTGTTTTTTTTCTAAGTTTCAAAGTAGTTTCTGCACAACAAATTAAAGGTCATGTTTATAATAACAACCAACCTTTAAGCGCAGCCTATATTTATAATCTAAATACAGAGGCACACGCACATACAGCAGAAAATGGATACTTTGTATTAGAAAACAATAAAGTAGGTGACACATTATCAGTAAGTTTATTAGGCTTTAAAAAACAAGAGATTATCTTGGGGCAACAAGATTTTAACGAGACGTTGAGTATAGATTTAGATTCTAAAATATTTCAACTTGATGAACTTGTTTTAACAGAACAAAAAAACATTTTAAACACACTTGCAAAAGTAGATTTGCAAACAACACCTATTAATTCTTCTCAAGAAGTTTTAAGAAAAGTACCAGGACTAATTATTGGTCAGCATGCAGGTGGCGGTAAAGCAGAACAAATTTTTCTTAGAGGTTTCGATATCGATCATGGAACAGATGTTTCTATAAATGTAGATGGAATACCCGTAAATAATATCTCTCATGCTCATGGGCAAGGTTATAGCGATTTACACTTTGTAATTCCAGAAACAATAGATAATATTAATTTTGGAAAAGGACCGTATTACGCACAAGCAAAAGATTTTACAACGGCTGGTTATATCGATTTTAAAACAAAAAGCAGTCTTGAAAGTAATCTTGTAAAGGTATCTTATGGAGATTTTAATACCATAAGAACGCTAGGGTTATTTAATCTTACAGATAGAAACAGTAAAAGTAATGCTTATGCAGGTATTGAGTACATTGAAACAGATGGGCCTTTTAACACCTCGCAAAACTTTAATAGATTAAACCTTATAGGAAAGTATACTTCTTTAATCGAAAATAAAAACAAAGTATCTGCAACAGTGACACACTTTACTAGCCGTTGGGATGCTTCTGGTCAAATTCCTGTACGTGCAGTAGAAAGCGGACAAATAAATAGATTTGGTGCTATAGATGATACCGAAGGAGGTAATACTAGCAGAACAAATATAAACTTAGAACATAAGCTTTTTGCTAGTGATGACATGACGGTAAAGTCGAATGCGTTTTATTCGTATTATGATTTCGAGCTGTATTCAAACTTCACATTTTTTCTAGACGATCCAATAAACGGAGATCAAATTAAGCAAAAAGAAGAGCGTTCAATTTTTGGTTTTAATACCGAAATTAAAAAGAAAAATGCTTTTAATAGCAGTATTATTGAAACCACTAGTGGATTCGGATTAAGGCATGATAGAGTAGATGATGTAGAATTATCGCATACTTTAAACCGAAATACGACTTTAAATTACATTCAATTGGGTGATATTAATCAAACCAATGCTTTTGGGTATTTTAAAGCTGAATTCTATTTAGGTAAATTTAAAGTGACACCAGGTTTAAGACTTGAATATTTTAAGTTTTTATATAATGATGCACTAACCGAAAGTTATGAAACACTTTCTGAAACTAAAACAGCATTATTACCTAAACTGAATGTGCAGTACAACCAAAACAATAATTTACAATGGTTCTTAAAGTCTGGAATTGGTTTCCATTCTAACGATACTAGAGTAGTAGTAAGCCAAGCAGGTAAAGATGTTTTACCAAAAGCTTATGGCGTAGATTTTGGTAATGTGTGGAAGCCAACTAAAGATTTGGTGATAAATACGACAGCTTGGTATCTATTTTTAGAACAAGAGTTTGTTTACGTTGGAGATGCAGGAATTGTAGAACCTAGCGGAAAAACAGAACGTTTAGGTTTAGATCTAGGTGTTAGATACCAATTAAATGATTACTTATATTTTAATACAGATGCGACATTAACTAAAGCAAGAAGTGTAGAAGATAATGATGGTGAAGATTATATTCCATTAGCACCAAGTTTTACGTTAGTAGGTGGTTTAGCTTTAAACGATTATAAAGGGTTTTCTGGAGCATTACGTTATCGTTTTTTAGATGATAGAGCTGCAAACGAAGATTACTCTGTTACTGCCAAAGGTTATTTTGTAACAGATTTTAATTTAAATTATAAGGTGAGTTCTAATCTTACTTTAGGTATTGCAATCGAAAATGTATTTGATACAGAGTGGAATGAGACACAGTTTTTAACAGAATCTAGATTACAAAATGAAACTGAGTCTGTTGAAGAAATTCACTTTACACCTGGTACACCATTTAACGCTAAAGCTTCTTTAACTTATAAATTTTAAGAAAAGGTGTTTAATTTAAAACCGAAAGATTACTTATTACGTAAGTAGTTTGTAATCAGTATACAGTCAATAAAATATAAAGTCTACGCTATGAAAAAGTTAGAAGTTTTGTTTGTTTTTTTGTTGGTTGATTAGAAAGTGTCTTACTTATTTTCTTAACTAGATAAGTAAGGACTTTCTTCTATAGGCTCAAACATTTAGTTTGAGCCTTTTTATTTGGATAAATATAAGTAGTAACACCAGATGGTTTAAGCTTATTAGTTTTTACAATAAAACGTAGCTGGTAATTGATCACAAAAAAATAGCCTCGAATATATATTCGAGGCTATTTAAGTAAGTGTAATTTTATTATTAAGACTCTATAACTCCTAAAGTATATAGTTGTTCAAGAGTAGGAGAAACACTTCCTCCTTCAGGTTCTAATGTAATACCAAAGGCTTGAGACTCGTTTGCATTCTCAAGGTTAAATATTTTATTATCATCACCTTTAAAATTATCAATGGTACCTAAACTTGTTGGCGTAAGCGGATTTAAAGTTAAAGACCAAACTTGGTAAACTTTACCTTCTGGAGGTTCTGGTAAACCTGCTAAATCTAAATAAACAGTTTTGTCTGCTTTATTCCAATAGGCTTTTGCATAAGCTTCAGGATAAACAGCCTGTCCAGCAAGTGGCACGCTAATAATATCCTTATCTCTAAATACATTTATTATTTTCTTAGAGTCAGCTAAATCAGAATTTAAATCTTCTATTTGCGTTTCAAAGAAATCTTTTTCAATTTGTATCTCAGTAATTTGAGTTTCTAGTGTGCTATTTTGGTTATTCATCCATAATAATCCACCTCCTAAAATTACAGCGGCAGCCCAACCTGTATAACTAGACCAATTGCTTTTAGGCTTATTAAGCTTTACTACCTTAGTATCGTTATCTGTACCTTTTAATTTATTTAATATAGAGTTAAAAGTCACTTTATCTTTAGGCGCTGCAGCTTTAGTTAATTTAACTATTGCAGCTTCTATGTCTAAAACTTCTTGGAGTACTTCTGGATGTTCTAGCATCATATTATAAACTTCTTTGTTCTCTGCTTCACTAAGTGAACCAGCAACATAAAGTTCTAATATTCCGGATGCGATGTATTTTTCTTTTTCCATTTTAATTTAATACCATTTCTCTTAATTCCTTAATACAATTTCTATTGTGAGTTTTAATGGTCCCAATAGGCATGTCTAGTGTTTCTGACGCTTCTTTTTGCGTATAACCTTTAAAGTAAAGTAGGTCTATAACCTTTTTACATTTTTCGGCTAGTTTCCCAACAAATTTAGCAATGCCTATAGCATCGGTAGAGTTGTCGAGGTTATCTTGAGTTGGTAGTATATCTACGAAGTAATCGGCATTAAGGTTTTTAGAACTGTTTTTAAAGCTTTTAGATCGTGTTTTGTCTATGGCAGCATTTCTTGCAATATTAAGAATCCAAGTAAAAAAACGGCCTTTACTAGAATTGTAAGAGTCTGCTTTATGCCATGCTTTTATAAAAACATCTTGCATAACTTCTTGAGCAATATCGTGGTCTCTAACGATATTATATATAACACCATGCATGCTTTCGCTGTACATGTTGTATAAGGTTTCAAAAGCGCGTTCGTCTTTTTGCTGAAATTTAATTACTAATGCTTCTAATTGCATATATGTTTTTTAATTATTGAATAATACCTCCACAACTTACTCTGCTTCCAGCAGCACCGCTTGGTTGAGAAGTGAAATCGTCTACACCTTCGTGTACAATTATGGCTTTCCCTAAAACATCTTTTGTGTCGTCACCACAACCAATACACCATTCATCTGTTGTTTTGTTAACTACTGCAAAACCATTAGCATCGGCAGTAAAATTACCTATGTCTCCTTTGTGGTATCCTTCTGTTGCTCCCCATTTGCCATGTGGCTGTCCTGTTGGGTTCCAGTGTCCTCCAGAAGATTTTCCATCATCCGATGAGCAATCTGCAGTTTGGTGAATGTGTATTGCATGTTCTCCAGGATTTAAACCTTCTAAAACGGCAGTCATTTCAACTTTACCATCTTCTTGAGTAAATACTACGTTACCTTTTACGGTACTTCCGCTTTTTGGAGATAGTGCAAATTTTACTTTAACAGCTTTCTCTGCTTTAGTTACAGGTTCAACTTTATCTTTTGCGTCTTTTTTACAGCTTGTAGTGAAAGCAAAAACGGCTAATAATGAGAATAATACTATTTTTTTCATGGTTGTTTTTTGTTTTAGTTTTAATGTAGGAAGTTAAGGTTATTAATGCTTTTAAGCAAGAAACTTCCTATTATTAATCTATTTTAAATTCTTTTACTTCTTTAAATTCTGAAACTTTTAAATTTTCAATTCTATCTTTATAAGTACTCCATTCTGTATTAAAAAATACATTTGTTTGAGATAAAGCATCACTTAATGCTTTTTTTGCATGATTTAATAATGTAGTTTCTGTAATAGATAATCCGTTTTGTCTCGATCTAATGTAACCATTAACTTTATTTAATCTAGAACTAACTGTTGGTAAATTACTACGTGTAATACCTTGACGCTCGTCTTCTTTACCAAAGTAAATAGAAAATAATTCGTCAATCTTTTTAATAATATCTTTAGATGCTTTTATCTCTTCTTTGTATTTTTCTTTATCTAAAGTGCTGAGGTTTTTTTTATATTTTTCAGCAGTTTTTTTACTTTCAGCAAGTTGCTTTGTAGCATCTGCCATTGTTTGTTTTAAGGTTTCAATATTTTTTAATGCTGAATAAACTTCGCTTGTGTTTTCTGTTGAAACATTAATTCTTGGATCTTCTTTTACAACAATTAATTCTTCCGAAGTTATATTGCCATAATGCATCACAGCTTTATAAGTTCCTGGTTTAACCGAAACTCCTCCTGGTTCATTCTTTCTTTTTCTAATAGATTTTGAAGGATAATCGACACCTTTTTCACGTAAGTACCAAGTCCAATTATAAATACCTGTCGAGTCAGGAGTTTTACGTTTTAAGGTTCTAATTAATTTATCGTTATCATAAATTTTCAGTGTTATAGAATCCCATTTAACTGCATTTTCATCTTTTTCTGTAGCTTCTACATCATCTTTGTCGTTAGTTTTTTTCTCTACTTCTTTAGCTGCGTTATCCACTTTTACATAATACCTAAAGCGTCCTCCCGAACCTCTGTTGTCTCCAGAATACATAGCATCGGCACCAAAACGGCTACCAGTTGCTTGTTGGTAAGCGGCCTTGTAAGCAGTAGGAGGTGAGAATAATTCTAGTTTAGTATTTGTAGTTTCTTTTTTAGTAATTGCTCGTAACGGTCTAATGTCGTCAATAACCCATGCAGCACGACCAAAAGTTCCAATGACTAAATCGTGTTCTCTTGGATGAATAACCAAATCTTTTACAGGTACTGTTGGGAAACCTTCGGTCCATTTTGTCCATTTTTGTCCCGCATTTATTGATATGTATAATCCATCATCTGTTCCAAGAAAGAGCAGGTTGGGTTCTTCTAAATCTTCAACTATAGATAAAGTATAACTTTTAACATCGTTTTTATCCACAATGTGTTCCCAAGATTTCCCGTAGTTTTTAGTTCGGTAAGCATACGGTTCAAAATTAAAACGTCTGTAATCGTTTGCAACTAAAAGCGCTTCGCCTTTTTTCTTATTACTTGCTTTTATTTGTACTATCCAACTGCCTTTTGGTAAGCCTTTTAAATTAGTACTAACATCATTCCATGTTTTACCACCATTTTGGGTAATATGTACTTTACCATCGTCGGTTCCAACCCATAGCATATCTTTTTCAACAGGAGAAGGTTCTATAACTAAAATAGTACAGTGGTTTTCGGCTCCCGTAGCATCAATGGTTATTCCACCACTATCACGTTGTTTTAGTTTTTCGGGATCGTTGGTTGTTAAATCTGGAGAAATTACAGTCCAAGTATCACCTTTGTCGTTCGATTTGTGCACAAACTGACTTCCAAAATAAAGTGTTTTATTACTAAAAGGATCTATATTTATTGCTGAATTCCAATTAAAACGAAGTAAAACATCTGCATCTGGATGGGTAGGTTGCACACCATAATTATTTCCTGTTTGCCAATCGTAACGACTTACATTTCCTTGTTGACTCATCGTCCAACCGTATCTCGAGTCGTCGCGATCTGGAATAACATCAAAACCATCACCAAAGCTTATTTCTTGCCAATAGCTATTTCTAATACCTTGCGCTTTCCAAACGTAAGCAGGACCACGCCAAGAACCATTGTCTTGCATACCTCCATAAACATTATAAGGAAATTCGTTATCTACATTAATATGATAAAACTGTGCAACAGGCATATTACCAATAAAACGCCAGGATTTTCCACCATCTTTAGTAATATTCATTCCACCATCGTTCCCATCTATCATAAAATTTCCATTTTCAGGATGAATCCACCATGCGTGATGATCTGGGTGCACACCATTACTAACACCATAAGCAGGCATTAACTGTTTAAAGTTTTTACCACCATCTTCACTTACATTTATATAGGTAAAAACAGAATACACTCTGTTTTCATTTTGAGGATCGACATAAATTTCAGAATAGTAAAAAGGTCTGTTTCCAATATCGCTTTTATCATTAATTTTTTTCCAACTAAAACCACCATCTTCACTTTTGTACAATGCATTCTTTTTTGCTTCAACTAAAGCATAAATTATGTTTGGCTTATTTGGAGCAATTGCTACACCAATTCTGCCTAATTCTCCTTTAGGAAAACCTTCTTTCTCTGTAATTTTTTTCCATGTTTTACCACCATCATGAGTAATATGTAAACCAGAGCCTTTTCCTCCTGAATTAAAAAACCAAGGTTCACGTTTGTGTTCCCAAAGTGTTGCAATTAATTTGTTAGGATTCGATGGGTCCATAACCAAATCTGCAGCTCCAGTTTTATTATTTGCGAATAGAATTTTACTCCAAGTTTCTCCACCATTTGTAGTTTTGTACACACCACGCTCACTGTGTTCTCCCCAAGGACTACCAATGGCTGCGGCATAAACTATATTTGGGTTTGTAGGATCTATAACAACACGATGAATGTGACGTGTTTTTTCTAAACCCATCGACTTCCAGCTTCTTCCAGCATCTAAAGATTTATAAATTCCGTAGCCTCCATTTAAACTATTTCTAGGATTACCTTCTCCAGTTCCAACCCAAATAACACTTGGATTAGATTGTTGTATTGCCACTGCACCAACCGAAGCTGTAACTTCTTTATCGAAAATAGGTTCCCATTTTATACCTCCAGAAGTTGATTTCCATAAACCACCAGATGCTGTACCAACGTACATAATATCTGGATTGCTATGTACAGCATCAATAGCTGTTACACGACCAGACATACCGCCTGGTCCAATGTTTCTTGGTTTCATATTTTTTACTAAATCCATTGAGAATTCTTGCGAAAACGCTGTGAAAGAGAAGAGTAGTAAAAAGATAAAGGATAATTTTTTCATATTGGGTCGATTAGTTTGCCTAAAGTTAATCAACATTATCTTAAAAAGCTGTTAACACCTTTATTTTGGTGTTAAAATGTCGTATTTTTATAGTGCATGAAAAAAGAAAATATACACAAAAAAGGCTTTGTATTTAAACCATACGAAGCACCTTCCCAATCACCTTTTGAGGTTCTTTTTGATATTTTTAAAGAATTAATTACACATACTTCTGGAGATTTTGACGAGGCTATAGATTGGCTTCGCGAATTAGATAAAGAATACAAATTAACCACTCCAGAATATACAATTGAAGACTTTATAGAAGATCTTAAAGCTAAAGGTTACATACGCGAAGAAATTAAACCAGATGGTAAAAAAGGGAATGCTATTACAGCAAAGACGGAGCGTGCTATCAGGCAATCTGCATTAGATCAAATATTTGGTAATATTAAACGCAGCGGATCCGGAAACCACAAAAGTAAAGGTACAGGAATAGGAGATGAGCATACTGGCGATTTTAGAAACTACCAATTTGGAGACAGTTTGGATAAAGTGTCTATGACAGAGAGTTTGCGAAACGCACAAATTAATCATGGTATTGGCGATTTTAATTTAACCGAAGACGATTTGGTGGTCGAGGAAACTACACATAAATCGCAAATGAGTACGGTGTTAATGATAGACATTAGCCATAGTATGATTTTGTATGGTGAAGATAGAATTACACCTGCCAAAAAAGTAGCGATGGCTTTAGCCGAATTAATTACAACACGCTACCCAAAAGACACCTTAGATATTTTGGTTTTTGGTAATGATGCTTGGCCAATTAAAATTAAAGATTTACCATACTTAAATGTTGGACCTTATCACACCAACACAGTTGCTGGTTTAAAATTAGCAATGGATTTATTGCGTCGTAAGCGTAATACCAACAAGCAAATTTTTATGATAACCGATGGTAAACCAAGTTGTTTGCGTTTGCCAGATGGAACCTATTATAAAGATAGCAACGGTTTAAATCCATACATCACTAATAAATGCTATGCTCAAGCACAACAAGCCAGAAAATTGCATATTCCAATCACTACATTTATGATTGCTCAAGATCCTTATCTAATGCAATTTGTAGAAGAGTTTACGCACGCCAATCAAGGCAAAGCCTTTTATACAGGATTAAAAGGACTAGGTGAAATGATTTTTGAAGATTACGAAACTAATAGAAAAAAGAGAATTAAAGGATAGTGTTTTAGTTAAGAGTTAAGAGTGAAAAGTGAAAAATTTCTCACTCCAATTAATAAAAAAAATAAAAGAATAAAGAGGATAGAAAAAAGAGAGTAGAGAAGACGTAATGTTAAGTCTATTTTCTTTTGTCTATTATCTCTTTTCTAAAAATTAGATATGAAAATAGAAAATATAAAGACTTTAGGCGAATTAAAAAAAGCTGGATATAAAAGCAAGTCTATTAAAGATGAGTTAAGAGATAATTTAATTGAAAAAATAAAAAGCAAAACAACTGTTTTTGAAGGTGTGCATGGTTACGAAAACACTGTGATTCCTGAGTTAGAACGTGCTATTTTATCAAGACATAATATTAATTTTTTAGGATTACGTGGTCAAGCTAAAACACGTTTAGCGCGTTTAATGCTAAATTTATTAGATGAGAATATTCCTGTTGTTGAAGGTTCAGAGATTAATGATGATCCTTTAAAACCAATCTCACGTTTTGCAACGGAATTGATTGCAGAAAAAGGAGAAGACACACCAATTACTTGGATGCACAGAAGTGAGCGTTTTGCAGAGAAATTAGCAACTCCAGATGTTACTGTTGCAGATATTATTGGTGATGTAGATCCAATAAAAGCAGCAAACTTAAAGTTGAGTTATGCAGATGACAGAGTAATACATTACGGAATGATTCCACGTGCAAACCGTTGTATTTTTGTTATTAATGAATTACCAGATTTGCAGGCTAGAATACAAGTGACTTTATTTAATATTTTACAAGAAGGCGATATACAGATTAGAGGTTTTAAATTACGATTACCTTTAGATATGCAATTTATTTTTACTGCAAATCCTGAAGATTATACAAACAGAGGAAGTATTGTAACGCCATTAAAAGATAGAATTGGATCTCAAATCTTAACGCATTATCCTACAGATATTGAAACTGCAAAAATAATTACACAGCAAGAAGCAAAATCTGATGGTCGCCAAAAAGAAAGTATTTACGTACCAGAATTAGCTAAAGATTTACTTGAGCAAATTGTGTTTGAAGCTAGAGAAAGCGACTACATAGACGAAAAAAGCGGAGTAAGCGCACGTTTAAGTATTACTGCTTTCGAAAACTTATTAAGTACAGCAGAACTTCGTGCTTTAAAAAATGGAGATGATAATACAACGGTAAGATTATCGGACTTTTTAGGAATTATTCCTGCTATAACTGGTAAAGTAGAATTGGTTTACGAAGGAGAACAAGAAGGTGCGGCACAAGTGGCTTACAACTTAATTGGTGAAGCCGTTAAAAGTTTATTTCCTGAGTTTTTTCCAAAGGTTGAAAAATTAAAGAAACAAGATGAAGAAAGCCCTTATGACGATATTGTCTCTTGGTTTTTTAACGCATCAGAAGGATTTGAATTATTAGATGGTTTGCGTGATAAAGAATACAATGCATTATTAGATGCAGTATCTCCTTTAGACGATTTATTAGCAGAGCATCAACCAAAATTATCTAAACAAGAAAGTTATTTTGTAAAAGAATTTGTGCTTTGGGCTTTAGTAGAACATAAACAATTAAGTAAACACAGGTTTACGGAAGGGATTCAGTTTAAAGATCCTTATGGTAGTTTTATAAGCGGCTTATAATAAGTTGTTGATTATTATTATTATTATTATTATTATTATTATTAATGAGTTAAAGTGTCTGAAAAGTAATTTTTAGACACTTTTTCTTTTTTTAAGAATTGTATTGTTGTGAAGTGTTCAATTTAAAGAATTAAATAAATATGGTTTTCGTAAAGTCCTTTTATTGCATTTTGGGCGTATATAATAAGAACAATATAAATCATCCCCAAATATGAAAAAATGTTACACCTTAACTTATTTTACCTACTTTTTATTTTTAATAACTGTAAATGCTCAAATATCTGCAGTTAGTTTTGAAAACTTAGATTATGAATATGGAACACAACCAACAAATATTCAAACCAATGATATTTATGATCTTTACGTTTCTTGGCGGAATACATTTGCAGAACCTTGTACAAATGGTCGTTATCGTATAAAATTTGATACTCCAAGTCAATCGGTTTCAGAAGGTATTGCGTATGGTATGTTATTATCTGTATATGCTAATGATAAGGAGCTTTTTGATGGTTTATGGTTGTATTATCAAGATTTTGTAAATGCAAATGGCGTTATGAATTGGAAGATAGATGGCTGCACTACCGTTATTGGTAATAATGGAGCAACAGATGCCGAACTAGATGCTGCTTATGCCCTTATTGTAGCAGATAAACGCTGGCAAAGTACCGGAACAATAAATTACGAAAGTGATGCATTATCTTTAATAAATATTATTAAAACACACGAAGTAGAAAATGGAACTAATGTATTAAAACCAGGTGATGCTTGGGGAGGAAGTAATACTACAAACCCATCTTATTTAACACCAGGTTATTTTAGAATATTTGGTATTTATGCAAATGATACTTCGTTTTGGAATGCAGTAGCAAATAAAAGTTATGCTATTATAAATGCAAACCTTTCTCAAAATAATGCCAGTTATAATTTAGTTTCCGATTGGTCTAAAGCAGATGGTTCGTATTCTAACGAAGTGTCATGGGCTTACGATCAAGGACGTTCATACTATTATGATGCTGCAAGAACACCGTGGCGAATGGCTACCGATTATGTTTGGTTTGGTGACGCGCAAGCTGCAACTTACAATCAATTATGTATTGATTTTGTGAATGCCCAAGGTGGATTTAACGAAATTTATCCAGGCTATTCTCAAGCTGGTGTTGCAATAAATACAACATATAAAGATCCAACTTTTACAGGAGCTTACTCTTCTGCAGCTATGACTTCAACTAATCAAACATTTGTAAATAATGGTTATACTGAATTAAAAAATCAAGCTACAACTGCTTATTTTGGAGCGACTTTAAGAGCTATATATATGTTTGCATTATCTGGAAACATGTATAATGCATTGGAAGAAAATACGCTAAGCATTAATGAAACTTCTCAAACTGAATTCAAAATTTTCCCTAATCCAGTTTTAGATTATTTAAATGTTTCATTTAAAACTTCTAAAAAAAGAACTATTGTTTTGTATTCCATAAATGGTCAGCAGTTACTTTTAAAACGAATGAATAGTTTAGAAACAAAATTAGATTTAAGCGAGTTAAATTCTGGTATTTATTTTATTAGAATTGATGGAGAAAACTATAAGATTATTAAGTCTTAAATTATAAATAGTATTAGAGAATAAAGATCTCGTTAATACTAAAACTAGAATAAAAAAGCAATCTCAAATCGAGATTGCTTTTTTTATGATTATTAGTTCAATGCATTTTCAGAAATTAAACGTTTATTCTTTTTAATTTGTTTCGGCTTTAGCCATAACAGAAAACCACTAAAAGAGATAAAAAGTAACCCAAGTCCAATAACGGTAGAGTAGAATAACTTAATGGGATTAGCTTTTAAATTTAATAAATAATCTACAATAGAACCGTCGTGAATCATTTCGATAAAATCTGCAGTTCTTGTTTTTTTAGAAACAATTTTACCTGTGTAACAATTAATTTGTAACTCGGTAAAATGCTCTTCAAACCTAACTTTAGCTATTCCTTTTCTGGGCCTATAATCTATTCTATTTATTTCAGTAGAAAGTTTTAAACTATCAATATATTGTATAGCATTCTGTTCAATTTCACTTAAAGAAATCAACGGTTTAGTACTCTCATTAATTTTTGTAGTAGCCGGCTTAAAACCAAGTTGGTCTTTCCATGCTAAAAGCAAACCAGTGCTACTCATTATAACAATAAACAGCAATAATGAGATCGCTACAATGCGATGTGTTTTACGATACCAGCGTGTGGATTTTGCTAAGTTTTTGTTCTTCTTTTTCACGGATTATAATTAACAACTATTCTAAAGAATTTAATAAATAAGAATTCTTAAAAATTAGTTAATTTTAACTTTCCGTAACATTAAAAGTACATTGAGTTAAACTATTTTAGTTACTACGTCTATATCGCTATGTAAGGTTTTATGTACTGGACATTTATCTGCAATTTGAAGAATACGTTGTATTTGCTTCTCGTCTAAATTTCCTTTTAATTTAATCTCTCTGTTAAAGGTATCTACTTTAATTTCTTTTTGCTCACCATTTTCAATAGCTTGCTTTGCTACTTTAGTATGCGAAGTATGTACTTCTATATTTTGTAAATCCCAACCTTTTCGTTTAACATACATTTGAACGGTCATTGCTGTACAAGCAGATAATCCGGCAGAAACTAATTCGTAAGGCGAAGGCCCAAAATCGTTACCACCATAACTTGTAGGTTCATCGGCCATCATAGTGTGGTTTCCAACCGTCATTTGTGTAGTGAAACCATCTTCGGCATCTAAGCTAGCAACAGCTTGATGCGTTGTAGAAACAGTATTTGTTTTAGGAACAGAAATATAGCGTTTTGCCCAACTAGCAATTACACTTCCAACATAAATAGAATCTTCCTTTCTCATTAATAAATGATCGGCACCATCAAGAGATACAAAACTTTTTGGATGTCTAGCAGCAATGTAAATTTCTTCAGCATTTGCAATACCAACGGTAGTGTCTTGAGGAGAATGCATAACTAACAATGCTTTGCGTAAGTTTTTAGCAACGTCTGGTAATGACTTCGTTTCTATATCGTCTAAAAATTGTTTTTTAATCGTGAATGGACGACCACCAATATTTACATTTGCAATGCCATTAGTTTTAATTTCCTCAACGCTACTTTGTATTAAATGCTCTACGTGTTTTGGATTTGAAGGTGCGCCAATTGTGGCTACAGCTTTTACAGAATCGATATTAGAGGCTGCAAAAATAACAGCAGCGCCACCTAAAGAGTGTCCAATTAATAGAGTAGGAGCAGTATAATTTTCTTTTAAATAATTTGAAGCACTAATTAAATCATCAACATTCCCTGAGAAATTGGTGTTTTCAAAATCACCTTCACTTTCTCCTAAACCTGTAAAATCGAAACGTAATACACCAAAACCATTAGATGTAAGTTCGCGAGTAATATTTTTTACTGCAGATAAATTTTTATTACATGTGAAACAATGCGCGAATATGGCAAAATTATGAGGATGTTGATTTATAGGAAGCTCTAATCTGCCAACTAATTGTTGACCTTCAGCATTAGTGAAATTTATTTTTTGAATATTCATTTTGATGGTTTTTTTATTCAGTCGAAAAAAAGTGAAAGCCTTTCAAATTTAAGTCATTTCTGTCTTTTTTAGAAAACTTAAACGTCTTATAAATATAAAGATATTATTTAAAGGGATACTTTATATCGTAATGAATAATACGATAAATCACCATGAATTGTCATTCAAAAGGAGGAACGACTGAAGAATCTCAAAAGAATAAAGAATATAGTTAAAGAGATTCTTCGCTGCGTTCTGAATGACAAAATACGGATACAAAACCGTACTTATATTCTACCACGTATCTCTAGACTTAATATTAGCCTCGCAAAACTTAATAATTTCTGTAATCCTCTTTTCTTTTGTAGCTTCTCGTTTGGCTTGGTTTAACCAATACAAATAATGTTTTCTGTAAGAAGGCGCAAAATTGTTATAGTTTTCGAAAGCTTTTGGGTTTTTATTAAAAGCCAATTGTAATGCTTCTGGAATAATGCCTTTTTCAACAGAGTCTAAAGCCGTCCAACTTCCATTTTCTTTACCAATTTCTATAATTTCTAAACCTTTTTCATGCATTAAGTCTTCGGCAAGTAAGGCTTTAATATGTCTTTTATTTAATGCACTCCAAACGCTTTTAGGGTTACGTTTACAAAAATATTGCCTGCGTTTTCCATCGCCTAAACTCTTTACAGTACTATCTATCCAACCATAACACAAGGCTACTTTTACAGCCTCTTCCCAACGCATACTTTCATTTTCGTGGTTTACTTTGTAAAAGATGAGGTAGATGCCATCGTTACTATCGTGATTGATGTGCAGCCATTCTCGCCATTCGGTGTCAGATTTAAAATAGTATTCTTCTAAGTTCATTTTTAAAGGGCTTTTGCAGTAACATAAAAATTACTGTTTACTTTTATTTTAGAATCTTTAGACTTTAATTTTAAAGATTGATTTTCTGAAGAAGGAGAAATCCATTGCGACACTCCGTTAATTTCAATTTGAATTGGCATTTTAAATCCTTCAACTGTATTTGTCCATTTGTAGTTTAGTTTTTTGCCTTCAACGTTATATTCTAAAATAGGAATTTTTATACTTCTTAAATACTGATTAAAAAATGCTTTTAAATCTAAACCTGATTCCTCAGCTAAACAATCTTCAATTTGTTGGGTAGTTACTGTTTGATGATAAAATTTAGAATTTAAAGTACGTAGTATTTGTCTCCACTTTTCGTCATCCTTAACTAGTTGACGTAAGGTGTGAAGCATATTTGCACCCTTATAATACATGTCGGCAGAACCTTCATTGTTCACATTATAATGTCCAATTAAAGGTCTATCGTTTTGAATACCTCTTCTTGTACCAATAACATACTCCGAAGACGCTTGCTTACCGTAGTAGTAATCTAAAAATAAACTTTCGGAATATGCTGTAAAGCTTTCGTGAATCCACATATCTGCAATATCAATATTGGTGATATTGTTTGCAAACCACTCGTGTCCAGCTTCGTGAATAATTATAAAATCGAATTTTAATCCCCAACCAGTACCAGATAAATCACGACCTAAATAACCTTGCATGTATTTGTTGCCATAGGTTACAGAGCTTTGGTGCTCCATTCCTAAATAGGGCACTTCAACCAACTTAAAACTGTCTTCGTAAAAAGGATAAGGCCCAAACCAATGTTCGAACGCTTTCATCATTTTAGGAGCATCTTTAAAATGTTCTTTAGCTTTTTCAAGGTTATCTTTTAGAACATAATAATTTAGGTCTAAATCGCCTTTTTCACCCTTAAAAACTTCAGAGAAATTAACGTAGTTACCAATATTAATATTTACACCGTAGTTGTTAATTGGGTTTGTTACATGCCAATTAGTAGTTATTGTTTCGTCTTTATTTTCAACAATATTTTTAAGTCTTCCATTAGAAACATTCATTAAATCTTTAGGAATTGTAACGCTAATATCCATACTATCTGCTTCATCGTACATATGATCTTTATTAGGCCACCAAACACTTGCTCCAAGTCCTTGACAAGATGAAGCTATAAAGTGATTTCCATTAGCATCCTTTTTCCAAGAGATTCCACCATCCCAAGGAGCTCTAATTGCTTCTTTAGGTTTGCCTTGGTAGTAAGCAATAACACTATTAGTTTCTCCAATATTTTGAGTCTCTTTAAGCGTTATAAAATGGGCGTTACCATCGTGTTTAATATTTAATTCTTTTCCATTTTGAGTTACTTTGGTTAATTGTAAAGGTGGTTGCAAGTCAATTTGTAAAACTTGATATGGTTTTAATACTTTATACTTAATGGTGTTTTTACCTTTTATTGTTTTATTCTCAGGATTAACTTTAATATCTAAATGATAATACGTTAAATCCCACCATTCTCGCTCTGGAGTAATACTACCTCTAAGTGTATCTTGGTGAGTGAAATTGTTTTTTTCTTGTAGTAAGCCTTGGGCTTGTATTGTTATATAAGAAAAAAGGAAAAAGAAGAGTAGTAGGTAGGTAGTGTTTTTCATTACTATTAAAATTTCTTCTAAATTAATGAAAAATAAAAAACCACTTCAATTTGAAGTGGTTTTTAACTATTAATTTAAATCTTAGGTTTTGCTTCGAATAAAAAAAAGCCGTTTCTAATATAGAAACGACTTTTCAACTATTTAACTAAAACTTAATTATTAAAAACAGTATTTTCCTTCTGCTTTTACTTTTTCTGCAATCTCGATACGTAAATCTACGATATCTGGATAGTTAGCATATTTTGTAAAACGCTTAAGACCCATTAACATCATACGTTGTTCGTCTCCTTCAGCAAAAGAAATAATACTTTCTTTTCCTTTTTCTTCAACGATATCTACAGCATGATATAAATATAATTTAGCCATTGCGATTTGAGCAGATTGCTCTTTTTCGCTAGTACGCTTAACATTTTTCTCTGTTCTTAAAATTGCAGATTCTGCCATGTAGATTTCAATTAAGATATCTGCAGCTGCAATTAATAATTGTTGATGATCTTCTAATTGAGGACCATATTTTTGAACAGCACCACCAGCAACCATTAAGAATGTTTTCTTAAGTTTTGCTATCATGATTTTTTCTTCTGAAAATAACTCAGAGTAATCAGGCGTGTCAAAAGATGGTATACCCATTAATTCTTCTTGTACTTTAGAAGCAGGACCTAATAAGTCTACATGACCTTTCATTGCCTTTTTTACTAACATACCAACAGCTAACATTCTGTTAATTTCGTTAGTACCTTCATATATACGGGCAATTCTAGCATCTCTCCAAGCTGACTCCATAGGCGTTTCTTCAGAGAATCCCATTCCACCAAAAATTTGGATACCTTCATCTGCACAATTTTGTACATCTTCAGACACAGCAACTTTTAAGATAGAACATTCAATTGCATATTCTTCAACACCTTTAAGTTCTGCTTCTTGATGCGTATTTCCGGCAGCTTCACGCATTGCGATTCTGTCTTCAATATTTTTAGCAGCTCTATAAGTAGCAGATTCTCCAGCATAAGTACTTGCAGCCATTTCAGCTAACTTTACTTTAATTGCTCCAAAATCTGCAATAGGTGTTTTAAATTGCTTACGCTCTTTAGCGTAATTTACAGCAGTAGTTAAAATTCTTCTTTGAGAATCTAAACATGCAGCAGCTAATTTAATACGACCAACGTTAAGTGCATTCATCGCAATTTTGAAACCTTCACCACGACCAGCTAACATATTTTCAGCAGGAACAACAGTGTCGTTAAAAAATACTTGACGCGTAGAAGAGGCACGAATACCTAATTTATGTTCTTCTTCACCTAAAGTAATCCCATTTGGAGTGTCTCCATTATATTCTACTATAAATCCAGTAATATTTTTATCACCTTCAATACGAGCAAAAACGATCATCACACTACAGAAACCTGCATTTGAGATCCACATTTTTTGACCGTTAATTTTGTATGATTTTCCATCTGCAGAAAGCTCTGCAGTTGTTTTACCAGAATTTGCATCAGATCCAGCTCCAGGCTCTGTTAAACAGTAAGCTCCAAACCACTCTCCAGATGCTAATTTTGGTACGTATTTTTGTTTTTGCTCCTCTGTACCATATAAAGTAATTGGCATAGTACCAATTCCTGTATGAGCACCAAAAGCGGTACTAAATGATCCAGTTCCAGAAGAAATATAATCACAAGTTAATACTGTAGAAACAAATCCCATTCCCATTCCACCAAAAGCTTCAGGTACTGCGACACTTAAAAAGCCCATGTCTCCAGCTTTACGCATAACTTCTTCAGTTAATGCATAATCTTTAGCTTCAAAACGTGCTTTATGAGGAATGATCTCACGATCATTAAATTCCATTACAGAATCTTTCATCATTGATTGTTCTTCTGAAAAATCTTCAGGAGTAAACACGTCTTCACAATTTGTTTCTTTTACAAGGAATTGACCTCCTCTTAATATATCTTTTTCTTCTGTTGCCATAACTATATTATAATCTTGTTATACTTATTATTGTTTGTCTGTTCAAGCGTAGTCGAGTACTATTTTTTTTACTATCCGATTTAAAAAGTCTCGACTGCGCTCGACCGGACAGAAATCATGTATTGTATTAATTAAGGAATTCGAATATTCCACAAGCGCCTTGACCTGTTCCAACACACATGGTAACTGCACCATATTTGCCTTGCATGTCACGCTTACGCATTTCGTCAAAAAGTTGTACAGATAATTTTGCACCTGTACATCCTAATGGGTGACCCAATGCAATTGCACCACCATTTACGTTAATAATATCTGGGTTAAGACCTAACTCTCTAATTACCGCTAAAGATTGAGAAGCAAAAGCTTCATTTAACTCAATTAAAGATAAATCGTCTTGTTTTAATCCTGCTTGTTTTAGTGCTTTTGGAATAGCTTTTACTGGTCCAATTCCCATAATACGAGGCTCAACACCTGCAGCAGCATAGTTTACCATTCTTGCAATTGGCTCTAAACCTAGTTCTTTAACCATGTCTTCACTCATAACCATTACAAAAGCAGCACCATCACTCATTTGTGACGAGTTACCAGCTGTAACACTTCCTCCAGCAGCAAATACTGCTCTAAGTTTTGCTAAAGCTTCTTTGCTTGTTCCTGCACGAGGTCCTTCATCTTTAGTTACTGTGTAAGATTTTATCGCTTTCTTTCCGTTAGCATCAATATAAGTTTGTTCTACTTCAATTGGTACTATTTGATCTTGAAAACGATTTTCAGCTTGCGCTCTTAAGGCTTTCATATGCGAATTGAATGCAAATTCATCTTGGTCTTCACGAGATACTTTAAACTGTTTTGCAACAGCTTCTGCAGTATTTCCCATTCCCCAATAATAATCTTCATGACCTGCTTTTACAATCGCATCGTAATTCAATTCTGGTTTAAAACCAGTCATTGGTACGCTACTCATACTTTCTGCTCCACCAGCAATAATACAATCTGCCATTCCAGCTTGTATTTTTGCTGTTGCCATACCAATAGTTTCTACTCCGGAAGAGCAAAAACGGTTTACAGTTACACCAGGAACATCCACAATATCTAATCCCATTAAAGAGATTAAACGTGCCATATTTAATCCTTGAGAACCTTCTGGCATTGCGTTACCAACAATTACATCGTCAATACGCTTTGGGTCCAAACCTGGCAATTCCTTCATCATATACTTGATGGTTTCGGCTGCCAATTCATCTGTTCTTTTAAAACGGAACACGCCTTTTGGTGCTTTACCAACTGCGGTTCTATATGCTTTTACTATATATGCTGTTTTCATTTTTCTTAGTTTCTTAAAGGTTTACCTTTTGTTAACATGTGCTGAATACGCTCTAAAGTTTTACGTTCTGTACATAAACTTAAGAAAGCTTCACGCTCTAAATCCAATAAATATTGTTCTGTTACGCGTGTTGGTTCAGATAAATCTCCACCAGCCATTACGTAAGCTAATTTATTAGCGATTTTCATATCGTGTTCAGAAATGTAGTTAGAGTCTTCCATAGAGTCTGTACCTACCATAAACATTCCTAATGCTTGTTTACCTAGAACTAAAACGTCATCTCTTTTTACTGGTTGTGTGTAACCTGAATTAGCCATTAGCATAGCGTGTTGTTTTGCAACTGCTATTTGACGGTCTTTGTTTACAACCACAACATCTTTTCCTTTTTGCAATAAGTTTAAGTCAAAAGCTTCGTAAGCAGAAGTAGATACTTTAGCCATACCAATAGTTAAGAAATGCTCTTGTAAAACGTTTAATTGTACATCGCCTTTATGGAAAAGGTCTTGCGCTCTTAAAGCCATTTCTTTAGAACCACCACCACCAGGAATAACACCAACACCAAACTCTACAAGTCCCATGTAAGTTTCTGCTGCTGCAACTACTTTATCTGCGTGTAATGATAATTCACATCCACCACCTAAAGCCATTCCGTGAGGAGCAGAGATAGTTGGGATAGAAGAATATCGCATACGCATCATAGAATCTTGGAAATATTTGATAGCCATGTTAAGCTCATCATATTCTTGCTCTGCAGCCATCATGAAAATCATTCCGATGTTTGCACCAACAGAGAAGTTTGCAGCTTGGTTACCAACTACTAAACCAGCAAAATCTTTTTCTGCTAAATCAATAGCTTTATTTAATCCAGCTAAAACGTCTCCACCAATAGTGTTCATTTTAGATTGGAATTCTAGGTTAAGGATTCCGTCTCCGATATCTTCGATAACAACACCAGAGTTTTTAAACACTTCGTTTGTTTTTCTAATATTATCAAGGATAATAAAACTGTCTTGACCAGGTATTTTAGTTTGTTTTTTAGACGCAATATCATAAAAGAAAGAAGCTCCTTCTTTTACAGAATAGAAAGATGTGTTACCAGAAGCAACCATATCGTTAACCCAAGCAGCAGGTTCTAAACCTTCCGCTTTCATTAATTCAATTCCTTTTTCTACTCCAATAGCATCCCAAATTTGAAACGGTCCGTGTTCCCAACCAAAACCAGCTTTCATGGCATCATCAATCTTATAAAGCTCGTCTGAAATTTCAGGAATACGATTAGATACGTAAGCAAATAATGCAGTGAAGCTTTTTCTGTAAAACTCACCTGCTTTATCTTTTCCTTTTACTAGTACTTTAAAACGGTCAACAACTTTATCAATCGTTTTCGTTAATTCTAAAGTTGCAAATTTTGCACGTTTAGCAGCACGGTATTCTAGTGTGTTTAAGTCAAGAGATAAAATTTCTTTTTTCCCTTCAGCAGACACCGTTTTTTTGTAAAAACCTTGTCCAGTTTTACTTCCTAACCATTTGTTTTCCATCATAGTATTGATGAAGTCAGGTAATTCAAATAACTCTAAACGTTCGTCTTTAGGACAGTTTTCTCTAATTCCGTTTGCCACGTGAACCAAAGTATCTAAACCAACAACATCAACCGTACGGAAGGTTGCCGATTTTGGACGACCAATTACTGGTCCTGATAATTTATCTACTTCCTCGATAGTTAAATCTAAATCTTTAACGGCGTGAAATAAACTTTGTATGCTGAAAATACCAACTCTGTTTCCGATAAAAGCAGGCGTATCTTTAGCAACAACAGATGTTTTTCCTAAGAATTTTTCACCATATTCATTTAAGAAATCAAGAACAGATGTATCTGTGTTTGGTCCAGGTATTATTTCAAATAATTTTAAGTAACGTGCAGGGTTAAAGAAGTGTGTTCCACAGAAATGCTTCTGGAAATCTTCACTACGACCTTCATTCATGAATTTTATTGGAATTCCTGATGTATTCGATGTAATTAGGGTTCCTGGAGTTCTGTATTTTTCTAGTTTTTCAAAAACTTGTTGCTTGATATCAAGTCTTTCAACAACAACTTCCATAATCCAATCTACATCTGCTACTTTAGCAATATCATCTTCTAAGTTTCCTGTAGTGATACGACTTGCAAAAGCTTGACTGTAAATAGGTGACGGTTTAGATTTTAAAGATGCAGTTAAGGCATCGTTTACTAATCTGTTTCTTACGACTTTGTCTTCTAAAGTTAATCCTTTAGCTTTTTCTTTGTCGTTTAGTTCTCTAGGAACAATGTCTAATAGTAATACATCTACACCAATATTGGCGAAGTGACAAGCGATACCTGATCCCATGATTCCGGAACCAATAATCGCAACTTTTTTAATTCTACGTTTGCTCATTTTATTTTAGTGTATATTCTTTTTGATTGTATATTTTTTTGTTTGAAATCAATTCGATGATTGTTTCTGTAACTTCTTGAAAGTTTTTAAGTTTTTCTTCGGATACGTGATTTTTTATAGTATCGTTAAAAGTTAAAACGCGATCACGAGAGAATTCTCTTTTTTCTCTTCCAAAATCAGTTAAATGAATTAAAACACCGCGACCATCTTCTGGATTAGGTTTGCGCTCGATTAAGCCAAACTCTTCCATTTTTTTAAGAATGCGAGATAGGCTAGTTGCTTCCATTCCCATAATTGGGCCAAGAGATGTTGAAGGTGTTCCGTTTTCAGGATCTATACTTAATAGAGTAAAACCAGTAGCCATAGTTGTATCGAACTTGGCGGCTTCTTCGTTATACATTTTATTTACTGCTAACCAAGTGGTGCGAAGTAAATAATCTATGGTTTTGTCTTTCATTAAAAGTGAATTCGTTTAAGTCTGAATCCAAATATAGTGAAAATTTGTTATGCATGCATAGTAAATTTAAAAAATAAATTAAAATTTACTTAAGAAAGGTTTTATATAGGGTTATGCTCTGTATATTTTATCGTATAGATCTTGGTAGATTTCAATTATTATTTTACGCTTCATTTTCATGGTAGGAGTAAGGTGTCCTCCATCTATAGACCAAACATTTGGAGTAAGCTCAAAACGTTTAATTTGTTCCCATTTACCAAAGTTTTTGTTACACGTATCGATTTCTAATTGTATACGGTCTTTTATTTCTTGAGAATTAGCAATGTCTTCACCAGATTTACCAATGTTTTTATGCTTTCTGTCTATCCACTCTTGTATAAACTCAAAATTAGGTTGAATAATTGCTGCAGGCATTTTTTCGCCTTCACCAACAACCATAATTTGCTCTATAAAGCGTGATTGTTTAAACTCGTTTTCAAGAAGTGTAGGTATTACATATTTACCACCAGAGGTTTTAAACATTTCTTTTTTACGACCTGTAATTTTTAAGAAACCATCTGTATCTACTTCTCCTTTGTCACCTGTATGAAAATAATCGCCAGACATTACGCTATCTGTTTTTTCTTGATCTTTGTAATAGCCCATCATTACATTTGGGCCTTTTACTAAGATTTCTCCATCTTCGGCAATTTTTACTTCTACATTTTTTATAGGTTTTCCTACTGTTCCTAATCTAAAATATTCGCCTGCATATCTTTCTACAGAAATAACAGGAGATGTTTCAGTTAAACCATATCCTTGCATAACTTGCATTCCTGCAGCACAGAATATACGAGAAAGTCTAACTTGTAAAGCGGCAGAACCAGAAACCATTGTATTTAGTTCTCCACCAAGTGCTTCTCTCCATTTGCTAAAAATAAGCTTGTTTGCAATTTTTAATTTAAATTCGTACCAAGCTCCATTTGCTCTGTATGGTTCCCACTGTTCTCCAAGTTTTACTGCCCAAAAGAATAAAGCCTTTTTTACAGGAGATAAATCTTCAGCTTTAGCTATAATTTTATCGTAGACTTTTTCTAAAAGTCTAGGTACAACACTCATTAAATTTGGTTTAATCTCTTTTGCATTCTCACCAATTTTATCAATTCCTTCAGCAAAGTATATTGATACACCTGCATATTGATATAGATAAATAAGTACACGTTCGAATACATGACAAATAGGTAAGAAGCTTAAAACTCTATTTTCTTTACCTGTGCTAAAAGGTAATCGGTCCGAAGCATCTAAGGCATTACTTGTAATGTTATTGTGAGATAGCATTACACCTTTTGGTTTTCCCGTTGTTCCAGAAGTGTATATAATTGTTGCTAAGTCTGTAGGTAATACTGCATCTTTTCTCGCTTGTAATTCGTTTTGATTACTTGTGTCTTTACCTAGTTCGAATAATTCAGAATAATGCTTACAACCTTCAATATGATTAAAAGAGTACACTTCTTTAATAAGGGTGTTGGCTTTAATCTTATTTACCTTAGTTAAAACCTCTTCATCACTTACAAAACAATATATTGCACCACTATGGTTTAAAACATATTCGTAATCTTCTGAAGAAATAGTAGGATAGATAGGTACATTTTGTGCTCCAACTTGAAGCACTCCAATATCCATAATATTCCATTCTGTTCTATTAGTAGAAGAGATAACAGCAATCTTATCGTCTTTTTGAATTCCCATTCTAATTAAAGCACGGCTAACTGCATTTGCTTTATCTAAATATTCTTGAGTAGACATTGGTGTCCATTTTCCATCGTATTTAGTAACTAAAGAAGCATCTAGATTATATTTTTCTAGTTGATAATATGGGAAATCGAAGAGGCGAGTTATTTCTGTCATGCTTTATATAGGGAGTTCGTAAGACTTGCAAAGTAACGATTTTTAATTTTATTTCAAACATCAAAAAAAGGAGCTGTTAAAAACAGCTCCCTTTTGCTAATTGATTGATAGCATGAATTTATGTTTTGTTTAAGTTTATTTAATAACTAACTATTTTTAAATGAATCCCTTAACTTTCATTTATTTAAATAAAATTTTAACATAAAGTCCGTCGTAAATATAAAAAGATTAAATTAATTATAGATGTAAAAAATCGTAATATCTACTAATTTAAGTATTTTTTATTATTTCACTTTCATTTTCAAAATATGCCCTGGGAGATTGATTCATGAAATATTTAAACTCTTTTGAAAAGTGTGAGCCGTCGTGAAAATTATAAATTTCAACTAAGTCTTTAAATTTAAGCTCGTTCTCATTATATTTTTTCATTAATAAAGTAAATCGAAATAATCTGGCGTATCTTTTTGGAGTTAAACCTACGATTTGTTTAAACTTAGTTTCTAGTGTTTTCTGAGAAACAGGAATTTGTTCTAAAAGATCGCTTATTGAAATTTGACCTCCTCTTTTATTAATTATATCTAACGCTAGATCTATATTTTCTGTATGGTTATTAATATGTAGCGGTTGTTTTTTAAGTAATTCTTCCAAAGCTTTAAGAGCATCTTCTCCACTAAGCATTTTATTAAAAAATGGCATTAATATATTGTAAAGTGGTTTAGAAAACTCACTTAAAGGTAAATGCTTGTTATTTATTGTTGAAACATCTAGTTTTGAGAGTTTATAAAGTGCGGATGGATGAAATATAATACCAACACATTCTGTTTCCTCATCGATATTTAATAAGTATGATTTTTTGGTTTGGCCAGTAACAATAAGGTCTTTAGCAGTAAATAATGTTTCTCCTACTGTTATTTTATGTAAACCTTTATAAGTAAATGTCATAGAATGATTTCCATGAGGTAATATTTTACTTTTAAAAGGGAGATTAGATTTTGGGATTTTAAATTCAAAAATTTTTTCAATTAAATTTGATGAATTGTTGCTTTCACATGCACTATAAATCATATTTTTTGGTTGTGGTTTATCAATTAGGTAGCCACACAAAAATATGAGATTTCTTACTAATATGCATCTTGGAATTGCGTTTTAACGTTTAGGATTTTCCATCTATCATTAAACAGTCCTTTATTATTGTAACTTAGGATATATATTATGAGTATTAAAGTGTTATTACATTTGTAGTTAACAAATAAAATATTCTAGAATTAAGAGGAAGTAGAAAGATATAATTTTCCTTTAATATAACAAAAAAGCATAAAAAAACGGTTTAAGAATAGGTTCTTAAACCGTTTTTAATAGAAATATAAGTTTGCTAGTGTTATTTATTTTGAGATAGAATCCATTGTTTTGCATTCACAAAAGCTTCTAACCAAGGAGATACTTCATCTTTTCTGTCTTGTGGATAATTTGCCCAGTTCCATTGAAAAGTAGAGCGCTCAATATGTGGCATTGTTACTAGGTGTCTTCCGGTTGTATCACAAAGCATTGCTGTGTTAAAGTCTGATCCATTTGGATTATTCGGGTAACCTTCATAACCATATTTAGCAACAATATTATATTCGTTTTCTTCTTTTGGTAAGTTAAATTTACCTTCACCATGAGAAATCCAAACACCTAAAGTAGTACCTTCTAAAGTAGATAGCATTACTGAATTGTTTTTCTGAATAGCTACTGATGTAAACGAACTTTCATGTTTTTTAGATTCGTTATGAATCATTTTTCCATGTACATCGTGCTCAGGATTAATAAGGTCAAGTTCCATAAATAATTGGCAACCGTTACAAATACCAACAGATAAAGTGTCTTCACGATTAAAGAAATCGTTAATTACTTTATTCGCTTTTTCGTTGTATTTTATAGCTCCAGCCCAACCTTTTGCAGAACCTAAAACATCTGAATTAGAGAATCCTCCAACAGCTCCTAAAAACTGAATATCTTCAAGTGTTTCACGACCAGAAATTAAATCGGTCATGTGTACATCTTTTACATCAAAACCAGCTAAGTACATAGCATTTGCCATTTCACGTTCAGAGTTTGAACCTTTTTCGCGTAGAATCGCTGCTTTTGGTCTTGTATTTCCTATAGCAGGTAACTTTCCTGTAAAATGCTTAGGGAAAGTATATTTTAATGGCTGATTTTTATAATTATTATAGCGTGCTTCTGCTAAATTATTAGCAGTTTGCTTTTGGTCTAATAAGAAAGAGGTTTTATACCAAACGTCACGTAAACGTGATACGGTCATGGTAAAAACTTCAGTATTATTAATGATGCTTAAAGTATCACTTTTTGTGACTTTTCCAATGTTGAAAAAATCGATGTTAGCATCTGCTAATACTTTTTCTATTGAAGCATCTTTAGATTGGAAAACAATACCTGCGTTTTCAGCAAATAAGACTTTAAAAGCATCTTTTTCGTTGATAGCTGTAATGTCTAATTCTGCACCCAAATTATTATCAGCAAAACATAATTCTAAAAGAGTAGTAATTAAACCACCTGAAGCAACATCGTGTCCTGCGACAATCTGTTCTTCTTTTATTAATTTCTGAATGGTATTAAATACCGTTTTTACGTAATCTGCATTTTTAACATTAGGAGTAGTATTCCCTATTTTATTATTGATTTGCGCAAACGAACTTCCACCTAATTCAAAAGAATCTTGAGAAATATTAATATAATAAATATCTCCTTTACCTTGTTTTAAAACAGGCTCAACAACTTTAGATATTTCATTACAATTACCAGCAGCCGAAATAATTACTGTTCCAGGAGAGATTACCTCTTCGTTAGGATATTTCTGCTTCATAGAAAGAGAATCTTTTCCAGTTGGCACATTAATACCTAAATCTATAGCATATTCTGAAATTGCTTTTACGGCTTCGTATAAACGTGCATCTTCACCTTCATTTTTACAAGGCCACATCCAATTTGCAGATAGGGATACACTTTGTAATCCATCTTTTAAAGGAGCCCAGATAATATTTGTTAAAGCCTCTGTAATACTGTTTCTACTTCCTGCGACAGGATTTATTAGTCCTGAAATAGGAGAGTGGCCAATTGATGTTGCAATACCTTCTTTTCCCTTATAATCTAGAGCCATAACTCCAACATTATTTAATGGTATTTGTAATGGTCCAACACATTGTTGTTTTGCTACTTTTCCACCAACACAACGGTCTACTTTGTTTGTTAACCAATCTTTACAAGCAACAGCTTCTAACTGTAATACTTGGTCTAGATAATTGTAAAAGTTATCTGTATTGTACGAGATTCCACCGTAGTTTCTATCTACAGTAACATCATTCATTATTGTTTTAGGAGAACTACCAAACATATCTTCTAAAGCTAAATCCATTGGTTTATCACCTTTGGTTTTAGATTCGAAAGTAAAACGATGGTTTCCTGTAACTTCACCAACAGTATATATTGGAGAGCGCTCACGTTCTGCAATTTTATTTAAAGTATCTAAATGTTCTTCGGCAATTACTAATCCCATACGTTCTTGAGATTCGTTACCAATTATTTCTTTTGCAGATAATGTAGGATCTCCAACAGGTAGTTTATCTAAATCTATCTTTCCACCAGTATCTTCTACTAATTCACTTAAACAATTTAAGTGTCCTCCAGCTCCATGATCGTGGATAGAAACAATAAAGTTTTCTTCACTTTCTACCATACCACGAACTGCATTAGCAGCACGTTTTTGCATTTCAGGATTAGAACGTTGCACAGCGTTTAGTTCAATTCCAGAACTAAAAGCTCCAGTATCTGCACTAGAAACAGCTGCTCCACCCATTCCAATTCTGTAGTTTTCACCACCAAGAATTACAATTTTATCACCAGTTTTTGGAGTGTCTTTTAAGGCTTGTTCTGCTTTTCCATAACCAATACCACCAGCCTGCATAATTACTTTATCGAAACCAATTTTTCTAGCATCTTGTTCGTGTTCGAAAGTTAATACCGATCCACAAATTAATGGTTGTCCAAATTTGTTTCCAAAGTCTGATGCACCATTACTAGCCTTTATTAAAATATCTACAGGAGTTTGGTATAACCAATCTCTAGCTTCCATTTTTTGCTCCCAAGGTCTATTTTTTTCTAAACGAGAATAAGATGTCATGTAAACAGCAGTTCCTGCTAGTGGTAAAGAACCTTTTCCACCTGCAAGTCTATCTCTAATTTCTCCTCCAGCTCCAGTTGCAGCTCCATTAAATGGCTCTACTGTTGTTGGAAAATTGTGTGTTTCTGCTTTTATTGAAATTACAGATTCGTAATCTGATGTTGTATAATAATCTGGCTTATCTGCTGTTTTAGGAGCAAATTGTTCCACTTTTGGACCTTTAATAAAAGCCACATTATCTTTATAAGCCGAAACAATATCGTTAGGATGTTGTTTTGCAGTTTCTTTTATTAATTTAAAAAGTGATGTTGGTTTTTCTTCTCCATCAATAATAAAAGTACCATTAAATATTTTATGACGACAATGTTCAGAATTAACTTGAGAGAACCCAAAGACTTCAGAATCTGTTAATGGTCGTCCTATTTTTTTTGAAACACCTTCTAGGTATTCAATTTCTTCATCGTTTAAAGCTAAACCTTCTTGTTTGTTATAAGCTGAAATATCCTCGATATTAAGAATAGCTTCAGGCTTAATGTCTATTTTAAAAGACTCTTGGTTTATGCTGTTGTATTTTTCAGAAATCATAGGATCGAAATCCTTGAAATCCTGCTTACAGCTTTCAAATTCTTCAATTCTAATAATGCCTTCTATTCCCATATTCTGGGTGATTTCTACAGCATTGGTACTCCAAGGTGTTATCATGGCTGCACGTGGTCCAATAAAAAAAGCGTCTATAGACGCTGCATTTATTTTTGGTTGGTCGCCAAATAACCATGTCAATTTTGAGATGGTTGTAGTTGATAATTCTTTTGTTGCTTGAACAGCATATAGTTTACTGTTTTGGTTTCCGAAGAAATGAATCATTTTATAGTTGTTTGAGTTGTTTTTAAAAACACAAATTTAGGTTTTTTAGTTAGATTTTTTAACTAAAAAAGTGACTTAATTTTATAGTTATTCACGTGGTTATTAACCAAAAAAAAAGCGATTCGTTTAGAATCGCTTTTTTTATATAATTTATTAAAAATTATCCTTTAACTAATTTCTTTGAAATGCTTCCGTTAGGAGTTTCTAATTTTAGTATATAAACACCTTTATTTAATCTCGATACACTTACTTTTTTGTTAGTAGGAGTAACGTTTCCTTCTAAAATTTTCTTTCCTAATATAGAGTAGATTTCAAAACGAGTGTTTTCTTTTACTTCAATATTTAAAAGGTTTCCTTTAACAGGATTTGGATATATTTTAATTGCATTTAATGAAAATTCTTTAACACTTAAAGAAGAATAGCAGGTCCATGATAAATCATCAATTCTAACTCTATTGGAAGATGACTGGTTCTCTAAAACTATTGTTACGTTTCCTATTATGTTTATATTAGAAATAGTAGTAGTTGTACTAGTTGTATTATCGCCAGTATAAGGAATAGAACCTACCGAAGTTCCATTTACTTTAACATCAAAAGTTCCTGCAGAACCTCCAAAAGCTAATTGTGTAGTTACTGTTAAGTTTCCAATACCGTTACTAAGAGAAGGAGATGTTAAAGTTCCATTTCTAATACAGATTGATCTTGTATTTAATGCTTGGTCTGTTCTTGCATCCGTTGCTGTCCAACCATTTGCAATACCATCTACTCCTGTCCAAGTTCTTATGCCATACGATCCAACATTAGCAGGAATGTTTTCGAAATCTTCATTTGCACAGTCTGATCCAGTTGATCCTCCTGCAAGTGTTGTAGCAGTAGCTGAAGCACTTAAGCTAGAGGTGTTACCTGCAGCATCATTTGCTAAAACGGTAAAAGTATAAGTTGTTTCAGAGCTCAAGCCAGTAACCGTAAATGTAGTTGCATTAGAGCTTGTTGTTACATAAAAAGCACCATCAACATATATATCATAGTTTGTTACTGCAGTATTGTCTGTTGAGGCTGTCCAAGCTAAATCTACAGTACTAGCAGTTGGATTAGAAGCTACTAAATTTGTTGGTGTTGTAGGATCTTGCGTATCTGGATTTGGATTCCAAATTAAATCTGCATATTCTGGATGATCTACAAATGGATTTGCATTACCTTGAAAATTAAATGCAGCATTGTTTCTATCTCTTTCTCTTTGGTCTACAGGATCGACGTTATTATGCCAGTCTAATAATGTATCGATTGCCCAAGGAAAAAATACTTGATCGTTACTACCATTAAACATATCGAAACTTGTGTAACCATTTATGGTGTTTTCGTAACGTGTAGCAAAGTATAATAAAGCTCTAGCAATATCTCCTTTAAACTCATCTATAGGTTCAAAAACAACACCACTGTATCCTGCTGCAGAACTAGGTCCTCTTTTAGACCCATTTAAAGAAGTCCATGTTGCATTGGCAACATTAGCAAAAGGATAACTACTTCTAAAATTATTAACTCTACAGTCTGTTGGTATTACATGATGTATATCACTTTGCATTGGAAAGGCGCTGTTAAAAGAGGATTGAGGAACTATGTGCTCTCTATTATAGCAATCTCCTTCAGCATTTTGATTTCCGCCTTCGTCTACATTATGCGTAAAGTTGTATGGATCTGTACCTAATGGGTTTTCAGAATACATATCTAAAACTGTTCCGTCGTTTTCGTATACGTTTCCAGAAGAAACATTAACATCGGAATGTGTATCAACATAGCCTTGCGAGCCACTTACTCCAGAGCCATCGTATAATTGATCGTAAGTTCTAGCAGTATGACCATTGGCTGTAATATCTCTTAATTCTGTTTTTAAGGTAAAACCTATTAAGCCATTTGCACTGTCGTAATAATCAGCAGGAATCTGCGCTATTGCAACAAATGTTGTTAGTAAAAAAGCTATTGTAAGGTAAAAGTGTTTCATGATAACTAATTTTTAATTTTAAGACTTCTTTTCTAAAAGCGCCATATAGAATCCGTCGAAACCAGATTCGTGAGATAGAATTACTTTGTCTTTAACAAAGGTGAAATCTTTCCCATTATCCGAAGCTAAAAACTTTTCAACTTGTTCGTTGTTTTCCGAAGGTAGAATAGAGCAAGTAGCATAAACTAACTTTCCTCCAGGTTTAACCATTCTAGAATACGAGTTTAAAATCTCTTGTTGTGTTTTCTTAATTTTCTCAATAAATTCTGGCTGCATTTTCCATTTTGCATCAGGATTTCTACGTAAAACGCCTAATCCAGAACAAGGTGCATCTATTAAAACGCGATCTGCTTTATCGTATAATTTTTTAATTGGTTTGGTAGAATCTATCACTCGCATTTCTATGTTGTGAGCTCCAGCACGTTTTGCACGACGTTTTAATTCTTTTAATTTATTCTCATAAATATCCATTGCAATTATCTGACCTTTGTTTTCCATTAAGGCAGCAATATGTAATGTTTTTCCACCTGCACCTGCGCAAGTATCCACAACTTTCATTCCACCTTTTACGTCAAGAAATTCTGCAACTAATTGAGAAGATGCATCTTGCACTTCAAACCATCCGTTTTTAAAAGCTTCTGTAGTAAATACGTTTCCGCGCTCAGCAAGTTTTAAAGCACTTGGATGTCCTTTTAATTCTTCAGTTTCAACATCTAAATCAAATAAAGCTGTTTTTAATTGCTCTTTTGTAGTTTTAAGTGTGTTAACTCTTAAAATAACATCGGCTTGTTGGTTAAGAGCAGTTGCTTCTTTGTTCCATACTTTTTCGCCTAATTCAGACACAATTAATTCGTCCATCCAATCTGGAAAAGACTCTTTTATTTTTCTAATTTTAGATAACTCATCAAAACGACCTTTAATTTTTCTTGTTGGTGTACCTTCAAAATAAGTCCAATCTGGTAATTTTATTCCTTTTAATGTTGCCCAAACGGCAAACAAACGCCAAATGTCATCTCGCGAAAAAGGTTCTTTTACGCCTGCAATTTCAGCGTATAGACGTTTCCAACGTACAATATCATAGGTTGTTTCGGCAACAAACCCACGATCTCTACTTCCCCAACGTTTATCTCGTTTAAGAAGTTGTTGTACTACTTTATCTGCATAGTTGCCTTCGTTAAAGATTAATAATAATCCATCAACTGTAGCAAAACATAAATTTCTGTGTAATCTCATTTTCAATATTTAATCCAATTAAAAATCAAGTTATTTTGATGTTTAATTCAGCATGCAAAGGTACGTTAAAAGTTTAATAGTTGAAGAGTTTAACTAAAGTGTTATCTTTTCAAAAAAAATATATTTTTGCGCAAGTTTTTAATTTCTATTGCATCTAAATACTATTAATATAATTTTCTAATTCTATTTTTTGACTGAAACCGAATTCATAAAACAATTAATAAATAAAAGCCAGCTCGCTTATAGTACTCTTTTGGATGATTTTCAGCAAAAGGTATTTGCAACTTGTATTTCTTTTGTGCCTAATACTGAAGATGCCGAGGATATTGCGCAAGAAGTTTTTGTAGAAGTGTTTAATTCTATACATAAGTTTAAAGGTGATTCTAAACTATCTACTTGGATTTATAGAATTACAACAAATAAGTGTTTAGAGTTTATAAGGAAGAAAAACACGAAAAAACGTTTTGCTTTTTTACAGACTATAACAGGAAATGCCATACCTATGGACAAGACGGCATACTTTACAGAGATGAATCATCCTGGAGTTGTTCTAGAAAATAAGGAAACAAGCGAAACTTTATTTTATGCTATTAACCAATTACCAGAAGCACAACGTGTTGTCTTTACACTTCATAAAATAGATGGTAAGAGTTATAAAGAGATAAGTGAGATTACAAACAAGAGTTTATCCTCTATAGAATCTTTAATGTTTAGGTCTAAAAAAAGCTTGCAAAAATTATTAGAAAATTTTTATAAAAACAGTAATTAGCGCAAGTTTTTTAGAAAACCTGCATCTAAAGAAATATAGTAATGAATACAAATATGAATATACAAGATAACGTTAAAAAGACTTTGGAAGTATTTAATACAGTAGAAGCTGTAAAAACGCCTCCTTTTTTTAAGGATAAAACGATGCAACGTTTATTTGCTGAAAAAGAAAAAAAGGCATCTGTATCTATTTGGAGTTGGTTTACACCGCAATTGCAATTAGTAACTTTAACTTGTGTTGTTTTTGTTAATGTTTATGCTGTAAAACAAATAAAGAGTTCTAAATATGAAGCGTCGATTACAAGTTTTGCTTCAGATTATGGAATTACAGCAGATAGAGAGTCTTCTCTGTTTAATTAATTAGACGATTATAATAAGAATATTGTTGCATAAAAAGAATATGTGCAACCATAAAAAGCAATAAAAGAGACAATGAAAAAAAATAGCGTTTTATATATACTAGTTATAGTATTAATAATAATGAATGGTTTTTTCTTATATAATTATTTAGGAAGACCGGAGCATAAAGGGCCAAAAGAAAATGGTGAGTTTATTGTAAAAGCATTAGGGCTAAATGAGACACAATTAAAACAATTTAGAAGTGTAGAAAAAAGTCATCACAACAGTATGAAAAATATTGGTGATAATGTTAAGGTTTATAAAGATGAATTGTTTCAAAAAATTTCAGCTTCAGAAGTTAACCAAGATGAAATAGATAGCTTAATAAGATTAATTTCGGAAAAAGAAATACTAAAGGAAAAAGCTATTTTTAATAGACTTAGAGGTATTTATAATTTATGTAATGCAGAGCAAAAACAACGTTTTAGTAATATTATAAAAAAAGCACGTAGACCAGATGGACCTGGAGCAGATGGCCCAAGAGGAGATAGACCAAACAGACCAGAATAGCTATTGTTTACAGTAAGATTTTAAAAGACCTTTATTTTATATAAAGGTCTTTTTTTGTGTGTTTTATTTAACAAAACACCGCACAAGTTATTTACTTAGGTAGCATATAAAAAATAAAAATTTTAGATATAAAAAGTAACACTTTAATAACAGTAAAATTAGTTTTTGGATTAACATTATTAATGACTACGAGTTCTTTTGTGCAATCACAAAGCATACAAGAAGAAAATCACCAACATTTAGTGAGTTAATTAAAGAAATGGATGCAGATACAGATGAAAAACTTTCAAAAATGATTTTGACAAAGTAGATACAAATGAAGATGGTTTTATTTCTGAGAATGAATTTAAAAAAGTACCAAAACTACAAGGTAAAGGAAGTAAGTAAAAAAAAATGGTTGATTACTGTAACCCGTTGCCAATTTTCATTTTAACTTTTTTTTAAAGAATTACACAAGTATTATACAATTAACACATCTAAATAATTAAATAAAAAATATATAATTATGAATTTCAAATTTTTAAATAAAGTATTAACAATAGCACTTGCAATTATTGCTATTAGTTTTGTTGCTTGTAGTAGTAGTGATGATGATAATGCAACAACAGAAGCAGATACTACGGTTGAAACTGTTATAGATGTAGATTCATCTTTATTCTTAACTAATACATCAGCAGTTACTATAACTGTAGTTCCATGCACATTATCTGATGGAACAGATACAGATTGTTATCAAATAATAGCAACAAGCACACCTACAGATCATGAAATGGGTCCTTGGTGTCCAGAAAATATTTCAGATGATGCGTCAGCAGGTGGTATTTGGCTAGAGAATGGTCAGGTTTATGACGTAGATGGAGCATTTATTGAAAATATGGCAACATTTTATAATGATTCCACTTGGTTAATGTATGACGGTAATGGAGATATTTATACTACAGAAACAGAAGACGATTGCGCTAATGCTGCAAATCCAAATGTTGGAGCAGAGTATGAGAATTTTTGTGTAGAATGTTTACCATCTTATGTTGCAGATTTAACACAAACGTACTTAATACCAATTACACCAGTAAAACAAACAACACCAATATCTTTTGGAGGTGCTGGTGGACCTCCAGGACAAAGTACAGGCCCATCACAAAGAGGACTTGCTTTCAATGGTGTTGTATTTGATGCACCTGCACCAACAGACGCTATTTTAGGAGCCTATACATTAGCGCCTTTTGATGATGCTGGAGGACATATTAATTTAAACGCAGGTTATCATTATCATGCAGCAACTGGAGTTTCTACTCAAATTACTCAAGATGATGATCATGCAGCAATGATTGGTTATGCAATAGATGGTCATGGTTTATATGCACAATTAGACGCAAATGGAGATGAGCCAACAGATTTAGATGATTGTAGAGGGCATTCAGATGATACCAGAGGATATCACTATCATGTGGATGCTCCAGGAAACAACAATTTTATTGACTGCATTTATGGAGCATATGTAAACTAAAAATCTAAACAGATGAAAAAGATAATCATACTTACTTTATTTCTATTCACTTCGGTTGCTATGAAAGCGCATCAACCAAATGTTTCTACAACAATGTTGGTGGAAAAAGAGAATAATGTTTGGGTTTTACAAATAAGTGCATCTTTAACTGCTTTTCAACAAGAAATTAATACTCATTTTTCTGAAACTCCTTATAAAACACCTGAGGAGTTTCAAAAAATGGTGATTGAGCATATTAAAAATAATCTAGAAATTAAGTTTAACCAAAATCATGAGATTACTTTAGGTAAAGGTTTTGTAAAATTAGGTCACGAAGCAAAAGTAGTTTTTGAGGTGTTTGGTGTTCCTTCAGAAATAAATACTGTTTTTGTAAAAAATAGCGCATTTAAAGATATTCATAAAAACCAAAGTGCTTTAGTACTTTTAAAAGAAGGTTTTAATAAAGAACATTTTGTTTTAAACGATAAAAACAATCATACTTTAAATTTAATAGTAGACGAGAATAAGTTTGTAATTAAAACTAAAAACCAAGCAAGTTTTTTCTCATTAAACATGTTCTACATATTATTAGGTCTTATAATTATTGGGTTATTGACTAAATTATTAAAGATGAAATCAATTAAAAATTAATTATTAAAATAACAAAAACAACAAAAATGAAAAAAAGTGTAATAATTAATAGAAGTTCAGTCTTAGTTGGTTTTATATTTATTCTATTTACATACATATCGTGCAGTAGTGATGATGACGGAAGTTCTACTTCAGATAGTGAAGAAGAGGAAAGTGTAGAATTAATTCAAGAATCTTTCTTCAATTCTACATCATTAGTTTCTTATACTAAAGTAGATTGTGTTTTAGAAGATGGTACAACAGGAGATTGTTACAAATTGGTTTTTTCTAGTAATCCAGTTGAAAATGGACCATATTGTCCTGAAACAATTGATGAAATTGGTGGATTAGGTATTTATGATGGAACAACAAATCCAGGTTTTCAAGTAATGAAAGCAGATTTGTTTAATGCTATGGAAGCTGACGGTTATGATATTGTAGATGATAATGGAGATATTCATATAGACGATTTCAATTCAGGTCAGACAAATCCAGATTTCGCATATTGTTTAGAAGCAGCTCCAGACAACAACTTGTTACTTACTTTTTTAATTCCAGCAGTACCAAAATTAGCATCTTCAAATAATAATATTGATACTGTTGAGTTAATAGGTGTTTCAACAGATGGAGTTCCAATTAATGGAGATCCTCCTTCTGTAGTAGATGGTCCAGGAATGCCTGGAAGTGCTGGAGGAAATATACCTTCATTAGATCCTTGTGGTGGTCACCATGATCCTGCAGGTTATTATCATTGGCATTTTGTAGCAGAAACTATGAATCAAGTATTAGATTCAAATGGAATAAATGATGTTTCTTGTACATTGATAGATCAAGTTTCTGGAACAAAATTAATAGGCTTTGCAAAAGATGGCTTTCCAATTTATGCATATGAAGTTGAACCTTCAAATTTAGATGATTGTGGCGGTATTACAGACGTTACTACAGAATTCCCAAATGGTGTTTACCATTATGTTGCAAGTAATACAGATGCACCAAATGTACCAAAATGTTTAAAAGGAGTAGCTGCTAACGATAACTTTATGTTTCAATAATATTATGAGAAAACTATTCCTCTTTTGTGTAATATTAGCCCTTTCTTTTAAAACGGCACATGCTCATAATCCTTTATCAGCAATGTATTATTTAGAAGTTAAAGAAGGTATAGGTATATTAAATATTAGTTTAAGTCAAGCAGGTTTGCAAGAAGCATTGAAGAAGCATTACTCAGCTAGGAAAATTGAAACACTAACAAGTATAGAATATAAAAAATTAGCTGTTAGGTATTTAAAAGAAAAATTTTATTTAAATATTAATGGAAATAAAATTGAGCTTTTAGAAGGTGGTTTAAAATTAGGAAATCATCAAACGGACATAAAGTTTATTACTAATGCATTACCAAAAAAGCTAAATACTTTAGATGTTAAAATAGAAGCTTTTAAAGAAAACGATCATCATCAAACTGTTTTTTCTATTTTATTAAACGGAAAAACAAGCAAGGTTATTTTAAGTAAAAATAATGATTATGAAACATCTGTAAAATTTAAAGAAAATAAAATTGTTTCAGAAGCAAATAGTTTTAATAAGAATTATTTGTGGTTTTTAGTCTTGATTCCAGTGTTTATAATTAGTAAAAAAATATGTAATTGAATTCTAAAATTAAAAAAAACAAAATAACAATCCCATTTTTAAAAAGCGAATATGTCTTGGTGTTGTTTGGGTGCAATTTATTTTTAATCAGAATGTTATGTGTTTTTTAGTAAAAAGACTTTTATTTATTTTTTAAAAAGACTCTACATTTTAAGAGTCTTTTTTTTGTGTTTTATTTAACAAAACAACGCACAAGTTATTTACTTGGCTAGCATCTAAAAGTACATAACAAATAAAATTTAGATTATGAAAAGCAGCACATTTAAAACAGCAATATTGGTTTTTGGACTAACAGTATTAGTCGCTAATAATTCTTTCGGTCAATCGGAAAACAGAAAAGAGAAAACACCTCCTACATTTAGCGAGTTATTAAAAGAAATGGATAAAAATGAAGATGGAAAGCTTGCAAAGTCTGAGCTTAAAGGTCCGTTAAAAGAAGATTTCTCTAAAATAGATACAGATGAAGATGGTTTTATTTCTGAAAAAGAATTTAAAAAAGCACCAAAGCCAAAAAGAAAAGAAAGAAAGTAAAAAATACTAATTAGCAGTTAAGTAAACCAAAAATAAACAGAATGAAAAGATTAAAAAGAAACCTAAACCTATTTATAGTAGCAGTAACATTTGGAGCCACTATATTAACATTTAACGCCTGTGCTAACGATGAAGATATTGCAGATGTAGTTGCAGAAGAGGAAGCGGCAGAAGAAGCAGACGATAGCGATTTTGTAGCAACAGATTGGACAACAGAAACACATAGTAAAGATGCAGACCCTAATTTTGACGAAGTTTTTGAAGACAATGCTGTTAAAAGACTTGACATTGTAATAACAGAAACACGTTGGCAAAGTATGTTGGACGATATGACTAATCTTTACGGTGATTTTGGTTCGGTATCAGGAGGTCCAGGAGGAGGAGGAGGTCCTGTGGAAACAGTATTAGACGAAGAAGATCCAATTTTTGTTCCTGGAGAAGTGTTTTATAATGGGAAAGAGTGGTATAGAGTTGGTGTACGTTTTAAAGGAAACTCAAGCTTAAAAACAAGTTGGGAAAGTGGTATTTTAAAACTGTCTTTTAAATTAGATTTCGATGAGTTTGAAGATGATTATCCGCAAATTGATAACCAACGTTTTTATGGCTTTAAAAAATTAAGTCTTAAAAATAATTTTAATGACAATTCTATGCTTCGCGAAAAGGTAGCGACAGATGTGTTTAGAAACGCAGGTTTAGTGTCTTCTCACGCTGCATTTTATACTGTTTATGTAGATCATGGAAACGGACCAGAGTATTTTGGGTTATATACTTTAGTTGAAGAAGTGGATGATACTGTTTTAGATGAACAATTCTCGGACGATGACGGTAATTTATACAAACCAGATGGAGATGCAGCAAGTTTTGCTGCTGGTACTTATAATGAATCTGAATATGTAAAGAAAACAAATGAAGATGAAGGTGATTTTTCTGATGTAGAAAGTTTATTATCAATTTTACACGACGATACAAGAACTACAGATCCTGTAGCTTGGAGAACAAATCTTGATGCTGTTTTAGATACAGATGTGTTTTTAAAATATTTAGCGGTGAATACAGTTATTCAAAATTGGGATACTTATGGTAGAATGACTCATAATTACTTCTTATATAATAATCCAGATACTAGTAAATTAACTTGGATTCCTTGGGATAATAACGAGGCGCTTGAAACAGGAAATATGGAAGGTGCTTTACCATTAGATTTTACAGGATTAAATGCGAGCGATTGGCCTTTAATTGGTTATTTATACCAAGATTCGGTATATAAATCTCAATACGATACTTATGTTCAGGAAGTGGTTGATGGAGCATTTAATGTAAGCACAATGCAGTCTACTTATTCTACTTATGCATCATTAGTACAGCCATACGCAATTTCGGAAATTGAAGGTTATACATTTTTAAATAATAGCTCAGATTTTCAAAATGCAGTAAACGAACTTAATACTCATGTTTCAGCAAGAGCAAGTGCTGTAAGTGATTATTTAAATTAAATTTTTATTAAAATTTTGGTTGGTTAGTAGTTAAAAGGCTCTGTAATGTAAAAATTATGGAGTCTTTTTTTATAAAAAAGTTAATTGTTATCATTTTAAAGTAATGTAAAGAATGAAGATATTCAGAAAACTTAGAAGAACTTTAATAGCTTCAGGTAAAACTAAAAGTTATTTAATTTATGCTTTTGGTGAAATTGTTTTAATTGTTATCGGTATTTTAATTGCCTGGAAGATTAATAGCCTAAATGAAATAAGAAAAAATAAAATTGTAGAACATAAAATCTATCAAAGTTTAAACGAAGAGTTAGACTCTAATTTAAAAATTCTGGATTCTTCAATATATAGATATTCAGAAAATGTAAAAATCATTAGTAACACAATAAGAAATGTTGGTTTACAACCAGAAGAGATAACAACGGAATTAAAAAAGGATATTGTTTTACTTAACTATAAATTAACGCAGTTACATGATGGAGCAATAAACTCTATAAACAGCACAAATAAATTTGAATTTATAGAAAGTGCTGTATTAAAACATTTAATAGCGTCTTACCCAAACGAGTTAGATAATTTTAATAGTCAAGAAGCAAAAATTGAAAACATTATTACAAACCGTTTAAAACCGGAAATAGAATTGCATGTTTCTTTATTAGATATTGTTTCCAATCGTGACATTGGCTTTAAAACAGCAAACTCTTTTTCGACACAATCTAATTACGTCGACCTTTTAAATAGTAGAGCATATCAAAATGCTTTAGTCGATAGGTTGATACAAACAGAAATACAGTTAGCAAATAGTATAAGTTTAAGAGATAAAACAAAAGCTATAGCATCTAAATTAAATATAGAATTAGGTATTTAAAAAAATATAATATTCTATCGCAAGTTATTTTTAAATTACACATCTAAATATTAAACAAGAACTAAAATGAAGAACAATAAATTAACACTAACAATTTTTACATTACTATTAACTATAGGCGTATATGCACAAGGTCCTCCAGGAGGTGGTGGCGGTAGAGGCGGAAAAGGCGGTGGACAAAGAGGTGGGCAACCGGATGCTTCAGAAATATTTTCTAAGTTAGATACTAACAATGATGAGGTTATCGATAAAGATGAAGCCTCAAAAGATAAAAGAGGTAAAATTTCTGAAGATTTTGACGAGATAGATAGTAACGATGATTCATTCATCGATTTAGAAGAATTAAAAGACTCTTTAGAGAATAGATCATCTAAAAGAAAACCTAAAAAAGTATCTCCAGAAAAATTAATAAAAGAAGTCGATGATAACGGAGATGGTTTGTTAAACGAGTTAGAAATAGCAGTAAAAAGAAAGCATGAACTTTCTGAAAATTTTGCAGAAATAGATACTAATGGTGATAGCGAACTTGATTTAGAAGAGTTAGAAGCTTATTATGCGAATGCTAAGGAAGAAGAACCTAAACGAAGAAAAAGAGATTAGATTTTTATAAATTTTTAATGATTTAGAATAATGAAAAAAGAATTTTTAATAATTGTGTTAGCTGTATCGTTTTTTGGTTGTAACAGTCATAAAAATACTAACGTACATACTCATGATGGAGAAGCGTATCATACCCATGATGATGAAGTTTCAAATAAAGTGAGTAACTATTTTGAAGCTTACAGTTTAAAAGACGAAAGTTATGGTACAAAAACAGAAGTTACTATTTCAGGTAACGAACGCATTATGATTACAAATTCTTTGCCAAATCATGAAACGGGAGCGTTTCCAAATCAAGGTAATCCTAATACTATTTCTGCTCAAAATATAACATATACTTTTCCGTTAAATCCTAAATATACAGGAAATGCACAATGGATGAGAGAACCAGGAGTGGCCTTAAATGGTGTTAAATTTGAACCAGGAACAGCAGAGGTTGTAGAATGCGAAACAGGAGAAAATTATAGAGTAGAGGCTATACAAAATGTAATAGATTTAGGTTTAGATTTTAATCATGCACACGTGCAGCCAACAGGTGCATACCATTATCACGGTTCGCCAACATCTATAATTAGTAAATTTGATACTGGTGAAGATTTAGTACATATAGGTTTTGCTCACGATGGATTTCCAATGTATTATTCTAAAAGTGGAAAATATAAGCCAAGTTATAAATTGCTAAATGGTAATAGGGATGGAGAAGATTGTACGTATACAGCACGTAAAACTATAGATATTTCTGTTGGAGGACACCATGATGGAACTTATGGGTCGGATTATGAATATGTTGATAGTTCTGGAGATTTAGATGAATGTAATGGTACTACAATTGATGGAAAATACATATATTTAGTAACAGAAGAGTTTCCTTATATAAGTCGTTGTGTAATGGGTGAAGTATCACAACAAGAGCAACAAGGTCCTCCAAGAGGTGAACAACAAGGAAATGGTCAAGGAGAAAGACCAAATACAGCAGAGCTTATTAAGCAAATGGATGCTAATAAAGATGGTAAATTATCTAAAACAGAAGCAAAAGGACCATTAAAACAAGACTTTTCTAAAATAGATACTAATAGCGATGGTTTTATTTCTAAAGAAGAATTAGAAAAAGGAGCAAATGGTAATGGTAAAAGACCACAAGGAGGAAGAGCTCAAAGATAAAATTAAATGCGAAAAATAATAACAAACTAATTTCATGAAAAATATTTTTAAGATCATACCGTTTTTTGCACTAATAGCTATTTCTATAGCTTGTTCTAGCGACGACAGTGATTCAGACGATTGTACAGTAACAACATGGTATCAAGATGCAGATGGAGATGGATTTGGAAATCCAGATATTAGCCTAGAAGCTTGCGACCAACCTGATGACTATGTATCGAATAATACAGATACAGACGATAACGATGATGGTACAAATGCTGTGACTTATGATATTACTTCAATACTATCAAAGTTTGATGGTACAGGCTTGTCATATCAAATTAGTGGTGATAATGTAATATTTACTACACAAGATTTACCAAACCATACAAGTCCATATTGGCCAACTACAAATGCTTTATATGAAGACTATAATGGTACAAATCCAGAGTGGAACCAGAATCCTAATGAAATTGAAACTCAAAATATAACATTAACTATTCCTTTATATCCAGCAGAGGCTTCTAATCATGAAGCAACTTCATTAGGAGCAATGGGAATTGCAAGAAACGGTATTGTGTTTTTTAATCAATATGCAGGACCAAATGAACAAGAATTAACAAGCGAAATTAATTCGTTTGATCAATGGTTAGGTCATCCAACAGGAACAAACCAATACCATTATCATATAGATCCAACGTATTTAACTACAACATTTGGTTCTGATGCTTTTTTAGGATTATTGGCTGATGGTTTTCCTGTATATGGTTCAGAAGAAAACGGTGCAACTGTTACAAACGCAGATTTAGACGATTATCATGGGCATACAGCTGCTACTGCAGATTTCCCAAATGGTATTTACCATTATCACATAACGTCTGAAGCACCATATATTAATGGAAACGGTTTTTACGGTACAGCTGGAACTATTACAAATTAAGAAGATTTGAAATTATCTACTTTAATACTATTACTTTTAATTTTCACCTCTTGCAATCAAAACACTTCTATAGTTGATGAGCAAGAGGTGAAAATTGTAGATTCTATTCCAAGAGTTACCATTCCAAATATTGAAAAAAACATTAACGACGCTAATTTTAAGTTAGATAATGGTGTTCAATTATTTAATGGTATTCCATATTCTGGTATTATAATTGAATTTTATAAGGATGGAATTTTAAAATCAAAATCTCAATATTTTGAAGGTAGACGAGAAGGGTTTTATAATGGTTGGTATTTTAGCGGAAACATAAAATTTGAAAGAACATATTCAAATGGTTTAAAAATTAGTATTCATAAAGGTTGGTATGATACTAAAGCACAGAAATTCGAATATTATTTTAATAATGCAGGTGCTTATAATGGCTCTGTTAAAGAGTGGTATTCTAATGGCACTTTAGCAAAACACTTTAATTTTGAAAAAGGTAAAGAAAGTGGAAGTCAGAAAATGTGGAATCCAAACGGTAATATTAGAGCCAATTTTTTTACAGTAAATGGTGAAAGACATGGATTAATAGGCTTGAAAAACTGTGTAAGTATTATGACTTCTTCTCAAAATAAAAATATAATATGAAATGTATTCAACTTGTTTTAATACTATTAGTTTGCGTCTCTTGTAAAAAAGAAGCTCCAATAGATAAAACAACAACATTACCTTATTACTCAACTAATGATTTTACACCACAATGGATCTCTCCAAATTCAGACGCGTATAAAAACATTCATACCATTGCACCATTCTCATTTACAAATCAAGATGGAAAAATAATTTCAAATAAAGATTTAGAAGGAAAAATTTATGTTGCTGATTTTTTCTTTACTACATGTCCAAGTATTTGTCCCGTACTCACTAAAAATATGAGTGCTATACAAGAAGAATATAGTAATGACGATGCTATTAAATTGGTTTCTCATTCCGTTATGCCTTGGGTAGATACGGTTGCTGTTTTAAAAGAATATGCAATTAATAAAAATATTACTTCTAATAAATGGCATTTACTTACTGGAGAAAGAGACGAAATTTATGAGTTAGCAAGAACATCTTATTTTGCAGATGAAGAGTTTGTTAAAACACAAGATAAAAGTGAGTTTATACACACAGAAAATGTTTTGCTAATTGATAAAAAAGGAAGTATTCGTGGCGTTTATAATGGTACTTTACCTTTAGAGATTAAGAGATTAATGCGCCATATAGAAATTCTTAAAAAAGAAGCCTGAAATAATACGGTTAAATTGTTAGTTTTTTAAAGGCTTCACTATAAAAGTGAAGTTTTTTTTTATTTAAACGCAAGTTTTATTTCTAAGTAGCATCTAAATAGAAAACAAACAAAATAATAAACCTTTTTTTATGAAAAACATTTTTAAAATCACACTAGTTTTTGCTTTAATAGCTATCTCTATAGCTTGTACTAGCGACGACAATAATTCAGATTCAGACGATTGTACACCAACAACTTGGTATCAAGATTTAGATGGAGATGGTTTAGGTAATGCTGCCGTTTCGCAGAGTTCTTGCGACCAGCCATCTGGTTATGTAGCAGATAATACAGATACAGATGATAGTGCTAACACAAATACATTACACGAAGCATTTGCAGATTTTGATGCAAATAACTTAGATATAGCACTTAGTGGAGATAATGTTGTTATCCAAACAAACGGTTTACCAAACCATACATCACCATATTGGTCTAACACAACGTCAAGAACAGCAACAGATCCCATGGGTAATACCATTACAACGGTTTCAAGTTCTAATCACGAAAACTGGATAGAGCCAATAGTTACTACTAACGAGCAAATGGCTCCTGGAAATATAGACGATTTTAATGGTTCTTATAGCTTAACAGTATCTGCAAACCCACAATTAGCATCAAGTTCTAGCGCAACAGGATTAGGAGCAATTGGTATTGCAGTATCTGGAGCAATGATATATAATGATGAAGAAGGGCCAAATGTACCTTTAGATGACGCCGTTGGTTCTTTAGATTATACAGCAGCTCACACAGGACCACAAAGTTACCATTACCATTTAGAAACAAAAGCTTGGTCTGAAGACGATGATGAGTTAATTGGTATAATAGCAGATGGTTTCTTTATCTACGGAAGAAAATGTAACTCTACAGGAACGTATCCTACAGATTTAGATGCTTCAGGTGGGCATACAAGTACTACGCAGCATACAACAACAGCAGAGTATCACTATCATATTCAAAACGAATTATATTTAAATTCATATTATATTTTATTCCCAGGTGATTATCAAGGAACTCCAAGTAACATTCAGTAAGCTATTTTTAGCATTAAGCGTTGTCTTATTTTTTTCTTGTGAACACAAGGAAAAGGATAATAATGCCATAAATTATACTGATAATGATAGTGTTTTAATAGAGGTATTAAAATCGGAATTAATTTCCAAACCAAATATTGGGCTCATTTATTATAGCAATGAGCCCTTTACTGGTATTTCAGTTTTAAATTATCCTAACGGAGTTAAAGCTGAAGAAATTTTTTATACTGAAGGTAAAAAACAAGGAAGCTTTAAGAAATGGTATGTGGATGGAACGTTAAGTTTTGAGTCTTTTTATAAAAACGGATTGCAAAACGGAACAACAAAGAGCTGGTGGAAAGATGGTAAAATTAGATCTGAAGCAAACCACATAAAAGGTAAAGTTAATGGTGTCCAAAAACAATGGTATAAAGGAGGCACACTGTTTAAAGAAATAAATATTGTAAACGGAAAAGAAGAAGGTTTGCAACGTGCTTGGAGAAGAAACGGAAAGATATATAATAATTATGAAGCTAAAAACGGACGAATTTTTGGCTTAAAAAGAGCAGGATTGTGTTATGAATTGGAAGAAGAAGTTGTACAAACAACAAAATTATAGTTTACTACTTTTTGTTTTCGTGTTAATTGTAAGTTGTAACAATAAGGCAGAGAAAACAAGTAGAGTAGCAAGTTTGCCATTCTATGAAGACTCAACATTTACTCCACATTGGTTAGATGCAGGTAGTAATGAGGTAAAAGAATTTCATAAAATACCAGACTATTCTCTAACCAATCAAGAAGGAGAAACAGTAACCTCTCAAACATTTAAAGATAAAATTTATGTAGCAGATTTTTTCTTTACAACCTGTCCAGGAATTTGCCCAAAAATGACAGCTAACATGTCTGTTTTACAAGAAGAATTTAAAGATGATGACGAAATTTTATTATTATCGCACTCAGTAACTCCAAAAATAGATTCTGTTGCAACTTTAAAAGATTATGCAATTGCTAAAAATGTAAATAGTAGTAAATGGCATTTAGTAACTGGAGAACGTAAAACAATTTACGATTTAGGAAGACAAGCCTATTTTGTAGAAGAAGATTTAGGAGAGCCAAAAACAGAAGACGACTTCCTACACACCGAAAACTTTGTGCTTATAGATAAAAACAAACATATTCGTGGTATCTATAATGGACTTAATAAAACATCTGTACAGCAATTAATAACAGATATAAAAACTTTAAAAAAAGAGAACTAACTATTTTTTTTTAAATTCCTTTGCTAAAGCTTCACGATTATGTCGTGAAGCTTTTTTACTTTTATAGAAATTAAGAAAATCAAAAGAACAAATGAAAAAGTTTTTAATTACTCTAAGTATAGCACTATCATTATTTTCATGTAAAAAAGATGAAGTAAAAAAAGAAGTTGTTTTTATGCCAAGAGATATTAGCGAAGTAGAGATAGGTCTATTGCTTAAAGATTCTACTTTAAATGTTAGAGCTATAGAATTGGTTAATGGTTATGAGGGATTGTTTTTCTTAACTTCTACAGGTAAAGGAGGAATGATAGGAGAAGACGAAATTGTTTTTCCAATTGAGATAGATAATGATAATGAAAAATTAAATTTTAGAGCTTTTGCGAGTACTAGTGAGGCTGGTTTTGCTCTATCTATAGCAAGTCCTGCTTATTTATATAAAATAGGAGAAAACGAAACTTCAATTGTCTATCAAGAAGACCATGAAAAAGCATTTTACGATGCTATGGCTTTCTGGAACGATAAAGAAGGTATTGCTATTGGTGATCCAACAGATAGTTGTTTAAGTATTATTATAACTAGAGATGGTGGAAACACATGGAATAAGCTGTCTTGCGATATACTACCAGAAGCTATAAAAGATGAAGCAGCCTTTGCAGCAAGTGATACAAATATTGCTATTGTAGGAGACGAAACTTGGGTAGCAACTGGAGGAGGAGCAAGTCGTATTTTGTATTCTCCAAATAAAGGTGAAACTTGGGAGGTTTTTAATACTCCAATCGTACAAGGTAATGGACCACAAGGTATGTATAGTTTAGATTTTTACGATAATAAAAACGGATTTGCTATTGGAGGAGATTATACAAAACCTGCAGATAGTTCTGCAAATAAAATAAGAACTGCAGATGGTGGTAAAACGTGGCAGTTGGTTGCTCAAAATCAAAATCCTAGTTATAGAAGTTGTGTACAGTATATTCCTGGAAGAGAGGCTAAAGAATTAGTTGCCATAGGTTTTAAAGGTGTAGACTATTCTAACGATGCAGGAGATTCTTGGAAGCATTTAAGCGACGAAGGTTTTTATACACTTCGTTTTGTAAATGACAGTGTTGCTTATGCAGCAGGAAATAAAAGGATAGCAAAGCTTACTTTTAGATAGAAATAAAACATAAAAAAACAGCCATTGGCTGTTTTTTTATGTTTTATTTCTGCTTTATTTTAGATTAATCTTTGCGATGTCTTTCTTTAAACTCTTTTATCATTTTATATCTAAAAGTGCGTTCGGCATTTATAAGAGTTAATATTTTTTTTGAAGATAAAATAGCACTTAAATCGTTGTAATATTTTTTTTCGATTTTGTATTTAGACTCTTCTATTTCGTATATTTTATTTAATAAATCTTTAGCTTCAGCTTCTGTTATTTTAGAACCTGGCTTACATAATTCCTCTGTTTTGTTCTTTGCATAGTTATCTCTAAGTTTGTGGCGTGCTTCATCATTAGCATTATAAATTGGCCAAAAAGCTTGAGCTTCTTTTGTTGTTAGGTCTAATTGCTCTGTAATATGAGCAATTTTTAAAGCTTTTATTTTTTCTTTATCAGGCTTTTGTGCATGGCTATTTATGGAGAATAGTAAAGCAAAAAGTGGAATAAAAAGTAATTTTAATGTTTTCATTTTTATATGTGTTTTTTATCATGTAAAATGCATTTATAACAGCAGTTTACTTAGTGTGTTAATTATTCTAAAAATAAGTCGTCTACAACTATAGTTTCTAAATAACTGTCTAGCGTTTCTTCACTTAATGTGTATTCTATAAAATTAGTTTCACTTAATTCGTTGTCTTGAAATAGTGTGGTTAAATCACCTGTTTCAGTTTCATCTATTATATAATTGTCTACTGTGGTTATATCTAAATCGTTAAATGATAATGGCGAATTTTTAAAAACATTTAAACTAAAAAATAATACTAATGACGCAGCAATGCTAGAAACTAGCAATATATTTTTCTTCGAGAAAATAGAGATAACTTTTGTTTCTTTTTTTACAGAAACAGTAAAATTATCTAAGTAACCTTCGGGTGTTTTAAAACCAGAATCGCTAACTAAATTTTTAAGTTTAGCTTCAGATAAAATGGAGTCTTCTAATCCTTCAAAATAATTTTGAGGAATTTTAAATCCTGAACCTTTAATGCTATGTAAGTTTTCGTTTTTCATATTTCGTTCTCACAAAAGTGGGAATTTTATTTCTTTAATATTAAGACTGTAAAAATCTTAAATAGTTTAATTGTTAGTTAAATAGGCTTCAATTTTTTTTGTTGCTATGTGATAAGAAGCTTTTAATGCGCCTTCACTAGTGTCTAAAATTTCAGACATATCTTTGTATTTAATGTCTTGAAAATACTTCATATTAAAAACTAACTGTTGCTTTTCTGGCAATGTAGCAATTGCTTTTTGAAGCTTAAGCTGTATAGCATCTCCTTCAAAATAAACATCAGATTCCATATTATTTATGGCTAAATCTTTAGCTTCTTCATTAGTAATCTGTAACCGCTTTGCGTTCTTGTTAATTAGTGTAATTGCTTCGTTTGTTGCAATCCTATATAGCCAAGAATAGAGTTTACTATCGCCTTTAAAACCATCAATACTCTTATAAACTTTAATAAATGTGTTTTGAAGCACATCATCTGCATCGTCATGAGATTTTACAATACTTCTTATATGCCAATACAAACGCTCTTTATATTGCGTTATAAGTTCTCTAAAGGCAGCATCTTTATTGCCTTTAGCTTGTAGTTGAGATATAAGTTCTGTTTCTGTTGTCACTAAATCTATTTTCTTTTAGACTTCTAAAGTTTAATATGGTTTAATGTAAATGTAATATTCTTTTAAAAATATTCTCTTTTTGTAGTTTGTTTTTTGAAGAGATATTGATTGAATTTTGTTTGGATACTCTAAAACCCGATTAAAAGACGTCTTTAAACGATTAAAGTGTGAATTGTTTGGATATTAACTATTTATGTCCTAAATTTATTACAGAAAATAATACTTATGTTTTATGCATAGAACGAAAAAAGGATAAACGTAATGTTTATCCTTTTTCTATTTGTGTTGATCTTGAAGCTACTCAAAGCTTTGCATATCTACTAGTTTTTTATAGATTCCGTTTAAAGCAATAAGTTCGTCGTGTTTACCTTGCTCTGCAATTTCTCCTCTGCTCATAACAATTATATTATCTGCATTTTGAATAGTAGAAAGTCTATGCGCAATAACAATAGAGGTCCTGTTTTTCATCATGTTTTCTAAAGCTACTTGAACTAGGCGTTCGCTTTCTGTGTCTAAGGCTGAGGTTGCTTCGTCTAAAATCATGATTGGAGGATTTTTTAAAACAGCTCTTGCGATACTTAAACGTTGTTTTTGTCCACCAGAAAAGTTGTTTCCTGCATCTCCTACATTTGTTTCTATACCATCCGGTAAGTCTTTTATAAACTCCCATGCGTTGGCAATTTTTAAAGATTCAATTATTTGTTGTTCAGTAGCATTTTCTTTTCCTATTAATAAGTTGTTTTTAATAGTGTCGTTGAATAAGATAGAATCTTGTGTTACGAGACCTAATAAATCTCGTAGAGAATGAATATCTAAGTCTTTAATATTAATATTATCTATTAAAATATTACCTTCATTTACATCGTAAAAGCGTGTTAGTAAATTTGCTATTGTACTTTTTCCGCTTCCAGATTGTCCAACTAGAGCAACTGTTTTGCCTTTTGGCACTTTTATACTAAAGTTTTTGAGTACGTTTTCTTTTTCATATCTAAAATTGATATTATTTACGTCTATACTATCAGTAAAATCGGTTTTAATAATAGCATTGGTTTTAGATGCAATAGTATCTTCTTGTTCTAAAATTTCGAAAACACGTTCTGCTGCAGCCAAACCATTTTTTACAGAATAGGATGCTTTAGATATTGCTTTTGCAGGTGTTAAAATATTATAGGCTAATAATAGATAAACCAAGAATAATTCACCTTCTAAAGTTTTGTCTACAAGTACTAAGTTTCCACCATACCAAAGTAGTGTTGCAATAGTAACGATACCCATAAATTCACTCATTGGTGAAGCTAGATTATTTTTATTACCAATACTATTAGATAGTTTTAATAAACGATTTACAGAACTATTAAATTTTGTTTTAAAATTAGATTCAGCATTATAGCTTTTAACTACTTTAAGACCTGTAATACTTTCTTCGACAATAGAAATTAATTTTCCAGATTCTTCTTGCGCTCGTGTAGATTTAGATTTTAAGTTTTTACCAATTCTAGAGATTATAAAACCTGATATTGGAATAAAAATAAAAACAAATAAAGTAAGTTCTAAACTAATTTTTAACATAGCATAGATGGCGAACATAATTGTAAGTGGTTCACGAACTATAAGTTCTAAAATGACAAAAAAGGAATTTTGTACCTGACTAATGTCTCCCAACATTCTAGCCATTATATCACCTTTAGTACGTTTAGAGTAAAACGGAATAGGTAAACTAATAATTTTAGCAAACATTGTTTTTCGTAAATCGCTTAAAACACCATTTTTTAAAAACATCATATGTAGTGATGCTAAATAATTAAATAAGTTTTTTAATAAAAACGTTGTGATTACTAAGCCTACAGCTAATAATAATGAGTATTCTGGACCATAAGTTTCTTGTAAGCTAGAAATATGATAAAAGAAATATTCTTTAGAATAAGTGCCAATATTCCAAATATCTGTATAAACAGGCTCCTTAATTACTGCAACTACATCGTCTGTTTTCTTTTGAAATAATACTTCTAAAAGCGGAAACATTGTAATTAAAGATAGTGTGCTAAAGAATGCGTATAGTACATTAAAGATTATATTCCATACAATATTAGACCTGTATGGTTTTGTATAAGGAATTATTTTTTTTAAGTTCTTATCCATTTATTTTAATTTCATTTTTTACTCTTTATAGTGGGTAGTAATTGAAACAATATTATTTTCTTCTAATTAAGTTCTTTTAATATTTTAGTTCCATAGCCTAAATCTTGATTTTCTAAATAAACTGAGTGCAACTCGTTATTTAAAATATCATAGGTATAAATCCCGTTATTTGTAAATCCATTTACATCATTATCTTCTACAATGGTAAAGTCTAAAAATTTATCTTCAGTATTTTTAAATCCATTTCCAGATGGGTTTAAAAAACCTAATGTATTGCTAGAAATATCTGTCAAATCACCTGTTGTTAAATCTATAAGCGCAAGTTTAGCTTCAATTTGAGATGGGTTTTTATATAAACCGTATAGTTGGTTGTTATGTTTAAAGACTTTATGTAGTGGATTATTAAAAGTTTGCGATACTATTGTATTGTCTTGTAGATTTATGCTTTTTACTGTTCCATTGTTAGATGATATATACCAAGTGTTATTAGAGATAAATGTTGAACGTATTAAGTCCAAATCGAAACTAAAATTAGAATTTATAAGAGCTTCTGTTTCTGGATTAAATGTATATAAATAGTATGGAAAATTTCCATTTCCTATGTCGTCTCCGGCGAATAATAAATATAATAAACCATCAGTAGTGTTAAAATTGGAAGTTACTATTGCAGGAAAATTTGTGTTGGTTAATTCTGGTATGTTAGAATAATTATTTGTTGTCGTTTCTAGTAATTGAGTATTTATATTATATTCTAGTATTCTATATTCTGATAAAGACCAATCTGTAATGTATAATATGTCATCAGAAAAATCGATTAAGTTTAAATTTCCTTGACTCCAAAAATCGAAATCTATAGTGTCAAGAAGATTACTTCTTCCAGAACCAGTAAATACTTCATGTAATTTTCCTAATGGAGAAAAAGCAAGAATTTTCGAATCTTCAAGTATTTCAAAATTTCCAACAGTAATATTTTCATTATTTGTGTTTAATGTAATTGTATAATTTCCAGCTGGAGCATTGGGTACAGTTATTGAAATTTGGGTAGTTGTTATATTAATAATATTTGCTAATACATTATTAAAGCTTACGGTGTTATTAGTAATAGACGCATCAAAGTTTACACCTGAAATAGTAACAATTTCTTCAGGATAACCTTGTGTAGGAGTGTAAGAGTTAACTGTTACTTGGTCCACAACAAGTGGGTCTGTTATAACTGGTTTAGTTTCATCTTTGCTACAGGCAGTTATTAAAAGTAGAAAAAACAGAATACTTAAAAACTTAATATTATTCATAGGTATTATTTTAATTTCATGTCTTTTAAAATAGCATCAATTTTACTTTCCAATTGTTGTTCCGTTGTTTTAAAAGCAGACACATTGTCTAATGTTGTATTTACGCTAATGTAAAATTTAATTTTAGGCTCTGTACCACTTGGTCTTAAGGCAATTTTACTGCCATCTTCTGTGTAATAAATTAAAACATTAGATTTTGGAACATCTAAAATATATTCTTCCTGACTTTGAATGTTTTTTGCAATAGAAGACTGATAATCTTCTATTAAAACTATTTTTTCACCGTTTACATTTTTCAATGGATTCTCACGAGCATCAACCATCATTTGTTTTATCTCTTGAGCACCTTCAATCCCTTTTTTAGTAATAGAAATTAAACGCTCCTTGTATAAACCATGATCTATATATAGTTTAATTAACTCTTGGTAAACACTACTGCCTTTGGCTTTTGCTTGTGCCGCAATTTCGCAAGCTAGTAGAGTAGAGGTAACAGCATCTTTATCGCGAACAAAATCGCCAACCATAAACCCGAAACTTTCTTCACCACCACCAATAAAGTCTTGCTCTGGAAAGTCTTTTATCATTTTAGCAATCCATTTAAAACCGGTTAAACCAATTTTAGATTCAACATTATAAGATTCTGCTAAAACACTCATCATTGGAGTCGATACAATAGTACTAGCAATAAATTGATTGCCGTTAATTTTGTTCTCACTCTGCCATTGTTTTAATAAGAAATCCGTCATTAATAACATCGCTTGATTTCCGTTTAAAATAACAAGCTCGTTATCTAGGTCTCTAACAACAACACCTAATCTATCGCAATCTGGATCTGTGCCAATTACAATATCTGCATCTGTTTTAGTGGCTAATTCCATTGCCATTTTTAAAGCTTCTGGCTCTTCTGGATTTGGAGAGACTACAGTTGGAAAATCGCCATTAGGTTCGCGTTGTTCTTCAACTATATTAACATTAGTGTAGCCTGCACGGTTTAATGTTTCTGGCACTGCAGTAATAGATGTACCATGGAGTGAGGTAAATACAATGTTTAATTTTTCTCTCGCTTCCGCGGAAGTATTAAAGCTTCCGTTTTTAACAGATGCATTAATAAAAACATCATCTACTTCTTTACCTATATAATGGATTAGATTTTCGTTGGCTTCAAATTTAATTTCAGCATAATCTAATTTATTAATAACATTTATTATTTCTCCATCTTGAGGTGGAACTAATTGTCCGCCATCTTGCCAATATACTTTATAACCGTTATATTCTGGAGGATTGTGCGATGCTGTTAAAACAATACCACAATGGCAGTTTAAGTGCTTTAAAGCGAACGAAAGTTCTGGAGTAGCACGAAGGTCTTCAAATAAAAACACTTCGATATTATTAGCCGAAAATACATTAGCAACAACCTTTGCTAAAGATTTACTATTATGTCTACAATCGAAAGCAATTGCAACTTTTAATGTTTCGTTAGGAAACACTTTGTACATATAATCGCTTAAGCCTTGCGTGTTTTTTCCTAAGGTATATTTATTAATTCTATTGGTACCAATACCCATTACACCGCGCATACCTCCAGTACCAAATTCTAAATCTTTATAAAAAGATTCTTTTAGCTCTTTAGGGTTTGTACCTATAAGATCTTTTATATGTAATTGAGTGTCCTTATCGAAAGCAGGTGTTAGCCATGCATTAACTCTCTTTAGTAATTCTGGTTCTATATGTATCATAGTTGTAAATTAATAGAATGTAAAAGTAAGTATTATAAAAAGTTGTAAACGGAGTATTAGTTTGGAGTTTTTGTCTTTAGGTTCAATTCTTCCTTAACTAAGTAACGTTTTTTATTTTGCTTCGAGCGTAAAATAATTTCACCTAAAAATCCAGCAATAAAAAATTGAGTGCCAATAATCATGGTTACTAAAGCAATATAAAATTGAGGTCTTTGTGTAATTAGTCTTGCCGTTTTATGAAAAAACAGTTTATCGATACCTAAGTAAACCGAAAACACAAAACCAATAGCAAACATAATAACACCTAATGCACCAAATAAATGCATTGGTCTTTTGCCAAAACGAGAGATAAACCAAATGGTAATTAAATCTAGAAAGCCATTAATAAAGCGTTCAATACCAAATTTTGTTTCACCGTATTTTCTTGCTTGGTGTTGTACTACTTGCTCTCCAATTTTTGTAAAACCAGCATTTTTAGCAAGTACAGGAATGTAACGGTGCATCTCACCATTAACATCAATATGTTTAACAACAACATTTTTGTAGGCTTTTAAACCGCAATTAAAATCGTTAAGTTTAACACCAGATGTTTTTCTAGCAGCCCAATTAAAGAGTTTAGATGGTAGGTTTTTGGTAAGTTTATTATCGTAACGTTTCTTTTTCCATCCGGAAACAAGATCGAAATTCTCTTTAATAATCTTGTTGTAAAGCGAAGGTATTTCTTCTGGATTATCCTGTAAATCGGCATCCATTGTAACAATAACATCACCTTGTGCTTTTTCAAAACCAGCATGTAATGCTTGAGATTTACCAAAGTTTTTTAAAAACCGAATACCTTTTACGTTAGCATTTGTTTTAGAAAGTGCGTCTATAGTTTTCCAAGAACCATCTGTAGAGCCATCGTCTATAAAGAGTATTTCATAAGAAAAACGATTGGATTGCATAACTTTAGCAATCCAATCGTGTAATTCTGTAATTGATTCTTGTTCGTTAAGTAGTGGTATGACTACAGATATATCCATGTATTATTTTGAAAATTGTTACTTCAAATATAAAACTATTCTACTGTTTCTGGGTTTTTTTAAGAATTAAAGCAATTATAAGTCCTATAATACTATAAAAGATAATATAACCAATTAGTGAAGTGAATACATTTCCAATAGAAAATAAGTTCCCTTGTTTTTCTGAAGCTTCTACCATAAGAGCAATTGTCTCCTCTGGTTGGTTAAAGTTTCTTAACATTTCTACTTGAGAATCTAAAGCTAATTCTTTTAGTTGTACAGCAGCTTCAGGGTCTACAAAATTAAAAATTACAAATGAAATTAATGAACTTATTACTATTCCAATAAGTACTGTAATGAAGTACGATGTAAAGGCTTCTTTAAAAGAAATAAATCCATTTTGTATTTTTTTAGATTTAATTAATGAAATAATACCTAATGTTATAGTAATAACAAAAAGAACTACTCCTAAAATTACACTTGTAAATAATTCTAGTTTAATAGCATATACTAATATTGTAGCTAATGCTAGAATACCTCCGAGGTATAAACCGTAATTAATTGCTGATGATTTTGTTGTAGTTTCCATATTTTTGTAGTTTATTAGTTTGTTATATTTAGTTAGTAGCCAAAGATAAAAAAACGTTACAGAAATAAGTTTAAATTATTTTTTTTAAAAAATAGTGTGTGTTTGCAAAAAATGATTAAATTTGCACCTCGAATTTAGAATACAATTAAAGCATAAAGCGATGAAAAAAGGTATACATCCAGAAAATTATAGACTAGTAGCATTTAAAGATATGTCTAACGAAGACGTATTTTTAACAAAATCTACAGCAAATACAAGTGAAACTATCGAGGTAGATGGTGTTGAGTATCCAGTAGTTAAAATGGAGATCTCTAGAACGTCTCACCCATTTTACACAGGTAAATCTAAATTAATTGATACAGCAGGACGTATTGATAAATTCAAAAACAAATACGCTAAATTTAAAAAATAATTTGGCCTACAGCATATTAAAAAGCCTTTCATATAAAATGAAAGGCTTTTTTGTTTTCTACAATTATGTTATTTTTGTTATAACCTTAAGTTTTTAGAGGTTTACTAATACAACTCTAAGCTTTAAACTATAAAATTTAAAATGAATTACATTCTCTTTGACGGTCCAGCAAGAAATCAATTATTACCATTTACTTATACAAGACCAGTTGCAGATATTAGAGTAGGTATTTTAACCATTCGCGAAAAATGGGAAAAGCATTTACTAGCTACTACAACAACAGTAACAGAAGATTATTTGTCTGAGAAATGGCCAATGGTGGAGCTAGAAGCTAATGTAATGATTAATGCGTCTTTTTTACCAACAGAAACTTTAGTTGATAAAATTAAGAGCCTAAAAAAGAATGAAGCGATCTTTAAAGATGAAGAAGTTATTGCTTTTTATACAGAAGAAGATCAAGAAGATATAGATTTAGAAACATTTGGTGCTATTGAGTATAACGAAGATGTTATTACAATAGAACATACTTGGGATATCTTTTCTAAAAATGGCGAAGCTATTGCGCAGGATTTCGAATTACTTACTAAGGATAGAGAATCACAGCCAATACCAAAATCTAATAATATAATTGCTCCAGAAAATATTTTTATTGAAGAAGGTGCAAAGCTTGAATTTGCAACACTAAATGCAAGTACAGGTCCTATTTATATAGGTAAAGATGCAGAAATTATGGAAGGCAGTGTGGTTCGTGGACCGCTAGCTTTGTGTGATAATGCAACTTTAAAGTTGGCTACAAAAATTTATGGAGCAACTACTATTGGTCCGCATAGTAAAGTAGGTGGAGAGGTTAATAATTCTGTTTTATTTGGCTATTCAAATAAAGGACATGATGGTTTTTTAGGAAATTCTGTAATAGGAGAGTGGTGTAATTTAGGTGCAGATACAAATAATTCTAACCTTAAAAATAATTATGCCGAAGTAAGACTTTGGGATTATGATACAGAAGGTTTTGCTAAAACAGGATTGCAATTTTGTGGCTTAATGATGGGAGACCATAGTAAATGTGGTATTAATACTATGTTTAATACAGGTACAGTTATAGGTGTTAATGCTAATATTTTTGGAAGTGGTTTTCCTCGAAATTTTGTACCAAGTTACAGTTGGGGAGGAAGCAGTGGTTTTACTACTTATTTAACTAAAAAAGCTTTCGAGGTTTGTAAAGTTGTAATGTCTAGAAGAGGACTTGAGTTTACAGAAGCAGATCAATCTATTCTAGAACATGTTTTTGAAGAAACCAAAAGATTTAGAAGAGAGTAAAATTATTTTAATACTTGGTAATGAGCTATTAAAGATTTTTTTTGTAAGTCTTTAATTGTTAAATTTAAAGTTTATATTCGGTATCGCAATTACCAATATGAAACTCATTTTTAAAACCACACTTAGATTTTCAATTCTATACTTAGGTTTATATCTTTTAGATGCCTTTTTTAAGAATAATGATACTTTATATTTTTATAGATATTTCTCGAAAATATTATTAAGTTTAAGCTTATTACTTTTTTTTCTTTTTAACACTAAACAAAAAGATAGTGATAAAAAAAACTTAGTTATAGCAGCGCTATGCCTATTTCTTTTTGGAGACTTTTTCTTCATTTCAGGTAATAATGGTAATATGGTATACTTTATTATCGCTTCCCTTTTATTTATTGTTGCCAAAATTTGCTACTCTATTCGGTTTTTAAATAAAGAAGATTTTAATATTATTAAACTAATTCCTTTTTTACTTTTCTGTTTTATTTACATGAGTATTATTATGTCTATAGTATATAATAACTTAGGTCAATATTTTATACCATTACTTATCTATTTGTTTGTTGCAATGTTAATAATGCAATTTGCTTATTTAAGAAGAGGAGAGGTTAATGTTATTAGCTTTTGGCTAGTAATATTTGGAGTTATTGCATTTATGATTGCCGATAGTATTAACATCCTTAAAATGTTTTATAATCCATTAATAGCGTACAATAAAATAACAGTTATGTTTTTTTATTGCTTAGCGCAATACTTAATTGTTTTAGGTATTTTAAAAGAGAATAAGAATGCAGTGAAAATAAGTGTATAATAATTTAAAACTAGTTTAATTTAAAACAGAAAATATTAATAAATAATATTAGAGCTCCCCAAATGCTTGATAACCTACTTAATATTAAGAAACCATATTTTACTATTGTCTATTTTCTAGCTTTAGTAATAGATCTTTGGGGAAAACTTAACCTAGAAACTGTTCCATATAGGTATATAACTAAGTCTTTATTAATGATTTTGTTAATCGTTTTTTATTTGAAAAATCAGAAATTGAATAAAGAAAGAAAACATTATTATACATTAATTGCTTTATTTTTATTTTGGATTGCAAGTATTGCGGTAATCAATCACGTAAATAATTTTAGATTTATTTTTGGAATGCTATTTTTTATTTTAGGTAAGGCAATGTATTGCATACGTTTTACAAATAAAAGGGATTTTAAATTAGCACGATTATTACCATTTTTAACAGGAAGTTTTATTTTAATGGTTTCCGTTTTTTTTCTTATTTATAAAGGATTAGGTGTCTTTTTTATACCTGTTTTAATTTACTTTTTTATTTCCTTATTATTAAGCCTGTTTGCGTATTTAAGAAAGAATGATGTTAATGCTAAGAGTTATAACCTTGTTATGCTATCGATGTTTTTTTTAATACTCTCCGAGATTATTATGGGCATAAAAACTTACTATATTTCTCTTCCATTTCAAGATATTTCGGTTATGCTATTCTATGGAATAGGACAGTTTTTAATTGTTTATGGTATTTTAATTGAAAAGAAGACTATTGAAGAAGAACTAATAAAAATTAAATTATAGGTTAAAACTTATTGCTCATATCGCTATTATGAAAATTGTATTCACCAACAAAATTTACTTTTCTATATTATTTTTTATATTTCTATCTCTAGATATTTATGTAAAGTTAAACTTAGAAGCTGTACCGTATAGATTAATTACAAAACCACTTATTGTTTTGTCTCTTTTATATTTCTTTATAGTTAATAACAGTAAAACACAAGAGAACTGGCATTATATTATTGTTGCTTTACTGAGTTTTTTAATTGGAGATATACTATTAATTTTTTATAAAATTATCCCAATTTATATTTTGGGACTTATTTTATTAATGATAGGTAAATTATGTTATGCTAAGTGCTTTTCTAACCAACGCGATTTTAATGTTTTTAAATTACTGCCGTTTTTTATTTTATGCTTTGCATATATGGTTTTTATTATGGTATTAGTATTAAATAAATTAGGTGCTTTTTTCTTTCCTACATTGCTTTATTTGTTTTCATGCTTAATCGTTATGTTGTTTGCATATTTAAGAAAAGGAGATGTAAACAAAAGAAGTTATTATACTGTTTTAATAGGTGTAACTTTTGCTATTCTATGCGATAGTATTTCTGTAATACAATCTTTTTATTATGAAGAATTCCCTTATCAAAAGTTTTTAATAATGCTGTTTTACGGTTTGTCGCAATACTTTATTATTATGGGCTTAGTTGAAGAGAAAAGTAAAGAAAAAAGTAAAGCGATTAAGAGAGATGTTATTCTTTCCTAACCTGTTTTAATTCTAACATATTTATAGGGTTTATGCCTAAATTCTTTACATTGTTTTGTGTAAATCTAACCACTTCATCATAATACAAAGGAACTATTGGAGCCGCTTGCATTACTATACTATCCATTTTAGTATATAGGGTTTCTCTGGCTTTAGAATTAGTTTCAGAAAAAGATTGTGTATACAAAGCATTAAAGTTAACACTTTTAAAATGAGTGTAATTCGGACCATTAGGCGCAAAATTTTCACTATAAAAAAGAGATAAGTAGTTTTGAGCATCTGGATAATCTGCAACCCAACTGGCTCTAAATAAATCGAGTTTACCATTTGCCTTAGCACCTTTTAAAGTAGATGCAGGAATAACATCTACGTTAACTATTAATCCCGTTTTTTGCAACTCTCTTTGTATATATTCGCAAAAGTTTAAATAGTTACTTGTGGTTGTAATGGTTAATTCTGGAGAATTATTACCAGTCTCTTCTTTAAATTGATTTATAAGTGCTTTAGATTGCTCTGGGTTGTAAGTATAACCAATATTGGCATTGTAACCTGGTAGCCCTTTAGGGATAAAACCACCATTTGCTGGTATACCAATACCGTTACGTAAGTAAGTCATCATTTTTTGTCTGTCAAAACCAAAATTCACAGCTTGTCTAATTAACTTAGATTGCATTTCTGAAGCTTCAGAATCCATATAAAATGCTAAATATTCGGTGTTTAAATAAGGACCACGAATCATATTAACATTAGCTTCGTATTTAGCTCTTAATTCTCCTTTACTTGTTAAAATATCATCTTGATAAGAGGCATCTAAAGAATTTAAAAAATCTAAATTGCCTTGAATAAACTGTAAAAACTCACTTTGTTTATCTGGTAAAAAGGTAATAGCAACAGCCTCTAAGTAAGGTAAGCTGTTTCCGTTGTTATCTTTTTCAAAATAATTAATATTCTTTCTAAAAACCAGTTTAATGTTTTCTTCCCATCGTTTAAATTTAAAAGGACCAGTTCCAATTGGGTTTGCTCTAAAATCTGTACCATAATGCGCTACAATTTCTTTTGGTACTACAGAGCAATATTTCATGGTTAATAATCCTAGAAATGCAGGAAAAGGCTGCTTTAATTTAATAGTAAAAGTACTATCGTTTTCTGCAGAAAAATGATCAACTTTATTTAAAACCCATCGTCCTGAAGATGCTATCTTTTTATCGATAAGTCTATTAAAACTATATTCAAAATCTGAAGCTTTTACAGCACGGGTAGAATCTTTTCCAAACAATTTGTGTTTATGAAAGTAAACATCGTCTCTAAGCGAAAAAGAGTAGGTAAGTGCATCTTGAGAAATAGTCCAACTTTTAGCGATACTTGGTTGTACATTTAAAGCATTATCCATTTGTACTAAACCATTAAATAATTGGTTTACAGCCCAAATATCGGCATTGTCTTTTGCAAAAGCAGGATCTAACGAGCCAATGTTTTTATGCTCATTATATCTAAATACTTGGTTTAGATTTTTATCATCGTTATTATTTCCGCAGGAAAAAACAAGAATAGTTATTAAAGAAAATAGTAAGTATTTTGTCATATTTTAAAGTACTTATAAACTTACTTGCAAACAATTACTTAAATTTGCAACCTTAAATTAAAGTAAGAAGTAAATATAATACCAATTTAATAATAAACTTAAATTTTGCCAGTAAATACAAAAAAGAAAGTCGCATTTTACACCTTAGGTTGTAAGCTTAATTTTTCTGAAACTTCTACAATAGCTAGAAATTTTAAAGATGAAGGTTTCGAACGCGTAGACTTTTCTGAGACTGCCGATATTTATGTCATAAACACTTGTTCTGTAACAGAAAATGCCGATAAGCGTTTTAAAACCATAGTAAAACAAGCTCAAAAAGCAAATTCAGATGCTTTTGTAGCAGCAGTTGGCTGTTATGCGCAGTTAAAACCACAGGAATTAGCAGATGTTAATGGCGTGGATTTAGTACTTGGTGCAACCGAAAAATTTAAGATTACAGACTACCTAAACGATTTATCTAAAAACGATTTTGGAGAAGTACATTCTTGCGATATTAATGATGCCGATTTCTATGTTGGGAGTTATTCTATAGGAGACAGAACTCGCGCTTTCTTAAAAGTACAAGATGGTTGCGACTATAAATGTACTTATTGTACAATACCTTTGGCAAGAGGTATATCTAGAAGTGATGAATTAGAAAGTGTACTTAATAATGCAAAAGAAATTTCTGCAAAAGGTATTAAAGAAATCGTTTTAACTGGTGTTAATATTGGTGACTATGGAAAAGGAGAGTTTGGTAATAAAAAGCATGAACATACCTTTTTAGAGCTAGTACAAGCATTAGATAAAGTAGAGGGAATAGAACGACTTCGTATCTCTTCTATAGAGCCAAATTTACTTAAAAACGAAACCATAGACGTTGTAAGTAAATCTAGAGCTTTTGTACCGCATTTCCACATTCCATTACAAAGTGGGCATAATGATATTTTAAAGTTAATGAAACGTCGTTATATGCGCGAATTGTATGTAGACCGTGTTGCTAAAATTAACGAAGTAATGCCACATGCTTGTATTGGAGTTGATGTAATTGTTGGCTTTCCAGGAGAAACAGAAGAGCATTTTTTAGAAACATATAACTTTTTAAATACATTAGATATTTCTTATTTACATGTATTTACATATTCTGAAAGAGATAACACAGAGGCTGCAAGTTTTGAAAACGTTGTGCCTAAAAACGTTAGAAGTAAGCGTAGTAAAATGTTAAGAGGATTAAGCACAAAAATGCGTCGTGCCTTTTACGAAAAGCAGATTGGAACTTCTAGAACTGTTTTATTCGAAAGCGATAATAAAGAAGGTTATATACATGGTTTTACAGAAAACTATGTAAAAGTAAAAGCACCATGGAATCCAGAACTTGTGAATACATTACATCAAGTAAAGCTTACTAATATAGATGATGATGGTTTAGTAAGGTTTGATTTTGAAACAGTATTTGCATAAAACATAGAGCAATTATAGACTACTATATTAGCTTAAACAAGTGTATAAAAAAGCCCGATAAATTAATTTATCGGGCTTTTGTTTTTATTAAAATTAGGATTGAATTAATCTGTTAATTACTAATAACACCATCTACCATCACTAATTTTCTATCTGCTAAATCTGCCAATTCTTCGTTATGAGTTACTATAACAAAGGTTTGCCCAAATTCGTCGCGTAGTTTAAAAAATAAGCTGTGTAGGTTTTCTGCACTTTCACTGTCTAGGTTTCCAGAAGGCTCATCGGCAAAAATAAGACTAGGGTTATTAATTAATGCTCTAGCAACTGCAACACGTTGTTGTTCTCCACCAGACAATTCGTTTGGTTTGTGGTTATATCTATGAGATAAACCTAAGAAGTCCAGTAATTCTTTTGCACGTTTTGTGGCTTCAGCTTTAGGTGTTTTTTTTATAAAAGCAGGAATACATACGTTTTCTAGAGCTGTAAATTCTGGCAATAATTGATGAAACTGAAAAATAAAACCAATATGTTCATTTCTAAATTTTGCCAATTGCTTTTCAGAAAGCGAGCTAATGTTTTCTCCATTAATTATTAGTGAAGAGTCATTGGTTTTCGAAATGGTATCTAAAGTTCCTAAAATTTGTAATAAAGTTGTTTTTCCTGCTCCCGAAGAACCAACAATAGAAACTACTTCACCTTTTTTAATGTGTACATTTACTCCTTTTAAAACGTGTAAATCGTCGTAATACTTATGGATGTTTTCAGCTTTAATCATATAAAAAAATAAGAAGTTGAAATTACCACTTTACAAAGTAATGTACAACTTTATAAGGTTTAAGATTTTCTTTTAAATACGTTTTTTAAATTACTATAATCTATAAAGTAAACCATTTTAAGAGAAAAGGTATTGCCATTTGGTTGGTCGAATAAATCTTTTAAACTATCATTAAAAGCTTGTGCGCCATCATTACTATAATTAAAAATACGGTTACGGTATTGTGCTGTTAAAAAGCTTCCAGGAGCAAACTGTAAAGAGTAAGTTAGGTTTAAATTCCAAGTACTAAAGTTTACATCTGGATCGTCTATATCGTCTTTTGTGTAATTATCGTCTCTATTTAACCTTCCATTGTCACCCAACGCATAAATGTTATTTTCATATTGTACAGCACTCCAATAGTTTCTAAAACTTAAGGTTAAGCTATTCATGGCATTAAAATTATAACTTGTAGAGATGCTGTTTTCTATAGTGATTTGGTCGCGTTGACCATAAATAATATCGTCACCAATAAAATCGATAAAACCACGTTCTCTAAGTTCTTGATCCCAATCAAAAGAATAAACAACTATAAAATTCTCGTTAAATTTAACTCTAGGACTTATGCTAAAAAATACACTTTCATAATTTCGTTCCTCTTCAAATAAGGTTTCGTAACCAAGGTTAATATCTATGGCAAAAGTTTTGTTGTAGTTTGTAGATATGTAAGTTCCGGTATTTAGCCAGTCTTCTGTAATAAAATAACGACCATCTACTCTTGGTCCAAAATAATCGAATTGTTTACCAGGTTGCACATTAAAATTACCACCATAAGACATTAAGCTCTTTTTACCAACAGCGTTAACCTGTCCTCCAAAATTGAATCCTGTAAAAGTGCCAGGTCTGTATAAGCTATTGTAGTTTGTCCAAGCATTAAAGCTAAGGTTGTTGTGTTTCTCGGTAGGTTCAAAAATTTGGTAACCAAAATCTGCACTAAAATTATTGTAATTATTTGTAAATTGGATTCCCATATCATTAATATCGTAATCCTTGTCTGCCAATTCATGACTAACGCTCCAGTTGTATTTTCCGCTTATTTTACCAAAACCAGCACGTGTACTAAGTCCAGTTTGTGTACCATCTAATAAATTAATGTTACTCATTTTTACTTCAGCAATAGCTCCGTAGGTGTTTTTCTTATTCTTTACGTCGAATAATAAGCCTGTTACATTAGCGTCTCTAAAACCAGATCCATTTCTTGTTACATTGGTATTAATTAAACTAATTGAAGAGTTTTTGTTAAACTGCTGGTCTACCACAAGAATATTATAGTTTGTTATAGGCTCTACAGTTTCGCTTCGTTTTTCGCCAGTTACTGTATTTAAAATATCTACATCTGTTTCTTCGGTAATGGCATTAAAAAAGCCAATTCCTAAACCGTTTTTTGTTCTTCCAGAAATTTTAACAGCATTTAATAATGCTGTTTTCTGTGGAAATCTGCCATCAATTTCTTCGTTAGCTCCTAGCGTTGGATCTCCTATTGGAGCACTACCAATACGTCTTGTATAAAATAAGTTTCCTTTGGTAAATAAATCGGTTCCTTCTGTAAAGAACTGTCGTTGCTCAGAAAATTGTTGCTCAAAAGGACCTAAGTTTAATTGTACATCGTCGAAACCAACTTGGCTGAAATCTGGAATTAATGTAGCATCTAATGTAAAGTTTTCTGTAATACCGTATTTTATATCTAAACCTGCATTAAAGTCGTTAATTTTATTATCATCAAAACGATCGGCTACAAAAGAGGCGAAAGGATAAAAACTTAAACGTGTTGGCGGTTCTAGATTTTTTAATCCGTTTAATTCACCATTAAAATAACCTATACCGGCTCCACTAGTAATATCTACTGCATTCCAAGTTGCTTGTTCGCGTGTATCTCTATAATGTCTATGAAACTGGATTCCCCAAGTTGGGTTTTCTTGCTGTGTAAAACGTAAAGCTCTATATGGGATTTTCATTTCAACTATCCAACCATCTTCAACCGTTTTAACTGCGCTTTCCCAAACAGCATTCCAACCAAAATCTTCTCCACTAGTTGGGTTTTCGGTTGCATCTGCTTGTGTTCCAGAACTAAAAACAAAAAACTCTGTATTGTTTTGTGCATCGTTATTAGGATTAAAGATAGCTGCAAAAAAATCTGACTGTCCAAAATCATCACGCTGCGTAAATTGCTTCATCATGTCTTCTGGGTTATCATATAAATAAGCCGAAATATAAATGCCAGAGTCGTCGTAAGTCATTTTAACTTCAGTGCGCTTATTCTCAGGCATTGTTTTGCCAACGGTAGGTCTAAATTCTACAAAATCTGTTGCTATTTGTGCTGTTTTCCATACCTCGTCGTCTAATATTCCATCAATTTTTGGCGAATTTTCAGTACGTTCGATAGTGTATGTTTTCTTGTCTTGAGCCGTAACTTGAAATGCAACTAGAAGCGTTAAAGTTAATAGTGAAAAAAGTTTCATTAGTTTAGTCGTTAAGGTAGGTAGTTAGTAAAATATAGTCTAAAGACTTTAATAGTTTTGGTTTGTTACAGTTTTCTTGGACAAAACTACTTTTACAAGTCCTTTTTTATCTTAATTTAAAGTTAAAATAGCGCTCTTATGTAAGGAATATCTTAGTAAATGGACTTTTTTTAAGTAAATTTAAATAATGGAAAAGAATAATTTAAAGATTGCGACTTTCGCAAATGGATGTTTTTGGTGTACCGAAGCTGTATTTAATAGAGTAGTAGGTGTAGAAAAAGTAGTTTCTGGTTTTACTGGCGGTAACATTAAAAATCCTGCTTATCGCGAAGTAACTACAGGACGTACCGGTCATGCCGAAGGAATACAGATTTTTTATAATGAAGCATTAATTAGTTATATTGAATTACTTGAGATCTTTTTTGCAACTCACGATCCAACAACATTAAATAGGCAAGGTCATGATGTTGGTACCCAATATAGGTCGGCGGTTTTTTATCATTCTGAAGATCAAAAGCATCAAGCTGAAGCTTTTATTACACATTTAGATTCAGAACATGTTTTCGATAGTAAAATTGTAACAGAGGTTACAGCTTTCGATGTTTTTTACAATGCTGAAGCAGATCACCATGAGTATTACGAACGTAATTCGGAAAACTCGTATTGCCAATTTGTTATTCACCCAAAGCTTAAAAAGTTAAATACTTATTACAGTGATAAATTAAAATAAGGTTTCTAAAACATACAATAGCATGGCATATAAACAATTTGAGGAGTATAATATTAAAGTTACCGACGATGTTACCGAACGTTATAAAAGTATAATTGAAGATTTAGGAGAGGACACTAAACGTGAAGGTTTAATAAAAACACCAGAACGTGCTGCTAAAGCCATGCAGTTTTTAACTCAAGGTTACGAGCAAGATGCTGCCGAAATTTTAAAAGGAGCAATGTTTAAGGAAGACTATAACGATATGGTTATAGTTAAAGATATAGAATTGTATTCGCTTTGCGAGCACCACATTTTACCATTTTTTGGTAAAGCACATATAGCCTATATACCAAACGGACATATTGTTGGTTTAAGTAAATTGCCAAGAATTGTAGATGTTTTTTCAAGACGATTACAAGTGCAAGAACGTTTAACACATCAAATATTAGATTGTATTAACGATACTTTAAAACCTGCAGGTGTTGCTGTAGTAATAGAAGCATCGCACATGTGTATGATGATGAGAGGTGTACAAAAACAAAACTCTACAACTACAACATCTGGATTTAGAGGCGCTTTTAAAAATATAGAAACGCGTAACGAATTTTTAAAATTAATAAGTTCTAGTTTAAGCTAAAACGATGTTGTGTTAGGTGAAAAAGTAAATGATTTTAGGCGTTTTTGTAACAAAACACGTAAAATGCTTACTTATAGTTAAATAGTAGTTTTTTTGTTTTTAGAGGGTTATTTTAAAATGCTAATAAAAAATGGAACACTATTTGCTTTATTAAAAGTATTAACACACAACACAATGAATTTAGAAAACACAAACAAATACAAAATATTAGCCGCGAGTATCATTTTCGATGCTATAGGTTATGCCAGCTTTATAATTCCAGGAATAGGAGAAGTAATAGATGTAGTATGGGCTCCTGCCTCGGCTTATTTAATGACTAAACTCTACAAAGGTACTGCAGGAAAAGTAGGAGCTGCTGTTTCTTTTATAGAGGAAGCAATGCCAGGATTAGACGTAATACCAACATTTACATTAATGTGGTTATACACATACGTTTTTAAAACAAAAGAAGAAGAAACAATTATTGAAGTAAATTAATTTTACTAATAGTTTTAGATATAAAAAAAGCACTCGTAAGAGTGCTTTTTTGTTTTAATCAGATTATATTCTTTTTAGAGCAGTGATTTTATTTTGAATAGGCACCTGAAGAATATGTTAGTTCGTAACTATGAGTATAAATTTCGAATACAATACCAAACGGATCTTCAACATAGCACATTTTAAAAGGTTTGTCTTCCGGGTAGTATTCTCTTATTGGCATTCTTTGTTTTCCTCCATAAGCCAAAATTTTATCAATTAGTTCTTCAATATTTGGGTCTTGTACACAAAAATGAAATAAACCAGTATTGAAAGGATTAAATTCTGGAGCTTCTTTAATTCCATTAGGAAAAGAAAATAATTCTATTCCAATACCATCTGAAGTAGCTAAGTGAGCTATTTCAAATTCTGTCCAATCATCACCAAAAACATCAATACACATTTGGCCAATAGCAGTTTTTTTTTCTTTTTTAACTTTTGAAGGCTTCATAATTACATACCAGCCCATTACTTCAGAATAAAACTTTACTGCTTTATTAATATCTGGAACTGTTAATCCAATATGCGAAAATGATTTTGGATAATTTTTATTAGTTGTCATAGGTTTTATTTTAGATTCCAAAATTAATCTATATTTGCTTAATTGGCAATAACTTACCAAAAAGTGGTATAGTTACCAAAAGGAGTAATATATTGATAATTAGTGTTATAAATCTAAAATTTTGAATAAAGAAAATACTTGTCCTCTAAATTATACAATGAATTTAATAGGAACAAAATGGAAACCTTTAATTTTATTCCATTTATTAGAAGGTGGTTTGCGTTCGGGCATGTTACAAAAAAATATTCCAGGAATTTCTAATAAAATGTTTACACAAACAGTAAGAGATTTAGAAAAGGATGGTCTTATTTCTAGAAAAGTTTTTCCTGTGGTTCCTCCTAAAGTGGAGTATAGTTTAACAAAAAGAGGTAGGTCTCTAGAAGATATTTTAAGGCGCCTAGATAATTGGGGCTTAGAAGATTGTAAAAACTAATTAAAAGTGAGCCATTTTAGCCTCTTTAATTCGATTGCTTTAGTTAGTATAAGCATGTTTTTAGTGATGAATTTAACATTTTAAATAATTTTTAAATTAAAAATGCGCAGACGAATGGATTACATTTTTACACAAAAACATCGATATAAAGCTTATATGTTAGATTAAAAGCTTATTTTTGTAGGAATTAATGTTTTAATTCAATTACTTTAGATTTTTAATTTTAGAACTAATTGAGTTAAATGTTAAATAACTTAACCACAAATGCAACCAAACAAAAGCCTGTTTTTTACACTGTTTTCAAGTTTTTCCTTTCCTGAAATAAAGAGCTCTAATATTTTTTATAGTTCCTGTAATGCTAATATATTCTTTAGTAATGGTTTTAAGTGTTTATTTTTAAAAGTATATAATTTTATTAACCCACTAAAAGTCGCGATGAAATAACACGAAATTCATTTAATTTCCCCAAATTTTTTGAATTTAAAGTTAAAACTGATACCTAATAAATGTTTAACTTAAAGTTAGCCCAAAATATATTATTCTTTACTAAGCGATTAGTTTTTATCTGCATTTTTTTATGCTTTGGTAGTGCTGTTTACGCACAAAATATTTCGGTTCCAGAAAATATTCAAGCGGCACTTTTAACAAAGGTTTTAAAATACAATCCTCAAATTCCTCAAAATTCAGAAATTAAAATTTTAGTTGTTTATAATAATAACTCTTTACTAGATAAGGACGAATTTATTAAAGGACTAGGAAGTTCTATGGTGGTTAAAGCTATAACACCAAAAGAATTAGAGGGGAACATATCTAATTTTGATGTCGTATACTTCATGAAAGGCATAAATGGTTTCTCTAAAATATGTAGAGATAATAAAGTTTTATCTGTTACCGCTACAACTCGATTTGTAGAAGAAGGCGAAATCTCTCTCGGATTTGGAATTGAAAATAGTAAACCTAAGATATTAGTTAATTTAACATCGCTAGATCTAGAAGGACAATCATTCTCATCGGATATATTGAGAATTGGAAAAATTTTTAAATAAAACAGTTATGAATTTTAAGGAAAAAATACTGTTATTCATTATAATCATAACATCTACGTTATGCTTTAAAACTTATGCGCAAAAAGACAAAGTTTATAATGAAATGACTCTTGAGGAGTTGTTAGATATTGATGTAGTTGTAACCGCTTCTAAACACCCAGAAGATTTGTTCGAAACGCCTTTGTCTACAACTATTATTAGTAAAGAAGAGATAAGTAATTCTGGTGTTACAAGCATTCCAGAAGCATTACGCTTATCGCAGGGATTAATTGTTAGAGAAATTACACCTGGTAATTATGATATTCATATTAGAGGTTACGATGATATTACAAAAAATGTATACTTAACATTGTCTTATAACACTACCATTTTGGTTATGATTGATAACCGAATAGTGTATAGTTATTTTAGTGGTGGAACATTTTGGGAAACGTTACCTGTTGCCTTAAACGATGTTGAGAGAATTGAGGTTGTTAGAGGTCCAGCTTCTGCTTTATATGGACCAAATGCAGTTACTGGAGTAATTAATATAATCACTTCTCATGCAAATAAAAAAGGAAAAAACATTACGGTTAATACTCAATTAGGTACTAACAAAGCTAAAGATGCTAGTGTAAATATTGGGTATAATTGGGATGATAAAACAAAGCTTTCGTTTTCTAGTAATTTTTCAGAACGCTATCGTTTTGATAATGAGTATTACGATTTTATTAGAAAAGATTACGTAGGTGTAGATAGTTTAACATTGTTTGTTGCACCAGTAAGAGATATAAGTGCTAATGAACCTTGGACGTTTAATGAATACCAAAAAGAACTAGGTGCTTATTACGATGAAGAACTTAGTTTAAGAAGAGCAGGAGGTAATATCTTTTTTACACATAATTATGGCGTAAATTCTAATATAGACGTTGCTTTAGGAGCTCAAAAATCTCAAAGTCAAAGAACAGGATTTTTAAATTTAGCAACACCTTTATCTCAAACAGAATCTGAAAGTTATTATTTAAACGCAAAAATAAAGCACAATAATTTAAGCGGACAATTTAATATTAACTCAGGCAAAGATGAGAATAATTACATGTTCAACTCTTATAAGTTTACTAATGTTGAAGGTAATTTAGAGTACTTTAAAGAGTTTAAGACGTTAAGTATTAGACCTGGAATTAATTATAAATATTTATCATATAATAGTCCTTGGACTTACCAAGATAGATTTAGTTTTAATGAGCTTAACCATGAATTTAAAGATGAAGCAAGAAAAACTTTTTCTTATTCGGCATTTATGCTTACCGAATGGAAACCTATTACAAAACTTAGAGTTATTGGTGCTGCTCGAGTAGATAAGTTTGGCTTTAATAAAAACTATTTCATGAATTATGAGATAGCCTCTACATACCGTATAAATAAAAATAACTTAGTACGCGCAGTGCACTCTAAAGCATCAAAGTCTCCTTTCTTTTTCGATACCTATTTAAATAGTACTCTTACAACAAATTATAACCATTCAGTAGATGGTTCACCATCTCCAATATCTGTACCTGTAACATTGCATGTTAATGGGCAAAAAGATCTTAAATATCCTACTATAACAAGTAGCGAGATCGGGTGGAGAACTAAAATTAATAATAGTTTAAGTTTAGATTTAGAAGTGTTTTATTCTAATGTAGATAACTTTGTAAATCCTAATGTATACCACGACTATACAACAGAACAAGAGCTTGATGAATTTGGCAATCCAGGCGCTTTATTATCTATAAGAGCAGATGGTTCTGTTAAATTTGAAAATTATAATTTAAATGCAAGCCAATATGGTATAGGCTTTACATTAGATTATGATTTTAATGATAAGTTTAGAGCCAAGGTATTTGGTAATTATCAAAAAACGAATATTTCTGGTCGAAAAAATATTGATGTTGAATTAACAAATATTCAATTTGAAGTTAATGATACTGGAGATGTTTTAACCACTACATTAAGTAATACAACAAATCCTACGCAATGGAGTGAAGAGGCTACACCATCCTTTTTTGGAGGCTTTACTATTAACTATAAGCCTAATAATAAATGGAGTTTTAATACCGATGGGTATATATATTCACAACATGAGTTTGCAAGTTATAATTACTATCAAATAAACGATTTAGAAAACCTTGAAAAGGATAAATCGCAAATGGATATAAAAACCAACTTAATATTAAATGCAAAAACATCTTACCAATTAAATAAACATGCAACAATAAATCTAACTGCAAAAAACTTGTTTGGTAAGCATCGAGAATATGGCTTTGCAGATAATATTGGATCATTATTTTTTGTAGGGTTGCAATGGAAATATTAATATAAATTAAATTTTTCATTTTAACTTATAATGAAAATAGTCTTCAAATCTATTTCAACCTCAAAACTTTTAAGTAGTGTTATAGAGACATTGTATAACTCAACTTATCTTCTATTATCAATTTTAAATAATCGTATTTTTATTACATAAAACAGTATAAATTATGTTAATTAAAAACCTATCTATAAAGTTTAAAATGATACTTGTTATCCAACTAGTATCGTTGTTTTCTCTTGTAATAGGTTTAACGTATGTAATCTTTAGCAATATTTCCAATTTTAAAGAAGACATGAAAAACAACACCATTATTAATGCTAATTTAATTGGCGAATATTGTGCTGTTTCACTTGATTTTGATGTTTCAGAAAATGCTGTAGAAACACTAGAAAAACTAAAAAACATTCCATCTGTAGATGTTGGAATTGTTTATAATAATGAAAACGAAATATTTGCAGATTTTTATGAAAACGAAGAGAAAGTATTAATCTCAAATACCAATAATTCAGATTCATGGGAAAGGTTTGATGCTAATTATTTAAACGTTTACAGACCTATTTATTTAGAAAACAATAAAGTAGGTTCAATTTATTTAAGAGTTTCTACCGAAGTATTATCATCAAAAATAAGAGACTATGTAATCACTATGTTATTATTGTTGTTTGGTCTTCTAGTGGTAAATTATATACTCGCTTTTTGGTTGCAAAAAATAGTATCAGAACCAATAATATATTTAACGAAAGCAACAAAAGAAATTTCAGAAAAAGGAAATTACCAATTGCGAGTTAAAAAACAAGGTAATGACGAAATAGGAGTATTGGTAGAAGAATATAATAAAATGCTTCTCCAAATTTATGAGAGAGAAGAGTCTTTAAAACAACGAACAAAAGAATTAACTGAAACATTAGAGAATTTAAAACAAACGCAAAAAAAACTTGTTAATTCAGAAAAACTAGCTGCACTAGGTCAAGTAATAGCAGGTGTAGCTCATGAAATAAATACACCTCTTGGTGCTATTCGTTCTTCTATAGGGAATATTAAAAACACATTAAATTTTGTGTTAAACGAGTATCCAATCTTTATTAATCAACTACCACAAAAGTTAAGAGAAGAATTTTTATCTCTTATGGAAGACTCCTTTAAAAATAGGCATATGCTAACTTCGAAAGAAGAACGTGTTTTTAAAAAGAAGATAGCAGGAATATTCGAGCAGCACAATATTAAAAACTCATATTCTTTTGCCGATACTTTTGTAGATATGATGGTTGTCGAGAATGTTGAAAAATATTTAGATCTTTTACAAAACGAAGACTCTGAAAAGATTTTAGAAGTTGCATATAAAATAACTGGACTACAACGTAGTACAGAAAACATTGAGTTTGCAGCCGAAAGAGCTTCAAAAGTTGTTTTCGCATTAAAAAATTCATCAAGAATTAATAATAACGATGAGCAAGTTTTAGCAGATATTACAGATGGAATCGAAAATATTTTAACGCTATACAATAACCAGATTAAGCAAGGTATTGAAGTGTCTAAAAAATACGAAAAAATACCAAAAATACTTTGTTATTACGATGAGTTAAATCAAGTTTGGACCAACATACTGCACAACGCTATTTATGCCATGAATTTAAATGGTAAGTTGCATATTAAAGTATTTAAAGAAAAAGGTTGGGTGGTTGTTTCCATCACAGACAGTGGAAAAGGTATTCCACAGGATGAAATAAATCAAATTTTCGATCCGTTTTTTAGCACAAAACCAACGGGAGAAGGAACAGGGATAGGATTAGATATTTCGAAAAGAATTATAGAAAAACACAGCGGAAAAATTGAAGTAGAGAGTAAGCCTGGAGAAACAACTTTTAGCATTTATTTACCGATAATGAATGGAAAGGAAACACCAACAAATTTAAAAGAATAGTACTATGGCAAAAACTGTAATATTATGTGTTGATGATGAGAAAATCATACTAAATAGCATAAAAGCGCAATTAAAGGAAAATTACGGCAATTTGTTTTTGTATGAAACTGCCGAGAGTGCTGTTGATGCGTTTGAGATTATCGATGAGATAATGACGGATCTTACAGTTAAACTAATAATAATTAGCGATTGGTTAATGCCAGGAATTAAGGGCGACGAGTTTTTAATTAAAGTGCATAGCAAATATCCAAAGGCATTAAAAATAATGTTAACCGGTCAAGCCGATACTATTTCTATTGAAAAAACAAAAAAGGAAGCTAGTTTATATAAATGTATTAGAAAACCATGGATTGAATCTGAATTATTTTCTTGTATAGATTCTAGAAATACAATTAATTAAAAATCAAGAAGAATGAAAACAGGTGTTATATTTTGCATTGATGATGAAAAGATAGTTCTAAATAGCTTAAAAACAGAACTAAAAAATGCTTTTGGTAATAATTATATTATTGAAACGGCAGAGTCTGGAATAGAAGCTTTAGAAGCTATTAATAATTTGCTAGACTTAAATTACGAAATTCAAGTTGTTATAGCAGATTATGCAATGCCAGTAATGAAAGGTGACGAGTTTTTAATGCAGCTTCATGAAAAATCACCGCAAACATTAAACATATTATTAACTGGGCAAGCCACTATAGAAGGTGTTGCAAATTCAATAAATAATGCAGGTTTATATAGGTTTATTTCTAAGCCTTGGCATACTAACGACCTTGTTTTAACTGTTAAAGAAGCGCTTAAAAGTTACCAGCGAGATAATCAGCTTAAAATTAAAAATAAAGAATTAATAGAGTTAAGCACTTCACTAGAGCATAAAGTAAAGTTGCGTACACAAGAATTAAATAATAAAAACAACTTACTTTTAGAAAAGCAACACGAAATTACTACTCAAAATAAAGAATTAGAACAATATAGAAACAACCTCGAAAACTTGGTTAAAGAACGAACTTTAGAGCTTTCTTATGCAAAAGATAAAGCAGAAGAAAGCGATAGATTAAAATCTCAGTTTTTATCAACCATGTCTCACGAGTTAAGAACACCACTTAATGCTATTATTGGTTTGTCAGATTTAATAGAAGGAGACTCTTCTATGGAAGACATTCTTGAGTACGTTCAAATTATTAATAAAAGTGGCGATCATTTACTAAAACTTATTAATGATCTTTTTAAAGTATCTGCTATCGAAACTGGAAAAGAAAAAGTGATATTAAAGGATGTAGATTTGGCTGTTTTTCTTAATAAAATTAATGAATCAATGCAGGTTTATCAAAAGCATTTAGGAAAACAACATTTAGGCTTCAACCTGTCTGTACCTTCAGATTATGAGAAATTAATAATATATACCGACGAATTAAAACTTAAACACATTATAGAAAATATATTAAAAAATGCTATTAAATTTTCAGACAATGGTACCATAGATTATGGGTTTAATATTTGTAAAGAAGAAAATAAAAGTCAGATTACTTTTTTTGTATCAGACAAAGGCATTGGTATAGACCAAAGTCATCAAGATTTAATCTTTAATGGTTTTACTCAAGTTAATGGTTCTTTTAATAGAACGCATGAAGGCGTTGGTATAGGTCTTACTATAGCAAAAAAGCTAGTTAAACTTTTAAATGGTACTATATGGGTTGATTCTAAATTAGGGGAAGGTAGTACGTTCTTTGTCTCTTTGCCATTAAAAAATATTGAAAACGATATTCTTATTGATAATAGCAATAATGATGATGGAGGCTTAAAGAATATTCATAATTAATTATTTGTTGTGTTACCAACAGACTTTAATTAAATGCCAATGTATTTTTTAAATTTTTCAGGATATTTATGCTTTAAATATATGCTTGATGAGAATGTTCCAAGTACCATTAAAAATGGAAACAAAAAATACAATTCATATTTTGCATCATTAATATCAAATAAAATTATTCCATCATTTTTTTCAATTTGAAAAACTTCAGGATTCCACTTTTCCGATTCACTCTTTTTAATCCAAACTTTTACAGCGTTTGAGTTACTTAATGCTTTTTTTATATCCTCATACATTTCGTAACGGCTTTCAATTCCTATATTTTTTTTAAGTGAGTATAATTGTGGTTGTCCACTAATGTAAAATTGTAGTTCAGCCTTTATACTTTTTACATCATAAATTCCATTACTGCTTGAAACTTGAACATAGTATGTTTCTACCTCTTTTATTTCACCAGATTTAGAAATTAGAGCATTTTTAAAAGTAAAAAGTGTTGGTGCAAAAAAGTAGAAAGAACAAAGAATACAACAGATTCCAAATACTAGACATTCTTCAGCATAATGATTTTTCCACCATAATTTTTTGTTCATGAATATAAATTAGGTTGATCAGGTTTAGCTTGTTTTATACGATTTAGTATATTTAAAGATAAACTTTTTTGGCAATAGTTTTATTCAATTTTAAGAGGAGTCATGTATATTTTACTTAGACCATTATTGCTATCGTTAATATGTTTTTTCAGATCTGAAATAGTATTAAAGCTTCTCGATTTTAAATTATTTCTTTTACTAGTAAAATATAATATCTGATTTGTTTCATCATAAAATGGGCAATATTCCATGTATTTTGTATTTACGGGAATACCTAAATTTGTTGCCATTTTCCATTTTCCTTTTTCATCCTTTTTAGAAATGTATAAATCACCACTTCCTTGACCATCTTTTTCTTTATATTTTGAGAATATTAGAAAATCTTCTTTTTCTGAAATAAAAGCATTAAATTCATAACCAGCACTATTTATATTTTCGCTTAATAAAATAGGGTTTGAATATTTATCACCTTCCCATTTGCAAAAATAAATATCATCTTTTCCTATACCTAAAGGAGATACCATCGTAAAATATAGATTGTTATTTTTGCTTACAGAAGGATAAAACTGGTCTAATTCAGAATTAACAGGCTTTCCAATATTCTTTGGTTTAGACCATTTATTATTCTCTTTATTTCGGTCTACATACCATATATCAAAATCTTTTTTGGAACTAATAGAATCATTTAATGGTCTATCAGAAACAAAAAACAATCGATTATTATCAAATGATAGAAATGGTTCTAAGTACATATATGAATCACAAAAAGATAATAATTCTGGTTCAGACCATTTATTACTTTCTTTTTTAATGTATGCAAGTTGCGAAATTTCTTGATTAGGACTTTGTATAGTGAAATAAACTTCTTTTCCATCTTTAGAAATACTAAAATCCCTCACATTATGAAACTGATTTAATGATTTATTAAATTGTGTAATATCAGATTTATTTTGTGCTAATAATAAGTTTGATATAAAAAGTAATAAAATAGAGAGCTTAGTTATTTTCATTTTAAGTTTGTCTGGTAAAGTTGTTATATAAGGATATTATGGTTTTGTGTGCGAGGATTTTCCGAAGGAAAATCAGATGCAAGCAAGCAAAGCAACTCACATTGGTTTAGCTAAAAATAGCAATTTTTTATATACAGTGTTGTGGTTAGTTTTTTATTTTTACTTTCAAATATCTAGTTTCATTTTTGCATTTACTCATAAAAGACTCAAGTTTTAAATAGTAAATATTTTCAAATACTCTTGATTCAATTGTATTCCAACCTTCAATTCCAATAACGTACTGTTCTTTAGTTTTTAAATCAGTTAATGCGATTTCCTCTTCTCCATAATAGTTTGAGTGAGAAATAGTCGTTTCTCCATCTGAAGTCAAAGGTTTTCCCATTGTAAAACAAGTCAGTCCGTCTTTCAAGTTAACTGATAAAAATCCCCAACTTTCGTAACCAATGATTTCAATTAAAGCATTTCCGCAATAAGTTCCTTTGAATTTATAATCCGAATATTCTTTTGTTTGAATTTTATTTTTACAAGCTTTTAATTCAGTTGTTTTTATTCCAATTCCGATATTTGAGATTGCCGAAAATGTATAGCAAGAATCTTTAAGTTTGAAAATTCTTGGATATTTTTTGGTCAGTTCAATTTCAGATTTTGGATTAAACTCAATAAATTCTTCTGAAATCTCAACAACTTTATCATATTCCGTTTTGTCAATAAGTTCCGATTTTCCATTTAGAATATTCGATAAATTTCGTATTTCAAAATTACAATCTTGAGCCCAAGAAATTTGGACAATTGTAAGTAGAAATATTAAAATTAGTTTTCTGTTCATTGGTTTGGGCAAATTAACCAGAACGTGATTGTGTATGGTTAGTTGCGTGATTTTGGCACTAAGTTAGCAAATAAATCACAGATAGAATATTCCGCAGGAATGTTCGTAAGTAGGATTAAAACAAGCAATTAATTATACACGGTGTTGTAAGTAGTGCTTTTTTCGTTCACTTACTTAATTTCAAAATCCGAAATGCTCCTTGAATTACCAATGCAAAAACAATTGTTCCGATAATCAAATCAGGTTTATTAGAACTCAAATAATGCACTAAAATTCCTGCAATTATTACTCCCAAATTGATAATCACGTCATTCGAAGTAAAAATCATACTCGCTTTCATATGTGCTTCTTCTTTGCTCTTTGACTTTTGCAAAATATAAAGACAAATTCCGTTTGCGATAAGTGCAAAAATCGAAACAATAATCATTGTTGAAAAATCGGGAAGTTTCTCGTTTCCTAAAAATCTTCTCAAGACTTCTACAAATCCAATAATCGCAAGTATTATTTGAAAATATCCAGCAAGTTTGGCAATCCGTTTTTTCTTTATTACTGTTCCGCCAACCGCAAACAAACTAATTCCATACACAAAACTGTCCGCAAGCATATCTAAACTATCGGCAACAAGTCCCATAGATTTTGAGATAATTCCTGTTGTCATTTCGATTATGAAAAACGCAAAATTTATGATAAGTACAGACCAAAGAAGTTTTTTCTGATTTTCGTTTTCTTTAAATTCCGTTTGGTCGGTTTTTTCAGTTGAGATTTTCTTTCCGCCTAAATTCAATTCGATAACGGACTTTTCGATTTGGTCAATTTCTCCGCTGTGAAAAACGGTCAATTTTCGGTTCGGAATATCAAATTCCAAATTTGCAATGCTCGAAATTCCGTCCAATTTCATTCGGATTAGATTTTCCTCTGAAGGACAGTCCATTTTGGTAATTTCAAATATCGTTTTATTCACTCGGTTTCTGGGTTTTTCGGCATTACTTACAACGGTTTTGTATATGGCTCGTAGCGTGCAAATTAGCGATAACCATTCGGTTAAACACAAGCCGAATTTTTTAATTTTCTTATTACCTTTTATTTTCAATAAGCCAAATTTAAAAATTTGGCGACTTTCCAAATATGCCTTAACTTTGAATTATGCAACTACCAATCTATGAGCTATATACGTTGTTGTAAAACGTTTTATTTCGCGTTCTTCTTTTTGTCGTCAGTTGCCCATTTTTTTATTTTATCATTCAAAGTCGAGTATCCTAAACCACCTAAAAGCATCCCAATTGGCATTCCAATTAATGTTCTCCAAAATTCTTTAGGATTTCTCCGATAATCAGGCAAATAAGCCCAATATAAAAATCCAGCAAATAGAATAACAAGGATAGAGATAATTATAAATTCAGTCATTTTGTTTAATCTTTCCGTTTGTTATTTCGTTTCCAATCTTTAAATCCAATTACGTCATCTCTGACGTCTTTAATCCACTTTTTTCCTTTTGTCGAATTTAGGTGTTCAAATATAATTCTGTTATAAGCGATTATTATTTCGTTTTCTGATCCTGTACAACCAAACTCAAAAAAATAAATTCCATATTCTTTTTCAAAAATTGGGTCAGTTGCAATTATCGTTGGTGCAATTCCGCCCATTAATAAAAGAAATGGAATTCCGTTTTTAATATCCAATTCCGCCATTTTTTCAGCCTCTTTTTTGTCCGTAACAAAAGTCAGTTTAGAAGCTCCAGAATTATTCAATTGTTCATCACTCAATTCTCCAATTCTTGAGAATATTACAGTTTCTTCTTCGTCCGCTTGAGCGTTCAAAGTCAGAGTAAAAAGTCCAATTAACAATGTAAATATCAATTTCATACGGTTTTTCGTAAATGTTTTACAACGGTCTTGTGTATGAATAGTTGCGTTTTTGTGTGCGAGGAATTTCCGAAGGAAATTCAGACGTAACAAAAATGCAACGACCTTTGGTTAAGCACCAATTTAGCAATTTTTTATACACGTTGTTGTAACCAGTTTTTTATTCCGTTATTTTTCTAAAATATAAATCCGCTTTTTTACTGTCAGGTCCATAAATTTCCAAACTCGGTTTAAGTTCGTTATTTTCCATTCCAATATTCAATTCGTATTTGTTAGTATTCCAATTATTCATTTTGAAGTGTCCAAATTCATAAACCTGTTTTCCTTTCCAAAACAATTCAAAAGTGCAATGACCATATTCGTTTTTAATTCCTTTTCGGTTTTTTCCGTCCGCAAAGATTGTTTTTCCGCTATTTTGATTCACAACTTTAAAATCCGATAAATTCAGAGCAGAATCAACTTTTAAGTCAAACGTATTAAAGTCAAATATTTTAGATGAAATTTGAGTAGCAAGAGAATGTTCGTTTTTTACTTTTTCAGCGTAGTTTTTAAAACCATAGAAACTTAAAATTCCGATTATTAGAATTGCAATTAAAATCAGATTTTTCTTCTTTCGCATTAGGTTTCTCAAATTGGTTACAACGTTAACGTATAAGAAACGTAGGGCAGTTAAAAAGCACTTTCGTTTCGGTTTATTACTTAGCTAAATATAAATATTTTGCTTTTATTTTTTCTTCTATAAACGCCAAATTTTATATTTAGCGGACATTCTTAACTTTCACAGACCTTTCGGTTAAGCCATAAATGCCCTATGTTTTTTATACACTGTTACCTGGCTGGCTTTTTTCCGCAAACTTGCTAGCGTTGGCAAAGACATACTCTTTTACAGTTTTGGTGTAGCGTGGATGGCGCGACTGGAAATGTGTATGGCTTTTAGCGTTGGCAATTCCGCTATGCCATTAAATTATAACTTTCACTTGGTGGAAACAGCAATTCAATTCCTTCTGGTTTGATTTTAAAAATTGGACCTTTTTCTTTTGCTCCCCCAGTTTTTGTTCGTTTAATTAGATGGTCGAGAGTAATAATCCCTTGGTCAATTAGTAAATCAAATTGAGTAGTAATTGGCTTTTTTGTATGTTCAACTAATTTGTATTGAAAATGTTCTCGGTCATTTATTCTTGTGCTTTCGGCTTCAACCCAAAATGTTTCTTTATGCTTTTCTCTTAGTCGATTATGAAGTTTTTCCAGAGTCCAAACCACAAAATCTCCAACTTCTGGTTTATCAGAGTTTTCAATTAGTTGCTTTATATCGTTATCAATTCTCAAATTCAAACCTTGTGAGTTCCTTGTAATTGCTGAAACTGTACAATACAATTTAAAATCATCTTCACGTTGGTAACCAAAATTATCCAGAATTTCTGCTGAACTTTTAAACTTGCTTAATTTCCAATCTGGAACTTGTGCAAATAGATTTTTTCGATTCGTTCTGCTATTTCTGAATGATTTTAGCTCAATTCCTTTATAATCTGGTTGTTTAGAAGAGTTAATGTCTATTCCAAGTGCAGTTTCAAGTGTTCTACCAACAGAAGTGTCAGCATCTACCATTGAAGGAATTGGGCCAGCATTTGCTATTTTTCTTAGCATTCCCAAAAGCTCAAAAGCTACTTCATTCTCAGTCGTGTTAATTGCATTAATTAACTCTTGAAATGGATTTAGAATTGAAGAATTAATCAATTCTCTGATGTCCAATTTTGTCAAGTTGAAAACTTGAAATTGACTATCAAAGTACGTTATTGCAATAATATCATTTGGCTCTGCAACCTTTGTTAAGCTATAAAACCAAATTCGTGGGTCTCCTTTTTTAGTTGAAGGACGATATAAAGATGCTTGTGATTTTATTGTCTTAAAACCAGTATGAATAACTGCTGGAATCATTATTTTGCTCTCTGTACCTTGTTGTTGTAATTCGTAATCGTGAATATTTTCACTTTTCAAATAACTACGTACAGAACCAGTTGCATCCATTATGGATTTTTTTAATCCAGTTTCAGTTGGTTCAATTAAAGTAAGAGAAACTTGGTTTTTGGTCAGTAATTTTATCTTTTCTTGTTCTGCGTCTGTAAGCTTTCTCACTTGATATGTTTTAAAATTTCACTTGCTACTGCTCGTGCTAATAAAGGCGGAACAGCATTTCCAACTAGAGTGTATTGTGGCACTTCTGTTTTTCTGTTATTTCCACCTGTAGACCGTTTTCCTTGAAACACAAATGAGTCGTCAAACGATTGTAAGCGTGCCATTTCTCTAACTGTTAAAGACCGAGGCGAATTGTAATGAATGTAATCATCTGCAATAGTCATTATTGTAGAGCTTTGCTCGTCTGGTTTTAAAACATTGTAATTTCTCTTGTTTGTAGAAAGATTTAATTTCTCAAGTTCTGGTTGTGATTTTCTATAATTACCATTTTTTAAAATCACTCCGAGTCTTTCAATCACGGTTTCGTTTTGATTACTTGTTTTGTGATTATTTAGGATGTCAAAATATTTTTCTCCATTCTCTAAACCTTCAGTATTTTTTACGTAAAATGGTTTTGTTTGAGGTTTAAATCGTTCAATTAACCTACCTTTTTTTGACCATTCTGCAAATGATTTTCCACCTTTGGAAATAGGCTTCCCGTCAATTTTTCTTTTTTTGAGAAGTTTAGCCATTTTCTTTGCAGTTCCGTTGTATTGAGCAGAAATATCAATTTCTTCATATCGATGTGCTTCTTGGTTATTACCAATAAAGTCTAAATCGTATAAAGCTTCGAAAATAGTTACTTTTTCTTCTTCTGAAACCGTTGCAGGGACTTCCGAAATATATTTTTGGTCTTTGCGGCAACCAATAAAAAGGACTCTTTCTCTGTTTTGAGGAACACCATAATTTGAAGCGTTAGCAACAAATGGTTGTTCTATTTTATAAAGCCTTATGCTTTCAAGAATAGTTTCTAATTCCTTTTTCTGCGATTTATTACAATGAGATTTTAATATCTCAATAGATTCATCAAAGGACGTTGTGTAGATTTTTAATGCAGTTATGATATCCTCACAATCTTTTTTATAATCTGTTGGAACTTTTAAGGCTTTAAAAGAATTCTCAATTTTTGAGATAACATTTTCAGAGCCTATTTCTGTTAGAAAATCAGTAAAAGCATTTGTGAAATCATCACTATCGATATTGCAAAAATCTTTTTCTTTGATAATGTCACGTTTTAATTTCTCCCATTCTTTTGTTCGAGTCAAAAGGTTGAAACCGTGACGAATTGTATTGATGTTTTCGTCCGTTTTACTGGTTTTGTAGTCTGCAATTTTTGGTGTCAGTTTTTTAAATCTATTCTCTACAAAGCTGATGAAATCAGCTTTTCCAATTTCCTTGTCTTTTTCAAGTAGTTTTTCAAGTTCAACCCTTTTTACAATACTATCAAAAAGGAAAGAATTTGATTCTTTTCGTATTTTTTTGATGAATGTATTTAGTAATGGAATTTCTTTTATGTCAACAATAGAGTTGATTTCTTTGATAATTAATTCTTTTATTTTACCACCTTCTTTGGTCAAAATGCCTTTTACGTTTTCCATCACAAAGTATTTAGGTTGTAAAACCTTAATGACTTCTAAGTAGTGAGAAAAAAGGTCGTCTTTTTTATCGAATTTCTTTCGCTTACCTGCAAGACTGAAACTTTGACAAGGTGGTCCACCACATACAACGTCAATTTTACGCCCATCTATGTTTTCTAATAAATTGTCTAAAAAGTCAGGTTCGGTAATATCCTGTTTTAGAAATTTAGCATCCAAACCTAATTGATGATTATAGCGAACAACGTGAGTTAATTCGCAATTTTCGTTGATGTCGTTTGCAACAACGAAATCAAAGAATTTATTATTATGTTCAGCTTGTAAAAAGCCTTCACTAAAACCGCCAGCTCCAGCAAATAAATCTACAAAAGTGAAAGGTTTTCCATAAAGAGCAACCTGTTCTTTAACAATATTTACATTGTTACTTTCTTTATAGTTTTCTATATGTTCGTTCAATACGCTTTTAACTTCGTCTTGAACAAAGGTTTTTTTATTGGAATGATGCAAAAGTTCATCTGCTCTTTCTCTTAGGAAATCTAAATAATGATTGATTTCGTGAGATTCCACACTTAGTCCAATCGCTTTTTGTTTGGGTTTATTGAAGTTTTTCGGTTCTATTTTCTGTCCTGTAGAAACCTTAACTTGGCTTCCGTTACAGTTTATTCGAAGATGAATTGGTGCAAACCCTTTTTTGTCAGGTTTGTCTAAATAAAAATTAATTGTAGCCATAATTATTCACGGACGTTTTTGCGTACACGGACAAATTTACGGACATTTTTTTAAATTCCTATTTAATTCTGGTTTTTGTTATGAGTGAGCGTTGGGAAAAGGCAAGCTCTTTTTATTTTTTGAGGCACGAAAAAAATGAAATGTGCTTGACTGTGCGGTTGGATTTTCAGCTTGCAGGTAACGTGATTGTGTATGGTTAGTTGCGTGATTTTGGCACTAAGTTAGCAAATAAATCACAGATAGAATATTCCGCAGGAATGTTCGTAAGTAGGATTAAAACAAGCAATTAATTATACACGGTGTTGTAAGTAGTGCTTTTTTCGTTCACTTACTTAATTTCAAAATCCGAAATGCTCCTTGAATTACCAATGCAAAAACAATTGTTCCGATAATCAAATCAGGTTTATTAGAACTCAAATAATGCACTAAAATTCCTGCAATTATTACTCCCAAATTGATAATCACGTCATTCGAAGTAAAAATCATACTCGCTTTCATATGTGCTTCTTCTTTGCTCTTTGACTTTTGCAAAATATAAAGACAAATTCCGTTTGCGATAAGTGCAAAAATCGAAACAATAATCATTGTTGAAAAATCGGGAAGTTTCTCGTTTCCTAAAAATCTTCTCAAGACTTCTACAAATCCAATAATCGCAAGTATTATTTGAAAATATCCAGCAAGTTTGGCAATCCGTTTTTTCTTTATTACTGTTCCGCCAACCGCAAACAAACTAATTCCATACACAAAACTGTCCGCAAGCATATCTAAACTATCGGCAACAAGTCCCATAGATTTTGAGATAATTCCTGTTGTCATTTCGATTATGAAAAACGCAAAATTTATGATAAGTACAGACCAAAGAAGTTTTTTCTGATTTTCGTTTTCTTTAAATTCCGTTTGGTCGGTTTTTTCAGTTGAGATTTTCTTTCCGCCTAAATTCAATTCGATAACGGACTTTTCGATTTGGTCAATTTCTCCGCTGTGAAAAACGGTCAATTTTCGGTTCGGAATATCAAATTCCAAATTTGCAATGCTCGAAATTCCGTCCAATTTCATTCGGATTAGATTTTCCTCTGAAGGACAGTCCATTTTGGTAATTTCAAATATCGTTTTATTCACTCGGTTTCTGGGTTTTTCGGCATTACTTACAACGTGTTTGTGTATGATTAGTGGCGTGTTTTAAGCACCTAATTTAGCAAATAAAAACCGAATAGAAAATCCGCGAGGATTTTCGTAAGTAGGCGAGAACTAGCCATTAATTATACACGTTGTTGGCAAATCGTATTTTTTATTCATTCTTAGCTATCATTCGACATTTTCTTCTGTCATTTACTAATTCCTGACATTTTTCAGGATTATGAGTGTGGTTTAAAATCGGTCTATATTTTTTAATTAACTCTTTTTCGATTGTAAAATCATTTGAACAATTAAAGACACAAATTTCTACATTATTCACTAACCAAGAAATTATTAATTCAGTATTAGGTTTTGAAAATTTATAATTCTTTTGATTTGATTTTCCTATTAAATGTCCTGCAATTGGTTGAAATTCAAGAACAGCTCCAATACTTCTGAAAAATGTTCCAGGACTTGTATGGTAAAATTCTTGTGATAAACGACTTGCTAAAGATTGTCCTTCTGCTTTTCCAATATAGATTATTCGGTTCTGCTTATTGTCAAGTATTCGTTGGTATTTTTCTGGCAATTTTGAGTTTGCTTTTAATCGAAAACAATAAATTCCAGTTTTATCTAGTTTACTTTTATCCAGCTTTTCAATTTGAGTGAAAATTCCGTTTTTAAATGGGTCGCTTGATAGATTTATCTCAAATTTCGTTGAGTTTAATTTCGGGCTTATTTTAGTATTTCTTGATTCCTTTTTTTGATTTTCAAATCCATTATCCACAATTGAAATTTGTCCAGAATTAATTAGTTGTTCAAAATCAATTAGATTGTATCCTTTTTTTGATGAAAACATTGAAAAATGAAACCCAATTGAGCGAATCTTATTTCTAATTTTCTTTTGCTCAATTTTATCAGCCAAAACTTTTTCCTTAATTAATTTCCGAAGCTGATTATATTCAGAAGTATTAAACTTTGTTCTTCTGTTCATTTTTTGGTCATATGTTTGCCAACGTTTATGTATAAGAATAGTGCGGTTTTGTGTGCGAGGATTTTCCGAAGGAAAATCAGACGTAACAAAAGCGCACGGACTCTTGATTAAGTACTAAACTAAGCATTATTTTTATACGGTGTTGTAACACGTTATTTTTTAAATTCCGATTTGTTCTTAATTACAAATGCAATTAATAATTCGGTCAAATTATCCTGATATTTATAAAATTCCGAATCGCATTTGTTCCAGTTTTCCTCCGCTTTTCCTTCAATTAATTCCAGTTCATTTTGTCTTTCAGTTCTGTTTTTGGGAACAGTTCCGCTTTTAAATTCAGAGTTTGCCTTTTTTACAATTTCCGCTGTTTTTTCCGCTCCAATTTCCAATAAAGCATTCACAGTTTCTTGACTAAAATCTCCGCTTGAATTAAAATAGAATTGATTAAATCCTCCATTATTTATTTCACGTTCCAAATTTTCCACAAAAAGAAAAGTCCGTTGTTTAGAATTCAGTTTCTCAATATTTTCTCCATATTCTGATTTTTCATTCAGATATGAGTCGATTTCCATAACAATCATATCTCGTCTTTCGATTTTCAAAACTTTTTCTAAATCAAATTCAGATTGCGCATTTGCGTTGGCAAAGAATAAAGATGATATGAATAATAGCAGTTTTTTCAAAGTATGGTTTAATGTGTTACAACGTTGTTGTGTATGGTTAGTTGCGTGTTTCAGCAACTAATTTAGTAAACAAAAACGAACGCGAGAAAATTCCGAAGGAATTTTCCAAATAAGCAACGACCAAAGCAATTAATTATACACGGTGTTGTGCATAGTTTTTATATCAGATTTATTTCGCAACCTGATAATTCAGATTTCATTTTCTCACTTTGAAAGAAATGCATAGAATGATTAGATGTTTTTATGGAATAAACAGGTGGTCGATTTCTCTTTATTGCTTCTTTCTCAATACTTTTCAATCCAGCAGAAGTTGTGTATTCGGTTACAGCTGAACCAAATATAATTAGTGTTCCTTTAAATTTTTCTTTAGGGGAAAAGTCGTGAGTTTCCTTTTTGAAATTAATAGTAATATTCATTATTTTCAGAGTCTGTGGCTTTATGTAAATCATAAACCCTAACTCGTCATAAGTCCAAATAATATTATGTTTTAACGTAATTCTATCGGGATTTCCAAAAACCTCTTTCAGTTCGTCTCTCGTTAAATCTAAAGAAACTTTTTTGTCATTAAATATTAATGTGTCTGTGGAATCAATTTCTATTTTTTGCCCATAACTTAAACAGGTAAAAATGAGGAATAATAATAAAATATTTTTGTTCATTCGGTTTATATTGGAATTATAGATTTTGTTACCTAAAGTTATTTATTAAGCTTACTCTCAAACTTTTCCAAACTTATTTCTTTTCGCCACCAAGAGTAATCTCCGTAAGCCATTTTCTTTTCATAATCCACTTCTAAATAATCGGTATGGCACGAAAACAAGTCATAATCATTCTTTTGGTCAGGTTTCGAGTCATATTCGATTTTCGATGGTGCGATTAAATAATACTTTCCAACTTCAAAATCCGAAATATATGGTCTGCATAGCATTCCATTGTCTCCCCAAATTTTTATCCGCTTTTTTGATTCCGAGCCTTTATATTTCTTAATTATTTCAACCGTTATCGAATATGGGAATTTTTCATTTCTATGTTCAAAATAATCGGTGTATTCAATAACTTTAATAAGTGCTACGAATTCCTGATTATCAGAAACTGCTCCGAATCTACAATCCCAATTACATTCGCAAGAACATGCAAAAGATTGGATTGAAAACATCATTATTAAAATGAAAAGTAGTTTCTTCATAATTATGCACAACGTTGTTGTGTATGGTTAGTTGCGTGGTTTAGCAACTAATTTAGTAAACAAATACGAACCCGAGAAAATTCCGAA
>NZ_CANMSJ010000005.1 GCF_947500605.1 uncultured Lacinutrix sp. | reverse complement strand
TTTTAAGCGGCTGCAAACTTACAACCTTTATTTAATATAAAAAGACTTTTTTGAATCTTTTTTATATTATTTTATTTCGTCTTGATAATGAACTTCGCTTTATACCTTGTCGTTGTGACTGCGGCGCTAAGCGGCTGCAAATGTACAACCGTTTTTTACTTACGCAACCTTTATTTTTATGTTTTTTATTATTATTTTTAAGAGCATCTTTTAACCATTATTAATCAAGCAGTTGCATTGTGATTTCACTTCTTCCTTTTTTAATTGTTTTGTCCTTATTATATAAGCCTTGATTTTTTGTTATTTTACTCTCTTTTTGGGTTTTGTAAGACTACTGTGTTATAATTACTTTATTATTGTGTTAAGAATAGTTTACATCGCTAACGCGTTAGGGATTGAAACGGCATCCTTTTTGCTTTTTCGGCAAAAAGATATAGTGGAAAGCCCGACCTTTAGGTAACGCCCAAATAGAAATAAAGATAATTTACGTATATGTATTGTTTGTGTGTTTATAACCTATTATCTTTGTTAACTGAATTTAAACTTATATATGATACAGATTACTTTACCTGATGGGAGTGTTAAATCGTTTGAAGCGAACTCAACACCTATGGATGTTGCTAAAAGCATTAGCGAAGGCTTAGCTAGGAATGTTATTTCGGCTAGTTTTAATGGAGAAACCGTTGAAACCGTAACGCCTTTAACCACTGATGGTTCTTTGATATTATATACTTGGAATAATGATGAGGGAAAAACTGCTTTTTGGCATTCTAGTGCTCACGTACTAGCACAAGCTATACAGGAGCTTTATCCAGATGCTAAATTAACTATTGGTCCTGCTATTGAGCGTGGCTTTTATTATGATGTAGATTTTGGAGAAAATGTTTTAACTGATAAGGATTTTAAAACGGTTGAAAACAAAATGTTGGAGATTGCTCGTGGTAAACATGAGTTTAAAATGAGAAGTGCTAGTAAGGCGGAAGCTTTAGAGTTATATAAAGACAATCCATTTAAGACTGAATTGATTGAGAACTTAGAAGATGGTACTATTACTTTTTGCGATCATTCTACTTTTACAGATTTGTGTCGTGGCGGACATATACCTAACACAGGTATTATAAAAGCAACAAAAATATTATCTGTTGCTGGTGCTTATTGGAGAGGTGATGAAACAAAACCTCAATTAACTCGTGTTTATGGAATTACTTTTCCTAAGCAAAAAGAGTTAACTGAATACTTGGCTTTATTAGAGGAAGCTAAAAAACGTGATCATAGAAAACTAGGTAAAGAATTAGAGTTATTTACGTTTTCACAAAAAGTTGGTGCTGGTTTACCGCTTTGGTTGCCAAAAGGTGCTGCTTTACGTGAGCGTTTAGAAAATTTCTTAAAAGCTGCACAGAAAAAAGCAGGTTACGAAATGGTAATGACTCCGCATATTGGACAAAAGGAACTTTATGTTACTTCTGGACATTATGAAAAATATGGAGAGGATAGTTTTCAGGCTATAAAAACGCCGAAAATGGATGAGGAATTTTTATTGAAACCAATGAATTGCCCACATCACTGTGAAATTTATAACGCAACACAATGGTCTTACAAAGATTTACCTAAACGTTTTGCCGAATTTGGTACCGTTTATAGATATGAACAAAGTGGTGAATTACATGGTTTAACTCGTGTAAGAGGTTTTACTCAAGATGATGCACATATTTTTTGTACTCCTGACCAATTGGATAAAGAATTTAAAGATGTTATTGATTTAGTACTTTATGTGTTTGGTTCTTTAGGCTTTGAGAACTTTACTGCTCAAGTTTCTGTTAGAGATCCTGAGAATCCAGGAAAGTATATAGGTAGTCTTGAAAACTGGGAGAAAGCTGAACAGGCAATTATTAGTGCTGCAAAAGATAAAAATCTAAATTATGTTATAGAAACTGGTGAAGCTGCTTTTTATGGTCCTAAATTAGATTTCATGGTAAAGGATGCTTTAGGAAGACAATGGCAACTAGGTACAATACAGGTTGATTACAATTTACCTGAGCGTTTTGAACTTACTTATAAAGGTAGTGATAACGAGTTACACAGACCAATAATGATACACCGTGCTCCTTTTGGAAGTATGGAACGTTTTATAGCTATTTTACTTGAGCATACAGGTGGTAATTTTCCACTTTGGTTAATGCCAAATCAAGTTTCTATATTAACTCTTAGTGAGAAATATGAGAAATACGGTGAAAAAGTTTTAAATTTGCTAGAAAAACACGAAATTCGCGCTCTTGTAGATAACCGCAGTGAAACTATTGGTAAGAAAATTAGAGAGGCTGAAATGAATAAGACGCCCTATATGATTATCATAGGAGAGAATGAAGAGAATGAAAACAAGATATCTGTAAGACAACATGGTGGAGACGATTTGGGCACGATAAGTGTAGATGAGTTTTCAGAAATTGTTAAAACAGAAATAAATAAGACATTAAAACAATTTTAATATAATTAAATTAATCGTTTAACTAAAAACATAAAGTCATAGCAATACGTAGAAAAAGATCGAGAGGCCCTTTAAGAGTCATTAAAGAAGACCAACACAGAATAAACTCAAAAATTAGAGCAGAGAAAGTGCGTCTAGTTGGAGAAAACGTCGAAGTTGGTATTTATACAACAAGAGAAGCTTTAGCCATGGCTGAGGAACAAGAATTTGATTTGGTGGAGATTTCACCAAAGGCGGATCCTCCTGTGTGTAAAATTATGGACTACAAGAAGTTTCTTTACGAACAAAAGAAACGTGATAAGGCTTTAAAAAGTAAAGCGACAAAAGTAATTATTAAAGAAATTCGTTTTGGTCCACAAACGGATGATCATGATTACGAATTTAAAAAGAAACACGCCGAGAAGTTTTTAAAAGAAGGTGCTAAATTAAAAGCATTTGTATTCTTTAAAGGACGTTCGATTGTGTTTAAAGAGCAAGGTCAAATTTTATTGTTGCGTTTAGCACAAGACCTAGAAGAACTTGGTAAAGTAGAACAAATGCCAAGATTGGAAGGAAAAAGAATGACTATGTTTATTGCTCCTAAAAAATAATTTTTTGTTAGCGTTAAACTTTTTAACCTAATACTAAGAGTGTTGATTGAAACCCAACATAAGATATTATAAGTGAAATAATTAAAACTAGGAAACAAGATGCCTAAAATGAAAACAAAATCTAGTGCTAAAAAGCGTTTTAAGCTTACAGGTACTGGAAAGATTAAAAGAAAGCACGCGTTTAAGAGTCACATCTTAACAAAGAAGTCTAAGAAACGTAAGCTTAAATTAACTCATGATGGTTTAGTACATAAAGCAGATGAGAACAACATTAAAGTAATGCTACGTTTAAAGTAACATTACCTTAATTCGGTTACAAATTATTTATAAACCCTGGAGTTAGGCAAACTTAGATTTAAACAAAGTGTCAGTTTTATTGACCGCCTACTACAAAACACATTAAAATTATGCCAAGATCAGTAAATTCTGTTGCCAAAAGAGCCAGAAGAAAAAAAGTGCTTAAACAAGCAAAAGGTTACTTTGGACGTCGTAAAAACGTTTGGACAGTAGCAAAAAATGCGGTTGATAAAGCGATGCAATATTCGTACAGAGACCGTAGAGTAAAAAAGAGAACATTTCGTGCATTATGGATCACGCGTATTAACGCTGGAGCTCGTTTACACGGTATGTCTTATTCTCAATTTATGGGTAAGATGAAAGCTAACAATATCGAATTAAACCGTAAGGTTTTAGCTGATTTAGCTATGAATCACCCAGGTGCTTTTGAAGCAATTGTGAACAAAATTAAATAAGGGCATTTTGCCAATTGAATAAATATCATTTCACTTATATGATAGAGAGTCCGATTCGAAAGAATCGGACTTTTTTTTGTGTTTGATTTACGTTAACATAATACTAATGTTAGCACAAAACAAAGGAGAGTAATTATCTTTGTCTTAAAATTTAAACAAATATGATGATTGATTTTTCTGAAGTAAAGTTAATAGTTACAGATCTTGATGGTACTTTACTAAATTCTAATCATGAAATAAGTGATGTGTTTTTTGAACTATTTGAACAGATAAAATCTGAAAACATTCTATTTGTTGCAGCCAGTGGCCGCCCCTATTATAGTATGGTAAATAAGTTTGCTAAAATTAAAGACGATATTATTATAGTTTCGGAAAATGGTGGAATCGCGATTAAAAACGATGAACTCTTTTTATCTAGCCCTATAGCGAATGATCACTTTAAAGAGATTAGTGAATTAATAAAAAACATAGAGGATTCTCATGCTGTCTTTTGCGCTAAAAATCAAGCTTATGTTTTAAGCGATTCTATATTGCTATTAGATCTATTGAAGGAATATTATCCTAAATACAGTTTAATATCCAATCCATCTGAAATTAAAGAACCTATATACAAAGCTGCTCTATTTCATGAAAAAAGTTCTGAACGCTTTATTTACCCTCATGTTAAACATATTGAAAATCGCTTTAAGGTGAAAGTTAGTGCAAATCATTGGGTAGATATATCTGAAAACATAGCTAATAAAGGTCATGCTATTTCCTTAATACAGAAAAAGCATAATATTACACCCGAAGAAACTATGGCCTTTGGCGATTATAATAATGATATTGAAATGTTAAAACTCGCAAAGTTTAGTTATGCGATGGAAAATGCTCATCCTAATGTTAAGGCTACAGCTAATTTTGAAACCAAAAGTAATAATGAAAATGGTGTTGAACATGTTTTAAAGCAAATGCTTGATGCTAGACCGAAAGTTAAGACACTCTAATTGCAGAAATATCTAACTTCTCTTCTTTACCTTTTAGTTCTATCTTACCTATAAATTCTGTTTTATACTTTGATGAAAGGGACAAATCATTAATTAAGATATTAGAAGACAATAGTAACTCTTTATACTTATTGCATTCTCCTTGAATTCTTGCTGATGTATTAATAACATCTCCATGATATGCAATCTCTTTTTTAACGGTACCTACTTCTGTTACGATTAACTTTCCTCCATGAATTCCTGCTTTAAATACGGGAACAAGATTATACTTTTTTAGATAATATTTTTCTCTTTTTTTTATCCTGTCTTGAAAATGAAAAAATAACTTAGCACAATTATTATTCTTAATACCTCTTTTGTAAGTCCAACTTAACACTGCTTCATCACCAACATATTGGTATATTTCAGCATCATATTTAGTTACAATTCTATTTAAATCGTAGAAGCAATCTTGTATTAGTTCGCTATAATTATAGTGACCAAGTTTTTCGGCAATTGTTGTAGATGCTTGTAAATCTAGAAACATAAAAATTCGTTTCTCTTCTCTTGGCTTTCTATACTTACCTAATAATAAATTAAAGAATACTCCTTTGCCAAACTTATCGTTTGCAATTTTTACAAAAGAAAAAACTATAGAACAGATTAAAAAATAACCTACAATAATCCAGAATATTTGACTGGTTTTCCACCAACCTTCTTCTGTAGTTAGGTTTAAATTTAATTCGTTTTCTACTAGCGGAAAAACATAATTTAATGAGAGAATTATACCTATAAAATATATTACAAATTTCTCTATTAATACTAATGCTAGTGATAGGTTTTTAGAGAGGAATTTATCGAAAACAAATTCTACAATAGCAAATAGAATTCCGATTAACAATCCTAACGGACTTGCATAACGCAATATATCTGAGATATGATAATCTGTAACTATTAAACCTTCCTCTGCTCCTATTGCATAATATCTTATAAAAACAAAAATACTAAAAGCCAACGTCCAGAAAATAATTGTTCTGAACAGTAAGCTTAAAAATTGGATAACGTAGTTTTTCACGTGTGTTTAGTTAGATATTTCATTTACAGCTGCCTGAAATTCTGCCCAATTTATAAGTTCGTCACCATCTTTATCGTATCCTTCAATTAATTTTGAACTAACAATACCACGAATGAAACCACTAATTTCTGCTTCTTTGAGTAGGTTTTTAATTTCAGATTTGGACAATTTACCATTTGCATCTTCATCAAAAAAACGAAAAGCTTCTTCTGGTGTTTTAAAATGATTGGTTATAAGGATTTGTATTTTCTTTAAAATATCTTCTTTTGCTGACATGCGTTTTGATTTTGTTTAAAAGTAAGAAATTATGTTTGGATATAATCTTGTATTTATACAAAAAAGAGCCGCATTTCTGCGACTCTTTATATTTGTTATAATAGGAAAACTTAGTCTTTAATTACTCTTTTAGTAACTTCACCAAAATCGGTTTTCATTTTTAATAAATACATTCCATTACTAAATGACGAAATATCTACTGTATTAATTTCTTTATTACATGTTTTACTTAACAATAATCTACCGTTAATATCGTAAATAGATAACTGTAATTCAATTCCGTCTATATTAGAAATATTTAATAAACTACTGCTAGGATTTGGATATATAGTGATATTACTTAGTTCGTTATTATTATTATTATTAACTCCTAATGTTTCTTCAATACTAACTACTATTTCTGAACGCTCACTCTCACAACCATTGTTATTTGTACTAGTTACCCAATACGACGTAGAGCCAACTGTAGATGTATCTGGTGTTGGAGCATTTACGTCACCCATTCCTCCAATTTCTGTAGTATACCACATTAATCCTGTTCCATTAGATCCTGTTGTTGCGGTTAATTGTGAAGCAGTATCTCCTTGGGTATATGTTACTGGTGTTGTAACTGTTGCTTCAGAAGGAATTATTGATCCTGTTATAACTGGAGAACCTGCTAACCAATTAGAAGTCGTTCCTGTTAAGGCAAAATTTGTTAACGTTCCATTATTTGCATTTGCAGTAGCATCTAATAGAATTGTTTCCGATGTATTATCTGCTGCGTCAATACCTTGATTAAAATTGTAGTAAGCTACTAAACCTGTTTCGTTACCTTGTAATTCGCAATTTTTACCAGCATTAATTTGATTAGCTGTTTTTGCAACACTCCAAATACGAATATCATCCATATTACCTGTAAAAAAACGATCAGGATATATTGGATTGTTTCCAATTAACACAGTCTGCGCATTGTTATTAATAATCCCAGAAGCGGTAGCTTGAGTTTCTAATATACCATCTATATAAATCTTAATAGCGTTACCACCTAAAGTTGCAGCTATATGATGCCAATTTCCATCGTTTATATTTGTAGTTGAATTAATTTCTTGTGTAGATGTTACGCCACTACAGGTAAAATTCACAGTTCCTGAATCATTTAAATGTAATCTCCAGCTATCATCTCCTTTAACGACTAAAGCATCCCATTGTTGAGGCAACACGTTTGAATTCACCCAAACCTCTACAGTCATTTCAGTTGTAAAGTCAAAATTAGCTTCATTTGCTAATTCAATATAATTATTAGATCCATCAAAATTTAAGTGAGTTGCTGGAGCATAAACATTAACTACTATTTCTATTCTTTCACTTTCACATCCATTATCATTAGTACTTGAAACCCAATATGAAGTTGTCCCAATAGTTGCAGTACTTGGTGAAGGTGCTGTTGATAACCCAGAACCACCTGTTTCTGATGTGTACCACATTAATCCTGTTCCATTAGATCCTGTAGTAGCTGTTAATGGTGACGCAGTATCTCCTTGAGTATATGTTACTGGTGTTGTAACTGTTGCTTCAGAAGGAATTATTGAGCCTGTTGTTACTGGAGAACCAGCTAACCAATTAGAAGTTGTTCCTGACAAAGTGAAATTAGTTAAAGTAGCATTATTTATTCCTGTTACATCAATAACTGTAGTTTCTGATGTATTATCTGCTGCATCGATCCCTTGATTAAATTTATAATACGCTACTAAACCAGTTTCGTCACCTTGTAATTCACAATTTTTACTTGTAATAATTTGAGTTTCATTTCTTGCTATATTCCAAATACGAACCTCGTCTAGTGATGCATCTAATCCTCTACCAGTATCTTGAGGATCTCTCCCTAAGTTTACATTAAAAGCGGATTCACCTATATTACCCATTGCAATGCTAGTGGAAGCAACTTCAATTCCATCGACATAAATTTTTGAGGTAGTACCATTATACACGCCTGCAATATGAAACCAAGTATCTAGAGTAATTGTATTATCCGCAGTAGTTAATTCATGCCATCCAAAATTTGCAACAACAAAATTAACAGCACCATTACCACCAGCTCTTAACATATAACCACTAGCATCTGGTGATGCTTTATTAATAATATTACCTAACCAATGTGCAGCGCCAAAAGAATTAAATTTCACATAAGCCTCTAAGGTAATTGTATTTCCTGTAATCTCTAAACTTGGGTTATTACCACAATCTACATAGTCATTCGAATTACCAAAATCAAGATGTGATCCTGCTTGTGGTTGACCAATAGTACCAAAGTTTTGCCAAACTGGCTCTGATTGATAAAGTGCCTCAGCACCAACAGGAACATAAAGGGTTGCGTTACCAACATTTACATTGTAAAAAACATTAGCATTAATAGACAAAGGTGACTCCCAATTAACAGTAACTGCATTTAAATTAGCACAGTCTTGAAATACAGTGTTAGAAATACTTGTAACTGAACTAGGAATCGTTACCGAAGTTAAACTTGAGCAAGCTCTTATGGCATCTTGTCCAATACTAGTTACTGAGTTTGGAATATTTAACGACGTTAAACTAGTACAACCTCCAAATACGCCAACTGACAAACTAGTTAACGAACTAGAAATTGTTAGAGAAGTTAAACCTGAACAAGCCGCAAATCCTTCAATACCGATAGAAGTAACTGAATCAGGTATTACAACAGAAGTTAAACTAGTACATGCACCAAAGGCCAATTGTCCGATACTTGTAACTGAATTAGGTATTATTACAGAAGTTAAATTGGTACAAAATCGAAATGCACCATTACTTATAAACGTTACTGTATTAGGTATTTCTATCGAAGTTAGCGTTGTACTATTTTCAAACGCACTATCTAAAATAGCAATTACAGTATAGTCAACACTAGCGTTATTAACCGTTGGAGGTACTATTAGTGCGCCTTCAAAATCTGCTGATGATACAACACCAACAGTGCTGTTAGCTGCTGAAATGACATAATAATTAACTCCACCTTCTTGAAAGGTTTGAGCAGAGACCATACCAAAAAACAGTACAGCAAAAAAAGTAAAATAAAATTGTTTCATGAATTATAAATTTGTTAGTTTAATTAAGGACGCTAAAACTAACTTTTAATCTATAAAACACAAATAACAAGGGTTGAAATGCGGTATTTTGTATGTAGAAGACTATTTAAATTGCTTTGTGTAGGTTCTAGAAAGCGGGATTTCTACACCATTTATAAATACTGAGTTTGAAGTAACACGCTGTACTTTATTTTTATTTACAATATAAGATCGATGTGTTTGACTAAAAACTTGTGATGGTAATTTTTCTAAAATAGTATTTAAAGATTGTCTAGTAGTAAATTTTTTAAAAGCGGTCTGAATATTTACATAATTACCTTCTGCTACAAAGTACTTAATAGCATTAAAATCTAAACTAACTATATCGTAACCATCTTTAAACTGAAATGTTTGTGATTGTTTTTTATGCACGGCTAAATTTATAGAAGCCAATAAATCTACTTTTTTTAAAGGTTTAGTTAAATAGGCATCCGGATTTGTTTTTAAAGCATCATTCATTAATACTAAATCGTGTTGACCTGTAATAAAAATAATTGTTGCATTACTATTCTTTAATTTTGCTAGTTCAATGCCCTCATTTACTCCTTTTAAATTAATATCCATAAGGATTATATCTGGCAAAAAAGAAGACATTTCTTTTAAAGCAGATTCTTTATTATTTGCAATATTAATTTTTGTGAAGTGTTCTTCTTGCAACAACTCTTCAATATAATCGGCAATAATAATTTCATCCTCTACTATTAGAATTTTTGTATCAATTAGCTTATTCATTAGTTAATTTTTTTGAGAGTGAAAAAGAAAAACCTTTGTCTGTATTTATTTTATAATCCATTTCTAATTGACGACAGATTTTATCAATTAGTTTTGGTTTAATTGTTTTATTTAAACTAGTAATTCCATTATCAGTATAATTAAATAATAAATAACCATTAATAGATTGTAATTCAAAATCTATTGTTTTATTATCTTGCTTATAAAAAGCATGTTTTATAGAATTTATTAATAATTCTGTAAGTAAAAGCCCAAAATACATTGCATGATCTGTAGGGATTTCTATGGAAGTAATATTAAAATTGGTTATAATATCGTTGTCTTTAAACACATCGAAAAAACTTACTTTTACATCGTTAAGATAACTAGCGGTATCGACCTTCTTTTTGTCTTCGCTTTTATACAAATGTTTATGTAAGGTTGAAATAGCCTCAACTTTAGTTAAAATATTTTTTAGATGAATACCCTCTTTTTCTGAAGTTTTTTTAAGTTGATTAGTAATAAGAATAACTACCAGCTGTAAATTATTATTTATACGATGATTGGCTTCACTTAACAAAAATTCATTTTCTTGGGATAAAGATTGCAACCTTTTGTTGCTTTTTCTTGTTCTTTTAAGAAAATAGGCGATAACAGCAATTATAAAAAAAGCAAACAAAAACAAGCCTGTACTTACATATAAATTCACTCTATTTGCTACTAACTCTTTGTTCTTATTATGAATTTCGAGAGTATTAATTTTAATTTGATTTTCTTTTTCTTTAAGTCTGTATTTACCTTCAATGTTTAATAATAATTCTTCTTTTTTAATTTCGTTATACTTAGTAGTAAGCTCTAGTCTGTATTTTAAATACTCGTATGCTTTTTCTGTATTGTTGAGTCTAAAATACAAGTTTTGAATATTCTCATTAAAGATTATTTCATTATATAATAAGTTTTTTTCTTTAAAAAAGTTAGCCGCATATAAAGCTTTTTCCAATGCTTTCTCTAATTGATTGCTTCTTGCTAAAGCCATAATATAACTTATATAAGCATCAGCTTCCTGTTGCTCCATATTATTACTTTCTGCAAATTCGATTATTTCTTCTAGATAGAGTATTGCTGTGTTATATTCTTTTTTACGCTCATAAACGCCTGCAATTTCAAGTAAAGAATAAAACACATTATCTTTATCCTTTATTTTTTTTGCCAAATCAAGTGATTTATTGGCATAAAAAAGTGTTGAATCATTTATATTATAATACTCTGTAAAAAGTGCTGCTTTCCTATTGTAATATTTAGCTAAATAAAGCGCTTCAACTTTATGTTGTTTTAAAATTTGTGCTGCTTTATCAAGCTCAGCAATAGATTCTATTAGCATTGTTCTCTTTCTAAAAAACTCTGCCATTTTTACATGGTATAAAAACTCTAACTGATTATTATTAATGGTTTTAATATTATCAAAAGCCTTAATGTAATAATCATTAGCTGTATCATAATCTAGCTTTAGTTTATAAATTTCTGCTAATCCTAAAAGGAGATTAATTTTTTGTTCTTGATTTTGAGACTCTATTACATGTTTATTATAATAACTAATGGCTTCGTCTAATTTGTTTTCATAAATTAAATTCTGACCAAAATCTACAATATCATCATTTTGAGAAAATGACAAATGAAAGATTAAAAATGAAATACAAAGAAATAAACATCTCATACTAGGTTTTCTGCTTCTTCTTTTTAGCAGCAGGAAATAATACATTATTAAGTATTAATCTATAACCTGGTGATGTTGGGTGTAATTCTAATTCTGTTTTGGGATCACCTACTTTATGTGTATAATCTTCAGGATCATGACCTCCATAAAATGTAAAAAAGCCTTTTCCTTTAATACCATGAATGTATTTTGCTTCTCCATTTGTTCTATTTTCACCCATAACAAGTACGTTGCTCTTAATTTGTTCTCGAGTAAAAGATGTTGTTTGTCCCATAAAACCTTTTACTAAAGCTGTATGGTTTTGACATAACATGGTTGGAATTGGATCCCATTTTGCAGAGAAATCCATTAAAGAAAAGTAGTCTGTTTGTTTTGGAATTTTTCGTTTTGGAGTCATGTCTATACTAGAAAACTCGTAAACTAATGGGCTACGTTCTAGTGTAAAATCTTTAAATGCAAACGTTTTATGGTACTGTATTTTAGATTGGTAGTTAGCATCACTAGCATCTCCATCGAACATTGGCTCGCAAATATCTACACCTTCTGCCGATAATGCAATATCAAAACTATCTGTAGCACTACACATAGCAAACATAAAACCGCCACCTACAACGTAATCTCTAATTTTTAAGGCTACATCTCTTTTTTCATTAGAGACTTTACTGTATCCTAATTTTGTTGCTAAATCTTCAGCAGATTTTTTTTCTTCAATATACCAAGCTGCTGTCTTATATCTTGAATAAAACTTACCAAATTGCCCTGTAAAATCCTCGTGGTGTAGATGCAACCAATCATATAAAATAAGTTCATCTTTTAAAACATTTTCATCGTAAATTGTTTCGTAAGGAATTTCGGCATAAGTTAATACCATTGTTACGGCATCATCCCAAGGTAATTTTCCTTTTGGAGTATATACTGCTATTTTTGGTGCTTTTTCTAAAACTACAGCTTCCATGTTTTTACTAGGACTGCTAATTTCTTTAAGAATACCTTCTGCTTTATCATTACTTAAAATCTCGAAGCTTACGCCTCTAATCTTGCATTCTTTCTGAATTTGATCTGTGTCTGGCAACAAAAAAGAACCACCTCTATAATTTAATAACCATTTTACTTTTATGTCTTTAGCTAATGTCCAATAGGTAATACCGTATGCTTTTAAATGATTTTCTTGGGTATCTGCATCCATTGGTATTAAAATATATGATGCGTAACTTTGACTAGTAATTAGAAGAATTAATATGAATAATATTTTTTTCATTGCCTTGAAGATAATTATTTCAAAAATTGATTTGTATTAAAATAATCCAGTTGAAAGATAATCAAAAAATTATTCCTTTCTAAAAATGATACAACAGAAGCTGAAATAATTAATTAAGCAGAAATAAGCTTAGCGATCTCTCTTGTACTAGAAAATTGTTCGAAAATAATTTTAAGGAATACAGTAATAGGAATTGCCATTATTAAGCCTGGAACGCCCCAAATAAATCCCCAAAACATTAAAGAGACCAATACTGTAATAACATTTATAGAAAAAGATTTACCCATAAATACAGGCTCTAATATACTACCATAAAGTACTTGTGTTCCTGCAATTGCAATAATGAAAAACAGTAATGTACTTGAAGCTTCTAATTCTACAAAGGCAAAAATAGATAATAAAATAACTGTAATAAAAGAACCAACCATTTGTACAAAGTTGATTAAGAAAGCAAATAATCCCCAAAAAATAGGAAAACTAACATCAAAAAAATAACATGCTAAACCTGTAAACACACCAGTTAAAAAACTAACTAGCACTTTTACCTTTATAAACTTTATTAAATCGTTTTCAATTTTAATAAATGTCTTTATAGATTGGTGCCTTTTCTTTAATAAAGTTTTGTTTAAAAGGTTTTCAATATTTATAGACTCGGCTAACCAGAGAACTACAAAAAATACAGTCATTAACAACGCTGTAAGTGCCTTACTAACGACGCTTAAAGTATTCCCGAAATTCTTAAAAATAGCTTCTTTATTAAGAAAACGCGATAACTTTGCATTATCTTTTTTTATAGCATCTGTACCAAAAACAGACTCCACTTCGTAAACTAAATCGTTAACTTTAGTTTGTGCTTTTAATAGAAAAGAAGAATCACTTTCCATTATTTGCTTACTCGATAACTTAACTAACTCTATTCCTAATTTGGTACCAAGTATAATAATTAATAGTACAATGCAAATACTAATAATTTTATGTACTCCTCTACGCTTTAAAAAACGCATTAATGGTAAAAACAATAAGGCAATAAACATTGAAAATACTAAAGGCACAAAAATAAAGGATAGCGTTTTTAGTAAATAAAATACTATTGGTATTACTATAATTAAAAGTAAATAATTTGTGGTACGGAGTTTATCCATTATTGTTACACTTATTTTTACGTAAAGATAATTTAATGATGCCTTTTATTAATGAATTTTAACAGTAGATTTTAAAATGGTACTTCATCATCTGGAGCTCCAAATGCATCTTCAGGAGAAGCTGAAAAATTATCTGCTTTAAATGTATCCTCGTTTGCAGCACCATTCATTTTACTATGGAATTCTTGCCCGAAAGGAGTATCGAAATCATCTAAATTGTCAAACTTACCTAAGTTTCCAATAAACTTTAAACGAATATTTTCTAATCCACCATTTCTATGTTTTGCAACAATAAACTCACCTTGTCCTGCTGTAGGAGACTGGTCGTCATCATCCCATTCATCAATTTTATAATATTCTGGTCTGTATATAAATGATACAATATCGGCATCCTGCTCGATCGCACCAGATTCACGTAAATCTGACAGTAAAGGTCTTTTACTACCTCCACGCGTTTCTACAGCACGTGAAAGCTGTGAAAGTGCAATTACTGGTACTTCTAGTTCTTTTGCTAATGCTTTTAAGTTTCTAGAAATAGTAGATATTTCCTGCTCTCTATTTCCTCCACTACCTGCAGCCGTCATAAGCTGTAAGTAATCAATCATTATCATTTTAATTCCATGCTGCGACGCTAAACGTCTTGCTTTTGCACGTAAATCGAAAATAGAAAGTGATGGTGTATCATCAATAAACAAAGGTGCTTTTTCAAGTGCTTTTACCTTAACATTTAATTGTTCCCACTCATGTTTTTCTAGTTTTCCAGTTCTTAGTTTTTCTGAAGACAATCCTGTTTCACTTGAAATTAGTCTTGTTATTAACTGTACCGATGCCATCTCTAAAGAGAAAAAGGCTACTGGAACATTATGCATTACGGCTATATTTCTAGCCATAGTTAAAGTAAAAGCTGTTTTACCCATACCTGGACGGGCTGCAACAATAATTAAATCACTTGGTTGCCATCCAGAGGTCAACTTATCTAGTTTATCGAAGCCAGAAGGTACACCACTCATTCCATCTTTCTTGGAAATCTCTTCAATTTTCTTTTTGGCTTGTATTACTAAATCTTGTGCTGTTTCACTCGATTTTTTAATATTTCCTTGAGTTACTTCATATAACTTAGATTCTGCCATATCTAGCAAATCGAAAACATCTTGAGTTTCATCGTAAGCCGTTTCTATAATTTCGCTTGAAATTTTAATTAAGCTTCGCTGAATAAATTTTTGTAAAATAATACGTGCATGAAACTCGATATGTGCAGAAGATGATACCTTTTGCGTTAAAGAAATAAGGTAAAAATCGCCTCCAGCTAAATCTAGCTTTGCGTTAGTTTTTAACTGCGTTGAAACGGTTAATAAGTCAATAGGTTGACTCTCTTGAAACAACATAAATATGGCTTCAAAAATATGTTGATGTGCTTCTTTATAAAATGCATCAGCACTTAAAATATCGATTACTTCATCGACACCTTTTTTATCAATCATCATAGCACCAAGCACAACCTCTTCTAAATCAAGAGCTTGTGGTGGTATTTTTCCTTTTTCAAGAGAGATAATTGTGCTTTTATCTACTTTATATCCAGATACATTTTGTGGTTGCTTCATGTTAAGCGAAAGTAAAACAATTGTTAAGAGGATGTGACTTTTAATGTAATTCAATCTTCACACCTCATTAACAATTTAACTGTTAATAAGTTAATAATATTGTTAATAAGCATAAAAAAATCTGAAAGACTAACTTTCAGATTTTAATATTATAAGTATTTATTACTGTTAGCCTTTGTAAACTCCCATTTGAGAATATTTATCCATACGCTGAGCAACTAAATCTTTTGGTGATAAGTTTTTTAACTCATCAAAAGTTTTTTCGATAGCATTTTTAACTGCTAAAAATGTTTTATCTCTATTACTATGTGCACCTCCTAAAGGTTCTTTAATAATCTCGTCTACTATCTTCATTTTTTTCATGTCGTTAGCAGTTAATTTTAAAGCTTCGGCAGCTTGTTCTTTATACTCCCAACTTCTCCATAAAATTGAAGAACAAGATTCTGGAGATATTACAGAGTACCATGTGTTTTCTAACATTAGCACTTTGTCTCCTACTCCAATACCTAAAGCTCCACCAGAAGCACCTTCTCCTATTACAATTGTAATAATTGGTACTTTAAGACGAGTCATTTCTAGAATATTTCTAGCAATAGCTTCACCTTGACCACGTTCTTCTGCTTCTAAACCAGGATAGGCTCCAGGAGTATCTAATAATGTGATTACAGGAATACCAAACTTCTCAGCAGATTTCATTAAGCGTAATGCTTTACGATAACCTTCTGGATTTGCCATCCCAAAGTTTCTATATTGTCTTGTTTTAGTATTGTATCCTTTTTGTTGACCAATAATCATGTAACTCTGGTCTCCAATTTTTCCTAAACCACCAATCATGGCTTTATCGTCTTTAAAATTACGATCACCATGTAACTCTAAAAACGAGTCTCCACATAGAGCTTTAATGTAATCTAAAGTATAAGGCCTATTAGGGTGACGTGACATTTGCACACGCTGCCAAGGTGTTAGGTTTTTATAAATTTCCTTTTTAGTAGCTACAAGCTTTTTCTCGATCTGCTTACAAGTTTCTGTAACATCGACATCGCTCTCTTCACCAATAATTTGACATTTGCCTAATTGGTCTTCTAGCTCTTTTATTGGTAATTCAAATTCTAAATATTCCATTGAGAATTGTATTAATATAATTTCTTAGTTAGCTTACAAAATTACACAAATTTTTCGTTTTGTGTCCTCTTATTTTTAAAGGCTTTTGTGTTTTTTATTATTCCGTTTAATATAACGGTAGTCAATATAATAAGTGCACCATAGTAAAATGAAGGTGTCATAGTCTCTGTTTGTGGGAATATAATTAATGCCAAAATAACACCATAAATAGGCTCTAAATTATAGGTAAGGACCACTGTATATGGGCTAATTTGCTTCATTACGTATACTGATGCAATAAAGGCATAAGTTGTACAAATAGTGGCTAAAATTAGCAGATAAATAAAATCTTGACTACTTAATTGAAAGTATTCTATAGAGAAACCATCTCCAAATATTATTATAAAAAGTGAAATAAAAATAACACCAGCTAAAAACTCGTAAAATGAAATTTTTGTTGCTGAATCTTTCTCTAAAAACTTACCATTTAATACTGCAAACAATGATGAAAAAAAGGCTGACGCAATACCCAATATAATTCCTGTTATATGCTTCATCTCTGTTTTTAAGATGATTGCAATTCCTATAATTACTATAATTCCGAATAAAATTTCGTACCAAATAACCTTTCTTTTGTAGACTATTGGTTCTATAAATGAAGCAAAAAAGGCTCCTGTAGAAAACATTGCTAATGCTATGGAAATATTAGAAGCGTCTATAGATGCGAAAAAAGTGATCCAGTGTAGAGCAATAATAACTCCAGCAATAGAGAATTTAATAAGTGTTATTCTCTTTATTGAAATATCAATTTTAGCTATTTTTATGTAAACAAACATAAATATAACAGCAATTACCATACGATACCATACTAAAGAAACTGCCTCTATAGTAATAAGCTTTCCTAAAATAGCTGTAAATCCAGCTATAAAGACTAAAAAATGTAGATGTAAGTAATTTTTAAGTTTATCGTTTAGCATTGTATAATAATATAACTGCTAAAATACCGAAAATAACATTTGGAAACCAAACGGCTATTAATGGTGAAAAATCCGATTGTGCAGCCATAGTACCAAAGACCTTATCGAAGAATACAAATATCATGGCAATTGTAATACCAAAAGCAAGGTTTACTCCCATCCCACCTCTTCTTTTTATAGAAGATACAGCAACCGCTATAATAGTTAATATAAATACCGAAACCGGTAAACTCCATTTTCTATACAACTCTAACTTATACCTCCCAATATTAGAAGAGCCTCTTTTTTCTTCTCTCGTAATAAAACGTTTTAAATCTATGTAATTTAGTGTCTCGGCTATATAATCGTCTGGCACTAAGTCTTCTAATTCAAAACTAAAGACAGTGTCTTTTTTTCTTTCAATTTCAAGAATATCTTTTCCATCTGTTACAGTACGTTTAAAATAATTACGCATTCTATAAACAGAATCCTCAGGCATATATCTAATACTGTTCGCATTAATTTTACAGGTCATTTTATCACCTTCAAAATGCTCTAAAGAAAAATTTAACCCTTGAGCTCTAGATGCATCGAAACTACTAACGTAAATAATGTCGTTGTCATTAATCTGTTTATATAGTTTCTGATTCTGAGTACTTTTCTTTCCTTTTAAATATTTGTATTGAAAATCGTTAAAACCTTTACTAGCGTTTGGTGCTAAATATAAACCTAAAACAATAGATATCAATCCAACAATAGTAGCGCCAATTAAATAAGGTCTTAAAAATCTTGAAAATGAAACTCCCGAACTTAAAAAAGCAACAATCTCTGTATTATTAGCTAATTTGGAAGTAAACCATATTACAGAAAGGAATAAAAATAACGGAAATAACAGGTGCGCAAAATACACAGTGAAATCTAATAGATACACCATAACTTCTCCAAAAGGAGCATCGCGTTCTAATATTTTACCAATTTTTTCTGCAAGATGTACTGTTATTCCAATAGGAATAAACAGTAATATCATCATTAAAAATGTAAGTAAGTATCGTTTTAATATGTACCAGTCAAGTATTTTCAATATTAAAGTCTTTTATCCATTTGTTTTACCATCATATCTTTCCAAGTTCTAAAATCTCCTGCCAAGATATGTTTTCTAGCTTCACGAACCAACCACATATAAAAACCTAAATTATGTATCGTTGCTATTTGTGCTGCTAATCTTTCGTTTACTGTAAATAAATGCCTTACATAAGCTTTAGAATAATCTGTATCTACCCATGTAATTGCCATTTCATCTAAAGCAGAAAAATCGTCTCTCCATTTTAAATTTTTAATATTTATAGAACCGTGAGCAGTAAACAACATTCCGTTTCTTGCGTTACGCGTTGGCATAACACAATCAAACATGTCTACTCCTAAAGCTATATTTTCTAATATATTAATAGGTGTACCAACTCCCATTAAGTAACGTGGCTTATCTTCTGGTAAGATATCTGTAACTATCTCTGTCATAGCATACATTTCTTCTGCTGGTTCTCCAACAGATAATCCACCAATGGCGTTACCAACTGCTCCTGCGTTTGCTATGTACTCAGCAGATTGCTTACGTAAATCCTTGTATGTACTTCCTTGTACAATTGGAAAAAATGCTTGAGAATAATCGTATTTAAAAGGTGTTTTTTCTAAGTGATTAATACACCTATCTAACCATCTATGTGTCATTTTCATAGAACGCTTAGCATAGTTGTAATCGCAAGGATATGGTGTACACTCATCGAAAGCCATAATAATATCGGCTCCAATACTACGCTGAATTTCCATTACACTTTCGGGTGTAAACGTATGGTAACTTCCATCTATATGAGATTTAAACTTTACGCCTTCTTCTTTAATCTTTCTATTAGCAGATAAAGAATAAACTTGGTAACCACCAGAATCGGTTAAAATATTACGATCCCAATTCATAAATTTATGTAAACCTCCAGCTTTTTCTAAAACGTCTATTTGAGGTCTTAAATACAAATGATAGGTGTTTCCTAAAATAATATCTGGATTTATATCATTTTTAAGCTCACGTTGGTGTACTCCTTTTACAGATGCAACTGTGCCAACTGGCATAAAAATTGGTGTTTCAATTACACCATGATCTGTAGTAAGTACTCCAGCTCTTGCACTACTTTGTGCGTCTTTACCTTTTAATTCGAATGTCATAATTAGTGGAAATATTCAGCTTGTAAAGATAATTAACAAAACAACATACGTTCTTAAACATTTAATAAAATTATAAAAAGTTTGAAATTGTTAGCAAATCGTATCAATTCGTTAATAAGTGCCTTCACTCTATCTTTGCATTACTTCTTTAAAAAAGTTATTTTTGATGCTTTATAAATCAAGCTAAAAACAATGGCAAACACACAACAATTAGAAGACATTACAACTCAAGTTCGTAGAGATATTTTACGAATGGTTCACAAAGTAAATTCTGGACACCCAGGAGGTTCTTTAGGATGCGCAGAATTCTTTGTTTCGCTTTACAGCGAAATAATGGATAGAAAAGAAGGTTTCGACATGGATGGTATTGGAGAGGATTTATTTTTCCTATCTAATGGGCACATTTCACCTGTTTACTATAGTGTTTTAGCAAGATCTGGTTATTTTCCTGTAGAAGAGTTAAATACTTTTAGATTATTAAACACTCGTTTACAAGGGCACCCAACTACTCATGAAGGATTACCTGGTGTTCGTATAGCGTCTGGTTCTTTAGGACAAGGGATGAGTGTAGCACTTGGTGCAGCACAAGCTAAAAAATTAAATGGTTGTAATCATTTAATTTATAGTTTACATGGAGATGGTGAATTACAAGAAGGTCAAAATTGGGAAGCTATTATGTATGCTGCAGGAAAAAATGTAGATAACATAATTGCTACTATAGATTTGAATGGTCAGCAAATTGATGGTTCTACTGACACAGTACTACCTATGGGTAGCATAAAAGCAAAGTTTGAAGCTTTTGGTTGGACTGTTTTAGAAATTGAAGAAGGTAATAATATAGAAGCTATTTTAAAAGGAATGGCAGAAGCAAAATCTTTAACTGGAAAAGGAAAGCCTGTTTGTGTATTATTAAAAACAGTAATGGGTAATGGAATTGATTTCATGATGCATACACATGCTTGGCATGGAAAAGCACCTAACGATGAGCAATTAGCAATTGGTTTAGCCCAAAATCCTGAAACTTTAGGAGATTATTAATCCTTCAAATTAAGAGACAAAAGATGAAAACATACGAAAATCAAGGAAATAAAGATACTCGCTCAGGATTTGGAGCAGGATTAACAGAATTAGGAAGAACAAACCCAAATGTAGTTGCATTATGTGCAGATTTAATTGGGTCGTTAAAAATGGATCAATTTATAGAAGAGAATCCAGAACGTTTTTTTCAAATAGGAATTGCAGAAGCAAACATGATGGGTATTGCCGCTGGTTTAACTATTGGTGGAAAAATACCATTTACTGGAACTTTTGCTAACTTTTCTACTGGTCGTGTTTACGATCAAATAAGACAAAGTATTGCTTATTCTGATAAAAACGTAAAAATTTGTGCATCTCATGCTGGTTTAACTTTAGGAGAAGATGGTGCAACTCACCAAATTCTTGAAGATATTGGACTTATGAAAATGTTGCCAGGAATGACTGTGATTAACACTTGTGATTACAACCAAACTAAGGCTGCAACTATTGCTATTGCAGAACATAAAGGACCTGTTTATTTACGTTTTGGAAGACCAAAAGTAGCAAACTTCACTCCGGTTGATCAGAAATTTGAAATTGGAAAAGCATTACATTTAGTAGATGGTACAGATGTAACTATAGTTGCAACTGGACATTTAGTTTGGGAAGCACTAGAAGCTGCTAAAGCCTTAAATGAAAAAGGAATATCTGCTGAAGTTATAGATATACATACCATAAAGCCATTAGATGCTAAAGCAATTTTAGACTCTGTAAGCAAAACAAAATGTATTGTTACTGCCGAAGAACATAATCATTTAGGTGGACTAGGAGAAAGTGTTGCAAGAGTATTATCTCAACACAATCCTACTCCTCAAGAGTTTATTGCTACTAACGATACTTTTGGAGAGTCTGGAACACCAGCTCAACTTATGGAAAAATACGGTTTAAATGCAGATGCTATTATTAAAGCTTGTGAAAAAGTTATAAAAAGAAAATAGTACTCCATATAAATAGAATATTCAAAAGGCTAAAAATAATTATTTTTAGCCTTTTTTTTATTTATTATTATCTTACAAACAATAGTATTAAGAAAATATATTGGCACGATTTTCGTTTAAACCTATAATTCACATTAAAAAACGACAATTATGAGAAATTTTGAAAAACTTCAAAGTCACTTGAATGATAAAAGTGATTTAAGGAAGAAAGTATGCTTATCAGTAATTTTTGTTTTGGCTATTATCTCATCATCAATAGCACAAAATGGAAGCGGATTTGGTATTAAAGGAGGTGTAAACTACAATGCTAATGGTGATTATTTTAATTCTATTAGTAATACTTCTGACGACCCAACAAGAGCAATAGGCTATCACATTGGTATATTTGGTAAACTAGGCGACAAAATCTACATAAAACCAGAACTTGTGTATACTAAAACAACTAGTGAATATGATACTGGAGATTTTGAGCAAAAACGTATTGATGCTCCTGTTTTAGTTGGTATTAAAGTTTTAGGACCGATAAGTGTCTTTGCAGGTCCAGCGTTTCAATATATTTTAGATTCGGATATTGACAATGTAAGAATTGGAGATATAGAAAATGATTTTACAGTTGGCCTAAACTTTGGAGTCGCTTTAAATTTTGATTCTGTTGGAATAGACCTGCGCTACGAACGCGGTTTTACAGACAATGAAGCAACTATTATAACAAACAATTCTACAGTTAATATAGGACGGTTAGACACAAGATCAAATCAATTAATATTGAGTCTTTCTATTAAATTATAAAATTTCAAAAAATAAAAAAAGCCCAATTTGAAATTCAAATTGGGCTTTTTTATTTTTTATTTAAACTCTATTCTAATTCTGTTGTAATATCAGAATTTAAATAGTTTGGAATAGAAACACCATTTACCATAGTTGCCGGAACAACTACAGTATGTAATATGTATGTACCATCTTGCTCTGCTTCAATACTAATGAAAATTTCATCAGTAGCAGCATTCGCTGTAAAATAAGCTTGCGCCTCTGCTTTAGACATGAATTGATTTGTTCCATCGTCTTCATACTCCTTTTGCTCAATCTCGTCTGCAGTTAATACACCATCTCCATCATCATCATTATCAATGTAATTAGCAAAAGAGTCTCCATCTGTATCATCCTCATCATCGTCTGTTGTATCTCCATCAGGATGTTCTAAGTGAGATGGTATGCCATCTCCATCATAGTCTGTATTACTTCTAGAAATAACGTTTAATTTAAAAAATAATGGTACATATTGATCTATTGAACTAGGTGGATCTGCAAAATAACCTAGACCAGATTGCATAAACACTGCTCCAATTCCATGATTATTGTAAGTTATGGATCCATCTGCATTTTCTGTAAAACCTGTAGAAGTTTTAAATTCTACAATACCCTCTCTAAAACCCGCAACAACTCCAGATAAATCAAAAGGTTGACCTAGTCCTATATTTACTTGACTATCAAATATAGTACCATCTGGTGTTAATCCTGTGTAAATCATAGCAGCAGCATCTAACGGACTAATATTGTCTCCCTCTCCAGCTCTTATTTTTAAAATATATAGATTATAATCTATATCGTCTTGATTAACTATTTTAATATCTAATCGAGGGAAAACACCTTCAGCTTGATTTAAATAATTAATAATAGGAGTTTTATCTGAAGTTCCATTACCTATAGAAATAGTATCTAAAACTATCGTAAACTCATTGTTTGTAGGATTATTAGCATCTGCAAAATCAAAATCTTCATAATTAAAAAAATGGGTTTCAAAGTAAGTTAAAATATCTTCTTCATTCTCATCATAAACCTCTTGTCTCTCCCTTGTAGCTATCGGTACAATATCATCTTCTTCATCAGTACATGAAAAAACTACAAAAAACAATGATAAAGTTGGGATTAAAAATTTTCTTAAATTCATTTTTGCTTATTTTTGAGTGCAAGATAAACTATATAATAATTTTGCACAATACCATTAAGGTAGAATTAAGTTAAATTATATGCGAATTGATAAGTATTTATGGTGTGTTAGATATTTCAAGACTAGAAATATAGCTACAACAGCATGTAAAAAAGGACACATTAAGGTTAATGGACAAGTTGTTAAACCTAGTAGAGAAGTATATCCAACAGATAAAATTGAGTTAAGAAAAAATCAAATTAACTACACTATTACTGTTTTAGATATACCTCCAAACCGCGTTGGAGCAAAACTAGTTGATATTTACAGAGTAGATACTACACCAAAATCTGCCTTTGAATCTCAAGAACTTCTTAAATTTGCAAAAGATTATTACAGAAAAAAAGGAACAGGAAGACCTACTAAAAAAGACAGAAGAGCTATTGATGATGTCTATAAAGAAAATGATGAAGAAGAATAACTTCTATTTAAATTAAAACAGCAAAACATGACTACTTTAAAAAATTGTATTCTTTCTCATGATGAGATAACACATAAAATAAGAAGAATCGCCTATCAGATTTATGAAGCTAATAGTAATGAAACCGAAGTGATTTTAGCAGGAATAGATTCTAATGGCTATATTTTGGCAAAAAAACTTAAAACAGTTTTAAGTAAAATCTCTCCAATACAGCCTATTCTATGCAAAGTAATAATTGATAAGAAAAACCCATTAGAAGTTATAAAAACATCAATCTCTAAAGAAGATTACACAAACAAATCGGTAATTCTTATTGATGATGTTTTAAACTCTGGTACAACCCTAATCTATGGCGTTAAGCATTTTTTAGATGTTCCCTTAAAGAAATTTAAAACAGCTGTGTTAGTTAATAGAAATCATAAAAAATATCCTGTTAAAGCAGATTTTAAAGGCATTTCTTTTTCGACTTCTTTAAATGAGCATGTTGAAGTCATTTTAGAAGGTAAAAACTTTGAGGTAAATCTAAAATAGTTGAAGTAGAATATCTTCTATTATATCTTCTATCTTTCCATTAGCATTTATTTTCACTTCTGACATATTGTAATACGATGCCCTTTCAAAAAGATGTTTACCTATAAACTCCATTAATAAATCATCTGTTTTAATATGAGATATTAATGGTCTTTTAGATTTTTCGTTATTAAGTCTATTAACTAAAACAGGAATACTAACGTTTAAATACACTGTTTTTATTTCTTTATTGGCTAATAGCCTTTCCATTGTGTCATAATAACATGGTGTTCCTCCTCCTAAAGAAATTATTGTATTACTAGAATTTTTAACTAGTAAATCTAAATACTCCTTCTCTTTCTTTCTAAAATACAACTCTCCTGAATCTGAAAAGATCTCTTTTATAGTTTTATCCTCACCTCTTTCGATAACATTATCTAAATCTTGAAAGGTATAGTTTAACATTTTTGCTAATTCAACGCCAATTTTAGACTTTCCAGAGGCCATGTATCCAATTAAAACAATATTCATTTTTGCCTTTATTATTTGATTATTAAACAACTATAATTTGAGAAAACAAAAAAACAAAAAAAAAATATAAATACGCTTGCAATACTAATAAAAGGTTCTATATTTGCACCCGAATAACGAATGACCTGGTAGCTCAGTTGGTAGAGCATCTCCCTTTTAAGGAGAGGGTCCTGGGTTCGAGCCCCAGCCCGGTCACTAAAGAAGTTAAGCCTAGCTTAACTTCTTTTTATTTTTTTAATGCGCATACAGCAAATATTTATTGCACATTATCATAAAGTTTATATATTTGCATCCCGATTACAAATGACCTGGTAGCTCAGTTGGTAGAGCATCTCCCTTTTAAGGAGAGGGTCCTGGGTTCGAGCCCCAGCCCGGTCACTAAAAAAAAGTTAAGCTATTTCGCTTAACTTTTTTTTTACTTTAAATTTAGCGCACGTGGCGGAATTGGTAGACGTGCTGGCTTGAGGGGCCAGTGATCATCTTGATCGTGGAAGTTCGAATCTTCTCGTGCGCACAATTACATTCTTCTATTTAAATTACTCTTCTATTTCTTGTTTTATACTCTGACTTAAAGAAATTTAATTCGAAATTGCTACTATTTAATTTTGTTTAACTATTTTAGCAATACTATGAACAATATTAAAACAAACTTTAGCATTAAAGATCTTGAAAACCTTTCTGGTGTCAAGGCTCACACTATAAGAATTTGGGAAAAAAGATACATGCTACTTGAGCCCAATAGGTCTGATACTAACATTAGAAACTATAATCTTGAAAGTTTACAAAAACTTTTAAATATTACTTACCTAAATAATAATGGTATAAAAATATCTAAAATAGCCGAACTAAAAGAGCAAGACATTACCGAAAAGGTTAAAGAAATTGCTTCATTAGAGAAAAATGAAGATGATGCAATAAATGCATTAAAAATTTCAATGTTAAATTTTGACCAAGCTTTGTTTAATAAGACTTATGATAATCAAATAGAAAAGAGAGCGTTTAATGATATTTTTTATTCTATTTTCTTACCACTATTTAATGACATTGGTTTATTGTGGCAAACGAATACAATAATACCTGCCCATGAAAATTTCATTTCTACATTAATTAAACAAAAAGTATTAATCAATATAGAAAAACTAGCAAACTCCTCTCTTAAAAACGAAACCAAAACGTTTGTTTTATTCTTACCTGAAAATGAAATTCATGATATTGGTTTATTATTTGTAAATTATGAATTAAGAAGCAGAGGCTACAAAACTATTTATCTTGGAGAAAGTGTTCCTTTAGATAATTTAAGTAATTTCAAAATCCTTTTTAAAGATATTACGTTTATAACTTACTTTACGATTAAACCTGATAATAAGGATATGTATTCCTACATAAATAATTTTAATAAACAAATTACAAATAATGGAAAGGCAAATCTTTGTATATTAGGCTATAAAACAAGTATTCTTAATGAAGAAAAGCTTCCAAAAGGCACATATAAATTTAACTCAATAGAAAATTTACTAAACTCAATATAGATAAAAATTAATTTTGTTTAATTATTTAGTATATTTGTTAAACAAATGAAAAAAACTATACACATACTAGGTTCTGGTTTCTCATCACTATCTGCTGCATGCTACTTAGCACAGTCAGGTAACGAAGTAACTATTTTTGAAAAAAATGCAACTATTGGCGGTCGTGCTAGACAATTAAAGAAAGAAGGTTTCACTTTTGATATTGGACCAACATGGTACTGGATGCCTGATGTTTTTGAACGTTTCTTTTCCGATTTCGATACAAAACCTTCAGATTTCTATACTTTAGAAAAACTAAATCCTGCATATAGCGTCTATTTTGGTAAAGATGATTATATAACTATTGAAGATACAATAGAAAAAATATATTCAGCTTTTGAAAAAGAAGAATCAGGAAGTTCTAAAAAACTGAAGAAATTTATTGATAACGCGCAAAACAACTACGATGTTGCTATAAAAGATTTAGTTTACAGACCTGGAGTTTCACCTTTAGAATTAGTAACTCCGGTTACCATAAAAAAAATAAATCAATTTTTAAGTACCATAAAAAGAGACGTTAGAAAAGAGTTTAAAAATGAACGACTAGCTCAAATACTTGAATTTCCTGTACTATTTTTAGGTGCAAAACCAAGTAATACGCCTTCCTTTTATAGTTTTATGAATTATGCCGATTTTGGAATCGGGACATTTCATCCTAAAAAAGGAATGTACCAAGTAGTTCTTGCAATGGAAGCTTTAGCTAAATCTCTTGGAGTTGTTATTAAAACTGAAAGTCCGATTGATAAAATCATAGTAGATAATGGAAAAGCTACAGGTATTATTTCTAACGGAGAAACATATACTGCAGATATAATTTTAAGTGGTGCAGATTACCACCACAGTGAAACTTTGCTTGATAAACAGTATAGACAGTATTCTGAAAAATATTGGAGTAAAAAAACATTTGCGCCTTCATCATTACTGTTTTACGTTGGTTTTGACAAAAAATTAAAAAATGTAAATCATCATACTTTATTTTTCGATGTTGATTTTGATGTTCACGCTCAAGATATATATGACAACCCAAAATGGCCTGAAAACCCATTATTTTATGCAAGTTTCCCTAGTATTACAGATGGTAGTTCTGCTCCAAACGGAAAAGAGGCTGGAATATTTTTAATTCCGCTAGCTCCTGGAATAGAAGATAACGAAACACTACGAGAACAGTATTTTGAAAAAATTATATCTCGTTTTGAAAACTTAACTTCTCAAAAAGTTAGAGATTCAATTCTTTTTAAAGAATCTTTTTGTGTAAACGATTTTATTAAAGATTACAACTCTTATAAAGGCAATGCTTATGGAATGGCAAACACTTTATTACAAACTGCATTTTTTAGACCTAATTTAAAGAGTAGTAAGGTTGATAATTTATATTTTACTGGTCAATTAACAGTTCCTGGACCTGGTGTTCCTCCAGCTCTTATTTCTGGAAAGTTAGTTGCAGGATTAATTAAAAAACACCATAATTAATTTATGAAAGCATTATTTGATACCGTTTCTAATAGCTGTAGTAAGATTGTAACTCAATCTTACAGCACCTCGTTTTCTATGGCAACCAAAATGCTTGCGACTACAATTAGACAAGATATTTACAACATTTACGGCTTTGTTAGATTTGCTGATGAAATTGTAGATTCCTTTCATGATTATGATAAGGAAACACTCTTTAAAAGATTTGAGGCAGATTTAGAAATTGCTTTAGTAGATAAAATAAGTTTAAATCCTATTCTTAATGCGTTTCAGCATACTTACCATAAGTATAATATTGAAAAGCATATGGTAGATTCTTTTATGAAGAGTATGAAACTTGATCTCACTAAAACGACATATTTAACAGAAAACGAATACAACGATTACATATATGGCTCTGCAGATGTTGTTGGACTTATGTGTTTAAAAGTTTTTGTTAATGGAAATACTGAAGAATATAACAAACTTAAAAGTTCTGCAATGTCATTAGGTTCTGCTTTTCAGAAAGTAAACTTCTTACGAGATTTAAAAGCAGATTTTGATGTTTTAGAACGTACATATTTTCCAAATACAGATTTAAATAATCTTGATGAAAGTTCTAAAGAACTAATTATAAAGGATATCGAAAGTGATTTTGCTAAAGGCTTAGAAGGAATAAAACTATTGCCAATAGAAGCTAAATTTGGTGTTTTTATGGCCTACCGTTATTACAGTCAGCTATTAAAAAAACTAAAAAAGACACCCGCTTTGGATATAAAAAATACCCGAGTAAGAGTTCCAAATTATAAAAAAGTAGAACTTTTAACTAGGAGTTACGTAAAATATCAACTAAATTTATTGTAATGCAAACTCTATTCTGGATACTCGTTTTTTTAGCAACATTTAGTGCTATGGAATTTATGGCTTGGTTTACACATAAGTACATTATGCACGGTTTTTTGTGGTCTTTACACAAAGATCATCACCACAAAGATCATGACAGTTGGTTTGAGAGAAACGATGCTTTTTTTATTTTTTACGCCATAGTAAGCATGACCTGTTTTTATCTTTGGAGTTACGAAGGTGTATGGTATTGCCTACCAATAGCATTAGGAATAATGGCTTATGGCGCTTCATATTTTATTGTTCACGACATATTCATTCATCAACGTTTTAAGCTTTTAAGAAATTCTAATAATTGGTATGCCAAAGGATTGAGACGTGCCCACAAGATGCATCATAAGCATTTAGGAAAAGGTGATGGAGAATGTTTTGGAATGCTATTTGTTCCGTTTAAATATTTTAAGCGATAAGCTCTATTGAATGAATAATAGAGAGTCTTACGATTATATTATTGTTGGTAACGGTCTTGCTGGTTTACAGTTAGCTTTATCATTTGCTCAAGATTCTTTTTTTGCAGAAAAACAAATTGCTTTAATAGATAAATCTACTAAGCACGAAAACGATAAAACTTGGAGTTTTTGGGAAAAAGGAAAAGGAAAATGGGATAATATTATTCAAAAATCGTGGCAAGAAGCTTTATTTTACTCTTCGGAAAAACAAATTACTTTAAATCTTAATCCTTATACTTACAAAACCATACATGCTTCAGATTTTTATTCTGAAGCTAAACGCATCCTTTTAGAAAAATCTAATATTCATTTTATTATAGATGAAGTTATAATAGTTGAAGATTCTGCCAAACCAATTGTAAAAACTGCAACTAACTCCTACTCTGCTCATCATGTTTTTGATAGTAGAATAACTGAAGACTATTTTTCAGAATTAAATAATTACACAAAAGTTATTCAGCATTTTAAAGGCTGGATAATTGAGACTGGAACACCTGTATTTAATCCTGAACAATTTACAATGATGGATTATAGACTAAAAGATGGAGAACAAACAACATTTACCTACGTCTTGCCTTTTTCTAAAACCAAAGCTCTTGTAGAGTTTACTTATTTCACTCCTAATATAGTAGATGAAGCAACCTACGATAAGTACATAAAAGAGTATATTAAAGGTGTTTTAAAAATTGAAAATTATAAAATAGTTGAAACTGAAAGCGGAAAGATTCCTATGACGAATTTTCCTTTCGAAAATTATTCAACTAAAAATATAACGAAGATTGGTACTGCTGGAGGTTGGGTAAAAGGTTCTACAGGTTATTCTTTTAAACACACAGAAAAAAAAGTTGCAATAATTATTGAAAACTTTAAAAAAAATAAGCCAGTATCTACAGCCTTATTTAAATCGAAATATAAGTTTTACGACAAGATATTCTTGAAAGTTTTACACGATGAAAATGAAAAAGGCGAATGGATTTTCGAACAATTTTATGCTAAAAATTCTATTGAAACAATGTTTAGATTTTTAGATGAGGAGTCTTCATTATTAGAAGAATTAAAAATTATGAAATCGTTATTTTCTTCAGCATTTATAAAAGCATTCTTCAAGACATTTTACCATTCATAAATAGAATCATGCATTTTACTAAATTTCTATAATAACCTATTAGTAATTTAATAGCTTTACATTTCAATTTATTTCTAAGCTATTCACTTGAAAAAAACATTTTTTATAATCTTACTATTTATTGTTGTTCAATTAATTTTTGCGCAACAACCAGTTAGCATACAACTAACCGAAAAAGATGGCTTACCGGATATTGAATTTTACGACATTCTTGAAGATCAAGCCGGTTATATATGGTTAGCTGCAGATAAAGGATTGTACCGTTACGATGGTAAACATTATAAATTGTTCACCAATCCTAAAAAGCGTGGACGTTCTTTGTTTGGACTTAATTTAGACGCAAAAGGGCGTCTTTGGTGTAATAATCTTTCAGGACAATTTTTTTATGTCGAGGATGATGAGCTAAAACTCTTTAAGGATTTTAAAGATATTAATACATTAGTAGATTTCAACATCTATGATAATCATCTTTTAATTTCTGCAAATAATAATTTAGTTAGTGTAAACCTAGACACCAAAACCGTCGTTAATACAATTGATGAACTTTATGAAGATCATTTTAATCAATTAAATGCCCTTAAAAATGGTTTCTATTTTAATAAAAATAACCTCATTCATTTTACAGAAGATACAGCTTTAAAAAATATTCAACCAATTCATAAATATCCATTTGAAACCGCTCAACAAAGTGGATCAAAAAAGTATTTTAAATATAATAATCATGTGTTTTTTTTTAATGAATTGACCTCTACAAAGAGAAATAATTTGTTTTACATAACAAAACACAAGGATGTACAAGAGGTTCAATTACCAGAGCTATTAACATCTTTAATTGTGGTCAGCGCACATCAAGTAAAAAATCAATTATGGGTATTAACGAATAGAGGTATTTTTATTACTGAAATTAATAATAATAATAATAATAATAATCTAATTATTATTGAGCGCTATTTTAAAAATAGCTACACTACAGATCTTATAATAGATTCAAATTCTAATTTCTGGGTGACAACACTAAAAGACGGTGTTTTTGTAATGCCTAATCTTGCCTTAAAAAAAATACCTTTACCGAATGATGTAGGAATTACTGCAATTGAAAAAACGTACCAAAAAGACTTGTATTTGGCGACTTCGGACTTTAATATTTTTAACTATTCTAAAACAAATCATAATATAGAAAAAATAGATGTCACCTTTAGGAACAATATTTATGGAATTTGCTACAACGCATTATCTAAAGACCTTTTGATGGTAGCGACAACAGAGTCCGTTTTCTATAATTCAGAAGAAAGATTAAATAAAAAGAGTAAACTTATTGTAACAAAATCTATAACGGTTTATGATGACGATCAATATTTAGTGAGTCTTCCACACGCGTTGTCTATCTATAGTAAAAAAAGAGATTCTCTTTCCTTACTTCGACAGACTAGAAGCTATGGGTCTGTATTAAACACCAATAAAACTAAAGCCTATTGTAATTTTATTGATGGTTTTGGTATGGTCGATTTAAAAACTAAGACCTATAAAAAAATCACCTCTAACGATTCAACAATATATGGTTCTAAAATTACAATAACTAAAGATGATATTGTGTGGGTAGCCACATATAATAAAGGGTTGTATGGTTTTGTAAATGATACTCTACAGTACAGATTAAACACGGACAACGGCTTAGCTTCTAATGTAATTAATGTGATTACACCAGATGAAAAATCAATTTGGATTGCTACAGATAAAGGCTTACAAAATTATAACTATGACACCCAAAAGGTAATAACTATAAATAGAGAAGATGGCATAAACTCTTACAACATTAACTCTATTGTAGTTCTTGAAAATGATATTTTCTTTGGTTCTAATATGGGATTATATCAATTTGATTCTAATAATATTATTAAAACAAGACAAACACTTCTACCGTATTTTACCTCTGTAGCAATTCTAGAAAAGGATACTATTATTCAATCTAATTATGAATTAGACCAAACGGATAGTGAAATTCGATTTGGTTTTAATGTAAACGGATTTCAATCTAATAAATTTGTAAATTATGAATACAAATTAGAAGGTTACAGTGATAATTGGATTGAGGTAGAAGATGGTTTAGATTTTGTAAAATTCAATACTTTGCCAGCCGGAAAATTTACATTCCATTTAAGAGCAAGAAACACATTTCAAAAAGAATATACACAACCAATAAGTGTATTTTTAAAAGTACGATTACCATTTTATAAAACCTGGTGGTTTTATACGTTGTTTCTAATAATTTCAATAACTATGGTGTGGTGGTATTTTTCTAGAAAAACAGCGCGTTTAAATGCGGTCCAACATCAAGCCTTAGAAAAAGCAAAAATCAATCAACAATTAGTATTCTCACAATTAGAAAATTTAAGATCTCAAATGAATCCTCATTTTATTTTTAATGCTTTAAACTCCATTCAAGATTATATTATTTTAAACGAAAGTAAATTAGCACGAGAGTATTTAGTAAAATTCTCTCGTTTAATAAGAACATATTTAGAGCACAGTCAATCGAATGAAGTATCGCTAAAAGAAGAAATAAAAGCACTCAGTTTATATCTAAATCTTGAAAAAGAACGTTTCGATGATGATTTTGATTATAAAATAACAGTAGACAAAAGTCTTAATCTCGAGACTATGTTTTTACCCTCCTTATTTATACAACCGTATGTGGAAAATGCATTGAAACATGGATTACTTCATAAAAAAAACAATAAGAGAATACAGTTAAATTTTATAAAAGATGACGTCCAAAACTTATTAATCTGTGAAATTATTGATAATGGTATTGGTCGTGAGGCTTCAGAGAACATTAAGAGTCAACGCTCAAAACAACATAAATCTTTTGCGACATCTGCAAACCAGAAACGCATAGATTTATTGAATAGAAGTCAAGATAAAAAAGTAGTACTAGAAGTTGAAGATATTACCAATGAAAAAAGGGAAGTACAAGGCACTAAAGTAATTATTACAATGACATTAACGTATTAACGGTAGAACTATGAAAGCGATTATTATAGACGATGAGAAACGCGCAAGAAGAATTTTAAATGTGTTAATTGAAGAAGAATGTCCAAAAATACATACCGTTTTTGAAGCTGAAAACTTAGTTAATGGTGTCACTATTATAAAAAAAGAACAACCAGATATTGTCTTTTTAGACATTGAAATGCCTAACCATTCTGGGCTTCAGATTTTAGAGTTTTTTAAAACGGATGCGATTAATTTTCAAATAATATTCACAACTGCTTATGGTCATTATGCTATAGAAGCCTTTAAATTATCGGCTGTAGATTATCTTTTGAAGCCTATTGATGTAGAAGAAATGAAAGTAGCTATTGCTAAAGCATCAACCTATCTCGAAGAAAATTCCATAAAAGAAAAACTACTAAATCTCGAACGTAATTTTCAGCAGTTAGCATTAAATAAAATCGCTTTAGAAGTACCAAAAGGGATTCGTTTTGTATCGCATGAAGATATTTTGTTTTTTGAAGCCGATGGTGTGTATACCAAGGTGTATTTGCAAAATGGAAAAACAGAATTAATTTGTAAAACTTTAAAACATTTCACAGAACAATTAAGTAATAAATCTTTGTTTTATAAACCGCATAGATCGTATTTAATTAATCTTAAGTACATGGCAGAAATTACTAAAAAAGATGGTCTTCAAGTTATAATGAGTAATAATAAAAGCATTCCAATTGCACGAGACCGTAAGGATGAATTTATGGAAATTATCAATCGAGTATTTTAAAACAACCATTCATTTACAAATACTTACCATTCACTAAAAAGTTAAAAAATTAACGTCTATAGTTTAGCATTTTTGTTCCATAATTTTAAAATTAAATTTATTATGAGAATAAAATTACTTTATGTATTGTTTTTAGTTAGTAGTTATACTTTTGCGCAAAATTGGTCGCAAGTAGGGTTAGCTCAGTTTACAAATTTTGCTTCAGATGGCGCAATGACTTTTGATTCTACAAATGGAGATATTTATGTTGCATATACTAATATTTTAGATGGGAATAAGGTTTACGTTAGTAAATTTGATGGGACAAGTTGGATCTCAATTGGTGCAGTATCTGCCGATGCAGGAGATAATGTTGCTATAAAATTAAATCCCTTGACAAATGAACCAACAGTTGCTTATAAAAACGCAAATGATAATATGTCTGCTTACAGATATAATGGAACTACTTGGACATCAATTTTTACAGATGTTGGAAGTTCAGCTTTGTCAGACCATCGTTTACAAATTCAATTTAATGCAGCAGGTACTATTAGAGTAGCTGGAAGAGAATGGACTCAAAAATTATTTATTGTAGAACGAGATACAGCTGGTACAGGACCAAACCATCTAGAGGTTTTACTTAATTCTAATAATCAATATAATGGAGACCATAGATATGATTATACAGCCTACGACGAATATTTTGTGTCTCAAGAAAATAATTACAACGGATCAGTTACAGGACGTAAAAATGTAGGATCGGCAAATAATAGTTTTGATTTTTCAAACTTTTTAAATGGTACTACTACAAAAAATATATCAGGAATTTACGATTCTAATTATCATGCCTTTTATAATGATATAATTCCACAAGGAGCAGCAAATAATGATATTAGAGTTTACAATGGAAGTTCCTTTATTAAGTCAGAAACTGCAACTAATGGTATTGTAGAGTTAAGAAAAAGTCTAAATGATAACAAATTGTATTTAATGTATGCTAATAGCATAGAAGATATTGTTTTTGAAAATTATGATACCAATTCAAATACATGGTCAACATTACCAACGATAGGCTTAAATAGTAGTGCTAGTAGTTTTTTTGTAAAAATGGCAATTAATGAATATGATGGTAATTTGTATGTTTTATATCAAGATGGCCCAAAAATTTCAATGAAAAAATACACAATTGTAGCACCTTTAAATTTAACTAAAATGTATGTAGATGTAGATGCAACTGGAACAAACGATGGATCTTCTTGGGCAAACGCATATACTAGTTTAACTGATGCTTTAGATAATATTGGAACTAATACTACAGAAATGTGGCTTGCAGATGGTACATATACTCCTACAGGAAACGGTACAGCTAGTACATTTAATATTGTTAATGAAGGCTTTACATTATATGGTGGTTTTGATGGTACAGAAACACAATTATCAGAAAGAGATGTTTTAAATAATGCACCCACTATTTTAGAAGGCGATGTTAATGGTAATGATGTTTCAACAGATCCATACCATAGTTCTAGAGCTGATAATATAAGAAGAATAATTACCCAAGGTAGCAGGTATTTTGAATTAAATGGTGTTACTGTGCAAGGTGGAAATTCAGATACTGCTGGAGCTGCTATATTTTCTAATTTTCAAGTTGGGTTATCTATTAAAAATTGCAAATTTTTAAATAATTCTTCAAGATCAGCAGGGATTGTATATTTTGCTGTTGCAGGATTAATACAAAATGGTGCTGGAGCTGTTACCAATTTTAATGTAGAAAATTCCGAATTTAGTAATAACAGTGCTAGATATTGGGGACAAGCTATTTATTGCGAAACAGGATCTACCTACACAAGATTAAATGTAACTTTAGTTAATAATTTATTTTTTAATAATATTTACAGCTCTGCTATTACAAGCCCTAATGAGGGTACCGCAACTATTCAATTTCATGCTAATAATAATAATTCTACTATTACTGGAGATATAGTCAATTGCACGTTTGCCAATAATACCAATTTATTAGCTGCCTCTGGTGTAGAATCTGCTGTTATAGGCTTGTCAATAGATAATGGCTCAAATAATGTTAATATATCTAATTGTATTGTATATGACAATACACTTACCGATAACACAATAACACCATCTGTTGGAAAATTAGCAAAAACTATTGCAAATCAAACCATTGTGAGTAACTCTATTGGAGAAGATAGTTTTTCAAATTTAATTTACTTAGCTAATACCAGCAATGCGAACCCGTTGTTTACAAGTAGTGCATCAAATGATTATACATTACAAGGATCTTCTACAGCAGTAGATACTGGTGATAGTTCTAAAATTCCAGCTGGAACGACTACCGATTTAGCAGGAAACTCACGAATATTCAATACTACTGTAGACATTGGTGTTTACGAGTATAATTCAACTTTAAGTACTTTAGATTTTGAATTGAATACAAGTGAAATCTCACTATATCCTAACCCAACAAAATCAATATTAAATATTAAAACAAAAACAGTCACAGAGCTTACTAGTATTACGATTTATTCATTACTAGGAAAAGAAGTTTTTAAAACAAATACTAAAACTTTCGATGTTTCTAGCCTTGTAAAAGGAGTCTATCTAATAAAGATTATAGATGATAAAGGTATTCAGAACGTAAAACGATTTGTAAAAGAATAAACCATATTCTATGATATTAAAAAAAAGGAAAGCCTTTTTGGACTTTCCTTTTTTTGTTGCTATTCATTATTCAAAACCTACTATTCACTAAAAGTATTGAAATTAACTTTCAATACTTTATCACTTTTGTTACATAATTATAAAACCAAATTTATTATGAAATACATTTTATTATTTTTTATCGCATTAATAACTACAAGCTTATTTGCTCAAAAAACATTTTTTGAAAATTTAGAAGACCATGGAGACAATATTACCTATTTAGAATATGGAGCTATTAGAAAAGATAATAAAGGCAAACTTTACGCACATCTTAATCCTGGGAGACTGCCAGAAGAAGTACAGATAAAAATAAGAAAACATGAGAATATTCCTTGTGGACTTGAGATTTTATCTGTTTCGGAGGACGGCGAACAATCTGTTAAATACTGGCAAGATATGACGAAACAAACCTATATAGATCTAATTAATTATCCTAAAACCTCTATTACTTTTCATAACGGTTATTACGAAGGTTATGTAGCCATAGGTAATTATGTGTTTTTTCTTAAAGATTTTAAAAGTAAAACAGAATTTGGAGAAATTAGTCGTGTTTACGTTTTAAAAGGTACTACACCAGATGGCGTTGAACCACAAAAAAAGGAAAAGAAGAAAAAATTCGGGAAATTTCTAAGTAAAGTCAAAGATGTTGCATTAAATACGCGTTCTGTAAAAGATTACACTAAAGCTCCGGAATATAAAGCTTTGATGTCTCAGGACAATAAAAAAATGATAACTGAGTATTTAACGGCAATGAAAGCAAAGCAAGCTGCCCATACAACAACTGCAAAAGAAGAAGCCGATTTAGAGCTAGTAAAAGCAGAAGGTAAAAAATATGCTGAATACATTAAAAATAAAAACGATGCGTATTGGCAAAGTCCTGCTGGTCAAAAAACACTTAGAGGCTGGAAAATGGCAGATGAACACAAAGCAAGTTGCCCTAAAACTGCAGAATCTTGTGGTAGTCCTTTTCATTAAATATTACATAAGATTTATACACACTAGTTAAGATACAAATAACAACTTTTCAAGTATTAAAAGGAAGTATAAAAATTTCCTTTTTTGGTTTATAAACTTACTATTCACTAAAAAAATTCACAATTTATTAAATAATTCACATTTACACTATTGATTTCTTTAATATTTGCAAACTAATTTAAACTAAAATATTATGAACATTTTTAAAGCATTATTTTTAACCTGCTTAACACTATTAATTTTTAACTGTAATTCTGATGACGATCAACCATCAGCTAATAGTAATCCAAGTAATTTTACAGTAACAGAAGGAGACTCCACAAATACAGGTATAATTTTTAATTGGACGGCTTCTGTAGATCCAGATAACCAAGATGTTGTTTATGCAATTTATTTAAATGGTGATCTAATAATCGAAAACTTAAATATCTTAACTTATATTATTGAATACAATCTATTTTTATCTGGAGAAAACACGATTTTAGTTGTTGCAACAGACGGTTTTGGAGGTATAACAGAACAAGAAATTATTATTAACCTACAATCTTAACTGGAAGATATATAAACAACAACTGTGAAACCTCTAAATTAGATAAAATATTAAAGACACTATTAATCAATTCTTAAAAAAGGGAAATCTAATTTGGTTTCTCTTTTTCTATTTAAAGTAAATTATCCTTTAACAATTTATCTATAGTATTACGAACAGTTTCACTATTCCAATTTGCAGCACCAGATTCATCAATAATAATATTTCCTTCGTTATCTATTAAAAAAGTTCTTGGAATGCTTGATATATTAAAGGTTTCTGGAGCTCGAGATAGAGGTGTATATGTTTTAAAATTATAATTCTTTTTTTCTAAGAATTTTTTAACCACTTCTTGCTTTTCATTAGATACTATAACAAATTCAATTTTATCGCTATAATCATTATACAATTCTTGAATTGAAGGCATTTCGGCAATGCATGGAGGACACCAAGTTGCCCACATATTTACAAATATAATCTTCCCTTTTGTTTTATTTAATTGAAAACTATTACTTTCTATGTCCTGTAATTGCCAATTATAACTACTAACTTGTTTATAATCTTCGCTTTTCTCTATACTTGGACTTAATTTAGCCATTACTGTATGTAATGCTATTTGAATCTGTTGTCTTGTTTGCGGAATGACCATTAAAGCAATAATTACTATAAAGATTACATTTTTAGTTGAAATTTTTCCTTTTGCCATAATCTATATCAATATTAAAATCTACTTGCAATTATTATAAAATAATGAAGCGTTAACCTTTCGATTAACGCTTCAAATCTAATAAAAACAAACTATACTATAGTACCTTATAAACTCTATTTAATTTGGTAATTAATAGTATTCTGTAGTTTTATTTATAATTATCTAGTTACAGATCCTATTAAAGAAGTCACTGGACCTGCACCCATATTTATTGTTGTATGATCCATAGCATCACTTGGTACCATATGCGCTAATGGCTTTAATGTAAATGGCGCTGGATTATTATCTGGACTAGGCTCAACAGAAATAACGATTGTCGCTCCTTTTAAATCTGTTGGAAATGTCATTCCTGCTGGTGCATTTTGTAAAAAATCTTCTCCTGGATATCCTGGACCATTTCCTGCATCTCCTTTAAATGGTGATGTTGCAGCATTATCATCTTGCATTGATGCATCTGTAAATGTACCTGTACTTACTGGTGTTCCATCAATTACTGCCCATCCTTCATATTTCCATCCGTCAGATAATGTTGATAATGTTAAACCTGTAACTGCACTACCTGACGAATTATCTAAAAACCAAACTCCACTAGACTCATTAGTATTATCTAAATCTGTTGGTGTTGCTAAAATGTAAGCTCCTTCTACTAAAGAAAAGTCTGCTACTAAATTAGAGTTTACTGCTGCAGAGTTTCCAGAAAAGTCACCTGCTAATATTTTTGTTGCTGCTGGTAATGGATCTGGATCTACTGTTGGTTCTATAGAAAGAACAAAAGTAGTTGCTGCACTTAATTGTGCTGTATTTACTTGAAACGTTTGTGGAAAAGCCACAGAACTAAATCTCCCTGTCGATACTGGACTTCCGTCTACTATTACCCAACCTTCGTATACAAAGTCGTCTCCAAGTGCTTCTAAGCCGTCAAGATTAATTGTTAAACCAGAAGTTGTTGATACTGCTGCTGCTGCATCGTCGTCGTTACTACAAGAGGTGGCAAAAAATCCTAATGCCAAGGCTCCTAAAATCATTTTTTTAATCATTGCTGTTTTTTTAAAGTTTGTATTTGTTATTACAAAATTAAGAGAGCAACTTCTTATTAAATGTTAGCTAGCTAACACAACTCGATTTTTTTTCAAAAAAATTTAATTAAAATATTATCAGTATCTATTAAAAAACAAAAGAACCATAGTAAATACTATGGTTCTTTTGTTTTTATAATCTTAATTTAAAAAAGCATTCTACAATTAAGCTATACGTTTATACATTCTAATTTCATTTCTATTAAAATCTAAAATCTTATCTTCCTTTAATTCATTAATTAAAATATTTAAAGTTGGCCTTGAAGTACCGATTAAAGAGGCAATATCTTTTTGAGTATAAGGATGTTTTATAACGTGATCTCCCGTTTTTGGACAATCGTATCCATAATCCGCACACAACTCATCTAAAAAATCTAACAATCTTGTTTTAGTATCTTTAAACATTAAAAGCTGAAGACGTCTCTCTAATTTTTTAAATTTAAATCCAATAAACTTATACACTTTAAAACTAAACGTTTGGTTATCTCTCATTAAATCATGCATTGTATCTACACTTATTGGACAAATTGAAGTACTATTATCTATAGATTGTGCAAACTCATCTCGTTTTAATTCTCCTAAAATAGCTTTTTCCCCAAATAGCTGTCCTTTAGATAGTATGGCTTTTACCACCTCTTTACCATCTTCACTATAATAACCAACCTTAACTTTACCTTTTTCTATTAAGTAAACTTTATTAGCAGAATCTTCGGTAAAATAAATGTAGTCTTTCTTTTTATAAGCATCGAAATCGTGATCTTTCTTATATGCTTTAAACTTATGTGGACATAATACTTTGAAGAGGTTTGTGTCTTCAAAAAACCAAAGTGAATTCATAATATATTGCTTGCTGGTTAATAGATAGTTATTGGTCTATTTTTATCGATATTACTTACAATACAGCATAAAAAAACTCCTAATAATTATTAGGAGTTTTTAAATTATATTAAGAATGACTAATTAAGCATTCTCCTTTTTTATCAAGTTTAATGCAGAACCTTCATTATACCAATCTATTTGAGGTTGATTATAGGTATGGTTAAGCATAATAACATCTTTACTACCATCTGCATGAACAGCTTCTAGTGTTAATTGTTTGTTAGGCGCAAAATCTGCCATATCAACAAAGTTAAATGTATCGTCTTCTTGAATTAAATCGTAATCACTCTCTGTAGCAAATGTTAAACCTAACATACCTTGCTTTTTTAAATTAGTTTCGTGAATACGTGCAAAAGATTTTACAATAACAGCTACAACACCTAAGTGTCTTGGCTCCATTGCTGCATGTTCTCTTGAAGATCCTTCTCCATAGTTATGGTCTCCAACTACAATTGTAGGAACACCAGCAGCTTTATATGCTCTTGCAGTATCTGGCACACCACCAAACTCTCCTGTTAATTGGTTTTTAACAAAGTTGGTTTTCTTACCAAATGCGTTAACTGCACCTATTAAACAGTTATTAGAAATATTATCTAAATGTCCACGGAAACGTAACCAAGGTCCAGCCATAGAAATATGGTCTGTTGTACATTTTCCAAATGCTTTTATTAATAATTTAGCTCCTTTAATTTCACTTCCAATTGGTGTAAACGGCGTTAATAATTGTAAACGTTCGGATGTTGGACTAACAACAACCTCTACTCCGCTTCCATCTGCCATAGGCGCTAAGAAACCATTGTCTTTAACTTCGAAACCTTTTGGAGGCAATTCCCATCCTGTAGGTTCGTCGAACATTACTTCTTCACCGTTTTCGTTAATTAAACTATCTGTTAACGGATTAAAATCTAAACGGCCTGCAATTGCAATTGCTGCAGTTATTTCTGGAGATGCAACAAAGGCATGCGTATTTGGATTTCCATCTGCACGCTTAGCAAAGTTTCTATTAAAAGAATGTACAATACTATTTTTAGGTGCATTTTTAGGATCGCTATATCTAGCCCACTGCCCAATACATGGACCACAAGCGTTAGTAAATATTTTAGCATCTAGTTTTTCGAATATTCCAAGAATACCATCTCTATCTGCTGTGTATCTTACTTTTTCAGAACCAGGATTAATACCTAATTCTGATTTCATTTTTAAACCTTTGTCTATAGCTTGTTGTGCAATTGAAGACGCACGAGATAAATCTTCATAAGAAGAGTTTGTACAAGATCCTATTAATCCCCATTCTACATTTATTGGCCAATCGTTTGCTTTTGCAGCCGCACCCATATCTTTACCAATTTGAGTTGATAAATCTGGTGTAAAAGGTCCGTTTAATAATGGCCCTAATTCTGATAAATTAATTTCTATAACTTCATCAAAATATTGCTCTGGATTAGCATAAACTTCAGCATCAGCTGTTAAATATGGTCTAATTTTATTTGCTTCATCTGCAACTTCCGCTCTTTCGGTAGCACGTAAATAACGTTCCATAGAATCATCGTAACCAAAAGTTGACGTTGTAGCTCCTATTTCGGCTCCCATATTACAAATCGTTCCTTTTCCTGTACAAGACATAGAAGTAGCACCTTCACCAAAGTATTCTACAATAGCTCCTGTTCCTCCTTTTGCAGAAACAATACCTGCTACTTTTAAAATAACATCTTTTGGTGCTGTCCAACCAGATAATTTACCTGTTAGTTTAACACCTATTAGTTTTGGAAATTTAAGTTCCCAAGCCATTCCTGCCATAACATCAACAGCATCTGCTCCACCAACTCCAATGGCAACCATTCCTAGTCCACCAGCGTTTACCGTATGAGAGTCTGTACCAATCATCATTCCTCCTGGAAATGCATAATTTTCTAGTACTACTTGATGAATAATTCCTGCTCCTGGTTTCCAGAAACCTAAACCGTATTTATTAGAAACGGATTCTAAAAAATCAAAGACTTCACTACTAACATCGTTAGCATGCTTTAAATCTGTAGAAGCTCCATCTTTAGCTTGTATTAAGTGATCGCAATGTGCAGTAGTAGGAACAGCAACTTTACTTTTCCCTGCTTGCATAAATTGTAACAAAGCCATTTGAGCTGTTGCATCTTGTAAAGCAATACGATCTGGTGCAAAATCTACATAATCTTTACCTCTAGTAAAAGCTTTTGTTGCTTTACCATCCCAAAGGTGATTGTATAAAATTTTCTCTGAAAGTGTTAATGGTTTACCTACGACATCACGAGCTGCATCAACGCGTTCTGCCATTTGGCTGTAAACTTTCTTAATCATATCTATGTCAAATGCCATACTATTTTTTTTTAATGTTTAATTCTTCTAATATACAAAATACAGAATGACTTTAAAAGCTGTAATGCTATTATAGATTGATTCTAAAATAGGAATTTTCTATGCTAACCGCTTTTTAAGTTATAACAATAAAAAAGCCTGAATCTTTCGATTCAGCCTTTTAAGTATATATACAAAATTATATTATCTAACTAACTGTTTTGTAGAAGGCTTAAACTTTGTTAAAACAATACCATCAACAGCTGCTTCGTATTCTGCCATAGTAGGTGTTCTACCTAAAATTGTAGATAAAACTACTACTGGAGTAGATGATAATAAAGACTCACCTTTTTTCTCACCAGTATCTTTTACAACTCTACCTTGGAATAAACGTGTAGATGTAGCCATAACCGTGTCTCCTGGTTCTGCTTTTTCTTGGTTACCCATACATAAGTTACAACCTGGACGCTCTAAATATAACATGTTTTCATATTTAGTACGTGCTAATCCTTTAGGTGCGTTATCGTCAAATTCGAAACCTGAATATTTTACTAAAACATCCCAATCTCCTTCTGCTTTTAACTCATCAACAATATTATAAGTTGGAGGAGCAACAACTAAAGGTGCCTTAAATTCAACTTTACCATATTGAGCTTCAACATTCTTTAACATTTGAGCTAATATTTTCATATCACCTTTATGAACCATACAAGACCCTACAAAACCTAAATCTACTTTTTTAGTACCTCCATAGTAAGATAATGGTCTAATGTTATCATGTGTATAACGTTTAGAAACATCGTCGTTATTTACATCTGGATCTGCAATCATTGGTTCTGCTATCTCATCTAAATCGATAACAACTTCTGCGTGATATTTAGCATTTGCATCTGGTCTTAAAGATGGCTTCATACCAGTTTTAAGCTCAATAATTCTTGTTTCTGCTTTATCTACTAAACCTTTAAGTACTTCTTTAGCATTGTCCATTCCTTTATCAATCATGATTTGGATACGACCTTTTGCTATCTCTAAAGACTCTATTAATGTTTCGTCTTCTGAAATACAGATAGAAGCTTTCGCTTTCATTTCTGCAGTCCAATCTGTAAAAGTAAACGCTTCATCTGCAGTAAGCGTCCCAATGTGTACTTCGATAACACGACCTTGGAATACGTTTTCACCACCAAACTGCTTTAACATTTGCGATTGTGTTGCGTGAACAACATCACGGAAATCCATATAAGATTTCATTTGCCCTTTAAAGGTTACTTTTACTGACTCTGGAATTGGCATTGAAGCTTCACCTGTAGCAAGTGCTAATGCAACAGTACCTGAATCTGCTCCAAAAGCAACACCTTTAGACATACGTGTGTGAGAATCTCCACCAATAATGATGTCCCAATCTCCTACTGTAATATCATTAAGTACTTTATGAATAACATCCGTCATAGGAAAGTACTTTCCTTTTGGATCACGACCTGTAATTAAACCAAAGTCGTTCATGAAGCTCATTAATCTTGGAATGTTAGCTTTAGATTTATCATCCCAAACAGAAGCTGTATGACAACCAGATTGGTATGCACCATCAACAATTGGGGAAATAACTGTAGCTGCCATCATTTCTAATTCTTGAGAAGTCATTAATCCTGTAGTATCTTGAGAACCTACAATATTTACTTCTGCGCGAACGTAAGAACCAGCATGTAAAGTTGCTCCTGAAGTTCCCACTGCATTTTTATTGAATATTTTTTCTACTGCTGTTAAGCCTTGTCCTTCAATAGATACTTCTTTTGAAGTGGCGTATACTTTAGGTACAGCTATACCTAGAGTTTTACAAGCAAATGTTTGTAATTTTTTACCAAAAACAACAGCGTAAGAACCTCCTGCTTTCATAAACTCCATTTTTTGTGGTGTAAATGCTGCAGAAATATCTTTAAGTTCTTTATCTCCGTTGTATAATTTTTTCTCTTTTGTATTAATAGTCAATACAGTTCCTGTTTCCACAGAAAACTCTTGTTTTAATACCGGTTCTCCATCTTTATCAACAATAGTATTACCGTCTTCATCTTTTTGCTTAACCCAGTTTTTAAGGTCTAAACCAATACCTCCTGTTACACCAACTGTAGTTAAGAAAATTGGAGCAATACCATTAGTACCAGCAATTACTGGTGCAAAATTAATGAATGGTACATATTTACTAAAAGGAACACCTGTCCATAAAGCAACATTATTTACACCAGACATTCTTGAAGAACCAACTCCCATTGTTCCTTTTTCTGCGATTAACATTACACGCTTATCTGGATGTTGTTCTTTTAAAGCTAATAATTCATTTTGCATATCTTTATTATGCTCGAACATACATTGGCCATGTAACTCACGATCTGATCTTGAGTGAGCATCTCCACCTGGAGACAATAAATCTGTTGAAATATCACCTACACCAGCGATGTAAGTTACTACCTCAATCTTTTCGTCTATCTCTGGAAGCTTAGTAAAAAACTCAGCCTTCGCATAGCTTTCAATAATATCTTTTGCGATTTCATTTCCATGTTTAAAAGCATCTTCTAAACGGTCTGTATCTGCTTCGTAAAGAAAAACTTGTGTTTTTAAAATCTCAGCCGATTGTTTTGCTAAATCAACATCGTTTCCTAATGCAATATCTAACAATACCTTTACCGAAGGTCCACCTTTCATGTGTGATAATTGCTCGAATGCAAAAGCAGGTGTAATTTCTTTTACTGTAGACTCTCCTAAAATAATCTCTTTTAAAAACTTTGCTTTAACAGTAGCAGCACTAGTGGTACCCGGTAAAACGTTATAGATAAAAAAGTTAAGAGATTCTTCTCTATGCTCGTTATCTAAATCTTTAATTTGCTCAATGATTTGGCTAAGTAATTCAGCACCATCAATTGGCTGCGGATGAAGCCCTTGCTCTTTTCGGTTTTCGATCTGCTTAAGGTAATCGTTATAAATGTTCATATAATAGAATTAGTTCTGTTTTTGTTCAGCTTAGAAAGCTGTGTTAGTACGCTTTATTGTTTTCCAAATTTCAAACATCTTTTTAAGATTAAAAAAACGTTATACGGTCTATTAAAATTGGATTTCAAAAGTACAAAATATTGAAGAATTTAAAAATTTGTAGCGCAATCCGAAAACGTTTGCGAATAACTCAGTATTATTAATTTAATACTTCTGTTTATTATTAAAATGATAATTTGAATGTTCAAAAAATATCAAATTAATAAGAAAAGTCAATTACTCTATAAGTAAGAAGGATATTTATAAAATAATATTTTACTATTAATGAATAGTTATTGACTATTTCTTAAAAAAATACTTGATTAAGACCACTATAAAAAATACTAAACCAATGACTTCTGCAATTGTTCCTAGCGTTAGAATTTGCGATGCATAAGGCCAATGCTGAATTTTGAATAAAGCACCAATAATAGTAAGGATGATTCCTAATATGAAGATAATTAATGGTAGAATAAACTGTTTCGCTTTCATTTAAAACAAACTTTGAATAATCTGCTCTTCACTTACGCCTTCAGCTTCAGCTTTATAATTTTTAATAATTCTGTGTCTTAAAATACTTGTAGCTACAGCTTGAACGTTTTCAATATCTGGAGAAAACTTACCATTTATAGCTGCATGTGTTTTTGCTGCTAAAATTAAGTTTTGAGAGGCTCTAGGTCCAGCTCCCCAATCGATATACTGCTTCACTAAATCTGCAGCAGTATCTTTATTAGGTCTTGTTTTTGCAACCATTTTTACAGCATATTCTATAACATTATCTGCTACAGGAATACGACGTATTAATTGTTGAAAATCTATAATCTCTTGCGCATTAAACAGTGCGTTTACAGATGGTTTAGAAGCGTTTGTAGTTGCTTTTACAACTTGAACTTCTTCATCAAACGTTGGATAATCTAAATTAATAGCAAACATAAAACGGTCTAATTGTGCTTCTGGCAAAGGATAAGTTCCTTCTTGCTCAATTGGGTTTTGTGTTGCTAATACAAAGTAAGGTAAATCTAGCTTGTAATTATGTCCTGCAACCGTTACAGACCTCTCTTGCATGGCTTCTAATAAAGCGGCCTGCGTTTTTGGAGGTGTACGGTTTATTTCATCGGCTAAAATAATATTAGCGAATATTGGACCTTTTATAAATTTGAAATTTCGACTTTCGTCTAGAATTTCACTACCAAGAATATCACTTGGCATTAAATCTGGTGTAAATTGAATACGCTTAAAATCTAATCCTAAAGTTTGTGCAATGGTATTAACCATTAACGTTTTTGCTAAACCTGGTACACCTATTAATAAAGCGTGACCTCCAGAGAAAATGGAAATTAATATTTGATTTACAACATCATCTTGACCTACAATTACTTTTGCAATCTCTTGTCTTAATGCGTTATACTTTATTACTAATTGGTTGATAGCTGCTACGTCCGACATTCTATTTATATATTATTTTTTAAGCCAATTGTTAGTAAAATCGCAATCTCTATAAGATCCGCTTATTTTAATATAAGTGTCTTGAATTTTTTCTTCTTGCCATTTTGCTATTGCATCTAAACGCTTTTCGTTAAGCGCTAATTCTTTAATTTTAAGGTAATCTCTAGCGTAGTTTGCTTCGTGCTCATCTATTCTATCTGTTACCGTAAGGATTTTGAATTGTACATTTCCAATTTCATCTCTATCTACAAGAACATCTGATATTGTATTGTTTTCTAGATCTTGAATTTTTACATAGATTTCTGTATCTATTTTAGTTAGTTCAAAATTATAATCTTGAGTTGCTGGGTTAATTAATTGTCCACCTTGAAACTTAGTTTCTACCTCGTCACTAACTTCTCTTGCAGCATCTGCGAAAGAAATATTACCTTCTTCAATGTTTTTCTTAGTTTCTTCAATTTTCTCTTTTGCAGCTTTTACAGAACTTTCGGCTACTTCAGGAATCATTAAAATGTGTCTAACATCGTATTCTTGACCTCTAATTTTCTCAAGTAAAATAATGTGGTAACCGTATTGTGTTTTAAATGGTTCTGAAATTTCACCTTCTTGCAAAGAAAATGCTACTTCTCTAAATTCTTTTACCATTCTAGGTCTAGATCTATTCATTGGAGGTAATGCACCACCATCTTTTTTAGAACCAGGATCGTCTGAATTAAATAAGGCTTTAGATCTAAAATTCCCTCCTTCTTCTACTTCTCTTTTAATAGTTTTAAGCTTAACAATTACGTTATCTATTTCTTCTTGTGTTGGTTCTGGCTTAATAACTATTTGCGCTACCTTAAGCTCTGTACCAAATGTAGGACGTTGCTCTTTAGGTATTTTATTAAAGAACTGACGTACTTCTTCTGGAGTTACTTCTATTTCGTCGATAATTTTACGTTGCATTTCTGAACCTAATTTTTGCGACTTATTAATCTCGAACATTTCGTCTCTTAAACTCTGCTCGTCAGATTTTTTGTAGAAATCTAAAACCTGTTGCATGTCTCCACCAACTTGTTGTTTTATTTGCTCTAGTTGTTGTCCAACATAAGAACGAATTTCGGCATCATTAATAACAATACTATCTTGTATTGCATGGTGCGCGTATAATTTATCTTCTAAAAGTTTTCCAAATAATTGACATCTAGAAATTACAGATGGATCTCCACCTTGCGCTTTTAATTGTAAAAACGTTTTATCGATATCAGACTCCAAAATAATATAGTCTCCAACTACTGCAGATACACCATCTACTTTAATATCTGTTGTTGGCTTAATACTATCTACAACCTCTTCTTTTTTAATTGTTTCGTCAATAATTTCTTGAGCTAATATTCCATTAGCGACAAAAAGTGTTAAGCAAACTGCTATTATGTGTTTCAAATTAATTGTAAATTTCAAATTGTTTATTTTTAATTGCATCTTTTGTAATATCCTTTTCTAGCTGTCTAACTAGTTCTAATTTTCGTTTGTTAACTACTATCTGCTTAATTGTTGGCAGCACGTACTCTAAAGGTGCTTCGGCATTTCTAAGTAAAACATCGTTAATTTGCATCAAATATAGTCCTAATGAGTCTTTGCTTTGTATAAAATTAGATTTTTTTAACAGTTCATTTTTATTATCTGCAGTAACTGTTGGTATTTTAGTAATTACTTGACCTAATCTTATCCATACAGAATCGTTTAACGAATAAGATTTAAATTGAATTGCTATAGAATCTAATTCGCGTTTATCTTTAGAATTAAATCGCTTAAACTTTTGCTTAACCTCGCTAAAATCGAGTCTGTTTTCGTCTATATTAATGTATCTAAATTTTATAAGATCTTCATTAAGTTTAAAAGCTTGTTTATTTGCTTCGTAATATTTTGTTGCTTCAGCTTTAGGAACTACAGTATCTAAGTTCTTATAAACTAACGCTTCTAAATATGCTTTGCTATATAAATCGCTTCTGTATTGGTTTATTAAATCGTTAAATTCTTCCTGAGTATTTTCGTCTAAATTTAAAGTTGCGCCTTGAACCAATAATTGTTCTGTTGCCCAATTATTAATAAAATTATTTACAATAACTGTACTGTCTTGCTTTGTGTAATTTTCGGGAAGTAAATCTTCAACATCTTGCTTATACAAGTAAGTCTCGTTTACTCGAGCAATTGCATCTTGAGTTTCGGCTTGCTTGAAATATTCGCACGAAGCGAAGGCTAAACCAATAATTACGTACAATACAATTCGTTTAAACATATTATTTTTTTAAAGTCTGTTTTACATTATCTAAAACGTCTTCATTAACTTTTACCGTGTATAATGAAGCTAGTTTTTTAAGCCAATTCTCTTCTTTAAATTCTTGGTATTCACTAGTAACACGACCTTTAGCTTCTTTAAATGTTTTTATGCTTTTTGGTAAAACATTATTAACATTGGCAACTATATAACCATCGTTATGTTTATACACTTTAGAAACTCCTTTATTAAAGTTAAATTGCTTTGGTAATGCTTGATGTTCTTTATCCATTTCTCCTGAAGAGAAACTAACATTTACTTGATCTTTAGTGTTTACTAAGTTTTTAATAGTCTTAGTATCTGCGCCTTGTTTCATTAACTTAGCAATCTTTTTTATAATGCTTTTTTTAGCTGAAGAAGCTACTACCGCATCTACACGTTCTGGATAGTAATAATTATCTTTGTTTGTATTATAGTACTCTTCTAATGCAATAGTATCGTTTTTGGCAACATCCCAAATTTCGGTTTGCATTAAATCGAACAACAATAAACCATCTCTATATTCACCAACAATTTGAGCGTAATCACTATTCTCGGTCATTAGATTTTCTTCTTGATATTTTTGCAATTCGTTTTCTAAGAAACTTTCATAAACCTTATCTAAAACAGCAGCTATAGTAATTGTGTTATTATAATTACGCTGGTTCTTAACTAAAAACTGACCAAAATCTTTATAAGTTATTACTTTTTCTTGAATCTTAACAAACTCTTTTTCAGATTCTAAATCCTCTGGCAAACTCCATTTTTTATTAAGATAGTCTTTATTTACTATTCCTTTAAAATAACTTAAAGCGCTAGCATTTTCTGTAACAGTATACTTTGCTTTTAAGGCTTTAATTCTAGAGTCGTTAATAACTTTAGAACGTGAATCTCTTTTAATTTTAGACTCTAATTGCGGTTTCATTTCTGCCAAAGGCGCAACTCCCTTTTTATCTTTTAATTTTACAATATGCCATCCAAATTGCGTTTTAAAAGGTTTTGAAACATCGTCTATATTTTTTAATTCGAATGCTACTTTTTCGAATTCTTCTGCACTAATTTCGCCACTAGAAAACGGCTTTAACATTCCGCCTTTGCTTGAAGTACTTTTATCTTCAGAGAGTTGTTTTGCTAACGCATCGAACGCTTCACCTTGCTGAATACGTTTGTATATTTCGTTAATTTTAGTTTCGCTCTCTTTATTATTATCCGCTTCTGTTTTTATCATTATGTGTGCTACAGAAACTTCTCCTCTAGCCTCACGTTTATTAAAAACAGTAACAACATGGTATCCAAAACGCGTTCTAAATGGTTGTGATACTTCACCTACCTTTGTATTGTAAGCTGCATTCTCGAAAGGATACACCATTTTAAAAGCTGTAAAATACCCTAAATCTTCTGCAAAAATTGTTTTTCCATTATGTACAGATTTTTGCACATTTTTATAACCCTCTTTAATAACACGCTCACGTAATTTTACAATTTCGTTATACGCTGCTAATGTATCTTGTGGCTCCGCATTTTCGTCTATTCTTACTAAAACGTGACTTGCGTTAACTTCTGTTTGCAACCTGTTGTGTGCCTCTTCCACTAAAGCATCTGTCACTTTATTATCGGTTACATAATTTTTAGCTAATTGCGTTTTATAACTTTCGAATTCACGTAAATAACTTGGCTTTTTATCTAATTCTAATCGTTTTGCTTCTTGTAATTTTAGCTTGTAATTAATAAAAAGCTTTAAATAACCATCAATATCCTTTTGAGATTCGTCTTTTACTAAGTCCAAATTTTTATTATAAACTCTCATAAATTCTGAAGCATAAACTGGCGTCTCTTCAATAGTAAAAAGCACTGCTTTATCCTGAGCTTGAGCTAAAGACATAGATCCAAAAATAAAAGCAAAAAAGAATGGTAAATGTTTAAATCTCATAATTATATATAGATATTATAAAGTCTTGCAAAAATAACAATATTAGCCTATAATGCAAGTACAATACAAAACGATAGATAAAGAATGTTTATTGTAGATAAATAGACACGCTTGGCAAGTAAATTACGTTAACTGCATGCTAACGCAGTCCTTTTAACGAATAAAAAAATCATTTAGCGTTGCTTTAATAACTACTGCTAGTAATTTGCATAGTTTTGCAACTTCAATTTATATTAAAATGAAGTACACTTCGCAGATTATTGTAAATATTCCTATTGAAGAGTTTATCGAAAAATTCGATAATCACGACAATATGAAGCATTGGCAACGTGGTCTAGACAGTTTTGAGCATATTTCTGGCGATCCTGGAGAAATTGGAACAAAGATGAAACTAAACTATAGTTTTGGGAAAAGAAAAATCTCACTTTTTGAGACCGTTACCAAAAACTCATTCCCTCATGAATATCACATGCATTACGACGCAAAAGGAATGCATACTATACAGCATAATTACTTTAAACAAACAATAGAAGGTCATACTAAATGGATTTGTAAATGCGAGCTTATACCTACAACTTTTAATATGCGCTTAATGATTTTATTAGCTCCTAAGTCTATAAAAAAACAATCTATGGCTTATCTTAACGATTTTAAAAACTTTGCCGAAAAAGGCACATCTGTAGCACATGCGTAAACTAAAATTAATATGGGATTTTAAAGGACCTGATGGTTTAAAAATTGCCCAACATCACGAAATACATTTAAAAGAATATATAGCTATTGAAAAAATAAGCTTAAACATTACTGGTTTTGAAACTATTAACGATTTTCATTCTATTGCTTTTATGGTAGTTAATGAAGACGAAATGAAACCTGTTAGAGATGCATTAAAGCCACATCGTGGTCAAGTGTATATGGAGTAATATTTTTATTTAAGCGTTTTTAGACTGCCTTATCTCTTCATATAAAAAACTCTTCTAAATCCGAAATAAACAAAGTAAACATTAGTGTTTTAAAGTATTATAATGTTAAAATATTTTAGTTTAAAGTTAAATATTTAGTAATTGAATTATTATCTATTATCTTAATACGAAGATGAAATTTAAATTAATTATACTACTGTTAATGACTAATACACTTTACTCACAATCTACCATACCCGAATCTATAAGAGACGAAATACAAACGGCTTTATCTTTTTATCCAGAGTTAAAAGAGACTTCAATAAATTTTGAGTTTAAAAAGAAGATTAAAAAATCTACAATGCAAGCGCAACCTTCTTTTGGTAGTTTTTTTAAACGAAAAGGAAAGCGTTCTTATAACATATATATTAGCGAAACTGTAAACATTTCTGGCGAAGTATTTTACACTAAAAACATGCCAAAAGATGTTTTAATAGGTTGGATTGGTCATGAATTAGGTCATGTTATGGATTATAGAAACAGAAGTAATTTAAACTTAATCTGGTTTGGATTAAAATACATATTATCCGACAGCCATATTGCTGAAGCAGAACGTGCTGCTGATACTTATGCCGTTAAATCTGGTATGGAAAAGTATATATTAATTACCAAAGACTTTATTTTAAATCAAGCAAATATTGATAAAAAATACATTGCACGCATTAAAAGGTATTATCTGTCTCCAGAAGAAATTATGGAAATTATAAACCAAAGAGATGCTGAGCTATCTAAATCTTAGTGCTTGGCTACAAAAGCTTCCCAATCTTTAAACTTATCCTCTCCCATAACGCGCTCCATTTTAACTTGTCCTCCCTTTTTCTTATTGGCTCCGCTCCAATTTGCAAAAACATTAGTATTAATAACCTCAACTTTTACACCTTCTAATGCTTTACCTCTAGCCACCTTATAATTTTTATTGGCCTTTTTCAAAAATTCATCTAAAGCTTCTACAATAGTTGTATTGTCTTCTTTTAAACCTTCAGATCCTAAATACCAACTGTGGTAAAAGCCATCCTTAAAACGTTTAGCACACAAAGTATATTCTGGAATTGTAGTATTAAATGTTTCCTCTAAATGTTTAATGGCATCGTCCAATTTGTTTACCGATAATTGTGACCCAACCGTATTTAAAAAGAACTTAGTACGACCAGTAATTTTTATTTCGGCTCTTTCAACATCTGTAAATTCTATAGTATCTCCAATTAAATAACGCCAAGCGCCACTAACAGTACTTATAATGACTACATAGTCTTGATTTAATTCCACATCTCTTAAAGTTACACTTGGTGCTTCCTTTTTTAAAGAACCATCAGAGTTAATATACTCTGGTTTAAATGGTACAAATTCAAAATAGATTCCTCCATCTGTAACCAATTGCATAGCATCTGTTTCTGGTCTTGCTTGAAAAGCTAAAAAACCTTCCGATGCTAAGTAAGTATCAATAACCGTTATAGGCTTCCCTAATAATGCATTAAAACTTTTTTGATAAGGGCCAAAAGCAACTCCGCCCGAAGTATACACTTGCAGGTTTGGCCAAACATCATGAATAGTATCTACCTTATGATAATCTATAACCATCTTTAGCATTAACTCCATCCATGATGGTATTCCGCTTAAAGCGCCAATATCCCATTCTTTTGCACGTTTCGCAATTGTTGCTACACGTTTATCCCAATCGTCAATTTTAGCAATATCTTCTCCTGGTTTATAAAAGCCTTTAAACCATGACGGAATGTTACTAGCTGTAATTCCGCTAATCTCTCCTTCTAAATGATCATCCTTTTCAGTTAAATCTGTAGAGCTGCCTAACATCATAGCTTCTTTACTAAAAAATTCGGCAGGCAAATTAAAATTACTAAGTGCAGTAACTTGGTCTATTCCTGCTTGTCTAATAGCCGACAACATAGCATCTGTAACAGGAATACGTTTACTGGTTTTTCCGGTAGTACCAGAACTTAATGCAAAATATGAAGGGCTTCCAGGCCATGTTATATTCTCTTCTCCATTGTGTAGTTTATTCCACCATTTAGCATTGATTTCATTATAGTCGAAATAAGGAATGTTTTTAGAAAATAAATCAGAAGGTTTTTCTGATTTTAAAATAACATCAAAATTATAATGCTTACCAAATAAAGTATCTTTGGCAGTTTCTAACAAGCTATTTAGCACTTTTTCTTGTGCTTCAATTGGATTAATTTCTGGTGTTAAAGCGCCTTTTAAGTTAATAGCTCCCTTTATAATGTTTCCAATAATTTCCATGCAATTCCGTTTTGATGTTTTTCCGAATTAGTAATCAAAAATTATTTCGTTTTCAGACAACCAATAACTATAATTTAATTCTTGCTTCAAAATAAACAAAAATCATAAGTATTTGGGATTCTTTAAAATAATATTAACACTCTTTCTACAAAAGGTTTAAACTTGACTTTGTAAAAAAAATCTACTAACTTCGAAAATAATATAACGTTGAATATAATTCATTGAAACGGAATCATATTCGAGACACATTGTAAATAATTTATGAAAACACTCAAAACGATATTTTCCGTACTTTTTTTATTATTTATAGGTATTTGCTACAGCCAAAACTATAAGTTTGATAAAGTAGTAAAGAATAGTTTTTCCACTCAATTATTTCCGAATCAGGAATGGACTAATCTATTCAATTCTGAGGATGATTCATATCATATGCAGATATACAACCGCAACGATTCTCTAGTATCTAGAATATTTGATACAAAAGAAAATCAAGTACATTATTTTCATATTGACAAATCTGATTCCTTAAAACTATATTTTATAGAGACAAAAAATATGACAAAAAATGTCACTGAAAATAAATTTGAGTTTTCTGAGATAAAAGAAAAAAAAGGAATTAAAGAGGTTACTTTAAAAATTCTGAATAATAAAAATAAGAAAGTTGCGAAATATAAATTCGTAATAAAAGAAACAGACAAAAGTTATTTCTCTGTTTTTAGACTCTCTGCTCTTGAAACTCAATTATACAATAGAATAAAATCACCTATGAATTTTATAGTTTTAGAAGCAAAGGGAACGAATATCAGCGGAAGATTTGTAAAATATAAATTAGAATCTATCGAGGTTATTGACCTGAATATTACGATACCGAAATAAAAACTATTTACAACACCGTGTATAATTAATTGCTATTTTTGTGATACATTAAAGTTGTTGCATTTTTGTTTTTGTTGATTTTCCTACGGAAAATCCCTGCAAACAAAAACGCAACTAATCATACACAAGACCGTTATATTATTTTCGAAAACATAAAAAAAGCGCAACCAATGGTTGCGCTTTTTCAATACTATATAAACTTAAATTTCTATCTAGAATAGTTAGGAGATTCTTTAGTAATAGTTACATCGTGTGGATGACTTTCGTTAATTCCAGAAGCTGTAATTTTCACAAATCTTCCAGTCTCTTGAAGTGTTGCTACATCTTTAGCACCACAATAACCCATTCCTGCTCTTAAGCCTCCAATAAATTGGTGAATACTTTCAAAAAGCTCTCCTTTGTATGGTACACGACCAACAATACCTTCTGGTACTAATTTTTTAATATCGTCTTCTACATCTTGGAAGTAACGGTCTTTACTACCTTGTTTCATAGCTTCTACAGAACCCATTCCACGGTAAGACTTAAATTTACGTCCTTCGTAAATAATAGTTTCTCCTGGAGATTCTTTAGTTCCTGCTAATAAAGAACCTAACATTACTGTATCTGCTCCTGCTGCAATTGCTTTAGGGATATCTCCTGTATATCTAATTCCTCCATCTGCAATTACTGGAACTCCAGAGCCTTTAATAGCTGCTGCAACTTCTAATACTGCCGAAAACTGAGGAAAACCAACACCTGCAACTACACGAGTTGTACAAATAGAACCTGGACCAATACCAACTTTCACGGCATCTGCTCCTGCTTCTACTAAATATTTAGCTGCTTCTGCTGTTGCTATATTACCAACAACTACATCTAAACCTGGAAACTTTGCTTTAACTTCTTTTAATACATTTACCACTCCTTTTGTATGACCATGAGCAGTATCTATAATTATTGCATCTACACCAGATTTTACTAAAGCTGCTGCTCTTTCTACTGCATCTCCTGTAACACCAATAGCTGCTGCAACACGTAATCTACCATAAGTATCTTTATTTGCAATAGGCTTTTGAGTTACTTTAGTTATATCTCTAAAGGTTATTAAACCAACAAGCTTATCTCCTTTTACAATTAAAAGTTTTTCAATTTTATTTTTCTGAAGAATAATCTCAGCACCTTTTAAACTTGTGCCTTCTGGAGCTGTAATTAAGTTTTCGCTCGTCATTACCTCAACAATAGGTCTATCGTTTTGGTGTTCGAAACGTAAATCTCTATTGGTTACAATTCCTTTTAATACGCCATTATCATCAATAATTGGAATACCACCAATACCATGCTCACGCATTGCATTTTTAGCATCTAAAACTACAGCTGTAAGTGGTAATGTAACAGGATCGATAATCATACCGCTTTCTGCACGTTTTACTTTACGCACTTTGTTTGCTTGCTCCTCGATAGTCATGTTTTTATGTAAAACACCTATCCCACCTTCGCGAGCCATAGCAATTGCCATTCTACTTTCTGTAACTGTATCCATCGCTGCAGATACAATAGGAACGTTAATGGTAATGTTACGTGTAAATTTTGTTTGAATATTGACTTCTCTTGGTAGAACTTCAGAAAAAGCTGGAACTAATAGTACGTCGTCGTAAGTTAAACCTTCACCTACTATCTTGTTTTCGTGTGCTGTCATTGCAATTGGAATTAATTGCGAGTAAAGATAAATATAATTATATAATAAATACACCTTTTCTAATTTAGAATATAAAATAATTACAAATAAAACTATTGACTTACAATCAACTAAAGATTATCATAATAATAATTATTAAGATTTATTCTAAATAGCTTGGTTTGTATTACAAGTAAAAATATATTTGCAGCATTATTTTTATTAAGTCTAAATAACAACAATATGAAAACCAATCTATTAAAATCAACTTTTATCATTGCTTTAACATTATCATTATTCTCTTGTAGTAGTGATGACGATAGCAATACAACAGATAGCGCGAACAACGTTAGTAAATCTGACGTTATAAACAACTATGGTGATATTGTTTATCAAACCTACCTTGACAGTTATAATAGCGCAGTAACTATGCAATCTGCCATCAATACTTTTATTGCTACTCCAAACCAAACTAATTTTGATTTAGCAAAAACCTCATGGTTAGCTGCTAGAGAATTTTACGGTTTAACCGAAACTTTTAGAGAAACTAACGGACCTATAGATACAGAATCTGATTCTTGGTCTTTAGGAACCGAAGGACAAATGAATGCTTGGCCAATAGACGAAAGTTATATTGATTATGTTGCTTCTGGAACTGAAGATTACGCTAACAATTACGATAGTATTATAAGCGATACTACTATCTCAATAGACCAAACAACTATTTCTGGTTTAAACGAAGGACAAAATGATAAATCTATAAGTACAGGATGGCACGCTATTGAGTTTTTACTTTGGGGACAAGACAATACAATGCCTTCTGAAAACTTACCTGGATTAAGAGAATTTACAGATTACACAACTGCTACCAATGCAGATAGACGTGCACTATATTTACAAGTAGCAACTAACTTATTAGTAAGCGATTTAAATGCACTAACAACTACTTGGGCTACTGGTGGAACATATAGAACTGTTTTTAATGATTTAAATCAAGACATTGCTTTACAACAATTAATTAATGGTGCCTTTTTTATTGCTGGTGACGAGTTAAGTTCTGAGCGTATTATTGCACCTGTAGATTCTACAGACGGTATTGGAGGATTAGGTCAAGAAGATGAACATTCTTGTTTTAGTGACAATACGCATCGTGATATTTATGCAAATGCAAAAGGTGTTTACAATGTTGTTTTTGGAGCATACAATGCTATTGATGGCGCATCATTTTACGATTTAGTAAAACAAGCAAATCCTACACAAGCAGCTGCCTTAAAAGCTGCTGCCGATAATGCAATGGAAAAAGTAAACGCTATCGCTAACAATGCGCAACCGTTCGATTATTTAATAACCTTAGAAAGTTCAACAGATTCTAACTTTGGTGTTGTAATGCAAAGCGTTCAAGCACTTCAAGATTGGGCTGACGAGATCAGTGCATCTGCTACAACTATAGGAATTAGTCTATAAATAATTCTCTTTCTAAAGTTAAAAAATCTCGAATTTAGTTTCGAGATTTTTCTATTTAAAACAATTGCAATATGAAATACCAATTAACGCTTTTCTCTTTACTAATTTTAACCTTCTTTAATTGTAATAATGATGATTATATAGCCGTACTAGAACCTACATCTAATTATATAGAAGGAGAGGAACTCTTAACAGGTGCATTAGGTGTTAACTCTACAAGTGCTAATGCTTTTGGTTTTGAGATTGATGGTTTATCATTTCAACAATTAGCAACCTTTGCTTCTGGAAACTCATTATTTAATCAAACTTGGGTTTCCTCTCCGGCTTCTACAACTGGAAGAGATGGATTGGGTCCTACATTTAATGCGCGGGCTTGTGCTACTTGCCACTTTAAAGATGGTAGAGGATTTCCATTAATTAATGGTACAAATTCTAATGGCTTTTTAATGCGTATTAGTTTAGACGGACAAGATGCTAATGGAGATGCAATTCCTGTTCCTGGTTATGGTTTACAATTACAAGATCTTGCTAATAACGGTATTCAATACGAAACTAAAATAAATGTTAACTATCAAATTATAAATGGTACTTACGCAGATGGCAGTGAATATCAGCTTCAAAAACCAATATATACTTTTCAAGAGGAACAATTTGGTTCTTTAGCAGGTGTTAACACATCTCCTAGAGTTGCACAACAAACTATTGGTTTAGGTTTAATTTCGGCTTTGCCAGACATTGAAATTATAAAATTTGAAGATATAAATGATAGTGATAACGATGGTATTTCTGGTCGTGCCAACTTTGTTTATAATTACGAAACAAATACAACAGCTTTAGGTAAATATGGTTGGAAAGCGAATGCACCAAGTTTAAAACAACAAATAGCAGGAGCTTTTCATGGCGATATGGGATTAACCACTTCTATTTTTTCTGAACAAAATTGTCCTTCACCTCAACAAGATTGCTTTGATGCTCCAAATGGAGGGACTCCAGAAGTTACAGATAGCCAATTAGACAAAGTTATTTTTTACCAAGCGCATTTAGCAGTACCTAATCGTCGTAATTATTTAGATGAAGATGTGCAGCAAGGTAGAATGCTTTTTTCCGAACTTAATTGTATTGGATGTCATGCCATAAACCAAACAACTGGTACAGATGCTGAAAGTGAGTTTCTAGAGAATATTACTATAAAACCATATTCAGATTTTTTATTACATGATATGGGAGACGACTTAGCCGATAATAGAAACGATTTTAATGCCAATGGCAACGAATGGAGAACACAACCGCTTTGGGGAATTGGTTTAATTGAAACAGTTAATAACCATACTAACCTTTTGCATGATGGTCGCGCTAGAAATATAGAAGAAGCTATTTTATGGCATGGTGGCGAAGCCGAAACAATTAAACAAAATTTTAAAAATCTATCTGCACAAAAACGTCAACAATTAATTGATTTTGTAAACTCTTTATAATTATGATAAAAAAATCTAAAGTATTACTACTACTATTATTAATTTTTAGCTGTAATAGTGATAACAATCAAGAACAAGAAGCTACATTTAATGTTATGCAACTTTTAGACGATGTTACTAACCAACAAATATTACCTAGTGTTGATACTTTTACAGCAGAAAGCATTACTCTAAACGCTACAGTACAAACTTACTTAACTACTTATACAGAAACAGACTTAAATTTAGCAAGAAACCAATGGAGAGTAACTGCTAAAGCCTATGGTAAAATATATGCCTTTAACATTGGTGATGTTAGAGACCAGTTTATGCACTTAGCATTATACAATTGGCCAACTCTACCTAGTGCTTTAGAAAACGTTATTACAAATAATGATGCTATTACAGAAGAGTTAGTAGCTAGTTTAAGTCCGCAAATAAAAACACTGTCTGGTTTAGAGTATTTATTGTTTGGAAGCGATGCAACAACGTTAAACGCTCAGTTTATAAATTCGGTAAAAAGGCAAAACTATTTGAAATTTACTGCCATAGAGTTCGAATTTCAAGCTAAAAGATTACAAGGTATTTGGAATACGCCTGGAAATTATGCCACTGCATTCATAGATAATAACGAGACTGGTATTCGAGACTCTTTTAACAGATTGTTTAATGGTTTAAACAACCTAATCGATACTGCAAAAATAACCAAAATAGGTAAACCTGCTGGACTAGAGAACTCTCAGGCTACAAACCCAGATCAATCTCAAGCTTATTTTAGTAGTTTATCTTTAAGTATTTTAAAAGAAAATATAAATAGCGTTGAAGAGGTTTATTTTAATACAGAAGGAGTTGGAATCGATGATTACACTTATCATGTTATTAAAAACAACGATTTAAATTTAGCGATTCAAAACAAGATTAATGATGTGCAGAATGCTATTGATGCCATTCCTGTACCTTTATTCGATGCTATAACATCTCATCCCAATCAAGTAGAAACACTACATACAGAATTAGATGCACTAGGCATATTATTTAGTGTAGATGTTAGAAGTATACTATCTATAATTATTACTTCCACAGATAATGATGGAGATTAGCAACAAACAAAAAAGACCACTTAAAAAGTGGTCTTTTTTTATTTAAACTATTATTAAAAATTAAGCTTGAGCATTTTGCGGAGCCCATTGCGAACATAACATTCCTGGTGCTGCCTTTTGTGGGTTTGCACAGTTTGAAGATTCAAAACGTGCACAAGAACTACAATTGGGATCATTTTTTAAAGAAGCCTTCATTTCAAAACTGTCACAAGTATAATTATCACTTACTTTTACGGCATGTACTTTACAGACTTCGTTAGCAGTTAAACTCTGACAATTAACACAACTATTTCCTATTCTTATCGACATAATTTCTTGTTTTTAAGTTAATACTTCTTAAATATAAGAAAATCACATCTCGAAAACACTTAATACACACTGAAAATCAACAGTTTGTATTTAGACTGTTTTAAAATAAGCACGCTTTTAAAACTTAATTTCTAACGTTGTATAGAAGTTTCTATTAGCCGATGGTATAATTCCTGGTCCTGGATATCCTGTTGCTCGTCTAGTAAAATACGCTGTATCTAAAAGGTTGTTTACACCTGCTTCTAGCTTAAACTTCTTGTATTTATAAGATAGTGATACATCTAGAATATTGTAAGCAGGAATCTCTCCAATAACACCACTTAAATTACCTTCAACAGCATTTGTTGCATCTGTAAATTGAGACGACAAGTATGTATATTGAATATTAGATAAGAAGTCTTTATAACCAAATCTTATTCCTGTTTTAATGTTATAATTAGGTATAAATTCTACTTTACTACCTTCTACTCCATTCTCATCAGACTTAGTGTATTCAGAGTCTACAAAAGAGGCGTTAACAAAGTAATTAAAGATATAATCCTTGTTATTAAGGAATAAACTTTCTAAATTAAATTCCACTAAACTCTCTACTCCATATAAAACAGCATCACCAACATTGCCACGTTCGCTCTTTACACTAGTATCTGACGCTACACGTTGTACAAATCCAATTCTATCATTATAAAAAAGGCTAAAGGCACTTACATCGTAAGATATTTTATTGTTTATTTTTCCTCTAATTCCGGCATCTACAGTTAAACCGTTTTCATCATCAATATCTGGATTAATGGTAAATGCTGGATTAACAATACTAATATCTGAAAAAGTAACAGAACGGTAGTTTTGCGAAACGTTTCCGTATAACTCAAAATTAGTCCCTGGTTTATAACTTAGTCCTAAACCTAATAACACAAAAGAACGTTCTCTAGTTAATGCATCTTCATTTTTTTCATTTAAAATAACATTACCAGCAGCATCTGTATTTATTCGTCTAAAAAAACCATCACTTTGCGTGTTTATATATTCAAATCTAAATCCTGGTGTAACAGATAACTTATCGTTTAAATAGATAATGTTCTCACCAAAAACAGCAACATTTAGATTAGGATAAGTAAAGTCTGACTGATTAGTATAATTTGGAAACGTATCGTATTGAAAATCGAAATTAGCATCAGACCCATCACTTCCTGGACCTTGTTCCGATGTGTTTTCAGCTTTGTAAAACTTAGCACCAATTAAACCAATTGATTTTTTATTAAAAAGACTGTAATTGGTTAGTAATCGTGTTTCGAAACCATAGTTATTAAACTCGCCTTTTATTAAATCTCTTACACCATTAGCATCTGGTTGGTCTACACGGTTACTTCTAAAACCTAAAGCATTTCTAGACGCATTCAATCCGAAGGCATTAAAAGTAAAATTAGTATCCTCAGAGAATTTATGCGATAATTTTAAATTATACAACAACCAATCTACTTGAAACCAGTTACGTTCTCTATTACTTTGGTATGGATCTTCTTCAAATTGAGAATCGTTTAGTCCTCCACCTTGTTTTGCTAAATATCTTAAATAAGAAACCTCACCTTCTACCTTAGTTTTATCATTAAACTGATAACCTAAATGTGCAAATACATTTTTAGATTCGAAGTTAGAATTATCTCTAAATCCATCTCCCTTTTTATAATTAAAATAAGTGTAGTAACTAAACTTACCCTTAGTACCACTCGCACTAGTAAAGTTAGTATACAACCCATTGCTACCAATAGTATTTCTAGTAATTACCTCTAATGGTTTTTTAGTATTTGGTGTTTTTGTTTTAAAATTAACTAAACCTCCAAATTGTGTTCCATATTGCAAAGAAGCAGCACCTCTAACAATCTGAATTTCTTGTAAAGCTTCAGCTGGAGGAGAATAATAACTTTCTGGGTATCCTAAAACATCGGCACTAATATCGTAACCATTTTGGCGTGTATTAAAATTGGCTGTTCTATTAGGGTCTAAACCACGACCACCAATATTTAACTGCAAACCAGCATCGTCGTTTTGGTAAATATTTAAACCTGCTACTTGACTGTATAATTGTCTTGCATTATTTGTACCTAAACTCGCCATAGATTGGTCTATTAAAACCACCTCTGTCTTTTTACCAGCATAAATAGCAGTTTCTTCTACATCTTTTAAGCGTTTTAAACTAAATGCTTGTGCTTTTCTAGAGGTTAATTCTACTTCAGACAAAGTTGTTTCTGCAAAAGGCAATAAAGTTATTTTTACATTTTTATTCTCGCTAACAGTAATTGTTTGCTCAAGTACATTGTATTCGTATGTAAAAAAAGTTAAAACAATACTTTCTTCTTCTATTTCAACTTTAAAAAATCCATTAGCATCAGACTTCGCTAAAAGACCTAAGTTTTTACCGTAAACCTCAACGTCTTTAAGTTTCTCTCCTTGCTCATTTACTATTACACCTGTAATTTGCTCTTGAGCAACTGTTACAAAAGTGATTAGCAATGTTATAATTAGTAAGCTATAGTCCTTTAATTTCATCTGTAAATGGTAAAATCCAGTGTTTATGTTTAAACGATTCTTTTTCTTGGTACAAATCTACGCTTTCATCAATAAATAATTGACTTAATCTGCCGTTTAAAGCCACATAACTTTTAGCATATACCTCTACGCCTTTATGACCTTGTTTGGTAAAATGATTACCTAAATAATGTGCATATTCTAAAATAAAATCCGGTTGAAAACTCATTTGTTTTTCCTGTAAAGGCGTTAAAAAATCTGAGTTATTCACTAGAAACGAGTTGCCTTCTCCATCTTTAATTTTAAAAGTAGTGTTACCCATTTTCTCCATTAGCATTACGCGCCAAGACAAACGATAACCTTCCTCTGTCCAAAACAATTCGCCAGGATATAATAGGTACCTAAACGGAAACACCAATTGCACCACAAAAAACAATCCAAGCATTGGTAGCAATAATTTGCTGTACCGTACTTTGTAAACGGTTTTATAGTCTATATTTTTCGCTTTCGCGGAAGTAAATGCCAGTAACGACTTGATTTTGCTTATTATTTTATGATGAAATGAAGCATCGAAAAAGATTAATGCACTTACAATCATTACAAACGGAAACATCCCGATTGGAAACAGTATTCGTGTAAATACATGAAAAAAGACAACCATTATAAAGGCTACAACTCGAGTACGCTTGTATAATAAGAAAAACGGAATCAATAAATCGTACAGCATACCTGTCCAACTCATAGCATAATAAAACCATTCTTGTTGCATTAGCGTATCGCCTATAAGTGGTAAATCGTATTTAGAAGGCAACCATATTTTTAAAGGTTGCGCTTTTAGTAGCCAATCGCTATTTATCTTAGCCAATCCTGCATAAAAATAAACGATGCCTAAAAGTAGTTTTATACCATCAATAGTCCATTTCGGGATAGTTTTATAACTAATCTTTGAAGTATAATTGTCTAGTGAGAAAGTTGCATTTGCTGGTAAAAAAATCATTAAAAAGCTAAGTATGCTTATAAAGTAATAATGATTTAAATACGTGGTTTTATCCATGAACTCTATATACGTAAAGCTGATAAAAAAAGTAATAATTGCCAATCTATATTTATAACCTATAGCTACAAAAAAGGCAGACAAACCACAGATTAAAAATAGCAAATAAGTATAATCACCTAAGGTTTTAACCCATTCGAATCCGTAGTATTTAAAATGAAATTGTGGTTGAATATAAATGGTTTCAATCCATCCTTTTAACCAATAACGAATCATACCGTAACACATCATTAATCCAAAACCAATCCTGAACACAGCCAAAGGAGCTGCATCTGTAGTTTTATTTAAATATGTTTTTAGGCTAAAATTCATAATGCAAAAAAAAGGCTGATTTAAAAATCAACCTTTAATAAAATTAGTGTTCCTTAAAATTAATCTCCATCAGCATCAACATAATCTACGCTTACATTAAACGCTTGTAGCATATCTACCTTAAAAGATACTACTACTAATTGTAATGCATCGTAAGCTTCAGTCATTTTTGTGTTATCTGTTTCAACCTGCGTTTTTAAATCCGCATTTAAAACTTGTATTTTTTGTCTAGCATTATCAATTCTTGTATTAATTAATTCTGCTAAATCTGCTCTATCTAATTCAATTAAATAGTTATAAAAACCATCTCCTGTTGGAGAGGTACTTGTTGCTTTACCATTAAAGATGTTTTGCACATTATCAAGCGCTATAATAGATAAATCTCTAGAGATTGTTCCGTTATAAACAGCTTCAGCTTTATCTGCTAAAGGACCTGAAGAAAACACACCTGAAGGAATACCAAATTTATTAGCACGCAGTCCTTTTTCGTAATAGAAAATATAATCGTTTATAAATTTATTTACCGCACTAGATACTGTATTACTTGTACTGCTAATAAAAACAGCTCTGTAATTAGTTGTCCAATCTGTTAACACAGTTTGTGTTAAGCTATTCATTTGTGCAATTAAATCTGTTAAGTAAGTTGCGTAATTTGAAGTTGCATACTTATTTAATATTTCTGTATCTGTAGCAGCGATACCATGTAACATGTAATCTACGGCAGGAAAACCTACAGCATCATTATTACCTACTGCTGTTAAATCGTAAGTACCATTAGCTATATTTGCTTCAATGTCTGCAGTCGTTGTAGGATACACATTCATTTGAAAACTGTATTGTAGAACTTCGGCTTGACCGATATTAAAAGGCTCTACTAATTGCCAATCTTTATATGCATTAACAAAAGCAGCTCTTAAATTATCTAAATTAGCTTGGTTTGGTGTTGCTGTAAAAGTATCACCAACAGTAGCTAAAGTTTCTAATCCAGTTTTTAAATCTTGAAATCTTGGAATAATTATATTATCTGCCAAGTTAGTTTGCATAGCAGCTCTATTGTAATTATCTGGAGTACTATTACTACCACTACCAGAATCATCAGACCCTGAACAAGCGGCTACTAGTAACATTAAAGTAAAAATGTAAGCTAACTTTTTCATAAATATTTTTTTCTTTTTCAGTGCGCAAAAATAAGAATAGTAGACGTTTATAACAAACGTCTACTATTTTAAAACTTATAAGTTATTAACTACCAGCTTGTGCTGTAGTAAAACTAAACTCTGCAGAAATTGTATCTGAGATTGTATCTAATGTTGCTGGTGTAATATCCCAGAAACCATTTCCTGTCATTAACTCGTCTGTTAATAATAGTACTTCGTCTTTTGTTAAGTAAGGCTCTGTAGTACCAGGCTTTCTTGTAAACTGTAAGCTATAAATAAAACCGTAAGCTTCAGATAATGCATGAAATGCTGATGCCATATCTGTACCTAACTTAGCTTTACCTTGTTGTAAATAGTAAACGCCTCTTACAGCAATAACTTGAGAAATTTTAGCTCTAATAATTTCAGCTTGAGCATCACGTACATCGTAATCTTTAGCTACAATTGCAGCACGACCTAATTTAAAAGCATTGAAAACATCTAAAGCAATACCAGAAAAATCATCATCTCCATCTACTTTTGCTAAGTATTCGCTTAAAAACTTATCTGCTTCTAATAAAGGAACAGCAGGATTGTCTTCGTTACCATATAAGTAACCGTAAGCCTCATCCCATTTGTGCTCCATAGTTGTGTAATTATTATCACCATCTAAAACATCTGCATTGTTATTTGCAACGTTATCTCCTGCATCTAAAACAGCAGTACTTAAGTAGTTGTTTAAGATTTGATCTACCATTAAAGCTCCAATTAAACTTTTAGCAAATGCTTGGTTATACTCTAAACCTTTTCCGTTTACATAACGTATAGAGCCTCCTCCAGCTTGTTGTATTTGTCCTGCAACACCAGAAGTTGCTGTAGTTGCCCAGTTAGGGAATACTGTATTTACTTGGTCTTCTATGTATAAATCGAATGTTGATTTAATAACGTTAGCATCTGTAGTATTAGCTGCAAAATAATCTGTTGATGCTGCTACTTTACTTCTTACACTTTTATCTGAAGCATTAAGATCTGCATCTGTAAAATCGTTAGCGTTTTCAACGTGAGCAAACATATTATCTAAAGCTAATTCTGTATTAGCAGTATTAACTAATCCAGAAACAATTTCTTGAGCCATTTGGATACGTGTTGTTTGTCCTCCAAAACTAACTGTACTTGCTGCACCTCTTTCAAACACATAAGTATCTGGAGCTGTTACGTTGTTTGTTACTACAGGTGTTCCTCCATCGTCGTCACTATCACAAGATGTGAAACCTAATGTTGCTAAAGTTGCTAATCCTAATACGAATTTCTTCATTTTAATTTGTTTATTGTTATTTAGACTAATTACAAATAGACTTGTAATTCGACTTCAAAAATAAAAATGAAAAGTAATTTACGCAAGTTTATTTAGACTAAATTTAAATAAAAAACGAAATAAATTATAACCAACTATTAAACAGCTAGTTATAACTATTGTTTTTTAATGATATTTAGTAAAAATCTTTGTTGCTTCATTATAAGAGCTCTCAAAAGACATTGCATTTAAGTTAGAAGCTTTCTTTGTAGTAAGATAAGACAGTACTTTTTCTGTAGGCATATTACCCGTAAGATCGTCCTTTGCCATTGGGCAACCACCAAAACCTTGAATGGCTCCATCGAATCTTTTACATCCTGCATTGTAAGCTGCATCTACTTTCTCGAACCATGTAGTTGGCGTAGTATGTAAATGTGCACCAAATTCTATATTTTTATATGCTGGAATTAAATTAGAAAATAAATAGTCGATATTTTCTGGATCTGAAGTACCAACAGTATCACTCAAACTCAAAATCTTAACACCCATTTTACTTAAGCGCTCTGTCCACTCTCCTACAATTTCTACACTCCATGGATCTCCATAAGGATTCCCAAAGCCCATAGAAATATAAACCACGACCTCTTTATTTACTTGGTCTGCACGGTTTAAAATCTCTTGTAATGTTACTACAGATTGTGCTATAGTTTTATGCGTGTTACGCATTTGAAAATTCTCTGATATGGAAAACGGATAACCTAAATAATCTATTTCTGGGTGTTTACAAGCATCTTCGGCACCACGAGTATTAGCTATAATAGCTAGTAGTTTACTCGTTGTTTTACTTAAATCTAATTGAGATAACACCTCTCGTGTATCTACCATTTGCGGTATTGCTTTTGGTGACACAAAGCTTCCAAAGTCGATAGTATCGAAACCTACGCGAAGTAAAGATTGAATGTATTGCACCTTCTTTTCCGTGGGAATAAAAGCTTTTATGCCTTGCATGGCATCTCTTGGACATTCTATAACTTTAACGTGGTCTTTCATATTAAATTCAAAGATAAAAAAGATTAGTCGTTTACAAATCTTTATTCTTTATAGATTATGGTAAAATTAATGCACCTAAAAACCCAAACCAAATGGCAAAGCCTAAACTAGTGATTATTAACTCTTAAATTATATGACTCTATTTTTCTGAAAACAAAATAAAAACTGCGATACCTACAAACACAACAATTTGCAACCATTTTAAAACAACGCCTATGTTTTTATGAGATTTTAAATACGTAGAAATTGAACCAGCCAAAATTGCTATTATTGAGAATATTATAAATGAAGTTGCCATAAACAACAAGCCTAAAACGTAAAACTGTTTTACAGAACTTATGGTTTCGGAATATAAAAAACCTGGAAAAAAAGCTAAAAAGAAAATTGAAACTTTTGGATTAAGTACATTCATAATTACACCTTGCTTAAACAATTGCAACATGCTTTTTTTAGGTACAGCATCACTGTTTAAATCCACTTTCGCATCACTTCTATAGACCTTATAAGCCAAGTATAATAAATAGCCAGCTCCTAAGCATTTAATAGCAAAAAATAAAGTATCATTTTCTTTAATAATAGCAGACACTCCAAAGGCGACTAAAGTGGTATGAAACAAGCAGCCAAAAATTAACCCACAAACAGTTGCTAGACCATATTTTGTTCCGTTTACAATACTTTGCATTAAAACATAAATATTGTCTGGTCCTGGCGATAATGATAATACCGAAGTGGCTACTATAAACGCTATAAGTGTATCGTAATTCACTTAAAAATCTTTTAAGATTGCCTTATTTATTTTTTTAATAAGCGAAGGACCTTCGTATATAAAACCTGTATAAATTTGCACTAAGTCTGCTCCTGCTTCAATTTTTGCTAAGGCATCTTCTGCAGAGTGTATACCTCCTACTCCAATAATTGGAAAGGATTTTTTACTCTTATCAGATAAATACTTAATAACCTGTGTAGACTTTTCTAAAACAGGCTGCCCACTTAATCCTCCGTTTCCTATTTCGGCAAGTCTTTCTTCCGACGCTTTTAAACCCGATCTATCGTTAGAGGTATTACTTGCAATTACACCATCTAGGTTTGTTTCGGCAACCAACTCTATAATTTCGTCAAGCTGTCCGTTATTTAAATCTGGAGCAATTTTTAAAAGTATTGGTCTTTGCTTATCAAATGTTTTATTTGCTGTTTGTACAGCACCAATTAGTTCTAACAAATAATCTTTATCATTTAACTTTGCATGACTGCCAACATTTGGGCAGCTTACATTAAGTACAAAATAATCGACATAAGGATGTAAAGCGTTAAAACACTCTAGGTAATCTTTAGTATAATCTTCTGGTTTTGTTTGTGTGTTTTTACCAATGTTTCCTCCAATAATTAGCTTGCCTTTATTCTTTTTAAGTTGTGTTATGGCAGCTTGGAGTCCTTCATTATTAAAACCCATTCTATTAATAATCCCTTTATCGTCTTTAAGTCTAAACAAACGCTTTTTAGGGTTCCCAGCTTGTCCTTTTGGTGTTACAGTTCCTATTTCTATAAAACCGAAACCAAAGTTTGCTAATTCGTTATACAACACCGCATTTTTATCGAAACCTGCTGCTAATCCTACTGGATTTTTAAAGGTTAAACCGAAAAGCTTACGCTCTAGCTTAGCATCTTCAATAAGAAATAAACTTCTATATAAAGCTGCTACTCCAGGAATTTTTGAAGTGAATTTTACTAATGAAAAAGTGAAATAATGAATTTTTTCGGGATCGAAAAGAAAGAATAATGGCCTTAGTAGTAATTTGTACATCTAATAATGTTTATACAAAAATACTTCTAAAAAAAAAGATGAACAATTCAAAAGCCAAAAAACTTAATAATTGTAACTTTGAAACTCTAAAGAGTTATTAAGTTCACTCACTCGAATTCATAAAATAAAACATTGATAAAATGATTTCAAAACAAGATATAATAAAGCGCTTTGTAGGTTATGTAACTGTTGATACAGAATCTGATCCAGAAAGCGACACAACGCCAAGTACAGCAAAACAATGGGATTTAGCAAATATATTAGTAGATGAGTTAAAGGCTATTGGTATGAGCGATGTTACTATAGATGAGAACGCTTATATTATGGCAACTTTACCTAGTAATGTAGATCACGACACACCAACTATTGGTTTTATTTCGCATTTTGATACGACTCCAGATTTTACTGGTGCTAACGTAAAACCTCAAATTATTGAGAGCTACGATGGTAAAGACATTATGCTTAACGAAGCAGAAAACATTGTATTATCTCCAGATTATTTCGACGATTTATTATTATATAAAGGTCAGACCTTAATTACAACAGATGGTACAACACTTTTAGGAGCAGATGATAAAGCTGGAATTACAGAGATTATTTCTGCTATGGAATATCTTATTGCTAATCCGCAAATAAAACATGGTGACGTTAAAGTTGGTTTTACACCAGACGAAGAAATTGGTCGTGGTGCACATAAATTTGATGTAAAGAAATTTGGTGCAGATTGGGCTTACACAATGGATGGTAGCCAAATTGGAGAACTTGAATACGAAAACTTTAATGCTGCAGGAGCAGTAGTTACCGTAAAAGGTAAAATAGTGCATCCTGGTTATGCAAAAGGTAAAATGGTAAACTCTATGTACATTGCTACAGAGTTTATAAACTCTTTACCACGTATGGAAACACCAGAACATACAGAAGGATACCAAGGTTTCTTTCACCTATACTCTATAAAAGGAGAAGTTGAAGATACTAAACTAGAGTATATTATACGTGATCATGATCTTGGACATTTTGAAGCTAGAAAAGAAGTCATGCTAAAGTTAACTAACGAGTTAAACGCACAATACGGAAGAGAAGTTATTGAAATTGAGATTAAAGATCAATATTTTAATATGAAAGAAAAAGTGGAGCCTGTAATGCATATTGTAGATATTGCCGAAGAAGCAATGAAACAAGTAGGTATTACACCATTAATTAAAGCCATTCGTGGTGGTACAGATGGTTCTCAATTAAGTTATATGGGCTTACCTTGCCCTAACATTTTTGCAGGTGGACATAATTTCCATGGACGCTACGAGTACGTACCTGTAGAAAGTATGATTAAAGCTACCGAAGTTATTTGCAAAATTTGTGAGCTTACTGCAGAGCAGAAATAAACAGTATTTTATTACTATAAATTTAACAGCCAAAACATATTTTGTTTTGGCTGTTTTGCTTTTTACAAACTTGACTTTGCAAAAAAAATACGCTAACTTCGTTTAACGTATGATATAAAACATTGAAACGATTTTATATCAACGAAACATTAAACGAAACTTCAAAAAAACTAAAAAATCAATATCCTGAATAAACGTTTTTAAAAACAAACCATATTCTCTCTAATTTAAGTATAACAGCCAAAACCTATTTTGTTTTGGCTGTTTTCATTTTTACTAACTTGACTTTTTAATATTAATAATCGAACTTCGTTTGATGTTTGGTATAGAATATTAAAACAATTTTATAGCGACTAAACATTATCAACAGTTTTAAATGAAATGAATAAATTAGATTATAGTATTTCATTAAGAAAGAAAGGTTTTGGATCTAACGAAATAAAAAAAAGATTAAAAGAGGAAGGTTTAGAAGAATCTCAAATTCAGTATTATTTAAAAAAATCTGATGAAATATTTTTAAATCAGTTAATTAATAATAAATCTGAATCTAGCGGAAAAACAGTAAAAGGAATAAAAATGATAGCTTTAGTACTTAGCCTATTACTTTTATTTGCAATGTTTTTTGGCTACGCAAGAATAGGTCTATTAGGATTATTTGTTATATGGAGTTTAATAGGATATAGCTCGTTCAGGAAATAAAAAAGGAGAATAAAAAACAAAAAACACCCAATATAATTTATACAAAAAAGCCAAAACATATATTGTTTTGGCTTTTTTACTTTTTATAAATTTAATTTTTTAATATAAATTCACGTACTACTATTTCTTTAAATCTGTGAAATAATCGAAGATTTCAGGAACATTTAAACTACCCATATCTGCACCTAAAGCAGCTTTAAGGTTTCCAGAAGTTGCTTCGGCAATTGTAGAAGTTGTACCAAGGTCATTCATCATCTGTACAAAATAACCTAAATCTTTATTAGCATTCGCTATAGAGAAACCTAAATCACTTACATTATCTACTGCATAGTTTTTACAGAATTTCATGAATGGTGAATTTGATGGTCCTGATGACATAATATCAAAAAGTTGTTGTCCATCTACACCAGCAAGTTTAGCCGCAGCAAAAGCTTGAGACATAGCAACCACAGTTGTCATACCCATAAAGTTATTAATCAGTTTAGTTGTATGTCCAGCACCAAGAGCACCTAGGTAAAATACGTTCTCTCCTTGTTCGTCAAGAACTGGTTTTACTTTCGCGAAAATATCTTTATCTCCTGCAGCCATAATGTTAAGTAAACCGTCTTTTGCATGAGCAGGTGTACGCCCAAGTGGAGCATCAATCATACCTGCACCTTTTGCAGCAAGGTCTTTCCCTATTTTAATAGTAGATGCTGGAATAGATGTTCCAAAATCAATTAAAACAGAACCTTCCTTAATACCTGCAAGAACACCGTCTTCACCGTAAACAATCTTTTCTACAACCGCTGAAGTAGTAAGGCAAAACATTACAATATCACTCTTTTGAGCTAATTCTTTTGGAGAAGATGCTTCAGTAGCATTACCGCGAGCGATAACTTTTGCAACTTCATCTTTATTAAGATCCATTACTGTTAATTCGAATCCTCTCTTTTGAAGATTTTCAACCATGTTTCCGCCCATAAGGCCAAGTCCGATAAATCCTATAGTTGGTTTTTTCATAAATAATGTATAATTTTTGCCGCAAAGATATGCATCTGTTAGCTAAAATATCTTGCTCAGCTCATAAAAGCGAAATCCATAAAATTTGACTATAAAAATTTTAATTTTGTGAAAATAATTATAAAAAAATATGAAATAATAATTTTTGCTAACTAAAAAAATCAATTCAATTTTCTCAACAGAGAAAACACTTCTCCATAACATTAAATAAAATTATTTAAACGAGAGTTACACACAAAAATCTTAATGTAATATTTGTAATAAATGTTACACAAAATCGCTCTATCTGTCGTATTTTTATAGTCTAAAACAAGGGTATGGAAGACATGATCTTTTACGATAGATTGCAATTCGCATTTACTATCACTTTTCATTATATATTTCCACAATTAACCATGGGCTTATCGTTATTGATAGTTTATTTTAAATGGAAATACCTTAGAAACAACATTGAGAAATATAATAACGCTGCAAAGTTTTTTATGAAAATTTTTGCTATCAACTTTACAATGGGTGTTGTAACTGGAATTCCAATGGAATTTCAATTTGGTACCAATTGGGCTAAGTTTTCTGAATTAACAGGTGGTATTATTGGACAGACTCTAGCAATGGAAGGCATGTTCTCTTTCTTTTTAGAATCTTCTTTTTTAGCGCTCTTTATTTTTGGCGAAAAACTAATGGGACAAAAACTACATTTCCTAACCGGATTTCTAGTCTTTTTAGGTTCTTGGGCAAGTGGTTGGTTTATTCTAGCAACCAATGCTTGGATGCAGCATCCTGTAGGTTACGAAATTTTAGACAATGGTAAATTTGTATTACAAAACTTTTCGGCATTATTTACAAATCCTTGGCTTCTACCAGCATTCTTGCACAATCAATTAGCATCTGTTGTCACTTCTTCTTTTGTTGTTGCTAGCATAGGTGCCTTTTATATTTTAAGAAATAAGCAAACCCAATACGGACAGTTATTCTTAAAAACAGGAGTTGTTTTTGGTTTGGTTTCTAGTATTCTATTGGCTTTTCCAACAGGAGATTGGAATGCTAAAAATGTAGCAAAATACCAACCAGCTTCTTTTGCAGCTATGGAAGGTATTTTTGAAACCGAAGAAGCTGGTGCCGAAATTGTATTGATTGGTCAGCCAAATATGGTAGAAAAAAAACTAGACAATAAAATTGCTGTACCTAATGTATTAAGTTTTTTAACGCATCAAGAATGGGATAAACAAATCCCAGGAATGGATCAGTTTAAAGAAGAAGAACTACCAGATAATATTCCGGCATTGTATTACTCCTATCATATAATGGTTGGTTTAGGCACTATATTTATTGGCGTTATGGCATTAGCACTTTTCTTATTATGGCGCAAAAAACTATACACTTCCAAATCTTTACTTTGGGTTATTATGTTTTTAGTTCCGTTTCCATACATAGCAAATATTACTGGTTGGTATGTTGCAGAGTTAGGCAGACAACCGTATTTAGTATATGGTTTATTAAGAACAAGCGATGGTATTTCTCCAACAGTTTCATCTGGTAACACCTTATTTACTTTACTTGGCTTTGTGGCTTTGTATATGCTACTAGGTTTATTATTTCTAGTCTTAGTTGGTAAAACTATTAACCAAGGCCCAAAACCTCAAACACATTAAATTATGGAAGTATTTTGGTACATAATAATAGCTATTGTTTTAGCCATGTTTTTTATTTTAGATGGTTACGATTTTGGAACAGGAATTATTCATTTATTCTTTGCTAAAAAAGAAGAGGATAAAGAAGTTATAGCTAAGTCTGCTGGTTTATTTTGGGATTCTAACGAAGTTTGGCTAGTAGCCGCAGGTGGTATGCTTTTTATGGCGTTCCCGACCTTCTATGCTTCGGTATTTAGTGGCTTTTATTTACCGTTAATAATAGTGCTGTGGTTAATTATTTTTAGAGCTATTGGATTAGAGTTTAGAGGACAGTTTAACTATCAAATGTGGAAAGACATTTGGGATAAATCCTTTGGAGTAGCAAGTTTATTATTAGCCTTGTTTTTTGGTATCGCATTAGGTAACATTGTTAGAGGTGTAAATTTAGGTGGTGTAGAAAACGGAGTCTCGACTTATGAAGGTCATTACTTTTTCTTACCCTTATGGGATAGTACATTTAGTCCATTAAGTAAAACACCAGGAATTATAGATTGGTTTACAATTATTATAGGCATAATATCTGTTGTTACCTTAGCAATACATGGTGCCAATTGGATTATTTTAAAAACCAATTCATCTATAAACAACAAACTTAAAAAGATTATTTTCAAACTAAATATTGCGCTTGTTATACTTACCATTTTCTCTGTAATTGTATGGCTAAAAGTAAACCCAAATGCTTTAGATAATTTTATTACTAGACCTTATTTAATACTTTTTCCTATTATATATTTAACAGGACTAGTTGGCTTATTCTTTATTAAGAAATTAAAAAAAGAGAGCTACGGCTTTACCTTTTCAACCTTATTGGTATTAGGTGGCATAACCTCTTCTCTAGCATCGTTATTCCCAGTAATTTTACCATCCATTAATAACGTTAACGAGTCTTTAACCATCTATAATACTTCGGCTTCGGAGTATGGTTTATCTGTAGCCCTTAATTGGGGAATTATAGGTTTCATTCTTCTTTTTGTCTATATGATTATCCAAAAAAGGCTAATGGGAGGAAAAATTGATAAAATGGATTACGGACATTAATTTAAAGCCACTGTTATGACCGATACTTTAATTTCCTTAATTAGTATTCTTATTGGTATAATTGGTGCAAACAGTACTGGTTATGCCTTAAAAAAATACTCGTTTGGTTTAATAGGCAATACAATTGCCGGTGTTTTTGGTAGTATATTCTTAATTAAGTCTTTTGGACGATTGGGTTTTAATCCTTTTTCTATAATGGAAAACGGAGCGTTTCATCTTTGGTTATTTATTATCAACTGTATTGTTTCATTTTTAGGAGGTGCTTTAGCAGTAATTCTTATAAAAAAATTAAAGCATAAAATGAATAACAGTAATAAAGCTTAAATTAGATTTTTTAAGCATTAATATAAAATCAAAATATTTTAAAATTGAAAGTAGATAATCCTGAAAACAACTACATAGAAACAAATACTATTGAAGCTCCAGAGGAAGATTATCTATACACTAAGGCTTCTCAAATTAAAAATGCTGGCAATGGATTATTTACAGCAATAGATATCTTTAAAAATGAAATAATAACATTGTTTAAAGGAGAAATTCTCGATGCTAAAGAGGCCGAAAAAAGAGCCAAACAAAACAACGATCGTTATTTTATAAATTTATTAGATGGCACTATTATGGACAGCATGCATACAGACTGCTTTGCAAAGTATGCCAACGATGCTATTAATAGTGGCTTTAAAAAAAATGCAGAAATCACTTTAGATACAGATGACAATGTTTGCTTAAAAGCAACTAAGAAAATTAAATCTGGTGAAGAAATATTTTGCAGCTACGGAAAAAAATATTGGAAAAAGCACAGTTAACTACTGAATTAACTGTCATTAAATTTTCATATTTTTAAGATCAAACAATATACTATGACCACAACACCTGAACACGATAAAAGAGTTGCAGAAATGAAGTTTTTTTCTGTTTATCCGCATTACGTTACCAAAGTTGAAAAAAAAGGCAGAACAATTAAAGAGTTACACACTGTAATTGAATGGCTAACCGGTTTTAACGAAGAAAAGCTACAAGAGTTAATTGATGAGAAAGTAACTTTTAAAACCTTCTTTGAACGTGCAACATTAAACCCAAATGCAGAACTTATTAAAGGCGTAATATGTGGTTACAGAATAGAAGATATAGAAACACCTTTAACCAAACAAGCACGTTATTTAGATAAACTAATAGAAGAACTAGCTAGAGGACGTAAAATGGACAAGATTTTACGTGTTAAAAAATAAACTTATGAAGCCAAACATTAAAACATTACAAATTATTCACTTAGCCTTATGTGCTGGTGTTATTGTTGCCTTTACTATATTATCTAATATAAATTCTATTAGTGATATTTTTAACATCACGGAGGTTTCTACAGACGATTACCTATATATAGCAATACCACTATTAGCATTTGTTGCAAGTAACTTTATATATAAGTTTTTACTAAAAAAAGCAGATAAAAATGCTACGGAAGATTTTAACTTTAGCATATTTCAAACAGCTTCTATAGCACGTTGGGCTATTTTAGAAGGTTCTGCATTTGTTATTTTATTTTTAAAACCAGAGTTTATACTTTTTGGAATATTAATTCTAATTTACTTAATACTCTTAAGGCCAACAGAACATAGTTTTAAAAACGATATTAGCTTTCTATAGAAAACTATAGTCTTTATTAGTTTACGGTTATTATTATAAAAAAAGCCAGTTATAATATTTTATAACTGGCTTTTTCCGTTTTTAATTTTACTTAAAATTCGCTTTACAAAACAACAAGCAAATAACGCTAAAATTTAGAAAGAGTAAGTTAATATTCCCGAGAAATTTCTAGGGTCTGTTTGGTTTATAAAACTAGTTCTGTATGCATTGTAACCTATTTCATTAAAGGCATTATTTAATAACAATCTTGTGTTCCAATGTTTATTAAATCTGTAGCCTGCTTGCACATTAACTTGAGTATAAGCCTCTACATTAAAAGGTTCTTGATTTGGCACAATACCTTCATGCGTAACTGCTCCAGAACTCCAATCGTTAATTGGTCTTTCGCCTGTATAATACACTCCTGCTCCTATAGACAATCCTTTTAAACGTTGTTTAAAACTATAATTAGCATAAGCATTAAAAGTATGTTTAGGTGTGTTTAACGGTGCAGAACCATATACATAAGATGTATGCTCCTTATATTGTGCATCTATATAAGAGTAACCTGTAATAACTTCTAGATTTTCTAAAACGCGACCACTTAACTCTACCTCTATTCCTTTACGTTCGTCATTTCCTCCTTTTTGAAAATAACCAGTAGCTACCCAATTTTCATCGTAAACAGGTAAATTAATATCCTTATTATTAATTTTAAAGAATGTAAAATTAAAACGTAATCTACTGTCTAACCAATTTGTTTTTATTCCAGCTTCAAATTGATCAAAACGTTCGTTACCAAGCTCACTTCCATTAACATCTAAACGTGTAGCTGTTCTTGGATAAGAACTGTTTGTATAAGATGTAAACACATTAACATTTTTAAATGGAGATACAATTACACCAAATAATGGATTAAAAGCATCGCTTTCTGTAGTTTCTGTTACTGTAATAGATTGTGTTTTACTATAACGTAAACCAATAAATGTTTTTAAATATTTATTAAAAGTAATAACATCTTGCGCTACAAAACCTAAAGCTTTAGACTTCGCACCAGCAGTAATAGGAGCAGAAAAAGCTAAATCACTTGGTAAAACATGGGTATTCGCTGTAAAAACATTAATACTATCAACAGTTGCAACACTTTGAGAGAATGTACTATAGTTAATTGTTCTATAATCGAATCCTACTTGAAAAGTATGAGAAATACTACCTGTATTTACATCTTCACCAATTAAATCAAACTGTAATACACTATTATCATCGCTACGTGTAGACGTTGTATAACCTCTTTTAACTTGGTTATAAATTGGTGCTCCTAATTCATCTTCAATTACATTTCCTAAACTTGCTCCTTTATCGTCTAAATCTAAATTAGACTTATAAAGTGCAGCTTTTAAGGTTAAATTATTAGAAAGTTCTCTATCAAACCTAATAGAATAAGACGTACTTGTTGTTAAAGATTTATCGTTTGCAAAACCTAAAAACTGGCTCTCTGGTAAATCGTAAATATTATTTTTATCGTTAGCACCTAAATTAACTGTACCTAAATCTGGAGTTCTACTATCTTCAAAATAATCCATTTCAAGAGTTACTTTAGTTTTATCGTCCACTTTCCATTCTAACGAAGGATTAATATAAAAACGGTCTGACGATATTCCGCTTCTGTAACTATCGGCACGTTCTAAAGCACCATTAATTCTAAAAGCTACATTTTCGGTTTCTGCTAATGGTCCAAACACATCAAATGTTGTTCTTGCTTGACCAAAGCTTCCTAAACGTAAAGAAGCATTTCCTCCAAAATAATATTTAGGTGTTTTAGTCACAATATTTATTATTCCACCCGGACTACCTATATCTGTAGCTACACCTTGAGTTATTGCTGCGGCACCTTTTAATACTTGAATATTATCGACTCCTTGCATGTCTGTTAAAATTCCTGTACCTCTAAAATCGGAATGCACACGAACACCATTTTTTAGAATAGGAATACCACGAAATCCTCGAGAAGACATACTTTCTCTCTTATTTCCATAAGTTGCAAATGTATATACACCAGGAACATTTTTTGTTGCATCAGAAATAGTTAAATTTCCTTGCTGCTCTATTAATTTTTCTGAAATAATAGAGATACTTTGTATTTGATCGTAAGGTTCTAGTGGTAATCTTGTTAATGCCTCTATTTTATCTGGATGAGTAAAACGACTTCCAAAAACCTCTACTTCTTCTAGGCTTCCGTCCGTTGTTAATTCTATTTTTATACTTTGTGTTTGGCTATTATTAATAGCTATAGCATATTCTAAAGTCGTGTAACCCACAGAAGATATTTTTAAGATATAATCTCCAGCTTCAATAGCATTAATTTTAAAATTACCATCAGCATCTGCAGAAGCTCCATAGTTCGTGTTTTTAATAATTACAGAAGCAAAAGGAATGCTTTCATTGTTTTGGTTTACAATGCTACCTTTAAGTGCTGCTTGTGAAAAGGAGAATTGTACAATTAGAATAAAAAGTAAACTTAATCTTGTATACATCGGTTTGTTATTTAGATTTATTATAAATAAAACGCAAATATATAATTCAAAACTAAAATCACAAAGCTTATTTAGACTAATTAAAAACAATTAGTTGTATTATTTTGACTAACAATAACATAGAATTAAAAATAGTTTTATGCTAAAAGTGTATTTTTACAATACATATAGTTTATTATGAAAAAACCAACATCTGTAGAAGAGTATATTGAAATAAATGATCATTTTAAAACTCCTCTAGAAAATTTGAGAGACTTAATTACGTCATTAAACATGGAAGAAAACATTAAATGGAACGCTCCTGTTTACAGCATTAACGGTAAAAACGTTTTAGGTTTAGGTGCTTTTAAAAAACACTTTTGTATTTGGTTTTTTAATGGTGTGTTTTTAAAAGATGAACAAAACTGCTTAGAACAAGCCCAAGAAAAAACAAAGGCACTACGACAAATGCGTTTTGAAACTATAGAAGACATAAATAAACCTGTAGTTTTAGCCTACATTAAAGAAGCTATTGAAAATCAAAAGCTAGGTAAGGCATTAAAACCTGAACGTACCACAAAAAAAGATGTTGTTATTCCAGAACTTTTAACTGAAGCAATAAAAAACGACACTAGCTTTAAAACTGCTTTTAATAAACTTTCTCCATCCTGCCAAAGAGAATATTGTAATTATATAATTGAAGCAAAACGCGATAAAACTAAAATATCAAGACTTGAAAAAATTAAAGCAATGATATTAAAAGGAGGTGGTTTACATGATAAGTATAAAAATTGCTAGCAAAGCATAACTCATATTTTAATAAGTAAGCCAATAGAGTTTCTTAAAACAAATCTTATAATGTTGTCTCTCTTAAATTGAGGGAAAAATCGATAGTTTTTACTACGGTTTCTAAAGATTCTTTAGACTCTAAACGTTTAATCATTAACTGTACAGAAGCTTCACCAACAGCATCACTATGTTGAGTAACTGTAGATAATTTAGGACTTGTAAAAGGTAAAACATTATCATCGCTAAAACCTATTACCGATAAATCCTTTGGCACATTATAACCTTTCTTAGTAGCTGTATTTAATGCAATAACTCCAGAAATATTATCAATAGAAATAACACCATCTATTGTTTTATTATTCTTAAAAAATAAATCGATTTCTTTTTCTAGTTCTGAAGTTTCAGGAACCTTTAATTCTGTTAAGTTGCAACCATAGTGTTTAGCATCTTCAATAGCCTTAAAACAACCTTTTGATCTTAGTTTACCAACACTTAAATCATCTATATTATTAATTAAAACAATGTTTTTTCGACCTTCTTTTATTAAATGTGTAGTTGCGCTATAGGCTGCTTGAAAATCGTTCATAATAACTTTATCACAATCGATATCGTCCGTAACACGATCGAACATTAAAATGGGAATTTTTTGATTGATTATGTCCTTGAAATGGTCGCTTTTATTTTCTTTTTGGGTTTCTTCTGCTATAGACATAATAAAGCCATCTACGCTACCATTTGCTAATAACTCTAAACTATTAGCTTCTTTTGCGTATAACTCGTTAGACAGGCAGGTTATAATGTTGTATCCTAGTTTTGCAGATTCTTTTTCGATACCAAATAATACTTTAGCAAAGAAGTGATTTAATATATTAGGTATAATTACACCTATAGTCTTGGTTTTACTATTCTTTAAATTAAGTGCTGCTCTATTGGGTTTGTAGTTATACAATTTAGCGGCCTCTTTTACACGAGAAACAGTCGCCTCTCCAATCTCACTGCTTCCGTTTAATGATTTGGAAACAGTTGATATAGAAACGTTGAGTTTTTCGGCTAATTCTTTAAGAGTAATCATAATAAAAATAGGTTATATCATAACAAGATAGTACATCGCTAAATGTAAAACAAATGGACTTCTCTTTTTATAGGTATATAGTAGCAGAACTGTTTTAAACAAAAAAAACCTCAAGCGTTAACTTGAGGTTTTAAATATGTAATAAATATAATTACTTTTTCTCTTTTACTGGAGCATTTAACGCTCTACTACTTTCCATTGAAATAGCAGCACGATCGAATTTTAATTTTCCAGACATAGTTTCTATTACGCAACTATTATCTTTCTCGTTAAATTCTACAATTTTACCATGCATCCCGCTTTTAGTAACTATTTTATCGCCACGCTTTAACTCTGCAGCGAATTTTTTTTCGTTTTTAGCACGTTTCATCTGTGGTGCAATCATAAAGAAATACACAACAGCAAACATGGCTACTATAGGTAGCATACTTGTAAGATCGCCCATTACTTAATTACTGGAGATAATGGAGTTGCTTTAGCTGGAGCATTAGGATCTGGCTTAATAAAAGCAGAAATCTTAACTACTTCTCTACCTTTTTCTGTGTTAGCAGTTACTGTAATAGCTTTAGATATTTTGTTGTTCCCTTTACCGTTAAATTTAACTGTAAATTTACCTTCTTCACCTGGAGCTAAAGGCTCTCTAGACCAATCTTTAGGAATAGTACAACCACAAGAACTTTTTACATCTGTAATTACTAATGGAGATTCACCTGTGTTTTTGTAAGTAAATACAGTTTCTACTGGAGTTCCATTGATAATTTCTCCAAAATCATGCTCTGATTTGTTGAATTGAATTACTGGAAATTTAGATGCTGCTTGATCTCTAACTGCTGCTGCTGCAACCTTAGTATCGTCTACTGCATTTGTTGCATCTTCTTTACATGAAGATAATGCTATCATACATATTGCACTAAATAATAATACTACTTTTTTCATAATTTAATTTTTAAAATATATTAGTAATTTCAAGCAAAAATAAGAATATTTTTGAACTACATCAAGCCGCGGCCAATTTTATTTAGCTTCCCTTCGGTTTGATATTCTTTTGTAAGTTTATCTAGAATTCCGTTAATAAACACACTACTTTTTGGTGTTGAGTATTCCTTAGAAATTTCTAAATATTCATTAATAGTTACTTTTGTTGGTATAGATGGAAAACTTTGAATCTCACAAATTCCCATTTTAAGTAACATAAGATCTATACTTGCAATACGGTCACTATCCCAATTGGTTGTTTTCTTTGTAACCTCTGCTGTTAAAGCTGTTTGATTTAACAAGGTCTTTTTAAACAACTTGATAGCAAATTCTTTATCTTCTAAATCTTTATAAAGTTTTGGTAAGAAGTGAAATGCACTAGCATCCTTTTTAACTTTACGTAACAGTTTAAGTATGGTAGTATTAACTGTAGGTAGATCGTCTAACCAAGTTAAATGCTTATCTTCTAAGTAGTCGTAAAGCTTCTCGTTAGGTGCAATTATTTCTTTAAATACATCGACAATAAAATTACGGTCGGTATTAAAGGTTGTAGTATCTGTTTCTAAATATTCTTTATAGATATCGCTAGCTAAAATTTCTTTAAAGATAACATCTACGTATTCAGAATCTAACTCCCAATTATTAATATGATTCTCTTCAAACTTTGCTTGTAATTGCTCATTATTTTTAAGCATATCAAGCACTTGATTGTTAACAAACTTGCGATTAGGATTTTTTTCTTCTGCTGTTGCTAAATGTTTTTGAGAGGTTTTCTCTAAATGATTTTCAGCACGTTTTTGTACTTCTATCATTAAAGAAAGCATTAGTAAATATAGATTGTACATATTATCTATACTGTTTAACAAAAACCTTTGATCTTTTGAAAAATCATCACTTTCAGTACCTCTAAAGGCATAAAGCACTTGCATTACTTTTATTCTAATGTGTCTTCTACTTAGCATCTTTACAAAGAACTTAAAAAAATTAGAGCGAAAGTGATGGTCACTTTCGCTCTGCAAAAATAGTATATTTTATTAATACTAAAAGCTAATATTAATTAATATTAACGATTAGAATTTTCTTTTTTTCTAGCATCAATTCTACCTTGTGCAATATTTAATGCTGCTTGGTGCGTAGAAGTCTTATTTACATCGGCATTATTTAATATTTCTAAAGTAGTATTGTATATGTTTTCGGTTTTACTCATTATTTCAGTTTTACCGTATTTCTCTAATTCTGCATATACATTAATAATACCTCCTGCATTAATTAAAAAATCTGGAGCATAAACGATGCCCTTATCTTGTAATATTTGTCCGTGTAATTTTTCGTTTGCTAATTGGTTGTTAGCTGCACCTGCAATTACTTTGGCTTGTATTTTATTAACAGTTTCGTCGTTAATAGTAGCTCCTAATGCACAAGGTGCATAAATATCTACAGCTTCAGAATAAATATCGTTACCTCTATAAATTTCTGCACCGTATTTAGAACTTACTATTTCAAGACGCTCTTCGTTTATATCTGTAATAATAACTTTAGCGCCTTCTTTTGTTAAATGATCTACAAGCGTTTCACCAACGTGACCAATACCTTGTACGATTACGCTTTTACCTTCTAAAGCATCTGTTCCAAATTTATATTTTGCTGCTGCTTTCATTCCCATAAAAACACCATAAGCTGTAATTGGCGAAGGATTCCCTGCTCCTCCTTTACTTTCCGATATTCCAGTAACATAAGGTGTAACCTCACGTACTAAATCCATATCGCTAGTTTCCATACCTACATCCTCTGCTGTAATGTATTTACCACTTAATGAATGTACAAACGCACCAAAACGTTTCATTAACTCTGGTGTTTTTTGTGTTTTTGCATCTCCAATAATTACCGCTTTACCTCCTCCAAGGTTTAAACCTGTAATTGCTGCCTTAAAACTCATACCACGAGAGAGACGTAACACATCGTTTAGTGCTTCCCATTCGTTATTGTATTGCCACATTCTTGTACCTCCTAAAGCAGGACCTAATACAGTATTATGAATACCAATTATTGCTTTTAATCCACTATCTTTGTCATTGCAAAAAACTATTTGTTCGTGATTATCGAATGATAACTGTCCAAATACTGGATCGATTTTATGTAATTCGTTTGTGTTTAAAACTTCTGAAACCATAGATTATTCATTTAATTCATTAAGGTTGCATTTTACAGATTCCATAAAATGAACGCGTAAAAATAATAAATATTGATGTTATTGCAAAAAATAAGCTCTTGAATTGAGTATTTCATAATTAAATTTAAACACATAATCTGTAAATGAAAGAATTACAGCATCTTAATAAATATTTTTTTAAGTATAAAAAGCAATTATTAATAGGAATTAGTATCACAATTATCTCAATTCTATTTAAAGTTTATGTTCCAAAACTAATTGGTTCTATAATAGACATTGTAAATAACCAATTGCAGCATCCTGAAAATTCTATTGCAGATTTTAAAAGCGAATTGATAAATAATATTTTACTTATTATTGGCACAGCTATTATAGCCGGTATTCTTACTTTTTTTATGCGCCAATACATTATAAATGTATCCCGTTATATTGAATACGATTTAAAAAATGAGATTTACCAACAATACCAAAAACTCTCTTTAAATTTCTATAAAAAGAATAAGACAGGAGATTTAATGAATAGAATTAGTGAGGATGTTGGACAAGTAAGAATGTACGCTGGACCAGCAATTATGTATAGTATAAATACCATTACACTATTTGTTGTCGCTTTGGCTTTTATGTTTAAAGAAGCACCTACACTTACACTTTATACAATTATACCATTACCTATTTTATCGGTTTTAATTTATTTAATTAGTAAAGAAATACACAAACGTAGTACTGTTGTACAAGAGTATTTATCTAAGCTATCTACATTTACACAAGAGACATTTAGTGGTATTTCGGTAATTAAAGCCTATGGAATAGAACCACAAACGCAAGCCGATTTTAATACACTTGCCAAAACAAGTAAAGAGAAACAATTAAGTCTGGTACGCATACAAGCGTTCTTTTTCCCAATGATGCTATTGCTTATTGGTATTAGTAATATTATTGTAATCTACATTGGAGGTCAGCAATATATTAATGGAGAAATTTCTCTTGGAAACATTATCGAGTTTATTATTTATGTAAACATGCTTACTTGGCCTGTAGCAACTGTAGGTTGGGTAACTTCTATTATTCAACGTGCCGAAGCATCACAAAAACGTATTAACGAGTTTTTAAAAATTGAACCTGAAATAAAAAACAATACTCTTAAACCTTCAGAAATTACAGGTGATATTGAGTTTAAAGATGTCCATTTCACTTACGACGACACAAATATTAAAGCCTTACAAGGCGTTAGCTTTAAAGTAAATTCTGGAGAAACTTTAGCTATTATTGGTAAAACAGGATCGGGAAAATCGACAATATTAGATCTTATTGGAAGACTTTACGATATTGATAAAGGCGAATTATTAATAGATAATAAAGCTATAGACCAGCTAAACCTTACTAGCTTAAGAGATGCCATTGGTTACGTACCACAAGATGCTTTCTTATTTAGCGATACTATTAACAATAATATAAAATTTGGTAAAGAAAATGCTTCTGATGAGGAAGTGATTGCTGCTGCCAAAAACGCTCAGGTACATAAAAACATAGCTAAATTTACAAATGGTTACGAAACTGTTTTAGGAGAACGAGGTATTACTTTATCTGGCGGACAAAAACAGCGTGTTTCTATTGCTAGAGCAATTATTAAAGAACCAAAAATATTATTGTTCGACGATTGTCTTTCGGCAGTAGATACAGAAACAGAAGAGAAAATTTTAAATAATCTTAAAAAAGTATCGGTTGGAAAAACAAGTATTATTGTAAGTCATAGAATTTCTTCTGCTAAAAATGCAGACCATATTATAGTATTAGACGATGGTAAAATTGTACAAAAAGGAACACACAACCAACTTATAGACAGCGATGGTTATTATAAAGACCTTTATTTAAAGCAATTGAGTGAAAGCTCAAGCATTTAATAACAAATCTGTTAAAAGAAAAACCTTAAAATGTTGCTTGGTTTTATTTTTTTTATATTTTTGAGACACAATAACAACAAACAACAACTATGCACAATAACGAGATGATGGAGAAAGAGGAAATTTACTCTAAGGTTTTAAGAGCCGGAAGACGTACATATTTCTTTGATGTTCGCGCTACTAAAGCTGGTGATTACTACTTAACAATCACCGAGAGTAAAAAGTTTACAAATGATGATGGATCGTTTCATTACAAGAAGCATAAAATCTATTTATACAAAGAGGACTTTAGAGAGTTCAACAGTATTTTACAGGAGATGACAGATTATGTTATTGCTGAAAAAGGTGACGAAGTTATTAGTGATCGCCATCAAAAAGACTTTAAAAAAGAATATGATACTCCTGCTCCAATTGAAGCAACCACTACTACAGAAGCTGAAAGCGAAGGAACATCTGCAGAAAGTAGATTTACAGATGTAGATTTTGACGATATATAAAACAAACGATTAGCCTTGGCTATTAATTTTAAAACACTGTTTCTTACGAAACGGTGTTTTTTTTTTGCTTAAAGTTTAACTGCTAATAAAGCTATTATTAAAACTGAAATAATAAAATAAACAGCAATATTTACAGAGAAGAAAACGGACAACACAATAGCTAATAACGCTATCCATAATGGCGCAAGAGTAATAGCGATGGCAAACCTAAAAGTACCAGTAAACTCTATTTCTTTAATCTTAGGTTGTGCAAATTTTTTCCAAATAAAATAAGGCACAATGCAAACCGTTTTTAAAAGCAGTATAAAAAAGGTCTTTAAATAACCAAAGCCTTTTTTCTTTTTAGGTTGGCAAGATTTAAAATTTGATGCAATACAATTATTAACCTTTTCTGGATTTAGAAAATCAACATTTAAACGCTCTAAATTTAAAAGTACTTTATCGTAATGCTCTGTTTCAATATGGGTTGTTAAGCTTGTTAATTCTTGATAGACATCTTCCTTTAGCTTTTTTACAGCTTCGTTTTCATTAGTAAAGTTATATTTTGAAACTGCAATAGGTTCTCCAAACCAAACCAATGCTTCATCTGCAAATGAAGTCGCATTGAGGTAGTTAAAACCAACAGGAACTAATAATAATTTAGTGCTTGGGTTTTCATTTAAAACACCTAAAACAATTCTTGTAAACCCTTTACTTAAAGGTCTAACCGTACGCTTTAAATTATGGCTTCCTTCTGGGAAAATAGTAACGGCATCGTTAGCATTTAATAACGATACACATTGTTTAAAAATCGCGTTATTCTGTTTTATACTCTGCCAACCATCGCGCACTCTATAAACTGGTATCAATTGCAATGCCTTTAAAATCTTACTTACCAATGGTTTTTTAAAAACTTGAGCTCGCGTTAAAAAATGCGTGTATCTTCCAGATGTTATGGCCAACAATAAAGGATCTAGCAAAGCATTCTGATGATTGCCTAAAAATAAAACAGGTTCATTTTTCGGCATATTTAATGGTTTTCTAACTTCAATTTTTTTGAAATAGAAAAACAAGCCAATACTTATGTACGTTTTAACACAAAAAAGTAAAAGTGATTTCAAGCGGTAGTTTTTAGTTCGGTTTTAATTAGAATTTCGGGACCAATATAAGGATAATACTAAACCTGATATAATATGCCAGATTCCCCAAAAAGCTGCAATTATTGCCATACCTCCTAATCCATCGAAAAAAGTAAAGATTAATAACAATCCTAAACCAGAATTTTGAATACCAGTTTCTATCATTATCGTTTTTTGATTTTTAAGAGATAAACCGAATAACTTAGCGACCAAAAAGCCTAAGAGTATTGCTATTATATTATGCGTTATCCCAATACCAATAACATGTTTTACATAACCCATAAATACATTTAGATTTTTATAAAACGCAATACAGACTATAGCGATAAAAACAATTATAGATAAAGGCTTTAGTAGTTTTGAAAGTTTAATTGCTAAAACTTCGTATCTATTTCTAACCAACATACCAAGTATTAACGGCACACCTAATATAAGAGACACGAGTTTTAATAACTCTAAAAAGCTAATGTTCACAGTTTGCAATAGACTTGCTGTTGGCTGATATAAATTACCATACAATTCGAAATTTAGTGGTGTTAAAAAGACAGCTAAAACGGTAGCAAAAGCGGTTAAACTTATAGATAACGCTGTGTTTCCTTTTGCTAAATGCGTCATGAAATTAGAAATATTTCCACCAGGACAAGCGGCTACCATAAATAAACCCAAAGCAATACTTGGTTGTGGTTCTATTACCAAAACAAAAAGGAAAGTAACTAATGGTAAGAGTACAAATTGCGATAAGACTCCTGCAACTAATAATTTTGGTTCTTTTAAAAGTAATTTAAAGTCTGTAGTTGTAATACCTAAAGCGACTCCAAACATAACGACTGCTAATGCTATATTTAATAGCCAGAGTCCGTTGGCATCAAAGTTTATGGTTACATTATCTAAGTCTTGCATAGTTATGAAACCACACTTCCGTTTTTAACTGAAACTTCTGGATTTAGCAAGATTACATCTTTTCCATCTACTGCTCCAAGCACCAAACATTCACTCATAAATTTACCAATTTGCTTTTTAGGGAAGTTTACTACTGCCAGAATTTGCCTGTTTAGTAAGTCTTCTTTTTTATAAAGCGTTGTTATTTGCGCAGATGTTTTCTTTACTCCCAAATCTCCAAAATCTACTCTTAATTGATATGCTGGATTTCTAGCTTCTGGAAAATCGTTAACTTCTATTATTGTGCCTACACGAATATCTACTTTAGTGAAATCGTCGAATTGAATAGTTTTGCTCATGAGTTAAAGATAATGAAGTTGAATTGCGCATACAAACTCAAAAAGTAAAAACATATATTTGTTATTCTATTGATAAGCATAAGTCCAATACTAACATGAAGCAACTACAAAACAAAACAGTACTAATTACAGGTGGCGCTTCAGGAATTGGAAAAATTCTAGCACGATTGTTCCTTGAAAAACAAGCAACGGTTATTATTTGGGATATTAACGAAATAAATCTAAACGAAACCGTTTCTAAATTATCTTCAATAGGAAAAATTGTAGGCCATAAAGTCGATGTTTCAAATGTTGAGCAAATTCAAAATGCAGCTAAAAAAGTAAAACAAGACTATGGTAGTATTGATGTTTTAATAAATAATGCAGGCATTATTATAGGTAAATATTTTAATGAACACACAACATTAGACATTACTAAAACAATGGCTATTAATGCTAATGCACCAATGCTTATTACTCATGAGTTTTTAGAAGGTATGATTACAAAAAACGCTGGTCATATTTGTAATATAGCTTCTTCTGGCGGATTAATTTCTAATCCAAAAATGTCGGTTTACGCAGCAAGTAAATGGTCTTTAATTGGTTGGTCGGACAGTTTAAGGTTAGAAATGAAAAAGCTAAAAAAAGACATTTACGTCACCACCATAATGCCATACTACATAAATACAGGAATGTTTGATGGTGTAAAGTCCAAATTACCAATACTTGAACCTGAAACAGCAGCACTCACCATTTTAAAGGCCATTGAAAAAAAGAAAAAAATGGTAACTATTCCCGGATATATGTACAGATTAGCAAGAATAGGACAAGCTTTGTTTTCTCTTAATTTTTTCGATTGGTTTGCTGGTAGTTTTCTTGGTATTTATGATACTATGGAAGAGTTTATAGGTAGAAAAAATAATGATTAATTGTTAAGAAAAAACGCCTTTATTTTATCAAAAAAACTATTAACTTCGAAGTAAATAAAACATCGTAAGTGAAAGACTATTTCTGCATAGAATTAAAATTTAAGGATAAAAACATTTCATCAGAGACATTCCATGCTCATTTATTTGTTTCTGATGAAGAAATGTATTTTCAAATAATAGACAATGAAGTCGGTTCTCAAATCGATAGGAATTTTATGAGATCAAAAGGTGCACACGGACTTTTTGAAGACAATTTTGAAATTACTGGAACAGAAATAGCTCTTTTTTTAGGCAAAAGTAGAATTTATAAAACACAATCGTTTCAGAGTGATACCCAAAATACTTTCTTCACTATTTACGTAAGTAAAATAGCCTTAGTATTTCCGAATAGACACAAGGAATTTGTAAATGAAGGAAAGGCCTTTTTGAATAAAAATGGATTAAAAACCGTTAATTCATTTTACTCCTATTTCACTAATTTAGAAGACAAAAATGATTTTTCAATTTCTCGAATGAATGGAATGAAAGACTTCTATGATGCAAAAGAAATATCTTTTAGACCAGAATTAGAGTTTACAAGTAATGAAAAACGAGGAAGTGAACAATTTACAGTAAAAAAAGTTCCGACCATAAACTATAAATTTGCTGATTTAGATTTTGAACAAGCCAAAAGGTCACTGGAAATAATATGTAGTTTTTTATCTTTCTGTTTTGGGATTAGAATCATATTCGAAAAGCTAACCTATAGAACAGAAGAACAGATTTTTATTTATAGGGACACCTCACCAAACAACAAAACATTTGTTTCTGACTTTTCTACAATTTTTTATCATTTGGAAAAAAACTGTAGAATCGAAAAAATTTTAAAAACAGATTGGCACTCTAATTACCTTGCTAAAGAAAAACAATTCGATAAAGCAATAGATAATTATTTGCACTCAAGAGAAGTAGATTTAACTGCTTCGTTTTTATTGCTTTTTAATATAATTGAGATTTTCAACATAAAACAAGAAATTGAAAAATTTATATTTAAAGAATCAAAAGAAGATAACTTTAGAAAAGCATTTGATTTAATTTCATCGTCTTTAGAACAAAAAGAAGATGTAGATTTATTAAAGGATAAATGGAATGGTCTAATCAATAAAATTGAGATAAAACCTTTAAAAAGTCCTTTAGAAGAGACTTTAAAATTGAATAATATAAACCCGTTAGATTTAGGGTATTCATTTAATAAGCTAAAAAAAACAAGAGATAAATTAACACACGGAAGTGTCAATTCTATAAGAGAAAAAGAATTAAAATCTCAAATTTTCTGTTTAAGAAAAATAGCTTTACGCTTGATATTAGCAAATTTAGGCTTGAAAAGTGACTTAAAAAACATCACATAAAAATAATGCCGTAAATTAAAGCCTACCCACTTTTGTTATATTTAAGCGTCACAATAATTTCAAACTTAAAAATTTAAATTGAAATAAAAATAGTTCAACAACTACCAATTCTCTCTTTCCATCAACCGCTCAATATGCGCATAATGATGATTAGAATGCCAAGCATAAATACCTAAGTTTTCATTTAAAGCAACAACCTCGTTACCATCTGGATGAATAAACGTACGTTTTAAATCTTGAAAAGAAAGACCTTTTACAAAGTGTACCAATTTAGCATGGATTACTTTAATGTGCAATAGTGTGTTTTCTAAAGGTGCTTTATAATCGTGTTGTTGTGCCCAAGCGTTTTCATTGTAAGCCTTAATAACAGGATTATCTTCCGTCATTGCCCACTTAAAACGCGTGTAACTATTATGGTGACTATCGCTAATATGGTGTACAACTTGCCTAACTGTCCAGCCTTCTGGTCTGTATGGCGTATCGAGTTGTTTATTATTTAAGTTGGCAACTAGGGTTTCTAAACGGTTTGGAAACTGCTCTAAAACAGAAATCCATTCTTGAATATGTTCCTCTGTTATTTCAGCAGGACAATCGAATGTTCCAATTGGATATTTTAGAGCTTCTAGTTCTTGGTTGGTCATTTTTTTGGTGTTAAATTAATCATTACTGCGAAGGCAAAAAACTATGCTTTTCTATTTCTATGGATTCCTGCCTTCGCAGGAATGACAACAGATTACTTGTTATTATAAGCAGCAACAAAACGCTTTGCAGTTCTGTTACCATTATTGTATTGCAATGCTTTTTTATAATTATTATAAGCTTCTAAACTATCACCATTTTTAACGTAAGCATCAGCTAAACTATCGTAAACATTATCACTTTCTGGATGCAAAGCCACGTTTATTTTAAATATTTCTATTGCTTCTTTATATTTTTCTTCTCTTAGCTTATTGTAACCTAATCTATTAAATCCGTTTTCTTTTATAAATACACTTGTAGAATCTTCTTTTTGAATTGCCAAATAACCCTCTAAAGCCTTAGTATACTGTTCGTTTTTAAGATAAGTACTTGGTACTTGTACAGAATCTTCTAGCTTTTTATAGTTGTAGGTTATCGCTGCATTTTCATCTTCAGGAACTTCAGAAATATAAAGCACTTGAGTTTCAGGATGCTTCAAGAATTGAATTTTCTTATTCATTTCCTTTATAAAATAGGTGTTTTCATCTAAATACATAGGCTCTATTTTTTCTGCGCCTCTCCACTTTAAAAAGAGTTCGTTATTATTAAAATAGACTTCTATTACTTCATTTGCATTAAACAAATAGCGTCCAGTGGTATCTTTAATAAATTCTGGAGAATAATCTGCAGCTTTGCCACAAGATAAAAGTAGTCCAAATAGTAAAGTAAAAATAAAGGCTTTGGTTTTCATTTTTGATGGTTTTTTGATTGATTGAATAAAAATACTAAATGTTGCGCATAAAAAAACGCCTCATATATATGAGACGTTTTAGAATTATATTTGTTACTAAATTTTAGTAATAACTTTTATTTAATGAGCTACTCACTTTTGTGAGTATAAGAAATTTACTACTTTTTTATAAAAAGTGGCTTTCTGCTTATTTTACAGCCATTAATTCTACGTCGAAAATTAAAGTTGCGTTAGGTGGTATTGCTCCTCCTGCTCCTCTAGATCCATATCCTAAATCACTTGGTATAACAAAACGTGCTTTATCTCCTACTTTAAGTAAGCTAATACCTTCGTCCCAACCAGAAATTACTTGTCCCATTCCTAGAGCAAAGTCAATTGGTTCGTTACGCTTGTAAGAAGAATCGAAAACAGTACCATCTGTTAAACTTCCTTTATAATGTACAGAAACTGTTTTACCTTTTTCTGCTTGTACACCTGTTCCTTTTTGAAGAATTTGGTAACGTAATCCGCTTTCTGTTTGGTCGAAACCTGCTGAGTACTTATCTAATTCTGCTGCTTTTTCTGCTCTTTCTGCCGCTACTCTTTTTTCGCGAGAACCTTCAAATGTTCTAAAAGCTTCGATAGCATTAAATTGTTCTGCTGCTTCACCAACTCTTACTATTTCCATAGTCTCAATAGAATCTCCTTGAGCAATAGCATCAACAATATTTTGTCCTTCTATTACATTACCAAATACAGTATGATTACCATCTAACCAATCTGTAGCAATGTGTGTTATAAAAAACTGACTTCCGTTAGTTCCAGGTCCAGAATTTGCCATAGACAATATTCCAGGTCCACTGTGTTTTAAATCTGGATGAAACTCATCGTCAAATTTATAACCAGGATTTCCAGTTCCAGCACCTTGTGGACAACCACCTTGAATCATGAAATCTGCAATTACTCTGTGAAATTTTAAACCATCATAATAAGGAGTACCTTGAGGCTTAGCCGTGTTCTCCATATTTCCTTCTGCTAAAGCAACAAAATTACCTACTGTTCCAGGAGTTTTTTCAAATTCTAGATTTACTAAAATAGTACCTTTATTTGTGTTAAATTTTGCGTATAAACCGTCTTGCATTGTCTTGTTTTTTAATGAGGTGCAAAGATAGTAAGAAGTTAAAAAAATCAAGTTATGAGTTAACATTTTTTTTCAAGTCTCACTTTTTAAGTTAATAGGATGAATTTTCTTAGCTTTGAAATTAAATTAAAATTTAAGTATGGGTGTTTTTGGAAAGTTATTTGGTGGTAAGCAAAAGGAAAATAAAGAAGCAGACGAAAAATATGTTGAATCTATAATTACTTCTGGAGATGGAGAACCACTTGCTGTTTCTAATAGCAATGTTATGTATGCTGGCTACAACGAGCTTGGTGGTTACTACTATTTACAAACTTTTACTATTGGCCGTTTAAAAACGAAAACAAAAAATGGTGCGAAATTACTTATTGAAGGTAATGACTATACTTTAAGTTTAAATTCTGATATGCAAGAGTTTGAATGCGACCCAGCACATCCATTAGAAGGTTATGTTACTAAAATAGATTTTGAAATTGAAAAATCGGCAGTCGAAAAACTAAAACGATCTACAATGAAACAGCTTACGCTTTCTGTAATGAAAAAAGAAGTTGTTTTTACTGTTAGGCCAGAAAAGGAATAAATTTTACTAGTTCTTGGTTCTCCATAAAAGGAATCAAGAACTAGCAATTATTTGTTTTACTATATTAATTAGCCACTTCGCTAATAAATTTAATACGATACAAACGAAGTTCTTCGTCATCGTAATCGCCATCAAACTCATCTATGGCAACATCTATTTTATCGGTTTCAGATTCCATAAAATAATCATGAAGCTCTTCTTGTTGGTCTTCATCTAATAAATCGTCAAGCCAATAGTTAATATTAAGCTTAGTCCCAGAAAATACAATAGCCTCCATTTCTTTAATAAAGTCGGTCATTTGCATGCCTTTAGCAGACGAAATATCTGTTAATGGTAATTTTCTATCCACATTCTGGATAATATATAATTTTAAGCCAGAATTAGTTCCTGTAGATTTAACTATAAAATCGTCTGGTCTCTCTATTTCATTTTCGGTAACATACTTATCGATTAAAGCGACAAAATCTTTTCCATATTTTTTAGCTTTTCCTTCTCCAACACCGTGCACATTAGATAACTCTGCAACAGTAATTGGATATTTTAAAGCCATATCCTCTAAAGAAGGATCTTGAAAAATAACAAAAGGAGGTACTCCTAATTTCTTAGCGTTAGATTTCCTTAGGTCTTTTAGCATTTTCATTAATGCAACATCTACTACTGCTCCTGCTCCTTTATCTGCAGTAACAATATGGTCGTTATGAGAATCGTCGAAAGTATGGTCTTCGGTCATCATAAAAGAAGTTGGCTTTTTAATAAAAGCTTTTCCAGACTTGGTTAATTTAACAACACCGTATGTTTCAATATCTTTTTTAAGGTAGCCAGCAACCAATACTTGACGCAGTAATGCCATCCAATATTTATTGTCTTTATGATTTCCTTTACCAAAAAATGGCTGATTATCTGTTTTATGAGAACTTATCATGGCATTAGAAACACCAGTAATAACACATACTAAATCTTTAGACTTATATTTTTCGTTTGTAGACTCTACAATTTCTAAAAGTAAAGCTGCATTATCTTTAGCTTCGTGTTGCTTTTTAGGATGGCGCATATTATCATCCATATCTCCACCGCCACCGGTTTCGTTATCGAATTCTTCACCAAAATAATGAAGAATAAATTTTCGTCTAGAAATAGATGTTTCGCAATAGGCTACAACTTCTTGTAATAAAGCATGACCAATTTCTTGTTCGGCAACTGGTTTTCCAGACATAAACTTTTCAAGTTTTTCTATGTCCTTATATGCATAGTAAGCTAAACAATGTCCTTCTCCTCCATCTCGTCCTGCACGTCCTGTTTCTTGGTAGTAACTTTCTATACTTTTAGGGATGTCATGATGAATTACAAAACGTACATCTGGTTTGTCTATTCCCATTCCAAAGGCAATGGTAGCGACAATAACATCTACATCTTCCATTAAGAACATGTCTTGATGTTTTGCTCTTGTTTTAGCATCTAGTCCTGCATGATAAGGCAATGCTTTAATGCCATTAACCTGTAAAACTTGTGCTAGCTCGGTAACACGCTTTCTACTTAAACAGTAAACAATTCCAGTTTTACCTTCGTTTTGTTTTACAAAACGAATAATATCTGAATCTACGGTTTTTGTCTTCGGACGTATTTCGTAATATAAATTAGGTCTATTAAATGATGCTTTAAAAGTTGTGGCATCACTCATTCCTAAATTCTTAAGTATATCTTCTTGAACTTTTGGAGTTGCAGTTGCTGTAAGACCTATAATTGGAATATTGTCGCCAATACGCTGTATTATGGTACGCAGGTTCCTATACTCCGGTCTAAAGTCGTGTCCCCACTCACTAATACAATGCGCCTCGTCTACTGCCATAAAAGAAATTTTTACAGTACGTAAAAACTCTACATTCTCTTCTTTTGTAAGAGATTCTGGAGCGACATATAACAACTTTGTTATTCCGTTTGTAATATCTTCTTTTACTTGTTTTATTTCCGTCTTATTTAAAGACGAATTTAAAACATGAGCAACACCATTTTCATCTGAAATACCACGAATGGCATCTACTTGATTTTTCATTAATGCAATTAAAGGAGAAACCACAATAGCCGTACCTTCTTGCATAAGCGCAGGAAGTTGATAGCATAAGGATTTTCCGCCTCCAGTTGGCATAATAACAAAGGTGTTATTTTGAGATAGAATACTTTCGATAACGGTTTCTTGTAATCCTTTGAATTCACTAAAACCGAAATACTTTTTTAGGGCAGCACGAATTTGACTTTTCACTTTTTTTATTAAGCTATTAATTATTTACACAAAAGTTAAAGGTAAAACAACTTCTAATATCGACACTAATAGTACAAAGAATTAAAGATTTACTTTTAATTTTTCGCTAAATTTGTCGAGATTATCAACAATCACGAAATCGAAGTTATTTTACGCAACGATTAAAGATAACAAAATCTTTTTAATTGCTACCTAATCTTAAAATGATATATTTTGAATAATAAGGAATCTATTATAAAAATCGCCAAAGAAACCATTGCTTTAGAGAGTGCTTCTATAAGTAATCTAGCTACATTAATCGACTCTGATTTCGCTGATGCTGTGCAACTTATATACAAATCTAAGGGTAGAGTAATCATTACAGGAATTGGAAAAAGTGCCATAATTGCAACAAAAATTGTAGCTACAATGAATTCTACAGGAACACCTGCCGTTTTTATGCATGCAGCAGATGCTATTCATGGAGATTTAGGTTTAATTTTAGAAGATGACGTCGTTATTTGCATTTCTAAAAGCGGTAACACACCTGAAATTAAGGTACTTGTACCTTTAATAAAGAATGCGAAAAACAAAATGATTGCCATAACCGGTAATAAGGACTCTTTTTTAGGCACACATGCAGATTATGTTTTAAATGCGTTTGTTGCTAAGGAAGCTTGCCCAAATAATTTAGCACCAACAACAAGTACAACTGCTCAATTAGTAATTGGAGATGCCCTTGCGGTTTGCTTATTAGAAATTCGTGGTTTTTCGAGTAAAGATTTTGCAAAATACCATCCAGGTGGTGCTTTAGGTAAAAAATTATATTTACGTGTGCATGATTTGTCTTCGGTTAATAATAAACCACAAGTACAAATAGATACAGATGTTAAAAAAGTGATTATAGAAATCTCTGAAAGTATGCTTGGTGTAACTGCTGTTGTAGAAAACAATAAAATTGTTGGTATTATTACAGATGGAGACTTAAGACGCATGCTTACTAAGACTGATAATTTTATTGGCTTAACTGCTAAAGATATTATGAGTAGTAATCCAAAAATCATAAATGAAGATGCTATGGCTGTAGATGCTATGGAGCTTATGGAAAATAATGGTATTTCTCAATTACTTGTAGAAAACGATGGTGATTATGCAGGTGTAGTTCACATACACAACTTAATAAAAGAAGGTATTATTTAATGGCGAAAACAGATGTAAACAGTATGTCGTTTTTAGATCATCTAGAAGATTTAAGATGGCATTTAATTAGAATATGTATTGCAATAGTTGTTTGTGGTACTGTCGCTTTTATTTTCGGAACTTTTATTTTCGATAATATTATTATGTGGCCAAAAAAGATGACGTTCCCTACATACCAATGGTTATGTGGAGTGTCTCAGTTTTTTGGTATAGAAGACACCACCTTTTGCCAAGCAGAGTTTCCTTTTATTATTCAAAACAGAACAATGGCTGGGCAATTTTCGGCACATATATGGACCTCTATTTATGCTGGTTTTATTGTTGCCTTTCCCTATATAACCTATCAACTTTGGCATTTTATAAGTCCAGGCATGAAAGTAAACGAGCGTAAAACGTCTAGAGGTTTTATTATTATCTCTTCTTTACTCTTCTTTATTGGTGTTCTATTTGGGTACTTTATTATTGTACCATTATCCATTAACTTTCTTGCTAACTACATAGTAAGTACAGAAATTTTAAACGAAATAGATATTAGTTCTTACATTTCACTTATTCGCTCATCGTCTTTAGCGGCAGGTTTTGTTTTCGAGCTTCCTATTATTATATACTTCTTAACTAAAGTTGGTTTAGTAACACCAGAAATACTAAAAAAATACAGAAAGTTTGCACTTGTCATAGTACTTATACTTTCTGCAATTATAACACCACCGGATATTGCCAGTCAAATTATTGTAGCAATACCAATACTTATTTTATACCAAGCTAGTATTTTTATCTCTAGAATGGTAGTGAAAAAACAGAAAAAGAAACAAAGAAAAGATGTCAGAGTCAGTTAAAGAATTTAATGATTATCGTACAAAAATGAACGATAAGATATTAGCAGATAATAATAAGGTAATAAAACGTATCTTTAATTTAGATACAAATGCCTTTGCAGAAGGTGCTTTAGATGTTGCTACAAAAGAACTTTTAGGGCTTGTTGCCTCTACAGTTTTACGTTGCGACGATTGTATTAAGTACCATTTAGAATCTTGCTATAATGCAGGATTATCCAAAGAAAAAGTGGTAGAAACATTAAGTATTGCAACACTAGTTGGTGGTACTATTGTAATTCCACACCTAAGAAAAGCTTATGAATACTGGGATGAATTAGAGTCTCAAAGTTAAACTTTAGCTAAACCGAATTAAGTTTAATCTTAGTTTAGTATTTTTATCTAATATAATATGTACACATGAAATTAAAAGCCGAACATTTAATGAAGTCCTACAACGGACGAAAAGTTGTAAAAGATGTTTCTTTAGAAGTAAATACTGGAGAAATTGTTGGATTACTGGGACCTAATGGTGCAGGAAAAACAACCTCTTTTTACATGATTGTTGGCTTAATTAAACCTAACGGTGGAAACATATTTTTAGAAGGTACTAATATTACCAAATACCCAATGTACAAGCGTGCACAAAATGGTATTGGTTACTTAGCACAGGAAGCTTCGGTGTTTAGAAAGTTAAGTATCGAGGATAATATTTTAAGTGTTTTACAATTAACTAAACTAAGCAAGAAAGAGCAATTACATAAAATGGAATCGCTTATAGACGAGTTTAGTTTAGGGCATATTAGAAAAAGTCGTGGCGATTTATTGTCTGGTGGAGAACGTAGAAGAACAGAGATTGCTCGTGCCTTGGCAACCGATCCTAATTTTATTCTTTTAGATGAACCTTTTGCTGGTGTAGATCCTGTGGCTGTAGAAGATATCCAGCGTATTATTGCACGTTTAGCAAAAAAGGATATTGGTATTCTTATTACCGATCACAACGTACAAGAAACATTAGCTATTACAGATAGAACATATCTTATGTTTGAAGGTGGCATTCTTAAAGCTGGTGAGCCAGAAGAGCTTGCTGCAGACGAAATGGTACGTAAGGTGTACCTCGGTCAGAACTTCGAACTGCGTAAAACTAAAATTGATTTTTAGAAGAAATAATAAAGAAATATTTTACAACAAAAAAACACCATTAGTAATTTACCAATGGTGTTTTTTTATGCTTTAATAATTTATGCTAACCTCTACGTCTCTCTAGTAAAACCATCATCATTAAACTAAGCATAATACGATCGTCGTCGTCATTATCTATTGGTTTAAGAAGTTCTACTTTAAACTCTTTTCCGAAGAAAGAAGGCTCTTTTTTCAGCTTTACAATAATCTCATCTCTTAAATTAGTAACATTATAAGTAGGATTAAATAAGTAACCTGTAAAGAATCCTAAAACAGGTATTTCTCCCAATATAGAGTCTAAAACCTTTACCCAAGCATTGTGTTCTTTAATGTGGTATTGTATTTTATCGTGCTGGTCTATAATTTCGTAATTAGCCTTCCATATCGAAGCCCAACCTTTTCTAGCCACTTTACCAATTATAGAACCATTTGCATCTTTTAATGCATAAGCTGCAGAAAAATCTAACCATTGGTTTGCTGCAATAGTATAAGCAACGTTTGTTTTATTAGAATCTGAATATATAGTAATCGCTTCTTTAAGCTTAAACATTTTTTGCTTTACATAAGCTACTGTCTTACCATTTGCATCTTTAGCGGTAAAATCGTTTGCAAGTGTACCGATATGGAAACTGAATTGTAAAGGGAATTTTAAATCTTTCATCTAATAAGTTTTTTAGTTTAAGCCTTTTCTGATTTATTATTCTCCTTTAATAGCTTCTTTTGGTAGCGACCTTGTACAACATCTACAATTACAAGAATGGCAATTACAAAATAGAACGTTGTTTTACTCATTGGTACAATTTCATTTCCAAAGAAATATAAGTGAGCCAAATGGCCACCTTCGGTAATCAACATAATTCCAACTATAAATAGAATGAATAAACCTAAGACTTCGTACATTCTGTTTTTAGATAAAAAGCTAGAAATCTTATCGGCCATAAATAGCATTAATAATCCACTAGCTACAATAGCAATGGCCATAACTATAAAAGCGACTGTAGAATCTTCAATCTCTCTTGTTAAACCAATGGCTGCTAAAATAGAATCGAAAGAAAACACCAAATTCATAATCACAATACTTGTAATTGCTGCTTTTGCGGTTTTTGTACCACGCTCGGCATCTTCTACTTTATGGCTATTTTCTTGAAGCGAAATCATGTGCCAGATTTCTTTTATAGCAGTATAAACAATAAAAGCGCCACCAACAAGTACAATAATACTGTGGCCGTTAAACGAAAACTTTACAATATCTTCTATTTCTCCTGTTAGCCAAGAAAAAGGTTCTTGAAAAAAGACGATAACTTTTACTAACACAAATAATAATATTATCCTTAAAACAATAGCGATTAAAATTCCTTTTTTACGCACACTTTTTTGTTCGGAGAGTGGTGCTTTTTTAGATTCTAAAGAAATGTATAATAAGTTATCGAAACCTAAAACAGCTTGTAAAGCCACTAGCATAATAAGTGTAAAAATAATTTGACCCATTAGTTTTTGTTATTTTGAATTAAAGAAAGAAGAATATATAATAATATAATTACTGGTATTGCTGCAAAATGCAGTACAATTAATAAAACTAGACTTAGAATAATAAAAACGTAGCGCATTGCATTATTTTTAAAACTATAGTCTTTAAATTTTAAAGCAAATAGCTTAATACCCGAATTAAGCAAGTAGCAACTTAAAAGAGCAAGCCCAATTAAAAACCATTTGTTTAGTATAATAGCATTAATAGCATCGTTATGTTGAAACTCCATAATTAATGGCAACGACATAATAAGTAATGTGTTCGCAGGAGTTGGTAGACCTTTAAAATACGTCTGTTGGTCTTCGTCTAAATTAAATGTTGCTAGCCTGTAAGCCGAAGCTAAAGTTACAAACAATCCAATAATTGGTACAAAAGACATTGAAAATCCAGACCAATGTAAAGACCATTCATTAGAAGCTGCCATAGGTGGCGCATCTACAGCAATGGCTATAAGTTTATAAAGAACAATACCAGGCACTAGACCACTAGTAACCATATCGGCTAGAGAATCTAACTGTAAACCTAGTTCGCTTTGCACATTTAGTTTACGTGCTAAAAGCCCATCGAAAAAATCGAAAAAGATACCTAAAAAAACAAATAATGCCGAAGTAACAAAAAGGTTATTAACCGCAAATAATACAGCGATACTTCCACATAACAGATTAAGAAGTGTTATAAAATTTGGAATAAATTTTTTAATTTGCATGGGTTGGTTTTTTGGTAAAAATAGTAAAGTATTTCAATTTAATATAACACTATACAATATAGTATTTAATTTGAAGTTTAAATAGATACCCAAAACAAATAGAATTTAGGTTTTTATAGACGTTCTTTTCTTCCTTATTTTGTTGAAATCATGAGCTCTAAATTCTCTAAAACCTATTTGTTTTGAGTAAATAGAAAATTTATACCATCTTTGTAAAAAAATTGCCATTGAAACTACCACTAACTCTTGCGCTAACCTTAGTGTCTATTACACTTTTTAGTCAAACCAAATATTCTAACGAATTCATGAATATTGGTGTTGATGCCGCTGCTCTTGGAATGAGCAATGCTGTAGCCGCTACCACTAACGATGTTAATGCTGGATATTGGAATCCTGCAGGATTAGTTAATGTAGAAGATAACCAACTGGCATTAATGCACTCTAGTTATTTTGCAAACATTGCGAATTACGATTATGCTGCATTTGCAATGCCTTTAGACGATAGAAGCTCTATTGGATTCTCTTTAATACGTTTTGCAGTGGATGATATTTTAGACACTACACAATTAATTGACGATCAAGGTAATGTTAACTACGACCGAATTAGTTTATTCTCGACCGCAGATTACGGTTTTACATTTTCTTACGCTAGAAAATTACCTATTCAAGGTTTAAACTATGGTATTAATGCCAAAGTGATCCGTCGTATTATTGGTGATTTTGCTAATTCTTGGGGATTTGGATTCGATGCCGGTATTCAATTTGAAAATGATAACAATTGGAAATTTGGCTTAATGGCTAGAGATATTACAACAACTTTTAATTCTTGGAGCTACGATGAAGAAGCTTTTGCAAGAGTACAAGGTGCTGTAGAAGGACAAAATCAAGAATTACCAGAATCTTCAGAAATTACAATACCTAAGCTACAAATAGGAATTTCTAAAAGCTACCTTTTTCATTACGACTATAGCTTAAAAGCAGCATTAGATTTAAATGTACGTTTCGAACAAAACAACGATATTTTCTCAACATCTTTTGCAAGTGTAAATCCTGCTTTAGGATTTGAATTTGGTTATATAGATATGATATATCTTAGAACTGGTGTTGGTAATTTTCAAAATGAATTACAAATAGATAATTCCGAAAGCTTAAGTTTTCAACCAAGTTTTGGTCTAGGCTTTAAATACAAAGGTATTTATGTAGATTATGCTTTTACAGATATTGGTGACCAAAGTGCTGCATTATATTCTAACGTATTCTCATTAAAATTAGACTTTAGCGCTTTTAGATAACATTAAATATGAAGAATTTTTTACTCACTTCACTCCTACTTTCTTTCTTTTTTTCGTTTTCTCAAGTCCCACAACTTACAGATAATACTGAAATAAGCATTATTACTATTGGGCCAGGAAATTTATTAAACGATAGCTTTGGACACAATGGTTTTAGAGTACAAAATGAATACCTAGATGCTATTTACGACTACGGAAGATATAATTTTGAAGATCCAAATTTCTATACCAATTTCGCTAAAGGAAAATTAAAATATTTAATGGGAGCTGCTAATACGCGAGATATTATCGCGTATTACAAAAAACAAAATAGAACGATAAAAGAACAAGTTCTTAATTTAAACGAAGCCCAAAAAGAAACACTTTTAAATTACTTAGGTAATAATTACAAGCCTGAAAACAGACCATATCTTTACGATTTTTTCTACGACAACTGTGCTACTAAAATGCGTGATGTCTCTGAAACGGTTTTAAATGGAAACATAGAATACAAGACTCCTAAAGTTTATAAAAACGAAACCTTTAGAGAGCTTATACAAAACAATTTATATTGGAATTCTTGGGGAAGCTTTGGTATTGATATTGCCTTAGGTTCTGTTATAGATAGAACAGCAAGCCCAAGAGAATATATGTTTTTACCAGAAAACATCTTTCAGTTTTTTGAAGAAGCTTCTTTTAAAAACACCAATAAACCCATTGTAAAAACATCTAAAATACTTTACGCCCAAGAAGGTGAATTTAAAAAAGATAGTTTTTTTACGAGTCCTATAGTTATTCTTTCACTTCTAAGTTTAGGTATTTTATTTATCACTTTTAAGGATAGTAAAAACGCTAAACGTTCTAAATGGTTAGATGTAATACTTTTTACAACAACTGGTATTATTGGCTTACTATTACTACTACTTTGGTTTGCTACAGACCATACTGCAACTGCTTACAATTACAACTTACTATGGGCATGCCCAATTAGCTTAATAGCTTTATTTCAAGTCTCTAAAAGTGCTCCTAAGCGTTGGTTTGTTAGTTATTTAAAGTTTCTTGTTATTATGCTTTGTTTAATGACTATGCATTGGTTTATTGGCGTTCAGGTTTATGCTTACGCGCTTATACCTTTACTAATTGCATTGGCTGTAAGGTATATTTATTTAATACGTTTTTTAGGACGCAAAGTTTAAAAGCAGTTATACTTTCTAACTCTTTTTTAAGTTTATCTGATTTTGAAAAATGGCTACTCCCGAAGAAAAAAATAACATTATTTACTAATTTAGTTTTTAGATTTATTGAAGGCTGCTAAGAAAGTGATTAGAATAAAACTACTGTCCTCTTAAAAAGATAACAGTACTTAGAGTCTTGACTATAATATTAAAATCTAGTAAAAATCCACGATGTTTAATATAGTATAAATCGTATTCTAGTTTTACCAAACTATCATCAACACTAGAACCATAACGTGCTTTTACTTGCGCCCAACCGGTTAATCCAGGTTTTACAATATGCCTTGTATGATAAAACGGTATTACCGATGCTAATTCATTTACAAATATTGGACGCTCTGGTCTTGGTCCAATAATACTCATGTCTCCTTTAATTATATTTATTAACTGAGGCAATTCATCTAAACGAGTGCTTCTTAAAAAACGTCCAAAAGCAGTTACTCGCGAATCATTTTTTTTCGCCCAAACAGCGCCTCCAGACTCGGCATTAATTACCATGCTTCTAAATTTATAAATTTTAAACGGCTTACCATTTTTACCTATTCGCTCTTGAGAATATAGTAAAGGTCCGCGATTACCAATACTATTACCTATTAAGATAAATGGCAGTATTAAAATAGAGCATAAAATCCCGAAGGCAGATAATATTAAGTCAAAAGTACGTCTGTAAGCGAGATAGAGTTTATTTTTATTGTTACGACTGAATGGAAAATACTTATAAAAATCTTTACCTATAAACTGCACAGGCACTCGGTAAGACATGTCTTCGTATACCTGACTATACTCTCTAATAGGATAACCACGTTCTAAAAACGTTATTAAATCTACGTATAAAGAAGAAGAAATAGTTTCAGAATTATAACTTGCAACAACAATTTCCGAGATGTTTTCTTCTTCTATAATTTCATGAATGTCGTTTGCTTTAAATTCTGTTATTCCGTTAAATTTAATTTGATCTTCTTTTTCCTCTTCACAATTAATAAATCCTATAATTTGATAATTGGGATCTGCTAATTTTAAAGATAAAACTATAGCCTGAATACTAGAAATCTCACCAACCAACAATGCTCTTTTATAAAATCTTGGAGAAGCTATAAAGGTAATATAGGCCAATCTCCAGATTATTAACGGTAACAATATCGCTAAATAAAAATAAAGGATTTGAATACGATTTTCGGGTAATACCGGCGTGTAATAAGGCGTTAGAAGGTAAACAAGAACAGTTACAGAAGTTGTAAGTAATATGGCACTTGTAACACTTTCTATTTTACTAGATTTTTTTAAATCGTAAAGCTCGAAAACGGTTCCGAAACCCATAATATAAAGAGCTAAAACAAGTAGCCATCTCCAATGTGTGTCATCAATAGTAAAATAATCGAATGCGGTAAAAGAGCTAAATAAATATAAAGTAACACCAACAAATAGAACATCAAAAAGTCGTAGCAAGACTTTCCTTTCAGATATTTCAAAATGAATATTAGACTGCTTATTCATTGGTTAGTTAACGTGGTTTTGCGTAAAGATAATAAGTAATACGAGGTTTACAATATTTATTGTAAAATAGACTTCCATTTCTCTTTAACTATTTGCCAACTATAGTCTTCCGTTTTTTTCCTTGCTTGCTTAACTAAGTTGTTTTTTAAATTCTCATTATTTTTTAACTTTAAAATTGCTGTAGTAAAAGCATCTACATTGTTAGGAGGCACCAAAACACCATCTACATTATGCGCTATTAAAAAAGGCATACCTCCTACATTTGTAGATATTACCGGTAAACCCAAAGCCATAGCTTCTATTATACTTACTGGCATATTATCGAAATTGGTAGTATTTATAAAAATGTTATAATCTTTAGAAAGCGTAATCCATTCTTTTTTAGAGAGTTTTCCAGTAAAACTAACATCTACTTTTAAAGATTTCGCAAAGATTTTTGTCTCCTCTAAACTACCATCGTTATCTGGACCAACCATTGTTAAACTAGTCTCGAAACCTTTATCTTGAAGTGTTTTTAAGATAGAAACTGCTAATTTGGGATTGTATATTTCAGAAAATGAGCGTACCCAAAGTAATCTAATAGTTTCTATTGTTCTGCTTTTAAAAGTATAGTGCTCTAGTTCTATAGCATTTGGAATTATGGTAATATTTTGATATCCTAAACTTTCAAAATTAGATTTTAAATACGCTGAGGGAGATACATTTATATACGCATTATTAAAAACTGCTTTACTTAATTTAGGGCTGCTTTTAAGACGATTAGGTAAGTTTCCTCCATGTAAAATGGGAATATATTTTAAACTAAAAACGCGACACAATTGGCTACTTAAATAAGCAAAATAGAAGTTTTGAGTACTGTAAGTATCTATTAAAATATAGTCTGCCCAAGTTTTATTTTTAATAATAGACAACAGCATATCTAACAATCGTAAAAACTTATTTTTTTTACTGGATACAGATTTTACACAATAACCTTCAGTAGCTAAAGCACTACTAAGTGTGTCTATAGTTGTTGCTGTTTTACCTTTAGAAGATAATTTATTTCCTATGTAGAGGATGTTTTTCATTGGATCTTGTAGAGTGAAATATTTCCTTCTGTGTGTATAGCTGTCAATTCTATAGCATAATTTTCATTTCTACTAACAATATAATTCACCTCTAATGATTTCAAAATAGCAATAATATCTTTTATAGATTTTGCTTCTCCTACTCGCTTTTGATCTTTTCTCCACTGTATAAATCTTGAAGGATTACCTTCTATTAACATAGAAGCGCCTTTTGGGTCTAAAACAACAGATCGCTTTGTAGCAGCTCTATATACATGACTTCCAAATAGAACAGCTTCTTGATCTGTATTAACAGAAATATACTCAGCCATTTTATCTGAATCTTTTTTTTCCGCTTTATAATTACTACCTAAACTTAAGTTATTTGGTAAAACATACCTTGATAAATCATCACCAACAAAAGGTACAGAGTTAAAAACTTCTAGTTTACACACTATTAATATCACAAAGTAAACTGAAGCTAACACTGGTAAAAAACATTTGTTCTCGATTTTTTTCTTAAAATGATTAAGTAAAAACGCTATCGCAAAAAATGACGGAATTATTGCTACTTTTTGACTACGTATAAGCTGAAATGATAATCTAAAATTTAAATTAAACAAATTATTAATAGCTTGTTCTACATAAACACTCACAGAGGGTAAAACAATTAAAATTAGTGTTAAAATAATAATTAACCTTGCTTGAGTGTTTTCTCTTTTATTTTTTATCGTTACCAAATAATATAAAACGATAGGAATAACATAGAATAACGTTTTAAAAGTTAGCCAATGTTTCAAAAAAGTTAGTGGTTCAAAAAAGAGCCTTGGTATTCTAGTATTAAAAGCTTCTAGAAATGCATCCATATTATAGACAACAGTACTTGATGTTTTTCCGAAATAGGTAATGATAAAAGGAAGCATACCGATAGCTATAGCTATAACAATTATCAAAATATTTTTTGTATTTAAAAGATCCTTTATTTTATAAAAAAAGAGCATTAAAATAATAAATGACACATAAAGCAGAATACCTCCTAATCCTGTAATAGGATGAAAATTAAAAATTAATCCAATCAAGAAACCAGATATTACAAGTCTATTTAAACGGAGGTTTATAACTAAAAAAGGAATTGGAAACAAAGTAATATATAGTGTTCTTGGCATCATTGCCCAAAGGTCTGCAATGCCCCAAATTTCTAATCCTGGCAACCAAACAATACCTCGTATTACAAAAGATACTATTAAAGCAATCCAAAAATCTGGAATAAACCTATAGATTAAATAGAACCATAGAATACCAAATAATAAATGACAAATAGTGTTTAATATATTTATTACTTGTACATAGTCTCCATTAGTGAATTTAGCTATAAATCGAAGTGGTTGCACAAAAAATGGTGTGTAATATTTTACATTATTTATATCATTTACATAAAGATCCTTTTTAAACAATTCTGGATTATCAAACTTCTGCGCAACAGGTATAATATTTTGAAGATCGGAAGACAAACTACTGTAATTTGCATTTAAATTCTCAATATAAAAACCTAGAGCAATAATAAGGTGTATTACAAAAATTAAATAAAAACGATTATTTTTAGATTTCAGCATTTAATTTACTTTTGGTGCTTTAGTAATATCGTAGTGCACTGCTTGTAGTAATAATTGAAAGCCAACAATAATAGTTAAAGTCACTAACATAATGGTTCCTGTTGGAGCAAAAACGGCTTGACTAGAATAAAACCACCAATTATAAATACCGTATATAAGCCCGAATAAAAACAAAGGAGTTCCTATCAAAATATAGATAGACGAAATATTAAAATCGTAAACAAAATACGCTTTAAACAGTCTATTAATAAAGGTTTTTATCAATTTTGGGAAAAACACGAAAGGCATTTTCCAAACACTCATACTCGACTTCTCATCTGCATAAATTGCTGGCATTGCTACATCTTTAATAACTGCATCTTGAAAATATAGCTGAGAAATTAATGATGTTTCAAAGTAATATCTATTAGAAATTTCGTCGAAATCTAAACGCTTTAATGTTTCTGTTTTAATTGCAAAAAAACCATTAGTTGGATCGAAATTATTCCAATAACCTGTAGCTGCTTTTGTAAGGAAAGACAAGCCTAGATTACCTATTTTTCTTGTAAAAGGCATTTTTTTTAGCGCCTTAAAGTCTCTAAAACGATTACCTTTTGCATAGCTGGCTTTTCCATTTACTAAAGGAGCAATAAGATCTTTTATGTAACTAGTATCCATTTGGTCGTCTGCATCAACTTTAACAACAATATCTATATTGTCTTCTATGGCTTTTGCAAAACCTGTTTTGGTAGCTCCTCCAACACCTAGATTTTTTTCATGTTTTATATACTCCACATTCGAGAATGCAGACAATGCTTCTTTTGGGAGTGCCTCTAAACTACAATCATCAACAACATATACTTTGCATACTATATTTGGCAACTTACTCAGCACCTTCACTATATGCTTAGAGGCATTATAGTAAGGAATTACAACGGCTACTTTATTTAGGTTTTGCATTGGTAAAATAATATCGTGGTGCGATTAATAATATGGTTACTAAAATAAAATACCCTAAAATGGTAAATACAGAGCGATAAAGATATAAATGTTCTCCAAAATAAAGTGTTACCAACATAGCGAACACCATACCGCTAAGCGCCAATTTAAGAGAGCTTACCTTTCCAAATTTAAGATATAAAAAAGAAGTAAGCCATTTTAAATAAAAATATAATCCTACTAAACCAACTTCGTTTATTAAACTTAAATAAATATTATGAGCTGATGAAGTAACCAAAAGCCTATTATTAACACCTATTCCAATGGGTATTACATAAGGATTATTGGCTATATATTTTAGATACATAACTACAATTTTATCCCTTCCTGCTCCTAAATCTTCATACAACTGACCAACATCTATATTTTGAGCCTTAAAAGCATCTGGGCTAGAAACTTTATTAATAACTCTCCCTTCTATTGTATTACTTATAGTTTCAATAAATTCTAAATTAAAAAAGAAAGCTACTATTATAGCTAAAGATAACACTACAGATAACGCTAAAAACTTCCTTGTTTTCATAACAAAAATATAACAAGCAAAGATTAGCAATGCTAGATAAGTAGTACGCGAGCCAGAAATACCAATTGTAGCTAAACTTGTTAATAAACTAGCTATAATCAAAATTTTATTGACTTTTAACTGCTTCTGAAGAAATAGACCAACTGAAAAAACAAATGATATAAACATAGTCATACCTAAACAGATTTTATTGGGCCCTAAAGCACCCGATAAAAAACCTCCATAAGCTGCCTCATAAACACTATTCCATAGAAAAGGAATATAACCAGAATACTGAAGAAAGACTACAACGGCCTCTACAATCGATAATATTAAAACAATACTCGCTACAACTTTATAATTACTTCGTTCTCTTAAATACATGGCAACAAAAACGCCTGTATAAAAGAATACTACCATGTGATAATAATATAATACTGATTTAATAAACCATAAAGGCCTTCCCATAAACACACTAAACAATGCTGTAAATATTAATGTAAAACCACACCACATTACAAAAGTATTGAATGTTTTTAGGTAAGTTTTCGCTCTTATATAATATAATACAAACCCACTATTATTGTACAAGACAAAGAGTATAACGAACCCTGCTAAATCAAACAATCTTAATTCATTATCACCTTTAACACTATACTTTACAACAGGTAAATTATAAAAATAAGAGATAATCATTGCTAAAACTGCTAACCTTACGTATAACGGTTTAAACAGTAATTTACATTGCTTATTTATGTGCTCAGTTTTTGTCATTTATTCTAAAATACGCTTATAATCTTCAACTAGTGTTTTAGCAACTGAATTTGCAGAAAAATTAGCTTGAACATGTGTTTTAAAATTCGCTCCTTTTATTCTAGCATTCTCCATATCGCTAATATAATTTATTATAGCTTGAGAAAGCGCTAAAGCATTAATAGAAGGAACTAATTGCCCTAAAGTTTCATTAGCAATCACCAAATTACAATTCCCTACATTAGTTGCAATTGTTGGCAAACTTGCTAAACCATATTCTAATAAAGCAATTGGCAAACCTTCCGACTTAGAAGAAAGCACAGCAATTTCTGCTTGATTTAATATGTGAGTAATATCTGGTTTACTTCCATAAACAAAAACATTTTCTTCTAATCTCAAGGTCTTTATTTCTTGTTTAAATGCTTTAGAATAATCATCTTCAAAATCTTTACCTACACAATGTAAAGTCCATTCTGGAAACTGACTAACAATACCTTTAAAAGCTTTAAGCAAAGTAAAATGATCTTTTTGCTCTCGTAAATTAGCTAAATGAATAATACGTTTATTTTCTTTCCCTTTTAATGTTGTTCGACCTTCAATTATATTTATTACGGCAAAATTAGGAAGGTAACTCACCTTTGTACTATTTAATGTCTCTCTTGCCCATACTTCTAACTCTTTATTTACGCTGTAAATAACAGAAAAATACTTAGAACATTTTTTTAGCATTTTATAAGATCGCGCTTCTAAAAAAGTACTATTTCCATAATGATCATGCCAAACAATCTTAACATTCTTATTTAAAATTTTAATAATTGTTGCTAAAAAAAACGAGGTAGAATGTGCATGGATAACATTAATTTTATTGTGTTTAACAAAACTGTTTAGATTTTTAATTGCCTTAAATTCAATCGTCTTCTTTTTATTTAAAAACAAATAATTAACGCGAGTATCAATACTTTCTTTTAATAAACCTTCTTCGCGAGTTGCACATAAATAAGAAGTTTCTATATTAGAGGTTAAGGCATTAGCTATATTAACTGCTACACGCTCTGCTCCTCCAGTTTGTAAAGAATCTATTAGTTGTAAAACTCTCATTTTAATGCTTTAATAATTTTAATATTTCGTTCTCAAACAAATCTAAAGTATAGTGCTGAGACCATTTTAAAGCAGCTTTAGATTGTAACTTTAATTGCGCTTTATTTTCTATCGCTTTTATTAACTTATTTGTAGCACTTTCTAATTCAGATGGTATTAAAACACCTCGATTCCCATAATCTAACATATAGGGCACACAAGAAATTTTAGTAACTACAGGTATGCATCCAAAAAACATAGCTTCTGCAATGGCTTTTGGCCAACCTTCGGACTTAGATGGTAATATTGAAAAATGCGCCACTTTTAAAGCCTTTTTAATAGCTTCTTTGGGTTGATTACCATAAATAATAATAGTATCACTTAAATTCTTATCTAGAACATATTGAATAAGTTTCTCCTTTAAAACACCATCTCCAAACAACTCTAAACTTATATTATATCCTTTTATTTTTAACTGTTCTATTATTTTAATTGCTAATAATGGTCTTTTACCAACAACCAGACTTCCTATAAAAACAAATTTTAAAGTTTTGTTATAAGCACGATCTGGCACAGTTTCTATTTCTGAACTTCTATAGGTAGCTGTAAAAAATGGCTTAATATTTTTGGTTTGATTGACCCAATCACCATAAACCAAAACTTGTATATTTTTAGTTAAATTTGTATCACTTAATATCCATTTTTGAAGTTTATAACTCAACGGCTGCTTTGCATTAGGATCCCAATTACCTGCATATTTTGCTGTTTTTGTTTTCTTAGGAAAAAATAATTGTACAAAACACCCCAATAACCCTATATTCCCAGGACATCTTAAATGAATGTGGTCTGCCCATAACATTCCTCTAAATAGTTTGAATATTATTACTGGTGTTAAAATAAAACTGATGAACGTAGAAAGTATACTCGAAAAATTTAAGTTAGGAATAGAATCAACAATTGGTTGTTTTTTAAAAGATATTGTTAATAATGGTTCATTGTATTTCGTTGGAGAAATTATTTTAAAATCCTCAACATAATCACCCCAAATATCCATTTCTCTAACGTAAGGAGCATAAGCCTTATAACAATTATCTTCTTGTAATGTTGGAGCATTTGTTACAACTAAAAACTTCATTATATATAGTCTTTAGAGCTATTGTAATTAATAATTTCACCAGGAACACCTACTATTACCGCATTATCTTCTATAGATTTAGTAACTAAAGAATTAGCTGCAATAACACAATTATCACCTATTATTATTGGTCCAACAATGACCGCATTAACACCTATATAAACATTATTTCCAATGGTTGGAACACCTCGTTTTTCTCCTCTTCCGCTTATACCAATGGTCACGCCTTGAGAAATATTACAATTATCTCCAATTTTTACTTTCGAATTAATAATAATGTTTCCGAAATGTCCGATATAAAAACGCTCTCCAATATCTACAGCATATGGAATACTGATACCAGTAATGATTTCAATCCATTTTTGATTGATTACTGCAAACCCTAATAAAATTATTTTAAAAGGTTTTAAAAGAGAACTCTTATATATTTTATTTGAAATTCTATACACTATTAAAGCCCATAAGCCTTGCTGAGTGCATAGCAAAATCAATGAAGATTTATTACCACTATACTTTTTATATTTTATAAAATCGGATTTTAAACTCAAAACAGTTATACTTCTTTAGGTTTGTTAAAGATAAGAGAAAACCATCCAATAGTACGCCCAATGGATTCGGTTAGCGCTTCTTTTCGTTCATTAGTAGTTATAACATTTGTAAACCGAATACAAGTTAATAAAAATGCTGTGGCATGCCATTTAAAACTAGCTTTAAATGTAGGATTAGCATACTTAACACGCCAAACATACCAACCATTTCTAACCACCATTTTACCATAACTGTATTGATTTGGTCGTCCAGAGCCATCATGATAATGATATAACTGTACATTTGTATTGATTACATTTTTACCAAATTTTAAAGCTCTTAAACAATAATCGGCATCTTCGTATAGTCCATAACCTTCAAAAAAAGTAGAAAACTTAATAGCTTCAAAAACGATTCTACGAAAAGAAAAACTCATACCTATTAATAAGTCAACATCATAAACTTTAGAATTAAAAGGATAACCATAAGACAATCCATTGGAAAAATCAGGCATTACCATTGGTGGTCTGTTAGATTGTAATCCTAATAATTTTCTAACAATATTTCGTTGACTTTCTTTAATAATATATCCATCTATCTCGTAGTACTTCAATTTAGAGTATTTTTTTCCATCAATTTTAGTTTCCCATCTATTTTCATTAATAGCTAATCCTCCCACTCCAGTTATATCACTATAATCTACATACGTTTTTATAAGTTCTTCAAAATAATTATCAGTAAGCTTAGTATCGTCATCTAAAAAACAAACTACATCTGAAGCATCATCAATTAATTCTAACCCAAAATTACGTTGCTTCGTTAACCCTCGATTAGCAGCATCAACTTTAAAATAGTTTAGGTTATCAAATTTATTTTCAGACAAAACTGTTTCTGTTTTAGTATCTGTAGAACCATCGATAATTAAAATCTCGGTTGGGTATAAGGATTGACTTCTTACAGATTCCAGCAACGTTAACAATGGTTGCGAACGCATATACGTACAAACAATAAGAGTAAATTGTTTAGGCATGAGATTTCTTTTTATTGATAAACATATCATGAATCGCTATAAAATACTGGTCGCGTAATAGCTTGCTTTTCCACAATAATCTATTATTACGTTGAAGCTCTAAAAACTGATCTTCATTTTTAGAATTATGAAATTCTAATATCTTTTCTACCATTTTAGACACTTCATTCTCTTCAATTATTACACAATGTTGCTTCCAATCTATAGTATCTTCCAAAGGTAGCTTACAATCTGTATTTAATAACACAGGAATGCGTCCCATAGCCAATGTTTCATAAAAACGAACCGAAAAATTACCAACACCTCGACTACAAAAAGTATAGGCATTATTACAAATATTATTATAAAACTCTTGAGTTGTTTTTTGTTTATCTATTTCTGTTTGTATTCCTGCTCTATAATTATTTCTAAGAATAAAGTTTGAATTTAATCGTATATCTTTTGATAATAGAGACAAATAATTAGCTCGTTTTATACTTGATGGGTAAAAGGCCTGCTTGTCTACTAATTGATTTTTAAAAATTCTTTTTACAGCTCCTTTAACGTGGTTAATCCATTCTTTACAATACTTCAATATTCCTGATTGTGCATGACCAACAAAACCAATACTTGGTTGTGGTAGTTTTTTTAATACTGAAAAATCTTGCTCTAATACTAAGTAAGGATCGTTAATAAACGATGGCATAATAAAATTGTTTTTATTTAATTTACTTTTAAAACCACCTAGTCTAAACGTGTAGCTATTCGAAATATAATTAGTAAAACCATAATCACCAGATGTATAAACCCATAAAGGTTTATTATGTTCCTTTGCTTGCTTTATTAAATTATTAAAAGCTGGTTTGTATTTTAAAAAAGAGGTATAATTAATAGGAAGTATAACAACATCTGAAGCAGTAATAATATCCACAATTGTAAAATACTCGCTTAATTTATTAGGCGTTAAAAAATTGATATCAAACAATAACGGAAACACTTCTCTACGGTGTGTTTCTATTAAAAATTGTCTATCTGTGTATATTTTAAGCATTACTGTTCTGCTTTATCTTGTTACTCCATAAAACACTTTGGTTCCATTGTTTTGGAAATTGTTTTCTAAATTTTATCGGGTTTTTATACCCTAACGCTTTAAACTGTTTTAAAAATAACAATAATTTATAACCTTGTAATTGTTGTTTTGTATAATACGTTTGATATAACAACTGTACTGTAGGTGATGGTTTTGGCTGAATATTTTCTGCTTCCCAAAGTTGTTTTATTTTTGTTCTATACCCACCAATTGGTGCTTTTAAATGTGTTATTTTAAGATTTGGAATAAAAATAACATCTTCTCCTTTGTTTCTTAATTGCATTCCAAATTCTGAATCTTCGCCAAAACCAAACTCGTAAGCCTTATTAAATTTCAATTCTTTTAATGCACTAGATTTTACTAGGCTAGAACCAGAACCAAAAATAGTGGTTTGGTGCATTTTAAAAAAACTTTGTTTTTGATGTGGTTGTAAACACAAGTAATTTAAAACAGATAACCCATTTTTTTTAATAATACTTAAAGACGTTGTAAAAAAATCAGCATCAAATCGTATATCATCATCTGCTAAAAATGCCCATTCACTTTCTACTTTAGACAATGCTATATTTCTAGCATTACAAACACCTGGTTGGTGCGTAAACTCATGTTTTATACTAAATGGCCAATTTTGGGTAGTTAGATAATCTAATTCTGAAACTGAATTTTGTTGAGTATTCTGTTCCACGATAATCACATTTTTAGGCAAATGTGTTTGCTTAACTAAATCTTTTAAAACATCGTATAAGTGTTGCTTTCTTCCTATGGTAGGAATAATAACATCTATTGTCTTGTGTTCTATTTGTTGTCTTGAAGATTTTATGTCTATAGTTTCTAAATCTAATTCTTGATTTAGCTGTTTGTAAAAAAGACTTCTAAACAAACTAAAAATTGAAGTTTTCCTTTCGTAAATAGCATAACTACAAGTTAAGAAAACAATCCATACCCATTTATAATGCTGTTTTACAAATTTAAAAAGCTCTTGTTTTGTCGCTTTAGGCATTTCAATTTGTAAAAACGTATTGTTTTTAATTAAACGCGGTTCAGAATAACAAAACAAGCCTTCTATCATTGCACGTTTAGCTAATGCTATTAAAAAATAATCGAAAGATACATTATAATTTAAACGCGGTTTTAGTGTATTTAACACAACGGTATTAATTCCACCTACTAAACTGCTAGCCATCCAGGTAGGAAATGTTACATTCTTATTTATTTTTAAATAAAAAGAACGCTCTACATAACCAATTTGTTTTGGCAAATAGTCTTGTGCTTTGGGGTTATAAAAAGCTAATATGCGCTTATGATGAAACACCTTAGAAAACGCCTCTATATTTAAGTCCTTAATTAATGTCTCATGACACCAAACTACTAATATTTCGGGATATTGTGATGCTATATTTTTTAAGGTTTCTGATATTGTTTTATTTAAAACAGTAACTTCTATAGGCTGAAGCGCTTCATCTAAAATGGAGGTTACTATTTTAAAATTATGTACTAAAACAATCATTAAGCGTTATTAATAACATGAGAATAATATTCGATATTCTTATTGGCTTGCTTCCCAATATCAAAGGTGCTTTCTACTTTTAGTCTTGCCGCTTTACCAATAGTGCTACACAATTCTGTATTGTTTAATAATGAGCATATTTTTTCTGCATATAAAGCTAGATGTGTTGGATGTACTAAATAACCATTTACACCATCGTCTATTAACTCTTGAGCCCAACCAATACTTGTATTTACTACAGGTTTTTGGAGCGCCATAGATTCTATAGTAACCATGCCTAAGGTTTCAGCAAAAGATGGAAAAATACAAACTTGTGCTTTTTCAATTTGTGTTTTCACCTCAGCATATGGTATTTTACCCAAATAATTGACACTTTGTTTTGCTTTTTCAGTAAACAAATTTTCCATTAACGCATATGTGGACGTGCTTCCAGTTTTAATATCTGGAGCATCTCCTCCTATAAGCACTAGTTTTGCCTCTGGATTAGTTTCTATAACTGTATTAAAAATTTGAGCCAATTCTAAAACACCTTTTTTTCTAATAATTGTTCCAATATAAAGGATTGTATTTGCATTATATTGTTTGGGAGTTTCATTTACAAAGTGATTTAATTGCAAGCCATAATGTATGGTTTTTATTTTCTTTTTATCTAAACCAAAAATCTTTTGGGTTTCTACACCTGCATAAGTTGTTGGCGCAATAAATGCCGATGCTTTTTGTAATGCCAGTTTTTCGAACACAAAGTTTTTAAACTTTTGTTTTCTATTATCTAATTTACAGAAATACGCATCACTACCATGAAAACGTATAACCAAAGGCACTTTAAAGTTCATAAATGCTGTAATTCCTGTCCAATCTGGTGCTTCAAGTAAATTTATATGTTTTTCTTTCACCACTTTGTTTACATAATGCTGAATGTGTTTTCGGTATTTATACCAAGTTAAAAAGGAATACGTTTTCTTTTTTATTAAATGAATAACAACACCTTGATCCTCTATTATAGCATCTTCATTTTGATGATATACAAATACAGTTACGTCTACTTCTTTTGCTACCAAGGCTACTGCCAAGTTTTTAATACTAGTTGCTATTCCAGCAGCATGTAAAACTTTAGAGTGAGGATATTCGGATGTTATTAAGCCTATATGCATAGCAGTTTATTGTATTAATTTATCTTTAATTTTTACATACAGATCTTTTGTAAAAACTTGAGCTCCATTGTGGTTTAGATGTCCATAATTGTAAAACAGCTTATCCTCATAACCTCGAGACATATCTAACAAATTAGGTAGTTTTTGGTTTAATTTATCAATATATTCTATATTTTTCATTTTACTACTGTAAGGTGCTACAAATAAAATAAGATTGATATTATGCTTTTTACATAGATTCACAATGTTATCTAGCACTGGATTACTTTTCGATATTTCAGACGGTAAACTAGCGGTTTGTTTAGGGTAATTTCCATATTTAGGATTGTATCCAATTTCAGGATTAACTCTTGGTTTTTTGTTTACTAAAGAGAAAAAACTTTCTCTTATTCCCATTTTATGTCCATTTATTGCATACCTATAAAATGGCAAATAATACATTTTATTAAAATTACTTAGATTCTCTTTTATATGTTTTTTCACAATATTATTCCTAATAAAAGGTACTGCTTGTGCTGAGACCATTGTGGTTGAGTTAGTCATTTCAAAATTACTATCAACTTGAAATACTAGGTTTTTTATTTTATTAGATGTTATTAATAATTTTAGTTCCAAAAAATTATCATTTAAACTTGCTCCTAGAACACCTAAATTAATTGTTTTTTTACTGGAAAGGCTATCAAAAAGCTTTGTATCGACATGATTAGCAACTCTTGAAGACCCTAAAAAAACAATATCATAATTTTGATTTTCTACATTTAGAATGTATTGCAACTTGTTTCTAGGATTAGTATTTTGAAAAATATATGTATAGACAAAATCACTTATATACAATAATGTAATAAGCAGAAAAATAATTGATACACTGTATTTTATAAATCTCTTCAAAACTTAAATTAAAATTGAAAATAAATAAAGTCACTTACGTTAGAAAAATTTCCAAGTAAAATTATACCTAAAAACACTAAAACTATTTTAGTAGTTATAAACTTACCAAAAAACGGATGCTCTTCTTTTTTAATAAACCATTCCAGAATAACAAAACCTATTATTAAAAGCATTAATTCTGGAGCATAACGCTCTATAGATAGATATTGCAAACCTCCTTTAAAATTGAATGCAAATAATTTTTTAATATACACAAAAGCATCAGTAATTGTATTTGCTCTAAAAAATATCCATCCTAAAGTTGTTAAAGAAAAGGTTATTAACATTGACATAAAATCTTTAAAACTTGGCAATAACCTTTCGCTTTCTATATCCCCTAAATGTTTTCTGTTTCTATTGGTTAATAACAATGGTAAAAAATAAATGGCGTTTAATGCTCCCCAAACTAAAAAGGTCCAGTTAGCTCCATGCCAAAACCCACTTATTAGAAAAATAATAAAAACGTTTCTAATTTTTAACCATTTAGAGCCTTTACTGCCACCTAAAGGAATATATACATAATCTCTAAACCATGTAGATAAAGAGATATGCCATCTCCTCCAAAACTCTGCAATGTCTCTTGAAAAATATGGATATTTAAAGTTTTTCATTAAATCTACACCAAATAATTTTGAGGTACCAATTGCAATATCCGAATACCCACTAAAGTCACCATATATTTGAAACGCAAAATATATAGCTCCCAATAATAAGCTTAAAGAATTCATTGTTTCATATTTTGAAAAAATCTCGTTGACATAAATTGCACAGGAATCTGCAATCACTATTTTTTTAAATAATCCCCAGATTATAAGATGTAATCCTTCTTTAGCTTTTAAATAATTAAATGATTTTTTTACATAAAACTGAGGCAGTAACTGTTTCGCTCTTTCAATTGGACCAGCTACTAATTGCGGAAAGAAACTTACAAAAACTGAGAATGCAATAAAGTCTTTAGTTGGCTCTAGCTGTTTTCTATACACATCTATTGTATAACTTAATGTTTGAAATGTGTAAAAACTTATACCAACGGGAAGAATAATATTTAACGAATTAGGCTTTATGTCTTGTCCAAAAAATGAAAATGCTGCAATAAAATTATCAATAAAAAAGTTATAGTATTTAAAAAAACCTAAAAAGCCTAGATTTACAAAAACACTAGTTAAAAGAAGTGCTTTTCTTTTTTTTTGATTTATTTCTTTAAAAAGTTCTAGCCCTAAAAAATAATCTAAAACTGTACTAAAAACTATAAGTAGTAAAAAACGCCAATCCCAGAAACCATAAAAAATATAGCTTGCTATTAATAGTACTATATTTTGATACTTGTAGTTTTTGTTAGCTACAAACCAATAAAGCATAAATACTATTGGTAAAAATATGGCGAAATCTAAGGAGTTAAAAAGCATCTAAATTATTTACTTTTTAATGTTTTAAAATAGAGTCTATTGATTCCCATATTTTAACAGAGGCTCTTGTAGGCTCTTTTCCTGCTACAATTTCAAACCATTTTAAACCTTGGGTTACGTTAGATGTTTTACCATCTAAAATATTTTTAACTATTTGTTCTAAATCTTTTTTATCTGTACAAAACACAGCAGATTCTTGGCTTGGCATAGATCTAAAATGAACATATTTATAATTCTGACCAATATCTCTAATACCCTTTTCAAGTTGTGGCTGCTCGTAATTATAATAAATACAGGGTTTTTTATGTGCTACAAAATCGAAAACTGTTGATGAACATACATTGGTTACAAACTCGCTATGTTCGCAAACATTATATAATAGTTTAAAATCTTCTTTTGCAGGTAATACTTGATTCCATTGGTTACCCATAGGCTTCCAAATAGGATCTATAACTTCAATAACATCTTTATTGTTTTCAATTACCGTATTGTATCTATCTGTAAAATCGACAGGACATTTACGATAAATTATACCTAAGTTTTCACCTCTAGCATTTAAACGTCTTACGGCAAGTGCTAAATCTTCAAGGTAGTATTGATCTAAAGGTGATGTGGTTTCATCGTCTCCAGAGTAACAGATATATTTTTTATTTTCATCTAGATTATAATCTTTAAAAAAATCTTCTCGAGATTGCTTTAGACTATTATTAAAATGCGGCTCGAACTGTGGTGTTCCTGTAACTATAACTTGATTCTCTTTTACAAAAGGATAGTATTTAAGCACTTCCGTTTTCATTAAATCACTCCATACAAAATAATAATCTGTTTCGACTACTTGCATGGCTTTTGGCACATTATCCCAAGAATACACAAAAGCTACTGTTGGAATTCCTAAATCTTTAGCTGCTAATAATGCGCTAATAGACTGTGTAGAACGCTGTGTTGTACAAAATATAATATCTGGCTTATGTTCTTCTAATTGTGCTTTACAATACTTATATTTAGACGTAGAGCGCTCTAAAGTATTTATTTTATTTATGAGTTTAACGACTCCTTTTTCTGAAGAATGCAAACCGATAAGACACTTTGTATACAGTGTTTTAAAAGTGTTTTTTAAACCTTTACAGCTAAATGGAAACTTATAAGTAGCATAAACAGCATCGTTAAATTTATCTCTCGACACATTTAATTCTGCACGTTTTCTTGCTCTTGTATAAACAGGTAATAATTTATGAGCGGTATGATCTTCTATTTTAACTTCCTTAAAACCAAGGTTCTCTTTTAATGAAAATACGGTATTGTTCCAATATGTAATATCGAAACCCATTTGTTCTCCAATATTTTTAAAATCGGTGAATGCGAAGTTTCTTAAACCTACGCCATCTGGAAAAAAAACGAATACTTTTTTAGACATTTTTTTCTTCTTTTTTAAAAGGACAAACTTGCATTAAGCCATTACATAACGCTTGTATTGTTTCTTGTTTTGGTAAGCTTGGCTTTTTGCTTATTAGCGTTTTTAAATCTTCTATAGTACTATTCTCTGCTAATACAGAAGAGCTGTAAGGCTCTATTGCTACAGATTCAAAATAATCTTGATATTTTATATCATCACCAAACACATCGTTAGAAAATTTTTGCCATACAGCAGGAATACCATAAGTGTGCGCAACAATTACACCGTGTAATGATGACGACACAATTGCTTCGCATTTTAAAAACTGATTTGTTGTTGCTTCAATATCGTTGGTCATTAAATCGATAATTAGCACCTTTTCATTCTTCCCGAATTTTTTGGTTATAAAATCGAAATCTTTATAATGTGGTACAATACCTAGCGTATATTCTTTTTTAATTTCGGGATTATAAAACTTTGGTAATAATAACGCTGGATCTCCATAAACTGCTGGCACATGATAACCTTGATTAATTAAATGTTGCCTTGTTTGTGGTCCACGTACTGCTAAAAAAGTCGCTTCTTTTATGTTATATTCTTTAGAAATAATTCCTGATCCCCAAACAATACAATTAGTTGTCACATTTGTTAATATGCTTCCTATCGTGACATAAATTGGACTTAAAAAATTGGCAATCGCGAATTTTGAAGGATTAGCCCAAATCGCCTTCTTACCAGAGATTTTTTCAACTAAATACTGTCCTAAAAGGTCACCATAATTTTCTTTGGTTTTACCTTGTAGTTTTTTTTCGTTCCACCAGAACAATCGTAACGATTGGCTTGAAAACATACTATCCTTTTTGGTTTTTTAACTTGTCACGTTGTACTTGCTCAATAGGTAAAATATCTTGACTTTTAAAAGCTAAAGCATCATGTACTGCTCTTAAATCTCTAGAGAGTTTACGCAATCCCATAGGCTCTAAAGAGGCTGCATGGTCTGTACCTTTCCAGGTTCTATCTATTGTGTAATGACGTTCTATAATATTTGCGCCTAAAGTATAAGCCGCTACATCTATTGCAATACCTAAATGGTGACCAGAAAAACCAATATGCTTAACCTCATCTTTATACTTATCAATTAACAAATTGATATCTAATAAACACACATCGTTAAATGGTACAGGATAGCCAGAAGTACAATTATAAAGTACTAAGTCTTTATTTCTATTGTGCTTTTTAAACAGATTGACCAAATCTTCTATCTCGTCTTTGGTTGTCATTCCTGTAGAAATATGAAGCTCACCTTTGTAGTTTTCACACAACCACTCTAACATGGCCACGTTATTATTACAAGCCGATGGTATTTTAATAAATTCTGGATTAAGTGATGCTATTTCTTTAGCAGACGTTACATCCCAAACTGATGTTGAGTACGTAATACCAATCTCTTCACAATAGTCTTTTAATTCTTGATGTTGCTTAACATCGAACTCTAAATACTCTCTATGTGCTCCATAAGTATCTCCATAAGAATTTATAGGGTTCGGATGCGGATCGTTGTATTGTTTTTCGGTTAACAACTCTCTATTGTTTCGCTTTTGAAACTTTACAGCATCTACGTTACAAAAGATTTTAGCAACTTTAATTAATTCTTTTGCTAATTCCATTTCGCCTTTATGGTTACAACCAATCTCAGCAATAACGTATGGTTTTTTATAGGTATTCATATATTTAAAATCTTTTATTGTAATTCATTATAAACTGGCAAGCCTCTCTAATAGCTCCAGCTCCTGATGGTTTAGACAACACAACATCTGCATGTTGTTTTACTATATCTGTGGCGTTGTTTGGCGCTAAAGACCAACCTACACTACATATATTTGTTAAATCGTTTACATCGTCTCCAATGTAAGCGAAATTATTAATTGATAAATTATCTTGTTTTATTATATTTTGAAGTAAACTGTACTTGTCTTTTACACCTAAATACACATTTTCAATTTTAAGTTTCTGCATACGTTTGGCAACTAATTCAGAGTTTTCTGAAGTCATTACCAATACCTTAACATTAAACTGTCTTAGAATTTCTAATCCCATACCATCTCGCATATCAAAGCCTTTAGTATGCTCTCCATCTTTGGTATAGGTTATTGTTCCATCTGTAAACACACCGTCTACGTCTAAAACAACATGTGTGATTTCTGCAGCTTGTTTTGTTCTTTTTTGGCGCTCTATTAGTAACTGTTCTACTGCAACCCAATCGGTTTCTGTATCTATTTCTAATAGAGAATCTTCAGGCATTTTTACAATGGCTGTTTTTTCGCCTATTCTATTTTTATGCTTTTTTAGTGCTTCTTTTGTTGTGCTATAAACTGCGCCATTCTCAATTAGTAAACCATCGAAATCTTGACGTCTAGGACGTTTATGCGGATTATAATTTATAGCTTCTCCATTGTTATTCCATAAAAAACGATGTGTATTAACAACTGTTAAAGCTGAGTCGTATTCACCATTTACCTTCTCTAGACACGCATTAATGTTTTCTCTTTTTGTAAAAGGAGACGTTGCTTGTAATAAGCAAAACACATCGAAGTTATAATTTATAGAATCGCAATATTCTAACATCGCTAGTTCTGTAGACGCAATGTCGCTTGCGCTTTCATCGCTACGTAATTGTGCTTTAACTTTATTGGTCCACTGGTACTCCTTAGCAATAAAATCTATAACGTCTTGGTCGTCTGTAAAAACAATAATTTCGTCTAATCCTGAGAATATAGCTTCTCCTAAAACCCAAGTAAACAATGGCCTACCAACCATTTTACGTTTATTCTTATTTGGGATGCCTTTAGAACCTTTACGCAATGGAATGAATCCTATCTTTTTCATTAGTTAGAAAATATTGATTTTTGATAACTTATATCTGCTAAAATATGTTTTTTAGCGATGAAACAGCTTAAAATAGGGTAAAAGGTAAAAAAAAACATGAGTTTTTGAATTTGTTACTATCGGAAATTAACTATATTAATCTAAAGGATTGGCCATAGTTATAATTTTAGTTTTGAGTTTTCTTTGAATAAGTTCTTCTACTAATGTTTGAAATTTAACTGAAAAATTAAATTCATTTTGGTCTAGATGAATAACCGTTTCTCCATCTAAATAACCTTCGAACATTTCAAACCCAATTTGATGTACTATAATTGTTGGTATTCCCATCATTCTAGCTTCTATTACACATCCAGAATAATTAGTAACATGTAAAGCGCTTCGGCTTAAAGTTTCTGGTAAAGGTGTAGAAAAAGCATCTTGAATTTCTATATTATTCCAAATACCATTAAGCTTTAAAAAAGTTTCGAACTCCTCTAAAGTGGTTTTGTTTCTTGGATGCATGCGCAAAATCCATTTGTAGTTGGAGTTTTTAATGACTTCAATTAAAGGTTTTGTAAACAAATCTAAAGGAGAGGTTTGCATGCTATAGAAGATTAGGTTTTTATCTTCTATAATATTTCTAGATTGTTTTAACCAATGGTTAATATAGGGTTGCCCAAAAAGTATACTTTTAACTGTTTTTGTATTTTTTGCCCAACTTTCAATATTATCTTGAGATGGTTTATCCCAATTCCAAAACGCACTTGGCATTGTATTAAAACCCTTTTCTGGCACCTTATTCCAATGTGCATATGCCATGTGAACATTTGTTTGTGGACCATGTTGAAAATCTACCGTAGTAATTTTCATTTCATTAGCAGTAATTAATGCTGCATATAAATCGTCCAAGCCATAGTAACCTAAAAATATTACTTTTTGTGGCTGGGCTTTTTTGTAAAAAGATTTAAAAAAAGGTTTTAAAGCATTTACTTTTCCAACCCATTTAATAAGGTCTTCCTTTGTTATCCTTAATAGGTTTGTGTTTATATTATTTTTCTTTAAGGTCTCTAAAAAAGCATCATATTGCTCTAATTTTATAAGCTCCAAGTTTATTTTAGAGTTCCTTTTTAATTTTAATAATAACTTATAATCTTTTAAATTTTCGGCTAACTTAATTATTGCTTTGTCATTATAAGAGTTCTCATAAACCTTCTGATACTCTAACATGTAAACGTCTTCTTTAAGCTTATATTCTTCTACTATAGCATCATAAAACCTATTAAAGTAAAGACCATCTTGTTGTACACGATGAATGTGAGATCCAAAAAATAAAATCTTCTTACTTTTTAATTTAGAAAAAAAGAAGGCTTGATTAATTAATGCTTTTATTAGTTGATAAGGTAGTTTTAGTTTTCTAAATGATAAAAATGTTTTAAAATTAGTATTATAACTCTCATTCTTAATTTTAGTTTCTCTTTCACGTGTTAATAAATGCATGTATAGAATTATCCTAACATAAGGCCAAATATTAACACCTTGTATTTCCCATTTATCTACTGGAAACTGGTGTTCTAAACTAACAATACTATTTTTAATTTCTTCTTGATTATCTACGTGGTCCATTATAATTAAATTTACAGTATAGATTGATATGCTTTTAAAACAAGTTTATTAATTTTCGAAATTTCTAAATTAGGTTTAATGCTGTTTTTATTAATCTTAAAAGCGTTTTCTATTAATTCTAAATTGTTAAAGGTCGTTTTTATGTGTTGTTTTATTTCACTAATGTTATTACAATCTTGAATTAACATTCCATTTTCATTATTTGTAATAATATCTTCCGATGCTCCTCCAGGATTAGATTGTATAGGAAAAGCACCTTGAATTACTGCTTCTAAAAGCGTATTTGGCAAACCATCGCTATTACTGTTCCCTATATATAAAAGCGATTTACCAAAAAGTTCTAAAATAGATTCGTGTGATAAAAAATTAGATTTAAGATACACTTCTATATTTAATTTCTTGAGTTTTTCACTACTATTAATCATGGTTTCGACTTCTGTATCTGCTCCGAAAACAACAATTTTATATTTTTTTAACTCTAAAGCTAATTCCTCTATGGCTTTTAGTACTTGTATGGCTTTTCCTGAACGTCCTTGATATCCTTTTATTAAAATAATATTACGTTGTGAAACTGGTTTCTGTATATATTTATCAGAAACTAAAAAATTATAACCTCCTCCTCCTGGAAAAGTCCCTAAACATTCGCCTTTAAATCCTAAGTTTTTTGCTAATTGCACATCCCGTTTACAATCTGTAAACAGGTAATTTAACCTTGGCAATACTTCTTCAATGTCTTTTCTATACTCTGGTAAGTCCTTAAAGTAATACAAGTCGCTTCCCCAAGAAGAGTAAATCCATTTTAAAGTATTATATTTTTTCATAACACTTAAAATAGGAGCACAAGAAATATATAAAACAAAACTATGCACCACATCTGGCTGCACTTCTAATAGTACTTTTTCAAATGCTTTTGCAGTATCGTTTTCTAAAACTTTATTTATTTTGGGAAACTTGTTTTTTATAAAATGTCTTCCTTTAAAATTTGGCACTTTTTGTTTCCAACCTTGAAATGTTTTTACCCAAGACAAACTTGGTACAGTTGCTCCATCTCTTATATCAAACCAAAAAACTTCATGTCCAGAATCCCTAAGTTGGTTGGTCCAACGTTGAAAATGAATAGAATTCATAGAAACCATTAAAATACGCATAGCCTAAAGTTTAATAGTTAAAGATATTCTGTTTGTAATTCTATTATACTGGTATTGATAGGCTTGATTTCTAAAATTTCTAATAATACACTCTAATAAACTATTATTTAGTGATTGCATGCTTTTAAAAGCTATTGTTTTTTTACCTAACAATGCTTTTGCTTTTTGTTTGGTTGTTTTATAATCTTTATGCACAATTATTTCAAGTTGTATTACTAAATCTCTTTTAACTAATAATACGCCATTAATAAATGCAGGTAACTCACCTATTTTATTAGAAATAGTATAACTCTCTATAACCGTTTCCAGGGCATTGTAATGGGCTTGATTATAGACTCCCCAATTATATACTGTATTTGCTTTTACTGTTTTTATTACAGAAACTAAATCTAAATACGCTGCATTAACTTGTTCTAAGCTAGAATGAAATGGTGTAACATCGTTCTTGGTTCTGTAATTTTTAGGATGCCATTGGTGTAACATTAAAAGTTGTTTTGTGTAAAAACAGACTTGATGTCCTGCATTTTGCAAACGCATATGCACATCTGTATCTTCACTTCCCCAACCATTATAGAACTCGTCATAACCATTAATAGATTTTAAAAGCGCAGTATTATACAACGTCATACCTGTAGCTTCTGTTTTAGATTTAAACGCAACTTCGTAATTTTTAAACTCTTTTTCTTTTTTAGATTCTATTTCACTTAAAAAACCAACTTGAAAATAAGTGGTTTTTGTTTTATTAGTTTCTTTCTCTAATACATTAATAAATTCTGGATGGTATAACATATCTATATCTCCAACAAAACAAGACGTTGTATCTATGCTTCTTAAAGCTATATTTATTGCTCTCGATTTACACCATAATTGTTGTTCTGTTTTACATTGTATCAGTGTTACAAAATTATAATGTTCTAGCAATTTAATTAAACCTCTTCTATAGTTAGAGGTACTTCCATAATCTACTAAAACAACATTAAAGGCTTTATTATTTTGCATTAACAAAGACTCTAAACAATGTTTTACAATGCTTAAATCTCTATTTCGGTATGTTAGAATTATTGTTATCAAACTATTTTAAAAAGGTGTTAATTTGCTCTCCTACTATCCCTTTTCTTTTAAAAACCCACTTTTTAAAAGGCTTAAATATTAATGCTTTTTTAAATATTTTTTCAGTCAGAAAATATTCTGCTTTTTTAGATTTTAACGTCTTTAGATTATTAAATGAATTTTGTACTTTAATCTCTTCTTTTAATGCGTTATATTCGTCTAACATCCAACTTTCTATTGTATTCCCTATATGGTAGGCATAATTATTATAAGTTGCCAAACGATAGCCTCCCATTTTTATTACTGGAATGTCTAAATATAATTTTTCGCTATCACCTCCTAGTTTATAACTACTGCTAGCATTTGGTAACATCTTAAAAACTTCCTTTTTATAGGTTCCGGTAAAATGTGAATTACCAACAACTGCTATAGTATTATTTTTAGCTTTTAATGTTAATATAACGTCTTTAAATTTAGCATCTAATCTAGGCCAACCAATACTTTTTGCGAATTTAGTTAACGCTTCTGGATTATATACTTTTCTGAATTTTAACTTTTTTGAGAACAAAAATTTAAGCCAAATGTTTGCCGTATGTCTGTAATGTGTTCTAAATACTGGAACTGCACTTACCATTCCTGCATTTGGAAAAGCCTCAAAAATGGATATAACTTCTTTTTCCCAATTATTTAAAAACAACACGTCTGCATCTGTTATTGTAATTAAACGCTCTTCGACTGTTCGAAGCGCTTTTAATATACTATTTAACTTGCCTATACTTTCTTTCTCTATTATAAGTTGATCTATTACATTATTATTACACATCTCCATTAATTTATTATTAACAGAGTCGCAACTACCATTACTAATAACAGAAATTTTTAAGGTCGATATAGATGTTTTTATAATTGATAAAATACTCATTTCGAAAATACGGAAAGCATCTTTATAATAACCTTCTTGACTAGGTATATACAAAGGAAATATTACACGATGCGAACACGTGCTTATTTCTATCTTTTTTTCTTTTGATATATTCTCTCCTTCTCGCATTTATTCTAAAACTTTTTTTACCAAATTTAAGTATTGTTTCGCTACAAGCGTTTTATCGTATTTATTATGATATCTATTACTTAAATCTTTAGACATTTTAGATATTTCGTCTTTACCTTTCTCTCTGTAGTTTAAAATTGCTTTTTTAAGCTCCTCTTCTTTTCCATGATTAAACCAACTAATAGATAAGCCATTAAACCTATCTTCCATACTTCCTACTTTTGTAGAAATAATAGGAATACCTAAACACATTGCTTCAAGAGCACTATATGGTCCAGCTTCTTCTTTTGAGGAAATAATTAAACAATGTTTATCTGCTATTTTACTTGGAAGCTTTTTGTAATCTACATGTCCATGAAAATATATGTTTTTATTTAAAGATAAGTTCTTTAGATGAATAGCCTCAGAACCTGCTCCATAAATATGTAATTCTACATCATGTTTACTCAATTTATTGAATGCCTTAATTACCGTAGCAACATCTTTGTTTTTGTCTAATCTCGAACAACAAAAAAACTTTTTTATTTCTAATTTCGGTTGTCTTTCTCTTACTAAATCCTCTTGATTTACAACACATTGATCTATGATTTTGAATTTATGATTTATGGTTGCTAAAAGGCGATTTGCATTATCTTTTGAATGATGAATGTAGTAATCTACTTTTTCTAAAATTAAGCCTTCAGATTTTTGAATAGAGTTAAAGTTTAAATATTGAATTGTTCCAGTAGTTCTAAATAAAATTTTAGTTCTCGATTGTATAGCATTATTAATAATTATTCTTAACCCATGAGATATTACTTGCGCTACAATAATTATCAAATCTGTGTTTTTTAAAACTTGAGCATAGCTAGTAACATTGCTGTTTTTTTGGGATTTAAAATAGAGTTCCTTTTTTAGTTTCCTTACACCTACTTTGTCTAATATTTTATACTTTAATGGTGAATGTTTTTTATAAATATCCAATTCTTTATCTACCTGAAGTAAATCGTTATCATTCTCTAAAAATTGAGTAGAAAAAACTTTAACATTATAGTAATTTGATAAAACACTACCTATAAAACCAGCTTCAACTTCCCTACCACCTCTTGTATTAAAAGGTCCTATTACAGCTATGCTTTTTTTTATCATTATCATTTATATGTTATCTTCAACTAGCCTTTATTCTTCCAAAAACACTTTTAACTTCTTTTAATGACGCTGAATAATAGATACATTTAAAAACTAAATACATTATTTTAAAATACCCTATTTTCTTAGAATTGGAAATCAAATACAAGTAAGATTTAAAAAAATATTTTTTCTTCGCTTTATTGTTATAAAATTTTAAATTGTTTTCAATTAAACTCCAACCATTTAATAAAAGTAAAAAGTCTTTTTTTGAAACTATTGAACTTGTGTTATTCTGATGTATCCTATAGCCGGTAAGAATTTTATCTGTCATAACAATTTTAGGGTTCGATTTGCATATTTCTGAAAAATACACAGCATCATCATTGGGACTATCTATCCATTGTGAGGCCTTAGCAACATTACTATCAATTAAATAAGAACCTGTTGCTATAAAACCACCATGCGTTCCAAGAGTATTTATTATTTGTAATGCACTTGTGTACTTTAATACAAAAAGCTTATTAAATGGGAAAAAATATTTTTCATCTAAAGAATTAGAAAACTTTTTCCATTTACTAATACTTATAGCTGCTCTTGATTTTTTTAAATCAATTAATTGATCTGTTAATTTGGTAGAATACAAAACATCATCATAGTCTAGAAATTGTATATATTCTCCTTTTGCAATAGACAATCCTAAATTTCTTGCATTATCTCTGCCTTTCGCCGATTTACAATAAACCAGCCTGTAATCCTCAATATTTAAAAATTCTCTACACTCTTTAATTTCTAATTCTCCATTACAAATTATAATTACTTCAATTTTAGAATAGGTTTGATCTAAAGCACTCTCAATACAAGGTTTTAAATAAACTGTAGTTTTATGAACAGGTATTATAATTGAAACTAAGGGTTTAGGCATAATGAATATTAATATAAACGTTTTAACTTTCTAATAAGACGTTCTTTTATTGATTTATTACTTTCTATTTGTATTGATTTATACATAGCATATAATTTAGGATAATATTCCAAATAGAGTTTATAATGTTTATTCATAATATAAGCTATATTTTCTCTCTCCATATCTACTGTAAAAGACCTAATCATAGAATCCTGTTTTACTCTATAGTCAAATGTGATAGCTTTCATGTAATAAAACTTATAATTCGTGTGTATAACCTGCAACCAAAAATCCCAATCCTCATGTCCTTGATAGGGTAAGTTTGAATCGTATCCTTTTGTTTCATCATATAGCGTTTTTCTATATAAAGCGCAAGCATCAATATAATTAGCTTCTAATAGAGCAATAGGATTAAAATTACCAACACTCCATCTTCCATCCTTGTCTCCAAAATATAATGCGTCTCCATAAATAACACCTATATCTGCTTTAGCATTAAAAATGGAAATAGCTTTGGATGCAAAATTAGATTTAATTTTATTATCAGAATCTAGTGGTAAAATAAACTCACCTTGAGATTTTTGGATTCCAAAATTTCTAGCCGTCCCTAATCCTCCATTGCTTTTTTTAAAATATTTGAAACGAGAATCTTTCTTTTCCCATTTTAATGCCACTTTCTCGACGTCGTCAGGAGAGCCATCATTAATAATTATAGCTTCCCAACTCTTAAAGTCCTGTTCTAAAACAGAATTTAACGTCTCATCCAGAGTGTCTTCTGTATTATAACAAGGAATAATTATTGATATCTTAGGCTTCAACTTTATTTTTTTTTGCAACTATTACGTAATTCATTGTATTATATTCGTTGTAATATTTTTTATCTAAATATGAAAATAGCTTATTATTTAACTTCCTAAACAATCTTCTCTTTACTAAAAAATTAGGAAATGTATGGATAACCATTTGTCCGAAAGTAGCCCATTTCCCACCATTAGCTAAAGTTTCTTTAATCTCAAAATTTTGTTTTTCAAAAATATACTTAAACCCATATTTAGTAAATCTAAAAAAATCATAAGGTTCTTCATGTAGATGCCAATATAACGGGCCTGATAATATTACATGTCCATTAGGTTTTAATAAACGATATATTTCACTCAAAATTTTATCGTGATCTTCTACATGTTCAATAACTTGTGTGCAAAAGATTGTATCAAATGAATTATCTTTTAAAGGAATATTTGTTGCTGGGCATACAAGGTCAACAGAATTATTACTTGATTGTATAATATCACACCCTATGTATTGAGTACTCTTATTATCAAAAAGACTCAAATAAGGTTTATTCCCACACCCTACATCTAATACTTTCCCTTTAGAATAATTATTTATGGCATAAATAATATCTCTAATAAGCGGTTTATAGACTAAATAATAACCACTTGAGATATCTACTTGAGAAAAATCGTTAAACCTTTTTAAGTTATCTTTTCTCATAAATTTTTTTCTTAATTTTATTCAGCATTTCTCTTAATAAATTTTTAAAACTTGACTTTCTATTTACTAAGCTTCTGTATTTATTAATCTTATGTTCTAATAACTCTTTTTGTACAAGATCCATACAATTAAAAGTCTGCAATTTATTTAAGTCATTCTTAAGAAGTTCTCCATTTTTAATAAAAACAACCATATTCTGTCTAAACCACCATGAAATATTCTTTTTACCCCAAATTAAAGGTCTAATTATATCGTAACATTTATAATCATTCGCTTCAAATTTATCTATCCAATAGCCTAAGTATTGTTCATTTATATGATGTGTTCCTTCTTGTCCAGGTATTGCTGCTGAAAAAATAATAACATTAGATAAACTAACCAAATCTGCTACAAATGTTTCCGCCCTTTCTTCATCAAGATGTTCTGCTACTTCTAAACAAAGTGCTAAGTCATAGCTCTTAATTTTGGGCAATGTTTTATTTAAATCTGTTTGAATAAACTCTTTTTCTTTATTTATTCGTAATAACGAAACGTCTATAAAACTACCATCAATGCCTTTAATTTCAGTCACGTTTTCAAAATTTTTCCAAATTTCTAACCAAGCACCAACACCACATCCCACATCTATAATGGTTTTTGGTTTAAACCAATTATTAATAATTGGCAAAACTTGATTTGCTGACTCTCTTGACTCCAACAATTGTTTTTCATAAAAAAAACTACTATAAGTATCTAAATTTCCCAAAACGTATATTTAATTTTTATCACTTTTTACAGTCCACGATGTATCGTTTTCTTTATAAATCGCAGACCCTGTCTTCCAATAGTAGTCTCGTTTATTTGTGTTAATTATTTCAAAAGAGCAAATTTCAATTAAACTATTATAAATAGTTTTTGAAAAATTGTCTGCAAAAAAAACATTCAATTTATAAATTCCTTGATACAATTTAATATTCTTTATGATAGATTTTAACAAATAACTACCAGAAGTTTGGCAAAATAATTGCTCACTGTTTAATATTAACTCATGTATTATTGGTTGATTATTATTATCCAAAATTTGATAAGACACTGCAGGAGAATCGATTAAAATAGATGTAAAGACTTCTATTTCAATTTCTAAATCCTTACCAAATTCTTGAAAACCGGCACTATTATTAGGTAAAATTCTAACTTTTTTGATATAAGCATCTTCTTTACCAGAAAGAGTATTTTCAAAAGTTAAAGCGGTCTCTTGTTGAATATTTAAATATTTTGTGACCGCTTCATTTTGGTCACCTTCAAAAACAACTTTGCCATTTTCTAAAACAATACCACGCGTACACAAACTTTTTACTGCAGCCATATTATGACTAACAAACAAAACAGTCCGTCCTTCTCCTTTTGAAATATCCTGCATTTTACCAATAGCCTTCTTTTGAAACTCGGCATCACCAACAGCCAAAACCTCATCAATCACTAAAATTTCTGGTTCTAAAAATGCTGCTACCGCAAAGGCCAAACGCACAGTCATACCAGAACTGTATCTTTTAACAGGTGTATCTATATAACGCTCGCAGCCAGAAAAATCTATAATTTCATCTATTTTAGATTTAATTTCTTTTTTAGTCATTCCTAAAATAGCGCCATTTAAGAAGATATTTTCTCGTCCAGTCATTTCGCCATGAAAACCTGTACCGACTTCTAATAGTGAAGCTATACGTCCTCTAGTTTTAATTTCTCCAGTGGTTGGACCTGTTACTTTAGATAGTATTTTAAGCAAAGTAGATTTACCTGCTCCATTTTTACCTATAATACCTAATACTTCTCCGCGTTTTACTTCAAAATTAATATTCTGTAAAGCCCAAACGTATTGAGATTCTCCTTTTGTACTACGATCGTTACTTTCTCCTACTTTTAAATAGGGATCTTCTTTACCGCGAATACTACTCCACCAACGGTTTAAATCGTGGCTTATAGTTCCTGTACCAACAACACCTAAACGGTATTGTTTAGAAATGTTTTCTGCTTTTAAAATAATATCTTGATCTTTCATAATTATACAGTGTCTATAAAAGATTTCTCGGTTTTGTTAAAAATAACTAATCCTATTAAAAAGAACGTAATACTTACTAGTCCTGCATACATGAATTTTGATATTGAAAAATCGCCTATACCTAAAGTCATGTATCTAAAAAGCTCTATTATGGTTGTCATTGGGTTATATTCTACGAACCAGACATATTCTGGTACTTTTTCTTTAAAATAAGATAATGGATACATTACTGCCGAAGCATACATTAACAGCTGCACACCAAAACCAACTAGAAAAGTTAAATCACGATATTTAGTAGTTAGAGAGGAAATAATCATCCCGAATCCTAAACCAAACAAGCCCATAAAAATAATAAGTAATGGTAATAAAACTATAGCAATTTGTGGCACAGCATTAAAGGCTTTGTCTGTAAAAAAAACAAAATAAGCATAGAAACAAACAAACACCAACAACTGAATACCAAACTTTATAAGATTTGAAAACACAACAGATAGCGGCGTAATAACTCTAGGGAAATACACTTTACCAAAAATACCTTTATTTGCTGTAAACGTATTACTTGTTCCTGTTAAACACGAACTAAAATAATTCCAAGAGGTAATACCTGCTAAGTTGAACAAAAAGGAAGGAATACCATCTCCTGTAGGTATTGCTGCTAGATTATTAAAAATTAAAGTAAAAATAATACTAGTAAACAACGGTTGTATAAAATACCAAAGTGGACCTAAAACAGTTTGCTTGTATTGCGTAATAACGTCTCGCTTTACAAATAGAAACAATAAATCACGATACCTCCAAATCTCTTTGAAGTTTAAGTCTATCATTTTTCGTTTTGGAGAAATGGTATAAAGCCAGTCGGTTGAAGCACTTTTAGAAGTCAAGGCTGTGGTGTTTTTATTTGAATGTTATAATTACAAATAAAAACATTTTTTGGTGTTTTAGCACTAAAAACTTACACTTTATAGTAGTTTAAGTTAAATAAAAGCGCACCAAAATAAACATTAGAAGAAGAGCTCGGAAACAATTAAGCCGACTTAGAACTAGGATTAATCATATTAAAAACATCATCATAAGGGATATCTGTATAATCACAAAACTCCTTTATAGTCACTTCATGATGCCTCTGTTTATTATTAACGTCTTTAATCGTACGCATTAAAGTACGCGCACTCGATTGGCTCTTCCCTAATATTGCAGAAGCTTCATTAGTGTTTATACACAACTTATTTAATCTCATATACTTTTTAATTACGCAATATTATTATAAGAAAAAACAATACTTATCTATAACACTATAATTTATACCTATCAAAATTAATACTTTTTTTTTAAAAATACTTACATAAATCATTTTTAATAAACAAGATTATTAACAATTATTAACAACATATAAACAAAAGCAACAAACACAGTACATAACACAGTTTTAGAAAAGAAAAAACACAGTAAAAAAGACTAAAAAGCAATAAAATAAAAAATAACTTCTTTAAAAAACAACAAAAAGACAGCTATAAATGCCTTATAGCTTAAGCATAGATAAAGTATGAATACTGTATAGTAAAGGTATGCCCATGTTAAAAAAACAAAAACATTACAAAGCAGCAGAAACAGCAAAAATGACACAAAACAGGCAATAACTACAAAAATGAAACCACACAACAACAATAACAATTACAGCAAAGAATAACAAAAAACACGCTAAACAGCAAAATTAAAAAACACACCCACCTCTCTTATTTAAATTTACAACAACAAAACAATATTGCATGCACTAGGAGCTCATGGTGAAGGTAATTTGTTATCATTATTAACAAGCCAAAGTGGCAAATACAACAAAAAAATGGCAAAATTAAAAAGCCTTATTAAAATTGAAGGAACCTTAGATGGTTTAACCTTCTACAAAGGAAAAGACGGATATTTAGTCCGCACAAAAGGAGGAGTCTCTAAAAACAGAATCCAAAATGATCCTGCATTTATTAGAACACGAGAAAACGGAACAGAGTTTGGTCACGTGGCAACTAGTGGTAAAACACTTAGACAAGCATTAACACCACTACTCGCCGATGTTAAAGACGGTAGAGTAACAAGCCGCTTAACCAAAGTACTTAGTGTTGTAAAAAATGCCGACTTAACCTCTGCTAGAGGTTTAAGAAAAGTAGGTATCGGCATGCAAACAACCGATGGTAAAAATGCACTTAAAGCATTCGACTTTAATAACAACGCACCTTTAGACAGTGTACTATATACAGATTACCAAGTAAACACAACCACTGGTGAAGTAACCATTACAAACCTCAACCCATTACAAGACATTAATGGACCAGGTGGAGCAACTCATGTTAGTTTTACTGCTGGTGTTTTAAACCTAGACTTCGAAACTCAACAAAAAGAACTAGTTATTAGCACTGTAACCAATATACCTATAAATGGTACAGCAACAACTATAAATGCAACACCTACAACCATGCCCACAGGAACAGGTCAAGTGTATTATTTTTTAAAACTAGCTTTTTATCAAGAAGTAAATAGCGTACAGTATGCCTTAAACAATGGAGCATACAATGTTTTACAAATACTAGACATACTGTAGTAGTTACAAAAAAAAAAGAGGACGCTAAGCGTCCTCTTTTTTTTATATATCCTTTATTCTAAAAACACCAATTGCTATTGCTTAGAAAAATAGTCCCAAGTAACAGCCAAACCTGTTTTTACAGAATAGTCTGGTGTGTAACCTAATAACGCTTTTGCTTTACTAATATCAGCTAAAGAATCTTTTACATCTCCTGCTCTATTAGGGCCATGTATGGCTTTAATCTTTTTATTTGCAGAATCATTAATTGAACTCCAAAGCTCATTAATACTTATTCGCTCGCCACAAGCAATATTAAACACTTCATTCTTTGCGTTATCCAATGCAAAAAAGGCTTTTACATTAGCTTGAACAGCATTATCTACGTATGTAAAATCTCTTGTTTGCTCGCCATCTCCATTTATAGTCGCGGGCTTATTATTACTCACAGCTTCCATAAATAAAGGAATTACTGCAGCATAAGCACCATTAGCACTTTGCTTTGGTCCAAACACATTAAAATAACGTAAACCAATAACATCTGTATTATAAGTTTTCCCAAACACATCGGCATACAATTCATTCACATATTTTGTAACAGCATAAGGAGACAATGGCGCTCCAATAATAGTTTCGACCTTAGGCAAGTTTGCACTGTCTCCATAAGTAGAACTCGAGGCTGCATAAACCATACGCTTAACAGTTTTGCTTTCTTTTAACGCTACTAACATATTTAAAAAACCTGTAACGTTTACTGCATTACTTAAGATAGGATTATCTATAGAACGTGGTACTGAACCTAAAGCAGCTTGATGACTTACATAATCCATACCAAGTACGGCTTGCTTGCACGTTTCTAAGTCTCGTATATCTCCTTTTACAAATTCAAAGTTTTGTAAATGTAAAAACGGCTCTAAATTAGCCATATAACCATTAGAAAGATTATCTAAAACACGAACCTTTTTAGCATTATGCTTTAATAAATAAGCAACAATATTAGAACCAATAAAGCCAGCACCTCCTGTGACTAAAAATTGAAGCTCTGAAAAATCTGTAGTGTGATATTTATGCATTTTAATATTATATTAAAGCTTAAAAAACGTTTTTAATCGCGTAATAAGACTTCGTTTTTCTTTATCGTTTTCATGATAACCATTCCCATAAGCGCCATAACCATAGCCGTAACCATAGCCATAGCCATAGCCATAGCCATAACTTCCTTTTTGATTATAGCCATTATAAATAAAACTTAGATTTTTCACCTCGCCTCGTTTATGTTTATCGTTAATAAGATTTAGCATCCCTTTTTTAGTATAATCTTGTCTTACAACGTACAATGAAGCATCTGCATATTCTAATAATTCTAAAGCATCTGCTACTAAACCTACTGGAGGTGTATCAAGAATTATGTAATCGTATCTTTCTTTTAACTCTACGATTAACGCATCCATTTTGTCACTAATTAACAACTCTGATGGATTTGGAGGTATGGGCCCAGAGGTAATAATATCTAAGTTTTCAACCTCAGTTTTTTGAACAACTCCATCTAAATCCTTTTGTCCAATTAAATAATTAACAGCACCAATATCATTTTTAATATTAAAGTCTCCAAAAATTTTAGGCTTCCTTAAATCTAATCCTACTAACACTGTGCTTTTACCACTAAGCGCTAAAACTGTTGCAATATTAATAGAACAGAACGTTTTACCTTCTCCACTTACAGACGATGTTACCATTACTGTTTTACTACCTTCCAATTCATGCTTTTTATACATGTATTGCAAACTGGTTCTTATAGCTCTAAAAGCTTCGGCAATTGTAGATTTTGGTTTTCTATGTACAGCTAAATTATTGTCTAATGTATTAACGCCAACAACACCTAATAAAGGGATATTAGATTGTGTTTCTAAATCTTTTGGGCTATGTAATTTATTGTCGAAAAAAGTAAACAAAAAGGCTAATAATAATGGTGGAATAATGCCTCCAAAAATAGCAAGCATGTAACGTGAACTTAATTTTAAATCGTTTGCTCCTTTACCGGTATCTTTTGCAGGATCTATTACTAATATATCGCTTACACTTGACGATTTAATAATATCTGCCTCTCCACGTTTTGCTAAAAACACATTATACGTTTGCTCGCTTAAAGCATATTGTCTTTGAATACCTAATAGGTTTTGCTGTGCTTTAGGAAGCTTTCTTATTTTAGACGTTGCAATTCCTATTCTATTATTAACCTCTCCTAATTCACGACGTAATCCATTAGTTGCAGAGCTAATATTCTCTAAAAGCACACGCTTTAAAGATTCTATTTTTTGATTTAAATCTGAAAATATTGAGGCATCACTTCTTACTGACTTCTCGTAATTTGCTTTCTGAACAGATAAGCCATTAATTTTAGAAATATTAGATAATATATTCCCATCGTCTACTCCTGCTATAGAAGGTGCAGGAAGTTCTGTAAAACTATTACTAGTTTCTAGATAACTTTTTAAACTTGCATAATAGGCTAGCTTTCTATTAATACCATCTTTTTCTATTTCTAAAGTAGAAAGTTTAGTATTAATTGTTGTACTCTCTTCATCTAGATTGTAAATTTTATTCTTACTTCTATAAGTATTAATAGAGTCTGAATTTAATGTCAAATCCTTTTTTACGCGATTAAGTTGGCCATCAATAAAATTAATAGTGTTGGTAACAAATTGGTTCTTTCTAGCCAATTGGTCTGCACTTATTACTTCTACCGTTTTATTTAAATAATCGACTATTTTACCTTTATTATAATCTGTCATACTTAAATTTAGTATTGCAGATCCTTTTTGGTTGTTTACTAGAATACGGCCTTTATAACTTGCTACAACGGTATTAAAATCATTAAACTGCAAAAAATACTCTTTATTCTCTTTTATAGACCGTTCTGCATCTAAAACAAGAACACCATTTAAATAAGGTAAAGTAATTGGTTCTCCAATTTTATAACGCTTTGTAAACACACCTAAATTAACATCTATAGGTTTGATTTTTTTATCTGTAAAATTCTGAGCATTAATTACATTTGATGTAAAATCACAACTTATATCAAAATTCTCATCATCTATAAAAGTAATTTTAATAGGCACATTTAATAACTGGTAGCTATCTGGTGATTGTATAAACCTGAATGGAGCAGCTTTATAGACATCGTCTTTTCTAAAACGAGATTGTTTTAGATAACTCATATAAAACTGTAAACTGTCTACAACTTTTTCGTGTATAGAGCGTGATCTTAAAGCTGTTTTAATAGTATTTACTTTCCCAGAAACACCTCCCCAATTAAAGGTTAAACTTGTGTTTGAAGTAAATAAGGGATTTGTATCATCTTCTACAGAAATCTGAGTGCCTAATGTATAAGAATGTTGCTTTCTAATATTTTGTTGATGAATAATAAATATACCTATGCAAATACATAAAATAAACAACCACCAATAACGTAAAGCTCTAAATAAAAAAGCTTTAATATCAAAAGCAGGTTGCTGCGACTCTAAAACATCAAATTCGTCATTCATATTATAATTGTTTTAGAGGTTTTTAGCCAAGAAATATGTTGATACTAAAACCGAAAATATAGAAGCAATAGTAGTTAAGGTCTGTGTTGCAGTTTCTCCTCCTCCTAAAGCCTTTCGCTTTAATGGTTTTACTAAAATAATATCGTTAGATTGAATATAATAATATGGTGATTGCATCGCTACAACATCCGTTAAATCAATACTATGTATTTTTTGCCCACCAGGATATTGTCTAATAATTTTCACATCTGTTCGGTCTCCTGTATTTTTAATATCTCCAGCATTAGCTAGCGCTTCAATAATATTTACACGATCTTGGAATAAAGTATAAACGCCACTTCTTCCAGTCTCTCCAGTAACAGTATAGCGCAAACCAGCCATTTTAACTGTTATAAATATTTGAGAAACGTCTTTAAGATACTTATCTAATAAAGCTTGTTTAACTTTATTATTAATCTCGTCTGTAGTATAACCCAATACGTTTATCTTTCCTAAAATAGGAAACTCTATATTACCATGTAAATCTACCGTAAAACCACTAAAATAAAGTGCCTCTTGCTCAACTCCAGAGCCTTCTTGCGCTACAGGCTGAAAAATAGCTAACAACTCTGTTATTTCACTGTTAGTCGATTTTATATTAATACTAAGAATATCATTAATTTGAACACGGTATGGCTTTCCCATTTCTTTTAACAATAAAGAATCGTTAACTACAGTACCTTTGTCTTGAAGATAAACCACGTCTTTGTTAGTGATACATGAAGAACATAGTACACTGAATAGTATAGCAACAACTACTATAAATTTATTCATTTTAGGGTGCTTTGATTAAACACAAATATAGCCTTTCATCATGAATAACAAAACTAGTGCCCGCTTTTTTGGTTTTTTAACCGTTATTTGTAAAAAAAAAGCCATTGACTTATTTAACTGTTGAAAGTATATCGAAATCTTATGGAGAGCTAACGCTTTTTGAAGACCTCTCTTTTAGTATCCATAAAGGACAAAAAGTAGCATTTGTTGCTAAAAATGGTACTGGAAAAACATCCATTTTAAATATCCTTGAAAAAACTGATGAGCCAGATTCTGGTAATGTTATTTTTAGAAAAGATATTAAAGTATCTTTTTTACCTCAAGAACCGTATTTAAATAGCGATTTAAGTGTTGAAGACACTATTTTTAATAGCGACAACCCTATTCTTGATGTTATTAAAAATTACGAGAAAGCGCTTTTAAATCCTGAAGATGCGGAGGCTTATCAAATTGCATTCGAACAAATGGATATCCAAAATGCCTGGGATTTTGAAACGCAATACAAGCAAATACTCTTTAAATTAAAGCTAGAAGATTTACAACAAAAAGTAAGCAGCATGTCTGGTGGACAAAGAAAACGCCTCTCTTTAGCCAATGCTTTAATTAATAAACCAGATCTTTTAATTTTAGATGAGCCAACAAACCATTTAGATTTAGAAATGATAGAATGGTTAGAAGAGTTTTTTGCTAAAGAAAACATGACCTTATTTATGGTGACGCATGATCGCTACTTTTTAGAGCGTGTATGTAATGAGATTATAGAATTAGATCAAGGCGAAATGTTTTCTTACAAAGGAAACTACTCGTATTACTTAGAAAAAAAGGAAGCGAGAATAGAACAACAAAGTGTAGAAGTTGGTAAAGCAAAACAACTTTTTAAAAAGGAATTAACCTGGATGCGTCGCCAACCAAAAGCACGTACAACCAAATCTAAATCGAGAATAGACGATTTTACCGAAATAAAACACAAAGCAAGCCAACGTAGAAACGACCATGAGATTCAGTTAGAATTAAACATGGAGCGTTTGGGTAGTAAAATTGTTGAACTTAAAAAAGTATCTAAATCTTATAAAGACAAAGTTATTTTAGATGGTTTAGACTACATGTTTCAAAAAGGTGAACGCGCCGGGATTATTGGAAAAAACGGAACGGGAAAATCTACGTTTTTAAATATTTTAACGCAAACCGCTCAACCAGATTCCGGAAAAATAATTATTGGTGAAACTGTAAAATTTGGATACTACACTCAAGGTGGTATTACTCCTAAACCAAACCAAAAGGTTATAGATATTGTTCGTGAATTTGGTGACTATATTCCATTAAAAAAAGGACGTCAAATTAGTGCTCAACAATTATTAGAACGTTTTCTTTTCGATAGAAAAAAACAATATGATTTTGTCGAAAAACTAAGTGGTGGTGAACGTAAGCGTTTATATTTATGTACTGTTTTAATACAAAATCCTAACTTTTTAATTCTCGATGAGCCAACTAACGATTTGGATATTGTAACCTTAAACGTGCTAGAAGCCTTCTTATTAGATTTCCCTGGTTGTTTACTAGTCGTTTCTCACGACCGTTATTTTATGGATAAAATAGTAGACCACTTATTTATTTTTAGAGGCCAAGGTGTTGTTGAAGATTTCCCTGGTAACTATAGTGATTTTAGAGCCTATGAAGATAGTAAACCTGTTATTTCTGATGTTTCTGAAGCTGAGAAAAAAGAAAAGAAGAACTGGAAAAAGAACAACAATGTAAAGCTATCTTATAACGAGCAAAAGGAATACAAAAACCTAGAAAGTAAAATAAAAACTTTAGAATTTGACAAAGTAGAATTAGAGAAAAAATTCTTGGACCCGGAACTTTCTACAGATGAAATTAATAAACTTTCTAATAAGCTTCAAACCATTATAGATAGTATTGAAGAAAAAGAAATGCGCTGGTTAGAGTTAACAGAAAAACTAGAAGGTTAATAGAGTAGGCAGTGTTCAATATTCAATCTCTTTTTTTACTTTTAATATAACATTCATTATTGCTAGTTATTTCTAAAGAATAAAAAAATAATAAATAAGATTATTAATACAGAACCGCCTAGTACTATCTCTCAAACGCTCTCCTCTTTTTTTTCAAAGAGGAAAATGAATTTAAAAGTCCCTTAAAGACACCTAAAGAAAGAGGAGTTCAAAATGTTACATCAAATAATAGCTTACATAAAATTTTTAAAGCGTTCCACAAACCAACATGGAGTCCATTCTCCTTTTGTGTACAACTTAATTACTAAATGTTTTTATGATAAATCTAAACACAATTTATACAAACAAATAACACTATATCGTAAAGCTTTAAAAAAAAGCAAAGACACTATAGATGTTATAGATTTAGGTTCTGGCAGTCGTGTTTTTAAAACAAACCAGCGTTCGGTTTCTAAAATGGCAGAAAAAGTAGGTGCTTCGAAAAAAGAATCTAAATTATTATTTCGTCTTGTAAATTACCTTCAAATTAATACTATTCTAGAATTAGGTACTTCTTTAGGTATTGCAACTCATGCTATGGCTGTTGCAAATTCAGAAATTAAAATGACTTCTATAGAAGGTTGCCCAAATATTTCGGAATACACGAAAAGCACTCTTGGTCAATTCAACATAAAAAACACAGAAATACTTACAGGAGACTTTAACGATATTATTAAACCTTTAGTTTCAAATAAATACGATTTAATCTATTTTGATGGCAATCACCAAAAGCAAGCCACTTTAGATTATTTTGAAACTTTATTACCAACAACAACTAACGATTCTGTTTTTATATTTGATGACATTTATTGGTCTAAAGAAATGACTGAAGCCTGGGAAACAATTAAAAAACATCCTCAAGTTACAGTAACAATAGATACCTTCTTTTTAGGCTTTGTCTTTTTTAGAAGAGAACAAGAAAAAGAACATTTTACAATAAGGATATAAGTATGCTAGTACCTATTATCGCATTATTTGGATTATTACTGTTAGCAAAAGCATTTGTTTCTGTTATTAATCGCAAACGAAAATTAAGAAACAATAAAACTAAATTCAGACAAAAAATGAAGCGCCAATAGTCGTGTTTTATTTTTTATTTAAACTAAATCTATGGATATTCCTTGGCTTCTTATTGCTGTTATTATTGGATTAACACTGGTTTTCTTAAACAACAAAAGTTTAACTCTAAGAAATAAACGCGCTTTTAAGCATTTCTAATATTTTGAAGAAGAGTTAAAGTAAATAATTTTATCCAAAAAGGTTTAGCGTTTAACATATAACTTTTAACTTCGTAAACATGAACCTTTCATAACAGAATCTTTAAACTAAAAAGATATCTAAATGGAAGCAACATGTGACCAATTAAAAAACAAAAAAGACACATGAAAGTATATACAAAAACAGGAGATAAAGGCACAACTGCTCTATTTGGTGGTACTCGTGTACCAAAACACCATATCCGCATAGATAGTTATGGCACAGTAGACGAACTTAACTCGCATATTGGACTTATTCGCGATCAAGATATAAACCAGCAATACAAAAATGTTTTAGCTGTTATTCAAAACAAACTCTTTACTGTTGGTGCTGTTTTAGCAACAGATCCTGAAAAACTAATATTAAAAAACGGAAAAGAACGTTTAAATATAAATAAGATTTCTGCCGAAGATATAGAGCTATTAGAACACGAAATGGATGCTATGAATGAGGACTTACCTCCTATGACGCATTTTGTGCTACCTGGTGGACACCAAACAGTGTCATTCTGTCACATAGCACGCTGTGTATGTAGAAGAGCCGAACGTTTAGCAAGTGCATTAAACGAATTAGAACCATTTTTACCCGAAGCCTTAATGTACTTAAACCGTCTTTCTGACTACCTTTTTGTATTGGCACGAAAGTTGTCTCATGACTTACAAGCAGACGAAGTAAAATGGATTCCTGAAAAGCACTAATACCATGTCTTCTTTAAAATTAAGATAAAATAAAATGATGATTTTTTATTTTATACAAAGTAGAAAAATAAAGCATAGCCTCTGTTAAGGTTTCTTTTTATATTGAAGTAGAAAGTAAAAAAGGTCGTTTTATTAGAATAATTTTAAGGAAAATATGGTACGCAGAGCGAAACAGAAAAACAATATTGAAAATCTGCCATTAAATAACACTGCAAGATATTTAGTATCAAATAGTTTCAGTGAAAAATGACGTTCTTTTTTATTACTGAAAAATAATTCACTTTTTTCTTGCCTATTAATACTAAAAATTTATTTTTGCAAAAAATAAATCTATTAAGAAATGTATTGGACATTAGAATTAGCATCTCATTTAAGTGATGCACCTTGGCCTGCTACTAAAGACGAACTTATCGATTACGCGATTAGAACAGGAGCACCTTTAGAAGTTACTGAAAATTTACAAGCAATTGAAGACGAAGGAGATTCGTACGATTCAATTGAAGAAATCTGGCCAGATTACCCAACAGATGAAGACTACCTCTGGAACGAGGACGAGTACTAGTAATTATGCAACACTGCGTAACTAGTAGTAAAAAATGTAGCAATGCTACGTTTAAACAATAAAAACAAAGGAAAAAAGTCTCAATTTGGGACTTTTTTTGTGCTTTAAAATTTAGCCAACCACAGCTAAAAACGTATATTTAAGCCCTTAAAATTTGGATGTAAATAGCATCTAAAACAAAGGCAATTTAACTAAGCCTAAAAACTAGTTACAACTAACTATAATAATAACTGTGATGTTTTATAACACTAAAACATTACAATCGAAATATAAAATATAAAACTATGAGTTTTTTAGATTCCGTACTAAAACTATTTGTTGGAGACAAATCCAAACAAGATGTGCAAGCCATATCACCTTTAGTAGATAAAATTAAAACCTTTGAAGCTGCTCTAGAATCTTTATCTCACGATGAATTAAGAGCTAAAACTTTTGAGTTCAAAGCTATTATTGCCGAAACGCGAAAGCCTTTTAATGAGCGTAAAGACAAACTTAAAACAGAAGCTGATGCTACCGAAGATATAGACAGACGTGAAGATATTTATCAAGAAATTGATAAAATCGAAGACGAATCTTACGAAGCAGTTGAACAAACTTTAAACGATATATTACCTGAAGCTTTTGCAGTTGTAAAAGAAACAGCAAAACGTTTTACAAACAATACAGAGATTACAGTTACTGCTAGTCCTTTTGACAGAGAAATTTCTGGAATGGGAGATTATGTTACTTTAGATGGTGATAAAGCAACTTGGGCTAACTCTTGGGATGCCGTTGGAAAACCAATTACTTGGGACATGATCCATTACGACGTGCAACTTATAGGTGGTATTGCCATGCACCAAGGTAAAATTGCAGAAATGCAAACTGGTGAAGGTAAAACCTTAGTAGCAACGTTACCTGTGTACTTAAATGCATTAGCCGAAAAAGGTGTGCACTTAGTAACCGTAAACGATTACTTAGCAAAACGTGATATGGCTTGGATGGCACCAATATTCCAATTCCACGGTATGACTATTGATTGTATCGATTACCACAGACCAAATAGTGATGGTCGTAGAAAAGCTTATAATTCTGATATTACTTACGGTACAAACAACGAGTTTGGTTTCGACTACCTACGTGATAATATGGCAAATTCGCCTGACGATTTAGTACAACGTCGTCACCACTTCGCTATTGTCGATGAGGTAGATTCTGTATTAGTAGATGATGCAAGAACTCCATTAATTATATCTGGACCAATACCTAAAGGTAATGAGCACGAATTCGATGCTCTAAAACCTAAGGTTGAAGACATAGTATCTGTACAACGTAAGCAATTAACACAAACTTTAGTAGAAGCTAAAAAACTAATTGCAGATGGAGATACTAAAGAAGGTGGTTTCCAATTACTAAGAGTTTATAGAGGTATTCCTAAAAACAAAGCATTAATTAAGTTTTTAAGTGAAGAAGGTGTTAAACAAATTCTTCAGAAAACTGAAAACCAATACATGGCAGACAACAATCGTGAGATGCCAAAGGTTGATGAAGCTTTATACTACGTTATTGAAGAAAAAAACAATCAAATTGAATTAACAGATAAAGGTGTAGAATACATTTCTGGTAAAGACAATCCAGATTTCTTTGTATTACCAGAAATTGGAATTGCTATTGCTAAAATTGAAGCTCAAGGCTTACCTTCAGAAGAAGAAGCAAACCTAAAAGAAGAATTATTTAGAGACTTCGGTATAAAATCTGAACGTATTCACACTTTAAATCAATTATTAAAAGCTTATGCTTTATTCGAAAAAGACAACCAATACGTTGTTATGGAAAATAAAGTAATGATTGTAGATGAGCAAACAGGTCGTATTATGGATGGTCGTCGTTATAGCGATGGTTTACACCAAGCGATTGAAGCTAAAGAAAATGTAAAAATTGAAGATGCTACGCAAACTTTTGCAACTGTAACACTTCAAAATTACTTTAGAATGTACCGTAAGCTTTCTGGTATGACAGGTACTGCCGTAACAGAAGCAGGAGAACTTTGGGAAATCTACAAATTAGATGTTGTCGAAATTCCTACTAACAGACCTATTGCAAGAAAAGATAAAGAAGATTTAGTTTTTAAAACAAAACGTGAAAAATATAATGCTGTTATAGACGAAGTTACAAGTCTAGCAGAACAAGGTCGTCCAGTGTTAATTGGTACAACTAACGTTGAAATCTCTGAACTTTTAGGAAAGATGTTAAGCATACGTAAAATAGACCACAACGTCTTAAATGCAAAACAACACAAAAAAGAAGCAGATATTGTAGCACAAGCTGGTAACCCAGGACAAGTAACTATTGCTACAAACATGGCAGGCCGTGGTACAGATATTAAATTAAGCGACGAAGTAAAAGCTGCTGGCGGACTAGCCATTATTGGTACAGAGCGTCACGATTCACGTCGTGTAGATAGACAGTTAAGAGGTCGTGCTGGTCGTCAAGGAGATCCAGGTAGTTCTCAATTCTATGTTTCGCTTGAAGATAATTTAATGCGATTATTTGGTAGTGAACGTATTGCCAAAATGATGGACAAAATGGGATTACAAGAAGGTGAAGTGATTCAGCATTCTATGATTTCTAAGTCTATTGAACGTGCTCAGAAAAAAGTTGAAGAAAATAACTTTGGTGTTAGAAAGCGTTTATTAGAGTATGATGATGTTATGAACTCTCAACGTGAGGTGGTTTACAAACGTCGTTTTAATGCCTTAAATGGTGAACGTTTACGTGTGGATTTAGCAAATATGATTTTCGATACTTCGGAAGGTATTGCTGAAACTAACAAAGGTGCTAACGACTTTAAGAATTTCGAATTCGAATTAATTCGTTACTTCTCAATGGCATCTCCAATTACAGAAGGTGAGTTTAATAAGCTTTCTGCTACAGAACTAGCAAAACGTATTTATACTGCTGCTTTCGATCATTATAAAGCTAAAATGGAACGCAATGCAGAAGTTGCTTTCCCAGTAATTAAAGATGTATACGAAAACCAAAGAGATAAGTACAAACGTATTGTAGTACCTTTTACAGATGGTGTAAAAACATTACAAGTTGTTACAGATCTTGAAAAAGCATACGAATCTCAAGGTAAAGAATTAGTTACCGATTTCGAGAAAAACATTACACTTGCTATTATTGACGATGCTTGGAAAACACATTTACGTAAAATGGATGAGTTAAAGCAGTCTGTACAATTAGCGGTACACGAACAAAAAGATCCATTATTAATCTATAAGTTTGAAGCTTTCGAATTGTTTAAAGTTATGATTGACCAAGTAAATAAAGATGTTATTTCTTTCTTATTTAAAGGTGAATTACCAACTGAAAACACAAGCACAATTAGTGAAGCTAGAGACGTAAAAAAGAAAGATAATTTACAGGCTCAAAAAGACGAAATTCCTAATCTAGATGAGCGTTCTGCTCAAAACAGACAAGCAGGAGAAACGCAACCACAAAGGCAAGTAGTAGAAACTATTGTTCGCGATCAACCAAAAATTGGACGTAATGATAAAGTGACTATTAAAAATGTAATGAATGGTGAAAGTAAAACCGTTAAATACAAGCAAGCCGAACCTTTAATAGCTAAAGGTGAATGGGTTATTGTTGAGTAAAATAAAAGAACATTAAAATATAAAAAATCCTGAGGCATATGCTTCAGGATTTTTTTTTGATTTGTTAATTTTTAATATAATTTTTCATAATAAACCACGTTGTTAATTTTAAGTTAGAACATCTTTGGTTTATAGTTCGATGTAAGTTTTCAATTAAACAATAATATCTTATTTTTGGCAGCCTTAAACAAGGCCCTAAATTACAAAAGCAATCACTAATACTTATATGCGCAAAAGCAACACTTTAAGAAATTTATGGTATAATTTACCTACTAAGCAAAAGTATATAGTTAGAAAGCTTTATTATTTCCCAATTGATTTATGGGATAAACTCACAGGAAAAACTAATAAATACGTTCCTTCTAGAGGTTCTATATATACAGGCTCTCCTTCTGGAGCTGAAAAGTTTTTAAAACAAGGTGAACAGCAACTACAACTCTTAACTACTTATATCAATTTAAAACCTACAGATTCTGTTTTAGACATTGGTAGTGGTATTGGTCGTACAGCAATAGCATTATCAAAATATTTAAATAAAACAGGAAGCTACGATGGTTTTGATGTTGTAGAAAAAGGCGTAAACTGGTGTAATTCCAAAATAAACAAAGATTTTCCAAACTTCAATTTTAAATACATTCCTTTATTTAACGATTTATACAATAACAATATAGGGAAAGCCGAAGAATTTCAATTTCCATATCAAGTAAACAGTTTTGATAAAATATTTACTTTTTCTGTATTTACACACATGCAGATTAAAGAGATCTCAAACTATTTTGCAGAAATACACAAAACGCTAAAACCTAATGGAAAGTGTTTATCTACATTCTTTTTATATGACAATGAAAATGAAGACTACATTGCCAACAGAGAACTCTTCAATTTTCCTGTAAAATTTGACGGTTATCGTTTAATGAACGAAACTGTAACCTCTGGAAACATTGCCATTCACAAAACAATGCTAGAAACAATGCTTGATGAGCATAACTTAAAAATTGATAGCATAATTGATGGCTTTTGGAAAGATAAATTAAGAGACACAACTAAAGTTGAATACCAAGACATCGTTATTTTTAGCAAAAAAAGATAACGGTTAAAATTACATTCATTATTTATTTTGTAATTTTATTTATATAACCAATTCATAATTGAGTTTAAAAACCGTAAAATCATGCTTAGAAATATACTTGCAACAATTGTAGGCTTAATAGTAGCTAGTGCTTCTGTTCATTTATTTGAAAATGTTCTTGGACAATCCTTTTTCCCTTTACCAGAAGGTGCCAATGCTATGGATATGGAATGGTTAATAAACAATATGGCTAACATTCCTGTAGGAGCTAAAATATTTGTTATTATAGCACATTTTATTGGACCTATTGCAGGTATGTTAGTGGCTGGATTTATATCTAAAACTAGTATGATTCCTGCGTATATTGTAGGAGTAATAATGTTATTAGCAACCTTCTTTAATATTTTTATGCTTCCAAAAGAGCTTTGGTTTAGACTAGCTGATGGCATATTTGTTATTGCTGGTTTTTTCTTCGGAAAATCTCTAGCCAATCGTTATGTTTTTAATTAATATAAAAGCAGATAAAATTGAATCTCACTACTAATTGAAACATTCTAAGTTAATACTTCCTATAATTGTAATCTCTCAGTTTTGTTGTACATCACTCTGGTTTGCTGGAAACGGAGTAATAAACGATCTTATAATAAACTTCAACCTTAAAGCAACAGCTTTAGGACATTTAACTTCTGCTGTACAATTTGGTTTTATTATTGGCACACTCTTATTTGCTATACTAACAATTGCAGATCGCTTTTCGCCTTCCAAAGTATTCTTTATAAGCGCACTACTGGGTTCATTATTTAATCTGGGTGTTATATGGGAAGGTAATACATTAACAAGCTTACTTATACTACGTTTTCTAACAGGTTTTTTTCTTGCAGGCATTTATCCTGTAGGCATGAAAATAGCTGCCGATTATTACGAAAAAGGACTTGGTAAATCGCTTAGCTTTTTAGTTGGCGCTTTGGTATTGGGTACCGCTTTACCGCATTTATTAAAAGAAATCACAAATACATATCCTTGGGAATCTGTATTGATTACAACATCCACACTTGCATTACTTGGTGGTTTATTAATGCTAATTTTAGTACCTAATGGTCCATACCGTAAGGTGAGCCAGAAAACAGACTTGTTAGCATTTTTTAGTGTTTTTAAAAACAGAACCTTTAGAGCTTCAGCCTTTGGTTATTTTGGACACATGTGGGAACTGTACACTTTTTGGGCATTTGTTCCTTTTATGCTAAAACGATATAGCGAATTCAATACTTCGGCTACATTTAATATTCCCATGTTATCGTTTATTATAATTGGAATAGGTGGATTAGCTTGTATAATAAGTGGCTTTGTATCTATAAGAATAGGTGTAAAACGAACAGCATTTATAGCTTTACTTTTATCCTGTGTATGTTGCTTAATTTCTCCAATAGTTTTTACAACACAATATGAAAGCCTATTTATTGCTTTTCTTATTTTTTGGGGAATGGTTGTTATTGCAGATTCACCACTATTATCTACACTAGTAGTTACAAATGTTGAAGCCGAAATAAAAGGAACAGCGCTTACAATTGTTAACTGCCTTGGCTTTTTAATTACGATAATTAGTATTCAATTTATTTCAAAATTAATCGAATTAACAAACTCTAATGCCATTTATACCGTATTAGCTATAGGCCCTATTTTTGCTTTAATTTCATTACGTAATAAAGCAAAACAATAAATATCTAATGGTTAACTTACTTCTTGAAAAGACTTAATTAAAAACTATTTTTAACAAATTCGACTTTCTTTATTTTTAAATTATCTTCGTCTAAGCTAAAACACTATTAATCAATATCATACTATTTACAATTTATGAAACTAAAAAAACTACTCTTTTTACTTCTATTAGTTTCTTTAAATGCCTTCTCTCAAATTTTAGCTGGTGAAGAAATTAATGAGAATAATTTATCCTCTTGGCATGTAAACAATATAGATGAATACGAAGGTATTTATGCTATAGGCTTCTCTGAGGCTGAGGCGGAATTAACCGTAGCGATACACAATAACCTAATTTGTGTGCAACTTAAATCTGGAGATTGGCTAACCGAAAACGAACAAACAGTAGGTTGGCGCACTAGCTATCTTAACTATACCAACATAAAAATAGATGGTAATAAGTTTTATTCTGATGAAACCAATGGAGAGTTTGTAATCTATAAGATAGGTAATAAAATGATTAAATGTCTAAAATTAAATATTCCGCCAGTACAGACAGGAACAGATAACCAATACGAAATAGCAAGGCGTTTTTCAATTGGAGAAATTACAACTGGAAAACATATTAAAACCAAGTTCGAAGTTAGTAGTCCGGAATATCTAATGTCTTTATCTCTAGTTGAATTAAAAATAATGAGAAACGAAATATTTGCGCGTTATGGTTACACCTTTAAAAAAGGAGGAGCAATGCACATTTATTTTAATGAACAAGATTGGTACAAAGCTGAATTTAATAATGTTGATGCTTTTATTACAGCAATTGAAAAGTTAAACATAGCTGAAATAAAAAAAATTGAAGCATTAAAGATGAATAACTAAAAATTTTGACATTGTTCTTGAAACTAATTGTACAATAAAGGCAATCTTCTCATAATAAATTAAAGCACATTATAGTCCTAAAACAGCTTCTGGATCAACAGTATTCTCTTTATAAAAATCTAAATCTATTAAAGAGCTTACTCCCGGATAATCGCCAACTTTATCTTGTATATCTATAATAATTTGAAAATGTAAATGCGGAGCATAATCACCGTTTACCTCAGCTTCACCTAAATAAGCTATAGTTTGTCCTTGACTTACCTTCTCACCTAATTTTAAGTTAGATAAAGATTCGCGAGACAAATGTCCATAAAGTGTATAGAACACAAAACCCTCTAGCTCGTGTTTTAAGATAATAGTTGGACCATAATCGCCATAATTAGTATTATCATTAAAACTATGTACTTCGCCATTAAAAGCTGCTAAAACAGATGTTCCAGCCGCTATCCATAAATCTAAACCAATATGAATATTCCGTTCGGTTTCAGGATTAGGGTTATTAAAATAATCGCTACGATTATAAATACCACGTTTTTCAAGATAACCACCAAAGGCTACTTTTTTGTTTCTTTCATTAAGGTAATTGGTAATATAGGTGTCCCAATCTTTAGAAGATGAAATATCGAAGTTTTGTAAGTCTGTATTAGCTTCAGATAAATCGATTGGTGTGTAGTCACTTTTAGAAATGGAAGCATCTATTACACATATATTTTGTGCAGTTAAAGCTGCCAAGCATGTTTTGAAGTCTGTTGAATTCATATTTAATACGTAAAAACGATCATTAATATTGAACTCAAAAATAAAATTTATTCAGCAATAACGTTGCTATACTTTGCATTAATTACAATGGTTTTATTAGAGCCTCCATTGTTTGGGTTATGCGTTATTGTTTTATTGTTTGTTTTCTCTTTATTAAATTTCGATTGATTGCCTTTAAAATACAAGTTATAGTTTATTGCTTTTGGCAGGTTTAAAAGCGCATCGCTATTCTCTAAAACAATATGGAGGTTATTAAAATCTTCGGTAATATTCTGTACATATAAATCTCCAAAACTACCATCTATAACAGAGTTTCCACTTAAATTCTCTATATCTATATTAGAAGACACCGCATTAAGCATTAAATCTTTAGCCGATTTAATACTAGTTTTAGAAGCATAGTTTAGCTTTAAAGCACCTTCATTCCATGATTGAATAGACGCATTAGAATATGAAATATTGATGGAAGCGTTGCTTCCATCAATACTATTAGCTAAAAATTTACCGTGAGAAATAGTAATGTCTGGATTACTAATTACAGATGCCATTTTAAGTTCTCCATGTCTAACATCAAGCTTTAACTTGGCTTTTTTAGGCATTTTAATCTTTATGGTTTTTATTAACTCATGTGTTTTATTAGAGTTCTCAAAAAGGTTTTTAGATTTCGAATCTCCAAACGCTTCTTCCATCTTTTCTTCGAAAGCCTTACCAAACTCTTCTCCCCATTTTTCCATTGCTGGTGCTAGTTTTTCTTCAAACTGTTTACCAAAGTCTTCTCCCCATTTCTCCATTTTCTTCTCGAAATCTTTACCAAAACCTTCTTCGATAGCTTTTTCAATATCTTTACCAAGGTTTTCTCCCCAATTTTCCATGCCTTTCTCAAACGAATCTAAGTCTGATTGTTTTATGCTTTTAGCCCATTGGCGCATTTCATTTTCATACTCTTCACCATATTCTTTTCTGTACTTTTTACTCCAAGAGTTTAAATATGGCTCACCTTCTTCTTGATATTTATCAAAATCGAAATCCATATTATAGTTGCCATCTGGAGATTTTGGAATGCGTAATACGTTTAAAGCTTCGGGTAAATCTTTTAAAGATTCTAAGCTGCTTAAGCCTTCTAACAAAGGACCTAGGTTTAAATTAAAATCCATATTAGATAAAGCTTCAATAGATTCTTCGTTTAAAATATTAACACTCATATCCTCTGTCCAAAGTCCTTGCGAGCCTTTAGAGCGAATTGTTATTGCATTACCTTCCGTTTCGATATCTAAATCCCAAGATTTCAAAGCCAATTTAAGATCTTCTTTGCTTAATTTTTTACTTTCAATATAAGCTTCAATCTCTACGTAATCTTTATTCCAAGTATCTACCTCTACATTAGTGTGGCTAGCATCTAAATAGATTGTAGACTGTTTACTTGCCTTTACTGTTTCCTTTGTTTTTGTCAATCTGTTTTGCGCTAAGGCACTACAGGTTACAAAAAAACAAAGCATGCTGATATATATATGTTTCATGTTTTTATTTTTTTGATTTGTTGAATTCATTTTCAACATTAAAATTGATTAGCATTTACCGTATTCAAGTCCTTTAATTGTTCTTTTAAACGATACATTAAGTTTAATCTTAATTTTAAATTACTAATAAGCGCATCTACAGTTAACTCGTCTGGACCTTCGTTTGTAAGCTCTATATTTAGACGTTTGTATTCTGCTTTAAGCTCGTCTAATCGTTTTACATAACCATCAAACAGTTCTTTGTTTTCTGGTGTTAGTTTTACTTTAGACAGTTCTATATTAATATTAGCGAGATAATAATCTTCAACCTTTTTTAAGTTTGGAGAAATATCTCCAATTGTTTTTGTTTCAATAGGTGCTACATCTGTAACGGTAATACCTTGGGTGTTTTCGGCATTAAAAAATTGAAAACCTCCAAAACATAAACCTAAAAACACGACAACACTTGCTGCAATAGACAGCCAATTAAATTTCTGCTTTTTCTTTTCTGGCAAAGTCGTTTCTAGTTTGTTTAGAAATCGTACTTCGTGACCAGATGGCATGCGCTCTGTAGACTGTTTGTTGTCTGCTTCAAAAAGGTCTCTAATATCTTTCGCCATAACTCTTATGTTTTAGTAATTCTTTTAATTTCACTTTTCCTCTAGACAATTGTGTGCGTGATGCGACTTGCGTTATGTTTAATATTTCGGAAATCTCCTCATGGTCATACCCTTCTATTAAAAACAACATTAACACATACTTGTACTTGTCTGGCAGATTATTAATTGCTGCTTTAATTTCGTCCAGAGTTGTTGTATCGTCCACCAACCAACTGTTATTCTCATTAGTATCGATCACTTTTAAATGAACGTCTTCTAACTCAACCAAACGCTGCTTTTTTAGTTTGAGATAATCGATACTTTTATTAATAACAATTCGTTTTAACCAAGCTCCAAAAGTAACATCGCCCTTAAACTGGTGCAGTTTCGAAAATGCTTTTATAAAAGATTCTTGTACTACATCTTCTGCCTCTGCGGTGTGGTTTACAAAACGTTTTGCAATACAATACATACCATCACAATACTGGTTGTATAATTGCAATTGTGCCTTGCGATTGTTTTGTTTACACAATTCAATAATATTTAATTGAACGACTTTCACTTATTGGTTTTTGGTTAGTTTATTTTCGAACTCACATTAAAGACGAGTCAAAACTTAAGATGTTGCAAAAAAGTTTCATTTTTTTTTAAAGATAGCAACAAAAAATATTAAAATCGCGTTAAGATATTGACCATCCTTAGCTTTTAAAGTATCTTTACTAACTTTAATTAATCCTAATAAATTTCCCTATGAAACGGTTTATCGTTTTTTTACTTGTTATCATTTTTGCCATTGTTGGTTATTTCTATTATACAAAAACAGGCATTTTTGAAGAACGTAAGAGTCCTAAAGACACAGTCGCTTTTAACTTAAACGATTTAAAATTAAGAATTTTCTACAACAGACCGTCTAAACGTAATCGTGAAGTTTTTGGAGCATTAGTACCTTTTAACGAGGTTTGGAGAACTGGAGCAAACGAGGCGACTACTTTTGAAACTAACAAAGCTTTAAAAGTTGGAAACGACTCGCTTCCTGCAGGAAAATATACACTTTGGACTATCCCTAACGACACCTCTTGGAATATAATGTTTAATGCCAAACAATATAAATGGGGAGTTGACGAGACTATGAAACCTATGCGTATTCCAGAATTTGATGTTGCTAGTTTCTCTGTTCCTGTTCAAAAACTAGACAAACCTGTAGAGAAATTTACTATCGCTTTCGATAATTCTACAGATAATTTATCTTTAACTATGGCTTGGGATGTTGCAAAAGTTGTGGTACCGTTGAAATAGATAGTGTTCAGTTTTCGGTATTCAATTATTTACTCTTGTGTTTTAAATGAGTATTTAATTATTGTATTTCTGGAACTTTTAAAATAATACTTTTGTCTTATTGAGGGCAGTCGAGACGTTTTTATTACATTTACTTTTCATATAATTTAGTCGTGGCAAATCATAATAAATCAGCATTAAAAGAAAACGATGGTATTTCTAATCCAGAAATAACCAGCGATAATGCTATTGCTAAGATTAAAGAACGCCGAAAACAAAAAAAGACTACTAATACTTTAGTAAAATCCATTTTAGAAGGTAATATTACGGCCTTAAGTCAATCTATTACTTTAGTAGAAAGTAAAAACTCGAAACACTTAGAGCAAGCCAATGCTGTTATAAAAGCATGTTTACCTCATGCTAACAAATCTATTCGTATTGGAATTACCGGTGTTCCCGGTGTTGGAAAAAGTACTTTTATAGAGGCTTTTGGAAGTTACTTAACTAGTATTGGCAAAAAGGTTGCTGTATTAGCAGTAGACCCAAGTAGCTCGCTTACTAAAGGTAGTATTTTAGGCGATAAAACTAGAATGGAAGATTTAGTAAAAGATAAAAATGCTTTTATTAGACCAAGTCCTTCTGGCACTTCTCTTGGTGGTGTTGCTAGAAAAACACGCGAGTCTATTATTTTATGTGAAGCTGCAGGATTCGATACAATTATTATTGAAACCGTTGGTGTTGGCCAAAGTGAAACTGCCGTGCATAGTATGGTAGATTTCTTTTTATTATTAAAACTCGCTGGTGCTGGAGACGAACTTCAAGGTATAAAACGCGGTATTATAGAAATGGCAGATGCTATTGCTATTAATAAAGCCGATGGCGACAATGCTAAGCGTGCTAAATTAGCTAAAGTTGAGTTTAATCGTGCCTTGCATTTGTATCCAATAAAAGCATCTAAATGGCAACCAAAGGTAATAACCTGCAGTGCTATAGAAAGCCAAGGTATTGAAGAAGTCTATAACATGATTATGGAATACTTAAAACTAACTACCGAAAATAATTACTTCTATTCTAAACGAAACGAGCAGAACAAATTCTGGTTAATACAGACTATTGAAGATCAGCTTAAAAGTGAATTCTTTAATAATACTGAAATTAAAATTGCGCTTAAAAAACAATTGGAGCTTATTGAAGCTAATGAAACTACACCTTTTGTTGCTGCTGAATATTTGTTGGGATTAGGTAACGGTAATTAGAATTGTTTAGATTCTTCGCTTTGCTCTGAATGACGGAAATACTAATAAATCAAGATTAAACTAATATTTAAAATAGTAGATTCTTCGCTTTGCTCTGAATGACAGAAATACTAATAAATCAAGATTAAACTAATATATAAAACAGTAGATTCTTCGCTTTGCTCTGAATGACAGAAATACTAATAAATCAAGATTGAACTAATATTTAAAATAATAGATTCTTCGCTTTGCTTTGAATGATATTAATACTGTTCTCTTTTAAATATTAGTTGATGATTTTAAAGGCTATTTAAATTTTCACCAGCTCCTTAGTCTCAATTGCTTTATCAACAACTACAGTTACATATTTATGGCTATTAAAAAACTTCTTTTTAGAAGCTAATTTAATTGTTGCAATCAACTGTCCATCTTTATCCTCTTTAACAGAAGTAACTTCAACTTTTTCTCCTACAATATTCTTATAACTAACAATACCACCTTTTTTAATAATAAAATTAGCCTTTGGGAAATTTATGTGATTGTAATTATCGTTAGCTTCGCCAATAACAAAAACATCGCCAATGGCAACATTAGAAGTATTGCTTTGAGCGTAAATAGATACCGATAATAAGAACATTAAAAACGTAAATAACACAGTCTTTTTCATAATTATAAAATTTAATATTTTTGTTATACAAAATTAAAAAATAAATTACAGTTTTCAAAAAAACTAGAACCACTTATTGGTCTCTATTATTAGCATTCAAGAACAAAATATTATAAAAAAGCAACCATCAATTACAGTTGATTTTTTTCTTATTAATAAAAAGTAAAAAACAGTGAAAAAGGCAGAAAACGAAATGACTAACTGGACCATTTGTCAAGAATGTAAAGGTCATGGCAAAAAAAGCCGAAAGCTAAGCAAGAAAGTGAAATTGCGCTACCAGGTTGCACTTGAAGATTATAAAAAAACAAATGCACAAGGCATTACTCCTGTTCCTCCTAAGCGTCCGTTATATTCTTGTTTAAAATGTTCTGGTTCTGGATTAATTCCTTCTGTAAAGCATCCAAATCCGGATAACGAAAACTATCCGCACATTGCTATTATTGGTGGTGGTATTGGCGGAGTTGCTTTGGCTGTAGCTTGTTTACATCGTGGCATTCCTTTTACACTTTACGAGAGAGATAAAAGCTTCGATTCTAGATCTCAAGGCTACGGTTTAACTTTGCAGCAAGCGAGTAAAGCCATTAAAGGATTCGGTATTTTATCGTTAAAAGAAGGCATCGTTTCTACAAAACACATTGTACATACTACCAGTGGCAAAGTAATTGGTGAATGGGGAATGCGAAAATGGATGCCCGAAGAAGCCAAAACAAATTCGAAACCTTCAAATATTCACATTGCAAGGCAATCTTTACGCTTAGCTTTACTTGAGCAACTTGGAGAACATAACGCTGTGCAATGGCAACACCAATTAATAGATTTTAAAGCTTCAAAAAATGAAGGCGTTAATTTAAGTTTTAATGTTAACGGAGAAATAAAAAACACAAAAGCAGACCTTGTCGTTGGTGCAGATGGCATTAGAAGTACTTTAAGAAACCTACTTATTGGAGAAGATAAAACACCTTTACGTTACTTAGACTGCATTGTAATATTAGGCATTTGTCCTTTAGCAGCCTTAGAAGGTATCGAAAGTCCGTTGTTAGATTCCGAAACCGTTTTTCAAACTGCCAATGGCAACGAACGTATTTACATGATGCCTTACTCCTCTAACGCAATAATGTGGCAACTTAGTTTTCCTATGTTAGAAAAGGAAGCTAAAGCATTAAGCGCTCAAGGACCAAAAGCATTAAAAGAAGAAGCCTGTAATAGAACACAATGGCACAGCCCTATTCCTCAAATTTTAGCAGCAACATTAGAATCTGAAATTTCAGGCTATCCAGTTTACGACCGTCAATTACTTAAACAAGAAGTATTAGAACAAGGCGAACAAGTAACACTTATTGGAGATGCTGCCCATCCTATGAGTCCGTTTAAAGGTCAAGGTGCAAACCAAGCTTTATTAGATGCTTTAGCGCTTGCTAGACTTATTACAAAAGAATGCCGACCATTATCGCAATGGAAAACAGCAGGAATACGAAAAAGTGTATTAACTCATTTTGAAACAGAAATGTTAAAACGTAGTGCTTCTAAAGTAATAGATTCTGCTAAAGCTGCAAAATTTTTACATTCAGAGGTTGCACTTCACCAAAGTGATAAACCTAGAGGTTGCAATTAAAAAAAATCTTTTTTTCAATTTAAAACACGAATACAATAACAATAACCTTCACTAAAAACATAGTAATTTCTTACTATTTAATAAAAACTTCCGCATCTTTGTTTGAAAATAAATATCTGTGGATTTTAAAAATAAAAAACTGATTATATTCGATTTTGACGGCACGCTAATTAATAGCATTCCCGATTTAACTTTAGCTGTTAATAAAATGCTATTACACTATAATGCATCACCATTAACAATAGAAGAAGTCACTCCTTTTATTGGTAACGGCGCAATGCCACTTGTAAAACGTGCTTTAAAAAAGGCACTACCAAATAAAGAGCTTACAGATGCTTTTTTAGAAGAAGCATTTACAGTGTATTTTTCGGCATATACAGCAGTAACTTGCGATAAAACTTTTATGTATCCTGGTGTTTTCGATACCTTAACCAAACTGGAGAAAAAAGGTTATAAAATGGTAATTTGCACGAATAAACCATACAGTTTTATTGCTCCTATTTTAGAAAAACTAGAGATAAAACATCTTTTTAAATCTTGGATTGGAGAAGATTCTTTAACTACAAAAAAACCAGATGCAGCGCCGCTTTTACATTTAGCAAAAACACAAGAAGTCGCTATTGCAAACTGTATTATGGTTGGCGACTCTAAAAATGATATTCTTGCAGCGCAAAACGCAAATATGGAAAGTATTGGAGTAAGTTATGGTTATAATTACAACGAAAATATTGCCGATTACAATCCTACTACGGTAGTTGATAATTTCACAGATTTAGAAGCCCTTTTTTAGTATGACTATTAAACACGATGTAGGTATTATAGGAGGTGGTGTTTCAGGAGTTGTAATCGCCTTGAAGCTATCCGAATATGGAATAGATAATATTTTATTTGAAAAAGAAGAAAGCGTGGTAAATGGTCCGCCATTTTGCCATTTACATGCTGGAGGAAATTTGTATCCAGATATTTCGGATGAGCAATGTAGAATCCTCTTAAAACAATCGATAGAAATGGCGCGACTATTCCCGCAGTCTATTGACGAAAGACCTACATTTATAAGTATTCCTAAAACTGAAAAATACGCCGTTTCTCAAATTGAAAACCGACTAGATATGTTGGTGGATTATTATAAAATATTAATTGCTGAAGATCCCGAAAATGAAATTCTTGGTGCTCCAGAAAACTATTATAAACTTTATAATAAAGCAGACTTACAAAATTTAGCCAAACAACCTACAACTGCCGTCCCAAATACAGCAGACGAATGGATGTGCAACGCTATTAAATTAATAGATTATAACCTTTTAAAAACGCCTGTAATTTTAGTTCAAGAATACGGATGGAATTTTTTTAGATTAGGAGCACAAGCACAATTAGCCTTAAACAGCTCTAAAGATTCTAATTTAAAAACAAATACTTTTGTTACAGATATTAAAGATGTTAGATCTAAAAAATTAGATTATAATTGGGAAATACATACTAAAGACAACATTTACAAGGTTAAATACTTAGTAAATTCTTCTGGGTTTAAAACAGGAGAAATAGATAATTCTTTGCATTTAAAATCTGAACGTTTAATTGAGTTTAAAGCTGCTTATGTTTCAAAATGGCAGCCTATTTCTGGGTTAATTCCAGAGTTAATTTTTCATGGAGAACGTGGTACACCACATGGTATGGCACAACTTACTCCTTACCGCGATGATTATTACCAAATTCATGGTATGACAAACGATATTACACTATTTAATGATGGTATAGTACAATCTAAAACCGATGATGCCCAACCTGAGTTTAATTCTGAAATTGAACAAAAACTGTCTCGTGCTTGGACTCAAAATGATATAGAAACAAGAACTAACAACGCTATTGCTTTTGTGGGTAAATTTGTACCTTCATTTACAAGCGCTACTGTTGGTGGACCTCCATTATATGGTGCGCAACAAATTTTTGGTGACGACCCAAGTTTAAGAGTTGGAGAAGTTCATTTTCCGAGTAAGTTTTATGCACGTAGCGAAATTATAAAGGCCTCTTCTGCATTAACGGTTGCAAACCAAATTTTAGAAAAAATTATTGAGGAAGGTATTGTAGAAAAACCATTAAAGGAATTACCTACTGCTTTATTAAAAAGCATCTCGAAAACAGACATTGATACTTTAGCAGGAAAGTTTGCAGTAGATAGAGGTTATCCTGAAGCGTTATCAAAATTGGTTATTGATAAGTAGTTTTGGTTTTTTGTTATGTAATAGGATTTATTAAATTGGTCTCTTTACTAAGCTTTTGTTTTGCTTTACTTTATCAGAAAAAACCACTAACTTCGTTTAGCACATGATAAAAAACATTGATACAATTTTTTATAAATGAAATATTGTGCTTCATTAAATGAAAATGGAAACTATCATTGAAAAGTATAATAATCTTCAAAAAGAAATTTTGAGTAATTTCTCATTAAAATGGGATGGCGCAAATTGCGAAACAACTTTCAGAAATGATGTTAAAATTTTTTATGGATTTGAAAAAAAGTTTGGATGGAATATTTTATTAAATGCATTCTATGTTATTGATGATACCGAATTTGCTAAAAACTCTTTTAAAGAATTTGATTTACAAGGACCGTCAAGACACAGAGATGTTGGAGAAAGGTACTTAAGATTATATGGACTTTTAAATGCAACATATCAGCAGAAATTGGCTGTAGAAAACTTATTAGAAATACATAAAATAGAAAAAAAAAAGAATTTAAAAAAAAGCTATCTGAATCTGAACTTATAATTATCCGAAATAAAATTGGAGCACATTCAGCAAACTTTCTATCTACTAGAGACGACTCTGAACACAAATTTGATGTTTATGAAATTTCAAGACCTGAATTAGAATGTGGAAAAATTCGCCTCTTAAGAAATCAGAAAGATTTTGAAAATTATGACCTTGAAAAATCAATAAAAGAATTTAACGAATTAGTTGAGGAGATTTTATCAATTGTAACCGGAAAAGTAATTAAGCAAATATTTAAAAATCAAGGAAAGCATTATAAGGAATATCAAACGATAAATGAAATCAGAAATGGAGCTATGCTTGTGAATGGAAATCTGATTAAGTTTATCACTAAATAACGAAAGCAGCAGTAGTTTATCAATAAATATCTTTAAGAACAAAATATTAAGAGAAAAAAAGAATTGAAATAACAACTAATTAAGGTTAAATGGTTCACTTTGCAATGCTACCATTCTACTTGACTTTGTTAGAAAAAACCACTAACTTCGTTTAACATATGATAAAAAACATTGAAACGATTTTTTATCGATGAAATATTAAAAGAACCTTTCCAAAATCCATAAAAAAGCACAGCCTAAAAACTGTACTTTTTACTTTTCTATTTTTTCTAAAGAGGTATTAATAAAATTATTGTTACCTCTTATACCTATAGTCAACTACAAAAAATTAGCCTCATACCATTCCACTTGCGCTTTCACACCTTCCAACAATGTAGTTTTAGGATTATAATTTAATAACACCTTTACTTTATCAATAAACACACTTAAAGCGGAAAGAAAACTTGAACTTACGCCTTCTAATCAAAGCAAAGAACAACTATTGCGTACACCAAACCATATTAACGGCAAAAAAAGCAATATCGTTTTATATGCTTCATTTTAATCTTTAATTGGCATTAAAGGTAGTCGTCTGATTTATTTGTTTTAAAGTTAACGCTTTTATAAAAAGGGCAGAAAGCAGTTATGCTAGCAAAAGAAAACATAAAAGAAACAATAATTAATAGAACACCAAAAACACCTCTAATTTCTCCAATAAAAAACAATGACAATAATAATACAGAGACTATAAATCTTACAACTCTATCAAAATCACTCATGTTCTTTTTGAATTTAATCATAGTTTTTTCGAAATTTTACTTATTTTGTTAAATATAATGCTTTTTTTTAACATTTTACAACAAATATAAGCTATTGACAAAATCCTATTTCTGATAAAATTGTTTAATCTTTTACTAATTTAGTTGCATAATTACACAACTAACTACAAAAGGAGAGGTTAGCGCAGGTAACTCATTCTACTCTATAAAAACATTAATAATCTCTTGTAAATAAAGTCAACTACAAAAAATTAGCCTCATACCATTCCACTTGCGCTTTCACACCTTCCAACAATGTAGTTTTAGGGTTGTAATTTAAAAGCGCTCTAGCCTTATCAATATTCGCTTTAGTACGCAATTGATCTCCTGCTCTAGCTTCGACATGGTTTATTTGTATAGACTTACCAATAATAGTTTCTACCGCTTCGATACCTTCTTGTGTGGTATGTTCAACTTCGGTACCAAGATTAATAATCTCTCCATTAACTTTGGCTTCGTTACCAATAACACTTACAATGCCATCTACTATATCTCCAACATAAGTAAAACTTCTTAAATGCGAAGCACTACCATTATACAAAGGAAACTGTGTATTATTAAAAGCGCAAGCAATTAATTTAGTGTACATTTTTTCTGGACGCTCTCTTGGGCCAATTACAGAATACAAACGTAATGAACACGATTGCAATACATTTTCTCTACTTTTTTGAAGCACTAATTGCTCTGCCGTTAATTTAGTAACACCATAATAAGATGCTGGTTTAGGTACTGAAGTTTCAGGAAAAGTAGCTTCTAATCCGTAAATTGAAGAGGTTCCTATATTAACCAATAATTTTAAATTGGGTAATGTTAAGGCATAATCGATTAAATTATTAGTACCTATAATATTGTTTGAAAAATAATCTTGAAATGTAGATGAAGTAGAAAGTCCTGGTTGTGCTGCAAAATGAAAGATGTAGTGAATATCGTTAGGGAGCATTTCCGCGAAAGCGTTATCTCTTAAATCCTGATTAATAATACTAATACCTTTGCCATTAAGTGCTTTCTCATTTAATTGCTTTAACGCAACATTGTAATAGGTATTAAAATTATCTAAGCCAATAACATCGTGCCCTAACTTTTTTAAACTTTCGCATGCATGAGAGCCAATAAATCCAGCTGCTCCGGTTACTAATATTTTCATATATTATGTTCTACAATTACAAAGTAACATATTTTATTTGATACTCATTTTCTATTCTTAAAAAAACGATACATTTGTAACATTATTATATTGTTTATGACTTACCAATTTACCATCGTTGTACCTGTTTATAACGAAGAGGATAATCTTTTACGTGTTGAAAAAGAGCTTTTAGCTTACACGAAAATAGCAACAAAAACTACCAAAATTTTGTTTGTTAACGATGGCTCTAAAGACAAAAGCCAAACACTAATTGAAGACATTTGTAATAGAAATCCAGAATTTACTTTTATTGCCTTTAAAGAAAATTGCGGCTTAAGTGCTGCTGTTAAAGCTGGTTTCGATTATACTGACACCGAATTGGTGGGTTACATAGATAGCGATTTGCAAACGGCACCAAGCGATTTTAATTTACTTTTAGAACATATTGGAACGCACGATTTAGTAACTGGTGTTCGCGCAAACAGAAAAGATAGTTTTGTAAAAAACATGAGTTCTACAATTGCAAACGGTATTAGAAGAAGTTTTACACACGATGGTATGGACGATACTGGTTGCCCACTAAAAGTTATAAAAACAGATTTTGCTAAACGTATTCCAATGTTTAGAGGTTTACACCGCTTTTTACCTGCCATGATATTATTGCAAAACGGAACTATTAAACAAATTCCTGTGCAGCATTTTCCACGCGTTGCTGGAGAAGCTAAATTTGGCGTTTGGAATAGGTTAATTGGTCCTTTAATGGATTGTTTTGCTTACTTATGGATGAAGAAAAAGTATATTAATTATACTGTAGCTAAAAAGAGTTAATGAGCGATTGGATAATATATAGCGTTGGGTTTTTAGCTCAAATTTTATTTTCGTCGCGATTAATTATCCAATGGATTACAAGTGAAAAAACAAAGCGTGTTGTAACACCTACTTTATTTTGGACCTTAAGTTTAATAGCGTCTTTCCTCCTATTTATTTACGGTTATTTACGCAACGATTTTGCTATTATGCTTGGTCAAGCACTCACCTATTTTATATACATTAGAAATTTACAACTGCAAAAACAGTGGGAGAAAATACCAGTAGTTTTACGCTACGTCTTACTATTTATGCCATTATTTATTACTGTTTTCTATTTTAATAATAACAGAATAGATGTAAACGTTTTCTTTAAAAATGAAGACATCCCGTATTGGCTACTAACTTTAGGTATTGTCTCTCAAACTATTTTTACACTGCGTTTTGTTTACCAGTGGTTGTATTCTGAAAAACAAAAAAGTTCATCTCTCCCTTTTGGCTTTTGGGCTTTAAGTTTAATAGGTTCGCTTTTAATTTTAACTTATGCTATCTTTAGAAAAGATCCTGTGCTTTTTGTAGGTCATATTTTAGGGACCGTAATTTACGTTAGAAATTTAATTATTCTAAAAAATCAAAATGTTTAAAGCGCTTAAAAACTATCCCATACTATTTATATGTTTGTTTGTAGCGGTTATGTTACTTCCAAATTTAGATACTTTACAGATTTCTATTATGGAAGCGAGAAACTTTATTACCGCTCGCGAAATGCTTAACAACGATCATTGGTTACTTACCACAATGAATAACGTTGCACGTTACCAAAAACCTCCTTTACCAGCTTGGTTTTCGGCTTTGGGTGGTATATTATTTGGTACAAAAAGTCTTTTTGGTATGCGATTACCAGCCGTTTTAATGGTAATGCTTGCGGGTAGTTTTATGTATTATTTTTCAAGAACTATTTTAAAAAGCAGAACACATAGTATGATTAATGCTTTGGTTTTAATCACTTCTTTTTATGTTATTGGGATTACTTTTGAAGCACCTTCAGATATTTTTACACACGCTTTTATGCTTGTGTCTATTTACTATTTCTATAACATTTTTAAACAAGATGTTAGCCGTTGGAAACATGCGCTTTTTACAGGAATTTGTTTAGGCCTTTCTATATTAGCAAAAGGACCTATTTCTATATATGCTTTATTGCTTCCGTTTTTAATTGCCTATCGGTTTAGTTTTAAATACAAGGCAATTAAACAAAAACTACCACAGCTTTTAAGTGCCATTGTATTAGGATTAATTATTGGGGGTTCTTGGTATTTATATGTTAAATTAAAAGATCCAAACGTTTTAAACAGTACTGTTGCCAAAGAAACTGGTACTTGGAAAAGCTATAACGTTAGACCTTTTTATTATTATTGGAGTTTCTTTGTACAGACTGGGATTTGGACTATACCTGCTTTTATTTCGTTATTATATCCTTATTTAAAAAAGCGTGTGAGCCATTATAAAGCTTATAAATTTAGTTTAGTTTGGACACTTACTGCAGTAGTTTTATTGTCTTTAGTGCCAATGAAAAAATCGCGTTATTTAGTACCTGTTTTAATTCCGTTGGCTTTTAATATTGGTTTTTATATAGAGTATTTAATCCGAAAATTTAAAGTACTAAAAGACAAGCGCGAGACGTTTCCTGTTTATTTTAATTTTGGGTTAATTGGCGTTATTGGTATTGCTTTTCCTATTGTAATGTTCATGCTTTTTAGTGCTGAACTACAGAGTCATTTAGTACGATTTACTATCGCTTCCATAGTTTTGTTTACTATTGGTGTATTTATTTTGCTTCAGCTAAAAGCGAAAAACATTAAAAACGTATTTCTACTTACAGTATTCTTTTTTGCTTCCGTTTTTGTTTTAGCATTACCACTTTCTAATGCTTTTGAAAATGAAGATTATAGTAGTATTTCTGATTTAAATGAAGAAAACCAACAGCGTAATATTAACTTATATGCTGTTAATTATATCGCTCCAGAAACCATTTGGGATTACGGAAACAGTATTCCTGAAATTGAGTATAAAAATGACCGTTATACGTTTCCGAAGGAAAACAAATTTGGAATACTTGTGTATGAAATGAGTGCCGAAAATGAAGCTCAAATAAGAGCTAATTATGAGGTAAAAGAAATGGCTACTTACGATTTAAATCGTTTTGGCAGCAACTCTAACCAAAACAATCCGCGTTTAAAAAGTGTATTTTATATTCTGACTAAGAAATAGAAGCTCGCTTTAAAACATACTTGGCTAACTTATAGAAAATAAATCCTGAAAACGTACCAAATAATAATCCTGAAGCAATATCTAAAGGATAATGTACACCAACATAAATTCTACTGTAGGCTACAATAAGGCTCCAAGTAACTAAAATAAATATTAGGTTTTTATAGAATGGTCTTAATAATAAGCCTGTAAATATTGCTGCTGCCATGGTATTAGAAGCATGTCCTGAAAAATAACCGTACTTACCACAACGCACGGCTATAAAACGCATGTACTCCATAACACCTTCTTGACCGCAAGGTCTAAATCGTTTAAATCCAGACTTAAATTGGTTAGTAATTTGATCTGTAAAAGTTACCATTAACACAATAACTAAGATCATTACTAACATGCCTTTTAAGCCGAATTTCTTAAAAATTAAAAATAACAAGACCGCATAAAATGGAGCAAAAGTAAATTTGTTAGTAATTACAAGCCATAAACCATCCCAAGTTTCGGTTCCTAATCCGTTTAAGTATAAAAATAGTTCGTGATCAAATTCTATTAATTGCTCTAACATTTACTTTAATTTTTGTTTTGTAAAAAGACTATTGCGTCTCTAGAAATGTAACTTTTAACTACAGTAAACTTATTCGTCGTAGCGTGCTACTTCTCTATCGTAAAAAGCAGTGGCTTCTGCAATCATGTTTTCAGTTTCCATTTCAAGCTCTTTTTGGTCGTGCTGATCGAAGTCTTCTAACCATTCCACCTCATCGTCTTCAAGGTTTATAATAAACATTGGGAATTCTGTATGGATTACAAAAATAGCGTTTGGTAAATCGGTATTATCGCCTAGTATAAATTTTGGAAGTGTCATTTGTAATATTTCTTTAATTGTTTGTTGTTGCGTCGTTAGACAAAATTAACTTTTTTTGTCATTCTTGCGTAGACAAGAATCTATTTTATATTTTTTTGTCATTCCTGCGAAGGCTGGAATCTATTTTCATAACTATTCTTTTACTGTGGAATCCTGCCTACGCAGGAATAACAATTAGAAGACAGTATTTACACTTTAAAACAGTTAACTATTTTCGTTTTCAGATGCTATTAGCTTTTTTGTAAGATAGTTAAACCTAATGTATAATAAAATGGATGCACTAGTTAAACCTGCTAACAAACCTAACCAAATACCGTAACTACCATAAGCGTCCTCTTTACCTAAAAACCAACTTATAGGAAAACCTATTAACCAATAGGCAACAAATGTCATTATCGTTGGAATTTTAACATCTTGTAAACCACGTAAAGCGCCTAAAACAACCACTTGAATACTATCACTAATTTGAAAAATTGCTGCTGCCAATAATAACTGAGACGCTATTGATACCACTTCCATATTATCGTCGAAATTTACAACATCGTCAAAATCGACATAAATTCTTGGTAAGTAGTCATGAAATAATGCAAATAATATTGCAAAACCAGTCGCGAAAATGGCTCCTAAAAGAAATAACGAAAAGGCAATACGACGTAACTCGAAGTACTGTTTTAATCCTTTTTGGTTACCAACTCTAATCATAGACGCGACACTTAATCCCATAGCTACCATAAACGTCATAGAGCTTAGGTTTAAGGCAATTTGATTTGCTGCTTGAGGATTTTTACCTAATAAGCCACTTAGCCAAATAGCGGCTGTAAAAATAGCGACTTCAAAAAACATTTGCATGGCACTTGGTGTCCCTAAACTTATAATTTTACGAAGCATTAACTTATCTAAAACAAATAGTTTTATGTTGGTAACAAATGCTTTCGACTTGTCTCTTTTTTTTAATAAATACCACAAATACCATAGCATAACAAAACGCGATACTAAAGTTCCGTAAGCTGCACCAACCATTCCCATTTCTGGAAAACCAAATTTCCCGAAAATCAATAAATAGTTTAATAATACATTTATTAAGTTACCTATAATGGTAGCATACATTGGATACTTTGTCATAGACAAACCATCACTAAACTGTTTAAATGCTTGAAATATAATAAGCGGAATTAAAGAAAACGCTACTAAGTTTAAATATGGAATAGCCAATTCTACAACCTCAATAGGTTGTTTCATTAAGTACATTAATGGTTTTGCTAGAAGTACTAACAGGAATAATAAAACTCCTAAAACCGAACATAAAAAAATACCGTGCTTTAATGCCGATTTTCCACTATCGAAGTCTTTAGCGGTATCAGATTCTGCAACTATTGGTGTAATTGCCGTACTAAAACCAATACCTATAGACATGGCAATAAACATAAAACTATTACCTAATGATACTGCTGCCAATTCTGCTGTACCCAATTGCCCAACCATAATGTTGTCTATAAAACTAACAAAAGTGTGCCCAAGCATACCTAACATTACAGGTGCTGCTAGTTGCCAGTTGTATTTAAACTCTTTAGTGTAATTACTCAATACCATTTGACAAAAGTAATGCTTAGTTTTGGTTTGTATATTTTATTTTTTCTGAATTTTATATCAAAGAAATTATAGCAATACAAACGAACGTCCTTAATTAAAGAAACAGCTAATTTATACCTAAGCACACCACTCTAAAAGCTTATATAAAAACAATGGTGGAAATTTACCTTCCAGTAAAATACCACCATTAAATGTATTTAAATATTTATGATATTAAATGCTTTCTACAAATTTTAAGAAGACCTTTTTATGAAGCTCTAAATCTAAATTTGAAGACAAAGATGCACGAACAATATAATCCTTATCACCTTCCTTAGTTGTACCTTGAGTAGAAGTTGCTGGGATAGTCCAATAGCATCCTTTTAGTTGACCATAACTTACACAGAACTTACTCTCGTTAGGGATTTCTGTAATCATTAAATTGATTAACTTTAAGTTTAATGCTCTTTTATAAGTCTCTCTTTCTTCATCTGTATTTCCTTTTGTTGGAAGATCTAATGAAAAAACTGAAGGTGTAAAGCCTTGTTCTGCTAATGCTTCAGATACAAAATTAATTTTCGCACCTGGTAAAGCATTATGAATAAAGTTTACAAACTCTCGTGTGTTTTTATAAGCATCTACAATTCTTTGATTCATTGAAGGCAATTGCTTTGCTAATATTTCATATTGCAAATCTGTAGCTTCATTATCGCAAAGTTCTAAATGCAATTCTATTTTCTCCATCAATGCAATCGTCCTTTTGTTACCAACACAGTAACCAGCAGTACATTTTCCACCACTTGGAAACTTAGAGCCACTAGCAAATGAAATGGTTCTTACTGAAGAAAGGATATCGTCTTCACCTAAAAAGTGAACATTTGGACAAAATGTTTGATCTAAAATAAACACAGGATCAATAGCAATCGCTCCAGATGGCGTTTTGCGTTCTTCACTTAAAACCGCTTTTAGTTTTATAAGATCTGGAACTTCAACTCTTGGGTTTGTTGGTATCTCTGCAATAATATAAGGTATCGCATCTTCTTGAGCTATTTTAGCTAAAACAGTATCGATACTTTGTACCATATCGTTATCACCATCCACTAATAAATCTACAATCTCTACATTATCAACACAAGCAGCAACACGTCTTGCTTGGTCATTTGTACCACCATAACAGTTAGGAGGCACTACAATTTTTATAGCTTTTCCTTTATGGTTTTCTAATGCGTCATCAATTAAACCCATTAAAATAGCGTACTGTATAGACAATCCGCTAGATGCTACAAGTGGTTTTGTAACCGTACCTGTAACTTCTTTTATAGCATCTAAAACTAACGTTTTGTTTGCCGCTCTATCATTATTTTTATTCTCGATAGAAGATTGCGTAACTAATGCTTTTAAAGCTATAAGTGCATTAGCAGGCGTTATTGCAATAGTTTCTCTTCTTCTTACATGTTGAATATCTGAAATATAATTTTCGTTCTGTATTCCATTGACTACTAAAACACTTCCAAGTTCTGGATAAAGGCTGATGAAAAAATCAACATTTGGATTAAGAGCAATAGTACCAATTTGGTTTTCTTCAGAAACATAAATTGTGCTACCATTAAACTTAGTAACCTCATCTATGCTTTCAACTTTTTTAAGTTCGAATTTATAACCGTAAACAGATTTTAAAATTTCAGCATTAAAATATGTTGGCAAATCTCCAGTGTAAATAATTTGCGTGTTTTTATGCTCTAAAAGATTTTTTCTTAAAATAGATAAAACAGGAACTGTTTGAGATGAAAAACTGATTACACTATTAGCTTCTAAGCCGTTTAAATTAGCAATGGCCCATTCTAATACACAAGATAATGGATGCCCTAATCTAATATAATCGTAAGCCGTTGGTAAATTACTTAAAGCTGATATTTCAGCATTATTATCGTTAAATAAACCCTCAAACTGCTCTAAAAACTCAGTTTTTGCCAAAGACTCATCGTAGATATCTAATCTGTGTGTTGTTAAGCTCAACCAATCGGTTGGCATATTTCTTAGTACATTTTCAATATAACTTAGCATTTTATTCTCTTTCATAATTTTCGTCCTTTAATTAGGAAGTTTTATAGTAATGTGATTACTCAGTAAAATAGTCTCTACAAAATTAATAGCTTACAAATTAACAGCATTAACCTTTGCTGCTTCAAACTCTAAAACAATTTCTTCTACTATTTCTGCAACCGGTTTAATAGTATGTATTAACCCTGCAATTTGTCCGATTTCTAATTCGCCATCTTCTAAATCACCTTCAAACATACCACGCTTTGCTCTCGCTCTACCTAACAACTCTTTAAGTTGCTCTGGTGTTGGAGCTGTTTTATAAAGCTCTTGTAACTCGTTAAAAAACTTATTTTTAACTAAACGTACAGGCGCTAATTCTTTTAATGTTAATTGTGTATCACCTTCTTTAGCATCTACAACTACTTGCTTAAAGGCTTGGTGTGCACTTGATTCTTCGCTAGCAACAAAACGGCTACCAACTTGTACGCCATCAGCTCCTAAAACCATACAAGCTAACATTGCTTTTCCTGTAGCAATACCACCTGCTGCAATTAACGGAATTTGCAATTGCTCCTTCACCATTGGTATTAAGGTAAGCGTAGTTGTTTCGTCTCGACCATTGTGTCCTCCAGCTTCAAAACCTTCGGCAACAATAGCATCTACTCCTGCGTCTTGTGCTTTTAATGCAAACTTTACACTACTTACAACATGTACAACAGTAATGCCTTTATCTTGTAACCACTTGGTCCATGTTTTAGGATTTCCTGCTGAAGTAAAAACAACCTTTACACCTTCTTCTACAATAATGTCCATTATCTCAGGAACATTAGGATATAGCATTGGCACATTAACACCAAAAGGTTTATCGGTTGCTTTTTTACATTTTTGAATGTGTTCTCTTAATACATCTGGATACATACTTCCTGCGCCAATAAGACCAAGAATTCCAGAATTACTAGCGGCTGAAGCTAATTTCCAACCCGAATTCCAAATCATTCCTGCTTGAATAATTGGATGTTTTATATTAAAGAGTTTTGTTATTTTGTTTTGCATACGTATTATTTTTTTCATTCCTGCGAAAGCAGGAATCTTTTAATTAAACGTGATTTTTAATACTGAAAATCTATTAGAAATTAAAAATCCCTTTGCTTTTTTTCTTCAAATCATCCGACTTTAATTAAAGTTGAATCCACCTTCCTTCAACTGAGGAAGGAGCTATAAGCGAGATGTTTTTAATTTTGTTAGAATCAATCGCTTCGTCCTTTATATTTGTAGTGAAAGTTATGAAATTACACCAGAACCAACCAATTCGTCTTCTAAATACCAAGCAACAAATTGACCTTCGGTAATTGCAGATTGTAAATTTTCAAACTCTACATATAAACCAGATTCTACTTTATGTAATGTTGCATTATCTAAAGGTTGTCTGTATCTAATTCTTGCTAAAACACTTAAAGTCTCTCCTGTTTGTAAAGCTAAATCTGGTCTTACCCAATGTAACTCCTCATTAGAAACAAATAATGCTTTTTTATATAATCCTGGATGTCCTTTACCTTGTCCTGTGTAAATTACATTTTCTTTTACATCGGTATCAATTACAAATAAAGGTTCCACTTTACCACCAACAGATAAGCCTTTTCGCTGACCTTTAGTAAAATAATGAGCACCTTGATGCTTACCAACTATTTCTCCATCTGTAACAGCATATTCTGCTTTTCTAGACAGGTACTCTAATTCTTCTATTTTAGAACTGAAAGACTTTCGAGCCTCATTATAATGCTCGTTATCCTTAGGAATTTCTACTATAACACCTTCTTTAGGTTTTAGCTGCTGCTGAAGGAAATCTGGCAAGCGTACTTTACCAATAAAACATAAACCTTGAGAATCTTTTTTATCTGCAGTAATTAAATCTGCTTTTGCTGCAATTTCACGTACCTCAGGTTTTTGAAGCTCTCCAATAGGAAATAATGCTTTTGCTAATTGCTCTTGAGATAACTGACATAAGAAATAAGACTGATCCTTATTATTATCTTGTCCTGCTAATAATTGAAAGATTTCTTCTCCATCCTTCTCTACAACACCTTTTCTGCAATAATGACCTGTTGCTACATAATCTGCTCCAAGATCTAAAGCAATTTTCATGAAGACATCAAATTTTATTTCTCTGTTACAAAGTACATCTGGATTTGGCGTACGTCCTTTTTCATATTCATTAAACATATAATCGACAATACGATCTTTGTATTGCTCGCTTAAATCTACGGTTTGAAAAGGGATTCCTAATTTTTCGGCTACCAACATAGCATCGTTACTATCGTCTAACCATGGACACTCATCTGAAATGGTTACAGAATCGTCATGCCAATTTTTCATAAAAAGACCTATTACTTCGTAGCCTTGTTCTTTTAACAAATAAGCTGCAACACTAGAATCTACACCTCCTGAAAGCCCTACAATTACTCTTTTTTTCATATATAACTCCTAAAGAATTTCATTCTTTTTTTTAGACTGCAAAGATACAAGAAATTAATTTTTTAATGACTAACAATCATCGTTTGAAAGTCCTTGAAATAGATTGTTTAACGTTTAAAATGAAAAGTTTAACAAAATATTTAGATTATTTTGTTTAATCTTTTTCTATTTTTATCAAACAAAATATTAACAAACAAAAATTATTGACTATGAAAATTTTAAGAAAACTTCCCTTAGTATTATTAATGGTATCGTTATTTTGGTCTTGTAGCGACGATGATGATGCTGTTATGGTATCTACAACACCACCAATGAATATTGTAGAAACAGCTCAAGCAACATCTAATTTAAGTATTCTTGTTGAAGCTGTAATACAAACAGACTTAGTTGGAGCTCTAACTTCATCTGGAGAAAGAACAGTACTTGCTCCAACAAATGAAGCTTTTACTGATTTTTTAGCAGCAAAAGGTTTTAACTCTTTAGCAGAAGTACCAAATGATGTTTTAACTCAAATTTTATTAAACCATGTTATTGATGGTTCTAATATTGAGTCTAGTGCTTTAGCAAATTCTACAGGTTACACTACTACTCTTGCAAGTGGACCTAATAATAGTAATTTAAGCTTATTCTGGAACGGAAACAATGGCGTACAATTTAATGGAGGAGCAACAGTTACCACTGCAGATATTAGTACAACAAATGGCATTGTACATATTGTAGACCAAGTAATAGATTTACCAACCGTAACCACTTTTGCCGTTGCAGATCCAACTTTTGATACTTTACAAGAAGCTTTAACAAACCTGACACCAGCTACAGATTTTGCGAGTATTCTTACCCGTACAGAAATTAATGCAGATGGTATTAATCCTAATTTTACAGTATTTGCACCAACTAATGATGCCTTTGCTGCTATTACAGTACCAAGTGATGAAGCTGTTTTAACTAATATATTATTACACCATGTTATATCGGGAGCAAATGTGAGATCTAGCGATTTAAATGCTAATGGAGATACTACGGCTCAAACTCTTGAAGGTGATAACATTACTGTTACATTACCAGGAACAGGTGGCAATATAGCAGATATGACAGATGGTTCTGGAAATACCGATATTGGAATTATAGCAGTAGATGTACAAGCCTTAAATGGAGTTATACACGCTATAAACAAAGTATTATTACCTATGTAATTATAGTATAAAAAATAGATTGATAGCTATTTTAAATATTATTTGTTTAAAACTTAAATCGCTTAGAAGCCCTTTTCTAAGCGATTTTGTTTTTATATAACTCGTTTAAAAAACTCCTTATTGTTTTTTATAAGGGTTCTTACTACGTCTTGTAAAATCTTCTTCTTTAACAAACTTTCCATCTTTATAAAACTTCCAAATACCGTGTCGTCTATCTTTCTGATAAACACCTTCCATTTCTATAAGACCCTTAGCATTATATATCTTAGCAGGACCGTGTAATTCACCATTTTGGTAATTAAAGATTTTTAATATTTTTCCAGATTCAGAAAACCAACGCGATTCTCCTTCTACAATTCCCGATACAAAATTTTCTTGCTGTGCTAATTGGCCGCTTAAATAAAAGGTTTTCTTTAAACCTTCAAGCTTACCTTTATTATCGTATAACTCCTCCGTCATTACAACTTTAGATTTGTTATGGTAATAAAGCCATTTACCAACATAGGTTTTACCACGCATTTTACCTTCGCTAATTAAGTTTTTAGTTGAAGAGAAAAACTTTACATCAGCTAAATCACTATTTTCATTAAAGGTTCTTGTTGCTGTTAGCACAGATTGTCCATCTATGTTTTTATAAAACTTAAAAGTACCAACTTCCTGTCCGTGATTAAACTCACCTTCGTAGCGTAATACTTTTGTGCCTTCAAAGTTTTTACTCCATTTACCATGACGGTTACCATCGGGATCCTTTTTATTGATGTCTTGAGCAAAAGAGATACTCGAGACTAAGATTAGAATTACAATTATTAGTTTGTTCATATTTTTAAATTAAATATTTGAGATTCTTCGCGATACTCCGAATGTCAAAATCAATGTATTATTACCGAATTGTATTAAACAAGAAAGCTGCCAAACTTTATTAATGAATGACAGCTTTATAAAAAATTATTCTTTTTATTTTTTATTACGCTTTTGTGCTTGCTTTTGTTGCTCTGCCTGCTCCATCATATCTTTCATTTTTTTCTGAAATTTACTTTCCTTCTTTGGCTTCGCTTTTTGTACTTGAATTTTAGCAAGAATTTTATCTTCATCTAAAATGTAATTCTTGATTACTAATAAAATACCAATACTAATTAAGTTAGAGATAAAGTAGTATAAACTTAAACCAGAAGCATAAGAGTTAAAGAATATAATCATCATTACTGGTGCAAAGTAAATCATGTACTTCATCATCTTAGCCATATCTGGCATACCTTCTTGCTGTGGTGCAGACATTTGTTGTTGTCCTGTTGTTAACTTCATATAGAAGAAAATTGCAACACCTGCTAAGATTGGGAATAAACTAATATGATCTCCATAAAGAGGAATACTAAAACCGTCAGGGAATTGGTAAATTGAATCGAAAGAACTTAAATCGTCCGCCCAAAGAAACTTTTTCTGTCTTAATGCAAATGCTGTTGGGAAAAACATAAATAAAGCGTAGAATACTGGCATTTGTATTAATGCTGGTAAACATCCTGCTAAAGGACTTGCTCCTGCCTTATTTTGCAGTGCCATTGTCTCTTGTTGCGCTTTCATTTTGTTATCCTTATGCTTCTCTTTAATAGCCTCTAATTCTGGCTTTAAGATCTTCATTTTCATTTGCGATAAATACTGTTTGTATTGTACAAAAGACATGGCTAATTTAATTAACACAGTCATTACAATAATAGCAATACCGTAAGGCAAGTAAGAACTTAAAAAGCTAAATAAGGGAATAAATAAATAGGCGTTTATCCAACCAAAAAGTCCCCAACCAAGTGGAATACTCGCTTCTAAGTTTTTATCGTATTTACTTAAAACTTTACTTTCTGTAGGACCGTAAAACAAACCGTAGTTTTCATTAAGCTCATTTCCGCTTAAAGCTAAAACAGTTTTAGCACCATATTTTTTAGTAAATAATGTATCTATATCTTCGTCTTCTACTAAATCTTTAGATGTTAATGCTACAGATTTTAAAGGCTTATCGTTAGCTACTAAAATAGAACTAAAGAAATGCTGTCTAAAAGATAACCACTCTACATCTTCTACAGTTTCTTCGTCTTCACCTGCTTGTGATAGTTTATCTATATTTCCATCATCATGCTGGTATGTTAAACGCGTATAGCGGTTTTCGTAACTAACACTTTGATCGTGACGCTTACTAGTTTGGGTCCAATCTAGCTTCACCTCTTGAGAACCATTAATTACATTACTTAAACCTTGAGATTTAATAGTAAAATCTATCATGTAATCGTTTGGCTTGATTACATATAAATATTCTAAAAACTTAGTTTCAGAAACTTTAAGCTTCATAGAAACTAAAGTATTTTCTCCGTTTTTAGTTACTTTAGATTGGAATGGTAAATCTTTAGTATTAAAAATACGACTATCTGAAGTTCCTAAATTAATATTGAAACTTGCGTTATTATCTTTTACTAAATAAATTGGAATAGAATCGAAATCTACAAATTTACTAAGCTTTACTTCTGATAAGTGACCACCTTTTTTAGAGAATGTTAATTCAAGTACACCGTTATCTACTGTGGCGTCTTGCGAAGGCAAACTTGCAGCATAAGCAAATGCTCCTAATTTATTATTAAGCGCTACTTGTTGTAAAGAATCGTTTGGATTAATATTAGTGAAATCGTCTGCCGTTGTTACTATTGTATCGTCTTGAGCGATAACAGCTTCTTTAGCCTTTTTATCTGCATCAATTTGCTCCTGTTTAGCTTTATCTGCAGCGATTTCTTCTGGTGTTGGCTGGTTTTGCCACATCATAAATAATAAAATTCCAAATATAAGTACGAAACCTATTATCGATTTTACGTCTAATTTTTTTTCTTCCATATTATTTCTGCTATCTCGAAACTTCGAGTGGTAATCTAGTTAGTATTCTCATATAAAAACCTGAATGTTAAAAAACAAACAGGTTTTATGTTTTCATAAAATTACTCTTCAAAAAGTAATCCGTTATTTTATTTATGCCAAACTGACATCTTATTTACTTTTCTTATGCTTTAAAGCTGCTGCTACAAATGCCACAAAAAGTGGATGTGGATTAGACACTGTACTCTTATATTCTGGGTGGTATTGTACACCAACAAACCAAGGATGCGTAGGTATCTCCACTATTTCGACAAGACTTGTATCAGGATTTAAACCTGTAGCAATCATACCTTTTGCTTCAATTTGCGCTTTGTAATCGCTATTAAACTCGTAACGGTGTCTGTGACGTTCTTTTATCGTTTCGGCCTTATAAACTTTTCTAACAATACTATCGTCGGTTAATTTACAATCCCAAGCACCTAAACGCATAGTACCACCTTTATCTGTAATGGTCTTTTGCTCTTCCATTAAATTAATAACAGGATTTGCTGTATTCTCGTCCATTTCTGTAGAGTTAGCATCTTTTAAACCTAGTACATTACGAGCAAACTCGATAACTGCCATTTGCATACCTAAACAAATACCTAAAAATGGAATATTATGTTCACGTACATACTTTACAGCATCAATTTTACCTTCTATACCACGCTCTCCAAATCCTGGTGCTACTAAAACACCATCTAAATGAGATAACATTGCTTTAGCATTGTCTCCATTTAAATATTCGGAATGTATAGATTCTACATTTACTTTCACCTCATTCTCTGCTCCTGCATGAATAAAGGCTTCTAATATAGATTTATAACAATCTTGAAGTTCTACGTATTTCCCTATTAAACCAATAGTAACTTCAGATTTTGGATTTTTATGACGCTCTATAAAAGCATTCCAATCTGTTAAGTCTGGTGTATTACTTTCTAAGCCTAATTTTCTTAAAACAACAGTATTTAAACCTTCTTCTAACATTAAATTAGGCACATCGTAAATAGTAGATGCATCTATAGATTGTATTACAGAATCTGGTGTTACATTACAGAAACGTGCTAGTTTATGACGAATATCTTGCGACAGCTCATGCTCTGTTCTACACACTAAAATATCTGCTTGCACACCACTTTCCATTAGCGTTTTTACACTATGTTGTGTTGGCTTAGTTTTTAATTCTCCAGCTGCTGCTAAATATGGAATTAAGGTTAAGTGAATTGCTAATGCATTATTCTCACCTAATTCCCATTTTAATTGTCTTACGCTTTCTACATAAGGTAACGATTCGATATCCCCAACAGTTCCTCCTATTTCTGTAATTACAATATCGTAATCTCCAGAACGTCCAAGAATTTGGATTCTGCGTTTTATCTCGTCTGTAATATGCGGAATTACCTGTACCGTTTTACCCAAAAATTCGCCACGGCGTTCTTTTTGAATAACACTTTGATAGATACGACCTGTAGTTACATTATTAGCCTGGCTAGTAGGTACGTTTAAAAAACGTTCGTAGTGACCAAGGTCTAAATCTGTTTCTGCTCCATCGTCTGTAACGTAGCATTCACCATGCTCATACGGATTTAGAGTTCCAGGATCCACATTTATATAAGGATCTAATTTTTGAATTGTAGTTCTGTAACCTTGTGCTTGAAGAAGCTTCGCTAGAGATGCTGCGATGATACCTTTTCCAAGTGAAGAAGTAACTCCTCCCGTTACAAATATGTATTTTGTTGTAGTTGCCATTGTGCGTTGTTAAACGCGAGCAAATTTACGATATTTTATGGGAAGTTATTAGTCTTTAAAGTTTTATTTTTAGATGAATTTATTCGTGTATAACTAACTTGTTTTATGAGTGTTTTTACACTTGAATTTTTATTGAAATGTTTTAACTTCGTTAGACATCAAGCATAGAACATTTGAGTGGTTTAGTATTGATATCATCAGTAAAAAATAAGTCATTATGAAGATGAAGATATTTTTAAAGAATAAAAAAAACTAAACACGTTGCAACATTCCTCTATCAATAGGAATTAAAAATCTTTACGTTTAAAAACCCACTAAATCTTATCAAAGTTCTTTTGGATATTCTTAATAAGTCCTTCCAAACCGTTTAGCTTCAACATATAAACGGTTTCAAGCATTTCACCTAACTTTCCTTTAGGGAAACCTTTGTTGTGATACCAAACTACGTAGTGTTCTGGTAAATCTATTAAGTATCTGCCTTCGTATTTTCCAAAAGGCATTTTAGTGTGTGCCAATTTAATTAGAAACTTTTTATCTGGTTGAAGTTGCATTATTTAGATTTATATTTTTCTAATCGTTTTAATTCTTTATTTACAAAATCCACCCATTTTTGCTGTTCAGCTTTATTAATGGAGTAATTACTTTCTGCATCGTAAAGCCTTTGCATTTTTTCTAAATCTATATTCGCTTGCTTTAATAGAGCATCAAGTTGCTTAGCAATTTTAGAAGATGCTTTTAATTTAGAAATTTGCTCTCGAAAATATCTAACATTTAGCTCCGTAATATTAAAATGAAACTGCTCGTGCTTTAAAATATGACTATTAACTACATCCTTTTTACGCCAAGATTGTTCTGGATAAAAATACGCAAAGGCTTTAGTATTAAAACCTGTTACACCATGAACACTACTTTTTTCTATAGAATAACTAAAAGTAATCCCAGATGCTGTTACTGCTGCTGCATTAGAGTTTTCGTCTGGCTCTCCTTTAAAGTCTTCCCATTTTAACTGGCGGTTTTCGTTCCATGTAAATTCTTGAGCATTACTTTGAACGCACAATAAAAAAGTAACGATTATAAAAAGCTTTGTCATAAATATAATTATAATCTACTAAAACGAAAGAGCAGCTTAGCTTATTGCTTTACTTCTTCAATAACCAAATCGTTATAATTTACTATATAAACACTTTCGTTATAATGCCCACCAAACAACTTCTTTTTATAGGCGAATTTATTTTCGATGTAAGACGTCATTGGAGTATCTTCTACAGATTGATATAAATCTGGAGACGTTACTAAACGCAACACTACATCCATTGTTAAATCGAAACCACGAATAGCATACTTATTTGGAGAAATACCATATTGCTGCTCGTATTGTTTTACAAACGAATTACTCGATTCCGAATTTAATATTTTTGAAATTGAAGGATATGTAAAATGAAGATTAGACAAGTGGTAGTTTGAAACTTCTTCGTCTTCGAAAGCTTTATTTTGATTTGTAGTCGTTAAAGTAATTGTAGTCCCTTTAATTTGTAAACCATTAAGAATACTTGCTACGTTAGATACAAAACCGGCATTATTTGTTTCTAAAAACACAACATTATGGCCTGGCTTAATAACATTTATTAAATCTTGCTCTATAATAAAATAAGCATCTTTTTTAGTTTTCTTATCTAAACGAGAATTTACTAATTTTGCATTAGCAAATTTCCCTTTTAGCATATTGCTTGTTGCTTGGCTTTTTCTATCTGAAATCACTACAATTTTAGCTAAAGAATCTCTTTTAAAATAATCTACAATTTTTGTTTTTAGATCGTTAGTATCCGGCCTTGATTGAAACACGTTACGCCCAACATTTACATTACTCATAATTGGAGAAACTACTGGTACACTGTGGCGTTCTAAACCACTTGCTGCTGCATTAAAATTATTAGCCAATAACGGACCAATAACTGCATGAGTTTCAGAAAAATCATTACGACTTATAATAGAATTAACTTCGCTTAATCTGTTTTGTGTATCGTAAACATCGACCTTAAGATTAACACCTAATTTTTTAAGAGAATCGAATGCTACTAAAACACCTGTGTAAAAATCTAAAGTGATTCCTAAAGTTCTATCGTTTTTAATTTTACGTTTTGTATCGTAAATAGAATCTGCATTTATCTTGTTAAGTGTAAATGGTAACATAACTGCTATGTTTTTTACATTTAAATCTGATACGTTGTTAGATAGTTTTATTATTTCATCGGTATTATCTATAACACCGCCTTTTGCAAAACTACTTTCTATTTTATCTACAGACTTATCGAATGGTACTTTTAATATCATTCCATCTTTTAGACCTGTAGTAGCTAATTCTGGATTTAAGCCTTCTAATTCTGCTTGCTCTAGACCTAATTTTACTTTTAATCTGTAAAATCCTTCTTTTGGTAAAACCTTATAATAGCTATATTTTTCGTCTACAACCTTAACCGCTTCAGTTTCTAAGTTAGGTACATTTATAATTTGTCCAGACTTTAACATACCAGACATACCAGGATTTAATGCCTCTAACTCTTCTACAGTTATACCATATTTGTAAGCTATTCTCCATTTACCATCCTTTGGTTGTACTGTGTATTTTGTATTTAAATTTGAAGTAACATCTACATACTTAATAACCTTTTTATATACTGGAATCTGTAATCTATCACCTTTTTTAAGATTATTAGCATACAAGAATTTGTTATGCTTTTTTAGGTCCTCAATTTCTATATCATAGTTTTGAGAAATACTAAATAAGGTTTCTTTTCTTCTTGTTTTATGTTTAACATACTTATCGAAAGTCTTCTCAACTACTTTTTCTTTTTCGGGTGTTGTTGTAGTTGTTGTAGTCGATGTTGAAACTGTGCCAGCTTTAGGAATTATTAAAATTGAATTTGGGCTTAGTTTCTCTCTCGAATCTGGATTAAGCTTATAAATATCTGATGTAGACACCTTATATTCTTTAGCTATAGACTCTACAGTCTCTCCAGATTTAATTCTATGCGTATTATATTTTTGTGCATTTGCAGTGGCACAACTTAATATTACTAATAGGCTAAGGATGTATATTATTTTCTTCATATGTTTATTATACGTTCAAAGTTGCGTTAGCGGTTGTAATTCCATCCTTTTTTTCTCTTAAATTAATACCATTTCTTAAAACGAAAAAAATATTGGTTTAAAAAGGTACTGAAACATGTTCAGGACAAAAAAAAGATACAATGGAAAACGCGACCCTTGTGGTAACGCCCAACTTCTTAATACTTATTTTATGTCTTAAAAAATGCTGCAATTATTAACTACAGCATTTTTATATAAATTATTTGTTGCTCTTAAGTCGCTTCGTTTCTCGATACTATTTAAGAGATTCCTTTTTTTAAAGGAATTTTATTCCCACTCAATAGTTGCTGGTGGTTTACTACTAATATCGTAAACTACTCTATTAACACCTTTTACTTTGTTAATGATATCGTTACTTGTTTTTTGTAAAAACTCGTATGGTAAATTTACCCAGTCTGCCGTCATACCATCGGTACTTTCTACTGCTCTAAGTGCTACACATTTTTCGTATGTACGCTCATCTCCCATAACACCAACACTGTTTACCGGTAATAAGATTGCACCTGCTTGCCATACTTTATCGTATAAACCAGCGTCTCTTAATCCGTTAATAAAAACAGCATCGACTTCTTGTAAAATACGCACTTTTTCTGCTGTAATATCTCCAAGAATTCTAATAGCTAAACCTGGTCCAGGAAAAGGATGGCGCCCTAATAAGGTTGGGTCCATATCCATTGAAGCTCCTACTCTACGCACCTCATCTTTAAATAAGGCTTTAAGTGGCTCTACAATTTTAAGTTTCATAAAGTCTGGTAATCCACCTACATTATGATGACTTTTTATTGTTGCGCTTGGTCCTCCTGTTGCACTTACACTTTCTATAATATCTGGATAGATTGTGCCTTGCGCAAGATATGTTACGTCTTCTATTAAATTTGCTTCTTGATCAAAAACTTCTATAAAAGCATTTCCTATTGCTTTACGTTTAAGTTCTGGATCACTCAGTCCTACTAGTGCATCCAAAAAGCGTGCCGAAGCATCTACACCTTTAACGTTTAAGCCCATACCTTTGTATTGCTCTAACACATCTGTAAATTCGTTTTTACGTAATAAACCGTTATTTACGAAGATACAATATAGGTTTTCGCCAATGGCTTTGTGCAATAACATGGCTGCTACCGAAGAATCTACTCCTCCAGATAAACCTAGTACTACTTTATCGTTTCCTATTTTTTCTTGTAATGCTTCTACTGTTTCACCTACAAATGCATTTGGTGTCCAATCTGGATTTACATTTGCAATGTCTACTAAAAAGTTTTCTAGTAATTGTTTTCCATCTGTTGAGTGGTAAACTTCTGGATGAAACTGGATAGCATATGTAGTTTCGCCTTCTATTTTGTAGGCTGCATTTTTTACATCGTGCGTACTTGCTAATAACTTACCGTTAGTTGGTAAGCTTTTAATAGTATCACTATGGCTCATCCATACTTGACTTCCTGCAGATATGTTTTTTAAAAACGCATCTTCTTCTACAAAACTTAAGTTTGCACGACCGTATTCTCTAGTATTAGATTCTGCTACTTCTCCACCAGAAAAGTGTGCTAAATACTGAGCGCCGTAACATACAGCAAGCATTGGCTTTACGCCACGAATGCCTTTTAGTTCTGGATGAAAAGCATCATCAGACCTTACAGACATAGGGCTTCCCGAAAGGATAACAGCCTTATACTCGTCTAAATTTGTTGGAATTTTGTTGAATGGAAATATTTCGGAATAGATGTTAAGCTCTCTAACTCTACGCGCAATAAGTTGTGTGTATTGCGATCCGAAATCTAAAATAAGTACTTTGTCGTGTTGCATACGCAAAAATAGTAATAGATTTCTAAATTACGAATGCAGAATTGTGAATTTTGAATTAAATTGTTAACACTGTAAACTCTCCTTTTAATGGTTCTAAGTTTTTTATTAATTCTGGAATTAATTCTGTACCAAATTCTAGGTATAACTCACTAAAATTAGTATTTCGCTCTTGTAAACTATTATTTGGGAATAACTGATTTTGGAGATCTGTCATGCGCTCGACCTGATCTTTTAGTTTTCTTTTTTGAGCTGTTAACAATCTTTTTTCAAGATTTACTAAACCATTAACTTGTTTTTTCTCTTGGGCAGATACTGCTCCAACAAAAGAATTGTCGGTTTGCTTAGCCAATTCGTATAAACCGTTAAACTGATTTTTTAAATGATTTATTTGTTCTGAAAAATCGATATCTATATTAGAAATCGTTCTTACTTTTTTATTTATGAAAGATTCTCTTTTTAAGAAAATGTCTTTGTTCGAAATATTTAGCTTTACTAATTTATCGGCTTGTTGCTTGGTTTTTATTAACACCGAATTACGCAACAGTAAAATAGGAAACACCGCATTATGCGCTTTAAAATTAGATTTTAACTGAAACCAATATGCTAATTCTCCGCCTCCACCAATATAGCACAGGTTTGGCAAAATTACTTCTTGATATAATGGTCTTAAAATTACATTAGGACTAAAACGTTCAGGAAAGTCATTGACTTCTTTTAGTATCTCACTTTTACTCCAGCTTATATTTGTGTTTAAAACTTTATATATATCGTTTTCTAAAACTATACGTTCTCTTATGTCTTTGGTTATATAAAAAAGATTTATTGCTCTTGGGTTAACTTGTATTCCGAAGTTTAAATCTTCAATTTTAGCATTTGTTTCCAGAACTTTTTCTTCTGAAATTTGTTCTATTAATTCCTTTTCTACATGCGGAATAAATAATTGCTTTAATGCTATATTATTAGCTTCAACAATTACTAAACCATAATCTGTAAATAAATTGTTCGCTATATATTTAGTTGCTTTGGCTAGATTATCGTGTTCTAAATAAGCCTTTTTAAAAAGCTCTCGAAGTGTATTGGCATTTCTTCCAACACCTAATTCTTTAGAAAAAGTATTGAAGACTTCTTCTAATCCTTCGGTATTAAGCTCTCCAACTGCTCCAGATGCTTCTCTATTCCATTGTATTTTTTTTCCTTTAAAATTGAAATAGTTAATTTCATCGAAATCATGATCTTCGGAAGCCATCCAATAAATTGGCACAAAATTATTTTCGGGATATTCAGCTTTTAATTGCTTTGCTAAATTTATAGTCGACACTATTTTATGCAAAAAATATAATGGCCCAGTAAATAGATTTAACTGGTGACCTGTTGTTACTGTAAATGTTTTACTGTCTTGAAGCGCTGTAATATTATCTAAAGAGGCTTGAGAAGCTTCAGTATTTTGATATTGTTTTTTTAAAACATTAACTAAAACAGTTCTTGTCTCTTGCTTAAAAGAAGCACTTTTTTCTTCTATTTGAGCTTTAAAATTTTCTAGCTTAGGAAAACGATTATAGAATGGCTTTAGCGTTTCAGCTTCAGCTAAATAATCACAAATAAGTTGAGAAAAATATCCAGTGTCTTTAAATGAAATACAATCTGATGGCATATATAATTGATAAGTATGTGTAAATATAAGATTCTTTATACTAAGTAGACTCTTAAAATTAACATAAAAAACGAGTGGAAATATGTTAAAAACAACTAACTTTAAATGGTATTTCTATACTCTATAAATTATGAAAAACTTAAATATTAGTCCGTTAAACCAAAGAATCATTACTATTGTCTTTTTACTACTATCCTGTTTTTGCTTCTCACAAAACAGCTTAGAATACAATGGTAAAGTTATCGATACAGATTCTAACAAAGCCTTAGGTTTGGCAGATTTAATTGTAATTGGCACCAATATTAGTACGGTAACAAATAGCGAAGGCGAGTTTTTACTTAAAGTCCCAATGGAGCATAAAGACAAAGCTGTTTTGGTCTCTTATTTAGGATATAAAAAACTACAAATACCACTTTCTGAATTAAAGAAAAAGAACTCCAAAATAAAACTAATTGTTGCAGCAACTGTATTAGCACAAATAGATGTTAATGCTCCTAAAGATGCAGAAACGTTAGTAAAAAAGGCATTAAGCTTAAAGGCTGAAAACTATTTAAATACAGAAACTGTTATGACAAGTTTCTACAGAGAAACGATTAAAAAACGAAATAAGAATGCATCACTTTCTGAAGCTGTTTTAGAAATACACAAACAACCATATACCACAAATAGGAAAGATGCTATTAAGTTAATTAAAGCAAGAAAAAACACTGATTATACTAAACTAGATACTTTAGCACTAAAATTACAAGGCGGCCCTTTTAGCGCTTTACATACAGACATTATTAAATATCCTGAGTACATTTTTAATAACGAAGATTTTAAAGATTATAATTTCAGTTTTAATAAATCTACGCAAATAAATAACAAGTTGGTTTTTGTTGTGAGTTTCGAGCAAAAGGAGAATATTACTAGACCAATGTATTATGGCAAGCTCTATATTGATGCCGAAAATTATGCTTTAACAAGTGCTGTCTATAATCTTAATGTAAGCAACAGAGAACAAGCAAGCGCACTATTTGTAAAAAAGAAACCCAATAAAGCAACAGTATATCCTAGTGAAGCTTCCTTTCGTGTAAACTATAGAGTTAAAGATGGTAAATGGTATTTTGGATACAGTAATATCTTTTTAACTTTTAAAGTAAAATGGGACAACAGGCTATTTAATAGTCGTTACACTTTACATAGTGAAATGGCAATTACCGATTGGAACAACAATACTACTGCCTTTGTTAACAGGCCAAAAAACAGGTTAAAACATTATACTATTTTAGCCGATGAAGCCTCTGGTTTTTCCGATCCTGAGTTTTGGGGAGAATACAATATTATAGAACCCGAAAAATCTATTGAGTCTGCTATTAAGAAAATTAATAAGCAACTGAAAAAATCTTAACTAAAGGTATTCGCTGTATTGAAGCACTCTAAAATCGAACGTATTAAATTTAGGGTTACTAGCTTTAAGTTGTTTGTATAATGGATTACTACCTATAGAAATATTTGCCGCTCCAGAAGACGAGGTTAACGAGACTGTTTTAATAATTCTATTCTTGCTTTGCAGAGATTCTTCACTGCATTCTGAATGACCTACCAGCTCAAATTGATGGACTCTGGGCGTTTCCTTTGAAACTAATTCGAGCTTTATATTGTAGTCTTTTATATGTTTTCTGAAGAAATACTCTGGACCATTTTTAGATTTTCCGCCAATAAATATAATTGTTTCTATACTTGGATATTGTTTTATGTAAGCAATAACATCCCGAAGTACAATGTTTTGCATTCCAATATCTGATGCATCAATTTTCTCGCGTTCGCAACTTTCTACAATATCGCAAACACCTATTTTGTGTTTAATTAAAAAGTCTTGTCTTTGTTTAATTGCTTCGATGGAATTATCGTAACGCAAATTAAGGTTATGAATCTTCTCTATAAATAACCATAAACTATTGTAATAACTGCCGTAACAGAAATTCACATCTTTTTCTAATAGGTTTCCTGTAGTAAATCTTGGAGGTGGCAACGTACCGACAATAAGTTTTTTAGTGTCGTTTTTAATAAATGGTTGGTATGGATGTTTGTGTTGAAACATGTATTCCTAAAAAGGCAGTGGTCTTTTAAATTATTCTATTGCTAAGCATTTTCATTTTTAAAGCGGATTCCTGCCTTCGCAAGAATGACAACACTTCATTTAATACACTTGTTAGAAATATTATAGTGTTTTTAACAGCTTTTCAACCTCGCTAATTGTTGCTCTATATTTGCGTTTGTTTGGCTTTGTCATGTGTTGAGATTCTATTGTTATTTCGTTTAGAATCTCTTTTGCTGCTTCAATTTTATTACTTTCAATATAAAATTTAGCCAATACTAGACGTTCGCTATAATTAGAATAGCGTTGATCTATCGCTTTTAAATATTTTTCGGCAGCTTCAGACTGTCCTGTTTTATCTAATGCTAGTCCGTAGATAAATTCTGATTTCGATTTACTAAATTCCGGATGCTTCTTTAGTGCTTCCGCGTAAGCGATAGTTTTATTATAATCTTTTAAACTATAGTAAGATGCTATTAGTTTTTCTAATATGAAGTAATTATTCTGAGTTTCGTCTTTTAAAGTTATTTCGTAATGCGTGATTGCATTTTTATAATCTTTCATTTCGAACAAAGCATCTGCTAAGTCTAATCTGTTTTGAAAGGTTTCGGAAAACTGAAGTTTCTTCTCTAAATCCTTAACGCGTTTTGTTGGTATTAAAACCGATGTTAAGTTTTCTTTTATAATTGTAGCATCACGCTTATTATAAACCTGAGTAATTAGGTATATAATTGAACCTATTGCGGGCACAAATAAGATTAGAAAGATCCAATAATATTGGTTTCTATTCTTAATTACATGATAAATACAAAACACTTGTAGTGCAACAATTAGATAATAATAATACATTAGTTAAAATTAGTTTAAAGTTCTAAATATAGTAAAGAAAGCCTCAAAATATTAGTATCTTCAAGGAAACCAATAACAAAATTTAAATGGGAAGAGGAGATAAAAAGACAAAACGCGGAAAAATTAATAGAGGAACTCACGGTGTGAGAAGACCTAAGATTAAAAAACGCGTAAGACCAGAAACCAAAATTGAAATTACTAAAAAAATCAAACCTTAATTAGTGCTCTTACTTTTAGTTAATAATTGAAAAAAATTATAGCGCTTTGTTTTAAAAAGTGCTTCGCCTTTTTCTTCAAACCATCCGAGTTTTACTAAAGTAAAACACACCTTCCTTTAACTTAAGGAAGGTGCTGCTAAACAAAGTAATTTATCTTGTAAAAATTAAATGGTTTTCGGTTGAAAGCTCGTCGCTTAAACCGTAACCTTCGGTTGTAAACCCTTTTAAATCTTCTATTGTTTGCGCATTAGTGTCTACAATATATCTAGCCATTAATCCTCTTGCTAGTTTAGCATAGAAGGCAACAATTTTATATTTACCATCTTTAAATTCTTTAAAATCTACAGTTATAACTGGCACTTTTAATGCCTTTACATCTATAGCTTTAAAGTATTCTTTACTTGCTAAATTTACAAAAACCTCATCGTCTTCTAATTCTTGATTTAAAGCTGTTACCACATCTTTTTTCCAGAATTCGTAAAGGTTCTTTTTTGTACTGATTGGTAATTTTGTGCCCATCTCCAATCTATACGCTTGCATTAAATCTAATGGTTTTAAAACACCATATAAACCGGAAAGGATTCTTACTTTATCTTGCAGTACTTCTATTTTATCTGTAGGTATTGTATAAGCATCTAAACCTCTATAAACATCGCCACTAAAAGCATAAACCGCTTGTCTTGCATTATCTTTAGTAAATGGTAATTGCCAATTTTGATTACGCTCGTAATTAAGTTGCCCTAAAGCATCACTAACGTGCATTAATTCTGAAATTGCCTTAGCCGACTTCTTTTTAAGTACTTTGCTTATACGCTCTGACTGTTTTAAAAACTGAGCTTCGGTAGTTTTTTCTGTTGGTAATTTACTTTCAAAATCTAATGATTTTGCTGGTGACAATACTAGTTTCATAAATTCTTTTTTCTACTACGAATTTACAATAATATGAGTGCTTTTAAAATACCATTAACAAAGATTTATTCTATTCTAAAATAGGCTAATCTAATTTTCGTTCGGGATATGCTACAGCTTCTCCTTTAGAAATAAAAACTAAAGCATCAAAGTGTTTAAACCAATTGGTTTTATGCTTATTTAAATTAAACATTCCCACATACTCTTTGTCTTCGTATTCAGGATTATCGTTAATAAGCTGCTTAGAATCTATAAAATAATTGTTATCAAGCGAAGGTAAAAAATGAAGTAAATTATTCTCGTCCTTACTCATTTTATCTAACCATTTAGGTTTTCTCCATTGCATAAAAACAGATGAAACAGCAATATGATAAGAAATATCAGGATTTAAATTTACAAATTGACTGCCCATGGTTTGACCTTTCATGAACTTATATTCATGTTTTGCCATATGCGCGTTCGCTAACCAAACAATAAACTTTTTATCAGGGTTTGTTTTAACAAGGAAATCTAGATTTTTAGCCATTTGACGATCTCTAATTGGTATTCCCTTATTATTACTTTTGTGTTTTGAATTTATTAGAATATCACTTTTGTAACTTTCTAAGAATTGAAACCAAAGCTTATCTTTATTAACTTTATTGTCTTTTAATAGTCTTTCTACTTCACGAAGCAAATAGGCTAAATTATCTTTACCAACTACTTTATTAGCTTTTTTTCTGTTTTTAATATAGAATTCTGTTGTTTTGATAAAGTTTTCATCAAAATCAATAGCATTTGTCTTTAAAAACTCTTCTAATTTAATCGCGAAATTATTCTGTGTATAAATAGAATACAGTTGATTATCGAAGCCCCAAATAGTAACATTATGCTCTTTCAGAAATTCAAAAAGTGCTTTACATTGTATTGATCCTGACCAAAAATAGAATAAATCACTTTTATTATGATTGAAATAAAGTGCAAAAAAATCACTTTCGAAAGCAATGTCTTTATATCCTTTTTCTAATACTAAATACTTTACAAATTCTGTTTTAGCTAAAAAATCTGATCCAAAATTATGTTGCGCTTCTCCTAAAAACACAACTTTTTTATCAATTAAATTACTATCGATTATATCTTTAACATCTGTGGTTAAAAGATTTTGCATGGAATCTAACGCGTGAATATTCTTATCTACTTGAGCTAAAATAGAATTTAAACCCAAAGCAATAAAAAGTATTACAACAATCTTTCTCATACTAAACCCCTATTAACTACATCAATTTAAGCCTCTAAATGCGTGCTATAACCTCTCCACTTCTCGATACACTCGTGCATGTCTTGAGGTATAGGAGCTTCAAAACTCATAAACTCATTTGTAACTGGATGTACAAATCCTAATGTTTTAGCATGTAGTGCTTGACGTGGTAATATTTTAAAACAGTTATCTACAAATTGTTTATATTTGGTAAATGTTGTTCCTTTTAAAATACGCTCACCACCATAACGTTCGTCGTTAAATAAAGTATGTCCAATGTATTTCATGTGTACACGAATTTGGTGTGTTCTACCAGTTTCTAGTTTACATGCCACTAAAGTAACATAGGTTAAACGCTCTAACACTTTATAATGTGTTACTGCGTGCCTACCTTTATCTGCTTCATCATCAAAAAACACAGTGTTTTGCAATCTATTTTTAGGATGACGACCAATGTTACCTTCTATGGTACCTTCGTCTTCTTTCATGTTTCCCCAAACAATAGCAACATACTCGCGTTCGCTAGTTTTGTCTTTAAATTGCTTAGATAAATGTGCCATTGCTTTTTCTGTTTTAGCAACAACTAACAATCCACTGGTATCTTTATCTATTCTATGTACTAAACCCGGTCTATCACTAGAATTTTTAGGTAAGTTTTCAAAGTGATAAATCAATCCATTAATTAAAGTTCCAGAATAGTTTCCATGTCCTGGGTGCACTACAATTCCAGCAGGCTTATTAACTACCAAAAGTGTTTCGTCTTCGTAAACGATATCTAAAGGCATATCTTCTCCAACCAATAAATTTTCGAAAGGTGGATGCGATAATAGTACTCTTATTTTATCTTCTGGCTTAACCTTATAGTTCGATTTAACTGCGATGTCGTTTACATATATATGACCGTCTTTAGCTGCAGCTTGAATTTTACTTCTAGTTGCATTTTCGACTTTATTCATAAGCCATTTATCTATACGTAAAGGAGATTGCCCTTTATCTGCAATAAATGCGTGGTGCTCGTAAACTGTTTCTCCAGCTTCGTTTTGCTCTGGTAATTGTGGTGTATATTTATCCATTTAAAATTTAGTTAGGACGGTTACCATTTCCTAAAACAACATCTATTTTAGAGTGTTTTGGTAGTAAAGTCCCAGGTTTTAAAACCTTGCCTTCAAAACGTAAGTTTAACACTTCGTCTTTACCTATATTATCTACATATGTTTTCTTACCTATTTCAAAATTTAAAGCCTCTAAAGTAGGTCTTGCTTGACGAAAAGTACGATTAAGAATATTTGGTACAGGTATTTTTCTATATCCTGAAGGATTAAGTGTTAGGTATATTTTTCTATTTTCTTTTACATTTTCTCCTGCTGGAGGCTCTTGCTCTATTACAGAGTATCTAGGATAGTCTGGATTAAAATTAGCAGAATCCTGAATTTCCATAACTAGATTATTTTCGTCTAATTCTATTTTAGCAACATCTATAGACTTTCCTGTTAAATTTGGAACAACTTCAAAGTTACCATGATTAGTGGTAATATTTAACCACTTAATAATAATAAAGCATAAAACTAATAGTGCAATTAAAGCTAAGGCAAGCTGCTTAAAAAACGTTTTACTTGTTAGAAATTTAATAATACTCATTGGTTAATTTTAATTAAAAAAGATTAAAAGCCTTATCGTTATTTTCACAACTAAAAAGGTATGCAAATATATAAAAACAAAAAGGTTTTCGTTTGCTATAAAATAAATGATATTTTAGCTTTATAAATAAATTTGAAGCTTATGGTTTGCTTCTTATAATTTATACGAAATTTAACGGTTTTAAGACTACCGCTTTCGCGGAAATTAAAGATGAAAAAAAATATTGCCATAATAATGGGTGGTTATTCTAGCGAATACCAAATTTCTCTAAAAAGCGGTAACGTTGTTTATAATAATTTAGACAAAAATAAGTATAACGCATACCGCATACACATATTTGAAAACAAATGGGTATATGTAGACGCTTTTGATACGGAATTTCCTGTTGATAAAAACGATTTTTCCGTTTTAGTTAACGAAACAAAAATTACTTTCGACTGTGTTTTTAATGCTATTCACGGTTCTCCCGGAGAAGATGGCTTTATGCAGGCTTACTTCGAGCTTATTGGCATGCCACAAACAAGTTGTAATGCCTATCAAGCCGCTTTAACATTTAATAAGCGTGATTGCTTAAGTGTGCTAAAACCTTATGGTATTTTAACTGCCGAAAGTTATTATCTTAATTTAGGAGATACCGTAAATGAAGATGAGATTATTGCTAAAGTAGGATTGCCTTGTTTTGTAAAAGCTAATAAGGCTGGTAGTAGTTTTGGTATTTCGAAAGTTCATAAAAAAGAAGCACTACAAGCAGCAATAGACAACTCTTTTAAAGAAGACGACGAAATTATAATAGAATCTTTTCTTGATGGCATAGAAGTTTCTGTTGGTGTAATTACTTATAAAGGTGAAACTACAGTATTACCAATAACAGAAATTGTAAGTGAGAACGATTTTTTTGATTATGAAGCCAAATACCTTGGGAAATCTCAAGAAATCACACCTGCAAGATTATCTAAAACTCAAGAAGACAAAGTAAACACCCTTGCTAAAAAAGTGTATAACATCTTAAAAATGAAAGGTTTCTCGAGAAGTGAATTTATTTTTAAAGACGGAGAACCGCATTTATTAGAAATAAATACTATACCAGGTTTAACTAACGAAAGCATTTTACCACAACAAGCAGCAAAGGCAGGAATTATAATGTCTGAATTATTTGAGAGCGCTATTAACGAGGCTTTGAAATAAAAATTGTAATTTTATAGTATGAGAAAAGCACTATTCCCAGGATCTTTCGATCCTATAACTTCTGGACATTATGATATTATTAAACGAGGCGTTACTTTGTTTGATGAAGTTATAGTTGCTATAGGTGTAAATTCTGCAAAAAAATATATGTTCTCTTTAGAAGAACGTATGAATTTTATAAAAGAAGCCTTTAAAGACGAACCAAAAATAAAAGTAGTAAGCTACGAAGGCTTAACTGTACATTTTTGTCAAAAATTAGGAATAGAATTTATTCTTCGTGGACTTAGAAACCCTGCCGATTTCGAGTTTGAAAAAGCTATTGCACACACCAATAGAGATTTAGCTCCAATAGAAACAGTATTTCTATTAACTGCCGCGAGCACTAGCTACATCTCCTCTTCTATTGTTAGAGAAGTAATAAGAAATAATGGAGATTATACTAAGTTAGTTCCAAATAGTGTAAGAGTTAAAAAGTAAATTTACTGCCTTCTATGCATTGCTTTTGTAATGGTTTCTACAAAATCTTTAGTTATAAAAGGCTTCAATATATAGTCGTCCATACCATGCATACTAGCTTTTACTTCGACTTCATTTTTTGTAGCAGCCGTTAAAGCCACAATTGCCACATCTCTATTAAACTCTCTAATAAGCTCTGTAGTTTCATAACCATCTAGCTCTGGCATATGTATATCCATTAAGATACAGTCAAACTCTTCTTCTTTAACAATTGCTATCGCTTTAGCACCCGAGTCTACTGCTTTAGATTTTATATCTAAATTATCAAGCACTTTGCGTGTTACTAATTGATTGATTTTATTATCGTCTACAATTAAAAAATTCTTGTTTTTAATATATTCTAGTTGACTTTTATATATAATAATAGGTAAGCTATCAATTTCAGTAACTCTAAAATTAAGCTCAAAAAAGAAAGTAGAACCTTCATTTTCTTTACTTATAACATTGATATCGCTTCCCATTACTACTAATAGGCGCTTAACAATAGATAAACCTAAGCCTGTTCCTTTATACGACCTTCCATTTTTGGAATGTTCTTGATAAAAATCTTCAAATACTTGACTTTGCATTTCTTCAGAAATACCAGAACCATTATCTACAATTTTAAAAGCTAATACAACTTCGTCCTCATCAATATCTTTTAATTTATTTATTTCAATTTCTATATGCCCATTATTAGTAAATTTAATAGCATTTGAAATTAAATTTATAAGTATTTGAGATACTTTTAAAGAGTCACCTGTTAATGATTTAGGAATACTATCGTCGTACTTAAAGCTTATTGTATTATTACTATCTCTTAATGCATATTCTAAACTCTCAATAATATTGGATACTAGATTTTTTAAGTCAAAATCTATTTGTTGTATTTTCATTTTACCAGACTCCACTTTATTAAGCTCTAATACATTATTTATTAAAGACATTAAGTGGTTTCCAGAAAATCGAAGAGATTCTATATATTCTTTATGCTTTACACTTACATTTTCTTTTAACAATAAGCCAGACAGCTCAATAACTGCATAGAGTGGTGTACGGAGTTCGTGGCTAATTTCAGAATAAAAATCACTTTTTACCTTAGATAGGTTTTCGGCTTTATCCTTAGCTAATTTTAATTGTGTATTTTTTTTATGAATCCAAAAACCTAAGAGTAATAAAATTACAGTAAAAAATATTAAAACGCCATTAAAAGTTCTTGTCCTTTCTATATCTAGAGCTTGTAGTCTCTTTTCTTTTTCTACAAGTTTTAGCTTAAGGTCATTCTCTTTTAAGAAATTATTAGCTTCAATTTGTTTAGCTTTTTCAAATTCCTTTAGTGAATAGACTGAGTCAATGGTTGTAACATAATCCTCTAGTGCGTAATAAGCTTTTTCAAAATCATTCTCTTCAACGTATATGCTAGCTCTAACTGAATGTGCTTCGGCTTTAACTTCTAAATAATTGTGCTTTTGAGTATACTCTAGAACTTTATTATAATATTCTAAAGATTCTTGCTTATCTCCAAGTCTATGGTGGACATAACTTAAAACTTCAAAAACCTCTCCTACAATGGCTTCTTCATTATAATACTTATGTGCTAGTACCTCTGCTCTTTTAAGTGTTTTGTAGCTTTCCTTGTAATCGTCAAGCGTTGGCTCTTCTTTTTCAATTAAGTTAACACCTATATTAAATAGAGGAAATACTAATTCTTTTTGAGCTTTACTAACTTCTGCTAGGTTTAAAGATTTTTTAAAAAAAATATTAGACTCACTTAATTTTCCATAAGCCCTATAGTTAACACCTAAGTTGTTATAAGCTATTATTATTCTAGAAGTATCTTTTAACTTTACAGATATATCCTTGGACTTAAACAAATAATCAAAACTTAAATCCTCATTATTTACATAATAATGAGAAGTCCCTAAGTTATTATAAGCTTTAGCTTTAAGATAATCGTCATTAACCTTATTAGCAAATTTTAATACTTTAGTAGTAACCTCAATGGCTTCACCATATTTAGTGCGCTGATTAAGCTCATAAGCTCTATCAACTTCTGCATACATAAATTTAGTAAGGTCAGGCTCTTGTTGAGCATACACTGGGCATACTAAACAAAAGACAGCAACCAAACCAAAATAGTAACACTTTTTTAGGTAAGTTTTCATATCGCGCAAGATAAAAAAACAACATAACAAAAAAGCGCTTAATCGGTATTAAATCACTTTTTATCGTATTTTAACACTCTTTTAAGACTGTTCATCTATAATTTGTACTCAGATAAAGGCTTAGGGAATTGCTCTGGATTAGCAGCTAAATGATACCTTGGGTCGTCTATAGCCTCTACGATCACCTCTCTAAACTTAGGACTAGACTTGTATAGTAATATTTTACAATCTTCGCTTAAGTGCTTAAGTTTTATGTTTTTACCTTCTGCTTCGTATTTTCCTACTAAATTAAAGATAGCTTCAATTGCAGAATGATCGCTTATACGAGATTCTACAAAATCAATCTCTACATTTTCTGGATCTGTTTTAACATCAAACTTATCGTTAAAGGCTTGAATACTTCCAAAAAATAATGGTCCCCAAATTTCATAAACCTTAGTCCCATCTTCTTTCACACGTTTTCTAGCTCTAATTTTCTTAGCATTTTCCCAAGCAAATACTAAAGCCGAAATTATTACACCTACAAAAACAGCAACTGCTAAATCTACAAATACTGTAACTAAAGACACTGTAATAAGTACAATAGCATCAGACATTGGTATTTTCTTTAAAATTCTAAAACTAGACCATGCGAAAGTTTCAATAACCATCATAAACATTACACCTACTAAAGCTGCAATTGGTACCATTTCTATTAACTTATCTGCAAACAGAATAAAAGATAACAAAGTAACAGCCATCATTATTCCAGATAAACGTCCACGTCCACCAGCATTAACATTAATTACTGTTTGACCAATCATACCACAACCACCTGTTCCACCAAATAAACCAGAAACAATGTTTCCGGCTCCTTGTGCAACACATTCTCTATTTCCATTTCCTCTTGTATCGGTTAACTCATCGACTAAATTCATAGTCATTAACGATTCTATTAAACCTACCGAAGCGGCTAAAAATGCAGGTAATGCGATAAATTTAAGTGTATCTAAATTAAATGGTAATTTTTCCCAAAGCTCCATATTTGGCGTTGGAAACTCACCTTTTAAACCTGTTCCTCCTCCTTCTATAATATAAGATCCAACGGTAGAAACATCCATATTAAAACCTATTACAATAAGGCTCGTTATTAAAATAGCAGTTAATGCAGCAGGTATTTTTTTCGTTATTTTTGGCAATCCCCAAATTATTCCCATGGTAAATAGAACTAAACCAATCATGATATATAATTCTGAACCTTGCATATAAGTACCTATATACTCTTTTACTCCTGCATCTGACACTTGTAAAGATTTATGCGAAAACATTTTTACCTGTGCCATAAATATGACGATAGATAAACCGTTTACAAAACCCATCATTACTGGATGCGGAATTAAACGAACAAAACGACCTAATTTAAAAACTCCTGCAAAAATTTGAATGATTCCCATTAGCACCACACAAGCCATAAGGTAGAAAAAACCCATATTCTCAATTGGAATATCCATTAACATGCCTTTAGTATGCCCATCTGCAATCATGGTAACAAAAATTACAGCAACAGCTCCTGCGGCACCAGAAATTAAACCTGGTCTACCTCCAAAAATAGCAGTTATTAATCCTATAATAAATGCTCCAGATAAAGCCATTAATGGATCTATTTGCGCAACAAAGGCAAAAGCAACAACCTCTGGTATCATTGCTAAAGACACGGTTATTCCGGCTAAAACATCATCTTTTGCATTTGGCACTATCTTTCTTATAAACTCAGTCATAATCTAATTTTTGAAGCTGCAAAAGTACGTTTAATTAATAGATACACAAACTTGCAATTCCTATATTTGTTTCATTCTCTATTATTAAATAATTTAAAATGAAGAAAATACTTATACTCTTACTTGTTATTATTAGTTTTAGCTGCGAGACTAAAACTAATTTCGATTTTACAACAGTTTTCGAAAAATCGAACGGCTTAGAAACTGCAACTTATGCCGAAACTATTACATATTACAGAGCTCTATCTAAAGAATACACTTCTATAGCTATCGATTCTATAGGAGAAACAGATTCCGGGAAACCGCTTCATATTATTACACTTAATAAAGGCAAAAACTTTGATTTTTCGGAGATAAGAAAAAACAAACGCATTCTTTTAATAAATAATGGCATTCATCCTGGAGAAAGCGATGGAATAGATGCAACCATGATGCTATATCGCGATCTTGCTGAAGGCAAAATAGCAATGCCAGATAGCACCGTAATTGTTACTATACCTATTTATAATATTGGAGGTAGTTTAAATAGAAACTCTACTTCTAGAACAAACCAAAACGGACCTAAAGAATATGGTTTTAGAGGAAATGCTAGAAATTACGATTTAAACAGAGATTTCATTAAATGTGATACTAAAAATGCTAAATCTTTTGCAGAGATATTTCACTTAGTGCAACCAGATGTATTTATAGACAACCATGTTAGTAATGGTGCAGATTACCAATACACTTTAACTCATTTATTTACACAACACAATAAACTTGGTGGAGATTTAGGCAACTATATACATACTGAAATGATGCCAAATTTAGAGCAAAAACTAGCAGATAAAGAATGGGACATTACTCCTTATGTTAATGTTTACAACAGAGTTCCCGATAATGGTTTTTCTCAATTTAAAGATTCTCCTCGTTACTCTACAGGTTACACAACACTCTTTAATACTTTAGGGATGATGGTAGAAACACACATGCTAAAACCATACAAACAACGTGTTGAAGGGACTTATGAGTTAATGAAAAGTATGATTGAGATAACCGAAAATGATGGTAAAAAAATAAAGCAACTACGTAAAGATGCTAACACCAATTTTATTACGCAAAAAACTTACACCTTAAATTGGGAAATAGACACGTTAAAACAGTCTACCCTAAACTTTAAAGGTTTTGAAGGCGAAGTTATAACTAGTAAAGTTACTGGAAAAAATCGCCTAAAATACAATAGACAAAAGCCATTTGAAAAAGAGGTAAATTATCAGAATTACTTTAAACCAAATATTGAAGTAACAATCCCGAAGGCTTATATTATTCCACAAGGTTGGTATACTGTTATCGAATTATTAAAGCTGAACAATACTAATATGTTTCAGCTAAAAAAAGATTCTACATTAACTGTAGAAAGCTATAGGATTGAAGATTACAAAAGTAAGAAAACACCATACGAAGGACACTACCTCCATTTTGACACCTCTATTTCGTCTAAAGAAAAAACAATAACTTTTAAAGAAGGAGATTATGTTATTAAAACAAATCAACCAAGTTTTAGATACATTATAGAGACATTAGAACCTCAGGCTCCAGACTCCTTTTTTAATTGGAATTTTTTCGATACTATTTTACAGCAAAAAGAAGGTTTTTCTGCCTATGTTTGGGAAGACAAAGCCTTGGAGATTTTAAATAAAGACTATGTATTAAAAGCTAAATTTGAAGTAAAAAAAAGTGCTAATTTAGACTTTGCCAAAAGTTGGTATGCACAGTTAGATTGGCTTCATAAACACAGTAAAAACTACGAAAAAGCTCATTTACAATATCCTGTTTATAGAGTATTACATTAATAACAAATAAAAAAGGCCACTACAGTTGTAGTGGCCTTTTAAAATTTAACTCGTTAATTACATTAGTGATTAACTTGAATCTTTTTACTAAATGTTCTAAAGTTAGATCTAAAAGTTATTATATATACCCCATTAGATAACCCGTTAACATCTACGCTTGTTTTACCAAAAGTAGAGTTATCGAAAGAACCTTGAAGCACCTGTCTTCCATTTAAATCTACCATATTATATTTCATTACCTCTGCATCTAATAATAATAACTCAACATTTAAGTTATCTACTACTGGATTAGGATATAATTTAATATCTACGTTATTTTTTGTGCTTGGTAGTACTTCCACTTCAACAACAGGCTCTATCTCAACCGTCTCATCTACTTCTTCACTAACAAGAGTTTCTCCTTTTATTGGGGTTCCTTCTGTTGATGTTTCTTCTGCAATTCTAGGTGGAGGTGCCATAATAGAGAATGGTACACCAACTTCATCAAACGATGCACAAACATCATTACCACTTATTGTATTTGCTACATCTGTAATTGTAGTGTTACCAACAGAAATAGAACTTAAATCTAAAGATGTTGGATTGTAAACTAATGAATGTATTTTATAATCACCTATAGAATTATACCCATTAGCAAAGAAGAAAAAGTTACTAGACAACTTATACTCCTCAATTACAGTATTGTTACTTGAATTTGTTCTAGATAAAAGAATTGCAGTATTGTATCCTTGTGGCACAACTGCGTCTCCATTTGAAACTATATTAACTGTTACTGGCGAACTTAAATTAAGAATAGAAATAATACTATTATCTAATGTTATAGTACCTGTATTTACTTCACATAATGTATTTTCATCTGTAATTGTAAATGTAAGTGTCTTTTCATCGCAAAGTGTACTATTACAATAATTACCGCTATACATTGATGCTTTAACCTCAAAAGTACCTAATCCTAAATTCCAAGCACCGTTTCCTGCTGGAAAAGTATATGGTATATAGTTCTCTATTATAGAGTACTCTTCGTTTGTCTCTAGATTTTCAACCTCAAGTCTAACACTTTCTGATGCTCCACTTACAATTGCATCTATATAAAAGTTAGATGGTAAGTTATTAATATTATAAGCTTCTCCATCTTCAATGGTAAGAGTATCTGTACCATTAGAGAATTGCAGCTCTGCTATGTCTCCACAATTTTGCTCGTAAATAGTAAAAGTGTAACAAATGTGATCGCATCTTGTACCTACGCAATTGTCGTACTTAAATATCTCTGAATAAAATTGAAAAGTTCCTGTTCCTAAATTCCACGCTTGGTTTCCACTTGGGTAAGTATAAGGAAAAGAATTAGTCCCATTATTAAATACCTCTCCAGTATCTAAGTTTGTTATTTTATGAGAAGCACTTTCTGTCATTCCAGACACTACAACATCTACATAAAAGTTATATGGTAACGAAGCAACATCGTAACTACCACCATTAGCAATAGCAATTGTATTTGTTCCATTAGAGAATACTAAACCATCAATTTCACCACAAGACGATGAATTTGTTAGTGTGAAACTAATTTTTTCTCTGTCACAATATGAACCAGCACAATTAGCGTATTTAAATATTTTAGCTTCAATTTCATATTCTGCAGCTGGTAAATTCCAAGCTCCGTTTCCTCCAGGGAATGTATATGGTAAATAGTTTTCACCTATTGTATATTGTTGACCAGTATTTTTGTTCTTAACTTTAATACTTGCACTTTCAGAAAAACCATCTACAATAATATCAGCATAAAAATTATTTGGCAATTGATCTAAAGAATATTCTCCATTGTCCTCTATTGTTACTGAAGAATTTCCATTTGTGAATTCGAATCCAGAAATAGTACCACAAGAAGGATTATTTGTTATTGTGAATTTAGTTACTTCTTTATCACAATACCATCCATTACAATTATTATACTTATATACTTTTGCTACAACCTTAAATCTACCTGTTCCATAAGACCATGCTCCATTTCCTCCTGGAAACGTATAAGGTAATGAACTTTCGTTAATATTGTAATATTGACCAGTATCTAAATTTACTAATCTAAAGTTTGCACTTCTTAAATAGCCATTAACTTTTAAGTTTACATAAAAATTACTTGGTAATTCTGACAATATATACTCTCCACCATATTGAATTGGTGTAGATGAATTCCCATTAGAAAACTCAAAACCAGAAATAGACCCACAATAAGTGTCTTCGCTAGATTCAAATGTTTCTATAGTTGTTGCGTAAGATTGTATTGAAAAGCACAATACAAAGAGCATTAAAAAGTTCTGCAACCTTTTAACCTGAGGGAAGTAAATAGGTAATTTTTTTTCCATGATTAATTAATTTTAATTAGTAATAACGCGGAAAAATAAAAAAACAATATTTAACTGTATAATATTTTAGTCATAATACAATTAATCCCTTTAAAGGGTGTAAAAAACCATATTTAACTATTTTTTAAGATACTTTAGGGGATTTTTAAAACGTTATTTCTAAAAAAAAAGACTTAAACCAATCGCCTAATATTTGCATAAGAGTTTGTTAATGCTTGAGCAGATTCTTCGCTATTAAGCCACTGTACTTTAGTAATACCTTCTTCTTCTTGAGGAAATAATTCTCCTTCAAAATTGGTTGTCATTTTAAACCAATAAGTGATTTTTATTTTCAACTTATCATTTCTTTTAAAAATATGATAGGTTGTCTCTAAAGGCTTATCTATTTTTAATCCCGAAACACCTGTCTCTTCTTCTACTTCACGAATTGCAGTAGCTTCAATAGACTCTCTTTTTTCGGCTTTACCTTTTGGTAAATCCCACTTATTGTTTCTGTAAATAAATAAGATTTCATTATTCTTATTATACACCTTACCTCCACCTGCAATAACATTTGGTAATTTTTTTAGAAACTTTTTTAGAATTGTGTCTTCATTATGATGAATAAATCTAATAGATTTTATTCTTTTCTTTTTTAACACTTTTAAAGCCTGTTCAATATCAACATCTTTTAAAAGGAAATTTTTAAAGTCTGTTTCCTTCTCAACTAAAGTTGTTAGAATGATTGGTTTATCGTTTACAAAAATGTAATGCATAATTTGGGATCTAGCTAATAGTTAACTTTTGTAAAAATATTATTTTTATTTTAGTTAAGCACCTCTTAAAAAATTATTTTTTAGCTTTATATCTAAGCCAATAAATTTAAATTATTGTTTATTTTTGCTCCTATGATTTTCGACAAACACATTGCAAGGCAAGCCGCTAAGGTATTATTACAAATTAACGCTATAAAATTAAGTCCTAAAGAGCCATTTACATGGGCTTCTGGATGGAAATCTCCTATTTATTGCGACAACCGTATTATTTTATCATTCCCTCCCGTAAGAAATTATGTTCGAGAGGAAATGGCTAAATTTATAGAACAGCATTATGGAAAACCAGATGCTATTGCTGGTGTTGCAACCGGAGCAATAGGTATTGGTATACTAGTAGCTGAATATTTAGGATTACCTTTTATATATGTAAGACCTGAAGCAAAAGGACATGGTCGCCAAAACCAAATTGAAGGTTTTATTGAAAGCGGACAAAATGTTGTTGTTGTAGAAGATCTTATTAGTACAGGTAAGAGTAGTCTTAATGCTGTAAGAGCTTTAAAAGAAGCAAATGTAAACGTAAAGGGTATGGTTGCCATATTTACTTATGGTTTTGATGTTGCCAAAGCTAACTTTGAAGCAGAAAACATAGACTTGCAAACTTTAAGTAACTATGACAACCTGCTTATTGAAGCTGCCGAAACTAACTACATTAAAGAAGAACAATTAGAAACTTTGTCTGCCTGGAACAGTAATCCAAGCGAATGGAATGCTTCTTGATATCTAAATACATGAAAAAGGCTATTTTAGCTATTATAAAGAATTAATAATTACACTACCTAATATGAATTTAGAATCACAAAAAGTAACAATAGAAAAATCTGCAGAAGAGACTTTCAATTTTTTAAGCGATGTTAAAAACTTTGAAACACTTATGCCAGATACTATAAGTAAGTTTGAACTTCTTGGTGAAGACAAATTTCTATTCGCATTAAAAGGAATGCCAGAGATTGTGCTTAAAAAGAAAGAGACAGTACCTAACAATAAAATAGTACTTGGTGCTGCTGGTGGTAAATTAGATTTTTCTTTAATAGCGACCATTACAGAAATAGACAGTAACAAAAGTGAAGTAAAACTTAACTTTGATGGTGAATTTAATGCTATGATGGCTATGATGATTAAAAGACCAATAAGTAATTTCATAGACACATTAGCAACAAATATGGTAGCTGCTGTATAAAAACACAGACTACTTAATACAATAAAGTAATTTCATTTAAAGTAAATTCTTTAATAATTTCATCTTCTAATAAGACGACTAAATTTCCATTAGAAGAAATACCTTTTATGAAACCTGAAAATAAATCGCCTTCAATATTTTTAAATGTTGAAGGTTTATTTTTTCTAAAGAGTTTAGACTCATAATCTGCCTTTAGCGACTCAAAAGATTTAGACTCTAGCCTTTTGTAAGCGCTTTTAAACTCAATTAAAAATTTATAGAGTATTTCATCTAAATCGAAATATTTACCACAACATTCTTTTAAAGAAGTAGCACTTGTTAAATTATTAAACTCAGTTTGGTTAACATTTAAGCCAATACCAATAATAGAATACTCTAATCTGTTTTGTTTTACAACATTCTCAATTAAAACACCAGCTATTTTCTTATTCGCTGACAAAATGTCGTTAGGCCATTTTACAAATAAATTAGGCACATTATACACTTTTAACGTGTTATACAATGCAAGAGAAGTAACAACACTAAGATAAAACTGATTAGAAAAGGTTAAACCTCTAACACCTTTAAACATACTAAACGTAAGGTTCTCACCTGCTTTCGCTTCCCACAACTTACCCATTTGTCCACGCCCGTTGGTCTGTTGTTTTGCAACAACAACTGTATAATCTTCAAGTGTTTCTGCACTACTAATCTCTTTAAGAAAAGTATTTGTAGAATCGATGGCATCAAGTTTGATTATACGCATATAAATTGGTTATCTTCGTGATTAAATTTTTATAACAAATGTTTATAATAATTTTAAAGTATAAAGAACCAAAAAATAATAACTTTGCACAAATTAAATTTCATTAATGACTAAAAAACAAGCAAATGTAGATACACTAATAGCAACAATTATTAGTGGCATTGAAGATGTAAAAGGAAAAGAAACAATTATTCTAGACCTAAGAGAGATTGATAATACTGTTTGCGATTATTTTATAATTTGCGAAGGAACTTCTAACACTCAAGTTAACGCCATTGTTAGCTCAATACAAAAAAAGGTAAGCAAAGAACTTAAAGATAAGCCTTGGCATATTGAAGGAGAAGACAATGCTGAATGGATTTTAATGGATTACGTAAATGTTGTAGTACATGTTTTCCAAAAGCATATTCGCGAATATTATGATATTGAAAGTCTTTGGGGTGATGCCAAGACTACAGTTATCGAATCTAAATTTTAAACCCATACATGGCAGAAAATAAAAAACCACAAGCTCCTAAAAAACCTAAGTTTAATCCGTATTGGATTTCTGGAGCGCTTTTAATTGCATTAATTGCATTTCAAGTTTTTGGCACTAGTGATACTAATGATAATAAAAAAATAACACCAATAGAGTTTTTTGAAACTTTAAAAGCTGGTGAAATAGATCATTTTGATATTATTAAAAATACAGGATATGTAAAAGTATACCTTACAGACGATGCAGCAAAATTAAAAAAGCACGCAAAAACTGTATCTACAGGTTTTAAACTTGGATCTACAGAATTACCTAACTATGTTTTTCAATATGGTGACTTAAGTAATTTTGAAGATAAGTATACTCAAATTATAGACGAAAACAATCTTACTACAAAGTACGATAACGACAGAGAAGAAAATGTTCTAGCAGATTTACTATTTAGTCTGTTACCATTTATTCTATTAATTGGTGTTTGGATCTTTATTATGCGTCGTATGTCTGGCGGAGCTGGCGGAGGTGCTGGTGGACAGATTTTTAACATTGGAAAATCTAAAGCCAAATTATTCGATGAAAACACTAAAGTTAAAACAACTTTTAAAGATGTTGCAGGTTTAGAAGGAGCAAAAGAAGAAGTACAAGAGATTGTAGACTTCCTTAAAAACCCAGAGAAGTACACTTCTTTAGGTGGTAAAATTCCAAAAGGAGCTCTACTAGTAGGCCCTCCAGGAACAGGTAAAACTTTATTAGCTAAAGCTGTTGCTGGTGAAGCAAAAGTGCCATTCTTCTCATTATCTGGATCAGATTTTGTTGAGATGTTTGTTGGTGTTGGTGCCTCTCGTGTAAGAGACTTATTTAAGCAAGCTAAAGAAAAATCTCCGGCTATTATTTTTATAGATGAAATTGATGCTATTGGTAGAGCAAGAGGTAAAAATGCAATGTCCGGAAGTAACGACGAGCGTGAGAATACATTAAACCAATTACTTACAGAAATGGATGGATTTGGTACTAATACAAATGTTATTGTATTAGCTGCAACCAACAGAGCCGATATTTTAGATAAAGCCTTAATGCGTGCTGGACGTTTTGATAGACAGATACATGTAGACTTACCTAATTTAACTGAAAGACGTGCTATTTTTGATGTACACTTAAGACCATTAAAAAAGGTTGAAGGTTTAGATTTAGATTTCTTAGCAAAGCAGACTCCTGGTTTTTCTGGTGCAGATATTGCTAACCTATGTAATGAAGCAGCCTTAATTGCAGCAAGAAACAATAAAAAAGCAGTTGATAAACAAGACTTCTTAGATGCTGTAGACCGTATTATTGGTGGATTAGAAAAAAGAAGTCACCTTTTCTCTGTTGAAGAGAAAAGAACAATAGCATATCACGAAGCAGGACATGCAACTGTAAGTTGGTTCTTAGAGCACGCAGATCCGTTAGTTAAAGTAACTATTGTTCCTCGTGGACGTTCTTTAGGTGCTGCATGGTATTTACCACAAGAAGCATACATTACAAGAACTAGCAAGTTTTTAGACGAAATTTGTGTTACTATGGGTGGACGTGCTGCCGAAAAAATAATTTTTAACGAGATTTCTACAGGTGCACTTAGCGATTTAGAAAATGTAACCAAAAAAGCAAAAGCTATGGTTATGATATATGGCTTAAACGAAAAGGTTGGAAATATTACATATTACGATCCTGCTGGAGAAAGCGGTTTTGTAAAACCTTATAGCGAAAGTACTGCTGAGCTTATTGATAATGAAATAAAAAACATTGTTGAAACACAATACGATCGTGCTTTAGAATTATTAACTTCTAAACGTGATGTGTTAGAAAAATTAGCTCAAAGACTTATGGAAAGAGAAGTTATCTTTAAAGATGATCTAGAAGAAATTTTAGGAAAACGTCCTTTTGATACTGCTGGAGAAAAACCATCTGAAAAACTCCTAACAGAGAATAAAGAAACGAAAGCAGACGAAGAATAAGTACTACTTAATAATAAAATAGTCTTAAAATCTCAAATTAACCCTTATGTTAGTTTGAGATTTTTTATATTTGATAATTAGGTTAATGGCTTAGGTTAATAGCAATAGATAAATGAGCATTTTTAAAAACTTTTTCCGTTCTAAATCTAACAATAAGAAGGAGGAGATTAGTAACGATAATAGAGGTAAATATATGCCTCAAGTTAAACTACCAATAGACGAAAGTTTCACAATAAACTTTAAAGCTAATGGTGGTAAATTCTTGTATTGCGAGAATTTAAACGAAGTATTTGAGAATACTAACCTTATTTTTCAAGAAAATAATTGGGTAGATAAATCCGGTTATTTTTACGATAAAAATTTAAAAGAACGTTTCGAAAGTTTAGACCTAAAAATAGATTCGCTTAAAGATGCTACCTATTTTTTTACAACTTGCGAAAACTTAATTGCAGACGATGGCTCTATACTTATATCTTCTCATCAAATAGCAGAATCTAAACTAATAGAGTTCCCTAACAACTTTATAGTCTTTGCAACTACAAGCCAGATTGTTACAAATATAGGCGAAGGATTACGCCAAATAAAAAACAAAAACGCGCAGAAAATACCAACAAATATTACTACAATAAAGCACTTTAAAGATCTTGATGAAAAAGACTTTTTAACCTATGGTAGTGCTTCAAAAAACCTATATTTGTTGCTTCTTGAAGATTTATAATTAATGAAAGAAACCATTACTAGAGCACTTTCAGGTATCCTATTTGTTTCGTTGCTTGTAGCATCGTTATTAAATCAGCACGCACTAATCATTCTGTTTTTTGTTTTTGGAATTATTGCTATTGCAGAGTTTAAAAAACTAATTGGTTTAAAGAGCTTTGCACCTTACGTTGTATTTACAATATTGTACTTTATATTTGGATATTGGCAGCTACTTATGAATTCTTCAGAAGGATTAGACGAAGCGACACAGATATTACAAGTCATAACTATATTTGTTCAGCTGCTACTTATTAAAGATTTATTTTCAGAAAAAGTAATACCTTTATTTATAACAAAGCGCTTTATACTAACTACATTTTATGTTTCTAGTGCATTTGTATTTTTAATATTAATAGCTAATTTTAATCACACCTTTACTCCTAAACTTTTATTAGGTTCTTTTATTATTGTTTGGGTTAATGATTCTTTTGCTTACTTAGTTGGTAAAAATTTTGGTAAACAAAAACTGTTTCCAAGTATTTCGCCTAAAAAAACAGTAGAAGGCTTTCTTGGAGGCTTATTATTCTCATGTATTGCAAGTTATTTTATTGCCACTTATACCGAAACTTTAAACTTTAATAACTGGTTAATTTTAGCCGTTATTATTAGTGTTATTGGTACTATTGGAGATTTAATCGAATCAAAATTTAAACGTCAAGCAAACGTAAAAGATAGTGGTGTAATTATGCCAGGTCATGGTGGTTTGTTGGACCGTTTTGATAGTATTATATTTGCCGCACCATTTATATATTTATTTTTAAGAATTCTACACTATGTTTCATAAAGAAGGCCATAAAATTATTGTCATTACTTTTATTATTGTCATTGCATCTTATTTAGCTGCAGATTTCATAAATATTGCATGGCTTAAATATTTAGTATTTGCAACATTAGCAGTATTTCTATATTTAATCCTTCAGTTTTTTAGAAACCCAAAAAGGAACACAGTAAACAATAACAACCATGTATTATCACCTGTTGATGGTAAAGTTGTTGTAATTGAAGAAGTCTTTGAAAAAGAATATTTTAAAGAAAAGAGATTACAAGTTAGTGTTTTTATGTCTCCTTTAAATGTGCACGTAACACGCTACCCTATTAATGGAAAAGTATTATTTAGTAAATACCATCCAGGTAAATATTTAGTCGCTTGGCATCCAAAAGCAAGTGAAGAAAATGAACGCACAACTGTAGTTGTAGAGAATGAAACTTACGGTAAAGTATTATACAGACAAATTGCAGGAGCCCTTGCAAAACGTATTGTAAATTATGCAAAAGTAGATGACACTGCTGTTCAAGGTAGTGACTCTGGTTTTATTAAATTTGGTTCTAGAGTAGATTTATACTTACCTTTAGACACGAAAATTAAAGTAAAACTAAACGAAAAAGTAAAAGGAGGCGAAAGTATTATTGCCGAATTATAAGAAAATGACTTCTGAAGAAATAGATATCGCATTTAATGAAGCTGTAGAACGTATAAACGCTCATACAGAACCTTTCCCTGCAGATTTCCTTCTACGTTTATATGCTTATTATAAAAAGGCTACTAATAACTACGAAAGGCCAAGTAGTCGTACTCCTATTATTAATGCTTTTAAAACCAATGCGCTTTTTCAAATTCAGGGTATTACTAATGATGAAGCTAAGCAAACCTATATAGAATTGGTTAACAATTACTTTATCTACAGAAAGTAAACTAAACACAAGTAGATTTTGGAACTCCTAGAACATTTAATTAATCCATTATCTTTAAGCGGTATTGTATTTATTATTGTTGGATTTATAATGTATAAATTTCCTCCAAAGAAAATAAATTCTCTTTACGGTTACAGAACTGCGGCATCCATGAAAAACCAACAAAATTGGGATTTTGCTCAAGTTTATTCTGCTAAAAAAATGATGCTAATAGGATTTATAATGCTTCTTATAAGCATCAACTTTATTGTAATAGATTTTAGTGCCAATCAAATACTAATTATTGGTCTTATTATAATTCTATTTAGTGTACTATATTTATTTTTAAAGACAGAAAATGCTATTAGAATAAACTCTAAAGATCATTAAGCTGTTTTAAAAGAACTAAAATACTATACTTTAATATTTATTTACTTTACCTAACAATACTTATAAGTATGAGTTTCTGCCTTAGCAGAAACCCACTATAAAAAAGAACTACTCCTTAATCTATTACAAAATCTAACACACTACCTGTAGTGCCTGTAGGATAGCTTATTCCTAGTAATGCAGAGATTGTTGGAGCAATATCAATAATTTCAGTTTTGGCTAATGTGCTTCCTTTTTTAATACCATTTCCGTAAAATAATAATGGTACATGCGTATCGAAAGTAGAGCCAGAACCATGAGTAGAACCAGTTTCGCTATAACTAATTACAGCAGGATCTTTAATAATAATAATATCTCCAGAACGCTTTTGGTGGTAACCATTTTGAATTAAAGCTTCAATTCCATTAGAGAATGTTGCATTCTGCATCGTTTCAGAAGAATACACCTTATCAATATCTTTGTAATTTATTACTTCGTTTACAATAGCATATTGTACTTCTCTTAAGTCTAAGTTCAATGTTTTTAATCGTGTTTTGTTTAAAAATATTTGATCGTTACTAAAACTCTCAATTAAATCTGAAGCAGCATATTTTTTTAATAAAAATGCATCTAGATTTTTTCTAAATTCTTTTTTATTAAAATATCCAGCAGGTATTTTTGCGCTCTGCAAATATGCAGGTACTTCTACTGCTCCATGATCTGAAGTTAAAAACAAAGTATACTCACCTACTCCTACTTGGGCATCTAAAGCTTTAAATAAACGATCTAAATCTTTATCTAATCTAATGTAAGTATCTTCAACCTCTTTAGAGTTAACGCCAAAATTATGACCAACATAATCTGTACTAGAAAAACTAACCGTTAAAACATCTGTAATATCATCTTTTCCTAATTGCTCTCCTGCAAGTGCTTCGATTGCAAAATCTGCTACTATACTATTTCCAAAAGGTGTTGCTTTAATAATATCAAATCCTTTATTGTCGTCTTTTAAAACTGCTAAATCATAAGGAAAAGTAGCATTTTCTTTCCCTTTAAATCCGCCTTCAAACGTATTTAAATCACTTCCACTTTCTGTATATGTATTAATATCATATAATGTATTCCATTCGCGTAAATAGTTTTCGGCAGTATTAGTTGCATTAAAAGCTTTTACCCATTCTGGAAGATTATCCATATAATAACTAGAAGTAATAAAGTTACCTTCATCTTTACCTCTAAACCAATAAGCAGCATTTGCAGAGTGACCAGCTGGTAAAATTGCACCACGATCTTTAACAGATATCCCTATAGTTTTTCCTCGCATTTGAGTAAATAATCTATTCTCATCTGCAAAGGTTGTTGTTTTCATGTTACGAGGAGACATACGATCTGCATCTGTAGTACTACCTACAGCAACAACAGTAGAGTCGTCTGCACAATACATGGTTTTCTTACTAAATTTATTATACCAGTAATTAGCAATTATTCCATGATTTTTTGGAGACGTTCCAGTAAAAATTGAAGCATGTCCTGGTCCTGTATAAGTAGGCACATAATTGTAATGGTTATTTTTACAATTAAAACCATCATTTATTAAGCGTTTAAATCCATCGTCTCCAAACTTACTATAAAAACGCGTTAAATAGTCGTATCTCATTTGGTCAACCACAATACCAATAACTAATTTAGGTTTAGCATGTAGAGACACTTCTTTTTCTACATTAGTTTGCAATACTTTATTCTGTGCTGTACAGTTAAAAAAGAATAGTAATATAAAAATACGTGATAAAAATTTCATGTTATAAGCTTTAGTTTTACAAGACAAAAATAAACTATTTAAAATATTCTAATTTAAAAATAGCGTTAAATACCTGTTATAATTATCTGAATATATTATAACATTTTATAGAACATTGGTTTTAGATTTTTATACTTTAGCAATTAATACAATTCGGTTTTTAAACTAAAAATGAAACAAAAATCGTTTCAATACTTATATGCAGTATCTACATAATATTGGCACTTACTTTTTAATGATTATAGAGCTATTTCGTAAACCAACGAAATGGTCTGTAATGAGAGAACTTATACTTAAAGATATAGACGATTTAATAATTGGTTCTATAGGTATTGTTGCGTTTATTGCTTTTTTTGTTGGTGGTGTAGTAACCATTCAAACAGCATTAAATATTGATAATCCTCTAATCCCGAAAGAATTAATTGGTTTTGCCACAAGGCAATCTATTCTATTAGAATTTGCTCCCACCTTTATGTCTATTATTATGGCAGGAAAAGTAGGCTCATTTATTACTTCTAGCATAGGAACTATGCGTGTTACAGAGCAAATTGATGCTTTAGAAGTTATGGGTATAAACTCATTAAACTACCTTGTTTTTCCAAAATTGGTTGCAATGGCATTTTATCCTTTTGTAATATCGATAGCTATGTTCTTAGGTGTTATTGGTGGATTAATGGCATGTATTTATGGAGGTTATGCATCTGTAGATGATTTTATAACTGGCATACAACAAGAGTTTGAACCTTTTCATATTGTTTATGCTTTTATTAAAACATTCTTATTTGCCTTTGTATTAGCTACAATCCCTTCTTTTCATGGGTATTATATGAAAGGTGGTGCATTAGAAGTTGGAAAAGCAAGTACGACGTCTTTTGTTTGGACTAGTGTCGCTATTATTATTATAAATTATTTAGCAACTCAATTATTACTAAGCTAATGATAGAAGTAAAAAATTTACATAAATCGTTTGGAGAAGCTCATATTTTAAAAGGTATTAGCGCAACATTTCATCAAGGACAAACCAATTTAATTATTGGACAAAGTGGTTCTGGTAAATCTGTGTTTTTGAAATGCTTATTAGGTTTATACTCTTATGAGCAAGGTAGTATAGAATACAATGGTGAAATTTTCGCTGATTTATCTGAAGACAAAAAAAGAGATATGCGTGCAAAGATAGGCATGGTATTTCAAGGTAGTGCTTTGTTTGATTCTTTAACTATTGAAGAAAACGTAATGTTCCCATTACGTATGTTTACCAAGCTTAAAAAGGACGAAATGCGAGATCGTGCAAACATTGTTTTAAAGCGTGTAAACCTTGAAGATGCTCACAACAAAATGCCTAGTGAAGCTTCCGGTGGTATGCAAAAACGTGTTGCCATTGCAAGAGCAATTGTAAACAATCCAAAATACTTATTCTGCGATGAGCCTAACTCTGGCTTAGATCCTAAAACGGCAATTGTAATAGATAATTTAATTCATGAAATTACAGAAGAGTATAAAATAACAACTGTAATTAATACTCACGATATGAACTCTGTTATGGAAATTGGAGATCATATTATGTTTCTAAAAGATGGATTAAAAGCCTGGGAAGGTAGTAAAGACACAATCTTTAGAACAGATAATGAAGTTGTTACAGACTTTGTTTATTCTTCGAACTTATTTAAAAAAGTAAGAGAAGCTATTATTAAAGAAAATAAATAAAACTTATTTATAACTTTTTAAATACGTTTAAAACATAGTCTATAACGTCTTGATTATTCTCTTTTTAAAACAATTGTATCTGTTTTAATTTTTGTTTTAAGCCATTTAACTAACTCTTCATCTTTAATTTTTGCGATACTATCGTTTATACCTGTATTCCATTTTGCAGTTGCAACATCTATGGTATCTACCGTTGTAAAATTATTAGATACTAACATTTTAGAATAACCAAAATACTGTAAATCGTTAAATTTTATTTTAGCATCTTTAGACAAGATCGAGAATGAAATAGTATTATTACTGTTATTAATTCTTTGCAGTTCATTTCTTAAATTACCGACTTCTGTTTGCAAGCCTAAAATAATATTATCTTTCTCATCTAAGATTCTTATTGCTCTATCATAAGCATCAGAAATTTTATCGAAACTTCTATTTTTGTTTCCATTAATTTTCAATTCAAAATCCCCTATTTTATCATAACCTTTAAGCTCATTTCGTAAATCTACTTCTGTAGCTTCAGTAATTTCACCATTAAAATAAAGTGTTATTAATTTTTCTTCATAATTAGGAATTCCTTTTTGAAACCAAAGTTCGCTATTAGGAGCAATTTCATTTTTAATAAAATTGTCGTAATTAATCTCTAACTGACTCTCTCTAAGAACTTTTACAAAAGTAATAGTTGGATAAATCATGACAATAATTGCTACAAGTGCAGCAAATTGTGCAATTCTTTTTCGCTTAGCCGAATTAGCATATTTAAGCATTGGAAAACGCAATACTTTTAAAACTATAAAAGTTGCCAAAGCAATAAAAATGGTATTAATAGTAAACAGGTTCATTGCTCCTCCAAAATAGACCCAATTACCTTTTGCCAGACCATAACCCGCTGTACAAAGTGGCGGCATTAATGCTGTTGCAATGGCTACACCAAAAATAACAGAAGCAATTGTTCCTTTTTTAGTACGCGCAATAATTAATGCTAAACCACCAAAAAAGGCTATTAATACATCTCGAATATCTGGACTTACACGCCCCAAAAGTTCTGAGGTATCTTCACTTAATGGAAAGAAATAAAAGAATAGAAAAGCGGTTAATAAACTTAACACAATCATAGTTGCTAAATTTATTAACGATCGTTTTAGAGTATCGATATCGTTAATTGCAATAGCTAAACCAATACCTAATATTGGTCCCATTAGCGGAGAAATTAACATGGCTCCAATTACAACTGCAGTTGAATTAGCATTTAAGCCTATGGAGGCCACAAAAATAGAACAAATTAAAATCCATGCAGTTGCTCCTTTAAAAGGAATATCTGCCTTAATTGCCTCTATTGTAGCATCTCTATCTGTGTCTTCTCTAAAATCAAGAAGTTCGATAAAGAATTTTTTTATGCTTTCAAAAAAACTTTTTGCATCTTTCTTTACCGTTTCTTTAGACTGCTGTACAGCTTCGTCTTTTTTATCTGCTACTTCTTTTATTATTTCTGCTTCATCTTTTTTAGAGTCTTCAGCAAAATTAAATTTATTTTCGTCACTCATATATTATCCTAAATGGTCTCCAAATTTAGCTTTCACTTTTTGAAGCACTTTTTTAATATCTTGTTCTTTTTTCTTTGGATAAATAAGTAAAACTTCATCTTTATCCACAATTATATAATCTTTTAAACCATCTACCACCACCACTTTATTTGTCTTGGTACGTATCATGTTTCCCGAGGCATCCTCGGTTAATGTTCTTGCATTTACTACAGCGTTATTGTCTTCATCTTTTTCTAACTTGTCGTATAAACTTCCCCAAGTTCCAAGATCGTTCCAATCGAAAGTAGCAGGCAAAACAAATACGTTTTCAGATTTTTCCATAATAGCGTAGTCTACCGAAATATTTTCAGCTTTACCATAATTATCTTTTATAAAATCGTCTTCTAAATCTGTATTATATGTATTGATTCCGTTTTCGAAGAGTTGAAATAATTCTGGTTGATTATTTTTAAAGGCTTCCACTACACTTTTAGCACTCCATATAAAAATTCCCGCATTCCATAAAAAATTACCCTGAGCGATAAAGCTTTTAGCTGTTTCGTAATCTGGCTTTTCTCTAAATTGATTTACAGATTTAATAGGGTCCTTAGAAACCTTATTGTATTCTATGTAACCATAACCTGTATTTGGGAACGTTGGCTTGATACCTAAAGTCATTAATGCATTATTTCCTTCGCAAAAATTAAATGCTTGCTGCACGTTGTCCACAAAAGCTTTTTCATCTTCAATCCAATGATCGCTTGGTGCAACTATCATTACTGCATCTTTATTTTCTTTTTGAATTTTTAAAGAAGCATATAAAATACAAGGTGCAGTGTTTCGCATTGCTGGTTCTAAAACAACTTGTCTTTTAGTTACCTCTGGTAGTTGCTCTAAAACTAAATCGTTATAGATCTCATTAGTTAGAATAAAAATATTTTCCTTCGGAATTAAAGTTGCTAAACGATTAAACGTTTTTTGAATAAGCGTATCTCCAGTTCCTAACATATCGTGAAATTGCTTTGGAAAATCTGTTGTACTCACTGGCCAAAATCTTGAACCTACTCCTCCGGCCATTAATATGGCATAATAATTTTTATTCTTTTCTTCTCTCATTATTCTATAATATCTATTTCTGCATTGGGACTGAAAAGATACACTTTTCCTGTACTAATTTCAACACATTCAAAACGTTTTACACGTTTGCTAACCTTTTTAAAAGTTTTTTTATCTCTAAATTTAAAAACAGTTCCAAAAGGCACCTCAAAAACATAGGTTTTGTTGCTACTAGAGTCATCAAATTGCTTTAATGCATAAGCTAAATCAGAATCTGTATCACTACTTGCTTTTGGATTTTTGAAGTGTCTTGCCAATAAAGGCAATAAATTTAATGGAAAAACTTCTGGATTTATAAATGGTAACATTAAATGTTGAAACGTACGCTTCCACTCTAACCCGTGTGGTTTAATAAGCCGTCCGTAGTTTTTATAAGCTTCAAAATGAGCAACTTCATGTACAAGCGTAATTAGAAAACGGTATTTATTTAAATTATTATTTATTGTTATTTGGTGTTTCCCGTTTGGTAATTTCCTATAATCGCCATGCCTAGTCTTTCTTTCGTTTTTTACTAAAACAGTTAAATTATCATGTTCTAAAAGTTCTAAAACCTTAGGGATAGCTTGCTTTGGAATGTGGCTTATTATGGTATTTTGCATTGTAACAAAAATAAGAAAAAGGGAATTAGTTTTATATAATTTTTATACCATAACCTTAATTAGTTAAATAGCATAAAAAATCCCAAAACTTAATAGTTTTGGGATTTTTAAATTTTAATAAATGTTTATTTTACATTCTCTCAGGTACACTAATACCTAACAATCCAAAAGCATTTTTAATTGTATTTCCTACTGCTTTAGATAACTGCACTCTAAATGCAATAGAATCTTTATCGTCGTTACCCATTACAATTGGCAAGTTTTGAAAGAATGAGTTGTATTCTTTCACCAATTCGTAAATATAGTTTGCTATTAAAGCTGGACTATAATTTTGTGCAGCACTTTGTATTACTTCTGGAAAAAGCTGTAAATGTTTTAATACTGCTTTCTCCTTATCTTCTAACGCATAGTCGGCATTAATTGTACTTAATGTAATATTATCGTTCTTTAAAGTTGCCTCTGCTTTACGTAAAATAGATTGTATTCTAGCGTAAGTATATTGTATAAAAGGCCCTGTATTTCCTTGAAAATCTATAGACTCTTTTGGGTCGAATAAAATTCTCTTTTTAGGATCTACTTTAAGTATATAATATTTTAAAGCGCCTAAGCCTATTGTACTATATAATTCTAATTTTTCTTGTTCTGTATAGCCATCAAGTTTTCCTAATTCTTCAGAGATTTCTTGTGCTGTAGTAGCCATATCACCAATTAAATCATCGGCATCTACAACAGTACCTTCTCTACTTTTCATTTTTCCGCTAGGTAAATCTACCATTCCGTAACTTAAATGAAATAGGTTTTTAGCCCAATCGAATCCTAATTTTTTCAGAATTAAAAATAAGACTTGAAAGTGATAATCTTGTTCGTTACCAACAGTATAAACCATACCGCCAACATCTGGAAAATCTTTTAAACGTTGTATTGCTGTTCCAATATCTTGTGTCATGTAAACAGCTGTACCATCACTACGAAGTACTATTTTTTCGTCTAAGCCATCTTCGGTTAAATCGCACCAAACAGAACCATCTTCTTTTTTAAAGAAAACACCAGTTTTTAATCCTTCGTCAACAAATTCTTTTCCTAATAAGTAAGTTTGACTTTCATAATATAATTTATCGAAATCGACACCAAGGTTTTTGTAAGTAACATCGAAACCTGCATAAACCCATTGGTTCATCGTTTTCCAAAGTGCTACAACTTCTTTATCACCAGCTTCCCATTTTTGAAGCATTTGTTGTGCATCTTGTAAAAGTTGTGATTGTTTTTTTGCTTCGTCTTCAGTTTTACCTTCAGCAATTAAAGCTGCTATTTCTTTTTTATACTCTTGATCGAACTTTACATAGTAATTACCAACCAGTTTATCTCCTTTTAATCCTGTAGACTCAGGTGTTTCGGCATTACCAAAACGCTGCCAAGCTAACATACTCTTACAAATATGAATACCACGATCGTTAATTATCTGTGTTTTGTAAACTTTCTTTCCAGAAGCTTTAATAATCTCGGCAACACTATAACCTAATAAGTTATTACGTATGTGCCCTAAGTGTAAAGGTTTGTTAGTATTTGGCGAAGAATATTCTACCATTACAGCTTTATCGTCTGCTTTAGGTGTTGTAAACCCAAAAGTAGCGTCATCTTTAATTGTATTAAAAAATGAAACATAATGTGCATCTACAATTTCAATATTTAAAAAGCCTTTTACTACGTTAAATGCTTTTACTTCATCAACATTATCTACTAAAAATGCACCAATAGCTTCTCCTATTTGTACTGGATTCCCTTTAACCACGCGCAACATTGGAAACACAACTACTGTAATATCTCCTGCAAACTCTTTACGAGTAGCTTGAAATTCTACGGTTTCTAATTCGGCTTTATAAACTGTATTAACAGCTTGTTTTACTGCTTGCGTTAATGTTACTTGAAGGTTCATTTTAGTTGTAATTTTAGACCGACAAATATAGCATTTATTGCCTAAACATAATTTATTATCTATTGATTTCTATATTTGATTTAAACGCAATACTAATCTTATGTTTTATATTAAAAATTACTGTTGCAACATCTTACTATATGATGGCATTTCTTGTGTAATTACCAAAAAGACAACATGATGCATTTCAACGAAAAACCGAACATATTTGTCTTAAATTTCCTATTCATCGACAAATTGCAAGAGTCTTTTATTAACAAGCTCACTTAAACTAATATATTGGCTTTAAAACCTATAAATTAGTATAATAGATGGCTTTTTTTGATTTTTGGTAGGCTATTAAACCCTTAACCAACTAATGTTTATGTCTTTTATAAATACTTTTTATAAAACATTAAAAACCTTTAGCTAATTTTCGTTGCATTGCTGCAAGTACCTATGATAAGACTAATTGTTCTTTTTTGCTTTTTATTTTCTCTAACTGCTTTTTCACAAGATGAAGAGTTAGAAAGTTTACGCATAGAATTAACTTTTCAGAATCCTGATACTACAAAAATTGAAACTTCTCTTAAAATAATAAAATTACTATATAACACTAAAGACTACGATAGCGCTTTAAAGTATATTAATGGAGCCGAAAAACTATCTGAAAATTTAAAATACAAAAAAGGTATTGCAGAGATTACTTTTTATAAGGCATTAATTTATAATAAAGAAAACGATTATATTAATGCTTCTAATCAATTTACTAAAGCGGAGCTGTTATTTACAGCATTAAAAGATACATTATCCTTAGCTAGAACAAAAAACCAATTAGGTATTTTAGAAATAGAACGTGGTAATTATAAAAGAGGACTAAAATATGCTCACGAAGGGATTGACGAGTTAGAAAAAAGAGAACTCTTCGACGATTTAGCAATCGCTTACCAAAGTTTAGCGAAAGCTTATCAAAAAACTGGAGCTACAGAAAAAGCGATCGATTATAACTTAAAAAGCTTAGAAATCCAAGAACGCATTAGTAACATTGAAGGCATTGTAACCAGTAATGTAAGCTTAGCTCAATTATATCTTGAGCAGAACGATTTTAAAAAAACAATACAGTATTACGAGAATGCACTTAAACATGTAAAAAATAACAAAGAGAAATTAAAAGCAAGTATTCTTCCAGATTTAGGAGCTGCTTATATAAAAAATGAAGACTTAAAAACGGCGTCGGATTATTTAGCTGAAAGCATAAAACTAAATAGATCTGTAAAAAATGAAAAAGGCATTTTAAAATCGCTCAATAATTTAGGAGAATTAAATATCCTAAAAAAACACTACAAAACTGCAGAGTTACAGCTTTTAGAGGCTGGTAATATGGGCAGACAAAATAACAATAAACTTGAGTTATTAAAAAACTACAAGCTTATGAAAACCTTAGATTCTACAAAAGGTGATTTTGAAAGAGCTTTTGCTTGGCAAAGAGAATACTTTAAAATAAAAACGAGTCTTGACGCTAAAAAACAAAAAGAGATAGAACCTGTTTTTAAAGAAGATTCTATAGTTGAAATTGAAAAAGAGCCTATAGTTGCATTAAGCAACATCGCTCCAGTTAATGTAGAAAATAATGATAGTCAAAAAAAATTAGACCGCTTAAAACTTGTATTCTATACGGTATTAGCTGCATTTGCTATTTTATTAATATTCTTTGTTTTATTTTATATAAAACGTGGAAATAGTGCTAAATACACAAGAGATTTAGAAGAAAAAAATCAAAAAATAGAATTACAAAATGAAGCTATTTTAGAACAAAGTAAGCATTTAGAAAGCATAAATAAAGTTAAAGACAAGCTGTTCTCTATTGTTTCTCATGATTTAAAAGATTCGCTAACTTCTACAAAAGGTTTTATCGATTTATTAAAAGATGGACAATTGTCTCATGAAGAATTTCATAGTTTATTGCCGGAATTGAGTGAAAATGCTAATAATGCTTCACTGCTACTTTTTAACTTACTAAACTGGTCTAAGTCGCAAATGCAGTCTTTAAACCCGAAACCTTCTTTATTTGATGTACAAGAAGTTTTCAACGAAAAAGTAAAATTAGTAGAACAGAAGATGCAGAAAAAAGGTATTCTCTTAATAGATAATACGGTACGCGATTTTGTTTATGCAGATAGAAGTATGGTCGAAATTATTATTCAAAACCTACTAGCAAATGCCGTTAAGTTTTGTAAAAAAGACGACAACATTACTATAGCCAATAGTGTAAATAATGGCAATAGTATAATTAGTGTTACGGATTCTGGTGTTGGTATCTCTGTAGAGAATCAACATAAACTATTTAATAATAATACGTTTACAACTATTGGAACCGAAAATGAAAAAGGTACAGGTCTAGGCTTAACTATTTGTAAAGAATTAGTAGAACTAAACCAAGGCCGTATTTGGGTAGACAGCGAACTAAATGTAGGCAGCACCTTTTTTGTAGAGCTGCCTAAAACTAAAGTTGAAGAACTTGTAATTACTTAAACTACCCTTTTGGTAAAAACACCTCTGCCATCATACAGCGTGCACTTCCTCCTCCACAAGTTTCTATTGTCTCTAAAGAACTAGACAATATATCACAATGCTTTTCTATTGCTTTTATTTGCTCTGCTGATAAAGAATCGAAAGCTGCTTGACTCATTATTAAATATAACTTATCGTCTTTTCCTTTTACTTGTAACATGTTACCAGCAAAATTGGCAACTTGATCTTCGGTAATATTAATTATCTCTTTACCATCTTCTTTAAGACTTTTAATTACGCTTTTGCGTTCTTTTTTATCGTCTATAGTATCTAAACAAATCACAGCAAATGTTTCTGCTAAACACATCACTACATTTGTATGATAAATTGGCATACGTTTACCATCTACCGTTTGAAATGCTGTAAAAACAACTGGTGTATACTCAAAATCTTCGCAGAATTCTATAAACAAACCTTCGTCTGCTCTAGGAGATAATGCGCAATAGGCTTTATCATTTACACGATCTAAAAGTAAACTACCGGTTCCTTCTAAAAAGACACCTTCGGTTTCTGCAGCTGTATAATCTACTATATTATTAATCTTAAAACCTTCTTTTTCTAAACGTGTAAATATTTCTTCACGACGCTCTTTTCTTCTGTTTTCTGCAAACATAGGATATAAACCTACATTTCCATTCTCATGAAAACTTACCCAATTGTTAGGAAAAATTGAATCTGGAGTATCCAACAACTTATCATCTTCTTCAACAATTACATTAATTCCTACAGCTCTTAATTTTTCTACATAAGCATCAAATTCTTCTTGTGCTTTTGCATTAATATCAGCATTTTTAATATCTAAGTCTTCTTGAAAGTAATTATTAATTGCTGTTTGTTCGTTCATTCTAAAATGAACTGGACGAATCATTAATATTGTATTTGTTGTTTGTTGCATTATCTGTAATTTTTAGAGTGTAAAAATAGAGAATATGTAAATGATATATTCAATTTTTCACAAAATTATGCATTACATATTTTTAAAAATGTTTACTTGCAAAAAATAAAACAATTAGCAAATAACTAACTTCGTAACAGTAAAATACAATCAAAAAAAATAAAACTTAATAACTATGGAATTTGTATCTCATTATTTGCAAAGCGAACGCTTGTTAGGCTTAAGTACAGGGATTTTTGGTCTATTTTCTATTTCTTTAGGAATATTCTTTTTAATATCTAAACCTCAATTTAAGGTGTTTGCTATTACCATGCTTATACTTGGCGCTATAGAAGCTGGCATGTTTATTACAGGATACTTTCTGGTAAACAATGCGAACAAGGTACATAGTAAACTAGAAGCGTATCAAGAATCGCCTAAAGACTACCTTGAAAAAGATAAAATAATAGTAGAAAGAAACTTAAAACTCTTCTTTATTCTAAAATGTACTTACGCTACACTTTTCTTAGTTTTAGCTATTGTTTTGTCTAAAACAGATATAAAATCTATAACTTTTGGAATTTTAACAGCTTTAATGATTCATTTTGCAATGGCCACTATTATAGATACTTTTGGAGAACGCTACACCAAAATTTATAAAAAGGAAATAACAAAAGCACTATAAACTAATATTACTTCCACTTAATATTACAACCTATACTTGGCTTTTGATTTTCTAAGGGTGCTTCATTATTTAATACAGCATCTATAGCTTTTCTTAATGCATCTCCAGTTACAGCAATACCATTTCCAGGTCTAGAATTATCTAATTGTCCATGATATGTTGCTTTTAAATTAGCATCAAACACATAAAAATCTGGAGTACAAGCGGCATCATATGTTTTGGCCACCTCTTGAGTTTCGTCGTATAAATAAGGAAAAGGATATTTTAAATTTGTAGCAACCTGTTTCATTAGTTCTGGTCTGTCTTGAGGATAACTATCGGCATCATTACTACTTATTGCCACAAACCCAATACCTTTAGACATGTAATAGTTAGCCACTTTTACCAATTGTGTGTTTACATGTACTACAAATGGGCAGTGATTACATATAAACATTATTACAGTTCCTTTATCTCCTTTAAGCTCGTGGAGGTTTACCAACTTACCTGTTACAACATCTTGTAAAGAAAATTGAGGTGCAAGTGTTCCGTTTTCGAAACTATTAGATTCTGTTAATGCCATATTTTTTATTTTGAATTTAAAATTACTCGAAAAGTTAGAGATTAGCAACTATTAAATACTAACGAGTAAACACCAATAATCAATTTGATAAATATTTTTACGATTTTTTACCAATTTGCTTGAGTATTTCAAAAATTATTGCTTTCTTGACAGAGATTAATAGCAACCCTTAACATTATCCCTTAAATGAAGTATTCCCTTATACTCGCATTCCTTTTTGTGTCATTTTTTATTTCAGCTCAAAACAATAACAACAACTTATTACAAGTTACCCGTTATAAGCTACATCCCACAGAATTAAATATTCAAAATGATGTTGAAACTGAAAAAATAAATCTTAAAATTTATTATTTAAAAGATGGAGACATTACTGCAGACTATCGTTATTTTAAACCAAAGAAAAATGAAATTTTGTTTTTCTTCGGAAACGATATAAAGACAAACACTACCCAAATGTATTTTAAAGCAGATGATAGCTTAATGCATATATACAAAAAGAAAGACTTTAATAAGCTTATGAAAGTTATTGAGATATTAGAGTACAACGTATTCTCTCAAGAAGCTAATTTCTCTAGTATAGATGCTTACACTGCTTTAGCGCAATTGTAAAATTATTATTAAAAATTAATTTTCTATTTAGTAATTGGTTCTGCGTATAAATCGAAATCTGCTGCTTCAGTAACTTTTACTGTTGTATACTCTCCTGTTTTTAAATAGGTAGTAGTAGCATTAATTAGGACTTCGTTATCTACATCTGGAGAATCGAACTCTGTTCTACCAATAAAATATTCACCTTCTTTTCTATCAATAATTACTTTAAATTCTTGACCAATTTTTTCTTGATTTAACTCCCAAGAAATTTGAGATTGAATTTCCATAATTTCATTAGCACGGTCCTGCTTAACTTCTTGAGGCACATCGTCTACTAAATTAAAGGCGTGTGTATTTTCTTCATGAGAGTAAGTAAAACAACCTAAACGCTCAAAACGCATCTCGCGAACCCATTCTCTAAGCTCTTCAAAATCCTCTTGAGTTTCTCCTGGATAACCAACAATTAATGTTGTTCTAATGGTCATATCTGGAACTGCTGCTCTAAATTCTTTAAGCAACTTCGTCGTTTTTTCTTTTGTAGTACCACGACGCATACTTTTTAATATTGAATCGCTAATATGTTGTAATGGTATATCTAAATAGTTACAAATCTTAGGCTCACGATTCATTATATCAAGCACATCCATAGGGAAACCTGTTGGGAATGCATAATGTAAACGAATCCACTCGATACCTTCTACTTTTACTAAGTTTTCAAGTAGCTCGGCTAAGTTTCTTTTTTTGTAGATATCTAATCCGTAATATGTTAAATCTTGAGCAATAAGTATTAATTCCTTAACACCGTTTGCAGCAAGTTTCTCGGCCTCGATAACTAAATTCTCGATAGGTGTACTTTTATGTTTTCCACGCATTAATGGTATAGCACAAAAACTACAAGGTCTGTCGCAACCTTCAGCAATTTTTAAATACGCATAATTTTTAGGTGTTGTTGTTAAACGCTCACCTATTAGTTCGTGTTTATAATCTGCACCTAAAGCTTTTAATAAACCTGGTAACTCTGTAGTTCCAAAATACTGATCTACATTAGGAATTTGTTCTTGTAAGTCTGGCTTGTATCTTTCAGAAAGACAACCAGTAACAAATACTTTGTCTACATCTCCATCTTCTTTTTTCTGCATGTACTCTAAGATCGTGTTAACACTCTCTTCTTTGGCATTATTAATAAAACCACAAGTATTAATCACAACAATATTACCTTCTTCTTCATGTACAACATCTTTGCCGCTGGCTTTAAGTTGTCCCATTAACACTTCGCTGTCGTAAACATTTTTACTACAACCTAGTGTTATTACATTGATTTTGTTCTTCTTAAGTGACTTAGTACGCATATCTTAATTTTGGACTGCAAATATACGCAATGATTTAAGATATATGATTAATAGTGAACTATTAAACTTTTTGTTTTCTTTATAGTCTAATTACAAAACCACTGTCCATGAAAGTTTTAATACCGTCATTTTATTTAGTAATCTTTTTATTATTTAGTAATTGTAGCACTAATGAAACAGTAATTGAAGATGTTACAGAAATAGAATCTGTTTATTTTCCACCAATTGACGGTACTAACTGGGAAACAAAATCTATAAATAGTATAAATTGGAATGAAAGCCAATTACAACCACTTTTAGATTATTTAGAAGAAAAAAACACCAAAGGTTTTATTGTGCTTCACAATGGTAAAATTGTTATAGAAAACTATTTTAATAATCATGATGTTGAATCTAACTGGTATTGGGCAAGTGCAGGAAAAACACTAACAACAGCCATTTCTGGAATTGCCCAAGACGAAAACCTAATAAACATTAACAATAAAGTATCTGATTATTTAGGTACCGGGTGGACGAGCGCTTCAATAGCAAAAGAACAATTAATAACTTGTGAAAATTTATTGTCCATGACAACAGGTCTTGATGATAGCTTGGGTGATTCGGTTTTACCAGAAAATTTACAATATCTTGAAGATGCTGGACAAAGATGGTCTTACCATAATGTTTTTGTAAAAATGCAAGATGTAATTGCAATAGCAAGTAACCAAAGTTGGTCTAATTATTTCAATACAAAGCTTAGAGATAAAATTGGTATGTCAGGAGTTTGGATTCCTTTTAGCGACTTAAGTGTATATTGGAGTAATACAAGAAGTATGGCGCGTTTTGGTTTATTAATGTCTGTAAATGGAAAATGGGAAACGTCTCAAATTATTCCTGAAAACTTTATAAATGAAGCAACTTCCACATCTCAAGACATTAATAAAGCTTATGGTTATTTATGGTGGCTAAACGGAAAAAACAGCTACCATTTACCACAAAGTCAGTTTGAATTTAATGGAGAATTAATTCCCAACGCTCCTAGCGATATGTTTGCTGCTCTAGGAAAGAACGATCAAAAAATATACGTTGTACCCAGTAAAGATTTAGTTATTGTAAGAATGGGAGAAGCAGCAGATAATTCAAATTTTGCACTCTCAATTTTTGATAATGATTTATGGGAGAAAATTAATTTACTAATAGATTAATTGAACTCATTAAAAGAATAACACCTTTTTACAAGTAAATTTTAATCAAAAAAAAACCTGCTCTCGCAGGAATTTATTTATTATTTAAAGAAAGAATCTACAAACTCATGTTTGTTAAAAACTTGTAAGTCTTCAATGCCTTCTCCAACACCAATATATTTTACAGGAATTTGAAATTGATCACTAATACCAATAACTACTCCTCCTTTTGCTGTTCCATCTAATTTTGTTACTGCTAAAGATGTAACCTCGGTTGCAGCTGTAAATTGTTTTGCTTGCTCGAATGCATTTTGACCTGTAGAACCATCTAAAACAAGTAAAACATCGTGCGGTGCATCTCCTATTACTTTTTGCATAACACGTTTTACTTTTGTTAACTCGTTCATTAAGTTAATCTTATTATGTAAACGTCCTGCGGTATCAATAATAATAACATCAGCATTTTGGGTAACTCCAGACTCTAAAGCATCGAAAGCAACACTTGCCGGATCACTTCCCATATCTTGTCTTACCATTGGCACATCTACTCTATCTGCCCAAACTTGTAATTGATCTATTGCAGCTGCTCTAAAAGTATCTGCTGCACCTAAAACTATATTTAAACCTTGCTTTTTAAATTGGTAAGCTAGTTTTCCTATTGTTGTTGTTTTACCTACTCCGTTTACTCCAACTACCATTAATACATAAGGTGTTTTTGTTCCGTTAGCTTGAGGTGGTAATTTAGGTATTATATATTCTGTGTCTTCACCAGAATTTGTTTTACTTAATAATCCAGCAATTTCTTCTCTTAAGATTTTATTAAGCTCGTCTGTTCCTAAATATTTATCTTTTGCTACACGCTCTTCTATACGTGTTATTATTTTTAATGTTGTATTTACTCCAACATCACTAGAGACAAGTACCTCTTCTAGATTATCTAATACGTCTGCATCTACTTTAGATTTTCCTGCAACTGCTTTACTTAGTTTACCTAAAAAACTTGTGCTTGTTTTTTCTAAACCTTTGTCTAAGGTTTCTTTTTTTTCTGAAGAGAATATTTTTTTAAAAAAACTCATTACTGTTTGTGTTTGTTGTTGGGTAGTAAAGTTGATACTCTACGTTATTTCTGCGTTAGGGATTGCAACGGCATCCTTTTTGTTTTTCTGCAAAAAGATACAGTGGAAAGCCCGACCTTTAGGTAACGCCAAAATTATAATAACAATTGTTAAGCCTTTTTTATTAAAACTGCTACTTTGTCATTAATATTTGTAAAGTAACGCAATATTTTGGAATTATTGAAGATATTTATTCTAGCATACTAAAAGCACTAGTTATAAAACTAGATTTATTGTATACTCTTTTTAAGGAGGAAGAGAAAACTATATAAAAAGTAAAAGCCGCTTTCTTTTAGAGAGCAGCTAATATATTTTAATCTATCCCACTATAACGTGGGATGTATACTATTATGTATTTTGAAAAACAAAATACTATATGGTAAAACTTATTTCTTGTTTAAGAAATCGCTTACTAATTCTGGTGCCATGATTTTTTCAACAAACATGTAGGCTCCTGTTTTTGGAGACTTTTCCATTCTGATTGCTTTTGATAATCTTTTTGACGATGTCTGTAAAGACGCTACGGTTTTCTTTGCCATGGTTCCTTATTATTTAATTTCTTTATGAACAGTCATTTTCTTCAAGATTGGATTAAATTTCTTAATCTCCATTCTATCTGGTGTGTTCTTTTTATTCTTAGTTGTAATATAACGAGAAGTTCCTGGTTGTCCAGACTCTTTGTGCTCTGTGCACTCTAATATTACTTGTACTCTGTTTCCTCTTTTTGCCATTTTCTTATTCGTTATATAGCTTGGCTATTATTTTATAAATCCTTTAGCTTTTGCATCTTTTAACATTGCTACGATCCCAATCTTATTGATTGTTTTTAAAGCAGACGTAGAAACTTTTAAAGTTACCCACTTATCTTCTCCAGGTATGAAGAAACGTTTTTTGATTAAATTAGCATCAAACGTACGTTTAGTTCTATTCTTTGCATGCGACACGTTGTTTCCAACCATTGCTTTCTTTCCTGTAAGTTCACAAACTCTTGACATTACTTATAACTTTAAATTGTTATTAAAATTCGAGGTGCAAATATAGGAAATGTTTTAGTATTCACAATCTGTTTTTTATCAATTTTTAAAAATTTCTTTTTGAAGTTGCTCTAAAGCCTTATTAACCGCCTTGTTTATTACTCTTGTGCGGTTATTGCCAAGTTCGTATTTTTCGCAAAAAACACCTTCTTTTGTCGCTAATGCAATAAACACTGTCCCAACTTCTGCTTCTGCATCGCCTTTTGTTGGTCCTGCAGTGCCTGTTGTTGAAATAGCATAGTCACTTTTATATAGTAGTCTACATTGCACTGCCATCTCCTTAGCAACCTCTTCACTTACAACCGAATACTTTTTAATTGTTTGCTCCAAAACGCCTAAAATATCTATTTTTGTTTGAGTTGCGTAAGTAATCATTCCGCCTTTAAAAAAAGAGGATGCTCCTGGATGTTCTGTAAACGTTTCTGCTAGTTTCCCACCTGTGCAACTTTCTACAACTGCTAAAGTTTTATTGTTTTTAGTAAGCTGCTTCCCTATTAAAACCTCGATATCTCCATCTTCTTCGAAACCTACAAAGACGTCTTCTATTAATGGTAAAACAACTTTAATCAACTCTTCTATTTCATCTATTAGCACTTGCTCATCAAATCCTTTTCCAGAAAGTCTTAGTCTTACTTTTCCTAAATTTGGTAAATATGCTAATTTAATATGTTTTGGTAAATTATCTTCCCAAGCTTCTATCTTGGTCGCTAATCTACTTTCTCCCATGCCATAGGTTAGTAATGTTCTATGAATAATAAATGGGCGTTTGTATTTTATGGTTAGCCTTGGAAGTACTTCTTCTTCCATTAATGCTTTCATTTCGAATGGTACACCTGGCATTGATATAAATACCTTATCTCCTTTTTCTATCCACATACCTGGCGCACTACCAACCAAATTCATAAGCACTTTTGCTGTTGAAGGCACAAATGCTTGATCTAAATTTACTTGTTGTATAGGTTGCTTTACATGTTCTCGCCACAGTTTTTCAATATTTTCTGTAACTGATACGTTTCTAACTAAAGTATCGTTAAAATATTCGCAAATGGTGTGTTTTGTTATATCGTCTTTGGTTGGGCCTAATCCTCCTGTAACAATAATAATATCTGCATTTTCTTCGGCTTCAGCCAATGCTTTTAAAATGTGTTGCTTATCGTCTTGAACGGATGTTATTTGGTAAACAGAAACACCTATATTATTAAGTGCTTTACCAATAAACGCCGAATTAGTGTCTACTACTTGCCCAATGAGGATCTCGTCTCCAATGGTAATTATTTCGGCTTGCATGAATTATATATTATAAATTAAAATCTGACTTGATTTCGTTTGCAGCATTTTCTACTGCCTCTAAAACGTCTTTTAATTGCGCAGAAACATCTTCGTTTGCTTTTTCAAATTTCCCCCAATCTTGGACAACAATTAATTTATCTAGAACACCTAATTCGAAAACATCGACCGTAGGTTTCATTTTATGTGCTGTTTGGTAGGTTTGAAGAAAGTTATCATTTTCGACAGCTTCTTTTAAGACTTTAGCATCTGCAGGAACTTCTTCTAAAAAAGTTTCTGCTAAAGCCAAGATAAACTCTTCGTCGTTATCTGCTAGCTCTCTTAATCTATGTAGTTTGTAGTTTTCTTCCATTTATTTTACTGTTATAGAAAACAACTGCTTATCTTCTATGTATCCTTTTAATTTATCATTGGCAATTACCTTACCAACTCCAGCTGGAGTTCCCGTAAATATAACATCTCCAATCTTTAAAGTAAAATATTTCGAGACATATTCTATGATTTCGTCAATTTTCCACAGCATGAGACCTGTATTTCCTTGTTGCACAACCTCTTCGTTCTTTTTTAGGCTAAAATCTAAATTGTTTAAATCTTTAAAGTCTTCTTTTGGCAACCAATTACCTATTACTGCTGCGCCATCAAAGGCTTTTGCTTTTTCCCAAGGTAATCCTTTAGCTTTTAATTGCGCTTGTAAATCGCGTGCTGTAAAATCGATTCCAAGTCCTATTTCACTATAATATTTATGTGCGAATTTTTTATCTATATATTTTCCTACACGATTTATTTTCACCAAAACCTCTACTTCGTGATGCACATCGTTAGAGAATTCTGGTATAAAAAAAGGTTGTTTTTTTAATAAAATAGCCGTGTCTGGTTTTAAAAACACAACAGGATCTGTTGGCTTTTCGTTTTCCAACTCCTTAATATGATCTGTGTAATTTCTACCTATGCAGATTAGTTTCATTTTTTTTTAGAATAAAGAAAAAAGATCGCTTCGCTGTAAGAAACAAGACTTTTACTCTTGTGAATTATAATTATTAGAAGAATAAAGTCTTGTTTCTTAGATCTATTCTCTCTTTTCTTTTTTTTAAATCTTATTATTAAAAGCTCTTAACTTAATAGCTGTCAACACCTTTTTAGTATACAAAGGGAAATCGGCATTTAAAAGCCAACCAAAGTAACCTGGTTCTTTATCTAAAACGTCTAATACTTTTTTGTTTTTATGCTTCCCAAAAGAGAAACACTCTTCTCCATCTTCGTTAAAATTAATAAAACCTGCAAAATCAGCAAACTTTTTATGTACACTAAACTCTGCTAAAAACTTAGTATCGTTTTCTAAATCTTCGTAACGGTCTAATTGTGCTTTTAACACTTCGTATGTTGCCAATGTGTCTGCTTCAGCTGTGTGCGCATTTTCTAAACTTTTATCACAATAAAATTTGTAAGCAGCACCAAGTGTTCGCTTTTCCATTTTATGAAAAATAGTTTGCACATCTACAGCCACTCTTCCTTTCATATCAAAATCCATTTCTGCACGAAGCATTTCTTCAGCTAATAAAGGAATATCGAAACGATTAGAATTAAATCCTGCCAAATCACATTCTTTAGTCATTATACTAATCTCTTTTGCAAGTTCCTTAAATGTTGGCTCGTTAGCCACACGCTCATCGGTTACACCATGAATAAGGGAAACTTCTGCAGGAATTGGCATTTCTGGGTTTACTAACCAGGTTTTACTTTCTTTATTTCCGTTTGGAAAAACCTTTAAAATAGAGATTTCAACAATTCTATCTTTAGAAATATTAATTCCTGTTGTTTCTAAATCGAAAAAGCAAATTGGTTTTGTGAGATTTAATTCCATGTAATTGTTAGTTTTGCACCAAAACTTGGTACGATTTATGCAAATATAAATGTATTATGTTATTTTTACTTTGATATCAATTATAAATATGAAGACATACCTTACTGCAATAGCCTTCTTACTACTTACACTAAACAGTTTTGCTCAAAACGACCATAAATACGTTAAGCTTTCCGAAGAAAAAAAAGGAAAACGCACAACACTTTACGTTACCAATACAGATTCTATTTCTTACGATGTGTTTTTAAAAGTAGACACTAAAGATTTTAGACGTAGCAGTAACCGACCTATTATTAGAAACATTGCAGCTAATAGTAAAATAAAAATAATGACACTTATTCAATTAGCCGGAAAAGAAGGCAACTACGATACTGTTTTTGTTGTTAATGAAGTTGCTTACGCTTTAGATGTTAAAAAAGATTTTGAAGGTTTCGATTTTAAACTAGACCGTGCCATTAAAGACAAAAAAGTAACTCTTTTTACTAAAGACGACTGCGCAATATGCCCAGACACGAAACGCATTTTAGATGATAACAAAATTGCTTTTACCGAATACAATATTGATACAGACAGTACAACTTACCTAAAAATAATTAAAGAATTTCAAGCAGATAAAAAGAACCGTTTCGAAAACCGTATTCCGCTTTTAAAAGTGGAAAAAGAAGTTTTTAATAATATTGAAAGTGTTGAAGATTTTATTGCAGCTTTGCGAAAGGCTTTTAATTAAGCTTAATCTAAAAACCAATTTACAGGAAAAACTACATTCTAAAATAGAAAATTAATATAATGAAAGATTTAAAAAACAAAAAAGCAATAATTACTGGAGGTGGAAGAGGTTTAGGAAAAGCTACTGCCATTGCTTTTGCAAAAGAAGGCATTGATGTAGCCATAACAGGAAGAAATGAAAGCGTTTTAAAAGAAACAGTTTTAGAACTAGAAGCATTAGGAGTTAATGCAATCTATTCTGTTTTTGATGTTGGTAATTATGACGAAGTTAAAACCGCTATAAAAAGCATTATAGACACATTTGGCACTATAGATATTTTAGTAAATAATGCCGGAATTGCTGCCTTTGGTACATTTAACGATATGGATGTTAAGCAATGGAGCCAAATAATACAAACTAATCTTATGGGAATGTATTATGTAACTAAAGAGGTTTTACCTTATTTAATAGAGAAAAATGAAGGTGATATTATTAACGTATCTTCTACTGCTGGATTAAATGGTAACGCTAGCACATCTGCTTATTCTGCATCTAAATTTGCAGTAATTGGTATGTCGGAATCTTTAATGAAAGAAGTACGTAAAAACAATATTAGAGTTTGCACATTAACACCAAGCACAATAGCATCGGATATGTCTGTAGAATTAGGAATTGCAGATAAAGACTCTCAAGACAGCGTTTTACAACCAGAAGATTTTGCAGAAGTTGTAGTTGCAGGTTTAAAATTACCAAGAAGAGCTATGCTTAAAAGTGTAGCATTATGGTCTACAAATCCATAATTTTATATTTATTAAATAATAGTGAAACGTTTAGTTTAGATATTTAAACAAGACTCACTTTACCGAAAAAAAATAGCCGACCTTCGTTTAATCTCGAAATTTCGGGAATAAAAACACTGACAATAGTTTTAAGACATGAAAATAAAAATTCTAAAATCAAATATTCAACTTGAAAACGACAGAGTCTTACTTCTTCCTTTTACCGATGAAAGAAACGAAGAGCTTAAAGACATCATTTTCGATAGAGAAATTTGGAAGTTTATGGGATCGAACATAAACAACGAACAAGGTTTAAAAAACTATATCGCAAAAACAATTAAGGACAAAAACAATCGTATTTGTTATCCTTTTTTAATTATCGATAAAGAAACTAATAAAGTTGCAGGCTGTACAAGATACGGTAACGTAGATGCTGCAAACAAAAAATGTGAAATTGGTTGGACTTGGTTTGGAACAGATTTTCAAGGTACCGGATTAAACAAGGCTGCTAAGCATGAATTATTGCAATTTGGGTTCGAAACTATTGGTTTTAAAAGAATACAATTTTGCGTCGATAGTAAAAATATAAAAGCGCAAAGAGCAGTAGAAAAATTAGGAGCGCAAAAAGAAGGTGTTTTTAGAAACAATAACGTCGCACCAAGTGGAGACAGCAGAACCGATATTTATTACAGTATAATAAAAGACGAATGGCAGGCTTTAAAAGATGAAATTTTTCCAGAGTTTTTAGTTTATTAAGAATACATATCTCTTTAAACATATAAAAAAGTACAGTTTTAATACTGTGCTTTTTGTGTTTTATAAAGGCTTGACTTTCTAAAAAAATAGTCGAACTTCGTTTAACGTATGATATAAACATTGAAATGATTTTATATCAACGAAACATTAGCAAACATTAAAACCAAATAATAATTATAATTTAAACTATGAAACAACTTTACAAAACAATCAAAATCTATGTAATAATAAGTATTTTATTTTTATCACAAGTAGCTATATCTCAATGTCAAATAAGCGATGTTGGTAATGGAGATAATGTTACTGCAGATTCCTTTCTTTGGGGACAAGGTTTTATTGCTGAATGCGATGGAGATCTAGAATATGTTCAACTTGTTTCAAATGAAACAGGTACCATTTCTGCTGGAACCCTCAATGTGTATAGTGGAAATTCTGTTGGAGGCACACCTATTTACACAGAATCACACCCTTCAATCACAATAAATAATATTGGAGATCCAATTAGAATTAACATTACTAATACTTTAGCTTTAACACAAAACAATCAGTATACTTTTGAGTTTACTGTTGATAACGCTATAGATGTTTTAGCTGATTATAGTGGTGGTTATACTGGTGGAAGCGCTTTTCAAGATGGCGTCGAATATTCTACAATTAATTTTATTTTTGAAGTTTCAATTTTAAATTTCACTCTATCCTTAGATGATTTTGTTAAAAATAAAAACATACGATTATTTCCAAATCCTTCCAGCGATTTTATTGTTATTTCTAATTTAGAAAAAATTGAAAAATATAGTATTTTAAACACGTTGGGAAAAGAAGTTGTTGAAGGTAACATAATAAATGACGAAAAGATTGATATAAGCAACTTTCCAAATGGATTATATTTCTTAAGATTTGAGAATGGAAATACATTGAAATTTTTAAAGGAATAATAATAATAACGTTTGATAACAAAGCATATAAAAAATAGCAGTTAAGAACTAAACTTAAAGTTTATTTCTTTTCTGCTATCTTTGTTTTTTACGGAAAATTATCGCAAATAAATCTGCTACTTTTCATACAACAACGTTAAACGAAAACCTCCTAAAACATAAACATAAAAAAAGCACAGTTTTAAAACTGTGCTTTTTGCTTTTCAAAAATTTTATAATTTGAAGAAACTTATATAAGATTCCTTTTTTCAAAGGAATTATTTGTTAAATCTCGCGATTAGAATCCCAAGCTTCTAAATAATCTTTTACAGCTTTAACAAATTGTCCACCAAGTGCACCATTTACAACACGATGGTCGTAAGAATGCGATAAGAACATTTTGTAACGGATACCAATAAAATCACCATCTGGAGTTTCTATAACTGCAGGCACTTTACGTATTGCTCCTAAAGCTAATATTCCAACTTGTGGCTGATTAATAATTGGTGTTCCCATAATACTACCAAAAGTACCAACGTTAGTTACTGTATAAGTACCACCTTGTATATCGTCTGGCTTTAATTTATTATCTCTTGCTCTAGATGCTAAATCGTTTACTGCTTTTGTCATGCCAACTAAATTAAGTTGATCTGCATTTTTAATAACAGGCACAATTAAATCACCGTTACCTAATGCGGCAGCCATACCAAGATTAATATTTTTCTTCTTAATAATAGTATCACCTTGAAGAGAGATATTCATCATTGGGAAATCGCGTAATGCTTTTGCAATAGCTTCCATAAAGATTGGTGTAAACGTAAGGTTTTCGCCTTCACGCTTCATAAAATCGTTCTTTACTTTCTTTCTCCAATTCCAGATATTTGTAACATCTGCTTCTATAAAACTCTGTACGTGTGCACTTTTCTGTACACTTTCAACCATATGATGTGCAATTAACTTGCCCATTCTAGTCATTTCTATAATTTCATCTCCTCCTGCAGATACCACTGGAGCTGCTACTTGTTTTGCTGCTGCTTTTGCTGGCGCTTGAGTTACTGGAGCTGCAACTGCTTTCGCTGGTTGAGAACCTCTAGTTTTTAAATACTCTTGCATATCTGCTTTGGTAACACGACTATCTTTTCCAGAACCTGGAATAGCATCTAGTTCAGCTTGCGCTATACCTTCGGCTTTAGCCATATTTTTTACTAACGGTGAGTAAAAACGCTCTCCATTAGAACTAATTGGTGCTGCAGACTCTTTAGCTGCAACAACTGTTTGTGCAACCTCAGCAACTGCAGGAGCTGCTTTTTCTTCTACAACTTCTTGTGTTTTTGGTGCTTGAGCAGAAGCATTACCTTCTCCTTCTGTTTCGATAATAGCTATCGTTTGCCCAACTTGCACAACATCATCCACATTAAATAGCACTTCAACTAAAACGCCATCTACTTCACTAGGTACTTCGCTATCTACTTTATCTGTTGCAATTTCTAAGATTGCTTCATCTTGTTCTATAGTGTCACCAACCTCTTTTAACCATGAAGTAATCGTTGCCTCTGCAACGCTTTCTCCCATTTTCGGTAATTTTAGTTCAAATCTTGCCATATTAATAAAAAATGTGTCTTTTTGTATTTTCAGAGTGCAAAATTACTAAAAAATAGTCGATTTATCTGATTATTCAATATAATTTTAAACTCTAATTCTGTAATGCTCTGATACTTAAAAGTGTATCACTTCTCCTCTACTTTTAGAGGAATTACTTCCGAGTATAAAATTAGCACTTTTTGGAAGTATTTTAAATGATAAATTTTTATTTTTTTCTGAAGCTTCCATTTGCTGGATAATCTCCTGAAAACTAATATAATTAGCATCGAAAATAATTTGAGTATTACTTTTCACTTCGGTAGTATTAGAAGCGAATGTTACAGGTTTTTGTAATTTATTTGCTAATGCTTTATTGTTAGTCTTCGAAATCAAAGTATAATCTTCGAAGTTTAGTCTCTCTGCTGAAACTTTACTTTCAAATAATTTTGCAGATTGTATTCCGAAGAATACCAAAGCATCGAAAACCAGATTGCTTTTAAAATGCTTTTTATAAAAAATTTGCATGGCGCCATAAAAACGCTTCGCATAGGTTTTATCTTTTAATGTGCTTTCTCCTTTGTAATGTATTACAGAAGTTTCTCCAAAATAGAAACTTTGATATCCTGCTTTTTTTATTTTATAACTTAAATCTATGTCTTCACCATACATAAAGTAATCTTCATCGAAACCTTTAACCTCGCTATAAACACTACGTTTTAATAACATAAAAGCTCCAACAAACACATCTACTTTACCAATTTCGTTTTCTTTTAAATGGTTTGCGTAATAGTGTTTAGAATTCCCTAATGCTTTATTAATTGCAATTTTGGTTACAGGAACATTACGTTTGCTTTCTGGTAGATACTTACCATTGCCATCAATTAATTTACAACCAACAATTCCGAGATTCTTTTGTTTTTCGGCGAAAGCCAAAAGTGTTTTAAAAGTATCTTCTGCAACAACAGTATCTGGGTTTAGTATGCAAAGGTATTCGCCTTTGGCATGTTTAACGCCAATATTATTTCCTTTAGAAAAACCTGAGTTTTCTTTATTTTCTATAAGTTTTACATTTGGAAATTGCTCTTTTACCATTGCACAACTACTATCTTGAGAGTTGTTGTCTATTACAATAATTTCGGCATTTAATCCTTGAACAGCAGCTTCCACGCTTTGCAAGCACAACTGTAAAAAGTAGTGTACGTTGTAGTTTAATATGATTACTGAAAGTTGCAAATGCAATTAGTATTTTAATGAAGCTTCAAACGGAATACGGTTTAATATACTGCGGCCGAGTGTAATTTCATCGGCATACTCTAATTCATCGCCAACCGAAATTCCTCTAGCAATTGTAGAGGTCTCAACTTCTAAACCGCTAAGTTGTTTAAAAATATAGAAATTAGTTGTGTCGCCTTCCATAGTTGGACTCAATGCAAAAATGAGTTCTTTTACATTTCCTGCTCTTACTTTTTCGACAAGACTTACAATATTTAAATCGTGAGGTCCAATACCTTCTATAGGATTAATTTTTCCGCCTAAAACGTGATATAATCCTTTATGAGATGCTGTGTTTTCTATCGCCATAACATCTCGAATATCTTCAACCACACAAATAATATCGTCTTTCCTTAACGGATTTGAGCAGATTTCGCATAACTCGACGTCACTAATATTATGACACGATTTACAGAATTTTAAATCTTCTCGCATATGCGATAATGCATTAGACAAATTTAGCGTTTGTTCCTTAGGTTGTTTTAGTAAATGTAATGCCAAACGCAAAGCCGTACGCTTACCAATACCAGGTAATTGAGAGATTTCGTTAACTGCATTTTCTAAAAGTTTTGAAGAGAATTCCATAGACTGCGAATTTAATATTTATTCTCAACTTGTTAATCCTTCTTTTAAAGTAATTCGTATTTTGGCTCTCAGAAAATCATCTACATGTCAGCTACTCAAATATTACTACTAATCGCAGCCTATTTTGGCGTGCTTATATTAATCTCATATTTTACAGGAAGAAAATCTGGAAATGATGCTTTTTTTAAAGGAAACAAACAATCTCCGTGGTATGTTGTTGCTTTTGGAATGATAGGCGCCTCACTTTCTGGCGTTACATTTATATCGGTTCCAGGTTGGATTGAAGCGTCTCATTTTAGTTATATGCAAGTCGTTTTAGGATATATTGTTGGTTACTTAGTAATTGGTACCGTACTACTTCCTTTATACTATAAACTTAATTTAACTTCAATCTACACCTATTTAGACGAGCGTTTTGGAAACTACTCCTACAAAACTGGAGCTTCCTTTTTCTTAATTTCTAGAGTAATTGGAGCTAGTTTTAGATTGTTTTTAGTTGCTAATGTTTTACAAATTATTTTGTTTGACGAGCTAGGTGTCGAATTTTGGCAAACCGTTACTATTACTGTACTTTTAATTTGGTTGTACACCTTTAAATCTGGAATAAAAACAATTGTTTGGACAGATACTTTACAAACTTTATTTATGCTTACTGCAGTTGGTGTAGCTATTTATTTTGTGAGTGATGAATTAGGTTTAAACGGAAGTAACGTTTTAACTTTTATATTAGATAGTGATTTAAGTAAGACTTTCTTTTTTGATGATTTTAAATCTGGAAACTACTTCTGGAAACAATTTATTTCAGGTGCATTTATAGCAATAGTAATGACCGGTTTAGATCAAGATATGATGCAAAAAAACCTAACCTGCAAAACATTAAAAGATGCACAAAAAAACATGTTTTGGTTTACTTTAGTATTAACGATTGTAAACTTTGTTTTTTTAAGTCTTGGTTTATTACTAACCGTTTATGCTCAAAAAAATGGAATTGATGCTCATAAGGATGATCTTTTTCCTATTCTAGCAAAAAACCATTTAGGTGTTGGTGTATTTGCTTTTTTCTTACTAGGTTTAATTGCTGCAGCATATAGTAGTGCCGATTCTGCCTTAACCTCTTTAACCACTTCATTTAGTATTGATATTTTAGATATCGAAAAAAAGCATACACCAGAAAAACAAGTAAAAATTAGAAAACGTATACATATCTTAATCTCTTTTATCTTAATACTTGTTATTGTTGCTTTTAAATATATTATTAAAGATGCAAGCGTTATAGCCAAACTCTTTGTTTTCGCAGGTTATACGTATGGGCCACTTTTAGGTTTATATGCTTTTGGTTTATTTACAAAATGGCAAGTTAGAGATAAAATTGTACCAATTATCGCTATACTTTCTCCTATCTTATCTTATATAATAAGCGTAAATAGCTTAAAATGGTTTGGTTTTGAATTCGGTTTCTTTATCCTAATTTTAAACGGATTCATTACCTTTTTAGGGCTGCTAATTATTAGAAAAAAAGAAATTCTTAATACTGATTTGTAGATAATAAAACCAAAGTACAAGCAACTTCAAATGCAATAGCGTTTTCTTTTAAAATTGTATAAAATTCAGGATTCTCTGTTCCTGGATTAAAAATAACGCGTTTTGGATTTAAGGACACAATGTACTCGTAATACTGTTCTTGTCTTTTTGGGTTTAGATATAAAGTAACCGTATCTATATCTTTATAAGGCTTTAGTTCTGTATCTATTGTAACACCATACTCTACGCCTTCTCTTAAACCAAAAGCCACTGTTTCATGATTGTAGTTTGTTAATTTTCGCATAGCCATGTTAGAATAACGCTGCGGTTTTGTAGATGCTCCTATTACTAATGTTTTTTTATTCATATAAATTTTATTTAATACTGGGTTAATTCCGCGAAAGCGAAAACACCCTTTAATGTTAAAACAATGTTAACGTTTATTAAAAACAGTAACACAATATAAAATTAGTCGTCTTAATATTAATACCAAAAATCAATCAATCAAATGAAAAAAATTATCTTCCTTTGTTTGTTACTAGTAACCACATTAGTACAAGCGCAAACTTCAGCAAAACAATTACCCACATTTAAAACTGGTATTATTACTGGTACTATTTTAGACGGAGTATTTAACGAACCCTTACCATATGTAAATATAGTTATTCGCGAATTGAGCGGAAAAATTATTACAGGTAGCATTACTAAAGATGATGGTACTTTTTACATGGATAATATTCCAGAAGGCACTACTAATGTAAGTATCGAGTATTTAGGATACAAAACGGTAAGTAGAGAAATAACAATAGACAAAAAAAACAATAAAATAGATTTTGGCGAAGTCAAAATTTACGAAGCTGCTACTAGCTTAGACGAAGTAGAACTTACTGCCGAAGTCTCTACCATACAACAAAAGGTAGATAGAAAAGTTATTACTGTTGGTAAAGATTTAACCACTTCTGGACCTACAGCTAGCGACATAATGAACAATTTACCAAGCGTAAGTGTAGATTCTCAATCTGGTGCTATAAGCTTAAGAGGAAATGCCAATGTGCGTGTTATGGTAGATGGAAAACTGTCTAACATTCCTGCTGCACAATTATTAAAACAAATACCGTCTACTTCTATTAAAAGTATTGAATTAATTACCAATCCGTCTGCCAAATATAATCCGGAAGGCATGAGCGGACTTATAAATATAATCTTGAAAAAGAATATAAAAATTGGTTTTAACGGGAATATTAATTTAGGATTAAACTATCAAGATAATGCTAAGTTTAACAGCTCTATAGACATGAATTACCGTAATGGTAAATTAAATTTCTACGGTAATTATGGTAATAATATTTCTAAAAATGATAATAGCGGTTTAATAAGTAGACCACAAAATAACTCTGAACAAGCTTTTGCTTTTAAAGACAATAATAAGAATCACTTATTTAAAGCTGGTGTAGATTTTTATTTAAATGATAAGAATACCATTTCGTTTTTTACAAATCAGAATATTACAGATGCTAAAAACGGAGGTACAACTGATGCTTTGTTTTATAATATGTCAAGCTTAAACCAATATCAAGTTTTCGATAGTAAAAACGATAATAACTCATCGCAATACAATTTTGATTACAAATTAGAATTGGCAAAAGAAGGTTCTAATATAGAATTAGAGGTAGATTACAATGTTTTTGACCAACAAGAAGATGCCGATTTTAGATTTTCTGGAAACACAGATTTAAATAACTACTTAGATTTTGTAACTACAGATAGAGATAGAACTACTATTAATTTAGACTATGTGAATCCGTTAAGCGATTCTGCAAAGTTAGAGTTAGGTGTACAAGCTCGTTTATTTAGCACAAGTATAGATTATAATTCTACAGGAATTTCTTTAAACAATATGGGTGTTTTTAGACCAACACCAAGTACGGTTTTCGATTATTCTAGAGATATTTATTCTGCTTACGCTACCTATGGTAAAACTTTTGAAAAATGGACCTACCAAATAGGTTTACGTGCAGAGAATGTAAAAGTTAATGCAGATGCTTTATCTACTGAAGCTACAAATGAAACTGACTTAATAGCTTTTGATAATGATTATTTTGAGTTGTATCCTTCAGCTTTCTTTACCTATTCTCCATCAGAAAAAAATGCTTACCAATTAAGCTTTAGTCGTCGTGTAGATAGACCAGGAATAGGACAAATAAATCCTATTAGAGAATGGAGTACGCCTTTAATATCTTCTTTTGGAAACCAAAATTTAGAGCCACAATTTACAAACTCTATAGAGTTAAATTATACCAGACAATTAAAAGCAGGAAGTGTTACAGCAGGTGTTTTCTATCGTGCAATACAAGATGAAATTAACCAAGGTATTACTATAGACAGAACAGATGTTACTTCTGGTCGTCAAATTTTAACTCATAATAATTATGATGACACCTCAGCTTACGGAATAGAATTATCAAGTAATTACAGGCCAACAAAATGGTGGAGTTTAAATGCTAGTTTTGATGCTTACATGCAAACCCAAAAAGGAATTACAGAAATACTAGATGCGCCTTTAGAAACGGCAACTTTAAACGATATCCAAACCAATGTAGTTGAAGTCGATAATTTTGCATACAACTTTAGAGTATTCAATAATTTTAAAGTTACTAAAAAGATAAGCTTATCTGCTTTCGCTTTTTACCGTGGTTCTGCCGAAGATTTACAATTTAAAAGTGAACCAATGTATTTTGTTAACCTTGGAGCAAGACATGATTTCGCAGATGGTAAAGGTTCTTTTAGCTTAAACTTTAATGATGTGTTTGGAACACAAGAATTTGGTTTCACAGGAAACAGACCGTACAAACAAGTAGGAACCTTTAACTGGGAAAGTCAGACTATTTTTGCTGGATTGTCTTACAGATTTGGAGGCGGAAAATACCAAGCAAAATCAAGAAAAAATAGAGATAACAATGAAAAATCTGGTGGCGGATTTTTATAGAAAATAATTTTAAAATACTAATTAGTGTTTTAATAACCTTATTAATAGTTAATGGTTAGTGTTATACAAGGTTATTAAATAAGAAAACCCAAAGTTTGATCTACTTTGGGTTTTTGATTTTTTAGCACCCAAATAGCCTTCAACAATAGTTAAATATATACTAAAATTTTAAAACGTACTATTTACGTTAATTAACCGTTGTATATTTGCTACGATTAATTCTTTAATCCGATTTTCTAATCGATATAGAGTTGGTTAATAGCGATAAAATCCTGAAACTTATGTTTCAGGATTTTTTATTTATCAAAAAACACTGAATAATGTTAAAAACCTGTTAAATACTGAATATCAGTGTAATAAAAACGAAATTTAGTCGTCTATAAAGAAACACAACACAGTTAACGAAATATTTATTTGAATTAGTCTTCCATAAAAACGTTCGTAAACACGTTAAGTTTATATGATTAATAGCAAGAAATCCCAATGTTGACGCATTGGGATTTTTATTTAATTTTTAACAACTGTTAAACTATGTTAAAGTAAAATTTTGAGCGCAATTAAAATAGAAAAGACACATCTAAAGTATAACACAACTTAGAAAAACGAATCGTTAAATTTGAATTAGTCTTCCACTTTAAAATTTGTAAATAAGTTTAGTTTTCATGATGAATAGCAAAAAATCCCAATGTTGATACATTGGGATTTTTTTTATTTTTTATTCCTTGTACACTCTTGTCATTCCTGCGGAGGCAGGAATCTAATTTTAAGTACTATTTGTAATGGATTGCTGTCTTCGCAGGAATAACAAACCTCTTATTATAGTTCAACATCAATTACAGAATGACAAACCGTTTTATTGTCTAATCTGTTAGTTCATATTAAGAGATTCTTACGTTATTAAAAAATAGCTCGTAACAATTAAAAAAAATGATAGATTAGATTTTAATTAGCCCTTCCTCTTTAAAATTTTTAAATGAGTTAAATTCTCATGATTAACCTCAAAAAAAAACCAATGTTTTCACATTGGGATTTTTTTATACTTCTGTCATTCCTGCCGAGGCAGGAATCTAATTTTAAGTACCATTTGTAATGGATTCCTGCCTTCGCAGGAATGACAAACCATTTATTATAGTTTAACATCAAGTACAGAATTACAAACCGTTTAATTATGTAGTCTGTTAGTTATATTAAGAGATTGTTACGTTATTAAAAAGCAGCTCGTAATAATTAAAAAAAATGATTGATTAGATTTTAATTAGCCCTTCCTCTTTAAAATTTGTAAATGAATTAAATTCTCATGATTAACAACAAAAAAATCCCAATATTGATACATTAGGATTTTTTTTATTTTTTATTCCTTGTACACTCTTGTCATTCCTGCGAAGGCAGGAATCTAATTTTAAGTACTATTTGTAATGGATTCCTGCCTTCTCAGGAATGACAAACCTTTTATTATAGTTTAGTATCAAGTACAGAATGACAAACCATTTATTATAGTTCAACATCAATTACAGAATGACAAACCTTTTTATTATGTAATCTGTTAGTTATATTAAGAGATTGTTACGTTATTAAAAAACGACTCGTAATAATTTAAAAAAAAATGATTGATTAGATTTTTATTACCCCTTACTCTTTAAAATTTGTAAATGAGTTAAATTCTCATGATTAACAACAAAAAAATCCCAATATTGATACATTGGGATTTTTTTATTTCTAGTATATGCTTGTCATTCCTGCGAAGGCAGGAATCTAATTTTAAATACTATTTGTAATGGATTCCTGCCTTCGCAGGAATGACAAACCTTTTATAATAGTTCAACATCAATTACAGAATAACAAACCATTTATTATAGTTTAATATCAAGTACAGAATGACAAACCGTTTTATTAAGGATTCAATACCAAGAATAGAGTGACAACTATAACTTTATATTACTTTTTAATGAGATTCCTTTTTTCAAAGGAATTTGTTACCATTTAATAATAACACTTCCCCAAGTAAATCCACTTCCAAAGGCAGCTAAAACTACATTATCTCCTTCTTTAATTTTTCCTTCTTCCCAAGCTTCGGTTAAAGCTATTGGAATAGAAGCCGCTGTTGTGTTTCCGTATTTTTGAATATTATTAAAAACCTGGTCATCACTTAGTCCAAATTTCTTCTGTATAAATTGTGCAATACGTAAATTCGCTTGATGCGGTATTAACATATCTATAGCCTCTTTATCTAAATTGTTTTTAGCTAAACCTTCCATTATAACTTCACTAAAACGAACCACTGCATTTTTAAATACAAATTGCCCATTCATATGCGGAAAATAACTCTCATCGTTAGGATCGTTTTCTGCTATAATATCGTTTACCCAACGTTTTCCCATTCCTGGTGCTACAAGTACTAACTCCTCTGCATGTTCTCCTTGAGAATGTAAGTGTGTAGATAATATTCCTTTTGTGTTATCTTCTTCTCTAGTTAAAATAGCTGCTCCTGCTCCATCTCCAAAAATAACAGTTACACCTCTTCCTCTTGTTGTTTTATCCAATCCGCGAGAATGTAATTCACTACCAATAACTAAAATGTTTTTATACATTCCAGTTTTAATAAAATTATCTGCTACAGAAATTGCATATACAAATCCAGAACACTGGTTACGTACATCTAAAGCACCTACTGTTTTAATACCTAAAGCATGTTGTACTTGTACTCCTGGACCAGGAAAATACATATCTGGACTTAAGGTTGCAAAAATTATAAAATCGATATCATCTTTATCAATTCCAGAACGTTCAATAGCTTGTTTGGCAGCCTTTACTCCCATTGTTGCTGTAGTATCTCCAGAACCTTCTTTTACCCAACGACGTTCTTTAATACCTGTGCGTTCGGTAATCCAATCGTCATTAGTATCCATCATTTTAGATAGATCGTTGTTGGTTACTACATTATCTGGGACATATTTACCAAGTCCTATTATTTTTGAATTGTACATAGAAAGCTATTTTATTTCTTCCGCGAAGACGGAAATCTCAAGACTGTATTATTACAAGTAATCTGAAGCGCAATTTAAGTTTTTCAACTATAATGTATCTCAAAATTGTTTTAATTAATTATGCATGCATAACAACTTGCTATAAATATGAAATTCTCAAATTATAGTTATAACAGTGTCATCTTGTCACTTTTAATCAATTGGCATTTTTGTTGTCTATTCTATCGATAGTATATTAAAACAATAATTAATAAGATTCCTGCCTTTGTAGGAATGACAAATAAAATAATTTATTATGGCAAAAGGAAACATTAATGTTTCGGTTGAAAACATTTTCCCATTAATTAAAAAATTCTTGTATAGTGATCACGAAATATTTTTACGTGAGCTTATAAGTAATGGTACAGATGCAACTTTAAAGTTAAAGCATTTAACTAGTATTGGCGAATCTAAATCTGAATACGGAAATCCTGTAATCGAGATTAAAATTGATAAAGAAGGTAAAAAACTTCATATTATCGATCAAGGTTTAGGAATGACAGAAGATGAGGTTGAAAAATACATTAACCAAATTGCATTTTCTGGTGCTGAAGAGTTTTTAGATCAGTATAAAGATTCTGCTAAAGATTCTGGTATTATTGGTCATTTTGGTCTTGGTTTCTATTCTGCTTTTATGGTTGCAGAAAAAGTAGAGATTATTACTAAATCTCATAAAGAAGGAACAACTGGAGCACATTGGACTTGCGATGGATCTCCTGAGTTTACTTTAGAAGCTTCAGATAAAACAGACAGAGGAACAGAAATTATTCTTCATATTGCAGAAGACTCTACAGAGTTTTTAGAAGAAGCACGTATTAGCACGCTACTTTATAAGTATAACAAGTTTATGCCTATTCCAATTAAATTTGGAACTAAAGAAGTTAACGATCCAGAGCACACACCTGCAACTACAAAAGATGCTGAAGGTAAAGAAACAACTGAGCCTCAACAAAAAATTACTGTAGATAACATTATCAACAACCCTAATCCTGCTTGGACAAAACAACCAACAGAATTAGAAGGTGACGACTACACCAATTTTTACAGAGAATTATATCCTGCACAACACGAAGATCCATTATTCCACATTCATTTAAATGTAGATTATCCGTTTAATTTAACAGGAATTTTATATTTCCCAAAGATGACTCAAGACATGAGCATGCAAAAGGATAAGATTCAGTTATACCAAAACCAAGTTTATGTAACCGATAATGTAGAAGGTATTGTACCAGAATTTTTAACAATGTTACGTGGTGTAATCGATTCTCCAGACATTCCATTAAACGTATCGCGTTCTTACTTACAAGCAGATGGTGCTGTAAAAAAGATTTCATCTTACATTACACGTAAAGTTGCAGATAAATTAAAATCGTTATTTAAAGAAAATCGTGAAGATTTTGAAGCAAAGTGGAACGATATTAAAGTGGTTATTGAATACGGAATGCTTAGCGAAGATAAATTCTTCGAAAAAGCAGATGCCTTTACTTTATACCCAACTGTAGATAACAAGTATTTTACTTACGAAGAGTTAGAAAATGCTATTAAAGCAAACCAGACAGATAAAGATGGTAAACTAGTTATTCTTTATGCTAGCGACCAAGACTCACAACACACGTATATTGAAGCTGCAAAAGCTAAAGGTTACGAAGTATTGTTATTAGACTCGCCTATTATTTCGCATTTAATGCAGAAATTAGAAAGCACTAAAGAGAACATAACATTTGCTCGTGTAGATGCAGATTCTATAGACAAGCTAATTAAGAAAGACGAAACAACAATTTCTAAATTAGACGAAGCACAAACTAAAGTATTAGACGAATTATTGAAAGCAGTTATTCCTTCAGAAAAATTCATGGTACAATTAGAGCCTCAAGATAGTGATGCTTCTCCATTTATGATTACGCAACCAGAATTTATGCGTAGAATGAAAGAAATGCAAGCTTCCGGTGGTGGAGGTGGAATGCAAATGTTTGGTGCCATGCCAGAAATGTATAACTTAACAGTGAACACAAATTCTGAATTGGTAGGCGAAATTTTAAATACCGAAAACAAAGAGATTCAAGAACGTTTAATAAACCAAAGTTTAGATTTAGCTAGACTATCTCAAGGTTTATTAAAAGGAAAAGAACTTTCAGATTTTATAAAACGTAGTTACTCTATGATTAAGTAAGTTATTCTGTTTAACCAGAAACTACTTAAATAAAACTATTTTTTCGCTTTCGCGGAAAGACTAAAACCACCTTTCGAGGTGGTTTTTTTATGCTTGACTTTGTCCTTTTTTTTAGCCTAACTTCGTTTAACGTCTGATATAAAACATTGAAACGATTTTATATCAACGAAATATTAAACGAAATTTCAAAAAACCACCTTTCAAGGTGTTTTTTTTATACTTGACTTTATTATCTTTTTTTAAGCTAATTTCGTTTAAAATTATTTTACATTTATTCTTTAACAGCTAAGCTTAAATAGTATAAAAACATCTTAATACAAATGGAAATTACAGACTGGATACAGCATTGGTTTAAAAACAATTGTGATGGAGATTGGGAACATGGTGAAGGTATACATATTTCAACACTTGATAATCCAGGTTGGGATGTAGAAATTGATTTATCAAATACTTCATTAAAAAATATAGAAATACCATGGATTCTTAATGAAAACAGTAAACAAGATTGGTATGGTGTAAAAATTGAAAACCATGTGTTTAATGCTTCAGGCGACTCTAGTAAACTAACTTTTTTGCTAGGCTTATTCAAAGAGATGATAGAAAAGTTCGAAAACTCATAACACTATTTTTTTCTACGCTTACACGGAAACAAAAAAACCACCTTTCGAGGTGGTTTTTTTATTCTAAGTACTTTAAATAGATTCGGTACTAGATTCTAATGCACTAATATCAGCATCGGCATCCACGCTATAAACAACGCTTTTAATAGCTTCTAACTGTTTAGCGTTTCTGGTTATTAATATTAACTTTCCTTGAGAGTCATGATGAATCAGCTTTAAAATAGTATTGGTATACTCTTCAAAATTTAAAAAAGCTTCTTGAATAAGTAAATTCTTTTTAGAGAACACAAAAACGGTCATGTGTGTTGTCGATTTTTTAATATAATAACCTATCGTTTTACTAATCGCAATTATAGCAACAATACTATAAGCAGCCATTGTAAAATCTTTAAAAACAAAAATCCCTAGAAAAATAATGACACCATCAACTATTAAAATAAGCTGACTAAAAGGAAGTTTTATTTTGGTTGCTAGAATACGAACTAAAATATCGTTTCCGCCTGTTGTTGCTCCTGCCTTCATTACCATAAAAACAGAAAAACCAACAATAACACCTCCAAATAATGAAGACACTAAAACATCTTCCACAAAAACTCTGTTTTCAAAAATCTTAGAAAAAACATCGATATAAAAAGAAACCAATACCATAGAAAAAGCAGTTTTAACACCAGTTTTTCCGCCAAGTACTTTTGTTCCCCAAAGCAATAAAGGAATATTTATAAGTATAGCAATTATACCTATAGACATACCTGTAAGCTTATTAATTACAATACTTAATCCCAAAATACCACCAGGCACTATATTGTGTGGTATAATAAATATTACATAGGCTATGGATAATATAAACGAGCCTATTAAAACGTTTGTATAGCTTTTAAGCTCTGTAAGCACTTCTTCTCTTTGTAATAATAATGTGATTCTTTTTTTCATAATACTAGACATAAAAAAATCCCTTTGATTTAAAATAAAATCAAAGGGATTAAAAATTTAAGTTTTAACTCATTCTAAACGCTTCGATAATTGGACATATAAGACTTATTACACATATTTATACGTGTAATCTTACTGGCATTAATCGAAATAAAGTTTAAAATATTCATTCAGTTTTGTGTAATAAAAAAGCGTTCTATAAAAAAATAGAACGCTTATTAAATATGTAATAATAGTATACGCTCTAGCTTCCGGAATTTGACATCCAGGCCTGTTTACAAATACTATTTAAATTGTTGTTTTTCATAATTATGAAGCAAAGGTATAATTATTTTTAGTAAACAAATCATTCTTAGACAGAAAATTAGCGTTTGTAAAAAATCCACTTCTAATTAAGTTTCGTATTTAATATAAATCTATTATTCAAAATATATTATGCACGCATTGTATTTTACATAATTTTTAGCTAACTTATAGACTTTCCAATATAACTATGAACGAAAAATTAATTTCTAAAAAAAAGCCTGCCTATCCAATTACTGCTCAACTATCTAACTACTTAACTGCTCAAGGCAGGAATATAAAAATTCCGATTTTCTACGACGATTTACTGCGTTTTCAAGGTGCAGTAGAAATTTTTGATAATAATGACGTCGATACACTTTGGGTAAGCTGCTATTATGCAGAACACGAACGCGAAGAAATACAAAACAGCTTAAAGCAAATGTATTCCATCTTACATTCCGATGGAAGCGATAGTATTCTACCCTATTTAAATATTGATAGTATCGATTTTTGCACCTTTGGTAACACGAAGCCTTTTCGTATTAAGGTAAGAAACGTATTAAACGATAACTACATCTTTCTTTACATTAAAAAAGCCGATGCTTCACGTATTTATGGTTTAGAGCTAGAAGATATTCTTTCTCCTAACCACATTAATTTTTTAGTTCATAAAGACACATTAATCGAAGAACACATCTCTGGAATTCCTGGAGACATTTATATAAAAGAACATTTACACACCATTACAGAGCAAGACAGAAGAGCTTTAGCAAAAGAGTTTGTTAAGTTTAACGAACGTTGTTTTGTAAGGTTATTGGCCGATATGCGCTCGTACAACTACGTTATTGTAATTACACACGATTTCGACCGTAAACAATACCGTATTCGTGCTGTAGATTTCGATCAGCAGAGTTACGAAGGCAACCCTAAAGTTTATAAACCTCAGTTTTTAAAAGAAAACAATCCATTGGTAGAAATGAGTGCAGAGGTATTAACCAGAGGCTCTATAAAACAATACGAAAAAGAGGAACGCTCACTACTTGCAAAGCGTGCTAAAAGTGAACAAAAGCGTTTACGTCATTTAATATTATGTATGAAGAGAGATGAGATTTCTTCACCCGAAAAAATTAAACAATTAAAACTTGGCTTGTTCGATTTAACAGGAGATGTTAAATTTAAACGTGCTCGAAACATGGGCGAATTACTAAAAGCAGCCTTAGATTTTGTAATGCGTAATTACCAAAACGAAAATCCATATATCATTAAATAACACACCACTACTAATGAAAATTAAAAAGGTTCTTGTTGCCAACAGAGGAGAAATTGCAATTCGTGTTTTACGTGCGTGTACAGAGTTAAACATAACTACTGTAGCTATTTACACTTACGAAGATCGTTATTCTCAACACAGAAATAAAGCCGATGAATCTTACCAAATTGGTGAAGACAATCAGCCTTTAAAACCCTATTTAGACATTGCACAAATTATAGATTTGGCAAAAGCTAAAAACGTAGATGCCATACATCCTGGTTATGGTTTTTTATCCGAAAACTCTGAGTTTGCTAGACAATGTGCTGCAAACGGTATTATTTTTATAGGTCCAGAACCCGAAGTTATGGATGCTTTAGGCGATAAAATTACAGCTAAAAAAGTAGCCGTAAAATGTAACGTTCCTATTATAGAAAGTAACAAGAAAAAGCTAACCTCTCTTAAAGTTGCACTCTCTGAAGCTGCAACTATTGGCTATCCGCTAATGCTAAAAGCCGCTTCTGGTGGTGGTGGTCGTGGTATGCGAATTATTAGAAAAGATGAAGACTTAGAATTCAATTTCGATTCAGCTAGAAACGAAGCATTAAATGCCTTTGGAGATGATACCATGTTTTTAGAAAAATATGTAGAAAACCCAAAGCATATAGAAGTACAAATTGTAGCAGATAATCATGGTAATATTCGTCATTTACACGAGCGCGATTGCTCTGTACAACGTCGTCACCAAAAAGTAGTAGAAATTGCACCTTCGCATAATGTAAGCGATGCTGTAAAACAAGATTTATACAAATACGCCGTTTCTATTGCAAAAGAGGTAAGCTACAATAATATTGGTACTGTAGAATTTTTAGTAGATGGAGACGATAATATCTATTTTATAGAAGTTAATCCAAGAATACAAGTAGAACATACCGTTACCGAAATGGTAACCGGAATAGACTTGGTAAAAACACAAATTTTTGTTGCTGGTAATTACAAATTAGACAGCGAGCAAATAAAAATATACGGTCAAGATACTATTGCAACCTATGGTTTTGCTTTGCAATGTAGATTAACAACCGAAGATCCTTCAAACAACTTCACACCAGATTATGGGAACGTAACTACGTATAGAAGTGCCTCTGGAATGGGTATTCGTTTAGATGCCGGAAGCATTTATCAAGGCTATCAAGTGAGTCCGTTTTTCGATTCTATGTTAGTAAAAGTGTCTTCTCATGGTAGAACTTTAGATGGAGCTACACGTAAAATGGTGCGTGCTTTAAAGGAGTTTAGAATTAGAGGTGTAAAAACCAACATTCATTTTTTACAAAATGTTATTCAGCATCCAACATTTAAAGACGGTAAAGTCACTGTTAATTTTATTCAGAATACTCCTGCCCTATTTAAAATAAAACTACCACAAGATAGAACCTCTAAAGTGGTTAACTTTTTAGCTGAAGTCACCGTAAACGGAAATTCGGACGTTAAAAACATTGAAGAAAATAAAGTCTTTAGAAACCCTAAAGTGCCAAAGTTCAGTTTATCTGAAGCCTATCCAAAAGGCACAAAAGATATGCTAACAGAATTAGGTCCAGAAAAATTCTGTGCTTGGTTAAAAGACGAGAAAAAAATTCATTTTACAGATACTACAATGCGCGATGCGCACCAATCGTTATTAGCAACAAGAATGCGTTCTTTCGATATGCTTAAGGTAGCCGAAAGCTTCGCAAAAAACCATCCCAACACCTTTAGTATGGAAGTTTGGGGAGGTGCAACGTTCGATGTTTGCTTACGTTTCCTACACGAAAGTCCGTGGACACGATTAAGAGAATTGCGTAAAGCTGTACCAAATATATTATTCCAAATGTTATTGCGTGGCTCTAACGGTGTTGGTTATAAAGCATATCCAGATAATTTAATCGAGAAATTTGTAGAAAAGTCTTGGGAGAATGGTGTCGATATTTTCAGAATTTTCGATTCCCTAAACTGGGTAAAAGCAATGGAACCAAGCATTAGTTATGTACGTAACAAAACTGGCGGAATAGCAGAAGCAGCATTAAGTTACACAGGAGATATTTTAGATGTAAACGAAACAAAATACAACCTAAATTATTACACGCAACTGGCTAAAGATTTAGAAAATGCAGGTGCACACATGATTGCTATTAAAGACATGGCAGGATTATTAAAACCGTATGCAGCAACAGAACTAGTAGCAGCATTAAAAGATACTGTAAAGGTGCCAATACATTTACATACGCACGATACTTCTTCATTACAAACAGCAACGTATTTAAAAGCTATTGAAGCTGGTGTAGATGTTGTAGACGTAGCATTAAGTGGTTTATCTGGTTTAACCTCGCAACCCAACTTTAATGCGGTTGTAGAAATGATGAAAGGCCAACCAAGAGCACACGATTTCGATATGCCTAAATTAAATCAGTTTTCTAATTTTTGGGAAGATACTCGCGAACTGTATTATCCGTTCGAGTCTGGTTTAAAAGCAGGAACTGCTGAGGTTTTCGAACACGAAATTCCTGGCGGACAATATAGTAATTTACGTCCGCAAGCAACGGCTTTAGGTTTAGCAGATAGATTTGATGAGGTTAAAAAAATGTATGCCGCAGTTAATAAACTCTTTGGTAACTTGGTAAAAGTAACACCAAGTTCTAAAGTTGTTGGAGACATGGCCATTTTTATGGTTACCAATAACCTAACCACAGAAGATGTTATGGAACGTGGCGAAGAAATTTCGTTTCCAGATTCTGTAATTAGTTTCTTTGTTGGCGATTTAGGACAACCATCTGGCGGTTTCCCGAAAAAGCTTCAGAAAATAATTCTGAAAAACAGAAAACCATACACCAACAGACCAAACGCGCATTTAGAACCTATAGATTTTGACGAAGAGTTTAAAGCCTTCAAAAAGAAATTCCAAAAAGGCTTTACACGTGCTATCGAGATGGAAGATTTCTTATCGTACACGTTATACCCAAAAGTATTTGAGCAAGCGCACGAAAACTATAAAACCTATGGTAATTTAGCTTTAGTACCTACAAAAAACTTTTTCTATGGTATGAAACTTCGCGAGGAGATTTTAATAGAATTAGAACCTGGTAAAACTGTTATTATTAAATTACTATCTATTGGTATTCCTAATGAAGAAGGCATAAGAACCGTCTTTTTTAAAGTAAATGGTGAAAATCGTTTTGTAGAAATTTTAGACAAATCTCTAAACATTAAAATTGAAACCAATACAAAAATAGATCCAGCAGATACTAACCAAATTGGAGCGCCTTTACAAGGTTCACTTTACAAAGTATTGGTTAAAAAAGGACAGGAAGTAAAAGAAAACGATCCGCTTTTTATTATCGAAGCCATGAAAATGGAAACTACTGTAACAGCTTTTAAATCTGGAACAGTAAAATCGGTGAGCCTAAAAGAAGGAAGTATGGTAAAACAGGACGATTTAATTGTGACTATAGAATAGTGTTGCTTTAATTTATAATACAAATGTAGTTCAAAGCACAACTGTCATTCAGAGCGAAGCGAAGAATCTCTCAAACAAATAACAAACAATAAAAACCACCTAAATCAGGTGGTTTTTTTTATGCTTCAAATAAATTACAATACAGAGTAAAAGTGCCATTAAAAGTAAAACTGTCATTCAGAGCGAAGCGAAGAATCTCAATCAAATAATCAAAAAGATTCTTCAGTCGTGCCTCCTTCTGAATGACATGTGTAACGGTCATTTATTTGAATATCATTTATAATACAAATGCAATTCAAAACAAAACTTCAATACAGAGTAAAACTGTCATTCAGAGCACAACTGTCATTCAGAGCGAAGCGAAGAATCTCTCAATCAAATCAAAAAATTCTTCAGTCGTGCCTCCTTCTGAATGACATATATAATGGTTATTAATTTGAATATCGTTAATAATACAAGTGTAATTCAAAACAAAACTGCAATACAGAGTAAAACTGTCATTCAGAGCACAACTGTCATTCAGAGCGAAGCGAAGAATCTCTAAATTAAATCAAAAGATTCTTCAGTCGTGCCTCCTTCTGAATGACATATATAATGGTTATTAATTTGAATATCATTTATAACACAAATGCAATTCAAAACAAAACTGTAATTCAGAGCACAACTGTCATTCAGAGCGAAGCGAAGAATCTCTCAATCAAATCAAAAGATTCTTCAGTCGTGCCTCCTTCTGAATGACATATATAATGGTTATTAATTTGAATATCATTTATAAC
>NZ_CANMSJ010000004.1 GCF_947500605.1 uncultured Lacinutrix sp. | reverse complement strand
CATTAATAGCAACATAAAACAAACTAACATGAAAACCCTTAAACTAACATTAATCGCACTTTTTTCAATAGGATTACTAACTGCAGTATTACCATCTAACGATACAGATACAGTTACAGAAACAGTAAATCACGAATTATCTAAGCCAAGTGTTGACTTAACAGCATTTATTGAGATAAGAGGAAAAAGAAAAGTGCCATCTCAAGGTTAAACTTTACACTTTTAGGTTTCAATATGGATACGTATTTAAAACAAATTTTTATTTTTTTTAGTTTAAATTTGATAAAATCAAAGCATAAACCTTGAAACAACTCTTTATTTTAATTTGTATTTTTTCATTCTATTTTTCTTTTGCTCAAAAGGAGAAATCGAATATTGAATTAGACTCTATATATGCTTATAGGGAATATTCTAAAAACACAAATTCATCTTTTAACAAGCGTATTGTATATGCTAAAAAAGCCATAGAACGCTCTAAAAACTATGGAGAAGATTCAACTATAATTAAAAGCCAAAAGGCTTTATCTTCAATTTATTTGAATCAATTAAATACCGAAAAACTTAAGTCGGTAAATTTTGAAATTATAAAAATAGCTAGCAAAATTAAAGATTCTGCTGCTCTAGCAAATGCAAATTTTATTTTAGGTTACGCTTATGATGAAGAATCTAAGCAAGATAGCGCCTATTTTTATTATTCGAAAGCGGTAAAGCAATACGAAGCTTTAGGGGATACTAAAGATTATATTAATGTATTGTCTAATATGAGCTATATTCAGCAGTCTGAGAGAGATTATATTGGTGCCGAAATTAATACAGTAAGAGCATTAAAAACGTTAGAGAAGCTACCTAATAATGAAGAAAACAATTTTGCTAAATGGGATAAGTATAATTTACTGGGTATAATTTCTGGCGAGCTTAAAAACTTTGATAAAGCACTAGAGTACTATAATCTCTCTATAAGTGTTTTGGAAGACGAACCTAATGCTTATTATTATATTTTATATTCTAAAAATAATATTGGATCAATTTATAGAAGAAAAGGAGATTACCCAAGTGCTATTAAAATTTTTAATACTCTCCTTGAGGATGATAGCTTATACGCTAACGATCCTGAATCTTATGCTAATATAAAAGCAAACTTAGCTTATTCTAAATTCTTAAATAATGATTTTGTTTCAGAAGAAATAGGAGAGATGTTTAGTGAAGCGTTTAAAATATCCAGCGTCATGGAAGACGAAATAGGCATTATGGGAACTAGTACTTATTATGCTGAATTCTTAAAAGAAATAGATCAAGTAGATTCAGCTAAAAAATATGTTAATCTGGCTTATAAAATTGCAAAAAATACTAAAACAAATAGTTTTGTTTTTAAAACATTAATAACAAAATCTGAACTTGAAAAAGACTCATCTGATATTTTCTTAAACAAGTACATAAAATTAAACGATAGTTTAATAACAGCAGAGCGTTCTATGAGAAACAAATTTGCAAGAATAGATTACGAGACAGATGTAATAATACAAGAGAAAGAAGCCATTTCAAAACAGAATCTTTGGTTAGTAATTACTTCAATAGTACTCTTGCTTTCTATATTGCTTTTATATATTATTAAAACACAACGAGAAAAAAATAAAGAGCTTGAGCTTGCGCAGCAGCAACAAGAGGCTAATGAAGAGATATATAATCTTATGTTATCTCAACAAGATAAAATGGATGAGGCTAGAGCTGTAGAAAAAAAGAGGATATCTCAAGAAATACACGATGGAATTTTAGGTAGATTGTTTGGTACCAGGCTTAGTTTAGATAGTCTTAACATGGTTAATACAAAAGAGGCTATTATTAGTAGAGAAAATTACATTAAAGATTTAATGGAAATAGAGAAGGATATTCGTAAAGTTTCTCATGATTTAAATACCGATTTTATTTCGCATGCTAGTTTCTCAGATATGATTAATACACTAGTTGAAACACAATGCACAGCCTATGGTTTAGATTACAAAACTAAAATGAACCATGATATAAAATGGGAGAACTTAACTAATAAAACTAAAATACATATTTATAGAATTATACAAGAATCGCTTCAAAATATTTACAAACATGCAAAAGCAAAACTTGTAAACATAATAGTGCAACAAGAAGATAATTTAATATCTTTATCCATAATAGATGATGGTGTTGGTTACGATAGCTCTAAACAAAAAGAAGGTATAGGCTTAAAAAATATCAAATCTAGAGTGAGTGCCATTGGAGGAAAACAGAAAATAAATACTCAAATTAATAAAGGCACAACAATAAATATAGAAATCCCAATTTAAGATAGAACACATTTAAAATGTCGGAAAAAACTATTAAGATATTAATGACTGATGATCATCCTATGATTATTGAAGGTTACCGTAATACTTTGTTAGCAACAAAAAAAGAGTCTCAAAATTTAACTATTGATTTTGCTACAAATTGCGAAGAATCCATAGATTTAATAAATAAATCGATTGCTCTTGGAGAGCTTTATACTGTTTATTTTTTTGATATTAGTATACCTCCTTCTAAGGATGGTAGATTTAAATCTGGTGAGGATTTAGCAATGTATGTTAGAGAAAAGTCTCCTAAATCTAAAATAGTTATGCTAACTATGTTTAATGAGTCTTACCGTATACATAGTATTATAAACAACATTAACCCAGAAGGATTTTTAATTAAAAGTGATTTAACATCAAGAGAACTTGCTAGTGCTTTTCAAGCAGTACTAAATAATCCTCCTTTTTATAGTGGTACAGTAAACCAAATAATTAAAAAAACAAGATTTAGTAATTTAGAAGTTGGAGAGGCAAATCATCGTATTTTGTATCTAATCTCTAGAGGAATTAAAAATAAAGATATTGCCAAGGAAATGAATCTTTCTTTAAGCAGTATAGAGAAGAAAAAGAAACAATTAAAAGAAATTTTTAGTATTGAAGAAGGAGACGAAAAATCACTTATTGAGAAAGCTAGAGGTTATGGTTTTATAGACTAAATACAGTTTTTTCTTACGATATTGTTAATTTTTTTAAAAATCAAGATTATTTTAAAATCTTTCAAAAGACCGTTTTTATTACTGTTTTGAGAGATTTTAATTTATTGATTACGGTAAAAACCGTAATCATATAATTTTATTTTACTTAAATTTATTCTATCAACAATCATACATGACTGAATTCGTAATTCAATTAGGATTTAGTTGGTAATAGCACATTTACACAAAACCTTGCTTTTTCTTTATGAAATAGCAAGGTTTCTTCTTATTAAAAAATAATGCTTTTATAATCCCAAAAGAGTTTAATAAATAAGCCAAAGTATATTATAGCAACAATAAACTTTATAAAAGTTCCTGTTATAAAACCTAAAAAAGAGCCAAAAGCAGCCTTTAAAGCTGTTTTAGAATCAGCTTTATTAGATAACTCACCTATAAGAGCACCTACAAAAGGCCCAATAATTATACCTCCAGGAATAGGAGCTAGAATACCAACAATAAGTCCAATAGTTGTACCTATCATTCCTGCTTTAGTTCCTCCAAATCTTTTTGCACCTATTGCTGGTATAATATAATCTAAAGCAAAAACTAGAAGAGCTATAACAAGTGTTATACTTAAAAAGGTCCAATTATTTGGTATTGCATCTGTAAGATAGAGTAGTAGTAAACCAACCCAACTTAGGGGTGGTCCAGGTAATATTGGTAGAAAACTACCAATAAGCCCAATAATCATGAAAAGTAAACCAAGAATGGTTAAAAATATATCCATAGTAATGTTTTATTATAAGACGATAAAAATGAATAAAAGTTACATTTATAACTAAAAAATTAGTTTAAACTAAAAAAATAGTTATATTTGAACTAAGGATTTAGTTTAAAAGTGTTGAATTCTAATTTAAAATACATCAAATAAAGATGAAACAACTTACAAAAGCAGAAGAAGATATCATGCAAGTACTATGGCAATTAAAAAAAGCCAATGTAAAACAAATAATAGAAAAGTTGCCAGAACCAAAGCCAGCTTACAATACGGTATCTACTATTGTTAGAATTTTAGAAAGCAAAGGTTTTGTAGATTATGAAAAGAAAGGAAAAGGGCATATTTATTTTCCTTTACTAGAGAAGCAAGACTACAGTAACCAGTCTATTAATAAACTGGTAGATAATTATTTTCAGGGTTCTTTTAAAAGTATGGTTTCGTTTTTTATGAAAAAAAACGACATCAATTTAAACGACCTAGAATCGGTTTTAAAGGAAATAGATAAGGATACTAAAAAATAAAACTATGCTACATTATATTTTACAAACTATCGTGTTTCAGTTACTATTTTTAATGGTTTACGATGTGTTTTTAAGGAAAGAAACCTTCTTTAATTGGAACAGGTTTTACTTACTGGTTTCCGCTTTTTTATCAATTGTATTACCTTTTGTAAAAGTAGATAGTTTTAAAACTGTAATACCAGAAAGATTCATTTATACTTTACCAGAAGTTATTTTAGGAAAAAGTACTACAACTGCAATCGCTGGTCAAGAGTTGTTAAGCGATGTAAGTACTGTTAATAGTTTTTATTTTAGTTGGTCTTATATTATATATTTTGGTTGTGTAATCGCATTAGTATTATTCGCTATCAAGCTTTATAGGTTAATAGCAATTGCTTGTAAAAATCCAAAAGTTAAGTTTGAGAAGGCTATTTTAATTGAATTGGTTAATAGTAAACACGCATTTTCGTTTTTCAATTATATATTTCTAGGAAAAGATATAAATGTAGAAGACAAGCAAACTATTTTAAATCATGAGTTGCAACACGTTAAAGAGAAGCACAGCATCGATTTATTGTTTTTCGAAATCTTAAAAATCTTGTTCTGGTTTAATCCTCTAATTTACATGTATCAAAAAAGGATAGCCAATTTACATGAGTTTATAGCAGATTCTAAAGCTGTAAAATCGAGTTGTAAAGCTAGCTATTATCAAAATTTGTTATCGCAAGTTTTCGATACTCAAAAGGTGTCATTCATCAATCCATTTTTTAAACAATCATTAATCAAAAAACGAATCATTATGTTAAGCAAATCAAAATCAAATCAAATTCATTTAACAAAGTATTTACTATTGTTTCCAATGGTAATTGGGATGTTGTTTTATACCTCTTGTTCAGAGAAAACAGAATCTGAGAGTGAAATTAGTAATTTAGAACAATACTCTTATTCATTAAAACTAGATGAAGAGATGTCTGATGATGTAAAAATTACACATCAAAAGTATGAGTCTTTTTTGAAAGAAAATAAAGACTATGTAAGCTGGTCGGTAATAGATAAAGAAGCAGGAGTAATTTCTTATAGTGTTCATGCTAAGGCTGAAAAAAGACCAATAGGTATGCATGAAATAAGAGTAAATTCTACAGACGGTGCTAGTTATATATCATATTTTAATTTTGATGGTTTAAAAACGGAAAAAGAAGAATATATTGAAACAGCACTTATAGATGATGAATCACTCAGTTTTGCAACTATCAATCAAGTACCGGTTTATCCTGGCTGTGATACTTTTTTATCTAACAAAGATCAAAGAAAATGTTTTAGTGAAAATGTAAATAAATTAGTAAGACAGAACTTTAATTTAGATCTAGGTAAAAAACTTGGCTTAACAGGTAAGGTGAGAATTTACGCTAGGTTTATTATTGATAAAGAAGGTAATATTGAAACGATTAAAACAAGAGCTCCACATCCAGAATTAGAAAAAGAGGCTAGAAGGATAGTGAAGTTAATACCTCAAGTTAAAGCAGGACAACATGAAGGAGATCTTGTAAAGGTTGCTTTCGATTTGCCGATTACATTTAATATTCAAGAATGATTAGAATCTTTATAATAGCATTAATACTAATAACGTTTAAAACCGAAGCTCAATCTTCGGTTTTAAACGTTTCGGACAGTTTAATGGCTAATGGTAATTTTTCTAAAGCTATAGTATTACTTGAAAATAGTAATATAGAAAACACATCATATAAATTAGCAAAAGCATATAACGCTATTGGTAACTACGATAAAGCTATTTTAAACTTTAAAAATGCAATAGAAAACAGTCCAGAAAACACGTTGTTACAATACGAGTATGGAAAACTATTAAGCAAAGTAAAAAACAATGTAGAGGCTGTTATTATATTTAATAATCTAAAAGTAACAGATAGCACAAACCCAAATTATTATTACGAATTAGGTGTTGTTTTAGAGCGTTTAAAAAAAACAAAAGAAGCTCAAGGTAATTTTGAAGCTACTTATAAGTTAGATAAAACGCATCAAAAAGCAATATATAAATTAGCAAAGCACAGTCTTAAAAGTAAAGCTTTCGAAAGGCTTGATACTTTAATTACAGTGGGTTTAAATAGTTATCCAAAAAATGCAGCTTTAACAAATTTAAAAGCACAAAGCTTGTACTTGTTGCAAGATTATACAAAGGCAATTGTTTGGTTCGAAAAACTATTAGAGTTAGGTGAAAGAAGCCAGTTCATTTTTGAGAAATTAAGCTTCGCTTATCGTAAAGATTTAGAGTACAAAAAGGCGATAGAAAACATGGAACAAGCGTTACTTTTCAATCCTAAAAATGCTGAGAATCTATACCGATTAGGATGTTTGTACCAGTTGGTTAAAGATTATAAAAATGCCGAAAAGTATATAAAACGTTCACTCGAAATTCTTGATGTGTCTTTGGATGCCGAATATAGGAAACTGGCAACAGTTTATAATCGTTTAGAAAAACCACAGGTAGCAGTTAAATATTTTAAAAAGGCACTTAAAGAAAATCCAGATGATGAGTTTGCTAAATTTTACCTTGTAACAACAAAAGCAAGTTACTATAAAGACATGCAAAGTAAGATTGAGTTGTTCGATGTTTATATTAAAAACAACCCGGAAAGTATATTTGTGGAATATGCAAAAAGAGAAAGATTAAAACTAAAACAAGAAGCGTTTTTAGATGTTGAAGAACCTAAAAATTAGCTTAAGTATTCTTGCTAATTGAGACGCTGTATTTTAGGTATTTTTTGTAGTAGATAAATGTTGATTAACCTAAGTATATATAAACCGAAGGCATAAGTTTTCGGTTTTTTTATTTTTAAGATAATATATTGTACTTTTCGGTTTTATATCAATCTAAATTGGTGTTAATTAAAGCCATGCAAAAACTATTTGTTTTTTTATTAATTATATGCGCAACCTCTTGCGAGTATTTTAATGCAAAAAAAATAACATCTGAAACTATTTATAATGAAGAATTAAAAATGGTTAATTGGAATGCTGTAGATACCTATCCTACCTTTTCTGTTTGCGATACTTTTGAAACAAAGAACGAAAAGAAAACGTGTTTCGAAAATACATTATCAGAACACATTACTTCAAGCTTACAAAATGAAATAATTATAGTTTCTCAGGATATTGATGATACTGTTGTATTGGAGTTTCAAATTTCCGAACGAGGAGAAATTACAATCAAGCATATTAATTTAAACGCCGTTACAGCGTTAGAAATACCTGAAATTGAAAACATGATAGCAAGTAGTCTAAATACTTTGCCTCAGGTTTTTCCAGCAATAAAACGCAATCAGCCAGTAAAAACAGAGTTTAAATTACCTATTGTTATTGCAGTAAATTAAGTTGGAGTAACTAAATTTTATTAGCTTCTAAATCTTAGTTTACGACTAACCACATAGGGTTAATTTAGATTTTAAATTTTACTTTTATAACTACGTTAATAGCCTTAGTTTTTTTCTGTAAACCTAAATTGTTTTACTAAAAACAGCTTAAAATTAAGATAAGTTTTTTTTAATAAAACGCTATAAATTAAATTTATATCCAATGGCAAAATCAACTGGGAAGTTGTCTTGGGTATCTAAAAAAGCAGCGACAATAGAGTCGTAAATAACAGTCAAGTATCCTTTTCCTAATTTAATATCAGCACCTAAACCAAATATAAATGGCGCATCGAATGCTGTAGAGCTATCTTCTAATGTTATAAAAGCAGTCGCATCACTAGGATCTACAATTGTAGATGTTACTTTAGAGCTTGTATATGTTGCAAACTTAGTTTGCGCATAGATATTAAATTTCGCTTTACTAATAAAACGATAACGATATCCTAAAGCAATTTGCGTAGCCGAATATTGAAAATCATCACTCTCTGTAGTGTGTCTCACATTTAAAAATGCTGCATGTCTAGAGTCTGTATTGTCCGAAACTGCTTCCAGTTCTGTCCCAAAAAGCGCTGTGTTTTTGTTGTTTGGATTTTTATTAAACGGACTGTTAGTAATTCCTCCAAAAACACCTAATCGTAATTTTACTTTAGATTTAGGGTTGCTTGAAACGTAGTTAGAATCTGTAGAACTATTGTATTTATCAATAAAAGATTTAAGACTATAAGTTGTTAGGTTTACTCTAGAAACCTCCATAGAGGTTAAGTCTGCTAATACCTTTTTATATTCTTCTTGATATTTGTTATCTGTATTTTTAGTGTTTTTAAGTTCTGTAATACTGTCATCTTCAGTTTTTATAAAATAGCGATATCTCTCGTTTACTGTATTCCAAAGTAAATCTAAAGTCCCTTCCGTTTCGGTCTTAAGTTCTAAGGTTTCATTTCCAACAGTATAGGTTTGTTGTGCAAAGGTCCAGGTGCTAGATGCTAGAAAGGTGAATAACAAGATGAATTTTTTCATAATATAATAGATTTGGTTCTTAGGGTAAATGTATTAATTTTAACGGACTTATATATTACTTACTGAAACTTCTATCTTTCCATTTATACTTAGTAAATAAAGATATAAAGGCAATATAAACACTAAAGAAAGGATATAAGATGCTAGAAAATATAAAACTTGATAATTGGCCTTCTTGTTTAAAAAAACTAGCAGTTTTAAAAAGAAGTAAAAAATCAACTAGACTTTTTATTATAAAAATATAAAGTAATGGTTTAAGTTGAAGTAGTCCAAATAATACAAAAGTAAAACTACTAACTAAAGCCGCATTCATTAATAGAACAATTAAACCAACTACTTTACCAAAAACAGAATTGTAACTAGATGTTTTTGCAGCCCAACGTTTACGTTGTGAAATTAAAGCATGAATATTGGGTTGCGCTTTGGTTTTTACAATAGCAGATTTAGATTTTAAAAATTGAACAACACTTTTGTTACTTTTAATTGCTTTTTGAAGCAGAAAAATATCGTCTCCACTTGCAATTTCATCATTACCATCAAAACCATTAAGGTCTAAAAACAACTCTTTTTTATAGGCTAAATTTGCACCATTACATAAAAACGGTTTGCCTATACCAAAACCACCAATGGTTGCGCCAATTAGACTTAAAAAATCGAGTAGTTGAAATCGTTTTAAAAATGAATTTATTTTGTGGTAAGTAACAGGAGCAACAATCATTTTTGGTTGTTTTTTCTGAATGAAACAATCTAAAGTATCTAACCAGAATTTTGGTAATACACAATCTGCATCTGTAGTAACAATCCAATCGTGTTTAGCTATTTTTATAGCCGAAGTAATTGCATCTTTCTTTGGTGACTTTGAAACTCTTACGTTATTAATTATTTTAATGTCAGTTCGAGTGAAATTCTCATTTAAAAATTTTTTATCGAGAACCTTTGAAATAATCTCAACTGAATCATCACTAGAGTCATCATCTACAAAAATAAATTCGTAATGTGATTTAAGATATTTTAGCTCACTAATTGAAGCCAGTAGTTCTGGTAAATTTTCAGCTTCATTTCTAAACGGAATAATTATCGAAAATTTTGTTTTTGCTTTAATGTCTTCAACTTTAAAATCTTCAACTTTATCAAAGCCAAAAGCAAGTGCTAGAATTAGCAATAAGTATAAAACCGTTATAATTATTAATAGAAAAATCATAATGACTTATTTTGTTTTTCAAAGTTAAAATTGAGCACATAATAGCTTCCTAAAAGACTTGGTAGCACAAAATTAAATAACCACATTATAGTAATAATACATAAAATAATAACTTCGTTTACTTCAGTAAAAGAAAATAAATATACAGCAACACTACCTTTTACCACAACATCTAATATAAAAATAGATGGTATAACCGAAGCTAATAAATACATAGATGTTATAATTGCCATTGCATCTATGTAGTTTAATTCTACTGCAAAAAGTTGTAATAAAAAGTAAAACTGAAAGGAAAAAACGAAGTAGCGTAATACTGAAATCATAAAAGTAAACACACTAATGTTTAATGGTAATGCTTTTATAAATTGTTTTAATTTTTCAACAGAAAAACCTTTTATTGTGTGCCTTTTTTGTTTTATAACAAATAACAATAAACCCAAAACAGTTAAAATAATAACCAAGAGTTTAGTTACTCTATATGTGTTAATTTCAATAGGATAATACCGCGTAAATAAAAATAAACCAATCGCTCCAAAAATAACAGTAACAGCCATTTGCATTACATTACCAATTAAGTTTAAAAGTAAAATGCGTTTTCTGTATTGCTTGGTAAAATAGATGGCTTTTGCTCCATATTCACCAATACGATTAGGTGTTAAAAGAGATGCCGTAAGCGAACTTAAACTTTGTTTTAAAGCATGATAAAAAGTAATATTTTTAATAAAAGACGTTAGTTTTTGCCATTTTAGTATTTCTAAAAACCAATTAAAAGTGCTTAAGAATAATAGAAAAGTGATGTTTTTTAACGAAAAAACGTTATTTTCTTTCAAAGTAATAATAAATTCAGAAAAATGTAAGGCACTATTATTTGCTAATTTGTTGTAAATAAAATAAAAAGCACCTACAACAATGCTTAATTTAATAAGTACAAAAAAGAATTGTTTAGTTTTGTATGATAAAGCGATGTGCAAAGCGTTATGGAATAGTGCATGCAAATTAAACCAAATATTACAGAATGGAGTCCAAATTTAATTACTATTGTCTTTTAGCCTTATTTTTAGTGAGTGCTTTCGGCTTTTCTCAGCAAGAAGAAAGCAAGTGGAAAGCTTTAATTGCCTTTGGTGTAAATAGCCCATCGCAATCGGGTTTGTTAGAACCATTTGAAGCAAAAGGTGTCAATTTTCCAACTATTAATTTAGGTGTCCAGCACATGTTTAAGCCACAAATGGGAGTTAAGGTCGATTTTGGTTATAATCGTTTTTCTAATACAGATAATTCACCAGATTTTAAAATTAATTACACTAGAATAAATGCTCAGTTTGTTTACGATACTTCTAAGGTTTTCTTTTTTTTACCCGAAGAAATGAGTTTGGTATTTCATGCAGGTCCAGGTTACACCATGATAAAACCATTAGATATTTATAGAGAAAACACAAACTCTTATTTAAATGCAATGGCAGGTGTAGAATTGCATTATGGTATTTCTAGAGCAGTTTCTTTATTTATAGATGGCTCTTATATTATGGGCTTTGCAAAAGATTTTGATCCAGTAATAGAAGGCGCAGGAAGTTTTAATGGTAATATGTTAACAGTAACCGTTGGCGCTTCAATTTCTTTAAGTGGTTGTAGAACTTGTAATTAAATGGCTGAAGAAAAAATAATTTTAGGTATCGATCCAGGAACTACAATTATGGGTTTCGGACTCATAAAAGTGGTGAATAAAAAAATGCATTTTCTGCAACTTAATGAACTCGATTTAAAAAAGTACGACGACCATTATCTTAAGCTTAAGCTCATTTTCGAACGTACCATCGAGCTAATAGATACACATCATCCAGACGAAATAGCTATTGAAGCACCTTTTTTTGGTAAAAACGTACAGAGTATGTTAAAACTAGGTCGTGCTCAAGGTGTTGCTATGGCAGCAGGTTTGTCGCGAGAGGTTTCAATTACAGAATATGCGCCAAAGAAAATTAAAATGGCAATTACAGGAAATGGTAATGCAAGTAAAGAACAAGTAGCTAAAATGCTGCAAAGTATACTTGGACTTAAAACCATACCTAAAAACTTAGATTCTATGGATGGTTTAGCAGCAGCAGTTTGCCATTTTTATAATCAAGGTCGTGTTGAGATTGGTAAAAGTTATTCTGGTTGGGCAAGTTTTGTTAAACAAAATGAGAAGCGAGTTAAGAAGTAATTTTGTCATTCCTGCGAAGGCAGGATCCACTTTATAGTATTGATATAGAATACATATTATTTGCATTATTTGTTTCAGCAACTATTACAGAATCTAAAAATTAAATGTCCGGAATATATATACACATACCGTTCTGCAAGCAAGCTTGCCATTATTGCGACTTTCATTTTTCTACCTCATTGAAAAAGAAAGATGAACTTATTGACGCTTTAATTTCAGAAATAGAAATTAGAAAAAATGAGTTTGAAAGTACTACTGTAGAAACCATTTATTTTGGAGGAGGAACGCCATCGCTTTTAACTTCAGAAGAAATAAAAAGAATAATAGATTCGGTTTACAACAACTACAGCGTTTCAGAAGATCCAGAAATAACGTTAGAAGCGAATCCAGACGATTTAAGTAACAAACGAATAATAGAATTGTTTAAGAGTCCTGTTAATAGATTATCAATAGGTATTCAATCTTTTCATGAAAAAGATTTAAAACTCATGAATCGTGCGCATAATATGCAAGAAGCAATACAGTGTTTAGAAGAGGCGACTAAGTATTTTAATAATATTTCACTAGATTTAATTTATGGTATTCCTAATACTACAAATAAAGAGTGGGAAGAAAATATAGACATTGCTTTAGGTTTTGGTGTAAATCATATTTCTAGTTATGCACTTACTGTAGAGCCAAAAACAGCTTTGGCTTCTTTTATAGAAAAAGGTATTATCGATAATGTAGACGATGCTTTGGCGCAAGAACAATTTCATATTTTAGTAGATAAATTAGAATCTCAAAATTTTGTACATTACGAATTGTCTAACTTTGGAAAACCTGGTTTTTTTAGTAGAAATAATTCGGCATACTGGCAAGGTAAAAAGTATATAGGTATTGGGCCTTCGGCACATTCTTTTAATGGAAAAGAACGTGGTTGGAATGTAAGAAATAATACAAAATATATAAAAGCGATTCAAAATAGCGAGGTGCCAATTGAAACTGAAACACTTACAAAAACCGATCAATATAACGAGTATGTTATGACGGGCTTAAGAACTGTTTGGGGTGTATCAATTAAAAAAGTTAAAACAGATTTTGGCATTACTTTTGAAACCTATATGATGCAACAAGCACAGAAACATATTACTGAAGATTTGTTGTATATTGAGGGTAATAAACTAAAAGTGACTAAAAAAGGAAAATTTTTAAGCGATGGAATTGCTAGTGACTTATTTAAAATAAATTTAGATTGATAACAACAATACAAATAAAATCGAAAAAAATAAAAATAGACTTATCAAAACCGCTAGATATTTCTATGCCATTACGAGCTTCAATTAAAAATGCTAATGCATGGTATATCGATGAGCCTAAAATAGAGCCTGTAAAGATTAAGGAGTGGGTTGCAAGTGTAAAAGAAGGCGCAGATATTAATTTTAATAACATCTCATTTAATCCGCATGCACATGGTACACATACCGAAAGTGTTGGGCACATAACCGAGAAATTGCACAGCATTAATAAATGCTTAAAACGTTTTATGTTTATGGCTGAGGTTATTACTGTAGCTCCAGAAGTAATTGGCGAGGATAAAGTAATATCTAAAGCTCAAATACAATATTTATTAAAAAGAAAACTGCCCGAAGCACTTGTAATACGTACAATGCCAAATACAAAAGATAAAAAATCTAGGCAATACTCGCATACAAATTGGCCATATCTTACAGAAGAAGCCGCACATTATATTAGACAAAAAGGCATTTTACATTTGTTAATAGATTTGCCAAGTGTAGATAAGGAAAAAGACGAAGGTCAATTATTGGCGCACAAAGCCTTTTGGGATTTTAATGGAAAAATAAGAAAAGAAGCTACAATTACAGAGTTTATTTACGTGCCTAATAAAGTAGAAGATGGAAGTTATATGCTAAATCTTCAAATAGCACCTTTCGAGAACGATGCTACACCTAGTAAACCTGTTTTATACAAGATAGAGTAATGGAAATAATTTTTGCAATCATATTTGGCGTATTGTCAGCTTTAGGTGTTTCAACTTATGTAAAGCATATTCAAGGAAAAAAACTAGCACAAACACAATCTGTTGTTCTTTTAGATAAGATTAAAAAAGTGTGTAAAATTATTAGCGTAGAAGGCGATTTTGCAGAAATCTATCATTACGAAGATGTAAAAGAACGATTCTTAAAGCTAGTGTCAAGTAGAAAGAAAGCATTGGTAATTATAGATGCTAAAGCACATGTAGGTTTCGATTTATCTAAAATAGTTATGGATGCTAATCCAGAAGCAAAAATGGTGACTTTAAAACATTTTCCGCAAGCGGAAATACTCTCTATAGAAACAAATTTAAAGTATTACGATAAGCAAGATGGTATGTTTAATAAGTTTCAGGCAAGCGATTTAACAGATTTGCATAACGAAGCTAAGCTTCACATTAGAGATAAGGTACCACAAAGTGGTTTGTTTCAAATAGCACAAAACGAAGCTTTAGATTCTATATTTATTATTGAAGGTTTAGTGCAAACTATTGGATGGAAATTGGATTATTCTGCATTAGAAATTAAGAGCGAAGTTATTCCAGAATTGAAAAATTAGTATGAATACAGGGAATTACTGTGCTGGTAATCGATAATATTAGCTCTTTATCGATTATTTTTATGTAAGGGTATGATAATCTTATAGTTAGTTGTTATTAATATAACTTTACTACTAATTATAAGCCCTATATCAAATGAACAAATTTTTACTTTACATTAACGAGGTTTTAGAAAGTTTAGATATTCTTACAACTACAAATGTTAAGAACATTAAATCATCTACAAAAAGATATTCAAAAGATAATTATCTAGAAGAGAAATAAGTTTTTTTCTTGTAAATTTATTACATGAATATTGAACAAGTCCGAGAGTATTGTCTTGATAAACCGCATACAGAAGAAACTTTTCCATTCGACCAAAACACGCTGGTGTTTAAAGTAGCTGGAAAAATGTTTGCATTAGCTCCTTTAGATAAATGGGAGCAAGGTTTGGCTTCTTTAAACCTAAAAGCCGATCCAGATTATTCTCTAGAGCTAAGGGCAGAATACGAAAGTATTGAGCCAGGTTGGCACATGAGCAAAAAACACTGGAATTCTATTTACATATATAAAGGTGAATTACAACCCAAATTTATTATGGCATTAATAGATCATTCTTATAATATGGTAGTAAAAGGTATGACTAAAAAAATGCGTGTACTGCTTGGGTTAAAACAACTTATCTAAGCTTTCGTGTTATTTATCGACATAAAACCTATAGTCTAAAGAATAAAAAGAAGTTAAGGAGTTTATACTATTAATTTTGAACCATAATTAATTAATAACCTCCTCAAACATGAACCTTCTTAATAGTAGTATTCTTTCCAAAATATTTAGAATTAATACCAATTCCTTAGTAAAAAAGACTGGTAATAAACAGCAAGAAAAGCAAAGACTAAAAGCAAAAGATTGTAAACATTTACATGCTTGTTTAAAGCAGCTAGAGTTTATATCTTGTTTAGAAATGACGTTAGATAAAAAAAAGGAGGATAATTATTCTCTAAACTTTCTTTTAGAACTTAGTAAAGTCAAGCATTATGCAAAGTTAAATACTCTACAGTCTATAGATTATTGCAAAAGCTAAAAATAACTCATTTCCATTCGTCGACACTTAAACGTTATTGGTCTACACTTAAATAGCTCTAATCGAAATTTAAATTTCAACCTTTTTAATAGATGTAGTTTTGGAGATATTCAAAATAAACACCCTCACAATGACTAAAAACCTTAAAATTCTTCTAATTGAAGATGATATGATTGAAATAATGAAATTGAATAGAACAATTTCTACCTTAAAATTAGACCACAAAATTATAGAAGCTAATAATGGTGAAGATGCTTTAGGTATTTTAGAACAAAAAGATAATTTACCTGATATTATTTTATTAGATTTAAACATGCCAAAAATAAATGGTATTGAGTTTTTAAATATTTTAAAAAAGGACGACGTATTAAAATACATACCAACAATAATTTTAACAACTTCAAATAATCAAAAAGATTTGTTGGAATGTTACAAAACAGGAGTTGCTGGTTATGTTTTAAAACCCTTAAAGTATGAGGATTATGTTAGTAAAATTGAAAAATTATTAGCATATTGGAGTATAAATGAATTAATAGTAGTGTAATAAATGAAAGGAATAGTTTTTACGGAGTTTTTAGAGTTAGTAGAGGATAAGTTTGGTCTAGAAATGGTAGACAATATTATAACAAATTCTAAATTAGAATCTGAAGGTGTTTATACAGCAGTAGGGACTTATAGTTTTTCAGAAATGCTACAATTATTACAGCATTTAAGTGAGAATACTGGAATATCAATAGATAATTTATTATTGGTTTATGCAGAACACTTTTTTAGTGTTATAGAAAAAAGTTATCCAGGTCTTTTGGCAACATATAAAGATCCAATAGAAATGATTTCTTCTATAGAAAACCATATTCATGTTGAGGTAAGAAAAATATATCCAGACGCCGAGTTGCCAACTTTTGAAGTCGTCGAAAAAACAGAAAATTCATTAGTAATGATATATACATCAAGTAGAGCAATGCATCATTTTGGTCTAGGATTAATGAATAAAACTTTTGAGCATTTTAATTCAACTGCAAAAATTGAATTAGAAAAAATTAAAGAAGACGGAACTGAAGTTAGATTTATTATTCACAAAAACTAATGGGTCAAGAACAAGTTGAAATATTACAACGTGCTTTAAAAAGAGAAAAAGCGGCAAGAAAAGCTGCCGAAAAAATTCTTGAAGAAAAATCAAGAGATCTTTACTCAACTTCCCAAAAACTAGAAGAACTTCTAGATCAAAAATCCTCACAACTTCAGGGTGTATTCGAAAACATTGTAGATGCATATGTTGTTATGGATATACAAGGAAGATTCATAAAATTTAATGAGGCAGCAACCAAGTTATTTGGCTACGATATTAATAGAGATGAGGTAAATGTTGTGGATCTTATTTATAAAGAAGACTACCAATATGCAATGTCTTCTTTTCTAGAGTTACAAACCAAAGGCTATTTTAAAAATTACGAAGCTAGAGTGTATACTAAATCTAAAGAGGTTAAATGGGTACACATAAATGCAAGTGTAATTTTCGATAAAAACAAAAAACCTGTTGCAGCACAAGGTATTGTTAGAGATATATCTCACCAAAAAGCTTCCGAGGAAAAATTAATTGAATCAGAAAATAGATTAGCATCACTTGTTGTAAATCTAGATAGTGGTATTGTTTTAGAAGATGAAAACAGAAATATAGTACTTACTAATAACAAGTTTTGTGAGCTTTTTGGAATAAATGCTAGTCCTAAAGATTTAGTAGGCTTAGATTGTAAAGTAGCATCAGAACAAAATAAAATTTTATTTAAAAACCCAGACGCTTTTATAGAAAGAATGCGAGCTATTGATGCTAATAAAAAAGTAGTACTTGGTGATGAGTTAGAGATGGTGGATGGTAAAATTTTAGAACGTAACTATACACCAATAGTAATTGGAGAAAAGTCTAAAGGATATTTATGGACCTTTACCGATGTTACCTTAAAACGCACTTACAGAAAAAGTTTAGAAGCACAAAAGCAAAAATATTACAATATTATTGCGAATATGAACCTAGGGATGGTGGAGTTGAATAATAACGACGAAATCCTAATGGTAAATCAAAGCTTTGAGAAAATGTCTGGTTATACAGAAGCAGAAGTTATAGGCAAAAATGCAAGGACGCTTTTTGCTGCTGAAGACGCAGATATATTAAAAAAAGAACGCGAAAAACGAAAAGAAGGTATATCAAACTCTTATGAGTTTAAAGCCATTTGTAAAAAAGGAAAAACAAGACATTGGTTAGTTAGTGGCGCACCAAATTACAATATAGATGGAGAAGTTATTGGGTCTATAGGAATACATTTAGATGTTACTGATACTAAAAGTTTAGAGCTTCAAAAAGAAAAACTTTTAGAAAAGCTAGAAAAAAGTAACGACGAACTTCAAGAATATGCACACATTGTATCGCACGATTTAAAATCACCTTTACGTAGTATTAATGCTTTGGTTAGCTGGTTAAAAGAAGATAATCAAGGGAGTTTAGATGCTACAAGTCTTCAAAATTTTGCACTTATCGAGTCTACTTTAGAGAAAATGGAACAGCTAATAACAGATGTTTTAAACTACTCTAGCGTTGGTGCAGATAATTCTGTAAAAGTAGATGTCGATTTAAATAGTATGGTTAATGAGTTGGTTAGTATGTTATATATACCCGACCACATAGAATTTAAAAGTCTTAATGTATTACCAAATATAAAAGGAGATAAAACTAAGCTACAGCAAGTGTTTCAAAACTTAATTAGCAATTCTGTTAAGTTTATAGATAAAGAATGTGGCAGTATTACAATAGATGTAGAAGATTTTAAAAGTCACTACAAATTTTCAATAAAAGATAATGGAATTGGGATTGAAAAGAAATATCACGACAAAATATTTAAGATATTTCATTCTTTAAAGAAAAGTAAAGATTCTTCGGGAATAGGATTGTCTATCGTCAAAAAAATTATCAATTTACATGAAGGTGAAATATGGTTAGATAGTGAGCCAAATGTTGGTACCACCTTTTATTTCACATTAAAAAAATAAAAATGAAAACAGTACAGTTAGTCAAGCATAAAAATAAAGATTGGGAATATGTTATAGAAAAACAAGATCTAAAAGAACCTTTAGTATTGGTTTTTGGTAACAGATATATGTTAGAAGACGATGCTGTTTATACAGATATTAAACAGTTATTTCCAGATGGACATATTGTTTTTGCATCTTCATGTGCCGAAATATCATCAGATACAGTAAATCAAGATAGTATTACTATAACAGCTATCGAGTTTGAAAAAAGCAAGTTTGTAATTAAAACTAGTAATGTTTTAAATGCAGATTTAGATAGTTATAAAACAGGAAAAGAACTTATTGAGCAATTGCCTCAAGAAGGTTTAAAATACGTGTTTGTGGTTTCTGAAGGCAGTTTTATTAATGGTAGTCAACTTACCAAAGGTATGAGTGCTTCAACAAACGATAATTTAGTAATAACTGGAGGTTTGTGTGGTGACGATGCACGCTTTGAAAAAACATTAGCATCTTACAACGAAAACCCAAAAGAAGGAGAATTAGTCGCTATTGGTTTTTATGGAGATAGCTTAGAAATTTCTTTTTCAATACATGGCGGATGGACGCCTTTTGGACCAGAGCGTATTGTAACAAAGTCTAAAGGCAATATTTTATATGAATTAGATGGGCAACCTGCTTTAGACTTGTATAAAAAATATTTAGGAGATAAAGCTAAAGATTTACCAGGAGCGGCTTTGTTGTATCCTTTAAATGTAACTTCTACAGACGAAAAACAATCTATTGTTAGGTCTATTTTAAATATAAATGAAGAGGAAAATGCTGTAATATTAGCAGGAGATATTAAAGAAGATTCCAAAGTACAGCTAATGATGACTAATGTAGATAACATTGCAAACGCATCAGAACGTGCAGCAAAACAAGCATTAGAGTACAGAAAAAACAAACCTGAATTAGCAATATTAGTAAGCTGTATAGGTAGAAAGCTAGTGCTAGATCAGCGTGTTGAAGAAGAAATAGAAGAGGTTATAGAAGTTATTGGTAAGGATGCTGTAACAAGTGGCTTTTATTCTTATGGAGAAATAGCTCCTTTTCATGGAGAAACTAGTTGTCAATTACACAATCAAACCATGACCATAACGCTAATAAGCGAATAATGAATTCATTATTAAAAAGGCAAATTCGTAAATTTTTAAGTAACGAATTAAAAAACAATGAAGACATAGCAGAGTTTATTAATGCTGTAGACCTGTCTTACAATAATTTTGATGAGCAGTCTGTAATGATTCAAAGAGCAATGGCTATTAGTTCAGACGAATTATATCTTGCTAATAGAAAATTACAAAAGGAAGCAGACGAGCAAAAAGAAGTTATCGATAAGCTTAAAAGTGTTATCGATACATTAAAGTTTTATAATTTAAAAGAAGACGAAAAAGCAGACGATGTAGAGTTAACAGGTTCTAATTTGGTAGATTTTATCGATAGTCAAACCAAAGAAATCGTTCAGGTTAACAAGCAAAAACAATCGATGTTAAACGAGCTTGCGCATCAAAATCAGGAGCTTAGTGATTATGCACACATGGTATCTCACGATTTAAAATCACCATTACGTAGTATAGATACATTAACAACTTGGTTGGCTCAAGATTATGAAGAAACCTTCGATGAAAATGGAAAAAACACACTAAAACTGATAAGAACAAATGTTGAAAAAATGGATACCTTAATTAGTGGTATTCTAGAGTATTCAACAATTGGTAAAAATCAAATAGAAGTTTACGATGTAGATGTAAATAATCTTATTGAAGATATTTTAAATAGTATTCAAATTCCAAGTCATATTAATATAACAAAGTCTAATTTACCAATAACCAAAGGAGATAAATATAGGCTGCAGCAGTTGTTTCAAAATTTAATTGGGAATGCTGTAAAGTATAATGATAAAGCAGAAGGAATTATAGATATTGGCTTTGAAGATCAAGACAACTATTGGCAGTTTTATATAAAAGATAACGGAAAAGGTATCGAAGACACTTACTTCGAAAAAATATTTAAAACTTTCGAAAAACTAGAAAACAATCCAGAATCCTCTGGAATAGGTTTGTCTATAGTTAAGAAAATAGTAGAGTTATATGGTGGTAAAATATGGCTAGAATCTCAAGTTAATGTTGGAACTACTTTTTATTTCACCTTAAAAAAAATCCCAAATGGAACAACCTAATCAATCTTACATTAATAGTTTGTCTGGAGGAGACGAAGCTTTTAAGCAAAAACTTATAGATGTTATTAAAAGCGAGTATCCAGAAGAAAAAGAAGTCTACGTAAATAACTATAATGCTAAAAATTATAAGTTAGCGGCAGATAATGTGCATAAACTTAAGCATAAAATTAGTATTTTAGGGCTTGAAAAAGGTTATGAAGTTGCAGTTGCTTACGAGAATAATTTGCTAGATGGTAGTATAGACCAAAAAGAAGAATTTGAAGCAATATTAGACAGCATTACTAACTACTTAAAGACCCTCTAAATATTATTTATGAATTGTATTATTATTGATGATGAAGCTACTGCAAGAATGATTATTACTCAATTATGCTCGCGTGCACCAAGTCTTAATGTTTTAGAAGAGTTTCCTAATGCAATGCAGGCCATAAAGTATTTAAATCAAAACGAAGTAGATTTAATTTTCTTAGATATACACATGCCAGATTTTACAGGTTTCGATTTTATTGAAACACTAAAAAATCCACCAAAAATAGTACTTACAACATCAGACCCTAACTTTGCAATTCAAGCTTTCGAGTACGATTGTATTGTAGATTATTTAGTAAAGCCAATTACACAAGAGCGCTTTTTAAAAGCAATAGATAAAGCTGAAGCGAAGCAAGAAACGGCAATAAAACCAGAGTCTAAATCTCAAAATGTAGAAACTACTTCTGGTAATGATTTATATGTAAATATAGACAGGCGTTTAATTAAAATAGATATACCAAGTATTTATTTGGTTGAGGCCAAAGGCGATTATATACAGGTTAAAACTGAAGATAAAAATTATACAGTGCATTCTACACTTAAAAAAATTGAAGAAAAACTACCAGACAGTTTGTTTTTAAAAGTACACAGGTCTTACATTATTAACATCAAAAAAATTATTGACATTGAAGATAACAGTGTTTTAATTAAAAAAGATGTTATTCCGGTTAGTAGATCTAACCGACCAGAACTAATGAAACGCTTAAACTTACTATAATCGTGTATTTCGTCGATTATTGTAGTGCTTTGTCTTAAGTGTCTTTTCAAATAAATTTAAAAAATAACAATCACTTCTTAACGTATTACTTTTACAGTGTTATCATTTAAGGGATTGATTGATTATCAACTTAAAAAGACAGAAATTTTAATTTCTGTCTTTTTTTTATGCGTTAAATTCTCCTAATTGCTTCAAATAGAGAAGTGTTGTGTTTTTTTTTAAGTGTGGGAATAATCGGTTAATAGTACTTTTGTAGGTTTAACTTTAGTATTCTACCATTCGTCTATACTTAGAATTGTAATAATCGAAAAATATAAAACACAGCTGTCTTTCAAATTAATTTTGTCATCAAATTAAACCAACCATGATGAAAAATATAATTTTAATAGCCGTTTTGTTTAGTACGTTTTTAATGTCTTGCTCAGTTGAAGAAGAGGCAAACATACCTAATGAATATAGTTCGCAAAACACAAATGTAACATACACGCAGTTAGATTATGAAATTGCAGAGCTTATTAATAGTTATAGAATTTCTCAAGGTCTTAATGCTTTAAATATACTAAACGAAGTGTCTAGAGAAGCTATTACACATAGTCAGTATATGGTTAATCAAGGCGCATTAAGTCACGATTATTTTTATTTAAGATCTCAAAATATAATAGATGCTGTAAATGCCGAAAACGTTTCAGAAAATGTAGGCTTTGGCTTTACTAATGCACAATCGTTAGTTAATGCTTGGTTAAATAGTGAAGGGCACAGGCAAAATATAGAAAATCCAGATTTTACAGACTTTGGTATTTCAACACAACAAGACGAAGAAGGTAAAAACTACTTTACTAACATCTTTGTAAAGCTATAAAAAGTGTTTGTCTACAGAGAATTACCATTCGTCTACACTTAAATTACGCTAAACGAAAAACACTTTTTAAGGCAAGCTATAAAAGTAAATTTGTACTATAATAAAGCAATAAATACGCCATGATAACAAAACTACACACATTAAAAAATCAAACAGTACTACTTTTAGTAATATTGCTAAGCTTAACTACAGAAGCTCAAAACATACCTTTTAATTGCGATTATAGTGCTTATTTATTTCAACGTAATGATGTGTATGCTATAGACCTAGCTTCTGGTAACTCTTACCTTGCAGCAACAGATATTACACCTGGTAATATTAATGCAACGGCATATAATCCTGCAGATGGTTTTATTTGGGGATATTTAAGTTCGCCTTCTAAAACAATTGTTAGAATTGGTAAAGATTTTCAAACTACATCTTTTACAATACCAGAATTAACAAATGGTAATAAATATGTTGGTGATATTAGTTCAGGTGGGATTTATTACTTTAAAGCTGGAGGAACAAGTTATTTTAAAATAGATCTAAATCCAAGTTCTCCTACATATACGCAATACTTGTCTACGGAGAATTTATCACAAAACATTAGCATTCATGATTGGGCATTTAATGCTGTAGATGATAATTTATATGCAGTCGAAAAGAATACTAATATTTTATATAGAATTAACCCAACTACTAGTGTTGTAACGCCTTTAGGTATTATTCCAATTTTATCTGGATTAAGCTATACTTATGGTGCTGTTTATTTTGATGCAGATGGTCGTTTTTATGTATCGGCAAACGAAACAGGAACTGTATATGTAATGCAAAGTGTTCAAGATTTAGATGGAATAAATGTTATAGAATCTAACTTATTTGCATTCGGACCTTCAAGTTCTAGTAACGATGGTGCGCGTTGTCCTACAGCTCCTGTTGCACAAGAGATTTGCGATAATGGAATTGATGATGATGGAGATGGTTTAATTGATTGTGAAGATCCTTCTTGTTCTGGTTTTGGTAATTGCGAAGTTATTGCTCCTCCAACAACAGCTAATGATGGTGGTTTAGAAAGTAACGGAAGATTATCTGATGCCATTAATAAACGTAATTATAATCGTGCTAAAAACAGTTATAAGTTCAACCAGAAGACAGCAAAACGTGTAACGAGAGATTCTAGTAAAAATGCTAATAAAACATCATTTACTGGTTTTCAATTACAAGATTTTGTACCATTAACAACAATTAATGAAGATTATGCTATAGATTCTACGCCACAAGATTTATTAAATATTACTAATGCTACCGAAGTGTATTCTGTAGATTACATGCAAAACGATGCTTCTATAGCTTCAATATTAGCTTTAAAAACTGAGAATGGAGTATACGAACACACAAAATATATATGTGATAGATTATTAGGAGCAGAACTAATTTCGGTTTCAACAATTGATGTTAACGATCAAGCTTTTATAAAGTCTATTATTAAAAATGCAGATGGTAGTTTTGAATACGTTTTAAGCTTATCTGCCAAAGTAGAAAATAACGATGCTAATTTTGCAATAGAAAGTCATTGGAATTTAGATTTGTATGAAGAGAATGTAACGTTTTACAACTTTCAAATCTGGTCAGACTCAATAGACGATTTATATCTTTTAGCGGAAGAAGTATTGAATCTTTTAAATACAGAAAAAACAATTTCAGGTTACCAATTATCTACACCTCCAACGGTTTTTGTTAGAAAAGGAAAGTACAACAATGGTGCTTTAGATCTTCAAATTATAAATACAAATGCAACTGAAGATGTAGCTTTCGATTCTGGTTATAGAGTTACAGAAACTAGCGATTTTAATTACACATCGTCTAACATAAACTTAAACGAAAATTACATTACAGATATTCAAGTGCCAACAGGACATTTATTTGATGTAGGTTTTAGAATTGGAGATGGCGTAAATACACCAGACGATTTATTCATGTCTGATGGACCATGGGGAATTGATGATTCTCAAGCTAGCACAACGGTAAGTGATTATGTTATCTCACCAAATACTAGCGATTTTGATACTCAAGATTTTCCAATAGAAAGAAATTTAAATCTTACAGCAACAACAAGTACTTATTTTGCAGCTTATAGAGCTATTACGCCACGTTTTAAGGCTGTAGATTTAACAGATTTTAGTAGTCTAAAATTAAGAGCAAAAGGAACAGGTAATTTAGAAATTACTTTAGTAAAGCAAAGTATTACTAATTGGGATGAGCAGTACAAAACAACTATTGCATTAACAAACGAGTTACAGAGTTATGCACTTTTATTCTCAGATTTTACATCTCCTTTAGCTGCGTTCGATGCTAGCGATATTGTAACAATTGTATTTACAATGGTAAGTGAAGATGGTACAATTACAACAAAAGAGATGAATTTACAAGATGTACGTTTCTCTAGAGGTAATACCTTATCTGTAAATGATTTTGAAACTAATATTACAACAAATACACTTGCTGCATATCCAAATCCAATGGTTAATACATCAAGCATTCAGTTTACGTCTAATAAAACAGAGACAGTAGAGTTGGTAATATATAATCAATTAGGGAAAATAGTTTTTAATAAAATAGTAAAAACTCAAGTTGGTAAAAATAAAATAGCACTACAGAAACAAAATTTAAGTTCAGGATTATACATATGTAAATTATCTGGAACACAAACACTTTATAATCCCTTGAAGTTGCTAGTTAAGTAACAACTAACATTTAGTTTTTTATTATTAATAGCGTAGAAACTTAAAATTTGTAATAGCATATTAAATAGTTTCTATTAAGGGCAAAAGAAAATCTTTTGCCCTTTTTTTATGGTGTAATTTAATACTAGCTTTTCATTTTTGTGAAAAGGTTTATAGCCCAAAAGAAAGCTAACTTACTATTATATATTAACTATGCCTTTATTTGCATTATTTCTAATAACGATTCTCTTGTTATGGGTTTTACTATAAAATCGCTTACTTGTTCGTAGGTTTTTGCTTTATTAAAATCGGCTGGATCAATAGAAGAACTTACAATATATATAGTTGTTTTTTGCGATATTTTTAATTTAATAAATTCGTCAAGAAACTGCCAACCATCCATTATAGGCATGTTTAGATCTAATAGAATAAGATTAGGAATGGTTTTTCCAGAATCTATAATTTGTTTTAAACCAATAATAGCTTCTTTCCCATTATTGTAAACTGAAAAATTTTCACTTAAATGTGATGACTTTAAAATTCTTTTAACAGCAAAAACAAAAATAGGATCGTCGTCTATTAAGCAGGTTGAATCAATTTGTGTCATGTTTTAAATATATTGTAAACTTTGTACCTTTATTTACTTGGCTAACTACTTTAACCTTACCTCCCATAGCTTCAATTTGGCTTTTTGTAATATAAAGACCTAAACCTCTTGCTTTTTCGTGCCTATGAAAAGTTTTGTATAAACCAAAAATTTTATCTTTATGCAGGTCTAAATCTATGCCTAAGCCATTATCTTTTATGTTTATTTTTATATAGTTTTTAGTTTTTTTTGCACTAATGTTTATTACAGGCTTAATGTTTTCTCTCCTATACTTAATTGCATTAGAAATGAAATTTAATAAAATACTATCTAGATAGGCAGGTATAATAGAAACCTCTGTTTTATCATTTATATCTATATTTATACTAGCCTTTGTTTCTAATATCTCTGCCCTAAAACTTCCTAAAGCATTATTAACAAATTGTAGTAAATTGATGTTTTTAATTTTTTCCTTTTTACTAGAATTTATATTTGAAACTTCATTCAGGTTTTGAATAGTTTCACTTAGCTTGATTACAGCTTCTTTAATTAATGGAAAAAAATCATTTTTAGTTTGCTCTGGAATTTCAGCAGCCATTAGGTCAAGTAACATTTCTAAGTTGCCAGAATGCGATCTTAAATTGTGAGATACAATATGCGCGAAATTTAGAAGTTTTTCATTTTGGTTTTTGGTAGTCTGTAATAACGATTCTACTTTTTTGTAAGCAAATTTTCTTTCGGTTATATCTATAATTTGAGATATAAAGTGAATAGGATTGTTTATTTCGTCTCGCAGTACAGAAACAGACAGAATACAGTATATTATAGATCCGTCTTTTCTAAAATAACGTTTCTCACACTTAAATTTGTCTAATGTTCCATTAATTAAGGCTTCAATATTGTTGGGTATAATATTTATATCTTCGGGATGAGAAAGAGTATTTACTTTAAAACCAATAAGTTCTTCTTTAGTGTAGCCTAAAAAACCGCAAAAACTTTTATTTAAAGAAATAATTTCACCCTTTAAATTTATTAAAGCCATTCCATTGGGAGCATGCTCAAAGGTTGTGCTTATTAGCTTTTCTTTAAGTTCAAGGCTTTTAATTAAATTATTTTTATCAGTAATATCTTGTAAAGCTCCAATAATTTTAACAGTAACTCCATCTTTAATTACAGGATAACCAACAATACGCACCCATTTTAAATTGTTTTTAGCAGTTTTTAATTGAAAATCTGTATCGTATTTTTCTTGATGATTTACAGCTCTGTTAAATAATTTAGTTACTAAATCTCTATTGTAACCTTCTAAAAAAAAATTAATACCTTCTAATATATTAGGCTTATAATCAGGTTCTACTTCATGAATTGTCTTGGTCATTGTACTCCATGTTGCAGTGTTGGTTAGTAAGTTTACTTCCCAAGAACCAATAGCCATAGACTCTTGCAATGAGTCCATGTAAGTACCCATTTCATTTTCATTCGTAGTTAAATTGTGTTTCTGAAATAACTGTTTATAGAGTTCTTTCATAACTAGATGGTTAATTTTTAATAAGATTTGAGGCTTATTAATGGTTAATAGCGAATTAAGAGTAAATATAGTAATTTTTTAAGGTTTAAAGGTGAGTTTATCCGTTAAAAAACGACGATGATTACTGTTGTTTTTTGAGTAATTAAAAAATAAACGAGTGTTTTACTGTGTATTTAATAGTTGCCTGAGTAATGTTAATAAGTATTAGAAACCGAATACTATTTTTTATTTAGGGAATAAGTTTTGGTTCAGAAGGAGTTAATTTTACAGTTATTTTAATTTGATTGCTTAATAAAAATAACAAACTCCTAATTAAACCTTTTACAATTTAAAAAGTCTTACTATTTTAAACCTTCCTATTTTGGTAAAAACACTCTTTGTAAAACAAAAATTACAAGCAATAATAGTGCTGTTGTTAGTATTCTGTTTTTGCGCAAGCTGTAATGGTATTAAATCTGATAATACTGCAGCGTCAACTGTTAGTAATAAAACAATTAACGATAGTATTTCTGTTTATAATTTTGAAGAAATTGAACCTTTATTATATACAAATACTAATAAAACCTACATTGTTAATTTCTGGGCAATGTGGTGCGCGCCTTGCGTTAAAGAATTACCATATATCGAAGCCTATGCAGATAAATATCCTGATGTTGAGGTGTTATTGGTGAGTATGGATTTTCCAAAAGATATTGATACTAAGCTTAAACCGTTTTTAAAGACAAAAAATATAACTAATAAAGTGGTTATTTTAGATGATCCAGATTCTAACACTTGGATAGATAAAATAGATTCAAACTGGTCTGGAGCAATACCATTTACCATTGTTTTTAACAATAAAAAACGTGCTTTTTTCGAGCGTTCGTTTGAAAGTGTAGAAGACTTAGAAACAGAAATAAATAAAACAATTAATAATTAAATAATTTAAAAATGAATAGAATGCGTGTAGTATTTGTAATGCTTGCTTTATCTGTAGGAGTATTAATGTCTTGTAAAGATAAGGAGAGTAATAAAAACGAAATAGCTTTAGAGCATGATGGTAGAGGTCATGGACCAGAAGGTGACCATGAACATGGAGACCGAAAAGGACCACCACCACATGGAGGAGATAGAAAAGGACCGCCTAAAGGAGGTAGCCCAGAACAAACAAAAACTATAGAGGAAATTGGAGGCTATAATATTGGAGATGTCGCTACAGATTTTAATCTTAAAAATGTAGATGGTTCAATGGTTTCTCTAGCTAGTATCGATAATGCTAAAGGTTATATTGTAACATTTACTTGTAACGAATGTCCTTTTTCAAAGTTATATGAAGACCGTTTAATCGAGTTACATAATACGTATGCACCACAAGGTTATTCGGTAATTGCTATAAACCCAAACAGTCCAGAAAACGAAAAAGAAGGTTATGCAGCAATGCAAGCAAGAGCTAAAGAAAAAGGATTTACGTTTTCTTATTTAGTAGACGAAGGTCAGAAAATTTATCCACAATATGGAGCGGTAAGAACGCCACATGTGTTTTTATTAGATAAAGATCGTAAAGTTCAATATATAGGTGCAATAGATGATAATTCTAAATCTCCAGAAGATGTAAAAGTTAAGTATGTTGAAGATGCAATAAAAGCTTTACAAGCAGGTAAAAAGCCAGAGGTTACTTTAACCAAAGCAATAGGTTGCCCTGTAAAAGCTAGTAGAGGATAATTAATAGCAGATTATATTTTATTTTAAAAAACACAAGCGTAAGGCTTGTGTTTTTTTGCTTAATTGCTATGTTTTATTCCCTAAAAAGCGGTTTTTCAAATAATAACCATTTAAAACGTAATCCAATTTCGTTAAAGGTAAATCCTGCTGCAGTTGCAGAGGCAATGTTACTTCGTGTGCCAAATAAATTAGCCATACAACGCTCCGAGAATTTATAACCCAATTTTCCTTGTATTCTGTAAGTGCTTTGGCTACTGTCGTCTTCTATGTATTGTAATCCTGTTGCTGCAGTAAGTTCGTAAAACCATTCTTTAGGTTTTGCAATATTTTCGTCTTTAATAATATTAACAAAAACTTCTACAGCATTAAATGTTTCTGGAGAAAAATAGATTGTTGGTACTTGGTTTTTAAACGTAATGTATTGGTAGTTTAAACCAGCTTTAAGCGAAGGTTTTGGTAATATATTGTAGTATAAAGACGTAAACAATAAATTTCTAGCATTACTATCACTTTGGCTAGTATAAAAGTATTGTGTAAACCATCCTAAATTAAAATTAGTGTTTAAACTGTAATTAGCATAAAAGTTATTTTGTACAATTTCACGATCTAATAACTCTGCATTAAAGCTTTGTAATTCACGTTTGTAACCAACCGTTAAATCCTGTAGCTTAAAAGGTTTTATATTAAAAGACACATCTGTTAATAGTTGTGTGTAATCATTAGTGGTTGCTTTTGCCGATGTTAATCCTGCAGTACCTTTAAAGGTTAAGTTTGGTAATAATTGATAAGATATACCTGCACTAAAGTCGTTAGAGGTAGCATCGTTATTAGTAACAGCATTAGTAGTACTTCTGTAATTATAGCTTCCTAAAATTTTAAATTTTGTAGAAAAAGGAAACTCGACACTATTGTTAAAAGCAAATGCTTCGTTATCTCCATTATCAAAAGTATACGATGTTTTTCCTTCGTAAGAAGGTGTAAATGTAGTGTTAAGATTTTTTATAAAGTTAGTAGCGTCTTTTTGGTTCTTGTAAAACTTTAGAGTGTTTTCGGCAGAAGTATAAGCATCATCATATTTACCTAATGCTTTTAAGGCATTTGCGTTTCCAAGATTGCCATCAAAAGATGTACTATCATTAACCAAAATTTGATTATAATCTTTTACACTCTTTTTAAAATCACTTTTATAAATATTAAGAGTAGCGCGTAAGGCTAATACCCAATTATCGTTGGGTTGGGTTTCTATTAATTTAGCTATAAGTGTATCCGCAGTTTTATATTTTTTATTCCAAATTAAAGCCTGTGCATAACGCTCTGTTGTTTGTTGTGTAAGTGTTGTGTCTGCTGTATCCTCTAAACTATCATAAGCTTGCTGGCTTAATTGTAGAGCATCTTTTTCTTTTCCTTTTAAATGATTTACTAATGCTAAACCATTTAATGCAGTAATTTTATTTTCAGGGTTTTCGGCTAAAATATCATACGTTGCTTTAGCATCGTCTAGTCTATTTGCTATTAAATATAGGTTTGCTAAGTTTAATAATGTGTCTTTGTCATTATTAAACAATGTAAGATTTTGTTTTAATAAGGCTTCTGCTTCATCGTATTGTTGTGCTTGTTGTTTTTGATAAGCGTATCCTAAATACATATACTTTTTAGAGGTTAAAGCATTTGGGTTTCCTGGTAATACGTCCAATGCTTTATCAACATATTTTAAAGCATCTTCATATTCTTTTAAATTGGATAAGGTGTTAGCATAACTTAATAATGCCGGAAAGCTTTTAGGGTCTTCGTCTATTAAACTTTTAAAATAAGTTTTTGCTTTTGGAAAATTACTATTCCATAATAAAGATTCGCCATAATTTAGTTTTACCTCAAAATCTGTTGGATAATCTGCTAATAAGATTGTAAAAAGAGTGTTTGCTTCTTCTGGTTTTCCGTTTAATCCAATGGCACGACCATAACATAGTCTAGCAGTTTTATTGTCTGGATGTTCCTTTAATATGGTTTTAAAAAACGTTTCCGCTTTAGCGTACTTACCAGTTTCTAGATAGGTAAAGCCTTCTTGCATGTCTTGCGAATAGCCAAAAATAGCAGTTAGTAATAAGGTAAGTAGGAGTATAGATTTGAGTTTCATGTTCTAGTTTTAAATCATTTGCAAGTTAAGCATTCATATTCAATCATTCGTCTACACCAATGGTCCACTCATCGAAATTCAAAAGTCTTTGAGAGGTTTGCGTCGCATCTTTGTATCAGAAATCAAACACAAACAATTTAAAAATAACAATTATGGCATTAACAATTTCACAACAAGACAATACAATTACATTAGAAGGTAAATTAAACGCAACAACGGTAAGAAACTTTAAAATGCATTTTGGATTAATTCAAAATCCTTTTAGAAACTTAACCATTGACTTTGATAAGGTTACTGAAATTGATGAATCTGCACTTTATACATTAAAAGAAATGTATAAAAATGAAGCATTAAAAAGTAATCCATTTTTTGTTACAGGCTTTAGAAGTGAAGAAATCTACGAAGATTATCAGTTTTCTAACATAGCCTAATTAATAATACCAAAAACACTTAATAAGATGCAAGCTCTATCTCTTTCAATACCAAAAAAAATATCTCAAGAACAATTGTTTATGCTAAGCGTATTGGCAGTAAATGGAGGAAATTATTTGTACAATCTTATTTTAGGTCGTGTGTTAGGTCCAGCACAATTTGCAGATGCTGCTGTATTAATTACCTTTTTATTAGTGCTATCTTTTGTAGCTATGACGTTTCAATTGGTAACTGCAAAGTTTTCTGTGGTTTTTGAAAACGAAACTTTTACAAATTTTATTTCAAAATTTTATAAAAATGCAACAATTGTTGGTTTAGGGTTGGGAGCGTTAATTATTGTTTTTGCAAATCAATTACAAGCGGTTTTTAATACGTCGTCTTCTAGCATGTTTACTATTTTTGGAATTGGGGTGCCTTTATACTTTTTAATGAGTGTAAACAGAGGTGTCTTTCAAGGTAAAAAAGAATTCAAGTCTTTATCAATTACCTATCAAGCTGAAATGCTAAGTCGATTAGTAATTACGTTAGCGTTAATCTTTTTGTTTGATATACAATCTTCGGTTGTGATTGCTATCGGAATTTTAATCTCTTTTGGATTTGGTTTAGTGCCTTTCAAATTTAAAAACTTAAACTTTAAAAAATCAATTGCTATTGAAGCTAGCCAATCTAAACAAGTTAAAAGCTTTTTTATAATTACAGCGTTTTACGAGCTTACACAGATTATAATTAACAATAGTGACATCTTATTAGTGAAACATTACTTTGATGCTTACGATGCAGGTTTGTACGCTTCTTTAGCTTTAATAGGTCGTATAGTATACTTCGTAGCTTGGATGTTTGTCATGTTATTATTGCCAACAGTGGTTCAGCTTAAAAAAGAAGGAAAAGCAACAGCGCCTATTTTATTTGAATACGTTGGTTACATCGCAGCAATTGCAACAGCAATAGTTATTGGTTGCGCATTGTTTCCAGAAACAGCAATTACCATGTTATTTGGAGATAGCTATTTGGAGATGGCTCCATTATTATGGAAGTACGCATTAGCAACAGGTTTGTTTGCCATATCAAACATCTTTGCTTATTACTACTTATCGTTAGATAAATTTATTCCTGTAGTAATTTCAGGAATCTTCGGAATGCTTCAAATGGTATTAGTTATCTTTTTTCATGACAGTTTAGAGCAGGTAGTACACATGCAGATTATAGCAATGGTGTTATTGTTAGTCATGCAATTGTCTTTCTTTATTTTTAATGTGAAGAATGAGAAGTAAAATATTAGAGTATGTCATTCAGAGCAAGACTGTCATTCAGAGCGAAGCGAAGAATCTCATATAAGAGTGTTGTAGGAAGTATAGATTTTTAAGTGGCATCTCCTTCTAAATGAAAAGATTATTTTCATCATTTCTTCATAAAAACATTAAAATACAACCATCGATAAAAAAGTGAAACGACACTTACTTTCCATTCGTCGACAGCAACTTGCAACCTATCTAAACTCAACTGAATATGTCTCTTTAATAACGCAAATTTGTAGTGTAATTAAGAAACAATATATTAAAAACATATAATAATGAAACTAGCAATCGTAACAGCATATCCACCAAGTAAGGTAACTTTAAATGAGTATGCTTACCATTTAGTAAAGCACTTTAGACAAAAAGAAAATGTTACTGAAATTGTTTTATTAACAGATAAAACAGAAGGAGCAAAAGATATTGCTTTTACAGAAGATGGTTGTAAGATTACAGTTAAAGAGTGCTGGGCTTTTAATAGTTACACAAATATTTTAAATGTAACTAAAGCTATAAGTAAAACTAAGCCAGATGCAGTTTTATTCAACTTACAATTCATGAAGTTTGGAGACAAAAAAATAGCAGCAGCTTTAGGATTAATGTTACCATTGGTTTGTAAACTAAAAAAGATTCCTAATATCGTGTTATTGCATAATATATTAGAAGAAGTAGATTTAGGATCAGCAGGATTTACAAGTAGCAAAATCATGCAAAAAGTATATGGTTTTATTGGAACAAGCTTGACAAGGTTAATCTTACAAGCAGATACGGTTGCAGTAACAATGCAAAAGTATGTTGACATTTTAGAGAAAAAATATAAAGCTAAAAATGTGACATTAATTCCGCACGGAACTTTTGAGATTTCTGAAGAAAAGCCAGAATACGATTTACCACAAGGTCCTTTACAAGTTATGACTTTTGGTAAATTTGGAACCTACAAAAAAGTAGAGGGTATGATTGAAGCGGTTGAGAAAGTAAGAGCGTCTACAGGATTAGATCTTGAAGTTGTAATTGCAGGAACAGACAACCCAAATGTGCCAGGTTATTTAGCAAAAGTCCAAGAAGATTATAAGCATGTGCCGCAAGTACGTTTTACGGGGTATGTTGAAGAATATGAAGTGCCAACCTTATTTAAAGAAAGTGCGGTAGTTGTATTTCCTTATACATCAACAACAGGAAGCTCAGGTGTTTTACATCAAGCAGGAAGTTATGGTAAAGCAGTAGTGATGCCGGATTTAGGAGATCTTGCTTTATTAGTAAAAGACGAAGGTTATAAAGGTGAATTTTTTGAGCCTACATCTGTAGATAGTTTAGCAACAGCAATTGAGGCTATTGTAACAAACGACGCTCACAGAATTGCTTTAGGAAAATCTAATTATCAAGCAGCAACAGCGTATCCAATGGAGAAAATTGCAGACATGTATTTAAATAAGTTTGATGCTATTATTGCTAAAAAGTCGCCAAGTAAAACAGCAAGAAAAACAAAAGAAAAAGCAGTGGTTTTAGAACCAACAACACTAGAATAACAGTAATATACGATACCTTTTTTGTCCCAAACAAATAATATATCAAGTGTCAGTTTATTGACATTATTATCAAAGACTCTCAAGTTAACCTACTTAATTTGATAGTCTTTGTTTTTACAAGAATTACAAAAACAGTATTGAAAATATGATAAATTTCAAGATTAAAGTGAGTTTTAAAATGTTGTCATTCAGAAGGAGGTACGACTGAAGAATCTTTATAAATCAATACTGTTTTGTTATTGAGATTCTTCGCTTCGCTCTGAATGACAAACGAACTACGAATAATGTATTTGATTAAAAGTATTAATTAGTAATATATTTAAATGACGCCTTTTTTACACCATTTTTATCGATAAATCCAAAACGTTTTTGGGTATTACGACGCCAAGGTCTGCTACCTACAACTGCTTTTGGTACATCAACAAAATCATATAAAGTCCAAGACATAAATTGCAACTTATTAGAAGCAATAATCTCTTGGATTTTTTTGTGATAATTAGCTTGGTCTTCTTCAGAGCTTCCAAATGGTTTCCAAAATCCGCTATAAGATGACATTCCAAATTCTTGCAATACTAATGGTTTGTTTGGTATTTGGTTTTGCATCGTTTTTATGGCAGCATCCAATTCGCTTAAGCCTTCATAATAATGAAACGAAACAATGTCTACCTTATCTTTTAAAATTGGTGCACTTTGGGTATTAGACCAACCAATAGTTACAGGATGTACCTTATCTATAGATTTTACTAAATCTATCATGTTGTCTAACCAAGCAATAACCATATCTTTTCCTCTAGACTCAAAATCAAGGTTTGGTTCGTTTTTAATATCCCAAGCAATAATAGCGTTGTGGTCTTTAAAAGTAGAGACTATAGTTTCTGCGTGACGTTGATTTAAGGTCCAATTCATTACAGAATAATCACCATAAAAATCAAATAACGTTACTACTACTTTTAGGTTTTGTTCTTCCGCAGCATCTAAAGTTTGTTTTAATTTTTCTAGCTTTTTAGGATCTACATCAGCTTTTCCAAAGTCATCATATTGCACAAAAATTCTAACCGAATTTAAGCCAGCGTCTTTAATAACTTTAAAGTCGTTGGCAATTGTGTCTTTCGCGAAAGCGTCACCAAACATATTCCAAGGTGTTGCTTTTGGATAGTAATTAATCCCTTTAATAATTAAACTATCAGTTTCAATTTTTGCTATTTGTGGTGCGTAAGGTTTAGTGTTTTCTTTAACTAAATGTCTAATACGCCAAAATCCATCTTCTAGCAAAAACACCATTTTGTAAGTTGAGGTTTCTGTTGTTTCTAGTACTAATTTTTCAGCTTTAAACACCCGTTTATATTCTACAACATTTCTATCTGTAATGACAGCAAGTTGACCGTCTTCACTAAAAAACTTTAAAGTAGGTTTATGGTTTAATGTTGTGGCTTCAATGGTTGTGTTTTCAGCTTTGTTTAATTCTATAAATGCATATAGGTTTTTTCTAGCGCTATCGGTATAATAATCTTTTATACCAGCAGTTTTATTGCTTTTGTATGCCACTTGTTTGACATACCAAGCATCTAAATAATCGTTTTGTAAGGCATTTAGATTTTCGTTATCCATTGGGCGACCTTCATTGTTTAAAGGTTCCCAAATTAATTTTGGAGCGTATTGTTCAATTTTTTGTATTTCGGTATGTAGCATCGTACTTCTGTCTGCTCCCGTATTTAAGTAACTAAAAAGCGCACTTATACCAGATATAATCAAGGCTACAATCATAATATATGAGATTATTAATATGGTACGGAGTATGTTTTTATTAAGACCTACCATAGTTTTTTGTTATTAAATGTTTTGTTTATTCCAGCAGTTTCAACACTAAAACTATACGTGTCGTTTTGATAAACAGCAGGCTTTAAATTAAAAGTAACATACCCATTAAAAGATGTTTTTATAATGGTGGCAATAAGCACATTGTCTTTGTAAATTAAAAGTTTGACGTGTAAACCATCCGGAATCATTTGCTCCATAAAACTTTGTAAAGGACCAACTAAAATTTCACGATTTTTATTAGCAAAAGCAACATCAAAATCTTCAATAACACTTTGGTAACTTAGTGTAATTGTATCGCTTTCTGCCATACCATCAACATAGGCTTTAATGCTCCAGTTGTCTTTAAAATCAGGATGAATAATTTTAGAGTGTGCAACTCCATTAATAGTCGTTCCTGTGGTTTTTAAAATATTTCCGTGGTTGTTGGTTATAAAAAAGGTAACAAATGTACCATCGCTAACCACATTGTCTTGCTTGTCTTTAATTACAGAGGTATTAAAAGTGGTTACCTGATTTCCGTCGGCGTAGTTATGTGGTCGTTTTGCCGAAATTTTAAAATCTGTAGGAATTGCAGCCCATACATTAATGGTAAATTCTTTAGAATTAATTCCTAAACTTTCTGAAGAGACAAGCATCCGTCCGCTTTCTCGCTTAGAATTAATGTTTCTCCAGGAAATTAAATTATTAGTAAAGATGTCGTCATTTTCTTCGGAAGCTAAAAACTGAAACCTCGCATTAACCTTTGTGTTTGTTGGTACAGGATTGTCTAAAGAATCTGTAGGTATAACTACCAACATGGTGTAGTCTGTTCCTCCGGCTTCAATACTTGGAGGTCCAATATAGGTTTCCATGGTTGCGACTTCTGCTTTTGGAATAATATTAAATTGACCGGCAGCAGATTTATTTTTGTCTAATACTATCCAGTTTACAACGCCAATTTTTTTGATTATGTTTTCCGGAATTATATATTGAAGCATACCTCCTTCGGCTATAGCCGAAACTAAAGTTGATCCATAACTATTAGAACAATACAATAATGGTTTTTCGCCTTCTGAAGCAGTAAATTTTAAAACAATTGGCTTACCAACATTATAATCTGTTTGCGTCGTTACTAATTGAATAGGGTTAGTAGCGTCATTGTGTTGCACAATAGCAAACGATGATAATAAAATCAAACCTAAAACAAATATGTATGTGCGTTTAAGTAGCATTAATTTGGGCTTCCTATGTATGTGTTAATTTCTATTTTAATATAACTAAAATCAGGATGGTCAATTTTTTGTAATTGGGCATCGCTATGGTTTTCAATTCTGTTAGGAACAATTTTTCCAGCAATGGCATCGTTTGGTAAACCATTTACAAAAATGTTTTTCATGTCTGTATTAACTATTTTCACCTGACCATCTTGTAATATGTGGTATTCAAAATCTTGCTTACGTTGTTGTCTTACACCTTCTTTTACAAATAGGTGATCTACCCAAACCATGTCTTTATTTTCGTCATAGTAAGTTACTAAAAGTTGAGGGATTGTAATCTCTTGGATACCGCTATTAAATAAGTTTCCGTTTATAATACTGTCTTTAATGCTAATGGCACTTAACACCACGTTTTTGTATAAGTCAGATCCCGAAACATTTCCTGCAACTTGTAAGTTAAATTTTGTTGGTTGTTCTTCAAATTCGATAGGTGTGAATTCGTCTGGATTAAACGTGTCTGGAATAGAATCTTGTGTTCTGGACCAAGCAATACCTTCAAAGTTAATACGGAAACTACTAGACTCTTTAGGCATTAGTTTATGCTTAACGTGGTACTTTGCATTATACGTTGCTAGTTGCTTGTTGTTATCGTTATAAAGTGTGCCTTTTAAAATAACATCTGCAGGGACATTATCTACGTTTTGGACTTCTCCAATTATAGCGTAACTACCATCATACTGCACTAATTTAGCTGAAACAACTTCTAAAACAGGTTGTTTTAAAATGTCTTCATGGTGTGTTGCTTCGGTTGTAATGCGGCGTCTACCTTGATTAAAATACTTGGTTGCATTATCAGAGTATAGTTGATCTGGTGGTAAATCGTTATTTAAATCGTCTGGTTGTAAATACCATTTCCCTTTACGCCTTGATAATGATTTATAGTCAATTTTTTCAATTTTCTCTAAAGGCGTAATCCATTGACTAGTCACTTTTGCAGAGACAGTACTGTCGTTACGTTTTGTAATTTCGGTTTCAATAGCATCCATTTTTGCATAGCTACTTAGTAAACCATCCGTTACCGATATCTCTAGCATATATTGTGCTATTGGTAAGTTGTTTTCAGGATCTATTAAGCTGTGCGCTTTTTCAAATTCTTTAAAATCTAAAGCATCGTAATATGCGATAATGGCATTTTCTGGACTGCGTTGCGAATCGTTTTTTAGATAGAATAAGTAGATGCCATAAAACACTGCTATGGCAAGAATTAATGACCAAACGTGGGTGATTCTTAAAACATTTCTATTAAACTTATTATAGGTAGTCGGAAACTTTAAAAAATCTGGAACTGGTTTAATACGTGTTTTTAAAGCATTAACCCAAAGCATTTGTATGTTTAAAATAAAGGCGATTAAAACAGTTAAAAACGGAATGATTCCCCACATTAATTTTACCCATTTTGCAACATCTTCTTTAGGTAAAATAGAGGATACTGGCGGAATGTTAAGGCGTTCCCAAACCATAATTCCATTTTCTAATTGTCGTAAACGTTGCCAACCACAAAAGTAAAGGATGGGATCGTAAAACTTATCGTTAGAAAATATGTACTTAAGATTGTATTTCTCTGGCGTTGTTAAAAATTGCTGTAGTGATCCAATTCCGGCAACACCTTTAAATTTAGAGTTTTCTAAACGCTCTATTGGTCGTGTGGTTAATTCTGGTAATCGTCTTGCAGAATGGTAGTTTCCATCTACAGTCATAGCATTAGTTTGCGCACTTAACCACGCCATTTGGTCGCCAAAACCTAGTGTTAAAAAACGCCATTTATCATGATCGTCTTGATTTAAGAAATTAACGATAGGTAACATCTTTATTTTCTGTGGTTGTGACGGTCTAAAATAATTTAAACTCATGGTAAATACAATCATAAATACCATAAGTCCGGCTAATATTCCGCCAATAATACGATGGTAAATAGCGCCAAATTTAGACTGAATAAGTTCTTTTAAATCACCTTCAACAAAACGATACACAAATTCGCCCATTAAAGGAATAGATAATATGGACGCCCAAAGTGTAAACCTATCTAAGGTTAAAATATTAAAAGCAGTTTCGCCTAACATTTTTAAAGGTACAGGAGTGGTTCCTCCGGTACCTAATATGGTGCAAATGGTTATTGATAGTCCAAAAAACAAGTAACGTTTGCTGTAATATCTATAAAAAATATAGGGTAATAATATTAGTAAAATTCCCCAAGGAATTAAAAAGAAGACTAAGCCGGAGGATGTGATTTCTAAGAAATTATCGCGAGAGCCATGCGGAATGGGTACTTGAGTAATTGGATTGGCTTTGGAGTTTAGCCAATATGGAAAAATACAACCTACAATTAAGACTAATGAAAGCATCCCGAAACTTACAATACGCTTAAACAGTTTAAAAAAACTGTTTAGAAATAGCTTGAAAGTCACTTCTTTCATGGTGTCGACTTGCTCGCGCGAAACATCCATAATTACCATTCCTATTAAAGGAAAGATAAAAAAGATCATTCCAAAAATGGGCGTCACATGGTGTGAAGTTACCGTGACTGCTATTAGTGATAAAGAGGTTGCTAAATACCATTTTTTACCGGTTTTTAACCATAAATATATCTCAGGAAGGGAATGCATTAAAACCGAAACCCCAACAATACTAGGTAACTGTCCGAAAATATGAAGCGTTTCTACAAACGACGAGCTAAACACAGCCAACACACACGCATAACCTGCAACGGTTTTATTAGCCGTCATCATTAGAGAGAAACGATACGTACCAGTAACAAATAGTACAATTGCAATTAAGGCCACACTAAACATTCCAAACTTTAAGCCACCAATCATGGACAGTAGTCCAATGGTTTGATGCACTAAAGGCGGATAACTTTGTACCGTAAAACCAGTGTACCACTCGTAGTTCCAAGGTTCAAACCAACTGTTTGCATAATGATCTGCAAAAAATAGGTGTATTAACGCGTCATAAGTAGTTTCCAAAGTAAAAAATATGGCACTACCATGAAACGCCAATGCTAAAAGAATGGCGGTGATTAAAAATTTGTTTGAGGTTTCCTTCATATAAAGCCTAAGCTGTAATAATATGGTAAAGATAAATAAATATAATAGTGGTTTGATTTTTAATTATCTACAGCAATCTACCATTCGTCGACACTTAACTATAGGTTAAACTAAATAACAATTTCAAGGCTGTTTTCTCCTGTACATTTGTACCATCAACAACACTTAAACACACTTATTATGAAAGTTTTAGCAATAGACGACCAACAATTAGTATTACTGCCTTTACAAAAAAGATTAGTAGAGTTAGGATACGAAGTAAAAATAGAAACAGACGCCAACAAAGGTTTAGAGATATTTGAGTCTTTTAGTCCGGATCTAGTAATTGTGGACATAAACATGCCAGGCGTATCTGGATTGGAAGTTGTAAAATATATTAGAATTACAAAAAACTCTCAAACGCCAATCATGGTTTTATCGGGAGATACCAAAGACGAAACAATAACAGAAGGTTTTGAATTAGGTATTAACGATTATATGAAAAAGCCATTAAGCTTAAACGAAATTAGCGCACGTGTAAAACGATTAATTGGTGCTCCAGAAGTGCAAAACACAGTGACTAAAAGTAATGTAATAATACAAGAGCGTTGTGTAGGTGTTGTCATCCCTTGTTATAATGAAGAAGAGCGTTTATTAAGTGAAGAATTTATTACTTATATAGATAAAAACTCTGGTTACCATTTGTGTTTTGTAAATGATGGAAGTAAGGATAAAACATTAGAAGTTTTAAAAGAATTGCAAAAAGGAAGAGAAGATTTTATTACAGTTTATGATTGTGAGAAAAACGGAGGAAAAGCAGAAGCTGTTCGTTTAGGAATGTTACACATGGCTGAAAAAGAAGATTTAGATTACATCGGGTTTTTAGATGCAGATTTATCTACAGACTTAGCAGATTTTGATGATTTAGTTAAAACTATCGAAACTACAGAATTTAAAATTGTAAGCGGATCACGTATCTCTAGAATGGGAGCAAATATTACAAAGGAATCTGCAAGAAAAATAATCAGTTTAACCATTAACTTTATTATCAGAAAGATTTTAAAAATGGACTTTAAAGACACGCAATGTGGCGCTAAAATTTTCCATAAAGATGTTATTGATATCGCTTTTGGTAAAAAGTTTGTAACACAGTGGATTTTTGATGTAGAAATTTTTAAAAGAATGAGTATCCATTTTGGATTAAAAGAAGCAAAAACAATGCTTTGTGAGCAGCCATTAAAAAGATGGATTCATGCAGATGGTTCTAAGTTATCAATGAAAGATTCAATAAAAATTGTTGGACAACTAGGACAAATTGCTTGGGTGTACAGAAACAAAAAGCAAAATGTAAAGACAGCTGTTTCAACTGAATTAAAAGTAGCCTAATTGCCAACTTTCTAAAACCCCAAATCATGAAAACAGGTATTATAATAATTTTTCATAATAACGAAAAACACATAGACACAACCATTTTTATAAAACAACTTAGTCAGGCTAAAGACATTCAATTTTGTTTAGTGAATAATGCAAGTAAGGACAATACAATTTTAGCATTGCAAGAAATTAAAGAGGCAAGGTTGCAAAATGTATCTGTAGTGGATATAAGAAAATTTAAGTCGGACGTTTCGGCAGTAAGAGCAGGTGCAAGGTTTATGTTTAGTCAGTTTAACTTAAAGCATTTAGGTTATGTTTCAATCAATTTATTGAATATTAATTATAAAGGATTAAATAGTTTAATAAAAGCAATAAGCGAAAACCATGAGGTTATTGTCGATTATAATGCTGAAACTCTAAAAAGGCGTGATATAAAGCTAACTCTGTTTCAAAGTCTGTTTTCGGTAATAGAATATTTGAAAAAAATAAAGGTAAATAATCAATTTATCGACCGTCAATGTTTAACTCAATTCTAAATCAATTATTATGAAAGTATATCCAATAAAATTCAACCCAATATTAAAAGAGAAAATTTGGGGAGGTAATAAGTTAGGAAACCTTTTAGGGAAAGATACAGATAAAGATAATGTTGGTGAAAGTTGGGAAATATCTGACGTAAACGGAAACATTTCGGAAGTAAGTAATGGTGTTTATAAAGGTGCTAGTTTAAAAACGTTAATAGCAGATTATGAAGCGGAGCTTTTAGGAGCAGATAATTTCGCTAATTTTGGATACAATTTTCCTTTATTGATAAAATTTTTAGATGCAAAAACAGATTTATCTGTACAAGTACATCCAGATAATAAAATGGCTAAAAAGCATCATAATAGTTTCGGAAAAACAGAGATGTGGTATATAATGGATAGTGATACTAATGCTGATATTGTTTTAGGTTTAAAGGATAAAACGGTTAATCCAGAAGTTCTAAACCATATAAATGCCAATAATGTAGATGCTGTTTTTAATAGAGAGCAAGTTAAAAAAGGTGATAGCTTTTTTATTCCAGCAGGGAAAATACACGCTATTGGAGCTGGTGTTTTAGCTGCAGAAATACAACAAGCATCAGATATTACATATCGTGTATATGATTGGGATAGAACAGACGATTCTGGACATAAAAGAGAGTTGCATACACAATTAGCAGAAAAAGCGACAAAGCAATTCGACTCAAACGGAAAAGCAGATTACACTTTGCAACCAAACACAAAAACAAACTTAGTTAATTGCGAGTATTTTACAACTAATATATTAGACATTACAAAGCGTCAAGTAAAAGAGTATTCTAATCTAGACTCATTTGTAGTTTTTATGTGCGTAGAAGGAGAAGCAGAAGTAACTGCAGGTTTACATAAGGAGACTTTAAAAATGGGAGAAACTATATTGATTCCGGCAAGTACACAAGAAGTAACATTTAATTCAGATAATGCTAAGTTATTAGAAGTTTATGTAAATAATGGTTTAGTAGAAAGCATACAACACGCATCTTAGTCCTCTTTTTATGGCATAACACAAAGCAATTGTTATATTTGTAAATATCAAAAAAAATATACAATGAGCGTACTTCAAATGTTACAAGATAGAAGCAATACAACTTGCGAGTTATGTACTTCTAATAAAGATACAAGACAATATAATATTCCACCATCATTAACAGAAACTGTAGATACTTGCGTTTTGCTTTGTGCAAATTGCGAAGATCAAATAGAAAAAAACACAGAAATGGATGTTAACCATTGGAGATGTTTAAACGATAGTATGTGGAGCGAGCACGTTGCTGTACAAATTATGGCTTGGAGAATGTTACAAAGACTTAGAGGTGAAGGTTGGCCTAAAGACTTATTAGATATGATGTATCTTGATGATGATGCTTTGGCAATTGCAAGATTAACAGACGAGCATAAAGATGAAGCAGATAAAATTATCCATAGAGATGTTAATGGTGTAATTTTAGATAATGGAGATTCTGTTGTGTTAATCAAAGATTTAAAAGTAAAAGGTTCTAGTATGGTTGCAAAGCAAGGAACCGCTGTTAGAAACATTCGTTTAGATAGAGAGAACGCTACCTTTATTGAAGGTAAAGTAGGGCCAACGCAAATTGTAATTATTACAGAGTACGTTAAAAAACTATAGTGTTAGAGATTAGACCAACTTGCGAGCATTGTAATAAAGCATTGCCTTTCGATTCTAAGGAAGCAGTAATTTGCACCTTCGAGTGTACTTATTGTGCAAGTTGTGCTGCAGGTTTATTTAAAAATGTTTGTCCAAATTGTGGAGGTGATTTTACACAAAGGCCAAAACGTCCAGAACATTTATTAGATAAATATCCAGTGTCTAAAACGGTTATCTATAATCCAAAAGATGTAGGTGCACACTTAAAGAAATATAATCTATAATTTTTTAGATTATAATAGTAATAGAAAACAAAGTGAAGTATCCTATAGATGCTTCGCTTTTTGTTTTTATGATTTTAAATTTACAGTAACTTCTTTTGTCCATTATAAAAAGCATCAGCTTGTAATTGCATTAATTCTCTAGCTTTTTTACGTTTGTATTCATATAATTCATCTTCCTCAGCAATGTCTTTGTAAACACGATCGTTAATTGTAAATTCTGTTTTTAATGCTAGTTTACGTTCTGCTACTTTTTGGTCTACTAAAGTTTTAATAGCTGTTTCTTGATCTTCTAATTTAAAATCGTATTCACCTTTTGGTGATAATAGTTTGGCGAAAATAGGAGAGGTTTCAATAGCTAAAAACAACAAGAATATAAAGAAAGAAGGTATCCAAGGCAAAGTGTTTAAAGCATTAACTCTTGCCATTAAACCATCGAAACCATCAATTATTGGTTGTGTTGTGGCTACTTGTGTATCGTAATCGGTTTTTAATTTAGTAATTGCAGTTTCTGTAGCTACAATTTTTTCGGCATTTGTAGCTTTTAGTTGTTGTAATTCGGCTAAAGCAGTATCATGTTTATCGCGCTTTTCTTTGTAAACAGGTCCTTTGCCTAAACGGTTTGTTCCGGCAGTACCTTCAGCTTCATTAATATAAACAGCATAAAGCGCATTAACTTCGGTTTCTTTAGTCTCTATTTCATTTTTTAAAGTTGAAATCTCCTGTTCTAAAGCTTCAGTTTTTGGATTAAACTGAAGTGCAATTTGGTCTTGATTAGCAAGCGTGAGTTCGTTTTTTTGCTCTAGTAATACTTGGTTAATTTCTTTTTCAAAAATCTTTAATTCTAAAGGTTTAGAAATAACAATAGCAATAATTAATGCTAATATTAGTCTTGGTAATGCTTGAATAATTTGGTCTATAATACTGCCTCTTTTTTTTATGGTTGAAACAATAAAACGATCTAAATTAAAAATAAGTAAAGCCCATACGAGTCCAAAGCTAATGGCTGTAAAGAGATTATCGAAAACAGTAAAAAGCGCATAACTAGAAGCTATAAAAGCCATAACAGAGGTAAAAAATACAGTAGCACCAATGCCTGCGTATTTGTTTTGTTCGCCATTAGAACTATCCTTAAGAATGTCTGTGTCTGCGCCAGAGCAGATAAGAAAAAAGTGTTTAAGCATGATGATTGATTTTGATTGATGATTAGACTATTAGAACGCTAAAACATGCTTTTTGTTACACTATTTAACAAATAAAAAAAGCCTCAGTGAAGAGGCTTTAATCAATCTTAAAATAAATATGTGCTATTCTTCTTTTTTTACTAATTTACCATTAACTGTTGTAATGCCTTTTTTAGATAAATGAACTGTAGATACTCCATTATTACTTTGCATTGATACATTTAGTTTAGGATTTTCCTTTGTTAACTCAATAGCTTTTGCTTCAGAAATTTTTTCACCTTCATAGAAAAAGGTTGTTCCGTTAGCTTCCATGCCTTTAAATTGCTCGTAAAGCGGCCTTCTAATTTGACTTCTTCTGTTTTTTAGCATTTCTTTCCTTTCCTCAAGCATTGCTTTTCTTTCTTCTTTTCTGTTTTCTAAAAGTGCTTTCCTATCTTCTTTTAAAGCTTCAAGTGTTTGTTTTCTATTTAAATGAAGAGAGGTCGTGTTTTCAACTGTTCCAGTTTTTTTAAATTCAACAACAACTTTATTGTCTTTGTATACTTGAGATATATTCTGACCAGGAATAACTTGGTCACCATTTACAGGGTTGTTAGATAATACTTTACCGTTTGCATCTGTTAAGTAGCCTTTTCTATTATAATATTTAGTGCTGCCAGAATGTATAACTTTATAATGGGTGCTACCATTTATATTTACAAAAGCGGTTTGGATTTCATTTTGGCTATGAGATAGCTTTTGAGTGTTACTTTTAATAAGGTTTTCTGCTTTAATTGTAGTAGCAGCTCCTTTTGCATCAGAGAGTTGTACTCTGTATTCTCCACGTCCAATTTGCTGCGTTAGTATATCTATTTTTCCAGCTTTCTTGTAAATGGCTGTAGCTTCTTTAGCTGTAATTTCTTTGCCGTTATAAAAAATAGCGTCTTTATTTGCTTCGGTTTGTTTCATGTATTTTATAAAATCAGCTTCGGTACCAATTATTTCTTCTTTTCTTAAAGGAGCTGGCGGCGGCGGAATAAGTGAGGCTTCTCCTTTCTTTACTTTTCGGGCATTAGTCATGACAAGGTTTTTTGCTTTTATTGTTGTTAAAGCTCCTTTAGCATCAGAAAGATTTACTTTGTATTTTCCCTGTCCAATATGCTGTGTTAGTATATCTATTTTTCCAGCTTTCTTGTAAATGGCTGTAGCTTCTTTAGCTGTAATTTCTTTGCCGTTATAAAAAATAGCGTCTTTATTTGCTTCGGTTTGTTTCATGTATTTTATAAAACCAGCTTCGGTACCAATTATTTCTTCTTTTCTTAAAGGAGCTGGAGGCGGAGGAATAAGTGAAGCTTCTCCTTTCTTTACTTTTGGTGGTGTAGGCGGAGGAGGTGGAAAATTAGGAAATGGTTCAGCGTTCTTTTTTTGAGCATCACTCATTAAATTGTATAATTCTTTAATACGATTAATGTCTTTTAATTTAATTATTACGTTACCCTTTATTTCAGTATTATAATGTTTAGCTAATTTGTTGTATTCTGCAACTTGTTTTGGTGTTGCTTCTTTTTGTGATTTTTTATTTTCATAATCTGTATTGTCTTGAATATAAGCTTCTTCAGATAGTTGAATTTTTAAAAGATAGTCTTTAGAAATTACAGACATTATTTCTTTAATTAGATCATAGTCTATAGGGCCTTTAGCTTCTATTTTTAAATCTGATTTATTACCATCTGTAGCTTTAATAAAATCATTTTTTAAAGTTTCTAAATTTGTTTGTTCTCCATTTAATACTAAGTGTAATGGTTCTTGTTTTAATTCAAGTATCGGGTTTGTGTTATTAGTTTTTTCTTCAGAAGGAAAAGCCATAGCAGGAACTACATCTTTTTCAATCTGTTCTCTTCCGCTAAAGCTAAATAGCAATCCGCCCAAAAGTGGCACTAATAATAAACTTCTAAGCCATATGGCTTTTCTTGAGGTTTGTGTTTTCATAATTGTAAATCGTTTTTTGATTAATGAATAATTGATGGCATGCGCTAAGGGCACTTGGTTTGCATTCGAAGTGAATTGAAGCAATGTTTCCTGGTAAATTGATGAGTCTATACCTTGCTTTAAAACAGCATCGTCTGCTAAAAATTCGTGATTAAGTTTTATGTCTTTTTTAATAAAATAAAGTAATGGGTTAAACCAAAATATTACTTGCAAGAGTTCGATAAATAAAATATCTAAACTGTGCTTTTGGTTGGCATGTGTCTGCTCGTGTAGTATTACTTCTTGTGGTATTGCTTTAGCTTCAAATTTAGTTTTGTTTAAAAAAATGTAGCTAAAGAATGTGTGTGGTATTATTAAATCGTTTAATAAAACCGAAATAAAATTATTATGTTTTTGTTTTTCGTTTTTATTAATTTTCGCAATAATACTATAAAGGTTAAAGCAGAATTTAGATAAAAATAATAGAGCGCCTAAACCGTAAAGACTCCAAATTAATATTGGTAAATAGTTTGTTGGTTCTTCTGTAATAATCTCTTCTGTAGGTATTAGTTCTAAAGGAATAGAATGGTCTGCCTTAAAATAAGGAACAGTTAATTGTGGTTCTATGTACTCTATAAACGTAATAAACGGAATTATTAAAGACACTACCAATGCTCCTAACAAATAAAAGCGTTTAAATTTATGTATGGCTAGCTTCTCTAAAAACAGTTTGTAGAAAACCATTAATATCGCTAGGCAAGCTGCAGATTTTAAAATTAAGATTTCCATTATTACTTATTTTTAATTTCGGTATCTATTATTGCTCGTAACTCTTGTAATTCTTGCTTAGAGAGATTGGTTTCTTTTGTAAAAAATGAAGCAAATTGTGAGCTGCTATCATTAAAGAAGTTTTTAATCAATCCGTTTACATGTTTAGAGAAATAATCTTTTTTCTTTACTAAAGGATAATACTCACGAGAGTTACCAAACAAATTATAAGCTATAAAACCTTTATCTGTCATGCGTTTTAAAAGAGTAGCAACAGTTGTATTTGCAGGTTTAGGTTCTGGATAGGCTTCTAGTAAATCTTTCATGAAAGCTTTTTCTAGTTTCCATAAGTAATTCATTAAATCTTCTTCTGTTTTTGTAAGCTGCATGTTCTACACTTTTAGATTGTTCTCTACAAATGTAGAGTAAATATTTCTATTCTACAAACGTAGAGCATATAAATATTTTATAAATAGTATCTTTAGCAAAAAAAAGCTAAAAAATGAAACATGTAATTATTGCCTTGGTGTTTATTTTCTCATTACAAAGTTCTGCTCAAACAGTAGCCGATTTAATAAATCAAGTAAGTCTAGATAATCTTACACTTACCTTAAACGAGTTTAGTGGAGAGGTGGCAACAACCGTTAACGGTAATGCAGTTACCATTATTAACAGACAGCAAGCTAATAACGATTTAGCTGCAGATTATTTAAAGGAACAGTTTCAAAAACTAAACAATGTTACAATAACAGATCAAGCATTTAATACTAATGGAAGAAATATAATAGCGACTCAGTTAGGTAAAACAAACCCAAATAACATTTATGTTATTTGCGCGCATTACGACTCGGTAGATAATTATTGTGCAGATGATAACGTAAGTGGAACTGGAGCTGTTTTAGAGATAGCTAGAATTTTATCTACACAATGTACAGATAATACTATTGTTTATGCTTTGTGGGATGAAGAGGAATCTGGTTTGTTAGGTGCACAACATTATGCAAATTTAGCAAATGCGAATAACGATAATATACTTGGTGTTTTAAACATGGATATGATGGCGCATAACGATATAGATACTAATGATAACGATTTTGATATTGATGTAAGACCTATTGCAAATTCTATTGCCATGAAAGATGATTTGCTTTCTTTATTAAGCACCTATAATTTTAATTTAACAGCTAATGTTGTAAATCCAGGAACATCTGCTAGTGATCATTCTAAATTTTGGAGTAATGGATATTCAGCACTTTTAGTTGGAGAGTCTTGGGAAACTGGAGACCAAACGCAACATTATCATAGCGCAGGAGATAGAGTGAGTACTCTAGATTTGCCTTATTATCATGAAATAACAAAATTAGTAATGGCTTATACGGCTACAAAAGCTGGGTTAATTAATATAGAAAATACTGTAACAGAAAACGGAACACTATTAACAGCAAATCAAGCAGGAGCAACTTACCAATGGATAAATTGCGATACTAATACAGATATTCTTGGAGAAACAAATCAGTCGTTTACTGTGATTACTAATGGTAACTATAAAGTAGAGATTACTAGTGGTAGTTGTTTAGAAACCAGTGAGTGTGTTTTTGTAAACACTTTAGGTGTTGAGCATTTTAATGCTGAAGATTTTAAAATATATCCAAACCCAGTAAAAACCATTTTAAATATTGAATTGCCAGTCTTTAATAAAGCAGAACTAAGTATTATTAATATAAACGGTCAGGTAATACTTGAGCAAAGTATTGAAGAGACTTCGACTAAATTGAAGCTTTCTGGTTTAAATAATGGTATTTACTTTGTTACTTTAAAAGTCGATGGAAATGAGATTAGCCAAAAGATAATTAAAGAATAGAAGAACTTAAATTAAAAAAGGCCACTATTTTTCACTCTATTATAAGGTAAAAAATAGTGGCCTTTTATTTTTATTTAGACATCTCTGTAAAATGCTTGTAAAAGCCAGGAATAGTTTCAATTCCTTTTAGGTAATTCCATACGCCAAAATGTTCGTTTGGTGAGTGTATTGCATCACTATCTAAACCAAAGCCCATTAAAATGGTTTTGCTTTTTAGTTCTTGTTCAAATAAAGCAACAATAGGAATACTTCCTCCGCTACGCTGTGGTATTGGTGTTTTTCCAAAAGTTTCCTCGTATGCTGCGCTTGCTGCCTTATAGCCAATACTATCTATTGGTGTAACGTAGCCTTGTCCGCCATGATGAGGTGTTACTTTTACAGTAACGCCTTTAGGAGCGATGCTTTCGAAGTGGTTTTTAAATAATTCGGTAATATTTTCCCAATCTTGATTTGGTACTAAACGCATAGATATTTTTGCAAATGCTTGGCTTGCAATTACTGTTTTTGCGCCTTCTCCTGTGTAACCTCCCCAAATTCCGTTAACGTCTAAAGTTGGTCTAATACTATTACGTTCGTTAGTGGTGTAACCTTCTTCACCGTAAACCGACTCGATATCTAGTGCTTCTTTATAACCTTCTAAAGAAAATGGAGCTTTTGCCATTTGTGCACGCTCGTCTAAAGATAATTCTTCTACATTATCATAAAAACCAGGAATAGTAATATGGTTGTTTTCGTCGTGTAACGAAGCAATCATTTTTGTTAAAACGTTTATTGGGTTTGCTACAGCTCCTCCATATAAACCAGAGTGTAAATCTCTGTTTGGACCTGTAACTTCAACTTCTACGTAGCTTAATCCACGTAATCCTGTTGTAATTGAAGGTGTGTCTTTAGCAATCATTCCAGTATCGGAAATTAAAATAACATCGTTAGAAAGTTTTTCTTGATTTTGCTTTACAAATTTAGCAAGGTTTACACTTCCAACTTCTTCTTCTCCTTCTATCATAAACTTTACGTTACATGGTAGTTGGTTTTGTGTTGTCATGAATTCCATAGCTTTAACGTGCATATACATTTGTCCCTTGTCATCGCAAGCTCCACGCGCAAAAATAGCGCCTTCAGGATGTAATTTTGTTTCTTTAATTACTGGCTCGAATGGTGGTGATGTCCATAACTCTAAAGGATCTGGTGGTTGTACATCGTAATGTCCGTAAACTAATACTGTTGGAAGATTTTTATCTATTATTTTATGAGCATAGATAATTGGGTAACCTTCTGTTTCGCAAACTTCTACAACATCGCATCCTGCTTCTGTTAAACTTTTTGCAACAACGTCTGCAGTTTGTATAGTGTGTTTTTTGTAAGCAGAGTCCGCGCTTATCGATGGTATTTTTAATAATTCTATTAATTCGTCAAGAAAACGTTGCTTGTTTTCTTGAACGTAAGTTGTTATGTTTTTCATTGAAAATAATTGAGTTTATGTAAAAATACAAAAAGGATGATAATTTTGTTTATAGTTATTATGAATATTCAAACTATTGTTTATATTTGCACTCCGAATTATCGGGATAAGTTGCGGGCGTGGTGGAATTGGTAGACACGCTAGACTTAGGATCTAGTGCCGCGAGGTGTGAGAGTTCGAGTCTCTCCGCCCGTACAGAGTAAAAAAAGCTTCAACATTATGTTGAGGCTTTTTTTTGTTTTTACAGCAATAGAGAAGGCTTTAAGAGTGTTTTATTTAATTTATAGTAATAGATTTTTGTTTTTTTTGATAGAATAAAAAAATATCCAACTCAGTTAAAAGAAGAAATATACTGCTGGACGCTTTTATTATTAAAAAGCACGTCATTTATTCAATGAAAACGCGACTAACCATTATAAAGCGTATTTTTGTACATATTTTATAACAATGATTCAAGACCTAAACGACAATATTAATTTACCTTTTTCGTTACAGATTAGTTTTAACAAATTAATTGAACGCTATGAGGAATTAGCTAATAGCAGCGATCCATTTATTGCAGCTAAGGCTAATCGTGTCTTAGAAATACGTAATTTATATCCAATATTAAGTGAAGGATTTAGTGAAACCTCAGTTTTAAAAAAGCACGAAAAGGAAATCGAAATTTTATTGCAAGATTCTTTTAGTGAAGTTTTAAGCTTAAATGAAATAAAAACAGCAAGTGTACCTTATCATAATTTTATTTTCAATGCGTCTAAACGTTTTGAAAGTATAATTAAAACTGCTGGACCAGATTTTCAATTGGTAATAAAAAATATGCCAGAAAACGATTGGTATATTCTAGGTTGTACTATAATAATGAGTCTTTGTTATAAGTTTAATACTAATTTTAAACGTCCATTATACTACGAAATACCAGATGATAACGGTATTATTAGAATTTATAAAATTTTGTATAATGCAGATTTTATGGAAATTGTTGCTACAGATAAAGCTCCAAAATTAACAGAAGAGGATTTTGAAGAATTATTAGACAATTTTGATAATATAGAAATTTGGAAAGAGAAATTTCCACCTAATAGTTACATTTCAAAAGGATTTGTGATTTCTAATATTTTCGATGTCACAGACGATCAAGCAATATCTAATATTAAAACAACCTTAATTGGAAATAACAAACGTAAAGACGAGGGCTTTATGAAAGATTTTCAAATGGTGTTTAGATCATTGTTAGATATAACCGATTTAGAAGTAGGTTTTTCTATTTATAATAAAGAAGAAGATACTTTAATGAAAGTGCACGACTCTAGCATTAGTAGTTATTTGCTAAAGGCTAAAGAGGAGTTTAAATGCGATAATTTATTTTGTCATTATAGTTATGATAAAATACTAAAAGAAAAAACAAATTTCGCCATATCCGATGTTGACAGAAGTTTTAAAAAATCTAAAGGACAAGCACCTCAAGTAAAAATTTTAAAGCAGCAAGGTATAAAAAGTGCCATTTTTGCACCAATTGCAGAAAATGGTGAGTTGTTGGCAGTTTTAGAATTAGTATCTAAAACACCAAAAGCTTTAAATAGTATAAATTCTAATAAACTGGCAGATGTTATGCCATTTATATTATCTGCAGTAAAACGTTCTAAAAGAGATGAGGAGAATTTAATTCAAGCCATTATCCAGAGAGAATGTACCTCAATCCATCCAAGTGTAAAATGGAAATTTGAAAGTGCAGCAAGAAAGTTCATGCAAGAGGAATATGATGGCACCGATAACCCAACATTTAATAGAATTACTTTTAGTAATGTGTATCCTTTGTTTGGGCAAATTGATGTGAAAGGATCTTCTGATGCTAGAAATAATGCAACTCAGAAAGATTTATCACTTCAACTTAAAATGGTTGAAAGAATTATAAAAGAGGCATTTAAAACTGAAAAGCTACCAATTTTTGAACAACTTTTATTTCAAGTAAAAGCCTATAAAAAAGCTTTAAAAACAGATTTTAAAGTAGATAGTGAGCAAAAAATTACTCAATTCTTTAAAAATGAAATAGAGACGTTTTTTAAATTTCAATTAAAAACAAAAACATATTTAACAGAAGATATAAAAGATTATTATAGTAAAATAGATGAAGATCTTGATGTGCTTTATTATTACAGAAAGAATTATGACGATACTATAAGTTTAATTAACAAAAACATGTCGTCTCTATTAGATAAAAAACAAATTGATGCACAGGCAATGTATCCTCACTTCTTCGAACGTTTTAAAACAGATGGAGTAGAGCATAATATGTACATTGGTGAAGCTATTACTAAAGAGGATTCTTTTAGCGAGATCTATCTTTATAACCTACGTTTATGGCAAATGCAGGTTATGATTGATATGGAGATCGCATTTTATAACAAACAACATAAATATCCAATTGCTTTAGATGTTGCTTCAATGATTTTAGTGTTTAACCAACCGTTATCGATTAGGTTTAGAACAGACGAGAAGCATTTTGATGTTGATGGTACATATAATGCAAGATACGAAGTTGTTAAAAAACGAGTAGATAAAGCGAATATAAAAGGTACAACCGAGCGTATTACAACTAAAGGAAAATTAACTATTGTGTATTCTCAAAAAGAAGATGAGGTAGAGTACTTACAGTACATTAATTTCTTACAGTCTAAACGTAAGCTTGGAGATGAAGTTGAAATTCTTGAGTTAGAAGATTTACAAGGTGTTACAGGTTTAAAAGCTTTAAGAGTTAATATTTTATACCAAAAACAGTCTAACGAAAAACAATCTAGCGAAAAAGAATATTACACATATAACGATTTAATGGAACAGATTAAATCTTAACCACATAATCGTTTTTTAATGTGTTAGGTAATTTTGTTTGTATTTGTGATGTAGTGTCTAATACATCGTTTAGGTTAACTCCAGGATTGTTTTTAACAGCAATACCAAAAGAGATTAGAGAAATAATTATACCAATCATAAAAACGGTATAAGTAATTCTAAGTAATCTGTATTTTCGTTCTAGCACTATTCCTAAAAAGTATAAATCTTTAGTTAACGATTTGTAAATGTACTCTTTGTCGTTAATCATTTCGTTAATTGCCCATTCAAACTGTTTAAGATCCATTTTATGGAAGTTTCCAAAAAAGGTTAAATTAACTTCTTTATTTTCTACATCTTCCTTTGTAAATTGTCCACTTGTAACATTTGGTCTTGTTGCAATAATAGACATGACCATAGAAATTACACTAAATAAAGTGAATATTACAGTTGGCCATGTTAGGTAAGGATTAGTGTCTAATTTTGAAATTAAATTAGCTAAAACCACAGAGATAATAATAGCATTTACAGATAGCAATATATTGGCTTTAGTATCTGCAATATCACTTAATTTAATATGATTACGTAAAGCAGTTCTGTAAAAAGATTGAATAGCACGCTCTGGGCTTTCGTTTTTATATTGTGCTTTGTATTTTGCTTTTAGCTTTTCTTTATCCATTTTAGCCTTGCCTTTTTTCTTCTTTTTCATAAGCTTAGCAATGTTCTTGTCTTTTATAGGTTGCCAGTGTTTAATAGCATATGGCGTGTAATAGCGGTGGATTTGGGTTAATACTTTTATGTTTTCCTCTCTCCATTCTTTTGCAGTATATTTTTTTATATCCTGTACTTCGTATTCTTTTCTCAGGAATTCGCTAGCTTCACTAAAATACTCTTTAGCAAAATGAGAAGAATCTGCATCACGAATAATTTCTTCTAGTTTAGAGTTTGGAGAATCTTTAAACTTTGTAGCCATAATACATTTGTTAACACCAGCAATTGTATCTTGGTCAACATTTTCAGAGGTTAAAAACTCTGTTGCAATTTTTACACTTTCCTCTTCGTGTCCCTCTCTAACTTTAATATATCCTGTATCATGAAATAAAGCAGCTAAAAGTAGAATTTGTTCTTCGTTAACATTTATTTCAGAATTTTTTATTATTTCTTTTGTACTTTTAAACACTCGTCTTGTGTGTGTAAAATCGTGATAAATAAATGTGTTTGGAAGATTTTCTTTAAAAAGGTCTAAAACAAACTTTTCTGCTTTTTCAATAATTATAGACATATTATCTTTGAGGTTTTAAGAAAACCAAATTACTAAAAAAAAAATCGGTAAATTCCCTTATGAATAAAAATAACATAACTCTAACAGTTTTAATTTTATTAATCGTTTCAAGTTGTGCCACTTTTAAGGCGCAATATAGTGACGAGGTTAATGCTGTTAATCCGTTGCCATATAAAGAAATAAACAGAAAGTTTTATCTTATTGGTGATGCGGGTAAATCTCCAAAAGATGGAATGTCTTTAGGGTTGCAAGCTTTTAATAAGCATATTTTAAATCAAGATACTAAAAAAGACTTTGTTGTTTTCTTGGGAGATAATGTTTATCCAGATGGCCTGGTAGATAAAGAGAGTTCTAGACGTGAAAGTGCAGAAAATGCTTTAGATGCGCAAATTAAATCTGTAGAAGGATTTAAAGGAAGCACAGTTATGATACCTGGAAACCATGATTGGTATGCAGACGGAGTTACAGGTGTAAAAAGAGAAGAAAAATATATTGAAGAAGCATTGGGTAAAAACACATTTCAGCCAGAAAATGGTTGCCCAATAGAGAGTATAGACGTTAGTGAAAAAGTACAGTTAATTATTGTGGATAGCCAGTGGTATCTTGAAAACTGGAATAAAAACCCAACCATTAACGATAAGTGCGAAATAAAAACAAGAAAACGTTTTTTCGAGGAGTTGGAAGGCGAACTTAAAAAAGCACAAAATAAGCGTGTAGTTTTTGCTATGCACCATCCTATGTATACAAACGGTACACATGGTGGTTTTTACGATGCAAGTAAACACCTTTATCCTACTCAAAAAAAGATTCCTTTACCTATTTTGTCGTCCCTTTTAACTCAGGTTAGAACACAAGGAGGTGTATCTATTCAAGATAGATATAACGAAAGGTATAACGAACTAATGAACCGTATAGAAACTATGGCATTAGAGTACAATAATATTGTATTTGCCTCTGGACACGAGCACTCTTTACAGTACATAGAAAATAATGGAATTAAACAAATTGTATCGGGTTCTGGAGCAAAAACATCTGCGGCAGCATTAAGTAAAAATGGTTTGTTTTCTGCAGGTCAACAAGGTTTCGCAGAGTTAACAATTTTTAAAGATGGTAGTACTTGGGTAAGTATGTATGTATCAGAAGATGGTAATCCTAAACTAATGTTTACAAAAGAAGTGCTGCCAAAAAATAGAGATGTTTTTAATACAGATGTATTGCCAGATACTTTTCCGCAAACGGTTAAAACTTCAATTTATACAAAAGAAGAAACAGAAAAAACGGGTGTTTATAAAACGTTATTAGGAGATAGATATCGCGAACTTTATAGTACAGAAATAGTTGCTAAAGTAGCAACTTTAGATACGCTTTATGGAGGATTAGAAATTGTAAGAGCGGGAGGTGGACACCAAACGCGTTCTTTAAGATTAAAAACTAAAGATGGTCGTGAGCTAAATATGAGAGCATTAAGAAAAAGTGCAACTCAATACTTGCAAACAGTGTTGTTTAAAGAAACTTATTTAGAAAATGATTTTGAAAAAACAAAAGTAGAAGATCTTGTTTTAGATTTTTACACAGCAGCGCATCCTTATGCCTTTTTTGCTGTGCCAGATTTATCGCATGCTGCCGGTGTGTATCATACCAATCCAAAGTTGTATTATATTCCAAAACATAAATATTTAGGAGATTATAATACAGAGTATGGAGGTGAGTTGTATATGATTGAAGAACGACCTGAAGAGAACTATAGTGATGAGAAAAACTTTGGTTATGCAGACGATATAGAGAGTACTCACGATATTATTGCGAAGATTAGAGAAGACGAAAAGTATAAAATAGACGAAAACTCATACATAAGAGCAAGACTGTACGATATGCTTTTGGGAGATTGGGATAGACACCAGGATCAATGGCGTTGGGCGCAGTTTAATCAAGAAAATGGAGATAAATTATTTAAACCGATTCCAAGAGATAGAGATCAAGTGTTTTCTAATTTCGATGGTGCATTATTAGATGTTTTAAAAGTATTATCTGGTTCTACTAAGCAATTGCAGGTATACGATTCTGAACTAAAAGACATTAAGTGGATGAATAGTGCAGGAATTAAACTAGATAAAGTTTTAATTCAAGATTCAGATAAAGATGCTTGGATTAAGCAAGCTAAATATTTAATGGAAAATATTACAGACGAAGTAATTGCAAATGCTTTTTCTAAAATACCTACGGAAGCTAAAGACGAATCTTTAAAAGAGATTCAAAAGCATCTTAAAGGAAGAAGGGATAATCTTTTAGATATTACGGAACGATACTATAATTATTTAAACGAATTAGTAATTGTTACAGGAACAGATAAAGACGATTATTTCGAAATTAATAGAATTGGTGATAACGAAACCAATGTTAAAATTTCAAGAATTATCGATGGTAAAAAAGGTGAAGTTTTAGTAGATAGAACCTATAATAAAGATATTACAAAAGAATTATGGATTTACGGTTTAGATGATGATGATGTTTTTGAAGTTACCGGTAAAGCTAATAATTTAATCTTTACAAGAATTATTGGTGGTCAAAACAACGATACTTATATTATTAAAAACGGAAGACGTGTTAGAGTTTACGATCATTTATCTAAGCCAAATACAATCCAGGAAAATAATGGAGCGAAAATAAACTTCACAGATGTATATAATAATAACCTTTTCGATTTTAATAAGAGCATCGTTAAAACAGGTACAATTACACCAAGTTTAGCATATAATCCAGACGATGGTATATCTCTAGGTGTTTCAATGATTAAAACAACCAAAGGTTTCCAGCGTAATCCTTTCTCTCAACAACACCGTTTTAAAGGTGGTTACTTTTTTGCAACAGATGGATTTAGTATTGGTTACGACGGAGAGTTTGCAAACCTTTTTAAAGATTGGAATTTGCATGTAGCAGGATTAGTTACCAGTGAGAATTTTACGAATAACTTTTTTGGATATGGAAATGAAACTGTAAATAATGATGACGAGCTAGATTTAGATTATAATAGAGTAAAAACAAGTACTTATTTAGCTAGTGTTGGTATTATTAAAAAAGGTGATTTTGGTAGTGATTATGGTTTTAAATTAGTTTTCGAAGGAATCGAAATAGGAGAAACAACAAATAGATTTATAGAAACTTTTGCGCCTTCTAGTCTAAATAACAGTTTTTACAATAGACGCTTTTTTACAGCTTTAGAAGCAAATTATAATTATGCCAGTTTCGATAATAAAATTGTACCAACTCGTGGTATGACATTTAATATAGATTCAGGTATTAAAACAGAACCAGACGATACAAAAAACACTTACGGTTATTTTAATTCTAATTTAGGTTTTTACAATGCGTTGTCAAAAAACAGAAGATTAGTTTTAAAAACAGATTTACGCGGACAAGTAAGGGTTGGAGACGATCTTATTTTTTATCAAGCCGCAAATATTGGAGGTAAAAATGGCTTGAGAGGATTTAGAACAGAACGTTTTACAGGTAGAAATTCTCTTGTAGGTAGTGCCGATTTTAGATATAGTTTTAAATCTTTTAAAACATCTACTTTACCATTGCAAATTGGAGTATTTGCAGGTGGAGATGTTGGTAGAGTGTGGCTTAAAGGAGATTTCTCAGATAAGTGGCATAACGATTATGGTGGAGGTTTCTGGGTATCTGCAGCAGATTCTGTTCAAGGAACATTTAACTTCTTTAATAGTGTTGAAGGCTTAAGATTTTCTTTCGGTTTTGGTATTGCATTTTAAAGATTAAACTTATAAATATTACCATCATGCTTATTGGTTTCATCAGTAATTATGATGGTTTTGTTATTTAAAAAGCTAACACCTTCTTTTTGTGTGTCATGTTTAAAAGGTAACGCTTCTATATCGCCGCCAAAAAAATCTTCACCTTTAAAATGAGATAATTGCCACACTTTTTCATGGTTTAAAAGCACTATGTTTTTGCCATCTTTACTAATATCAGCTGAGGTGATTTTGTTACCCTTTCCGTCAAATTTATAACTCGTTACAAAGAATGCTTCATGCTCACCTTCCTTATTTTCTACTTTAAGAACGTCTGTATGCTTGTTATTTTTAGAAAAAATATAGAAAGTATTGTCCCATATAAAAAAACTTTCAAAATCTTGAGATTTTAAATCTTTAGGTAGTGTAAAAGTTGTTATTTCAGCTTCAGCTTTATCCTTGGTAAGTTCAGAGTTTAAAACCTTATAAATTTTAAATTCTTTCCTTTTATGGTTGTTATTTCCAAAGTCTCCAATATAAATATTACCACTAGAGTCTGTTGCTAAATCTTCCCAATCTTTATTTTTAGCGTTGGTAATAGTAATGTTTCTTTCAATATTACCTTTACTATTAAGAGCGTATAAATTATTGCTATTTCCTGCGTCTTCAATTACCCAATATAAACCAGAGTTGTTTGTTATGGCTATAGCCGAAACTTCCTCTAAAGAACCATCAATGTCTGCCAAAATCTCTAGGTTGCCAGTGTTGCAAGAAAAGAAAAGTAAACTTAAAATGAATAACGGTTTTAATGTAAATGTCATAAATTGTAATTTATATTTGTAGCGCATATATCGAGCCAAAATTATAAATTAAATCATAAATTAGTACTAAAATGGCGACAGTTTTAAAATTTGGACATAGAGGAGCAAAAGGATATGTTGCAGAAAACACTACAGAATCTATTTTAAAAGCAATCGAGCTAGGAGTAGATGGAATAGAAATAGATGTGCATAAATGTAAATCTGGAGAGCTAATTGTTTTTCATGATTTTACAGTAGATAGGCTAACGGATGGAACAGGAGAGGTTTCAACTTTTACGCTTTTAGAACTAAAGGCATTAAATATTTTAGAGCATTTTAAAATACCAACACTAAAAGAAATCTTAGATTTAATCGATAGAAAATGTATTGTTAATATCGAATTAAAAGGTAGGAATACGGCTTTAGAAACAGTTGCAGTTATTAATAATTATATTAAAAATTCAGGTTGGGAATATTCAAATTTTATAGTATCAAGTTTTCAAAATAAAGAATTAATAGACGTTTATAATAGTGATAACGCTATTCCTTTGGGAGTACTTACCAAAGCAAACCTTGATGAGGCTATAGATTTTGCTAAAACAATTAAGGCAGTTGCAATACATCCTAATTTCTCGTTATTAAGTAAAAATAATGTGCAAAAAGCACAAGAGCAAGGTTATAAAATAAATACTTGGACGGTTAATACACCACAAGCAATTAAAAGAATGAAATCGTATAATGTAAATGCTATTATTGGCGATTTTCCAGATAGATTATGATAGAAAAAGACGTAATAATAGTAGGAGGAGGTGCTTCTGGTTTTTTTGCTGCAATAAATATAGCAGAACAAAATCCAGATGCTAAAGTAACCATTTTAGAACGTGGAAAAGAGGTGTTAACTAAAGTTAAGGTTTCAGGAGGCGGACGATGTAATGTTACACATGCAGAGTTTATTCCTCAAGAGTTAGTAGCTAATTATCCAAGAGGAGAAAAAGAATTATTAGGCCCTTTTCATACGTTTATGACTGGTGATACAATCGCTTGGTTCGAAGAGCGTGGTGTAGAGCTTAAAATAGAAGAAGATGGGCGTATGTTTCCTGTTTCTAATAGTTCTCAGACTATTATAGATTGTTTCATTTCTGAAGCTAATAAACATAATGTTGAGGTGCTTAAAAGTGATCCAGTAATAAGTTTAGAGCATAAAGAAGATAGTTGGGTAGTTAGCACCAAAACAAATGTTTTTACTTGTAAAAAGTTGATTGTAGCTACAGGAAGTAATCCTAAAATATGGAATGTATTAGAGGATTTAGGACATACAGTAACTCCTCCGGTACCATCTCTTTTTACTTTCAATATAAAAGACGATCGTATAAACGATATTCCTGGTGTTGTTGCTAAAAATGTAAACGTTAAAGTTGTGGATTCAAATTTAGAATCTGATGGACCATTACTTATCACGCATTGGGGAATGAGTGCACCTTCTATTTTAAAATTGTCTGCATTTGGAGCTTTAGAGTTAGCGAAAAGAGCGTACAAGTTTTCTGTTGAAGTTAATTTTATAAATACAGATTATAATATTGCAATATCACAATTAAATGAAATTAAGAAAGAGCTTAATAAAAAGAAAGTGATAAACTATACGCAATTCGATTTGCCAAAACGTTTGTGGTATCAGTTAGTACTAGCTTCTCAAATAGACATAGAAACACGATGGGCAGATTGTACAAAAGTGCAAATAGAAAATTTAGCAAAACAACTTACAGAGGCCATTTTTAATGTTGATGGTAAAAGTACATTTAAAGAAGAATTTGTTACTGCCGGTGGTGTAAATTTAAAAGAAGTAAATTTCAAGACTTTTGAAAGTAAGTTACATGAGAACTTATATTTTGTTGGAGAGGTTTTAAATATTGATGCAGTTACTGGTGGATTTAATTTTCAAAATGCATGGACAGGTGCCTATATTGTATCTCAAAATATTTTTAAAAAATGAAAACATACATTGCGTTAATAAGAGGAATAAATGTTGGTGGTCATAAAAAAGTACCAATGGCAGATTTACGCGATGTATTAAGTGGTATTGGTTTTAAAGATGTGACAACTTATATACAAAGTGGTAATGTGGTGTTTCAGTCTTCAGAAAACAACACTAAAGCTTTAGAAGATAGTATTAGCAAGGCTATTAAGTCTCATTTTGGTTTCAATGTACCTGTATTAGTAAAAACAAAACAAGAGCTCCAATTTATTTTTGATTCTTGTGTTTTTTCAGAAGAGATAAAAGTTAAAAGCTATTTTATTCTATTAGATCAAGTTCCAGATGCTAGCCTTGTTAAAGAAGTGCATGCAATTACAATTGAAAATGAAACAGTCTCAATTGTTAATGATTGCCTTTATTTCTACTCTTCAGTAGGTTATGGTCGCACAAAATTTAATATGGCTAGCATTGAGAAAAAGCTTAAAGTAAATGCTACTTCAAGAAATTATAATACAATTAGCAAATTGTTAAAGCTTGCTTAATATTTTTCTGGATTTTTTATGGAATCCCAAGACATTTCTACAGCATCTTTAATCTGTTTGTTTGTCATTTCTAGTTCGTCTTTAAATTTAAGTCTACTTGCAGAAATTACATTTCCAAAAACCATTTGCATTATCAATCTTAAGTTTACATCTCTAAGATCTTTACTTAATATTGCGGCTAAGAAGAAGTCTCTAATATGAATAAAATGAGGAATATTTTTTGTTCTAATTTCTGATGTGATAATTGGAGGTACTCCAACAAATTCTATAAATTTAAAAGCTAAAGGGTTTCCTACAAAGTAGTTGTATAGGTTAATCCACATAGTTTCAAATTGCTTTTTTACATCTTCTTCTGGGACGTTAGCCATTAATACAACGCCAAAATCCTGACAAATCATCGAGTAAATTTCTTCAATAATTTGTTCTTTGTTTTTAAAGTAGTGATAAATAGTTCCAACTGCCACACCAGCTTCTTTAGCAACTTGAGACATAGGTGTTGCATTTACACCTTGTTCAACTACTAATTCTAGCATTGTAAGAATAATTCTTTGTTTTTTATCCATTATAGTTTTACCCTGTATGTAGGGTTGTTAAAGCTTCGAGTTGAGAGAATTTAAGGGATCTCTAAAAGCTAATGTTAGTTTATTTTGCTAAGAATTAATTAATCTAACAGACAATCAAAATTTTAGATTTTATGTAAAATTTCATCGATAAACATCACTAAACCGAATGAATGTATGTTATGACGGCAAAATAGAGATTTTTAAATAGAATTAAAAACTATATTTGTGGAAATTCATTTTCGCATGCCTATAAATAAGTTTATTCCTACAAATTTGTCAAAAAAAGAGATTAATGGTACAACTTCTTGGTCTTCTCCAAGTAATATTGCTTTGGTAAAATATTGGGGAAAGAAAGAAAATCAAATTCCAGAGAATCAATCTATTAGTTTTACGTTGGATGCTTGTAAAACAATAACGACGTTAACGTATTCTAAAAGAGAAAAAGATAGTGAAAACTTCTCTTTTCAAGTGTTTTTAGATAAAGTTCACAAACCTGATTTTGAACCAAAAATCACTACTTTTTTTACAAGAATTGAACAGTACTTGCCTTTTTTAAAAGAGTTTGATTTTAAAATTGAAACAGAAAATACTTTTCCACACAGTTCTGGTATTGCATCTTCTGCATCAGGAATGAGTGCATTAGCTTTATGTTTAATGAGTATTGAAAAAGAGTTAAATCCTGAGATAACAGATGCCGACTTTATTCAGAAAGCTTCATTTTTAGCAAGATTAGGTTCAGGAAGTGCTTGTAGAAGTCTAGAAGGCGATTTGGTTGTTTGGGGAAAGCATGTTGATATTGAAGGTAGTAGCGATTTATTTGGTGTAAAATACCCTTATAAAGTTCATGAGAATTTTAAAAATTATCAAGACACAATTTTATTAGTCGATAAAGGAGAAAAACAAGTAAGCAGTACGGTTGGACATGGTTTAATGCATGGGCATCCTTTTGCTCAAGAACGTTTTAGTCAAGCAGATGAGAATATAACAAAAATTAAAACTATTCTAGAATCGGGAGATTTAGACGCTTTTATTGCTTTAGTTGAAAGCGAAGCACTAACGCTTCATGCTATGATGATGACGAGTATGCCTTATTTTATACTAATGAAACCAAATACTCTCGAAATAATTAATAAAATATGGAGTTTTAGAAAAGAAACAGGCTTGCATATTAGTTTTACCTTAGATGCAGGAGCAAATGTTCATATTTTGTATCCAGAGAATGAAACTAAAGCAATTATTGAGTTCATTAAAACAGAGTTAGTTGCATATTGTCAAAACGGTCATTATATTTGCGATAGAATTGGTTTTGGTGCAAAACAATTGTAACTTTAAAACCAAGAACTTAAATAACATATGAAAGGTCCACTTTTCTACTCAAAAATCCTACTTTTCGGAGAATATGGAATCATTAAAGATTCTAAAGGATTATCAATACCATATAATTTTTATAATGGCGCTTTAAAGACGGATGAAAATCCTAATGAAGAAGCCAAGAAATCTAATGAAAGCTTAATAAAATTTGCTGCATATTTAGACAACATAAGTGAAGATTTTGTGATTTTTGAAATTGAGAAACTAAAGGCTGATGTAGCTGATGGAATGTATTTCGATTCGTCAATACCTCAAGGATACGGTGTTGGGAGTAGTGGTGCTTTAGTAGCTGCTATTTATGATAAGTATGCACTTAATAAAATTACAGTTCTAGAAAATTTAACGAGAGAGAAATTACTACAATTAAAAGCTGTTTTCTCGGAAATGGAATCTTTTTTTCACGGTAAATCTTCTGGATTAGATCCTTTAAATAGTTATTTAAGCTTGCCAATACTTATTAATTCTAAAGATAATATTGAGGCTACAGGAATACCTACACAAAGTACATCTGGAAAAGGTGCCGTATTTTTATTAGATAGTGGTATTACAGGAGAAACTGCTCCAATGGTTAGCATTTTTATGGAAAATATGAAACAGGAAGGTTTTCGTAATATGCTAAAAACACAATTTATTAAGCATACAGATGCTTGTGTTGAAGATTTTTTAAAAGGAGATATAAAGTCTCTTTTTAGTAACACTAAGCAATTGTCTAAAGTGGTACTTAACAATTTTAAACCAATGATTCCAACTCAGTTTCATGAGCTTTGGAAAAAAGGTATAGATACTAACGATTATTACCTTAAACTTTGCGGTTCTGGAGGTGGTGGTTATATTTTAGGCTTTACTCAAGATATTATAAAGGCTGAAGAATCTCTTAAAGATTATAAGCTTGAAGTAGTGTATAACTTTTAGACTATAATTTTTGTAGGACCTAGAAGTTAAGAGAATACCCAATATCACATAAAATTATCGATAAAAGTTTATGTTCACTAGAAAGCAGAAACACATTCTACTCAAGTTCTTTAGTTTGTTTTCCGTTGTTCGTGGTTATAATATTCTCGTTATAGTAATTGCGCAATATCTAACATCTGTTTACATATTCGCACACAATATTCCTGTTAAAAAGGTATTGTTAGATTTAAATTTATTAATGCTTGTATTGGCTTCGGCTGCTGTTGTTGCGGCAGGTTATATAATTAATAATTTTTACGATTCCGAAAAAGATTTAATCAATAGGCCTAACAAAACCATGTTAGATAAATTGGTAAGTCAAAACACCAAATTGTCGTTTTATTTCATCTTAAACTTTTCGGCAATTGTTATGGCAAGTTACGTGTCGTTTAATCCTGTGTTATTCTTTTCGGCTTATATCTTTGCGATTTGGTTTTACTCTCACAAATTAAAAAAAATGCCCATAGTTGGTAATATTGTATCAGCGCTTTTAACTATAGCTCCGTTTTTCGCTATTTTTATCTATTACAAAAATTTTGATACAGTTATTTTTGTTCATGCCTCTTTTTTATTTTTAATTATTGCTATTAGGGAGTTAGCAAAAGATTTAGAAAATATGAAAGGAGATTTGGCGTTAAATTACAGAACCATTCCTGTGGTATATGGTGAAAAGACGTCTAAAAAAATGATTACTTTTTTAATTGTCTTAACACTAATTCCGCTATACCTGTTAATTACCAAATTCGAAATTGGTAACATGACATATTACTTTTATTTAGCTATAGCTTTACTTATTATTTTCTTAATTTTTCTTTGGAAATCAACAACAAAAACACATTATGTTATTTTGCATAATATATTGAAAGTTATTATTGTGGCTGGTGTATTTGGTATTTTACTAATTGATGTTAATTTAGTTTTAAATCGTATTTTATAATGGAAAGCACTTTAAAAATTGCAATGGCACAAATTTCTCCTGTGTTATTGAATAAAATTGAAACACTAAAAAAAGTAGAACACTCTATAATTGAAGCAGGTAAAAATGGTTGCGAACTTATTGTTTTTGGAGAGGCGTTAGTACCAGGATATCCGTTTTGGGTAGCTTTAACAGGTGGTGCAGAATGGGATACTAAAGTAAATAAGGAGTTACATGCAGAATATGTAAAAAATTCTATTCAAATAGAAGCAGGCGAGCTTGACGCTATATGTAAATTAGCGAAAGCGCATAATATTGCTGTATATATAGGTATTATGGAGCGTGCAAAAAATAGAGGAGGACATTCAATATATGCTTCACTTGTTTATATTAATGCATTAGGTGAAATAAAATCGGTACATAGAAAACTTCAACCTACCTATGACGAAAGATTAACATGGTCTCCTGGAGATGGTAATGGATTGCAGGTGCATAGTTTAAAACAGTTTACAGTTGGCGGACTTAATTGTTGGGAAAACTGGATGCCTTTACCAAGAACCGCTTTGTATGGTTTGGGAGAAAACCTGCATATTGCAGTTTGGCCCGGAAGCGACCACAATACAAAAGATATAACACGTTTTATAGCAAGAGAATCTCGTTCTTTTGTAGTTTCTGTTTCTAGTTTAATGACCAAGGAAATGTTTCCCGAAGACATGGTTCATCTTGATAAAGTATTAGAAAAATGTCCAGATATATTAGCAAATGGAGGCAGTTGTATAGCTGGACCAGATGGAGAGTGGATTGTAGAGCCAGTATTGCATAAAGAAGGATTAATAATTCAAGAAATAGATTTTAATCGTGTGTATGAGGAGCGTCAAAATTTTGATCCAGTTGGTCACTATTCTCGCCCAGATATAACAAAACTTACAGTAAATAGAGAAAGACAATCTACTGTAGAATATAAAGATTAATTACTCACTTTATTTATACAGGTAAACTAAAGTGTTGTTTTGTGTTTAGAAATCAATAAGTTATACTAAAGGGTTAATTAAACAAAGCATTAATTAAGTATAGTAGATGTTAAATTATAAACTATCTTTGCACCCTCAAAAATAGTTGAGAATAAAATTAGAAGCAATGAGTAAACAAGGCGGACAAAGACAAGGAAAATCTGCTCCAAATGGAGGAAGGAAAGCTTACAAAAATAATTCAGGAAAAGATAATACTGGAATAAATAACTCGAACTCTAAAGGGAAAAAAGCAGTTCAGCCTAAAAAAGGTGCTGTTTCAGACGAGATTCGTTTAAATAAATATATCGCTAATTCAGGTGTTTGTTCACGTCGTGATGCAGATGTGCACATCGCAACCGGTTTAGTTAGTGTAAATGGGAAGGTAGTCGTAGAAATGGGCTATAAAGTGAAGATTGATGACGAGGTGCGTTACGATGGAGCAAGAATAACTCCTGAGAAAAAAGCTTACGTTCTATTAAATAAACCAAAAGGTTTTGCAACCACTACAAGTGAGCATAAAGGTAGAACAGTTATGGATCTTGTGGCTAATGCTACGCCATCTCGCATAAAGCCAATAGGCCGTTTAGGAAGAAACTCTACTGGTTTATTATTGTTTACAAACGATGCTAAAGTTGTGTCTCGTTTTACAAGCTCTAATAAAGGTGTTGAGCGTTTATTTCATTTAGAATTAGATAGTAATTTAAAACTAGACGATTTAAAGAAAATTCGCGACGGTATTCGTATTGAAGGAAAGTTAATTACTGTTGAAGAAATTGACTATGTAAACGATAAGAAAAACGAAATAGGTATAAAAATTAAGAATACAGGTAATACTGTTTTACATACCATATTCGATTATTTTAAACATGAATTAGTAAGAATAGATTGCGTGCAAATAGCACACTTAACTAAAAAAGATATTCCAAGAGGTAACTGGAAAATATTAACAGAGCAGGAAGTGCAAATGTTAATGATGATGTAAACTACTATTACGTCAATAAAGATTAAAAAATTATGTTAATAATTGTAAAACAATAAGTTAAAACTGTCTTAAGAATTAGTATTAAAATGATAAGAGTATATAAAAGTCATCATTTTTATGTAGTTTAAGATTGCATTCAAAAACCTTTTACTGGGTTTAGTACTAAAAAATAGTGCTTTCTTAACTTAAAAACAGGACTATGAAATTTTCAAATCTTTCAGTATTGTACATAAATTGTACGCTAAAAAAATCACCTCAAAAAAGTCATACAGATACTTTAATGAAAGTATCTCAAAGCATTTTAAAAAAAGAGAATGTTGCTTTCGAAACTATTCGATTAATAGACGAGGATGTTGCAACAGGAGTTTATCCGGACATGACAGAGCACGGTTTCGATAAAGATAGTTGGCCAGGTATTTTTGAAAAAGTAATGGCTGCAGATGTACTTATAGTTGGAACTCCAATTTGGTTGGGAGAGAAATCTTCAGAAGCTCAAAAATTAATAGAGCGTTTGTATGCAATGAGTTCTCAAACTAATGATAAAGGACAATACATATTTTACGGTAAAGTAGGAGGTTGTATGGTAACCGGTAACGAAGATGGTGTTAAACATTGCGCCATGGGAATACTTTATGCTATGCAACATGTAGGTTATTCTATACCGCCACAAGCAGATTCTGGTTGGATAGGCAAAGTAGGTCCTGGACCAAGTTATGGTGATACAGAATTTGGAGGAGAGAAATTAAAATCTCCAGTTGGTTTCGATTCTGATTTTACAAATAGAAATACCACATTTATGACATATAATTTACTGCATTTAGCCAAAATGATGAAAGCAAATAATGGATATGATAATTATGGAAATTCTAGAGAAGAATGGGATGATGGTACACATTGGGCTTTCGAAAATCCAGAATATAGATAAATAATAGATGATTTTAGATTGTGTTAACGTGAAGAATATTAGTGTTTTAGGTTTGCTTGAAATGATTTTATAAAAATTATAAAAAATAATAACTTTTTTCATTGTAATTCAAAAAAAAGTATTTCATTTGTCACGACAAAAATAACACTTGCTTTTTGGTAAGTATTATAGCTGAACAAATTGAACCATGTTTATACGTTCGGGCTTTTGGGCATTAGGAAGTCATTTTCAAAAGCAGCTTATCGATTAAGCAACCGAATTTTAGAGCTAACTTCCGCTTTAACTACAATTGTTGCTAGCCAGCACAATTATGGCTTTGTGCCTACAACAGACCTAATTATACAAGTCTGAATTCTTCACTATTATTTAAACTGAACTAAATTTCAGCCTTTTTTTTAATTGTTTTCAATTTTAACATTTTTATTAAATAATAATGAATACTAAATATATTGATTTAATCAATCAAACTTTCGATTTCCCACAAGAGGAGTTCAAACTAGAAAAAAACCAACTACAATTTCATGGTATAGACCTTATGAAATTAGTAGAAGAATACGGTGGACCTTTAAAATTCACTTATTTACCACAAATATCTAATAACATTCAGCGTGCAAAACAATGGTTTGCAAACGCAATAGAAAAGCATAATTATAAAGGTAATTATAACTATTGCTACTGTACTAAGAGTTCACACTTTAAACATATTTTAAACGAAGCTTTAAAAAATGATATTCATATTGAAACATCATCTGCTTTCGATATTGACATTGTAGAAAACCTTAAGGCTGAAGGCAAAATAAATAACGATACTTTTATAATAAGTAATGGTTTTAAACGTGAGCAATACATAACAAACATTGCAAGGTTGATAAACGGCGGACAAAAAAACTGTATTCCAATAATAGATAATTATGAGGAAATCGATTTATTGTCTGAAGAAGTAAAAGGAAAGTATAATATTGGCATTCGTATAGCATCAGAAGAAGAACCAAAATTCGAGTTTTACACGTCACGTCTAGGAATTGGATATAAGAATATTGTGCCTTTTTACAAGAATCAAATTCAGGATAATAAAAAAGTAAACCTTAAAATGTTACACTTCTTTATTAATACAGGAATTCGCGATAACGCCTATTACTGGAACGAATTACAGAAATGTTTAAAGGTTTATACAAGCTTAAAGAAAATTTGCCCAAGCTTAGATAGCTTAAATATTGGAGGCGGATTTCCTATTAAAAACTCATTAGTATTCGATTTCGATTATGAGTATTTAGTAGACGAAATTGTAAATCAAATTAAAACAACTTGTGAAGAAGAAGGTGTAGACGTACCAAATATTTTTACAGAGTTTGGAAGCTTTACAGTTGGAGAAAGTGGAGGAGCTATTTACGAGATTCTTTACCAAAAACAACAAAATGATCGTGAGAAATGGAACATGATAAATTCTTCTTTTATCACAACTTTACCAGATACTTGGGCTATTAACAAGCGTTTTGTAATGCTACCTCTTAACAGATGGGAATCTAGTTACGAGCGTGTTTTACTTGGTGGTTTAACTTGCGATAGTGACGATTATTACAATAGTGAACAGCATATGAATGCTATTTATTTACCAAAATATAACAAAGAAAAACCATTATATATTGGCTTTTTTAACACAGGTGCATACCAAGAAACTATAGGTGGTTTTGGAGGTTTGCAACACTGCTTAATACCGTCGCCAAAACACATTTTAATAGATAAGGATGAAGACGGAAATATAACAACAAAACTATTTAGTGAACAACAAAAAAGTGAAGACTTACTTAAAATTTTAGGTTATGCAAAGTAAAACTTATGCAGGTATTTCGGAAGAGTTTTCGAAACTTGAAACAGCAAAAATCGTATTAATTCCTGTGCCTTACGATGGTACTAGTACTTGGCAAAAAGGAGCAGATAAAGGTCCTGAAGCATTTTTAAATGCATCAGAAAATATGGAGCTTTACGATATTGAAACAGAAACAGAAGTTTACAAGCAAGGTGTTTATCTTGCAGATGCTGTAACTGAGAACTCTTCTCCAGAAGCAATGGTAGAAGCAGTACATAAGGCGACAAAAAGCTACATAAAAAAGAATAAGTTTGTTACTGTTTTTGGAGGTGAACATTCAATTTCTATAGGTACTATTCGTGCTTTTAACGAAATGTATACAAATCTTACTGTGTTGCAATTAGATGCGCATGCAGATTTGCGTAAAGAATACGAAGGCTCTAAATGTAACCACGCTTGTGCAGTTTACGAAGCTAGCCAGACTACAAACTTAATACAAGTTGGTATTCGCTCTATGGATGTTATAGAGACTACGGTTATGGACAAAGAAAAAACGTATTTTGCTCATGAAATGGCTATCGATGATACTTGGGTGGACTCTTCAATAGACCAGATGACAGAAAATATTTTTATTACTATAGATTTAGATGTTTTCGATCCTTCAATTATGCCAAGTACTGGAACACCAGAGCCAGGCGGATTATTATGGTACGAAACTTTAGAATATTTAAAGCAGGTTTTCGAGGAGAAAAATGTTGTAGGATTTGATATTGTAGAATTATGCCCTAATAAAGATGAAAAATCTTCAGATTTTTTAGCAGCTAAATTGTACTACAAAATGTTGAGCTACAAATTTGAAAAAGAAGATGCCGAAGACGATTATGAAAATGAATTCACTACTTTAAAAGAAAAAAATAACAGTGCCAAATACAACGAAGACGATGAGTACTAAAGGACCAATTTCACAGTTTATAGAAAAACATTATTTACACTTTAATGCAGCAGCTTTGGTTGATGCAGCAAAAGGCTACGAAGCACAACTAGAAAGTGGTGCAAAAATGTTAGTGTCGCTTGCAGGAGCTATGAGTACTGCAGAACTTGGTAAAAGTTTTGCCGAAATGATTAGACAAGACAAAGTGCAAATTATCTCTTGTACAGGTGCAAACCTTGAGGAAGACATCATGAATTTAGTTGCGCACTCACATTACAAGCGTGTACCCAACTATCGCGATTTAACACCTCAAGATGAGTGGGATTTACTTGAAAAAGGTTTAAACCGTGTTACAGATACTTGTATTCCAGAGGAAGAAGCATTTAGAAGATTACAAAAGCATATTGTAAAAATCTGGAAAGATGCAGAAGCTGCTGGTGAGCGTTTTTTACCACATGAATACATGTATAAAATGTTATTATCTGGTGTTTTAGAAGAATACTACGAAATAGATTTAAAAGATTCGTGGATGTATGCTGCAGCAGAAAAAAACTTACCTATTGTTTGCCCAGGTTGGGAAGACAGTACAATGGGTAATATTTTTGCAAGCTACGTACTTAAAGGCGAACTTAAAGCTAGTACTGTAAAATCTGGTATTGAGTACATGACATTTTTAGCAGATTGGTATACGGATAATTCATCTAAAGGAATTGGTTTCTTTCAAATTGGAGGCGGAATTGCAGGAGATTTCCCTATTTGTGTAGTACCAATGTTATACCAAGATATGGAGCGTCCAGAAACACCATTTTGGAGTTATTTCTGTCAAATAAGTGACTCTACAACAAGTTACGGTTCGTATTCTGGAGCAGTGCCAAACGAGAAAATTACTTGGGGAAAACTAGATATAGATACTCCGAAATTTATAATAGAAAGTGATGCTACAATTGTTGCACCTTTAATATTTGCATACCTTTTAGGTGAGTAATGGAAGAGCATAAAATAGAAAATATCGAATTAAAGTACTTAACTGTTGACGATTTTGAGGAATTAAAATCGGCAACACTTGAGTCTTATGGTGGTGTACTTGATTCTTTTTGGAAGAAAGATCACATCGCTCGCTTAACTACTATTTTCCCAAAAGGACAAGTAGTTATAAAAATCGATGGAAAATTGGCTGGTTGTGCTTTGTCTCTTGTTGTAGATTACGATAAGATTGAAGACAACCACACCTATGCCGATATTATTGAAGGCGATAAATTTAAAAACCACGATCCAGATGGTGATGTGCTTTATGGAATAGATGTTTTTATTAAGCCAGAATATAGAGGTTTGCGTTTAGGTAGACGTTTATACGATTATAGAAAAGAAGTTTGCGAAGAATTAAACTTAAAAGGAATTGTTTTTGGAGGTAGAATGCCAAACTATCATAAGTTTCAAAGTGAGCTTACGCCGAAGGAATATATAGAAAAGGTTAAGCGTAAAGAAATTCATGATCCAGTTTTAAACTTTCAAATTTCTAACGACTTCCATCCTTTAAGAATTATAAAAGGTTATTTAGAAGGTGATACAGCATCAAACGAATATGCTGTTTTAATGGAGTGGGATAATGTTTATTATGTTAAGCAAAATAAGAAGGCAAGTACAGTAAAAACTGTTGTTAGATTAGGTTTAATACAATGGCAAATGCGTACCTACAATAGCTTAGAAGAGCTAATGCAACAGGTAGAGTATTTTGTAGATAGTGTTGCGGCATACAGATCGGATTTTGCACTATTTCCAGAGTTTTTTAATGCACCGCTTATGGCTAAGTATAACCATTTACACGAGCCAGATGCTATTAGAGAATTAGCGAAATATACTAAGGTAATTGTAGAGAGAATGCAGCAATTGTCTATTTCTTACAACATTAATATTATTACTGGTAGTATGCCAGAATTAATAAACGATAACCTTTTTAACGTAGGTTATTTATGTCGTAGAGATGGAAGTTTAGAACGTTACGAAAAAATACATGTTACACCAGACGAAGCTAAAGTTTGGGGAATGCAGCGTGGAAATAAGTTACAAACGTTTGAGACAGATGCAGGTAAAATAGGGATACTAATTTGTTACGATTCGGAGTTTCCAGAGTTGTCTCGATTACTTTCAGACGAAGGTATGGATATTCTTTTCGTTCCGTTTTTAACAGATACTCAAAATGGTTACTCTCGTGTGCGTTTATGTGCACAGGCAAGAGCCATAGAGAATGAGTGTTATGTTGCCATTGCAGGAAGTGTAGGTAATTTACCAAATGTAAATAACATGGACATCCAATACGCGCAATCTGCCGTATTTACACCATGCGACTTTTCGTTTCCAAGTAATGGAATTAAGGCCGAAGCAACTACAAATACAGAGATGATTTTAGTTGCAGACGTAGATTTAAGTTTGCTAAGAGAATTGCATTCTTTTGGTGCAGTTAAAAACTTAAAGGATAGACGAAAAGATTTTTACAATGTTGTGAGAATTGATAATAGTAAATAGTATTTTTATATAAAATAAGATGACGGTTTCGCTAAAGCGGAATTAAAAATAATAAGTAATGAAAAACAGACACGAACATTTAAAGAGGGTTATAGTAGACTTTAAAAAATTAACTCCAGAAATTTTGGCAATGTTAGTCGAAAAGTTTCCTGATGGTTATGATGATCGCGATGTAGTCTCTTTTAAGAATGCAAAAAATGAGTTAATTGAAGCTGTAGAGCTTATTACCGAAGACACAAAATACTTGGTAAAAGTAAGTGCAAAGTTAGAAGTTACTATGGATAATTACGACGAGGACGATTACGAAGACTTCGATGATAACGATCCAGAAGCTGTGCAAGATCCAGAAATGGATGAAAGCGATGACGATTTTTAAAAATAGAACTATTTTAATAACATTAAAACGATAAAAAGCGAACATATTATACCACTATTTTAGGCAAGAGATTACGGTGTTTTACTAGAAGTAAAGTATAGTTATCAAAGATTTTTAAATAACAATTAAACTATTCAAAATGAAGTCAAAAAATATAGTACAAGTAGTAATGGTAGCTTTTTTTATGTTAACGCTATCAAGTTTTAAAGGTGAAACTAAAAGAGTTTCTATAGTTCAAGAAGAGCAAACAATCTCAGCTATTTTCGATGGTGCTGAAGATTACGGATATAATTTTATTTTTACTAACGACGATGAAGACGAAAGTACAATAACGTTTCAAAATGTTAATGCAGATATTTTAAAAGCATTCGATTTAAAATCTGAAGCATTAATTGGTACTAACATGAAAGTAACTTATACAATTGTAATTGAAACAGAAGAAGATGAAGATGGTTTTGAAAGTGAAACTGAAATTCTAACAATTACAAAATTAGAAAAAATTAAAAAGTAATAGATTTTAAATCTTAAGTTAAATTAAAGACTGCCTTTTGGTAGTCTTTTTTTTGTTATAAAAACTTCCCAAATAAAGACGCTAAAAACGACCATGTATTCCAAGCCAATAACCCATAAATTCTCGGTGTTATCTGCATTTGCATACGCGAGATAACTAATTATAACAATAAAACTCCATATTAAAGGAAACTTATAATTAGTAAATACGCTTAAAATTAGAATGGTTGCAATATACCAAGGATGCACCGTTGTACTTAAAAATAAGTATACAGTAAAACTAAAAAGCATTGCAGTAATTAGTTTTTTTGTATCTATTTTTTTTCTAAAAAAAGATAAAAACAGAATATATAAAACTGTAATAACAGGAAGTGCTTTGCCAATTATAGCAATCTCGTTATAACCTCTAAACCGGTAACCAATTTCTCTAGCAATGTAATAAATACTTGCATTAAACTCGAAATTACCAAACCATAAACCAACAGTTTTACTGTAGTTATTTATAAATTGAGTCGAGAAAAATGGAGTAAAAAGGAGCAGTGTTGTAAGTATTATAATGGAGTAAAAAGCGACTAATTTTGTAATGCCTTCGAAAATGGGAACTTGCTTTTTGTCTTTGATATTATTAAGAGATAATTCTGTTTGGTTTGTTGTTGTGTTTCGCTTCGAAAACCACCAAAAGAATAAAGGTAGAAACATAAGCGGAACTAGTTTAGTTGTAATTGATAGAGCAAAAACAACAGCAGCCCATTTCCATTTATTGCAATGTAATAAGTATAAACTCCAGACAAGAAAAAAGACCATTACACCTTCAAAATGTAAGTTACCTGTAAGCTCAATTATTATAAACGGATTAAGTATAAACCAGAAAATATTGTGAACGGGAAGGTTTAGTTTTTCTAATAGTTTTTTACCAAAATAGAGTGTTCCAAAATCTGCAGCAATAATTAGTAATCTTAAAACCATAGCAGCTCCAACAATACTTTTATTGGCGAAAATACCAGCGATAATAAAACACAACTGATTTATTGGAGGATAGTTTGTAAAATGACTTCCGTTTAATGCTCCCATGCCAGCATATAACTCTTCAGCTTGCGCAATTGGAAATTGATTATTTGTTATAAATAATTCTGGAGTATAGAGGTAGGGATTAAGGCCTTCTAGAATAATGCGTCCATCCCAAATAAATCTATAAAAGTCTTGAGAAAGATTAGGAATTGCTAGTATAAATAGTGCTCTAAATATAAAAGCTGCAAGTGCTAAAAACTTAAAATTATCTTTGTTTAGCTGTACAAGTTTATAAAATATAAAGAATAAGGCAGTATATAAGACTATAAGTTTAAGGTGTGCTGTGCGTTCTAAATTATAAGCAAAAAGACTATAAAGTACTGCGCTTATTAAGACTAATAATAGCGGTAGTTTTTTTGTTTTAAATAGAATTGAATTAAACACGGTTAAAGCTACGTTTTTAATTTAAGAGCTGAACATTGGTATGTGCGTTAACGATTGATGCGGCATCCTTTTTTGCCACTAAAAGCAAAAAAGATATAGCGGAAAGCGTGGTGCAGATTTTTTATCTGTAAACTCCCAAAATAAAATTAAGCTTTAGATGTCAACGATTTAAAAAACACAAAGCCAAAACCAATAAAAAGCATAAGATGGAAAGGGAATAAACCAAAATCGCCACCTTGATCTCCAACAATAAATGCACTGTACATTCCAAATGCGAAATAAAGCATTAATAGACCTTCGAAAATAACATTTATTGAGATGTTCTTTTTTAGATATTTGTTGCCTTTCCAGCTATCTTTAAGTGTCTTGATGTTAAATTTAGGTGTACGCACAAATTCACTACGTTTTCCAATATGTCCTTCTATAACAGCTATGGAGTTGTGTAAACTAAAGCCCATTGCAATAGAGAAAAAGGTAAAAAACATGCCAATATATTTTATAAAGTTTTTAAACCCACCGCCATAAGAGCGTTTGTACATGTGCCAATAGCAAACAAAGAAAATGATGGTGCTTATTACAAAGAAACTCATAACATAAAAGTATGGTTTTAAGTGTGCATATTCATTTTTAATATATAGCATTGGGATACTTAGAATACCAACAATAAGTACGTTTAAAAACATGGTGCTGTTTAGCAAATGTAATACACCGTGTAATTTTGTTTTTGGAGAAATATTCTTGCTTTTCAAGACTCTCCACATCATTTTTCTAAAATTTTCTGCACCACCTTTATTCCAACGGAATTGTTGAGAGCGTGCAGCACTAATAACCACTGGTAATTCGGCAGGAGTTACAACATCTTCAAGATACTCGAATTTCCAGTTTTTAAGTTGTGCTCTGTAACTTAAATCTAAGTCTTCGGTTAATGTATCTCCTTCCCAGTTTCCTGCATCTAAAATGCATTCTTTGCGCCAAACACCTGCTGTACCATTAAAATTAATAAAATGACCTTTAGAGTTTCTGCCTACTTGTTCTAGAGTAAAATGTGCGTCTAGAGCAAAGGCTTGAATTTTTGTTAGCGTAGAGTAGTTTCTATTTATGTGTCCCCAACGTGTTTGTACAACACCTATATTATCATCTGTAAAATGTGGGATAGTTTTTTTTAACCAATCTGTTTGAGGTAGAAAATCGGCATCGAAAATGGCAATAAACTCACCTTTTGCAATTTTTAAACCTTCTTTTAAAGCACCAGCTTTAAAACCTTCGCGATTAGTTCTGCAAATATGAACGATGTCCAATCCTTGTTTTTCTAATGCTTTAATTTGAGCACTTGTGGTTTTTACTGTATTATCTGTAGAGTCGTCTAGTACTTGAATTTCTAGCTTGTCTTTAGGATAATCCATAAGCGCAATGTTTTTAAGTAAGCGCTCCATTACGTATTCTTCGTTAAAAACAGGTAATTGTATTGTAACGTAAGGTACTTTGTCTGGATTATTAAAATCTAAAAAAGGTGTTTTAGCTTTCTTTTTTTGTGCAGAAAGGTAATTAACAAGCAGGTTCAGTTGAGCCAAGGCGTACATGAAAATAAGCACAAGTGCTACCGAATAAATAATAATAATAACTAAATTTAAATAAATCACTTTTTAAAACTGTATTTAAAAATCCATCCTAATATCTTAAAGCCTGCAAATATACTGCCTTTTACTGTTCCTGATACTTTAGATACACCAATTCTTTGTTTGTATCTAACAGGTATCTCTATATAGGTGAGTTTTTGTTTTAAGGCTTTTAGTTGCATTTCTACTGTCCAACCATAGGTTTTGTCTACCATGTTGAGCGCTACTAACTTGTTGTATTTTATTGCTCTAAAAGGACCTAAGTCTGTAAATTTGGCGTTAAAAAATAGTGACATTAAAAATGTAGCTAGCCAATTACCAAATACTTGTTGCGGTGTCATTGAGCCACCTTCTCTAAGTTCTTTAACTCTAGAGCCAATTACAAAATCTATATTGTCATTTATTATTGGTGCTGTAAGTTTTGTTAATTCTTCTGGATAATCGCTATAATCACCATCAAGAAAAACAATAATATCTGGTTTTTCACTAAGTTTAGCAATATAATCCATGCCTTTTAAGCACGCATAACCATAACCTTTATTGTTTTCTGTAAGTACTGTTGCTCCTGCATTTTTAGCATTTATAACCGTATTATCTGTAGAGTTGTTATTTATAACAATAACTTCTTCTACAGTTTTTGGAATGTCTCTAATAACATTTGCAATGGAGTCTTGCTCGTTATAAGCAGGAATAATGACTTTTATTTTGGGCATTTATTTAAGATCACTTAATTTATTTTCTTTCTTAAAAGTGGCTAAATCTGTCCACGTTTTAATTTTTTTTCCTTCGGAAAACTTACTTGCAGCTACTAGATTTTCATGCTTGTACATTAAACAATAACCATTTTTTTGGTTGTTTTTTAATTGGCATCTATGGTTTATTTTTTCCATAGCATCGTAAAACAACCACCAATTGGCTTTTGCACCATTTACAAAATGACCTTCTTTTTCTTTAGTGCCATTATTTCTGTAAAATTTCCAATAGTTGGTTTCTATTCCAGATTTATAATCGCCTTTTTTTTCTAGCTTACCATTCTCGAAATAATAAGACCAAAAACCATTTTCTTGTCCGTTTTTAAAATGACCTTCAGATTTTAGGTTACCATTATTATAATAGTTTGCCCAATATGCTACAGGTTTTCCGTTTGCAAAGTTACCTTCTTTTTTTAGTTTACCACTAAAGTGATAGAATTTCCAGTAACCAATAAAAAGCCCATTATTATAAATGCCTTCTTGCATTAAGTTACCATTGGTAAAATGCTCTTGCCAGAAGCCGCTTTTTTTATTGTTAATAAAAGTACCTTGAGCTTCTATCTTATTGTTCTCATGATAAAAGCTCCAAAAACCAGTGTGTAGGTTATTATTAAATAAACCTTCTTTTTTTAGGCTTCCGTTTGGGTAGTAGAATTTCCAATAGTCTGTTTTAGCAGTATTTTCTATCCAACCTTCGGCTTTTAGCACACCATCGTTATAGTAAGTCTTTGAGTAGGTTTTTTCCGCGAAAGCGTTAAAACAGATAAGCATTACTAGTATAAATAGTATTTTTTTCATTTTAATTTAAAGTGTGTAAAAGCAAAAACTTAGTTCTTATTTAATAAGTCCATTAAGTCAACGTCGTTTCCTAATAATACTTCAGTCGGATTAATTCTTCCATCCATACTATCATTCTCTAACTTTAATACACCTCTAGGGCAAACAGCGCTACAAACACCACAACCTACACAACTAGAACGTACTATGTTTTCTCCTTTTTGAGCGTATGCACGTACATCTATTCCCATTTCGCAACTGTTAGAACAGTTACCACAAGAGATACATTGTCCTCCATTTGTTGTAATTCTAAATTTTGAGAATAAACGTTGTTGGATTCCCATAATAGTTGCCATTGGACAACCCATTCTACACCAAGCTCTGTTTCCTAAAATAGGATAGAATCCTGTGCCAATAACTCCAGAAAAGATAGAACCAATTCCAAAACCGTAGAAGCTTCTTAATGCGCTATCGAAATTATAGGTGTTTTGGTTTAAACCAAAAGAGAAATAACTAGCATTAATTTTTATTTGACTTAAGTCGAAAAACGAAAAGAAGATTAAGAAAGCTATAGTTAAAATATAGTAACCAACTGCGCCTCTTAATGCGCTTTTATTTAATTCTTCTCTTTTATAATATAATATTCCAGCAAATAAGACTGTTAAAAATACACCAATGCTAATTAAAAACACACCTTTTGTAAACCAGTATTTTTCTGAGTCGTAACCTAAGTATGTTGAGATAACTGCAACTGTTGTTACTATAGAAAATACTAAGACAGAGTTAATCATCCATCTTTCAAACTTCCATGCTTTAACACCTTTATCGCTTAATTGTCTAAAAGAATCTCCAGCTGTTTCTGCTAATCCACCGCAACCACAAACCCAAGAACAATACCAACGTTTCCCGTATTTGTATGTTAAATATGGAGAGATTACAAAAACCATAACAATACCTAGAATTAAGAAAAATAATCCAACAGTTTGTGCATTTATAAATTGATCTACTCTCCATTGATCGAAAGCATAATAATTTAAAGGCCACATGTTTTTAAGGTCGTTATATGGTAATGAAAAGTCGTCTGAATTTAAACGTGCCATTAATTCTGGAATTACAAAAGCGAATGCAGTTTGAAAAAACATTACGGAACCTGTACGTAATTGTTGGTAGCGGTTATGCCTGTATTTAAGCATGAATTTATAACCAAAGGCTAAAATTGCAACAGTATATAATGTACCGTAAACAAACCATTGGCTGGCATTATTACCACTTAAAAGATTACTTAAAGGATCGAAAAGTGCAACTAAACCTGTGTTTTCAGCTCCATTTGTACCCAAGCCTAAAAACTCAGGATAGAAGTAGAGTACAATATAAAATAAGGTTAAAAAGATACCTAACGCCCAACCTAAAACACCACGTGAGGATATGGATTTAAACCAAACACCATCGTTTTTTATACCTTCTAGTTTTGTAAGGTAGGCTTCTCTAGAATATACAGCTGTACCGCCAATAATAAGACCTAGCGATACTGCTAAAAAAACAGCTCTATTAGGGAAGTCTACATTAAAGATAGCTAGTATTAGTATAAATAATCCAACCAAACCAGCGGCTAAGGCTATTTTTTGCTTTGTAGTTATGTTTAGAGCATCTGGTGACGCTAAAGACATACTGTGATCTATTTTATTACTCATTTTATTGGATTATACTGTTTGTAATTGGTTATTGTAAGTTGCTATAATTTCTTTTTCAAAATGCTTGTAAAACTCTGGGTCGAAGTTGGCTTCTTTTAGATTTTTTATTACATAATCTACATCTCGTTTTTCGGTTAACCAACGGTCGAATGTTTCGTGTCGCATTCTAATTCCAAAAGTGTTAATTCCTAAAAAGGTATTGTCTGTTGTGCTGTAACATACAGTAATACATTTTGTGTCGTCGTCGTGTTTCCAATGAAAATGTGCTTCATTTTCTCTTGGTTTTGCAAATACCCAACCGTAAGTTTGATATTCTATATCTAAAAATTTAGCAGAATTAAACCAATGACCTGGCTTGTATTCCATAGTATTACCGCATATGGTTTGTGCTAATACTTCTCCCATCATTCTCCCAGTGTACCAAACGGCTTCAATTGGTCTGCGTTGTCCAATACCTCCATCGCGTTGCTCTGCACAATCACCAATAGCATAAACGTCTGGAATATTTGTTTCTAACTGTCTGTTAACTAAAACACCTCTATTAGTTTCAATATTAGACGTTTTAATAAAATCGATATTAGGTGCAACTCCAGCAGTTAAACCAACAACATTACATTCTATTTCTTCTCCTGTTTCTGTAATGACTATAGATTTTACTTTTCCGTTTTCGTCAGATTTTATTTCTTTTAAATTAGTAGATAAGCGTAAATCTATATGGTGGTTTTTAATATGTCTGTTAATCATGGCGCTTTCACCTTTAGGTAAAACACCATTCCAAAAACTATCTTCTCTTACCAAAAAGGTAACTGGTATGCTTCTAGAATTTAACATTTCGGCTAATTCAATACCAATTAATCCACCACCAACAATTACTGCACGTTTACAGGTTTTATTGTCTGGAGCATTACGCTCTATACTATCAAGATCTTGCTTGCTGTATAAGCCTTGTGCTCCTTCTAAATCTTGTCCTGGCCAACCAAACTTGTTTGGTTTACTACCAGTTGCAATTACTAATTTATCGTATTGTAATGTGTCTCCTCCAGCAAAACGAAGTGTTTTAGATGCTGTTTCTACTGTTTCTACAAAACCTTTTTTAAGTTCAATACGATTTTTTTTCCAAAACGAATTCTCGTAAGGTTGCGTATGCTCGAACTTCATGTGTCCCATATATATGTACATTAATGCAGTACGCGAGAAAAAGTAATCGGTTTCGGCAGAAACGATGGTGATCTTTTTGTCAGAATTTTTTCTAATGTGTCTGGCAACAGTTACACCCGAAATTCCATTTCCTATAATAACTACGTGTTCCATATTTTGGTTTGTTTTTTTAATTCTATTCTTACTAGGTCGTGTTACAAGATAAAAACTTAATCTTTAAGAGATATTTAGAATAGATATAAATTAGGCCTCTTTGTAAGGTTTTTTAAGCCAATGAGACGAGAATTTTTTTAATATTTTTTTGAAAGTTTCTAGAAGTTTCTAAGACTGAAGCAAAAGTTATAACAAATTGAAAGTGAATTTTATCTGAAACTTCTTCAGAATTATATTAAGGATTAAAACAAATAGTAATATGAAAAAAATAATAATAGTAGCATTAATCTTATTAGGAGGCTTTTCCGCGAAAGCACAAAACTTAGACACATTTTTTAAGCAAGCAGATGCTTTTTTTAAAGCGAATGTTTTAAACGGAAAAGTAGCTTATGATGCTATTAAAAAGGATAGAAGCTCTCTAGATGAAGTGTTAAAAACAGCAGATGGTATTAGTGTAACTAAGAGTGATACTAAAGACTATCAAGCTTTTTGGATAAACGCTTATAATTTATCTGTAATTAAAGGATTAATAGATAATTATCCATCAAAATCACCTTTAGATGATAAAGGTTTTTTTGATAAAACAAAACACAGTTTAGGAGGTAAAAGTATAGTGCTAAACGATATTGAGCATAAGCTTTTAAGAGCACAATTTAAAGATCCTCGTTATCATTTTGTTCTAGTATGTGGAGCTGTTGGTTGTCCTCCATTAATTAGCAAGGCCTATATGCCAAATACGTTAGAAGCTCAGTTGCAAAAGCAAGCTGAATTAGCTCTAAATGGCACTTATTTTATTAAAGTAAATGCTAAAAAGAAGCGTGTTGAAGGTTCTAAAATTTTAGAATGGTATAAGGAAGATTTCACTATGAATGGTAAAACAGAGATAGAATATATTAATACTATTAGAAAAGAGAAAATACCTGCTGATTATAAGTTAACATATTTTGAATACGATTGGAAAATAAATAAACAATAATAATTAAGACCAAAAAATAAAACCAGGAAAAATGAAAAAAATTATAACACTAACGTTAATATTAACGATTAACTTTTTAGGATTTTCGCAAGAAGATGAAGGAACTACAAGAAGTAATGTTCAAGAATTTACACCTAGTAAATTATTAAATAAAGGGCAATGGGATATTAAATTTTTTAATAGCCTTTATACACAAACAAAAAGTACAGGAGAAGGTACAGGAGAATCTTTTGATATTGATAGACAAAATTTTTTCACTAATACTACAGAGATTTATACAGGTGTAAGTAATAATTCTAGAATTAACGTTGGTTTAATTGTACAGGTTAGAGCAAATAATTACGGAGGACAAAGCGCATTTAGTGTTTTCGATTTCGATAATAATGGTACAGATTCCAGAAGTGGTTTTACAACTATTGCACCATCTATAAGAGTTCAGCCTTTTGCAAGTGTGCCTAATTTTTCTATTACTAGTTCTCTTTACTTACCAATATTTAAAGACGAAGCAGTTTCTGCATATTTAGATAAAAGAAGTACATTTTGGGAAACTAAATTTTTCTACGATAAAACATTTGGTGGTGGAGACTGGCAAATATTTACAGAAGCCGATTTTGGATTTAACTTTGGAGAATCTAGTACAGATGCCATAGAAAGTGGAGATGCTGTTAATATAGGTGAGCGTTTTGCTAACAACAGTTTGTTTTTACCTGTAAGTGCTTTTTTAAGTTATTTTCCATCAGCTAAGTCTACATTATTTGTAAATGCTCAACAGGCTTTTTTAATTGATTTGGGTAACGAATTCGAACAAAATTATACACAATTAGGTTTTGGTGGTAAATACCAATTAACACAAACATTAAATCTTGAAGCATCTTATGGTAAAATTGTAAGAGGTAACAATTTTCAAGGTTTAGGGAATACTTTTAGCTTAGGTGTTAGAGCTTTATTCTAATAAGTTACATTTTAAATAAAATTGTACAGATAAAATATCCCGCTTTATTAGCGGGATCTTTTTCTTATATTTCGTGAATAATTTAACTCTATGAAATACTTTAATCTCCTTTTTCTATCTCTAGTTTGCATGTTGCAATCTTGCACATCACAAACTAAGATAAATGGTGTAAGTTTTGTTTCTTCTAGAACGGCAATTACAGAAGAGCACGTAAATCCTGTGGTAGAAATTAACGCGAACTTTGCAGCGGTAATGCCTTTTGGTTTTATTAAAAATTTAAATAATCCAGAAGTTATTTACAATACCAAACAACAGTGGTATGGAGAAAGTAGATTAGGTGTAGAGCAGTATGCAAAAAGTTTAGAGGCTAAAGGCGTAAAAATAATGCTTAAACCTCAAATTTGGGTATCAAGAGGTCAGTTTACTGGCTATATAAAAATGGAAACCGAAGCTAATTGGAAAAAATTAGAAGATTCTTATTCTGGTTTTATTTTAGAGTATGCTAAGTTGGCTCAAGATATTAATGCAGACATTTTTTGTATTGGTACAGAATTAGAGCAATTTGTAAGTAATAGACCAGCGTTTTGGAATACAATAATTGTAGATATAAAAAAGATTTACAAAGGGAAACTTACATATGCTGCAAATTGGGATGAGTTTAAACGCACACCTTTTTGGAGCGAATTAGATTATATTGGAGTAGATGCTTACTTTCCTGTTAGCGACAGCAAAACACCAACTGTAAAAGAGTGTTTAGAAGGATGGAAAACACATAAGCCAGTAATAAAAGAGGTTTCAGATAGGCATAAAAAACCTATTTTGTTTACAGAATATGGGTATAGAAGTATAGATTATACAGGCAAAGAACCTTGGAAATCTGATAGAAGTGAAGGGTTTGTAAATCTTGAAGCGCAGAACAATGCTACTATAGCTCTTTTCGATGCTTTTTGGAAAGAAGATTGGTTTGCAGGTGGTTTTATATGGAAATGGTTTCATGATCATGCTAATGTTGGTGGAGAAAACGATAATAGATTTACACCACAAAACAAGCCTGTAGAAAAAATAATTAAATCACATTTTGAAAAACTGAAATGAGAATAGTAACATTCATATTAATTAGTTTAGTTCTTGTGTCGTGCTCTAATGACGATGATGGCGCACTAGATTCAAATGTGTTGTCTGAGTATTTGAAAAATCGAATTACAGAAATGGGATCGGTAATTGCTTGTGCTGCTAGTGATATAAATGATAGTAATACTATTTTAACTTTTTATTATCCAGAAGTAGGAGCAACAGATATTCGTTTTTATGAGACAGAAACAGTAACAGTTAATAAATTCGAGTATACTAAATACAAGCATCTTGTTTTAGAAAGTGAGCCTTTTTTCAATGGTTATTTAGGTCAGTTTACTACACAATCTTCCGTAGAAAAATGGATAATTATTACATACGAATTAAATAATGAGATTAAAATCTCCAATCCTATTCGTACAAAACAAATAGATAAGCCAACTGTTTGGAATGCTAATATTACTGTTGATTTAGATGAAACATTAATGCCTCATTTTTCATGGGAAGCAAATGTAGTTGGAGATAATGCTATATACTTTCAAGTTGTTTCTAAAGTTAATAATGATCTTGTCTCTGGAACTTATACTTATGAAAATAATTTTAAATTTTACGATACTTCAAATGTGGTTTTAAATATAACTGAAGGTTTTCCGGAATTAGAAAACAATACAAATTATAACTTTACATTAATGGATGTTAGTCTAGATAATTGGGTTAATTTAGTGTCTCAAAAAGCTTTTAACACACAATGAAATATAGTATAGTTATCCTTCTTTTATTTGGATTTTTTTTAAATTCTACTTTTGCACAAGAAAAAGTGATTTTAGATTTAAAGGTTCAAGGTAATAAAAAACTTAAGTCTTCATTTGTAAAAAAACTATCTAAAGCAAGAGCAGGAGTGTCTTTAGATTCTACAATTTTAGATGAAGATATAAAGAGATTAAAACGTTTGCCTGGTGTGGCACATGCTTATTATCAAGTGTTTCTTTCTCAGGAAAATAACTATAATGTGTTTTATAATATTGAAGAGAATTTTACGATTATACCTTCTGTTAATATCTATACTACTAACGATGATGAGTTTGCATACAGATTAGGCTTGTATGAGTTTAATGCACTTGGACAGAATATTACATTTGGAGGTTTTTATCAAAAAGATATATTTAGTTCTTATGGTCTTAATTTAAGAGCTCCATTTCTATTTAGCAGAGAATTAGGGTTAGCTATTAATCATCAAGATTTAAATACAAAAGAACCGGTTTTTTTCGATAATACAACATCAGACTATAAATACCGAAACAAATCTTATGAACTTCTTGCATTATACCAACCTAACTTTAAAAACCGTTTTGAGGTTGGAATTAACTATTTTTTAGAAGAATATAATTATTTAAGTGGTGCAACTAATCCATCTGTACCACAAGAATTATCTGTTAAGAAGCTATTGTATAAAGGTATTTATGAATATAACAATCTAGATTACTATTATCAATACGTTTCAGGTTTTAAAAGCATATTTAATGCACAATATGTTACTTCTATGAGTAATGATTTACCAGAGTTTATTATTGCTTGGAACGATTTCCATTTTTATAAAAGAGTAGGAGATAAAGGAAATTGGGCGAGTAGAGTGCGTATTGGTTTTTCATCTAACGACGAGACTCCTTTTGCACCATTTTCTGTGGATAATAATTTAAACTTAAGAGGCGTAGGTAATACTATAGATAGAGGTACAGGAGCTGTTGTAGTTAATACCGAATATAGGCATACAATTTATGATAAAAGCTGGTTTGCGCTTCAAGGTAATGCCTTTGTAGATGCTGGTTCTTGGCGAAATCCGGGAGGTGATTTTGGTGATTTTGGGAAGTCGCAAAACATTAGAGTTTTTCCTGGTTTAGGTTTACGTTTTATACATAAACGCATATTTAATGCTATTTTTAGAATTGATTATGGTTTTGGCGTTACCAAAGGAGAAACACAAGGATTAGTTTTTGGTATTGGACAATATTTTTAAGAAAGAGGAGTAAACAGCCTGTTAATTACTCTCTTTTAATTCTTTTTCAATTTCTATTTTAGCTTCCCTAAGTTTTTTTAAACCGTCATTAAGTTGTTGCTGTTTAGCAACATTAGCAGAGTCTAAGATTCTTAAATGTTCTTCTTCTTGTAGCTTAATTTTTAGTTCTCTTTGCTGTTTAAAATTTTCACGAGCTACTTCGTTTGCCTTTTCTTGTTGTTCTATTCTAACTTGTTTTTTTAAGTGTTTCTTATATAAAACAACGCTTGTAAGTACACTTATTAATAAAATACTAAGAATGATTTTGAGCGATTTATTCATTTTTATAATATGGTTAGATTCTGTTATTGAATCTTAAAAATATTGATTTTTAGTAAACTAAAAAATATTAACCAATATTTTTTTTGTAATAAACATGCAAATCATTTGCACTAGCTCCAAACCATTTTTTTAAATAAATTGCCCAAAAATGATATTGTAACTTCCAGATTCCATGGCGTTTATAGAGCCTGTCAGATGTTTCTATTTTTTTATTGATAACAACAAATTCGTTACGTTTGTAAAGCTCATTAATTAAGATGTTGTCTTCATAAATGGTATAACTTTCATTAAAACCACCAATATCTTCAAATAAAGCTTTTGTTATAAACTGACTTTGATCACCGCCTCTACAGGCACGCCAAGAAAATTGTGTAAGCCAACTCGCTAAACGTAGCCACCAATGGTTATTGTTGAAAGTTAAACGAAAACAACCTGCTTGATTGTTCTGTTTTACTTCATCTATAATATATTTGTCGTAATGAGTTGGAGGAAAAGAATCGGCATGTAAAAAGTATAAAATCTCACCTCTTGCTACACTTGCGCCAATATTCATTTGTTTGGCTCTTCCTTTTTTAGAATGGATAAGCCTGACTTTTAAATCTAAATTTTCTACTATTTCTTGCGAGCCATCTGTACTGCCTCCATCAATAACAATAATTTCTTGTATGTTTTGCAACGAAGCATTGTCTATTAAATGAAAAAGGAGTTTTTCAATAGTATCGGCTTCATTTAAAATAGGAATTACTATTGAAATCATAAGCTTCACCTTCTGTCATTCCTGCGAAGGCAGGAATCTACTTTTAAGTTTTTTGTTTTGTGGATTCCTGCCTTCGAAGGAATGACAAAGTTTTAGTTATTTAAGTCCCAATTATAATCTAAATACGATTTGTTTGCTTTTTCTGAAATCGAAATAACCGAATACTTATTTAAAAAGTCTATTAAAGAGCCATTTTGTTCGAAATCTTTTTTAAACCATTTAAATATTTTAGATAATTTAAGGTTGTTCTCAGAGATATCATTTCTATTTTTATCAGATAAAAACTCTTTAGTAGCATTTGTTAATTGGGCTTCTAAATTTGAAGCTGTAAAGGCTTCGTTTTGTAATTTAGGACAAGAAAATGATGCACATACAATAGCAAAATGAATTCTTGGTTCATCCATTTTTCTAAGTATTTGGTGTTCTATTTCTTCTAAATTATACCATTTATCACCTAGTTTCCATAAACGTTGTTCCCAAGGATCTTTAATGTCTTTTATACTTTGTAATGGATAGTTTCTAAGAATTAAATCTACTGTCATAGCATTGTAAGCATTAATCCAATAAACCAGTTTATCTTCCTTTATCCATCTGTTATTAGGCATGCTTGTTCCTAACGATGTAATGTAATTGGTTAGTGCTTTTCTACTAGATTTAAAGCTTTTGTAGTCTACATTTCCTGCATCAGATACATGTTGAGCTAGTAGCTTATTCCACTCATTGTGGTTAAAAGCTTCGGTGCTTGCAATTATAGTTTCTTGTATAGTAGTTTCTTTAACTTTAGGAGTAACTTCAACTTCTATTGGAACTTCAGTTGCGGCAGGAATTTCTTCAGCTTGTAATATAGTTTCAGTTTTAACTTTAGCCTCAACCTCAACCGCTTCTTTAGGCTCTTCTTTTGGAGTGTTTTCTACTATCTTCTTGGTGCTAGAACACGATGATAAAACTAAAGCAAATACTAATACTATTAAATATCTCATTTTTTTAATGGGTATAATTCTTGACTAATAAAATCTTTTGGGAATGTTTCGTCTCCATCAAAACCAAGTTCTATATCTCTACCATTATGTGGTATATAGTTTGTTTTAAAAAGATAATCCCAAGTACTTAATGTCAGTCCGTAATTAACTCCAAACCTTGCGTGTTCAGGCAATTTTTTTGCATGATGCCAAATATGCATTTTCGGATTGTTAAAAACATATTTTAAAATGCCATAATCCCAACCTAAGTTAGCATGGTTTAAATGGCCTACTGTAATGCTAAAGAAATGAACAATAGCAACATGTTGCGCGTCAAATCCTCCAATTATAGCAATAGGAATGTAAAGTAACGATTTGTAGAGTATAGGTTCGGCCCAATGGTAGCGTAAATGAGCCGCAAAGCCCATTTCTTTAACGCTATGATGTACTTTGTGAAAATTCCAAAGCCAAGTAAAACGGTGTAGTAATCTATGTGTGTTCCATTGGGTGAAATCGCTCACGATAAAAAAGATAAACAAGCCTAACCACAATGGTAAGTTATCGACATCAAACAATTGGAAACTTGAAACAGAAAGCCCAACTAAACCTAAAATATCATTAAAAAATGCGGCAGTAGTATCTGTTAAAGCAATAAGTACTATAAGGTTTAAGATGAAAAAATTGAAGAACATGTAAAAGGTGTCTAGCCAAAAATCTTTTCTAAAAATAGATTGGTCTTTTCTCCAGGGAAATGCGATTTCAAGAATCCAAACTAGAATTGAAATAAAAATTAAACCATAGAAGTAATTATCCCAATGGTTTATTGTTATAATTTCGTTTTTAAGATAATTCCAATAGCCAGAATAGGCATTTTTTATAATGTCTAAATATTTTTCCATGTAAAAGTTCTGTCGTAAATTTAAAGTAAAAATAACATATTTTTGTTGGAGGTTATTTTGAAACCATTCATTTAATAAATAATAGTATGAGAAAAATAGATAGTCTTTTATCAGAATATGGTGAAAGCCACCAAACAAAATTTAATAAAATTGTACACTATTTTTGTGTTCCTGCTATTTTCTTTAGTCTTATTGGCTTGTTTTCGGCTATACCAATAGGTTCTTCTTTGCAGGAAGTTGTACCAACTGGATTAGCTCCTTTTATGCATTTAGGGACTTTAATTATAGTTTTGGGTTTGTTTTATTACTTACGTTTATCTGTAACGCTTTTTGTTGGGATGTTGTTTTTTTCAGCTTTAGTCTTGTTGGGAATAAATGTAATTGCAAACTCTAATATTGCACCTGTTTGGGTGATAATGGTTGCTATTTTTGTAATCGCTTGGATTGTACAATTTGTTGGACATAATCACGAAGGAAAAAAACCGTCATTTTTAAAAGATGTTCAATTTTTAATGATTGGTCCAGCTTGGACAATGAGTCATTTATTTGAAGCTTTAAAAATCAAGTTTTAAGCATTATAGAAATCTATATAAAAATAAAGCCCAATATGTAATTTGCATATTGGGCTTTGTTTTTTATTTAAGATTGCTTATTAACAACATCCTCCACCATCGTAATGGTAGGTAGATTCGCTAATAAAAATATCGTCTCTTCCTAAAGCAGCTATATCTCCTGCTGTTTTATCGCAAATAGCAATTGGCTGATTTTTAAGTAATATGTGTCCTTTTTTGTCATCGAAAAAGTCTTGGTCTCCATAATAAATTGCTGCTTTTCCTGTAAAAATACATGGTCCATCTTCTGGCATTGGATCTTTAATGGCTGCAACTTCTATAGATTCTATGTAAATTAACTCTTCTGTTGGATAATTTTTAGGATCTAAAATTCTGTAAGGCTTTCTAGCTCTAATTTCTATGGTTCCAAAACCTGCATCTGTTAACGCTTTTACGTATTCTGCAATTGGTAAGCTTCCGCTTAAGCATAAAGCACGTAATCTGTCGTCGTTACGTAAAGTGTCATTCATTGGTTGTTCGCAAGTAGGATCGCTCATTACTAGTTTTCCATGAGGTTTTAAAACGCGATACATTTCTTCTATAGCTTTCTTTAAATCTTCAGCTTTAAAAATATTGAATAAGCAGTTTTGTGCTGCAACATCAATAGAATTGTCTTCAACATTAAGGTTTAAAGCATCGCCTTTTACAAGGTCTACAAAATCACTTTTAAACCAATCGTTTTCAGCTTCAGCTTCAATAAAATTTTTGCGAGACGCTTCAAGCATTTCATCTACAACATCAATACCTATTACGCCTCCTTTTTGACGATTAAAGTAAGCAAACTGTAATAGCTCCATACCACCACCAACACCAACGTAAAGCATTTTTGGATTATTGGTTAAATCGCGAGCATTAACAGTACTACCGCAACCATAGTTCATTTCTTGCATTATGCGAGGAATCTTTAAACCTGGTAACTCCCAAATAGGATTGGTTGTACAGCATAATCCAACATCTGGAGTTAATGCTGCTTCTTTATATAAATCGTTTGTTGCGTCTAGGTAGCTCATTTTTTAGTGTTTAGGGAACAGTATTCAATCTTCAATTCACAGCATAGATTTTACTGTTTACTGAAGATTAATAAGCGCCTACTTATTTATAATGTTTTTATTAATCCTTTAAATAAAGTAATCATATCTGGTTCTGCTTTACCTGCCATAGCAATGATTTCGCTAATATCTACAGGCTTAAGGTTTTCAGGATCACACTCGTCTGTTAAAACTGAAACGGCTGCTACTTTTAAATTTAAGTGGTTTGCTACAATAATTTCTGGAACAGTACTCATTCCAACAGCGTCTGCACCCATTATTTTAAGCATTCTGTATTCTGCTCTTGTTTCTAATTGTGGTCCAACAACACTTGCATAAACACCTTCGTGAAGCTTTATGTTATTCGCTTTTGCAATGGCTTTAAATTTTGAGTTGATTTCTAAATCGTAAGGTGCGCTCATATCTGCAAAGCGCTCACCTAGTTTTTCAACACCTTTAAATGTTAATGGAGAACCACCTTGTAAATTAATATGGTCGTCTAAAAGCATTAATTCTCCTTTTTTATAATCAAGATTAATGGCTCCAGAAGCATTAGAAACTAATAAGGTTTTAATACCTAGTTTTTCCATTACACGAACAGGATACGTTACATCTTGTAACGTGTAACCTTCGTATAAATGAAAACGGCCTTGCATAATAATTACTGTTTTACCTTCTAAGATTCCATAAATTAATTTTCCTTTATGGAATTCTACTGTTGCAGTAGGAAAGTTTGGAATATGGTTATAGCTAACTTCTTTAATAATTTCAACTTCGTTAATAAGTTGTCCTAAGCCAGTTCCTAGAATAATTCCAATTTCTGGACTTTTAAATCCTTTGTCTTGTAAGTATTCTACAGTTTCATTAATATATTTGATCATTAATTTTATTGCTTAATAAGCTTCTTTGTAATACTTTTACCTTCGGCTTTAATTTCTACCAAATATACGCCAGAATTTAGTGAAGATAAATTTAAAGTTTGATTTCTTAAAGAAACAGTATTAGCCTCTAATACTTTTTTACCAAGCACATTATATAAGCTTATATCTAAGCTTAACTGCTTAGGATTCGAAATCTCAATTTGATTGTTTGTAGGGTTTGGGTAAAAAGAGACGTTGTTTAATAACTCGTTTTCATCAACACTTAAGGTACCACAATCTGGTCCTGAAGGTGTATTTAAACTTACATGTCCCCAACGTTCATTTATAGTTATACATTGTATAACAATATAGTCGAATTCTTCTAAAGTTACAGAAGGAGGAATTGAAAAAGTCATCATTCCAGTTATTGGAGATACTCCTGGTCCTCCAGTTCCACCACCATCGTTCATTAATTGTTGTGTGCTTACTTCAAGAGCATCAGATCCAGTTGCTTCTATGTTATCGAATTTAGATAAATAAACTCTTAAATCTGCTCCTTGAACAGTTTCGAAATCAGATTCGAAAATCACATTTTTATTTCCATTTGTTTCGAAAGTAATATTTCCAGTTCCACTAATACTATAAGCTGGATCACTCTGTATAAATGTTCCACTTCTTGAACATTGCGCATTTGCTAATTGAAAAAAAGCCGCAAAAAATGCAGCTAAATAAAGTAGTTTTGTTTTCATAATCGTTTTGTTTTATTTTAAATATTTATTAAAAATATCGTAAGGCTTTAAGTCTTCGACATAATCTATGTCGTTTAAAGTCTTTAAAACATACAGACTTGAAGTTAATTTCGAGATGGTTTGTTTATAAACAGTTTCTGTTCCCCAATTTTCAATGTTAAAAACTGATGGATTAAGTGTTTTCATGCCTAATAAATAATAACCACCATCTTCAGCAGGACCAATAACATTATCATTAGTATCTAATTGTTTAAAAGCTTGATTTATTATTTCGCTATTTAAATCGTATAAATCACTACCAACAATTATTATTTTCTCGTATCCTTTTTTAAAACCATTTTCGAAAGCATTTTGCATACGTGCACCTAAATCGTCTCCAAATTGTTGGTGTTTAGAAAATGTTTCTGAATCCCAAATATCGTCTTCTCTAATTTTTACAGAATAGTAAACGGCTCTGTCACAATCTAATTTAGAAAGCACATTTTTAGTATGCTCTAATAAAAACTTGTAAACTTCTAAAGCAGAAGCTTCACCAATACCTTTTGCTAAGCGCGATTTCACCTTGCCTAACTCTGGGTTTCTTGTAAATGTAATGATGAGGTTTTTGTGCATTCTAGCTTAATTATTTTTTAGATTTCTTTTGTTTCTTTTTCTTCTCAACTTTTGGCTCTTCTTCATAAATTTTATCTCCTTTTTCAAGCCATTTACTCCACTCTTTATTAAAAGTGTGGACTTTATTGGTTTCTTTTTCTTCGGAATCTATAATACTGAAATCCTTGTTTTTCCATTCGAAAATCCCTCCATATAAATTATAAACATTTGTGTAACCTGCTTTTTTTAGTTTCTCACCAACGGTTTCACTTCTAATACCTAATGAGCAATAAACTACTATTTTTTCATCTTTATTAGGGTATTGTTTTTCAACTGAAGCAATATCGAAATTATCATAACCAACACAAACAGCATCTTTTAAATGGCTGACTTTATATTCCTTCGGTTCGCGAGAATCGAAAAGTATAGCTTCTGTTTTTGGCATTGCGAGTTCTTCAACTGTAATATAAGGCACGCCATTATCATTGTATTGTTTAAGTAAATCGTCTATGTTTTTTTGAGCTATCGCTTCCGCAGAAAAAAAAGTAAAAAGAAGTATTAGTATGTATTTCATAATAGTTAAAAATAATGCTTTAAAGCGTAATCCCAAAACCTTGTAAGCCGCTTTCTATAGCAGGTAGTATTTCTGTATTATCCCAAATGCCAGTAATTATTGTTCTAGCATATTCTTCTGGCAATAAACCGTTTTGCATGAGTTTGTTTGTAAGCTTATGGTTATAGTCGAGATTATAATGCGAAAATTCCAAACTTCCGCTAGTGTCATCTAAAATAGCGTACCAAACTTGAGGAGATCCATCGTTGGCAGGCATGCCAATTACACCAGGATTTAACCATAGTTTATTTTCTTTTTCTTGGTTAAATGGCAATCCGCAATGTCCAGCGATAATAACATCGCTTTCTGTAGTTTCAAAGTTTTTAGATTTTAGTTCCCAATCTGTAGATTTAAAAACAAATTCTGAAACATTAAAATAGTCGCCATGTACAACAGTTACTTTTTTATTAGCGTAGGTAAATGAAATATGATCTGGTAAAGTTGCTAAGTATTCGATTGAATTTTTAGATAATTTACTCTGTGCAAAAGGATACCATAATTTTGAAAAACCATCGCAACGAGAGCCTTCTGTAAAATCGCAACCACAGTCTTCTGCGCTTTCAGCTAATTGTATTTCTACATTACCTAAAATGCTTTTTGCTTTCCATATTTTAAATAACTGAACAGTTTCTTCTGGCTGTGCACAGTACCCAACAATGTCGCCTGTGCAAATGCAATTTTCTGCAGGAATGTTTTCTTTTTCGGCAATAGCTTTTAAAGCTTCAAGTGCTTGAAGATTACTATAAACACCACCAAAGAGAAGTGTTTTGCCTTTTATTAGGCCTAAATCTGTTATTTTTTTATTCATATTTATTTACTTAACCACTTTGGTATAAAATACACTGTAATACAACTTATAATGCCCCAAACATTTACCCATAGTAAATCGGCATACTTTCCTTCTGTAAAAATTAATGCTTCTGGAAAGGCTTTAAAAACTAATAGAAAACCAAAAATTAAGCCACAAAATATACTTAAGTAAAAGCTGATTTTTGGGACTTTAATATTCCAAAACAAAAAAACTGGTGTTAGCCCAATGACCATTGTTCCAGAGATTGTTGTTGCCGAGAGAATTTCGGCATCTAAAAAAACGGGTAATGTTCCTAAAATTGCTATCGCAGCCATAGAAACTCTACCAAAAGTTAAGTCTTTTACCATGCCTAAATCTATAGCGAGTAATTTTGAGAAAGATGAAAATGTAGAGTCTAAAGTTGAGGCTGCAGAGGTTATCATTATAAAATTAATAACTAGTAATATAATAACACCAAAGGCTTTACCAACTTCTACTGCTGCTTGGCCTTTAAAACCTTGAGTTTGTGCGTACACTCCAATAACACTAAAAAGCATAATACAAATGGCGCCTAGTAAACTAGCCCATAAAAAACTTTTGCGCGTTACTTTTGGTGAGCTTATAAAAGCTCTGTCTGTTAAAACGGGATCGTGAAACGGATAACTAAAAGATTGAATAATGGCTGCGAAAAATAAGTTTAAACCTAATTCGAAAGTCCAAGATCCAGAAGTAACAACATCTGTGGCGCTAAAATCTTCAATTGAAAATATATTCCATAGTATCACTAATAGTAAAATAGCAAAAAGTACCATTTGTATAATGTCTGTAAAAATAGAACTACTTAAACCTCCTTTAATAGCATAAGCGAGTGTTAATAAAGTGAAAACAATAATGGCTAAATAATAGTTGTTACTACCAGTTTTTCCAAAATAACTACCAATTACCATGGTGTTACTCCATACTTCATTAAATAAACGTATAGCAATAAGAATGGAAAATAAAGCCATCGCTCCTTTTCCAAATTTAGTAGTTAAGAATTGATGAATGCTTTCAAATCCGCCAACAGTCCTCATTTTGTAAATAAGTAAACCTGCCACTGTAAAAGATAAATAATAACCAGCATAAGCTACACCACCCACAATACCAAAATCTAAACCTAAATTTGCGGCATTGGTTATACTCTTGGCAAAAATCCATGAGATAATAAGGCTGCCTGTAAGCACTAATGTATTTGGCGCTTTCTTTTTATGGACTGCCTTAAAAAACTGATCTGTAGTTTTTGCAAATGGAGACAATAAGAACAAGATTAAACTTGATCCCACTACTAAAATCCATTGCCATATTTCTGTACTCATCTTTTAGTTTTCGTCCCACCAAACTGGGAAATTAATACTGTTGCTATTAGTAGCGCTTGCCGCTTGTTGATAGTGCTCTGCATTTAAAGCTTCTTCCTCTGCAGGATAAGGCATCCTTACTGGAATTAAGTTGTTATTTAAACTGGCAGAAATAGCATTGAATTCTGGAAAACCAGTTCGCCTGTATTCTACCCAACCTTCATAACCATTAATAATGTTAGCAATCCATTTTTGAGTTATAATTTGTTCTAAAGGCGTTGTGTCTATTGCATTAAATGCTGCATTTCCATTTAAGTAGTTTACTGGCATTTCTGTTTGCCAATATTCAAAAGCTTGTATTACTCCAGTTTCGTATAAATCTTGTGCATTTGCTGTTATTAGTCCTTTTTGGGCCGCTTCGGCTAAAGCAAAATGTATTTCCCAAGAGGTAATAAAATTAGCATCTAAAACAGAAGTGTCTTCTCTAAAAGCGCTGCCAGCTAAAGAATAATCCGACAATGCAATAGAAGTAGAGGATGCATCGATACCATTAATTAAACCATTAAATTGAGAGGTAGTAGAATTTGCAAAAGGTTTGAAAAAAGTATTTATTCGGTTATCGTTTAATTCTAAAAGTATGTTTTCCATAGTTTCAGATAAAACAAAATTATTAAAATCTCCAATACGTAATTGTGCTAATCGAAAACTGTTGGGATCTGTATTTGTAAAATTGAAAATAGCATTTTCAGCATTTGTAGAAATGTAATTACCTTCTGTAACAATGGCTTGTAGTTGTGCAGAAACATCTACTTTGTCCGAAATTCTAAGCAAAGCTTTAATTTTTAAAGCATTCGCAAATTTTAACCAAGCATCTAAGTCTCCATTAAATAAAATGTCGCCTTCTAAAGCAATAGATTGCGAGTAGTTTTCTATGGCTGAAATACCTTTGTCTAGATTATCAAGAATTCCGTTGTCATCCATATAAATAGATTCTTGACTATTATAAGCAGGTGTTACATTACCTAGACTGCCATTAAAAGCTTCAAAGTAAGGCACATCTCCAAATAAGTCTGTTAAACCGGAAGCCATATAAGCTTTAAGAATTAGAGCAGGACCTTCGTAAACAGCAAAAGTGTTGATGCTTCTAGACTGGTTTAGTATAATTTCATTATCACGTAAATTAGTGTAAAATACTGGCCATGGATTACCTCCTAATTGTGGTGATTTTAAAGCATGACGATCGAATAAATTAAAATCTAATGCTGTTCTGTGTTGCGATAATAAATCGCCAGCCACAAAACCTTCGTAACTCATTTGTTCTCCAAAATCGTATATCACTTGTCTTAACAATAAGCTAGGTTGTACAGTATTTGGAGCATTAGGATTCGTGTTAATATCTTCGAAATCTTTTGTGCAACTTGTGGTTAAAACAAGTGCGAAAAAACTAAATATGTATAATATGTTTTTCATGTTTATTTTTTTAGAAATTTAAACTTGCTTTAAAACCAAAACTACGAGATGATGCATAGCTTATATCTTCGACACCACTTACAAATCCGGTACCTTGGACAGCTAGTTGTTCTGGATCGAAATGTGGATTCTCGGTAATTACGAAAAGGTTCTTTCCTATTAAGGATAAGTCAATAGTTCCTCCTTCTTTTAAGCCTAAAAAGCCATCTTTTAATTTAAAACCATAACCAATGGAAAATTGACGTAGCTTTAAATAAGAAGCATCATAAACATTATTTTCTTCGTGATTTCTGTCGTAAAATTGTCTGTAATAACTTTCAGCAGAAATCGCAATTGTATTTGGTTCTCCTGTCTCTGTAACGCCTTGAGCAACAATTCCTCCATCTGGTCTGTATTCTGTTTCTGCTAATTGACCTCCAACGTTTCCAAGTGCACTTGTTCGAGATACAATTTCTCCACCTTGTCTCCAATCGAATAGAAAACTTGCTTTCCAATTTTTGTAATTAAAAGCGTTATTCCAGCCTAGAGTAAAATCTGGATTATAGTTTCCTAGTTTTTGTAAATTATTATCTGCTATATAATTTCCGTTGCTGTCAATAATAAATTGCCCATTTTCATTTTTTAAATATCCTGTTCCATAAAAATCGCCAATTTTACCACCTTCTTCAACTTGAAACCAAACGGTTTGGTTTTGACTATCGTAAATTCGACTATATGCTAGAGTTAATCTACCATCTGCTTGTGGTAATTCTTTAATAGTAGCAGTGTTTGTTGCGAAATTAAAAGTAGTATTCCATGAAAAGTTACTAGTTCTAATTGGAGTTATTCCTGCAATAATTTCGACACCTTTAGATTGTACTTTTCCACCATTTACTACTTGCTGTGTGTAGCCAGAAGAAATAGGAATTGGTAATGATATAATTTGATCTTTAGTAGTAGCATTATAATAGGTAAAGTCGAAACGTAAGCGGTCTTTTAAGAAACGTAAATCGGCTCCAAACTCATAAGACGTTGTGCTTTCGGGTTTCAAGTTCGCATTAGGTATAAAATCTTGATTACTAAACGTTGGCTGACCATTAAAAGGTGTTTGCGATACAAAAGCACCAGAGGTTTGGTAAGCATCTGTATCATTACCAACTTGTGCGACACTTGCTCTTAATTTTGCAAATGAAATACTTTCGGGTAACTCCATAACATTAGAAAGAATAAAACTTGCTGAAGCCGATGGATAAAAGAAAGACGTGTTATCTACCGAAAAAGGAGTAGCCAGAGCACTCGACCAATCGTTACGACCAGTAATATCTAAATACAGATAATCTTTATAGCCTAATTTGGCAATTCCGTAGAACGAATTTATACGCTTTTCAGATTCAAACTGAAACACCTCAATTGGAGATGCAGCATTATTTAAATTAAAAATACCAGGTTGTGCTAAGTTTACTGTTTGCGATTGTTTTGTAGATGCTTTTTGATCTAATCTATTGCCTCCAACTGAAACATCTAATTTAAAATCACCATAATTATTATTGTAATTTAAAAGAAAATCGGTGTTGACTTCTCTGTAAGTGACATCGTGTTCTGCATAAGCTCCATTTTGAAAACGGTTACTAGAAAAGGCACGCCTAAGTTCTCTTTTTTCAGTCGAATAATCCATTCCTGTTCTTACTTGCAAACTCAAGCGGTCTGAGAATTCGTGTTTTAAAGCAAGGTTTCCAAACACACGATCACGATTAAAAGAATTTCGGTTTTCGTATAAAATAAAATAAGGATTATCGAAAAAAGTATAGTTAAAAGAATATTGTTGCACACCTTCTAAGCCAGGTTGCCAATAGTCTTGTAAATTATTAATATTAAGACTTCGTGGTCCCCAAGCTACTAAAGAATAATTTACATTCTCACTTCCATAACCATTAGATGGTCTATTATCACTACTAGAATTTGTATAAGAAATAGAGGATGAGAAAGTTGTTTTTTCTGTAGGCTGAAAATTAAGTTTTGTTGCAACGGTTTGCCTATCTAAATTTACACCAGGAATAATAGATTCACTTCTTAAATCTGTAAAAGATAAACGATAATCACCATTATCGAAACCATTAGAAATAGCAATATTGTTTATGGTTGTTACGCCAGTTTGGTAAAAATCTTTAAGATTATCTGGGTTAGATTTTAATTCTGTGGGTGTAATTGCATTACCAGAATATAGCGAAGTATCACCACCACGAACAATTGTGCCATTTGGTAAAACTACAGGACTATCAAATTGCGATACAAAAACACCAGCATCTAATTGTGGTCCCCAAGAATAGGTGATATTATCGTTTGTTCCTCCACCAAGTCCATCTATATATTCAAATGCTCCAGAATTTCCCTGACCATAAGAATTTTGAAATTCTGGTAATCTAAAAGCAGAATCTACAAATAGAGAAGTGTTAATACTTATGCCTAAACCTTTGGTTTTTTTACCATCTTTTGTCTTAATTACAATCACTCCGTTTGATGCTCTGGAGCCATATAATGCGGCTGCACTCGGACCTTTTAAAACAGAAACCTCTTCAATATCGTCCGAATTAACTTCCATAGCGCCATTTCCAAAATCTATTTCCTGAAAACCAGCAGCTGCTTCGTTTGTAAAATTAAAAACAGTATTATTATTTATAGGAATACCATCGACAACAAATAAGGGATTGTTATTAGAAAAGGATGCTTCACCACGAATGGTTATTTTAGATGAAGAACCAACTCCTGTCGCACCTTGAGAAACCGTAACACCTGCTAGTTTTCCAGATAAATTATCTAAAAAATTAACCGATTTCACTTCGGTTATATCTTCAGATTTTAACGATTGTACCACGTAACCCAACTCTTTGGTATCACGCTCAAGACCTAAGGCTGTAATTACAACTTCGTCTAAAGTAGAGGCGTCTTCGGTTAATTGAATGTCAATTTGTGTATTACTTTCAACAGTAATTGTTTGCGATTTATAACCTAAATAGGAGAACTGTAATTGGCTTTGTAAATCGCGAACTTCAATAGAATAAAAACCATCGTCGTTAGTTGTGGCTCCTTGATTATTATCTGTTGTAATATTTACAAATGGTAAAGTAGTGCCATCATTTTTACTGGTAACTGTACCAGAAATTATAATTTGGGCAAAGCTAAAACTCGATATAAGTAGCAATGCGCACAAGTAAATGTGTTTCATTAAAATATATTTTCAATAGATTATTAGTATTGAAACGTGGAATAGCGTTTCTTAAAACTGTTAAACTGAAAATATAAATGGAGAACCTTTGTTGTAATGTAATGAGGTTAAATTCAGTTCTAAAAACTGAGTGTTGTGTGTTGTTTTCGCTTTCGCGGAAGTAATAATTAATAATAAAATGCTTTTAATTAAAGAAGAAAGACTTTTAAAGCTATTTATAACGTTTTTTACATCTAAAGCATTATCAATATCATGAAGCGTTTCTAATAATGATACTTCAACTTCTTCTAGAGATAAAAGGCTAGTTATGCTTTGTCTTATTTTAGAACTCTGCCATGGCAAAGCTCTAAAATGTTTTGCATTAAATTGCTCTTTACTTATTCCCATAAGATAAAAACCACCATCTTGAGATGGCCCTAAAACCAAATTATTAGCTTTAAGTTTTTTATGCGCACTATTAATATGACTCGTTTTTAAATGTGGTGTGTCATTACCAATAGTAATTATATTATCGAAACCTTTATTAAAAATAGATTGAATAGCATTTGTAAAACGTTCTCCAAAGGTGTTTCCTATTTGTAGATTTTCAGAAACAATAAAGTAAGGTAGTTTTGTTTGCTTTACTTTAGATTCTATTTGGATGTTTAACTCTTGAAATAAAACAGCAGCATGTTGGAAAGGTTTGTTTAAACTTTCCTTTTTTGCAGAATTTGCAAAGATTAATATGGCTGTTTTATTTGTCATACATCATCTCCATAATAATAGAGATTTTATGTGTTTTGTTTTTCCGCGTAAGCGATAATATTTTGTTTTTAAGCTACAACACCTTGGCAACTACTTCCTGCTCCTGCAGTACAGCCATAACAATGTTGAGAAATCACGATGTTTCTACCTTCTAATAATTCTTCTTTGTACTCGCTAATGTGTTTAGATTTACTATTAACTGGTAATTCTAACATTTGGTTAAAATCGCAATCAAATAAATAACCATCCCAACTTACAGACAATGTATTTGTACACATTACATTTTCTACAGCAGCTGGATTGTAAGCTTCAACTAGCGCATACATGTAATCTTCGTAATTTTCTGAAGCTATTAAATAATCTAAAAAACGAGCAATTGGTAAGTTGGTGATTGCAAATAAACTGTGAAAATTAATTCCAAAATCTTCCATTAAGGCTTTTTTGAAATCTTTCTCCATTGTTGTTTGATCACCAGGTAAATAAGCGCCATTAGGATTGTATACTAAGTCTAGCTTTAAATCGCTTCCAGGCATACCGTAACCACGTTCGTTTAATTCTTGTAAGGCTTTTATAGACATGTCAAACACGCCTTCGCCACGCTGTTTATCTGTTTTTCCTCTTGTCCAGTGTGGCATAGAAGAGACAACATGAATGTTGTATTTTTTAAAGAAATCTGGTAAATCGTAATATTTTTTATTAGCACGAATAATGGTTAAATTAGAACGTACAATAAAATCCTTAACACCAACTTTAGATGCTTCCTCAACAAACCATCTAAAATGAGGGTTCATTTCTGGTGCGCCACCTGTTAAGTCTAACGTGTGTGCTCCAGTGGTTTTTATAACATCTAGAATTTGTTGCATGGTCTCACGCGTCATTATTTCTTTTCTGTCTGGACCTGCATCGACATGGCAATGTTCGCAAACTTGATTGCACATGTAACCAACATTTATTTGTAAAATTTCAAGCTTTTTAGCTTTTAAAGGAAAATGACTTGTTTCTGAAATTTTATCTTTAAATGTTGGCAATTCGCCATTTGCAAAAATACCATTAGATAAAATATCTAATTGCTTATTGCTTTGTGCTAAATCGCTATCTCTTTTCTGTAATGACTGTGTTTTTAATTTACCCATTATTAAGTTTAACTGTACTGTTTACGTAAAATTTGAGGTTTTAGTTTTAGGTCGTTAGATGTGTTGCTCAAAAAGTGAAAATAGTTTTCTACTTACATTTCTAATTTGTTCACTTTATTCATCATTTGAACACCGTGAACTAAAGTTGCTCCACTTTTTATAGCTGCACCAACATGTAAAGCTTCCATCATTTCTTCTTTTGTAATGCCGCGTTGTAATCCGTCTTTAGTATAAGCATCTATACAATAAGGACATTGTTCGGTATGTGCTACAGCTAATGCTATAAGAGATTTTTCTCTTGCAGTTAGTGCACCTTCTTCAAATACCTTTCCATAGTAATCAAAGAATTTTTCGCCTAATTCTTGATTCCATTCACTTATTTTTCCGAATTTTCTTAAATCGGCTGGATCGTAATACGTTTTGCTCATTATAATTTTAGTTTGTGCTAAGATATAAATCTATAATTTGTTGTCGTAGATAAATAGTATACCTAACAAAAAAAATGGACTTAACTTTATATATAAAGTTAAGTCCATTTTTAATTTACTAATTTCTTTTATTAAGAAGATGGTCTTCCTTTAAGACGCTTTTCTATTTTTTGTTTTTTTTCGGTAACTCTTTTCATAACGTCCATAATTTTTTCATCTTTACTTTCTTTATAAAACTCATTTAAACCTAATATTATTGACTTGCCTTTTCTTGAGGCTTTAACACGATCGCTAGTTGACATATTGCTCATTTTCATATCTTCAAACTCTTGAGCTTCTATAAGTAACGTTTCCATATAATTCTTTTTTGTATTTAATTCACAAAATAACGAAATATATTCAATTTTCGTACAAATATTCATAATAAAAATTGATTCTTAAATTGTAAAAACCAATTACCGTAAATTTAAAAGAATCAGTTACTTGCGTAGATACTAGCGATTTCAGATAAAATTAGAGTAATTGAAGTCTATCTTTTGTTTTTGCATCTGATACTATTTTTATTTTAAAACACATTACATTGAAGTTCTTTCTAAGTAGATAAATGAGATAAAGGAACAATTAGAAGAAGGAAAGCTTGAATATAAAGCGATATAATCTATAACGGCTTTAAAAGAAAATACAATTACACAATAGGTTCAGGATTAAAAAAAAGACTGCGAATGTAAAATCTAATCTATTATAGAAACAATAACCCAATCACCAAAATTATTTTTATTTGGGGTTCGGTAAAAATACTGAAATAGGTAAGTGTTGTTTTTTAACTAAAAATAGTTTCGCCTAGAGCATAATATACCGCCATTATCGCGGAGTATATTGCGCTTCCTAAGAATCTCCATTTTAATTTAAAGCGATTTTGGATAACATAATTAGCTAAAAATGAAATTGGGATATTTACTAAAAATGACCAAAATGCTATAGTTATTAGGTTAAAGCCAATCTCATTAAATTGCCATGAAAATATTTTAATAAACAACAAATGCCTAGCAACCCAAAGTGGGTTAAAATAGGCGATAGCTAAACCTGTTTTGCTTAGGATTGCTTTTACTCCTTTTAGTTTTTGTGTTTTTTTTACAATCCAATCAAAGTAATTAGGTATTTCAAACGCGTAAAATGTAGCGCCAACGAATGCAAGCCCTAGTAGCCTATGCCAAGAAAACTCATCAACAATTAAGGCTGCTATTGTATCTCCAGCACTATAAATTAATGCGCCTTTAATGATGTTGTTTTTTTTGTAATGTAGTGCGATAAAGCTTAGTTGTTTAAATTGTAAATGGAATAAAAAGGTATGATGTAACTATAGTGTCACTTCGAGTGAAATTCTTTTTTGTGAAATTTTGTATTTAGTCTGCGCTGAGCAGAACTATCGATAAATATTAAGTGTTTTAAATACTCTCGATACATTTAGACGAAAAAGCCTAAACACTCGAACTGACATAATTGTTTATTTAGTACTCAGTTTTGTCAATCTTTTTAGTCCATTCTTGAAATGGCTCTAATGCTATTTCGCGAGCTAATTGCTCAAACGGGATACTTCTTTCTGCGTATGGTAATGGGATTTCTTTGTAAATAAATTCGTCATCAAAGCCAATATTAGCAGCATCTACTTGGTTACTTCCGTAATATACTTTGTCTGGTCTAGCCCAGTAAATAGCACCTAAACACATTGGGCAAGGTTCGCAAGAGGTGTAAATTTCGCAACCATCTAATTGAAACGAGTCTAAATTTTTACAAGCATCTCTAATAGCAGTAACTTCTGCATGTGCAGTTGGGTCGTTAGTAGAGGTTACTTTGTTGTTTCCACGTCCTACAATTTTTCCGTCTTTAACAACTACACAACCAAATGGTCCACCTTCGTTGTTATTCATTCCTTTTAAAGCTGCGTTTACAGCTTCTTTCATAAATTGATCTTTATTACTCATTTTGTATTTTTATTTTTTTTCTAACAAGCTAATATACCATTTTTTGTTATTAGTTATTTAGTCAAAATCTATTAATATCAATCGTTACACTTAGTTTTTAATTTTTTTTTTTAGTTATTTGATTTTTTAAATTAGGATACCAAAAAATAATTTTTAATATTTGAAGCTTAAATGAAAAAACAAGTCATTAATATCATTTCTATTATTCGCATCGTGATTATTTCACGAAGCCAGGGAATGCTATGATGAATTAAAATATATAATTTATTTAAAGCCTTCCTTTTCGGAAGGCTTTTTTTATGTAAAAAATTAAGGTTATTGGGTATCATAAAAGAGATTAATTAAAGCGCTGTAAATCAGTATTTTAATTAAATATTAACGATGTTGGATTTAGCGAGAGAATAAGAAATAATAATTATCAAAGAAAAGCAAAGAAGTACTTTAGATTTATCAAACAAAAATATGAGTCAATTAAACAAATACAGTAAAACCGTAACGCAAGATCCAACACAACCAGCAGCGCAAGCCATGCTTCATGCTATTGGATTAACTAAAGAGGATTTTTTTAAACCTATTATTGGTATTGCGAGTACTGGTTACGAGGGTAATCCATGCAATATGCATCTTAATGATTTAGCAAAATTAGTTAAGGAAGGAACAAAGAATAAGGACGTTATCGGTTTAATCTTTAATACTATTGGAGTTAGTGATGGTATTTCTATGGGTACTCCAGGAATGCGCTATTCGTTGCCGTCTCGAGATATTATTGCAGATTCTATGGAAACCGTAGTGCAAGCTATGAGTTACGATGGTTTAATTACTGTTGTAGGTTGCGATAAAAATATGCCTGGCGCATTAATAGCTATGATTCGTTTAAATAGGCCCAGTGTTTTGGTGTATGGAGGAACTATAGATTCTGGTTGCCATAACGGGCAAAAATTAGATGTTGTTTCTGCTTTCGAAGCTTGGGGAAGTAAAGTTGCTGGAACCATGGATGAAACAGAATACCAAAACATTGTTGAAAAAGCATGTCCAGGAGCTGGAGCTTGTGGTGGAATGTATACAGCAAATACTATGGCTTCTGCAATTGAGGCTTTAGGGATGACGTTGCCTTTCAATTCTTCTAATCCTGCACTAAGCGATGCTAAAAAAGAAGAGTCTGTAAAAGCGGGTGAAGCTTTAAGATTGCTTTTAGAAAAAGATATAAAACCAAGTGATATAATTACAAGAAAATCTCTAGAAAATGCAGTGAGATTAGTAACTATTTTAGGAGGTTCTACTAACGCGGTATTACACTTTTTAGCAATTGCAAGAGCTGCTCAAATAGATTTTACACTTAAAGATTTTCAAGACATAAGTGATAATACACCATTTTTAGCCGATTTAAAACCTAGTGGAAAATACCTGATGGAAGATGTTCACGCTGTTGGCGGAATTCCAGCGGTTATGAAATACCTACTTAAAAAAGGAATGCTTCATGGAGATTGTTTAACCGTTACAGGAAAAACAATTGCTGAAAATTTATTAGATGTAGCAGATTTAACCGAAGGTCAAGATGTTATTAAGCCAATTGAAAACCCTATTAAAATTTCTGGACATTTAAGAATGCTTTATGGAAATTTAGCAACCGAAGGAAGTGTTGCTAAAATAACGGGAAAAGAAGGTTTGAAATTTAAAGGAAAAGCAAAAGTCTTTGAAGGTGAATATGCTGCTAATGATGGAATAAGAGACGGATTAGTAGGTAAAGGAGATGTGGTCGTAATTCGTTACGAAGGTCCAAAAGGAGGACCAGGAATGCCAGAAATGCTAAAACCAACTGCTGCAATTATGGGAGCAGGTTTAGGTAAAGATGTAGCCTTAATTACAGATGGCCGTTTTTCTGGTGGAACGCATGGTTTTGTTGTAGGGCATATTACTCCCGAAGCACAAGAGGGAGGTAATCTAGCTCTTGTAAAAGATGGAGATATAATTACCATTGATGCAGAAACTAATAGTATTGTTTTAGAGGTTTCAGATCAAGAATTAGAAGAAAGAAGACAATCATGGAAAGCTCCAGATTTAAAATTTAAAAGAGGTGTGTTGTATAAATATGCTAAAACAGTATCGTCTGCATCAAAAGGATGTGTGACAGATGAGTTCTAACAAATTCCTGCGAAAGCAGTAATCTCTTAGTCGAAAAACTAATAATTAAAACAAATGTCACCTCGAACGAAAGCGAGAGGTATTACACGAAATATAATAATCCTAACAAGATTAATATGGATACAAAAACAATAAAAAAAGAAACAAACAATACGGAAGGTACAGAGCGTATTTCTGGTAGCGAAGCGGTTATCAGATGTTTGTTAGCCGAAGGTGTAGATATCCTTTATGGTTATCCAGGAGGAGCTATAATGCCGGTTTACGATGAGCTTTATAAGTATCAAGATAAAATCCATCACGTATTAACACGTCATGAGCAAGGTGCAACACATTCTGCTCAAGGTTATGCCCGTATCTCTGGTAAAGTAGGAGTTGCGCTTGCAACATCTGGACCAGGAGCAACAAATTTAATTACAGGTATTGCAGATGCGCAAATAGACAGTACACCAATGGTTTGTATAACCGGTCAGGTGTCTTCGCATTTGTTAGGTAGTGATGCTTTTCAAGAAACGGATATTGTCGGTATTTCTACACCAGTTACAAAATGGAATTGTCAAGTTACCAAAGCATCTCAAATTCCTGAGGCAATTGCTAAAGCGTTTTATATAGCAAGAAGCGGTCGTCCGGGTCCTGTTTTAATAGATATTACTAAAGATGCTCAGTTTGAAGAGTTCGATTTTAAATACGAAAAATGTAAAGGTGTTAGAAGTTATATCCCAATTCCTAAGTTAGATCAAGCATCTGTTGAAGCTGCTGCAGAATTAATTAATGCTGCTAAAAAACCAATGATAGTTTGGGGGCAAGGTGTGTCTTTAGGGCAAGCTGAAGATCAGTTTAAAGCAGTGGTTGAAAAAGCAGGAATACCATCAGCTTGGACTATTTTAGGCGCAGGAGCAATTCCTACTTCTCATCCATTAAATATTGGTATGGTTGGAATGCATGGTAATTACGCGCCAAATGTATTAACTAATGATTGCGATGTTTTAATTGCCATCGGAATGCGTTTTGACGATCGAGTAACAGGTGATTTATCACGTTATGCAAAGCAAGCTAAAGTGATTCATTTTGAAATTGATCCAGCCGAAATAGATAAGAATGTAAAAACAGAAGTAGCAGTTTTAGGAGATGCAAAAGAAAGTTTAGCAGCCTTATTACCGCTTTTAGAAGAAAAAACACATCCAGAATGGCATCAGAAATTTAAAGATTTATATGCTATCGAATATGAAAAAGTTATAAAAGACGATTTGTATCCTACCAAAGAAGGATTAACAATGGCTGAGGTTTTAAAAGAAATTAATATACAAACCAAAGGTGATGCAGCAATTGTAAGTGATGTTGGTCAGCACCAAATGATAGCTTGCCGTTATGCAAACTTCAACAAAACCAGAAGCAATATTACCTCTGGTGGTTTAGGGACAATGGGCTTTGGTCTTCCTGCTGCAATTGGAGCAAAAATGGCTGCTCCAGAGCGAGAAGTTATTTCAATATCTGGAGATGGTGGTTATCAAATGACTATTCAAGAATTGGGAACTATTTTTCAACAAAAAGTACCAGTTAAAATTGTTGTTTTAAACAACGAGTTTTTAGGAATGGTAAGGCAGTGGCAAGAACTATTTTTTGATAGACGTTATGCATCTACAGAAATGACAAATCCAGACTTTGTCGCTATTGCAAAAGGCTATTACATAGATGCACAAAAAGTAACAAAAAGAGAAGAGCTTAAAGATGCAGTTGCTAAAATGATAAATACAGATGGACCTTATTTTTTAGAGGTTTGTGTAGAAAAAGAAGGAAAAGTTTTTCCAATGATACCAACAGGAGCGTCAGTTTCAGATATAAGATTAGAATAATATGAATGAAAATAATTTATATACCGTTTCCATTTATACCGAAAACAATATCGGATTATTAAATAGGATTTCAGCTATTTTTCAAAGAAGGCATATTAATATTGAAAGTATTAATTCTTCAGTTTCAGAAATTGAAAATGTTACTAAATGGACTATGGTAGTTGCGCTTTCAGAGGATCAAATGAAAAAAATTATTGGTCAAATAGAAAAGCAAGTCGAAGTTATTAAAGCGTACTATCACACAGAGGATGAAACGATTTATCAAGAATCGTGCATTTTTAAGATGAAATCAGATTTGTTGTTTGATGAACGCCAAATTCAGAATATAATTAAAGAAAGCAATTCCAGAATTGTTACTGTTAACAAAGAGTTTTTTGTTATCGAAAAGTCTGGTAGAAAAGAAGAAATAGATTTATTACATAGAGAATTAACTGTTTTTGGAATCATGCAATTTACGCGTTCAGGACGTATTGCAGTGACTAAAGAACCAATGGAAATATCAAAAATGCTTGTAGCATTTAATCAATAAAAAACAATACAATGTCAAATTACTTTAACACATTATCATTAAGAAATCAATTAGATCAATTAGGTAAATGTAGATTCATGGATGCTTCAGAATTTGAAGATGGTGTAAATGCATTGAAAGGAAAGAAGATTGTAATTGTTGGTTGCGGCGCACAAGGTTTAAACCAAGGATTAAACATGAGAGATTCTGGTTTGGATATTTCGTATACATTAAGACAAGTGGCGATAGACGAGCAACGCGAGTCTTTTAAAAACGCAAATTCTAACGGGTTTACTGTTGGGACTTATGACGAGTTAATTCCTACTGCAGATTTAGTATTAAATTTAACACCAGATAAGCAACATACAAACGTAGTAAAAGCGATAATGCCTCTAATGAAAAAAGGAGCGACATTAAGTTATTCTCACGGATTTAATATTGTTGAAGAAGGAACCCAGGTTAGAGAGGATATCACTGTTATTATGGTTGCTCCAAAGTGTCCAGGAACAGAAGTTAGAGAAGAATATAAACGTGGTTTTGGTGTGCCAACATTAATTGCTGTACATCCAGAAAACGATCCAGAAAATAAAGGTTGGGCTCAGGCGAAAGCCTATGCTGCTGGAACTGGTGGGCATCGTGCAGGTGTGTTAGAATCGTCTTTTGTTGCTGAGGTAAAAAGTGATTTAATGGGTGAGCAAACCATTTTATGTGGTTTACTTCAAACAGGTGCGATTTTATCGTTTGATAAAATGGTTGCAGAGGGTATTGAACCTGGTTATGCTGGAAAATTAATCCAGTTTGGTTGGGAAACAATTACAGAAGCTTTAAAGCATGGAGGAATTACAAACATGATGGACCGTTTATCTAATCCAGCAAAAGTAAAAGCATACCAATTATCTGAAGAATTAAAAGACATCATGCGTCCGTTATTCGAAAAGCATATGGACGATATTATTTCTGGTCATTTTTCAAAAACAATGATGGAAGATTGGGCAAATGATGATGTAAACCTTTTAAAATGGAGAGCTGCAACAGGTGAAACTGCTTTTGAGAAAACAGAGTTAACACCAAATCATATTTCTGAGCAAGAGTATTTTGATCATGGAACGTTATTAGTAGCATTTGTAAAGTCTGGTGTGGAACTAGCATACGAAACTATGGTAAGTGCAGGGATTATTGAAGATTCTGCTTATTACGAATCACTTCATGAACTACCATTAATTGCTAATACAATTGCTAGAAAAAAATTATTTGAAATGAACAGAGTAATTTCGGATACTGCAGAATACGGATGTTATTTATTTGACCATGCTTGTAAACCGTTATTAACAGATTTCATGAAAACGGTAGATACAGACATTATTGGTAAATCATTTTCTACAACAACAGGAGTGGATAATATCGAATTAATAGCAGTAAACGATGCGATTAGAAATCATCCAATCGAAGCTGTAGGAAAGCGATTAAGAGCTGCAATGACTGCAATGAAAATTATAAAATCAGATGTAAAGACTGAAGATTCAGTTTTAGCATAAATATAGCGTCATTACTGCAAAGACAAGGATCTATAAATAGAATGTAATTATGAGAAAGTAGGATGAAACTCCTGCTTTCGTAGGAAGTAAACATGGAAGAAACTAAAACAACATACAGACCAACTCTTGAGGCTGTAGAAGCTGCTGCAAATAAATTAAAAGGAATCGCAACTGTAACGCCTCTTATGAGGAATGCACGTTATTCTAAGCATTTTGGAGCGAATATATTTTTTAAAAGAGAGGATTTACAAGAGGTGCGTTCGTATAAAATTCGAGGATCTTATAATAAAATTTCATCTTTAGACGCTACTCAAATAGAGAATGAAATTGTATGCGCAAGTGCAGGAAATCATGCGCAAGGAGTAGCTATTTCGTGTAAGCTTCTTAAAATTAAAGGCACCATATTTATGCCTTCTCCTACACCAAATCAAAAGGTGGAACAGGTTAAAATGTTTGGAGAGGATTATGTGGACGTTGTTTTGGTTGGTGATACTTTTGATGATGCTTATCATGCAGCAATGGAACAGTGCCAAGCGCTGAATAAAACATTTATTCATCCTTTTAATGATGAGAAAGTGATTGAAGGTCAGGCAACTGTTGGTTTAGAGATTATAGATCAGGCTAAGGAGCATCCAATTCATTACGTTTTTGTACCAGTTGGTGGTGGCGGACTTGCCGCTGGATTATCATCTGTTTTTAAAATTTTATCACCAGAAACAAAGATTATTAGCGTGGAACCAAAAGGTGCGCCGGCAATGTTAACTTCTATTAGAAATAATAAAAACACAGAGTTAAAGACTATCGATAGTTTTGTAGATGGTGCTGCTGTTAAACGTGTTGGCGATTTAAATTTCGCAATATGTAAAGAAACTTTACATCGCGTGGTTACGGTAGACGAAGGTAAGGTGTGTCAAACCATTTTAGATTTATATAATAAAGATGCAATTATTGTAGAGCCTGCAGGAGCTTTAAGTCTTTCTGCATTAGAGCAATTTTCCGAAGAAATAAAAGGAAAAAATGTGGTTTGCGTAATTAGCGGAAGTAATAACGATATCACACGTACTGCCGAAATTAAGGAGCGTGCATTATTGTATGCCAATTTAAAACATTATTTCATTGTAAAGTTTCCACAACGTTCGGGAGCTTTAAGAGATTTTGTAGTAGATATACTTGGGCCAAACGATGATATCACTCATTTTGAATACACCAAAAAAGTAAATCGTGAAAACGACGTCGCTGTTGTGGGATTAGAGCTAAAATCACCTGCAGATTTAGAACCTTTAATTACCAAAATGAAACTTCATAATTTTTATGGAGATTACCTAAATGATAAACCAGATTTATTTCAATTCTTAGTTTAAATAAAAAAGACAATGAGCATTCCAAAAGCGTATCAAATACAAGAAGTTTTAAACCAAAAAACCTATTTAGTAGGAGGTGAATTGAAACCTTGGAAAGGCGAAACATCACAAGTGTTTTCTACTATTTCTTCTACTGAAGATTATAAGCCTACTTTATTAGGAAGTATTCCAACCTTAGGAGAAAAAGAAGCGTTAGAAGCTTTAGATGCGGCTTGCGTTGCATACAATAAAGGGCAAGGTTTGTGGCCAACCATGAAAGTGGTAGATCGTATTGTTTGTATGGAAAATTTTGTTGCTCAAATGAAAACGAAGCGAGAAGAAATCGTGAAGTTGCTAATGTGGGAAATTGGTAAAAACTTACCAGATTCTCAAAAGGAATTTGACAGAACCGTAGAATACATTTACGATACTATTGAAGATTATAAACAAATGGATCGCGACAGTGCTAAGTTTGAGAAAAATGCAGGTGTCAACGCACATATTCGTCGTGGACCTTTAGGAGTTGTTTTGTGTTTAGGCCCTTATAATTATCCTTTAAATGAAACTTTTGCATTGTTAATTCCTGCTTTAATTATGGGTAATACAGCCATTTTTAAACCAGCAAAACATGGTATTTTATTAATTTCACCATTATTGGAAGCGTTTCAAACTAGTTTTCCAAAAGGTGTTGTTAATATTATTTATGGAAGAGGAAGAACGGTTGCTACACCAATCATGCAGTCTGGTAAAGTAGATGTTTTAGCTTTAATAGGGAATAGTAAATCGGCAAATGCATTACAAAATCAGCATCCAAAAAGTAATAGATTACGTTCGGTTTTAGGTTTAGAAGCTAAAAACCCAGCAATCGTTTTAAAAGATGCCGATTTAGATTTAGCGATAGACGAATGTATTGCAGGTGCAACTTCATTTAACGGACAACGTTGTACGGCATTAAAGGTGCTTTATGTACATGAAGATATTATAGAAGAATTCAATAAGCGATTCTCAGCAAAAGTAGACGCGCTTAAGTTTGGTAATCCTTGGGAAGATGGTGTTAAGTTAACACCATTACCAGAGCCAGGGAAGCCAGCTTATATACAAGAGTTAATTGATGACGCGACTGCAAAAGGAGCTAGTATCATTAATGCAAAAGGAGGAGAAACGACAGAAAACTACATTTTTCCAGCGGTTTTATATCCAGTGTCTAAAGATATGCGTGTCTTTCAGGAAGAACAATTTGGACCTGTTATTCCTATTGTTCCTTTTACTGATATTGAAGAACCTTTAGATGATATGGCTGCTTCTAATTACGGGCAGCAAGTCAGTTTATTCGGGCAAGACGTAAAAACGTTGGCGCCTTTAATAGATACGTTAGTAAACTTAGTTTGTCGTGTTAATTTAAACAGTTCTTGTCAACGTGGACCAGACGTATATCCGTTTACAGGGCGTAAAGATTCTGCAGTTGCAACGTTAAGTGTGCATGATGCGTTACGTTCTTTTTCAATACGGACGTTTGTAGCTTCAAAAGATAATGAGTATAACAATGCTATTTTAAAAGAATTGTTAGAATCTAGAGCATCAAACTTTGTAAGTACAGATTATATTTTATAATTTTTCAAGTCAGAAACGCCTAATAGTGAGATTTATATAATTATTAGGCTTGAAAATAATGATTTCATAAAAAATTGCACTAATTGAATGTTTTACTAGTTTGTATTAAATTAATTTATAGTTTTACACCATGTTTACAACACTAAATAAAAACGAAAGACCCACAAGTTTGCTATTACGCAGACGACGTCGCTAATACGCATACTTCAAGCTTTTAGTTAATAGTTTTTATTTTTTTTCAGACAGTGAACAATTCAACACAAATATTTTCTTTTTCAAATACAATTATTAGAAATAATAACAGGATAACCCTACGACCAATTTTTCGTTGCCGCCCTTAGGGTGTACTTCTATTTATAGAACTAAGGTGAGTCCGGTTCTGCTTTCAAAAACAAAAATCATCACATTTTTTAATTTAAAATTCAATTACAATGGAAATTGTTATTGCTGATAAATCACATAGTATTTACGCAGATATTATTTGTAATACTATTGCTGATGCTGCTCAAGTTAGAGGAACTGGTATTGCAAAACGCAAGCCTGAATACATCATTACCAAAATGGAAAATGGTAATGCTGTTATTGCTTTAGAGGGCGATAAATTTGCAGGCTTTTGTTATATCGAACAATGGGGTCATGGCAAATTTGTAGCCAATTCTGGATTAATTGTACATCCAGATTTTAGAAACATTGGCTTAGCTAAGCAGATCAAACAGAAAATATTCGAGCATTCTAGAACCAAGTTTCCGGAGGCTAAAGTATTTAGTATTACTACGGGTTTAGCAGTTATGAAAATGAATAGTGATTTAGGTTATAAACCTGTTACGTTTTCAGAATTAACAGACGATCAATCCTTTTGGAATGGCTGTCAGACCTGCAAAAACTTTGATGTTTTGACAAGAACAGAGCAAAAAATGTGCTTATGTACAGGTATGTTGTATGATCCTTCTAAAAAGGAAGCAACAAAACCAGCAGTAAATAATCATGATAAAAAAGTATGGACCAGATTGAAAAATATAAAACAATCCATGTTCCTTAAAAAAGAAAAGAATGAAAAATAAAGGCAAATTAGTAATAGCATATAGTGGTGGATTAGATACATCCTATTGCGCAGTAAGTTTAAGTAAAGCAGGTTACGATGTGCATGCAGTAAGTGTAAATACTGGAGGCTTTTCTGATGCAGAAATTCAAACCATCGAAACAAATGCCTACAAGATGGGCGTGTCGACCTATAAGAACATCGTCGCTATTGCCTCGTATTATGATAAAGTGATTAAGTATTTAATCTTCGGAAATGTTTTGAAGAATAACACCTATCCTTTGTCTGTAAGTGCAGAGCGTATTATTCAGGCAATCGAAATTATCGAATATGCTAAAAGTATTGATGCCGAATATATCGCACACGGAAGCACAGGAGCAGGAAACGATCAAGTACGTTTTGATATGATTTTTCAAACGTTAGCGCCACATATTAAAATCATCACGCCAATTAGAGACGGAAGTTTAAGCAGACAACAAGAAATTGATTACTTAAAAGAAAACGGTATCGAAGCTTCTTGGGAAAAGGCAAAGTATTCTGTTAATAAAGGACTTTGGGGAACTAGTGTTGGTGGAGAAGAAACATTAACATCAGAAAAACCATTACCAGAAACCGCTTATCCTTCGCAATTAAAACGTGCAGAGGATGAAAAAGTGACATTAACCTTTTTAAAAGGAGAATTGGTTGCTGTAAATGGAAGTAAAAACGCATCAGACGTAAATATTGAAGTGTTAAACAATTTGGCGTCTGCGTATGCAATTGGTAGAGATATTCATGTTGGAGATACAATAGTTGGTATTAAAGGACGTGTTGGTTTTGAAGCAGCAGCTGCTTTGGTGATTATAAAAGCACATCATTTATTAGAAAAGCATACACTAACGAAGTGGCAATTACAACATAAGGATTATATGTCTAATTTCTACGGAATGCATTTGCATGAAGGGCAATATTTAGATCCTGTAATGCGTGACATGGAAGCCTTTTTACAAAGCAGCCAAGACAAAGTATCGGGAGATGTTTTTGTGAGCTTAAAACCATACCATTTTACTGTAGACGGAATCAGTTCTAAGCATGATTTAATGAATGCGAAGTTTGGAAGTTATGGCGAAGAAAATAAAGGTTGGACAGCGGATGAAGCTAAAGGATTTATCAAAATTGTAGGAAATCAAAATAAGATTTATCAACAAGTAAATAATTAATTAATTGAGTGAGACCTGTCAGGTTTTTAAAACCGGACAGGTCTGAAAGACAAGTTGTAATGAAAAAAATAGAAATAGGAATTATTGGAGGTGCAGGTTATACAGCTGGAGAACTTATTAGATTGTTGTTAAATCATCCAAAAGCTAACATCAATTTTATTTACAGTACCTCTAATGCTGGAAATAAGATATATAAAGTACACCAAGATTTAATTGGTAGTACAGATTTGGAGTTTTCAAGTAAAATTAATTCAGAAGTAGACGTGTTGTTTTTGTGTTTAGGTCACGGAAATTCTAAAGCATTTTTAGAGAACAATTCATTTTCTACTGAAACTAAAATCATCGATTTAAGTAATGATTTCAGATTAACTAAAGACGCCATTTTTGAAGGAAAAACGTTTGTTTATGGTTTGCCGGAATTAAATAAAGAAGCGATAAAAAAAGCGAATTACATTGCAAATCCAGGGTGTTTTGCATCTGCTATTCAGTTAGCATTGTTGCCTTTAGCTAAAGCTGAAGTTTTGCAAAACGATGTGCATATTAATGCGGTTACAGGAGCAACAGGAGCGGGAACATCATTATCTGCAACCACGCATTTTACGTGGCGAGATAATAATTTTTCGCATTATAAGGCTTTTACGCATCAACATTTAGGAGAGATTAACCAATCGGTGAAACTGTTGCAGTCTAATTTTAAGTCAGACATCAACTTTATGCCAAATCGCGGTGATTTTTCTAGAGGAATTTTCGCAACCATGTATACTAAGTTTAAAGGAAGCTTGGAAGATGCAAAAGCATTGTATAGCGAATTTTATAAAGATGCTGCTTTTACTGTAGTTTCGGATGATGAGATTCATTTAAAACAAGTGGTAAATACCAATAAGTGTATTCTTCATTTACATAAGCATGAAGATAAATTATTGGTAACAAGCATTATTGATAATTTACTAAAAGGTGCTTCTGGGCAAGCTGTTCAAAACATGAATTTAATGTTTGGTTTTGATGAAACAGAAGGTTTAAAACTAAAAGCAACTTATTTTTAAAAGTACAGCTGCTGCGTTAGCGGTTGAAGTGGCATCCTTTTTTGACATCAGTTCGAGTGAATTTGTGAAGCATGAGCAAATTTGTATCGAGAACAAGGCAAAAAAGATATAACGGAAAACGCGACCCTTGTGGTAACGTCAAAACAATATAAAAATGTCACCTTGAGCGCAGTCGAAAGGTTTAAGTGAAAATAAAGTTTAATTAAAAAGATAGTAGTCATTGCGAGATTTACGAGTGAACGAAGTAAACCTGAAGCAATCTGTTTAAAGAGATTACTTCAGTCATTGGCTGCGCCATCTACTTTTAATCAAAATATATTTTGATTTCAGTAATCTTCGTAATGACAAATAAAAACGAACAAATGAAAATAGCAATTATAGGAACAGGAAACTTAGGAAAGTCCATTGCAAAAGGATTGATAACCAACAATGCCATTACTAGTTTGTATTTAACCAAACGGAATTTGGAAGACATTCAAGAATTTGATGGTTATAAAAATGTGCATTTAACAACGGATAATACCGAAGCTGTAAGGCAATCTGATATCATCATTTTTGCAGTGCAACCAGCGCATTTTGAGCAAATATTGAATGACATTAAGGCGGAATTAACAGAGAAGCACGTCTTGATTTCGACCATTACAGGTTTTCTAATTCCTAAGATTGAAGCGCAAGTTGGTGTCGATAAATTTATCATTCGTGCGATGCCAAACACAGCAATTGCAGTTGGTAAATCCATGACGTGTTTGTGTAGTAATGTGCAAGGTGCAAAACGTATTAAAATCGCTGAGGCTATTTTTAACCGTTTAGGACATTCGTTAAGTATTCCGGAAAGTCAAATGCAAGCAGCCACTGTGGTTTGCGCAAGTGGTGTTGCGTTTTGGATGCGTTTAATTAGAGCGACAACACAAGCTGCTATTCAGTTAGGGTTTGATGCTAAAGAAGCGCAAGAATTAGCGATGTATACTAGTGAAGGCGCTGCGAGCTTATTGATTACCAATGGGAATCATCCAGAAGAGGAAATAGATCGTGTAACCACGCCAAAAGGGTGTACGATTGAAGGTTTGAATGAGATGGAACACAAAGGATTGAGTTCGTCTTTAATACAAGGTATGATTGCCTCGTTTAACAAGATTAGTAACATTAAAGAAGAACAGATATGAGTTTATTTAACGTGTATCCTTTATTCGATATCACACCTGTAAAGGCAGAAGATGTTTTTGTTTACGATGAAAACAATACCAAATATTTAGATTTATATGGTGGACATGCGGTGATTTCTATTGGGCATTCACATCCTAAATATGTGGCTGCCATTTCTGATCAAGTCGCCAAATTAGGGTTTTATAGCAACTCGATTCAGAATCCATTACAAGTACAATTAGCCGACAAGTTAGAGCAATTATCCGGTTGTACAGACTATGAATTGTTTTTGTGTAATTCTGGAGCAGAAGCCAATGAAAATGCTTTAAAACTGGCGTCATTCCATAACGGAAAGAAAAAAGTAGTTGCTTTTAAAAATGGCTTTCATGGTCGTACATCAGCAGCAGTTGCAGCAACAGATAATGCGAAGATTATAGCACCAATTAATGCACAGCAAGAGGTTGAGATTCTAGAATTAGGAGACTTAGAAGGTGTAGAAAAAGCACTAGCTAAAAACGATGTTTGTGCAGTAATTATTGAGTGTATTCAAGGTGTTGGCGGATTGGACGAAAGTACTGTTGCATTCTACGAAGGTGTAGATGCATTATGCAAAAAATACAATACGTGTTTTATTGCAGATGAAGTGCAATCTGGTTTTGGTAGAACTGGCGATTTCTTCGCGTTTCAGAAATATAATGTGACTCCAGATATTATTTCGATTGCCAAAGGTATGGGAAATGGGTTTCCGATTGGTGGGATTTTAATTCATCCAAATATTAAAGCTTCTTTTGGTCTATTAGGAACCACTTTTGGTGGAAATCACTTAGCTTGTGTTGCGTCTTCTACTGTTTTGGAAGTAATTGAAGAAGAGCATTTGATGCAAAATGCTAAGGATATCTCAGCTTATTTTATTGAGAAAGCAAAAGAAATTTCGGCAATTAAAAATATAAAAGGACGTGGTTTAATGTTAGGATTGGAATTTGATTTTCCGGTAGCTGAATTACGTAAAAAGCTAATTTTTGAACATAAGATATTTACAGGAAGTGCGAAGAATCCTAATTTATTACGAATTCTTCCGCCTTTAACCATCAAAAAAGAACATGTCGATTTGTTTTTTGAGGCTTTAAAAAAGGAATTAAAATGGTAATGCGAGTAACGTCATTCTGAACTAGTTTCAGAATCACATAATAAGCGGGAAGCTGAACTAAATTCAGCTTGATGAGAGTTGTGGATACATGAAAATAAGTATTTGTAATAGCAGTTATGTTTAGCATTAAATGCTTAGAAATAAGAACTAAGTCGCAACGTCATTCTGAACTAGTTTCAGAATCACATCATAATGAGAAGCTGAAATAAATTCAGCTTGACGAGAGTTGTGGATACATGAAAATAAGTGTTTGTAATAGCAGTTATATTGAGCATTAAAGGCTTAGAAACAAGAATTAAATAGCAACGTCATTCTGCACTAGTTTCGGAATCACATAACAGTGAGAAGTTGAAATGAATTCAGTAAGATTAAAGTAATAAATAGATGAAAAAGTATACAGAAATAAAAGACATATCAAATCTTCAAGAAACTATAAAGGACGCGATTTCACTAAAAAAGAACCCCTTTAAATTCGAAGATTTAGGAAGCCATAAAACATTAGTCATGCTGTTTTTTAATTGCAGTTTACGAACGCGATTAAGTACCGAAAAAGCAGCAAAGAACCTAGGAATGGATGTGATGATCCTAAATGTGAATGACGCATGGAACCTAGAATTTGAAGATGGAACAATCATGAATGCAAACACGTCAGAGCACATTAAAGAGGCTGCACAAGTGATTTCGCAGTATGGAGATGTGATTGCGGTTAGAGCGTTTCCTAGTTTAACAGATAAGAAAAAGGATGAAAGTGAATTTGTGATGAACAGCTTTATAAAATACGCAACAGTGCCAATTGTAAATATGGAGAGTGCAACAGCGCATCCTTTACAAGCATTGGCAGATGCTATTACTATAACTGAATTATCTAAAAAAGCGAAACCAAAAGTAGTCTTGTCTTGGGCGCCACATCCAAAAGCATTGCCACAAGCGGTTGCAAATTCGTTTGTAGAAATGATGCAAAATATGGATGTCGATTTAACAATTACTCATCCTGAAGGTTATGAATTAAGCGAAGCAATTACGGAAAACACACCAATAAATCACAATCAAGAAGAGGCTTTGAAAGGTGCCGATTTTGTCTACGTGAAAAACTGGAGTAATTATAAAGACTATGGAAAAGTGCTTAGTCAGGACGAGAATTGGATGATGACAAAAGCGAAGTTGGGTAATGCGAAATTTATGCATTGCTTGCCCGTAAGGCTTAATGTGGTTGTGGAAGATGCGGTTTTGGATGACGAGCATTCTGTTGTAATCCAACAAGCAAATAATAGGACTTTTGCTGCACAAATTGTGTTGAAGCAGATTTTGGAAGAATTGTAAACGTCATTGCGAATGAGGAACGATTGAAGCAATCTTTTAATTGAAACAGATTACATCGTCATACTGAATTCATTTCAGTATCACATCAAAAGAAGAATAAGCATGAAAACACTAAAAATCATAAAAATTGGAGGAAACATCATCGATGATGATAACGCCTTACAGCAATTCCTAAAAGCATTTGCGACTATAGATGCTCCTAAAATCCTAGTGCATGGTGGTGGAAAATTAGCAACCAAATTAGCACAACAAATGCAAGTTGAGGTTAAAATGATTGACGGAAGACGAGTAACCGATCAAGTGACTTTAGATATTATTACCATGGTATATGCTGGAAAAATCAATAAAACTATAGTCGCACAATTACAAGCCAACAATTGTAATGCTATTGGTTTTTCTGGTGCAGACGGAAACACAATAGTTTCAGATTTAAGACCATCAAAACCTATCGATTATGGATTTGCTGGAGACGTCAAAAAGGTAAATACTGAAACGTTAGAAATTCTTTTAAATAATGAAATTACACCTGTGTTTTGTGCGATTACTCATGATAAAAACGGGCAATTATTAAATACCAATGCAGATACGATTGCTTCCGAATTAGCAATAGGTTTTGCAGTAAAATATAAAACTGAATTATATTATTGCTTCGAAAAAAACGGAGTTTTAGAAGATGTAAATAATGACGATTCTGTTATCGAAAACATAAACACCAAAAGCTACCAACCGTTAATTGAAAATGGTATTATTTATGAAGGCATGCTGCCAAAATTAAACAACTGTTTTCATGCTGTAAATAATCAAGTGCAAAAAGTTTGTATTGGTAAATCAGACATGCTTTTCGATAAAAATAATACACACACAACCATTACCAAATGATAGAAAAACTAACAACAAGAGCAATTGCTTTATTAAAACAATTGATAGAAACGCAGTCATTTTCTTCAGAAGAAGGACCAACAGCAGCGCATATTGAGCAATGGTTTGTGCAGCAGGATATTCCTTTTAAAAGAACCAATCATAATGTTTGGGCAACCAATAAATATTTTGACGAGAGCAAACCAACGCTATTATTAAACTCGCATCACGATACGGTAAAACCAAATAATGGCTACACCAAAGATCCGTTTAAAGCGATTGTTGAAGATGGAAGATTATATGGTTTAGGAAGTAATGATGCTGGAGGATGTTTGGTGAGTTTGTTAGCAACGTTTGCCTATTTCTATGGCAGAGAAAATCTAAATTTTAATCTGGTTATTGTCGCTTCCGCTGAAGAAGAGAGTAGTGGAGAAAATGGGTTAAATAGTATGTTGTCGGTCATTCCAAAAGTGGATGTCGCTATTGTTGGAGAACCAACTTTAATGAATTTAGCTGTTGCTGAAAAAGGCTTGGTTGTGTTTGATGCAATCGTAAAAGGAACGCCTAGTCATGCTGCGCATCCAAATCACGATAATGCGATTTATAATACCATTCAAGTTTTAGAATGGTTTAAAAATTACACATTTAATAAAACATCTGAAGCTTTGGGAGAGGTAAAGTTGACTGTTACGCAAATAAATGCAGGAAAGCAGCATAATGCGGTTCCAGCAGATGTGAAATTAGTGGTTGATGTTCGGGTAAACGATAAATATTCTAACCAAGACATTGTCGATATTTTACAGAAAGAAGCGCCTTGTGATAGTATTATTCCGCGTAGCATAAAATTAAATTCGTCGTCCATTCCTATCGATCATCCATTGGTAATTGCAGGAATAGAAATTGGTAGAAGCACTTATGGTTCGCCAACATTATCTGATCAAGCGGTGTTGAGTTGTCCATCGTTAAAACTAGGACCAGGAGATAGCACACGATCGCATTCGGCTGACGAGTTTATTTACGTGAATGAGATTGAAGAAGGGATTAAAATATATATTGAATTATTAGAAAAAGTACTTTAAAATCAAATTATGAAACTCTGGGACAAAGGAATAAGTATCGATAAAAAAATAGAACAATTTACCGTTGGAAACGATAGAGAAATTGATATGCATATTGCTAAGTACGATGTGCAAGCATCTTTAGCACATGCAATAATGTTAGAGTCTATTGGCATTATTTCTTCGGAAGAATTGCAACAGCTTAAAAATGGTTTACACGCTATTGCGGAAACTATAGAAAACGGAACCTTTGTTATTGAAGAATCCTTTGAAGATGTGCATTCTAAAATTGAATATGAGCTGACTAAAACTTTAGGTGATGTTGGAAAGAAAATCCATACCGCACGTTCTAGAAACGATCAAGTTTTAGTTGCATTACAATTGTACTACAAAGAGAATTTAAAAGAAATTAATCAGAAAACAAAAACGTTTTTTGAGACCCTTTTAGGTTTGGCGGAAACGCATAAAGACGCTTTGCTTCCTGGTTATACCCATTTACAAGTGGCTATGCCATCTTCTTTTGGATTGTGGTTTTCTGCTTATGCTGAGGTTTTAATTGATGATGTATACTTGCTAAATGCAGCCTTGAAAACCGTAGATCAAAATCCGTTAGGTTCTGCAGCGGGTTATGGAAGTTCGTTTCCTATTGATCGAGAATTAACCACAAAAGAATTAAAGTTTTCAACTTTAAAATACAACGTTGTTGCTGCGCAAATGAGTAGAGGAAAAAGCGAACGAACAATCGCTTTAGCTTTAGGAAGTGTATGTAATACTTTAGCGCGTTTTGCAATGGATATTTGCGTGTATAATAGTCAGAATTTCGGCTTTATTGCCTTTCCGGATGAGTTAACGACGGGAAGCAGTATTATGCCACATAAAAAGAATCCAGATGTGTTTGAATTAATCCGTGGAAAGGCCAATAAGATTCAGGCTTTGCATACTGAAATGGTGTTAATTACTAATAATTTACCAAGTGGTTACCATAGGGATTTTCAGTTATTAAAGGAAAATATAATTGCAGCTATTGAAGATGTAAAAGACTTATTAGATATTTTTAATTACGCCATTCAGCAAGTCATTGTAAAAGATATTGATTTGAATGATGCTAAATATCAATACTTATTTACAGTAGATAATATTAATACATTGGTTGTGGGAGGTATGCCTTTTAGAGAAGCGTATCAAAAAATTGGAGGAGAAGTGGAAAGTGGAACTTATGTACCAGATACCTCTAAAAAACACACGCATGTTGGTAGTATTGGTAATTTGTGTTTGGATGGGATTAGAGGGAAGTATCCAGAGTAGTGTTAATTGCGTCATTGCGAGGAACGAAGCAATCTCTCTAATTTTTGTAAAATTTTTGTTTTAAAGAGTTTTCTTGCTTTTATTAAACAGATTACTTCGTCGTGCCTCCTCGCAATGACGTGTTGTGTGTCATTGCGAGGAACGAAGTAATCTCTCTAATTGTATCAAATATTTTTTTTAGATTAATGGTCTTTCCATGTATTAAACCCGAGGTAAATCACTGTCATCCTTTAAAGGTAAACAGGATTCTCCCATTAAATAGGTGTCAATATGATGTGCTGCTTGTCTACCTTCTGAAATAGCCCAAACAATCAACGATTGTCCGCGACGCATATCTCCAGCTGCAAAAACGCCAGGGATATTTGTTTTGTAATCTTTTATTGTTGCTTCAATATTACTTCTAAAATCCATTTTTAAGCCAAATTGGTCTGCTAGTGTTTTTTCAGCGCCTGTAAAACCAAGTGCTAATAATGCGATGTCGCATTTCCATTCTTTTTCGGTATTTGGAACCTCTTTAAGTTGAGGTCTTTCACCTGGTGTAAAAATCCATTCTACTTCAACCGTTTTTAAGCCTGTTAAGTTTCCCTTTTTATCGCCAATAAACGCTTTAGTTGAAATGCTGAAAAAACGCTCGACTCCTTCTTGGTGCGACGAAGTTGTTTTTAACTTCATAGGCCAATAAGGCCAAGGTTGATTTGCAGGACGACCTTCAGAAGGTTTGCTTAAAATTTCAAAATTAGTCACAGAGGTTGCGCCATGACGATTAGACGTTCCAATACAATCACTTCCTGTATCTCCACCACCAATTACGATAATGTCTTTTCCTTTAGCAGAAATAACGTCTTTAAAATCGACTAAACCATCCACGTATTGGTTGTTTAGTTTTAAGAAATCCATCGCTTGCGTTACCCCTTTTAAATCCGCTCCAGGTATAGGAATGCTTCTTCTTACGGTTGCGCCACCACATAAAACAACAGCATCAAAGTCGTCTTTAAGCTGGTTGGCGTCTATGTTTTTACCAACATGTGCATTGGTATTAAAAATAATACCTTCTTCTTCTAAAACAGCAACACGTCTGTCAATTACGGTTTTTTCCATTTTAAAATCTGGAATGCCATAACGTAATAAACCACCCACTTTTTCGTCACGTTCAAAAACAGTAACGGTATGTCCTGCGCGATTTAATTGTTGTGCGGCAGCTAATCCAGCAGGGCCAGAACCAATAACAGCAACTGTTTTTTCGGTTCTTACTTTTGGTGGTTGTGCTACAATCCAACCTTCTTGAAAGGCGGTTTCTACTATGTTTTTTTCAATATTTTCTATGGTTACTGGGTCTTCGTTAATACCAAGTACACAAGCTTCTTCGCAAGGTGCTGGACATAAGCGTCCTGTAAACTCTGGGAAGTTGTTAGTTTTGTGTAAAATTTCAGCAGCTTCTTTCCATTTTCCTTTATAAACTTTATCATTAAAATCTGGAATTAAATTCCCAAGCGGACAACCACTATGGCAAAACGGAATTCCGCAATCCATACAACGAGCACCTTGATTTTCTAGGTGATCTTCTGGTAGCGGAACCGTAAATTCTTTGTAATTCTCTATGCGTTTTTCTGGCGCTATATAACTTTCGTTCTCACGCTTAAACTCTAAAAATCCTGTTATCTTTCCCATAATTTACGCTAATTCTAGTTGTTCTTGTTCTAATCTCACTAAGGCTTGTCTGTACTCTTCTGGTAACACTTTTTTAAACTTAGGAAGGTAGTTGTTCCAGTCTTTTAAAATACGTGCTGCTAATGGGCTTCCTGTTGCTTCAAAATGATTTTCGATTAATTGTTTTAGCTGAAGACTATCTGCTTCGTTTTCAATTGGATCGATATTTAGATCTTCCGAATTGCAATTCTGTTTAAACGTTCCTTTGTCGTCTAAAACATAAGCAACTCCTCCGCTCATTCCTGCTCCAAAGTTTCGACCTACAGTACCAAGAATAACAGCAACTCCACCAGTCATATACTCACAACCATGGTCTCCAATACCTTCGACTACTGCTTGTGCTCCTGAATTTCTAACACAAAAACGCTCTCCAGCTTTACCATTTATATAAACTTCTCCAGAGGTTGCGCCATACAGTGTTACGTTTCCTGTAATGATATTGTCTTCCGGAATAATGGTGCATTTTTCTGGCACTTTAATAATTAATTTAGCTCCGGATAACCCTTTACCTAAATAATCATTTGTGTTTCCGTGCACGGTAAATTTTAAACCTTTGGTTGCAAAGGCTCCAAAACTTTGTCCTGCAGAACCTGTAAAATCAATATCTATAGTGTCTTCAGGTAGGCCATCTGCTCCGTAAATTTTCGAAATTTCGTTACTTATAACTGCTCCAACTGCTCTATCTATATTTGTGATAGGCATAGCTAAGTTTGTTTTTTGTCTTCTAAATAAAGCTTGATGTGCTTGTTTTATGATTTTAAAATCTAAGTGCACATTCAAGTTATGGTCTTGACAATACGTGTTGTATAGTTGTACATCTTCTGCGACTTCTACTTTGTGTAAGATTGGTGTTAAGTCAATTCCTGAAGATTTATAATGGTCTATGGCTTTGTTTCTGTTTAGTTTTTGAGATTGTCCAACCATTTCGTTAATAGTTCTAAATCCTAATTTAGCCATAATCTCACGTAATTCTTGTGCTACAAAATACATGTAGTTAACAACGTGTTCTGGTTTTCCTTTAAACTTTTTACGTAAGTCAGGGTTTTGAGTAGCAATTCCAACTGGGCAGGTGTTTAAATGACACACACGCATCATAATACATCCCGAAGCTACTAAAGGTGCTGTTGCAAAACCGAATTCTTCTGCGCCAAGTAAGCAAGCAATAGCAACATCGCGACCTGTTTTTAATTGTCCGTCACATTCTAAAACTACACGATTTCTAAGGTCATTCATCACTAAGGTTTGCTGTGCTTCTGCAACACCAAGTTCCCAAGGTAAACCAGTATGTTTTTGTGAAGTTAAAGGCGTTGCTCCTGTTCCTCCATCAAAACCAGCAATTAAAATAACGTCTGCTTTTGCTTTAGCAACTCCTGCTGCTACTGTACCAACACCAATTTCTGATACTAGTTTTACATTAATTCTAGCTTCTCTATTTGCTGATTTTACATCGTAAATTAATTGAGATAAATCTTCAATCGAATAAATATCGTGATGTGGTGGTGGTGAAATTAATCCTACATAGGGCGTTGAATTTCTTGTTTTTGCAATTTCTGGATTCACTTTTGGTCCAGGTAATTGTCCACCTTCTCCTGGTTTTGCACCTTGTGCTATTTTTATTTGAATTTCGCTTGCGCTTGTTAAGTAGTTTGAAGTGACTCCAAAACGTCCTGAAGCGACTTGTTTGATTGCTGAGTTTCTCCAGTCTCCTTGTGAGCTTTTGTAGAAACGTTCTTGATCTTCTCCACCTTCACCAGAATTAGATTTCCCTCCAATTCTATTCATGGCAACCGCAAGATTTTCGTGTGCTTCTTTACTAATAGAACCATAAGACATGGCTCCGGTTTTAAAACGTTTTACAATTTCTGTCCAAGGTTCTACTTCCTCTAAAGGAATGGGGTCAAATTGATCAAACTCAAACAAACCTCTAATAGTCATTAAGCTTTTAGATTGATCGTTTACTAAGTCTGAAAACTCCTTAAATGTAGATGCTTTATTGGTTCTTACCGATTCTTGAAGTTTGGCAACTGTTAGTGGATTAAACATGTGTTTTTCTTGTCCACGTCTCCATCTGTAATCTCCACCAACTTCAATTTGTGGTTCTGTATTTTTATGAAAAGCCCTTTTGTGACGTTTAACAATTTCTTGTTCAATTTCTCTTAGGCCAATACCTTGAATACGTGTTGGTGTATTTGGGAAGTATTTTTCGACTGTCGAGGTTTTAATTCCGATACATTCAAATAATTGAGAGCCACGGTACGAGTTTAAGGTTGAAATCCCAATTTTGTTCATCACCTTTAAAATCCCTTTTCCAACTGCTTTATTGTAGTTTTTAATGGCAGCTAAATATTCTAAATCTGTAAGATCTGCATTGTTGATTTGTTGTTGAACAATTTCATTTACAATGTATGGGTTTACAGCACTTGCGCCATAACCAAATAATAAAGCAAAATGGTGTACTTCACGAGGTTCTGCAGACTCAATAATTAAACTGATTCTAGAACGTTTTTTTAATTTGTGTAAGGCGTGATTGACGTAAGAGCAGGCTAAAAGCGCAGGAATTGGTGCGTGATTTTCGTCTACAAATCGATCGGATAAAATAATGATGTTTGCACCTTCGTCAATAGCTTTAGAAGCTTTAGTGACTAAGTTTTCAAGTGCGACTTCAAGTTCATTTAATCCACGATTTACTTCGTATAACATCGAAATAGATTCGACTTTAAAATCAGGATTAGTATCATAATCTCTAATCTTATCTAAATCGTGTTTAGAAATAACCGGGTTCTGAATTTTTAATTTTTTACAATGTTCGGCATTGATATCAAATATATTGACGTCACTACCAAGTGTTAAGCTTATATCTGTAATTAACTCTTCTCTAATTCCGTCTAAAGGCGGATTGGTAACTTGAGCAAATAACTGTTTGAAGTAGTTATAAATTAATTGTGGTCTTTCTGATAAAATAGCAATTGGCGTATCGCTTCCCATGGATCCAATAGGTTCTTTCCCTAATTGTGCCATCGGACGAATAATAGTATTTAAATCTTCTTCTGTATAGCCAAAAACAACTTCACGTTTTTTAAGATCAATTTCATCATATTTAATATGGCCTTCCTTAGCTTCAATATCTTTAAGATGGACTAAATTTTCGTTTAACCATTGTCTGTAAGGATGTTTGGCTGCTATTTCTTCTTTGATTTCTTCATCATTAACAATACGACCTTCGCTCATGTTTACTAAAAACATTTTTCCTGGTTCTAAACGACCATGGAATTCTATGTTTTCTGGAGCAATGTCTACAACTCCAGTTTCGGAAGACATAATAACGTTTCCTTGTTTTGTTACGGTATATCTTGAAGGACGTAATCCATTTCTATCTAAAACAGCACCTATAAAATTACCGTCTGTAAATGGGATTGAAGCCGGTCCGTCCCAAGGTTCCATTAAGCAGGAGTTGTATTCGTAAAACGCTTTTTTAGAATCCGACATGTGTGGGTTTTTTTCCCAAGCTTCGGGCACTAACATCATCATTGCTTCTGGAAGCGAACGTCCCGTCATTAATAGTAATTCCACAACCATGTCTAGGGTTGCAGAATCTGATTTCCCTCTTAAAATAGTAGGGATTATCTTTTTAATATCATCTCCAAATAATGGGCTTTCCATGATTTCTTCACGAGAAAACATGCGTGATACATTACCTCTAACGGTGTTTATTTCTCCGTTATGACAGATATATCTAAAAGGCTGTGCTAAATCCCAAGTTGGAAATGTGTTGGTAGAAAAACGTTGGTGTACTAATGCTAATCTTGTGTCTAAAGCCGAGTTAAATAGGTCTAAGTAATATTCGTTAATATGTTCCGGCATTAATAAGCCTTTAAATATTATGATTTTAGTAGATAGACTTGGTAGGTAGAAGAATTGTGATTCTGATAATTTAGAGTCATATATAGTGTGTTCTGCAATTTTTCGTGCAGCATATAATTTTATGTTGAATTCTCTTTCGGTTTGGGTATCGCTAGCCTTTCCGATAAAAATTTGCTTTACAAAAGGTTCTGTTACTTTTGCAATTTCACCTAAAACAGTACTATTAACTGGTACGTCTCTCCATCCAATTAATTTAAGGCCTTGATTTTGGATTTCTTTTTCAAAAACATCAATACAATATTGACGTTGGTTTTCTTTTTTAGGAAGAAATACATTACTAACTGCGTATTCTCCAGCTTCAGGTAAATCAAACTCACAAAAAATCTTAAAGAATTTATGCGGAATATCAATTAATATACCTGCGCCATCGCCGGTTACTCCGTCTGAACTTACAGCGCCTCGATGTTCTAATTTTACTAATATTTCAAGCGCTTTATGTATAATGTCATTGGATCGTTTTCCAGTTAAGCTACATATAAATCCTGCGCCACAATTATCGTGTTCAAATTCTGGTAAATAAAGTCCTTGTTTCTTAAGCATAACTAGTAAAATTTAAAGGTTTTTAATGCCTTATTATATCTCTAATATAGAAGCTATTATCCAATATAAAAAAAGTAGGAATCACTTTTCCGATATCGTTAATTAAGGGTGTCCTAATTGAAAATTTAATAATTATTTCGTGTCTAATTACATAATACTCTAAGGTGTTGTTTTTAAGTGTATCAGTTGTTTTGTTGCGAAAACGTTTGCGTAAATCGGTATTTATTAAAAATAGCATATCAATTATGCTAAAAAACTGATAATCAGTTAAATTTTAAATTATCAAATCATCAATAAAAGATTAAAAAATAATTCAACCCTAAAAATATTAGGGTGTAAATATGTAATATCATAAAAATTAACTTTTTGCCCTTATTTTTTATAGGGTGTATTGTCATTTTGTATAGATTTAGGTTTTTATTAACTAAAAAAACAAGTTTATTATGAAGAAAATTACGCTAATAATTGTGTTGTTAATAACATCAATCGGTTTTGCTCAAGATGCAGAGGAGAAAGCAGTGAAGAAATTCTCTTTTGAAGGAAGTGTGGATACTTATTTTAGAACAAATTTAACAGCTACAGATACTATAGCACAATCACCTGCTTCATTCGCTAACCAAACAGGATTTGCATTAGGAATGGCAAATGTTATTGGGTCTTACGAGTCTGAAAATGTAGGAGCTGTTGCCGATTTGGTATTTGGACCTCGAGGCGAACAGGCTGTTGGGTCAGATGTGCTTTATGTAAATCAGCTTTATGCATATTGGAATGTCTCAGAAAAAACAAAATTAACTTTAGGGCGTTTTAATACGTTTTTGGGTTATGAGGTAATCTCTCCAGTAGGTAATTTTAATTATAGTACTTCTTATTTATTTGCAAGTGGGCCATTTTCTCATGTAGGGCTTAAAGCTGATTTTGAATTGTCTGAGGATTTTTCATTGATGTTGTCTGCAATGAATGCTACAGATACAAATAATAACATAACAGGTGATTATGCCTTTGGAGCACAATTGGGTTATTCAGATCAATACTTAAATGTGTATTACGATTCAGGAGTTGTATTAGGTTTTGAAGTAGACTTTACTGGCGGGTTTGATGTTTCTGATGAAATGTTTTTAGGTATTAATGCAGCATATCAAGATAATGATGGTTCTGGTTTTTATGGAGCTGCACTATATCCTCAGTATAGTTTAAATGATGCTTTTTCTCTTGGGTTAAGAGGTGAGTATTTTGCTTTACATGGTGAAGGAGATGATTTGCCAAGTGTTTTTGATGTAACATTAACAGGAAGCTATGTTGTAGATGATTTAACAATTAAACCAGAAATTCGTTTTGATTCTTGGTCGGATAATACACCGTTTTACGATGCGGATGGTTTGCCAACAGAAAGTTTAGCATCTTTCCTTGTTGCTGCTATATATAAATTTTAACTAAAACTAATTATGAAAAAAGTTGAAGCAATTATCAGAAAATCTAAATTTTCTGCAGTAAAAGAAGCACTACACGAAGTTGGTGTTAATTTCTTCTCGTATTGGGATGTTACCGGATTAGGGAATGAAAAAGAAGGTCATGTTTATAGAGGTGTCTCTTATAGTACAAGCGATATTCAAAGACGTTATTTATCTATTGTTGTGAATGATGATTTTGAGTCAGTAACTATTAAGGCGATTCTGGAGGCAGGTTCTACAGGTGAAGTAGGAGATGGGAAGATTTTTGTCTCACAAATAGATCAGGTTTATAGAATACGAACAGGTGAAAAAGGAGGAAGCACTTTAAAATAAAAAACAACATGGAATTACTTACAATAAACAATGTATGGATGATGATCTGTACAGCGCTCGTTTTCTTTATGCATTTAGGATTTGCATTTTTAGAAATAGGGTTAACACGACAAAAAAACACATTAAACATTTTATTTAAAAATATATTTATCATTACAGTAGGTCTGTTGCTTTACTGTTTAGTTGGTTTTAATTTAATGTATCCTGGTGAATTTAATGGGTTTATTGGCTTTGCTGGATTTGGTTTAGAATCTCCAACGGTTATAGATCCAGAAACAGGAAAAGCAATATTAGACTTAGCATATAATGAGGGTTATACATATTGGACAGATTTCTTATTTCAAGGAATGTTTGCAGCAACCGCAGCAACTATTGTTTCTGGGGCTGTTGCCGAACGTATGAAAATTGGACCTTTCTTGGTTTTTACAATTATTTACGTAGGATTTGTTTATCCAATTGCTGGTTCATGGAAATGGGGAGGTGGGTTTTTAGATAGTTTAGAAACTCCTTTTTACGATTTCGCAGGTTCAACATTAGTGCATTCTGTAGGTGGATGGGCAGCATTAGTTGCTGTTTGTTTATTAGGATCAAGAATTGGTAAATACAAAAATGGAAAGCCTCAAGCTATACCGGGACATAATATTCCTTTAGCAACTGCTGGAGTTATTATATTATGGTTAGGTTGGTTTGGATTTAATGGTGGTTCTGTATTATCTGCAGATCCAGAATTAACATCAATAACATTAGTAACAACATGTCTTGCAGCAGCTGCAGGAGGTGTGGTTGCGGCATTGGTTACATTTTTGAAATATAAAAACTTAGATTTAACTATGTTCTTAAATGGTATTTTAGGAGGATTAGTTGGTATTACTGCAGGAGCAGACCAAATGAGTCCAACAGATGCTATTTTAATTGGGGCTATAGCAGGAGCTATTATTGTTTTTGCTGTTTCTTTAATTGATAAATTAAAATTAGACGATCCAGTTGGTGCAATAGCTGTACACTTGGTATGTGGAATTTGGGGAACATTAGCAGTAGGTATTTTTGGAGCCTTAGCAAGCGGAGCACAATTTGTAAGTCAGCTTATAGGTGTTGCATCTTATGCTGTTTTCTGTATAGCGACTTCATTTGCTATAATATTTACGCTGAAGAAAGTAGTAGGAATTAGAGTTTCTGAAAAAGAAGAATTAGAAGGTCTTGATGTTCATGAACATGGTATGGATGCTTATCCAGACTTTAGATTGAATGAGCATTAATGTTTAGTTAGTTTTATTGATTAAAACCTCGGAGTCGTCTAGCTTCGAGGTTTTTTTATGTTTATAATTTTCTTGAATTCTGTTATAAAAAAAAGGCTTGCCAATTTAAATTTGGCAAGCCTTAATAGTAATGTATTAAATAAGTGTGCTATGCAGAATTTCTACTCGCATTAATATTCCCGAATAGTGAACGTGTAACTAGTTTTTCATAAATAGCAATCTGTGCTTCGTCTCTAACTGGTGCTTTTTCAAGTTCCTGGATTTTCTTTAAAGCATATTGTTGTATGGTTAGTAATGGTAAAACAATAGATTCTCTAACTGCAATAGATGCGCTTCCTGCAGGTTCTTCTTGCATAAGTTCTGTGTATCCAGTAAGTTTTAAAAGTAAACGTTTTGAGGTTTTGTATTCTTCATAAATAACATTCCAAAAGCCACCGTATTCTTCATCTTCACTCATGTATTTTGTTAAATCGAAAAACGATTTAGATAAAGACATCATACTGTTTTCAATAAGAGTTTTAAAGAAATCTGAGGTTTTAAATAATTTCTGAACTTTATCAAACGTATTAGTATCTTCATAATGTTTAAGTGCAGTACCTACTCCAAAAAATCCTGGTACATTTTGTTTTAACTGACTCCAAGAGCCAACAAATGGTATGGCTCTTAAATCTTCGAATACTAAGCCTTCTGCTTTTCCACGTTTAGATGGGCGACTTCCAATATTAGTTTTTGCATAATATTTTAAAGTACTCATGTGTTCTAAGTACGAAATAAATTTAGGATGTGCTTTAAATGCAGAGTAAGCTTTATAACTACGCTCGGATAAATCTGTCATTACTGCTCTGTTTTCAGGAAGCATGCTCAAATCTTTATCACTTAAACTATTGTAAATTCCAGAACTAATTAATTGTTCTAAGTTGTATTGAGATGAATCTAAAGTTCCAAAATTAGAACTAATTGTTTGTCCCTGTATTGTTAATTGTACTTCTTTGTCTTCAATTGTTGGTCCAAGAGAGGCGTAGAAATTATGAGTTTTTCCACCGCCACGTGCAGGAGGTCCGCCACGACCATCAAAGAAAATAACAGTAATACCGTATTGTCTTGAGATTGTAGTTAGGTTTTCTTTTGCTTTATAGATTGCCCAATTAGCCATTAAATAACCACCATCCTTAGTTCCGTCACTAAAACCAAGCATAATAGTTTGCTTGTTTCCTCTCGATTTTAGGTGGGCAGCATATTCTGGATTAGTATATAGCTCTTCCATAACTTGAGGCGCATTCTCTAAATCGGTAATGGTTTCGAATAAAGGTCCAACATCAACAGTTAATTTGTCTTGAAAAGCAACTAGTTTTAGCATAGCAAACAACTGCATAACATGCAGTGTTGTTTGGTTATTGCTAATAATATAACGGTTAGCAGCTACTTCACCATTCGTGTTTTGAATGGTTTTTATAACTTTCATTGTATTTAAAGCTTTTAGGGTTTCTTCATCTTTAATTAAAGACAAATCAACTTCACCTTCAACTTTAGATAGAATTTGTACCTGTTCATTTTCTGGTAAATCATGATAGTTTTTTGGGAATATAGTGCTACCGCTTTCAATTAGGGTGTTTACCATATCGTTAAAATACTGTTCATGCTTTCTGCTGTCTTGACGAATATCTAGATTAGCAAAATGAAATCCGAAAAGATGAACTTTGTTTAATAAGCTATTCACTTCAGTTACATATAGCGACTGGTGTTTATCTATAATGATTTCTTTTATTTCCTTTAATTCTGAAGTAAATGAGTCTAAAGTTAAATTAGATTCTTGATTCGTAATCATTTTATAAAGCTCACGCTCTAAGTTAGCCACGCGTTCGTCGACACCTTGAAAAGATAGTTTTCTTTTTAAACGTCTTACATCGCGATAATAATTTTTAATAACTGTTTCGCGTAATCTATTAGCAACTTTTAATGTTATTTCTGGAGTTACAAATGGATTTCCATCTCTGTCTCCTCCTGGCCAAAAGCCAATATTAATAATATCATTATCAATATGTGCTCCGTCGAAAATATTTTGCTGAATGTAATCGTAAATAGATCCAAAAGATTTGTAGAACACATTCTCCAAATACCATATTAAACTCACAGCCTCGTCGTAAGGTGTAGGTTTTTCATGTTTAAAGAATGGTGTTTTTCCTAGTTGTGCTAAAAGATCGTTTATTTTTAGTAAATCGTTTTCACGAATAGCTTCGGTTAAATCTGTAATAATACCCAAAACAGAACCTGGGTAAAACTGTGTAGGATGTGCGGTTAGTACAATACGAACTTTAAACTCTTCTAAATATGCTTTAAGTGTTTCAAGTTTGTTTTCGGCAGTTGCACTTTCTTTTAGGCTACGTAATGTTCCAATACCATCCATATTATTAACTAATGGAAAAGCGGCATCTTCAATAGCATCAAACAATACAACTTGGCGTTCTATATATTGAATAAATTTAAATAATAAATTAGTCTGACTCTCTGGAGAGCGACTAGATTGATATTTTTTAAAAAACGTTTCAACAATAGTTGTTGGGTTGTCTTGTTTAGAAAATCCTTTCTCACAAGTCTCATGAAAAAGCGGTAAAAGAGCTCCTGTTTTTGTAATAGCATCGAAAGGAAGTGTCATGAATATACTGTTGTATATTTGATACTTCGACAAAACGTTTTGATTAAATCGTGTAAGTTTAGGTTGTATAGGCATTAAATTATAGTGGATTGTCCTAAGTGAATGTTTGTAAAATTATGGTTCGAATCTTTAGGGTGGCTAATAAAATCTGCTATAAAATCGCCAACTTTATTAGTGGAAATGTTATCGTAAATAGTATTTAAATCTGGTGTAGTGACATTTAGTTTTAAAGCTTTTTCTACAGCTTCTTTAATTAAATCTGCTTCATCATGTAAATCAAAATGTTCCAACAGCATTGCGGCGCTTAAAATAGAAGCTACAGGATTTGCAATACCTTTTCCGGTTGCTTGTGGGTAAGATCCATGAATAGGCTCGAACATTGCATATTTATCTCCAACCGAAGCAGAAGCTAATAAACCAATAGATCCACCGATAACACTAGCTTCGTCACTAATTATATCTCCAAATAAGTTTTCGGTTAAAATAACATCAAACTGTTTTGGGTTTAAAATCATTTGCATAGCTGCATTGTCAACAAATAAAAAGTCTAAAGTTACATCTGGATATTGCTTTGCTAATTCAGTAACAACTCTTCTCCATAAACGTGATGTTTCTAAAACATTGGCTTTATCAACCAAGGTTACTTTTTTGCTTCTGCTTTGTGCAGCTTTAAAAGCTAAATGTGCAATACGTTCAATTTCTTCACGCGAATATTCGCATAAATCTGAAGCTGTGTTTCCATCTTCACTCAGTTTTTTTTCACCAAAATAGATGCCACCAGTTAATTCTCTATAAATACTAATATCTGTACCTTCAATAATTTCTCTTTTTAGAGGCGACTTATCAAGCAGTGTATCGTATGCTTTTACGGGTCTAACATTCGCGTATAAACCTAGTTCTTTTCTAAGCTTAAGCAAGCCTTGTTCTGGTCTTACTTTTGCACTTGGGTCGTTATCGTATTTTGGATGTCCAATAGCTCCAAATAAAATAGCATCACTCGATTTGCAAAGTTCTAAAGTCTTATCTGGTAAAGGGTTATTATGTTCGTCTATAGCAACTGCACCAACCAAAGCTTCTTTAAATAAAAAGGTATGGTCGAATTCTAAAGCAATAGCTTTTAAAACTTTAATCGCTTGTTTGGTTACTTCTGGGCCAATGCCATCTCCTGGTAAAACTGCAATATTTAATTTCATAGAAAATTTATTTTGTTCATTTCCATGTAAAGAGGAAATTTTTGTTTTTGTTATTTTTTGGGCGTTCCCTAAAGGTTAGGCTTTCACTACTCGCTCTTTTCAAGGAGCTCAAACATGCCGTTCTATCCTTAACGCACTAATTAACCATTTGCATTTTCGAATGCTTCAATTTCTGTCTTTTTACTAAGTAAGTAATCGATGTCGTCGTAACCATTAATCATACATGTTTTTTTGTATGGATCGATGTCGAATGTTTCAGATTTATCACCTACAGAAATAGTTTGTAATTCTAAGTTAATAATAATTTTTGTATCGGGATTATTTTTTATGGTATTTAGTAATTCGCTTAAAAAATCTGGACTAACCTGTACAGGTAATAAACCGTTATTTAAAGCATTTCCTTTAAAAATATCTGCAAAAAAGCTAGATACAATTACTTTAAAACCATAGCCAACTAAAGCCCATGCAGCATGCTCACGACTAGAGCCGCAACCAAAATTGTCTCCAGCTACTAATATGCTTCCAGAATAATCTGTGTTATTTAAAGAAAATTCCGAATTCTCCGACCCATCTTTATTGTAACGCCAATCTCTAAAAACATTGTCGCCAAAACCTTTTTTATCTGTCGCTTTTAAAAAGCGCGCAGGAATAATTTGGTCTGTATCTACATTTGCAATATCTAATGGTATTGCTCTCGATGTTAATGTTGTAAATTTTTCCATGCTATGCGAATTCTAATGTTTCAATATTTTCTGTTAGATCTACTATTTTTCCAGCAATTGCTGTTGCAGCTGCAACTAAAGGGCTTGCTAAAATGGTTCTAGAACCTTGACCTTGTCTGCCTTCAAAATTTCTATTCGAAGTCGATACGCAATACTCGCCTTGCGGTATTTTGTCGTCGTTCATTGCTAAACAAGCAGAGCAACCAGGTTGTCTTAACTCAAATCCAGCAGCATCAAAAATATCTTTTAAGCCTTCGTCTATAATTTGTATTTCTACTTGCTTACTTCCAGGAACCAACCATGCAGTTACATTGTCTGCTTTTTGTTTGCCTTCTATATATTTGGCTGCTACTCTAAAATCTTCGATTCTAGAATTGGTGCAACTACCAATAAATACATAGTTTATTTGCTTGTTGATTAAGCTTTCACCAGCTTCAAAATTCATGTATTCTAAAGACTTTACAAATGAAGCGTCTTTGCTGTTCGGGATGTTTTCTGATATTTTAATTCCCATACCTGGATTTGTTCCGTAGGTAATCATAGGTTCAATGTCTTCAGCATCAAAAGTGTATTCTTTATCAAAAATAGCACCTTCGTCTGTTGGTAATGTTTTCCAATAGTCTACTTTTTTATCGAAAGCCTCTCCTTTTGGTGCGTATTCGCGTCCTTTAACATAATTAAATGTTGTTTGGTCCGGAGCAATCATGCCGCCACGAGCGCCCATTTCTATACTCATATTGCAAACCGTCATTCTACCTTCCATGGTCATGTTTTCGAAAACATCTCCAGCATATTCGCAAAAATAACCAGTACCAGAATTGGTGCCTAACTTTGATATAATGTAAAGAATAACATCTTTAGGTAGTACGCCATTTTTAAGTTTTCCGTTAACGGTAACTCTTAAACTTTTTGGTTTTGTAAGTAGTAAACATTGACTTGCAAAAACCTGTGCTACTTGGCTAGTGCCAATACCAAAAGCGATGGTGCCAAAAGCACCATGGGTAGAGGTGTGGCTATCTCCACAAACCATTGTCATTCCTGGTTGTGTGAAACCTAGTTCTGGAGCCATAACGTGTACAATGCCATTGTATTTATGACCAAGTTCGTATAGTGTAATATTGTTTTTTTTGCAATTTGTAGAGAGTTGCTCTAATTGATTTTTAGACTGTAAATCTTTAATTGGTAAATGCTGATTTTCTGTTGGTGTGTTGTGATCTGCAGTTGCTACAATTTGGTTTGGTCTAAAAACAGCAATTCCGCGAGCTTCTAATTCATTAAAAGCTTGCGGACTTGTTACTTCGTGTATTAAGTGTTTATCTATATAAAGAATCTGTGGACCGTTTTCTATGCTATCGACCACGTGTGCGTCCCAGACCTTATCGAATAATGTTTTTTTATTTGTCATGTATTAAAAATCAATTAGCATTTTGCTTCTTCAAATAAGTGTTTTCTGGTTTGAAGAAGCAAAATGCCTATTATAAATTTATGCTGAAATTATCTGTCTGTATAGACTGCTAGTTTCAATAATTTGATGAATATCTTCATCTTCTACTTGTTTCTTTTTGTCTGCAAAGCTTAAAAAATTAGCGTAAACATCGTCTAATTGTAGTTTGGTTAATTCGTAACCAACATTTTTAGCTCTGTAAGCTAAAGCAGCACGACCACTTCTTGCTGTTAAAACAATAGCAGATTCTGTTACACCAACATCTTTAGGGTTTATAATTTCGTAAGTTTCACGGTTTTTAATTACACCATCTTGGTGAATTCCAGAACTGTGGGCAAAAGCATTTGCACCAACAATTGCTTTGTTAGGTTGCGTGTAAATGCCCATACTATCTGAAACAAGCTGACTTATGCCGTAAAGCATTTCGGTTTTAATGTTTGTATCTAAATTAAGGTAAGGATGTTGTTTAAGCACCATAACAACTTCTTCTAAGGCTGTGTTTCCAGCGCGCTCTCCAATACCATTAATAGTACATTCTATTTGTCTTGCTCCATGTATTACACCTTCAATAGAATTTGCGGTTGCAAGACCTAAATCGTTATGACAATGGCAAGATAAAATAGCTTTTTCAATGCCTTTTACATTTTCTTTTAAGTATTTTATTTTTGCGCCATATTCGCTTGGTAAGCAGTAGCCTGTTGTATCTGGGATATTTAATACTGTTGCTCCGGCTTTTATTGCAGCTTCGCAAACTCTTGCAAGATATTCGTTTTCTGTACGTCCGGCATCTTCTGCGTAAAACTCTACATCTTCTACAAAAGACTTTGCATATTTTACGGCTTCAAAAGCACGTTCGATAATTGCTTCTCTGTTTGATTTGAATTTATGAAGAATATGAGAATCTGAAGTCCCAATACCTGTGTGTATTCTTGGTTTTTTAGCATATTTTAGTGCTTCCGAAGCCACTTTTATATCATTTTCTACAGCTCGTGTTAAACCACAAACGGTTGCGTTTTTTACTATTTTAGAAATCGCTTCAACAGATTTAAAGTCTCCGGGACTAGATACTGGAAATCCAGCTTCTATTACGTCTACTCCTAATAAATCTAATTGTGCTGCAATAATTACTTTTTGTTCAGTATTTAGTTTACAGCCTGGAACTTGTTCTCCATCACGAAGCGTTGTGTCGAAAATTTGTATGTTATTATTTGACATTTAAGAGTGTTTTATTTTTCTATTGAAAGACTAATTTATACTTTGGTTATTCGTTACTAGTAATCACAATTTATAGTGTTACGATGTTCAATCTTTAAAATAGAGCGTAAAACACTGATAATCAATTATTTAAAACAACTATTAGTTGATGACTAAAGATCAAAAAGATAATTTATTCGCCTTAGTTAAGTCTTTGAATAAGTCTGAAAAACGACAATTTAAATTGTATGTTGGACGATTGGGTGTGAATTCCGATTCTAAATTTTTAAACTTATTTACAGTTTTAGATAAGTCTAAAAACTATGATGAAGTTTCTATATTAAAGTCTACACAAATTAAAAAACAGCAATTAGCAAATGTAAAAGCGCATTTGTATAAGCAGATTCTTATTAGCTTAAAGTTGAATCCGTCTCATCAAAATATTAGGTTGCAAATTAGAGAGCAGTTAGATTTTGCTTCAATTTTATATCATAAAGGACTTTATAAGCAGAGTTTAAAAATTTTAGATAAGGCAAAAGATGTTGCGATTGTAAATGAAGAAAAAAATTTAGCTTTCGAAATAGTAGAACTAGAAAAAATTATTGAAGCACAATACATAACAAGAAGTATTAGTACTAGGGCAGATGAGCTTACTATTCAAGCAAAAGAATTAAGCGAGTTAAATGTTATTACAAGTAAGCTGTCTAATCTGTCTCTGCAGTTGTATGGTATTATCTTAAAAACAGGTTACGTAAAAAATGAACAAGAGAGTAACGAAGTAACGCAGTATTTTTATGATAGATTGCCGGATTTTGAAATTTCTAAAGTAGGTTTTAGGGAGAAATTATGGTTTTATAAAGCCCATTTATGGTATAGTTTTTTAATGCAAGATTTTTTAAATTGTTATAAGTATGCTTCTAAGTGGGTAGGCTTGTTTAGTCAGTATCCTGATATGGTGCACTTGAATCCTGTATTTTTTTTAAAAGGAAGTAATTATTTATTAGAGTCTATTTTCTATGTTAATAATAAGCCTAAGTTTATAGAAACACTTTCGAAATTTAAAGCTCAAATTGAAGATTCTAATTTTCCGAAAGATGAAAATGTACAGTCGTTAACTTTTTTATATCTTAATTTTCATGATATTAATAAGCATTTTATCGACGGTAGTTTTCAAGACGGATTGGCATTAATTCCTAAGATAGAATCAGATTTAATTCAATTCGAAAATAGGATAGACGAGCATCATACAATGGTGTTTTATTACAAGTTTGCTAGTTTGCATTTTGGTGTTGGTAATAATAAAGAGTGTATAAGGTATTTAGATAAAATTATTTCTAATAAATCCCTTTCTATGCGAGAAGATTTATTGTGCTTTTCTAGAGTTTTAAATTTAGTTGCGCATTATGAGGCAGGTTTAGATTATCATTTAGAGACTTTACTTAGAAGTACTTATAAATTTTTAATTAAGATGAATGACCTTCATGAGGTTCAAAAAGAGATGATAAAATTTATTAAAGGTTTACAAGATATCTATCCTCAAGACTTAAAAAATGCATTCAGAAGTTTAAGGGATACCTTAAAAACATACGAAGAGCATCCCTACGAGCGTCGTGCCTTTTTATATTTAGATATTATTTCTTGGTTAGAAAGTAAAATAGAAGATAAGCCTGTAAGCGATATTATTAGAGATAAATATTTGGCAAAAATATAAGATACTTAAAAAAAAAGACGATTTAGGTTTAGTGATTATCTTTTTTATTTTAATCTGCTGTAATTCAGTTCTTTTTAGGTTTCTTAAGTTGCTTATAATTTTTGGTTTTTAAAGTAAAAAGTGTATTTTTAAAGTTCCTAGCTTAACCAATTCATTTTATGGGTATTTATACTATAATAATTCTTGAGTTTTTACTCATATCTTCCAGTATACTTTTATTATTTAAATTTAGAAATGTGCTAGGTTTAGCGCCTCTTTATCTTTTTTTGGGAGCAGTTAGGTATTTGCAAGCGTTAACAGGGACAATGGTAAGTTTTACCATTTTAGATGATCTCACAATTTATCCTTCTTCTATTATTATCTTTAGTTGTCTTTTGTTTGCGGTCTTACTTATTTATATCAAAGAAGGAGTTTCTAGTGCAAGAGCACTTATTTTGGGGATTATCATTTCAAATCTACTTTTGTCTGCATTGTTTGGTCTTACGCACACGCAAAATGTGGGTGAAATAGAGTCCACATTTGCTTTTTTAATAGATGATAAGTATTTTATTACGGGTAGTATATTGTTGTTGTTAGATTTTTTATGGTTGGTAATAATCTATCAGTTTTTTATTTCAATAATTAGTAAAAAGTATTTCTTTATTATACTTTTTCTTTCACTTTTAACTGTTTTTGTTTTTGATGCTTTTGTCTTTAATATAACACTCTATTTAGGCGATGCGCGTTTCTATAATTTGTTAGCAGGCAATATTGTAGGGAAGTTTTTTGCAGCACTAGTGTTTTCTTTTATTTTGTATTTATATTTAAAGTATATAGATCGAGAGAAAAAAAGTGCTTCTTTTATTGCTAACCAAGAACGAGATGTTTTTTCCATATTGAGGTATGAAAAAGAGTATTCTCAACTAAAGACTGAAAAACAAGAGTTGGAGAAAAATTTAACTTCTCAATTAGAAACTTCTTTAAATAATATTTCTGGTGGTTTTATATCTCTAGATACTAATTGGCGTTATACGTATATTAATAAGAAAGCAGCAGAGCTTTTAGGGAGGTCTCCAGAAACATTACTTGGAAAACATATTTGGACCGAATTTCCAGAAGGTGTAGGACGTTCTTTTTACAAAGCTTACCACAAGGCAGTTGAAACGCAAGAAACGGTGTATTTTGATGATTATTATGAGCCATTAGATAAATGGTTTGAGAATAGAATTTACCCGTCTCCAGATGGATTGACAATTTATTATACAGATATAACAAAACAGAAAAAAGTAGATACAAACAATCAAATGTTGTTGTCGTTAATAGAAACTAATGAGGATTTTATTGGCTTAGCAACATTAGATGGAGAACCGCTTTATTTAAATGATAATGGTAGAAAATTGATGGGACTTGGCTCTGATGAAAAAATGCCAGATTCTATTTCTGCTTTTTTTCCAGAAGAATATCATCATAGAATAGAAAACGAACACATGCCTAGTATTTTTAATGCTAATGGCTGGAAAGGAGAAACAAACTTTAAAAACTTTAAAACAGGAAGTTTAATTCCTATCGAAATGTCTGGTTTCTTAATTAAAGATAAGTTAAAAGAGAAACCAATAGCATTAGGTGTTGTTGCTAAAGATGTTAGTGCGCGTAAAGAGGCCGAAGAAAAATTAATAAATAGCGAGCAGTTGTTTAAGCGATTAACTTCTAAAGCTCCAGCCGGAATATATCAAACAGATACTCACGGTTCTTGTAATTATGTAAATGAAAGATGGTTGCGTTATGCAGGATTATCTTATGAAGAAGCTATGGGGCCTGGTTGGGCAGATGCTATTCATCCTGATGATGTAGAAAGAATACTTAAAGAATGGGAAGCATATGTGTCATCTGGAGAAAGCGAACTGGAAACAGATTTTAGGTTTTTGCATAAAGATAATCAGGTAGTATGGGTAACTGTTAAAACAGTAGGGATCTATGATGCACAGAACAATTTATATGGCTATATAGGAATGGCTATTGATGTTACTGAGAAGAAAAAGGCAGAACAAAAATTAAAAAATAGCGAGAAGTTATTCAAGCGATTAACATCTAATGCACCTGTTGGAATCTATCAAACAGATAAAGATGGTGCTTGTAATTATGTTAATGGTGAGTGGATGAAGTATTCAGAGCTAACTTATGAGGAATCTTTAGGTATAGGTTGGTCTAAAGCTCTTCATCCAGAAGATAAAGATAGGGTTTTGAGAGAGTGGGAACAAGCTGTTTTTAGTGGGGGAGATTTAATTTCAGATTTTAGATTATTAAGTAAAAAAGGTAATACAAAATGGGTTTCAGCAAAAACCACAAGCTTATATAATCATAATAACGAATTGTATGGTTATATAGGAACAATTGTAGATGTTACAGAGCGAAAAGAAGCCGAAGAAAAGTTAATAAATAGCGAAAAATTATTTAGAGGACTAGCTTCTAATGCGCCTGTTGGTATTTTTCAAACAGACAAAGATGGAGTCTGTAATTATGTAAATCAAGAATGGATAAATTATTCAGGAATACCTTTTAAAGAAGCTTTAGGCTTTGGTTGGTCTAATGCGATACATCCAGAAGATAAAGAAAGAGTTCTTGGTATATGGGAAAAGTCTATTGTTGGAGAAACAGAATATAGAACAGATCTTAGATTTTTAGATAGAAAAGGAGAGGTAAAATGGCTTTCAGCTAAAGCTACAGGGCTGTATGATGCTAATAATGATTTGTATGGTTATATAGGAACGATTATCGATATTACAAATCGTAAAAAGGCAGAAGGACAAATTATTAAAAGTGAAAAGTATTTAAATAGTATTTTAAATAATATAGGTGATCCTGTTTTTGTTAAAGATGATCAAAGTAGAATACTATTGGTTAATGATGCATTTTGTTCTGTTTTCAATATAAAAAGAGAAGCTGCATTAGGTAAAACTTTAGCCGAAAGTGTTACTGAAGAGGAAAGAGAACTATTTTTAAAAGTAGATAAGCAGGTTATAGAAACAGGAATAGAAAATGTTAGCGAGGAAACTTTAACCATAGCAGGAAAAGAATCAAGAATAATTTCAACAAAAAAAACAAGATTTATAGATGTTGCAGGTAATATATATTTAATAGGAATTATTAGAGATATAACAGAGCGTAAAAAAATAGATGAAGAAATCCGAATGGCACATCAACGTCTTACTACACATTTAAATAATTCTCCACTAGCTATAGTAGAGTGGGATAAGGATTTTTTTGTTTCTAAATGGTCCACACAAGCCGAAAAAATATTTGGTTGGAAAGAATCTGAAGCCATAGGCAAACAATTGGTCGACTTAAACTTAGTTTATGAAGAAGATATTCCTGATACTGATGTTATCGCGAGTGAATTAAGGAGTGGTAAGGTTAAACGTAACAAAATTATTAATCGTAATAATACAAAAGCAGGAAAAGTTATTTACTGCCAATGGTATAATTCTGTGTTGCAATCTTCAGACGGCCAGGTAGAAACAGTTTTATCTTTAATATTAGATGTTACAGAAAGTAAAAAAGCAGATGAAGAAATCCGAAAAGCACATCAACGTCTTACCACGCATCTAAGTAATTCTCCTTTAGCGGTAATAGAATGGGATCATAATTTGATTATTCGTAGTTGGTCAATACAAGCCGAAAAAATATTTGGTTGGAAAGAACAGGAAGTTGTAGGAAAGCATTTTAGTGATTTAAATCTCGTTTTTGAAGAAGATTATGAATCCACAGAGGTTATCTCTCATCAATTAATGAAAGGAATAGTTAAAAACAATAAAATTGTTAATCGTAATAACACTAAAAAAGGAAAAGTTATTTATTGTCAATGGAATAATTCAGTTTTACAATCTCCAGACGGTCAGGTAGAAACCGTGTTATCGCTGGTTCAGGATGTGACAGAAAGAGTTGAGTATGAAAAAAATATTAAGGAGAATGAAGATAAGTTCTCTAAAGTGTTTCAATCTAATATAATAGGATATTCTATTGTTAATAGAGATCATGTTAGGATTGATGTTAATGAGGCTATGGCTAATATTTTTGAAAGTACTCGAGAGGATTTAATTGGTAAATCTTTTATAGAATCTAAAATAGAAGTTATGGATTCTGCATATCATGAACAAAAAGATAGGTTAGAAAAAAAACTTTCTAAAAATGGTTTTTTAAGAGATGAAATCATGACTAGAACTTTAATAAGTGGAAAAAAAATAAGTCTTTCTATTTCTATTGAAGAGCTTGAAGTTGCAGGAGAAACTCACGCATTGATTGCTGTAGTCGATATTACAGATAAAGAAAAAGCAGAAATAGCATTAAAAGAAAATGAAGAAAAATTTGCAAAAGCTTTTGAATCTAAGGTTATTGGAAAAGCGATACTTAATAAAGAAAAAAAGATTGTTGAAGTAAACGAAGCATTGGCGCACATTGTTGGATTAGAAAGGGAAAACATGTTAGGGAGAACGGCTCAAGAAATAAGATTGTTTAACCTAGATAGTCCAGACAATTTAGAAAATGAAAACAAGCTATGGAGTGCTTTTGGTGAAAAAGGATATGTGTCCAATATGGAATTAAAATATTTAATGGATTCAGGAAGAGAACTATATATATTAATCTCTTTACAGTCGCTCCAGTTAAATAATGAAGGTCATGTTTTGTTAACTGTTTTAGATATAACAGAAAAGAAAAATGCCGAAGCAGAATTAGAAAAACATAGAAATAACCTAGAAGAACTAATTGAAGTTAGAACAGAAGAAGTCCGTTTAAAGAATAATCAATTAGAACGTATGAATAAATTGTTTGTGGGTAGGGAGTTGAAAATGAAAGAATTGAAAGGGATTATTAAAAAGTTAGAGCAAAAAAATGGCAATTAAATCAGTAATAAAAAAAAGAAACCTATTTAATTTCACCTTAATATGAGAAAAAGTATTTCACCTTTTTCCTTAAAGAAGCCTTTGGTGTTAGGGCTTTTGGTTTTTTTAACACTGCTTTTTACTACACAATATTCTGCATATCAAGAATATGTGATAAATAATAGTGAGCAAAAACGAAAAGTGAGCAATCAAGCGGGTTTAATTAAAGAGAAACTCCAATCGCTTATTATGGATAGCTATTCCGCAACAAAATTATTGGAATACATTGTAGAAATAAATGGAATTCCAGAAGATTTTGATAAAATAGCTGCAGAATTATTAAGTAGAAGTAAATATTTTGATGTTGTAGAGTTAGTAGATAGTAGTGGAGTTATTACACATGTTTATCCTTTAAAGGGTAATGATGTGCTTGGTTTCAATATTCTAACAAGTTCTGAAGGTAGAAGTGGTTCAATGGCTACCATAAAAAGGAAAGATTTTTTTATTGCGGGCCCAGTTCGTTTAAAACAAGGAGGCATTGGTATGGTAAGTAGACAGCCTCTATTTATTGATGATAAATTCGTCGGGTTTGCTGCTGTAGTTACTAAAATATCTACCTTTTTTAATGAATTAGTCGTAGAAGATTCTGAAGAAAATAGTTTTACTTATCAATTGTCTAGGGTGAACCCTGAAACGGGAAATGAAGATTTTTTTTTAGAAAACGATATTTCTTTATATAAAGAACACGTTATACCTATAGAGATGTCTATGGGAGAATGGAAGCTTTATGTAGTGCCATTGCAAAAGCCATTAGAGAAAAAGGCTTTTAATACAGCAATGTTGACTTCTGTAATTGGTGTTTTGTTAGCTTTTTTTAGTAGTTGGATTGTGTGGTTTTTTGCAGGTAGATCTGCTCGTTTAAATAATTTAATTTCCTATAAGCTTTCAGAGCAGGAAAAAAAATTAAAGTTGGTCTATGAGACCACATCTGCAAAAGTTAAAAAAAGCGAAGCACTATTTAGAAGTTTAGCTTCCAATGCACAAGTAGCTATATTTTCTACAGACAAGGAAGGAATGGTTAATTATGTTAATGACGAATGGATGAAATATTCTGGAATGTCATTTGATGAAGCTATGGGCTCTGGGTGGGGAGATGCTATTCATCCAGATGATAAGGAAAGAGTTATTCAGGAGTGGCAACAGGCTGTGGTATTTCAATCTGATTTTAATACCGAATTGAAGTTCTTAGATAAAAACGGAAATACTACTTGGCTTACGGTAAAAGGTACTAAGTTAGTAGATGCAGAAAATAATATGTATGGATACATTGGTACTGCTTCAGATATAACAGAAAGAATTCATAGCGAAAAAGAACTATTAAGCTATAAGAATAATTTAGAGAAATTAGTGGGTTTAAGAACCGAAGAACTTAATGATAGTAAAGAGGCTTTACTAAATCTTTTAGAGGATATTAATCTTCAATCTACAGAATTAGAGAAAGAAAAAGTAAAGGCGCAATCTGCAGATTTAATGAAATCTGCATTTTTAGCAACCATGTCACATGAGTTAAGAACTCCCATGAATTCTATTATTGGCTTTACAGGCATTTTGTTAAAAGAATTAGCGGGACCATTAAATAGTGAGCAGAAAAAGCAACTCTCTATGGTAAAAGATAGTGGTTCACATTTGCTAAAATTAATTAATGACGTTTTAGATATTTCTAAAATAGAAGCAGGTAAATTAAGAGTTTCCTTCTATCCATTTAATTATTTAGCAACATTAGAAAAAACAATAGACTTTTTAATGCCTCAAGCTTCAAAAAAAGGATTGGAATTACATACGGAAATTTCTAATTTAGATATTACACTAATAAGTGATGAAAGGCGTATAGAACAAATTTTATTAAACATACTTTCTAATGCTATTAAGTTTTCTGAGAAAGGAGATGTAAGAATAAAAGTAAACGTTAAAGATGATGTGCTAGTAACTCAAATCATAGATCAAGGCATTGGAATAGATTTGAAGGATATTAATAAATTATTTATGCCTTTTATGCAGCTTAAAGGAGGTTTAAATAGAAAGCACGAAGGAACGGGTCTTGGGTTGGCTATTAGCAAAAATTTAATCGAAAAATTAGGAGGCACAATTCAAGTAGAAAGCGAACTAGGAAAAGGTAGTAACTTTATAATTAGGCTTCCGTTAAAGTATTCTCATACGGACTAATTTAATTTGATTAATAATTATTTTTAATATCAATTTTAATATATTTAGCATTAAGCTTATTAGCATAAAAAAATATACTTAATAATGAAACCTACCATTTTAATCATTGAAGATAACGTTCAAAATATGTATATGCTTTCGTATTTACTTACAAGTAGCGGTTATAGTGTAATTAAGGCTTATAATGGGATAGATGGGTTAAATTTAGCAGATGAAAAACATCCTGAAATTATTTTGGTTGATATTCAATTACCAGATATGGATGGTTATGAAATATGTAGTAATTTAAGGGCTAATGGTTTGCCAGAAAACACTGTTGTTATTGTAGTAACATCGCATGCTATGGGTGGAGATAGAGAAAAAGCAATTGAAGCGGGAGCAAATGGATATATAGAAAAGCCTATTAATCCGGATACTTTTATCAAACAAATGGAGTGCATATTTAAAGCGTAATTAAGGCATGAAAACGATATTAATAGTAGATGATACTTTTGAAAATCTATATTTACTTAGAGTTATACTTGAAGAAGTAGGCTATATAGTTGTTGAAGCTAAAGATGGTAAAGAAGGCTTGGATAAATTACATGAATATGATGTAGATCTAATTATATCAGATATTTTAATGCCAGTAATGGATGGTTATCTGTTTTGTCAAGCTTGTAAGAAAGACGAGCAATTTAAAAATATTCCTTTTGTTTTTTATACTTCTACATATACAGAGGCACTTGATGAAGATTTTGCCTTAAAATTAGGGGCAGTTCAGTTTTTAAGAAAGCCAACAGATCAAAATAAAATACTATCTGTAATTCGAGATGTATTTGCAAAATCTAAACCAGGAGAAAAAGTTGCTAAAAACATAAAGTTTACTGAAGAAGAAGTTTTAAAGCTCTATAGTAAAAGATTGATTAGTAAACTTGAGCAAAAAAACTTGGATCTTGAAAGTGAGGTTTTAGAAAGAGAAAAAACACAACGATTACTAATACATAAAAACGAAATACTAGATTTAATTGCGGTAAACACTCCTCTGCATGAAATCTTTGATCGTTTAATTTTAAACTATCAGTCTATTTACCCTAGTTATTATGGTTCTATTAGCTTGGTGGATCCAGATGGTATACATCTTAATTTAGAATCTTCACCATCACTACCAGAAAAATACAGTCTCGCATTAAGGCAAGTTCCTATAGGAGAAAATGTAGGGTCATGTGGTACAGCTGCATTTACAGGGAAACCAGTTATTGTTTCAGATATTGGTACGGATGCTTTATGGGTCAATTATAAACATTTTGCATTAGAAAGCGATTTAAAGTCGTGTTGGTCTATTCCAATTTTATCAAAAAATAAAACCGTTATTGGTACTTTTGCTATTTATAGTAAAACCATAAGTGCACCTTCTTTAAAGGATATTCGAGAGCTAAATTTCACGTTAAACTTAGTTAATATTGCAATAGAGAAATCTAGGATAGTAGAAGAAATTAAAAAGAAAGACGAATCTTATAAGGCATTAATAGATCAGGCAACAGATTCTATTATTACTTATTCCTTAGATGGAACAATACATAGTTTTAATAAAGCGGTTTATACTAATTTAGGATATACAGAGGAAGAATTTTTAAAATTAAACATTAACGATCTTAATCAAGGTAACTTTATTAAAAGTAAAGAAAACTACGAAAGTTTATTAAATGGAGAGTCTATTCTTTTTTTTAGAAAGTTTAAGCGTAAAGATGGATCTTTTATAGAGACAGAGGTGTCTGCAAGAATGCAAAAAGATGGAGAAATACTTTCTATTGCGAGAGATCTAACAGAGCGTAAAAATGCGGAATTTAAACTTTTAGAAAGTGAACATAATTTAAAGCAGGCTCAAATAATTGGAAATATAGGGTCTTATTCTTTAGATCTAAATACTCAAATTTGGGAAGGATCTATTGTGCTTAATAAGATGTTAGGTATAAATAAGTCGTTTGAAAAAACTTTCGAGAGTTGGATGAGCCTTATTCATTCCGATGAAAGAGAGGAAGTTCGAAATCATTTTGAAGATTGTATTTTAAACAATAAGAAGTTTGATAAGGAGTATCGAATTATAAAATTAGATGATAAAAAAGAAATTTGGACTCATGGAATAGGTGAGTTTGTTTTCGATAGTGATGCAAAGCCCATAAAGATAATTGGGACCATGCAAGATATTACTAGTCGTAAGCATGCCGAAATAAAAATACAAGAAAGCGAATATAATTTAAGACAATCTCAAATAGTTGGTAATATAGGCTCTTATGTTATCGATTTAAATGAATTGACTTGGGAAGGGTCTGCGTTTTTATTTAGCGTCTTTGGTATAAATAAAGATTATACTAGAACAATGGAGGGCTGGACAGAGCTTATTCATCCAGACCATAAAGAAGAAGTCTCTAATTATTTTGAATATTGTGTTATAAATAATAAGAAATTTAACAAAGAATACAAGGTTTTAAAGCAGGGATCTAAAGAAGAAGTTTGGGTGCATGGTATTGGTAAGCTTATTTTTGATGGTAAAGATAATCCAACAAAAATGATTGGTACTATTCAAGATATTACACAGCGGAAAAACATTGAATTAGATCTAAAAAAAGCCAATGAATTTTCTACTAGTCTTCTAGATGGTATGCATGAAGGCTTGGTTGCTATAAATTTAGAATCAGAAATAATAAGTGTAAATCCTTCTTTTTGTAAAATGACAGGTTTTACAGAGCAAGAATTAATAGGAGTTAAGCGTCCGTTTCCATATTCGCCACCTGAATTGAAGAAAGAAAATGATGCGCGTTACAAGTTGTTAACAGAAAATAGAAATAAAAAGGATTACGAAAATACTTACATGCGAAAAAACGGCGAGCGTTTTCCTGTGCATGTTTTAATATCAAGTGTTTATGATGCAAACGGTGTAAAAACAGCAAACTTTTCTACTGTTCAGGATATCACAGATCGTAAAAAGGCTGAAATAGATTTAAAATTAGCTAAAGACTTTTCGGAAAATCTTATTCTAAATTTAAACGAAGGTTTGTCTGTTGTAAATATGGATGGCGTTCAAATAGAAGCAAATCCAGCACTTTGTAAAATGTTACGTTTTACAAAGGAAGAGTTGGTAGGTCAAAAAGCTCCTTTTAATTATTGGCCACCAGAAAAGCGAAAAGAAATTGAAGAAACATACGCTAATATATTAAAAGGAGAATATAGTAAGGTAGAGTTAACTTTAATGCGAAAGAACGGAGAGCGTTTTCCTGTGTTAATGTCGGCTTCATTTGTTAAAAATAATGAAGGCGAAATTATTGCTAACATTGCAACAATACAAGATATCTCTCAACGAAAGCAAGCAGAGAGAAGGCTTCAAGAGAATGAAAAATCTCTGTTAGAGGCTCAAAAAATAGCAAAAATTGGAAGTTATAGATTAAACCTGAAGACGCAAAAAATAGAAGCTTCTGCTACCTTTGAAAAAATCTTAGAATTAGATGATAATAGAGAGTTTTTCTTTGAAGCTTGGGAGGAAATTATTCATCCAGACGATGCACTTTTGGATAAAGAAATGTTTAGTAAGAGTATTGAGACAGGTGAAGCGTTTGATCTGGAATTTAGAGTTATAACAAAAAATAAAAAGCAATTAAAATGGATTCATGCTTTAGGGCAAGTCATTTATTACAACAACGAGCCAGTTGAGTTTTTTGGCACTATTCAAGATATTACCGAACGTAAGCATTCCGAGATAAAAATTAAAGAAAGTGAAAAGTCACTTTTAGAAGCACAAAAAATAGCGAAAACAGGTAGTTTTAATTTAAGTTTAAAAAATTTAGTTGCAGAAACTTCTGCAACGTTTAAAGAAGTTATTGGCATAGATAAAGATGCTTTAGTAGATTTTGAAATTTGGAAAGCAATTGTGTATTCAGAAGATAGGTCGATTGTAAAAGAAACAGTTTTAGAATGCCAAGAGCATAATAAAAATTTCGATTTAGAATATAGAATCCTTACTAAAGATACAAAGGAGTTAAAATGGATTCATGGATTAGGTGAGATTATCTCTATAAAAGGAAAGGCTATTGGTTTTGTGGGGACCATTCAAGATATTACAGCTCGTAAAAAAGCAGCAATAGACCTTAAGATTGCAAACGAGTTTACAGAAAATCTTGTTATGTCTATGCAAGAAGGTTTGCTTATGGTAGATTTAGAAGGAACAATAATGAAAGTAAACGATTCATTGTGCGAGATCCTTGGGTATTCAGAAGAAGAACTTATCGGTCAAGAATTACCGTATCCTTTTGCACAAGAAAAGGACTATGAAAATATGCTTAAAATTAAGGGTGAGGTGGCAAAAGGAGATGCGCTATCTTTTCAGTTAGAGTTTGTTAAAAAGTCAGGAAATAAGTTTATAGCCTCTTTTTTAACAGGAATAATTAAGAATGATGAGGGAAAAGTTGTAGCTATATTTGCGACAATTAAAGATGTTTCAGAAGAAGAGAAAATTAGGAAAGCTTTAGAAGATATTGCGATAAAGTCAAAGCAGAAAAAAGATGTTATTCTAGAGTTAGCTAGTCTCATTGGGGAAGATTTTGATTCTTCATTAAAAAAAATAGCAATAGAGTCTGCCAAAGCGTTAGATGTGGATTTGGTAACTATATGGGAGTATAGGAATGATCAAACGGAGCTTGTGAGTAGGCTATTCTATAACACAACAGGTAATGTGTTTAAATCAAATGAATTAACTATAGCTAAAGATAGCTTTCCAAATTATTTTAATGCATTTAAAAGTAGAAATAGCATAAATATACGAGATGTAAAATCTAATCCAATAACTAAAGATTTTGCTAAACAATTTTTTATTCCTAATAATATTTCTTCTAGAATAGATGTGTTAATCCATGGTAGAAATAATTATTATGGTATTATAAGTTTTGAGAGTAAGTTAAACAATAGAGCTTTTAGTGTAGATGAAGAAAGCTTTGTTACATCCATAGCTAGTATTGTTTCTTTAATGATAGAAAGTACAGAGCGAAAAACTGCAGAAAATAAAATAGCAATTACTAATCAGAAACTAACAGAGGTTAATAAGGAGTTAAATACATTAAAGGAGCAATTAGAGCAAGAAAATGTTTACCTGCGAAATGAGTTAGACTTAGTGTTTAATTATGAGGAAATGGTTTATGGAAGTGTGGAGTTTAGTAATGTCTTAACAGAGGTTGAGAAAGTTGCTCCAACTACTGCTACAGTGTTGTTGTTAGGTGAGTCTGGTACGGGAAAAGAGTTGTTGGCAAGAGCAGTACATAATACGAGTTTACGTAATAACAAACCATTAATTAAAGTGAATTGTTCTGCTATACCTAGAGAGTTGATTGAGAGTGAGTTGTTTGGTCACAAAAAAGGATCATTTACCGGAGCGATTAGTGATAAAGTTGGGAAATTTGAATTAGCTAATGGTGGTACTTTGTTTTTAGATGAAATAGGGGAGTTACCACTAGACATGCAACCAAAAATATTAAGATTTTTGCAAGAGGGAGAAATAGAGGTTGTTGGTGGTGTTACTGGGTTAAAAAAATTAGATGTTAGGGTAATTGCGGCAACTAATAGGGATTTAAAAGAAGAAATTAAGAAAAAACAATTTAGAGAAGACTTGTATTTTAGGCTTAATGTTTTCCCGATAGAGGTTCCTCCTTTAAGAGATAGAAAGGACGATGTGCCTTTGTTGGTGGAGCATTTTGTAGATAAGTTTAATAAAGCTTATGGAAAAAACATCAAGTATATTACAGATGATGCTATGAGTAAGTTAAAAGCCTATAATTGGCCAGGTAATATAAGGGAGTTAGAAAACTTAATAGAGCGTGCTTCTATACTGTCTAATACAGAAACTTTAGTTGTTCCAGGTTTTGAGTCTTCTACGCAAAAAGCGAAGCCAATTAACGGTAAAGATTTAACTTTAGACTCCGTTCAGCGTAATCATATTATATTGGTTTTAGAGCAGTGTAGTTGGAAAATAAGTGGGCCTAAAGGAGCAGCTGTTGTGTTAAATTTAAAGCCTAGTACATTACGAGATAGAATGACTAAATTGAATATTTTAAAACCTAAATAAAATAACGGAATACCGTTAGTTTATACGTTTAAACCTGAAAATAAGCGGTATAACGATATTTCCGTATCTTGAAATAATTCATATAAAAATCATAAACCACTAATTATTAGTGATTTATGATTTTTTTTGTTCTAATACTAATTTTGGCACTCCTATTGGATGCTCTTTAGTAATACTATTGAAAAACAAGAGGTTAGCATATGGTGTCTATCTAGTGTATTTAATAAAATTATAGTGGAGCTGTAATTAAATAATATAAAATAGAGCTATTATCTGCAAAGGTATAATTGTATTTGTCGTGAATCGATTCTGTTAAGAATTAACAGAGTGGTTTTTTTAATAAGATTTTGCGTGTTATTCCAACAAACCTCTTGATTCAATAGTAAATGTCTTTTAAGTTTTTGTTTGTATTTAATCTAAACCTAAAAGCTTTTTTATTATTAACCTTAATCTCAAAAATAAACTTAACCTATTAATTATGAAAAACTTAAAACCACGTTTAAAAACATTTTTGCTAGCTGCTTTTGTTAGTTTTAATTACTGCGCCTTTTCTCAAGTAGGTATAGGTACAACATCACCAGATCCTTCTTCTGTTCTGGATATTAGTTCGGAGACTCAAGGGATGTTAGCGCCTAGAATGACTACCGTCCAAAAACTTGCTATAGCCAGCCCGGCTGATGGTTTGTTGGTTTATGATACAACTGAAAATGCTTTTTATTTTTATAACTCAAGTAATTGGGTAATAGTGCCCACGGAAAAACGTAACAATCACAAATTAATTAAAACTGAAGCAGATTTAAGCGAAGAGCTTGCAGCAGGAAGCGGAAGTGAGTATTTGTTAACTCCAAATACTTTGTACGAGATTAATGGCGCAATTACCTTAGTACACTCTATTAATTTAAATAATGCATATGTAGTCGGGTTCGATACTAATGAAGATATTTTAATAAAATCAGGAGGAACAATGTTTGTTGGTAACTCGGGTGGTAGTATAAAGGGATTAACGCTTACAGCTCCAGGAGGAACTATTTTTAATTTAACAGGAACAGTAGGTGAAAACTTTGTTTTTAGAGATGCTGTAGTTGCAAATTCAATGTCCGTAGGAACTATTGATGGATTTGGGTTAGCTTTTTTAAGTATTATTCAGTATTCAGGAAATGGAACGGGTGTAACATATAATGATATTAGTGAGTTATTGTTAAGTAATCAAGGTTGGTTGTCTACAAACACAGGAACATTTGAAACTTTTACAGGTGTATTTAATATTCTGGAAAAGCAAGGTGGTTTTTCTCATGTAAATGGTTCTGCTATTGGTATAGATGTTAGTAGTAATCCTGTTGTGGAAAATGGAATATTAACAGGAGCGAGTTTTAGTGGTACCAGTACTCAGTATATTAAAAGGTATAGTGTAGGTTCATTTTCGGGTTATAGTTTTAGTAATACTTGGACGGTAGATTGTCCAGGGATTCCAGTAGAGTCAGATGAGGTTGCAACTGGTCATATTTATTACGACGGCACAATTACTACAGGTTTTGTTCAAGATGCTCCAAACAGTAGTGCTTTTAACTTGTCGGGAAATAGTGGTTCAAATAGTACTACTGTGGTAAACGCAATTAGAGTATCGTCACCACAAGATAATAGATTAACATATCTAGGGAAGAAGAAGAGAACATTTCAAATAAGTGCTTCATTATCAGTTAGAGGGAATGTTAATTTGGGTGATTATTATGCGTTTTTTATTAGAAAAAATGGAACTACAACTTTAACAGAAACTAATACAATTATGAGGGTGAATGTTTTGGCAGATATTACAAGTAATTCAATTTCAGGAACAGTTGAGTTAGAGCCAAACGATTATATAGAGATTTGGGGACAAAAATTAGTAGGTGGTATCATTACTTCGTCAATAACTGTATTCTCTTTAAATCTTAATATAAAATAAATAACAGTTATTTTTTAAGAGTTGTAATTAAGTAAATAGATTACTGCCTTTTAGTTGAGCTCTTTTAGAGAAATAGAGTTAAAGATATTGCTATCGTTTTATAACGTAATACCGCTAATTTGTAGTTTCTGTCAAAAAAATACTCACGGTATATCGTTACTCTATTATTGTTGTTAAATTTATTTAAAGGTGATAAGAGTCATTTAATCAATAGGTTATGTATTTATGTTGTTTTAATAACACATTTGGCATCGCTATTGGTGTTTGTTTTATAAAGAAATAGTTATGGAGAACGAAATACACATTAACAATATTAAATTTTGGTTGAACCGGAATGTTATTTATTGTGATATATGCAATGATTTTGATAAAAACTATTCTTTGGAAGATATTGAAGACTTGTTTTATGAAGCAATTTCAATATTGTCAAACGGAACTTACTTACCAGTAATATTTAATTTTAGAGACCTCAATACTTTGCTTAGTATAAAGCTTTTCAGGCTTTTGTCTAATAGTTCAAGAATTGAAGATGTGGTACTTTCAAAAGTTTTTTTGGTAAAAAAACTGAAACACAAAATTCTTCTTTCATTTTGTCAAATGTTTTGCGGATCAAATGTTTCTAATATAATTTTTAAAGATTCAAATTTAGCAATAGAGTATAGTAGTGAAAATTATACGGTTTTTAATTCTTTAAGTTGTGATGGTTAATATGGATAATGTAATAAAAATAGGTCAGTCAAAGTTTTGGACAGATAATGATATTCTTTATTGTCAGTTTAGAAACGAAAAAGCTAATTATAGGTTCGAATTAGATGCAGTTAAAATTTTTATCAAAATTATAGATAAGCTGTGTGACGGAAAACCTATGCCTTTTTTAATAGACTCTAGAGATTCTCAAGGTACTTTTACACGCGAGTCGTCTAATTTAATGGCTAATTCTCCTACATTGGTTAAGTTGAGGATTTCTGAAGCTTATGTTATTAATACTATTGGAATAAAACTGGTAATAAATTCATATAAGAGAATTTATGAGCCACTCACGCCTTTTAAAATGTTTGATGACCTAGAGTCTGCAAAGCAATACTGTTTAAAAGCTAAAAATAATTTTTATGGAAGCAATTAAATATAGTTTACTAAGCAGTCTTAATGATGAGGTTTTAGAAGCCGTTTTTGAGAATTCTATAGTTTCTATAACAGATTCTTTAGGTAGAATAGAATATGTAAATAGTAAATTTTGTAAAATTTTAGATTGTAATGCTAATAAGCTTGTTGGGGAGACGCACGAGTTATTAAAATCTCCACTACATTCTGATCGTGTATATAAAAACTTGTGGAGAACCATTAAAATGGGAAATAAATGGAATGGTGTTTTGGCTGATTTTTCCAAAACAGGAAATCCATTTTGGTTAGATACTACAATTATACCATTGATAAATGAGGATCAAAAAAGCGTAAAATATTTAGCGATATACAAAGATGTAACAAAATATCATGAAAAAAATATTAAACTATTACAAGATGATTTAACTAATAAAAAATTCTTAAAAAAAATGCCTTTAAATGTGTTTACAATTTCCAGGTATGGAAAGATTTTAAATGCTAATAAACGCTTTTGTGATACTAAAGTTAATGATTTAATAGACACTTATCTATATGATTATTTTAGCCCTGAAATTTTTGAATATTTTAAACAAAATATAGATAAAGCTTGTGTAGATAAATTAACTCATGAATTTGAATTGTACGATTTTGATACTGTTGGAGAGAAGAAGTTCTTTTCGGTAGTGGTCTCTCCTAACTTTGATGAAATCGGAGTTGTTATTTCTGCAACAATAGCATTATATAAAATTACTAAACTTAAAAGTTCTAGCAATAAGTTAATTGATACAGAAGCAAAATTTAGAGCAATTTATCAATCTATAAATGTTGGTATTATTGTGGTTGCAGATGATAAAGGTAATATTACAGAATGGAATAAAGGAGCAGAGGCTGCTTTTGGTTATGAGAAAGAAGAAATAATAGGTAGGTCTCTAACTGTTTTAATGTCTGATAAGTATAGAAAAGGGAATATTACCCAGCTTAAAAAGGCTGTTAATAGAATAAAAAATAAGCAAAATGTTGATGTTGTAGAAATGTGTTGTTTGAGTAGTGATGGTAAACAGTTTCCTGTAGAATTTGCTTTAAGTTCGGGAGTAATTGGTGATAGTAGTTTCTATTGTGCAATGATGTTGGATATTACAAAACGTAAATTATTAGAAAACAAATTAAAGGTAAAAACTAAAGATCTTGAGTTGTTTTTATACCGTTCTGCGCACGATCTTAAGGCTCCTTTTTCTTCAGCAGAAGGTCTTCTGGGTTTGTTAAAAGAAGAGAAGGTAAGTGAGGAGAAAGAGTTGTTAATGGAAATGTTGGATACTGTTGTTAAAGATGGGAAAGAACTGTCAGAAAGTCTTTCTCAGGCATCAAACATTTTGATTAATAAAACTGATATTAAAAAAATCAATTTCACTAAAGCTATAGATGATGTATTAGTCTTGTTAAAAGGAGCCGAAAAATTTTCTAATATAAGTTTTAAAGTAAACGTGATAGATGCTTATGGGTTTCATTCTTATAAAGAAAAGATCAAATATATACTACAAAATTTAATCAAGAATGCTATAAAATACTCTGCCAATATGGAAGGATTAGAGAGTTCTTATGTAAACATAACTGTAAGAACTAATCAAAAAGAAGCAGTGATTATTGTTGAGGATAATGGAGTTGGCATACATAAAAAGAAGCTTCATAAAATTTTTGAACTGTATTATAGAGCGAATAGATTTAATGAACCCGGTCATGGCTTAGGGTTATATGTGGTTAAAAACATAGTAAATGAGTTAAAAGGGGAAATAAATGTTGAAAGTAGTGTTGGAAACGGTGCTTGTTTTGAAATTGTTTTACCTAATAGTATTTAGATAATATTAAAAAAAGAGGTATGAATATAATGTTAATTGATGATAATAAGATAGACTTGTTTGTTAATCAGAAGATTATAGAGAGATTGAGTACTGGTTGTGATATTCGAGCATTTACAAGTGCTTGTTCTGCTATTAATTTTTTAAAAATTCTTGAAGATAAAGGAGCGTATCCAACAATGTTTGTTCCAGATGTAATATTATTAGATATTAATATGCCAGAAATGGACGGATTTCAATTTTTAGAAGCGTTTGATGAGCTAAGTGGTATAGATAAAAAAAGTATTAGAATATACATGTTGTCTTCTTCAACTAGTCCTCAGGATGTAGAGAAAATAGAAGAGTCTAACTCTTGTATAGGGCTTATAGATAAGCCGCTTAAAACTTATATTGTTGAAGAAATTTTAGAAGAATTTAGGCCGTATCTTAAGCAGTTCGATGCTGAGGCAGAGGATATTAACTTGGTAGATTGTAAGCAGTCTATTAAGGTGAAGTAGGCGATTAATTTCTTTTATTGTAACTCCCTCTTGAAAAAAAATATTTTAAATAAACAGAACTGTATTTATTGTGTAAATTTATAAAACCAAAAAACCCGATTCAAATGAATCGGGTTTTTTCTGGTGGTGCCTCCAGGAATCGAACCAGGGACACAAGGATTTTCAGTCCTTTGCTCTACCAACTGAGCTAAGGCACCAGTTGCATTTAATTGCGAGTGCAAATATAATCTCATTTTTGGTTCTACCAAAGATAAAATTAAAAAATTTTATCTTTTTTTTCATAAAAATTAATAAGTGTAATTCAGTGCTCATAAAATCAGTAGATTACATTAGAAAAAAATAATTCAATTTTGTAGATTTGTTTTTCAATTTAATATATGAATTTAATTATTGACGTAGGTAATACGTATACAAAGCTTGCTGTTTTTAAAAAAAACAAGCTAATTAATAAAAAAAGCGTTGAAACAAAGGACTGTGTAAACCAAATAAAGAAACTTCAAAAAGAATACAAGCAATTAAAGGATGCTATAGTCTCTTCGGTTGGTCGGTTAGATGTTGATACTTTAGATTTTCTTAAAAAAGAATTCGAGCTTCAAATATTGTCAAGCAAATCCAAACTACCTTTTAAAAACTTATATAGTACACCTAATACTTTAGGTATAGATCGCATAGCGTTAGTTTGCGCATCTGTAGAACAGTTTCCAGATAATAATGTGTTAATTATAGATGCGGGTACATGTATAACTTTCGATTTTATAAATGCTAATAACGAGTATTTAGGTGGTGCAATCTCTCCAGGTATTCGTATGCGATACAAAGCAATGCACAATCAAACAGCTAATTTACCGTTGTTAGAAACAGAAGTTCCTAAGCATTTTATTGGAGATGCTACAGCTACTTCTATGCACTCTGGCGTTATAAACGGTGTTTTTAACGAAATAGATGGTTGTATAAGTCAGTATAAGACAGAATATCAAGATTTAACAGTAATTTTAACAGGAGGAGATACTAAAATGTTGTCTAAACAATTAAAAAGTAGCATATTTGCGAATTCAAATTTCCTTTTAGAAGGATTGAATTTTATTTTACAATATAATCAACACTAATGATAAAAAAACTTGTATTAGTTTTTATTGCATTATTTGCAATTCAAAGTTACGCTCAGGAAACAACAGCTTCGCCATATTCTTTTTATGGTATAGGAACTTTAAAATTTAAAGGTTCTGTTGAGAATGTAAGCATGGGAGGATTGAGTATTTATAAAGATAGTATTCATATAAATTTTAGGAACCCTGCAACTTATGGAGGTTCTAACATTACTACCTACAATAACGAAAGCCGTCCTGTAAAATTTACAGTAGGAGGAAGCCACACATCTACAGAGTTAAAAACAGATTCTAGTACAGATCGTGTTACGTCTACTACTTTCGATTATTTAGCATTATCAGTTCCACTTGGAAAACTAGGTTTTGGTTTTGGATTACTTCCATATACATCTGTAGGTTATAGATTAGAATCAAGAAACGATGCAGGAGATATAGATACACGCTTTAGAGGAGAAGGTGGTTTAAATAAAGCCTTTTTGTCTGTAGGTTACCAAATTACAGAAGGATTAAGTGCAGGTGTAGATGCTAATTATAATTTTGGGAACATTCAAAACAGTACAATACAGTATACCTATAATAGTGATGGAGATCCTTTGCAAACAAAATCTAGAGAAACTAATAGGTCAGACTTAAGCGGTCTTAGTTTTAATATTGGATTACATTATAAAGCAATGATTACAGATAAGCTAGAATTACAGTCGGCCGTAACTTATGCGCCATCAAGTGATCTTAGTTCTGCTAATGAGCGATCTTTTTCTACAATTACTATAAATAACTCTACTGGAGAAGAATTTGAATTAGATACAATTGAAGCAGATTTAGCTGCAAACGGGTTAGATGACACAAGTTTAACACTTCCATCTAGATTATCTTTTGGAGGAGGAATTGGAGCGCCAAGAAAATGGTTTGCAGGAATAGAATATACAACACAAAATACGAGTAAGTTTTCTAATGTATTATATCAAAACACAGCTACTACCTTCGAAGATGCTTCAACTTTATCTTTAGGTGGTTTTTTTATTCCAAAGTATAATTCTTTTACAAGTTACTGGAGCCGTGTTGTTTACAGAGGAGGTTTGCGTTTTGAAAATACGGGATTACAAATAGAAAACCAATCGATTAAAGAGTTTGGCATATCTTTTGGAGTAGGATTACCAGCGGGAACAAATAGAGAGCCGTTCTCGAATGCTAATTTTGGTTTTGAAATAGGTAAACGTGGTACAACTAACGCTAATTTAATACAAGAGAATTTTGTGAAATTTAAAATTAGTTTATCGTTAAACGATAGGTGGTTCGAAAAAAGAAAATTCAACTAATAACACAAACATTAAGATTATGAAAATTAACATTACACTAATAATTGCTATACTATTTTTGGGATTAAACTCAGGTTTAGCTCAAACAAGTAATGAAGACTGTACGGTAAACCTGTCTTTATTTGTTGAGACAGTTAAAGCAGATAAGTTTACAGAAGCATTACCATATTATAAAAAAGCAATAAATGATTGCCCTAAATTTAACCAATCTGCTATTTATAAGTATGGTGAGGATATGTTTGAAGGTCTTTTTGACGCTGCTACTACAGATGCAAAGAAGGTTGAATACATAAATGAGTTATCTGCATTATGGGATTCTAGAATGGAAAATTACGCTAGAAAATCTGCAGTAGGTAAGTATGAAACTAAAAAAGTAATGCTTAGATACGATAATAGAGAATTATTAGGTTTAACAGATGAGCAAATTTATAATGAGTTTGATGCTGTTTACAAATCAGATTTAAAAAACTTTGAAAGCCCAAAAGGATTATACGTTTATTTCAAAATGATGGTAAGCTTATATGACAAAGGACAAAAAACACCTCAAGAGTTGTTTAATAAGTATGATGATGTAGTTGATAAAATTGAAACTGAAGTTGAAGAAAATTCAATTAAATTAAACGAATTTATTGCTAAAGGAGAGAACTTATCTAGTAAAGAAGAGTCTCATAAAAGATTTTATACTCAAACTTTAGCCGCTTTCGATAAGATATCAGGTAGTGTAGAGCAAGAATTAGGAGATAGAGCAAATTGCGAAGTTTTAATTCCAATTTACCAAAGAGATTACGAGGCTAACAAAAACGATGGTGTTTGGTTACAAAGAGCAATGAACAAGTTATATGCTAAGGGTTGTAAAACAGATCCAATGTTTGTAAAAGTTGTTAAGCAAAAGTATTCTTTAGAGCCTACAGCAGATGTTGCTAAGTACTTATACGGAATAACTGGAGAGCAAAAATATTTAGATGAAATCTTTAGATTAGAAACAGATCCATTAAAATTAGCTAAACTTAACTATAATTTAGCATTAGAGTTTAAAAGCAAAGGAAGTTATGGTCAAGCTAGAACTTACTTTAACAAGGCTGCTCAACAAAACCCAGCAGATACAAAACCATACCAGCAAATAGCTGCTATGTATGCTGCAAGTGTTAAAAGTTGTGGAACTACTAACTTCGAAAAAAGAGCAATCTTTTGGTTAGCTGCAAACGAAGCTGCAAAATCAAGTAGTTCTCTTGCTGATAAATACAGAGCATTAGCACCATCTAAACAAGATATTTTTTCAGCAGGTATGTCTGGAAAAACAATTAAAATTGGATGTTGGATTGGAAGAAGTATAACAGTGCCTTCTATTTAATGGAACTAGGTAAAATATATAATATTAAAAACGGAGTCATAGCAATAGCTATGACTTTGTTTTTTTCTTGTACAAACAACTTTAAAGAAGTTAATAAAATTGGTGTTAGCGATAACGAACCACAAGGTGTAGGTGTAAACGTAAATGCTAAACGTACAGATTCTGGGCGTGTGGTTGCTAACTTAATAAGTCCAAAATTATTAGATTATGAAAATAGAAAGTTTGGCTATTCTGAATTTCCAGAAGGTGTTAAACTACATATATTCGATGAGTTAAACCAACGTACAACAATAGTAGCAGACTATGCAATTATATACAGTGATACAGATGTAATAGATTTGCAAGATAATGTTATAGTCTCTACTCATGAAGGTGATAGTTTATACGCAGATCAATTATTTTTCGATCAAAAAAAAGAATGGCTATTTACTAATTTGCCAGTAGAATATAAGTCTAAAGACTACCTTACAAAAGGTAAAGGTTTCGATTCTGATCGCGATTTCACTAAAGCCGAAGTTCTTGAAATAAGTGGACTTTTTGCCGTTAGTGAATAATACAAGATTGTATTAATTATAGTACACTTCAAAATTTTACATATCTTTACTACTACAAATTAATTATATTTATAAGCAGCGGTGTTAATACATGTGTTGTTTAATAAAAGGATTTATATAAACAATGAAATACTTAAAATTCTCACAGTACATCTATATTATTGCAGGTGTGTTTTTTTTATACGATTGCATAATGACTTGGAATGAAGATAGAAGTCAAGCTTACTTGTCTTTATTTTTATTTGCATTAGCCATATTTATGTTTTTCTTTAGAAGGCGTTTTCATAAAAAATATGAAGACAGAAATAATAAACAATAAATGTCCACAACACTAATTATCGTTATTATTATAGTGTCGTTATTATTGTCGGCATTTTTCTCTGGAATGGAGATAGCTTATGTTTCTGCCAATAAAATTCATATTGAAATAGAAAAAAAGCAAGACGATTTTTTAGCTAATATTCTTTCAAAGTTAACAGCAAAACCATCTAAGTTTATAGCAACAATGCTTATTGGTAACAATATAGCACTGGTTATTTATGGTTTTTTTATGGGAGACTTACTAGTAAAGTGGTTTGCTTCATTAGTTAGTAATTACGCATTTTTAAGTTATTTACTAACAGATTTAAGTCTGTTTTCTCAAACTATAATATCAACATTGGTAATTTTGTTTACAGCAGAATTCCTTCCTAAGGTTTTTTTTCAAATTTATAGTAATACGTTAATCAAGGTCTTAGCTTTTCCTGCATATTTGTTTTATTTGTTATTCACTTTTATATCAGACTTTGTACTTTGGATCTCAGATTTTGTGCTTAAAAAATTCTTCAAAACCGAAGGAGATCAAGTACAATTGGCATTTACAAAGTTAGAATTAGGAAATTATATAAGTGAGCAAATGGAATCTATAGATGCTCACGACGATGTGGATTCAGAGATTCAAATCTTTCAAAATGCTTTAGAGTTTGCAGAGGTTAAAGCGCGTGAAGTTATGATACCTCGTACAGAGATTATAGCTTTAGAAATCAATGACACTGTTGTAAATTTAAGCGCCCTGTTTATAGAAACAGGAATGTCTAAAATATTAATTTATAAAGAGACTATAGACGATATTGTTGGTTATGCACATGCTTTCGAGTTGTTTAAAAAACCAAAAACTATTAAAGCAATGGTTTTACCTGTTGAGTTTGTTCCAGAAACAATGTTAGCAAACGATATTTTAAATGTGCTTATAAAAAAACGTAAGAGTATTGCAGTCGTTTTAGACGAGTACGGTGGAACTTCTGGTATAATGACGGTTGAAGATATTGTTGAAGAACTTTTAGGTGAAATAGAAGACGAACACGATACAGTAGTATTAAGAGAAGAGAAAATAGACGATTTAAACTTTATATTTTCGGCACGATTAGAAGTCGATTATTTAAACGAAACACATAAGTTAAACCTACCAGAAGGCGAAAACTACGAAACGCTTGGAGGATTAATTGTGGATCACACTGAGAAAATACCACAACAAAACGATATTGTGACTACAGAGAATTTTCAGTTTAAAATCTTAGAAGTCTCAAATACTAAAATAGATTTGGTGTCTTTAAAAGTTAAAACAGACGATTAGTAAGGAAATCGCTATAATACTGCAGGATTTTTCATAAATAAACACTTCATTTCAATAATTCTAAAATTATTGCCAATTTCTGCTTTTATTATTAAATAGAAAATGGTATTTTCGCCCACTATATTTTAACAATAACAGAATACAATCTATTTCAACAGATGGCAATTTTAAATAAGATAAGACAGAAAACAGTTGTACTAATTTTAGTAATCGCATTAGCGCTATTCGCGTTTATATTATCGAGCCTTTTTGATAATAAAGATGCATTATTTAACAAATCTCCAGATGTAGTTGCTACTATTAATGGAAAAGACATTTCTCGTCAAGCATTTATGGCTCAAGTAGAGGCACGTAACAATCCTAATGCTACGCAATCTCAAATCATGAATCAAGTTTTCGATGCAGAAGTAAGACAATCTGTAATGGAATCTCAATTTAACGAGTTAGGTTTAACTGTTGGTAGAGAGCAAATGCGTGATTTGTTAAAGACAACATACGCTAGTAGTCCTCAGTTTTTAAATGCTGATGGTATTTTCGATGAGTCTTTACTTAATCAGTATATTTTAGATTTAAAGAATTCTCCTAATAATGATTTCTATAACAGATGGGTGCTTGGAGAAGAAAGTATTGCTTCAGGTGCATTACAGCAAAATTATATTAATATGATTAAAGCAGCATCTAATGCTACTTTGGCTGAAGGTGAATTAGAGCACAAATTGCAAAATGACTTAGTAGATATTAAATATGTATCTATTCCTTATGCAACTATTCCAGATAGTACTATTTCTGTTTCTAAATCTGAAATAACTACATATATTAATAATAATAAGAATAAATATGAAGCTGAAGCATCAAGAAATTTACAATATGTAAAATTTGAAAATGTTGCTTCTTTAGAAGATGAAACTACTCTTGAAAATGAATTAATTTCATTTATAAAAGGAGGAGATGTTTACAATGAAACAACAAAGCAAACAGAAAAAAATCCTGGCTTTTTAGAAATGAACGAAGAGCAAGCGATTACTTTAGTAAATGCTGAAACTGATGGAGCTGTAAAATTTGAAGATAAATTTGTTTATGCATCTAGCTTTCCAAACGGAGTAAAAGATAGTATTTCTAAATTAACTGTAGGTTCGGTTTACGGTCCTTATAAAGATGGTAAGACTTTTAAAATCACTAAACTTTTAGATAGAAAAGTATTAGCAGATTCTATTCAGTCTAGCCACATACTTATTCCTTTTGTTGGTTCTCAAGCAGCAAATGCTGAAACAACAAAAACTAAAGCGCAAGCAAAAGTATCTGCAGATAGTATTTTTAACTTAGTTAAAAATAATAAAACGAAATACGCAGAAATAGCAAACGAAATTAATACAGACGGTTCTAAAGGAAAAGACGGAAGTATTGGATGGTTCCGTTTATCTAACTATAATCCAGCAGGATTCGATCCTGATTTCGCAAACTTCTTATTCTTTAACAAAGCAGGAAGTATAGATGTTGTTGAAACTAAATTTGGATACCATGTTATTAGAATAGACGATAAGAAAAACGAAGATACAGCATACAAAGTAGCAACTATAGAGAGAGTTATTGAGCCTTCTGTAGATACAGAGAATGCAGTATTTAGAACAGCAACTAACTTTGAAGTTTCATTAGGGAATCAAGATTTTCAAGAAGCTGCAAAAGCAAGTAACTTAAGTGTTAGCCCAGTTAATACTATTAAAGAGTTAGATGAAAACATTCCTGGTGTTGGGCCATTAAGAGAATTAGTACGTTGGACTTTTGAAGATAATACTGAAGTTGGTGATACAAAACGTTTTGAAACAACTACAGGTTATATTGTTGCTCAAGTAACAGGTAAAAACGAGGCAGGTTTAATGAATATTGAAGATGCATCTGTAACAGCTTTACCAGAAATTAGAAAAGAAAAGAAAGCTAAATTAATTAAAGAAAGAGTAAACGCTAATTCACTTACAGATCTTGCAGCAGCAGAGAATCAAACAGTAAAAACAGCATTAGCTATTAATATGAAAAATCCAACAATTGCAGGAGCAGGTTTAGAGCCACTTGTAGTTGGAACTGCTTTTGGTCTTGAAGAAGGACAATCTTCTAAATTAATTACAGGAACAAAAGGTGTTTATATGGTTGAGTTAACAAAAAAGACTCCAGCTGTTAAGTTAGAAAACTACCAGTCTTCTGCTAACCAAGTAGCACTTGCAAAATCAACGGCAATTAATACTAGATTATATAATGCTTTAAAAGAAGCTTCAGAGATTGAAGATTATAGAGCTAAAACAGTACAATAGTATTAAACTGAATATAAAATTAAAAAGCCTCGCATTGCGAGGCTTTTTTTTATGGATTAAAGTTAGAAACTTATATATGTATTGGTTAAGTAGATTTTTGTTTTGTTAGTGAGTTATTACTGTTTTTAAGTAGCTACAGAATCATATCCTTAAAGCTAACTATGGTAGTGTAACCTTTTGATGCAAAATAAGAGTCAATATATTCTTTTTCGCCTGTAGCTAGAACAAAGTCACCATTCCATCCTCCAAGGCTCTTAATTTGATTTTTAAAATCATTAAACAAGCGTTTCTTAATTGGTGTTTGGTTAGTTATTTCTCCTATTAAACGCTCATGTTCTTCAATTAAAGCGTTAAAAGTAATTATAGAATCTGAAGCAATTAATTTAGAAGTTATACTGTTTATTTTTTGAATAATAACTTTAGTATTAGTTTTGTTATCTCTATACATGTTTATAGAATCTCTGCTATTTTGTTTTCTATTTAAATGAACAAAAAATAATCGATCTTGAAATTCTTTATTAAAAGAGATGCTTTTAATTAAAGGCTTAGAGTTTTCTATTTGATAAACAATTGCCGAGTCGTTTTGTGCACAAGCAATATCGTAACCACTACCACCAAAAGTAGCATTAGACAATGCAAAAGCATCAATATTTGCCCATTGTGCAATATTGTTTAGAAGGGTAGAAGAAGAGCCTAATCCCCAATCATTTGGAAATTCTAATTTTGAACTTACTGTATAACCTTTTTCACCTTTAAGAAAATCAGGATTAAGTGTTTTTGCAGCGTTTAATATTTCTATAAGCCTTTTACTAACGTCATTACAAATAGTGTGCGGTATTGTAATCTCTCCATTTAAAAATGTAAATTCGTCCTCAAACCAAATTCGTCCTTCACTATCAATACTTTGCCAAGCCAACTTTGCCTCATCAATAATTTCAACAGTTAGTGTTTGTCCAAATTTTGTAGGTAAAGCTAAGGCTGTTGCGCCATCAAGTACAACATATTCAGCAGTAAGTAGTAATTTCCCGTGACTATAGAAGGTTTGCATTATTGCCTTAGTTTTTCAATTTCAGTAACAACAGCACTATGTGTAACTGTATTGGTCTTAAAATGATTTACTATCACTTCCTTTTCATCATTAGTTGCATTGAATTGGTTTAATATATTCATTAAATGCATTTTCATATGGCCTTCTTGAATTCCGGTTGTAGTTAAAGAACGTAAAGCAGCAAAATTTTGTGCAAGTCCAGCAACGGCTACAATTTGCATGAGTTCTTTAGCGGATGGTTTTCCTAAAATGTCTAAAGCCACTTTTACTAAAGGATGTAATCCTGTTAGCCCACCAACGGTTCCTAATGCTAATGGTATCTCCATCCAAAAGGTGAAAACATCATTTTGAATCTTGGCATGTGTTAAACTAGTGTATTTGCCGTTTTTTATAGCAAAAGCATGTACTCCAGCTTCAACTGCTCTAAAATCGTTTCCTGTAGCTAATACAACAGCGTCAATGCCGTTCATAATGCCTTTATTATGTGTTACTGCTCTATGCGGTTCTACTTCTGCAATATTAACTGCACGAACAAATTTTTCGGCGAAAGCTTTACCACTAATGCCTTTGTCTTTTAAATCTTCTACTTTACAAGAGACTTCTACACGAACAAGACAATCTGGAACGTAATTAGAAAGGATACTCATTACAATCTCTATTGGAGTACTCAGGTGTTTTTCAGCTTCAGCTTTAAACGTTTTTGCAAACTGTTCTAAGCACGAGTTTATAAAATTGGCTCCCATAGCATCCAATGTTTCAAAGGTTGCGTGAAGCTGATAATAGTTGTCTAAATCCTCAGTTTTGTTTCGTAACTCAATATCTAAAATACCACCACCACGCTTTTCCATATTGGCAGTAATAGCTTTAGTGTCTGCTATTAGTTTTGGTTTAATAGTGTCGAAATATTGTTTTAAATCGTCAAAATTACCATCGAACATAAAATGAACTTGTCCAATTTTTGTGGTAGATAATACTTCGGCTTTAAAGCCACCGCGTTTCATCCAAAATTTAGCAGCATTACTAGCAGCAGCAACAACCGAGCTTTCTTCAATTGCCATTGGAATAGCATAAGTTTTACCGTTAATTTCAAAATTAGGTGCAACACCAAGTGGTAAGTAATAATTTGAAATAGTATTTTCTATAAACTCATCGTGAAGCTGTTGTAGCTTACCATCGGCATTAAAATATTGTGTGATAGTTTGTTTTGCTGCCTCAGAATTTGAAAGGTAGTTGTTAACTATCCAATCTATTTTTTCGGATTTTGATAGTTTTGAGAAACCAGAAATTGTTGCGCTCATTAAGTGTTATTTATAGGTGCGAAGATACTAAACGTTCGTTATTTTGTTGCAGAGTTAGATTGATGAAATTATAATCTAAATCTTTTTGCTTTTTTGAAACATGAATTAACTGTTAATAATTAGGGTTTTTTGCTTAATTTTTAGTAAACTTGACATTATTTTATTAATAAATTATTCTTAATGATTTTATCTAAATATTTAGCATTTTTCTGCTTATTAGTAACTACTTTATCTACAGCGCAAAACAAATCTATAGGCCTAGAAGACATATGGTCTAATGGTACTTTTAGAACCGAGAGATTAGACGCTTTACATTCTTTAAAGAATGGTCAAGAATACTCAGTTTTAAATTTTGATAGAGCAAACGGCTCGACAGCAATAGATATTTACGATTATAAAACACTTAAAAAAGTAAAAACTTTAGTAAATTCTTCTAGCTTAGAAGATATAAAGTATTTTACAGATTATACCTTTAGCGACGATGAGTCTCAAGTACTTTTAGCTACTAATCAAGAGTCGATTTTTAGACGTTCTACTTTAGCTAACTATTATGTGTTTAATACTGTAACGAATAGTTTAACTTCAATTTCTGATGATAAAATTCAAGAACCAACGTTTTCTCCAGATGGAAAAAAGGTGGCTTTTGGGTTAAACAATAACCTATACATGAAAGATTTAGTTTCTGGTAAAACGACTCAGTTTACTGCAGATGGTGTAAAAAATAAAATTATTAACGGTATTACCGATTGGGTTTACGAAGAAGAATTTGGCTTTGTTCGTGCTTTCGAATGGAATGCCAATAGTGATAAAATAGCATTTATTCGTTTTGATGAAACAAATGTTCCAGAATTTTCAATGGATGTTTATGGTAAAGACTTATACCAAACACAGACTGTTTTTAAATACCCTAAAGCAGGTGAGGCTAATGCTATAGTTTCATTACATATTCACGATTTAAATAAAGATAAAACTACCGAAGTGAAAGTCGATAAAGCATATAGCGATTTTTATATTCCAAGAATTAAGTGGTCTAACAATGCTAACGTATTAAGTGCTCAGTATATGAATCGTCATCAAGACGAATTAGATTTATGGTTAATTGATGCTATTAAAAATAAAGCCGATTTAGCTGTTGCAGAAAAAGACAAAGCTTATGTAGATGTAACAGATAATTTAACGTTTTTAGAGGATAATAGTTTTATTTGGACTAGTGAAAAGGATGGATATAATCATATCTATCATTATGATAAAAAAGGGAATCTAATAAATCAAGTAACAAAAGGGAATTGGGAAGTCACTAATTATTATGGTTTCGATGCTAAAACAAATAATATTTATTACCAATCTGTAGAGAATGGTTCTATAAATAGAGATGTATATTCAATTAATCTTAAGGGTACAGATAAAAAACGATTAACAAAAACTACAGGAACCAATAATGCCGATTTTAGCGCAGATTTCACATACTTTATTAATACTTTCTCTAGTGCAGCAACACCTCCAAAATACACATTAAATAGTGCTGTAAATGGAGATGTGGTAAAAAACATAAAGGATAACGAAGTTTTAGCTAAGAAGGTTTCAGAGTTTACAACTTCTAAAAAAGAGTTTACTACAATTAATATAAATGGTAACGATTTAAATATGTGGATGATTAAGCCTGCAAATTTTGATGCCACTAAAGAGTATCCGCTTTTTATGTTTCAATATTCTGGACCAGGTTCACAGCAGGTAGCAAATAAATGGAATAGCGCTAACGATTATTGGTACCAAATGTTAGCTCAAAAAGGTTACATTGTTGCTTGTATTGATGGAAGAGGAACAGGATTTAAAGGTGCCGACTTTAAAAAAGTAACACAAAAAGAATTAGGGAAATTTGAGGTTGAAGATCAAATAGAAGCAGCTAAATTATTAGGAAAGCGTAATTACATAGATGCTTCAAGAATGGGTATTTGGGGATGGAGTTATGGAGGCTTTATGTCTAGTAATGCATTGTTTAAAGGAAACGATGTTTTTAAAATGGCAATTGCTGTTGCACCAGTTACAAGCTGGAGATTCTACGATTCTATTTATACAGAACGCTACATGACAACGCCTCAAGAAAATGCAAGCGGTTACGATGATAATTCGCCTATAAACCATGTCGATAAATTAAAAGGAGACTTTTTGTTAATCCATGGAACAGGAGACGATAATGTACATGTGCAAAATACAATGCGTATGGTTGAAGCATTAATTCAAGCTGATAAACAATTTGAATGGATGATTTATCCAGACAAAAATCATGGTATTTACGGAGGTAATACTAGAAAGCATTTATATACAAAAATGACTAATTTTATAGATCGTACTTTAGGAGATAAAAAAGAATAGATTAATTAATAATAAATAATATAATTATATATGGAATTTAAATTTGGAGGTTCAGAAACTAATCAAAGAACCGTATTAGGACATCCATCTGGATTGTTTGTTTTATTTTTTACAGAAATGTGGGAACGCTTTTCTTATTATGGAATGCGAGCTTTATTAGTTTTATTTTTAGTGTCGTCTATACTTGAAGAAGGTGGATGGGGCTGGGAAAGAGCAGAAGCATTGCAGCTTTATGCTTTGTATACAGGTCTGGTTTATATTACCCCTATTTTTGGAGGTTTAATTGCTGATAAAATTATGGGCTATAGAAATGCTGTTGTTTTAGGAGCACTTTTAATGACGTTGGGACATGCTTCCATGGCTTTAGAAGGTGCAACTTCAATGTTTTTCTATGTTGGTTTAATTTTGTTAATTTTAGGAAATGGATTATTCAAACCGAATATCTCTTCTATGGTTGGGCAACTTTATAAAGGACAAGGAAAAGAAAAAGATGCTGGTTATACTATTTTTTATATGGGTATTAATGCTGGTGCATTTTTAGGTATTCTTTTATGTGGCTATATTGGAGAAAAAGTTGGCTGGCATTATGGTTTTGGTTTAGCTGGAATTTTTATGTTTATTGGAATGTTACAGTTTTATTTTGCTCAAAAGATATTTGGTAGAATAGGATTGTCGCCTAAAAACACTTTAGATTTCGATGATGCTATTGAAGATTCATTAGAAGAAACTGTTGAAGTGATAGAAGAAGTTAAAGATGATGCAAATTCTTCAAAAGTAACTAGAGATAGATTAATTGTAATAGGAGTTTTAGCCTTTTTTACTATTTTCTTTTGGTGGGCATTTGAACAAGCGGGTGGTTCTATGACCATTTTTGCTAATGATTATACCGATAGAGTTTTAGAAGGTAATGGAGCATTAATTTTTAAAATATTTAATACATTACTAACTATAATACCAATGGTAATTATTACATGGGTATTGGCAATGTTATTTAAGCAAACATTTTCAAAATATTCTTTATCAAATATACTATTAGGAATAAGTTTTGTTATTATTTGGGCTATAGTAATATGGATGTTATATAGAGAATTTACTTCAGAATCGGCAGAAGTTCCAGCTTCTTGGTTTGGTATTTTAAATTCATTTTTCATTATTGCTTTTGCTCCTTTATTCTCTAAAGTTTGGGAAAGTAAATTAAACCCATCAGGACCGGTTAAATTTGCTATTGGATTAATATTATTAGGTTTTGGTTTTGGAATTTTAGCTTTTGGATCTATGGGAATACCTTTAGGTGCAAAAACAGCTTCTGTTAGTATGATTTTCTTAATTGTTGCTTATTTATTTCACACTCTTGGAGAGTTATGTGTTTCACCAGTAGGTTTATCTTATGTAAGTAAGTTAGCGCCAGCGAAACTCGTTGGATTAATGTTCGGTGTTTGGTTTGTTGCAAACTTTATAGCTAATACCTTAGCAGGAATTACAGGTAGTTATATTGATCCAATCGTGGAAGAATATGGAATGACTACATTCTTTTTATTATTTACATTAATACCTATTGGAGCAGGGATTGTTATGTTAATTTTAAACAGAACTCTAATAAAGATGATGCACGGTATCAGATAAGTTTATAAATATAAAACTTTAACAAAACGCCTCTATTGAGGCGTTTTGTTTTTTTCGTAACTTTGGAACACTATTTGCGACTACAAAGAAAAATAAATTAGTAAAATGAAAAAACACATTATCATAGCATTGTTTACGGTTTTTGCAACTGTAACGATATCGGCTCAAGAAATTAATTGGATAACACTTGAAGAAGCTGTAGAACTTCAAAAGGAAAATCCTAAAAAAATAATGATGGATATGTACACCTCTTGGTGTGGCCCTTGTAAAATGTTAGATAAAAATACATTTGCTAATAAAGACGTAGCTAAATACGTAAGCGATAATTTTTATGCTGTGAAGTTTGATGCCGAAGGTAATGATGTGGTAAAATTTAAAGATAAAACATTTTCTAATCCTGGTTACGATCCTGCTAAAGCAAAACGTAGAAATTCTGGACACGAATTAGCACGTTTTTTTAGTATTCGTTCGTACCCAACTATTTTGTTTTTAGATGAAAATGCAGAATTTATTGCGCCTATTATCGGTTATAAAAAACCACAACAATTAGAATTGTATTTAAAAATGTTTAAGAAAAACGAACATACAGGTATGGATACTCAAGCAAAATTTAATGAGTATTTTAAAAATTTTAAACCAGAATTTAAATAGAGAAAATCTAAAGTTAATCTATTACAAAAGCTCCCTTTTCACCAGTATAGTGAAAAGGGATTTTTTGTTTTGTACAAGTCGCTCTCCATCGTGCAACATAAGATTTGTAATTACTACCATCTGCAATAATTTGTTTAGGTTGTAAAGAGTCAATTAATCTAGACATATTTATTCTGGGTGATTGTATTAATAAAATATGATCTGGTTTTTGTTGCTTCACGTTATAAACTCCCAAACTATCTATAATTAATAAGGTATTGTTTTTAATTTGCATAAAAGCAGGTGTTTTATGTGTGCTAACTTCTGTAATGGCATTACCAATAGTGTAATCTTTTAAATTATGGAATTGAGAAAGACTATCTAAGTCTGAAAACACCTCGAGCTTAAGTTGTTGCTTTTGCCCAATAACAGTTAATCTACTTTTATGAAATATGGTAAGTGTCTCTGTATTGTTATTGTATTTAGTATGGAGATTAACACCTTGAAAAAGTAAAACAGAAACTAAAGTAAGCTTCATCCATTTATAGTTTTTATGGATAGCTAATTGTACAAAAGCAATTGCAAATAGGTAAGCAGTAATAACCTGCCAACCATTAAAAGAAATGTCTTTAAATAAGAAGCGCTCTTGTAGCGATAGCCATTTCATTAAATCATTCATGCTAGAGATAATAAAACCGAATCCATCGACAAGAAATTTAGGTAACGCATTGCATAAGGCAAGAATAATAACTAAGATTCCAATAGCTAAAATGAAACCTAAAAATGGAATTATAATAACATTCGCAACAAAAAACAAACCTGGAAATTGATGAAAATAATATAAGCTAATAGGTACAACTCCAAATTGTGCAGCAATACCAACTGTAAAATAATCCCAAACCTTAGATAGAATGAAGTTTTTAGGTTGCCAAAGCTTTACTAATCTAGGTTGTATTGCAACAATAGCAACAACAGCCAAGTAACTTAGTTGGAAACCAACATCAAATAAAAATAAAGGTTTAAACAGTAGCAATACAAATATTGAAATAGCTAATGTATTATAAATATTTGTAGGGCGTCGTAAATGCATACCAATAGCAATAATACTAAACATAGTAACTGCACGAGTTACCGAAGCAGATAGACCAGCAATAATTGCAAAACTCCACATTAATACCACTAAAATAATAATGGTTATTTCTTTACCATATTTAAAACGTTTTAAAGGCTTTAATGCAAAATTAAGGAGTAACAGTATTAAAGCGACATGAAGACCAGAAACAGCAAGAATATGCACAGCTCCAGCATCTGTGTAGCTATCGTAAATATCTTTGCTAAGATCTTGGCGTTGCCCTAAAATAAGCGCATTAATAATCGCTAAAACATCAGGCTCAAAATCATAAGTTTTTAATTTGGTATTAATAGTTTCTCTAACTAAATCTGCATAACCAAAAATAGTATGTTTGTTTTCGCTTACGCGGAAAAGCCTTCTAGGTTTTACATACAGTTGCTTAAAAACATATTGCTTTTCAAGATAGCTTCTATAATTAAACTGATATGGATTTATAGTTGCTACAATAGGTTGAAAACCTTCCGAAGTAACATATACGTTATCAACTTTTAAAACTTTGTTTAAACTGTCTCTTGATACATTAAGTAGCGCTTTTCCTGAAACAGAAAGATCAGCAATTTTTAAAACATCAACAATATACTTATCATTATAATTACCAGATTTTAAAGTCGATCGAATTCTAAAAGTGATTAACTTTTTATTAGAATCAATATTTGTATAGTTGTTACTATTTAGTTTTTCGTTATGGAAATTGGTTACAAGTAGTCCAATACAAATCATTGTTAGAAAGCTAACAATACCAAACCATACGTTTTTAGTCCTTTTATTTTTAGAAATAAAAAAGAGTAGCGTTAGTAATAGCAGTAGAAAAACTGTGGCATACAAAATAATAGATACTGGAATTGCTATAAAAAAAGCGATTAGAATTCCAATAACTAAGCAAGCCGTTAGTTTAATTATAGAGAAGTTAAGAAGTCTCACGCTTTGAAGATAGTAAATAAAATCTCACAAGTGTAATTTTATTTATCTTAAAATCAAATAGTTGTATTTTTGTTCAGTTTCTAATGGGCTAGTTTGTTAGAAAAAGAGTAATGCTAGTAGTGGAAATTAAAGCACTCTTCTTGCTTGTACAAAAGCAAAATACCAATACTTTTCTTTTAGCATAGAAGTTATTACACCTTTGCTTGTTGTAGCATGAATAAACTCTACATCGTCTCCTTGAGTTCTTGTTACTAAACCAACATGGTTAATACTACGGTTGTTTTTTTTAGTTGCGAAAAACAACAAATCACCTTTACGTACCTTTTTTAAATCTATCCAATCTCCAGTTTTTGCCATTGCTCCAGAAACACGAGGAATTGCAACATTATCTTCTTTAAAAGCAGTGTAAATTAAACCAGAGCAATCCATTCCTTTTTTAGTTGTACCACCATATTTATAACGCGTACCTTCATATTTTTCGGCATTATTAATAATAGAATGTGCTATTTTAGGTACTGCAACCTTAGAGGTGTTGTTACTTTTAGTGGTTTTTCTAACCGTTTTTGTGGTTTGAGACTTTCTTGTAACTACACTTTTATTTTTAGTACTTCCGCAACTAGTTAATGTAATTATAGTAAGTAGGATTAGGATAATTTTTCGCATTTTAGGAAGTAGCGTTTATAGAATTATAAATTAATTTTGCAGTGTTTTTACTAGCGCCTTTACCTCCTAAATCTCTTTCTAAATCGTAATAATCTAAAAAGAACTTAGCACGTTGTTCTTTATCTAGTAAAATATCTAGTTCTTTTTTTAGTCTATTGGTGTTAAAATCGTTTTGAATAAGTTCGGTTACAGATTCTTTATTCAAAATTAAATTCACCAAAGAAATATATTTCAAGTTTACAACACGTTTACCAATTTGGTAAGACACCCAACTACCTTTATAGCAAACAACTTGTGGCACTTTAAATAGTGCTGTTTCTAGTGTTGCAGTACCAGAAGTAACTAATGCAGCTGTAGAAATACTAAGTAAATCGTACGTTTTATTATTTAAAAAATGTACGTTAGATTTTTTTATAAACTGCTGGTAAAATTCAAAATCTTGACCTGGAGCACCAGCAATTACAAACTGGTAGTCTTTATAGTTATCGACTAGGCTAAGCATAACCGAGAGTATTTTTTTAATCTCTTGTTTACGGCTTCCAGGTAATAATGCAATAATAGGTTTTTCGCTTAAACCGTTTTCTTTTCTAAATACAAACTCATCTACTTGGTGTCTGTCTGCAATAGCATCAATTAAAGGATGTCCAACAAAGTGAACAGGGAATTTATGTTTGTCTTCGTAAAATTGTTTTTCGAAAGGTAGAATAACATACATTTCGTCCACATCCTTTTTAATATCTTTAATTCTGCCTTCTTTCCAAGCCCAAATTTGCGGAGAAATATAATAATGGTTTTTAAAACCTTTTGGTTTTGCCCATTTGGCAATTCGTAAATTAAAACCAGGATAATCTATGTAAATAATAACATCAGGATTATAAGCTTCTATATCTTGTTTACAAAAAGATAGGTTTTTTGTAATGGTTCTTAGGTTCATTACTACTTCTGCAAAACCCATAAAAGCAAGCTCACGATAGTGTTTTACTAGCGTACCGCCAACAGCTTCCATAAGGTCGCCTCCCCAAAACCTAAAATCGGCATCGACATCTTCATGTAACAATGCTTTCATAAGATTCGCACCATGCAAATCACCCGAAGCTTCTCCAGAAATAATGTAGTATTTCATGTGTTATAATTTATTCAGAATAAAAATTAAAGCTACTAAAACAATAGCAATTAAAATACCTTTAGCAAAATCTTCTTTTTTCTTATTTAAAAAATAATAGAAAACAGGTAGATTAAGTAAAACACCAATGCTAGCACGTTTACCTAGAACACTTGTAGATAAGATTCTATTAATTATTTCTTGAAAAGATAAATCTAATTTTAAACCAATAAAAAAAGTGTAAATAGAAATACCTATAAAAGTTGTAACTATCCCAATAAGAAATCCGAAAATAATAGCTTTTTTATTCATTTAAATTCCATGTGTTTAACTGCTGCATAGCATGATGAGCGGTAAGATCGAATTGCACTGGGACAACAGAAATATAACCGTTTTCTAAAGCCCATTCGTCTGTATCTTCACCTTTATCGTAATTTACAAATGTTCCCGTTAGCCAATAATAATCTTTGCCTTGCGGTGTTTTTCGTTTATCAAATTTTTCTTTCCAATTGGCTTTCGCTTGTCGGCAAATTTTAATACCTTTTAATTCCTTTTTATCTAAATTAGGAACGTTTACATTAAGTACAATACCTTCTGCTAAACCTTTATTTAAAACGTTTTCTGCAATCGTTTTTATATATTTTTTTGAATGCTCAAAATTTGCATTCCATTTGTAGTCTAAAAGCGAAAAGCCAATAGCAGGAATACCTTCAATACCGGCTTCTATTGCGGCACTCATGGTTCCAGAATAAATTACATTTATAGAGGAGTTACTGCCATGGTTTATGCCAGAAACAACTAAATCTGGACGTCTGTCTAAGATTTCGTTTACCGCAATTTTCACACAATCTGCTGGAGTTCCCGAGCAACTATAGGCATCGTAATCTCCATTTTCTACATGTATTTTTTCAATGTGTAAAGTAGAATCTAGTGTTATAGCGTGTCCCATTCCGCTTTGTGGACTATCCGGTGCAACAACAACAACATCTCCTAAGGTTTTCATTACTTTTACTAAAGTACGAATACCTGGAGCAGTTATGCCATCGTCGTTTGTAACTAAAATTAGTGGTCTGTTTTTCATCTTATTGTTTCCGCGAAAGCGGTAATCTCTTTAATAACGAGCTAAAATACATAATTTCTATAGTATTCCCTTAAATTTCGCGCTTTAACAAAAAATTAGTGTAATTGCAGATACTTGGCACGGTTTTTTCTTTTATTTTAGTGGAAATTTTCTCTTAACAAGAGACTATAAAAAGATTAAGAAAGCATATGCAGCGAGCGTATTAAAAATATTATTACTCACGGTAATGATTAATAACGAGCAGCATGTGACCTTCAAAAAGATAATAAATTTACATACATGAAAAGGAAATATAATATATTAATGCTAGTGCTTTTACTAGCCTTTGGGTCTTGTAGTTTTACCGCCAAAGTAGACGACGATCCAGATAAAGATAAACTCTTAGTTCAGATAATTACTTTAGCTTTAGAACAGTTGCACTTTGAACCTAAAGATTTTAACGATGAATTTTCTAAAGAGGTCTATTCAACATATTTAAAACAAATAGATCCTTTAAAACGTTTCTTTTTAAAGAGTGATATTGAAGAGTTTGAAAAGTTTGAAACTGAAATTGATGACGAACTTAAAGTATACGATATTACGTTTTTTAATGTTACAAACGAACGTTTAATGCAACGTATGGCAGAGTCGAAAGCTTATTACAAAGAAGTGTTAGAAAAGCCTTTCGATTTTGATAGAGACGAGAATTTTGATACAGATTACGAAAATCACGAATACGTAAAGACTAAGAAAAAATTAAAAGAACGTTGGAGACAATTACTAAAATTTAGTACTATTTCAAATTACGATGAGTTAATTAGAACTCAGGAAAGAGATACAGTTGTTGCAGAAGGTGATGAACCAAAAGTAAAGAAAACACTTAAAGAAATTGAGATTGAGGCACGTGCTGAAACTTTGAAAAATTTAGATGTATATTATACGGATTACGTTGAGGATTTAGAACGTAAAGATTGGTTTGCAATGTATATTAATGCAATTGTAGAAGAATTCGATCCACACACATCTTATTTTGCACCTAGAGATAAAGACCGTTTCGACCAGCAAATGTCTGGAAAATTAGAAGGTATTGGAGCAAAACTTTCTAAAAGAATGGATTACACTAAAATTGTAGAAGTTATTTCTGGAGGCCCAGCTTGGAGAGGTAAAGATCTTGAGGTTGGTGACATTATTTTAAAAGTACGCCAAGAAGACGAAGAAAAAGCAGTTAGTATTGTTGGTATGCGTATAGACGATGCTATACAATTAATAAAAGGCCCAAAAGGAACTAATGTTTATTTAACACTTAAAAAAGTAGACGGTTCTATCGAGGATATTACAATTACTAGAGATGTAGTAGAGTTAGAAGAAACTTATGCGAAATCATCTACTGTTATTAAAAATGATAAAAAATATGGAGTAATAAATCTTCCTAAATTTTATATTGATTTTGCAGATTATAACGAGCGTAATGCTGCATCGGATATTAAACAAGAAATTGAGAGATTAAAAGCCGAAGGTATGGAAGGTCTAGTTCTAGATCTTAGAAATAACGGAGGAGGATCTCTTAAAACTGTTGTAGATATTGCTGGTTTATTTATAAAAGATGGTCCAATTGTACAGGTACGTTCTACAAACGAACCAAAAGAAGTTTTAAAGGATACGGACGATTCTATTATTTGGGACGGACCTCTAGTAATTATGGTAAACGAATTATCTGCATCAGCATCAGAGATTTTAGCTGCTGCAATGCAAGATTATAAACGTGCTATTGTTATTGGTAGTAAGCAAACGTATGGAAAAGGTACTGTTCAAAATATATTAGATTTAAACAGAATGGTGCGTAACAGTTCTCATGGAGATTTAGGAGCTATTAAAATCACACGTCAGAAATTTTATAGAATTAATGGAGGATCAACACAGCTAGAAGGTGTTAAGAGTGATGTTGTAGTTCCAGACCGTTATAGTTTTGTAGATATTGGAGAACGCGATCAACATAACCCATTACCTTGGGATAAAATTGAAGCTGTAAAGTACGATTCTTGGAATAGCTATTTCGATTACGATACAACAATAAGTAAAAGCAAGGAACGCATGCAAAACAATGCACAACTAAAGCTTATTGAAGAAAATGCTAAGTGGATTAAAACGCAAATGGATGAGAATATTTATTCTCTAAATTATAAAAAGTATAAAGCTGAATTAAAAGCTGACGAAGAAAAAGCAAAAGAGTTTGATGCTATTTCTAAATATAAAACAAACTTAACATTCGAGTCTTTACCTTATGAAACTGCTCTTTTTGAAAAAGATACTATCTTAAAAGAGAAACGTGTAAGATGGCACGAAAGCTTAAGTCAAGATGTTTATATCGAGGAAGCTTTAAATGTAATTGACGATTTAAAAATGACCTACGAAATTAAAAAAGTAGCAGCCATAAAAGATTAAAAGACATTGAGTAACAAAGCAAACTCATTAAGTAAATTAGCGCTTCAAAAATTTAAAAAGAATTTTTGGGGCGTTTTTAGTTTCTATTTTATCCTATTCGTTGGTGTTGTTTCTGTGTTTGCTTATGTGTTTGCACCAGATAATTCTAGGCACGCCAACCAAATGCATGTTTCTATACATTCTAAAGCACCAGGTTTTAGTGTCGATATGTTAGTGTTGCCTTCTCAAGTTAAAAATGAACAAGGTTTTTTTGATAAATTGTTCTTCGGAAACATTAATACTGTAACCGAAATTCCAATTACACAACATGCTATTTCGGGAAATACTATAAGTTATACCGAATATGCTTCCGATGGATTAAAAGGTGTTGAAAAGACATATACTATTGACGATAATGCGATTAATATAGAAACTTTAATTACTAAAAAAACATTCCACTTAGGTACCGATAAATATGGTAGAGATTTACTTAGTCGTATTTTGGTAGGTGCACGCATTTCCTTTTTTATAGGTTTTGTGGCTGTCTTTATTTCCTTGGTAATTGGAATATTTATGGGAAGTGTAGCAGGTTATTATGGTGGTAAAATAGATGCGTTTATTATGTGGATAATAAATGTAACTTGGTCTATACCAACGCTACTATTAGTTATTGCAATTACTTTGGCTTTAGGAAAAGGTTTCTGGCAAGTGTTTATTGCAGTAGGTTTAACAATGTGGGTAGAAGTTGCTAGAGTAGTGCGAGGACAAATTATTAGTGCAAAAGAAATGCAATACGTTACTGCTGCTCGCGCTTTAGGTTTTAATAATTACCGTATAATTACTAAGCATATTCTACCAAATATAATGGCTCCTGTAATTGTAATTTGTGCCGCTAATTTTGCTGCTGCAATATTAATAGAAAGCGGATTGAGTTTTCTAGGTATTGGTGCGCAGCCTCCAATGGCAAGTTGGGGAGCAATGATAAAAGATCATTACAATTATATTATTCTAGGCAAGCCTTATTTAGCCATTATCCCAGGCTTATGCATTATGTTTTTAGTTATGGCCTTTATGTTAATTGGTAATGCCTTACGCGACGCCTTAGATGTTAAGAATTAATTGTAATAATCTCTTATAGTTTATTTTTAAAAAGTAGGAATTAACAACCGCCTTTTGGTCCAAAAGTAAAAGCGAATTCTTGTTCAATAATTTCACTATTATTGTTTTCTGCAGGTTGCCATTGTCCAGAGATGTTAGTTATTAACTTTGTTAACTTTTTATCTAAACCTGGATAACCTGTGGTTCTATCTATTTTTACATGTTTAATATCACCTTCTTTAGTAATGGTAAAGTAAATTTTAGCAGGACGTACTTTTTTGTTATCTAAGTTTACAGTTTCTTCTTTAGTGTTTATAATTAAATAATTTAATAGAGCATCTTCTCCTTCAACATATACAGCCTCTTTTTCTGGAGTTACGGTGTAATGAGGATTAAATTTCTTTTCTTCTGGTGTTAATGCATCAGTGTCTTTTTCTTGAAACAGTGTTTTTATAGAAAAGTTATTATTGTAATTAAGAGATTTAAAAAGTGCTATTTGAGATTCATTTAATTTTTCCGAAGTTCCATAAGTACGTTTTTCTGTTTGTCTGTCGTTTTCAATAATAATTATTTCTGTAGAATTAACCTTCTCAATTTGCTCGTTTTCATGATCGCGATTAAAAGGAAAGATAGTAGTAATATTTCTTAAATCTGTTTTAGTAATAGCTTCAAATCTTGAACCTATTCCGTAATAGTATTCAGATTCTATTTTTCCAGGTTTCATATTTTGGTCCGCCAATTCAAGTTGTGCGATGTCTTTTAATGCTATAGTGTTTTCATTAGAATTATTGCAGTTAGTAAAAGTTAAAGTTATTAAAATTGAAAGACTTAATATGATGCTTTGATTTTTCATAATTATTATGTTTAAAGATTAATGTCTGTCAAATATATATGCAGGACAAGGCTTAACATGTACAACAAATGTGAAAAAAGTGCAAAATTTGTGTAAAAGACTTCGTTTAATATGGTTGAAATAGAATTGTGCTATGTGTTTAATAAGGAATGTTTCTGTAATAAAAAAGCATAGGTTTATTTTGAAAACACTATTTCTACACGACGATTATCTTTAGAAACACTACTTTTTAGTTGTTCTTCACCCATGCCAGTTGTAGTAATTCTAGAGCTATTAATACCATTAGCAATAAAATAATCTCTAACAGTGTTAGCTCTACTTAACGAAAGTTCTTTATTATAAATATTTGTGCCTACAGCGTCTGTATGACCAATAATATTTATGTTTATTTCTGGTTTGTTTAGTAATGTTTTTGAAATAGCGTCCAATAATAAAAATGAATGCTCTCCTACTATTTTACTCGATGCAGTCTCAAAATTAATTTGAAAATCTAAGGAGATTTCAGTTTCCAAATTATTTATAGTGTCTAATAATCCTGGTTTAGTTCCTGTGCTTTTTAATGAATTTGCTTCTAAGAAGATTGCAGAATCGTATAATTGATCTCCAACATCGCTAATGCCTAATTTAAAGTGATATTTAACATTAGGAACTACTTTAGTTTTAGCCGTTAAAACGGTTGTAAAACCATCATACTGGATACTTTTAGCGAGTTCGAAATGTTTTTCATTATTAAGAAGTGTCTCTATTGTTGAAATATTGTAGCTGTAATTTGCTATATAATATTCTGAATTTACTTCTGGATTAATATGATCTACCGTAATAGGAGTGTTTGAGTCTCCGTTTAATAATGCTATATTTTTTGAAGTATTTGTTTCTGTATTTGTTACTAAAAATATAAAAACATCATTAACATTTTTAAATATGTATTCTGGGTATTCTTCCGAAGCAAAGCAATATTTAAATTCAATCTCATCGGTTGCAGAAATAAGGTCAAATTCGAATAAGCTAGTATCGTAACAGCCTTTATTATCTGCAATAACGTTGATGTCTTTATCGCTTTCAAAATTTATTTTAGAACTTTTTTTGGTGTCATCGTTCGGTCCTTCAGCATGTTCAGCAATTCCAGTACTCATAATAACACCTTCTTTAAAAAAGGTGTTATGAAGTAAGTTTGTTTTAAAAAGCCCAAATGTTTTTTTGCTGCCTTTAATAGTAATATTGCTTACTATTATATTTTCTGAATCTCCCAGTAAGCTATTCATTAATTGATTAGCATTAGAAATAGGGGATACTTTTAACTGTGCAAAACTAAGTTTGCAAAGAACGAGAAGGATAAATAATATGCTTCTAAAAAATAATTTCGATTTATTTTCTTTCATAAGTCATAAACGAAAACGCATGATTATGTTGCTCATCGTTATCGTGTACTTTGCTTGCGGTTTCTTTCCATTCTGCCATATTAATTTCTGGAAAAAAAGTATCTGCAGAAAACGTAGAATGTACTCTAGTTAATTCTATTTTAGAAGCAAAAGGCATGGCTTGTTTGTAAATTTCGCCACCTCCAATAATAAATGGTTGGGTATCGCTACGAGCCGCATCTATTGCATCTTCTATAGAGTTTACGACTAAAACGCCTTCTGGAACTTGATAGTCTTTTTGTCTAGAAATTACAACGTGAGTTCGGTTTGGTAATGGTTTTGGGAAGCTTTCAAACGTTTTACGACCCATAATAATATGATGACCAGAAGTTAATGATTTAAAACGTTTAAGGTCGTCACGTAAGTGCCAGATAAGATCGTTGTCTTTTCCTATTTCATTGTTTTCACCAGCGGCAACAATCATTGTTAAGTTTTTAATAGGCTTAATAGTGGTTGATACTTTAGTTTCTACCTTTGGAGTAATTAAAGTGCTTTTTAGCGATTCAATTTTATCTTGTTGTTTGGCTACTAGTTTTTCAATTTGTGCCTTCTCCCAGTCTTTACCCATAAATTTCTTCGTAATAAAAACATTAAAAGCATGATACAAAAAGAAGAATAACCAAGCAGAAATAGCAATTACAAACCAATCTAATCCAAGAATTTTAAATTCTTTTCCAATACCTAAAACGGTATTTGCAAGAATTAGAAATACTGCGCCTATTAAGAAGATTACAAAGTGTATGTATAATCCCTTTTTCTGTTTTATTCTACGTTGTGCGTTTTCAATTAATGCTAATTGATCTAAGTCTATTTGTGGCTTTTGTTTCTTTTTTCCGAACATAATTTCTAATAAGGATGTAAAGTTAAAGTATTAATGCTAATTTTTGTTTTTTATTTAAAATGAAAACGTTTGTGTTTGACTATCAGTGTTTTGAGTATAAATAAGGTCTGCTGAATTAATAAAAAAAGTATATTTTAATTATTGTATTCTAACAATATAACATTTCATTTTACTAATTTAATAATTCTTTATTAAATGTGTGTCAAAGAGTTTGTTCTTAAGCTATTGTTCTATAATTTTATAAATCATAAAACATTAATAATATGGCTATTACAAAACAATTTTTAAAATCTAAACCAGTGTGTAAAGTAACATTTACTGTGCCTGCAGCAGATGCTAATGAAGTTAAAGTTGTTGGTAACTTTAACGCATGGAATCCTAAAGCAACTGTATTGAAAAAGTTAAAAAACGGAACTTTTAAAGGAACTGTTAATTTAGAAAAAGATAAATCTTACGAGTTTAGATACTTAGTAGACGGACAATGGAAAAACGACGAGAAGCCCGATGCTTTTGCTTGGAATGATTATGCCGCAGATGAGAATGGTGTAATTAACTTATAGTTTAAATCATTATATAAACAAAAAAGAGCTTTCGTTAGAAAGCTCTTTTTTGCTAATAAAGCTTACTTTTTTAGCAACTTTAAGTTTAATAGGAAGGAAATAGAATACCTGTTTTTTTTCATTTTCTGTTCTATGTGTATTTGTTATACAGCAACAACTCCTTTAATATGTGGATGTGGATTATAGTCTTCCAAAGTGAAATCTTCAAATTTAAAATCGAAAATATCCGTAATTTCAGGATTCAGTTTCATTTTTGGTAATGGTCTGCAATCACGAGATAATTGTAATTCTAATTGCTCTTTATGGTTGTTATAAATATGAGCATCTCCAAAAGTATGAATAAATTCTCCTGCTTGGTAACCGCAAACTTGAGCCATCATCATAGTAAATAAAGCATAAGAGGCAATATTGAAAGGTACACCTAGGAAGATGTCTGCACTACGTTGGTATAATTGACAAGATAATTTTCCGTCTGCAACATAAAACTGAAAGAATGCGTGGCAAGGTGGTAAAGCTGCTTTTCCATTAGCAACATTTTCATCAAAAGATTTTGAAGTATCTGGTAAAACCGAAGGGTTCCATGCAGAGACTAACATTCTACGACTATTTGGATTGTTTTTTAGTGTTTCTATAACTTCTGCTATTTGATCGACTTCATCGCTATTCCAATTACGCCATTGGTGACCATAAACAGGGCCTAAGTCGCCATTTTTGTCTGCCCAAGAGTTCCATATTTTAACACCGTTTTCAGTTAGGTAATGAATATTAGTGTCGCCTTTTAAAAACCACAGCAATTCGTAAATAATAGATTTTAGATGTAATTTTTTGGTGGTAACCATTGGGAAACCTTCACTTAAATCGAAACGTAATTGGTATCCAAAAACACTTTTTGTTCCTGTTCCTGTTCTATCTCCTTTTTCGTTTCCGTTTTCTAAAACGTGTTTTACTAGCTCGTGGTATTGTTTCATAGTGCACACATTCCTGCGAAGGCAGGAATCTCTTAATGATTAATAATGTTGTCGTAATTTAAACAAAAATAACTAAAACAAATTTACTTAGAACTTCATTTTAAGGATTAAAAATATGTTCAAAAAACAAGAAGGCTCTTAATATTTTATTAAGAGCCTTCTGTTAATTATGTTTTGTTTCTCTTGCGTTAAGAGATCCCTACCTTCGAAGGAATATGTTTACCCAATTATCATTCCTGCAATAGTAGCAGAAATTAAAGAAGCAATAGTTCCACCAATTAAGGCTTTCATTCCAAATTTAGACAGTTGTTTGCGTTGTCCAGGAGCTAAAGAACCAATACCACCAATTTGAATACCTATTGAGGCAAAGTTTGCAAAGCCACATAACATATATGTAGCCATTATTACAGATTTTTCATAAGTTAAATGTGTAGTATTAGCCACATTTTTAAGCTCTGCTAATTGTATGTATCCTATAAATTCACTTGCTGCTAATTTTATACCTAAAAGTTGACCCATTAAAGCCATATCTTCTCTAGCAACACCTATTAACCACATAAGTGGAGCAAAAATGTATCCTAATAGAAATTCTAATGATAAACTATCATATGGTGTGTTGGCTTCAATAACTTCGTTTAGAGAAGTAAATTCCCACTTAAGATCTAATGCGTCTATTGTAAAACCATTAAATCCTGCAATACCTCCCATAATTCCATTAACCATAGCAATAAAAGCTACAAAAACTAAAAGCATTGCACCAACATTTACTGCTAGTCTTAATCCTTCTGTTGTTCCGTTTGCAATAGCCTCTAGTATGTTAGAGCCTATTTTCTCTTGAGAAACTTCTACATCGGTATTTACTTCTTCAGTTTGAGGAAATAATATTTTTGAAATTACAATAGCTCCTGGTGCAGCCATTACAGATGCAGCTAATAAATGCTTAGCATAAAAAAGTTGTAATGCTTCGTCTTCACCTCCTAAAAAGCCAATGTATGCTGCTAATACTGCACCGGCAACGGTTGCCATACCACCAATCATAACTAGGAGTATTTCGGACTTATTCATTTTTTCTAAATAAGCTTTTATTAAAAGAGGTGCTTCTGTTTGGCCTAAGAAAATGTTTCCTGCAACACTTAAACTTTCTGCTCCTGAAATACCTAGTACTTTAGTTAGTAATAGTCCCATTAGTTTTACAACTTTTTGGATAATACCTAAGTAGAATAGTACAGATGTTAAAGCAGAGAAAAAGATAATAGTCGGTAGTACTTGAAAGGCGAAAATAAACCCGAAAGAAGTAACATCTAGCATGCCACCAAATAAGAATTCACTTCCTGCTTGTGTATAGCTTAAAATCTCTATAAAACCTTTTCCAATAAATTCGAAAACAGTTTTTACAAAACCTACTTTTAAAACACCTATGGCTATTATTAGTTGCAATGCTAAACCTAAACCAACAGTTTTCCAATTAATACCTTTACGGTTACTACTAAATAAAAAGGCTACGAATATTAATGTAACCATTCCTAAGACACCTCTCCATAAACTACTTAAAGAGAAACCTTGACTTGGAATCATAGTGTCCATTTCTGGTTTTGTAGTATCTACAGTTACAATGTTTTCTTTTGCAAGAGTAATTGGTGATGTGTAATTATAGGTAGTATTCTTGTTTTTAATTACTAAAGTAGAATCGGTAAGTTCTGTTATTTTATAATGCCTAATAGAATTAGAAGTATCGTTATGATAAAATACCAGTAAATTGTTTTGATATATATAGTCACCTTTTACAGCTTGAATAGAATCTCCTGTAAAAGCAAATTCACCTTCATTAAGTTCTAAGCTTTTAAAATTACTTGTTGGAGATTCAGAAACCCATTTTTTTTCTAAGTCTTGTCCAAAAGTGGTAGTTATTCCAAAAAAAATAGCTGCGACAGCTAGTATTAAATTTTTAATCATAAGGTTATCGTTTAGAAATTTCGTCACGAATTTTAGCAGCAGCTTCATAGTCTTCATTTTCTACAGCTTCGCTAAGTAGGTTGTTTAATTCTTCTAAAGAATGTGAGTTGTAATCGTCCGAATCGACAAATTCTAGTTCTTCATTTATAATATCTTCAATTAAAATGTTGTCTTCATCCTCTTCGTTTTCATTTTTATTTGGGTCTACTTTTAAATAGATTCCAGCTTTGTCTAAGATGTTTTTGTAAGTAAATATTGGTGCCTTAAAACGTAAAGCTAATGCTATAGCATCACTTGTTCGTGCATCAATTATTTCTTCAATTTTATCACGTTCGCAAATAAGGCTTGAATAGAAAACACCGTCTACAAGTTTGTGTATAATAACTTGTTTAACAACGATATCAAATCTATCGGCGAAATTTTTAAATAAATCGTGAGTGAGTGGACGTGGAGGACGAATTTCTTTTTCAAGAGCAATTGCAATAGATTGTGCTTCAAAAGCACCAATTACTATTGGTAATTTGCGTTCACCATCTACCTCATTTAATATTAAAGCGTATGCACCATTTTGTGTTTGGCTGTACGATATACCTTTTATTTTTAGTCTAACTAAACTCATAAATATTTTAATCAAAAAAAAAGCGGTTAAATGTAAAATGGAATAGTCCCAATTAGCATTAACCGCTTTTTTACGAGCACAATTTATAAAAAATTAAGCGTTTGCCGCTTTAAATGCTTTTAATTTTTCTATAAGTGCCGGTACAACTTCAAAAGCATCACCTATAACACCGTAATCTGCGGCCTTAAAGAAAGGTGCTTCTGGATCTGTATTAATAACAACTTTTACTTTACTAGCGTTAATTCCTGCTAAGTGTTGAATGGCTCCAGAGATACCAATTGCAATATATAAATTTGCAGCTACAGGTTTCCCTGTTTGTCCAACATGTTCGCTGTGTGGTCTCCATCCTAAATCACTTACTGGCTTAGAACAAGCTGTAGCAGCTCCAAGAACTCCTGCTAATTCTTCTACCATTCCCCAGTTTTCTGGTCCTTTTAATCCACGACCTGCAGAAACTACTATTTCAGCATCTGCGATAGTTACTGTATCTATAGCTTTATCTACAGATTGTACTGTAACTCCAGATTCTGGAAGTGTAGGTGCAAAGTCTTCAGTAGATGCGCTTGCGCTACTTTCAACTAATCCAAAAGAATTGTTAGAAAGACCTACTATTTTTACATCTGTATTAATAGTGGTAATATTAAAGGCTTTGTTTGTAAAAGCGGTGCGTTTTACTGTAAAAGGAGCAGTATTTGAAGGTGCTTCCATAACATTAGAAGCGTAACCTGCATTTAAACCTACTGCTAATAAAGGAGCTAAATATTTACTATCTGCACTTTGGCTAACTACAATTACTTTCGCGTCTTCTTTTTCTGCTGCTTGTTTTAAAACAGCTGCATAAGATTTTGCGCTAAATTTGTCTAAAGCCGAATTTGTAACATTTAATATTTTATCTACTCCGTAGTTTGCTAATTCACTTGTATCTGCTGCATTAACTGTAACAGCTGTTACAGTAGTTCCTAATTGAGTAGCTACTGCTTTGGCATAAGAAGCAACCTCTAAGGCTGTTTTCTTAAATTTTCCATTTTCTGATTCTGTATATACTAAAACTGACATGTTTTTCTTTTTTTAAGGTGATTAAATAACTTTTGCTTCGTTATGAAGTAAGTTTACTAACTCATCTAAGTTTCCTGCGTCTACTAAAGTAACTGCGCCTTTAGGAGCTGGTTTTTCAAATTTAATAGAAGCTGTTTCTGGTTCAGCATTAGCTGCATCAACAACATTTAACGGCTTTTTACGAGCCATCATAATTCCTCTCATATTAGGAATACGTAAATCGCTCTCTTCTACTAATCCTTTTTGTCCAGCAATTACTAAAGGTAAACTTGTAGCAACGGTTTCTTTTCCTCCATCAATTTCTCTAGTAGCAGTAGCATTTGTACCTTCAACTTCTAAATTAATACAGTTAGTAACAAAGTTTGCATCTGTTAATTCAGCCAACATTCCTGGAACCATTCCTCCATTATAATCAATAGATTCACGACCAGCAATTACTAAATCGTAACCGCCATCTTTTACCACTTTAGCTAATTCTTTAGCTACTTGAAAACCATCTTTAGCTTCTGTGTTAACTCTAATTGCAGAATCTGCACCAATAGCTAGAGCTTTACGTAAAGTAGGTTCTGTTTCTGCACCACCAACATTTACAACATCTACACTTGCACCTTGCTTTTCTTTAAACCACATTGCACGTGTTAAACCAAACTCATCGTTAGGGTTTATTACATATTGAACACCGTTTGTGTCAAATTTTGAATCTCCATCAGTAAAATTAATTTTCGATGTAGTGTCAGGGACGTGACTTATACACACTAATATTTTCATATTTATTATAATTAAATTAAGACTATTTTGTTTGTGAAGCCCTTTACTCAATCGTTATCGTTAAATGCTTCAGTTTTTCAGGATACGAAGATAATTATTTTATTTTGGAAAAGTACTATGCATGCATAATAAATTTTAAATAAAAACTGTATTATTAGTTTATAGTTATCCTTATTTTTGTTTTTCAATTTTATAAAGTAATATGAAAACAATTCAATTTAGAGAAGCTATATGTGAGGCCATGAGTGAAGAAATGCGCAGAGATGAAAGCATTTACTTAATGGGAGAAGAAGTAGCAGAATATAATGGTGCTTACAAGGCATCTAAAGGTATGTTAGACGAATTTGGTGCAAAACGTGTTATAGATACACCAATTGCAGAGCTTGGTTTTGCAGGTATTGCTATTGGCTCTACTATGACTGGTAATAGACCAATTGTAGAATATATGACCTTTAACTTCTCTTTAGTTGGGATAGATCAAATTATAAACAATGCTGCTAAAATTAGACAAATGTCTGGTGGACAGCTTAAATGTCCAATTGTTTTTAGAGGCCCAACAGGATCTGCAGGACAATTAGGTGCAACGCATTCTCAAGCTTTCGAGAGCTGGTTTGCTAATACTCCAGGATTAAAAGTTGTTGTACCATCTAATCCTTATGATGCAAAAGGATTATTAAAAGCTGCCATTCGTGATGACGATCCAGTAATTTTTATGGAAAGTGAGCAAATGTATGGTGATAAAGGAGAAGTTCCAGAAGGAGAATATACAATCCCATTAGGTGTTGCCGATATTAAAAGAGAAGGTACAGATGTCACTATTGTTTCTTTTGGTAAAATTATAAAAGAAGCATACAAAGCAGCAGACGAATTAGCAAAGGAAGGTATCTCTTGCGAAATTATAGATTTACGTACAGTAAGACCTTTAGATAAGGAAGCTGTATTAAAATCTGTAAAGAAAACAAACCGTTTAGTTGTTTTAGAAGAGGCTTGGCCTTTTGGAAACGTTTCTACAGAGTTAACATATATTGTACAGTCTGAAGCTTTCGATTATTTAGATGCTCCAGTTGTAAAAATAAATACTGCAGATACACCTGCACCATATTCACCAGTATTATTAGCAGAATGGTTACCAGATTATACAGAGGTAATTAAGGCTGTTAAAAAGGTGATGTACAAATAGAAAAACAAAAAATAGTTTTATATCAAACTTCATTAGCACAATTGTTGATGAAGTTTGTTTGTTTATATTCTATACTTATAAAACATATGTTTCTATAATTCGTTCATATAGATGTGTTTGTAAGAATACTAGATGCTACTATTAAAAAAATAATAAAAAGGAACACATGAAATTGAAATTTTTATTCTTGCTATTATGCTTTGTAAGTCTTACTGCTTTAGCGCAAACTAAAGTTAGTGGGCATGTTTATGATGATACTAATTCTCCAGTTCCTTATGTTAATATTTATTTTGAAGGCACAAGCATTGGTACAATTACAGACGAAAACGGAACCTATTATTTAGAAGCCGATGATACACAGGAATCTATTGTGTATTCTTTTATTGGTTTCCAAACACAAACAGTAAAACTAACCAAAAAAGTTAATTATAAGTTTGATGTTACTTTGCAAGAAGATGCTGCAACGTTACAAGAGGTCGTACTTGTTTCAGGTAAGCAACCTAAAAAAAATAATCCTGCAATAGATATTTTGCGTAAAATTTGGGCTAACAAAAGAAGTAACGGATTAAAACAATACAAGCAATACCAATACGATAAATACGAAAAAGTAGAGTTCGATTTAAATACAATTGATAGTGCGACTATAAAAAGTAAGTTATTTCGCGGTATGGAATTTGTTTTCGAGCAAGTAGATACTTCTAAGGTTACCGGTAAAACATATTTACCAATGTTTATTAATGAGTCTTCGGCAGAGGTTTATGGAGATAATATTATAAATGAAAAGCGCGAGATTTTAAAGGGAAATAAAAATTCTGGATTTAGTAATAATCAAATTATTATAGACTTTGTGGACGATTTATATAGCGACTACGATGTGTACGATAATTATTTAAAATTCTTCGATAAGAGTTTTACTAGTCCTATTTCTAGAACAGGAATACAAACTTATAACTATGTTTTAGCCGATAGTTCTTTTATAGATAATAAATGGTGTTATAATATTATTTACTATCCAAGACGTAAAAACGAATTGACCTTTAAAGGTGATTTTTGGGTAGCAGATACCACGTTTGCTATTAAAAACATTAATATGCAAGCGTCTAAAAGTGCAAATATTAACTGGGTAAAAGAAATATATATAGAGCAAGAGTTTGATGTTTTAAACGATTCTACTTTCCTTATTAAGCGCGATTATTTTATGTCTGATTTTGCTTTTAATAAAAAGGAAAAATCTCAAGGTATTTATGGTAAACGTACAACCTTGTATGATAACTATAAGTTTGATGAGAAGAAAGAGCCTAAATTCTATAAAGAGAAAATTTATAGTTTTGATGAAGATTTATACAATCAAGATGAAGCCTTTTGGGATAAAAACAGAATGGAGTCTTTAAGCAAAGATGAAAAAGGTGTTTATGTAATGCTCGATTCTTTAAAGAATACCAAAAAGTTTAAAAGACTATATAATTTAGGAAGCATATTGGCTTCAGGCTACATTGAGTTCGATGAGTTAAATTTGGATTACGGACCAATTTTTTCAACTTTTGGGTATAATGAAGTTGAAGGTGTTAGGTTACGTGGAGGAGGAAGAACGTATTTTGGACAGAACGATTTATGGCGTTTAGAAGGGTTTTTAGCTTATGGGTTTAGAGATGATAAATTTAAATACGGTATTTCAGGAAAATGGTTAATGGATAAAAAAAGCCGATTGATTATTTCTGGTGGGAATAGAAGGGATGTAGAGCAAATAGGAGCGAATTTAACGAGCTCTACAGATGTTTTAGGAAGAAGTTTAGCATCATCATCTGTTGTTGGAACTGGGACTAACGATAAGTTAACTAATGTTAATCTAACTACTGTTGCAATAGAGGCAGAGCCACTTCGAAATTTTGTAACACGCTTAAGCGGAACTTATAAAACGTTAGAATCTGCTTCATCAACTTTTAGTTTAGATTATTATACTGATGCTACCCAAACAGAAACAGAATCTGAAATTAAACAATACGAATCAGCTTTATCTCTGTCTTATTTTCCAAAAAGAGAAATGACAGGATTTGGTGTAGAGCGAAGAAATAAAAACGATGACTTTGCAAGACTTTTTGCGCAAGTTACAGTTGGAGATCCAAGTTTATTTAATAGTGATTTCGATTATAAAAAATTACAATTTTCTTACTACCAACCATGGGCTTTAGGTGGTTTTGGTCGTCTAACTACAAGTATAGAGGTTGGTAAAACGTATGGAGATATTCCATTAGGATTAATGAGTGTAGTGCCTGGTAATCAAAGTTACTTTTCTATTTACAATACATTCTCTAATTTAGACTTTTACGAGTTTGTAACAGACGAATATGCAACACTACATGTAGAGCATAATTTTAACGGCCGATTATTTTCAAGAATTCCGCTTCTTAAAAAATACAACCTTAGAGCAATTATTGGTTTTAGAGGTGTTATGGGTAACGTATCTCAAGATAATAGAAATATAAATGCTTCAGGACTTACTTATGTTGCTCCAAATAAGGAAGCGTATTACGAGTATAGCGTTGGTGTAGGAAATATTTTTAAAGTCTTTAGAATAGACTTTAATTTTAGAGGTAATTATCTAGATCCAGTGCTTAATCCAGAAGCTAGAAAGTTTGGTGTTACTGGAAGTTTTGGATTCTATTTTTAAATTAAATAAACTAAAAGTAAGTTTTTTCCGTATATAAATTTAACTGCTACCATTTGGTGGCAGTTTTTTTAATCAAAAATGTATAAAAATGAAAAAACAAATAATTGTATTAGCGGCTTTTCTTATGGCTTCTATAGCATTAAATGCTCAAGTAAGTAATACAGAATCATCAACAGAAAGTAAATCTAGTTTTGGTCTTAAAGGAGGTTATAATTTAGCTTCTGTAAAGTTTGATAGAGACTCAGAAACAGGACAACGTCATGGTTTTAATGTTGGTTTTTATGGAGAATCTTTTGTAGGTAATGCAGTAGCTTTGCAAATTGAGTTTCAGTATTCGCAACAAGGTTATGAAATTAAAAATGACAATTCAACATTTACTCAAAAGGTAAATTATATAAATATGCCATTGTCGATTAATTTGTATCCTACTAAAAATTTCTTTTTACAAGTAGGAGGACAAGTAGGTTTGGCTATCTCTCATAAAGAAGAATTTGATAGTAGTTTTAATTTGTTTGATGTCTCTCAGGAGTTTGATCCTAATAAATTCGATTATGGAGCAAACGTTGGAGCTGGTTTTAAAACTGATTCAGGTGTAAGACTGTCAGCAAGATATCATTTTGGTTTAGGAGATATTTACGACGATGGAAAACCAAGAAATAGAGTATTACAATTTACTTTAGGGTTCGATTTGTAATAAGGATAAAAAACTTCAATTGGAGCCTTTTTTTATTTCATCTTTCATAACATAATATTAAAAGTCTAAAACTAAAAAAACCCAAAGCGTTTGCTTTGGGTTTTTTTCATAAATAAACAGAAGTTACTATTCTCCTAAGAAAGGATATCTGTAATCTGTTGGTGTTACAAATGTTTCTTTAATCATTCTAGGTGATACCCAACGTTGTAAGTTTAATATACTTCCAGCCTTGTCATTAGTTCCAGAACCTCTAGCACCTCCAAAAGGTTGTTGTCCTACAACAGCACCAGTTGGCTTATCGTTAATATAGAAGTTACCTGCACAGTTTTGTAATGCTTTAGTTGCTTCTACTACAGCATATCTATCTTGTGCTAAAATAGCACCAGTTAATGCATAGTCACTAGTTTCGTCTACTATTTTTAATGTTTTAGAATAATCTTCGTCTTCAAAAACATAAATAGTCATTACTGGTCCAAATAACTCTTCACACATTGTTGTGTATTTTGGGTCGTTTGTTACAATAACCGTAGGCTCAATAAAGTAACCTTTACTTTTATCATGACCACCACCAACAATAATTTCGGCGTTTTCATCAGCTTTTGCTTGATCGATATATTTTGCTAATTTATCAAAAGAACCTTCGTGAATTACTGCAGTGATAAAGTTTTCCATATCGGCAGGAGAGCCCATTTTAAAAGATTTTACATCTCTTACTAATTGTTCTTTAACATCTTTCCAGATGCTTTTAGAAACGTAAGCACGAGAAGCAGCACTACATTTTTGTCCTTGAAACTCAAAAGAGCCACGTGCAATAGCTGTTGCTACTTGTGCAGGATTGGCTGTTTTATGGGCAACAATAAAATCTTTACCACCAGTTTCTCCAACAATTTTTGGATATGTTTTGTAGTTATGGATATTGTTTCCAATTTGTTTCCAAAGCTCTTTAAATATATAAGTAGAACCTGTAAAGTGTAATCCAGAAAAATCTGGGCTTGCTAATACAGTTTCAGTAATCATTACTGGATCACCAAAAACAACATTTATTACGCCTGGAGGTACACCAGCTTCTTCAAAAACATCCATAATTACTTTTGCAGAATATATTTGAGAATCACTAGGTTTCCAAACTACAACATTACCCATCATTGCCATACAAGCAGGAAGGTTTCCAGCAATAGCTGTAAAGTTAAATGGTGTTACAGCATATACAAAACCTTCAAGAGGTCTGTATTCTATGCGGTTCCAAGCGCCACTTGTGCTTTCTGGTTGTTCATGGTACATTTCTGTCATGAACTGTACATTAAAACGTAAGAAATCTATAAATTCACATGCAGCATCAATTTCTGCTTGGTGTATTGTTTTAGATTGTGCCATCATTGTTGCAGCATTAATTCTAGCTCTATATGGACCAGCAATTAATTCTGCAGCTTTTAAAAATATTCCAGCTCTATGTTCCCAAGGCATTTCTGCCCAGTTTGTTCTTGCTTCTAAAGCTGTAGAAATAGCTTCGTCAACGTGAGATTTTTCAGATAAATGGTAGTGTCCAACAACATGTTTGTGGTCGTGTGGAGGAGACATTGGTTTAGTGTTTCCAGTCTTTACATCCTTTCCATTAATATACATTGGCACATCTAAAGTGCTGTTGTACATTTCTTTGTAAGCTTTAGAAATAGCTTCACGATACTCGCAACCAGGAGCATAAGCTCTTACAGGTTCGTTTACTGCGATTGGTACGTTAAAAAATCCTTTTCCCATTTTATATTAAGTTTTAGTTGTCAAATTTATAGAGCAAAGTTACAAAATTTTTAAGCATTTCTTTCTGGAGTAAATGCCAAAGAAATCTTATTTTTTTGTAAGTTGCCGTTCTATTTTTGGACTATTAACTTTATGTGTACAGTAAGTATTTTTTACAAAGGAAATAATGATTTTGTGTTAACCTCGAATAGAGATGAAGCACCAAATAGAAAAGCTTTGTCTCCAGATTTTTATACTATTAATAATACAGATTTATTAATGCCTAAAGATGAGCAGTCTGGCGGGAGTTGGATTGGAGCAAGTGATAAAAACAGAATAATTTGTTTATTAAATGGTGGTTTTACACTTCATGAAAGAAAACCAATATACAGACAAAGTAGAGGTGTTGTGGTTACAGATTTGTTAACCGCTAAGGATATTGAAGCAACTGTAGAGTCTTATAATTTTAATGATATAGAGCCATTTACTATTGTAATTGCCGACTGGAATACCGATTTAAAATTCTATGAATTGGTTTGGGATTCTAAGCAAAAACACTTTCAGCAATTGCCATTAGAGACTAAAATATGGTCGTCTTCTACTTTATATACTGAAGAAAATAAACAAGCAAGACGCGATTGGTTTGATACTTTTAAATCTGAAAAAGAACTGTCTTCAAGATCGCTTTTAGAGTTTCATAAAACAGCAGGTAAAGATAATAAAGACTTTGGTGTTGTTATGGATCGTGGTGTTGTAAAAACAACAAGTATTACTCAAATTGAAAAAACAAATGCTACTTTAGAAATGCGTTTTTTAAATTTGAATACTTCAGAAAAAACGAATAAAATGTTTAATCTTGTTGAAACAGTAGATGAATAATCAAGACGAAAACACAGGTATAATATTAACACTAGCCTATCCTGATACTATTGTTTCTCATGCCGAAGAATGGTACTCTCCTTATTTAAGATACCTTGGAGTAGGAAGCAAAACTAGCGTTCGTGCTGGACATGCGGCTTTGGTATTAATAAATAAAGCAACCGGAGTTTTGGAGTATCACGATTTTGGACGTTATATAACATCAGAGCCTAATGGTCGTGTTCGTGGTGTTCATACTGATAACGAATTACATATTCCGATTAAAGCAGAAATAAAAGAGGACGAGATTCTAAATCTAGACGCTATTTTAAAATTCCTAGCTACAAATCCAAAATTAACACATGGAGATGGCAGGTTGGTAGCTTCTGTATGTAATGCTATAAATTATAAAAAAGCTAGAACTCATATTACTAGTATGCAAGAACGAGGGTTTATATATTACGCTGCTTTTAAAAAAGAAGCTTGTAATTGTGCGCGTTTTGTAACTGATGCTTTAATTGAATCGCTAACAAATATAAAAGCAAAAAAAGCTTTAGAGAGTTCTAAATGGTTTACACCAAGTACTGTTGGTAATGTTTTATTGGCGAATACTAGTGCTTATCCTTTTGAGGTTTCAGATCAAGGTGAGATAGTAGAATATAAAGGTTCTCAAAAAAGTGAAAATTTAAAATGTTTTTTAGACAGGTTAAAAGATTATACACCTAACAAAGTTGGGACGCTTATTCCTAAAGAGGTTGATGGGTTGCATGAAAATGCACAGTGGCTTTCTGGGATTGCTGCAGGTGCTTGGTATGAAATTCATAAAACAGAAATGCTAAATGAATATCGTTATAAACGTATTTCTCCTCATGGAAATGTAGATTGCGATGCAATATATATTACTGAAGATTCAAGTTTTAATTATGAAGACGATTACCAAATTGTTCATTATTCAAACTGTCATTTCTTTCATTTAGAACAGAATGATAAAGTTATTAGGTTTAATAGAAAAGAAGCTTAATTAATAGCAAAAGGAGCGCTTAGTTTAAAAGAAGGAATAGCAACATCAAACTTTTTAGTTGTTGTAAAGTTTACCATACTGTAATGACCTCGCATTGCTCCAAAAGGAGAGGTTAGTAAGCATCCTGAAGTATAGGTGTGAGATTCGCCAGGCTTTAATACTGGTTTTTTTCCAATAACGCCTTCTCCGGAAACGGTCTCGACATTATTTAGCGCATCAAGAATTATCCAATGCCTTGCATTGAGTTGCACAGAGTCTTTGCTCTGGTTTTCTATAGTAACCTTGTATCCAAAGGCGTAGTGTATTTTATAGTTTTTATAAAATGTGCCTTCAAAATTGGTTATTACCGAAATTTTTATGCCTCTTGTTACTTGTTGAACCATTTTTCTTTTTAATCTACTGAGCTAAAGTACTAATATAACATTAATTATCCCAATAACAGCAGTCAATTGCAAGTGATTATTAACTATCTATTAACGTTTAGTTCGTAATATTAACCGAATTACCTTCTCCTAAACCAATTATTCTATCGTATCTAGCGCCTAAATCTCTATAGTAAACTAGTACTTTGTAGCTGTTTTCGGTTTGATGAAAATTACCACTTATAGCATTTTCGTCTATACTACCATCCTTATTTTTAATAACGTATTTATAGCTGTAAAAACCTTGTTTTAAAAGTAGTTTGCCTTCGTAGGTACTACCTTCTTCGTTATAAGTTAATTGAGTTGTTTCGTCTACAGCGTAATTGTTAAAATTACCGTAAACATGTACGGTTTGCCCTTTTTGTAATTTGTTTAATTCTAACATAAAATGAACTTGAGCGTAGTCTGCTTCTGTAGTTGGGTTAGTGGTGTCTAACGCAGTAATTAAAAAATTTCCATTAATATCTGGATTGTACGTGTAAGCTCTATTTGCTCGCATAACATCTTTGTATAGGTAGCTATTATATAGGTCTTTTAGTTCTATAAATTGAACACCGGTATTAGCACCTCTTAAATCTTTGTTCTCAAAATAACGGTATTCGTTTCCGGCATAAAAACTAGTTCCTTTTACATAGCGATATTGTAATTCGTTACCTAAAATGTATTGCGGTTTAATATTTTTAATAGCGGTTCTTAAATTGTTATTTTGAATTATTACTGTTTTTACAGTTTCTAATGGGTTGTTGAATCTTAAGGTTGAAGAACTAATTGCAATATCAACAGTGTGTTTTTCTTTTATATCTGAAACATCTCGAGAGCGCTTAATGGCCACGCCAACTGAAGCAATATCTTCGTAAACCATAAATTTTCTTGTAAACTCTATATCATCATCTTCGTTGTAAACTGTAATAAGATAGTTGCCAGATTTTGTTATTGCACGCGTTTGCTCGTTTGGTATGGTTAGGGTAAAGTGAGAGTAAATTTGATAGGTGTTAAAAGAGTTGTTCCAGGTCCTAATGCGTTGCTCGTTAAAACCTTGTAAGTATTCAGATTGTACTAAGACCGAAGGTGTCCAATCGTAATTATAATGTTTAATCTCGTAATAGTAATCGTCTTCATTACCGTTTAAAACATCAAATTCTAAAACTAAATATTCGCCAATTTTTAAAATAGGCAGTTGACTTTCGGGCGTGTCTCCTTTAAAGGTTATAGTTTTTATTTCTTCGGTAGGATTTATTTCTTCCACTTGACTGAAAACAGAAGTTGAAATGAATAAAAAAAATAAAAAATATTTAATGTTTAGTGTCATTAATAAGGGTTTTCTTAGTGTAAAGATAAACAAAATCTATGCCTAATTTTAAAGCTTTATTTAGAATAATTATAAATAAGTTATCTGTGTGTGTAATAAGAAAGAGTTTTTATTATTAATTCGTATTTTTGCACCGATTTTTGACCATCAAAAAATCAGTTAGCTAAACTATTAACAAATAGATTTATACATATGTCAAACGACATTAAGATTAAAAAAGGTCTAGATATAAAACTTAAAGGAGCTGCAGAAAAGGCAATTGAAAATGCCATAATAAGCAACACTTGTACAGTTAGACCAGAAGACTTTCACAGTGTAATTCCAAAACTAACGGTAAAAGTTGGAGAAAAAGTAAAGGCTGGACAGGCTTTGTTTTTCAATAAAACCAACGAAAACGTAAAATTTGCTTCACCAGTTTCTGGAGAAGTTGTTGAAATTGCTCGTGGTGAAAAACGAAAAATTCTTTCAGTAAAAATTCAAGCAGACAAAGAGCAATCTTTTGAAGATTTTGGAGCTTTAAACGTAGACTCAGCAAAAGCTGAAGATATTAAAGCGAAATTATTAGCTTCAGGTTGTTGGGCATTTGTAAAACAACGTCCTTACGATGTTATTGCAAATCCAGAAGTTGCTCCAAAAGCAATTTTTGTTTCTGGTTATGCAAGTGCGCCTTTAGCTGCAGATTTAGACTATACGTTAGCTGGTAAAGAAGCAGAGTTGCAAGCAGCAGTTTCAGCTTTAGCTAAGTTAACAAAAGGTCAAGTACATGTAGGAGTTAATAAAAAAGGAAATTCGCCATTGGCAGGATTGTCTAATGTTAGCATTCATAACGTGTCTGGACCACATCCAGCAGGAAATGTAGGGACACTTATAAATAAAATAGATCCAGTTAACAAAGGCGAATCAGTTTGGACTGTTGCCGCTCAAGACTTGGTTATTATTGGTGAGTTATTATTAACTGGTAAGTTTAATGCAGAGCGTTTAGTAGCTTTAGCAGGATCATCAGTTAAAAAACCACGTTATTTTAGAACTAAAATAGGAAGCGAAATCGCAACTATGGTTTACGATAATGGTGTAGATAAAGATGGAAACGACAGAATTATTTCTGGAAACGTTTTATCTGGAAAGCAAGTAAAACCAGATGGTGCTTTAGATTATTACAGTAATGTAATATCTGTAATTCCAGAAGGTGATGATTACGAATTTTTTGGATGGAATAAGCCAATCTTTAATAAAGTATCTACTTCTAGAGCATTAACTTTTTCTTGGTTAACACCTAAAAAGGAATTTGCTTTAAATACAAATACAAACGGAGAACATAGAAACTTTGTAACAACAGGAACTTACGAAGCAGTTTTTCCTTTAGATATTTTTCCAATGCAGATTCTAAAAGCTTGTATGTATCAAGATTTAGATGAAATGGAAGCTTTAGGAATGTACGAAGTTGCACCAGAAGATTTCGCCTTAACAGAATTTGTTTGTGTGTCTAAGCAACCACATCAAGAAATAATTAGAAAAGGTTTAGACTTAATGCTTAAAGAAATAGGATAATGGGTTTAAAAAGTAATTTACATAATTTAAAAGAAAAGTATAAAGGAACTAAAATGGCTCCTGCATTTAATGCAATCCATACCTTTTTATACTTGCCAAATGAGACGACGCATAACGGAACTCATATTAAGGCTGCCGATGATTTAAAGCGTACCATGAACATAGTTATTATGGCTATGATACCATGTTTAATCTTCGGAATGTTTAACGCAGGTTATCAACATTATTCTGCAATAGATGCTTTAGCAGGTGTTGCAAGAGAGGTTTCTTTATTTGGAAACTTTTTAACTTGGGATAATTTTGTTATTGGAGCATGGCAAGTATTGCCATTAGTAATTGTTTCTTATGGTGTTGGTTTATTAGTAGAATTTATTTTTGCTGTAATAAAAGGACATGAAGTAGAAGAGGGTTACTTAGTAACAGGAATGTTAGTGCCATTAATTGTACCAATCGATATTCCATTATGGATGTTAGCAGTTGCAGTTATTTTTGGTGTAGTAATAGGAAAAGAAGTGTTTGGTGGCACAGGAATGAATATTCTTAATCCAGCATTAACAATACGTGCCTTTTTATTCTTCGCATATCCAACTTGGATGTCTGGAGATAAAGTATGGGTACATGGAGCAGATCCTAGAGTTCAAGATCTTGCCGTTGGAGCAACACCAGATGCATTATCTGGAGAAACTATTTTAGGTGGTTTAGCACAAAACAATTCTAGTATGTTAGATTCAGCAGGAGATATATGGAATGCCTTTTTTGGTTTTATTCCTGGTTCTGTTGGAGAAACATCAACGTTATTAATAATATTAGGAGGTTTATTTTTAGTGTTTGCTAAAGTAGGAAGCTGGAGAATAATGTTATCATCTGTTGCAGGTGCTATTGTTATGGGATTAATATTTAACGGTATTGTTTCTGCAGAATGGGTTACAGAATCTAGTAAGTTTTACGGCTTAATGAGTACAGATTTCTGGATGCATTTATTAATTGGTGGTTTTGCTTTTGGTACAGTGTACATGGCAACAGATCCTGTTACTGCATCTCAAACAAACAAAGGGAAAGTAGTTTATGGATTCTTAATTGGTATACTTTCAATTATGATTCGTGTATTCAATCCAGCATATCCAGAAGGAGTAATGTTAGCCATTTTATTAATGAATGTCTTTGCTCCAACTATCGACCACTATGTGGTACAAGGAAATGTAAAGCGTAGAATGAAACGTTTAAAAGTTAAAACAGCATAATTATGGCAGTTAATACAGATAAAAACTCATACACTATAATCTTTGCAGTTGCAATGGTTGTAATAGTAGGTTCATTATTAGCCTTTACAGCTTCGTCTTTAAAGCCTAATATTGAAGAGAATAAAAGAATGGAAAAGCAGCAGAATATTCTGTATGCTATGGGAGTTAATGATAACGAAAGCACTGGAGATATTGCATTTGTTTCTACAGATAAAGTAGCAGACGAGTTTTCAACTTACATTAAACAACAATTAGTAATAGAAAATGGTGTTTCTAAAGAAGATAGCCAAGCTTACTTAATCGATATTAAGAAAGAGCAGGCTAAAGCTAAAAATGGAGGAACAAGACGTTTGCCTTTATTTATTGGAGAGAAAGATGGTCAAACATTTTATATCGTTCCAATTAGAGGAAAAGGACTTTGGGATGCTATTTGGGGATTTGTAGCTTTAGATAAAGACATGGTTGTTAAAGGCGCGTTTTTCGATCACGCTGGTGAAACTCCTGGTTTAGGAGCTAACATTAAACAACGTTACTTTATGGATGATTTTAATGGTGAAAAACTATTAAATGATGCAGGTGTTTTTAAAGGTATTACAGTTGCAAAAGGAAACAATGATCCAGTTAACAAGATAAAAGATGATAACGAAGTTGATGCTCTAGCAGGAGCAACAATTACAGGAGATGGTGTATCTGCAATGATAAAAAAAGATTTAAAATTGTATTTACCTTACTTTAAAAACTTAAAATAATATGGGACTACTTTCAAAAAAAGACGCAAAGTTAATCACAGATCCATTAGCAGATAATAACCCAATTACTATTCAAGTATTAGGTATTTGTTCTGCATTAGCAATTACAGCAGAGCTTAAAGCTTCGTTAGTAATGGGAATAGCTGTATTGTTTGTATTAAGTGTAGGTAATGTAGTAATCTCTTTAATGAGAAACATCATTCCTTCAAAAATTAGAATTATTGTTCAATTAATAGTAGTTGCAGCTTTAGTAATTATTGTAGATCAAGTACTAAAAGCTTTTGCTTACGATTTAAGTAAAACACTTTCTGTATTTATTGGATTAATTATTACCAACTGTATTATTATGGGACGTTTTGAAGCTTTTGCTTTAGCAAACAAACCATGGCAATCATTTTTAGATGGTATTGGTAATGCTTTAGGATATGCAGTTATTTTAGTAATTGTTGGTTTCTTTAGAGAACTTTTAGGTTCTGGTACACTTTTCGGAATTCCTGTTTTAGGAGATCCTATCGAAATGACTGGAGTTTATGCTTTAGGTTACGAAAACAATGGTTTTATGTTAATGCCTCCAATGGCTTTAATAATTGTTGGTTTAATTATCTGGGTACAGCGTAGTAGAAATAAAGATTTAATAGAAGACTAACACGAAGTGTTATTCTGAATTTTAAAGAATAAAAAAATGATAGAACATTTAGAATTATTTTTCAAGTCAATTTTTGTTGACAATATGGTGTTTGCGGTTTTCTTAGGTATGTGTTCATACTTAGCCGTTTCTAAAAAAGTTGCAACAGCAGTTGGACTTGGAGCAGCCGTAATATTTGTATTAGCGATCACGGTACCATTAAACTGGTTATTAGATCAATATTTACTACAACCAGGAGCATTAGCTTGGGCAGATGGAAGTGCAAACGGAGAAGGTTTCTCTGGGATGGATTTAGGTTTCCTTTCTTTCATTATGTTTATTGCAACCATTGCAACAATGGTACAATTAGTAGAGATAGTGGTAGAGAAATTCTCACCATCATTATATAATTCACTTGGTATTTTCTTACCATTAATTGCAGTAAACTGTGCCATTTTAGGTGGTTCATTATTTATGCAGTCTCGTGAAATTGAAACGTTTGGTTTAGCAGTAAACTACGGAGTATCTTCTGGAATAGGATGGTTTTTAGCAATTCTTGCAATTGCAGCTATTCGTGAAAAAATTAGATATTCTAACGTGCCTGCACCTTTAAGAGGATTAGGAATTACATTTATCATTACTGGTTTAATGGGAATAGGTTTCTTAAGCTTTGGTGGTATGTTAACAGGTGGTGAAGACGAAGCAGCTTCTCCAGAGCCAACAGCACAAGTAGAACAAACACAAACTGAAGACGCTAAGGAATTAGCTGAAAACACTAAAATAGCAGAATAGTATGATTTTAGCAGCAGGAACAGGAGCAACAGTAATAACAACAGTAGTAGCGTTTTTAATTATCGCTCTAATACTAATTAGTTTATTATTATTTGTAAAGCAAAAACTATCACCATCAGGTCCAGTAAAGATCTTAATTAATGGTGAACGTGAAATAGAAGTAGCATCTGGAGATACATTACTATCTACTTTAGGTAGTAATAAAATTTTCTTACCATCAGCATGTGGTGGAGGTGGAACATGTATTCAGTGCGAATGTCACGTATTATCTGGAGGTGGTGAAGCATTACCTACAGAAACACCTCACTTTTCTAGAAAAGAATTAGCTCATGGAGCACGTTTATCTTGCCAAGTTAAAGTAAAGGCAGATATGGAAATTACAATTCCAGAAGAGGTTTTCGGAATTAAAAAATGGGAAGCAACAGTAGTTTCAAACTATAATGTAGCAACCTTTATTAAAGAATTTGTAGTAGAAATCCCTGAGGACATGAACTACAAAGCAGGAGGATATATTCAAATTGAAATACCTAACTGTGAAATTAAATATTCAGAAATGGATGTTACGGCTCACCCAGAAGATCATCCAGGTGAACCAAATAAATTTGAAGCAGATTGGGACAAGTTTGGTTTAAGACCATTAGTTATGAAAAATGACGAATTGGTAGAACGTGCTTACTCTATGGCTTCTTATCCTGCAGAGGGAAGAAAGATTATGCTTAATGTACGTGTAGCAACACCTCCTTTCGATCGCGCTAAAGGCGGATGGATGGATGTAAATCCTGGTGTAGCTTCTTCTTATATTTTCAACCAAAAAGTAGGAGATAAAGTAACTATCTCTGGACCTTACGGTGAATTCTTTATTAATGAGTCTGATGCCGAAATGTTATATGTAGGTGGTGGAGCAGGTATGGCACCAATGCGTTCTCATTTATACGAATTGTTTAGAACATTAAAAACAGGAAGAAAAGTAACATATTGGTATGGTGGACGTTCTAAAGCAGAATTATTCTACATCCATTACTTTAGAGCTTTAGAAAAAGATTTTCCAAATTTTAAATTCTTTATTGCATTATCAGATCCTACTGAAGCAGATAACTGGCAACTTAAAAAGGATGTCGAAGATCCTAATGGAGATGGATTCACTGGGTTTATACACCAAGTAGTAATCGATCAATATCTATCTAAGCACGAAGCACCAGAAGATATAGAATTATATTTCTGTGGACCACCATTAATGAACCAAGCAGTTCAGAAAATGGGTGAAGATTTTGGTCTTGACGATGAAAATATCCGTTTTGATGATTTTGGAGGATAGATTGCTAAAAGTCATTTAGTTTTAAATGTCATTGAGTGAGAAACAAAGAATCTCAAAAAGAGTTAGAAATAATAAAAACCCAATACGAAAGTATTGGGTTTTTACGTTGGTGTTAATATGAAGAAAATACTACTTGTTCTTATATTACTGATTGTTTTTGGTTTAGCATTTCAATTTAAACCGATAAAGGAAACTGTTAACTATGTTTCTAAGTCTGTTGTTTCTAAAACAAGCCTCATTTCTAAAGACAATTTAACTATAAGTTCTAGAGTTAAAATACCTATAGGTTATAAACGTATAGTGTACCCAAAAGGATCATTTCAGGAGTATTTACGTAATTATAGTTTAAAGCCATTTGGTAGTAAAATTATTAATTACGATAATAGCGTGTACTATTGGCAACAAGGCCATATAGGTATATTAGATATCCCTGTACCTAAAAACGGATTGCAGCAATGTGCAGACGCTTTAATTAGAATAAGAAGTGAATACCTTTGGGATTCTAATAGAAAGAGTGAGATAGGCTTTAATTTCACCTCAGGACATTATTGTTCATGGACTAAATATGCTCAAGGTTATAGGCCTATTATTAAAGGCAATAAAGTAACGTTTAGCAAATCGGCTTCAGCAAATGCTTCAAAAGAGAATTTCTATAAATATCTTAATCTTATTTATATGTATTCTGGCACTTTGTCTTTGTCTCAAGAGCTAAAGGGAGTCAATTCTGTAAAAGACTTAGAAGTTGGAGATATGCTTATAAAAGGCGGAAGTCCTGGACATATTGTTATGCTGGGTGATGCCGTTATAAACGAAAAAGGAGAAAAGCTATTTTTAATATTTCAAGGTAATACTCCAGCACAAAGTGTACATTTAGTTAAAAATCTAGAAGACAGTGAAATTTCACCTTGGTACAATTTAAAAATGAAGGCTGTAATTCCAGTATCTAACTACACGTTTTACTCTTCTAAATTTGCTAGGTTTAAATAACTTATGTGATTCCTCACTTGAATCAGAATCCACTTTCTATTGATAATGCTTTATTGTATTTTTGTTTTTAATTAATGAGATTATCGCTAGAGTTTATCTTTAGTGCAGTTGAAAGACGGAAATAAATATGAGTAAAGCTTTAACACCACAAGAACTTCACAATTTGGCTATGAATCATGTAGGTAAAGACCTAGAGAAACGTGGCTTCGAATTTATTGCTATAAATAGTAAACTAAAAAGACATCCGCAATTTGTTTGTATGGACGCCAATAAGCAACACTTTTTTGTAATTGTTAAAGCAGTATTATTGCCAGATAATGCTAATAATTACGATGTGGTTTGGATGGAGTCTTTTAAGGAACATGCTAGAGAGCATAATGCAAAAGTATTATATGCAGGAGTTGGTTTAGGAAATCCGAATGGAGAGTCTTTACCAGTATTTTTAAACGAAGAGTACTTAATTGAGTACAATGGTATTCAAGTATTAGAAACAAATTTAAACTAATAGGTCATTATGAGGACGAAGGATGTGTCAATCTCATAAAAATAAATGGATTTAATGTAAATATGAAAAAAGTTATAATTCTACTGTTTGTGCTTTCAATTTTTTCTTGTGAGCAAGAACTTAAAAACAAGAAAGTTTCAGGTCCCGTTTTTGGAACATTTTACGAGGTTACTTTTGCTTCGCAAAGTATTGAGAACTATCAAAAACAGTTTGATAGTTTGTTTTTTATAATGAATAAATCGATGTCTAATTATCAATCAGATTCAGATATTTCTAAGTTGAATAGAAATGAAGCTGTTAACGTTGATGCCCATTTTATTAAAGTTTTTAATGCTTCAAAAAAGCTATATCGAGAAACAGAAGGTGTTTTCGATCCTACAATAGGTAAGTTGGTTAATGCATGGGATTTTGGTTCGGAGAAGCCTAAAGCAAAAATAGATAGTATAAAAATTGACAGCTTAAAACGTTATGTTGGTTTTAATAGAATTGGATTAGTAGGTAATACTATAAAAAAAGTAGATGGTGCGTTTTTAGATTTTAATGCTATTGCCAAAGGCTATGCTGTGGACGTAATTGGAGCGTTTTTAGAGTCTAAAGCTATTGAAAATTACATGGTAAATATTGGTGGAGAATTAAGAACAAAAGGAATAAATATAGATAAGCACAGTCCTTGGACTGTAGGTGTTGAAAATCCTAATTTCGATGATACCCAAAGTACTAACATTGTTTTAGGTCTTAAGGATAAAGCAATGGCAACTTCTGGAACTTATAGAAAATTTAAGCTAGACGCTAACGGAAATCGTTATGCGCACATTATTAATACTAAAACAGGCTTTCCAAGTAAAACAAGTATTTTAAGTGTTTCTATAATTGCAGATACTTGTATGTTAGCAGATGGTTATGCTACTGCTATACAAGCTATGGGAATTGAAGATGCTAAAGACTTTCTCTTTAGACACCCAGAATTAAAAGCTTATATTATTTTTGAAAATGAAGCTCAAGAGTTTGAAGTATTAAACTTAAATGGTTTTATAGAATAATAAAATTAGTAGAAGAGTATCTTAAATTTAAAAAGCCTTTCCATAAATTATGAAAAGGCTTTTTTGGTTATTGATTAATTGCTATTTAAAAATATCTTTTATTTGAGAGAAGAAACGTTCTACAAGGCGTAAATCCTCAGTGATGATTTCTGCACTTCCTCTCATTTCTTGTTTAAATTCTATTGATTTTTTATAAGATGTAATTAAGTCTTTAGGTAATTCTGCAAGAATAAGGTAAAAACCTTCCTCATCAGGAACTAATGTTATGTGACTTACTTTGGCTTGTAAGGCCCCAAATTCTGCTTCAGGATAATTTTCTAATTTAATATTAACGCTTTGTCCTATTTTTAATTTCCCAGAATTGGTAGCTGGTGTTTTAAGTTTTGCTATAAAAGTTGAACTTTCAATAGGTATGATAGAGAAAATTAAATCGCCTAGATTTACGGTTTCGTTAGCTCTCCAATAATTTGAAAATGCTACTTTTCCATCAATATTAGATTTTAAAACATATTGTGTCTCCCAATCTTTAATAGCATTTTTAAGTTGGTTGAAAGACTGAATAACGCTTTTTAATTGCATCATTTCTTCTTTAGTTTTATTAATTTCTATGCCTTTAGAAGATTTGTTAGCATTACCAATAGATTCTCTTATTTGAGAGATTGAAGATTCAAAGCTTTTTAAGTTTTGTTCTCCTTGAAGAAACTCTACTTGCTTATTTTCATATTCTAAGCGAGCAATGGTTCCGTTTTCAAATAAAGTTTTATATCTATTTAATTTTTTTTTCTTTAGCGCTAATTGAGATTGATTTAAATCCAATTGATCTTTAGAGCTTTTAAGTCGTCTATGTAATTCTGATATAGAGTTTTTATTTGCTAATGCTTCATAGGAAAACGGTTGTAAGTCTTTGTTTAAATTATATTGAATGTAGTTGTTTTCAAATAATGCATATTGTGTATCAATGTCACCTAAAAATAAAACAGGTAATTGATCTATTGGAAAAGTAAAGGATTTAGTATTCACTTTTATAGTATCAATAATGGCTTTTAACGTATAAACGTCTTTATAGTTTGATGTGTTTTCTATAATAGCTAAAGGCGTGTTTTTAGTTGTTATGTCATTGTCTTTCACTAAAATAGTTTCTAATTTCCCTGTACTTTGTGCAATTAACTTTTCTGATGGCATTTTTGTGGTCAATAATGCTTCAGTAGTTATTACATCTGGATACTTTATAAGCCAACTTAAGCTAAAAAACAATACTATTAAGCCTAAAAACAATAGGTTACCATAACGTATCATCCAATGTGGTACATAAGATAATATATCTTGTACTTGCTCGCTACGTAATTCTATTTCTTCTAATTTTTTTGACATATTTATTGAGATTCTTCGCTATGCTCTGAATGACAAGTGAGTGTCTTCTTAAGCACAGTCGAAAGGTCTTTAGTTTCCGAGTTCTAATTGGTTTTTAACCAAATTATAATAGTTGCCTTTTTTAGCTACTAACTCTTTATGATTTCCTATTTCTGTTATTTTTCCGTTATCTAAAACAACAATTTGATGTGCGTTTTTTACTGTGCTTAATCTGTGAGCAATAACTACTACAGTTTTGTCTTCAAAGAAAGTGTCTAAATTTTCCATTATTACTTTTTCATTATTCGCATCTAAAGCAGAAGTTGCTTCATCAAAAAACAGGTAGTCTGGGTTTTTATAGACCGCTCTAGCAATAAATAAACGTTGTTTTTGTCCTGTACTTAAACCAGTGCCTTCGGCTCCAATTTTTGTATTGTAGGCTAGAGGTAGTGACTCAATATAGTCTCTTATATTTGCAACATCAATTGCATGTGCTAATCTTTTTTTATCGATAGTGCCTTCACCTATCGCTATATTGTTTGCAATAGTGTCATTAAAAATATAACCTTCTTGCATCACCACACCATAATGATCTCTCCAAGATTTTTGAGAGATGTTTTGTAGTGACGATTTGTTTAACAATATTTCTCCATCGTTAGGTTTATAATAGCCTAACAGTAATTTCATTAATGTTGTTTTTCCACTTCCACTTGTACCTACTATAGCAGTAGTTTTGTTTGCAGGAATAGTTAAGTTTAAATCTTTTAAAACTTCAATATCTGATCCTGTATATTTAAATGTTAAGTCTTTAATAGCAATTTTTCCGCTTTTTGGAATATCTTTTATTTTATTCTGTGGATCAATTTCTTCATTTTCCATATTATGGATTTCACTTAAGCGATCTAAGGATATTTTGGCATCTTGTAATTCTCTTACAAAACCTATAAGTTGCATAACCGGAGAATTTAATTGTCCAACGATGTAAGATATAGCTAACATCATACCTAAAGTAATGTCTCCATCTATAACCAGTTTTGCAGATAAAATAGTAATAAATATGTTTTTAAGTTCGTTTATAAAAGAAGAGCCAACACTTTGTGTTTGTTCTAGTGCTAAACTTTTTATAGATACTTTAAACAATCTTGCTTGTGTGTGTTCCCAAGCCCAACGTTTTTGTTTTTCGGCATTATGTAGCTTAATATCCTGCATGCCATTTATAAGCTCGATAACTGTACTTTGTTCTTGACTCATTGCAGAGAAACGCTTGTAATCTAATGTAGCTCGCTTTTTTAGAAAAATTTTAATCCATAAAAAATATAAGAGACTACCAATTACAAAAATGATAAATATTTGAAGGCTATAGTAACACAGTACAAAACTGAAGACTATAAAGTTTACCATAGAAAACAAGACGTTTAGTGATGAGGTTGTTAATATTTGTTCAATACGTTTGTGGTCGTGAATACGTTGCATTAAATCTCCTGTCATTTTTATATCAAAATAGGAGATAGGAAGTAGCATTAATTTAATAAAGAAATCTGAAATTAATGAGATGTTTATTCTGGTGCTAACGTGTAGTAAAATCCAGCTTCTAATAATTTCTATTCCTGTTCTACCAATAAATAAAGCGATTTGTGCAAATAAAATAAGGTAGATAAAGTTGAGGTCACTATTTTCTATACCTACATCTACAACACTTTGGGTTAAAAACGGTACTACTAATTGTAATAAACTTGCTGCTAGTAAGCCAATGCAAAGCTGTATAATAAAGCTTTTGTATTTGTATAAGTATTTAGAAAGATACGTGAAGTTGAATTTTTGCTCTTCGTCTTCAGCAAATTCATTATTATAAAATTTAGGTGTTGGGTCTAGTAGTAATGCAATACCTTCTAGTGTTTTTTCTGTAGCATTATTACCAATCCAGAATTTTAAAAATTCTTGTTTAGTATAACTTATTAAGCCATGTCCAGGATCTGAAATGTAATAGATGTTCTTTTTTATTTTATAAAGCACCACATAATGATCCTTATTCCAATGTAGAATACAAGGTAGTGGTGCTTTTTGTAACTCTTCTAAAGTTAATTTAACTCCTAAACTTCTAAAACCAACAGTTTCTGCTGCATCACTTAAATTAAGTAAACTGCTACCTTCTCTGGTAGTTTCGCTAATATTTCTAAGCTGATTTACGGAGAGTGTTTTACCATAATGTTTAGCTATAATTTTTAAACATGTTGGTCCACAATCTTTAGATTCTGCCTGTTTGTATGTTGGGAAGTTTTTCAAAATTTTACTTTAAAATAAATTAATTATCAAAACAGTCCCAACCGCCTGTTCTACATGCTTCTACGTGCATTCCGATTGGGCAATTAATATTCGAAAATGCAGAGCAAGTGCTATGCGGCGGTCTTCCTCCATTTACAGTTTGTTGCTCCGCTTTAGATAAAGGTTTTCCTAAGTTTTGTAAATTTTTCATAATAAAAATATTTAATAAATTATATTAGTTGTTAACATTAAAGACACTCACAGTTTGTGTCTAAATTTAAAAACCTCAACATATAGTCTTTAGACTGTACTTGTTTATCTGTTGGGTGTTTTTTAATGATTAGATTTGGCCTACAAATTCACATTTACCAGTTGTACGGTCACACACCCATCCTCTATCACATTTTTGGCACCCAAGTAATGGTGGAGTTCCACCATTAATAGTTTTTTGTTCTGATTTAGATAAAGCTTTTCCTAAGTTTTGTAAATTTTTCATAATTAAAAATATTTATAAATTAAATTTGCTGTGAACATTAAAGACACTCACAGTTTGTGTCTATTCTTCGCGAGAGAAATATTGTTCAAAACGCAAAACCCTTTTCATTAAGGGTTTTGCTGTTTTATAGTGTTTTTTGTAATTGCGTTGCCTGCTCATTTGTAGCGCAAAACTCATTTAAATTTTCAATAAAAAAGGCTAAATCAGTTCTGTTATAGGCTTGTGGAAATGATTTTCCGTTTACTAATATTTCTGGTGTAAAGTTGATATTGTTATCTAAACACCAAGTGTATTCTGCTTCAAGGATGTTTTTGTACATGTCTGCATTGTCAGATTTTTTCCATGTAGCCAGCCAAGATGTTGCATCTGCATTATTGTAAATGTCATGCATAGCTTCTAAGCATTTTAGTTCCCCTTCTGTATGAAATAACTCTAGCAATCTGCTAGAAACTAATACACCATCGCTTTCTGCATTACTGGTGTTTATATTAAAGCGTATAGTGACATTGATTTCATTATGGTGTGTTTTTAAAATAGATGTAACCAAACTGTGCACGCTTTTGCAATGTCCGCAAAAAGGATTCGTAATTACTGTAATATTTAATGGCGCATTTTTGTTGCCAAATATTATTTCCGAAGTTTCAGAAATGGGTGTATTTATTGTTTCTTGTTTTTGCAGTAGCGTATTGAATAATTCAAAGTTTCGTTTAAACTTTGTAGATTCTATTTTTAGAGTATTTAATTCTTGTTGTTGTTTTAGTTTAGAACTAATAAATAACCAAATGGAGGTGATAGTAATAAAAGAGAAGCCAATTAGTAAAACAGATTGAAAGCTTAGACTGGTGATAGTAGCACCTGTGATAAAGAAAACAGTAGCTTGTAATACTAAAATGGAAGCAATACCCAAACATAAAGCACACCAGTTTTTAGAGATTTTCAATTGATAATAAATGGAATATGCAACTATAGGTGAAGCAGATAAACTTATAAAGTATAGTATATTTAATGATGTGTTTGTGATGTTTAATAATAGACAAGAAATACTAATGGCTATAAAATAAATAAGGCTTACATCGCTTAGTTTTATGTTTTTGTAAAGTGTAGCTCCTTTGGAGTTTAAAACCGCATTACAATTAGTTATTTTGCTTTCTTGAGAGCAAATACTTTCTACTATTTTGGAGCTTAATCCTAAATCATGCTGAATGATCAAAAAGCTTATTCCAGCACCTATTAATGATAAAATAAAATAAATGGAGGTGCTTAAGCTTGGGTTTGAAATGAAAAATAATAGAGTGAATAATGCTAGTGAAATAGCAACTAATGGTTTTTGAATGTTGCTCGTGTTTTCTTGGCCTGTAGTTTTTGTTTCGTCCTTTTCAACAGCAGCTATAATTCCTGTAAACTGCTCTAAAAATGCTGCTTCAGAAATAGTTTCGTTTTCTTTATTATTATATATGGTTTTATAGTTTTTTCCTTTTTTTACTACTAAAGCAAAATCGGTAACCTCATTACGTTTAATTTGTGCTATAAAACTAGGAGGTAGTTGTTCTAGAGTTTCTTTATCTACTGGAACTCTAATAGCCGTATTTTCAATATCAAAATGACTTAATACTCCTGTTATTGCATGTAAACTAGGATATGAAGGATGGCTTTGGATTTGAAAATCTAATTCTTCTCCATCAATTTTGATTTTGTTTTTTTGAAGAAGCGATTGTACTAAAAAGGATAAAGAGTCTTTCAAAATAATTAAGAATTAGTTGTTTTCTTAATTGTTCTAGAAGTTTAAGATTTGTTACCCACGATTTTTGTTTTTTTTAAAAATAAAAAATAGAATCAATAATATTATTGTACTTAAAACTGTGTAAAAGAGTAGATTGCTTTCAAATTTAATTACAGAGTCATCACCAATTAAAATTAAAGAAGACCAGTAATAAGGAGATGCTTCACTTAAACTATGTGTATTTAAGTAATCTAGTTTTGCTTGTCTTAACGCTTCGCTTTTTGTTTTTCCTTCTTTTATGTATTTATAAAATGAAGTTGTAATCTCTTGTGTAGATTTATCGTTTACATCCCAAAGCGAAGAAATGACACTGTTTGCTCCAGAATAGAAAAAACCTCTTGCTAAACTATATACACCTTCTCCAGATTTAATCTCTCCTAAGGAGCTATTGCATGAGTTTAAGAAAACTAAATCTGCTTGGTTTTTATAAGTGTATAATTCATGAAGTAATAGTTTGTTGTTTTTAAAGCCAATCCAAGGATTGTTTAATTGATTAGAGTGCGTTGCAAGATGTATAATTTTACTAGAGTTACTATTTTTTAGAAAAGACTCTTTTGTTGCTAAATTATTAATATAATTTTTACCACCAATTTCTTTTTTAATATCTACTACCTCTTTTTTTGTTTTAGGTAGAAGACTTAAATTGTCATAACTAAAACTTAGTGGAGCATAACCTACAAAATTTTTTTCAGCCTCTCTTTTAGCCTTAGAATTTTCTATAAGATAAGACATGGAATAAGCGTAATGTATACTATTAGACTCTATTAAATATTTTTTTGATTCACTTTCTGATACTAAAGATTCGAATGGAATATTTTGAAGATCACTGTCTGGGAAAATAACAAGATTGTGATTGTTATTAATAATTGTTTTTATAGTTTTATCTGGAAATAAAGTGTTAAATAAAATAGAAGAATTAATTTGAAAATTTTTCAAATCGCCTTTTTGTTTAAATGGTTTTTTTAAATAAGATTTGTAGGTGTTTACTAATGTATCTACTTTACGTAAACCTTCTATTTTATAAATATAAGTAGTGTCTTTAGTGGTGGCCATGCCAAATAAAGCGTCAAATTGATTTTCTTCTTTATCCCAAATAAAAGAGAGGTAAACAGTTTGTGGCTTTATATGCTTTTTAATTTCTGTTAAAGAATATGTTTTTTTACTCTGTTTTACTTTATAAACTTCTGGGAATTCTTTTTTTAAAGAATCGGTAAAAACAATTAGTTTTAATTGAGTTTTTAAATATAAGTCCTGAATATATTCTTTATTAGAAATTATTTTTAAATTTAATAGAGAATCCTTTTCTTTTTTTAATTTTAATTCCTTTTTAAGTAAGTACTCTGGTAGAGTTTTTTTTAAGTTATTTTCGATTGTATATTCTAGTAAAAGAAGAGATTTGTTTTTTTCTATAAAATAAGAAGCTTTATCACTTAAATTTAAATTAAAACATATTGTTGCACCCAAGTTGTAAAAATAAGATGCTTCTTCTCTCCAATGTAATTTTGAGTCTTTATCAGAAACCTGATTAACTAATTTATCTAATAATTGGTCAGCCAAATTTATAGTTTGAAGACCATAATTTAAATTTTCAATTTTATTAGATTGTTTAGAAAGCTGAATCCAAGAATATGTTTTTTCGTATAAAATTCTAATTACTTTACCATAGTCACTATTGTTGATTTGAGATGTTTTTGGTAAATCACTGTTCTGCTTTAATTCAGATAAAGTGATTTTTTTTAAAGCTTCATTGTAATGTTTTAGTGCTTCTTCAAAATCACCTTGAAGATAGCTACCTATCCCTAGGTTTTTAAATATAGCATAGTTATACTTGCTACCATGCTTTAGGGCTTCTAGATTAAAATCTTTATAAATTTTAAGATTTAATTTAGAGGTTTCAATGCCAGCGTAGTATAAGTTTCCTTTATTAATATATGAAATTTGTATTTTTTCATTGTCTTTAATTAGTAGAGCAGTTTCTAACGCTTTGTTGTAGTTTTTTTTTGAATTTTTAAAGTCATTTAACCTATTGTAAAAAATCCCTATGTTATTATAAATTCTCCATAAATATTGGATGTTTAATTTGTTATTAATAATTATAGACTTTGCTTCGGATAATTCATTAATTGCCATTTTAGAAGAGCCTTCTATGTTGTAATCAATATAAATTTTTGAAATAATTAAATAAGTATCAACTACTTTTTCAGGATTATCTTTAGTTAACTTAATGCTTTTTCTGTACCACAAGATAGCGCTGTTATAGTCTCCTAATTGTAGATAGGATTTAGCTAGAAGAGTAGTGTGTTTGATTTTGCTTTCTTGTGAGATTTGTTTCTCATAACTTAAAAGAGTGGTACATTCCTGAACCACTCTTTTGTAATTATTCTCTTTAAACAATGATTCTATATTTATCGGATTCTCTAAATCATTATTATCTTGACAGTAACAATAATAGCTAAAGCAATTAATAATTATAATAAATAAAATACCTTTTCTAGTCAAAGTAATTATTATTGGTTAATATAAGTAAAAGGTATAAGAATAACTTTCAGCACTACCACCTACTTCTTCTGTTTTGCAACAACCTCTAAAGTTCCACATTTCACAGTTGTCATCAATATTTACAATAAATTCTAAATTATTATTAAAAATAAAATAATTCCTAGCTTCTTCTTTTTCAGATTCAGTTACATTAGATTCAAAACATATTTCAAAAACCGAGGTTGTTTCAACTTCACTTATCTGATACGAAGTATAAGCATTACATAATGAACTACCTATGTTTGTTAATGTTTGGTTGTAAGCAGTTGTTAATATATCTTTGTCTAAACCAAACTGTAAAAATGTAATATTTTGATCAATGTCTAATAATTGATTCCTAACGTTTTGTCTCACAGTTTGATAATCAGATGGAGAATTGTAAAAAGTTTGTATTGGTATATATGTAATTCTCAACTCTATTGTTGCTGAAGTGAAGTTGCCAAATTGGTCTACATAAAAAGAACAGATATCTTGGTTTTGGGATGCTCTTCCTAAGCTGTTAACTTCTGTTTCATTTAAAACATTTTCATTTATTCCTTCAATGTCGGATTCCTCATTAGAACAGCTATTAAATAATATAATACTAAAAGCAAATACTAAAATTAATTTTGTTTTTTTCATTTTTTGTTTTTTATAGGTTTATAACCATCCGTTCTTAATTATATATATTTGTTACCCACTCAAATATAAAATATTATTTCGCTTACTATCTAACTATTCGATGAAAGACAATTCTATCTACTTAAATGCTTTAATAAATGGAGATACAAAACAGATTCTAAATATTTATAAAACTAGTTTCCCAAATGTAAAACGATTTGTACTCCAAAACAGTGGAGAGCAAGCAGATGCCGAAGATGTTTTTCAAAAAGCATTAATGCAATTAACTTTACGTTTAAAAAAAGAACAATTTGAAATTAAGTTTTCTTTCGAAGCGTATCTATTTACTGTTTGTAAAAATTTATGGCGTAGAGAACTAAATAAATCTAAAAAAGAGGTAACAATTAATGGTGTTGCGGAACTAAAGAATGAAGAGCGAGATATAGCTTTATCTACTTTGGAACAAGAACGATGGGAATTCTTTCAAGAGAAATTAGAATTAATCTCAGACAATTGTAAGCAAATATTAAAACGTTTCTTTAAAAAAATGGCATATAAAGATATTGCTATTGAGTTAAATTATAATGATGAAAATGTAGTGAGACAACGTGTTTTTAAATGTAAAACTAAATTGACCGAAATGATAAAAATGGATGTTCGATTTAAAGAATTAAAAGAATTATGAATTTTTCTGAAGACATACTCCAGAACATTGAAGATTATTTAAATGGTAAAATGAATGCTAACGAAATAAAAACATTCGAGAACCAAATAAATGATAATCAAGAGTTTTATGAGGCTGTAAAAATCAATAAAAAATTGAAATTGCAGTACGATGAAACAAATTGGGATTTTATTGAAGATAATAAAAGCAATACAAAACTAAATGAATTAGAAGCCTTATTGAAATCGAATGAGTTTCAAGATAAAAAAAAAGCTATACAAACTGCCAGCGCTTCATATTTTAAAAATGAAGAAGTGAAAAAACTAAATAATAACAAGCCTAAACTTTATTACTTATTAGCATTTGCAGCAGCAGTAATTGTGTTTTTAGGTGTGTTTTTTAATGACAGCACATCTACCAATCAAGAAATTTATAGCGATAATAGTAAATGGGAAGAATTACCATCTTTAGTATCGAGAAGTGAAATAAATGTAGATTTATTATCTGCTGGAGAAAATGCTTTTAATAATAAAAATTATGTATTAGCTAAAGAGAATTTTACATCATTTATCAATGATGATTATCAAGTAAATCCAACAGCATTATTATATTTAGGAATTTCTCAATTAGAACTTGAAAATTATAATGAAGCATTAAATAGCTTTCAGAAAATTGCAGAGAGCAACACTTTAGATCAATCTAAAGGCTATTGGTATAGAGCCTTAACTTACTTTAAAATGGATGATAGAGCTAACGCAATAAAAGAACTAGAGATTATTGTAAAGAGCTCTAAAAATCATAATTTTGAAAAAGCTAAAAAGCTTTTAAAGAAATTAAATTAATGACCAACAAAACAAAATACTCCATACTTACCGCAATAGTTATAATAGGAACATTATTAACTAAAGAATACTTAATTAAAGAAGAACAAGTAAAAGTTGTAAATGGTGGAACAATTGTAAAACAAGATACCAACGAATACTTTTTACCAACAAGTACAACAGGAGAAATTGTGCATCATGATGGTTATAGTTTAAGTTATAGTGAGCCACATGAACAAGCAGAATGGGTGGCATACGAACTCAAGAAATCTCATTTAAGTAGCACGAATTTTAAACGACCGTATTTTGAAATTGATAAAGCGGTAAAAACAACAGCAGCACATTGGCGTAATTATAAAAAATCGGGTTACGATCGCGGACATTTGTGTCCTGCAGGAGATAGGAAATATAGTCAAGCAGCACACGATGAAACTTTTTTAACCAGTAACATCTCACCACAAACACACGAGTTTAATGCAGGTATTTGGAATCGCTTAGAACAAAAAACGCGTTATTGGGCAAGTAAATACGATGGTGTTTTTGTGGTTTCTGGTGGTGTTTTAAAAGGAAGTATGAAAACCATTGGAAGTGAAAAAGTAGCAGTGCCTAATCAGTTTTATAAGGTTATTATCGATAATAATTCTGGAAATACTAAGATGCTAGCTTTCTTAATGGATCACGAAGCTTCTAATGAGCCTTTATATAAATTTGTGGTGTCTGTAGACGAAGTAGAAGAACTAACAGGAATCGACTTCTTTTCAGAATTAGAAGATGAAAAAGAAAATAGGTTAGAGGCTTCGAATAGTTACAAAAATTGGAGCTTTAATTAAAAAATGGAATTCTGCTATATTTTTATTTTTTTTCTTACACCTTCCCATCTAAGTTTCCTAATAAATTTACCTTGCTCTACAGTTACCAGTGGTTCTATGTTTTTATTTTTAGATTTAATATAACCCAAAACTGTGTTTTTAAAATAGAGAAAACTGCGCTTACTAATTGCGCTTTTTAAAGCAGATAATATTGTTAAAGGTAACCCAGAACGCATTTTGTATAATGCTTCTCCTTGTAAGTATTTGCTACTTTTATGATAAGTTTTTCCGGTTGGTTTTAAATGCTTAACCTTTAATAATTTGTCGGTTTTTACTACCCAACCATAATATTGTGCCAACATTACATCCATAGAATCCCAACCAATACTAGCTTTCAAGCCTCCAATATCTTGAAAACATTCTTTTCTGTATGCCTTAAATGGTCCACGAACATGGTTTTTAGATGCTATAGTTTCGTAAATCCATTGATTGCCTTTATTAATATATGCTAAACCTCCTGCTATTCCAACTTTGCTATCTGTATTAAAAAGAGCTACAAGAGACTCTAAATAATTTTTAGGAAGGATAATATCCGCGTCAAATTTGCAAATAATATCATAGTTTTTATCTAATGTTTCAAAGCCTTTGTAGAAGGCATTAATAACTTTACTGCCAGGAATATGTTCTTTGGAAGATTGAATAGAAATACTTTCTAACCAATTATTTTTAGATGAAAAACCATCGATTATTAGTTGTGTGTTATCTGTAGAATGGTCATTCACTACAACTACTTTTTTAGGTAAAAGTGTTTGGTTTACTAAAGATTCAAGCATTAAAGCAATGCAATCTTCTTCGTTGTGAGCAGGAATGATGATGTATATATTCACTTATAAAATTTCAATATAAAAATCACAAATTACAACTTTTTTGAAATTAAAATTTAATGAAACCAATCTGTTTTTAGAATTTACTTTATTCTTTCGGCATAAACAATATAGTAGCGATTGGTAAACCATCTCAAAATTGGACGAATACCAATTTTTTTAGTAGGGTTTGTCCATTGTTTACGATCAATTATTTTCCAACCCGCTTTTTCTAAAAGCCAATCAAATTGCCAATCTTCAAACTCATGATAATGTCTATCCCATTTATCGGTTTTACTTCTGTAAGCTGAAGAAAACCATAAACGCATTGGGATACTAGCAACTAATTTATCTGCTTTAATAGATTTTAAAACGGTATATGGAGAGAGTAAATGTTCGAAAATTTCGAAAGCTGTTACTACTGTAGCGTCAGACTTTTCAATAGCAGAAGTGTCTTCATCTAAATCTTCACCAGTAGTATTTTTAGTTTTAAAGCCACCATTTTTCATGACTTCTGTAAACGGATTTTCTACACCTAAATCTAGAATTTTCTCTTCTGTAGAGATGTGTTTTTCTAAAAATTGATAAGTAAGTCTATATCTTTTATGTGGAAATTTCCCTTCGTACATTATTTAATTCTTTTCATTTCTTATAAATCAGAAATTTTGAAAAACTTAAGAGTTTTAATGTTTATAAACGATTGCATTAATATTCATACCTGCACCAACGCTGGCAAAAATAATAACATCACCTTGATTAATTTCTTGATTCTCAAGTTCACCTTTTAAAATCATATCATATAATGTAGGTACTGTAGCTACACTAGAATTTCCAAGTTTAGTAATAGACATTGGCATAATACCTTCAGGCATTTTCATGTCATGAAGCTTGTAAAAACGCTTTACTATAGCTTCGTCCATTTTTTCATTTGCTTGATGAATTAATATTTTTTTTACATCATTTATACCATAGCCACTTTTTTCTAAACACGATTTTAGAGCTAATGGAACATTGGTTAATGCAAACTCATAGATTTTTCTACCATACATTTTAATGTATCGTCTTTGGCTTGTATTCTTTGGATTATTAGTTTCTCCAAAGAAAATATAATGTGCTTCGTCTAGTGCGAAAGTGGCAGATTCGTGAGCTATAATTCCAGATTCTTCATTGGTTTCTTCTACAATTACCGCTCCAGCGCCATCACTATAGATCATAGAATCTCTATCGTGTTTATCTATAACACGAGATAGTGTTTCAGATCCTATAACCAAGCAGCGTTTAGCTATTCCGGCTTTTATAAATGCGTTAGCTTGAATAACACCTTCAATCCAGCCTGGACAACCAAAAAGTAAATCGTAACCTACACATTTTGGGTTTTTAATTTGAAGTGAATGTTTTACGCGTGATGCTAAACTAGGTACAGTATCACTTTGTTCTGCATCAGGTTTTACATCTCCATAATTATGAGCTACAATAATATAATCTAATGTTTCTTTGTCAATTTTAGCATCTGCAATTGCTTTTTCGGCTGCATAAAATGCAATGTCTGAATTCAACAATTCGGGCTTTATGTAACGCCTTTCTTGAATTCCTGTTATCGCTTCAAACTTATCAACGATAATTTCATTAGTACTATTTATTTTAGAACCATCTGCATTTAAAAATTCATGATTATAGAAATCTTCATTTTTTTCAACAGTGCTCGGAATGTAACTTCCAGTTCCAGTAATTTTAATATTCATATAAAAAGTGAATTGCCTTTAGTTAGTTTGCTAAGATAAGCATCAAAAAATAAAGGCAATTTTTTAGTTATTTATTTTTACGACGTTCAAACGCGTATTATGCTTCCATATAAGCTTCAATTGGAGCACAAGTACAGATTAAATTTCTATCTCCATAGGCATCATCAACACGTCTTACACTTGGCCAGAACTTTGTGTCATGTACGTATTCTAAAGGAAAAGCAGCTTTTTCTCTAGAGTAAGGTAATAACCATTCGTCACTTGTAACCATAGCCATTGTATGCGGTGCATTTTTTAACGGATTATTATCGTCATCCTTCGTTGCTTCAGAAATTTCTTTTCTAATAGAAATCATGGCATCACAAAAACGATCCATTTCTGCTTTGCTTTCACTTTCTGTAGGTTCAATCATCATTGTTCCTGCAACCGGAAAAGATACCGTTGGTGCATGAAAACCATAATCCATTAAACGTTTAGCAATATCAACAACTTCAATACCATTAGCTTTAAACGGACGACAATCTATAATCATCTCATGTGCTGCGCGTCCACGTTCTCCAGAATACAATGTTTCGAATGCACCTTGTAAACGTTGTTTAATGTAGTTGGCGTTTAATATCGCAACTTCTGTCGATTTTTTTAAGCCTTTAACACCAAGCATTTTTATGTAACCATAAGAGATTAAACATGCTAATGCAGAGCCATAAGGTGCTGCAGAAATAGCTGTTATTGCGTTTTCTCCTCCAGTTTTTATAATTGGATTTCCAGGTAAAAAAGGAACCAATTGTTTTGCAACACAAATTGGACCTACACCAGGACCTCCACCTCCATGAGGTATAGCAAAGGTTTTGTGTAAGTTTAAGTGACAAACATCTGCGCCAATGTTACCAGGATTTGTTAATCCTACTTGTGCATTCATATTTGCACCATCCATGTAAACTTGTCCACCGTTATCGTGTACAATTTGCGTAATTTCTTTAATTGCAGATTCGTAAACACCATGAGTAGATGGGTAAGTTACCATTAAGGCTGCTAAATTATCTTTGTGTAATTCTGCTTTCTGGCGTAAATCGTCTACATCAATATTTCCTTCTGCAGTTGCTTTTGTAACAACAACTTTCATTCCAGCCATTACAGCACTTGCAGGATTTGTACCGTGTGCAGAAGATGGAATTAAACATATATTTCTATGATGATCTTCGCGAGATTCGTGATACGCCTTAATTACCATTAATCCAGCATACTCACCTTGGGCACCAGAATTTGGTTGTAAAGAAGTACCAGAAAAACCAGTGATTTCTGTTAATTGATCTTCTAATTCTTTTAATACTGTTAAGTAACCTTTAGCTTGTTCTATTGGAACAAAAGGATGTATACTTCCCCAATTAGGGTTACTTAATGGCAACATTTCTGCTGCTGCATTTAATTTCATTGTACAAGAACCTAAAGAAATCATTGAGTGGTTTAATGATAAATCTTTACGTTCTAAAGTTTTTATGTAACGCATTAATTCTGTTTCAGAATGGTGCGTATTGAAAACGTCTAACGTTAAAAAGTCTGTTTTACGTTGAAGAGTTTCTTGAATATTATTTACTTCTAAAATACTATCGATAGTAAACGTTTCTTTTCCTAAAGCTTCAGCAAAAATTGAAATGATCTCATTTAAATCTACAAGTCTTGTAGTTTCGTTTACAGCAATAGTAACGGTATCTTCATTTGGATAGTAGAAGTTTACGTTGCTTTTTTCTGCTAAAGGCTTCACAACTGCTGCGTTTGATTTTAACTGTATCGTATCAAAAAACGAAGTGTTTGTTTGTTCTACACCTAATTTAGTTAATGCATTTGCTAAAGCAGAAGCTGTGTTGTGTACTTGACTTGCAATAAAGTCTAAACCTTTTGGACCATGATAAACAGCGTACATACCTGCCATAACGGCTAATAATACTTGTGCTGTACAAATGTTAGATGTTGCTCTGTCTCTTTTTATGTGTTGTTCACGTGTTTGTAAAGCCATACGTAAAGCACGGTTTCCATTTTTATCTTTAGAAACACCAATAATACGACCCGGAATATCTCTTTTATAAGTTTCCTTAGTTGCAAAATAAGCAGCATGTGGTCCTCCGTAACCTAATGGGATACCAAAACGTTGCGTTGTACCAACAACAACATCGGCACCAAATTTACCGGGCGCTTCTAGTTTTACTAAACTTAAAATATCTGCGGCAACAGCAACTTTAATACCTGCTGCCTTTGCTTTTTCTATAAATGTTTTAATGTCGCTAACTTGTCCGTTTTTTCCTGGATATTGTAAAATAGCTCCAAAAAAGTCTGAAGAAAAGTCGAATTCATTTTCATTACCAACAACTAATTCTACACCAATTGGAGTAGATCTTGTTTGTAAAAGAGATAATGTTTGAGGTAAAATAGTTTCAGAAACAAAAAACTTAGCTACACCTGCTTTTTTCTGTGCACGTTCGCGAACAGCAAATAATAAACTCATTGCTTCTGCTGCAGCTGTACTTTCGTCTAAAAGAGAAGCGTTAGCTAATTCCATTCCAGTAAGGTCTGTAACCATGGTTTGGAAGTTTAATAAAGCTTCCAATCTACCTTGAGCAATTTCTGCTTGGTAAGGTGTATATGCAGTATACCAACCCGGATTTTCTAAAATGTTACGTTGTATAACAGCCGGTAAAATTGTTGGGTGGTAACCTAAACCTATATAAGTTTTATAAATACTATTTAATTTTGAAAGCTCGTTAATGTGCGAAGAATATTCGAATTCGCTCATAGCAGTATCCAAATTTAAATCAGCTTTTAATCGAATATCGTCTGGAATCGTTTCATAAATAAGTTGTTCCATACTGTCTACACCAATGGCATCGAGCATTAGTTTTTGATCGTTTTCTCTTGGGCCAATGTGGCGTAGTGCGAAAGTATTTGTATTCATTGTAGTTGTGTGATTTTGTGTAGCAAAAATAATGAAAATTAAAAGTGTTATTTCTTAAAAAAAACTAAAGTTTTTAACCATTTAACGGCTTTATTAACAGATACTATTTTTTATGAATTAACTTTGTGTAATGCGATTAATTAAACAACTTTTTGATTTTTATCTAAATAGTAGTATTCACGTGGCTTTAGCCGTGTATGCTTTGGGTTGGATTACGTTAATACAGTTTGGTGTTTCTTATGATGAAAACATTCTTTATTTCATTTTTTTTGCAACTATTACAGGTTATAATTTTGTGAAGTATTTTGGGATAGCAAAATTCCATCATAGAAGTTTAACAGATGCATTAAAAATTATTCAAGTGTTTTCGCTTGTTTGCTTTCTCTTGCTGTGCTATTTCGCAATGCAATTGCAATTAAAGACATTGATTTCTATTGGCGTTTTTGGGTTGATTACTTTCTTATACGCTATTCCTTTTCTTCCTAAAAACTTTTATTTAGATAACCAACAAAACCTTCGAGATGTTAGTGGGCTTAAGGTTTATGTTATAGCTTTAGTTTGGACAGGTGTAACCGTCTTTTTGCCCTTAATTAATGATGATGTACATTTAAATGCAGATGTATACATAACGGCATTTCAAAGATTTGTTTTTGTAGTTGTTTTAATGTTGCCTTTCGAAATTAGAGATTTAAAATTTGATAGCTTAAAGCTGGCAACTATTCCTCAAAAAATAGGAGTGAAGTACACAAAAATAATAGGATTTTTTTTATTACTCCTTTTGTTTGCTTCTGAGTTTTTTAAAGATGAATTAAGCTATGAGAGCTTGGTTAAAACCTTAATTATTGTTTTAATAACACTATGTTTTGTGTTTTTTACAAATAAAAAAAGGAACCGTTATTACAGTTCCTTTTGGGTTGAAAGTATTCCAATTATATGGTTACTAATTATTTTGTTTTGCTAATTCCTTTTCGAAAGCAGACTGTAATTTAGATTTTTCTGTAACGTCTAATTTTACAGGCTTCTTTTTTATAAGCTTAGTTAACTTTGCATTATTTCTAGAGTATTTTCTACAAGCAGCACAAAACGCTAAATGAAAGTTTAGTTTAATTTTTTCCCAAAGTGAAGCTTCTTTATATTGTGTTTTATCACATGTGTGATTTGCTTCTTCACAACTTAGATATATTTTATTACTCATCTTAAAACCAATTTTTTTCTAAGCAACCAGCCATAGCTGTTCTTGCTCTGTGAATGATTACCCAAAGGTTAGACGCAGTAATATTTAATTCATTACAAATAGCTTCTGTATCGTAATTTAAAATAGTTTTCATTTCGAAAACTTGCGCTTGTTTGTTTGGTAATTTTCCTAGACAGTTTTGTATTGCTGTGCCCAGTTCTGTATTCTCTATTGTGTCTTCTGCTGTTTTATCAAAAGGATCTGCAACACGTTCCTCTAGCCAGTCGCCTTCAGTTTCTGTATCGCTATTGTAACTCATTCTAACTTCGGCTTTACCTTTGTTAGAATTTGTTTTACGATAGTGATCTATAATTTTTCTTTTTAAAATAGAAATAAGCCATGTGCGTTCGCTTGCTTCTCCTTTAAAGTTTTTCATAGACTTTAAGCCTGCTAAAAATGTTTCGGAAACCAAATCTTGAGCCATATCTCTATCGTTAACACGAGAAATGGTATAGTTAAAAAGGTAGTCTGAATACAAATTAATCCATTGATTTGGATCTATTTTGTGATCTGGCATAGTTGGCAATTTTTTTCAAAAGTAAAGAAAAAGAATTGTTTTATAACTATTTTAAATATATCAAGAAAAACACAGTAGTTAAATAAATCCATAATATTGAAAATATAATATGCATTATGGTTTCAAATAATTTGCCTTTCCAGAGTTTTGAAGAATAAACAAAGAATTGAAAAAATAATCTAATACTCCAAAATACACCAAGACCAAGTGCTATTTTATTACCTAAAGCTGTAGTTAGTATTTCTTGCGAGCAGGTTAAACATAATAGGCCCATCAAGAAAACAGTAAGCGCAATAAAAAAGGTGTGAGTAGTCATCATTTGCTTGTTTATTAGACTTAGATGTTTTAACTCTATATGCCATTTAAAATACTTTGGAAATGGAATGTGTATTACAGATAATACAATTAAAAGAATGCCTATTATTTTTAAATGAATGTTCATGTTTGCTGTTTTGAATTAAGGCTTGTTAATAATTATAGACATAAAAGGCGTGAATTTTATGTTTTTAAAAGAAGAGAATCCAGCTTTTTTATAAACGGTTTTCCATGTTTTTTTTGAGAAGAAATGAGTAAATCCAATAGAGAAAGCGAAGAAATTTGGTAAATCCCTTAAATGTTCTACCATAATTATTTTTCCAGTTGGTTTACAAATACGATGACATTCTTTTAAAAATAGAACTTTCTCATCATTGTTTCTTATTTCATGTGCAGTCGATAGTAAAAACACAATGTCTGTAGTGTCGTCCTCTAAAGGAATATGTTTAGTAGAGATTTGCCTTGTGTTAGGGTAAGTTAAACTTACTTTTCGCGCTCTTACAATTGCTGGTTCTGTATGCTTTTCTTGATTGTAAAAATCAAACACTTGTAACTCTGCTTTTGGAAATTTATTTTTTATTAAAAAACTTGTCTCATCGAAACCAGCATTAATATTAATAATGTTTTTAGCTTGAGTATCTATATCACATGCTTTCAACCAATTTAAATTATAATACCCAGAATAATCATAAACGTAAGCAGATATAATTAACGGCATTAAAAGCCCGTAAACAAATGAACCGATAACACTATAAAGTATGATGTTTGAACATTCAATATAGAGTAGGCTAAAAATTATAATCGCTAATATGCTTAATCCAATAACATAGAAATGTCTGTTAAAACTTAAAATATTTAAAACGCCTTGAATTTTTTTTCTTTTTATTTCCATAATTCTATTTCTCCTTTTTTCCAGTAGTATGGAATATTTTCTATTACAAAAGCATTTGCTAAAACATGATTTTTAAGGCTTAAAGTGTTTAAGAAATCTATAGAACAGTCTTCAATTTTAATGGGCTTTGGTTTCCAATTTTGTCTTACACCCTGTATTATTAATACTTCTTTAGTGGCATCATTATAAGTAAAAGTAAAAGGAAGTGGGCCTGCAAAGCGTCTTGCTTCTTTCCAATTCTCGAATGGAGAATTTAATGGGAGTTCAGCCTCTTTTTCAAGGTTGTTTACCACTATTTTAAAGTTTGAATGCTGAGAGGATATTTCAGTTTTATCATTTGTAGTTTTTAAATTTACATCTGTAGTTGTATAATTATAATGCGTAAAAATATTACCTATAAATGCCATTTTCCTTTTATCTGTTTCAGATTTTATAATATATAAACCGCGTAAATTTTTGCCCTTTTTGTTGGTGTAACGTACAAAAATGCGGTAACCAATTAAAAAGAAATCGTTTCCCATAAATTTAGGGAAGCCTTTAGGTCTTAAACCTGTTGTTTGTACCATTGCAACTGCAACAAAAGCCCATTTATCTTTAAAAGTATCTAGAGTTAAACACTCTGGAATTAGGTCTTGTAATTGCTCTTTTGGTACTGCAAAAGTTAAAACTGTAGAGCTTTTAAAAAAAGCTTGTACAGCAAAAGGATGATTTTTAAGCTTTGGTAGCATAGTTGTTATTTTCTTTTTTATTAAAATGAAAAGCGCTCACATAAACTAAAACAGCAAATAGTAAAGCGAAAATTATATTTAGTTTTTTCCAGAGTAGTAAATCTTGAGCAGCTATAAATTCAATAATATTCATAGATATTACAATTGTTATTTGAAAAATAGCATTCAGTTTTTGCTTATATCCAGTCAGAATCCAAATCGCTAAACAAACTTCTAAAACACCTATTATTAAAATTAATAATCTTGAATGTCCTGTGTTTAAAACATGAGCAACAATAGTTTCATGTCTTGGTACTTGATTTAGTATTTTACAATACAAACCATTTATAAGCCAAACAGAAGCTAGGATTATGGTAATGATTTTATGTAGTGTTGAACGCTTCATAGTTTGTCTATTTTGTGCAACTTATAATATAATATCCAAAACTCTTCATGTGTAACCCAGATAATAATGCATAAAATGAACCTTTAAGATTATGTAAACTTTCTCTCTTTAACGTATTGAAAGTGAATAATTTTTTCAAAATAAAACCAACAATAGCAAAAGGAACGTGTAATACTGAAGGCGCAACTCTAAAAGAAACGTCATCAATAACTACGTTTTTAAAACCTAAATTTTCTAAATCGTTTTTTACATTATTTATAGAGCCTAAATTTGTTAAACTCCAATGGTCGCAAAGTCTACGATGCGAATAATTTGCACCATAACACAATTCGGTTTCATCTTTTTTTAAAAACGCATCTGCAATTACAAAACGTCCTCCAGGTTTTAAGATACGGTAAGCCTCTTGTAAAGATTCTTTTTTATGTCCAGAATGGCATAAACTTTCTATTGCTAAAGCAGAGTTAAAAGTATTAGATTTAAATGAAGTATGGTTGTAGTTTTCGTTTACAATAGTTCCTTTTTTGTCTTTAAGTAAGCTATTTCCTTTGTCTACTTGAAAGCTTGAAAGCGTTACACCAAAAGCAGTTAAGTTGTTGTGCTTTATTAAAGCGTAGCGCATTGTGCCTCCAACACCACAGCCTAAATCTATTAAATTAGATTTTTCTTTGGTTATGTTTAAACGTTTTAAAACCTGATTATTCATTTCGTTAAGCATGGTGTTTCTTGCAAACGGACTATTTTTAAACGGAATAAAATATCCAAAATGCATGTTTAAATCTTTACTCCAAAACTTATAATCTTCGGTTGCACCATCATAGAAATCTATCATTTCTATTTTTGTTTGCTCTCCTTTTTCTAGGTGATTTATTGTTATTGCTTTCATATTGAAGAATCTTAAAGATTATAGTGTTACTTAATAATTGGTTTGTTTTATAATTGTATTTTCTGAGTTTGAATTATATAGGTTAAAAATCCTATCAAGAAAATAGGAACACTAAAAAGCCAGTTAAATCCACCATTCCAAAGTAAAAAGAAGGTAATTACTAAACCGAAGTACATGTAAATAAATTTGTTTGTTGGAAACAGTATAACAAAGATTAAACTTGCTAAAACTTGTAATCCACCAGTAAATGCAATACCATATGGTCCAAGAAGTAATAATGTTAGTGCAAAGTAGTTTATTATTTTTGTGATTTTGAATGCGATTTTCATGATTTCTAACTATTCTAAACTTTCAGAAAAAATTGAAAGTTTAGTTTAAATTTTTTTATTTGAATAATTTTAGAACAGACTTAGTAATCCAGTTTTGTTTTTGGTCTACCAGTTTGTTAATCATTACATCCATTGTTTCAGTTAATTCGTGTAATGCTTTTGTTTGTTTAATTAGTTCTTTTGTTTTTTCAGTACCATCGTTTTCAATAGAAGATACTTCTTCCAAAACCTTAATAACAGGTTTTATTTCGCGTCTGCTTCTTTCTTTAGCCACAATTCTAGCTAATTCTTGTACGTCTTTTTCAGTTGTAAAAAACTCTTTACGTTCACCAGCAACTAAGGTTTTGGTTACAATTCCCCAATCCATTAATTGGCGTAAATTCATAGAGGTATTACCACGAGAAATTTTAAGATCTTCCATAATCTCTTCCATAGATAATGGTTTTGTAGAAATAAAAAGCAGTGCTTGTATTTGCGCCATTGCCTTGTTAATTCCCCAAAGAGAGCCTAAGCTTCCCCAAGTACTAATAAATTTATCTTTTGCTTCTTGGTAATCCATATTGCAAATATATAATAATTTTTAAACTTTCAGTAATTATTGAAAGTTTGTTTTTATAAAAGAGACTAATTGTTATAATTAGCCTCTTTTTTTTGTCTTATTTTATTAATCCAGCACGTTTCAACAACGCTTCAGGTTTTGGTTCTTGACCTCTAAAACGTTTGTATAATACCATTGGATTTTCTGTTCCACCTTGAGATAGAACATTGTCTTTAAATTTAGTAGCAATTTCCTTATTAAAAATGCCATTCTGTTTAAAGTAATCGAATGCATCTGCATCTAATACTTCTGCCCATTTGTAACTGTAGTAGCCAGAACTGTAACCACCTTGAAAAATATGAGCAAATGCTGTGCTCATGCAATTTTCTTTAACATCTGGAAATAAATTAGTGTCTTTGAATGCTTCGTCTTCAAATTCTTTTACACTTTTTATTGTATTTGGAGCCTCTCCAGCATGCCAAGACATATCTAATAAGCCGAAACTAAGTTGTCTTAAAGTTTGCATACCTTCATGGAAGGTTGCAGATTCTTTAATTTTGTTTACCAATTCCATAGGTATCACTTCTCCTGTTTCGTAATGTTTAGCAAACAGCTCTAAAGCTTCTTGTTCGAAACACCAGTTTTCCATTACCTGACTTGGTAGCTCTACAAAATCCCAAAATACACTTGTTCCAGATAAACTTGGGTAAACTGTGCTAGCAAGCATACCGTGTAAAGCGTGACCAAACTCATGAAATAGAGTGGTAACCTCGTTAAATGTTAAAAGAGAAGGCTTGCTTTTTGTTGGTTTTGTAAAGTTGCAAACTATAGAAACGTGTGGTCTTTCTTCTATACCATTCTTAACAAATTGTGGCTTATAGCTGGTCATCCAAGCACCATTTCTTTTCCCTTTTCTTGGGAAGAAATCTGCATAGAAAATAGAAACTAAATCACCGTTGTTATTAGTTACTTTGTATGTTAAAACTTCTTCGTGGTATTTATCGATATCGTTTATTTCTTCAAATTTTAGGTCGAAAAGTTTTCTAGCGATTTCAAAAGCACCATCAATTACATTTTCTAGTTTAAAATATGGTTTTAATTGCTCGTCATCTAGACTAAATAATTTCTGTTTTAATTTTTCAGAATAATAAGCCGAATCCCATTTTTCTAATCGATCTATACCGTCTAAATCTTTTGCAAAATCTTCTAAGGTTTTAAATTCTTCTTCAGCGGCTGGTTTTGCTTTAGCAAGCAAATCGTTCGAGAAGTTTAAAACTGTTTCTGGCGTTTGTGCCATGCGTTCTTCTAAAACAAAATGCGAATGTGTTTTGTAGCCTAATAAGTTGGCGCGCTCAAAACGTAAGTTTACAATATCTAAAACTATTTGTTGGTTGTCTAAAGCATCGCCTTTAAAGGCTTTACTTCCTGCTACTTTAGAGAGTTGCTCTCTAAGTTCCCTATTGTCTGCATAGGTCATGAAAGGAATATAACTAGGGTAGTCCAATGTTATTAACCAACCTTCTTTTTCTTTGCTTTCTGCTAATTGTTTAGCAGCTTCTTTTGCACCTTCGGGTAAACCAGATAAATCGTCTTCGTTTGTAAGGTGTAACTCGTATTTATTCGTTTCGGCTAAAATGTTTTCTCCAAATTGTAATTTTAATTTAGAAAGCTTTTTGTCTATTTCACGAAGTTTATTTTTGTCTTCTTCGTTTAGGTTCGCTCCATTTCTAGAGAAGCTTTTATATTTTTTATCTAATAGTGTTTGCTGCTCTGTAGTAAGGTTTAAACTTTCTTTTATCTCGTAAACTGCTTTTACACGTTTAAATAAATCTTCGTTTAAAGTGATGTCATTTCCAAAATCTGATAGTATTGGAGAGATTTCTTGAGCTATTTTTTGAATATCTTCACTAGTCTCTGCAGAGTTGAGGTTGAAAAAGATACTAGTAACACGATCTAATTGTTGACCAGAAAATTCTAAAGCTTCAATTGTATTTTTGAATGTTGGATTTTCTTTATTAGTGATAATTGCGTCAATTTCAGACTTTGTTTCTTCAATAAGTTTTAAAATAGCAGGCTTAAAGTGCTCGTTTTCAATTCGAATGAATGGTGCTGAGTTGTATTTTGTCGAAAAAATAGTTGTTAATATGTTCATTTTCAATAATATAGTTTTTATTTTCCGTATATTTTAATAGTAAGCATGTAAAAAATCGAAATAAGTTATAAATTTGCATCAGATTTTTTCTCGAGAGTTGGTTACTCTCTTAAAAATTATTGATTAATAGCGATGAAAAGCCTCAAATTTATTTGAGGCTTTTTTTTATGTCTTTTTTTTAATATAAATGTGAGTTTTAAGAAGGAATCATGTTTTTTGACGATTATTTCAGCTCTTAATCGATTATTTAGATAATTTTGACTGACATCAATAGAATAGCAAGTAAAAGATGGAGTTTTGTATTAAGTTTTTTTGATGTGAGATCTACTCATATATAGAAAGATTAATAGCGATTAAAAGCCCAGGGGACTGGGCTTTTATATTTTATACTATTTAATATTCTTAGAAGCAGTTTCCACTTTTAATTTTAATTCTTCTTTGTAAGCGATAATTTTATCTAAAACAACTTGGTCGCTAGATCCAATTATTTGTGCTGCCAAAATACCAGCATTTTTAGCTCCATTTAATGCAACTGTTGCAACCGGAACACCTCCTGGCATTTGTAAAATTGATAAAATAGAATCCCATCCATCTATAGAATTTCTACTTTTTACAGGAACACCAATAATAGGTAAAGGAGATAAAGATGCTACCATTCCTGGTAAATGTGCTGCACCACCAGCTCCTGCAACAATTACTTTTATGCCACGCGTGTGTGCGTTTTTACTGTAATCGAATAGTTTTTCTGGTGTTCTGTGTGCCGAAACAATATCGACTTCAACTTCTATATCAAAACTCTTTAATATATCTATTGCTTCTTGCATTACTGGAAGATCGCTATCGCTTCCCATTATTACGCCTACTTTGCTCATGGTGTTTTATAGTTCTAATTATTATAATCAATATTACAAAAGTACGTTTTTTAGAGCTTTAAATGAATTGGTTTTAGTGATAATTACTTTGTGTCTAATATTGAGAAAAAGTACTTCTGCATTTCGTGATATATAACCTGCATTTCGTGACATTTATTTTTGTAATCCTTGATTTTGTTGCAGTTTTGGATTGCTATTAATCAATAACTATAAAGCCCTTTGCATTGTTTTGTGCAGAGGGTTTTATTAAAAATGTAACGTAACAACTATAAAAATATGAGACTAAAAATTACTTTATTATGTATTGCTTTTACAGGCGTAATTTATGCGCAAACAACAAATGTTATTAGTACGGGTTTAAATCAACCACAAGACCTGTTTTTTGTTGGAGATGATTTGTATATCGCTAATTATGGAACTAATCAAATTTTAAAAGCAGATATTTCTGTAAATAATCCTACACCTGTATTAGTTGTGGCAAATCAAAGTCCACTTGCTGTTTATGTTGTGGATAATTATTTATTTGTAGGTGGAAATAGTAATGCTTATCAGCGACACAATTTAAATAATATTTCAGAGCCCAATAACTATGCTTTTAATTTAGGAAACATTAGTGCTTTAGCCTTTAATGGTGTCGATAATTATATAGCTTTAAAAGATAATTTTAAAATTAAATACAATAATAATTCTAATACGCAGCCACTAACAGATTATATAAATGTAACAAGACCAAACGATTTGAAAATTGTGGGTACTACCATGTACATTGCAGAAGGAGATACAGAAACCGTATCTAAAGTAGATTTAAGTAATGCAACGCCAACTTTAACAAATGTTATTACAAATATTGGTAGTTCTACTCAGGCTATTGAAGTTTTAAATGATAATTTATTTATAGCAGTTAATAACCCAAATAAAATTTACCGATTAGATTTAACAAGTGCTACTCCTGTTTTAGAAGATGTAGTAACAATGCCAAATAACATTGGTGCATTAAGGGTTAAAGGAAACGATTTATATATAGCTTCTGGCAATACTATTTCAAAATTGGATACTAATACACTTTCTGTAAACGAGGCTAATTTTAATGAGAGTGATTTTAAACTCTATCCAAATCCTGTAACTAATATTCTAAACATTCAATCTACAGAACCAATAACAAGTTTACAACTAATAAATATAAAAGGTCAAGTAGTTTGCAAAACCAACACAGCATTAAAAAATCTGAACATGGGTAGTTACAAAGCTGGTTTATATTTTTTAAAAATTGAAACTGAAAAAGGAACAACAACTAGAAAAGTTGTAAAACAATAGTAACAAGTTATTAAAGAGCTTTGCTTTGCTTTAGGCGAAGGGTTTTTTTGTATGAAAAATTTAATTATGAAAAATTTGAAATCAGTAATAGTATTAATTAGTCTTTTGTTTTGTGTGAAAGGGTTTGGGCAGACAAAAAACGAAGGAGCTTCATTATTAGACTATTTAAAACAAAATAGAACAAATACATTTAAAGATTACGTACAATTACCTTTAGGTGAAAACAAACTATTAATACTATTTAACGATGCAAATAAAGTTAGTTATGCAATATTAAACAGATTACTTCAAAAAGAACTTAATATAAAAATTAAAGATTTAAAATATGAAAATGTTATAGAAAGTAAAATTGAAGCAAACACATTTTACGAAGCGATAAATGATGATGTAAACAAAGTGTTCTCTTCTAAAAAAGAAATAAATTGTTATGAAATTAAAAATGAAAAAAAATCCATTTATTTTATTATTGAAAATGGAGGCCTTTTTGTTAAAAAATATTCTGATTTTACTACTAAAATATATTCTTTAATAGAAGCATCTAAAGATGAATACGACTGTAAAAATGGAAAAGCAGGAGCAAATAAAGTAATAAATAATAATTTAAAAGGAATTAAGAGTACCATATTTTTTGGTAGCGCAGATGCAATAAACAGTAATTCTGCAATTAGCTATTTAAATACAAGCGAAGGCGATAAAATAAATATTGGATTTAATTATAATTATAATGAACGACACTTTTTGAATACAAGTATTTATAAAAACTCTAAAGGTGCATATTTTTTTAGTAATGATGGCTGGCAAAATAATATAGGTGCTAGTTTTACTTATAATTTAGTAAAAAAAGCATCTCAATATTACATTACAGGAGATTGTAATACATTGGAAGAGAAAAGAAATGATTTTTATAAAGAAATTAAAAATGATTTAATAATTTTTAAGAAACAAAAAGAAGCAATAAAAATTGAAATAGATACACTTAAAGCTGAAAAATTAAAAATGTTGGAAACAATTAGCTTAACTATTAAAGATTCTAATAGATTAGAAGTTATAGATTCGCTAATTACAAAATACACAAAAATTCAAAAAAAATCTAAACAAGCTTTTTTAGATGAAAAAAAATATATTCAAGATCGTATTAATAAGTTTGATAGTATAAACGATGTGCTACAAGGACATTATTTATTTTGGACGACAATTACAGGGAATATAGAAAACCAAAACCTAAAATTAGATTCTTTAAATGGTGTTTTATTAGACAACCCAACAAAAAATATTCCTAAACTTAAAATTGGAGTTTCTGGTAATTTATCCAGCTTTAGTTCAAATAACAAAGGTTATAAGAAATATAAAAATGGTTATATTCAAGGATTCGCAAATATTTCTATGAGTAGTTTTTTAGAGTCTATTCAAAAAGACAGAAAGCCAGTTTTAAAAGAAGTAGACGATGAAATTTTTGTTTACGACAATCAAAATAATCAGTTAGGTAGATACCAGGATTTAAAAAGAGCGTATTGGACTGCGAATTTAGGTGCGAATTTTACAACTTTTATTATCTCTAAAAACATAGGTTTTGCTGCAATTTATAACCATAGTTTTGCATTACAAGATTTGGATTTTGTAGATTATAAAAATAGATATTCTGCACAAGTAGGATTAGTTTTTAGAGCACAAGTAGAAAAAGATGTAAACAAAGCAACCTTTAGAATTCTTGCTGGTGCAGAAGATTTACTCTACAATCAAAAAACATTTAAAGAAGCCTCTGTAAAAATAAGTGTAGCAATACCATTTAATGTTTTTACTAAAAAATAAATTATTATATTTAATAACTAATCTTTTTTTTAGTTATTAACAAATTTCACGCTTTATTGAGATGTAAAAATATTAGCATACTTTATTAAATATGTCTAATCACAATATTTGTAAGTGTATTTGTATAAAACAAAAAATATGAAATACTGCTTTACAAGAAAAATATTGATAGCTTTTTTAGCTATAAGTTTAATTACCACAAATTGTTTATATAGTCAAACTAAAGATTCTATTGAGGTTGTATTAAACAATTTAAACAGAAAAGCTCATGTTTTAAAGAATAACTCTGATAGCTTACATTATTATACTAATAAAATAATAAAATTAGCCGACGAATATAATTTGCCTATATATAAGATACGAGCATATTCGGTTTTGAGTTCAGCATATAGATTGAAAAGAGAATATGAGAAAAGTTTAGATTTTTGTCATAAAGCTAAAAATTTATCTGGAAAATTAAATTATACGCGCGATTATTATAATAATTTAAACACTATTGGTTTAATTCATTTAAGAACTTCTTATTATGATTCTGCTGTTCATTATTTTAGAAAAATAGAAAAATATTATTTAAATGAAAAACCAAGCCTATTATTACATAGAACTAGAATGAATTTAGGTAATGCTTATCTAAATATGGATAGTTTAGATTTTTCTTTAATTAATTATAAATTATCTAATAATGGGTTTAAATCAATAAAAAGACAGCCTAAAGTAAACATTAATCTTGTTAATTTGATTACTGCAAACAACTTGAGCATCGCAAGAATATATTTCTTGAAAAACGATTTTATTAATAGTTTAAAATATGCAGATTCATCTTTGTTATTAGCGGAAAAGAATAAAAATTTTAGAATATTGCCATCTATTTATATGGTTAAAACCAATATTTACAATGAATTAGGAAATGTTTCAGAATCTAAAAAATATGTAGAACTACAAATTTTAAGTGATACATTAAAAGTAAATCATAGTCAAATTTCACAAAGAGAGCCTAGAAATTTGAAACAAAGAGCACGAGATATTAATGATAATAAAGAGAGAAATATTAAATTCCTGGAAGAGAAAGCTGTTGAACTATCGTCTTTTAAAAAAGCATTTAATAAAAACAGAATAGTATATAGTTTGCTGTTATTTGGTGTATTCTTACTAGCTTTTTATTCATTTATAAGATGGAAAAAAACCGACAAGAAAAAACAACTATTAGCTATAGAGAACGAGAAAACAAAAACGGAATTAGAAACCGTGAAATCTTTAGTGACTAATGATTACATCGTGCTTAAAAATAAATCTAAAGTATATTTAAAAGAACTTATTTATGTAAAGTCCGATGGGCATTATCTAAATCTTTTTACAACCACAAAAAAGGAATTCGTGCGTGGTAAGATTTCAGAAATGGAATCTGAATTACCACCAAATTTTGTGAAATGTCACAGATCTTATATCGTCAACGAGAATTTTGTAAAACAATACAACAGTACAGAAGTGTCTATGGAAAATGGAGATAATATTCCATTATCTCGTGGTTTTAAATTTTAAATTTTTCTCAAAAAAAAACACCTTATTGTTATTAGAAGTAAAGTGTGTAATAGTAATTTAGAACTCTTATTATTTACTTATAACTTTTATAGTCTTCTTAACTTCTTCAGCAATCTTACGTGCTGTATTTAAATCTTCATTAACAATAGTAACATGACCCATTTTTCTAAATGGTCTTGTTTGTTTTTTGCCGTAAATATGTGGTGTTACACCATCCATTTTCATGATCTCTGCAATGTTTTCGTAGATAACATCACCTGTATAACCTTCGGCACCAACTAAATTAACCATAATACCACCAACTTTGCTATCGGTTTTGCCTAACGGTAAATTTAATATAGCACGAATATGTTGTTCAAATTGAGAAGTGTAACTCGCTTCTATAGTTTGGTGTCCAGAATTATGTGGTCTTGGAGCAACTTCGTTTATTAAAATAGCATCGTCTTTAGTTTGAAACATTTCTACTGCTAAAAGACCAACATGATTAAATGCTTTCGATACTTTTAAAGCAATATCTTGAGCTTTTTTAGCAACAGCTTCAGGGATTCTAGCAGGGCAAATAACATATTCTACCTGGTTAGCTTCGGGATGAAACTCCATTTCTACAACAGGATATGTTTTTACTTCTCCATCTAGGTTTCTAGAGACAATAACTGCAAGTTCATTTTTAAAATCGATAAGTGCTTCTGCAATACATTCGCCTTTTGGTAAATCTTTTAGATCATCCATTGCGCGAACTACTTTTACGCCAGTTCCATCGTAACCAAATTGAGCGCTTTTCCAAACAAAAGGGAATTCTAATCCGCCATTTAAAATAGCATCTTCAATTTCTGAAGCATAAGCAAATCGAGAAAATTCTGAAGTCGGTAAATTATTGTCTAAATAGAATAATTTCTGTTTTGCTTTATTCTGTATTACTCTTAAATTCTTAGAGCTTGGATATACTTTTATACCTTCTTTTTCTAATTTTTCAAGCGCATCTACATTAACGTTTTCAATCTCGAAAGTTAAAACGTCTACTTGCTTTCCAAAATTGTAAACAGTGTCAAAATCCATTAAATCACCTTGAGTGAATGCATTGCAAGCCATCTTAGAAGGTGCTTCGTCGCTTGGATCTAAAACATAAGTTTGGATGTCGAATTTTCTAGTGTTGTAAAGCATCATTTTGCCTAATTGTCCACCACCAAGGATGCCTAATTTAAAATTTGAAGAGAAATAGTTCATTTTATTGTTGAAATTAGAGTAGCAAAAATACATTTTATAAAGTGAAAATGCCCTAAAATCATGAGTCAAAAATCGTATTTCGATTAACAAATACGTATCTTTGCCACTTTCTTAAAACGAATATAATGATTAAGCTACACGACAAATATTTTAAGCCTTTTATTTCTGCTAAAGAAATAGATACAGCTGTGTCTAAAATGGCTACAGATTTAGCTAACGATTTAGGAGATGAAATACCTGTGTTTATTGGCGTTCTTAATGGTTCGTTTATGGTGGTTAGTGATTTTGTGAAAAAATATCCTAAACCATGTGAAGTTACTTTTATAAAACTTGCCTCTTATGAAGGTGTTAAATCTTCAGACGATATTCAACGTTTAATAGGTTTAACTCAAGACTTATCAGGTAGAACAGTCGTTATTCTTGAAGATATTATAGATACAGGAAAAACGCTTCACGAAATCCACAGAATTTTTAAAAATGAAGGTGTAAAACAACTCCTAATAGCAACATTGTTTTATAAACCAGAAGCATATAAAAAAGATTTTAAATTACATTACGTTGGTATAGAAATTCCTAATAAATTTATTGTTGGCTACGGTCTGGATTACGATGGGTTAGGAAGAGACTTACCAGAAGTATATCAATTAAAAACAACACAACACATGACTAATCTAGTATTATTTGGTCCTCCAGGAGCAGGTAAAGGAACACAAGCTAATTTTTTAAAGGAAAAGTATAACCTTGTACATATCTCGACAGGAGATGTGTTTAGGTTTAATATGAAAAACGAAACTGCTTTAGGTAATTTAGCAAAATCGTACATAGATAAAGGTGCTTTGGTTCCAGATCAAGTTACTATAGATATGCTTGAGGCAGAGGTAGAAAAAAATGCAGATGCTAAAGGATTTATTTTCGATGGTTTTCCACGAAATGAAACACAAGCTGAAGCGTTAGATAAAATGTTAGATGCTAAGGATTCTAAAGTAAACGCAATGATTGCTTTAGAGGTTGAAGATGAGGTTTTAGTAGAGAGATTACTAGAAAGAGGGAAAACTAGCGGTCGTAAAGACGACTCAGACGAGAGTATAATTCGTAATAGAATAAAAGTATATTATAACGAAACAGCAATATTAAAAGATTACTATTCTGCACAAAATAAGTATTACGGTGTCGATGGTTTTGGTAGTGTTGGCGATATTACAGAACGTTTATGTTCTAGTATCGATAAGTTGTAAAAATTGAATTTAGTAGTATTACATAGTCCCATCGGAACATTTCAGGTTATAATACTGTTTGTAGCGTTATTGTCTTTTGTTTTATTTTTCTTTGCGTTTATAAGCGCTATTTTAAATAAATTCAAGGATAACGATAAGTTAATGTGGGTGTTGATAATATTACTTGTACCTTTTTGGGACCAATAGTTTATTTTACTATTGGAAGAAAAAGGAGAATTAAAAAAAGCATAATTGCTTATTAACAAAAATAGAGTAAAGGATAATAATTATGACAGAAGGAAATTTTGTTGATTACGTAAAAATGCACGTAACCTCTGGTAAAGGAGGTTCAGGTTCTACGCATTTACACCGCGAGAAATATCTTGCAAAAGGTGGACCAGATGGTGGAGATGGTGGACGTGGAGGCCATATAATATTAAGAGGGAATCCTAATCTTTGGACTTTAATACATTTAAAGTTTAAAAGACACGTTCGTGCTGGACATGGAGGAAATGGTAGTAGTGGAAGAAGTTCTGGTGCAGATGGAGAAGATATGTATGTAGACGTGCCTTTAGGTACAGTTGTTAGAGATACAGAAACTGACGAAACACTTTTTGAAATTACCGAAGAAGGTGAGGAGAGAATTGTAGCTACCGGAGGAAAAGGTGGTCGTGGTAACTGGCATTTTAAAACATCTACAAACCAAACACCACGTTATGCACAGCCTGGAATTCCTATGGAAGAAAGGGATATTACTTTAGAGCTTAAATTATTAGCAGATGTTGGTTTAGTTGGTTTTCCAAACGCAGGAAAGTCGACACTATTATCTGTAATTACTTCAGCAAAACCAAAAATTGCAGATTACGAGTTTACAACACTAAAACCTAATTTAGGTATTGTAAAGCATCGTGAGTTTCAGAGTTTTGTAATGGCAGATATTCCTGGTATTATAGAAGGTGCAGCCGAAGGTAAAGGTTTAGGTTATTACTTTTTACGCCATATAGAACGTAACTCTATTCTATTGTTTTTAATTCCAGCAGATGCGCCAGATGTTAAAAAACAATACGATATTTTATTAGACGAATTACGTCGTTACAATCCAGAAATGTTAGATAAAGATAGATTTATCGCCATTTCTAAATGCGATATGTTAGACGATGAGCTTCAGGCAGAACTTAAGGAGGAACTTGATAACGAGTTACCAATACCTTATGTGTTTATTTCATCTGTAGCGCAACAAGGCTTACTTGAACTTAAAGATTTACTTTGGGGAGCATTAAATCCTTAAAATTTTTCAAACTATATATAAAAGCTCTTAATGTAATTAAGGGCTTTTTTTATGCTATTTTTTAAGTTTTAATAAAACGGTATGTAAAGTGTCAAAATCATCAGTGCCTACAAAAAATGTTTTCGAATTAGATTTTATTTTAATAGCACTTCCAGTGCTTACATTATATAGTAGGCCATGTGGTGTCAATCTAATACCAATACCATAAAGAGCAGGTGTTTTAATGTTTTCTATAGAATCGTAATTAATATCTTTAATTTTTAGCGAACGTTTAAATAATCCTATTCCAAATTTAGCTTCTATTTTTTTGCTATCAATTGTAATGGTTAATTTATAAAATGTTAAACCAATTAAAAGGAAGAGCAGCATAAGAATTACCAAAACAGATAAGGGTATTGGATTACTTCCGGTTTGTAGAATAAAAAGAGTGGCTATAGAAATAGCAACTATACTTATAATTCCTGTTATTAATTTTCCGTATTGTGTTTTTTTATAGAGTGTCATGCTGTGTGTAATTTAGTAATTATACATCAAATATAAAAAGCAAATGGTATTAAAAAGTTAAAGTTATAACGAACGGTCTACAGGCATAGTAAATGGTATTATTTTTGTTATTTTTATAAAAAAAGCAATTATGAAATTTTTAAAATATTTATTATTAGTTCTTTGTGTTACTTCTTGTGCTCCAATTTATGTGAACTACGATTATGAGAAAGCGACTAATTTTTCAGAATACAAAACCTATAATTTCTTTAGTAATATAGAATCTGGTTTAAATGGATTAGACGAAAAACGTTTAATCTCGGCATTAGAAGCAAAGCTAAATGCAATGGGTTTAGAGAAATCTGAAAACGCTAGTTTTTTTATAGACATTAAAAGTGAGGAGTTTGAGTCGAGTTCTAACAGTACTGTTGGTTTAGGTGTTGGTGGAGGTTATAGTGGTGTTTCTGTAGGAATCCCTTTTGGTAAAACTAATATTAACAAGCAAATTACTATAGAGTTTGTAGACGAATCTAAAACAGGATTATTTTGGCAAGCCACGAGTGAGTGTTCTTTTAAGCAAAATCAAAAGCCAGAAAAAAGAGAATTGCGCTTTCAAGCTATTGTAGAAAAAATGTTGGAAGGTTTTCCGCCAGAGACTAATAAGTAATGTTTTTTTAGAAACTGTAACAATATATTACAGAAGCATACCTATAGTTTTAATATCAACATAAATTAACCAACCAATGAAAAAAGTAACAATCCTTTTTGCAACATTACTGTTTAGTATTATGGTAAATGCGCAATCGTCAGTAACAGTATCAAGAGAATGGACTTCTTTTAGTCAGTTCTTAGATATTCAATCAAAAACAAAAAAGAAATTCAAAATTACAGCTTCTGTAAAAGTAGAAACAGAAGACGGTCAAGCTTGGGCAGGTGTTTGGGCAAGAGTAGATAATAGTGAAGGTGGAATGGGTTTTTTCGATAATATGGGAGATCGTCCAATTACATCTAATGAGTGGCAATCGTATACGGTTGAAGGTACAATAGATAAAAGCTCAAAACGCTTAAATTTTGGAGGTTTATGTTTAATGAATGGTAAATTTTATTTCGATGATTATAAATTATTTATCGAAAATGATAAAGGAGTTTTAGAAGAAGTACCAGTCGATAATGCAAGTTTCGAAACTGTTGTAGATAATAATGTTATTCCAAAATGGAGTCAAGGAGTTTCAAAAGGAAAAACGGTTAAAGTCGAAGAATATAATGTTACTTCAACTACAGATGTAGCTAAAGGTAATTCAGCTTTACTAATAGAAGGAAGTGGTATTGTACCAGAAATAGTCTCTATAGGAGACATTGAAGGTGCTTCTCCTCAAATTGGTAATATGATTTCTATGTTAGAAGATTTGAAAAATCGAGTTGAAAGTAGAGTAAAAAACATGTCTATATACGAGCTAGATCACTTACACGATGAAAACGCGAACAGAATTGGTGCATTAATTATGCATTTGGCTGCTGCCGAAGCATATTACCAAGTAGCTACTTTCGAAGGGAGAAATTTTAATGATGAAGAAAACGAAAAATGGGGAGCAGCTATGTCTTTAGATCAAGCAGGTAGAGAACAATTTAAAGGCCATGATGCAAAATATTATTTAGATATTTATAATGAAGTAAGAGCAAAAACGATTGAAGAATTAAAAAAGCGAGATGATAAATGGTTCGAAGAGCAGCAGCCAAGTTTTGGTTGGACAAACGAGTACTGCTGGTTTCATGTTATGGAACATCAATCTAGTCACTTAGGTCAGATATTATTTTTAGCAAAACGAATTCCACCAGAAGCTAAGCTTGAGCTTCCAGAAAACATAAAAGATTAATTAAAAAAGGTTTCCGATAAGGAAGCCTTTTTTATTATAAGTTATTTATAAAAATACCAAACAACTCATTTCTATTAGAAATAGAATTATAACACGTTTCAAAGGTCTTAACCTTAAAATAAGGTTCTAAATAAGATAAGTATAGTGCTTTATCGCCGCCAAAAGGACGTTTTTCTAAATCGCCAGTAAGCGGAATATCAAACCATAAACCAGCAAGTTTTCCATTTGTGTTTAATAACTTAGACATCTGTTTAGCGTAGGTTTTTCGGGATTCTTCTAAAGGAGGGAAAGAACAAAAAAAGGTTTGCTCGATAATTAAATCGTAAGTTTTATTATGAGTAAAAAAATCAGCTTGTATTAATTGAGCTTCAGGAAAATCTGGATTTCTCTTTTTAAAAGCCAAGAGTGGCACTTCAGAAATATCTAAAATAAATACATTTTTAAAGCCATTACTAAAAAGATATTCAGCTTCATAAGCATTACCAGCTCCCGGAATTAAAATTTTTAATTCTTTATTTTCTAATTGATCAAAATAAGTTTTTAAAGGTGTAGAAGGATAGCCAATATCCCAACCGGTTTTATCTTCTTTATAACGTTGCGTCCAATAGTTTTTTGTTTCCAGGTCTTCATTTTTCATCTTCAATTTTTATTAAAATTAAAAAATAAAGTCTTTTAAGACTAATTTATTTAACTTTTATATTTTTGTAAAATGATTGATAACTTCGAAAACGAATATTTTGGAATTGGTATACAAAATGGTAAAACGCCAGAAAATTTAGGTGTCCTGTGGCGAACTGCCCAGAATTTAGGTGCTAGTTATATTTTTACTATTGGTAACCGCTATGCTAAACAGGCTTGCGATACGCACAATGCAGTAAAGTCTATGCCTTACTTTCATTATAATACGTTCGAAGATTTCTATAACAACATCCCTAAAGGAGCAAGATTGGTTGGTGTTGAGTTAGATGATACTGCGGTAGATTTAGAAACCTTTCATCATCCAAGACGTTGTGTCTATTTACTAGGTGCCGAAGATCACGGATTGTCTAAGCAAGCAATAGAAAAAAGTCATTTTTTAGTAAAATTTAAAAGCGAATTAAGCTTAAATGTTTCCGTTGCCGGAAGTATTGTGCTTTACGATAGAGGAATAAACAAACCAAGGTCGTAACTTTGCAGTCTGTAAAATAAGAAGATAATGAGTCATAAAGCAGGTTTTGTAAATATTATAGGTAATCCTAATGTTGGTAAATCAACATTAATGAATGCTTTTGTAGGTGAAAAACTATCAATAATCACATCTAAAGCGCAAACAACGAGACATCGTATTTTGGGTATTGTAAATGGTGAAAATTTTCAAGTAGTATTAAGTGATACTCCTGGAATTATTAAGCCTGCATACGAGTTACAAGCTTCTATGATGGATTTTGTTAAGTCGGCTTTCGATGATGCAGATTTACTTATTTACATGGTAGAAATTGGAGAAAAGGAATTAAAAGATGAGGCCTTTTTTAATAAAATTACTAGCGCTAAAATTCCTGTTTTATTATTATTGAATAAAATCGATAAGTCTGATCAAGCGCAATTAGAAGAGCAAGTACAGTTATGGGCAGAAAAAGTGCCAAATGCTGAAATTATTGCTATTTCTGCTTTAGAAGGATTTAATGTAAAAGAAGTATTCGATAGAATTATTGAGTTACTTCCAGAATCTCCTCCTTATTATCCAAAAGATCAATTAACAGATAAGCCTGAACGTTTTTTTATAAACGAAACCATTCGTGAGAAGATTTTAATACACTACAAAAAAGAAATCCCTTACGCTGTAGAAATAGATACCGAAGAGTTTTTTGAAGAAGAAAAAATTATTAGAATACGTTCTGTAATTATGGTCGAGCGCGAAACACAAAAAGGTATTATTATTGGACATAAAGGCGCTGCTTTAAAAAGAGTAGGAGTAGAGGCTAGAAAGGATTTAGAAAAATTCTTTGGCAAGCAAATTCATTTAGAGCTTTATGTTAAAGTAAATAAAAACTGGAGAAGTAATCAGAGGCAGTTAAAACGTTTTGGGTATAACCAGTAATTAAAGTTTAATTAACCTTTGGTTAATTTTAAACCTAGATTTTTATTAAATACTAATCATTTCTTTATTTTGGCTTGACGTTTAGTTTACGTTGGAGTTTCATTTTTGTTGCTAATTAACAAACCAAATAATGAAATTTTTAAAACAAACTACTATTGCGTGTCTAGCGCTATTTACTTTTGCTTGTCAAGATGATGACGACAATGTTGTAAGTCTAAACAATAACTTAAATACAGAAGTTAATTTTCAGTACAAAACAACAATAAATGTTGGAGGTGAAGCTTCGGCAGAGATTTCTGCATTCGATGCTTTAACAAAAAAGTTATTTGTTACCAATAGTGAATCTAATGAGATTTCTATTTATAATATTTCAGATTTAGATACACCTGTACAGGAAGCTTCAATAAATTTAAATGCTTACGGTGCCCCTAATAGTGTAGCAGTTTCTAATGGAAAACTAGCTGTTGCAATAGAGGCTGATGTTAAGCAAAATCCAGGTAAAATTTTAGTTTATAATACTTCAGATGCATCTTTAATTAATCAATATACTGTTGGTGCGCTTCCAGATATGGTTACGTTTTCTAATAATGGTAATATTATTTTATCGGCGAATGAAGGAGAGCCTAATGATGATTATACGGTAGATCCTATGGGAACTGTTAGTATTATAGATATTAATGATGATTCTGTTACAACTTTAGATTTCTCAGCATTTAACGGACAAGAAGCTTCTTTAGAAGCTCAAGGCTTTAGAGTTTTTGGACCAAATGCAAACTTAGCAACAGATGTTGAGCCAGAGTATATTGCTATTTCAGACGATTCTCAAAACGCTTGGGTAACTTTACAGGAGAATAATGGAATTGCAAAAATAAATCTATTAACTAAAACGATAGAGGCTATTTACCCATTAGGTTTTAAAGATTATAGTTTAGCGCAAAACTCTTTAGATGCTAGTGATAAAGATTTGGTGACTGAGCTTAAAAACTGGCCTGTAAAAGGAATGTACCAACCAGATGCTATTGTTTATGTAAATATTGGAGGAACAGAATATGTGATTTCTGCAAACGAAGGCGATTCTAGAGATTACGATGGCTTTAGTGAAGAGGAAAGGCTTAAAGATTTAACTTTAGATGAAACTATTTTTCCAGCTTCGTTAGAATATTTAAATGATGAAAACTTAGGAAGATTAAAAGTTACAACAGCGTTAGGTGATACTGATAACGATGGTGATTTAGAAGAGATTTATAGCTATGGTGCGCGTTCGTTTAGTATTTGGAATGCTAACGGAACATTGGCTTACGATAGTGGTAATAGTATAGCAACAGAAACATTAGCATTAACTCCAAATCAATTTAATGATGAAGATGGTAGAAGTGATGATAAAGGTGCTGAGCCAGAAAGTGTAGATGTTTTAAATATAGGAGACCAACGTTATATTCTTTTTGTAGGTTTAGAGCGTACAGATCAAGTTATGGTTTATGATATAACAAATCCAACCGCTCCAACTTTTTTAGCAATTTTATCTCATAGTGGAGACGAAGCGCCAGAAGGCTTGCTGGTTGTTCCTGCAGAAGATAGTCCTAATGGAAAAGACTTATTAATTGTGTCTAATGAAGATAGTGGTACAGTTACATTCTACGAAAATCAGCAATAGTAATGCATAACATATAGATTGCACAAAGGCCTTAGTTTTTACTAAGGCTTTTTTAATACGCTATTCATAAAATTATTTAATAAATGCATTTCGGCATTGCCTTTAGCTTTTCCTAATCGTCCGCTAAAGTAAAGTGTAAACCAAATAATAACCATAAAAAAGGCTAGCGTTAGTTGAATAGAATAACTGTTTTGTAAAGACCAATTTGCATAAGCCCAAGTTGTAAAACCAATAAATAAGCAGATAACTATAAAGTGAAGAAACATAAAAAGGGTCCATATTGTTGGATTCGGACCAAATAAACCATGAATAGTGCTGGTCTTTTTATCTTCATTTTTATTAATCTCCAAATGTAGTTGAGGTGACCAAAAGTGCTGTTTTTCTTTAGGGATTCTAATAAACACATGATCATCCACCCTAGAAACTATAAAATCTTTTTGTGTTGTTTTAGAGTTTTCAAAAAGACTTAAAAGCGCCTCGTTATCCTCGTTAACCTCATGTTTAAAACGCGGTCTTAAAATTATTTCGTTAGATAATGACATTTTTAATGTTTTAAAAATTCAATTTACATTTTTTTCTATAACTAAACACTACCTTTGCAGGCGCTTACAGGATATGTAATGCAGACTAAAACGAAAAATATGAGTAATATAGTAGCAATTGTAGGAAGACCAAACGTTGGAAAATCAACATTTTTTAACCGTTTAATACAACGTCGTGAGGCGATTGTAGATGCCGTAAGTGGTGTTACAAGAGATCGTCATTATGGAAAGAGTGATTGGAATGGAAAGGAATTTTCATTAATAGACACAGGAGGTTATGTAAAAGGAAGTGATGATATTTTCGAAGCAGAAATCGATAAGCAAGTAGAATTAGCTATCGACGAAGCAGATGCCATTATATTTATGGTAGATGTTGAAGATGGAATTACTGGAATGGATGAGGATGTTGCTAAGCTATTACGTAAAGTTACAAAACCTGTTTTTTTAGTTGTTAATAAAGTAGATAATGGAAAACGTGCCGAAGATGCTGTAGAATTCTACAGTTTAGGTTTAGGAAATTATTTTACAGTTGCAAGTATTAATGGTAGTGGAACTGGAGATCTATTAGATGCTTTAGTTGAAGCGCTTCCAGAAAAAGAACAAGAAGAAGAAAAAGACGAATTACCAAGATTTGCAGTAGTTGGTCGTCCTAATGCAGGAAAATCTTCTTTTATTAATGCTTTAATTGGAGAAGATAGATACATTGTTACAGATATAGCAGGTACAACAAGAGATTCTATAGATACTAAATACAACCGTTTTGGTTTCGATTTTAATTTAGTTGATACTGCTGGAATTAGAAAAAAATCTAAAGTAAAAGAAGATTTAGAATTCTATTCTGTAATGCGAAGTGTGCGTGCTATAGAACATGCAGATGTTTGTTTAATAGTTGTAGATGCTAATAGAGGTTTTGATGGTCAAGTGCAAAACATCTTTTGGTTAGCTCAAAAAAATAGAAAAGGTATTGTAATATTAGTAAATAAGTGGGATTTAGTAGAGAAAGACCATAAAACCACTAATGCATTCGAAAAGCACATACGTAAGCAGTGCGAACCATTTACAGATGTGCCAATTGTATTTATTTCAGCTCTAACAAAACAACGTATTTATAAAGCAATTGAAACTGCTGTAGAGGTTTATAAAAACAGAACTAAGAAAATTAAAACAAGTGTTTTAAACGATACGTTCTTACCAATAATAGAAAATTATCCACCGCCAGCTTACAAAGGTAAATTTGTGAAAATTAAATACATTATGCAGTTGCCAACAGCGCAACCTCAGTTTGCATTCTTTTGTAATTTACCACAGTATGTTCGTGATCCTTATAAGCGTTTCTTAGAGAATAAATTACGTGATTTATTTGATTTTAAAGGTGTGCCGGTAAGTGTATACATGCGTAAAAAATAAGCACTTAAAAAGTGTGTTGAGTTTATATTCTAGATAAAAATTAAGAATATAAATAATAAATTATAATGAAGCTTCTATTTAATAGTTAAATAGAAGCTTCATTTTTTTTTTGTATAAAGAAAGTAAGAATTACAAGTAATAAAATTAGATGTTAGAGAGTTAGTGATTTTAACATTTACCTAATAAATAACATAATAGATTGAAACTTTATAATTTCTTTAAGATTTTCATACTATAACTATATTACTTTCGTTTTTTATTTTACGCTTAAAATAACCATCAATCACTAAACCAACCCAATCATGCGCAAACTATTATTTTTTGCAACACTTTTATGTGTGTCATTCTCATTCTCTCAATCTAAAGATTTTAAAGTTACAGGTAAATTAGTTGATGCAGAGGATCAATATCCAATGGAAGCCGCTACAGTTTTTTTACAACGTGTTAAAGATAGCTCTCTAGTAACTTATACTATTTCGGATAAAGACGGAATGTTTACATTGGAAGAATCAACTTCAGATGAATATTTAAACTTTTTTGTGTCTTACATAGGTTATAAATCCTATTCTAAGAAAATTAAAATGGACAAAGAAGCACAGGATATTGGTACAATAGCTTTAGAAATTTCTAATGCTTTAGATGAAATTGTATTAAAATCTACCGCTCCTGTTACTATTAAAAAAGATACTTTAGAATTTAATGTTAAGTCTTTTAAAACTAAAAAAGATGCAAATGTAGAAGATTTACTAAAAGAATTACCAGGTGTCGAGATAGATGAAGAAGGTAAGATAAAAGTAAACGGTAAAGAAGTCAATAAAATTTTAGTAAACGGGAAGCCTTTCTTTGGAAACGATCCATCAATTACAACTAAGAATTTAACTAAAGATATTATTGAAAAAATTCAAATTGTAGATACTAAAACTAAAGCAGAAGCTTTTTCAGGTGAAGCTGGAGACAAGGAAAATAAAACAATAAACCTTACTATAAAAGAGGAGAATAATAAAGGTGTGTTTGGTAGAGTTTCTGCTGGAGGAGGAACAGATGAACGCTATGAGTTTGCAGGTATGGTTAATATATTTGACAACGACCAACGTATTAGTGTATTGGCTGGTGGTAATAACACCAACTCACCAGGATTTAGTTTTGGAGAGATTTCTAAAATGTTTGGTCGTGGAGGAAGTACTTCATGGAATAGTAATGGTTCTTTTTCAATTGGAGGACGATCTTTTGGAGGAGGAGCTGGTATTACTACTTCTCAAAACACTGGTTTAAATTATGCCGATAAAATAGGTGAGAAAACAGAAGTGTCTGGAGATTATTTTTACTCTTCTAGTAACTCTGTAAACGAATCTTCTTCTCAACGTGAAACGATTTTGTCTGACTCTCGATTCTTTACAAATTCATCATCAAATTCAGATAATGATACAGATAGTCACACAGCAAACCTAGATTTTGAAATTGAAACAGATTCAACTTTTCAAATTAATATAGCACCGTCATTTAACTATTCTAAGAGTAGAACATTATATAATAGTAGTGATAAGACTTTAGACGAGGATAGAGTGCTTACCAATCAATCTGCTGTTAACTCAAATGTAGAAAGTGTTGGAAGAGATTTTTCTAACGAGTTAAGTGTAACTAAACGTTTTGGAAGTAAAGGAGCATTTTTACGTTTTGAATTAGAGAATAGTATTAACAAAAATGAGAGCGACGATTTTCTTAGTTCTAATACCGAAATATTTGGTACTAGTCCAGAAACTATTAATAGAAATCAATTTACAGATGGCGAAAAAAATAGTAATGGTTTAAACGCGGAGTTAACCTATAGACTACCATTGGTTGATAAGAAGTTATTCTTGAATTTTGAATATGAATATGCACGTGATAAAGACGAAAATAGAGAAAGTACATACGATTTTAATACTACGTCTCAAGAGTATTCAGATTTCAATACAGAATTAAGTACCGATTTCGAATATACCGATTCTAGAAGTATTCCTGGAGTTGCTTTAAGTTATAGAGGTGAGAAGTTTTCAAGTCGTTTTAAGTTAAGTTATAACATGCGTACTCTTAAAAATCAAGATTTATTAAGACCCGAGTTTAATGTAGAACGCGATTTTAATAACATGCAAATTAGCTCTTATGTAAACTATCGTTTCAGTCCGAAATCTTCAATTTATGCGAACTATAGATTAAGTAATGATCCGCCAGCATTAAGACAATTGCAAGCATTTACAGATGTTTCTAATCCATTAAATACAATTGTAGGTAATTCAAATTTAGAGCCTGCAAAGAGCCATAGCGTATATATTGGTTATAATGGTTTCGATTGGCAAAAGAAAACAGGTTTGTATGTAAATGCCAATGCAGAAATAACAAATAATCAAGTAATCTCTAAAACGACAGTAGATGCAGAAACATTAAAAAGAATTACTACTTACGAAAATGTAGATGGTAACTATAATGTAGGATTATATGGTCGTTATAGTAAAGATTTTAAGTTAGATTCTATTAGAAAAATAAAATTTAAAGCAGGTGCTTGGACTAATTTATCGAAAAATATAAACTTTAATAATGATGTGCAGTATGCGAGTAATGTAACTTCAGTTACACCAAATATTGGTGTTGATTTTATTTGGGATAAAGTTTTAGAATTTAAACCATACTACAGAATTACATTTACTAACAATAAATATGATATCGAGACTTTCGAAGATAGAAACTTTACAAGTCATGATGCAGGAATTAGAACGGCTACTTTTTTACCTAAAAAGCTAGAATGGAGAAACGATATTAGCTTTAATTATAACCCGAATATCGCAGAGGGTTTTCAAAAAACGGCATGGTTCTGGAATTCTACTTTAGCATATTCTGTATTAAAAGATCAAGGAGCGGTAACATTAAAAGTGTACGATTTATTAAATCAAAACACCAATGCTAGACGTGTAGCTACTCAAGATTATATTCAAGATTCGCAAAGTACAGTGTTAGAGCAGTACTTTATGCTAAGTTTTAGTTGGAAATTTAATAGCTTAGGATCTAAAGGAGAATCTAAAGATAATGGTATGTACTTTTTTGACTAAATTACATACATGAAATTTTATATACTTTTATTGTCGCTATGTTTTACATACATAGGTTTTTCTCAAAACATGCCTAGTAATCCTAAAGCAGGAGAATGTTATGTAAGGTGTCGTGACAATAATAGTAAATTGCTAGAATGGAAAAAGATTGATTGTGATGTGGTTAATGAAGGGAGTCCGTTAGAAATACAAAACCTTAGTAAAGGTGTTTTTAGTGAAAAGGACAGGAAGGTTATAAAAAAGAAACTCGTTAAAATCCTTAAAAAAGGATTTACTGTTGAGCTCCTCTCTCATTATTATTCTAATAGATCAGATTCTATAAATCAATTAAGATCCATTCAAAATGGAAAAGCTTTATTCAGCTATTTAGATACAGAAGGTGCAAATACTAGGCAGTTACTAATTTCAGCTTATGGAAACTCTAAACCATTAGAAGACTGTTATAGTCTTAAATGTGCTGATTATTATATTAAAAATACACGTATAGAATATAGAGTAGTAAATACTTCTACTAAGGAGAATGTAGTATGGAATTATGATAATGAAAAAAAGATTTGGTGCTATAAAGCCAAAGAAAATTAATTTATTTCCACTTACTAATAATAGAATCTAAACCAATGGTTACACCTTCAAAATAGAGGCTGTCTTTAAACCTTGGCACAATAGTTTGTTTAATAATTGTTTTAGCAATTGAATCTGTAATTACTTTTTCAACTCCATAACCAGTAGCAATTGCCATGTCTCTATCGTAATATGAAATCAAGATTAATAATCCATTATCCTTTTCTTTTATTCCAACACCAAGCTTCTGTGCTAAATTAGTAGCGTGATAGAGAATTTTCTCATTATTAGGAATAGAATCTATAGTGTAGATACAAATTTGGTTGGTAGTTAGTTTTTCGTAATTTATTATTTTTTCTGAAAGTTTTTGTTCTTCAGTAGCTGTGAATAAGTCGTTGTAATCTTGAACTACAGCATCAGAAATGGACGTTTTTGATGTATCATTATTGCACGAAACAACTAATAGCAAACAGGTAGTAATACAGAGTTTTTTCATTTTAAGAAAACTAAAGATAGTGTTTACCATCCTCCTGAAGCACCACCGCCTCCAAAGCCACCTCCACCGAAGCCACCTCCAAAACCGCCACCGCCAGAAGAGCTTCCGCCACCAAAACCGCCTCCAAAACCTCCAGAGCCGCTTCTGTAGCCTCCACGACCAGAATTACTAAGTATAATAGCTTCAAGGATGTCTCGAGTAGTATTACTTCCACCTCCAAAATTATCAGTACCATTTCCACCGCGTCGGTTTTTAGAAATTGATATTAGTATGATAATAAAGACTATAAATAAAAATAAGGCAACGCCAAATGGGAACTCACCACCATCGCTTTGTCTCGAACCTTTGTATTCGCCTTGCATGACTTCAAAAATAGCATCTGCACCACGGTTAAGTCCGCCAAAATAATCGTTCTGTTTAAAGTAAGGAATAATGTCGCGTTCAATAATACGTCGGGATATAGCATCCGTCATTAAATGCTCTGTGCCGTAACCAGTACTTATACCTATTTTTCTATCGTTTTTCGCTAATAGTATAAAAATACCATTGTCTTTGTCTTTATCTCCAATGCCCCAGTTTTGTGCCCATTGTGCACCTAAATAATTAATGTATTCTCCATTTGTAGATGCAATAATAGCAACTACTATTTGAGTTGAGGTAGTGTCAGAATATTTTATAAGCTTATGTTCTAAAGTTCTTTTTTGAGAAGAAGAAAGTAGTCCAGCATAATCGTAAACACTAGTTTGTCCGCCATTAGCTTTACTTGGTTTTTCTGGAATTTTATATTGAGAAAATGAAAATTGACTACTTAATAATAAGCCAATTATTAATAATACAAATGAAGTTTTTTTTAATTGGAGTAAGTAGTACTTACTATTTGTTGAATACTGCCTATTTAATCTCATCCTTTAGAAATGGTATTACTTAATTCATTTCTATCGTTTTTAGAAATAGGGAAATATTCTTTTAATTGCTGTCCAGCAAGTAAAATACCATCTACTAAAGCTTGTTTATTATTTCCGCTTTTAAGATGGTTTTGTATTGTGTTTTTTGTGTCGTCCCAAAAAGAATCTGGTACTACTGCATTAATACCTCTGTCTCCATAAATAGCAAAAGCTTTATCTTTTACAGCAATATATATTAGTACAGCATTATGTAGCTCTGTATTTTGCATTTTTAAAATAGAAAACACTTCTAAAGCTCGCGTTTCTATATCGGCTTTAGAAGTGTTCTCAATATGTACTCTAATCTCTCCCGAAGTTTGCTGCTCGGCCTCTCTAATGGCTGCGACAATTTCTTGTTCTTCGATAGTCGTTAAAAATGCTTCAACAGAATCTTGCATAGTTTAAAATTCTACTTTTGGTGCATTTTCACTTCCTGGTGCAGATTTAAATAAAGATAACGCACCTTTATTAATGTAATTAGCGACAAAGCTTGTTGGAAATTTAGCAATAAAGATATTGTATGCTCCTGCTAAATCGTTAAATCTATTACGTTCTACGTTTATTCTATTCTCTGTGCTTTCTAATTGACTTTGCAATTCTAAAAAGCTACGGTCTGCTTTTAGTTCTGGGTATCGTTCTACAGAAACTAATAATCTAGATAAAGCACCACTAAGCCCTTGTTGTGCTTGTTGAAACTTAGCCATGTTTTCTGGAGTAAGTGCACTTTGGTCAATGTTTATTGTTGGTTTGGTTGCTTCAGCTCTTGCTTTTATAACAGCTTCTAAAGTTTCTCTTTCGTGGTTTGCATAGCCTTTTACAGTTGAAACAAGATTTGGTATTAAATCCGATCTTCTTTGGTAAGAACTCTCAACGTTAGCCCATTGTGCTTTCGCTAAACCTTCTTTTTCAATAATCTCGTTATTAATTCCTATTCCCCATTTAAAGACTGCGAAAATTATTAGTCCAATAACAATTACAGGTATAAGCCATTTTTTCATAGTATTCGGTTTTTTAGTTGAGTCTTCTGGTAGTTGTTTATAATTCATTTTTAAGTTTTATAAGTTGTGCTTTAACGCCTTCTAATTTACTAATAATTTCAAAATTAGTAAGACTTTTCTGCTTTTCTTCTTTAATATGAACTTTTGCGCCTTCTAAAGTAAAGCCTCGTTCTTTTACTAAATGATAAATAAATTGAAGATTTTTTACATCTTCTGGAGTAAATTTACGATTGCCTTTTGCATTTTTCTTAGGCTTTAGAGCTTCAAATTCTTTTTCCCAAAACCTAATTAATGAGGTGTTGACACCAAAAGCTTTAGCGACTTCGCCAATAGCGTAATATCGTTTTTCTGGAAGGTCTATTAGCATTAATCTAAAGATTGGTTTTCTATAGAAGAACGGTCTAACAGTTTGCTATATTCTTCAGCAGTTAAACTACCGTAATAGAAATTTATGGGATTAATACGTTCTCCATCTTTAAAGATTTCGTAGTGTAAATGTGGTGCTTCAGAGCGGCCAGTACTTCCTACAAAGCCTATTAAATCTCCACGTTTTACCTTTTGGTTTTTACCAACATTGTATTTGTACATGTGGGCATATAAAGAAACGTAACCATAACCATGGTCTATTCTAATATGGTTTCCATATCCAGAGCTATTGCTATCTGCACGTTCCACTACGCCATCACCTGCGGCATAAATAGGCGTTCCTCTAGGTGCGGTAAAGTCCATTCCCCAATGCATTTTTCGGGTTTTGTTAAATGGGTCTGTACGCATACCGTAACCAGAGGCCATTCGTGTTAAATCTTCATTGTTAACAGGTTGAATTGCTGGAATAGTAGCTAGGAATTTTTCTTTTTCTTCAGCTAAAACAGCAATTTCATCTAAAGATTTAGATTGTACAACTATCCTTTTTTGAAGGATATCTATACGTTTATTACTCTCTTTTATTAGCTTAGAATTATCAAAACCTTCAAGTGCTTTATACCTATTTACACCTCCAAAACCGGCTTTACGCTGTTCTTCTGGAATAGGATTTGCTTCAAAATATAAGCGGTATATATTATTGTCTCTGTCTTCTACATTAGCAAGTACAGCTTCGGCTTCAGCCATTTTTTTGTTCAGTAAATCGAACTGTAATTGCATGTTACTTAATTCGCGTTTTAATGCCTTCTCGTTTGGAGATTCAAAAAACTGACTTCCTAAAAAGACAAAGAAAAATGCTAATAAAGCTGAAGAAAATAAAAAAGCTAGTAAGTACTTAAAAGTACGACGTTTTTTACGTGTAATTTTGCGATACGACAAGGTATCAGAATCATAATAATATTTTACCTTACTCATTATGTAAATTATACTATTTTTGCAATGAAATGAAGCTCAAAATCAAGCAACATTATTTACAAACGCAAAACAAATATATAAATTGTTTTCTAACGTTAGTAATTAGTTAAAGTAAGATTATTAACAATAGTATATAAAGCACATCATATCAAAAGTTTAGTGATAACTAAAAAATGAGGTTTGATAAGCTTTAATTGACAATAAAATAATAAATAAACAGATGAAATCTCAAGATATTCGCTCTACATTTTTAAATTTTTTCGAAAATAAGAAACATAGCATTGTGCAATCTGCACCAATGGTTTTAAAGGATGACCCAACGTTAATGTTTGTTAACGCTGGAATGGTACCATTTAAAGAATATTTTTTAGGAAATGGAGAGCCTAAAAACACACGATTAACAGATAGTCAAAAATGTTTACGTGTATCTGGAAAACATAACGATTTAGAAGAAGTTGGTTACGATACGTACCACCATACTTTATTCGAAATGTTAGGGAATTGGTCTTTTGGAGATTATTTTAAAAAAGAAGCAATAGCGTGGGCTTGGGAGTTGTTAACCGAAGTTTATAAAATAGATAAAGATATTTTATACGTTACTGTTTTTGAAGGTAGCGATGATAACGATAACCTCGATATGGATACCGAAGCTTACGATATTTGGAAACAATATATAGGTGAAGATCGCATATTAAAAGGAAACAAAAAAGATAACTTCTGGGAAATGGGAGAGCAAGGGCCTTGCGGACCTTGTAGCGAAATCCATGTAGATATTCGTACTCCAGAAGAAAAAGCTAAAGTTGATGGTAAAGATCTTGTAAATATGGATCATCCTCAAGTTGTAGAGATATGGAACTTAGTATTTATGGAGTATAACCGTAAAGCTAATGGATCTCTTGAAAACTTACCAAACAAGCATATTGATACAGGAATGGGATTCGAGCGTTTATGTATGGTAATGCAGGATGTAAAATCTAATTACGATACTGATGTTTTTACACCAATTATTCGTGAAATAGAAACTATTACAGATAAAGAATATAATAAAGACGAAAAAACAGATATTGCTATTCGTGTTATTAGTGATCATGTTCGTGCAGTTGCATTCTCGATTGCAGATGGGCAATTGCCTAGTAATACAGGAGCTGGTTATGTAATACGTAGAATTTTACGTCGTGCTGTACGTTATGGCTTTACTTTTTTAGATAAAAAAGAGCCATTTATTTATAGGTTAGTAGAGGTGTTAAGTAGTAGAATGGGAGAAGCTTTTCCAGAATTAAAACTACAGAAACAGCTTATTGAAAACGTTATTAAAGAGGAGGAAACTTCGTTTTTAAGAACATTAGATCAAGGTTTATTGTTATTAGATCGTATTGTAGAAACAACAAAAGGGAAAGAGGTTTTAGGAGCTAAAGTTTTTGAATTAAAAGATACTTATGGTTTTCCTGAAGATTTAACTGATTTAATCCTACGTGAAAAAGGATACACTTATAATGTAAACGAATTTAATGCACAATTAGAAAAGCAGAAAAGTAGAGGTAGAGAATCGTCTGCTTTAAAATCTGACGATTGGACTACTTTAATAGATGATGCAGAGCAAGAATTTATTGGTTACGATGCTTTAGAGGCTAATGTTAAAATTACAAGATATAGAAAAGTAACCTCTAAAAAGGATGGTGAAATGTATCAATTAGTATTTAGCTTAACACCATTTTATGCTGAAGGTGGAGGGCAAGTTGGTGATAAAGGTTATTTGGAAGATGAGCATGGAGATGTTGTTTATATTTTAGATACTAAGAGAGAAAATAATGTGATTATTCATTTTGCAAAAAACTTACCTAAGCATATAAATGAAACGTTTAAAGCCGTTGTAGATACTAAACAACGTTACAGAACAGAGTGTAATCATACAGCAACCCATTTATTACATCAAGGTTTACGCGAGGTTTTAGGAACTCACGTTGAGCAAAAAGGTAGTGCTGTACATTCAAAGTATTTGCGTTTCGATTTTTCTCATTTTTCTAAAGTAACTGCAGAGCAATTACAAGAAGTAGAGAATTTTGTAAACCGTAGAATCGAAGGTAAATTACCATTAGAAGAAAATAGAAATGTACCAATGGATAAGGCAATTGCAGATGGAGCAATGGCTTTATTTGGTGAGAAATATGGAGATGCAGTGCGTACTATTCGTTTTGGGCAATCTATAGAATTGTGTGGTGGAACACATGTTAAAAATACAAGTGATATTTGGCATTTTAAAATAACTAGCGAAGGTGCAGTAGCTTCTGGTATTAGAAGAATTGAAGCTATAACTAGCGATGCTGTTAAAGATTATTATACCGAAAATAGTAAAGTGTTTTCTGAAATGAAATCACTTCTTAATAATGCAAAGGATCCTAAAGATGCTTTGGTTAAGCTTCAAGGTGAGAATACCGACTTAAAAAAACAAATTGAAGGCTTATTAAAGGATAAAGCAAAAAACATTGTTGGTGACTTAAAGAATGAATTAACCGAAATTAACGGCATTCAGTTTTTAGCTAAAAAACTAGATTTAGATGCTGGCGGAATTAAAGATGTTTGTTTCGATTTAGGTCAGAATCAAAATAATGTATTCTTACTTTTTGCCACAGAACAAAACGGAAAAGCATTATTATCTTGCTACATTTCTAAAGAACTAGTGGCAAACAAAGGTTTAAATGCTGGAACTGTAGTTAGAGAACTAGGTAAATATATCCAAGGCGGTGGAGGTGGACAACCTTTCTTTGCAACTGCGGGAGGTAAGAATCCTGCTGGAATAGAAAAAGCTTTAAGTGAAGCTGAAAATTATTTAAATTAATAGATAAAATATGAAAGCGTTTTTGCTATTGCTAACCTTTATGGTGTCATTTTCTATTAATGCCCAAGAATTAAATTTGCCTAAGAATCCTAAAAAAGGCGAGCAATATATGTATTGTGTATCTTCATTAAATGGAGAAACTTTATGGCGTAAAACATTAATTAATCCAACTCAAAAAACGGTAAAGAAGATTCAGTTTCAGCTTATTTTTTTGGGATATAAAGTTGTTGAAACTGGGGTTTTAGATGTTCAAACTAAAAAACAATTAAAAGTTTTTAACGAAAACAATAATCTTGGCAGTTACGAGCAAATATTATATGATTCTCAAAAATTAATGAAGAAATTATATAAAAAGAAAAAGAAAATTTCCCGAAAAACTATTTAGGCTTAAATTTTAAATTAATGATAAAGAATAAACAGAAATTAACCTTGTTATTAATTAGTGTGTTTTTAATAGTTTCATCATGTGGTAATAAAAATAATAAAAAACCGGAGCATGTATTAACGATTAACGATGTTAATTTTGGAATAAGCGAAAGCGGATATCAAGACTACCTAGATTCTTTATTAGTGATAAAGCCAGATTCAGCATACTTATGGCAACAAAAATCGATGTTTCTTTATAAGGCGCGTAAATATAATTTGGGTAAACCATTTTTAAAGAAAGCAGCATTTCACGATCCAGAAAAATATTTAGATTATAGTGCGTTTATGAAATGCATTTTCTCGAAAGAATACAAAGAATCTATTACCGAATTTATGGAGTACAAAGAGCGATTTGGAGATTCGTATGTTATGGATCATACTTATAATTTTTATATTGCTTTAAATTATCTTCAATTAAATAAATTTAAAAAAGCTAAAGCGTTCTTAGTAAAAAGCAAAGAGCAACAGTTTAATGATTTTCCAAAAGATGCTCCAGAAGAGGCTTGTCATTTTTTAGATTGGTTTTATTTAGGAGTTGCCGATTACGAATTAGGTAATTTTAACGAAGCAATAGAGAGTTTTAATATGTCTTTAAAAGTGTATGCAAACTTTGCTGATGCCATGTTTTACAAAGCGAAATGCCTACAAAGGTTGAATAAAAAAGAAGAGGCAAATACGCTTTTTGAAGAAGCAAAAAACAATAAACAGTCAACTATAATCGAGGCTAATTCTTATTATGAAATATACCCATATCAAGTTTTTCATAAACAGAGAGTCGCTAATTAAATGAAACTACAAACACATATAAAACTCAAAAAGCAAGAGCATAGTCTTATCGATTATAATGCTAAGCTGTTGCTTTTTGGTTCGTGTTTTTCAGAAAATATTGGCAACAAATTCGAGTATTTCAAATTTCAAAGTATCTCTAATCCTTTCGGAATATTATTTCATCCTAAAGCGATAGAGAATTTAGTTTTAAGAGCTATTCAGCAAAAGGAATATGTAGAAAGCGATGTCTTTTTTCATAATGAACAATGGCATTGTTTCGATGCGCATTCACAACATAGTAATGTTTCAAAAGAAAAAATACTATCCGATTTAAATACTCAAATTCAATTAACAAATCAGCAAATATTAGAATCAACACATATTATAATTACACTTGGTACATCTTGGGTTTATAAATTAGTTGAAAGCGATAAAATAGTTGCTAATTGTCATAAAGTACCTCAAAAAGAGTTTAGTAAAATCTTACTTTCTATAGAAGAAATAAAGCAAAGTTTACAATCTATTATTGAGGCTATTCAATCTGTAAATAAAAACGCATCTATTGTATTTACAGTATCACCTGTAAGGCATATAAAAGATGGTTTTGTAGAGAATACACTTAGTAAGTCGCATTTAATTTCTGCTATTCATCAAGTAACAAATAGCCAAGTATCTTATTTTCCTTCTTTCGAGATAATGTTGGACGAACTTCGTGATTATCGTTTTTATAAAAGAGACATGTTACATCCTAATGAGACTGCCGTAGAATATATTTGGCAAAAGTTTCAACACGTTTGGATAGCTTCAGATGCACTTAAAGCAATGGGAGATGTAGATGTTGTTCAAAAAGGACTTAAGCATAAACCATTCAATGAGAATTCCGAAGCGCATCAAAAGTTTCTTCAGCAACTTGAAAAAAAGAAATTGAAAATACAATCAACAATTAAGTATTTGAAATTTTAAACGTAGGAAATTACGCTTGCTTTAAACACCTCAATTAGAGCTAAGTAGTAGTATAAGGACTACAATTTATGTTTTTAACGTTTTTACATTTCGTTTTAACGAAAAAATAATTGAACCTATTAATTTAAAATTAAATTCACGTGCTATTAATCATCAACTTGCTAAAACATCAATTACTTTATTAAGTCAATCTCTTAATGTAATTGGTGTTTTTTTTATGCTCTATTTTTAATTACCTTAGTTCTATGAGAAAAATTCTATTCGGAGTCTTAGTAACTTTAGTAATTCTTTTTACTTTTAAATACTGTGATGATCAGCAAAATGAAAAAGTAACTTTAAAAGAGAATTCTGCATTAATCCAAGAATCGCTAAAAAACGTTGGTAAGCTTGTTGTTACAGAAGGTCATTTTAGTCAAGTATTCAATTATAACAACTCTAAAGATTTGTTTTCGAATTTAATATCAGCAGAAAAAAAAGCATTAGTTGTTGTTAATGCAGATGTTACTATTGCTTACGATTTAAGTAAGATTGAATATAAAATAGACGAAAAAACGAAAACACTCACCATCTTAAGTATTCCAAAAGAAGAAATAAAAATTAGTCCAGATTTTGAATATTACGATATTCAGGCAGACTTTTTAAATCCGTTCGAAGCCAAAGATTATAATGGAATAAAGGAAACTGTAAATAAACAATTACTAAAGAAAATTGAAGCTTCAGAATTAAAATCTAATGCCAAAAACAGACTAATTAGTGAATTGTCTAAGTTTTATATTCTAACTAACTCATTGGGTTGGACGTTAAAACACAACGAAAACCCAATAACTAGTTTAGAGGAATTTTTAGGTTTTAAGCTATAACTTTTTTTTTAGTCCTGCCCATCCACCACCATTTGTAGCTTCAATATTATTTAAGTTTAAAAATTTAGCAGCTTTTGCCGAGCGAACACCACTTTGGCAGCAGGTAATCACAGGTTTTTTAAAAGCTTTTACTTCGTTTACTCTATTATGTAAATCTTGCAAAGGAATATGTTTAGAACCTTCAATATGTCCATTGTCCCATTCGCGCTGCGTTCTCACATCTAATATTACAGCTCCATTTTCTAAATAAGTTTCTACTTGACGTTTTTTTGCGCCAAAAATAAAATCTAAAAATCCCATAGTCTTTCTTTTTGTATAAATTTACAACAAATAAAAGCAAGTCGCATTGAAAACAGAAACACGAAAAGACGAAATTATAAAAACTGCTGCCAAACTTTTTAAAGAGAAAGGCTACAGTGCAGTAACAATGCGAGATTTGGCAACAGCAATGGGAATGAAGGCTGCAAGCTTATATAATCACATAAATTCTAAACAAGAAATATTAAAAATTATCATTATTTCTATAGCCGAAGAATTTACAAAAGGCATAGAGGTTATTTATAATTCAAATAATAATAGCCTCGATAAGTTAAGTCAAGTTATTGCACTTCACGTAAAAATAACAACCAATAGCACAAACGAAATGGCATCTTTAAATAACGATTGGATGCATCTAGAAGGGCAATTAGATCATTATTTAGCATTAAGAAACAACTACGAAGCAACTTTTATAAAAATTATAAACGAAGGCATTTCGTCTTCCGAAATAAAACCAGTTAATCCAGAAATTATAATGTTTACAATGCTTTCCACTTTAAGGTCGCTATTTCTTTGGATTCCCAAAAAAGAAGAACTTAACGCAAACGATTTAGCTAATAACCTAAGTGAAGTCCTCGTTAAAGGAATTAACAAAAAGTTATAAAATAATTTTGTAGCTTTGTTGAGTAGACTAACAAGTGTTAGTTTTTATATTAAGTATAACTATGGCTCAATTTTACAAGCTTAAAATCAAGGATATATACAAGGACACAGAAGATACTTCTGTTATAGATTTTCACGTTCCTACAGAACTTGAAAACGAATTCATTTTCCGTCAAGGTCAGCATTTAACACTAAAAGCAGACATTAATGGAGAAGATGTTCGTCGTTCCTATTCACTTTGTTCAAGTCCAACAGATAAAAAATGGAAAGTCGCTGTAAAGCTAATTCCAGGAGGTAAGTTCTCAACCTACGTAAACGAAAGTTTAAAAGCAGGAGACGAACTAGAAGTAATGGCTCCAAGTGGAAACTTCGGAGTTCCAGTGCAACCAGAACAAACTAAAAATTACTTGTTTTTTGCAGCAGGAAGTGGTGTAACACCAGTACTTTCAATGATAAAGGCACACTTAACTGCAGAGCCAAATGCAACTTGTAAACTGTTTTATGTAAATAAAACAGCAAAATCTATTATCTTTAAAGAAGAACTAGAACAACTGCGTAATACATTTTTCGGCAGACTAGAAATCTATTATTTCTTAACTAAAGAACGTAGAGATATCGAGTTGTTTAATGGCAGATTCGACGATGAGAAAATGCAAGTGCTAACAAAAACGTTTATCGATATTCCAGATACTAACGAAGTTTTTCTTTGTGGTCCAGAAAAAATGGTAAACTACGTAAGCGAGTATCTAATAAATGCAGGATTGCCAAAAGAATTAGTGCATTTCGAGCTGTTTGTAACCGGACTTTCAGACGAAGATATTAAAAGAGCAGAACGTCTAGCAAAACAAAATGTAGAAGGTGTCGAGGTAACTATTGTAGATGGCGGAAAAGAATTCTCTTTCACCATGACCAAAGACTACGACAACATTCTAGACGCAGCCTTGGGAGCAGGAGCAGATTTGCCATTCGCATGCAAAGGTGGAGTTTGTAGCACCTGCAAATGCGAAGTCAAAGAAGGCGCAGTCGAAATGAAAGTAAATTACGCATTAAGCGATAAGGAAGTCTCACAAAATCTGGTGTTAAGCTGTCAAGCAGTACCAACAACAGACAAAGTCGTAGTAGACTTTGATGTTTAAAATAATGGCGTTACCCTAAAGGGTCAGGCTTTTCGCTATATCTTTTTTAAGAAAAATAAAAAAGGATGTCGCTACAATCCTTAACGCGCCAACAGCTAAAGGCCAACAGCCATAAGCTAAAAAAAAAGAAGTTCAACACGCTAAAGGCTAAAAGCCAGAAGCTAAAAGCTTAATAATATGAGTGAAGAGCAAATAAAAAATCTAGAAACGCAATTCGAAGCACGTATTGCAAGAGACGAGAAAATAGAACCAAAAGATTGGATGCCAGAAAAATATCGCAAAACGCATATTAGGCAAATGTCGCAACACGCACATTCCGAAATTGTAGGAATGCTTCCAGAAGGAAACTGGATTACAAGAGCGCCTTCATTACGTCGTAAAGTTGCTTTATTAGCAAAAGTACAAGACGAAGCTGGACATGGATTGTATTTATATTCTGCTTGTGAAACCTTAGGTGTTTCTCGCGAAGAATTGTACGAGCAACTACACTCTGGAAAAGCAAAATATTCTTCAATATTTAACTACCCAACAGTAACTTGGGCAGATATGGGAGCCGTAGGTTGGTTAGTTGATGGTGCAGCAATTATAAACCAAGTACCATTATGTAATACATCTTATGGACCATATGCACGAGCAATGGTTCGTGTTTGTAAAGAAGAAAGTTTTCATCAGCGTCAAGGTTACGAAATCATGATAAAGCTAGCTAACGGAACTCCTGAGCAAAAAGAATTAGCTCAAGATGCTTTAAACCGTTGGTGGTGGCCAAGTTTAATGATGTTAGGTCCTACAGATGCAGAGTCTATACATACCGAACAATCTATGAAATGGAAATTAAAACGTAAGTCTAACGACGATTTACGTCAGCAATTTATAGATCAAACAGTGCCTCAAGCCGAATTAATTGGGTTGACAATTCCAGATGCAGATTTAAAATGGAACGAAGAGCGTCAAAGTTACGATTTCGGAGAAATCAATTGGGACGAGTTCTGGCAAGTAGTAAAAGGTCATGGACCAATGAATAAGGAACGCATGAAAGCACGAGTTGGTGCATGGGAAGAAGGAGAATGGGTTCGTGATGCAGCTATGGCTTACGCAGAGAAGAAACAAGAAAGAAAACAAAAACAAGCAATTTAAATTTCATTGTCAGTTCGAGTGAAATTGCTCTTTTGCAATTTTGTATCGGGAACAAGATGAAAAAACACATATAAATTATGTCTGATAAAAAAAACTGGCCACTTTGGGAAGTCTTTGTAAGAAGTAAAAACGGATTAGAACATCGCCACTGCGGAAGTTTACACGCTGCAGATGAAGATATGGCTTTAGAAAATGCACGCGATGTGTACACAAGAAGAAGCGAAGGTGTTAGTATTTGGGTTGTAGAATCTAAAAATATCACAGCATCAAATCCTGAGAATAATGGCGAAATGTTTGAGCCAGCTCACGATAAAGTATATCGTCATCCAACATTTTACGATTTACCAGACGAGGTAAAACACATGTAAAATTCCTGCGAACGCAGGAATCTCATAAATTGAAACTAAACGTCACTTCGAGTGATTCCGTTTTTTTATCGGAATTGTATCGAGAAGTAATTAAATAGATACCCACTTTCGTGGGCACTTAAGATGAAAAACGAAAACTTATACAAATACATTCTAGGTATCGCAGATAATTCACTAATTCTTGGACAAAGATTAGGGGAATTAACAGGTCATGGACCAAGTCTAGAAACAGATATTGCATGTACAAATATGTCTTTAGATTTATTCGGGCAAGTAAGAAGCTATTACCAATATGCTGCTAAAATTGCAGGAGATAATAGAACCGAAGATGATATTGCAATGCTTCGTAAAGAAAGAGAATATGTAAATGTATTATTGGTAGAACAACCAAATACAAATTTTGCATATACAATGGCACGTCAGTTTTTATTCGATGTATACCATTTACTTTTTTTACAAGAATTACAAAAAAGTAAAGATTTAACATTGTCTGCAATAGCAAACAAATCGATAAAAGAAGTAAGTTATCATTTGCGTTTTTCTTCAGATTGGATAAAACGTTTAGGTGATGGAACAGAAGTAAGTCATCAAAAAATGCAAGATGCTATAGATGGATTATGGACGTACACAGACGAGTTGTTTCATCAGACAGAAGCAGACATAGCAATGGTTTCAGAAGTAATAGGCGTAGATGTTACTAAATTAAAAGAGGCATACTACAATAAAGTAAATGCTGTTTTAGAAGAATCTACTTTACAAATCCCAGAATCTAAATGGTTCCAAAAAGGAGGTAAAAAAGGAATTCATACAGAGCATTTAGGATATTTATTAAGCGATTTACAATATATGCAAAGAGCTTACCCAAATATGGAGTGGTAATCAATTTCTACGAAATCAGGAATCTCATAAATTGAAAAAAATGTCACTTTGAGTAATTCCGATTTTTTATCGGAATTGTATGGAGAAGCAATAAAATAGAATGTCATTCAGAGCTAAGCGAAGAATCTCAAAATAAAATATGACAACAACAGAACAAAATATAGACCAAATCTTAATTCCAATTCTGGAACAAGTTTCAGATCCTGAAATTCCGGTATTGTCAATAATGGATATGGGAGTTGTTCGTACAGCTGTTATAGAAAATGATATTGTAAAAGTTCAAATAACACCAACTTATAGCGGTTGTCCAGCAATGGATGTTATTGGAGACGATATTAAAGCTGCATTAAAAGCAGAAGGATACAAGTCTGAAATAGAATTAATTCTAGCTCCAGCTTGGACAACCGATTGGATTACACCAAGAGGTAGAAAAGCTTTAGAAGATTATGGTATTGCAGCACCTTTAAGTGCAGAAGCAGATATTAGTGTTTTGTTAGAAGGCAAACGTTTGGTAAAGTGTACCAATTGTGGTTCTACAAACACAAGATTAGTAAGTCAGTTTGGCTCAACAGCATGTAAAGCACAATTTCAATGTGACGATTGCCAAGAACCGTTTGACTATTTTAAATGCCTCAAATGATCGTCATTGCGAGGAACGAAGCAATCTCATAATTAGATTGTCATTCATAGCGAAGCGAAGAATCTCACAAAATAGTAGTGAGGTTATAAATTGAAGAATTTGTCATTCCGCACCCGATGCGGAATCCAGAAATAATAAAATAAGGTATGAGTAATAATTCAATTCTTTTAAAAATAGAAAACAAAGTAGCATACATCACGCTAAACAGACCAGAGGTATTCAATAGTTTTAATCGTGAAATGGCATTTTTATTACATGACACATTAGATGCTTGTGAAAAAAATGAAGAAGTGAGAGCAATTGTTCTTACCGGAAACGGAAAAGCTTTTTGTGCAGGTCAAGATTTAAAAGAAGTTACAGATCCAGATTTAAATCCAGGATTTAAAAAAATACTAGAAGAGCATTACAATCCAATAATTACAAGAATTCGTTCTATTAAAAAACCAATTATTGGAGCTATTAATGGAGTAGCAGCAGGAGCAGGAGCAAACATTGCTTTGGCTTGTGATGTTGTTGTAGCGCATGAAAAAGTAAGTTTTATTCAGGCATTTAGTTTAATCGGTTTAGTTCCAGATAGTGCTGGGACTTTCTTTTTACCAAGATTAATCGGGTTTCAAAAAGCATTAGCATTAGCGATGTTAGGTGATAAAATTGGAGCTGAAGAAGCTGAAAAAATGGGAATGATTTATAAAATGATTCCTTTAGAAAGTTTTGAAGAAGACGTAAATAAACTAGCTTTAAAAATGGCAAATATGCCAACCAAAGCTCTTGGTATGATTAAAGAATTGTTCAACAAATCAATGACAAATGATTTAGAATCGCAATTGGCTTTAGAATCTAAATTACAAATAGAAGCAGCACAAAGTAATGACTATGCAGAAGGTGTTGCGGCATTTATAGAAAAACGTAAACCAAACTTTAAAGGAAACTAAAAGTTGTCAGTTCGAGTGAAATTGCTTTTTCAGCAATTTTGTATCGAGAACATTAGTTTGTCATTCAGAGCACAGCGAAGAATCTAACCAAATATAAGTTAATGTCATTCCGCACTTGATGCGGAATCTACAATAAAAGAAAATATATGAACGTAGGAATCATAGGAGGAGGAACAATGGGAAGTGGCATCGCACAAGTTGCTGCAACTTCTGGTTGTAAAGTAAAATTATACGATACTAATCAAGCTGCTTTGGATAAAGCAAAGGCAAGTCTCGAAAAAATATTATTGCGTTTAATAGAAAAAGGAAGAATTGATATTTCTGAAAAAGATAGAATTCAAGCAAACATATCTTATGTAAACAATCTAAAAGATTTAGCAGATTCAAACCTAACTATTGAGGCTATTATTGAAAACCTTGACATCAAGAAAAAAGTGTTTTCAGAATTAGAAAGCTATGTTGCAGACGATTGTATTATAGCATCAAACACATCAAGTTTATCTATAGCATCTATTGCAGCATCACTTAATAAACCAGAACGTTGTGTAGGGATTCACTTTTTTAATCCAGCACCTTTAATGAAACTGGTTGAGGTTATTCCAGCTATTCAAACATCAAAAGAAGTGCTTGAAAAAGCAATAGAAACTATTAAGGATTGGAAAAAAGTAGTAGCAGTCGCTAAAGATACTCCAGGATTTATAGTAAATAGAGTGGCAAGACCATTTTACGGAGAGTCACTAAGAATTTACGAAGAAGGATTAGCAGATTTTGCGACCATTGATAATAGTTTAAAGTCTTTAGGCCATTTTAGAATGGGAGCATTCGAACTTATGGATTTCATAGGAAACGATGTTAATTATACAGTAACCGAAACTGTTTTTACAGCATTCTATTTCGATCCAAGATACAAGCCATCATTTACTCAAAAACGTTTTTCAGAAGCAGGCTATTTAGGTCGTAAATCTGGAAAAGGATTTTATGATTACAATGCAAACGGCAAGAAAATAGAAGACTCAAATGTCATTCAGAGCGATAGCGAAGAATCTCAAAAATTAGCAAACCAAATATTCGATAGAGTTCTAGTAATGTTAATCAATGAAGCAGCAGATGCATTGTTTTTAAACATCGCTTCAGCAGAGGATATTGATGTAGCAATGACTAAAGGTGTAAATTATCCTAAAGGATTATTGGCTTGGGCAGACGAAAAAGGAATCGATTGGTGTGTGTCAAAATTAGATGCATTGTATAACGAATACCACGAAGATAGATACAGATGTAGTCCATTATTACGTAAAATGAACAGAGAAAATAAAACATTTTTTAATTAGAGTGTCATTCAGAGCGAAGCGAAGAATCTTATAATGAGATTACTACACACTTCGTTCTCTCAATGATAAAACAGAACATGAAAGGCGAACAAATTCCATATAAAATGCTATCTCAAGATGCTTACAGCACTTGGTTAGGAATAGAAATTCTAGAATGCGAAATCGGACGATGTAAAGTCGGAATGACCATTAGAAAAGAAATGCTAAACAGCATGAACAAAGCACATGGTGGAATTAGTTATTCATTAGCAGATACCGCTTTCGGATTTGCAGCAAACACACATGGTAAATACGCAGTTTCTATCGAAACAAGTATTAATCACATCGAAGCATTAAACGAAGGCGATTATATAGTTGCAGAATCGATAATAGAAACTGTAAAAAACAGATTAGGCTTTAATATTATTGAAGTAAAAAGAGGAGATGAAATGGTTGCGCTTTTTAAAGGTGTGGCTTATCGTACTCAAAAAAAATGGGAATAATTACTTCAAATAGAGAGTGAAGTAGTGGTTCGTGAATAAATAACTAAAAAAACAAGAAAATGATGAAAAAGAGTATACTATTAATTGCACTATGTTTTTTTGCATTTGGGTTTTCACAGCAGGATGATACTTCAAAAGCTGATGATGAAAAGTTAGAGCAGGCTTTATCTATGATGTATAAGTCTAATATTGATATGGAAATAGACGAAAAAGTCTATTCAATAGCTCAAGGAAATTCATATTTAACTGAAGATCAAAAATCTGCTATTATAGGTATGGTTGTGCCTTCTTCTTATGAGGATATGAAAAAAGATTTAGAAAATCAGAAGGCAAAAGCTGGTATGACAATACTAGATAAAGGAGAAGTGACTCATGAAGATGGTAAAAAGATGCTTTTTATTAAAAGTAGCTTAGAGAGAGAAGGAGAAGTATATATCATGTTCATTTATTGTAAAGAAAATGATGAAGAATCTTCAATTATGATTACTTCTTATTTTGAAAAAAATAAAGAGAATAAGTATTTAGATTTGATTCAAAAAGCAGCGTTTTCTGCTAAATTAAAATAATTATGAAAGAAGCATACATAATAGACGGTATTAGAACACCAATAGGAAACTACAAAGGCACATTATCTGCTGTAAGAACAGACGATTTAGGAGCATTAGTAATTTCAGAAATCGTAAAACGAAACCCAAGTATTCCAAAGGAAGCTTACGACGATGTTATTATGGGTTGCGCCAATCAAGCAGGAGAAGACAATCGTAACGTTGCGAGAATGTCATCACTATTAGCAGGATTGCCATTCACAGTACCAGGAGAAACAGTAAACCGTTTATGTAGCTCTGGATTATCAGCAATAATTCATGCAAATCGTGCCATAAAAGCAGGAGATGGAGACGTCTTTATTTCTGGAGGAGTCGAGAACATGACGCGTGGACCATACGTTATGGCAAAACCATCATCAGCATTTGGAGGCGATTCTAAAATGTATGATTCTACTTTTGGATGGCGTTTTATCAATCCTAAAATGCAGCAAATGTATGGAACAGATGGGATGGGGAACACTGCCGAAAATCTTGTAGAAAAATATAATATATCAAGAGAAGATCAAGATAAGTTCGCACTTTGGAGTCAGCAAAAAGCAACCAAGGCACAAGAGAACGGAAGATTAGCAAAAGAAATTGTTACTGTAGAAATTCCACAACGTAAAAAAGATCCAATACAATTTTCAAAAGACGAGTTTATAAAACCAACATCATCTTTAGAAGTTTTAGGAAAACTAAGAGCAGCCTTTAAAAAAGAAGGCGGAAGCGTAACAGCCGGAAACTCTTCAGGGTTAAACGATGGAGCAGCAGCAACAATTATAGCAAGTGAAGACGCAGTAAAAAAATACAATTTAAAACCATTAGCACGCATAGTAAGTTCTGCAGTGGTTGGTGTCGAGCCAAGAATTATGGGTATTGGACCAGTGCAAGCTTCAAATAAAGCATTGGCAAAAGCAGGTTTAACAATGGACGATATGGATATTATCGAGCTTAACGAAGCCTTTGCTGCACAAGCTTTGGCTTGTATTCGCGCTTGGGGATTAGCCGATAACGATCCAAGAATAAATCCAAATGGAGGAGCAATTGCTATTGGTCATCCGCTTGGTGTAACAGGTGCAAGAGTCGCTTTTTCAGCAGCTTTAGAGTTGCAAGAAACCAACAAGCGTTATGCGTTGATTACTATGTGTATTGGTGTTGGTCAAGGTTATGCAGCAATTATTGAAAATGTAAGTAAGTAAAATAATTTGGGCGTTACCTAAAGGTCAGGCTTTCGGCAGTCGCTTTTTTTGAGAAAAACAAAAAAGAGCTTCAACAAATGCCTCAATCCCTAACGCACTTAGCTGCTAAGGTTAATGATAATTCTTAGTTGTAGTAAAAAATAAAGTTTTGTCATTCCTGCGCAGGCAGGAATCCACTATAAAGTAAAAATGATGAATAAAATACAGCATTACGTTCAAGGACAATGGACAACAGGTAAAGAAGAAGGTACACCAATTCTAGATGCAGTTACTGGCGAAGCTTTTACTAGCATCGCTATTGAGGGTTTAGACGTACCAGAAATTCTAAACTACGGAAGAACAAAAGGAGGAGAAGTCCTTCGTAAAATGACTTTCCAAGAACGTGGTAACATGCTTAAAAGTTTAGCATTATATCTTACGAAAAGGAAAAATTCATTTTACGAATTAAGTTATAGAACTGGAGCAACCAAAGTAGATAGTTGGATAGACATCGAAGGTGGTTTTGGGAATTTATTCGCTAATGCTTCATTACGTAAACTATTCCCAAATCAACCATATCACGTAGAAGGTGATGCTATCGATTTATCTCGTGGCGGACGTTTTATGGCGCATCATATCATGGTGCCTAAAAAAGGAGTAGCAGTACATATTAATGCATTCAATTTCCCAGTTTGGGGAATGTTAGAAAAATGTGCAGTAAACTGGATGGCTGGAGTGCCTGCTGTAGTTTTACCAGCACCTTCCACTTCTTATTTAGCTGAAGCTGTAGCAAAAGAAATAATCGCTTCCGGTATTTTACCAGAAGGTGCACTACAAATTATAAACGGAACCGTAAAAACAATTCTTGACACTGTAGAGTCTCAAGATGTAGTAACATTTACCGGTTCAGCAAAAGTAGGACGCTTACTAAAAGCACATCCACAATTAATACAAGAATCTGTGCCATTTACAATGGAAGCCGATTCTTTAAACGCATCCATCTTAGGAGAAGATGCCGTTCCTGGAACACCAGAATTCGACTTGTTTATTAAAGAAGTAAGAAAAGAAATGACGGTTAAAGCTGGACAAAAATGTACTGCAATACGTAGAATTATTGTTCCGCAAAATTTAGTAGAAGATGTGCAAACGGCATTATCAAAAGCTTTAGACAAAGTAACTATTGGAGATCCAAGATTGAAAGAAGTTAGAATGGGATCTTTGGTAAGTCATCAACAAGTGCAAGCAGTTAGAGACTCAGTAAATGATTTATCTAAAGAAGCACAAATCGTTTATGGAAGTTTAGATGAAATAAACACCATTGGAGCAGATGCTAAAAAAGGCGCTTTTATTAGCCCGATTTTATTACGTTCTGATCATCCTTTTGAAAATACAATAATTCACGAACGTGAAGCCTTTGGTCCAGTAAGTACCATTATGCCTTATAAAAACTTAGATGAAGCTATTCTATTAGCTCAAATGGGTAAAGGGTCGTTAGTATCTTCAATTGCCACAAATGACGATAAAATTGCTAAAGAGTATGTAGTTAATGCAGCATCTCATCACGGTCGTATTATGGTGGTTAATCGCGATATGGCTAAAGAAAGTACAGGTCATGGTTCGCCATTACCATATTTAGTTCATGGAGGTCCTGGACGTGCTGGAGGAGGAGAAGAAATGGGAGGAATGCGTGGAATAAAACATTATTTACAACGTACAGCAATCCAAGGTTCGCCAACTACAATTACAGAAATTACTGGAATTTACCAGCAAAACGCAAAATATAAGGAAGCAGAAATGCATCCATTTAAATACCATTGGGAAGATATTCAACCAGGAATGTCTATGAAAACCCATAGACGTACATTTACAGATACAGATATTATCAATTTTGCAAATGTAACTTGGGATCATTTCTATGCGCATACAGATATTACATCTTTAGAAGGAAGTATTTTTGAACAAAGAACTGCACATGGTTATTTCATTATTTCAGCTGCAGCAGGATTATTTGTATACCCTAACAAGGGACCAGTTTCTGCGAATTACGGATTAGAAGAATGTAGATTTTTAAGACCATTATATCACAACGATACGATTTATGTAAGACTTACTTGTAAGCAAAAAGTAGATAGAGATGTCGCTTCAGCGGAACATCCAAGCGGAATTGTAAAATGGTATGCCGAAATTTTTGATGCTAATACCGATGAGAAAGTAGCATTCGCAACAGTCTTAACTATGGTTCAGAAAAAGCAAGAAGTTTTAACTGAAATGACTGAGGATAAAATAAGCGAATGTCTTTATGTATTAAAAGAAGATGCAAAACCTAAATGGGGAATTATGACACCTCAGCATATGATTGAGCATTTAGAATACACTTATAAAATTGCATCAGGAGAGATTCAAGATTTTGAAATAGCAACGCCAGAAAAGATTTTAGATAAAGTCCATAATAGTTTATGGAACTTTGATAAGTTTCCAAAAAACTCTCAATTTCCTCAATTAGAAAAAGATACTTTAGACGCATTAAAGCATCCTGATCTAGCTACAGCTATAGATAAGTTTAAAACACAACGCGAAAAGTATTTAGAATATTTTAAAGAAAATCCTGAGGCTAAATTAAAGAATTTAGTTTTCGGAGAATTGAATAAATACGAATCGTATTTGTTAGAACGAAAACATTTAAATCATCATTTCGAACAATTCGGATTAATATAGTTTGTCATTCCTGCGCAGGCAGGAATCCACAATAGAAAGTTATAATATAAAATAGATTCCTGTCTTCACAGGAATGACAAAAGAATAAATAACATGAACACACCATACGTAAAATTAGATATAGAAAACGAAGTAGGATATATAGAATTCTTTCATCCTGCACATAACTCGTTACCTGGAGATGTATTAGCAAAATTAGCGCAAAGCATTACAGATGCTGGAACAAACGACGCTATTAAAGTGGTTGTTTTAAAAAGTGGAGGAGATAGAACGTTTTGTGCTGGTGCAAGTTTCGAAGAGTTAATAAATATCAACGATGCAGCAACAGGAAAAGTATTCTTTTCTGGTTTTGCAAACGTGATTAATGCGATGCGTAAATGTCCGAAATTTATTATTGGACGCATTCAAGGAAAAACTGTTGGTGGTGGTGTTGGTTTAGCTGCATCAACAGATTATTGTATGGCTTCAAAATTCGCAGCTATTAAACTGAGTGAATTAAATATTGGTATTGGACCATTTGTAGTAGGACCAGCGATTGAGCGTAAAATGGGATTAAGCGCAATGTCGCAAATAGCAATAGATGCAAATACGTTTTATCCTGCAGAATGGGCAAAACAAAAAGGATTGTTTACCCAAGTTTATGAAAGCACAGAAATGTTAGATGAAGCTGTAAAAACAACAGCAGAACATTTATGTACTTACAATACTGAGGCTATGCTAGAAATGAAAAAGGTATTCTGGCAAGGCACAGACGATTGGGATTCACTTTTAGCAGAACGCGCTCAAACTAGTGGTAGATTGGTGCTTTCAGATTTTACAAAAGAAAAACTAAAAGGATTTAAATAAAATTGAATTTACTCTATGTAAATAATACTATGTTTTGGGATTGTAATTCCTTGTTTTAAAACAACAAAATTAGAAGTTACAGCCCAAATAGTTGTGTTTACACTTATCAATTTATTAGTGCTATCTATAAAATAAATTTTCACTTTAGTTTTTAATAAGTTGCCTAGTTGTGAGGCACGCTCTAAATAATGGGATCTTAATTTTCTTTTTTTAGCGGTATTTAAAATTTCAGTTTTAGAAAATTTTAATTGAGGGATGTCCTCTTTTTGTATAGTATAAGATGATGTTGTGTGATTCATAATTTGATATGTTTATTTGGGAGTAGTAGGTTTAAATATACAAAACCTTACGTTTATTTGTCATTTTTATGAGTATTTAACAGTTTAATGATTATTAATAAAATTATGATTTACAGTTTTAAAGGTTATACACCAGTTGTTCACGAATCTAGCTTCGTACATCCATTAGCAGCAGTAACAGGAAATGTTATTATTGGTAAAAACTGTTATATTGGTCCAGGAGCAGCCATTCGTGGAGATTGGGGACAAATTATTTTAGAAGACGGTGTAAACGTGCAAGAAAACTGTACTGTGCATATGTTTCCAGGTAAATCTATCACGCTTAAAGAAAGTGCACACGTTGGTCATGGTGCTATTATTCATGGTGCGAATTTGGGTAGAAATTGCTTAATTGGAATGAACACAGTAATTATGGACGATGCCGAGATTGGTGACGAATCCATAGTAGGAGCAATGGCATTTGTAAAAGCAGAAACCAAAATTCCTAAACGTAGTTTAGTCGTTGGTAATCCTGCAAAAGTTATTAAGCAGGTAAGTGACGAGATGATTGCTTGGAAAACAAAAGGAACACAATTATATCAGCAACTACCAACAGATTGCCACGAGAGCTTAAAAGCTGTAGAACCGTTAAGAGAAGTGCCTGAGGATATGAAAATGCAGGATGATGTTTATAAAACACTTCGCGATACATTTAAAAAATAAGGTGCTGTCACTTAGAGTGATTCCGATTTTTTTATCGGAATTGTATTGAGAAATTTTTTACTAGAATTTTAATTCAATGATTGTAGTTACAAAACACCACTCAAATCAATCACATTTGTCTCTTTTCCAGTAGAGAGCGTAATTAAACTCTGTACATTTCCAAGGTAAGGAAGTAGTGTAAGTTTAGTTATAATAAACGTTTCATAAGCCTCGATATCTTCAACTACTAGTTTTAATAAATAATCAAAATTCCCACTCACTCTGTGGCATTCTACAACTTCTGGAAAGTTGTTTATTTCTTTTACAAACTTTTCTAAATAGCTTCTAGTATGACCTTGCAAAGTGATACCTATAAATACGGTGAGTTTTAACCCTATTTTCTTATTGTCTAAAACGGCTACATATTTTTTTATATAACCTTCTTTTTCTAGTTTTTTAATACGCTCAAAAATAGGTGACGTTGTCATGCCTAGTTCTTTAGCAATACTTTTTGTCGTTCTATTACTATCTGTTTGGAGAATGTTTAAAATTTGCGTGTCAATTTTATCAAGAGCATGTGGCATAAAGCATATAATGTTTTAAATAGCTTCAAATGTAGTTATAAAAGAAAAATAATCTTTATTTATTTATAATAAAAGAATATAATTCTTATTAGATTTAATTTTTAAGTTTTTAACAATTGTAAATTCTATTATAACTTACCTTTATTTCTTGAAATAAAAACACATCTAGCTTGAAGAATTTTGAATTGAAAATGCCTAAAATGGGCGAAAGTATAACCGAAGGAACAATTATCAATTGGTTAATATCAGAAGGAGACTCTTTCGAAGAAGGAGATATTATACTAGAAGTAGCAACAGATAAGGTTGATAACGAAGTGCCAGCACCAGCAGCAGGAACTTTAGTAAAAACAATGTTTCAAGCAAAAGATGTTGTGCCTGTTGGTGAAGTTATGGCAATTCTTGAAGTTTCAGAAGAAGTAAAATCTTCAAACAAGAAGGATGTTGTTAAAAGCGATAACGAAGAACCTCAAAAAAATAAAAAAGAAGTAAAAAGACCAAAACCAGTTCAAGCAGTTTCGTCTTCAACTTCATTTTCAACATCAAACAGTAACACCTTCTTTTCGCCATTAATTATAAAAATAGCAAAAGAACACCACATTAGTTTTGAAGAGTTAGCACGTATTCCTGCAACAGGAAACGAAGGCAGACTTCGTAAAAGCGATGTGTTTCAATATATAGACGAAGGACGACCGTACAAATTCGCACAACCAGTAGCCGAAAAAGATCCAACAGCCTATAGAATTCCACAATTAAACTTCGATAAAGGCAAAGGGAAAGTAATCGAAATGGACAGAATGCGCCAAATGATTGCAGATCACATGGTGTACTCAAAACATACATCGCCTCACGTTACTGCTTATGTAGAAGCAGACATGACGAATATGGTAAATTGGAGAAACGCAAACAAAGTTGCCTTTCAAGAAAAGTATGGCGAACGTTTAACCTTCACACCATTATTTGTAGAAGCTGTAGCGAAAGCAGTAAAAGATTTTCCAAACATTAATGCTTCTGTAGATGGTAATAACATTATTGTAAAAGAAGATATTAATATTGGTATGGCAACAGCATTACCAAGTGGGAATTTAATAGTTCCAGTAGTAAAAAATGCAGATACTAAAAATTTAAAAGAGATTGCGAGTAACGTAAACGAACTAGCAGGAAAAGCTAGAGAAAACAAACTAGCAGGAGACGATATAAAAGGCAGCACCTTCACAATTTCTAACGTAGGAACTTTTGGTAGTGTCATGGGAACACCAATAATCAATCAACCAGAAGTTGCCATTTTAGCATTAGGAATAATCAAAAAACGACCAGAAGTTATCACTACTGAGAAAGGAGACGAAATAGCTATTCGTAGCATGATGTACTTATCGCTCTCTTTCGATCATCGCGTAGTAGACGGATTCTTAGGAGGAAGTTTTGTAAGAAGAGTAGCCGATTATTTCGAACAATTTGATACTAATAGAGAAATATAAATCATTTGTCATTCCTGCGAAGGCAGGAATCCACTATGAAATAATAAATTAAATAGATTCCTGCCTACGCAGGAATGACAGCAAAACATGAGCCACAACATATCAATACAAAAAGTAACCGAATCTAAAGTCGCAAACATAGACTTCAACAACATACCATTAGGCACAACATTCACAGATCACATGTTTATTTGTGATTACGATAATGGCACATGGGTAAACCCAAGAATAATCCCAATGGGAATGATTCCAACACATCCAGCAGCAATGGCTTTACATTACGGACAAGCTATTTTCGAAGGCATGAAAGCAACCGTAGATGCAGATGGAAACCCAATGTTATTTAGAGCAGATAAAAATGCAGCACGATTAAATACAAGTGCAGATAGAATGGGAATGCCTAATTTTCCAGAAGACTTATTCGTAGAAGGATTAAAACAATTAGTAGATATCGAGCGTAGTTGGATTCCACCAACAGACGGAAGCGCATTATACTTAAGACCATTCATGTATGCCGACGAGCCATTTATTGGTATGCGTGCAGCAAACCATTACAAGTTTATAATTATGGCATCTCCAGCAGGACCATTTTTTAGTAATCGTATTAAATTGTGGGCCGAAAAACAATACATACGTGCAGCAGCAGGAGGAACAGGAGAAGCAAAAGCAGCAGGTAATTACGCAGCAGCCATTCGTCCAACAGAATTAGCAAAAGCAAAAGGTTACGATCAAGTATTGTGGCTAGACGCAGTAGAACATAAATATATTCAGGAAGTAGGAACCATGAATATTTTCTTTAAAATAGATGGTAAATTCATCACACCAAAACGCGACGGTTCTATATTAGACGGCATCACGCGCATGAGTGTTATCGACGTTTTAAGAGATAAAGGTTACGAGGTTATAGAACGCGCCATCACAATCGATGAGGTTCAAGAAGCATCAAAAAATAAAACATTAGAAGAGGCCTTCGGTACAGGTACAGCCGTTGGTATCGCTTACATTCAAGAAATCGGATTAGAAGGCGAAACCATTCATGTCTCTAACGAAAGCCCAGTTGGTTTAGAAGTAAATAACACCTTAAATGATATAAAAACAGGAAAGGTTGAAGATAAATTTGGATGGATGATTAAAGCTTAGAGTCATTTGGGCGTTACCACAAGGGTCGCGCTTTCACTACTCGCTCTTTTTGAGAAAAACAAAAAGGAGCTCAAACAGACCGTTCAATCACTAACGCGGAAATTACCGTGCAATAAGCAATAGTGTCACTTCGAGTGATTTGTGAAGCATGAGCAAATTGTATCGAGAAGCAATAAAAGTTCTCGATACAAAATTGCAGAAAAAGCAATTTCACTCGAACTGACCTAACGTTTTGTCATTCCTGCGAAGGCAGGAATCCAAAATGTTAGAGAATTTAAAAAATAGATTCCTGCCTACGCAGGAATGACAATTATGAAAAAAGAAACACTAGAAAAAGGATTTTCAAAACTCTGCACAGCAAAAGCTATGGCAGAATTATACGAAGCTAATTTTAAACAAGTTTCAAAATACGTACATGCAACATCTCGTGGACACGAAGCCATTCAAATAGCTTTAGGTTTACAATTATTACCTCAAGATTATGCATTTCCATATTACAGAGACGATGCTATGTTATTATCTTTTGGTTTAGAGCCTTACGATTTAATGTTGCAATTGTTAGCTAAAAAAGACGATCCATTTTCTGGAGGAAGAACATACTATTCGCATCCAAGTTTAAAGGATGGCGATAAGCCAAAAATTCCACACCAATCCTCGGCAACAGGAATGCAAACCATTCCAGCAACAGGAGTTGCTATGGGAATGCAGTATAAAGAATTACAAGGTTTAGACGATAAAACACTTAAAGATTTGCCATTCGTGGTATGTTCTTTAGGAGACGCATCTGTAACCGAAGGAGAAATAGCAGAAGCGTTCCAAATGGCAGCATTAAAGCAAATGCCAATCTTATATTTAGTACAAGATAACGGTTGGGATATTAGTGCCAATGCAGCAGAAACGCGAGCGCAAAATGCTTTCGAATATGCAGCTGGATTTAAAGGTTTAGAGGCGATCTCAATAGATGGAGCAAACTTTACAGAAAGTTACGAAGCATTAGAGAAAGTAATAGAAACCATTCGTACAGAGCGTAGACCATTTTTAGTACACGCAAAAGTACCGTTGTTAAATCACCATACTTCTGGTGTAAGAATGGAATGGTATCGCGATGATTTAGAAGAGGCACGTTCTCGTGATCCTTATCCAGTTATTAAAAAACAATTACTAGATGCAGGATTTTCAGAACAAGACGTTTTAGACATTGAAAATTCCGCGAAAGCGAAAGTACAATCAGATTTTGAAAGAGCATTATTAGCCGAAGATCCAAAACCTGAAGATTTATTTACAAACGATTTTGTACCAACACCAATTACCGAGGAAAAAGGAACACGTTCACCAGAAGGTGCAGAGAAAGTAGTTATGGTAGATTGTGCTTTATTCGCAGTAGAAGAACTGATGAAAAAGCATAAAGAATGTTTACTTTATGGGCAAGATGTTGGTGGAAGACTTGGTGGTGTTTTTAGAGAAGCAGCAACGTTAGCACAAAAATTTGGAGACGATCGTGTGTTCAATACACCAATACAAGAAGCCTTTATTGTCGGTTCTACAGTTGGTATGTCTGCTGTTGGATTAAAACCAATTGTTGAGGTTCAATTTGCCGATTATATCTGGCCTGGCTTAAATCAGTTATTTACAGAAGTCAGTAGAAGTTGTTATTTATCTAATGGTAAATGGCCGGTTTCTATGATTCTTAGAGTGCCAATTGGTGCTTATGGAAGTGGAGGACCTTACCATTCATCTTCAGTGGAATCTGTAATTACAAATATTCGTGGTATTAAAATAGCGTATCCAAGTAATGGAGCAGATTTAAAAGGTTTAATGAAAGCAGCTTACTACGATCCTAATCCAGTTGTAATTTTAGAACACAAAGGTTTATATTGGTCTAAAGTACCAGGAACGCAAGGTGCAACATCTGTTGAGCCGAGCGAAGATTATGTATTGCCTTTTGGTAAAGCCTGGGTTTTACAAGAAATTTGGAAGCAAGAAAATGTAGAGACATTAACTATTGTTACTTACGGAATGGGAGTGCATTGGGCAATGAATGCATCAGAAGAATTAGGGATGCAAGACCAAATAGAAGTGATTGATTTACGTACTTTATATCCTTTAGATGAAGACACGATTATGAAATCGGTTAAGAAAACAGGAAAGTGTCTTGTTGTAACAGAGGAGCCTTCAAACAATAGTTTTGCAAGAGCATTATCTGGAAAAATTCAAGAAGAATGTTTTAAATATTTAGATGCGCCAGTAATGACTATTGGTAGTGAAAATATGCCTGCAATACCATTAAATTCTACTTTAGAGCAAACAATGATTCCTTCAATAGAAAAAGTAAAAACTAAGATAGAAGAGTTGCTAAACTATTAAGTTTATAATAGTCTTGCACACCTAGTTATGTGTGTAATAAAAGGGATTCGTAATTGGAAAACAATTATGAGTCCCTTTTTTTTATGACTTCAATTTGCTTCATTTTTATAGAAATAGATTTTAGTTAAAATATGTTTTTCCAAAAAAAGAGATTTCAAAAATAAATTCAAAAGCGTATGGAAGTCGTAAATAATCTTCTATATTTGAGGTGTAAACTTTAGGAGTAGCTATTAAATTAGTTTGAGAAACATCCTTAGAACCTGATTTGGTTAATACCAACGTAGGAAAAAGTTATGTTCGATAAGACATCGAAATACTACCATTTTGGTTTACAGTAATATTTTATAAATATGATTACTATAAAAGTAAACCAAGAAGACCACCACATTTTAGAACACGTAACATTACAAGAGTTTGTTGAAAATTTAAAAATTCAAACAAACGGAATTGCTATTGCTATAAATAATACTGTGGTAAAAAAAACAGATTGGTCTTCACGATTACTTCACAATAATGATGATATTTTAATTATAAAATCGACTCAAGGAGGATGATTTTTATTTTAAAAGGAAACCAATTATCAAATGAAGAACAAAGACACAGCTCCAAAGCAAAACGGTATTACAAGACATCCGTTTCCGAATTCTAAGAAAATCTATGTCAACGGAAAAATTCACCCGCAAATTAAAGTTGCTATGCGTGAAATTACACTGAGTGATACGGTAGACTCAATGACAAAAAAGAAAACACCTAACGAGCCCGTAACTATTTACGATACTTCTGGGCCTTACACAGATCCAGACAAAGCAATAGATGTACATAGTGGTATCGAAAGAATTCGAGAATCTTGGATTAAAGAACGTGGTGATGTAGAGGAATTAGCATCATTCTCTTCAGAATATTGTAACGAGCGTTTAAACGATGCTAGTTTAGATCACATGCGTTTTAAGTTATTAAAGAATCCGCTAAGAGCTAAAAAAGGTCAAAATGTAACCCAATTACATTACGCAAAAAAAGGACTAATTACACCAGAAATGGAGTATATCGCTATTCGAGAAAACCAACGAATAGATGAAATGACAGAGATTAGAAAGCAACACAAAGGCGAACACTTTGGTGCTTCTATTCCAGATAAAATTACACCAGAATTTGTAAGGTCGGAAGTTGCGAGAGGTCGTGCAATAATTCCTTCAAATATTAACCACCCAGAAGCCGAACCTATGATTTTAGGTAGAAACTTCTTAGTTAAAATAAATGCGAATATTGGAAACTCTGCCGTTACCTCTTCAATAGAAGAAGAAGTAGAAAAAGCAGTGTGGGCTTGCCGTTGGGGAGCAGATAATATTATGGATTTATCTACTGGAGAAAATATTCACGAAACTCGCGAGTGGATTATCCGTAACTCTCCAGTGCCAGTGGGTACCGTACCAATTTACCAAGCATTAGAAAAAGTAAATGGTGTTGCCGAAGACTTAACATGGGAGATTTTCCGTGATACATTAATAGAGCAAGCCGAACAAGGTGTCGATTATTTTACCATTCACGCAGGTGTGTTATTGCGTTATGTGCCAATGACGGCAAAACGTGTTACTGGTATTGTTTCTCGTGGCGGATCTATTATGGCAAAATGGTGTTTAGCACACCATAAAGAAAGTTTTTTATACACACATTTTGAGGACATTTGCGAAATTTTAAAACAGTACGATGTTGCCTTTTCTTTAGGAGACGGCCTACGTCCAGGTTCTGTTGCAGATGCCAATGACGAAGCACAATTTGCAGAGTTAGAAACCTTAGGAGAACTTACGCAAATTGCACGCAAGCACGAAGTACAGTGTTTTATAGAAGGACCAGGACATGTGCCAATGCACATGATTAAAGAAAATATGGAGAAGCAAATAGAACTTTGCGACGAAGCTCCTTTTTACACTTTAGGCCCATTAACTACAGATATTGCTCCGGGTTATGACCATATTACTTCTGGTATTGGAGCCGCAATGATAGGTTGGTACGGTTGCGCCATGTTGTGCTACGTAACACCAAAAGAGCATTTAGGTTTACCAAATAAAGAAGATGTACGCGTTGGTGTGGTGACGTATAAATTGGCTGCGCATGCTGCCGATTTAGCAAAAGGCCATCCAGGTTCGCAACACAGAGATAATGCATTAAGTATGGCGCGGTTTGAGTTCCGTTGGGAAGATCAGTTTAATTTAGGCTTAGATCCAGAACGTGCTCTCGAATATCATGATGAAACTTTGCCTGCCGCTGGTGCTAAAATCGCTCATTTTTGCTCTATGTGCGGACCAAAATTCTGCTCAATGAAAATTTCTCAAGAAGTTCGTGATTTTGCTGCACTTAACGATATCGTAGATAACGAGGTTATTGCAAAAGGAATGGAAGAGAAATCTAAAGAGTTTAAAGAAAAAGGATCTGAAGTCTATTTGTAAAATTATTAGGAAGTTCCCACGCTTTGAAAAAAAAGCGTGGTCGAGCTTTCCATTATATCTTTTGCTTGTTCTGGATACAAATTTATTACGTTACACTACATGAATTCACTCGAACTGACAGCAAAAAGATGCTACTGCAATTGTGTAGCACTCACGAATTTCTATTTAATAAAATAGAATAAATGAGTAATCTTTAACACAAGAAAAAGAGACCGGAAAGTATAATAAACTGTACCAATTAAAATGAATAATAAAAACTACATCTTAACAATAGCAGGTTTAGATCCATCGAGTGGCGCCGGAATTACTTCAGATATTAAAACATTTGAAGCTCATGGTTTGTACGGTTTGTCTGTGTGTACAGCGGTTACTGTTCAAAACGATATAGATTTTAAAGATTGTATTTGGATTGGAAAAGAAATCATTTTAAATCAGATAGAACTATTGTTTCAACGGTTTTCAATTGCTGTAGTGAAAATAGGAATCATCCAATCTTGGGACGTTTTATTGGACGTTATTCAAACATTAAAAAAGCTGAATCCAATTATAAAAATAGTACTAGATCCTGTTTTAAAAGCAAGTGCAGGTTTTAGTTTTCATAATAAACAAGATTTAAAAGTTTTAGAAGAAGTCTTAAAAAGTTGTGATTTTATCACACCAAATTACGTAGAGATTGAAACCTTGTTTCCAGAGAAATCTATAGAAGACACTATCGGTTTTATTTCAGAAAGAACAAATATCTACTTAAAAGGAGGTCATAGAACAGATAAAAAAGGATGGGACGAAGTCTATTATAGTAAAATAGTAAAACTAAATATTCCGCCAATTACAGAAACCGTTTTTCAAAAGCATGGAAGTGGTTGTGTTTTATCGTCAGCATTGGCTTCTAATTTAGAAAAAGGAATGAACATAGAAGATGCTTGTAAAAATGTGAAATGGTATACAGAACAGTTTTTAAATTCAAATAAAACTTTGCTAGGAACACATAAATATATAGAAAATGCTGAGTAAGTTACATTATATCTCTCAAGGTAAAACATCGCAAGACCATTTAGGAAACATACAAAAAGCATGTGCAAACGGAGCCGAATTAGTACAGCTTCGCTTAAAAGATATGGCAATAGAAACTATTTTAGAAACTGCAGAAAAAGCTAGAGAAATTACCAGTCAATTTAATGTAAAACTAATAATAAACGATCATTATAAAATTGCTAAAGCCGTAAATGCAGATGGTGTTCATTTAGGAAAAACAGATGCATGTCCGTTAATTGTTAGAGCCTATTTGGGTGAGCAGTTTATAATTGGTGGTACTTCAAATACTTTAGAAGATTGTAAAGTTTTAATAGAAAAAGGAGTGGATTATATTGGTTTAGGGCCTTTTCAATTTACAGAAACTAAAAAGAATTTAAGTCCAGTTTTGGGTATCGAAGGTTACAAGCAGTTAATAGATAAGCTAGAAAAAGACACACCTATAATCGCTATTGGTGGTATTTGTATGGAAGATGTTTCGGCAATTATAAAAACAGGTGTATACGGAATAGCAGTTTCGGGAACAATAACTAAAGATTTTGTAAGTATTTCTCAGTTTCATGAAATCTTAAGTTCATCAGAAGTAAAAGCATAAGTATTCTTAATCTAACATAGATTCAAAAAAGTAAAAATGAATAAAATATTAAAAATAGCAGATAAAGAATTTACCTCTAGACTATTCACTGGAACAGGAAAGTTTAGCGCTTCAGAAGTAATGAAAGAAGCTTTGTTGGCTTCCGAAAGTGAGCTTATAACTGTGGCTTTAAAAAGAGTAGATGTTCAAAATAATGAAGATGATATTTTAAGGCATTTAAAACATGCACATATTAATTTATTGCCAAACACATCTGGTGTTAGAACCGCAAAAGAAGCCATTTTTGCAGCAGAATTATCAAGAGAAGCTTTAGGAACTAATTGGGTTAAATTAGAAATTCATCCAGATCCTAGATATTTATTACCAGATCCTATAGAGACTTTAAAAGCAGCAGAAGCATTAGTAAAATTGGGATTTGTAGTGATGCCTTACATTCATGCGGATCCTGTATTGTGTAAGCGATTAGAAGATGTGGGAGTGCAATGTGTTATGCCATTGGGAGCTCCAATAGGAAGTAACAAAGGATTAAAAACACAAGATTTTTTAGAGATTATTATCGAGCAATCCAATGTGCCTGTTATTGTAGATGCGGGTATTGGTGCACCATCGCATGCGGCTTATGCCATGGAATTAGGTGCAGATGCTGTGCTAGTAAATACTGCAATTGCAGTGTCTAAAAATCCGGTAGCTATGGCAAAAGCCTTTAAAATGGCAGTGGAAGCTGGTAGAATGGCTTTTGAAGCCAAACTAGCACCTATTAAAAATAAAGCGGAAGCGAGTAGTCCGTTAACGAGTTTCTTAAACTAAAATATGGCAAATTTTATAGCACTTTTCGATACTTATAATTGGGACAATACATTAGAAAGTATTTTTAGTAAAACTACAGTTGAGGTAGAAAATGCTTTGGCAAAAGAAAAGCTTGATTTAGAAGATTTTAAAGCATTAATCTCTCCTGCTGCAAAACCATTTTTAGAACGAATGGCGCAGAAAAGTAGTATGCTTACTAAAAAACGCTTTGGTAATACCATACAAATGTATGCACCAATGTACTTAAGTAATGAGTGCCAGAATATTTGTACGTATTGCGGATTTAGTATGACTAATAAAATACCAAGACGCACATTAACAGATCCTGAGATTTTAAAAGAAGTAGCATTTTTAAAAGATAAAGGTTATGACCATATCTTGTTAGTGACAGGTGAAGCCAACAGGGCGGTAGGCGTCAATTATATTAAAAACGCTATTAAAATAATACGTTCTCAATTCTCGAATATTACTATAGAAGTACAGCCTTTAGATCAAGATGAATATGAGTTGTTAATTGAAAACGGATTGTACGCCGTATTGGTATATCAAGAAACATATCACAGAGAAGAGTATAAGAAACACCATCCAAAAGGAAAAAAATCTAATTTTAATTACCGTTTAGATACGCCAGATAGGTTAGGGAAAGCAGGTGTTCATAAAATTGGATTAGGTGCTTTGTTTGGTTTAGAAGATTGGCGTGCAGATAGTTTTTTTACAGCCTTGCATTTAAAATATTTGCAGAAAACGTATTGGAAGACTAAGTACTCTATTTCATTTCCAAGATTAAGGCCGCATTCTGGAGGTTTAGAGCCAAAAGTAGAGATGACCGATAGTGATTTGGTGCAGTTAATTTGTGCTTTTCGTTTGTTAGATGAAGATATAGAATTGTCTATGTCTACAAGAGAAAACGAAATATTTAGAAATAATATTGTTAATTTAGGCGCAACCTCAATTAGTGCAGAATCAAAAACAAATCCAGGAGGTTATACTGTAGAACCACAATCTTTAGAGCAGTTTGAAATTTCCGATGAAAGAAGTACAGAAGACATAGTAAAGATGTTAAAAGGTCAAGGCTTAGATGTGGTTTGGAAAGATTGGGAACATTTTGAAGAAATACAAAAATAATGAGCCTTACCATAGAAGAAAGAAAGCAATACAGTCGTCATCTTATTTTAAATGAAATAGGAGAAGTGGGACAATTAAAATTGAAGCAAGCAAAGGTTTTAGTCATTGGAGCAGGTGGTTTAGGTTGTCCTGTTTTGCAATATTTAACAGCGGCAGGTGTTGGGACTATTGGTATAATAGATCATGATGTAGTCGACCAAAGTAACTTGCAGCGCCAAATTTTATATACTATTGATGATATTGGTTTTTCTAAAGCCGAAACTGCTGTTAAGCGATTATCTCAATTAAATCCGTTTGTGCTTTTTAATACTTATAACGAAGCACTAACACGTAAAAATGCGATTGCATTATTTACTAATTATGATATTATAATTGATGGAAGTGATAATTTTTCAACGCGATATTTAACAAATGATGCCGCAGTAATTACCAACAAGCCTTTAGTTTATGGCGCTATTTTTAAATTTGAAGGACAAGTTAGTGTCTTTAATTATTTGGGAAGCGCAACTTATAGATGTCTGTATCCAACACCTCCAAAACATGAAACCTCTCCTAATTGTTCAGAAATAGGAGTATTAGGTGTTTTGCCAGGTATTATAGGAAGTCTACAGGCCAATGAAGCCATTAAAATTATTTGTGGTATTGGAGAAGTGTTAACCAATAAGCTGTTATTATTTGATGCTTTAAGTTTGAATCAGCAAATATTGGGTTTTGAAAAAGATAAAGCTTCAGAAATTATAGCTTTAGAAAAAGATTACGATTTTTTCTGCGGAATGACTTCAACTAAAGAAATCACGTTAGATGAATTAAATAAAAACAAAACAAATTATAATTTGTTAGATGTTAGGGAGGTTTCTGAAAGAGAAGAATATCATATTGGAGGACAGCATATTCCTTTAGGGCAGTTATCAAAACGATTTCAAGAAATTGATATTTCTTTACCTATTGTAGTTTATTGCAAATCAGGAAAAAGAAGTAATAACGCTATTTCTTATTTAAAAGAACAATTAGATAAAGCTATTTTTTACAATTTAAAAGAAGGATTGTAGTTGTTAATTTAAATTATGGTTTTTATGAAGGAACAAATCATTATTACTTCAAAAGAGCAGGTAAAAGTTAAAATAGAATATTTACTCATTTATTAGTTTTGCTTCACTCATTAAGTTAAGAACTTAAATTATTCTATTTTTGCAAATGAAATGGCAGATAAGAAAAAAGACATACGAGCATTAACAAAAGAGCAACTTAGAGACTTTTTTGAAAAAGAAGGAGACAAAGCTTTTCGTGGCAATCAAGTTTACGAATGGTTATGGAGTAAGAGTGCGTATTCCTTTGAGGATATGACAAATCTCTCTAAGGAGACACGTCAAATGCTAGAAGATAACTTTGTAATTAATCATATCGAAGTCGATACTATGCAACGTAGTAGCGATGGTACAGTAAAAAATGCTGTAAAATTACACGATGGATTAATTGTAGAATCTGTACTTATTCCAACCGAAACACGAACAACAGCTTGTGTTTCTAGCCAAGTTGGTTGTAGTTTGGATTGTAAATTCTGTGCTACATCGCGTTTAAAGCGTATGCGTAATTTAAATCCTGATGAAATTTACGATCAGGTAGTTGCTATAGACAGAGAAAGTAAGTTATATTTTAATAGACCATTAAGTAATATTGTGTTTATGGGAATGGGAGAGCCACTCATGAATTATAATAACGTTATTAAGTCTATAGATAAAATTACATCTCCAGAAGGTTTAGGGATGTCGCCAAAACGAATAGTCGTGTCTACTTCTGGTGTGCCTAAGATTATTAAGAAAATGGCAGACGATGAAGTTAAATTTAATTTAGCTGTGTCTCTACATTCTGCAATAGATGAGGTGAGAACCAAGATTATGCCTTTTAATGAAACCTTTCCGCTTAAAGATTTAAAAGAAGCTTTAGAGTACTGGTATGAGAAAACAGAACGTAAAATCACATACGAGTATATTGTTTGGGATGGTATTAACGATAGAATGGAAGATGTAGATGCTTTAGTTAAGTTTTGTAAGCATGTGCCTTGTAAGGTTAATTTAATAGAATACAATCCTATAGATGATGGGGAGTTTCAACAAGCTTCAAGTGCTGCAATCAATAATTATATTCAAGAATTAGAACGTAATCGTATTGTGGTTAATGTGCGTAGAAGTAGAGGTAAAGATATCGATGCTGCTTGTGGGCAGTTAGCGAATAAATCATAATAAAAAAAGCCTTACTTTTCAGTAAGGCTTTTTTTATTTTTTGTTTTAAAAAATATTATTTCTTAACAAATTTAATTGTTTCAGTTTTACCATCAATACTAACTTTAGCTATATAAATTCCATCTGTTAAATTAGATAGGTTTATAGTCTCTGTGGTTTGAGATAATTTTCTGTTTAATACTTGTTGTCCTAAAATACTATATATTTCTAGATTAGTAAATGCTAAGTTTGATGATTTGAAAGTTAAATCATTTGAGTTTGTATTATAGAAATGTGATATAGTATCATTTCTAACAAAATCTTCTATAGATAATGAAGGGTCTTCTTCTGTAGTAAATGAATAAATTGCGCTAGTAGTTGTTCCAATACAATTTGTAGAGGTAACAGACCAGCTATAAGTTGTATTATATTCCCAGGTGTAATTGATCGTTACAGGATTACTAACGCCTGTAGCGGTGCCAACACCAACAATATTAAAATCGTAAACTGTAGCTTCTCCATTATCTGTCCAAGAAAATGGGCCAACAGAAATAACAGGGGCTGATGGATCTGTATCATCAATAGTAATAGGTACATCTACAGCTGTATCGACAGGACTAGGAGTTGCAGCTGCAGTAGGTGCAGATGTTGCTGTACAACTACAAGTAGCACTAGTACATTGAATTGTTGTTAATGTGTTTTCAGTTCCAGATATGCCACATGCTGCATCTAAATGCCAGTGAATTATGATATCTGTTGTTGTTGCAGTAAAAGTTACAGAATTAGCTCCGTTGCCCAACACGGTGCCTCCAATAGCTGGAGCATTCCAGTCTATTTCAGCAATAGTAATGTATATACCATTAGTGTTCGTTCCGTTTACGGTATAAGTATTTCCGATAATTAAAGATGATATAGCAGAATATTCTCCTGCTGCATAGTTATCAGTAGCTATCGTCTGTATAGAACCATCATTTACCATGTTAATTAGTCCTGCTGGATAGTTTCCTCCTTCAATACTACTGCATTGAGCATAAGATGTAAAAGTCATTGCTAGTAAGAAGGCAAATAATAAAGTAATTTTTTTCATAAATTTAGTTTTAGGTTTAAAAACTAAATTTATGAAATCTAAATGTTAAAAAGATCCTCAAATAGATAAAAGACGTATTTAATAGCTGAAACGCATTAATTGCAAATCATTCAATACGGGATTAGAATAAATCTACTTCTTATTTATTTCCAGTTTTTCAGCAAAATAGTCGCAAAAATCCTTCATTGTGGCAGTCATTTTTTCGTCTTGAGTTGCACGATTAAAAGTACTACTCATGGCAACTAGTGTTTGGTGAAAGAAAACTTTCATTTCGTCTACAGGCATGTCTTTTGTCCATAAATCTATACGTAAAGATTCCTGCGCTTCGCTATCCCAAACCGATAACATCATCGCTTTAGCTTCAGCATTTGTAATGCCACCATCTTGTGCTGTCCAGTTAATTTTTTCTGGTACTCTATTCTCGTCTAATTCTACGTTTAAAGTGATTTTAGATTTTAAATTTGCCATTATTTTTTTGGTTTGTATTTTGCGTTATCAAATATTTCTTCGGTGCTTTTATTAAGCATTTGTTTAAATGGTATTGTGTTATTATTCATATAAGAACGGACTATTTGCCAACCAATATATTTGCCAATTTCTCCGGGAGATTCGCTATCGATTTGTTCGAGATAGAATTTAGAAAAAGGAGCAGGATTAATAAAACGACCAGGTATTTTTGAATCTGTACTATATAATAATTCTTTGTCTACAAAGTAACGCCAAATGTACTCTTCGTTAGCTTGTGTCCATTTATATTCATCTTCAGAGTAGTTTAATTTCTCTGCATCTGTTTTAAAAGGAATAACTTTGTCTTTAAAATACAATAGTTTTCCTTCGTAAATTAAATCGTCTAAAAAGGTTTTTCTTCTTTGCTGAAAAGTATAATGTTTAGCATAGTTATTTGCTAAATCTACTGCCATAAACTCAGGCTCTAAATCTTCTATAATATATTCTTGAATCCCTTGGTAAAAGTAATGCTCGTTGCCTAAATAGTTAGCTAAAGGTAAAATTACAATGGTATCTGTAACAATAACTTTGTTTCTATAATCTACATCTGAGGCTACAGAAATTAATCTAGGTGTTTTAAACTGTGGAAAATAATATTTTAAATGTTGAAATAAAGATTTTATTTCTGATGTTTCCGTTTTTAAGTCTTTAAATTTTTTAAGAACTTCACTTTGTATTTCAAGTTGTAATGTGTCTACCATTTGGTTAACCCAAAAAGAATCATCATATTTTTTAGGAAACATAAAAGGAAACGTTTCTTTCAGTTTAGGTAAGTTTTCAGGCTTAGCTTCAGCGAAAGCTTTATCAAAACGTTCGATAGTAAAATCGATGTTTATTTTGGCAATTTCGGTTTCAGTTTTGTCTTCTTTTCCGCAAGAAAGAATGCTTAAAAAGGTGAGTAGAAGAAAATAAATAGGTTTCAAAAGGCTTTTCATTTTTATTCCTAAAGTGTTTGCTTTATTTTTGTTAGGCAAAGGTACTATTCTTTGTTTAAAATACTTAAGAAAATGCAAACAGAAAAAGTAGTAAATCATATTGTTAATTGGTTAAAAGACTATGCTCTTAACGCAAGAGTTAATGGTTTTGTTGTGGGAATTTCAGGAGGAATAGATTCTGCAGTAACTTCTATGTTATGTGCAAAAACAGGTTTAGATGTTTTATGTATAGAAATGCCTATTCATCAAGCAGCTAGCCATGTATCTAGAGCACAAGAACATATTAAGTTGTTAAAAGCACAATTTCCTAATGTTAGCGAAACAAGAACAGATTTAACGCCTGTTTTCGAAGAGTTTAAAACAGAAGTATCTCTTGACGGTAAACAAGAAATTGTAGACATGGCCTTGGCAAATACACGTGCACGTTTAAGGATGACAACCTTGTATTATCACGCAGGACTGCTAGGTTTACTTGTTGCAGGAACAGGTAATAAAGTAGAGGATTTTGGTGTTGGTTTTTATACTAAATATGGAGATGGAGGAGTGGATTTGAGTCCTATTGCCGATTTACTAAAAAGTGAAGTTTATGCTATTGGAGAGTATTTAGGAGTTTCAAGCTCAATTATGAAAGCAGCTCCAAGTGATGGTCTTTTTGGAGATACCAGAAGTGATGAAGATCAAATAGGTGCTTCGTATCCAGAACTAGAATGGGCAATGCGAAAAAGTGAGAATGGTATGACAGAAAATGATTTTGAAGGAAGAGAAAAGGAAGTGTTTAGAATCTTTAAAAATTACAATAACTCTAACAAACACAAGATGATACCTATTCCAATTTGCGAAATTCCTAATGAATTTAAGTAAAAGTTATAAATATTATAATATTCCTTATCTTTACGCTGCTATTTATTTATCTATTATCAATTTTTTTTGAGTCTAACCACTTAAAATAAAATAAAAACTTAAAAATACTATGGTCAAGCTACTTGTGGTTGATCAGCATCCTATTGTAAGCAAAGGTCTAGAACTTGTATTTAACGCCACGCGCGATATAAAGTTTATGGGCAGTGTAGATAATGGAGAGGCTATCTTCGAATTCCTTAAAAGTACTCCTGTTGATGTTGTGTTAACAGAAATCGATTTGCCTAAACTTAACGGTCTTACCGCACTAAGGAGAATTAAAAGTGAATTTCCAGAAACAAAAGTGATTATGTTTAGTGGCCAGTCTGAAGAGGTTTATGCCGTTAGTTCTATAAAAGCTGGAGCAGATGGTTTTATTCCTAAAACAGCAGGAATAATTACACTAAGAGAGGCTATTTTAAAAGTTTATAAAGACGGTATGTATTTAAGCGATACGTTAATGCAGCGTTTAAATAAAAACTCTAAAGGCTTAAAAGGGAGTGCCTATTACAAGAAACTATCTACAAGAGAAGTAGAGGTTTTAAAGTTATTAGCTTCAGGTAAACGTAATAAAGATATTGCTAAAGAACTTGAAATTAACGAGAAAACGGTAAGTACTTATCGCGCGCGATTAATGAAAAAACTAAATGTAGATAATTTAGTTGATCTTGTTAATCAATCTAATACAATGCAATTATAAAACGCGATTTAATTTTCTAGACAGTAACATTTTTAATCCAGAATAGTCTTTAACTTCTTCTAAAACACTTCTATTAACCTCGTTTCTGTTTTCTAGAGTTTGTTGTTGGAAGCCAATAACTTTTCTATCAATTAAATGGCAACGCAAGCATAGAATCGTTTCGCTTACAAATTGTGCAACTGAATCTTTTTTAAGTTTCGGAAAAATATCTTTTCGTTCCCAGTCGGATAGAAAATGACGTTCGTCTTCCATTAAAATGTTTGTAATTTCATGTCCAATTTTAGCGTCTACAGTATTTATTAAACGCTCTGAAGAGAAATCTGGATTTTGATTAAGTGTTTCTATAATTTTATAGTAAATATCTTTAAACTGCGGATTCGAGAATTCCATTTCATCGTCTTGCAAGTCTAAAAATACTTTCTCAAACACTTTAGCTTCATGTGTTACAGGTTCTAAAACAAGAGCTCCGCTTTCGTTTTCTTTTAAAACCAAATCTTCAAAATCTTCAGTTTTATTACCGTAAAGTAAAAGAATCTCTATAATTTTTCGTTCTAAAATATACTGTACGTCTACCTTTTCTGGTGGTTGTTCATGCCTAATAACCTCAAAAGCTTCTGGTGGTCTTTCTTGGCTAGATTTATTGCTTTTGTTTGCTTCTTTTTGAGTAAGCTGGTCTAATGTGCTAAAAAGAACACCTTCACTAATATCCATAATTCTTGAACATTCTTGAATGTAAACTTCACGCTTAATACGGTCTGGAATTTTAGCAATACTATTAATAATATCTCTAATAGTATCTGCCTTTTTTATAGGATCGTTTTTAGAATCTTCAAATAGAATATTAGCTTTAAACTGTATAAAGTCTTTTGAATTTTCATCTAGATAATGCTTTAGCTCTTCTAATGTATTCGTTTTTGCAAAACTATCCGGATCTTCTCCTTCAGGGAATGAGCAAACTCTAACATTCATGCCTTGTTCTAGAATAAGATCGATACCTTTTAAAGAGGCACGCAGTCCTGCAGCATCACCATCAAAAAGAACAGTTATGTTTTTGGTAAGCCTGTTTATTAACCTTATTTGGTCACTTGTTAATGCTGTTCCAGAAGAAGATACCACGTTAGTAACTCCTGTTTGATGAAACTGAATAACATCTGTATAACCTTCAACTAAATAACAATTGTCTTCTTTAGCAATGGCTTGTTTTGCATGATAAATACCATATAATACTTTACTTTTATGGTAAATATCACTCTCTGGAGAGTTTAAGTATTTAGCCGCTTTTTTATCGTTGGTTAAAATACGTCCTCCATAGCCTAAAACACGACCACTCATACTTTGTATTGGGAACATTACACGCCCTTTAAACCTATCAAACTGCTTATCGCCTTTATCTATGGTTAGTCCGGTTCCTGCAAGAAATTCCATCTTGTAACCTTTCCTTAAAGCTTCATCTGTAAAAGCGCTCCATGCATCTGTACAATAGCCTAATTCAAACTTTTTTATGGTTTCATCTGTAAAGCCACGCTCCTTAAAATAGCTTAAACCAATGGCTTTACCTTTATCGGTGTTATGTAAAATATGTTTAAAATAAGTGTTAGCATATTCACTAACTAAGTAGAGACTTTCGCGTTTGTCTTGCGCTTCTTTTTGCTCGTTAGATTGCTCGGTTTCTTCTATTTCAATATTGTACTTTTTAGCTAAATATTTTATAGCCTCAGGATAAGTAAAGTGTTCGTGTTCCATTAAAAATGCAACTACATTTCCTCCTTTTCCTGTAGAGAAATCTTTCCATATTTGCTTAACAGGCGATACCATAAAACTTGGTGAGCGCTCCTCACTAAACGGACTTAAACCTTTAAAGTTACTTCCCGCTTTTTTTAAATTAACAAAATCGCCAATAACCTCCTCTAATCTAGCAGTTTCGTATACTTGGTCTATGGATGATTTTGATATCAATTTTTTAAGGGTTTTCGCTTCCGCGGAATTACGCTGTAAATGTAATATATTTCGAGAGGTTTTTGAAAATATCTATGCTTTATAAACTTATTTTATGAAATAAGTTTATAAACAAAAGCCGCTTCAAAGTTATATGAAGCGGCTTTTTAAATTAACTAATTCAGTTAAAAATTAATCGAAATCCATTCTCACACCAAGTGAGATGTTGTTTTGTTTTAGAGCATCATTTTTAAATGTTTCAGATAAATCATATTTCATATACAAACTGTAATCACCAACGCCAACATAAGCACCAACACCATAAATAAAAGGATTAGTATTGTAGTTGCGTTTTATTTTTTCTTTTACATTATCACCTTCTTGTTTGTATTTTAGTTTTAACATAGTGCCAGTTCTTAAACCGGCATAACCACCAAGACCAAATTTAAATTTCCCATCATTAATGTAACGTACACGATCTGGTTTTTCAATTTTACGCATTTTTCCAAATTCGAAGTATACAGGTACAACTAAATTTGTAATTCTTAGTTCAGACAGTTTTAAGTCTTCGCTAAAGGTTTCTAGTGTTGTTGTATTTCCGTTTTGAACAAAAATTTTGTTATCCTCAAGTTGATATCGGTTTACTTGAAATGCAAGACCATATTTAATTCTTGGTGCGTTTCCAGACAATCCTAATCTTGTTTTCCAGTTCCAACCTATTTCCATAAAACCAGATTTATTGATGTCGTAAGGAGAGCTTTTTAAGCTACCGCCATCTACAATAGCATTGTTGTAACCACCAGCAAACAGGAGTTCGTTGGTAGTACGAGTGTCGTATTTTACGTGTGTTTTTACACTATCGATAACTGTAATACCTGTAAAGTTGCTTATGTCGTTTAAGTCTTTAAAACCGAGATCTATTTCTTTTCTTTTTAAATTTCCATCTAAATCGAAAGGAGTGGAAAGGTTGTTTCTTTCGTAGAACGCTAATTTGTTTTCAAAAAGAGCTATTCTGTTTTCAATATTTAAAGCACGTTTTTTAGCAGCTTCTTGTTTTAAATCTTCACCTTGTTCGTATGTTATTTCTTTTTTAATAACACGGTCATTAATTTTTTCGACTTCAATTTTTAAAGCGTCTTTTTCGTGCGCTCTTATTTTGTCTTTTAAAAGGATTATTTGCTCCTCTTTTTTAGAGTTAGCTAATGCTTCATTAGTTTCTTGTGCTGCAACGTTTGAAACATAAAGACCTAATAATGCAATGACGAAGTACTTGGTAATTTTTTTCATAATTGTTCGTTTTTTGACGCCGATAGTACTATCAGCAGTTGTTGATATTGATTTTAAATTGATGATTTTTTTGTTAATCGTTACGTTCGGCAACAGATTCCTTAACTGTTTTGTAACCTTTTTTTACTGCTTTTAGAATTTTATCCCTAAAGCTTTCGTCTATATTGTCTTCTACTGCTATAAGTAAACCGTTATAGTCTATTGGTATTTTAACGGTTTTAGATCTTTCTCTAGCAATGTTTTCTGTTGCTTGCGCTAGTAAGTTATCTATTTCGTTATCTACAATGGTGTGTTTCTTATTTTTTATTTCTTTTGTAGCATTTTCAATAGAAACTAAAGGTTGGTTGGTTGTAATAGTGCTTTCTTTTAAAACTAAAGACTTTACAATTTGAATATTAGAAGCTTCTTTTTTGTTGGTAATTACTTTTTTAGAGCTTGTGTTTTCAGCTAAATAATTGTTAGTTTTAATATTTTTTGTAGCTTGTTTTGTTATATTTTTTGCTTTTAAACTTTCTTCTGTTTCAACAATAACTTCTTCAGCTTTATAATTGCTTTTTTTGTTTTCAATTTCAGTTTTTAACGTGTCGATTGTAGTATTCTCTTCAACTACAGTAGTGTTTATATTGTTTGTTGTTTCAATATTTAAAAAGAAATTAGAGACCAATAACACACCAATTACACTAGCAGCAATACCAAGCCACCAAAAGCCTTTTTTATTATTCTTTTTTTCTTCGTTATCTAAACGTTGAGATAAAGTATCCCAAGATTTAACAGAAGGCTTAATAGTTCTTTTATCGAGCCTGCTTTTTATGTCTTCTTCATATTTAATTGGTGCCATAACTCGATGTGTTTAATTTATTAATCTCTTGCTGGAGCATTTTTCGTGCTTTAAATAATTGTGATTTTGAGGTCCCTTCATTTATATTTAATAAGGTTGCAATCTCACTGTGTTTATAGCCTTCTATGGCATACATAACAAAAACCACTTTATAACCTTCTGGTAGTTTATCTATTAATTTCTGGATATGCTCTACCTCAATTTCACTATTAATGTTGTTAGTATGGTCGTGTTTAATGTCTACATCTTCAACAGCAAATTCTATATTTTTTTTCTGTCTTAAAAAAGAAATAGATTCTCTTACCATAATACGTCTTATCCAACCTTCAAAACTACCTTCGTTTTTAAAACTTTTAATGTTTGTAAATACTTTAAAGAACCCATTTAACATTGCTTCTTCTGCATGTTGTAGATCTTTAATATAATATCTGCAAACGCTTAACATTTTTGGCGCATGCAACTCATACAATACGTGTTGTGCTTCACGATTGTTTTTTTGAGCTCTCTTTATGAGCTTTGGTTCATTTTTATAGAGCTGTATAACTTTCAAAAAACAGTTAGTTTAGTGGTTCTATTTATAAAGACGCAAACTTTACAGAAAAGGTTGCCTGAGGATTTAAAAAAAATATATTTTTTCAATAATGCAATTTACAATTAATTTAAAAAGAAGAGTTGGAGCTTAGATATTACCATGTTTCTATAATTTTAGATTAAAAGGTTTTCTATTGATAATGAATAAAAAAAAGTCAGTAACTAATTTTAGTTGCTGACTTTTTTTGTGAATATAAATTAAATCTAATGTTTATTAATAGTTGTGTTTTGTAGATTTTTATTTCGATGTTAGCAACTGGGCTTTATCGGTGATTTAATATATAACTAAATTTTTCATCAATCAATTTCGTGCCAACCTTTTGCTCTAAAACTTTTCCTTTAGTGTCAGTTGAAAAATATTTACCATTCTTTTTTAAATAAATAGTATCCAATTCTTTATTTGTAAGATAATGCCATTCCCATAAAATTTGTTCGTATTCAATTGGATTAACTATTTCGTTTTTCCAATTGATTGTTCCAAATAAATTGTTTTTTTTAACTTTGATTAGTTTAGAATTATCTACTAAAATCTTATCATAAATAGGTGGAATTACTATTTCTCCCTCTCTGCTAATTAATCCTTTCTTTTTGTTCTTTGTTACAAAATGTTCATCTGGACCATATTCCACCCAATTAGATATTTCATCATATTCTATTGGAATAATTATATTTTCATGAATATCTATTATCCCAAAAAGGTTGCTTTTTTTTACAATAAACCTATTGGTTTCATCGTAAAAGCAAGGTGATATTTCTTGGTAAATAGCAGGGATTTTTAATTTTCCTTTTAAGTCTGATAAACCTACATTACCATCTTTTTCAAGTATTAAAAGGTTGCACCATTGTTTTCTTTCATTACAAGTTATTGAGTTATATTCGAAAGGAATAATAGTTTCGGCAAATGAGTTAATAACGCCAAATTTGCCATTCTTTTTTGCTATCGTAAAATCTTGATATCTAAAATTTGATAATTGCTCATATTCAAAAGGTATAATTATTTCTCCTTTTGTGTTTATAGCTCCAAATCTACCATTCTCTTTATAGATGTAATATTTTTGTTGATTTTCTCCTCGTTTAAGTCTATCCCAAATAATTTCTTCGTATTTGTTTTCGAGAAGAGTATCTCCATTGGAATCAAGTAATCCATACTTTCCTGAATCATTGGTTAAAAATTCTGCAAATTTATTTGAGTATATCGCTGGATGTTCGATTAGGTCATATTTTAAAGGAATTATTAAAGTGCCTAAACTATCAATAATTCCATATTTTTTATTCGCTTGTACAATTGCTAAATGGTTTACATTGAAAGGGAATGCAATATCGTACTTACCATAAGGAACAATAATATTAAAGTTAGAGTCTAGATAAGCAAATTGTCCAGACTTTTCAACTAAAATTAAACCGTTTGCACCAACAACATACCCTTTGTTCTCGGAATGTTTAAACACTTTATCAAATTCGAATTTAGTTTTTTGTTCTCCTTTATTAGAAAAAAAAGCCAGTTTTTTATTTTTACTTACAGCTACAAAATCATCAATTTTTGTATGTATACCGTAATCGTAAATTGCAGGTATTATTCTGTCTCCTTTTTTGTTTATGTATCCAATCTTATTATCGACTTTAATTTCAGCAATTCCATTTTTATAAAAATATGAGGCATTATCAAATTGGTACTCAATAACTATTTCACCTTTTCTATTAATATATCCTTCTTTACCGTTTTTAGTTTTACGAACGGGTGCAAGACCTTCACCGAAAACTCCAATATCGTCAAATGCAAAAGGAATTAAGATGTTCTCATTTATATCAATATAGCCATCTTTTCCATTTTTATGCGCTAGAATCATTCCTTCGTCGTCAATTGGATTTAGAAATTTATATCTGTTAAGAGGTATGATTGTGTCACCATTTTGGTTTAGAAATCCCCAAGTTTTATTGCTATTAATTCGTTTATAGGTTTGAGATTCAGATGAATTCAATTCCGTGTTTTTAGGTTTGCAAGAAATCACAAACAAAAGGATAAGTAGTAAATTTAATAATATTCTCAATGTTTGTCTTGCTTTGTTGCTAACTCTCTATATAGGTGTTTTTATTGTCGATATTCCGTAAATAAAACAGGATAAGTAAACGTTCTAGTTGTCGTTATCCTATAAAGATAGTTTATTACAGTGTAAAAAGACCTTTTACTTCTTTCTCTCAATCACGTAATTCACCATCAATTCTAAAGACGATCTATAGTCAGACTCTGGGAACTGTTGTAGTATTTGTAGAGCTTCAGCTTGAAAGGTTTTCATTTTTGTAACAGCGTATTCTAAGCCTCCATTATTTTTAACAAAAGCAATCACTTCGTTTACACGTTTCTTGTCTTTGTTATGGTTTTTAATAGAATTGATAACCCATTTTTTTTCCTTTTTACTCACGGTATTAAGAACGTGAATAAGTGGTAAAGTCATTTTTTGTTCTTTAATATCTATACCAACAGGTTTGCCAATGCTTGTAGAGCCATAATCGAACAAATCGTCTTTAATCTGAAAAGCCATACCTATAAGTTCTCCAAACTTGCGCATAGTTTCTACTTCGGGCGATCCTGGTTTTACAGATGCAGCACCAAGACTACAACAAGCGGCTATTAGTGTTGCTGTTTTTTGTCTTATTATTTCGTAATAAATGTCTTCGGTAATATCAAGACGTCTTGCTTTTTCAATTTGCAGTAATTCGCCTTCGCTCATTTCTCTTACGGCAACAGAAATAATTTTAAGTAAATCGAAATCCTCATTGTCTATAGAAAGGAGTAAGCCTTTAGATAATAAGAAATCGCCAATAAGTACTGCTATTTTGTTTTTCCAAAGTGCATTAATACTAAAGAAACCACGACGTTTATTACTATCGTCTACAACGTCGTCATGTAATAAAGTAGCTGTGTGAATTAATTCTATAACTGAAGCACCACGATAAGTACGGTCTTTAACATCGCCATTAGAGACCATTTTGGCAACTAAAAACACGAACATTGGTCGCATTTGCTTGCCTTTACGGTTTACTATGTAGTGTGTAATTCGGTTTAATAAAGCAACTTTAGATGCCATGGCTAAACGGAACTTTTTTTCAAAAAGGTCCATTTCGTAGGCAATAGGTTGTTTTATTTGTTCAGTTATTTTCAATTTTAAAAAATAGGTTATTTAAAGCTGCTAATATACTTATAATCTACCACTCATTAATTCGATTAGAATCTAGTTTTACAAAAATGAATACTAGAATAGTGAATCCCCAAAGACCAGAGCCACCATAACTAAATAACGGTAACGGAATACCAATAGTTGGTATTAAGCCCATAACCATGCCTATATTAATTAAAAAGTGAATAAATAGTATTGCTCCAACCGAGTAACCGTACACACGACTAAATTGCGATTTCTGGAGTTCGGCTAAATGTAGTATTCGTAAAATAAGGAGTACAAAAACGAGTACTACGGCAAAGCTGCCTATAAATCCCCATTCTTCGCCTACGGTAGTAAAAATATAATCTGTATGTTGTTCTGGTACAAATTTACCTGTAGTTCGTGTGCCTTCCATAAATCCTTTTCCTTTCCAGCCTCCAGCACTAATAGCTTTTTCACTCTCTAAGAGATTATATGCCGCTTTCTTTTTCATCTGTTCTAATTTTGCAGCATCTTTTTCAAGGCTTAACCAAATAGTGATCCTATCTTTTTGATGGAATGGCAATAGAGTATCGTAAGTAAAACGTACTAGAAAGGAAATTAGTAGTGCAATAGTTAATGTTATAATTGGTTGTATAAAGGAAGGTTTTTTCTTTTTAGAAAAATAGTAACCAAATACAATAATGGCACTAATAAACATAGTGATTACCACTCCAAATTTTAGTGCACAAATGGCTAGACCGATTAATAGTGATCCTATAATTAAGTATATTTTAGGAAGGCCTTCGCGATATAATACAAAGAAAAAGGCACCATATACTAGAGTACTACCAGCATCTTTTTGAAGTAAAATAAGAAATGCAGGTATTACAATAATAATAAAAATGCGAATTTGATGCTTAAATTGCCTTATGTCTGTTTGTAAATCACTTACATATTTTGCGACAGCTAAAGCTGTTGCGGCTTTTGCAAATTCACTTGGTTGCAAGGTCATACCTCCTAAATCGTACCAAGATGTTGCTCCATTTATACTCTTTCCAAAGATAAATAAGCCAACCAAGGAGAGTAGTGAAGCAAAATAGATAACACTAGAAAAACGTTCGTAGAACTTAGCGTCTATAGATAGCATAAGAATAATTAATACAACCGAAAGGATTATAAAAATAAGCTGTTTACCATAAAACTCTGTAAAACTTAGGTAGTCAATAATTTCACCTGTATGCGAAGCAGATAAGATGTTTAACCACCCAAAACCTGCCAACATAAAGAAAAGCACAATGGTAATCCAATCGAATTTAAAATGTCTGTCGGTTTGTCTCATTACCTTTGTAACTTAGTTTTAGCTTCTTCAGGTAAATCTATAACGTCTTCCATTGGAATAACTTGATATTGCGATCCGCGATTAATTTGAAAAGGTTCTCCAGAATATGGCTTTGCATATTCATTTTCTAAACTATGGGTTAATAGCCATTTTTCTAAGTCTTTTCTAGTAATGGTTTTATTAACATATTTTTCTATCATTAAACTAGCGATTTTACCAGCAAAACGACTTCCAAAATAACCGTTTTCTACAAAGACTGCTAAAGCTATTTTAGGATTATCTTTTGGTGCGAATGCAACAAAAATAGAGTGATCTGTTAATTGTGTTTTTACACTATCAATTTTCATAAAATTTTCGACAGTACCAGTTTTTCCGCAAATATCAATGCCTTCTACTTGGAGGCTACTTGCAGTTCCTTTTTTGTAAACTTCTAACATTCCTTCAATAACAGGTTCAAAATGTTCTTTGTCTATTGTAGTGTATTTTGGCTTGGTGAAATTTTCAGGAAGTGTTTCTCCTTCAATAGCTTTTACAATATGTGGTGTGTAATAGAAGCCTCTATTAGCTATAGCTGCAATCATGTTTGCTAATTGTATTGGAGTAGTTAATACTTCTCCTTGACCAATAGCATTAGAAATAGTGTAAGTAGAGTAAAAACGTTCTGGATAGGCTCTTTGATAATAAGCTTTGTCTGGAATTCTTCCTTTTTGTCCAACAGCTAAATCATTATTTAAAAAGTTTCCTAAGCCAAAACTTTTAGCATGGTTACTCCATACTTCAATACCTTCTCTTGAGTTGTCAGCTTTTTCTAAAATCCTTCTATAAACAGTAGCGAAATATGCATTACATGATTTTTGAATACCTAAAGACATATCTCTTAATCCACTTCCGCAATGGCAACCCATATGGCGATTACCATAATTATAGCCGTTTTTACAAGCTATTTTTTCGTTGGTAGTTACTACACCTTCTTGTAAGGCTATTAATGCATTCATTAATTTAAATGGAGATCCAGGACTATATACACCTTGTAAACTTCTATTAAAAAGCGGTTTTGCAATAGAGTCGTTATATAGTTTTGTGTAGTTTTTAGAGCGCTTTCTTCCAACCAAATCATTAGGGTTATAAGTAGGTGCTGCAATCATGGCTAAAATTTCTCCAGTACCTGGTTCTATAGCAATTATACCACCACGTTTGTTTTGCATTAACCATTCGCCATAGGCTTGTAGTTCAGAATCTATTGTAATTTTTATATCCTTACCTTGTTCAGGTACGGTATCAAGTGTGCCTTCTTTGTAAGGACCAATATTTCTATTAAATCTATCTTTTTGAATAAATTTTATACCTTTTCTACCACGAAGAATGGTGTCGTAAGATTTCTCAACACCTTGTTTGCCCATTAAATCACCCATTTTATAATAAGGGTCATTTGCTATATCTCTATTATTAACTTCTCCAATGTCTCCTAATACATTGGCTCCAATGGTAGTTTCGTATTGACGTAAAGAACGTTTTTGAATGTGAAAACCAGTAAATTTTCTCATTTTTTCTTGAAGTACCGCATAATCTTCTTTAGATAAATGCGAAACAAAAGGCGAAGGTAATCGCCAAGAATAATGTTTGGCTTTTTTTAACTGCTTATCAAAACGTTCTTTATCGATCTTTAATAATCGGCAAAACTCTAAAGTATCTAATGGTTCTACTTCTCGAGGTATAACCATAACATCGTAAGATGGCTGGTTGGCTACTAAAAGCTTTCCATTTCTGTCGTAAACAAAGCCTCTTTTTGGGTAGTCGTAAACCTTTCTAATAGCATTGTCATTTAGAATACTATCAGCATCAGAATTATAAACTTGTAAATAGAATAGTCTTACAGTAAATATTATACCAACAAGAATAACAGAAATAAAGAGTAGAAATTGTCTCATTTTTTATTTGAACCACTAAAGATTATTGAAATTAACAAGCACAATAAAATAGTGAATATACTAGAGAATAACGTGTTTTTTAAGACTAAAAGTATTTTTGAAAAGTTAAATATTTCTAACGAAAACAAAATAAAATGATGAACAATTGTTAATATTGATATGTAGGTAATACGTTGTCCAAAATCGACATTATTAAATTTAACAGATTGATGGTCGTAAACCGCTCCAAAACTAAACTTTAAAGCTACAGGACGAATAAAAGCTATTGTTACTGCTGCTGCTGCATGAATACCTCCCGAATCTAAAAACATATCTATGCATAAGCCTAAAAGAAAGCTTAGTAGAATAAATAACATTCTATTATTTTTTATAGGAAACAATAGAATGAATAAAATATAGGGATACGGATTTATGTAACCCATAAAATTTACATGACTTAATAATAGTACTTGTAATAAAAGCAATACTATAAAACGGACGGTATGTATAGATAATAAATTAGTCATTAGTGTCTAATAAGTTTTCTATATGTTTCGCATCGGTATTTTCAATAATGTAAACGTGCTCAATATTTGTCATGTCATTAAAAAGAGCAACTTCAATTTCATAATAATTTTCAGCCGTATCTAATTTAAAATTAGAGATTGTACCAATAGGAATTCCTTTAGGGAAAATTGTAGAACGTCCAGAAGTAGTAATGGTATCTCCAGTAGCTACAGGTGCAATTTTTGGTATTTCGCTAAGTTGTATTTGGTTTGGTGATTTTCCATTCCATTTTATAGATCCAAAATGATTGGTCTTTTTAAGTTTAGCACTAATGCTACTTGTAGTATTTAAGATAGAAAGTACCGTTGCATATTTAGAATTCGTTTTTTCAATAATTCCAATAATACCTTTACTTGAAATTACTCCAAAATCTTGCTTAATACTGTCGTTGTTTCCTTTGTTTAAAAGTAGAATGTTATTGGTTGCAGCATAGCTGTTTCTTATTACTTGTGCTGCTGTAAATTTATAATGATTGGCAAAGCTTAAACTATCTATAAAAGTAGAATCTGTAATGTTTTCGGTATTAAAAAGAATAGATTTTAGTTTATTATTTTCTTCTTGAAGTAATTTATTTTGTTCTCTTAAACCAAAATAGTCACTTATATTATTAGAAGTGTTAAAAATACCACCGCTTAAAAAATTAGCCGAATTTATAAACCTACTTCTATGATAACTATGAGATTGTATGGTTAACATCACCGAAATAAATAGCAATAGCGCAAACAGAAGAAACGATTTGTTTCTAAGTATAAAATTTACTATTTGTTGCATGTATTAAACCAGATTTTATTTTATCAATACACTTTTGTATTTCGGAAGGTTTTTTAACGTAATTCCAGTTCCACGCACAACAGCACGTAAAGGATCTTCAGCGATATAAACTGGTAAATCTGTTTTTTGAGATAAACGTTTGTCTAAACCACGAAGCATAGAACCACCACCGGCTAAATAAATACCAGTATTATAAATATCTGCAGCCAATTCTGGAGGTGTTTGCGATAATGTTTCCATTACGGCATCCTCAATTCTAAGAATAGATTTATCTAAAGCTTTAGCAATTTCTCTATAAGAAATTTGTACTTGCTTAGGTTTTCCAGTTAATAAATCACGTCCTTGAACGCTCATATCTTCTGGTGGTAAATCTAAATCTTCGGTAGCAGCACCAATTTGAATTTTAATTTTTTCAGCAGTACGCTCACCAACATAAAGGTTATGTTGTGTGCGCATGTAATAAATAATATCGTTTGTAAAAACATCACCTGCAATTTTAACAGACTTGTCGCAAACAATACCACCTAGTGCAATAACAGCAATTTCGGTTGTACCACCTCCAATATCAACAATCATGTTACCTTTAGGTTGCATAATATCAACTCCAATACCAATAGCAGCAGCCATTGGCTCGTGTATTAAGTAAACTTCTTTACCATTTACACGCTCACAAGATTCTTTTACGGCACGCATTTCTACTTCTGTAATTCCAGAAGGAATACAAACTACCATACGTAAAGACGGTGTAAATAATTTCTTTTTAAGCGCTGGAATGTTTTTAATAAACATGCTTATCATTTGCTCCGAAGCATCAAAATCTGCAATTACACCATCTTTTAATGGCCTAATGGTTTTAATATTTTCGTGCGTTTTTCCTTGCATTAAATTGGCTTCTTGACCAACTGCTATTATTTTTCCAGAAATGCGATCTCTCGCCACAATGGAAGGTGCATCTACAACAACCTTATCGTTGTGTATAATTAGTGTATTTGCAGTTCCTAAATCTATTGCGATTTCTTCTGTTAGGAAGTCAAAAAATCCCATGCGTTAAGTAGTAATTTATGAAGTTATTATTGAATTGCTGTAAAAGTAATAAAACTAACCAAAAAAACAGCGTTAATTGTTGATAGTTGTAATATAAATTTTTATAACTGAACGATTTATAATACAATCGAAAATAGATATACGCAGGAACAATAATTTTAGACGTTCTTTTTTTTGTTTTTCGCTTTTGCGGAATTACTAAATGCTGCGATTAGAAAGAGGAAGTTAATTTATTTAATCTTTGTTTTTTGATGTATTTTCTAGAGTTTTCGTAAAAGAAAAAGCTTCAGTTTAAACTGAAGCTTTTAATTGTTTTAGATTCTTTAGTAAAGCTTCTTTTAGAAAGATAAACCTATTTGTTTTGTCATTCAGAGCGAAGCGAAAAATCTTTATGTATTCTCTAATTCAAGAGGTCTCTTTTTTTAAGAGATTTTAGTGCTTAAAATGACGTGTACCAGTAAATACCATTGCAACTTCATTAGCATTACAATAATCTATACTTAATTGGTCTTTTATAGAGCCACCTGGTTGAATTACAGCAGTAATACCTGCGTTTTTTGCAATCTCTACACAGTCTGGGAAAGGAAAAAAGGCATCACTAGCCATTGCGCTTCCTTTTAAATCAAATTTAAAAGATTGTGCTTTATGTATTGCTTGGTTTAAAGCATCTACACGACTTGTTTGTCCTGTTCCACTAGCACATAATTGTCTGTTTTTTACTAATACAATAGTATTAGATTTTGTGTGCTTACAAATTTTAGAAGCGAAAATTAAATCGTCTAACTCAGCAGTTGTAGGTGCTTTTGTTGTTGCGTTTTTAAAGTCTTCTAATTTGTCTGTTATATTGTTTCTGTCTTGAACTAAAACACCATTCAAGCATGTTCTTACTGTTGTTTGAGCAAAAGCAGCATCTTTTAATACTAAAAGGACTCTGTTTTTCTTTCCTTTTAAAATAGTTTCAGCTTCAGTAGAATAACTTGGAGCAATTACAACCTCACAAAATAATTTATGAACTTCTTCGGCAGTTGCTGCATCAATTTCAGTATTAGAAATTAATACACCACCAAAAGCAGAAACTGGATCTCCAGCTAAAGCATCTGTATAGGCTTGGTGTAATGTATCGCGTTGTGCTAAACCACAAGCATTATTGTGTTTTAAAATAGCAAAAGTTGGCGCATCGTTTTTAAACTCGTCCATTAAATTTACAGCGGCATCAACATCTAAAAGGTTGTTGTAACTTAATTCTTTACCATGAAGTTTTGTGAACATTTCATCAAAATCTCCAAAGAAAAAACCACGTTGGTGTGGGTTTTCTCCATAACGTAAAACTTTTCCGTTTGTTTCAGAAACTTTAAGAGCAGCTATTTTATGGTCTGTATTAAAGTAATTAAAGATAGCAGAATCGTAGTGAGAAGAAACGTTAAATGCTTTTGCAGCAAATGCTCTTCTGTCTTCTTCAGTTAAATCTCCTTTTTTGTCTGTAATTAATTCTAAAAACTCAGCATAATCATCTACAGATGATACACAAATAACATCAGCATAATTTTTTGCTGCTGCACGAATTAAAGAAATACCTCCAATATCAATTTTCTCAATAATGTCTTGGTTTGGAGCTCCAGAAGCTACCGTTTTTTCGAAAGGATATAAATCGACGATTACTACGTCTATTTGTGGAATATCAAATTCTTTCATTTCGGCAACATCACCTTCATGATTTTGGCGGTTTAAAATACCACCAAATACTTTTGGGTGTAATGTTTTTACACGACCTCCAAGAATTGAAGGATATGAAGTCACGTCCTCTACAGGAACGACTTTTATACCTAAATCGTTAATAAATTTTTCTGTGCCACCAGTAGAATATATGGTAACGCCTTGTTTATCTAGTTCTCTAACAATTGGCTCTAAGCCGTCTTTGCTAAATACAGAAATTAATGCAGATTTAATTGTTTTGTTATTGCTCATTAGTAGTTGTGTTAATAAGCGTGCAAATTTACGTAAAAACGAAATGAGTTTTAGCTAAAAAGACAAAGCTTTTTAACTAAAACGACTAGTTATTAACAACTATAGTATTTCTGCGACTTTAGCGCAAACAAATTCTAAAAATCTTTCGTCTTTTTCTGTAAAAGGATCTGGTGTACCAGAATCGATATCTATTTGCCCAATATTCTCTCCGTTTACAAAAATAGGAACTACTATTTCTGCTTTTACAGATATGCTACAAGCGATGTAATTATCTTGAGCAGCAACGTCTGGTACTACAAAATTTTCATTACTAACTGCAACTTGCCCACAAATACCTTTTCCAAAAGGAATAATAGTGTGGTCTGTAGGTTCTCCAACGTAAGGCCCAATTTTCAACTCGTTTTTATCTCCATTTTTAAAATAAAAACCTACCCAATTGTAGTAACTTATGTTAGCATCTAATAATTCGCAAACTTTCATTAAACGCTCATCTGTAGTGTTTTTGTTATTAGAAAGTATTGCTTCAACTTGTGGTTTTAATGTCTCGAAAATCATAAAAATAAAAATTTTGGTAAAAGTATTTAAAAAGACGTAATTTCAACCTTTCAAAATCTAAATCTTTTCATAAATAAATTTGAAATCACTCTTTATAAAATATAAGTCTGTAATAAAATTTATCCTTACATTTTTGGCAGTGTATATAGGCTTATCTATAGTTTATAAACTCTATTTAAATACTTCGGTTGGTTCTCAATATTATCCAGATTATGTAACAAATTTGGTCACTTACCAAAGTGAAGCGTTATTAAACACAGTAGGTTATAATACGGAAGTTACAAGACATCCAGACGAACCTTCTATGAAACTATTAGTAAACGGTAAGTATATTGCTAAAATAATAGAAGGCTGTAACGCTATTAGCGTAATTATATTATTTATATCTTTTATAATTGCTTTCTCAGGTAAAATAAAAACAACTGTTGTGTTTTTATTAACTGGAAGTGTACTTATTTATGCTGTGAATCTTGTTAGAATTGTAATTCTATCTATCGGTTTATATCATTATCCATGGCGCAGTGAAATTTTACATACGGTTATTTTTCCGGCGATTATTTACGGAATGGTATTTCTACTTTGGATGCTTTGGGTGAATAGATTTTCTAATATTGGTAAAAATAATGGGTAAGTATAAAAAATATATCTGGTTATTTTTCCTTTTCGGGTTGTTGGTTTTAGTGCGCGCTTTCGAGAGTAAATTGTTCTACGATCCTTACTTGCAGTTTTTTGAAAACGACTATTTGTATTTAGATTCTCCAAGAAGAGAGGTCTTTAAATTGACGTTGTTTACTACATTACGATATCTAATTAATACATTAATTTCATTAACAATTTTATATGTCTTTTTTAGAGATAAGAGTATTGTTAAGTTTTCTCTAATTGTTTATGCACTCTCTTATATTATACTTTTGGTTTTGTTTCTATACTTTGTTTTAAATCCTAAACAAGAAAATTATTACATGTTTTTTAATATTAGAAGATTTTTGATACAGCCATTATTGCTCATTCTTTTATTACCGGCCTTTTATTATAATCGTTTAAAAAACTAATTTTAAGATAATATTTTTACAAGTTATAGATTATTCTATTTGTATGTTTTTACTAATATAGAGTTGTACTTTATCTGTAATAATATCGAAATTGTAATTTTTTTTGGAAGGTTTGATTTTTTATATGCGTTTTAATCAATTATTACGTCTAAACCATAGTAAGGTTAATATAAGCATTCGTTGTGTTTGTGTGTTTTAGAAGCACTATTGTGGTGTACTAATTAGTATACCACAATGCTCCATTGGTTTTCTCTAATATTTATTTTGTTGCTGAGTCTAAATTTATCGTTTTTTCTAAACTGTATAACACTCCATTTTCATCCATTCCGTTCATTATAAGTTGGGCCTTGTCTTTATAGTAATTTGGAACTTTGATGGTTATTATTCCGTTTTGGTTAGCTTGTACAGAAGGAATCCAATTTAGTACGCCATATATAGAAAAGAAATCTGACGAAGTCGAAGTGTAAAATGGACTTTCATAGTCCAGGCTGTCTTCAAAACCAAAAGCAATATTAAAAGCGCGATGTTGATCTTTTACTTTACTAGTTATGGCTTTTTTAGAAAAAATATTAATTACACCTCCTGCTCCTGCAGCACCATATATTGATCCAAGATGAGAAATAAAAAGTTCATCAACTTCGTTTACCACTAGATTAATTAAGATAGAAAGATCATCTACAGGGATATTGTTAATTAATACAAGTGGTGCAATTCCATTTGGAGTACTCATAGTTATTGCGCGTCTTGAGGTTATTGTAAGGCGGAATCTTGTGTAATCAATAACGACTTCAAATCCGTTTTGTTTAATTATATCAGTAATTAACTGAAATTGGTCAGAGTTATAATCAAAAACAATATGTCTAGCAAACATAGCGCCTAAAGGTGTGTTTTTTGTTTCTTTAGGTTTATTATTTATTGTTTCTAATTCTACACCATCTAATTTAACTACATCTTCTGTATTAATAAAATCTCCTTTTGTTTTTAATGGTAAAACTTCTTTTGGTTGAGTTTTAATTTTGTTAAATGTTATAGTTTCGGAAAAAGGTTTTGGATATAAATTATAATAAGGTTTTATTTTTTGAGTTTTTCCGTTCTTGTTCTTTAAAAGAAAATTTATTTCGGTATCGTTTCCTAAATATAAGTTATCAAAAGTGAATTCGTTTTCAGTTGTTAAAATGCTTTCGGCTTTTATTCCATTGTTTGAAGAAACTAACTCGATATAATTCCCTTCTTTATATTTTGTGTTGTTTAATTTTCCTTTAATTTTAAATCCGGTATCAAAATCATGTCTAACAACAATTTCGCTATTAATAATTTTTAATAATGATTGCTTACTCTCTCCCTGGGTAAGTAATAGTAAATCTAAATCGTAAAGCGATTTTCGAGATGTATCTTTTAGATATTCTTTTTCGTTAATAATAGATTGGTTTAAATATGGAAACAGAATTAGTTTTGTTTTAATGTTTTCTTTTAAACCATATAGATTAGAGCTTTCTGGTAAAACAGAAACACTAAAATTATTTTTTAGAGAACCTTTAATAGACGTTTTAAAACTAATCGTAGTAGAATCTTTGTCTTTATTAATGTTTTGCACTTCTAATTCTCCAATACTATGGTTTAAATCATTAAAGAACATACGTTCTAGTATTGGCTCATTTTGTTCATTTAAAAGAGATAAAATTGTAATTCCTTTAGGTAAATCTGTTTTATTTATTTGTAGAGCGTAACTTGTTTTGTTGTTCTCAAAGGCAACAGGAATACTATTAATAGTACCGTCTCTATGTAAATACAAGTAGTATTCTTTACCTACTAAACTATTAATAGTTTTTGGGTTTGTTGTAAGAGTTAAAACTACAGATTCAGTTTTATTTATTAAATTTAAATGTAGTCCTGTGTCTTTAATATTATTAATAGGTTTTGTAGTTTTTTCTATCTCATTATCATAAATAGTAACTTTATATTTATTACTGCTAGAAAGCTTTGCGCTAAATTTACCTATACCAAAGGCGTTAAATTTAAAAATGGTAATTATGCTATTATTACCATCTGTAAGAACACCTTTTAAATTAGCAGTGTCTAATGCAGTGTTTATCTTTACACCAACAGTATTAATAATATTATTTACTAATGCACCACTTTCTGGAATAATATCGAAGTCGTATTTTGTTTTAGGCGATTTAGTTTTAATTTCACTATTTACAACAAACTGTTTTAAATCTGATAAGTCTGTATCAAAGTTTCTCATCCAATTTGTTGTGGTTTTTATGTAGTATACTCCTGGTGTGTATTTTTCATCAATAGTTAATTGACCTTGCATATAGCCATCTCTACATTTAAAAATTTTTTGGTCAATCATTTCTCCTGAACTATTATATACATTAGTGTAGATATTAGTTGTGCTTAAGTAAGGATTTAAGGTAAAGTTATAATACACGTAAGAGGTGAACCATATTGATTCGTTTGCTGTGTAATTTGTTTTGTTCAGTTGGGTGAATATGTTTTCAGATTCCTGTTTAAAGTAATCATTATAGCGTTTAGAAACCTCAATTTGATTGGGTTGTTGAGCAAAACATATAGAGTAAATTAAAAGTGATAAAGCGAATAGTAGATTAGTTTTTTTCATAATGGTTGGTTTAAGTAATTTGGTGCAACAATTATTGTACCAGTATTTTTTGGTTTTTGTAATATAACTTTTTAATGTTTTTTAAGTCTAAAAATACGTAACTTTGTATTGTGAAAAATAGTTTATTAAATAAAGGATTGTCTTTTTTAATGGCATTTGTGGTGTTGTTTTCAACACTATCATTTACTATTGAGTCTCATTATTGTGGCGATCATTTAATAGATACCGCTGTTTTTACAAAAGCTAAAGTTTGTGGAGGTAATACTGCAGACAAAGATTTTGCAATGAAAAGTTGTTGCAAACATGAAGTAGATGTTATTAAAGGTCAAGATAAATTAAAGCTAAATACTTTTGATGATCTCGATATACAACACCAACTATTTCTTGCATCCTTCACTTATAGTTATGTTTCTTTATTTGTAACCTTGCCAAAGCAAGTTGTTTTACATAAAGAATATGCACCACCAAATCTCATTTTTGACATACAAGTGTTAGATGAGACTTTTCTAATTTGATATTTTATTTCTTTTGTTTTCGCTTTCGCGGAAATACTAAATCATGAAATAATTTATTAAAATCACACAATGATACATACATATACAGTTACAGGTATGACCTGTAATGGCTGTAAAGCTTCAGTTGAAAAACACTTGAATGCTTTGCCAAACGTAATAAACGCTTCAGTAAATCTTGAAAAGAGTGAAGCTACGGTTGAGATGTCTCACCACATTTCAATAGAAACGTTAAAGGAGACTTTACCAGGAAAATTTTCAATTTCAGAAAAACCAATAGAAAACGTTTTTTCAACGTCACAAGTTGAAGAAACAAAAAGTGACCTTCAGCAATTAAAACCATTATTTATAATCTTTGGTTATATAACGGTAGCATCGGTACTATTGCATTATAAACAATGGGACTGGAATAGTTTTATGCTCGACTTTATGGGTTTATTCTATGTTGTTTTTAGCTTCTTTAAAATACTAGATTTAAAAGGCTTTCCAGAATCTTTTAAAATGTACGATCCTTTAGCGAAGGCAATTCCGACCTACGGTAAAATTTATCCATTTTTAGAATTAGCACTAGGAATCATGTTTTTAATGCGAATACAAATTCCTGTCGCTTTAATTGTAACCATTATTATTTTAGGGATTACAACTGTTGGAGTAACAAAAACACTCTTAGATAAAAAAGCAATACAATGTGCTTGTTTGGGGACTGCTTTAAAATTACCTATGACAAAAGCAACATTTATAGAAAACACAATCATGATTGTTATGGCCGTAATTATGCTATTAAAAACATATATATAATGAGGAAGATACTTTATATACTATTTTTGCTGCCATTACTTGCATTGTCTCAAGAGCAATTGTCTGGCGTTATTTTAGAAGAGAGTAGTAGTCAATCTCCATTACCAGGAGCCAATGTATTTTGGTTGGGTACAAAGGTTGGGAATGTTACTAATTTTAACGGTGAATTCTCTTTACCATATAAGGTAGAGTATACTAAGTTAGTAGTAAGCTTTGTTGGTTATAAAACCGATACGCTTACTATTAATAATGCAAAACCAATAAAGCATAGCTTGAAACCTACGAGTGAGCTTGAAGAAATTAATATTACTTCTAGAAATAAAGCAACATCAAATTCTTATTTATCGGCTCAAAATATTATTACTGTAAGTAGTGATGAGTTGTTAAAAGCAGCTTGTTGTAATTTGGCTGAGAGCTTTGAAACCAATCCGTCTATAGACGTAAACTTTGCAGATGCGGTAACAGGAACTAAGCAAATTAAGATGCTGGGTTTAACGAGTCCGTATATTTTAATAGCAACAGAAAACATACCATCTATTCGTGGTGCATCTCAAGCTTTTGGGCTTAGTTTTATCCCTGGTACTTGGGTGGAAAGTATACAGATAACTAAAGGTGCAGGAAGTGTTGTAAATGGCTACGAGAGTATTGCTGGGCAAATAAATGCAGAGTTAGTAAAACCATCTACAGACGATAAATTGTTTGTAAACCTTTATGGAGGAAGCAATACGCGTTTAGAATTAAATACACATTTTAATACTAAAGTTAGCGATAAATGGGATACAGGAATATATCTTCATGGCAATTCACATAATAAAAAACACGATGTTAATGACGACGGCTTTTTAGATATGCCAACTTATAACCAAGTAAACATCATGAACCGTTGGCAATATACTAATCCGGAAAAAGGGATTGTTAGTTTTATTAATTTGAAGTATTTAAATGATGAAAAACAATCTGGAGAAATAGATTTTAATCCTCAAACAGATAAGTTGACCACTAATAAATGGGGAAGTGAAATTGATACAGAGCGTTACGAAGTAAGCGCGAAATTAGGTTATGTAAACCCAGTATTACCTTGGCAAAGTGTTGGTGTGCAAGCTGCTTATAGTGGACACCAACAAGATTCTTATTTTGGTTTAAATGTTTACGATATAGAGCATAACAGTTTGTATGCAAACGTAATTTATAATACTATAATTAGCGATTCTAGACACAAAATTAAAACAGGAGTAAGTTATACTTACGATCATTATAACGAGCTTGTAAATACAGCAGACTTTAAAAGAACTGAGAATTCTGTAGGAGCTTTTGTAGAGTATAATTATTTTAATCTAGATAAACTTAATGTTACTGCAGGATTAAGAGTGGATAATCATAATTTATTAGGTACGTTTATTACACCTCGTTTGCATATGCGTTACACCACATGGGAAAAAGGTGTGTTTAGAGCTTCTGTAGGAAGAGGAAAGCGTAGTGCTAATATTTTTGCAGAAAATCAAAAGATTTTTTCAACTTCCCGTGCTATTAATATTATAGATACTACAGGAAAAATTTATGGATTAGATCCAGAAATTGCTTGGAATTATGGTGTGTCGTTTCTACAAGGCTTTAGATTATTTGGAAGAAAGGCTGAGGTAACTGCAGATTTTTATAGAACAGATTTTAAAAACCAAGTAGTTGTAGATTATGAAAATGCACAAGAAGTAAATTTCTATAATTTGAAAGGAGATAGCTATGCTAATAGTCTTCAAGTCGAGTTGCATTACGAACCGTTTAGTCATTTTAACACGCGTTTAGCATATAAAAACTACGATGTTAAAACACAATACAATACGGGCGAGTTAGAAAAGGCATTAACTCCAAAGCATCGTTTTTTTGCTAACGCATCTTACGAGACAGAAATTAAAGAAGGTAGAACAGGATATTGGAAATTTGATGCGACTTATAATTGGTTAGGATCACAGCGTTTTTCTTCAACAGAAAATAATCCATCAGAATATCAGTTACCAGAACGTTCACCAACAGTTTCAACTGTTAATGCACAAGTTACAAAAGTATTTTCTCCAAAATTTGAAGTATATTTAGGAGGCGAAAATATACTAAATACTAGGCAAAATAACCCAATAGTATCTGCCGATAATCCTTTTGGTTCAAGTTTTGATACTACGTTTGTATATGGCCCAATATTTGGAGCAAATTACTTTGCAGGATTAAGATTAAAAATAAAATAAGACGTCTTGTTTAGGCAGGATTTTAATAAAAACAACAATAAAACAAAACAATATGAAACTATTTAAAACCACAGTAATAACTTTAGCATTACTATTTGCATCTATTTCATTCGCTCAAAACAAAAATGCTAGAGCATCAATAGAAGTAGATGGTGTTTGTATGATGTGTAAAAAACGCATTGAAAAAGCGAGTTTAAATACCAAAGGTGTTAAGTCTGCTATTTGGAATGTAGAAACACATGAGCTAAAATTAATTTTCGATGAACGTAAAACAGATATCGAAACTATTTCTAATAGTGTATTGGCAGTTGGTCACGATACTAAAACAGTTAAAGCTACAGACGAAGCATATAGTAAAGTACATCCTTGTTGTAAATATAGAGATGAGGAAGTTCTTGACGATCACAAGGACTAATTGTAAAATAAATAAAACATCTTTTAAGAAAGCTCGAACTTTAGTTCGGGCTTTTTTTGTTTTATAGGTTTTATTTTAGAGAAATAAGTGTGAAATTATAGCTCTAGCTATAAACAGAATAAGTTTTTGTTAAAGCACGTTAATTAATAATAGTAACCAGCCAATGACTAAAAGTAATCCTCCAAGTGGTGTAATAGGACCTAGAAAACGAAGTTTTTTTCCTTTTACATCAGATAAAATTAGGCCATAAATACTAAAAGAGAATAGTATAATACCTATTGTGAAGCAATAGTATATTGCAGAGGTTACGTTTTCAGAATTAAAACCTAAAACTAATAAAACAATAGCATGATACATTTGGTATTTTACGCCAACTTCAAAACTATGTAATTGCTCGTTAGATAAAATCTTTTTTAGTGCATGAGCACCAAAGGCTCCAAATATTACAGATAACATTCCAAAAAGGGCACCTGTAGCAATTATAATTTCTTGTGTCATTACTATTATAATTTTATTTGTAAACAATAGGAATAATTTCTCCTTTTGCTAAACAGTATTTGTTTGTTTCTTCTTCAGAAAGTCTTGCGGTATAATCTTCTTCATTTACCATAAAACCAATATCTCTAAGCTTACTAAAGTAATCGTAACCATAAACACGTACATGGTCGTATTGCCCAAATATTTCAGCGCGTTCTTTTTTGTCTGTTATAGTATTATCTTCAAACGTTGTGGTTCTAGATAGATCTTGTGGAATTTGAAAAATGCCATAACCACCAGGTTTCATTACCCGAAACAACTCTTGCATAGCCTTAGTGTCGTCTGGAATATGTTCTAAAACATGATTGCATAAAATAATGTCGTAGCTATTATCTTTAAAAGGAAGATTACAAATATCTGCTTTTACATCTGCAATTGGAGATAGTAAATCGGTTGTAGTATAATCAAGATTCTCTAACGCCTTAAAACGTTTTAAGAAACACTGCTCTGGAGCAAAATGAAGTACGCTTTTTTTAGCAGAAAAGAAATCGGTTTCATTTTGTAGATACAACCATAATAATCGGTGTCTTTCTAAAGATAAAGTAGAAGGAGATAATACGTTATTACGTTGTTCGCCATAACCATAAGGTAGAAAAGATTTGAAGCTTTTACCGTCTATTGGATCTGTAAATGTATTGCCTTTTAAAAAGAAAGCTAAAATTGGTCGTGCAACATAGCTTAACCTAATTAGTAGCGGTCTTGGTATGGTGTTGAGTATTAATTTGAAGAGTTTTTTCATTTGTGGTTACACAGATAACTATTTTTTTTGGACACGAATTTCGCAGATTTTCACGGATTATAAAATAACTCTTCTATACTTAAGGCTATCTTCTCCAAAATTAATAAGTAATCCAAGTTTTAACTTCGAAGCAGCTAAATAGTTTAGCGTTTGTTTAATGTGAGAATCTGTAAGTGTACTTATAGCTTTGATTTCTAAAACAATTTTATGGTCAATAATAAAATCTGCTTTGTATTTGTGAGGAAGTATGTTTCCTTTGTAACTAATATTAAAAGTGGTTTCTCTTGAGAAGTTTACGTTATTATCTGTTAATTCTATTTCTAAGGCATCACCATAAACGACTTCGCTAAAACCTTTACCTAATTCTTTGTGTACTTGCATACACAAGCCAATTATTTTGTAGGTGTCTTCATTATAAAGTAATTCGCTCATAGTTTAGTATTCGAGTAAGTAATCCGTGAAAATCTGCGAAATCCGTGTCTAAAGCACATAAGAGTAATCAAAACAATTTTAGATCAACAAATTAAAGCACTAAAGCTTTCTGTCTAAATTCATCTTCTTCTGTAGATGTAATACCTAAAGCATCATAGATGTAAGCAAAAGTTGAAAGAATCTCAGGTTTACCATCTATAATCGCTACATCATGTTCAAAATGAGCACTAGGTTTATTATCTTGAGTAGTAATAGTCCAGCCATCTCTATGTTGTTTAATGCGTTGTGTTCCAAGATTAATCATAGGTTCTATGGCAACAACCATACCTTCAATAAATTTTTTACCGCGACCACGTTTTCCGTAGTTTGGCATCTCTGGATCTTCGTGCATTACACGTCCTAATCCGTGTCCAACTAATTCCCTTACTACACCGTAGCCATGGTCTTCGCAATATTTTTGTATGGCATAACCAACATCTCCAACACGATTACCGACTTTTAATTCTTTTATACCAAGGTATAAAGACTCTTTGGTAACTTGTAATAATTTTTCGGTTTCTGGATCTATTTCTCCAACAGCAAAAGTATAAGCATGATCACCATAAAAACCATTTTTTATAGAACCACAATCTATAGAAATAATATCACCTTCTACTAAAGGTGTATTGTTAGGGATACCATGTACTACTTGAGAATTAGGACTCATGCAAAGTGTGTTTGGAAAGTCGTACAATCCTAAAAAACCTGGCACAGCACCTTGGTCTCTAATACATTCTTCTGCAATTTTATCTAATTCTAATGTTGTTACACCTGGTTTAACAGCTTTAGCAACCTCTCCTAATGTTTTAGAAACTACAAGTGCAGCTTCACGCATTAATTCTATTTCTTCTCTTGTTTTTACTACAATCATAATTCAAAATTATTGGCGCAAAGATACTTAAAATAAAATGCTTTTTTTGTTTTCAAAACATGACTTTTGACAGTTTTTAAGAGTTGTACGGGTAGTATTTTTGTACTCTAAAATTAATAATATGTTTTCTCCAGTTACTGCAGCAGAAGCTGTAAAAGTTATAAAGTCTAATAATCGAGTATACATTCAAGCGGCCGCTGCAGCTCCTCAATCTTTAATACAAGCATTGTCTGCTAGACATGAGGAATTAAAGAAAGTAGAGATTTGTCACTTACATACAGAAGGTGCTGCACCTTATGCAAATCCCGAATTTCGAGATAGTTTTCATGTCAATTCTTTTTTCATTGGAAAAAATGTAAGACATACTTTAAAAGCAGGAAATGGATCTTATACACCTGTTTTTTTAAGTGAATTGCCCTCGTTGTTTAAACGAAATATAGTTGATTTAGATGTGGCTTTTATTCATGTTTCTGTACCAGATCGCCATGGGTATTGTTCTTTAGGAGTATCTGTTGAAGCTACTTTAGCTGCTATTGATAATGCAACTACTGTTATAGCTCAGGTTAATAAATTTATGCCGAGAACTCATGGAGCTGGTATTATTCATGTTTCTGAAATCGACATTTTTGTTGAAGATCATCAACCACTTCCTAGTCATGCTGTTGTTGCACCAAATGATATTGAAGAGAAAATAGGTGAATATGTTGCTAATTTAATTGAAGATAGAAGTACACTTCAAATGGGAATAGGAAGTATTCCAAATGCAGTATTAACAAGATTAACTAATCATAAAGATTTAGGATTGCATACCGAAATGTTTTCGGATGGTGTAATAGATTTAATTCTTAATAATGTTATAACAGGAAATTATAAAGCTATAAATCGTGGTCGTGCATTGTCTACTTTTTTAATAGGTTCTCAACGTTTGTATGATTATGTAGATGATAATCCTTTTGTGGAGATGCGTGCTTCAAATTACACAAATGATGTTTCAATAATTAAACAAAATCCAAAAATGGTAGCAATAAATTCTGCAATAGAAGTAGACGTAACAGGACAGGTTTGTGCCGATTCTATTGGTGCAAATATGTATTCTGGAGTAGGAGGGCAGATGGATTTTATAAGAGGTGCTTCTTTAAGTGAAGGCGGTAAAGCTATTATTGCATTACCATCTATTACAAGTAAAGGTATTAGTCGAATTGTTCCTGCTTTAAAAAGAGGAGCAGGAGTTGTTACCACGCGTTCTCACGTGCAATATGTAGTAACCGAATATGGTGTTGCAAACTTATATGGCAAAACAATAAAGCAGCGCGTAAAAGAATTGGTAAATATTGCGCATCCAGATCATAGAGAGGCAATAGATAAATCTTATTTTGAAATGATAGGAGGTTAGAATTTAAACCATCCTTTTTTCTTTTTTTGGCTGGGTTTAGGTGTTTCGTTTGTAAGCATTTGATATATTTCTCCCCAACCAAGGATACCTCCAATATTTCTATCGTCTATAAATAAATCCGCATGAATTTTTCTGCTTGCATTTTCTAAAGTTTCTTCTTCAGGAAAACTTTTGTTTACGGCATAAAACTCAATGCCATTGGTTTTACAATATTCAACAGCCTCCTCAAGTTTTTTTCCATGACGGTAGGTCCATAAAATTAAACGGTGTCCATCTGCTTGTAAACGTTTTAAAGTATCGAACGCAAATAAACGTTCTTCTCCAATTCCAGGATAACCATCTTCTACAATAGTACCATCGAAATCTACAGCAATAATAAGTCCTTTAGAAATATTCATTCAAGTTTTAATTGATTACAAAAATACGATTTAATAATAAATTGACATTCTTAGTCTTGCTCGAAGTGTATTTTAAAATTAATCAATAAGCGTTACATCAATTACTTTGTTTTCGTTTTTATTAAAATTAACATCCAAATGAAACGGAGCCATATAGCCAAATTCAATAAGATAATGAAAGTTAATAGCGCTACTATCTTTGGGTGTGCCGATAAGTTCTAATACTTCAGATTTACTTTTGCCAATTAATATATTGCTCTCAACTAAATCTGAAGCCATAAGACCTTGCTCTCTTGGGCTAGCATTTTTCCATTTTGTAGTTTCAAACTTTTTAGTGTTGTTGTCTGTACAATTTGAAAAGCTAATTAATAAGAGAATAACTATTATTATCTTTTTCATTATTAGACTAACGATTCCTGAGTCATAACTTTAGGTTTTTCAACACCTATAAGTTTTAAGATAGTAGGAGCTAAGTCGCCTAAAACACCATTTTTAATTTCCTTTAATTCGTTATCTATTAAAATTACAGGAACAGGATTAGTAGTATGTGCTGTATTTGGTGATCCATCTGGATTAATCATAGTTTCGCAATTACCATGATCTGCAATAAGTAAAGTTGTGTAACCATTTTCTAATGCTGTTGTTACTACTTTTTCTACACAAGTATCTACAGCTTCACAGGCTTTAATAGCAGCTGGCATTGAGCCTGTATGACCAACCATATCACCATTCGCAAAGTTTAAACATACAAAATCGACTTCGCCTTTTTGTAATTCTGGTACTAAAGCATCAGTTAATTCAAAAGCACTCATTTCTGGTTTTAAGTCGTAAGTAGCTACTTTTGGTGAGTTTTTTAATATGCGAGATTCACCTTTAAAAGGCGCTTCTCTTCCTCCTGAAAAGAAAAAAGTAACGTGAGGATATTTTTCAGTTTCAGCAATTCTAATTTGTGTTTTGTTGTTTTTTTCTAAGACTTCACCTAAAGTTTCTGTGATGTTGTCTTTATCGAAAATAATATGAATGCCTTCGAAGGCATCACCATAATTCGTCATTGTAACATAGTACAAATTCAATTTATGCATGTTTTGTTCGTGGTGATCGTTTTGATATAACGCATCTGTTAACTCACGACCTCTATCTGTTCTAAAATTGAAGAAAAGAACAACATCGTCTTCTTTTATTGTTGCTAACGGAAGTCCTTCGGTATTCGATTTTATAATTGGTTTTATAAATTCGTCTGTAATATCTGCATCGTAATGTTTTTGAATGCTTTCGGTTAAATTATTAGATAATTCACCAGTACCATTAACTAAAGCATCGTAAGCAAGTTTTACGCGTTCCCAACGGTTATCGCGATCCATTGCGTAATAACGACCTGTTATAGATGCAATTTCTGTATTTTTATTTTGAGTATAATTTTCTAGGTCTTCAATAAAACCTTTTCCAGATTTTGGATCTACATCGCGCCCATCTGTAAAGGCATGAATGTAAGTGTTTTTTACACCCGCATCCTCGGTAGCATCTACTAATGATTTGATGTGGTTAATATGAGAGTGCACACCGCCATTACTAACCAAACCTAATAAATGAATGTTTTTACCTTCCGCTTTAGCGTAATTAATAGCATCTACTAATACTTTTTCTTGTGCTAAAGTATTGTTTTCTATTGCTAAATTAATTTTCGCTAAGTCTTGATAAACAATACGTCCAGCTCCTAAATTCATGTGTCCAACTTCACTGTTTCCCATTTGTCCTTCTGGTAAACCAACATGTAAACCGTCTGTTCGTAATTGGGCATTTGGGTATTTTGAATACAGGCTATCTATAAAAGGAGTATTGGCATTATCTATAGCAGAAACTTTTGGGTCTGGGCTTTTTCCCCAACCATCAAGTATCATTAGGATGACTTTTTTGTTCATTTTCTTAGAATTTGAATAACAAATATAAAAAGAAAAGTCCCGCAAATGCAGGACTTTATATTATAATTAAGCGAAAACGATTTAGTTACGTCTGTATCTTTCTATCGCTTCTCTAATGTGTTCTATTCTATTGTCTGGATCTGGGTGAGAGCTAGAAAATTCTGGCTGACGGTTAGGTCCTGCTGCATCTTTTAGAATTTGCATAACACCAATCATTTCTTCTGGATCGTAGCCAGAGCGCATCATGAAACGTACACCAAGTTCATCACTTTCTAGTTCGTCTCCACGTCCATTTTTAAGTAATGTTCCGTTTCCTATTTGGCTAACAATTCCTCCCATATCTGCACCAACAGAACCAGCTGTGCTTAGTCCTTGCCACATTTTGCTGCTTGCAATTCTTTCTGCAGAATGCTTTCCTAATACATGGCCAATTTCATGACCTAAAACACCAGCGAGCTGATCTTCATTTTTTAATTTAGAAAATAGAGCATAGGTTATACAAATTTGTCCACCAGGTAAGGCGAAAGCATTAATAGTGTTTTGGTCTGCTAAAAGATGAAATTCGTATTTATACGGCGTATCTTTTGCAATACTGTTTTGTACTAACTTGTTGCCTACATTGTCAACTAAAGCTTGATATTGCTCGTTAGGGTAAAGTCCGCCATGTTGTTGTGCCATTTGGTTTATACTCGCTAATCCCATTTGTATTTCCTCAGCTGGAGACATTGAAATAGCTTGTACCTTTCCTGTATAAGGATTGGTTTCTCTGCTCATAAAATGCTTAATTACAAAAAAGGCAGCAATGGCTACACCAATTAATAATCGTCCTTTAAGTCCTCCTTTTTTCATGTGTTGTAGTGTGTTAGTTATTTTATAAAGTTACAAAAGTTCAGGATTAATATCTAAAATATTTTCTTCTGTATAGTTGGTAATAAAGTTGTTAGAGAATTCTTCGCTACCTAAAAGTTTATCGTTTTTAAGAATATTAGCGATGTCTAATTTTTTGTAATCTTTTAAGTATTGAGATGAAAGCGGCTTGTAGCTGTAATGCCAAGGCTCGTATTTAAAACCTTTTCTGTTGGGTAAATCGGTATAAGCTAAATGGAAACCAAAGTCTTCTGCATGTACATCCATCCATTCTTTTAATTTGCAAAAAGCACCATTATTATGAAAGTTACTTTCTAGTAATAAGCCTCTAGGTTGTTTTACATTGGTTTGGTAAATATCGATATCTGTTCCCCAATGGTGACGAGACGTTCCGGGAATGGTTGAGTATTCTATTATTTTTTTTATGTTCTCTGTAGTGGAAAGACCGTTAGATTTATTGCTGTTAAATTTACGTTCCCAAATACGTTTTTGATGTGAGAAACTTCTGTAACTAGAAACGGCTCCTATTTTTATATTGCTTTTTAGAGCTTCGGCTTGCATTTTTTTAAATGCTAAATAGGCTTCTTTTCTTAGTTTATAACCTTCCCCAAATAATGCAGGTTTACCTTTTCCTATTAGTTCTTCAGAAGAAATTATAGTTTGTGCAATGGTAAATTGCGGTAGTATGGTAATTGCTAAAATTATTAGTGCTCTATATATAATAACTGCTTGTCTATTCATTAATCTTATGTTTTTTAAAAGTCGCTTTTATAGAAAGAATTTCTTTTCTATATTTATTTTAAGTCTTTCAAATTTAATTAATTTTGTTAAAAAAAACACGATGCCTTTCTGCTTTAAAATTATTGATAAAAAAGATATAAATACTATTATTCCGTTAATACAAAAATTAACAAATAATAAAAATTCGGATGCAATTTTAAAAGAGCGATTTGCAGAAATGGTTGAGCAAAATTACGAATGTGCAGGAGTTTACGATAATGAAAAACTAATTGGTGTTTGTGGTATGTGGTTTCAAACTAGACATTATTCTGGTAAATCTATGGAAGTAGATCATGTTTATATTGAAGCTAATTATCAAGGTAAAGGTTTAGGTAAAAGCTTCTTTAAATGGTTGTATGATTATGCTAGATCTAAAGGCTGTAATACATCTGAATTAAACACTTACGTTCAAAATTATCCTTCTCATAAGTTTTATTATAATGAAGGATATGAGATTTTTGGATACCACTTTTATAAAACTTTATAATTAGTAATTAATATATATCCAGCCAGAATAACTTTTGTTTTCTTCGGCTAATTCTAAGACATAAAAATAAGTGCCTACAGGTAGTTTGTTGCCTTTTGTTCCAACTACTTTTTTGTTAGCAACACCATTGAAAGTGTTTTTGTAATTTTCGACATCGTAAACTACTCTTCCCCAACGGTTGAATATTTTTAGGTTGTTATTAAAAAGTTCAACACCTTCTATTATAAAAACGTCGTTTAAACCATCATTATTAGGACTTATTCCGTTGTAAACTGTTAAACCATCGCTGCCTATTAGAGCTCCAAAAGTTATAATTTCAAAATCATTTGGAATAAATTCAAACGAGCTAATTGTTCCGTTATTTAAATCGCCAGAAACATCTGTATTTCCTAAGTCTAGCCATCTTTGTTCAGTTTTACTCCAACCAACAACCCTTAGATTTAAAAGGTTTTCTACTAAGTTAATTATTTGACTTTCCTGGTCCCAAGTAAGTGTAACTAATGTTTTATTCTCTCCATTAAAATCCCAAAATTCCTGCGTACTAATTATATTTATTATGCCTTCAGAATTATTTGTATTGAAGCTTTCAGCAAAAGTAGAAGGGAAGTTTGGGTCTTCGTTAAAATATGCGGCTTTAAATTTTGAAATTTCTGGTTGAAATGGAATTAGTAAAGGTCTTAATTTATTGTCTTGACCAATAGGGAAAGTAAAAGATTGATCGCTAGTTATTGAAGCATATCCATCAACATTTCTTAAATCGTCTTCTAAGGTAAATATGGCATCATTGAAATAGTCTAAAGAAATATCAGGATTAGCTCTAGGTGTTATAATATCTCCTTCTAAATAATCTAATGCATTTATAACCTCTGTGTTTACTTCTAAAAATAAATGATTACCAACTAAAACTTCAATATCATTAAACCTTGGAGTTTCTGTTCCAGAAATTGTTAAGGAGTTATCCATGTTATAGAATCCTGCTAAACCCAAATTTTCATTAAAAGTACCATCGTTTTCTAGGTTTATGTGAAATCCTATTTTACCTTGATCGTGTATTTGTACATTACCAAAGTTGTGAAAAGATTGTTGAGCTATGCCTATTTGAATAATAAATAGAGCTATGTATTTTAGTGTTTTCATATTTCTATATTATTTGTAAGCTGTAAATATTACTAATAAAGCTTCATTATTAATATCTGTTGGTTGTACGTCTGCTAATGGATTTGTGCTATTACTTGTAATTGTTCCATTGGTGTAATTAACAGAAATAGTGAAGCCGTCTGTTGTAAACGTAACAAAAGCGCCTTCAATTTTACCTAAGCTACTACCGTTTTGATCGCCATATCTTACTCCAATACAGTTAGAACTGCTTGCGTATCTAGATATATCGTTAATTGAGTTTCCGTGACCACCTGTATACATTACTTGTTGTGCTAAGGTTCCTCCAATGTTTCTTGCAAAACCATTCATTGTACCGTGTGAATTGTCAATGCCTCTATCGTTATTTCCTGTTCCATTGTCGCTATCAATATTTAAACTCTCTACATTTGCATTGGCAACAAAGGTAACTTGTGAGGGTTGAAAAGGTATTCCTGATATCGTTGTTGTTCCTTCTGCTGAAATAATAAAAGTTCCGGTGTATACTGTTGGTCCTAAATAAGCACCTCCATTTGTACCAACTTCTAATTGATTATCTGTTTCTGAAGCAACAACTTGTGCTTTAAATTCTACGCCTTTTTCATCTTTATAAGTTATTTCTCCTGTCGCAGCAGAATTTGAAGCAGTAGTAGTGTCGTCCTGTTGGAAAGTGGTTACCGTTTCTGTAATATTTGTAGACGTTCCACTTGCACTAATATGAGTTGCGATTGTATTTCCTGTAGTTACAACTGGAGTTACTTCAGAATCTAAGTCAGTTAAGGGAATATTTAAAGTTCCACTAGAATCTGTTATAGAAAGATTTGTACCATCTGTAGAGAATGCTGTATTTACTTCGTTAGACGCATCAGTATCTTCATCAGCAGTAATGTGATCTGCAATATCATTAGCATTCTCAGTAATTTGAGTTTGAATAGCAGTATCATCAAAAGGTGTTACGCTTAAATCGATATTGTTATCAGCATCGGTAGTTACAGTTACAGAGCTGTCTGAAGAAGCTACGGTTTGAATTTCGTTAGTTGCATCGGTGTCTTCATCTGCAGTAATGTGATTTGCAATATTAGAAGCGTTTGTTGCAATATTTGTTGTATTACCAGTAATTGCAGTATTTTGAGTTATTTGCTCTGTTTCTAAATCGTCGATATCATTAGCGTTCTCAGTAATTTGAGTTTGAATAGCAGTATCATCAAAAGACGTTACGCTTAAATCGATGTTATTATCAGCATCTGTAGTTACAGTTACAGAACTATCTGAAGAAGTTACAGTTTGAATTTCGTTAGTTGCATCGGTGTCTTCATCAGCTGTAATGTGATTTGTTATTGCAGCTTCATTGTTTGTGATAGCTGTGTTTTGAGTTTCTTGTTCTGTTTCTAAATCGTCGATATCATTAGTGTTCTCAGTAATTTGAGTTTGAATAGCAGTATCATCAAAAGGCGTTACGCTTAAATCGATGTTATTATCAGCATCTGTAGTTACAGTTACAGAACTATTTGAAGAAGCTACAGTTTGAATTTCGTTAGTTGCATCGGTGTCTTCATCTGCAGTAATGTGATTTGCAATATTAGAAGCGTTTGTTGCAATATTTGTTGTGTTACCAGTAATTGCAGTATTTTGAGTTATTTGCTCTGTTTCTAAATCGTCGATATCATTAGCGTTCTCAGTAATTTGAGTTTGAATAGCAGTATCATCAAAAGGTGTTACGCTTAAATCGATGTTATTATCAGCATCTGTAGTTACAGTTACAGAGCTGTCTGAAGAAGCTACGGTTTGAATTTCGTTAGTTGCATCGGTGTCTTCATCAGCTGCAATGTGATTAGCTATAGCCGTTTCGTTGTTTGTGATAGCTGTGTTTTGAGTTGCTTGTTCAGTTTCTAAGGTTGTAATATCTGTTTCGTTTGTGGTAATATTGTTTGTATTATCAGCAATTGCGGTATTCTGAGTTATTTGCTCTGCTTCTAAATCGTCGATATCATTAGCGTTCTCAGTAATTTGAGATTGAATAGCAGTGTCATCGAAAGGTGTTACACTTAAATCGATATTGTTATCAGCATCTGTAGTTACAGTTACAGAACTATCTGAAGAAACTACAGTTTGAATTTCGTTAGTTGCATCGGTGTCTTCATCAGCTGTAATGTGATTTGTTATTGCAGCTTCATTGTTTGTGATAGCTGTGTTTTGAGTTTCTTGTTCTGTTTCTAAATCGTCAA
>NZ_CANMSJ010000003.1 GCF_947500605.1 uncultured Lacinutrix sp. | reverse complement strand
TAATCCTATTGAAAAAAGTGCGATTAATGTTAGTTTAAGGGTTTTCATGTTAGTTTGTTTTATGTTGCTATTAATGGTTTTTTTTGAAATCTAAATTATAGTAAAGTTTAACCTTGAGATGGTACTTTTCTTTTTCCTCTTATCTCGATAAATGCTGTTAAGTCAATATTCGGTTTGGATAGTTCGTGATTTACTGTTTCTTTTACTGGCTCTATTTCGCTAGATGGCAAAACTGCAGTTAATAATCCAATTGAAAAAAGGGCTAATAAGGATGGCTTAAGGAATTTCATAATTATTTATTTTATGTTGCTATTAATTTTTAACTTAATAAATGGCAGTAACTTACCAATTTCTGGCACTATAAAACAAACAATTAGTAAAGCAGACAAACAGTCTACACAATGGATTTCTTAATGAAGCGAATTTTCGCTGAGGGATTCACTAAGAATTTAAACACGAATATAGTGTTAAAGATATTGAAAAAATCAATATTTTCGACAAACAGCTAGTAATCAAGGATTAAAATACAAAAAATACGGTTAAAATGCTACAAAAGCGTCAAGAAGTAACAAAAGCTCTGTAAAACAAAAAAGCATCCCGATTTTCTTTTCCGTAAAACGGAAGAAAAAAGGAAAGCTTCTCATTGGTTAAAGCTATTTAAATAGCTCTCTACCAGTTTGATGGACTACTACACCCATCAAAACAACACAACTAAATTTTTCGCCAAAAAAAGCTTCAAATTTCTTTGAAGCTTTTTAGCAATTTGCGGTCTGGACGGGACTCGAACCCGCGACCTTCGCCGTGACAGGGCGACATTCTAACCAACTGAACTACCAGACCGTTGCGTATTGCGAGTGCAAATATAGCACCCTTTATCAATACTGCAAACTTTTTTTTAGTTTTTTTTCAAAAAAAATTAAATTAATTTCTGACGCCCTAACATATAGCTAGTTAGGATTGCATCAAAATTCTTATTTATATCTGCCTCAACGTACTTAATTCTATTTTGACCACATTTTACTCTTAAATCTTTAAAGTAATCACTTACCAAAGCTTCATAATTGTCTTTTACTTGCTCACTATATAGATTTACATGCTCACCAGTCTCAACATCAACAAAACGTTTAGGCTTATTATCGAAATCGAAAGTAAGTTCCTTACTCTTATCAAACACATGAAAAAGCACTACTTCATGCTTATTATGCTTCAAGTGCCTTAGCGCTTCAAATAACTTATCCTCGTCGGTAGCGGTTTGAAACATATCTGTAAAAACAAAAATTAAAGAGCGCCTGTGTATCTTCTCTGCTATTTGATGTAAGTATTGGTAGGTTTCGGTTTGCTTGTTCTTAGGCTTACTTAAAGCCATTTGGCTAAGCTGAGCTAAAAGCATTTGGTGATGGCGCTCACTGCCTTTCTCACTAGAGTAAAAATCGTAAGCATCACTATAAATACTTAAACCTACAGCATCGCGTTGCTTTTTAAGAATATGCATTAACGAAGCAGATGCTAAAGCAGAAAAGGCAATCTTATTTAAATGATCGATCGAGAAATCCTTCATCTCTGGATAATGCATAGAACTACTATTATCTATAATAATGTGGCAACGCAAGTTTGTTTCATCGTCGTAGCGTTTAGTATACAACTTATCTGTTTTTGCAAAAAGCTTCCAATCTATATGGCGCGTACTCTCTCCAGGATTATAAATTTTATGCTCGGCAAACTCTGCCGAAAAACCATGAAACGGACTCTTATGCATTCCAGAAATAAAACCCTCAACAACTTGTTTTGCCAAGTGCTCAAGATTTTTAAATCCGCCTGCTTTATTTAATTCGTCTTGTAAATTCATCTTTTTCTATAAAAACTAAACCGTTTCACATTTATAATAACAAAAAAAGATAAGAGATAACGCAAAACTTATACGCTACAACCTCTTATCTTTCTCAAATACCTTAGTTTATATTTTTCTTATTCTATAATACCATCTACAATTCCGTACTCTAGAGACTCTTCTGCTCCCATCCAATGGTCTCGGTTAAAATCTTTCATTACTTCTTCAAAAGATTTCCCACAATTATCGGCTAAAATCTTAGCACTTAATTCTTTTGTTTTTACTATCTCTTTAGCAGTAATCTCAATATCACTTGCCTGTCCACGTGCACCACCACTTGGTTGGTGTATCATTACACGCGCATGAGGTTGGATAAAACGTTTTCCTTTAGTACCAACCGATAATAAAATAGATCCCATAGACGCAGCTAAACCAGTGCAAACTGTAGACACATCACTCTTTAGAGATTTAATTGTATCGTACATTGCAAATCCAGACGTTACGTAACCTCCAGGACTATTAATATACAATGTAATGTCTTTAGTCTCTAAACTATCTAAATACATTAATCTATCGATAACGTGCTTTGCACTCTTATCGTCTACCATTCCCCAAAGAAACACTTTTCTTTCGTCTAGTAATTTACTATCTATTGCGTCTTGCGCTTTTGTTATTTTGCTCATTATAATTTACTTTTTTACTAAAATAAAAAAAGGTTTGCTATTACAGCAAACCTTTATCAATTCTTTATGAAATATATTTCTATAATAAAGCGTCGATAGCTTCAGCGTATGCAGTTTTAGGTGCAACACCAACTTGTCTTCCAACAACTTCTCCGTTTTGGAATACTAATACTGTAGGTATGTTTCTTACACCGTATTTAGCTGCAAACTCTTGATTTGCATCTACGTCTAATTTACCAACAACAGCTTTACCTTCGTACTCATCGCTAATTTGATCAATAATTGGTCCAACCATTCTACATGGTCCACACCAAGCTGCCCAAAAGTCAACTACTACAGGCTTATCGCTCTTTAATACTGTTTCTTCAAAATTTGCATCTGTGATTTCTAATGCCATAATATTTATAATTTAATTGTGTATGTATTCACTGTTAATATACAAACTTAGTCAAAAAATACTCCAAAGCTTACAAACTTATTATTTGTTTAACTTATAATAGCATTGATAAGGCTTATTTAAATTTGGGCGCATACCGATAAAAATCGGGACCAGGCTTTCACTATATCTTTTTTGCTTTTAATGGCAAAAAAGGATGCCGCATCAATCCTTTGCGCGAGCATAGTGATGCCTACATGAGATTCCTACGCTTTTTTTTCTATTGAAAAAGCTCTGAATGACAAAATACAAATTTAAGAATTCACCCTATTGTAAGCTGCTTTCAAAACTTTAGAAACTTCTTCATTATGTAGTATCAAACTCATACGTCTCTTATATCCTATTATTTTAATATTATCAACTTCAACATATAAAAACTTATCATTCCTTTCAATCTCAATATTTGTGTATTTTTTTGTCACCCATTCAAAAGCGCTAAACCCTTCACATATAATAATTTGAGGCTCAATAATTTCAATTAACTTATGCCTCCAAATAGCTGACTTTTTATAAATTTCTTGTTCTTTAAAATTTGACAGAAAATTATCCAAATCAGACTTGTTCTTTGTCGAAAAAAAGAAACAATTAGTTTTAACACAAGAATTTAAAGACTTTATATTAGCCATCTTAAAGAGTTCTCTTGTTTGTCTTGCTAATAAATAGTTAAAATGTATGTATTCAAAGTTTTTTAGTGGATTGTAGCGTTTTACATTTTCTTTCTTTTCATTAAAGTATCCTGCTCCAGGATTTATTCCAATAAATAAAATTTCAGGTTGAAAAATTAATGGGCCATATAAAATTTGAATTCCTCTATAATATCTTTTAAAAATTTTATGAAACTCACTTTTATTTTCAATATCATTAACAAACTCTTTTACTTGTTTCGTTAGCAATTCATACTCAGACAACTTCTTAGAATTCATATTAGTTATTTAAGAATTCAACTTATAAAGCACTTGATCTTCTTCCAAAGTATTCAATAACTCTTGAGATACTTTTACTTTCTGTTTTCTACTTGGCATTTCTAATTTAATTTGCTCTCTATTATCATAAATCACAAAATCAAGTAAATGACTTCCTGGATGCATTGAAATTAAATCTTTTAAATTTCTAATCTTATCAGCATCTAATTCTTTAATATTAAGTTGTATTGATAGCTTTCTCACATACTTATCCATTACATCATGAAGTAATTGGAAGCTATTAAATTGCAATCTAGGATCACTCTTTTTACCTGTATCTCTATTTACCCAACCGTCTCGCACAAAACTTTTAACATGTACAAAGGTATTTTGAAGTAAAAAAGGACGATGCTTTAAATAGTCTTCTCCAAAAATCCTAAACTCGTAACTATCTGTATAATCCTCGATAGTAAATAGCGCCCAACCTTTTCCTTGTTTACTTACACGATGTTGTACATCTGTAACCACACCACCAAACGTTATATCCTTATTTACGTGTGCCGCTAAATCGTAGAAGTAGCTAATAGTACCTGTACAGAAGTTTTTCATTTCTGTTCTAAAATCATCCAACGGATGTCCAGAAATATAAACACCAACAACCTCACGTTCTTGTGCTAGCTTCTCCATTGTTCCCCAAGTTTCACATGGCGGAACTAATGGTTCTTCTATTTGAACATCGCTTGCACCACCAAACAAACTTACCTGCGCAGAGTTTTCATTTTCTTGATGCTTAGCGCCATACTTTATTGCCTTCTCTAAAAAAGTTAAATCGCTACCTTCTTTTTGAAAATATTGTGCACGATGAACATCTTCAAAACAATCAAAACCACCAGCCAACGCAAGGTTTTCGAATGCTTTTTTATTTGCTGCTCTTAAATCTATTCGTTTAGAAATATCAAAAATAGATTTATATGGACCACCTTCTTTTCGGTTGTCAACAATTGTCATTACTGCGCCATGACCAACACCTTTTATGGCTCCCATTCCAAAACGAACGGCATTATCTTTATTTACCGAGAACTTATAGTAACTCTCATTTACATCAGGACCAAGCACAGGCAACTTCATACGCTTACACTCTTCCATAAAGAATGTTACCTGTTTAATATCATTCATATTATTAGACAATACGGCAGCCATATATTCGGCTGGGTAATGTGCTTTTAAATATGCTGTTTGGTATGCAATCCAAGCATAACATGTAGAGTGAGACTTGTTAAAGGCATAACTTGCAAAGGCTTCCCAATCCTTCCAAATTTTCTCAAGCTTTTTAGCATCGTGTCCTTTTGCACTTGCTTGCTCGATAAATTTTGGTTTCATTTTATCAAGTACAGCAATCTGCTTTTTACCCATGGCCTTACGCAAAACATCGGCTTCACCTTTGGTAAAATCTGCTAATTTTTGCGATAGTAGCATTACTTGCTCTTGATATACAGTAATTCCATACGTCTCTTTTAAGTACTCTTCCATTGCTGGTAAATCGTACTCAATATCTTCGTCTCCGTGTTTTCTACGAACGAAACTTGGAATATATTCCATTGGTCCCGGACGATACAATGCATTCATGGCAATTAAATCGTCGAAAACGGTAGGCTTCAAATCTTTAAGGTGCTTCTGCATTCCAGGAGATTCATACTGGAATACTCCAACAGTTTCTCCTCTTTGGAACAATGCATAGGTCTCTTCATCATCCAACGGAAAACTATCTGGATCTAATAAAATATCGTGTTTTGCTTTTACAAGTTTTACGGTATCTTTAATTAGAGTCAGTGTTTTTAATCCCAAGAAATCCATCTTTAATAAACCTGCATCTTCTACGACAGAGTTATCAAATTGGGTAACATATAAATCGGAATCTTTTGCCAATGCCACTGGCACGAACTTAGTAATATCATCTGGCGTAATAATTACACCACAGGCATGAATTCCTGTATTTCTAACCGAACCTTCAAGCGATCTTGCAAGGTTTACGGTTTCGGCAGATAAATCGTTTCCTTCAGAAATACCTATAAGCTCGTTTATTTTTTCTAAATCTTCGGCTCTAAATTTACTTCCTAATTCTTTTTCAGATAAACCAAAAATCTTACCCAACTTAGACATCGTTGGAATTAGCTTAGCAATCCTATCAGCATCAAATAATGGTAAATCTAATACACGAGCGGTATCTCGAATAGATGACTTAGCAGCCATTGTACCATAGGTAATAATTTGTGCTACCTGGTTACTTCCGTATTTATCGATTACATAATCCATAACACGCGATCGACCTTCATCATCAAAATCAATATCAATATCGGGCATACTTACACGGTCCGGATTAAGGAAACGCTCGAAAAGCAAGTTATACTTCATTGGATCGATATTGGTAATCCAAAGACAGTATGCAACCACAGAACCTGCTGCCGATCCACGTCCTGGACCTACAGAAACATCCATTTTTCTGGCTTCTCGAATAAAATCTTCCACAATTAAGAAATAACCTGGATATCCTGTTTTTTCAATAACGCTTAGCTCGAAATCTAATCGCTCTACAACCTCTTCAGAAAGCTCTTCGCCATAACGTTTCTTTGCTCCTACATAAGTTAAGTGCCTTAAAAAAGCGTTTTCTCCACGTTTTCCACCATCTGCCGTATCTTCAATATGTACAAATTGCTCTGGAATATCGAAAGCAGGTAATAATACATCCCTGGCTAATTGATAACCTTCAATTTTATCAACTACCTCCTGAATGTTACTAATTGATTCTGGCACATCTTTAAAGATGTTTTTCATCGCTTCACCAGACTTAAAATAGTATTCTTGATTTGGTAAACCATAACGATAACCACGACCACGACCAATTGGTGTTGCCTGCTTTTCTCCTTCTTTTACACACAATAAAATATCGTGAGCATTAGCATCGCTTTGCTTTGCGTAATACGTGTTGTTTGACGCTACAAGCTTTACATCATGCTTTCTAGCCAACTTAATTAATGTCGGGTTTACACGATTTTCATCTTCCTGATCATGGCGCATTAGCTCAACATACAAATCGTCGCCAAAGGCTTCTTTCCACCAAACTAAAGCTTCTTCTGCTTGGTTTTCACCTACATTTAAAACTTTACTGGGCACCTCACCATACAAGTTTCCAGTTAAGCAAATTAAATCTTCTTTATATTCTTCTATTAATTTTTTATCGATTCTTGGTAAATAGTAAAAACCATTTACAAAGGCATGAGAAGATAATTTTGCTAGATTGTGGTACCCGTTTTTGTTTTTTGCAATTAATACAATTTGGTAACCGTTATCTTTTCTACTTTTATCTAAGTGGTTTTCACATACAAAAAACTCACAACCAATAATTGGTTTTATTTTTTTAGCCGATGTAGTTTTCCCTAATAATTCTGCCTCTTTTATTTTTGCCTCAACCGCTTTATTATGCTTATTTGCTGCGTTAACAAAGTGAAAAGCACCCATCATATTTGCATGATCGGTTAAAGCTACTGCTGGCATATTATGCTGTGCAGCAACATTTACCAAGTCCACAACACTCATTGTAGATTGTAATACCGAAAACTGAGAATGATTATGTAAATGCACAAAATCTACAGCCTCTAAATCGGCTATATTTTCTTTTATTTCTTCTGAAGAAATTTCTACAGCTTGAGCTTTTAAAAGCCTTTCATTAATCTTAGCACTTTCCTTTTTAAGATTAATATGCTTTAAACCAATTAATTTTATTGGCTGCGGATTTGCTTCAGAGAAATTCTTGAAGTACTCTTGATCAACATCAAGTTGCTCCTTTGTGTATTGCTGCCTTCTTATTAACTCTAAAAAACAACGTGTTGTTGCCTCAACATCGGCTGTTGCGTTGTGCGCTTCACCAAATGGTTGGTTAAATAAATATTGATGTAATTCTGTTAATGTTGGTAATTTAAACTTACCATATCTACCACCAGGAAGCTCACATAACTTTGCTGTATGCTCTGTACAAGTATCTAAAACTGGTAATTCTTGTAATTGGTTTTCAACATTTCCTCTCACAAATTCGGCTCCCATAATATTGAGATCGAATTTTACATTTTGTCCAACTACAAATTTGGTTTTACCTAATGCAATATTAAACTTCTCTAAGACTTCGCTTAAAGCAACACCTTGCTCTTCAGCCAATCCTGTAGAAATACCATGAATTTTCTCGGCATCATAAGGAATATTGAAACCTTCTGGCTTAACCAAATAATCTTGACTCTCAACACAGTTTCCCATCTCGTCATGCAATTGCCATGCAATCTGTATACACCTAGGCCAATTATCTGTATCTGTAATTGGTGCATCCCAGCGCTTGGGTAAACCTGTTGTTTCTGTATCGAAAATTAAATACATAAATAGCTGTTATTGAGTTGTTTTAATGATAAACCCGTGAGGAAATATTGGCTTATAAAAGTACAAAAAAATATAAGTCTTAAAAGTTAAAATCGAAATTAGTTATAAACGAAAAAAGCAGTCCAAATTGGACTGCTTTTCTTATAATCTAAAATAGTTTGTTTTATGAAACTAATTCTAATTTTGCTTTTTCTGTATTAATAGCAGATTGAATTGCTGTTCTATGTTTTGCAATTAATCCATCTATTGTTGGCGGCAAATTCTTTTCGGTAATTAAATTATTATACTCTTCTAAACTTGCTTCCTCTCCGCGTATTGCTTCCTCTAAAATAGCTTCTTCATTAGAGGTAAAGGTCGATTTTAAGTTCATCCAATTTCTATGTAAAGCACCTTTAAAAGAACCCGAATCTGTTGGAATTTCTCCGTATTGTAATATTTCAGTCCTTAATTCTTTAGCAAACTCACTTCGCTCTGTTGCTCTTCGTTTAAAAAACATCTTTAAATTATTACTCTCTACATTTTTTGTAGCATCTATGTAACCTTTTTCGGCATCATAGTTTTTCTCTAATAATTCATTTAACTTATTTGAAATTTCTTCTGTGTACTTCATAATATCTTTTATCATTTAAATTTCAATACCTTCTTTTAAGATGTGTATTGTTTCGCATCTACAGTTTCAATATAGCAGAAACAAGAGGCGATGTCAAGTGATTTAACAGACTTTATGAGGATTCTAAGCTAGTTTAAGAGTTTTTAACAAAAAAAGCGCAAACTAAAATTTAGTTTGCGCTTTTAAGTATGTTATAAAAGTTATTACAGACAAGTTAGATTATCAATACTTGTTTGTATTGAACCATCAACATCTCCACAAGTTGCTTTTTTATTTATAAGTGCAGTTTTGTAGGCATTACAAACATCTACATAATTTGCATCTCCAGGAGCTACAGCATTATAGTTAATTAAAGTTGCAGACACAACAGAAGACGCTGCTGTACACGGTGCACCAACACCTCCAGAAATAACAGAGCTACCAATTAAAGGTACTTTATGAAAAAATCCTTTATTAACATTTATCGATGTTAATCCTGAACTATTAAATGCATTAAAATAAAATTCACCAGACACATAACCCTCTTCAAGGTTTACATCTTTTAAATCTATCATTCCCGCCGCAGGATACAATTGCACACTAGGATCTGGAAAATTATTTGAAGAATAAAAAACGCCGTCAATATCTTCTAAAGCTCCAGAAGATGTAGTTTCTACTATGTCATGAACACCAATTGAAGGAGAATCCACTTCTAATGTTATTGTTTCAAAATTATCTGAACCTGTAATAGTTAACACTCCTAAAGCATTAATGTTAGCCCTAAAGCTTACAGCTTCCCATAAATTACCATCTTTTTCTCCTTGAAATGATGGTGTTTTAAATTCTAAATCTTCTCCGCAACCGAAAAAGGTAATAGCTACTAGAATTAAAGCAATAATTTTTTTCATAGTTTTTATGTTTCAAGGACTCAAAAATAAAATAAAAAATTACAATGAGATGCAATTACATAAAAAACTTGGTATATAAATAAATATTGTATATTTGCAAACTTATTAATAATAGAGGTCGCGAACCTCACAAATTAATTTTTATGCCTGTAAAAATAAGATTACAAAGACACGGTAAGAAAGGAAAACCTTATTACTGGATCGTAGCAGCAGATGCTCGCGCGAAAAGAGATGGTAAATACCTAGAGAAATTAGGTGCTTACAATCCAAACACTAATCCTGCAACTATCGAATTAGATGTTGACGGAGCAGTAAAATGGTTACAGAATGGTGCACAACCAACTGATACGGCCAAAGCATTACTATCTTACAAAGGAGCTTTATTGAAAAATCACCTTGCTGGTGGTGTTCGTAAAGGCGCTTTAACTGAAGAGCAAGCTGAGAAGAAATTCGCTGCTTGGTTAGAAGAAAAGACTGGTAAAGTAGATGCTAAAAAAGATGGTTTATCGAAAGCGGAAGCTGACGCTAAAGCAAAAGCATTCGCAGCTGAAAAAGCAGCAAACGAAGCAAGAATCGCAGCAGCTGCTCCAGTTGTTGAAGAGGAAGCTCCAGCTGAAGAAGAAGCAGCAAACGAAGAAGAATAGAAAATTAATTTTTTATACTTATTAAACTCCGATAATTTTTATCGGAGTTTTTTTATGTGAAAAAGTATTCTGAAATTGCAGAACATCTCCTTTTAGAAAATTAGGGGTTATAATATTAATGAGATTTCCGCTTTCGCGGAAATGAAAATTTTATTTTTCAATGACTAAAGAAGAGTGTTTCTTTTTAGGTAAAATTGTAAAAAAGTATAGTTTTAAAGGCGAATTGCTAATAAAACTAGATACAGACGAGCCTAATTTATACGATGACCTAGATGCTATATTTATAGATTTACGCGGTAATTTAATTCCGTTTTTTATAGAACGCTCTCAATTACACAAAAGTGAATTGCTTCGTGTAAAATTTGAAGACGTCGATGTTGAAGCAGATGCTGATGCTTTAATGAAATGCGAATGTTATTTACCATTAACTTTTTTACCAGAATTAGAAGAAGGGAAATTTTACTTTCACGAAATAATAGGCTACAAAGTAGAAGACAAAAACTTTGGAGATGTTGGTATTATTAAAGGCGTAAACGATTCTACTTCTCAGTCACTTTTTGAAATAGATAGAGATGGTATTGAAATTTTAATACCTATGAATGATGAGTTTATATCGAAAGTAGATAAAGTGAATAAAATTATTTTTGTTGACACTCCAGAAGGACTTATAGATTTATATTTAGAAGAATAACAAAACATGAGCAAACCTTTTAAATTTAAACAATTCACTGTAAACCAAGAGCAATGCGCTATGAAAATTGGTACAGATGGTGTTTTACTTGGTGCTTGGGCTTCTGTTGAAAAACAACCTTTTGCTACTCTAGATATTGGAGCTGGAACAGGTATTTTATCTTTAATGCTAGCACAACGTTGTGATGCAGAGGTTATAGATGCTCTAGAAATAGATGAACTAGCCTACGAGCAGTGTGTTGAGAATTTTGAAGGCTCATCTTGGAGCGATCGCTTATTTTGTTACCATGCAGATTTAGCAGAATTTACAGAAGAAATTGAAGACCAATACGATCTTATTATTTGCAATCCTCCTTTCTATTCTGAGGACTATAAAACCGAAAGTGAACAAAGAGATTTAGCACGTTTTCAAGACGCTATGCCTTTTGAACATTTGGTGGCTAGTGTTTCGAAATTACTAATAGAAGATGGTACATTTTGTACTATTATTCCGTTTAAGGAAGAAGCTAAATTTATTGCATTAGCATCTGCAGTAAACTTAAAAACAAATAAAATTACTCGTGTTCGGGGCACAAATACTTCTGAAATAAAAAGGTCTTTAATCACGATGTCTTTCCGCGAAAGCGATATTATAATTAACGAATTAGTTATTGAAAATGCGCGACACGACTACACTGAAGACTATATAAATTTGACCAAAGATTTTTATCTTAAAATGTGATATTTATATTGGGCAATGGAAAGGATTTCATTATTTTTGTTAAACTTATAAAATAACGACTTCTATTTTGATGAATTCTCAAAATTAGAAGCCTTAAATAACGAAATTAGAATGAAACCAGATTTATTCGAAGCTCCAGATTATTATAATCTTGACGAACTTTTAACAGAAGAACATAAATTAGTACGTGATGCTGCCAGAGAATGGGTAAAACGTGATGTCTCACCTATTATTGAAGAAGCTGCTCAAAAAGCAGAATTTCCTAAATCTATTATTAGCGGACTTGCTGAAATTGGTGCTTTTGGACCATACATTCCTGAAGAATATGGTGGTGCAGGATTAGACCAAATTTCTTATGGTTTAATTATGCAAGAGATTGAGCGTGGAGATAGTGGTGTTAGAAGTACTGCCTCTGTACAATCTTCTTTAGTTATGTACCCAATCTGGAAATACGGAAACGAAGAACAACGCAATAAATATTTACCAAAATTAGCTAGTGGAGAATGGATTGGTAGTTTTGGTTTAACAGAACCAGACCACGGATCTAATCCTGCTGGAATGGTAACAAACTTTAAAGATATGGGTGACCACTATCTTTTAAATGGTGCAAAAATGTGGATTTCTAATTCACCATTTTGTAACGTAGCTGTTGTTTGGGCTAAAAATGAAGAAGGAAGAATTCACGGTTTAATAGTAGAGCGTGGTATGGAAGGTTTTACGACTCCAGAAACGCACAACAAATGGTCGCTAAGAGCTAGTGCAACTGGTGAACTTATTTTTGACAATGTAAAAGTTCCTAAAGAAAACTTATTACCAAACAAATCTGGATTAGGAGCGCCATTAGGATGCCTTGACTCTGCTCGTTTTGGTATTGCTTGGGGAGCAATTGGTGCTGCAATGGACTGTTATGATACTGCTTTACGTTATAGTAAAGAACGTATCCAGTTTGGTAAGCCAATTGGACAGTTTCAATTACAACAAAAGAAACTAGCCGAGATGATTACAGAAATTACTAAAGCTCAGCTTTTAGCATGGAGACTTGGTGTTATGCGTGAAAACGGAACAGCAACTTCTGCTCAAATTTCTATGGCTAAACGTAACAATGTTGATATGGCTTTAACTATTGCTCGTGATGCAAGACAAATGTTAGGTGGTATGGGAATTAGTGGTGAATATTCCATTATGAGACATATGATGAATCTTGAAAGCGTTGTTACTTATGAAGGTACACACGATATCCACTTACTTATTACAGGATTAGATGTTACTGGATTAAACGCCTTTAAATAATAAAACCTATTACTTAAATACTATAAAAATGCACTTCTAAGTTAGAGGTGCATTTTATTTTGCAAAAAACTACATGAGAATTAGCAACGTAAAAACAGCACTTTCTAGCTTAAGAGAGCAATTAATAAACCATAGTTTATACGGTAAAATAGAAAACACAGAGGATTTATCGGTGTTTTTAAAACTACATGTTTTTGCTGTTTGGGATTTTATGTCTTTACTAAAAGCATTACAACAACAACTAACTTGTACTACAACACCTTGGATACCTGTTGGCAATCCAGAAACACGTTATTTAATTAACGAAATTGTATTAGCCGAAGAAACAGATGTAAACTTAAAAGGAGCGCGTAAAAGTCATTTTGAAATGTATTTAGACGCTATGAAAGAATGTAACACCAATACAACGTTAATCGATAATTTTTTAAGCGATTTAAGTAGCACTAAAAATATTAACACCACAATTGAGAATAGTACTTTAGACGAAGCTCTAAAAGCCTTTTTAAACTTTACTTTTAAAACTATAGAAACAGGTAAACCTCATGAAATAGCTGCCGCCTTTACTTTTGGTAGAGAAGAGTTAATACCTAATATGTTTACTGAAATTCTTACAAAATTACAACATAACTTTCCTGATACAAACCTTAGTCAGCTCATATATTATTTCCAAAGACATATTGAACTAGATGAAGATGAACATGGACCTATGGCCATGAAAATGATTGAAGAGCTCTGCCAAGAAGACGACTTAAAATGGGAAGAAGTAACAACTATTTCTAAAGAAGCACTAAAGGTTAGAATAAATTTATGGAATGCTATTGAAAAACAACTGCAACCAAAAGCTAGCTTTATTTTAAATAATTAAATGATTTTTTTTAGGTAAATTCGTTTATGTTTTCATCTAAAAAAAGATTAGACCGCGCCTACAAAGAAGCTAAAATTATCGAGTTTGATAATAATAGCAAGATTATACTATTTAGCGATTGCCATAGAGGTGACAATAGTTTTGCAGACGATTTTGCCAATAACAGAAACATTTATTTTCATGCTTTAAAGCATTATTTCGCAGAAGGTTATAGCTATTGTGAAATTGGTGATGGAGACGAGCTTTGGGAAAACCTTTCTTTCGATTCTATTTTAAACGCACATAAAAATGTCTATATGCTTATGAAACTGTTTCATAAGGATAATAGATTACATATGATTTGGGGAAACCATGATATGGTTTACAGAGATCCTGAATATGTAAAAAAGAATTTATCTACTTTTTTCGATCCTAAAACTGGTGAAAATGTTGAGTTGTTTAAAGATATTAAATACCATGAAGGTATTATTTTAAAACACTGCTTAACAAATCAAGAAGTGTTTTTAACACATGGACACCAAGCCGATTGGTGGAACTATACTTTTTGGAAATGGAGCAGGTTTTTAGTAAGAATCTTATGGAAACCTTTAAATGTTATGGGTATTGCAGACCCAACAACTCCTGCAAAAAACTACAAAGAACTTATTAAAGTAGAACGCAGAACAAAAAAGTGGATTACAGAAAACAACAATTTAATTACAGTTGTTGGCCACACACATAGACCACGTTTTCCAAACCCAGGAGACATTGCTTTTTTTAACGATGGTAGTTGTGTACACCCAAGAAGTATTACCGGTATTGAAATTGAAAACGGAGCCATATCATTAATTAAATGGCAAATAGCCACTACAGATAATGGGACTTTACAAATTGTAAGAGTTTTGCTAGAAGGCCCAACTCCTCTTACAGATTACAAAACCAGTTAAATAAATGTATGCCGCTTGCTTACAAACTCAGCTTTAGCCATACTCGACTTAATTGTCATTAGTTTTTCTTCTAAAATAGATTTTTCAATATAGGTTTTACTTCTGCCTAATACAGTATTAGTATTTGGGTTTTTAAGATAAAAACACCAACTACCACAGCTTAACTGTTTCATTTCGAAAGCAGTATTTTTAATACTATTTCGTCTAATAGAAGCAATTAATCTTAAGCATAGATTTTTAGATTCGCAGGCAATACTCGTAAATTCTATTGCATCAGTACTGTTATACAATACTCTGTAATCTGTAGGTTTAAAGGATATGATTTCAAATGAGGCCATAATGTATAAATTATACCTCATTTACGAAGAAAATAGAATTAGGGTTTTAGAAAATTAAATATTTTTTAAAAAAGAAATTAACTCTCAGGAGCCAACTCTACAACCAAGCCTTCCATTTCTGGAGTCATTTGTATTTGGCAACCTAAACGCGAATTATCCTTAACGTTATAAGCCTCAAAGAGCATCGCTTCTTCGTCGTCTTGCATTTCTGGAAGCTCTGTATCACTAGTAACATAACATTGACAAGACGCACACATTGCCATACCGCCACAAATACCAATAGTGCCTTCTGGAGCAAGCTCGTAGGAACGAACAACCTCCATTAAATTCATAGCCATATCTGTTGGCGCTAACACTTTGTGTGTTACACCATCTCTGTCCGTAATTGTAATGTTTATGTCTTGTTCCAATTGTTTTATTTTTAATACACTAAAACTATAGCAAACTTAATGCCTATTATTCAATCTTCTTAACAACTGCTTTGGGTGATTCTTTTCTTGTACCATCAAAACCATCAATACCAGCAACGGTTGTATATTTTAATACATAGCGTTTTCCTGGATTAATAATTTTGTAAGCAGATTGACACATTAATGTAGCTTCATGGAAACCACATAAAATTAATTTTAATTTCCCTGGATATGTATTTACATCTCCTATTGCAAATATGCCTGGAATGTTTGTTTGATAATCTAAACTATTATCCACTTTAATCGCATTTTTCTCAATCTCTAATCCCCAATTGGCAATAGGTCCTAATTTTGGAGATAAGCCAAATAATGGAATAAAGTGATCGCACTCAATTTCAAACTCTTTTTCTATATGTGCGGCTTGTTTTACAACAACACCTTTAACTTTATCTGTACCTAAGATTCCTGTTATTTCGGCAGGAGTAACAAGATTAATTTTTCCAGCATTTTTTAATTCTTGTACTTTATCTACAGAATCTAAATGTCCACGGAATTCGTTTCTTCTATGTATTAAAGTCACTTCTTTAGCAACATCGCTTAAAAAAATACTCCAATCTAAAGCAGAGTCTCCACCACCTGCGATTACAACTTTTTTATCTCTGTAGACTTCAGGATCTTTAATCATGTATTCTACACCTTTATCTTCAAAGTCTGCAATATTATGAATTAAAGGTTTTCTTGGTTCAAAACTTCCCAATCCACCAGCTATTGCTACAACTGGAGCTTGATGTTTGGTCCCTTTATTAGTAGTTACAATAAAGCTACCATCTTCTTGCTTGTCTATAGTTTCGGCACGTTCACCTAAAGTAAAACCAGGCTCAAACTGCTTACACTGTTCTAATAATTTATACGTTAAATCTCCAGCAAGAATTTCTGGATAAGCTGGAATATCATAAATAGGTTTTTTAGGATATAATTCAGAACATTGCCCACCTGCTTGAGGTAAAGCATCTATTAAATGACATTTTAATTTTAATAAACCCGCTTCGAAAACGGTAAATAAACCAGTTGGTCCTGCTCCTATAATTAGAATATCTGTTTTAATCATATTTTTCCTGCGTAGGCAGGAATCTTTTTGATCGCTACCTATTATTTTAAACCTGTAAAATCAGGTGTTTTTAATATTATTGTAGATTACAAATGTCTAACAATGACTCATCAAATTACATGATAATTATCACCATTTTAGAAACTTATATATTTCAAATTATGAAATTAATAAGATTCCTCCCTTAGCAGTAATTATGCTACTATATTAATTACTTGCTCTATTTGTGGTGCGAATTTTTTAATAGTCATTTCTACTCCAGATTTTAGTGTCATTTGGTTTACGCTACAACCAACGCAAGCGCCTTGTAATTGCACTTTTACCAATGTACCATCCTCAATAGCTAATAACGAAATATCTCCACCATCACTTTGTAAAAACGGGCGAATTTCTTCGAGCGCTTTCTCTACATTTAATCTTAATTCTTCTTCGCTCATATTTACTTTTTTACAGCTGAACAACCAGCCATTGTTGTAATTTTTATTGCTTCAGTTTCTGGTAAATTCTCATTTCTATTTACCACTTCCTGTACTACGTTTTGTGTAATAGTTTCGAAGGCTTTTTCTAATGGTGTTCCTGTTTGCATTGCTGCTGGTCTACCAAAATCTCCTGCTTCACGTATACTTTGCACTAAAGGTATTTCTCCTAAAAGTGGTACATTTAAATCTTCGGCTAAATGCTTAGCACCTTCTTTTCCGAAGATATAATATTTATTGTTTGGTAATTCTTCTGGCGTAAAGTATGCCATGTTTTCTATAATTCCTAAAACAGGTACATTAATGCTTTCTTGTTGAAACATTGCAACTCCTTTTTTAGCATCGGCTAAAGCTACATTTTGTGGTGTACTAACAACAACAGCTCCAGTAATTGGAAGCGACTGCATAATACTTAAATGTATATCTCCAGTACCTGGAGGTAAGTCTAATAATAGAAAATCTAATTCTCCCCAAGCTGCATCAAAAATCATTTGATTTAATGCTTTTGCTGCCATTGGTCCTCTCCAAACTACTGCTTGATCTGGTTTTGTAAAGAAACCTATCGATAATATTTTTACTCCGTAATTTTCTACAGGCTTCATTTTAGATTTACCATCTACAGTTACAGATAATGGCTTTTCTAATTCTACATCGAACATAATTGGCATTGACGGTCCATAAATATCAGCATCTAAAACACCTACTTTAAATCCCATTTTCGCTAATGTTACTGCTAAATTTGCTGTAACTGTAGATTTCCCTACACCTCCTTTACCAGAGGCAATAGCAACAATGTTTTGAATTCCAGGAATTGTTTTTCCTTTTATTTCGTTAGTAGCTGCTTTTTCTGGAGCTTCTACTTTTATGTTTATTTTTATTTGTGCTTTTGCATGCACTTTTTCGTGAATAACCTTAAGTATTTCTACTTCTGTTTTCTTACGTGCTTGTAAAGCTGGATTTTTTATTGTGATATCTACAATTACCTCATCGGCAAAAGTAACTACGTTTTTAACTGCTCCACTATCTACCATATTTTGTCCTTCACCAGGAACTGTTATAGTTTTAAGTGCGCTTAATACCTCTTGTTTTGTAATTTTCATATTATATCTAGAAAAAGAGATTTGAGAAGAGAAATATAGATAAAAACTACATGCTCTAAAGCCTACTCTTAATTATAATTTAATTCAGAATGATTCTAAAAGCAAATATACTATTTAAAGGCTGAAGAATAAAGTGGTTGTTTGAAGATTTTTAAATGGTACAATAATCAAAACCAATTGCTAAAACTGCTTATTATTTGTAAGGTTTAGAGACTTTATAGTATAGTAAGAGATTATATTTTACAGCAACTCTTTTGTTGGGTCCCAATACACCGTTTTTAAATCTTGGATTTGATTTTCTATAACAACAACACCTTCGCTTTCTAGCAGCTGTTGCATTAAGTTTGTGCCATCAAAATGATGCTTACCTGTAAGTAATCCTTTTCTATTCACTACACGGTGTGCTGGCACATCTTTTCCATGAGATCCATTCATGGCATACCCAACCATTCTTGCACTTCTTGGAGCACCAAGATAATTACCAATGGCACCATAACTAGTTACTCTTCCGTAAGGAATTAGCTTTGCTACTTCGTAAACTTTCTCGAAGAAATTAAGCGTTTCTGGTTTCATTTATGGTTGTGCTATAGTTTTAGTAATTAATCATTTGTAAAAATGATTTAATTACATGTCTTTAATAATATTTACCAATGTTATTATCGATATTACTCCTGTAATAGCTCCAATAGTAAAGTTCATTCCTTTTTGACTCTTTATTTTTTTACTACTTATTTTTTCGAAAAAGAAAACATAAATATAAAGCATTACAAAAGTACCTGTAGCAGCGCCTGCAACATAAGTTGTTATACCTATTGGATCTAATTTAATCCATTTAAAAGACACAAAAGTAATAGCCATATAGGCTTGGTATGGAATTGGAAAAACATTTAAAGCCGATAATAAGACACCTTGAAAAAAGCGACTTTTTTTACTTTTAACGTTAGACTCGACATTAGGTTTATCTGTTTTTTTTGCAACCACCAAAAAGTAAATGGTTAAGAGTACAAATAACACGAATGCAACACGTTGCATAATATCTACAACATCTGGATGGCTAGTTAAATACCTTGCAAAAACAAGTGCTATTAAGGTTTGTAAAATAACAATTACACAAACACCAACAGAAAACACTAAACCTCTAGTATGCCCTTCTTTTATACTAACCTTAGCAGCCGTCATGTTTAATAATCCCGGAGGAATTACGCCAACAAACGCAACAAATAAAGCAATACCAAAAGTTAAAGTTATCTCCAAATTTATTTAATTTTGAATCTAATATACGTAATTGGTTTGTTTTGCTCCAAATAGATGCTTTCGTAGTGCGTTTGAATGCTTGTAACCTCTTCTGGGCTACCTTCTTGCTTGTACACATTATGGTTTGCATACAATACTTCGTGTCCTGCACCATGCAATAACCCAAGTGTATAACCGTGCATAAATTCGCTATCGGTTTTTAGGTTCATTACACCATCTGCTTTTAAAATCTTTTTATAACGTTCTAAAAACACAGCATTCGTCATTCTATGTTTTGTACGCTTGTATTTTATTTGCGGATCTGGAAAAGTAATCCAGATTTCATCAACTTCGTTTTCAGCAAAAGCATGATCGATAAGTTCTATTTGTGTTCTTAAAAAAGCAACATTAGGAATATTTTCTTCTATTCCTGTTTTTGCACCTCTCCAAAAACGCGCACCTTTAATATCTACTCCAATAAAGTTTTTATTTGGATATTTTTTGGCAAGATTTACAGAGTATTCTCCTTTTCCACAGCCTAATTCTAAAATTAACGGATTGTTATTTTTAAAATGTTTCTCGTTCCAATGGCCTTTCATTTCGTAATCTGTATCAACTAAATCTTCTCGTTTTGGTTGATATACGTTAGAGAACGTTTCGTTTTCGTTAAATCGCTTAAGCTTATTTTTACTTCCCACTGCTGTAAATTAATTTTTGGTAAAAATAAAGAATTTTTTATAACCAACTATCCTCAAGACAGAGCAATAAAGGTATTACTTGGTTTCTCGTCTATACTAATAAAAAACCGTTATACGTTTTTAGGTTTTAAAGACTTAATTATACGAGAGCTTGATAATGATTATCTTTGTTATTTATTATGATGAAAAAAATTCTAGTCGCACCACTTAATTGGGGAATTGGCCATGCCACACGCTGTATCCCAATAATTAATTGGCTTTTAAACAGTAACTTTACGCCAATAATTGCAAGTGATGGTGATGCCTTATTATTACTACAAAAAGAGTTTCCTAATTTAGAATCTATAACATTACCAGCTTTAAATATTACATATCAAAAAAAAGGAAAACACCTAGATTTTAAACTATTTACACAGTTACCTCATATTTTAAAAACACTTAAAGCCGAAAAAAAAGCTATTAAACATATTCTTAAAACACGTGAAATTGATGGTATAATCTCCGATTGTCGTTTTGGTGTTTACAGTAAAACTATTCCGTCGGTAATTATTACGCATCAGCTAAATGTATTAAGTGGCAATGCAACTTATTTTAGTTCGAGGTTAAATCAGCTTCAGCTTAAAAAATTTAAAGAAGTTTGGGTTCCCGATTTTAAAAACAATCCTAATTTAAGTGGAAGGCTTGGGCATTTTACAAAAAAATCGAAGTTAAAAACCAAATATTTAGGCCCTTTAAGTAGGCTAAACAAAACCGAAAACAAAACTGAATACGACCTTATGGTTTTATTATCTGGCCCAGAACCTCAGCGTTCTCTACTAGAAAATAAATTAGTAAAAGAGTTACAGTATTATAAAGGTTTGGTTTTATTTGTAAAAGGAATAATAGAAACCGAGCAAACCAAAACTACAAATGGAGCGTTTACTGTTTATAATTTTATGACTTCTGAAGCATTAGAAAAAGCTATAAATAGTAGTAAAACTATTATCTGTCGTTCTGGCTATACTACCGTTATGGATTTAGCAAAACTAGGAAAGAGTGCTTTTTTTATACCTACTCCCGGGCAATATGAGCAAGAGTATTTAGCGCAGCGTTTTACAGCATTAAAACTAGTGCCTTCTTGCTCACAAAAAGAGTTTAGTTTAAATAAATTAAAGGACATTGAAACTTTTAAAGGCTTAAATATGGAATATAGCACTCCAGACCTAAAGGCGTTATTCGGTCTTTTCTAGTGTAAAAGAAAACTCACTACCCACACCAAATTCACTTTCAATATAGATTTTTTCGTCGTGAGCCTCTATAATATGTTTTACAATGGCTAAACCTAAACCAGAACCACCTTCTTTTCTAGAACCACTTTTATCGACTCTAAAAAAGCGTTCGAATAATCTTGGAATATTCTCTTTTATTACACCTTCGCCATTATCTGTAACACGAATAATAACTTTGTTTTTAATAAGGTTTTCTACGCTAATTTCTGTAGTTCCTTTTTCTTTACCGTATTTAAGAGAATTTACTACTAGATTACTAAGTACTTGCTGTATTTTTTCTTTGTCTGCAATTACCATAATTGGCTTTACATAATCTCTATCGAAAGTAAGTGTTATATTCTTTTTAGACGCTTTCATCTCGAACAAATCGAACACATCTTCTATAAGTTCTATAATATTAAAATTCTGTACTTGTATGCGCACATCTCCAGCTTCTAACTTGGTAATCATGTCTAAATCTTTTACAATATAAACAAGCCTTTCTACACCTTTGCTTGCACGATCTAAATACTTATCTCTTATATTTTTATCTTCGGCAGCACCATCTATTAATGTTTCTAGATAACCTTGCACTGTAAATAATGGTGTTCTTAATTCGTGCGAGACATTACCTAAAAATTCTTTTCGGTATTCTTCACGAATTTTAAGTGTTTCAATCTCTAGTTTTTTATCTCTGGCAAACCTATCTATTTCGGCAGTAAGTGTTGCCATATCTGTAGTAACAGGTCTTTTTCTAAAAGTAGTAGACTCTAAAAGTGTAAGATCTTCGTATATTTTATTAATACGTTTATAGATAAAGTTTTGAGCGCGGTGTTGTATTACCGAAAAAGATAAACCGTAACAAACACAAGCAAACAACAATAAATAGAACCAATTTATAGTATAAAACGCATACAAAAACACGCACATAGCTAACGATAGTACAACTGTAATGTGCAATGATGTTTTTAACGCAAATTTATAGGTCTTTTTAATTTTCATTTATTCTACAAACTTATAACCAACGCCTTTTACTGTTTTAAAAGAAGCATCACCTATTTTTTCACGTAGTTTTCTAATGTGTACATCTATTGTTCTACCACCAACAACAACATCGTTACCCCAAACTTTATCAAGAATCTCTTCTCTTTTGTAAACTTTTCCTGGTTTTGAAGCTAATAAAGACAATAACTCAAACTCTTTTCTTGGCAACACAATTTCTTTACCTTTAATAGATATTTTGTACTCTTCTCTATTAATAACAATGTCTCCAATTTTTAAAACAGGAATACTAGCATCCTCAGTTTTTACACGTCTTAATAAAGCTTTTACTTTACTAACTAACACTTTTGGCTTAATGGGTTTGGTAATATAATCGTCGGCACCAGCATCAAAACCTGCTACTTGAGAATAATCTTCGCCTCTAGCAGTTAAAAATGTAATCACCGTATTTTTTAACTCAGGAACTTTTCTAATAAGTTCGCAAGCCTCGATACCGTCCATTTCAGGCATCATAACATCTAAAACAATAAGTTGTGGTTTTTCGGCTTTAGCCAAAGCAACACCTTCGACACCATTACTTGCAGTAAGTACTTGATAACCTTCTTGTGTTAAATTATAACCAACAATTTCTAGAATATCTGGCTCATCGTCTACTAGTAGTATTTTAATGTCTTTTTTATTCATTAGAAATCTTTAATTTAAGAATTATTATTCGTGCCAAAGATAAAAATATTAAAATACTTCTATAAAAATTACAAATTGGTAACATTATAATAACATACAAAATCTTTAGCCTTAAAGTTCAACAAGTTATCTAATTTAGATATTATTTAAACGTTAATTTAAACTATAACTACCTATATATTAGTACTAAGCAATAAATTATTTTTATATTTGCACTCTAATTTAAAACACACTATTATGAAAAAAATCTACTTTTTACTATTAACTCTTTTAGTATCATCTGTTTCTTTTGGACAAGTGGCTAATTCGGGTTTTGAAACTTTTACAGGAGGCGCTTTCGATAGCTGGTCTACTGAAGCCGGAGCAACTGTTGAACAAGAGACAACAATTGTAAATTCTGGTACTAGTTCTGCTAAATTTACTGTTAACACTCCAACACAAGGTGATACAGACGTTAGACAAACAATAAATGTAGAAGCTGGTAAAACTTACGATGTTAGTGTTTTTGTATACCAAGCAGATAATGGAGCTAGAGCTCGTTTATATGTTGGTAACTACGAAGGCTACTCTGATCCTGATATGTTAAACGCATGGCAAGAACTTACTTTTGAGTACGCTTCTAGTGCTACAGAAACTATAGATATTGGACTTAGATTTTATGATATAGCTGCTAACTGGACTGGTTCTTCAGTTATATACATAGATGATTATACTGTTACTGAGCAAGTAACTACTGTACCATCTGTAACAATTACTGCTCCTGGTGACAATGATTCTTTTGCACCTGGAACTACTAGTGTAGATTTAGAATTTGTAACTCAAAATATAGATTTATCTACTGCAGGTAACCAAGTTAATGTTACTGTAGGAACTAATGCAACTGCTACAAATGTTGCAAGCCCTTACGCTATTGCAACTGTAGATGGAGGAACTTACGATGTTACTGTTGAGTTATTAGAAAACAATGCTGTTGTAGATACTAAAATGGTATCTTTTACTGTTAGCGCATTAACAACTGTTGCAGATATTGCTGCTTTAAGAGCAGATGTTACTGCAAATGGAACTGGTGGAACATATTTATTACAAAGTGTACCAGTAGTAACTTACACTAGAACAAGTAGAAACCAAAAATACATTCAAGATGCCTCTGCAGGTATTTTAATTGATGATGTTCCTGGTAACATTGCAACTACATTTGCTGAAGCAGATGGAATGGCAGGTCTTACAGGTGGTGTATCTATATTTAATGGTGTTTTACAATTTAATCCTTCTGCAGATGCTACTTTAGTAGCTAGTACAGCTGTTATTCCAGAAGTAGTTACAATTGCAACTTTATTAACAGACTACGCAGATTACCAGTCTGAATTAGTAAAAATAGTAGGTACTACATTTACTGAAACTGGAACTTTTGCTGCCTCTACAGATTATACAATTAACGATGGTGCTTCTATGGTCTTTAGAACTAACTTTTCTGAAGCAGATTATATTGGACAAGCAATACCAACAACATCTGAAGATTTAGTAGTTTTAGTTGGTGAATTTAATGGTACACCACAAGTTACAGCACGTACACTTACAGATTTAACTTTAAGCACAACTACTTTTGATGCTAAAACAAGCTTCTCTGTATACCCAAACCCAACAAACACAGGTTTTGTAAACATTACTACAACTGCTAACGAAGCAATTAATGTAACTGTTTTTAGTATTTTAGGAAAGCAAGTTTTATTTGAAACAATAAACAACAACGTTTTAAATGTTTCGACTTTAAATGCTGGTGTTTACATAATGACATTAAACCAAAATGGTGCTACAACTACTAAGAAATTAGTAATTAAATAGTCCTATATTAAGTAATTGTTAAAAAGGCTGATAATTTTTTATCAGCCTTTTTTTATATATATATTTGGGGTAATTAATCTAATTAAACACAACAACATGAAAAAAATTTACTTTTTACTTTTTACAATTTGTTCTTTAACTTTAAGTTTTGGTCAAAACGAACTTTCTAATGGAAGTTTTGAAACATGGACAGGGACTAGCTCTACAGATGTACCAAATAGTTGGCATGGAGATAGATCTAGTATTTCTCTATCTGGAGTATTACAATCTACAGAAGCTCAAGATGGATCTTCATCTGTTTCTTTAAATGTAACAGGAACTAGTCACAAACGTTTTACAAATGAAGCAATAACTGCAACTAACGAGGAATACAAATTAAGTTACTACTACAAAGGAAATGGAGATTTAAGAAATGCTTATAATGACGGAGCCTACTCTAATTATACATCATACACATCTGTTAATACTACAACTTGGACTTTAATGGAATATACTTTTACTCCTGATGCAGGAAATTTAGAAGTTATATTTTCTGTTAGAAATACAAGTGGTGATGGTGTATTAATTGATAATGTTGTATTAGTACCAACTGCGACTCTTTCAACTCAAAATTTCGAAGAAAAAGCAACTTTTTCTATGTACCCAAACCCAACAAGTAATGGTTTTGTAAACATTAAAACAAGTAACAATGCAGCAACTCAAGTTGCCGTTTACGATATTTTAGGAAAACAAGTTATTAATACTACATTAAATGGAGAGCGTTTAAACGTTTCTAAATTAAATGCTGGTGTTTATGCAGTAAGATTATCTCAAGGTAATACTGTAACTACTAAAAAATTAGTGGTTAAATAATTACTTTTTTTTAAAACACACAAAAAAGGCTGATAATATTTTATCAGCCTTTTTTTATGTCTATTTTTGCCGACTATTAATTAAACCATAACATAATTATGAAAAAAATCTACCTTTGGGGATTTTTATTAACTTCCCTCTTTTACGGTAATGCACAAGGCATTGCATCGAATTCTGGATTCGAAAACTTTACAGGCAATACGCCTAACAACTGGACACTTATTGACGAAGGTATTACAACTGCCGAAGAAACAGTAATTGTTAATCAAGGTTCAAAATCTTTAAAAGTTACTTTAACAACAGACAATCAAGAGATTACAGATTTAAGACAAAATTTATCTGTAGAAAACGGAGTTACTTATAATGTTTCTCTTAAAGTATACCATCCATCTACAGATAATGATGCAAGAGCAAGATTATTTTTAAACGGATTTTCTGTCTACTCTGATCCAAACATTACAGACCAATGGCAAACTGTAACTGCTACATACACAGCTACTGCAAATGCGTCTATACAAGTAGGAGTTAGATTTTACGATGTTACTCCTTTTAATGGTTCTTCTGTAATATACATAGACGATTTTTTAATGGAAGACCAAACGTTATCTATTAAAACATTCGAAGCTTTAACTTTTTCTATGTACCCAAACCCATCAAGTAATGGTTTTGTAAACATTAAAACAAGTAGCAAAGAAGCAATACAAGTTTCGGTTTTCGATATTTTAGGAAAACAAGTTATTAATACTACTTTAAATGCAGAGCGTTTAAATGTATCTTCTCTTAAATCTGGTATTTACGCAGTAAGATTATCTCAAGGTAATAATACAATTACTAAAAAATTACTGATTAAATAATCACTAATTTTTATACTTTTTAAAAAGAGCGTTGCCCATGGTAACGCTCTTTTTATATACCTAAAACACTATTAATTACAAGCATTATTTATTACTTTTGCGTTGTATTTAAAATACAGTAGCATTAAAAAATGATAGACCCAAACCAAATTTTCAACATTAAAACCGAAGCCGAGTTTAATACTATGGCTTTGCAAGTGTTTAAATTTCAGTTTGACAACAATCCTGTCTATCGTTCGTTTTGCGATTTACTTTACAAAAATCCAAGCGATATAAAAACAGTAGAAGCCATTCCGTTTTTACCTATACAGTTTTTTAAGTCTCACCATGTATTAAGTTCTAGAGATAACATAGTAAAAACATTTTCTAGTAGTGGCACCACAGGTAGCGTAACTAGCAAGCATTATATAACAGATGTTAAAGTCTACGAAGACAGCTTTAACTATGGTTTTAATGCGTTTTACGGCGACATTAAGGATTATGTTGTATTGGCATTGTTACCAAGTTATTTAGAGCGCGAAGGCTCGTCTCTTATCTATATGGTAGATAGCTTGATTAAAGACTCTAATCACCCAGAAAGTGGCTTTTACCTGGATAATCTTTCCGCTTTAAGCGAAACCTTAAAACGTTTGGATAGCGAAGGTAAAAAAGTATTGCTTATTGGCGTATCGTTCGCATTGCTAGATTTAGTAGAAGCCTATACTTTTAACCTTAACAATACCATTATAATGGAAACTGGAGGCATGAAAGGCAGACGTAAAGAATTAATTAGAGAAGAGCTACACCGTGTTTTAAAAACTGGTTTTGGCGTAAACGCAATACATAGCGAATATGGCATGACCGAGCTTTTAAGCCAAGGCTACTCTAAAGGTAATGGTGTTTTTAATTGCCCAAACTGGATGCGTATTATTACACGCGATACCGAAGATGCTTTAACCACACAAGATCGTGGTAAAACTGGCGGTATTAATGTTGTCGATTTGGCAAACATAAACTCCTGCTCTTTTATTGCTACACAAGATTTAGGTCGTGTAAATAACGATAACTCGTTTGAGGTTATTGGTCGTTTTGATACTAGCGATATTAGAGGCTGCAACCTTATGGTTTTATAATAACTGCAAAAAAAATAAAACCGCCTTTGTAAATTCTCCGTATATATTCCGACAAACGTGATATAGGAAACGAACTGTTAAACCTTAGCGCTAAAAAAACAGCTATAGCGAACAGCATGTGACCGTAAAACAATAATTAAAAATCGCATGAAATATATACTATACTTTTTTTTCTTCGGAATAATAACAAGCCAAGCGCAAACAGATTACAATACCAAAAAAGGTTTTGTAGCCGAAGGTTACGATGTGGTTTCCTATTTCGATAATAAAGCTATAGAAGGACATAAAGATTTTACCACCACTTACGATGGTGCAAAATATAAATTTACATCTCAAACACATTTAGATACTTTTACAGCAAACCCAAACAAATACGTACCACAATATGGTGGTTATTGTGCTTATGCTGTTGCCGAGTACGATAAAAAGGTTTCTATAGACCCAGAAACTTTTGAAATTAGAGATAACAAGCTTTATTTATTCTATAATTCTTGGGGAAATAACACTTTAGAATCTTGGTTAGAAAAAGATGTGAAAGGTTTAATAAAAAAAGCCGACAAAAGTTGGAAGACTATTGGTAAAGAAGATTAATTTATTGGTTTATTAATTAAATCTTTAATAGTTATGAAAAAGAAAAATTAGTTTTTAGTTGGTTAACTAATTTTTTATAAAAGGTCCGATTGCAGCTTTGCATTCGGGCTTTTTTTGTTAGTTAAACTTTGTTTTTTTTTAACTAGATAAATTGAAGATTGGACAGCGACATGAATTAATTCCTAATTTGTTTTTGAGAGCTTACTATTTTGTAATTCCTGCAAAGGTTTGAGGTATTACTATTCTGTCATTCCTGCGAAAGCAGGAATCCACTTTTATTATATAGATTCCTGCTTTCGCAGGAATGACAAAATAAAAAGACCTCACAGGTTAAAAAACTTGTGAGGTCTGTAAACTTAAAAAGGATATTTTTTTATACTACTTTTAAAATATAAGTATTCTTTTTCCCTTTGTTTAATACTACGTACTTATCGTGTATTAAATCTTGTGTTGTTATTTTATAATCTTCTTTTACTTTGTCTTTATTTACGGCAACAGCATTTTCTTTTAGTGCTCTTCTAGCTTCGCTATTACTCTTTAAAAAATTAGTTTTATCTGCTAAAGCAGCAATCATATCTAATCCTTCTTCTAAATCTGCTTTGGTAACTTCGGCTTGTGGCACACCTTCGAAAACATCTAAAAATAAACTTTCGTTTAATGTTCTAATGTCTTCGTTAAAAGTTTTACTAAATAAAATTCCAGAGGCTTTTTCAGCATTTAAAAAATCGTCTTCAGAATGTACAAAAGTCGTTACCTCTTTAGCTAAACGTTTTTGTAATAAACGTAAATGTGGTGCTTCGGTATGCTCTGCTATTAATGCTTCAATAGTTGCTTTGTCTAAAAACGTAAATATTTTAATATACTTAGCGGCATCTTCATCGGTAGTGTTTAGCCAGAATTGGTAGAACTTGTAAACCGAAGTTTTGTCTGTATCTAACCAAACATTACCACCTTCACTTTTACCAAATTTAGAGCCGTCTGCTTTTGTAATTAATGGACACGTCATAGCATACGCTTTTGCTTGATCTTCGCCATCGTGCATACGTCTTACTAGCTCTGTTCCTGTGGTTATGTTTCCCCATTGGTCGCTTCCTCCCATTTGAAGTTTACAGTCCATTGTTTTGTATAGGTGATGAAAATCGTAACCTTGAATTAATTGGTATGTAAATTCTGTAAAACTCATACCAACGTTTCCTTCATCTCCAGACAAACGTTTTTTAACTGAGTCTTTAGCCATCATGTAATTTACCGTAATACGTTTTCCAACGTCACGAGCAAAGTCGATAAAGCTAAAGTTCTTCATCCAATCGTAGTTATTCACTAAAACGGGAGCATTTTTATTAGTAGAGTTAAAATCTAAAAATCGAGATAAAACACTTTTAATACCTGCTACATTATGCGCTAAAGCTACTTCGTCTAATAAATTACGCTCGTCGCTTTTTCCAGAAGGATCACCAATCATTCCTGTAGCACCACCAACCAAAGCAACAGGCTTGTGTCCTGCTTTTTCAAGATGTACTAATAAAATAATTGGGACTAAACTACCAATATGTAGCGAATCGCTAGTAGGATCGAAACCTATATAAGCTGTCGTCATCTCCTTATTCAATTGCTCTTCTGTTCCTGGCATGATGTCGTGTAACATACCTCTCCAACGTAATTCTTCTACAAATGTATTAGCCATTTTATACTTGATTTTGTGTATTGATTCGCAAAGATAAAAATAGCTATATAATTTAAGATGCTATATTGAATATTTATTACCTTCGACTTATGATTTTAGTTACAGGAGGAACCGGATTTGTAGGTGCACATTTGCTTTTTAAATTATTAGAAGAAAAGCAAACGGTTCGCGCTATTTATAGAAATAAAAAAAAGTTTAATACTGTAAAACGTATTTTCTCTTATTATTCTAATAGTGCCGAAGCGCTTTTTAATACTATAGATTGGGTTGAAGCCGATTTAAACGATATTCCTGCCTTAACCGAAGCTTTTAAAGATGTAACACACGTTTACCATTGTGCTGCGTTTGTATCTTTCGAGCCAGATAAATTCGATTTATTACTAAAAACAAATGTAGAAGGCACTGCGAACATTGTTAACCTTTCTATTGCTTTTAATGTTACTAAACTGTGTTATATAAGTTCTATTGCTGCCATTGGAGAAGCAAAACCTGGAGCGATAACTACCGAAGAAACAGAATGGAATCCTGAAGCAGATAATAGTGTGTATGCCATTACAAAATATGGTGCAGAACTAGAAGTTTGGCGTGGTACGCAAGAAGGCTTAGATGCTGTAATTGTTAATCCTGGCGTTATTATTGGACCTGGTATTTGGCGATATGGTAGCGGTTCTATAATAAAAACAGTGGCTAATGGTTTAAAATATTATACTAATGGTAGTGTGGGTTATGTTGCAGTAAACGATGTTGTAAAGGCACTTTTTACACTCATGCACAGCGATGTTAAAAACGAACGTTTTATTATAGTATCTAAAAATTGGACTTATAAAAAATTCTTAGCTATTTGTGCAGAGGCCTTAGCTGTAAACGCTCCTAAAAAAGAGGCCGAAAATTGGTTATTACAAATAGGTTGGAGACTAGACTGGCTAAAACATAAAGTTACCGGTAAAAGAAGAGTACTAACAAAGCAACTTGCAGAATCTTTAGTATCGAAATCTCAATTTAATGGTGATAAGATTAAAGCTCATGTAGATTTTGAATATTCTGATTTAGAAATAGAAATTACCAAAACCTGCAGTTTTTATAGAAATGAAATTAATCTTTAATTTCAGGCTCTATTTTTCCTGCTTTACCATCTTGTAATTCACTATTATTTTTAAGCTTATCGAGATCTTCTTGACTGTGTTTCTCACGATTATTAACTTTCCCTTTACTCTTTTTTTCCGCTCTCTCTTCTTTCTCCTTCTTATCTACTACTCTATATTTTTCTCTAATAACAAATAAACTATCCTTTACACGTTTGTAAATTCCATTGTATGTTTGTATATCGAAAGCATAATATGCATTGCTTTCGGCAAAAGTGATACTATCTATATTGTTTCTTTTGTAAATGTATTCGGCTGGCACAATACCACTATCTTCTAACTTCTTTTTGTTAACACCTTTAGAAGCAGACATTATAGCCATATCTACTAAGACATTAACCATTTTTTCTTCGGAAATAAGGTTCTCAGGTTTCTCTGGCTTGCTAAAAGTATAACACGAGCTTAATGTTAAAAACAATACTAAAAATGAAAGATGTGTAATTTTCATGTGCTTAATTTAATAGTTATACTGTTTATTAATTATTCCTTTTCGGAATAAAAAACCATCTACTATTCCAGATTTCTATCTATCGAACGTTAATTGCTTTGCGAATTTAGTATCGTAAAACTTAAAGTTTTTATATGCTAAACCTCCATTTACAAAGGTATGTGTAATACGCGATTTAAATGTTGTGCCCTCAAAAGGAGACCAACCACATTTATATAAAATATTATCTTTTTTAACGGTCCAAGGATTGTTTAAATCTACAACAACTAAATCTGCATAATAGCCTTCTTTAACATAACCACGTTTTTCTACATTAAATAATATAGCAGGATTATGCGCTGTTTTCTCTACAATTTTCTCAATAGATATTTGTCCGCGATGATGCATCTCTAATAAAGCAGGTAAAGCGTGTTGTACTAATGGTCCTCCAGAAGGCGCTTTAGTGTAAACGTTGTTTTTCTCCTCGATTGTATGTGGTGCATGATCTGTTGCAATAACATCTATTCTATCGTCTAGCAATGCTTTTAATAATTGTTCTCTATCTTTTTCTGTCTTTACTGCTGGATTCCATTTAATTAAAGTGCCTTTCTCGTCGTAATCTTTATCGCTAAACCAAAGATGATGTATACAAACCTCAGCTGTGATTTTTTTATCTTTTAATGGTATTTTATTACTAAACAGTTCAGTTTCTTTACCTGTAGATACATGGAATACGTGTAATCTTGCTCCAGTTTTCTTTGCTAATTCGATAGCTTTAGAAGACGATAAATAACACGCTTCTTCACTTCTAATTATAGGATGTAAGTTTAGCGGAATATCATCTCCATAACGCTCCATATAAACTGCTATATTTGCTTTAATTGTTGCTTCATCTTCGCAATGAACAGAAATTAGCAAATCTGTACTTTTAAATATTTTTTCTAAAACTTCTGGATTATCAACTAACATATTTCCTGTAGAAGATCCCAAAAATAATTTTAGTCCAGCAACTTGTTTTGGATCTACTTTTAAAATTTCCTCAAGGTTATCGTTAGTGCCACCAAACATAAAAGAATAATTAGCATAAGCTGTTTCTTTTGCTATAGCGAACTTATCGTTCAACTTTTCTATAGTTGTAGTTTGTGGGTTTGTATTTGGCATTTCTATAAACGAAGTAATACCTCCAGCGATTGCTGCACGCGACTCGGTTTCTATATTCGCCTTATGTGTTAAACCAGGTTCTCTAAAGTGAACTTGATCGTCTATCATTCCAGGAATAACATACTTTCCTTCGGCGTCAAACACATTTACGTTTGCCGATTTTGCACTTATAGACGTATCTATTTTGGTAATAAACTCACCTTCAATTAATATGTCTCCATTAAAAATTGTGCCTTCATTTACAATTTTGGCATTTTTAATAAGTGTTATTTTATCGCTCATTATTTTATTTATTGAATATACTTTTAAATTTCATTGAGACTACTCCAAATATTGCTTCGGAAATAATACCTGTGCTTAATTTAGATTGTCCTTTTGTTCTGTCTGTAAAAATCACTGGAACTTCTACAATTTTAAAATGCTTTAAATAGGCTTTAAATTTCATTTCTATTTGAAAAGCGTAACCTATAAATTTAATATCATCAAAATTAATACTTTCTAATACACTTCTATGGTAGCAAATAAAACCTGCTGTACTATCATTAATGCGCATTCCTGTAATTAAACGCACATAAATAGAGGCACCATAAGATAATATAATTCGGCTTAAAGGCCAATTAACAACATTTATACCTTTTACATAACGCGATCCAATACTTAATGCAGCTCCTTTTTGGTGGCATGCATTATAAAGCCTTACTAGGTCTTTAGGATTGTGAGAGAAATCTGCATCCATTTCAAAAACATACTCATACGCTCTTTGCAAACACCATTTAAAACCGTGAATATAAGCAGTACCTAAACCCGATTTTTCTTTTCTAACTTCTAAAAATAAAGAGTCAGAATATTTACTTTGCAGCTCCCTTACTTTATCTGCAGTACCATCTGGAGAATTATCGTCTACCACCAAAACATGAAACGCTTTTTCTTGACTAAAAACTGTCTCGATAATAGCCTCGATGTTTTCAATTTCGTTAAAAGTGGGTATAATTACAACAGCGTCTTGCATTAAAAATCTTTAATTAAACGAACACATTCCTTTTTATTGTTTGATAAAAAAAGTCAACATACAACTATTCTTCTGTTTGCTTTAAAGTCTATAAACTATGTTATAAAACTAAAAAAAACACCTTAACTAGTTATATTTTAGGACTAATTTTAGCTACAATAGAAAAAGCTTAAATGAGTTCTTGGCAAATGTACATAATTTGACAATTGCTTTTTTATAAAAATTTCTTAATAAATGATGCATCGCCTTAAGAATTTTATAATAATTTTACGGCATGCTAAGAGAAGTCCTTTCAACCGAACTATATACCATTTTACTAATAATTTGCCTTGTTCTAGTTGCAATCACTAAACTTTTATTTCCAAAACGTTTTAGAGACTTTCAAGTACTATTAATAAACTTTAGATACTTAAAAGTCTATTCTCGAGAACAGAAGTTTTTTGACCTCTTTGAAGGCTTACTCTTTTTAAACCTCGTTATTAGTTTAACCGTTTTTACATTACTATGCTTTAATTTAAGTATTAATATTCCTGCAACCGAATACATAACAACACCTAAACTAGCCTTTGGTATTAGTGTTTTGTTTCTTGTTAAAATACTATTAGAACGTTTAGTAAGTAGTATTCTTAATATGGATGCTATTATTGATAATTACATTTTTTTAAAAGTAAGTTATAAAAACTTCTTAGGTTTATTACTAATACCTATTAATGCTATCCTAATTTATTCTTGGTATCCAACACAAACAAACACCTCCATTTTTGCAGTATTACTGGCCTTAATTAACGTATATGGCATTCTATTATTTATAAAAAACAATCTTAAAACTATAAAAAAGAATTGGCTCTATTTTATTTTGTATCTTTGCGCACTTGAAATTTCACCTTATCTAGTTTTGTATAAGTTATATACACTACAATAAGGTCTTAAAAAAGCTATTAGAATATGAAAGTAAAAACCATTTTAGTATCGCAACCGGAACCTAAAATAGAAAACTCACCATATTTCGACTTGTCAGAAAGACAGAAAGTTAAAATAGATTTTCGTCCTTTTATTCATGTAGAAGGTGTTCCTTCTAAGGAAATTAGACAACAAAAAATCGATCTTGGTAAATTTACAGCCATTATACTAACCAGTAGAAATGCAGTCGATCACTTTTTTAGAGTAGCCGACGAAATGCGTTTTAAAGTGCCAGACAGCATGAAATATTTTTGCCAGTCTGAGGCCGTAGCCTATTACCTTCAAAAATACGTAGTATACAGAAAACGTAAAATCTATGTTGGTAAGCGTACATTTTCAGAACTTTCTCCTTTAATTAAAAAATATAAAGACGAAACATTTTTATTACCTGCAGCGGATAAACTAAAAGCAGAAGTGCCAGAAGTTTTAAATGGTTTAGGCGTAAACTGGAAAGAAGCTGTTTTTTACAAAACTGTAATTAGTGATTTATCTGATCTAGAAAACGTAACCTATGATATATTAGTATTCTTTAGCCCAAGTGGTATTGATTCTTTATTTCATAATTTCCCAGATTTCGAACAAAAAGACACGAGAATTGCAGTGTTTGGAAACACAACAATAAAAGCTGTAGAAGCAAAAGGTTTAAGAGTAGATATTGCTGCTCCAACACCAGAAACACCTTCTATGACGATGGCATTAAAAAAATACATTACACTTGTAAACAAAAAATAATTATTATTTTACACCTCATAAAAAAAGGCTTCTCTATCGAGAAGCCTTTTTTAGTTTTATAGTTTAGCTATACTTAGTAAGCATAACGTTGTGGTCCACCACGTCTTATTTCTTCGCTTGCATTGTCTTCAAACTGTTCGAAGTTTTTTCTAAATGCATTGGCTAATTTAAAAGCAGTATCATAATATGCTTTATCATCTTTCCAAGTTGCTCTTGGGCTCAACACTTCTGTTGGTACTCCAGGACATGTTCTTGGCTGTGCAACTCCAAATACAGAGTGAATATGGTAATCATCGTAATTATACAATCCTAAATCACCATTTAACACTGCACTAATCATAGCACGTGTATATTTTAATTTCATACGTTTACCAACACCGTAAGATCCGCCAGACCATCCTGTGTTAACTAACCATACATTAACGTTAGCATCTAACATCTTTTTACTTAACATCTCTGCATACTTTGTAGGATGTAATGGCATAAAAGGTGCTCCAAAACAAGCTGAGAACGATGGTTGTGGTTCTTTAACTCCAGCTTCTGTTCCTGCAACCTTAGCAGTATAACCAGAAATAAAATGGTATGCCGCTTGTGCTGGTGTTAATTTAGAAATTGGAGGTAATACACCAAAAGCATCTGCTGTTAAAAAGAATATATTTTTAGGATTCTTTCCTATAGATGGCTTCTTAATATTTTCAATATGATGAATTGGGTAACTTACACGTGTATTTTGTGTAATAGAAGTATCTTCAAAATCTACTTCTCCTTTAGCATTCATTTTTACATTCTCCAGAATTGCACCTTCTTTTATAGCTGCAAATATTTCTGGTTCCTGTTCTTGAGAAAGGTTAATTACTTTGGCATAACAACCACCTTCAAAATTAAAGACAGTGTTTTCTGCAGTCCAACCATGCTCATCGTCACCAATTAAACTTCTCTCAGGATCTGTAGATAATGTAGTTTTTCCTGTTCCTGATAGTCCAAAGAAAATAGCAGTATCATCATTTTTACCAACATTAGCACTACAGTGCATTGGTAAAGTGTTTTTAAATACTGGAAGTATAAAGTTTAATGCAGAGAAAATACCTTTTTTAATTTCACCAGTGTAACCAGTTCCGCCTATAAGGGCTATTTTCTTTTCAAAGTTTAAGATAGCAAAGTTATGTTGGCGTGTTCCATCTTCTTCCGGATTAGCCATAAAACCTGGTGCGTTTACAATAGTCCATTCTGGAGAGAAATCTTTTAACTCCTCTTCTGTTGGGCGTAAAAACATATTATATGCAAACATGTTACTCCAAGGGAACTCATTGATTACACGAATATTTAATTTATAATCTTCGTCTGCACAAGCATAACTGTCTCTTACAAACACTTCTTTTTCAGATAAATAATCGACAACTTTATTATAAAGTTTATCAAACTTAGCAGAATCGAAAGGAATGTTTATGTCTCCCCACCAAACGCGATCTTTTGTGATATCGTCTTTTACAATAAAACGATCCATTGGAGAACGCCCAGTAAACTCACCTGTATTAACAGCTAAAGCTCCGGAAGACGCTTGCACGCCTTGTCCTTTCTCGATTGTTATATCTTGTAATTCTTGAGGAGATAGTTGGTATTGAACATTAGCGTTCTTAATACCGTATTGTTCTAACGAAATCGATTTCGTAGATTGTGTATGGTTTACCATAATTTAGATTATTGTTTAGAGTGTAAAATTAAACATAAATATGAGATACTGATAAAAATACAAGTTATTTATCTTATTTTTTTACAAATTCCACAAATAAGACTACCCAAGACAAAATAAATAATAATCCTCCAATTGGAGTAATAAAACCAATTACGCTAAAATCGAAACTAGTTAAACTATTGGTAGCCAAACTATATATTGAACCCGAAAAAAACAAAATACCAACGCCTATTAAATAAAACACTATTTTTTTTGCTTTAGCAGATATACCATCCATATTACCAACAAACAATAGTAATAGTGCATGATACATTTGATAACGTACTCCTGTCTCAAAAGATTGCATTGCAGAAGCAGAAATTTTGGGCTTTAATCCATGAGCAGCAAATGCTCCAATTACAACTGCTAAAAAGCCAAAAATAGTGGCTAGAATTAATATTCTTTTATTCATATAAATGTATTATTTGAGTTTAAATAACGCTAGCATTTATTACATTCGTATTTTATATACAAAATTACATAACAATTCTTAATATGAGAAACATTTTGGTTATAGGATCAGGAAAATCTGCATCTTATTTAATAAAGTATCTTTTAGACAAATCTGAAACTGAAAACCTACATATAACTGTTGGTGATTTAGACATAGCAAACGCATCAAAACTTACAAGTAATCATAAAAATGCAACCGCAATAACTTTAGATGTTTTTAACGAAAAATCGAGAGTTACAGCTGTAAAATCTGCAGATATAGTAATTTCTATGCTTCCTGCACGTTTTCATATAGAAGTTGCAAAAGACTGTATTACCTATAACAAAAATATGGTAACAGCATCTTATGTTAGCGACGAAATGCAAGCTTTAGACGCGCAAGCAAAAGAAAAAGGCTTAGTTTTCATGAATGAAATAGGTGTAGATCCAGGAATCGACCACATGAGTGCCATGCACGTAATAGATAGAATAGAAGATCAAGGCGGAAAACTAATATTATTCGAATCTTTTACTGGTGGTTTAGTTGCTCCAGAAAGCGACAATAATTTATGGAACTACAAATTTACTTGGAACCCAAGAAATGTAGTTTTAGCAGGACAAGGTAGTGCAGCAAAATTTTTACAAGAAGGCACTTATAAATACATACCATACAATCGTTTATTTAGACGAACAGAGTTTTTAGAAGTTGATGGTTTTGGGCGTTTTGAAGCCTATGCCAACAGAGATTCTTTAAAATATCAAGATATTTATGGTCTTGACGCTATTAAAACATTGTATCGTGGTACTATAAGACGTGTTGGTTTTAGCCGTGCTTGGAATGTTTTTGCAGCATTAGGCATGACAGACGATAGCTATACAATAGACGATAGTAAAAACATGAGTTATCGCGATTTTGTAAACTCATTTTTACCATATAGCCCTACAGATTCTGTAGAAATTAAATTTAGACACGCATTAAAAATTGACCAAGATGATGTGGTTTGGGATAAATTTGAAGAGTTAGATATTTTTAGTCCTACAAAAATGGTAACTCTAGATAAAGCAACTCCTGCGCAAATATTACAAAAAATATTAATGGATAGTTGGACATTAGACCCAACAGATAAAGACATGATTGTAATGTATCATAAATTTGGTTACCAATTAAATGGTAAAAACTACCAAATAGATGCTACAATGGTAACTTTAGGAGAAGACCAAACCTATACAGCAATGGCAAAAACCGTTGGCTTACCAGTAGCAATGGCTGCAATGGCTATACTTAACAAAAAAATTACCACTCCTGGCGTTTTAAGACCTATAAACAAAGAAGTTTACGAGCCAATTTTAGAAGAACTGGAAGATTATGGTATTATCTTTAAAGAGAAAAAAGTACCTTATTTAGGTTACAATCCCTTACACGTATAATATATTTGGGCGTTACCAAGACTTGCCTAAAGGCATTGTCTTGGTCAGGCTCTACGTTATATCTTTTTTTGCCATTTATGACAGCAAAAAAAAGGATACCACTTCTATCCTTAACGCACTTACCTAAGCATCATATTAAATTAAAGTTTCAGTTTCATACTATTTTAGTACTTTTATGTTTTAAATTAGAGTTTTACTACACTTAAAAAGTAATAAATACTAATAGATTTTCCGCTGTAGCGGTACTAAAAACATTTAAATGAAGGTTATAAACCAAAACATACATATAGATGGTATCGATAAAAAGATACTTCGTGCCTTAATGGAAGATGCAAGAACACCTGTTTTAGAAATTGCCAGACAAGTAGGCATCTCTGGAGCAGCAATACACCAACGTTTAAAAAAACTAGAAAAATCTGGATTAATAGCAGGTTCTAAATTTATAATAAACCCAAAAGTATTAGGCTATACTACCATGGCATATATTGGTGTTTACCTAGACAAAGCCATGAGTAATCCCGAAGCTGTAAAACAACTAAAAAAAATACCTGAAGTCTTAGAATGCCATTACACTACAGGGAACTGGAGTATTTTTATAAAAATTCTTTGTAAAGATAACGAGCACCTTATGCATGTTTTAAATAAAGACATTCAATCTATAGAAGGTGTATCGAGAACAGAAACTTTTATTTCTCTAAACCAGCAAATTGATAGACAGATTAAGATATAAAGAAGTCTCTATTACTTCGAAAGTTTTCAAAATAGAACAACTAAAACTAACAAAAAAAACTCTTAAATCGCTTTAAGAGTTTGTTTAATAAATTAAATTATTTATTTTATAATTAGCTTTTTAGTAATTGTACCTTTTTCAGATATAATAGAAACAAAATATAACCCTGAAAATAATTTTGAACTTAAATCTAAGTTTTTATTGGTTTTTATTCCATTTAAATTAATAGTCTCGATTGTTCGGCCTTTAATATCTGTAACTACAGCTGTATATAAAGTTACACCAGAATTTTTAATTGTTATATCTCCATTAGATGGGTTTGGAAAAACAGCAACTTGACTACCTAAAGACACAGACGCTCCCGTACTTAATGTATCAAGAACATCTACCTCTATATTGTGAAATGCAAAATCGGTATTATCACTCACATCTGGCTGAAGAATCTTAAATGCTGTAATATCTACAGCATTACTTGGATTATTTATAGGTATAGCACCAGCACCTACTAGATATTCTTGCTCTAATGAAATGACTTCATCATCTTGGTTTACAATAGAAATACTCCCTGTTTCTACTGTGTCATAATCCATTCCGTTTAATTTAAAATTTATAGGGTTACCATTTTTAGTAAGTGTAAGAGTAAAGGTATTTATAGTAGCTCCACTTCCAAAATAGAAGATTAAATCGGCACCAGATAAAGGCACTACAGTTTCAGCTCCTGAATTAGGAACGTCTATTAGTAATACATAGGTATCAGATCCTGTAGTAAGTGTTTCTGTAATACTTACACCATCATCTACTGCCGTATCAATAGTAAAATTTAATACTTGTGCATTTACGCTATAACTTAACATGATTAAGCAACAAAAAAAAATGCTATCTAATGTTGCCTTTTTTAAAGTGTAGTTTTTTTTCATAATAATAAGTTTTAATAATGAAAACCAAAGGCAAGGATTAGACTCCTTTTGCCTTTGATTAAATTTTTAATTAGCTTCTTGATGGAAATATACCTTGTAAAGCAATAATATAATTCACAACTTGATAAGGTTGCATATTATCGTGTGGCTGGCTACCTCCAGTTTGTCCAACAGACACACTATCTGCAGCCATTGTAGCATTTTTACCCATTGCATATACTCCACCTTGAGCATTATATGCATTTGCTGGATCTGCAACTGTCACTCCTCCTCTAGGAAGCGGACTAACGGCCTCAATTGTAGCTCCATGCGCATGAGCTGGTATTTCACTTACGTTAAGTGTAACACTTGCATTACCACCTTTTTGTCCTAATTTTACTACAGGCAATCCTGGTCCATCACCTGCATGTACAGGGACGCGACCTCTAAGATCTGGCAATCCAAAAGTTGTTCTTCCATCTCCACCATAAGTTGTTCCTAAAATAGAAAACAGTGCTGTATTGCTAGAAATAGATAATAACTGACCGTTGCAAAATGCCCAATTCCTAGGTGCAAAATTCCCTCCAAACATTAAAATTTGTCCAATAAACTGTTCCATAATTTTTATTTTTAGTTGATTAATTCTGTAAATGTACCCTAGACAATTCTCGTTTTTTAGAGCATTTTTACTCATATTAAAAAATAGGGGTTTACACCTGTTTTTAAGCCCCTATATTGCTCAATAACAATATTTTAGTACTTTTATATAATAACCAACTAAAAATAATATTATGAAAGCAAAACAAATAGACCTTGAAGACGCAATTATTTATGCACGTGAATGGCAAGAAGAAAACCCAACACATGCTAAAGCTTTTTTAATCCCTTCAAACGATTTAATTGCTTGTTTAGAAGAAATGAACGTGCTTGTAAAACAAGAAGATGGACACTACACAATAGAGAATGTTACAGACTCTGGAGTGCGTGCTTATATGGCCATTAAGAAATCAAAAAACGATCCGCCAAGCGCAGAAACAGAAAAACTATTAATTGTAGGAACAGTAAAAGATTGTAATGGGATATATAGAGATATTATTGAAAACGAAAAACCTTCTGGATGCCCAGATGGAGAAACAGAAAAAGCAGTAGCTGCTCTAGAAGGAAGTGGTGTTTTCGACTTTACATCACCTTGTCCTAGTACATGTGACCCAAATAGCCCTTTATATAATCCTTAAAAAATGGAATGAAAGAAATTGATGGTGCATTAAAACAGCTTGGCATAATAATACTTTTTATAAATGCTACATTATATATTTATAGTTACTTAAAAGGTAACAAAAGCAAAGCTGTTAAGTATTTTGTTTTTTATTTAGTTCTTAGTTTATGTATTTCAATTGGCAGTGATCAAATAGTAAAAATTCAGAGGTTGTATAATTTAGAATTAAACAACTTATACTTATCACATTTCTATTTTATTTTTCAATTTATTTTCTTGTCTTTATTTTACAATCAACTATTTAATAAAAACCAAAAGAAGTATGTAAAAATTATAAGCGCTATAATCTTTTCTATTTTAATAGTCCAATACACTTTAAATCCTAGTTTATTTTCTAAGTTTAATCTCTTAGAAATATTTATAACATCATTTCCTTTAGTTATATATTCTATTTTTCATCTATATAACTTGTTAAGCAAACCAGGAAAATTTATGTATATAAACGCTGGTGTATTAATATATCTATCTACAAGTACTCTTATTTTTATTTTAGGAAATCTACTTAATACTGTAGACAGGTTACTATCCTTTAACATTTGGTTTTTAAATAGATTATTCTATTTGGGTTTTTTAATACTAATTTTAATAGAATGGAAAAAGAGCTTATGGAAAACGAAAAGTTAATTATTCAAGCATTAGTTTATGGCATCATCTTTTTGGTTTTGGTAACTACTGGATTAATTCTGTTCTTTCATTATTCAAGACAAAAAATAGTTCAAAAAGAGCTTGAAAAATCAGCTTTAAAATTAGAAAATCAACAAAAAATATTACAAACCTCTATAGCTATTCAAGAAGCCGAACGCACCCGTATAGCACAAGACTTACACGATGCTATTAGCTCTAAACTAAATATAATTAGCCTAAGTACAAATGTGCTTTTGTGTGATAAAGTTATTAATATAAAGCAACGCGAATCTTTAAATCAAATATTAGAAATTACGACTAGCACACTAGAAAGCTCTAGAAGAATTGCACACGATTTAATGCCTCCAATTTTAGATAAATTTGGACTTAAAGTCGCCTTAGAAGAGCTTTTTGATGATGTTTCTACTAATACAGCTATAGACATTGAACATAATATTGAAGAGCTACATAAACTTAATGAAAGCAACCAGCTACATGTATTTAGAATTATTCAAGAATTAATAAACAACTCTATTAAACATGGAAAAGCAAAAGAACTTGCTGTATTTATGGAGCAAGATGCTAGCGGTTTTGTAATACATTACCAAGACAATGGTGTTGGGTTTAATGTTTTAGATCTACACAAAAAAACTGGAATTGGCTTGCAGAATATTAAAAGTCGAGTTAAAATTTTAAATGGAAAACTTAAAATTGATAGCATTCAAAATAACGGAAGTCATTTTATTATAAATTGCAAATACAATGAATAAAATAAAAATAGCATTAGCAGACGACGAGTTACTTTTTAGACAAGGTTTACTGGCTATTTTAGGTAACCAAGAGAATATTGACATTCTTTTTGATGCCGAAGATGGTGATGATTTAATTAACAAATTACGTAGTGCAGATCTACAGCCAGAAATTGTTGTAACCGACTTGAAAATGCCTGGTTTAAATGGTGTAGAAGTAACAAAACTTATTAGAAAAGAGTTTCCAAACATTAAGGTTATTGCATTAACCAGTTACTTTAGTAAACCTTTTATTTTAAATATGATATCTATTGGAGCTGTTGCTTACTTAGCAAAAAACAGCACACCAGCATTAATGATTAAAACCATAGAACAAGTTGCAAAAAAAGGTTTTTATTACGACGAGCAAGTACTACAATATGTCCATGAAAGCTTAGTAAGCCCAAAAGACAAAAAAACAAAATGTACTTTCGATGCCAACTATTTTACAAAAAGAGAAATTGAAGTTTTAGAGCTTATTTGCAATCAAATGACCACAAGCGATATTGCCGAAAAACTTTTTATAAGTCCAAGAACTGTAGAAGGGCATCGTAATAATTTACTTCTAAAAACCGAAGCCAAAAATGTTGCTGGACTAGTAATATATGCACTTAAAAACAAACTCGTTTCTTTAGACAATAATTCGTTTTAATATAAAACAGAACACTTATAAAAATAAAAAACTCCTCTAATTAGAGGAGCTTTTTAATTCTATAATTTTACAATAGATTAATCTCTAGACATGAAAATTCTTAATACATACCAGAATAATAACATTAACGAAGCAAACAACCCTAAAGCTGCAGGAATATAATCGTCTATTGTATATTTTTTTACAAGGTTAGAAGTTTGATATAAAATAGAACCTCCTGCAAGTAAACACATACCTACAGAAAACCATAATCCCATATTAAACCCAAAAAGAGTTCCTGCTACTATTAAACCTAGCGCAATAAAGAAACCTATTGTTAAACCTGTTTTTAAGAAAGAAAAATCTTTTTTAGTAACAAACACTACCGCTGTTAATCCTGAAAACAAGGCCAAAGTAACTATTCCCGCTTGCTGTATCATTTCCGATCCTTGTGGCAGATACGTTAAAGCAATATAAATCATTGGAATAAAAATAAAAGCTTCCGCTAAAATGTATAGTCCAAAAGCTAAGTACTGCTTGTTTTTATCTGGCGTTTTTAGTGCCATGTTTTCTGCATAATTAGTAATAAACATAAAACCACCTAACATTAATAACCATTTAAAACCTTCGGTCATTGATAAAGCAAAGCTTACAACAGCTTCACTTTGTAAAAAAAGATATTCAAAAAAGATAAATACTAATACACCTACTGCAACATGCGCGTATGTTTTTTTGTAAAAAGCTACGCGTTCTTCTTGCGCTACAGCACTAAGCGCCATACGTTGTTGTGGCATTGGGTTTTCGAAAGAATTTTCCATATAATTGTTTGTCTTATTTTTTGTTTTTAATCTCTAGATCCAAATATTCTTAAAGCAAAGTACAATAAAGAAGCAATTGCTCCAAGAGCAGCCACTAAATAAGTTCTTGCAGCCCATTTAAGTGCATCTTCCGAGCCTTTATATTCTTCTGGTGTTACTATGTTTTTATTTTTTAACCATGCTAATGCACGGTTACTAGCATCGTATTCTACAGGTAAAGTTACCACACTAAATAGTGTAGCAAAACCCATCATTATTAAACCAGCGATAGCTACATATTTACCAGCAGCTCCCATAGCCTCACTTGCCATTAATGCTATACCTCCAAAAATAACCCATTGAGAAATATTAGATGTTACTTGAACAACCGGCACTAATTTAGAGCGCATAGTTAAATACTTATAAGCCGTAGCATGTTGTACCGCATGACCACATTCGTGTGCTGCAACAGCTGCTGCCGATGCGTTACGTTCGCCATAAACAACCTCACTTAAATTAACTGTTTTATTTGCAGGATTGTAATGGTCTGTTAATTGTCCAGGAGTAGAAATAACCTCAACATCTCTAATACCATGATCTGCGAGCATTTTTCTAGCAATCTCTGCGCCGCTCATTCCATTTCTTAAATGCACCTTAGAGTATTTAGCAAACTTCTTTTTTAATTGGTTGCTAACCAACCAGCTTACTACAGATATTATTCCAATAATAATATAGTAACCCATATAACCTGTTCCCATCATAATTTTAAATATTAATTCTAGTTATAAATATAACAAAAAGTAAGCCAATGTCTTTAACCGAAAAAATGTCAGCTAACAAATGGTTTATTTTAGTTTTTCTTTAGAATGAATCACCTCTGTAGCTACATCGTATTTAAAAACGACAGTTAGCTTCTCTCGTTTTTCTTCAAAAAAAGTAGGTTTAATACCTAAACGGTATTCCATATGTTCTTTTCCATTAACATTATACACCTCTCCTTCTCCTAATAAAACAATAACAGCTGCTTTTCTTTTGCCTACAATTAATTTATTATCCAAAAGGTCTTCTACAATTTTATAGCGCATTCCTGGACTCGATTTCCATTGCTTTGAATTAAACCGCTCTTCGAAAAACCATATTAAAGATGTACCTATTACAAATGCTGCAAAGAAAAACATTCCTATTTGGTCATTCCGTTTAATTTTAAAACCCATCTCCTTTTTTTGCTATTATTCTAATTGCTTAACTAATTTTAAAAACAATTTCTCTATCGCTTCCGCGGAAAAACCAAAGCCTAACCCTAAAAATAAATAGAAAAACTTGAATAACCTTATTTAAATGTAAAGTATAAAAAAATGGATTCTCTCTTTCAAAAGAATCCATCTATCACTAAATAAGCTAACATTGTTTTAGCCTACTATATTTACAATTTTACCAGGAACTACAATTACTTTTTTAGGCGTGCGCCCTTCTAATTGTGCTATGGTTTTTTCGTGAGCCATAACGGCTTTTTCTATTTCGTCTTTACTTAAATCCATTGGTAACTCTAACGTAAAACGCATTTTACCATTAAATGAAATTGGGTAATTTTTACTACTCTCTACTAAATGGCTTGCTTCAAATTCTGGAAAAGCAGCAGTAGAAATAGATGTACTATTTCCTAATTTACTGTATAATTCTTCAGCAATATGTGGTGCGTAAGGCGATATTAAAACCAATAAAGGCTCTAGTACGTCTTTACTTGTACATTTTTGAGCACCAAGTTCGTTTACAGCAATCATAAAAGTAGAAACCGAAGTATTAAAAGAGAAATTCTCGATATCTTCCTGTACTTTCTTTATGGTTTTGTGCAACGTTTTAAGGTTGTCTTTTGTTGGTTCTGCGTCGTTTATTTTTAAACCATTATCATCTACATACAATTTCCATAGTTTCTTTAAGAAATTATGCACACCTGTAATACCTGCTGTATTCCATGGCTTGTATTGTTCTAATGGACCTAAAAACATTTCGTATAAACGAAGACTGTCTGCTCCGTAATCTGCTACAATGTTGTCTGGATTGACAACGTTGTATTTTGATTTCGACATTTTTTCTACTTCGCGTCCTACTTTGAACACACCTTTTCCTTCTTCAACTATTTCTCCTTTATTTCCTATAAAAATTGCATTAGCATAATCATCTCCAAACTCACCATCATTTTTTAAACCCTCAATATTTAATTCATCTGAAGCATTTACATATTGTACCTTAACATGAACCGGCATAAAATCAAGACCATCCAAATCATTAGAAAAATTGTTAACACGTAAATTACCTATACCTAAATCATCAATAATTTTTTGAAGTTTATTCTTTATTTCAACAATTGCTACTGCATCTTTATTTATAATTTTTTCAGATATATCTTCTGATAAACAAACATAAGGCAGCTTTGTTTGATCAAAATCTGATTCTCCTGATAATGACCATGCTATTCTCTTTACAAAAGCACTAGTCCCAAGAATCATCCCTTGGTTTATTAGCTTTTTAAAAGGCTCTTCAACATTTACAAAACCTCTATCTTTTAATAATTTTACCCAGAAACGAGAATATAATAAGTGACCAGTAGCATGCTCTGCTCCACCAATATATAAATCTACATTTTCCCAATATTTAAGGGCATCTTCACTTGCAAAAACATCTCCTCTATTGGCTGCTTCCTCCATATAACGGAAAAAGTACCATGAGCTTCCAGCCCAACCCGGCATTGTGTTTAATTCTAAAGGATAGATACCATTATGAGATTCTTCGCTTTGCTCTGAATGACAAAGATCGTTAGAAACAACTTTGTTATTTTTAGTATCCCAAGCCCAAACATCAGCACGGCCTAATGGCGGCTCACCTTCTTCGGTTGGTAAATACTTTTCTACTTCTGGTAATTGTATTGGTAGATGTTGTGCATCTATCATTTGTGGCATTCCATTTACATAATACACAGGAAATGGTTCTCCCCAATAACGCTGTCTAGAAAATACAGCATCACGTAATCTATAGTTTGTTTTACCTTCTCCTTGACCTAGTTTTTCTAGTTCGTAGATCGCTAATTTACTTGCTTTTTTATAGTTCATTCCGTTTAGGAAATCGCTATTAGCAATCTTTACATTGTCTTTTCCGGTAAAAGCTTCTTCACTAATATCTACGCCTTCAAAAATGTTAGGAATCTCAATATTAAAGTGTTTTGCAAAATCGTAATCGCGCTGATCTCCACAAGGCACAGCCATAACAGCTCCTGTTCCGTAACTTGCTAATACGTAATCACCAATCCAAATTTGCACTGGTTCTTTAGTAAAAGGATGTTCTGCATAAGCACCTGTAAATACACCAGAAATGGTTTTTACATCTGCCATACGATCGCGTTCGCTACGTTTTGCGGTTTTTTCTATATAGGCTTCAACAGCTTCTTTTTGGTCTGCTGTTGTTAATATAGATACTAGTTCGTGTTCTGGCGCTAACGTCATGAAACTTACTCCAAAAATAGTATCTGGTCTTGTGGTGAAAACTTCTATTTTATGAGACTCTTCGCTTTCGCTCTGAGTGACATTGAACGACACTGTAGCTCCAACCGATTTTCCAATCCAGTTACGCTGTGTTTCTTTTAAAGAATCTGTCCAATCAACAGCTTCCAAACCTTGCAATAAACGTTCTGCATAAGCAGAAATTCGCATACTCCATTGTGTCATCTTTTTACGTACAACTGGATGTCCACCACGTTCCGATACACCATTTACAATCTCGTCGTTTGCTAAAACGGTTCCTAAAACTGGACACCAATTTACTTCGGTTTCAGCTAGGTATGTTAATCTGTATTTTAATAGTATTGCTTGTTGTTCTTCAGTTGAAAAACTGTTCCAAGCTTCGGCAGTAAATACTTCAATATCATCATCGCAAGCAACGTTAACATTGGCATTTCCTTCCGAAGAAAAAATAGAGACTAATTCTGTTATATCTTTAGCTTTATTATCATTATTGCAATAATACGATTCGAATAATTGAATAAATATCCATTGCGTCCATTTGTAATATTCCGGATTAGAAGTTCGTACTTCTCGAGACCAATCGAAAGAAAAACCAATTTGATCTAACTGCCTTCTATAAGTTTTAATATTGGTTTCTGTAGTAATTGCAGGATGCTGTCCTGTTTGTATTGCATACTGCTCTGCAGGTAAACCAAAACTATCGTAACCTTGAGGATGCAATACATTAAAACCTTTATGGCGCTTGTAACGCGCATAAATATCGCTGGCAATATAGCCTAAAGGATGCCCAACGTGTAAACCTGCTCCAGATGGATAAGGAAACATATCGAGTACGTAATATTTAGGTTTATCGCTATTGTTTGAGGCTTTAAACGTTTGGTTTTCTGCCCAATATTTTTGCCAGTCTCTTTCTATTCTATTAAAATCGTATTGCATGGTCTTGTTTTTCCGCTTATAAAGCGTCAAATTTAAAGGTATTACAACAGAATTAAAAGTTTAAACGTTGTAATTATATTAAACATGAATTTAGGAAGATTCCCGTTTTAAAGGGAAAGACAATTTAATTGAAAACAAAAGACTTAAATCTTTTGAAGTATTGTTCATTTTCTTTATTATTTTTACACCATTAACTAAACTCTTTTTATGAGCTCATCTTTTGATAAATACCAAAAACGTCGTTTAATTTCTTCATACTTTTCTGTAGTTTTAAGTATTGGACTCGTTCTATTTTTATTAGGCTTATTAGGCCTTTTGGTATTGAATGCAAAAAAAGTAGCCGATCATTTTAAAGAGCAAGTTACCGTTACTATTTTTTTAAAAGATACTGCTAAGGATGTTGAAACTAAACAACTTGAAAAAAGTTTAGCAATGGCAGACTACGTAAAATCGACAACTTTTGTATCTAAAGAGCAAGCTGCCGAATTTATGAAAGCCGAAAGTGGTGAGGATTTTATGGACTTTTTAGGAAGTAATCCGTTAAAAAATTCGATCGATGTAAACTTAAAAGCAGATTTTGTAACCTCAGAAAAATTACAAATTATTGCCGATGAAGCATTAACTAAAAACTTTGTAGAAGAAGTTAGTTATGATAATGACCTTGTAAACCTAATGAATGATAATGTTAAGAAAATTAGTTTTTGGGTTTTACTAATAACTGGACTATTTACATTAATCGCCGTTTTATTAATCAACAGTTCGATTAGATTAGCAGTATATTCTAAGCGTTTTACCATTAAAACCATGCAAATGGTTGGTGCAACAAAACGCTTTATTAGAAGACCTTTTATATGGAGAAGTGTAAAACTAGGGATATTTGGTGCTATTTTAGCTTTAATAGGAATGGCTGTTGTGCTTTATTATATAGACAAAACATTCCCTGAATTAGAGTTATTAAGTAAACCTATTCTTATTATAGGCCTCTTTACTATAGTATTTTTCCTTGGTATATTTATTACCTGGATTTCTACTTTTTTCGCTACTCAGCGTTTTTTAAACCTTAACACAGATAAGCTCTATTACTAAGAGCGCTTCGTTTTTTTTCTTCTTATTAAGTTTAACATTCTTTAACTTTAGCCTTAACAATATTTAGGAAAGTTAGAGGTTATATTTACATAACAAAAAACCAGATATATTGACTATACCATTACATTTATAAATCTCTTAATTTAAAAATTATGAAACGAGTAACATTTGTATTTATAGGTATTGTAGCGATAACAAGTTTTGTATTGTTATCTCAAAACAAGATAGAAGATAGATCGACTAAAGTCGTTAAGGTAGATACGAGTAAACACTACATTAAAGGACTTTACGATTAATATTTTGAGTTTGTCATTAAAAACAAGAAATGGGATTGCTATAATTAGTGCTCTTATTGTAATCTCTTGGGTTATTTTTTTAATTTACCAGTTGTTTTTGTCTATTAAATTTGACAAAACTACTTCTGAAAGTCGAAAATTTAAAGCCAAAGAGATTACAAAAATAGCCGAAGGCACAGCTTTAAACAGCGCATATAATGTTATACATCATGAATATTATCACATAATGCATAGTCATGAGAATGGGTTAAATTTAGATTCATTAGAGGTGAAAGTTTTAAATAAAACCGTTACTTTGCACTTACCAAGAATATTGGGTAGTAAAATTACTAGTGAACATATTACACAAATTATAAAATCTACATAAAGTGGGAGAGCAAAAACGTAAAGAAATCGGTTCGGAGAATAAAGGTGAATTTATCTTTGGTAAACGCAACTATAAATTTATGTTTATTGGTTTAGCCTTTATTGTAATAGGTTTTATTTTAATGTCTGGTGGTGGTAACGATGACCCAACTGTTTTTAATGAAGATATTTTTCATTGGAGACGTATTAGGCTAGCTCCAGCTTTAGTTCTTATTGGTTTTGGCATGCAGATTTATGCTATTTTAACGCGTAAAGAAGATTCCGATTCTAAAAATTAACTACAAACGACCTTTTGGTCATTCAATTTTGATATTTTTGCCGAATGAACATTATCGACTCAATCATTTTAGGCATTATTCAAGGACTAACAGAATTTCTTCCTGTATCTTCTAGTGGACATTTAGAATTAGGTAAAGCCATATTAGGCGATAATTCGGTTCCTGAAGAGAGTTTACTATTTACTGTTGTGCTACACTTTGCAACGGCACTAAGTACTATTGTAATTTTTAGAAAAGATATAATTGATATTGTTAAAGGATTATTTAAACCTGGTATTAACGAAGACCAACGCTTTGCCGGAAAAATTATAATTTCTATGATTCCTGCTGTTATAGTCGGTCTTTTTTTTGAAGAGCAACTCGAACAACTTTTTGGAGGAAATATAATGCTTGTAGGCTGCATGCTTTTAGTAACTGCCGCACTATTATTTTTAGCAGACAAAGCTAAAAACACTCAAAAGAAAGTCGGTTTTAAAGATGCTCTTATTATTGGTATCTCTCAAGCTATTGCTATGCTTCCAGGAATTTCTAGAAGTGGAGCTACAATATCAACTTCTGTATTATTAGGTAATGACAAAACGAAAGCTGCACGTTTTTCGTTTTTAATGGTTGTACCTTTAATTATTGGTAAAATTGCAAAAGATCTTTTGGGCGGTGATTTATCTTTCGAAAGTCAGAACATAACAGCTTTAGGTGCTGGATTTGTAGCGGCTTTTATATCTGGTTTATTTGCGTGCACTTGGATGATTGCTTTAGTTAAAAAAAGTAAGCTATCTTATTTCGCTATTTATTGCGTAGTTGTAGGATTAATTGCAATTGGCTTTTCACTTTTAAATTAAATTTATGACTCTTGAAGACTACCAAGCCGGACAAGTTTTACTAATAGATAAGCCTTTAAATTGGACGTCTTTTCAAGTGGTTAACAAACTACGTTGGGAAATACGTCAAGCGTTTAGTATTAAGAAAATAAAAGTAGGTCATGCAGGAACTTTAGATCCTTTAGCTACTGGGTTATTAATAATCTGTACTGGAAAAATGACCAAGCAGATTGATACTTTTCAAGGACAAATTAAAGAGTATACAGGTACTATTGCTTTAGGAGGAACAACACCTTCTTTCGATTTAGAATCTGAAATAAACGAAACATTTCCAACAGATCATATTACCGAAGAATTAATACACGAAACAACGAAGCAATTTATTGGTGAAATAGACCAATTTCCTCCTGTGTTTTCTGCACTTAAAAAGGACGGAAAACGTTTGTATGAATATGCGAGAGCAGGCGAAGCCGTTGAGATAAAATCGCGTAAAATCACTATAAAAGAGTTCGAAATTACTAAAATTGATGGCGGTTCGGTCGATTTTAGAGTAATTTGCAGCAAAGGCACTTACATACGCTCACTAGCAAACGACTTTGGAAAAGCCTTAATTTCTGGTGGACATCTTTCAGCTTTAAGACGCACAAAAATTGGGGATTTCCATGTTGATAATGCTTTATCAATGGCAAATTTTATAACCGCTTTACCTAAAAAAGTAGAGTAACATTTTAAACTCTAAAATCTAAACGCTTTTTACCTGTTATTTCTTCAATTTTTATAATAAAGACTGCAGGCACATCATCCTTATAAATTTTACTAGAAAAATCGCTAATAAAGCTAGCTTTACTTTGTTCTTTCTCTAAAATAATATCTTTGATGCCTAAGGAAAACTTGTGCAAATAGGCTTTTGCATCACTACCAAAATGCTGCTCGAAAACACCATGCACTAAAACAGATTTCCAATGTGTTACATTTTCAATATTTGAAACCAATAAAGAAACTTTTGGATTTTTACGCATAGCCTTCATTTTATGCCCATCTCCAGAGTAACATATTATCGCATTGTTTTCTTTATCAAAAAAATAAGTAATAGGAACAACAAAAGGAGAATTATTAAAAATATAACCTAATTGACCTACGTAATTGTTTTCTAAAATGTATTCGATTTCTTTATCTTCTAAATTTTTAAACATAGCTTTTATTGTTTTGTAGTGTTAGAATTATCAATTTTTATTTCTGGTATTTTTATTAACTCTATAGTTGTAGATGCTAAAACAACTTTACCGTTAGTAGCTTCAATTTGTTTTCTAATAGCGTCGTGCAACAAGTGTTTTGTAAATCGTCTTTTTTTATAATCTACAATGTATCTTAAATTAAATTTCACCCAGTTATCTGTTAGCGTTATTGCTAATGTAGGTTCTACCATTGCATCTTCTATATAATATTTAGAAACTACTTCTGTCCATTGTTCTCTAGAAGCTTGTGTATATTCTGATAGAATATTAGTTGCTATCTCAATAATTATTGACTTCGCTAATTCTATATCTGAGCCATATCGTATTGGTAAATTAAATTCGTCCCAAATAAATGGAAAATCTTTAGAGTAATTATAAACTGGCCCTTTAAACACAAAAGCATTACTTAATTTTACAATTCTACCAGTATAATTATCACTTTCAACCCACTGCCCAATCTCCATCATTGTTGTATAAATACTATCAACATCTATTACATCTCCTCTTATACCATTTATTTCTATTCTATCTCCTGGACCATATACCTTTACAATAAATATGTATACTGATCCTGCAATGCTTAAAATTAACTCTTGTAGTGTAAAAGCTAATCCTGCAGAGAGCAAACCTAACGTTATAGTAAAATCTTTAATACTTCCTGTAAAGTATAAAATAGTTACAAATGCTAGCACAAAATAGCCTAGCACTTCTATTCCTTTTTGCGACTTATATCTTACAGAAACGTTCTCTATATTTCGCTTTAAAAAACGTCTAATAAACTGAATACATAACAATACAAATACTACAATTGCAACGTATTTAATAATACTTTGCAAAAGCGGATAATCCTGAAACCATTGTTGTATTCTTTCCATTATCTATAAATCTTCATACAACCTTAGCTTATTATTAAGTGTTATAATTTCGTTTTGCATACTTTCTACACGTTCTAATAAATTATAAACAGCATCTAAACCTTCTAAATTTATGTTTAGGTCAAAATGCAATCGCATCATTTTTTCAACCTCATTAATTTGGGTTATTTTTATATAATTTATATCGTCTGAAACTACAATTTCTATAAGTTCATAATCTTGTAAATCGTCTATAAACGTCGCTGGCACATTATAATGAGAGCAAAAAGTTGTTATAGAAATTAAATCTCCTATTTCCATAATTATCTTAGTTTTTGAAGTTGTGTAAATAATTCTCTTTCCTTATCTGTAAGTTTAGTAGGTGTTTTAAGTTGGTAGGTTATATACAAATCACCAAACTGCTCTTCTTTTTTATACTTCGGAAATCCTTTTCCTTTTAACTTTACTTTTGTTCCGTTTTGTGTTTCTGGTTTAATAGTTAATTTAACCTTACCATTAAATGTGTTCACCATTAAATCACCACCAAGCATTGCAGTGTATAAGTCTAAATCTACAGTTGTGTATAGATTATCTTTATCTCTTTTAAATTTTGAATGATTTTGAATTAAAAACTGAATGTATAAATCTCCATTCGGACCATTATTAACACCTTTACCTCCGTGTCCTTTTATTTTTATGGTTTGCCCATTTTCTACACCAGCAGGAATTGTAATACGTATTTTTTTATTATTAACAGTAAGCGTGCGTTTGTGTGCTTTAAAAACATCTTCAAGCTCTAATTGAAGTTCTGCATTAAAATCTTGACCTCTAAATCTTGAATTCGCTTGACTTCTCCCTGAAGATTGACCTCCAAACATATTGCCAAAAATATCTTCAAAATCTTTTTCGCTATAACTTCCAGACTGTCCTTGATAAGCGTTTTGATTTTGATTCTGCTGCTGCTTTGCTTGCTCATAAGCTTCTGAGTTTTTCCAATGCTCTCCATACGCATCGTATTTTTTTCTGTTCTCAACATTGCTTAATACTTCATTCGCTTCATTAATTTCTTTAAATTTTGTTTCCGCATCTTTATCGTTCGGGTTTAAATCTGGATGATATTTACGAGCTAATTTTCGATAAGCTTTTTTAATATCACTCTCTGACGCTGTTTTAGAAATTCCCAACGTTTTATAATAATCTATAAATGCCATTTATTTCGCTTTATGAGTTTTAATATGATGATGTAATTCTTCCTTTAATGTTTGCAAATAATCTTGCAAAACAGTGCTATTTATTTCTGGATGTTGTGTAGATGGTATAGTTATTGGTTCTTCTAACAAAAAAGAATACAACTCGGGATAATTAGTCTCTATATTAGACGTTAACTGAGTAATCTGAGTAAGCAACTCTTGTGTTTTTTTCATAGATCAACTATTTTGATGTCTATAAATTTACTTATAACATTACTTTTGTAAAATGATAAATATCAGTTTTAAGCTACTAATAATACTTATTTTATTGCTTTGAAATTAAAAAACTCACATAAGGCATTAGCCATTTCTTTATTAATTGCAGGCTGTGTAGTGCTTTCTCTTTTTAATTACTCTCTTATTAAACAGAATAAAACAGTTAGAGAAACTTTAGTAGATATTACACCAGCAGATTTATTTGATGAAGCCATACAAGAAGAACCTGAGTTAGAAAACAACGCACTAAAAACAAACAAGGCCTACAACGATACTAAAGAATACAAACATTTTGCGCAAGCTTTTAAACCCATTGCGCCACCAAAAGATTATGATGACCCTAGGTTAAGAGATAAAACTGAAAATACTTTAAAAAACAAGGAGGCTTTAAAAAGTGAAACTATTTCTAATGTAAATAATGAAGAACTTACCTCTTTTGAAAACGTAAGTGCTATTTTAAAAAAAAGTAGAAAAGCCTCTCAACAATTAAATAATGAAGTTTCTGTAAATAAAAATAGTAGTATTATATACTCTCTAGTAGGAAGAACAGACACCGCTTTGCCTATTCCTATTTACTTATGCGAAGCTAATGGTGAGATTGTAGTAAATATTACTGTTAATGGTTTTGGTAAAGTTGTTTCTACCTCCATAAATTCTTCTTCAACATCTAATAATGCATGTTTACAAAAGCATGCCTTAGAATTTGCAAAAAAAGCACATTTTGATACATCAAAAAAAGCATCCCAAATTGGAACAATTACTTTTAATTTTGAAGGAAAAAATTAGATTTCTTAGTCATTACTACGAAGGCAGGAATCCAAAATCAAGCTAAACTAAAAATAGATTCCTGCCTTCGCTGGAATGAAAACCTAAGACATTAAACCAACCAAATCATCAATTGCATTTTGGCCTTTATTTTTATTATACCAACCTTGTAAATCTTCTTTAAACTCTGGAGTTAATGCACCGTGTTCTGCTTTATAATCGTTAACCAATTTAGTCGCTTCTGTAGGTCTCGGCCCAAAAGTATTCACCACTTCGTTTGTGTTATTATCAATCATTATTAACTTAGGAATCGCTTGTCCTCCATTAGTTAAAAACTGATTCATTAAAGCTTCATTTTCGTCTCTAAGCACAACTTTAAAGTCAATATTATCTTTCAACTCAGCAACCTTATTCATTACTGGCATTAAATGCGCAGCATCTCCACACCAACTTTCGGTTAACACTAACCATGTTTGGTTTATCTCTAAATTAGAAACTTGCTCTTTTACCGTTTCTGAAACTTTCACCGTTTTATCCCAACGCTTCATTCTTCTATCGTTAAGCATAGTATAGTTTGCTAAAGCTTCAGTTTTATTAGCTCCTGTTGTAGATTCTTTTGCAACTAAATCTTTTACTAAAGTTCTATAATCTTGATAAGTAATAGCTTTTTCTAAACTATCAGTTATTATATTTTTTAAATCTGTGTTTTGTAGTGTTTCCATAATATAAAAATACTGATACTGTGTTTATTTTTAAGTAACAGTTGTTACATTAGTAGTATAAATTTAAAATCCTTACAATCCCTATTGGGCATTAAATAAAAACAGATGAAAAAACATAAATGCGGTTGGTGTGTTGGCGATGATTTATATGAAGCTTACCACGATAATGAATGGGGAGTCCCGGTTTATGACGATCATCAATTATTCGAATTTTTAATTCTTGAAACCTTTCAAGCTGGTTTGAGTTGGATTACTATTTTACGTAAACGTGAAAATTTTAGAGAAGCTTTCGATTTTTTCGATTATAAAAAAATAGCCAACTATAATGAAGACAAAAAGGAAGAGCTACTTCAAAATGCTGGAATTATTAGAAATAAACTCAAGGTGAAATCGGCAATTACGAACGCTCAAGCATTTATGGAAATTCAAAAAGAATTTGGCAGTTTTAGCAAATACATTTGGGCTTTTGTAGATAATAAAACAATTAAGAATAAGGTGAAAATCTACAAGGATGCTCCTGCAAACACACCTTTAAGTGATGCTTTGAGCAAAGATTTAAAAAAACGCGGTTTTAAATTTGTTGGTAGTACTGTTATGTATGCTTTTATGCAAGCAACAGGAATGGTTAACGATCATGAAGCTGAATGTTTTAGGTATAATGAAGTTTAATGTTAAGTAATTGTCGGTTCTAGTTAAATTCTTTTTTAAGAATTTTGTATCGAGAACTAATTAAACAACACAAAAAATTGCTTCTCGATACAATTTCTCATACTTCGAAATCACTCGAAGTGACATAACTACTTCAAATAAGCCATAAACTCATCTCTAGAAACATCTCCTGCTCCCAAGCTCGCTAAATGATTTGTGTACACTTGGCAATCAATTAACTTATAGTCTGTATTTTGAATAAAAGTAATAAATGCTGTTTTGCTTGCATTACTTTCTTTTGCAAACATACTCTCTCCACAAAATACACCGTTATCTAAATCTACACCATAAAAGCCACCTACAAGTTTATTATCTCTCCATACCTCAACAGATTTAGCATAGCCTTGCTCGTGTAATTTACAATACGCCTCAATCATGTTGGTTGTAATCCAAGTTCCTGCTTGACCGTCTCGTTTTGCATTTGCACATTCTGTAATTACAGATTTAAAATCTTTGTTTATAGTAATTTCGAAATCGCAATTTCTAAGAAACTGCTTCATACTTTTAGAAACCTTTAAATCTTCTGGATATAATACAAACCTAGGATCTGGTGACCACCATAAAACAACCTCATCCTCATTAAACCAAGGGAAAATGCCACTTTTGTAAGCCAATAATAAACGTTCTACAGATAAATCGCCACCAACTGCAAGTAAACCTTCTTCGTCTGCTTCTTGTACATTTGGAAATTCTATATTTTGGTTTAGTATGTGCATAATTTTATTTTACTAAAATAAAAAACCTCAATGACATTTAGCATTGAGGTTATATTATATGATTTCTGCCTAAGCAGAAATAGATTTAGAAAGGTAAATCGTCGTGATCTTCTTCTTTTAAATCTGTTGCTGGTTCAAAAGCTGCAGCCGGTGGAACTTCTGGCATTCCAGCAGGAGCTCCTGCTTGTGCTCCTTCAATTCTCCAACCTTGAATAGAGTTAAAGTATTTTGTTTCTCCTTGAGGATTAACCCACTCTCTTCCACGTAAATTGATGTTTACTTTAACATCTTGTCCTGGCTTATAGTTGTTTAATAAATCGCACTTATCTTGAACAAATTCCACTAATATGTGTTGAGGATACTGCTCATCTGTTGTTACAACTAATTCTCTCTTTCTAAAACCGTTACTTCCAAACGTTTGTGTCTCTCCTACTAATTTTACTTTACCTTGTACTTCCATTATCTATATAATTATTAAATATTCGTCTTATTTATTATTGTTACTTTACGATAACAATACTTTCCATGCACTCTCTACATCACCAAAACTAAGCAAATTCTGTGCCTTCTTATGCTTTTCTACTTCTGTTAATGCAATATTGTCATGTTTTTCCGCAAAAGCGTTAATAGCTTCTTTGGTTGGTAAGGCTTCAACATTACCTAGTAAACCTAAATCATTACCTGTTAAAACAGCACTATTTCTAATGTTTTCTGGTAACGCATCTACTCCAATACCTAAAGTTGATAACGGTTTTGGAATTTCGAAAAAACCAGTTTTTGCTCTACTATAATAACTCCCACCTGCACGAGCTACTAAATCTAATTTTTCTTGGTCTATACTTCCGCTTTCGTTTAAAACAGCATCGTTAATATGAAGCTTTACAACTTCGCAAATAATTAAATTACCTGCTCCACCTTCTGCACCTAACTTTATAATCTCATTTACTTTGCACTCGAATTGTACAGGAGATTCTGCTACACGAAATGGTTTTACAATATCGCTTTTAAGCATTGTTAAACCAGCTTTATCAAACTCGTTTACACCTTGAGCATATTCTGTACTACTAAGCGACATTTGCTGTACAATATCATAATTTACAACATTTATCACTACTTCTTTCATGCTTTCTGCATTTTCCAACGTATGTTTTGTTGTATTGTCTCTAACACGACGTGCTGGAGAAAATATTAAAATTGGAGGATTAGCACTAAATACATTAAAGAAACTAAATGGCGACAAATTCGGATTTCCATGCTCGTCCATAGTGCTTGCAAACGCTATTGGTCTTGGCGCTACTGCACTTAACAAATAGCCATGTAATTTTGCTGTTGATATGTCTTTAGGTTCGAAAGATGTCATTAACTCTATAATTTTCAACAAATGTACTTAAATAACGCCCGAACTAAAAGAAGATTATTCTACGTTTGCACAATATTATTAACAATAGCCCATTATATAGTTTTTAACTATTTTATATCAAAAGAACTATAGCGTTAAACCAATAATAATTTTATTTTTCTACTATTTCATCGTTATGAAATTTTACCATAGCTTAGGCTATGTTTAAATTTAATGCCTTGAACTAGCGAAAACTAATTCTCATTATTTTAGCTTAAGTTTATAGCATATTTGATATTAACACAAAAATCATTTCATGTTTTTCACTAAAAATAGACAACTTGTTCGCTGGATTATAATAATCACTTCTTTTGCAATCATTTCTTTGATTCTTTGGAACACTTACACATTCTTTCAAAAATTTAAAGATGAGGAACGTGCTAAAATGGAAATATGGTCTAACGCCCAAAAAATATTTTCTAGTGATGAGAACAATCCTAATTTTAATTTTCTAGTAAAAATTTTAAATAGTAATAGTACTACTCCCATTTTAGTTGTTAATGTTGATGGTACTATTAGTAACTTTAATAATATTGATTTTAATGGTAAAGACTCTACTAAATATGTAACGCAAAACAAGGACAAACTTATTAGACAGTTTGAATCTGAAAATATACCTATTGAGATTTCGTATATAGATTCTGAAACACAAGAAAGAATCCTAGCTAGTAAATTGTATTACGGTAATGCTCCTTTATTAAACAAGTTAAAATACTACCCATTAGCGTTACTACTAATCATTTTCTTATTCGCTTTTGTAGTCTATTTCTTTTACCGTAGTTCAAAAATTGCAGCGCAGAATAAATTATGGTCTGGAATGGCAAAGGAAACGGCACATCAAATAGGAACACCTTTATCATCTTTAATTGGTTGGGCTGAAATTTTAAAAACCGAAAATGTAAATCCGGAATACATTTTAGAAATAGAAAAGGATATTGACAGGTTGCAAACAATAACAGAGCGTTTTAGTAAAATTGGATCACTTCCTACACTAAAAAAAACAGATATTGTAAAAGAAACTCAAGATACTTACGATTACTTAAAAACGAGATCTTCGAAGCTAATTAACTTTAATTTAAAGTTACCAGAACAACCTATTTATGTAAATTTGAATCCGCAATTATACAGTTGGACAATAGAAAATTTAGTAAAAAATGCTATCGATGCCATGAAAGGTAAAGGCGATCTTACAATAGTAATAACACAATTAGAAAACAGCGTGAAAATTAACATTATCGATACAGGAAAAGGCTTAACTAAAAGCCAATTTAAAAGTGTTTTCGAGCCTGGCTACACCACAAAAAAACGTGGTTGGGGATTAGGCTTATCTCTTGCAAGACGTATTGTAGAAGATTTTCATGGCGGAAAAATTAAAGTTGCTCAATCTCAAATTGACAAAGGAACAATAATGCAAATTGCATTAAAAACAGTTTAATTATGAGCGAAAAACTAATTACTGTAAAGGAAGTATCCTTAAATAATAACTGTCCAGAATGTTTTAGTAAAGAAGGTTTAGAACTTACTTTTAAGCAAAAATTTATTGAAACAAAATTCTCTAAATCTATAACTCAAGAGATTGCAACCGAAATGTTTTGCAATGTCTGCAATACACCCATTTATCCTGTAAACTGGACAGAAGATATTGAACGTGTTTACGAGTACCAAATGAAGGCTTTTACACCTAAAAAAGCATCTAAAAAGTATAAATCTAATTTCTGGATTATTATTGGTATTGTAGCAGCCGTAATAATTGCAGCTATTGTTTTAGCAGTTACAAATTTGCCTGTATAGCTTTAGCTAATGTTTCAAATTCGGCCTTATCAAGCGACACCTTATTTACAAATCGAGCATCTTCCATAGAATTTAATGGTATTAAGTGCACATGAACATGTGGCACTTCTAAACCAATAACAGATAGACCTACACGCTTACAAGGTACTGTTTTTTCTAAACCAATTGCAACCAATCTAGAAAACTCCATTAAGCGAGAATATGCTTCTTTTTCTAAATCGAAGATTTTATTAGTCTCCTTTTTAGGGATACATAATGTATGTCCTTTAGCATTTGGATTAACATCTAAAAAAGCTAAAAACTCTTCAGTTTCTGCTACTTTATAACATGGAATTTCTCCGTTTACAATTTTTGTGAATATAGATGCCATAATTTTAATTTTAAAGTACATTTATAGACCTTTCGGTCTTTTCGGAATTCAATATAAAAAAAGATTCCTGCAAAACTGAAAATTATTTCAGAATAAACAGGAATATTAATTATAACAATATAATTCCGCGAAAGCGAAACACTAAAACTATCTAGAAATCTCGACAATATCAAACTTAATAACACCACTTGGCACTGTTATTTCTGCAACATCACCTACTGTTTTGCCCAGTAAACCTTGACCAATTGGCGAATTTACAGATATTTTACCTGCAGCTAAATCTGCCTCACCATCTGCAACCAAAGTATACTTAAGTTCCATACCATTAGTTTGGTTTTTTATTTTCACTTTAGATAATACTAATATTTTAGAAGTATCCATCTGGCTTTCGTCTATTACACGAGCTCCAGCTAATTGATCTTCTAATTTACTTATACGCATCTCTAGCATACCTTGTGCTTCTTTAGCAGCATCGTACTCGGCATTTTCACTTAAATCACCTTTATCACGTGCTTCACCAATAGCCTTACTAGCCTTTACGCGCTCTACATCTTTTAATTGCGCCAGCTCTGCTCTTAATTTTTTTAATCCCTCGGCTGTATAATATGATACTTTACTCATGATTTTTTCGTTTTAGTACTAATTCTAAGTCAATTTATGCCTCTGCCTTTGTTTAATTTAAAAGAAGAGATGCTAAAATTAATTTAGCATAAAAAAATCTCGCATACACGAGATCGTATTACAAATATACAAAATATTTAATTCGCAATTTACTTTTGTTGTAAATTGCAGTGCTAAAAAAGATTAAAGAAAAATGAATTTAAAACACACAATATCAATATTACTAATTACTTTTTTACTAACCTCTTGTAGTAAAAACGACGATAATAACCAGAATAACAATCCTAATATTCCAAACGTCTCTTTTGACACCCAAACATTAATTAACACCAATTTACCGCAATATAACCAAATGCAATTTCCCGGAAACTATATTCTTTTAAACAGCAATTATGGTATTAAAGGTGTAGTACTTTATTATTCTGGAAGCGATTATAGTGCTTTCGAACTTAGCGACCCAAACCACCCAATTAGCAGCTGCTCTAAATTAACTGTTAATGGTATTATTGCAACTTGCGGTTGTGCAGACGAGAATGCCTACGAAATTTTAAATGGCACCAAACAAGATGGCGGACAATACACAATGACGCGCTACAATGTAGAAGTAAACGGAAGCATTATTCGCGTATACAATTAGGGCAAATTTTTAATGCTTTTAATAGCATTAAAAACCAGGCTCTCACTACTCGCTCTCTTCGAGGAGCTCAAACATACCGTTCCATCCTTTTCGCAATAAAAAAAGCGGCATCGAGCCGCTTTTTTCTATTCAAGTCCTTTTTAACTTAAAATTTAAGTGTTGCACCAACAAGAAAGTTTCTAGTTGCTTGTGGATAGTATCCTTGTATTTCTTGCGTTTCTCCAGGCGTAGACCATGTATCTAAATAAATATAACCTCTATCTACATATTCTTTATCAAAAATATTGTTTACTAAAGCAGTAAGTACAATAGATTTAAAAACGCTTTCCATTTTAAACTCATACATTACGTTTAAATCGCTAGTAAAATAACTGTCTAATTTTGAAACCTCTGTATCTGTATTACTTAGATATTGTTCTCCTACAAATTTTGATAAAAAGGCAACCTGAAACCTTTCTGATGGATGATACACCAACGCATTACCAGCAACAGTATTTGGTGAATTTGCAATATTAGTGTTCCCTAATTCTTGTATAGCATCGTCTCTATTTGTAACATAATCAACATTTTCGTTCTTACTAATAGAAATGTTTGGTCTTACAGAAAAATTATTACTTAAACGGATATCTGCATCAATCTCTAAACCTAATCTATAACTATTACCACTAGTACCACGTAAAGCATCTCCTGTATCATCAATCTCTCCTGTAAGTACTAATTGGTTTTGATAATCCATAAAATAAACATTAGTACTTAACTTAAAATTCTCTTGTGTTAAACGCCATCCTAACTCATAATCGTTTAAGCTTTCATGAGTACTTACACCAGCTTTAAAATCGTCTCTATTAGGTTCTCTATTTGCTCTTGCAAACGATGTATAGAAACTATTTTCATTGTTTAACCTATAAGTTAGACCTAACTTTGGATTAAAGAAACTAAATTTTTCATCAACATTTAATGGTACTCTTTTAGATGTTAATCCGTTAGTTTTATAATTTACAAATCTACCTTGTATATCTACAAAAGCTTTTAATTTTTCGGTAAGACCAAACGATACTTTAGAAAAAATATTTAAATCGCTTTTAGTAGATTTCCCATCGTAATAATGATCTCTTATACTTGTATTATCTGCTAATTCACTTCCCCAAATAAGCTCACCATAATGGTCGTTTTCGTAATCACTGTAAGACACTCCTGAAATAATTTCTAATCTATCTTTTCTATAAGTAGCATTAAAATTACCAACATAGAAATGGTTATCTAACCAACGACGTACAATAACATCACTACCATCTTCTATTAAGTTATTATAATCTACTGCATCTCTATCGTCTTTAAACTGCTCAAAATAACCTTTACCTCTAGTGTAGTTTAAACCAACATTAGTTGTCCAATTATTGTTCAATTTCTCGTTCCAATGTAATTGGTAATGATCTTGTTGATAGTTGTCTACTTCATTATCGTAAGTTAATGGATTTTGTCTTCTATTTTCTTCCAATTGTTCTGCCGAAATTCCATCCCAAGCTTGGTATGTTTCCTCTTTCCCTCCAAAAGCTAAAGCTTTAATCAAGGTGTTTTCATCAGTATAACTTCCTTGTAAAAAATATGACTTTAAATCGGTAGACGCTCTATCAATATAGCCATCTGAATGAATATTAGACAAGCGACCAGCAAATTCAAAATGTTCATTTACTTTACCTGTAGTAAATTTTACATTATGTTTTCTCGTACCGTAAGAACCAAAAGAATTAGAAATTTCGCCTCCAGCCTCTTTAGAAACAGCATCTGTTAAAATATTTAAACTAGCACCAAAAGCACCAGAACCATTTGTAGATGTACCAACACCACGTTGCAATTGTAAACTCTCTGTAGACGAAGCAAAATCTCCCATATTTACCCAAAAAGTGCCTTGACTCTCAGCATCATTATATGGGATTCCGTTTATAGTGACATTAACTCTTGAAGCGTCAGATCCACGGACACTCATATACGTATAACCAATACCTGCACCAGCATCAGACGATGATACTACGTTTGGCAAATAATTTAATAGAATAGGAATGTCTTGTCCTAAATTACGTTTTGCAATTTGCTTTTTTGTTAAATTAGAATGCGTTACAGGCGCATCTGCTTTTACTCTAACCGCAGAAACCAAAACCTCATCTAAGGTTTCAATTTTTGTTGAGTCTTGTTTAACTTCTTGTGCAAAACCATTTAAAGTTAATACTGTAAATGCTAAAAATAAAGTTGTTGTTTTTACTATAGATTTCATTCGAAATACATTTAAATCGCGAATAAAAAGAGGTAATTATTCTATTATAATAATTAGTTTTTTTCAAAATACAATCAATACATTTTATAGTCTGTTTTTCACTTTCTTATTCTTAGATAAGATGACTAATAATATTAATTGTATTTCTACAAATTCCTAAACAGCATTACCTGTTCTAGGTTCAATGGGTATGATCTCAGCCTAATTTATGGCACCCCTTTTTTGAGAACAGCGCAAAGGTATGATAGATTTTTGAGTTACGTTTTACGTTTTAATCTTTTTTTAATCTAAATTAGGCTTACGTCTGGTTGCTTTTCTTTCTTTATTAGCACGCTTACTTTTAAGCCTCCTAATAATTACTGCCTTCGGAATTTTTGTTGGAATGCGTTTTTTCTTTACAAACAATGTAGATTTAAGAAGTTGGATAGCTCTTACTATAGCAATGTTTTTATTTCTATGTTGACTTCGGCTTTCTCCACATTGAAGTATTAGTAAGCCATCTTTAGTAATTCGATTAGACAACTTATATGCTATAACTTCTTTTTGTTTTTCATTTAAAACTAAAGACTCTTGAATATTAAAGGTTAATTCTATTTTAGAAGACACCTTATTTACATGTTGTCCTCCGGCACCAGAACTCCTAATACCTTTAAAATTAAATTCTTTAACAAGAGCTTCTTCGTTAAACATTATAATTGATGTGTTGCCTTTAATAAATCTGTAACAGTTTTTACAGGATTAAAAGTTACTATTGGAGTCTCTACAAAAATGGTATTCCAATTTGCCATTCCACCATTCCATAGTCCTGGAGATTCCAGCGCTTTAATATCTTTTCCTGTTTTAGTTTTCATTGTAATAAAAGCCGTTTTTGGATCTACATATTTTGAGAGATCGAACTTTTCGCCTTTATAATTTTTAATACCACAAACTAAATCTACAGGATTAAAATGCGTTGCATTTTTTAAAATACTTTTTTGATGCTTGTTCTTTTTATCTACTTGTGCTGATTCTACTATTTGTAATGACACAGTACCACTTTCGTCTTTAACCCAAAATGGTCCACCTCCTGGCTCTCCTTCGTTTCTAACCATTCCGCAAACTCGAATTGGCCTATTGAGTTTACTTTTCAGATATTCTATTTGATATTTGGGAGAGTATTTTTCGAATTCATGAGAAATAATGACATTCAATTTTTTCCTTAAAAAACGTGCAATTTCAATTAATTTATCCTCACAAACCTTGTCTGCTTCTAACTCTTTTAAATACTTAAAAGCTTTATTTTGTTTTTTAAGTAAAATTCCTGCTAATACCTTTTTATGCTTTGCAACTTCATTTTCATATTTATAAACAACAACATTATCAATGTTTTTTATAAATATAATATCGGCATCAAAATCGTTTAAATTTGCTAACAAAGCACCATGTCCAGAAGGTCTAAAATGTAAAGAACCATCTACATCTTCTATAGGTTCATTTTTTGCTGACACGGCAATAGTATCTGTTTCTTCTTTTTGATAAGAATAAGATATCTTAAATTTTGTATTCGTTTTCTGTTCTACTATGCTTTGAATTCGATTAAACTCTTCATCAAAAATATCTTTGTAAATTTCTGATATTGTAAAGTGAATCGCAGCTATATTATTAGAGGTTGCATACAGTGCAGCTTCGAATAAATGCTCTTCGAAAGCAGTAGCTATATGATCTTTGTATTTATGAAAAGGCAATAATCCTTTTGGTGAGAAACTATAATTTAAACGATCTTCGTTTAACATGGTTTTTACAAACTCTACAACTTTTAAATCTGCAGATAATGAGTCGAAGTTTGGAACATGTTTTTTAGACTCTTTGATTACATCATTATAAAAAGGAAATTTTTCAAGACCTACACCAAACACTAACAAATCGTTAGCTTTATGTTTGTTAATGTAACCATTAACCGTTTCTTTTTCATGGTCATACATATCTAAAAACTCGAACAAAAACTTAAACATTCTAGTAGCAGCACCAGAAGCTGGAACAAACTTTAAAACATCTAACTCTTCCTTTTGCTTATCGTAAAATGCTGAATACTCTTTATTTTCATCTTTTGAAACACTCAATATTCCATGACCTAAAATCGCGGCAGATTCTAAATTAATTAAAGGCAATCCCGATTTAAAAGTTTCAATTTGTTTCAAAACTTTATCTACTGTTAATCCTTTATTTTCTATTTGCTTTATTTGTGCTTTGGTGAAGTTCACTTTTTCTTGTTATTAATTTATCTATATGATTTACTGCTGCTTCAAGACGTGTTTTTTCATCTCCTTTTAGCAAAACATAAGGTCTATTGTGTTTTTTTAAAGCCGCTTCAAACACTTTAAACATAGCTTCTCTTTCCTCAGGCTTATCTCTTAAATCATCGGCTTCCCAAGGCGTATCAATATACGTTAAAAAGTACAAATCATAAGTGTTTTCCAACGCATATTTTTCTAATTCAGGATTGCACATTCCAGAATAATAGACTTCGGAATACACTTTAGTTTCTAACAAATCGGTATCACAAATAAGAACAGTATCTGTTTTTTTTGCTAATTCGTTTTCTAAAAGCATTTGTCCTTCAGCAATTGGCAATAAATCTTTTGGCTCACAAATTTTACGCTCATTATTCCATTTTTCTTGAAGGTACTCTCGCGCAAATTCGCGTACCCAAACCGAATTATAATAAGCTGCTAATTGTTTTGCCAATGTTGTTTTACCAGTAGATTCTGGGCCAAACAACACAACTTTTATGCAATTTGCTTCTTGTTGTCTATACTTTTCTTCCATTGTTTATAACCTTGTATAGCTAAAATGGTAAATATTAAATATTGTAATGATAAAATCCCTAAACCTCTATAAGCGTATAGTGGTATAGTTATTAAATCGGCAATTATCCATAAAGTCCAATTCGCTAATTTCTTGGTAGCCATATACCACATTGCAGTAAAGAAAATACCGGAAGTAAAAATATCTATGTAATTCGGGATTTCTAACTTATAATCGTAAACACTATAAACTAAATAGGTTACAAACATTGTAATAAAAAACAAGGCTATACCTATTAATTTCTCTTGAGTATTCGTTCTAGAAAGAGGAAGAACATATTCGTTTTCGTTTTTTCTAGCCCAATTCCACCAGCCATAAAGACTCATGACAGAATAGTAAAAATTCATCATCATATCTCCAAAATACTCAGCTTTATAAAGTAGATAAACAGTTATAATAGTTGCTACTAATCCTGTTGGATATACTAGAATATTTTCTCTCTTTGCATAAATTACACTTGCAATACCAAAAAAAAAGACAATAATCTCTAATACAATATCTGTGGCTGATGCATTTTTATAAGCATCTAGAAAAAAATCAAAAATTTGGTTCATAGTCACTTCTATCTGTTTTTACCACTTTCATTGTTAACACACAAATATCTTGATTCTCGAAAGAGTTTTTAATAGCTTGGGTTAAAAAAGGCATTAGACTATTATAATCACCATATATTTGAGTACTTAACGGATTTTCTAAAACCGTAAACTCCGAATCTCGGAGCACTTTTATAAAATCTATAACGTGTTTTTCGTAATCGTCTTGTAACGGCGATAATGTTAAGTCTATAGATATATTCATGATCTTGGGATATTTACTTATTTTATTTTTTTATCTCTTCAAAAAACGATTCGTCATCTTCAAATGCCGTACCAATAACAACTAAATTGGCTCCTGCTTTAAACGCTTTATCTATTACAAATTTACTTCTTATTCCTCCACCAACTATTAAAGGTATATTAATTTCTGATTTAACAGCTGAAATCACAGCATTACTAACCTCTTGTTTTGCACCACTTCCAGCCTCTAAATAGACTAATTGCATTCCTAATAACTCAGTAGCTTTTGCAGTATCTACAATCTCTTGCAATTTATTTAAAGGTTTGGTTTTAGTCACTTTTTGAGTTGCAGTCTCCTTTTTTCCATCAACTAAAATATAACCTGTCGGGATGATTTCTAGACTACTATTTCTCAATTTCGAAACAGCTTTTACCTGCTGACCAATTAAATACTCAGGATTTCTACCAGAAACTAAAGACAGAAATAAAATAGCATCAGCTTTTTCTGAAACTTGAATAACATCTCCCGGAAACAAAACAATTGGTAAGTTTGTTAATGGTTTTATTGCTAAAAGTAATGCTTCGGTTACATCTTTTTCAACTATACTTCCTCCAACAAACACGTGCGTAGCTATAGATCTATTAACTTTATCTATAAATTGCGATGCATTTTTTAAATCAAATTTATCAGGGTCTATTAAAACTGCAAGATTTTGTTTTTTCGATGTTTTAAGATGTTGTAAAATAGACTTCATTTATCCTAATACGTATGCACAAGTAAAACCTTCAAACTCTAAGAAGTAAGAATTATACCTGTATTTTTTCATCTTATAATCTATCCAACACAACGTTTCTCTATCTTCCATCATAAAAGGAATCACCAAAAAGTGTTCTCTAAACAACATACCTGGAGTAGCAAATAATTTGTAAAGCGACTCTTTAATTCCCCAAATAACAGTTAGCCTATTTATATAATCGGTATCTAGTTCGCTTAAATATTCAAACTCATAATCCACAAATTTCTTTGCTATAACTGCTATTTTATCACGTTGTTTCTCTATATCTATTCCAACTTCTTTATCACCAACAATAACACCCGAAAACGTAAAACTATGCGTTATAGAAATATGTTTTCCATCTTTTAAATGTGGCTTTCCATTATCATCATAAAATAAATCTTGGTCTGTATAACCAAAAGCTCGTAAAAGATGCCTAACACTTAAAAAGCCACGTTGATGCAATTGGCTTTTCATACCATTTACACGGTTTAAGCTTTCTTCTTTTAAATTTAAAGGAGTAATTAACTCTGTATAAGACTCTTCAATCTTCCAGATTTTAACAGTAGTTTGTGAATTTACACTAATGGATTTGTAAAGAGGCATTTAATATTCTAAATTCTATTGATTATCTTTGCATCGCTTAAGGCGATCTAGGTGCTTTTAATGGCTAATTTAACTATTTTAAGTCCTAAATCCCAAAGGCGTTTCATTTTATAAAAAATTAAGACAAAGAAATATGAGTAATAAAACAGTTGCTTACGTACCTAATAAGGTAAAAGATATGTCGCTTGCGGCTTGGGGAAGAAAAGAAATTAATTTAGCTGAAGCTGAAATGCCAGGCTTAATGAGTTTACGTGAAGAATACAAAAACGAGCAACCATTAAAAGGTGCACGTATTGCAGGATGTTTACACATGACTATTCAAACTGCCGTTTTAATTGAAACTTTACAAGCTTTAGGAGCAGAAGTTACATGGAGTTCTTGTAACATTTTCTCTACACAAGATCAAGCTGCTGCTGCAATTGCAGACGCTGGAACTGCTGTGTACGCATGGAAAGACATGACAGAAGAAGAATTTGATTGGTGTATAGAACAAACCTTATTTTTTGGTGAAGACAGAAAGCCATTAAACATGATTCTTGATGACGGTGGAGATTTAACTAACATGGTTTTAGATAAATACCCAGAATTATCAGCAGGAATTAAAGGATTATCTGAAGAAACTACAACTGGAGTTCACAGATTATACGAGCGTGTAAAAAACGGAACATTAACAATGCCAGCAATTAACGTTAACGATTCGGTTACTAAATCTAAATTCGATAACAAATACGGTTGTAAAGAATCTGCAGTAGATGCTATACGTCGTGCAACAGATATTATGTTAGCTGGAAAACGTGTTACTGTTTGTGGTTACGGTGATGTTGGTAAAGGTACAGCTGCCTCTTTTAAAGGAGCAGGGAGTATTGTAACCGTTACAGAAATTGATCCTATTTGTGCTTTACAAGCTGCAATGGACGGTTTTGAAGTTAAAAAATTAGAAACTGTTGTTGGTAATAGTGATATCATTATTACAACTACAGGAAATAAAGATATCGTTCGTGCTGAGCATTTTGAGGCAATGAAAGATAAAGTTATCGTTTGTAACATCGGTCACTTCGATAACGAAATACAAGTAGGATGGTTAAACGAAAAACACGGTCATACTAAAGACACTATTAAACCTCAAGTAGACAAATACGTTATTGACGGAAAAGATATTATTTTACTTGCCGAGGGACGTTTAGTAAACTTAGGTTGTGCAACAGGACACCCTAGTTTTGTAATGAGCAACTCATTTACTAACCAAACTTTAGCACAAATAGAACTTTGGAAAAACAGTGCAAATTACAAAAACGATGTATATATGCTACCAAAGTATTTAGATGAGAAAGTAGCAAAATTACACTTAGCTAAAATTGGAGTAGAGCTTACAGAATTAGCACCTTACCAAGCAGAATATATTGGTGTAACAGTAGAAGGCCCATACAAACCAGAACACTACAGATACTAGTCAGAAATATCATTGCGAGGAGCTTTTTAGCGACATGGCAATCTTATTAATTGAAACTAAATTATACTAAAGTCCCAAGCATTCGTGTTTGGGATTTTTTTATTATCACTTCGCGTGTATCGATTTTTATCGTGATGTATCGAGAAGTTGGGCAATTTGCTTTTGGCAGAAAAACCAAAACCAACCGCGCTTTCCACTATATCTTTTTTTCGTGCCTCAAAAAAGGATGCCGCATCAATCGCTATTGCAGGCCAATCATCTTAAGTCTTTATTAAGAGAAATTAGAGACCACCTTTTTAGTTTTATTATCACTTACAAAAATGCACTTTGTTTATTTTAGCTTTTAAATAATTACCTTCACCTTAACAAATAACAACTTTATGTCTTTAGATAAAATCAACTCTGTCATTAATACATTAGAATCCCATATAGAAAATCACAACCTTTCAAAACCTAAAGTATCTAAAAGCGATATTGCTTGGCACATAGACCATAGTCTTAAGGTAGTTAATAATGTAATCATTGCACTTCAAAACTCGGATCCTGACACCTTTAAAAACAACTTCAGTTTTTTAGGTAAAGTATTCTTTACACTAGGCTTCTTTCCAAGAGGAAAAGCAAAAGCTCCAAAACATGTAAAGCCGCCAGAAATTATTTTAAAAGAAGACCTCAACAAACAAGTACAACAGGTTAAAACTAATATAGAATCCATAAACAGTTTAAACAAGAACGCTTACTTTAAACACCCACTATTTGGACACATTAACAAGAAAAGAGTGCCTCACTTTTTAGTATTACATACAAATCACCATTTAAAGATTATAAATGATATTTTAAAAAAGTAACAAAAAAAAACGCCTCTCTATATAGAAAGGCGTTTTTATATTTTAGGATTTAAAATTCCTAAGCCTCGAAAGGCTCGATAGAAACGTAAGATCTGTTATCTTTTTTCTTTGTGAATTTTACTAAACCATCTACTCTAGCATGTAAAGTATGATCTTTTCCTTGGTATACGTTCTCAGCTGGGTGATGCGTATTACCTCTTTGTCTTAATATGATATTTCCAGCAATAGCAGCTTGTCCACCAAATATCTTAACGCCTAAACGTTTTGATTCTGATTCTCTACCATTCTTCGAACTACCAACTCCTTTTTTATGAGCCATTGTCTTAAGGTTTTATTTTGTTATACTTAAGTAGTTTAGCAATTAAGCTTTACCACCATCTAATTCGTCTTGCCATTTCTTTAACTCATCCCACTTACCATCAGCAGCCATTTGAGCTTGTGCTGGCCAAGTATCAGTTACGTGGTTACCACGAACACCTGCAATGATTTCAGAAATTTTAGCCGCATCTGTTTTTGCTAATTCAGCAAAAGTTGAGATTCCTGCTTCAGCTAATGTCGAAGCAATTTTTGGACCAATACCTTCAACTTTCTTTAAATCATCAGCTTTTCCTGTTGATTTTGAAGCCTTAGGAGCAGCAGCTTTCGCTTCTACTTTCTTAGTTTCTTTTTTTGGAGCAGCCTTTTTTGCTGGCTTAGCTCCTGAAGCTACAATGCTCTCAATAACGATTTCAGTTAAGGCTTGTCTGTGACCATTTTTAACACGGTAACCTTTTCTTCTTTTCTTCTTGAAAACAATAACTTTATCACCTTGAAGGTGCTTTAAGACTTTCACACTTACTTGTGCTCCATCTATAGCTGGGGCGCCTAAAGTAACATTGTCACCATCTGCAATTAAAAGAACATTATCGAAAGACATAGTCTCTCCTTCTTCTGATGCTAAACGGTTAACAAAAACTTTTTGGTCTTTTTCAACTTTAAATTGATGCCCTGCTATCTCTACAATTGCGTACATAGCGTAACGTTTTTATTAATTTGTTATTAAATATATCTACTTTCCTCTCAGAAAGCGGATGCAAATATACTTCTAAAAAATTAATTTGCAAACGTTTTCACCTATGATTACTAATATTTTAAGCATTAAAAGTCAACATCTTACAAAAAAGCTGTAAAATTTAAAAGAAATCTTACAAAAAACACATATTAAAATGCTATTAACAAAGTTATAATTTAAATGTACTTGTTATATCAAATTGCTCTATAATGTTAATAATCATTAGTAATTCATATTAATTTTGCAAAAAAAAGATTAAAAAAGTGACAATTCAATGTTAAATTTTTTAACATATCCTAAACATTCCGTTCATCTATTAGTAAATTTGTTCTGAATCTGTAACAAATTATATAAGTTATAGACTTATACCGCAATTAATACTAATTAACTCACAACACAATGAAAAAAAATTTATTCTCATTAGCAGCTTTGCTCTTGGCTGGATTTGCAGCTAATGCACAAGAAGTTAAATTTGAAGAGTATGATTTAAGTAACGGCATGCACGTTATTTTACATCAAGACAACACTGCTCCAGTAGTAACAACCTCTGTAATGTATCATGTAGGTGCTAAAGATGAACAACCAGACCGTACAGGTATGGCTCACTTTTTTGAACACCTTTTATTTGAAGGTACAGAAAACATTGAGCGTGGTGAATGGTTTAAAATTGTAACTTCTAACGGAGGAAGTAATAATGCCAACACAACAGACGATAGAACATATTATTACGAAGTATTCCCATCTAACAGTCTTGAATTAGGTTTATGGATGGAATCTGAGCGTTTAATGCACCCAATTATTAATCAAATTGGTGTAGACACACAAAACGAAGTTGTAAAAGAAGAGAAACGTTTACGTGTTGATAATGCGCCTTATGGTAAATTTATTGAAGAAATTAAACTTAATATCTTTAAAAAACACCCATATAAAGGAACAACAATTGGTAAAATGGCACACTTAGATGCTGCTTCTTTAGAAGAGTTTCAAGCTTTTAACAAAAAGTTCTACGTACCTAACAATGCTGTTTTAGTTGTTGCTGGAGATATAGATGTTCCTGCAACTAAAAAAATGATTGAAGATTATTTTGGACCTATTCCAAGAGGAGAAGATATTGTTAGAAACTTCCCAAAAGAAGATCCAATTACAGAAACTATTAAAGCTAAAGCTTACGATTCTAATATCCAGATTCCAGCAATTATGGCGGCTTATAGAACTCCTGCAATGACAGAGAGAGATGCTTATGTTTTAGATATGTTATCTAGCTATTTAAGTTCTGGTAAAACTTCAAAATTATACAAAAAACTTGTTGACGATAAGAAAATGGCACTTCAAGTTGGTGCTTTTAACCAAAGTCAAGAAGATTACGGAACGTACATTTTATACGGCTTACCTTTAGGAGATAATTCTTTAGAAAGCTTATTAGCAGAAATAGACGAAGAATTAGTAAAAGTTCAAAATGAATTAATGTCTGAAAGAGATTATCAAAAACTTCAAAACCAATTTGAAAACGATTTTGTTAGCTCTAACTCTAGCGTTTCTGGTATTGCAAATTCTTTAGCACGTTACTACATGTTATTTGATGATGTTAATTTAATTAATAACGAAATTAATATCTACAGATCTATTACTAGAGAAGAAATACAAGCGGTTGCTAAAAAATACTTAAACCCAAATCAACGTGTGGTTTTAGAGTATTTACCAGTAGCTAAAGAAGAAGAATAATATCTTAGAAAAATAACAAGACAAGTGAATGTTCTTAATTTAAATAAGAATACTAAAAAGTTAAAAACATCATTTGACAAATTATAAAAAACAAATAAGACAAATGAAAACAAAAATAACAGCAATTATAGCACTGTTTTTACTATCCTTTTCGGCTACTGCTCAAATAGATAGATCTGTGCAACCAAAACCAGGTCCAGCGCCAACAATTACATTGGAAGTTCCTGGAGAATTTGAACTTAAAAACGGACTTAAAGTATTAGTAGTAGAAAACCACAAGTTACCAAGAGTATCTTATTCTTTAAGAATAGATAACCAACCAAAAGTTGAAGGTAAAATAGCAGGTGTTTCTGGTATACTTGGATCTATGTTAGGTAATGGAACAACTTCTATTTCTAAAGATCAATTTAATGAAGAGATCGATTTCCTTGGAGCAAGTTTAAGCTTTGGATCTAGTAGTGCATTTGGTAGCTCATTAACAAAGTATTCTGAAAGAATATTAGAATTAATGGCAGATGCTACAATGAACCCTTTATTAACTGAAGAAGAGTTTCAAAAAGAAAAAGAAAAAGCTATCGAAGGCTTAAAATCTAGCGCAAAAAGTGTAGATGCAGTAGCTTCTCGTGTAGGTGGTGCTTTATCTTTTGGTAAAAAACATCCTTATGGTGAGTTTATTACAGAGGAGTCTTTAAATAACATTACATTAGATAATGTTCGTGCTTACTATCAAGAAAACTTTAACCCTAACAATGCATACTTAGTAATTGTTGGTGATGTAGATTTTAAAACCGTAGAAAAGCAGGTTAAAAAATTCTTCAAAAAATGGGATAAAGGTATCGATGTTACTAAAAACATCCCACAACCATACATAAACGTAAACGCTACAGAAATTAACTTTGTAGATATGCCAAATGCCGTACAGTCTAATATATCTGTAACTAGCAATGTAAAATTAGAAATGGGTGATCCAGACTATCATGCTGTTTTAATTGCAAACAAAATTTTAGGTGGTGGTTTTAACTCTTACTTAAACATGAACTTACGTGAGGCGCATGGTTATACTTATGGTGCACGTTCTAGTGTAGGAACAGACCGTTATGGAGCTGCCCGTTTTACAGCTGGAGCACAAGTTAGAAATGCAGTTACAGATAGTGCTGTTGTAGAATCTTTAAAAGAAATTAAAAGAATTAAAACTGAAAAAGTTTCTGCTGAAGATTTAAGAAATGCTAAAGCAAAATACGTTGGTGATTTTGTATTGGCTTTAGAACAGCCTTCTACAATTGCTAGATATGCTTTAAACATTAAGTTAAATAATTTACCTAGTGATTTTTACAAAACGTACTTAACAAAAATCAATGCGGTAACAGCAGATGATGTACAACGTGTTGCAAACAAATACTTTACTGAGCAAAACGCAAGAGTAATAGTAGTAGGAAAAGGTAGCGAAGTCGTTTCTAACTTAGAAAAAACAGGAATTCCTGTTAAATATTTTGATGCTTTTGCAAACTCTGTATCAAAGCCAGTTTTCTCTAAGCCTATTCCTGCAGGAGTAACAGCTCAAACTGTAGTAGACGGTTATATAAAAGCTATTGGTGGTGAAACTACATTACAAAATGTAACTACTTTAGTTCAAGAAATGAGTGCTTCTTTTCAAGGACAAAATATGGCAATGACTCTTAAGCAAAAAAGCCCAAACCTTATGTCTACAGATGTTAGCATTATTGGAATGGGATCTGTTTTTAAACAAGCTTTTAATGGTGAAACTGGTTACATGGCACAAATGGGAAACAAACAACCTATGCCTGCTGAAGCTATCGCTAAATCTAAGGCTAAAACAGCATTATTTGATGAATTAGGTTTAATGGCTAATTCTTCATTAAAAGTATCTTTAGATTCAATTGAAACTGTAGATGGTAACGATGCTTATGTTTTAGTAATTGAAGATAAAGATGGAGAATCTACTAAAAATTATTACGATGTAACTTCTGGTTTAAAAATAAAAAGTGTTTCTAAAGGAAAAGGTCCAGGAGGACAAGAAATTACTCAAGAAAGAACTTTTGGTGACTATAAAGAAGTAAGTGGTATTAAATTTCCACACGTAACTTCTGTACCAATGGGAGGACAAAATGTAGAGCTTAAAGTAACTACAATTAAAGTAAATGAGCCTTTAACAACAGCTGACTTTGAATAAGTAAAAAGCTATTTAATATCTTTATTAAAATCTGAAGTCGAAAGGCTTCAGATTTTTTTTGCTTAATATTTAGATTTAATTTGTTGCTTCTTTTTATTAGCCAAATACACTCCAATTAATATAATAGCAGAAGCAACAATTTGTATAATACTAAAAGATTCTCCATCTAGCAATCCCCAAGTTAAAGCGACAATTGGCATTATATAAGTTACCGAAGATGCAAATACAGGAGTCGACATTTGAACAAGTTTAAAAAACAACACCTTAGCAATAGCAGTACCAAATAAAGATAAAATAGCAACATATAAAATAGACATCCTAAATTCCGGTTGACTAAATGCTTCAGCAGAAAAGAATCCCGTAAAAAACAAAACTATAAGTCCAGGAATTACAATAGGTACATAGTTTCCAACAGCAATCGTTAATGGCTTTACATCTTGTAAATAACGTTTTATAATATTTACGTTAGCAGCATACATTAATGTTGAAGCAATTATAAAACCTGCAAATAAATAATTTTGATGTGGATTTAATTCGGCACCTTTTAATATTAACAAAGCCGTACCAATAAAACCAATTACAACACCAAATACCTGTCGCTTTGTAGAGGTAATCTTAAAAACAGCCATTCCCATTAAAATAGTATTTAATGGTACTAAAGAATTTAATACAGAAACTACAGCGCTATCTATTTCCGTTTCGGCAATTGCAAAAAAGAAAGCAGGAATAAAGGAACCTAAGAAACCCGAAATTACTATCCATTTCCAGTCTGCTTTTTTTATGGTCTTTATGGTTTTAAAACCTACAATAAATAAAAACAAACCTGTTAAAACTGTTCTTAAAGCTCCTAATTGATAAGGATCTAAACCTATTAACGCTTTTTTTATAAGTATAAAACTTGTTCCCCAAATAACAGACAATATAATGAGGTAAGTCCATTTCGATAGTTTCATATAAATAAGGCGTTTATTAGCTTATGCAAAAATCTAATTTTTAACGCAATAAATAGATATAATTGTTAATTTTGTAATTGATAACAGAATAATAAAAATCGATACTCATGAAACGAGCTGTTAAAAATTCTATCGTTAAAGAAATTATTAATAGTAAGCAGCATGTGACAATTAATAAACAATAAAAACAAACTCATGAAAAATTTAAAAAACATATTAGTAATTGCTATCATTACAATTGCAGCATTTAGTTGTAAAAACGAAGCACAACCAGAAGTTAAAACGGTTGAAACTACTGAAACTGCTGAAACAGAAGTTAAAGCTACAAAAGCAGAATTAGATCCAAATGCTACTTATGCTAAAGCAGAATTTAAAATTGAAGGCATGACTTGCGCAATGGGATGTGCAAAAACTATCGAGAAAAAGATGGCTAAAATGGAAGGTGTAAAATCTGCCACTGTAGATTTCGATAGACAATTAGCTATGGTAGAATACGACGAAGCTAAAGTAACACCTGTAAGTTTAGAAAACACAGTTACTAGCGTATCTGACACTTACAAAGTAAAAGATATGAATACTGTTGAATTTTTTTCTAAAGAAGAGAAAAAGGCATGCACTGCAGACTGTAAAAAAGACTGTTGTAAAAACAAAACAGAAGGTGAAAAAGTAGCTTGTGCTAAAGATTGTAAAAAAGCTTGTTGCACTAAAGAAGCTAAAGCATAGTTTCTAAGATTTATAATATAAAAAAAGCTTCAACATAAAGTTGAAGCTTTTTTTATTTAAAATTGCCACGTATTAAAAGTGATAAAAAGCATCTTCTAAATGCTCAATCTTAAATTCTTTATTCTCTTTTACAATAGCAATAATATCAAAACGCACTTCTACATCTAATTTATTTACGGTTACAAACTCATCTGCCGCATTTACCAAACGTTGAATTTGTTTTGGTTTTAAAAAATCTTGAGGATTACCAAATTCTATTGTTGAGCGCGTTTTTACCTCAACAATAGCTAATGTGTCTTTTATTTTTGCAATAATATCAACTTCGGCTTTCTGAAATGTATAGTTTCTCTCTAGAATTTCGTAGCCTTTTTTCAACAAGAAATCTACAGCAAGTTGCTCCCCCTTTTTTCCTAATTCGTTGTGTTGCGCCATAATTCCTGCGTAGGCAGGAATCTCATCCTACAAACTAAAATTTAATGTATTTATATTTTTCGTTTTATTATATGCAATAGCAATCTACTTTTCAAACTTAATTGTTGATTTTGTTTTACTCACTTCTAAATCAATCGTTCGTCCCATAATCATGGCACGATTATCTTTTTCGTGTCCTGCGGGCATTTTAAAAGCAATAGGAAAATCATAGGCGGATAAAGCATCTATAACAAGCTGCTCTACACTAGTTCCCCAAAGCGTAGTATTTTTTCTCATTCTACTCATACCGCCCACAATTACACCTTTACAGTCATCAAAATAACCAGCACGTTTTAAACTTTGTAACATACGGTCGATATGGTATTTATACTCTCCTATTTCTTCAATAAATAAAATCTTTCCTTTTGTATCAATACTTGTATTAGAACCTAACATAGTATGTAATATTGTTAAGTTCCCTCCTACTAATTGGCCAGAAGCTTTACCTTCTCTATTGTATTTAGATTCTTTTAAAGTGTAATTTATAGGTTTACCAAAAATTGAAGCTTTAAAAGTGTCTATGCTTTCTTTAATTTCTTCTTGATTTTTAGGTAAACTTACACACATAATAGCATGAATACTCTCCACTCCTTTAGTATTAATTTGGTTATGTAAAGCAGTAATATCGCTGTAACCAATAACCCATTTGGGTTGTTGTAAAAATTTTGAATAATCTAATTTATCAAGAATCCTCACTGTTCCATAACCTCCTCTTGCACTCCAAATGGCTTTGATATTCGGGTTATCTAAAGCTTCTTGAAAATCTTCGCAACGCTCCAAATCTGTACCTGCAAAATGGTTATCTCTACTAAAAACATGCTTACCAACAACAACATTTAATTGCCAACTTTCTAATAGTTTTTTAGCACGTGTAACTTCGTCTGCTCTGCTTTTTAAAACACCAGATGGTGCAACAATAGCAACAGTATCTCCTGCTTTTAGATAGGGTGGTTGTATCAATTTTGATGGTGTTTTTATGGTTGTGTTCTCTTGAGCCGAAACGTTAATACTTCCGAAGAAAAATAACACAGTAATAATTAATATTTTTTTTATCATAATGTAAATGTAACCGATATTTTACAAAATTAAAATGAAGTACTTATTAAAAAAAGTAGATTAGTCTCATAATATTGAATAAGAGCACTGTTCCATCACTTTTCTACTCAAATCTATAAAAAAACACTCCTTTTTATTAAATCCAAGGTTAAGAATTCAATTTTAAAAAAGGTAATGATTATTTTTGTTGTTAAATTACAAGAATTCATGTCGAAAGATCCTAAAAGATATACCATTACTGCAGCGTTGCCATACACTAACGGACCAATACATATTGGACATTTAGCTGGTGTTTATGTACCTGCAGATATTTACGCACGTTACAAAAGATTAACTGGAAACGATGTTGCTTTTATTTGTGGTAGTGATGAGCACGGTGTGCCAATTACTATTAAAGCAAAAAAAGAAGGTGTTACACCTCAACAAATTGTGGACAGATACCACGCTATTATAAAGCAGTCTTTTTTAGATTTCGGTATTACTTTCGATAACTATTCTCGTACTTCAGCTAAAATTCATCATGATACTGCATCAGAGTTTTTTAAGACTTTGTACGATAAAAATGAATTTGTTGAAGAAGTTTCTGAACAATTATATGATGCTGAAGCAAACCAATTCCTTGCAGATAGATTTGTAGTTGGTACGTGTCCAAAATGTGGTAACGAAGAAAGTTATGGAGATCAATGTGAAAAATGTGGAACAAGCCATAATGCTACAGATTTAATCAACCCAAAATCTGCAATTACAGGAAATGTACCTAGCTTAAAAGAAACTAAACACTGGTTTTTACCATTAAACAAACACGAAGCCTTTTTAAAAGAATGGATTTTAGAAGGACATAAAAAAGATTGGAAATCTAACGTTTACGGTCAATGTAAATCTTGGTTAGACGATGGTTTAAGACCAAGAGCGGTAACACGTGATCTTGATTGGGGAATACCAGTTCCTGTTCCGGGAGGCGAAGGCAAAGTATTATACGTTTGGTTCGATGCTCCAATTGGTTACATCTCTGCAACCAAAGAATGGGCTGCAAGAGAAAATAAAGATTGGGAACCATATTGGAAAGATGAAGATACTAAGCTAGTTCACTTTATTGGTAAAGATAATATTGTATTTCACTGTATTATTTTTCCAGCAATGCTTAAAGCAGAAGGTTCTTATATATTACCAGACAATGTACCAGCAAACGAGTTTTTAAATTTAGAAGGCAACAAATTGTCTACCTCTAAAAACTGGGCTGTTTGGTTACCAGAATATTTAATAGACTTCCCAGATAAGCAGGATGTATTGCGTTATGCTTTAACTGCTAATGCACCAGAAACTAAGGATAACGATTTTACTTGGAAAGATTTTCAAGCAAGAAATAATAACGAATTGGTTGCCATTTTTGGAAACTTTATTAACCGTGTAGTTGTTTTAACTAACAAATATTACGAAGGTATTATACCAACTCCAAGTGAATTATCTACCATAGACGAAGAAACTTTGGCAACAATAAAAGCGTTCCCAAGTGTTATAGAAAGTTCTTTAGAGCGTTACCGTTTTAGAGAAGCTTCTCAAGAATTAATGAACTTAGCGCGTTTAGGAAATAAATATCTTGCCGACGAAGAGCCTTGGAAATTAGTAAAAACTGACGAAGCCCGTACTAAAACAATTATGTATGTTGCTTTACAAATAGCATCGGCGTTATCAACATTATGCGAGCCATTTTTACCATTTACATCAACTAAATTAAAAAATATTTTAAATAGTGATGAGAACAAATGGGAAGACATTGCAACTAAAGAAATATTAATTTCTGCTGGACACCAAATAGGTAAAGGTGAGTTATTATTCTCTAAAATTGAAGACACCGAAATACAAGCACAGTTAGATAAATTAGAAGCTAGTAAGAAAGCGAACGAAGCTGCCAATAAAGTAGCTGAACCACAAAAAGACACTATTGCATTCGACGATTTTACAAAGCTAGACTTAAGAGTTGGCACAATTCTAGAAGCTGAAAAAATGCCAAAAGCTAAGAAACTTTTAGTTTTAAAAGTAGATACAGGAATAGATGTTAGAACCATTGTTTCTGGAATAGCAGAAAGCTTTACAGCCGAAGAAGTTGTTGGTAAAAAAGTAACTGTGTTGGTTAACTTAGCACCAAGAGCTTTGCGTGGTGTAGACAGTGAAGGCATGATTTTAATGACTGAAAACGCAGATGGTAAATTAGTATTTGTAAATCCCGATGATGCAAATGTTTCTAATGGATTAACAATAAGTTAATATATGTTTAGTAAACTATTTCCACTTCTATTTTTGCTCTTAATTAGCACAACCGTTTCTGCACAAAGAAATTGGATTGTTATCGAAACTGGTTTGCAAGGAGAATATTCAAACTTAAAAGATGCTTTGCCTATTATTGATAAAGAATCTGGAAATATTGCTTTCTTCTTAAGAGAAAAAAAGCAAATAACTGTATATTTATATAACCAAAATCAGGAATTAATTTCAAAAGTAGTTATAGACGATATTCCAAAAAAAAGCAGGAGTATCGTCGGTCAATCTATAGAAAATGATAGTTACACTCTCTACTTTAAACGTAATTCCTCATTAAAATTCGGGTATTTAAAAATTGATTTTAAAACTAATACTTTTAAATTGGTTGATGATTTAGATATCAATTTTGAAAAAGAAGAGTATGTAAATAGCTTTTCAGATAAGGATAAATTTTATATTCTAACATCAGTATATAAAACCTCAAAACTTAACCTGTACACCTTAGATAATAATGCTAATGTTACTAACAAAGAGATTAGCTTACCTGAAGAACAAATAAAGTCTGACACAGATTTAGCAGTCAATTTCAACAGTCTTATTTTTGCTTATGCTTCTGAAATTAAGAAAATTGACATTGGAGAGCCGCTGGCTTTAGAGAGTGTAACTGCTCAAACCAAAGTGTTTTATAAAGATGGTAAAATTATATTAACAAACAATTTCTTTGGAAAGCGCACTTATATAATAGACATTAATGTAACAGATGGAGCATTAAAATTTAATGCTGTAGAAAATTTAGGCTTTATTAAGGGTGAACTAAAATCTGGAATTAACTCTTTTATTTTCGACAACCACTACTTTAATGTGTATGCCACTAAAGATAAACTTCTATTTTCTGTTTATACTTATCCAGAAATGAAAATGCTTAAAAGCTATAAAGTTGGAAAGCATGAAACAATAGACTTTAAGAATACAAAAATGATTCAAAAAGTGGGAGATGGTAAATATGGTGTTCGTGTGTTAGAAAACACGTCTCAATATTTAAGAAAAATAGCCAACAAACACTTGGGAGTTGCAGTTTATAAAGACAGTAGTAACTATGTTGTAACTATTGGATCTAGCAAAATTGCTACTGGCGGAACAATGTCGGTTGTTGGCGGCCTGATTGGAGGAGCAATTGGTGGTGTTTTATTTTCTACTTTCGATAATTATAACAAAACAAAATCAATACAAATTAAATGCTTGTTTAATGAGCACTTTAACCATAATTCTAATTTAATTCCTGAAAATGGCTTTGATAAAATAAACGATTTCACAAAAGACTTTAGCCACTTAGATGCTCAATCTGTATTCCGTTATAAGGATGATTATGTTTGGGGATCTTTTAATTACAAAACAGGATTATACAGACTGTTTATCTTCGATTAAGCCTCAATTAAAACAGACCTAACTACCATTAAAACTGTTAGTTAAATATTTATTAATTGAGATTATATTAGCACTATTTATTTATTTTGATTGTACATTGTGTAACACAAAATCAAAAAACTAAACCATGAAAAAAATAATATTACTTCTAGTCGTTACAACCTTCCTATCTTGTGGAGGATCTAAAGTTGTGAGACAATCTCAAAAAACCATTAAAGGTCAATGGCTTTTAAATAACATTTCTTATAGCGAATCTGGTAACTTTAATGTTATGCTACTTAACGACGCTTCTAAAGAGTGTTTTGAAGGTAGTACTTGGTCTTTTATCCCAAACAACAACACTGGTATTTATACTATAAACAACCAAAACTGTACAACTGGCGAAAGAAACTTTGTATTCACAATACAAGAAGTTGACGAACAAACTGGCTTGTATGACTTTTTATTAAAGCCTACCGATGCTAAAAACAAATCTGAAACCAACCAAGGTTTTAGATTAAAACTAGCGCAATTGTCCGAATTTGATATGCAATGGCAACAAACCGTATCTGTAGATGGAAAACCATTTACAATTAATATGAATTTTTCTAAACAATAATAATCATGAATTTAACTATAAAAAAAGTAACAAGTATAGCATTAACTTTAATGTTAGCAATTACATTAACTAACTGTAGTGCTACAAAAAATGCAAATAACAAACAAAAAGGAGGCGTTATTGGCGCAGCTGGTGGAGCCATTTTAGGAGCTATTATTGGTAATAATGTTGGTAAAGGTGGTAACGGCGAATTAGGAGCTGTTATTGGTGGTGTTATTGGCGGTGGTGCTGGTGTTCTTATTGGAAACAAAATGGACAAGCAGGCTGAGAAAATTGAAAACGAAATTCCTGGAGCAACAGTAGAACGTATAGAGGATAAAATTGTAGTAACTTTTGATGAAGACAGTGGTGTATATTTTGATACAGCAAAGTATAATGTAAATACTGCATCTCAAGCGACTTTAAATAAATTAGTAACTATTTTTAAAGAGTATCCAGATACAAACATATTAGTAGTAGGCCATACAGATAGTGTTGGTAGCGAAGAAAACAACATGACACTTTCAAAAAACAGAGCCAATGCTGTAACAAATTTTATTATTAGCAACGGTATAAGTAATGGTAGATTAACAACAAACTGGTTTGGAGAATTACAACCAACTCACGATAATACTACAGCAGAAGGACGCTCTAAAAACAGACGTGTAAATATTGCTATTTTACCAAATGACAAAATGATTGAGGACGCTAAGAACGAGTCTGGAGAAAACTAAAATTCTTTTGCCTTTTTCTTCGGAATAAACCCAAGATTAAATATATTACAAGACCTTATTTTACTTAAAAAGATAAGGTCTTTTTTATGCTTTTAAAATACATATTATTACATACTAGCTTACCTGAATCTTCAGTTAAGAACACTATTAAATTACTTAACGAAGATTGTACAATTCCTTTTATTTCTCGTTACAGAAAAGAAGCTACAGGCAATTTAGATGAAGTTCAAATTGGAGACATTGTAAAATACAAAGAACTTTTTGAAGCCTTAGAGAAACGTAAAAAGGCAATTATTAAAGCCTTAGAAGAACAAGCTGTTTTAACTGAAGATTTAAAATTAAAAATTGAAAGCTGCACAGACTTAATAACGCTTGAAGACCTTTACTTACCGTTCAAGAAAAAACGAAAAACAAAGGCAGAAACTGCAAGAAAAAATGGTTTAGAACCATTGGCTAAAATAATAATGAGCCAAAATGCAAACGACGTAGAGTCTATTGCTTACAAATACGTAAAAGGTGATATTACCTCTGTTGATGATGCATTAGAAGGCGCAAGACATATTATTGCAGAATGGATTAACGAGCGTACAGACATTAGAAATAATCTAAGAAACCAATTAGAGCGACATGCTCAAATTTCTACAAAAGTGGTTAAAGCCAAAATTGAAGATGAAAAGGCTCAAAAATTTAGAGACTATTTCGATTGGTCGGAAAGCTTACAACGTATCCCATCCCATAGACTATTAGCTATTTTAAGAGCAGAAAACGAAGGTTTTATAAGAGTTAAAATTGAAATAGATGCTATAAAAGCATTAGAGAATATTGATAGAAAAATAATTAGAAGCAAAAATGGATGTGCAGACCAAATAGAACTTGCTATTTCCGATGCTTACAAACGTTTATTATTTCCGTCTTTAAGTAACGAAGCTTTAAGTAATGCTAAAGAAAAAGCAGACGAAGCTGCAATTACAGTTTTCTCTAAAAACTTAAAACAATTACTATTAGGTTCGCCAATAGGAGAAAAACGAGTATTAGCTATCGATCCAGGTTTTAGAACAGGCTGTAAAGTAGTTTGCTTAGATGCACAAGGCACTTTATTACATAACGACACTATTTATCCGCATCCTCCAAAAAGCGACAGTATTGGAGCTATAAATAAAATCGCATCATTAGTCGAGACCTATAAAATTGAAGCTATCGCCATTGGAAACGGAACAGCCTCTCGAGAAACAGAAGCCATTGTTAAAAAAGTACCGTTTAAAAACGATGTACAAGTATTTATAGTTAGTGAAGCTGGAGCTAGTATTTATTCGGCATCTAAAATTGCAAGAGATGAGTTTCCTGATTACGATGTAACCGTTAGAGGTTCTGTTTCTATTGGAAGACGTTTACAAGATCCATTAGCAGAGCTCGTTAAAATTGATGCTAAATCTATTGGTGTTGGGCAATACCAACATGATGTAGATCAGAATAAATTACAAAAACAACTGGATGTTGTGGTAGAGAATTGTGTAAATGCCGTTGGTGTAAACATTAATACTGCAAGTGTTCCATTATTAAGTTCTGTTTCTGGAATTGGACCCAAATTGGCCGAAAACATCTTTAATTATAGAAATGAAAACGGTGTTTACAAATCTAGAAATGATATTAAAAAAGTACCACGCTTAGGCGGAAAAGCTTTCGAGCAAGGTGCTGCTTTCCTTAGAATTAAAGAGGCTAAAAATCCTTTAGATGATTCTTCAGTGCACCCTGAAAGTTATAAAATAGTCGAAAAAATGGCTATAGACGAAGGTGTTACTATTCGAGAATTAATTGGTAACGAGGCCATTCTTCAGAAAATAAATTTAAAAAAATATTGTACAGAATCTGTTGGGTTATTAACGCTTGAAGATATTATTAAAGAACTTAAAAAACCAGGACTCGATATTAGAGAAACAGCTAAAGCGTTTAGTTTTAACCAAGATATTAAATCGATTACCGACTTACATTCCGGACAATTATTACCAGGAATAGTAAATAACATAACTGCTTTTGGTTGTTTTGTAGATGTTGGAATTAAAGAAAGCGGATTGATACACGTTTCTAACCTATCGGATAGTTTTGTAAAAGATGTAAATGAGCATGTGCATTTACACCAACAAATTACTGTAAAAGTTTTGGAAGTAGATGTTACTAGAAAACGAATACAATTGAAGCTACATAAAAAAAGCATCAACCCAATTTAAGGTTGATGCTTTTTTTTGAACTAATATTAAATAGCAATTAAGATGCTTTTTTCAAGCTTGCATTTATATTACTATTAATTATGCTGTTCCAGTTTTCTATTCTACGCATTTCGTAATCTTCGGTGTAGCCATCGTCTGTATTAAAGAAATGTAAGGTTACTTCTTCTTTTTTAAAAGAATGAAATGCAATTTTTAAATCTAAATATTCTAATCTTGTTACTTTATCCTTTCCTGTTTTATAGTTTGTAACTAATTCGCAAGACTTAATATCAGATAGTTTTAGGTTAAAAATCTTATGATTATCGTTATTAAACTGAATGTAGGTTAACATGTTATCGTCTTCTGCAAGACCAATAAACTTATTGTTCCAAACCTCCTTTAATTTATAATTGAACCCACTTAATTTAGTGATTTTTTCGGCTTTTTGTTTTGTTTTTGAAGTGTTGTTAAGTCCTTTGTAAACGAATATAAGGAATGGTACGAAAACGCTTGACACCACTAGTATTTCTATTAATGTGAATGATAATTTCATTGTTGTAATTTTTTGATTTAATGTATAGTAAATCAATACTAAATCTTTACGAAAAAGATTAGTATTGCAATAGTTTTAAAAAACTATTGCGCTTACGTAAACCAATGAAATGGGAAAATAATTTCTTTTGTAGTTAAGTTAACATCAATAAGTTCACTCGTTTTTTCATAAACTAAGTAACTCTCTTGCTGCTCTTTGCAAACTCCATTTACTAAACCTAATTGTTTAAAAAATGAAAGATTATCTTCTTGAGAAAGGTTAACCGTGAAATCTATTTGAGAATTTACAATTATACCTTGAGTATTAAAACCAGTACTAGTTTGCACTGTGTTTTGCGGCAAGGTATTTTTAATAGTAATAGCAGTCTCACTTTCTGTAAAAAAGGAAGTAGACAAGCCCAAAAGAAGAGCTATAACTATATACTTAAACTTTGCCATGTTAATACTTAAATTATTAATAAGTACAAAGTTATATTATAATTTGTTAAGGATATGCTAAACTTTTAGCTAAAATAATCCTCTAAAAATTGATCACCTCATTAGTTTAAGAACTTACTTACTAATTAAAAAAACTCAAGACCAAATAGTATGGTCTTGAGTTTTATTTATATAGCCTTAATTTATTAAGCAAAAATTATCTAGTCCAACATACATTTTTCCATAATCGGGAAATGGAATATGAGAATTGGTAATCATAATGTGGTTTATACCAGTTGCAGGAATAATTAAAGTACTAGTATCTATTATAAAAGTTGCAGTAGTCCATGCATTTGTAGTAGAAGATGTTATAGTTACTTCTCCTAAAAACACTGTATTAGTACTACCAAACAAATCTAGATTTGTAGGTGTATTAATACCTGTTGGAGTTGCTGGCAATGTACCAGAAATAGGATGATACACACCGTAAACACCTATTTTAATCGCATTTGAAGCAATTGATTCACTCATGTTAGCATAATCAAAAGTTAGTGTATAATTACCTGTATTAGCATTTATTGGTGCTGTTAATTCGTTAAACATACCTTCTCTATAAGTTGCACTACTTGATGTAGAGTTTTCAATCCACATACCTGCAAAAACACCGCTTGAAGGCGTTGGAGCCGCAAACGAAGAACTTCCAAAGTTTGTTGTTGCAGCATTAAATAAATCGGCTAGACTACCACTTTGCCATAAAGGTTTCCAACTTGTTGCTAAATCAATATCTTCGTCTACAGTTGCATTTGGGTTACCTGTTACAATTTCGAAATCTCCATTCTGTATAAAACCTGGACAAGTTCTTATTACAGGAAATGCTTCTATACATTCACAATCTTCGGTCACTGTTCCATTCAACACTCCTTGGCCAGAAGCATCGCATGCATCTCCAATATTTAATCCTAATTCTGGACATTCGTTTAATATTCCATAGGCGCAATCGTCTTCATTACTACATGAGTAAGTAAATAGTAAAATGGTAGTTATAGTTATTACTTTTAGTCCGGTAAAAAACAGAGATTCTAAATCTTTATTTTTTAATATTATATTTTTTGTGTTCATAGTTTTGTGTTTTAAATAAGCCAAGACTTCTTTAAGAATACGTTTTAAATCTATCTTGGCTTGACATTAATTAATAGCTTCTTTTTTTTCTTTTAGTTATTGAGGGCATATAACTTTAAATTCTGTTCTACGGTTAATTGTGTGTTCGTTCTCTTCACATATTATTCCATCTGCACAACGGTTTAATAGTTCTGTTTCTCCTGCTCCTCTAGCGATTAAACGATCTCTAGAAATTCCTTTTGTCATTAAATAGTTGATTGTTGATTCTGCTCTTTTTTGAGACAGCGTTTGGTTATAAGGGTTGCTGCCTCGAGAATCTGTGTGAGAAGACATTTCTACGCTTATTGTTGGATTATCTTGCATTAACTTAACAACATAATCTAAATCTGGTCGTGCTGCGGGAAGGATATCCCATTTATCAAGATTAAAAATAATGTTATCTAGTTTTATCGATTGACCGCATGGGTTAACACACATTTCTAAATCTATAAATAAAGATTGATTTCTATTGTAATCGCTAGTAGCAACCTCAACTTCATTAGAAAAATAGCCATCTTTATTACCGTTAAGTCCATAAGTTGAGGCTTGTTTTAAATGAAATATAAAAGCTCCAGAATTATCAGACAAAGTATTTTTTTGACCAGGTTTTATTTTATCTCTTAACTTAATATCTACACCTTGAATGCCTTCATTTGTATTACACTCGACCACATTTCCTTTTAGGATAAAGTTTAAATCGCCATATTCGATTACCTTTTGTATGCTATTACCCTCTTTTTTACAAGCAATAAATTCTGCTTTTTCAATTGAAGTTTCCTCTAAAGAAACATCGTATAATTTTCCTTTAACAATATAATCTGCTTCAGCTACATCATTAAAAACAACCACTCCGTAAGAATTTGTTGTACCAGATTGCACAATATTACCGTTTAGATCTGTTAAAACAACATCTGTAAAAGGCAATGTTTCGCTTGTATATTTATCTCTTGCTGTTACTGTTATACCACAACCACAAGTTGCACAACATCTTGGCATATGGTCTTCACCACAAACCTCGCAAACATCTTCCTTTACCTTTTTACTAAACTTATAAGTAATACCAGCAAAAACTCCCACTGAAGAAATATCGCAATCACAGGCTTCTTCTCTTAGGTTAAATCCACCTTGCTCTAAACGAACTCCAGGTTCTCCTGTAGGCCCTGTAAATGCAACGGTGTCATAATATGCCGCTGAGACACCTAATGTTGGGTCTACAAGCTCTTGCGCTCCAAAATGACGCATGTAATAAGCACCTGCATTAATTCCAAAATTATTACTTAGCATATAAGTAAAACGCACTTGCCCTTTAAAGGTAAAAACTCCAGAATCTTTATATCCTGCATGAAAATTTAATATCTCATTTCCTGGATTTGCATTTTCTAACAAAGTTCTTCCGACTTTAATAGATGCCAAACCAAAACGTGTATTAATTTCGGTCTTAAACCGTCCTGTTTTACTTCTAAACTGAGCATTTGGTCCTATACCATAGAAAACTCTTGTAATACCATCTTCAAAAAGATTAGTGGCGATAATTTGTGTTCCTCCAGCATCATAAAGATTATCTGTTTGGAATGTACTTTTTGGCTGGTTTTTAATATAATCAAAATCGAAACCTAGTCCGAAGGTATTCCAATAGTAATCTAAAGACAGGCCTAAATTTAATCCTCCTTTATAATCTATTGCAGGTGTATTATTTTTATAGGTCGGAAAGTCGTAACCAACTCTTGGTGATAGTTGAAAATAATTTGTGTGATTTTCTAATTGTTGTGCGTTAGTAGTAAACGATAAAGCGCATACTAATGCAACAACAAATAGTTTAATTGTGTTTCTTAAATTGTTCATCATTTTAGGTTTTAATTTGTTTATACATTTTTAGATAACTTTAACTGCTATTTTGTTACCTAGTATTACCAATTAATTTTAAAGAGAATTGCCTTAAGCACTTTTACACAACAAATATTACAGAAATAATTACCTATAGATAAAGGTGTTTAATAGCATGCTTTTTTTGATTCGATTATTGGTAATCTTTGGTATATAAACAAAAAAAGCCCACTCTAATGAGTGGGCTTTTTTATAGTAATAAAATATGTTTTATGCTGCTTGAAGAAGTATTAATCCCATTCCAAGGCAAATAAAAGGAAGCGCTATAAGCATAGACATATTAAACTTACGCGATTTCTTTTTATTAAACTTTGCATTCATAACTTTTCTAGTATTACCATTATAACTAATCCAGTTTTTAAAATGAATACCAATAGATAACATAACAAATAGAGTCCAAGCTTTTTCGCTAGACATAGTATCTACATGTAGTTTATTTAAAAAGGCTGCAAAAAAACAACCTAACACAAAGGCTAATGCAATTTGTAAAACTGATATATAAAACAAAGCAATAGTATTAGCTTTTTGCTTATAACGTTCTTTATATTTAGAGAACACGAAATGGAAAATTTGATCGAAAACTGTCATGGCTTATTCTAAAAAAACCAGCTCAACAGAGCTGGTTTTTAAAACTAATTATTATTAATTTTAGTTTGTTCTATTGAGGGCTTAATATTTTAACATTTCCTAAATCTATAGTTGTTGAAACCGTCGCATTATTACTATCATAAACAAATGCAATTACAGCATTTCCTGTTACAGCAGTAAGATCTACTAATCCAGTTTCATCAAATTCATTATCGAAAAAACCTGTGTTTTCAGGAAGAGCAAGAATTTCATCTGCTCCAATTTCTATCCACGTTGCAGCAGAAGGATTACTTCCAGCAACATAATCGTTAGAATAGTATGCTGTTAAAGGTGCTCCATTACTAAAAGCATCAGCAATTTGTAAAACCATTTGTTCATCGTCTTGAGCGTCAAAATTTAATGATGGAGATATTAACCAACTTACCATTTGAACTATTGAACCTCCTGAAAATGCAGATCCTCTTGCATAAAAATCACTACCAAAATCTCCTGCAAACCAAGATGTACTTCCAGATGTATTAAAAACTTCCCAACCTGTTAAACCGTCTGTGAAATCTTCTTCGAAAACGATATCAAAATCATTAATATCAAATGGATCACATCTTTCTTCATTAGTAAAATTAACACTTTCTACATTGTTAATAACTAATACATTGAAGTCGTCTCCAAAATCTCTAGAAAAAATAGCCGAAATATCACCTTTCCCAGGTGCTAAAGGAAATGATTTAAAATCTGCAAACGTACTAGTTTGTAGAGTAATTGTAGCACCTGATTCGCAATTTTTAATAGTTCTAAAACCATCGAATGAATCTGAAGCTTCGCCTGCATAACTATTAGTATTTTCTATTGCACTTTTAATAAACTGTGCATCAGTAATTTTTACTAATGTATTTTCATCCTGCTCTGATAAATCTGAAATGGCAACCGTTTTAGGTATAATTGTAGCAACTTCTGGATCTCTAATTACAAAATCTTTATATTCAAAAGCTTCCAATTGACCTAATGCATCTCCTGTTAACTTACCTAATGTTAATACACCACTAGATTCTCCAACAGCTAAACCATTAAGTTTTACGTATACTTTACGTCCATAATTATAAAAATTAGAAACATCTCTTACATTTATTTCAATTCTTAATCCTCTTCTTGGATCGTCTGCTAAATCATTTTCATCTGGTGAGTTTTGGATAAGAATTTCTTCAAAAAAGTTACCTGTTGCATCACTAGATACTACATAACCTTCTATATATAAAGGAGCATCAAATTCCCAAGTTCCAATATCATCTCCATTTGCTTCTGCATCCTCAAATCTTGAAATTACAGACGCAAAAGTTGTTCTAGTTCCTAATGTCGAAATATCTACTGCTGGTACTAATACTTCTGGCACAGTATAATCATCGTCTTCAACACATGAATTTACTAATAGCATGGTTACTAAACCAAATGCTAAAGCTAAAAATTTATTTATTTTCATAATTAATTGTTTTAATATAATATTTTTCGTTTTCTTTTTCTTAAAATCTGCAATACACATTTACAAAGTAGTTGATACCTCTACCATACCAGTATTTAGAACCAAATACTCTTGTATCATTACTACTATCATCTCTTAATTCTCTGTAGTTTGCATTTCTACCTTGTTCAAAACCACCAGTTTTGTATTCTTTATCTAATAGGTTACCTACACTAGCAAAAAAGCCAATGTACTTATCTCCTACTTTCCAAGATTTTCCTCCAACTAGGTTTACAACCATATACTCATCAAACTCTTCTTGTTTTAACAACTCACTAGCTACTTCTGGATCGTAATCTGTAAAAGCAATACCATCTGTATCTTGATAGAAGTTTTGAGTTCTAGTAATTGGACTAACGTCTACATATGCATTAGAAAAGAAGTTAGCAGTTGCTCCAAACCACCAGTAATCAGGATCTCTATATTCAAACCCTATAGATGCTGCGCGTTGTGGCCCACCTGCTAATTTATAATTCTCAAGGTTTGCTTCTCCAAAAGATACTGTTTGGCTATCTGCAGAAAGGTATAAATTTGGATTATTATCATAAGTATATTGTCCAAAAGAAGCAGCTCCTTTTAACTTAATAGTTGGTGTTAACTGAGCTTCAATACCTAATTCTGCTCCAATATGTCTTTTATCTACTCCTTGTAAAACTTCAGAGATAAATTCGCTTTCAACAGCTGTATTATTTTCATCTGTAAAACCTTGTACACCATCTGCGAAATAGAAAGAAATTTCATTTGCATCTTCAATTTTTGTATAAAAACCAGTTAATCTTGCTTTTACTATTGGAGAACGGAAAATGTAGCTAATATCTGCAGAAGAAATTTTCTCTTCTGTTATGCTTTCTGCACCAGGTATAGCTTCTAAGTTACTTACACCTACATAATCATGATTCGATCTTGAATTTGTGTATGTGTTTCTAATAGATGGAGCTTGTGTTAAATAACCTGCTTTAAAATCTAATAAATGTTTTCCTGTAATTTTATAAGTAAAACCTGTTTTTAAGCCAACGCCTGTAAACTCTAATTTATCACCTTTTCCATAAGAATTATCTTTCACAACAGTTCCAAAATTATCTAATTCTACATTAGCTTCATTTTGAAAGACACCTTCTCTTTGGTAATCTGTTTTTGTAATACTACCTGCTAAGAAAAAGTCTACCTTATTATATTTAAATTGAGCTTGCGCGTATGAAGACAACTCGTTAGCTTCTATTTTATAATGGTATCTAAATTTCTCTCCAACTTGAACTAAACGGTCTGGGTTTAATAAATCGAATTGAAAACCGTCAAAGTTATCAACGTTAGATGCTCCAACAGTACTTCCTAATAGATCAATAATTTCAGCAAAATTATCAGAATTTAATTTCTTATAGTTAATTGCTCCGTTAAAAATAATATTATCACTTAACTCTGTGTTAAAAATTGTATTTACAGTTAACTGTTTATCATCGTTTCTGTCTTCATATAAATTATATGCAGCTGCTTGTCCTGATAAATTTTTAGAATCGTTGGCTACAAATAAATCTGTCCAATTTATTTGCCCATCATTTATAAACTGTTGCTCTGCACCATACGCACCACTAAAATCTGCTCCATCGTCATCTGCTAAAAAATAACTTGGTAAATTTTGGTAATAGGCTGGACTTGGGTTTGCACCTCCTGAGTTATCAATACGACTGTTTCCCACCTTACCAAACTGGTACCCAACATTTGTATTTAAAGCTGTTTTAGATGAAATGTCCCAAGTATGATTTAACATTATAATTGGCTCTTCTACCTCTTTAATACGAGAATTCCTTTTTTCTCCATCTAAATATCCCCAATACTCATTGTACTTAATACCTTTTAAATCGTAAACTTCTTGCGTATTAGCAGAAGACTTACCTCTTCTGTTTGGTGCATATATTGAAGTAAAATTTAAGCTATGCTTATCGTTAATTTTCTTTTCAACTGAAGCGAAAAAGGAATTAGAGTCATATAAAGATGCATCTTGAAAACCTTCGTCTCCCCAACGTCTTCCAACCATAAGTGTGTACGCCCAACCGTCTTCCATTAAACCAGAAGCGTAACTTGCCATTAAACGGTTTGTATAACTTCTATTTGAAGATGAGTAAGTAATACGACCTCCTTTTCTGTAAGAAGATGCTTTAGTATTCATATTTGTTGACCCCAAAAGACCTCCAAAAGTATATGCTGATGGTGAAAGTCCTGAAGATAATTCTTGGTTACGAACAACGTCGTTTAAACCTCCCCAATTACTCCATTGTGGTCTTCCTGTATCGAACTTATTCATTTCAACACCATTAATCATTACAGCTGCATTATCTGAATCTAAACCTCTTACTCTAAAGAAAGAAGAACTAAATTCGAAAGCTGCTGTTCTTTGGAAAATATCTAAAGATGAAGATAATAAACCTGATATATTATCAGAACCACTAGTGTCATCATTTAATTCATCATCAGAAAGAGATATCGTAAACAAGTCTTGTTGACTACCTCTATCAACTTCAAGAGTCATATCTTGAATATCAACAATTTCACCTTCATTTACAACAATAGGATATCTTTTTGTCAAAAATCCTAATTTAGTGATTTTTAGCATTTGCTCACCAAAAGGAACTGCAGTGCTAAATTTAAACTGACCTAAACCGTCTGTAGTTTCAGTTTGCCCTGTTTCTTCAACAGTAATTGTTACATCTGGAAGAGGTTCGTCTGTAACAGCGTCTTTAACGCTACCTTTTACAACCGTTTCTTGAGCGAAGGCTGTAAACACAGAGAACATTCCGAATAAAAAAATAAGTAAATTTTTTTTCATACTAGAAATAATAGTTAATAATAGTTTACACATTAAATAATAGTTATTTAAGGCTTGCAAAGTTACATTATTTATTAGAAACATTTACCTTTGGCAAGAATTTTGAATGCACGCATAACATAAACATAACATTATAACTAATGAAGAATTTAAAACTATGGCTTTCAGTCGCACTTATTACTGCCTTTGTAAGCGCTAATGCTCAAGAGGATAAGAAATATAAAATCCATACTGTTGCTTTTTACAATCTTGAAAACCTATTTGATACTGTAAACGATACAGAGAAAAACGATGAAGCTAGTCCGATGATGGAAATTAAAGCAAATCGTGAAGAAATCTACAAAAAGAAGGTTCATAATATGGCACGTGTAATTTCTGATATTGGTTCTGAAACTACGGGAAACGCACCAGCAATTATTGGTATATGTGAGGTTGAAAATGTTGATGTTGTTGAAGATGTTGCTAACGATCCTTTATTATTATCTCACGATTATGGTATTGTTCATTTCGAATCTCCAGATAGACGTGGTATTGATGTAGGATTAATGTATCAAAAAGATTTATTTCAGCCTATTTCTAAAAGTTCTCATACTTTAAAAATCTATGATGATAATTCAAAGAAACGTGTCTACACTAGAGATCAATTATTAGTTTCTGGTAAATTAGATGGTGACCTTATACATATTATTGTAAACCACTGGCCTTCTCGTAGTGGTGGCGAAGCAAGAAGTCGTTCTAAACGTATGGCTGCTGCCAAACTTAACAAACACATTATAGATTCTTTACAAGTAATAGATCCTTACGCTAAAGTTATTACAATGGGAGATTTAAACGATGACCCTACTAATGCAAGCGTTAAAGATGTACTTAAAGCAAAAGCGAAGAAAAAAAATGTAGCAATAAAAGGTATCTATAATCCTTTTATTAATATGTTTAAAAAACAAGGACTAGGTACTACTGCTTATAGAGACGCTTGGAGTTTATTCGATCAAATAATGGTGACTAAACCATTAATTGAAACCGATTTTTCTTCTTACAGATATTACAAAGCAGGAATTTATAACAAGAATTATTTAAGTAACAAAAAAGGACGATACAAAGGTTATCCTCTTAGAAGTTTTGCAGACGGCGGCTTTACAGACGGATTTAGTGATCACTTTCCTGTTTATATCTTTTTAGTTAAAGAGATAAAATAAAAAATTACTCCATAAATTTAAAACGCCAACTAATTTAGTTGGCGTTTTTTTTATTACATTGTTTTATATGAAATACATTGTATTCCTTTTCTGCTCTCTTTGTTTTATTTCTTTATACGGACAAAAAACTGAAGAAATAACAATAAACAATAACACCATAAAATCTATTGTTATTGAGGATGATGCTATTTTTAAAATTAACATAAACTCAACTAGCATAAAGACTATAAAAATAACTTCTAAAATAGAAGGCGAGTATTCTAAAAGGACTCACATTTTAACCCAAATTAATAACGATATACTTACAATAACATCTGCCTACCCAAAGCTAACCAATAAAACAGACGACAAATTAAATGCACACAAAGTCCATTCTATTGAGATTGTACTTGAAGTTCCAAAAAACCTAAGTCTTTATATTAAAAGCGCAATAGCTTCAGCAAAAATTAGTGGCACTTACAAGAACTTGATTCTAGAATTAAATCAAGGAAATGCTCAAGTTTTAAAATTTATAGGAAATGCTACAATTAATACGCATAATGGTAATATTACTTTAGAAACTAATAATGCGAAAATTAAAGCAAAAACTAAAACAGGAATAATAGAAAGCGAAAAAATAACACAAGCTACAAACAAAATAAAAATAGCTTCTATTAATGGAAATATTAAAATCTATAAAACTAAAAATTAGTCTTATTTTAGCTTCAAACTATTGCGATGTCCTTAAAAAAAGCTTCCTTTTTAATTCTCATTATTTTACTAATCGATCAAATTAGCAAACTATACATAAAAACACATTTTCAGCTTCATGAATCTCTAGAGATTTTTAGTTGGTTTAAAATCTACTTTGTAGAGAATGATGGCATGGCTTGGGGAACCAAATTAAGCGACTTTGCTCCAAGTTTAATAAGTGATAGAACGGCAAAATTATCTTTAACAACATTTAGAATTTTTGCCATTTTAGGTATTGGCTATTGGTTAGTAAACTCAATAAAAAAACACCAATCTAAAACACTACTTTTAGCATTAGTTTTCATTTTCGCAGGAGCTTTAGGGAATATTCTCGACTCTGTTTTTTATGGCGCTTTTTTTAATGATAGCTTTGGACAAGTTGCTTCATTTATGCCTAGAGAAGGTGGCTACGACAACTTATTATATGGCAATGTGGTTGACATGCTTTATTTTCCAATGTGGCAAGGAAATCTACCTAATTGGTTACCCGTTTTAGGAGGTGAAAACTTTATTTTTTTCGAACCTGTTTTTAATATAGCAGATGTTGCAATTGCAACTGGATTTAGCATTCTATTATTCTTTAATAAAAAAGCGTTTCCTAAAAAGGAAGACAATGCTTAGAATTTATAAATATTTTGTGGAGTAACGCAGTAATCTAGTGCTATATCACTTTCTAAAACAGGAAAAACGGCGTCTTCAAGTTCAAAAAAAGACAATCCAATTTTAATAGTTTCTGGCTTACAACTTGCTAAAAAATTATCGTAAAAACCTTTCCCATAGCCTATTCTGTTCCCGTTTTTATCGCAAGCTAAAAGTGGCACAAATACAACCTCTATTTTAGAGTTATTAATTTCTATACCATCTACAGGTTCTGGAATATTGTATTTATTTAATTTAATCTTAGTTCCATCTGTTAATAGAAAATTTTGAAGAGACCTCGTTTCAAAATCACTTTTAGAAATCACTATATTTTTATCTTTCCCAGATAATATACTTAGCAAAAAATCTGTATTTATTTCTTTTAAACTCGCTATAGAAAGAAAAACATGATAGAACTCATAGTCCCAAATTTCTAATTCTAGTAATTTATTTGCAATTTCAAGACTTAAATCTTCAATTGCATCTTCAGTTAATTCCTTTCTAAGATTCTTATATTTCTGTCTTAATTCTAACTTAGTAACCATTGTTATTCTTTTACTAATTTAGTTGAAATATGAAAAAGTGCATCACCTTGATAAACAATTGGAGATTCGTTTACATTAATAATATATCCAGAATTAGAAGTCTTTACAAAATGATTAAACTTACCATAAGGATCTGTAATGTTCCCAATAACTTGTCCTTTTTCTACTTTAGAACCAATAGTGATTGAAGCCTTAAACATTCCAGAATAACTGGCGCGAATCCAACGGCTTTCATTTATAAAAATAACAGCTTTTTTAGGCTCTGAAACTTTAAATTTTCTTTGAAGCATTCCGTGAAAATTCAAAATACGTTTGGCTCCATTTACACCTGTATTTGTAACATCATTGTCTATATGAATAGATTTTCCGCCTTCAAAAAGAAGAATAGGCTTATTTAATTTATTACAAGTATTTCTAAACGATTTATTTACATTTTTAGAATATAAAACAAAAGGAGCTCCAAAAACTTTAGCCGCAATATCCATATCTGGATTACCTTCAATAATTCTTATTTGAGGTGCATTAAATCGCAGTGCTCCTCCGGTATGGAAGTCCATAATAAAATCGGCATGAGGTACAATTTCTGAAACCAAAGAATGTGCTACTCTACTTGCCAGAGAACCAGATTTACTTCCTGGAAACACTCTGTTTAAATCGCGACCATCGGGAAACTCGCGTTCCATATTAATAAAACCAAAAACATTTAAAACCGGAACACAAATTATGGTTCCTGTTTTTGGTTTGTTAATGCCTTTTGAAATAATCTGACGAACAATCTCTACTCCATTAACCTCATCTCCATGAATTCCTGCGGTAAATAAAACAACTGGTCCAGGCTTTTTAGAACGCTCAACAATAATAGGAATATCTACTAGTGTTCTAGTATGTAATTTTGCAACATTAAAGCTAATTTCTACGCTTTGCCCGGGCTTAATAGTTTCACCTAATATGTTTAAATCGTCTTTATTATCAATACTCATAATTAAACGTTTCGTTCAATATAACGAATAATAGTTGATGCAATATCTTTTTTAGTAGCAGCTTCTATACCTTCTAATCCTGGCGAAGAATTAACTTCTAAAATTAAAGGTCCGCGGGCAGATTGTAATAAATCTACACCACAAATACCTAAACCAAGAGATTTAGCCGCTTTTAAAGCTGCGTTTTCTTCTTCGTCTGTAAGCTCTATTATATTAGCACTTCCTCCTCTGTGTAAATTAGATCTAAATTCGCCCTCTTTACCTTGACGCTTCATGGCACCAACCACTACTCCATCTACTATAAAAACACGAATATCGGCTCCTTTAGATTCCTTTATAAATTCTTGGACTATAACACGAGCTTGCAATCCATTAAAAGCCTCGATTACAGATTCGGCAGCATTATTTGTTTCTGCTAATACAACACCTAACCCTTGTGTTCCTTCTAATAATTTAATTACTAAAGGTGCACCTCCTACATATTCTATCATACTTTGCACATCTTTAGCATAGTTAGAAAATACCGTTTTTGGCATTCCCAAACCAGCTCTAGAAAGCACTTGTAAACTACGCAACTTATCTCGAGACCTTACTAAAGCTTGAGACTCTATTGCCGAAAACACTTTCATCATTTCAAACTGCCTTACAACAGCAGTTCCATAAAAAGTTACAGATGCTCCTATTCTTGGAATAATTGCGTCACACTCTAAAGTTCTTCCTTTAAAAATAACTTTCGGATTTTTTTTCTCAATAATAATATCACACATTAATGGATCGATTACCTCTACTTCGTGCTTGCGTTTTTTTGCGGCCTCAACAAGTCGTTTAGTAGAATATAAATGAATGTTTCGGGATAAAATTATTATTTTCATTATTTTAAATTGGTCTATTATTATTATTCAAAAATAGTGTTATTTGATATATTTAGGATTATTTTATTTGAATGTCACTTTTCTTAACATAAGATAAGTTTTTTAAATTAACGTCTACTAGAAACTTTTTAGAAAGAAATTTTCTACCAATTAAAATAGGATATTTCATTTCAGATCTAGTACTTAAAGTAAGGTCTATTTTGTATTTTTTTTCAAAAAGGATAACAGATGTTTTTACAATGTATCGCTTTTGCACCATACCATTACTACTCTTTACTTTAGTTGTAGAGAAGTTTTTAAAAACTATAATCTTCTTATTATAATTTGGATGTCCTTTATCAAAAAACAAACATTTTAGCAAGTTATCCTCTTCCACAACTTGGTGACAATGCATAGAAGATGTAAAAGCTCCTGTGTCTATTTTAATATCTATATCAAATAAATCAAGCGTTGGAAAATCTACTTTATCTATTCTGCCTATAACTTTTTTGGGCATTTTTTTAACTTAAATTAATGCCGCAAAGTAACAAAAAACTTGGATTAAACTAATCTTGCAATCATAATTACTATCTAAAATATTTTTTAAGTATTATCTTTGGGTTAATGGATAATCCTTCGCTAGAAATACAGTTAAAAACCTTACCAAATTCACCTGGTGTGTACCAGTATTTTAATGCTGAAGGCACTATTATTTATGTTGGAAAGGCTAAAAATTTAAAAAAAAGAGTCTCTTCTTATTTTACGAAAACGCACGAAAATGGAAAAACCAGAGTTTTAGTAAGCAAAATAGTTAACATAAAACACATTGTTGTTGAAACCGAAACAGATGCTTTACTATTAGAAAATAACCTAATTAAAAAGCACAAACCACGTTACAATGTTTTATTAAAAGACGATAAAACTTATCCGTGGATTTGTATTAAAAACGAACGTTTTCCAAGAGTATTCCCAACACGTCGCGTAATTAAAGATGGTAGTGAATATTTTGGACCATACACAAGTATGAAAACGGTTAAAACCTTATTAGGTTTAATTAAAGGCCTTTATAAGTTACGAACTTGTAATTACAAGCTTTCTCACGAAAATGTAAATTCAGGAAAATTTAAAGTTTGCTTAGAATACCATTTAGGAAATTGTAAAGGCGCATGCGAAGCTAGAGAAACTGAAGCTAATTACCATAAAAACATAGAAGCTATAAGGGCCATTTTAAAAGGAAACTTTAAAGATTCGCTAGAACAATTTAAACTACAAATGCATTTATTTGCTGAAGAAATGCTGTTTGAAGACGCCCAGAAGATTAAAGAAAAAGTTGAAATATTAGAAAATTACCAAGCTAAATCGACCATAATAAATCCAAAAATTAGTAATGTAGATGTGTTCTCTATTGTAAGTGATGAAATCTACGGCTATATTAATTTTCTTCAAATATCTTATGGTTCAATAATACGCTCGCACACCTTAGAGATTAAAAAGAAATTAGACGAAACAGACAAACAACTACTAGAACTTGCTATAATTGAAATTCGAGCGCGTTTTAACTCAAACTCCAAAGAAATCTACGTACCTTTTTCTGTTGAAGTTGGAGATGAAATAAAAGTAAGCCTACCTCAGCTTGGAGATAAAAAGAAAATTTTAGACCTCTCTATTCGTAATGCAAAATATTATAGAATGGAACGTTTTAAACAAGTTAAGATAACAGATCCAGATCGCCACGTTAAGCGTATTATGGCGCAAATGAAAAAAGATTTACTTTTAGGCGAAGAACCAAGACATATTGAATGTTTCGATAACTCTAATATACAAGGTACCAATCCTGTTGCTGCTTGCGTGGTTTTTAAAAACGGAAAACCAAGTAAAAAAGACTACAGACATTTTAATATAAAAACAGTTGTTGGTCCAGACGATTTCGCATCAATGGAAGAAGTTGTTTATAGAAGATACAAACGCTTACTTGATGAAGATGAACCATTACCGCAACTAATAATTATTGATGGTGGAAAGGGACAATTATCTTCAGCTTTAAAAAGCTTAGACGCTTTAGGCTTAAGAAACAAGATTGCAATTATAGGAATTGCAAAACGTTTAGAAGAATTATTCTATCCAGACGATCCAATTCCACTATATTTAGATAAAAAAAGCGAAACACTAAAAATTATACAACAATTAAGAAACGAAGCACACCGTTTTGGTATTGAACATCACAGAAATAAACGAAGCAAACAAGCGTTAAATACAGAAATGGAAACCATTCCTGGAATTGGCGAAAAAACAATTATAGATTTACTAAAAGTTTTTAAATCTGCTAAAAGAATTGCTAATGCAAAGCTAGACGAGCTTGAAGAGGTTATAGGTGTTTCGAGAGCAGAAAAAATTTATAGTCATTATCATAAAACTGAAAACGATTAAATGAGATCATTTATCATCGCAATATCGCTATTATTCTTTTTAAACACTAATGTGTTTGCTCAAAAAGAATCATCAAAAGAGCCCAAAGTAGGATTGGTATTAAGTGGTGGTGGTGCAAAAGGCCTTGCCCACATTGGTGCCTTAAAAATTATAGATAGCTTAGGCGTACGTATCGATTATATTGCAGGAACAAGTATGGGCGCTATTATAGGATCTCTTTATGCTTCTGGATATTCTGGAAAACAATTAGACTCTATTTTTAAAAATGTAGACTTCGATAAAATATTAAATGACGAAATTCCAAGAGATGCAAAAACCTTTTACGAACGCGAAAATCATGAAAAATACGCCATAGTATTGCCATTCGATCATTTTAAAATGCATCTACCTTCTGCTTTATCTAGAGGTCAAAACACTTTTAATTTATTATCTAAATTAACATTACACGTTAATGACGTAGAAGACTTTAGCAAACTTCCTATTCCGTTTTTTTGCATTGCTACAAATATAGAAACAGGACAACCTGTAGTATTAGACAAAGGCAATCTGGCACAATCTGTAAAAGCTAGTGGAGCATTTCCTTCATTATTTGAACCCGTAACTATTGATGAACAATTATTAATAGATGGAGGCGTAACAAACAACTACCCTATAGACGAACTACGTGCAAAAGGCATGGATGTAATTATTGGCGTAGATGTGCAAGACGGGCTTGCTAACAGAAACGATTTATCTTCTGCTCCAGCAATACTATTTCAAATAAACAATTTTCGTACTATAAATGATATGAAGATTAAAGCACCCAAAACGGACATTTATATTAAACCTGACATTACAAAATTTAATGTTGTTTCGTTTGACGATGGCGCAAAAATAATTGAGAACGGAGAGATTGCAGCTAAATTGAAAATTTCTCAACTAAGTGAATTAGCTGGAAAGCAGACAAAAAAAACACCAAATTTTGTTAAGCTTAAAACACCAGATAGCCTTCAAATAAATCAGATATTATTTAAAGGCTTAAGTAATTACACTATTTCTTATGCCTTAGGAAAATTAAAATTTAAACAAAACGAAAAAATAAGCTATGACCATTTTATTAGTGGCGCTAATAATTTAGTCGGAACAAATAATTTCGACAGTTTTACATACAAACTAGTACCATCCATTAGTAATGAGAATGTTCATGGATACGATCTACACGCAGAAGTTAAAGAAACCAATAAGACTACTTTTTTAAAATTTGGTCTACATTATGATGGCTTATACAAAAGTGCTCTACTCGCTAATATTACGAAAAATCAAATTCTATTTAAAAGTGATGCTGCATCTTTAGATTTAATTGTAGGTGATAATGTAAGATATAATTTTGAATATTATATAGATAAAGGTTACTACTGGAGTGTTGGATTAAGCTCTAGGTATAACGAATTCGACAAAGCTGTCTCTGCTGCCGCTTTACTATCGGACCAAGACGTTACAGCTGCAGGTGTAAACAAGTTAGACATGAAAGTTACAGATGTTACCAACAAAATTTTTGTACAAACACAATACAAAAACGACTTAACACTAACACTTGGAGCACAACATAAACGTTACAAAATAACATCGGAAACTGTTTTACCATCTGCAAACCAGAATAAAACAACATTCGAGAAAAGCGACTATGTAGGTACGTTTGCAAATTTAAGGTTCGATTCTTTTGACAACAAATACTACCCTAATAGTGGTTTATACTTTAATAGTGATTTTAATCTATACCTATACTCATCAGATTACAACAAAAACTTTACTCAATTCTCAACAATAACAGCAAGTTTAGGGTATGCCCACGCATTAACCAATAAATTAAGTGCTCATGTTTCCACTGGAGCTGGAGCAAAAATTAATGGTAAAGACTATGCCTACTTAGATTTTGTCTTGGGTGGCTATGCTAACAACTTTATTAATAATTTTAAAACCTTTTATGGTTACGATTATTTATCTATTTCCGGAGACAGTTTTATTCAAGGCACAATAAATTTAGACTACGAAGTAATAAACAAACACCACATAACATTAGCCGCAAACTTTGCCAATGTAGAAGACAACTTATTTAGCTCAGAAGATATAGATTGGTTTTCACTTCCAGATTATTCAGGTTATGCTTTAGGCTATGGTATAGAAACTTTTTTAGGTCCTATAGAAGCGAAGTGCACTTACTCTCCAGAAACTAAGGAATCTTATTGGTTTTTCAATTTAGGATTTTGGTTCTAAAAATTACATTTTAATAACTCCAAAAAATTCACGATATTTGTTAATGATGAATCACTTTTGGCAAGACATATTAACCTTTTTAAAATTTCTTATTAAAAGAAATCCAGAGTAAACTATACTTTCCTTTTCCGCATTTAATAAAGTAAAAAGTCTAACTTAATACTTTAAATTTTTAATTCAAAAAAACTAAAAAAATGCCGTTTTATCACAAATTAGGAAACATCCCACATAAAAGACACACACAATTTAGAAAAGAAGATGGGTCTTTATATTCCGAACAACTTTTTGGAACCATAGGTTTCGATGGTATGAGCACAAACTCTTACCACGAACAACGTCCTACACAAGTAAAAGAAATAAAAAGACAATACAGTGTTGCGCCTAAAATTGCAAAGAAAAACCACATACAATCTTATCGTTTTAGAGGCTTTCAAGTAAAACCAGAAAATGATTATTTAGAAAGCAGAAAAGCTGTTTTAACAAATAGTGATTGTACAATAATTCTATCTGCACCAAAGTATTCTACAACAGACTATTTTTACAAAAATTCTGATGCAGACGAAATGATTTTTATCCACAAAGGCTCAGGAAAACTAAGAACACATCTTGGTAATCTAGACTTTAAATATGGAGATTATTTAATAATCCCTCGTGGCATAATCTATAAAATAGACTTCGACACCGAAGACAACAGACTCTTTATTGTAGAATCTCGCAGACCAATTTACACTCCAAAACGTTATAGAAATCATTTTGGGCAGCTGCTTGAACATTCACCATTTTGCGAACGCGATATACGCAGACCATACGAATTAGAAACCAATAACGAATCCGGAGATTTTTTAATGAAAGTTAAAAAACAAGGTGACATTTTCGATATGGTATACGCTTCACATCCTTTCGATGTTGTAGGCTACGATGGTTACAATTACCCGTATGCGCTTTCAATTCACGATTTCGAACCTATTACAGGTCGCATTCACCAACCACCTCCAGTACACCAAACCTTCGAAACCGACGCCTTTGTAATCTGTAGTTTTGTACCACGCATGTACGACTACCATCCGCAAAGTATTCCTGCGCCATACAACCACAGTAATATAGATAGCGACGAAGTATTATACTACGTAGATGGCGATTTTATGAGCCGTAACGATATAGACCAAGGTCACATCTCATTACACCCAGCAGGTATTCCACACGGTCCACACCCAGGAACAGCAGAGAAAAGTATAGGCAAAACTAAAACCGAAGAATTAGCAGTCATGGTAGATACCTTCAAGCCTTTAATGGTTACAGAAGAAGCCATGAAAATTGCCGACGAAGATTACCACAAATCGTGGTTAGATCATTAAAATTTGTCATTCCTGCGCAGGCAGGAATCTATTTAAAACAAAAAATATTAGAAGCTATTTCCTGCTTTACACTATATCTTTTTTGAGAAAAAACTAAAAAGGATGCCGTTTCAACTGCGAAGTAATCACTAAACTCCATATAAATAAGAGTCTTGTGAAGTAATCAGGGCTAAAATATTTGTAAGGTAATAGTAAAAACAATATAACAATACCAACTTATTAAGTTGGCTCTCTTTCAACCGAAAGAATAAGACATAAATATTATGAGTAAAAAAGAAGTAAAATCAGTAAACTACGGTTTAGAAAAAATATTCGAAGGCGCACAAGATTTCCTTCCGCTATTAGGAACAGACTACGTAGAGTTCTACGTTGGTAATGCCAAACAAGCAGCACACTTTTACAAAACAGCATTTGGTTTTCAATCTTATGCCTATAAAGGATTAGAAACAGGATCTAGAGATTCTGTTAGTTATGTATTAAAACAAGACAAAATCCGTTTAGTTTTAACAACACCATTAAACAGTAAGTCAGAAATCAACAACCACATCGTAAAACATGGAGACGGTGTAAAAGTTGTAGCACTTTGGGTAGAAGATGCCAGAAAAGCTTACGAAGAAACTACAAAACGTGGTGCTAAATCTTATATGGAACCAACCGTAGAAAACGACGAATTTGGAGAAGTAGTAAGAGCAGGAATCTATACTTATGGAGAAACTGTACACATGTTTGTAGAGCGTAAAAATTATACTGGAACATTTATGCCAGGATTCAAAGCATGGGAAAGTGATTACAATCCAGAACCAGTAGGTTTAAAATATATCGACCATATGGTTGGTAATGTTGGTTGGGGACAAATGAACGAATGGGTAAAATGGTATGAAGATGTTATGGGCTTTGTAAACTTTCTATCTTTCGACGATAAGCAAATTCACACAGAATACTCTGCTCTAATGAGTAAGGTAATGAGTAATGGAAACGGTCGCATTAAATTTCCAATAAACGAACCAGCAAAAGCAGCTAAAAGATCTCAAATTGAAGAATACTTAGACTTTTACGAAGGTTCAGGAGTGCAGCATATTGCAGTTGCCACAGACGATATTATTAAAACAGTATCACAATTAAAAGCTAGAGGAATAGAATTTTTACCACCTCCACCACAAGCATACTATGATGATATCCCTAATCGTTTAGGTGAACATATGGACATGATGAAAGAAGACATTAAAGAGCTTCAAAAACTATCTATTATGATAGATGCAGACGAAGAAGGTTATCTACTTCAAATTTTCACAAAACCAGTAGAAGATAGACCAACATTATTTTTCGAAATCATACAACGTATGGGAGCACAAGGTTTTGGAGCAGGAAACTTTAAAGCGTTATTCGAATCTATTGAGCGTGAGCAAGAAAAAAGAGGAACACTTTAAAATACAATATTTTAAATTATAAAAAAATACCACCTATTCTATAGATGGTATTTTTTTGTTTTATATTTTTGGAATAGTAATTGTAATCTTAAGTACATAAAGCAATAAGCGCTTTAAATTAAAGTGCATTACAATAACTCTATAACTATGAAAAAACTACTACTAATAATACTCGCAATTATTTCTTTAAACCTAGCTTCTGCTCAAGAAAGCGCTTTTAAAGATGGTGAATGGTTTAAATTTAAAATGAGCTATAGCAATTTCTTCAAGGCCGGAAATGCTACATTAGCAGTTAAAGAAACAGAACTGGATGGAAAACCTGTTTTTCATGTTGTAGGCAAAGGCTGGACAACAGGTATGATTAAATGGTTTTTTAAAGTTAAAGACCGCTACGAAAGCTATATAGATGTAGAAAAAATTATTCCATACAAATTTATAAGAAACATAGACGAAGGCGGACACAAAAAGAATATCGAAATAGATTTCAATCACGATAACAAAACCGCATTTGTACACAACAAAAAACACAACACAAAAAAAACCATTGCCACAAAACCTAATGTACAAGACATGGTTTCTATGTATTATTACTTAAGAAACAACATTAATATATCAACATTAAAACCTGGTGACGAAATTAAAACAGATATGTTTTTTGATGAAGAAAATTACGGTTTCAAACTTAAATACTTAGGAGAAGAAACTATAACAACAGATTTTGGTGAAATTGAAGCCTTAAAATTTAGACCATACGTTATGGCTGGCCGTGTGTTTAAAGAAGAAGAAAGTTTATCACTTTGGGTATCAAAAGATAAAAATAAAGTACCTTTACGTATTAAGGCCGATTTGGCTGTTGGCTCTCTAAGAGCAGACCTTGAGGCTTTTAAAGGACTTAAACACCCATTTAAAATTGTAGTAGATAATTAAATGAATATAGATCAAAAAATAACCGACCAGCTAAAAGATAAATACGAATCAATAGACCAAAATGTAAATACACATTTAGAAGGTTTATTACATAGTAAACCAATAGATTATTGGGATTACATTCAAACAGATGCACTTTTAAATCTCCAAGTACAACGTACTGTCTTTCCAGACGAAATGGTGTTTTTAATGTATCACCAAGTAAACGAATTATTATTTAAGATGATTCTTTGGGAAATAGATCAAGTAGCAAAAAAAGAAGATGTCTCTGCTGTTTTTTTCGAAGATAAACTTATGCGTATTAGCCGTTATTTCGACATGCTAACTTCTTCTTTTAATGTTATGAAAGACGGAATGGATGTTGCGCAGTATAACAAATTTAGACACACACTAACACCTGCAAGTGGTTTCCAAAGCGCCCAGTACAGAAAAATTGAATTTGCCTCTACAGAACTTATTAATCTAATTGATAACCGTTTTAGAAAAACCATCGACCGAAATACACCTTTCGAGCATGCTTTTGAGCATTTATATTGGCAGGCTGCAGGAAAAGATTATAAAACAGGAAAAAAAACATATACATTAACAGTTTTCGAAGAGAAATACAAAGACGAATTTATTAGATTTGCGGAGTTTACTAACACGCATAACCTATGGACAATTTTTAAAAAATTACCACAAGCTGTTAGAGACGATCAAGATTTAATTAAAGCAATGCGTCATTACGATTATACAGTAAATATTACTTGGGTAATGGCACATTATAACACAGCAAACCACTATCTTAACATTGGTGGCAAAGCAGTAGAAGCAACAGGAGGAAGCGAATGGGTAAAATATATGCATCCAAAGTATCAAAGAAGAATCTTTTTTCCAGATCTATGGAGTCAACAGGAATTAGAAGATTGGGGAAAAAATGTTTAATAGCATCTATATGCTTTATCTCTATATTAAGCTGTAAAAAAGAAGTCGAGAATAACAATGCTCTTGACACAGCGTTAATTGAAGAGCCAAAAGAAATTTTTGAATTCGGTTTTAATTTAGAAGATTATGTCGTTAAAAAAGATACAATAAAAAACGGTGATACTTTTGGGAAAATTTTAGAGCGAAATAACATTTCTTATCCTAAAATTTTTGAAATAACAGAAAAATCAAAAGATAGTTTCGATGTAAGCAGGAACTTACAATTAGGTAAACCTTACACCTTATTGTGTTCTAACGACTCTCTTCAAACTCCAAAATGTTTTATTTATCAACCAACAAAGGAGCGTTATGTTGTTATAGATTTTCAAGACTCTATTAAAACCTACACTAGTTACAAACCTATTAAGTATGTTGAAAAAACGGCTTCTGGAGTAATTACTTCAAATATTTCTCAAGCAATGAGTGATCAAGGTAAGCCATTCATGCTAGCTTTAAAGATGAGTGACATTTATGCCTGGACAATAGATTTTTCAAGACTTCAAAAAAACGATAAATATAAAGTTGTTTATACTGAAAAATATATAGACGATTCTATTTACGCAGGAATTCACGAAATAAAAGCAGCCTATTTTGAGCACAATAAAGAGCCTTTTTATGCTTTTGAATTTGAAACAGATTCTGTTTTAGGAATTCGCGATTATTTTAGTGACGAAGCAAAAAATTTACGTCGTGCATTTTTAAAAGCACCTGTAAGCTTTAGTCGTATTTCATCTAGATATAATCTTAAAAGACGCATTGCACATTATGGATATCGAGTAAAACCACATAGAGGAACAGACTTTGCTGCTCCAAATGGCACACCAATAATGTCTACAGCAAATGGAACTGTTACAAGATCTGGTTATGGCCTAGGTAATGGTAAATTTGTTAAAGTAAAACACAATGCTACTTATAGCACACAATACCTTCACATGTCCAAAAGAAACGTAAAAGTTGGCGATTTTGTAAAACAAGGAGAAGTTATTGGTTATGTTGGAAACACTGGTAGCTCGTCTGGGAACCACGTATGTTATCGTTTTTGGAAAAATGGAAAAGAAGTAGATCCTTTTAAGGAAAAACTACCTGAAGCTAAACCAATTTCCGATAGTTTAAAAATTGAATTTTTAGAATATATAAAACCTATAAAAAAACAATTAGAACTTTTAGATTATCCTAAAAAAGTTATAGAAACTGATAGTTTAAACACAGAATTTAAAGAAAACAAACTAATCTCATAGAAAACATAGAAAATGGCATTACCGGCAATTAACCCAACAACAACGGCTGCTTGGAAAGCGTTACAAGATCATTTTGACAGCGTTAATCAAGTAGATATAAAAGACCTATTCTCTTCAGATAAAGAAAGAGCAGATAACTTTAAAATTAGTTGGGAAGATTTTTATGTAGATTTTTCAAAAAACCGAATTACAGAAGACACCTTTAAACTTCTTTTAGACCTTGCAGATCAAGTTAAACTTAAAGAAGCTATTGCATCTTACTACTCAGGTGACATTATTAACAAAACCGAGAACAGAGCAGTTTTACACACAGCATTGCGTGGTAAAGAAAGTGATACCGTATTAGTAGACGGTAAAAACGTTATGCCAGAAATTTTTGCTGCTAAAACTAAAATGGAAACCTTTACTAACGATATAGTAAGAGGAAATAAAAAAGGGTATACAAATAAAGTATTTACCGATGTTGTAAACATTGGAATTGGAGGTAGCGATTTAGGACCTGCAATGGTAGTGGAATCTTTGCAGTTTTACAAAAACCATTTAAATACTCATTTTGTTAGCAACATAGATGGCGACCATGTTAGCGAGATATTAAAAAAATTAAACCCTGGAACTACACTTTTTGTTATTGTTTCAAAAACATTTACAACACAAGAAACCTTAACTAATGCTACAACAATTCGTAAATGGTTTCTTAAACATGCAAAACAAGAAGATGTTGCAAAACACTTTGTAGCAGTTTCAACAAATACCCAAAAAGTAAAAGATTTTGGCATAGATGAAGATAATATTTTCCCAATGTGGAATTGGGTTGGTGGACGATTTTCTCTATGGAGTGCTGTTGGCTTAACAGTAAGCCTTGCTGTTGGTTTCGAGAATTTCAATAAACTATTAAAAGGAGCAAACGCAATGGATCTTCATTTTAAAAATGAAGAATTTGACAATAACATTCCAGTAGTATTAGCTTTAATAAGCGTTTGGTACAATAACTTTTTTGGAGCAGAAAGCGAAGCTGTAATAGCCTACTCGCAATATCTAAATCAATTCGCTACCTACCTGCAACAAGGTATCATGGAAAGCAATGGTAAATCAATTGACAGAAATGGAAATAGAGTAAATTACGAAACTGGAACTTTAATTTGGGGAGAACCAGGTACAAACTCTCAACATGCTTTCTTTCAACTTATTCACCAAGGTACTAAATTAATTCCAGCAGATTTTATTGGCTTCGCCGAAAGTCTTCATGGCAATCAAGAGCACCAAGACAAATTAATTTCTAACTACATCGCTCAAACCGAAGCCCTATTAAATGGCAAAACTGAGACAGAAGTATTAAAGGAGTTAAAAACACAAAACTTATCTGATGCTGAAATAAAGGAATTATTACCTTTTAAGGTTTTTAAAGGTAACAAACCTACAAACTCAATCTTCATTAAAAAATTAACTCCGGAAAGCTTAGGAAAGCTAATAGCAATGTACGAACACAAGATATTTGTACAAGGAATTATCTGGAATATTTATAGTTACGACCAATTTGGAGTAGAACTAGGTAAGCAATTAGCAAGCACAATCTTAAAAGATATAGAATCGGGAGATTTCAAGAATCACGACACTTCTACCCAAAATCTTTTAGAATTTTTTAAAAATTTTAGATAATACTTGTTAAAAAGCTTGTTAATAGGTTTATTTTTTCAACATCTAAAAATCAAGCATTTAAACATATCTTCGCAAAGCGAAAATTTGTTAACATTAAGTTAATGTTAAAGGTTTTATTATACCTATTTTTGCAAAAAATTTAACATATATTAACTTTAATCTTACCAAATGAAAAGCACAATTAAAATGTTGTTTTTTGCAGTTACTATTTTAAGTTCTGCAATCACTATGGCTCAAAGTACTGTTACAGGAACTGTACTAGAACCAGAAAGTAATTTACCTTTACCAGGTGTAAATATTTTAGAAGCTGGTACTTCTAACGGAATATCTACAGATTTCGACGGTAATTTCAGCATTGTAACTAAATCTAAAGACGCAAAAATAATTGTGTCTTACGTAGGTTACTTATCTCAAGAGTTTACAGTAACTGGTAGCAAAGACCTTGGAAACATTACATTATCTCCAAGTGAATTTGGATTACAAGAGGTTAACATTATGGCGTCTGTAGCTGTAGACAGAAAAACACCTGTTGCAGTATCTACAATAAGAGCTGCCGACATTGAATTAAAATTAGGAACTCAGGAATTTCCAGAAGTTTTAAAATCTACTCCAGGAGTATATGCTACTAAAAGTGGTGGTGGTTATGGAGATGGACGTATTAACTTACGTGGTTTTCAATCTGAAAACGTTGCAGTAATGATTAATGGTGTTCCTGTAAACGATATGGAAAACGGAGCCGTATACTGGTCTAACTGGGCTGGTTTAGGTGATGTTACTAGCTCTATGCAAGTACAAAGAGGTTTAGGAGCTTCTAAGGTAGCTGTACCTTCTATTGGAGGAACAATAAACATTATTAGTAAAACTACAGATGCAGAAGAAGGTGGAAACATTTACACAAGCTTAGCTAACGATGGTTACAAAAAATTCGGTTTCACTTACTCTACTGGATTAATGGAAAATGGTTTTGCTGCTACAGTATCTGGATCTAAAACAGATGGTGACGGTTATGTAGATGGAACAGAATTTAATGCAGTTTCTTATTTCGTAAATATTTCAAAAGAAATTAACGACAACCACAAGTTATCTTTTACTGCGTTTGGTGCTAAACAGCGTCACGGTCAGAGACAAAACAGAAACACTATCGAAATCTATAAAGAAAGCGAAAGAGGAAGAAAGTTTAATCCAGATTGGGGATACAAAAACGGAGAAGTAACTCACGTTGAAGATAACTTTTACCACAAACCACAAATATCTTTAAACCACTACTGGACTGTAAATGAAAAAACATCTGTATCTACTGCAGCATATGCTTCTTTCGGATCTGGAGGAGGTGGCGGTACAGCCGGAGATGAAAGTTCTAAATTTAATTTAGGAAGTTCAGAATATAGAATAGGAAATTTTGGTCCTATTGATTTAGATAAAATTGTTGACGAAAACATCGCTAATGGAGCTAATGGTTCTACTGCAGCTTTAAGAGCTTCTAGAAACGATCATGTTTGGTATGGTGTTATATCTACATTAAAAACTGATTTAACAGACGAGTTAGTATTTTTAGGAGGTTTAGATTATAGAAACTACAAAGGAATCCACTACCAAGAAGTAACAGATTTATTAGGAGGACAATATTTAGCAGACGATAGCAATGTTAACAATCCTAATGCAGCATTACAGGTAGGTGATAAAAGAAGTTATTCTAATGATGGATTAGTAGGATGGTACGGAGCTTTTACTCAACTAGAGTACTCTAAAGATAAACTATCGACATTTGTATCTTTATCTGCTTCAAATACTTCTTATAAGAGAGTAGATTACTTTAACTATTTAGATAGTGACCCATTACAAGAGACTGACCGTTATAACTTTTTTGGTTACGGAGCAAAAGGAGGAGCTAACTACAATATTGATGATAACCACAATGTTTTCGCAAACGTAGGTTACTTTGAAAAAGCACCACTTTTTGATGCTGTATTTACTCAGTTTGACAATGAGCACATTATTGAAGATGCTGAAAACCAAAAAATTACAAGTTTCGAATTAGGTTATGGTTATAGAAGCGAAAAATTAACAGCTAACGTTAACATCTACAGAACACTATGGAAAGATAGATCTGAAACAGTATCATTCGATCAACCAGATGGTACATTTGCATCTGCTAATGTTTTAGGAGTAAATGCAGTACACCAAGGTATTGAAGTAGATTTAAAATATAAAGCTACAGAAAAATTAACTCTAACAGGTGTTGCTTCTCTTGGAGATTGGAAATGGGATAACAATGTAAAAGATGTTCAAATTTTTAACGATGAACAAGAATTAGTTGAAACTGTTAACTTGTTTATTGAAGATTTACATGTAGGTGATGCTGCGCAAACAACATTTGCTTTAGGTGGTAGCTACAAATTAGCTCCTGAAACAAGATTTATTGTAGATTACAACTACTATACTAACTTATATGCAGATTTCGATCCTAGTGATAGAAATGATGCTACATATACAAAAGATGCATGGGAACTTCCTGCTTACGGTCTTTTTGATACAGCACTTAGTCATGGTTTTGCCTTTGGAGGATTCGATGCTAAATTAACAGGAAGAATAAACAATATTTTTGATACTGAGTATGTTTCTGATGCTAGAGATGGTTCAAATTCTGATGCTCAAACATCAACAGTATATTATGGTTACGGTAGAACATTTAGTGTTGGACTGAAACTTAACTTTTAAAAAAAAACGAAAATGAAAAAAATAGTTTATTTATTAGCCATTATCGGAGCATCAGTTTTAACAGGATGTAATCCCTTAGAAGATATCAATAACGATATCGATTCAAATGCAAAAGCTATCGTTGGAAATGATGAATTTACATTAACAACTGAAGACTACGCAGCAATAGTTGAGCAAGGTGAAGATGAAGATGCAGATTATTATGAAACATTTGAAGCATTTAGCTCTGTTGATGATGCAAAAGACATGTTACCTTCTTTTTTAAGTAACAAATATCCTCTTTGGGGACAATCATCTTCTGTATTAGTTCACTATAACTTATACGATGGTAATCCTTCAGAAGTATCTTCTTTTGTAAATGCAGAAGCATACGTGTTAGCTTCTGAAGATTATACAATCGCAGGTGCCAATGCTTTTTATCAAGATGAAGATCCTGATGCAACAATAGAAGGTCTTTTATTAAATGAAATAACAGCTCCTGAAGCTGGAGATGTTGTTAGAGTTCAATACAAACAATTTACTGAAGAACCAGTTATTGGTTTTGCTCCAATTCAAGAATACAACTTTACAAATAGCTTAGATAGCTGGACTACAGAAGAAGAGTCTGGTGCAGATGCGGTTTGGACAGAAAATGCTGAATATGTACAAGGAAATGGATTCTTTAGTGGTTCGCAAGTAGCTAACGAAGAGTGGTTAGTTTCTCCATCAATTGATTTAACAGGTGAATCAAACTTAAAATTCCAAATTACACATTCAATTAAATACGCATCTGATCTTTCTTTACTTAAGATATTAGTATCTACAGATTATGTTGATGACGTAACAACTGCAACTTGGAATGAAATTACATTAGCTACAGCAGCATCTGAAGACACTTTAGATCCTTCTGAAGATTATGACTTTTCTGCTTACGATGGAGAAACTGTAAACATTGCTTTAAAATATGAATCTACAGATTCTGATGCTGGACGTTGGAGAGTAGCATCAATAGCACTTAAAACTACAGGTATTGAAGGAGACACATTAACAAAGTCTGATTATTACCAATATACTGAAGATGGAACTTGGGAAATTGTTAATGATGTAAAATATTTAACATCTGATGATTATGATTTCATGGGTGAAAACCAAGGACAACCAGGACAATATAACAACTTTAGCGGATCTTTATTAGCTAGCGATTACTTACCTGCATTCTTAAGCTTAAAGTACCCTTTTGCTCAAGAAGAAGATTCTATGTACATAATGTACAAGTATTATGGAGGAAGTGCAGTAGGAACTGTAACAAAAGGTAATTTATATACTGTTATCAATGGTGTATGGACACCAAGTATCGCTTCTTTACAGTTTGGATTTGATAATGGAATTTGGGTTCCAGATAACACTATTAAATACACTTTAGTAACAGCAGACTACTCATACATAGCTTCTCAATTATTAACTGAAGAAGGCTTTGAAGCTGCAGCAGGAAATTTAGATTCTTACGGTAACTTTAATACAGCATCAGGTTCTTCTGGTTGGAGTCCTGAAATGCTTGAAACTGCAATGGGAATATTATTAGATAACCTATATCCAAATGCGGAAGAGGCTCAAAAATATCTTTTAACATTCGATATTTATAATGCAGGAGGTGGAGTACAAGACTTACACCTTATTAAAACAAATGGTGAGTGGGTAACATTTAACTAATACCCAAACTACTATATTTATTAAAAACCGCTTCGTTAAGAAGCGGTTTTTTTATGCCTTAATTATTACTACATTTGTTTTATAACTAATTAAAATATTTACTATGATTAAAATGTTGCACTCTTACTGGGCTTATCTTGTTTTTTTAATGATGATAATTACCACTGTAAATGCTCTAGTTAAACACTTTGGAAAGAAAGAATACGAACCTAAAGATTTTAGAATAGCACTCTTTACACTTATAGTATCGCATATTCAATTACTTATAGGTATTGTATTATGGTTCTCACAGGATTATTTTGGAGAACTCTCTGTAACAGAAGTTATGAACAACAAAGCAATACGATCTAATGCTATTGAGCATCCTTTTGCAATGATTTTAGCGGTTGCTTTTATTACTATTGGCTATTCTAAACATAAAAAGAAGTTAACCTCAGCTGGTAAACTAAAGCCTTTAGCTATATTTTACACACTAGCATTAATTTTAGTTTTAGCAAAAATTCCTTGGAGTATTTGGTTTTAAAAAATAGACTAATAACAAAAAACGCCAACTTAATAAGTTGGCGTTTTTTTTGTTTTGATATATAGTAATTAACTTTTCTGTATGTTTTTGGCTTCTATACTTAAAGTTGCATGTGGCACTAATTCTAGACGTTTAGGGTTAATTAACTTCCCTGTAACTCTACATATACCATATGTTTTATTTTCTACTCTTATAAGTGCATTTTTAAGATCACGAATAAATTTTTCTTGTCTAATTGCTAAAGCAGAATTAGACTCTTTACTATTAACAGCACTACCTTCATCAAAGGCTTTAAATTGAGGCGAAGTATCTTCTGTCCCATTTGTATGGTCGTTCATATACGCACTCTTAATAAGCTCTAAATCACGTTTAGCATGCTCAATTTTATCTAAAATTATAGTTTTAAATCTTTCTAATTCGCTATCTGAATATCTTACTGTATTTTCTATTGCCATAACATTAATTTTTTTTGATAAATAATTTGGTCTCTATACTGTCGAATGCAATATCTATACCGTTATCTAATTGTTCTACAATCTCAAGGCTATCTGTTAATGTTTCAGCCTTAATATATTCTAAATTCGTTTTCACTGCTTTCACAATCTCTTCATTTTCTTGAAGCTGAACAGAAATACGATCTGTAACCTCAAAACCTGAATCTTTACGTAAATTCTGAATTCTATTTACAAGCTCACGAGCAATGCCTTCTTCACGCAATTCTTCAGAAATTGTTACATCTAAAGCAACTGTTAATGCTCCTTCACTTGCCACAAGCCATCCTTCGATATCTTGAGAAGTAATATCTACATCACTACGTTCTAAAGTAATACTTTTTCCATTACACTCGACATCAATCGTTCCGTTTTGTTCAATATTTTTAATATCTTCTGAAGTCATTTTTTGAATCTGACCTGCAATCAACTTCATATCTTTACCAAAACGAGGCCCTAAAGCTTTAAAATTAGGTTTAATTTGTTTTACTAAAATATCAGAAGCATCTTCTAAAAGCTCAACATCTTTAATATTAACTTCACTTTTAATTAAATCTGCTACTGCTAAAATTTCTTCTTTCTGTACTTCAGAACTTACAGGAATCATAATTTTTTGTAATGGCTGACGTACTTTAATTTTCTCTTTAGCTCTTAACGATAATACTAAAGAACATATTGTTTGTGCTGCTTCCATTTTACGCTCTAAGGCTTTATCAATAAAACGCTCATCGCTTTTTGGGAACTCTGCCAAATGTACACTTTCAAAGTTTTCAGAATGTGTTGTATTTGTTAAGTCTAAGTAAAGTTTGTCCATAAAAAATGGTGCAATTGGTGCTCCCAGTTTCGCTATGGTTAACATACAAGTGTATAACGTTTGGTAAGCCGATATCTTATCTTGTTGATAATCGCCTTTCCAGAAACGTCTTCTACTTAAACGTACGTACCAGTTACTTAAGTAATCTTGAGTAAAATTAGAAATAGCACGAGCCGCTTTTGTTGGTTCGTATTCTGCATAATACTCGTCTACTCTTTGAATTAATGTGTTTAACTCAGAAAGTATCCATCTATCAATTTCTGGTCTATCTTCTAATGCAATATCTGCTTCAGAATACGTAAACTCATCAATATTTGTATAGAGTTGAAAGAAAGAATACGTGTTATAAAGTGTTCCGAAAAACTTACGCTTTACCTCTTCTATTCCTTCTAAATCGAATTTTAAATTATCCCATGGATTTGCATTTGAAATCATATACCAACGTGTAGCATCTGCTCCGTAAGTGTCAAGAGTTTCAAATGGATCTGTTGCATTACCTAAACGTTTAGACATTTTCTGTCCATTTTTATCTAACACTAATCCGTTAGACACTACGTTTTTATACGCTACAGAATCGAAAACCATAGTTGCAATAGCGTGAAGCGTGTAAAACCAACCACGTGTTTGGTCTACTCCTTCAGCAATAAAATCGGCTGGGAATGCTTTGTTTTGGTCTATTTTATCTTTATTCTCAAAAGGATAGTGCCATTGTGCATATGGCATAGAACCAGAATCGAACCAAACATCTATTAAATCGCTTTCACGTTTCATTGGTTGTCCGCTTGCCGATACTAATACAATTTCATCAACAATGTTTTTATGTAAATCTATTTTCGCATAGTTTTCTTCAGAATTGTTTCCTACTTCAAAATCTGCAAAAATATCTTCAGCTAAAACACCAGCAGTAACTGCTTTTTTCATTTCAGCTTTTAATTCTTCAACAGAACCAATACAAATTTCTTCTTTACCATCTTCTGTTCTCCAAATTGGTAATGGAATTCCCCAATAACGAGATCGAGATAAATTCCAGTCGTTTGCGTTTGCTAACCAGTTACCAAAACGTCCTGTTCCTGTAGACTCAGGTTTCCAGTTAATGCTTGTATTTAACTCGTGCATTCTACCTTTTACATCGGTAACTTTAATAAACCAAGAATCTAATGGGTAATAAAGGATCGGTTTATCTGTACGCCAACAATGTGGGTAACTGTGCTTATATTTCTCAACCTTAAAGGCCTTATTTTCTTCTTTTAATTTAATCGCTAATTCAACATCTATTGAGCGTTCTGGAGCTTCACCATCTGCATAATATTCGTTCTTAACATACTTACCACCAAACTCTTTCATCTCTGGTCTAAAACGACCTTGTAAATCTACAAGTGGTACTAAGTTATCGTTCTCATCCTTTACCAACATTGGCGGGATTTCTGGAACTGCTTGCTTTGCTACCAAGGCATCGTCTGCACCAAAAGTAGGTGCTGTATGTACTATTCCAGTACCATCTTCTGTAGTTACAAAATCTCCTGCAATTACTCTAAAGGCATCTTGAGGATTATCGTTTGGTAAAGCGTATGGTAATAATTGTTCGTATTCAATACCAACAAGATCTTTACCTAAAAATTCTTTTACAACAAAATATGGTATTTTCTTGTCTCCGTCTTTATACTCTAAAAGCGCTGGTTTTTCTTCAACGCGTTTAAATTTTCCATCAAACTGTTTGTTAACTAAAGCTTTTGCCAAAATAACATTCATAGGTTTGAATGTGTATTGGTTATATGTTTCAACTAAAACATAATCAATTTTTGGTCCAACAGTTAATGCTGTATTACTTGGCAATGTCCAAGGTGTTGTAGTCCATGCAGTAAAATGGATATCGCCTTCATTTTGTAAGAAATCTGGCAATGTACTTTCTATAGCTTTAAACTGAGCAACAATAGTTGTGTCTGTTACATCTTGGTAAGCACCTGGCTGGTTAACCTCGTGAGAACTTAAACCGGTTCCTGCTTTTGGTGAATAAGGCTGAATAGTATAGCCTTTATACATTAGTTTTTTAGTGTATATTTCTTTTAATAACCACCAAACTGTTTCCATGTATTTAGGCTCGTAAGTAACATACGGATCTTCCATATCTACCCAATAACCCATTTTTTGTGTTAGGTTATTCCAAACATCTGTATAACGCATTACTGCTTTACGGCAAGCTGCATTATAATCTTCTACAGAAATGGTTTTACCAATATCTTCTTTGGTAATACCTAATTCTTTCTCTACACCTAATTCTATTGGTAAACCGTGTGTATCCCAACCAGCTTTACGCTTAACTTGGTAACCTTTCATGGTTTTATAACGTGGAAAAATATCTTTAATGGCACGTGCTAATACGTGGTGTACTCCTGGTAAACCATTTGCACTTGGTGGACCTTCGAAAAACACATAAGGTTCTGCGTTTTCTCTTGTAGTTACACTTTTTTCAAAAATGTTGTTTTCTTGCCAGTATGCTAAAATTTCTTCTGCAACGTTTGGTAAGTTAAGTCCTTTATATTCAGGGAATCCTGCGCTCATTTTTTCTAATTTCTTCAGTTCGTAATATCTTCTTATAAAATCAGGTTTAATAAAGCAATATAAGCTATTGCTAATCGTCAAATTACTAAGCATTTGACCTGTTTCTAATAAGAAAAGCGAAATTAAGGAATTTTAGTAAAAAAGAGGTTATAATTAATTAACAGAAATACGCTTCAAATCATTTAATCTTCAACAAAAATTTCATCGTCACACAAATCATTATAAAATTCAACAATTTTTATAGCTCTTTTTTTTGTGTATTTTTCGCTGTTTATTTTACTAACCAAACTCGGGCAGTCTTCGAAGAATTTAGTTGCTTCCTTGTTATAAAAACCATTATTAAGTTTAGTAATTAACTCTTGCTCTGGCTTTTTTATATAATAATGGTTTTTATTTTTTTTAGACACCTCTATATAAGAGCCTCCAAACTTATCGTCATTTGAAAATAACTCTCTTGTAATATAACGATAATAATCAATTGTTTTATAAAGGTTTACATTCCCTTTTTCAATGACTTCTAGTAATAATGGATAAGACAAATCTGCTTTTAAATATTGATACTCACACATTACATCTTTATCAAAACCGTGAAATGTTATAGCTTTTACCATGATATCCTTCCATTCATCAGGATCGTCTTCTAAGGTTAATCTAAACAGTATTATCCAATTATCTTTAATACTTGCGTACCCTTTTAATGATGTTCCATCTCTAAAAAACAAGGTTGCTTCTTGGTCTTGGGCAAGTGCTAAGTTTAGCGTTAAAAAAGACAGTATAAAAAAGAGTTTATTCATAATTCTTATTTAATAAACAATAATAAGAAATATGTTTTTAGCTATTAATACTATTACATAAAAATATCGATTTAATTAGAATTAATTATAGCTTTTTTAGTAATAACAAAATTTGTAGACTTTATATTAAAAATATAAGTTCCTGTTTGTAATTGTATTGGAATTTCAATTCTATTAATTGAAGTATTAACCTCTTGTTCTAATACTGTTTGACCTAGCATATTTATTACCTGGACAGTATTTATCTCCTTGTTTGAAGGATTAGAAATTGTTAAAACTGAATTGTTTTTTACAAATACGGTTAAATTATTATTCTCTTCAAATTCATCGGTTGACAAACTCGTAGGATCTTGTGTAAACACAATACTAAATCGATTTGTAATTTCTCCTAAATCTACAGTTGTTGTATACTTAGCTTCTCTAAGATTATGATATGTACTACCGTCTTTTAAGTAAATGTCTAATAATGGATCTACATTTTCTAAAGCATCTATACCTATTTCTATAATACCTCCATTTACAGTTTTAACTGTTAGTGGTAGCGCTGTTGTAGGTAGGGTTTCATTTGTTCCTTGTATTAAGAATTTATCATTTGCAAATTCCCAATACATATCTTCACTATTACTTTCGTTTATTTTTCCATCGTACCCCCAATTATAGTCGATAGTAGCATTCTCATCAATAGTTAAAAGAATTTGTCTATTATAAGTTTCTGGTGATTTAAAGCCAAATCTAAACTTAGGTCTTAAATCTTCTATAGCAGAATCGTTATTAGTATTGGTAGACTTATTAGTGCTATTTTTAAAAAACCATGAATTTATATTTCCTGTTTCTTTAACAAAAACTCTTTGATCATTTTCAAATTTAATATCTCCAGAACTTGAGCCCTCTACAAAGAAACCTTGACTTACAGGTACGTAACGTTGTGGAGTCTTTATACCAGTCCCTCCCGATCCATCTGTTCCTCCTGTTGTATAGTCATGCTGAATTGCAGGAACTCCTCCAGAGAGATTATAAACTCCATAACCGCCTTGATACTCTAAGGTATTATGTGTTCCTCCTGCAAAATGCTCCCAGAAATAAAGTTCTCCTGTAAGGTTAAGGTTATCTAAAATAAAAGCATTAGCGTCTATTGCTGAAGCGTATGGATTACCAACTAAATAAGTGTTATTTGCACTTATTGGCAATAATATAGTAGCATTATTTGGCTTACCTGTAAAAGTATAATTTTGCTCATTTGAAACAGCTCCAGTTCCTGGTCCTTTCATAGAATAACCTTCTCCTACTTTTAAACTACCAGTTTCAAGTACATGCTCCCAATTATAGTAGTCTGTTGCAAGATTACCATATTTCCATAACCAGTAACGAGCTATTTTAATAGGAGAACTAGTATTATCACCATTATAACCACCAACAAAATCAATTGGTACTGGATTATTAGAATCTGTTCCATCCATCATTACACTCTCTATAGTGTAACTTTCGTTTCCGTCGACTGTTGTATCTGGATTGCTAGAATGTACTGGAGATGAAAAATAATTATAAGTATACAAGTTTTCTGTTCCTTGCTGGTCTCTTTCTAGTTTACCATTAGTACCAACTATTAAATCGCTCTCGTTTGTTTGAATTAATTGAGATTCATTTTCTAAATCTATAAACCCATTTAATTCTAAATACCAAGTGTTTTTAAGTTCATTATCTGCGATTTCTAGTTCTTGATTTGCATCAACAAATAAACCTAATGTTGTATGATTTACAGCAGTATTTACATTGTTTTTTATATTTACAATAGACCAATCTTTATTGTTTACTTCATCTGTAATATCCCAAACATTACCATGAAGCCATGTTGCTGTTGTTGACCAATTTCCATCTACTATCGTTTGATAAGGCATTGGAGCTGTTTGCTCTTGAACGCTTGTAATATTATGAAGTTCTAAGTTATTATTATTTTCGGAATAATCAGATGTTGTATTACTAATTATGTTAGACATTGGGTAATATCCTTTTAAACGACTCCATAATACCTTTTCTGAAGTACTAAAATCTTGAATATTTTTTGGTATAACAGTACCTCTTAAAACTCCTGAGTTATTCTCAATTTCTTGATATACCATTTGTTTTATTTGATCGTTTGTTAATGCAGAATCAAAAATTCTAACTTCATCAATATCTCCTTTAAAATGACCAAAACCAGCTGTGCTTGTATTTGTTGGATATCGTCCTATTGTAAATCCTCTTTGTGAATAAATATGAGGAGTTCCATTAAAATTTTTAGTTAAAAGTTCAGAATTTAATCTTGAATCTGTTGTTGTACCAACCAATTCTCCATTTAAATACAATTTAACTGTTTGGTCTGAAGAATTAAATACTCCTGTTAAATGATACCATAGATCATTTTCTAATTTAATACCTAATGACGAATCTGGCTGAACCTGTATATTAGAAGGATAGTTACTAGAAGCTGTTACTTGATCTTGAGTAATAACATAAAAAGCAGGTGTCCTACCATTAGTTACGTATAACCTCATATTTTCCTGACCTGCAACACTATATAAATTTGGAAGGTTCCCACTTGAAGTATGACCAATTTTTACCCATCCCATAACTGTTCCTGCTGTCCAGTTTTCTATGTAAGGTGCTGTATCTAAATAATCATCTATTCCATCGAAATCGATAGTTGCTGAAGATGGTGGATTAACATTAAAAACATCTCTATAATCTAAATCACCAACTGTAAATAAATCTCCATCTGCATCTGGTAAAACTGCTAAATTAGTTGGATCGTCTATCTCATCGTTATAATCTAAATCATTAACATTAGATCCTTCAAAAGAATCATCTAAACCATCTAAATCTGTATCTACACCACTTGCTACATTAGCCATTCCATTTTCTTCAATATCCAACATTTGATCGTTGTCTGAATCTAAATCTAAATAGTCTGGAGTACCATCTCCATCTGTATCTTCTATGTTTACAAAGCCTTCTCCATAATTATCGTCAACTCCATCATTATTTGCATCTATCATTGATGCACCATTACCACTTGGAGCAATATAACCTATTGTTGTTTGAGCTTCTACATTATCTGGAATACCGTCATTATCACTATCTATGTCAATAAAATCTGGGATATTATCTCCATCTAAATCATTACTACAATTTAAGCCATAACCCGTTGCATACAAAAATGTAGGTCCTTGAACTTTTTGTGTAACCTTAACAGTATTTGTTGCAGACGAATTCCATGTTATTGTATTAAACTGTGGATGAGATGGGTCTATAATTAAATCTTCTAATATTGAAGTTGCTGTACGTTTTCCCTGAATAGAAACTTCTCCGTTTGGAGATATAAAAATTCTTAATGAAATGAATAACGGATTACTATTATTATAATTTATTGACCAAACATTAGAATTACCAGACTGACCATATAAAGAATTATCTGAAGCAAAACGTACTAAAGACTCTCCAGTTGTATATGCCCACGTATTATCAAACTGAATTTCATCAGGCACTAATTTGGTACCGTTTATAATTAAATTAAAACTATTGTCTATCGAAGAAATATCAATTACATAACCACCTGTTGAAGCAGTCAAGTTAAAGGTTTGAGTGTTTCCGTTTGTAACAGAAAAAGCACTAAATTCTACTCTTCCACATTCGTCAAAGTCTAGTATACCATCATTATCATCATCAAGATCACAACTGTTATTTAACCCATCTCCATCTGGATCATTAGTAGTTGCTGTACCTAAAATAGCACCATCTACACAATAATCAATTAGTGTTCCGTCAAAATTTCTACAATCATTATCTAACATTAGAGTTTGTGAACAGTTACCATAAGCAATACAAGCTTTAGAAACATTTGCTAACTCTGTAGAGTTGTTAAAATTTTGATACACATTAGCTTTAGCAGCAGGATTAGTACCTGGATAATACTCCAAATCAAGGTTTGGGCCTATTGTACCACTATTAAAAGTAGCTTTTTGTCCAAATCTTATATATCCAAGTTTAGAGTTACTGGTTGGACCTGCAAAAACGCCATTTGTAACATTAACAGCACTTTTAATTGTCATTTCTCCTTCATTATAAAGATAATCAGAACTTGAAGACATATTCATACCAGAATTAAGATCCATAGTTGCATAATTTTCTAACATACCTCCATTAAAGACAATAGTCCCCGATTCTGTTATAAAAAGTCCAGTATTAATTATCTTTCCTCCATCTAAATCAAATCCTTGTTCTGTAGTTACATTACCACAATTACTAAATATAACATTAGACTTAAAAACAAAACTTAGTCCTATATTCAAATCACCTCTATTTCTAAGGTTAGTTGCACCTTCTAATACTATGTCTTTATTAATATTGAAAGTCCCAAAATTTTCAATGAAATTATTAGCAGAAGGGCTATCAAATTTTAAAGCTCCCATTTCTATTAAGCCATAATTTACAATACTATTAGCTCCTGAACTATTCAAATCAAAATCTACATTTCCAGAGGATCCAGTTTTTAAATATCCCGTTGCCGAAACAAATAAATCTAGTTCACTTTTAAATTCAACAGGTTGAAAAATAATAAAAGAACCCTGTACATCAATATCTACGCTGGTATTTATCGTTGTTACTATAGTACCATTTATAGTTACTGTTATACCTGGTGCAATACAAACCGAACTATTATCATGAAAAGTAACATCGGTAAGTGTTGCATTTGCTGTAAAACAAGTTTTAGTATTACTCGCAAAAACAAAATTGCCTGTTGTAGGACCTACAACATCACAATTATTACATTGTGAGTAAATATTATTTATCAAAAAGAAGAAAAGTACTAAAAAAGCACTCTTAAGTAGTGTTGTATTCATAGGTTAAATCATTAATTTCCAATAGACTTGGGGAGTCAAAGGTAAAAAGCAACCACAATATTAGTTTAAATAACAAATACAAACATTTATTATTCGATTAAATACATAAATTACCGTTTAGTTTATGCATTAACGCATTTTTAAACTAAAAACGACCAACTACCTGATTTAATAATTATTAAGTTGGTTTCGGCAACTTAATTTGCTTAGACACTTTTACACAATAAAGTCTACCAAATCTTCAATTTTAGAAATTAATTGAATTTTTATCTCTGTATCTTTAAGTGATATTTTATTATATTTTGAAACAAAAATAGTTGAAAAACCAAGTTTTTCTGCCTCAAGAATACGTTGTTCCACACGTTGAACTGGACGAATTTCTCCAGACAAACCAACCTCTGCTGCAAAACAATAATTTGAAGGCAATGCTTCGTCTTCGTTTGAAGATAATATAGAAGCTACTACTGCTAAATCTATAGCCGGATCATCTACGTTAATACCACCTGTAATGTTTAAAAATACATCTTTTGCTCCTAAACGAAAACCTGCTCGTTTTTCTAAAACTGCTAAAAGCATATTTAATCGTTTAGCATTGAATCCTGTTGCGCTACGTTGCGGTGTTCCATAAACAGCAGTACTTACCAAGGCTTGTACTTCTATCATTAATGGTCGCATACCTTCTAAAGTTGCTGCAATAGCATTACCTGAAAGTTCTTCGTCTTTTTTAGAAATTAAAATTTCACTAGGATTACTTACTTCTCGCAAACCTGAGCCTTGCATCTCGTATATACCTAGTTCATGAGTGGAACCAAAACGGTTTTTTTGAGCTCTTAAAATTCTAAAAACATGATTTCTATCTCCTTCAAATTGCAACACAGTATCTACCATGTGCTCCAATATTTTAGGTCCTGCTATATTACCATCTTTAGTAATGTGACCAATTAATATAACTGGTGTATTGGTTTCTTTTGCAAACTTAATTAGCTCTGTAGTACACTCTTTTACTTGAGAGATACTTCCGCTAGAAGATTCGATATAATCGCTATGCAATGTTTGAATAGAATCGATAATAACAATATCTGGCTCTAAAGCTTCAATTTGTTTGAAGATATTTTGCGTTTTAGTTTCAGTAAGAATATAACAACTGTCGTTATTAGGATTTATACGCTCAGCACGCATTTTAATCTGTTTCTGACTTTCTTCACCTGAGACATAAAGCGTTTTATATGGTAGTTTTAAAGAGATTTGAAGTAATAATGTACTCTTTCCAATTCCTGGTTCTCCTCCTAAAAGTGTTAATGAACCTGGAACAATACCGCCACCTAAAACACGATTAAACTCGGCATCTAAAGTATCTAACCTTGCTTCTTTACTTGAATCAATTTCTTTAATTCTTAAAGGTTTAGAAGCTCGCGATTTTGTGTTTGAAGGTGTTTTCCAATCGCTCTTTTCTGGTTTTTGAATAACTTCTTCTACAATAGTATTCCACTCTTTACAAGCTGTACATTGTCCTTGCCATTTAGAATATTGCGTGCCACAACTTTGGCAAAAAAACGTAGTTTTAACTTTAGCCATAACTGGTTTTGTTTTACAACTGTATTAACAGCAAAAACACTTTTATTTAGTTAGTTATTTCTTCCGCGAAAGCGAAAAACATATTTATTTAGTATCCGAAATCAGCTTTAATTTGTTCTGAAAGCTCTAAAACATGATCTTTAGTAATACCTCCAATTTCTTCTAAGATGTAAGCAGACTGGTATGTTTTCATAGCTTTTTTTGTAGATCCGGTTTCTTCGTAATAACGTCCTAAATAATAGTTTCCTAAAAGTGTATTTGGATAATGTTTTCTGGCTAACTTTCCTAAAGGCTCGAAATACTCAAACTTTTTAGACTTATTTATTGCTGCCGCAATAGCTCTAAAATCATTTACTAATATTGTTTTATCTATCCCGAATAAATCGTCGATAGCAGCATATTTTTCTTCCAAATAATCTACCGGAGATGTTTCTAGTTTTAAAATAGTGTCTTTATATTCTTGTTTAGATATAGGCTTAAAAACAAAGAAAATACTTTCTAAAGCTTTTGGAATAGCGTATGCAGGAAGAGAATAATGTGTTGGACCGTCGAAATTATCGAAAGCGCTAAGCACGTTTTTATTATCTATACTTTTAATTGCTTTATTTAAAGCTTCTGTTTTAGTTCTAACATCTTTAATATCATTGTTAGACGTTGCTAAATAATAGAATGTTTTAGTTTCAACACCTGATAGTTTTTCGGTTAAAAACATTTGCATATCGGGAGCTAATTCTGGACTTAAACTTACATAAGCATTAAATAAAGGTATTTCTTTAAATAAATAATAATTTATAAAGTTTGCTGTAATACCATGTCCTACTGCTACTTTAAACTTTTCTGTTCTATATGTTTTTTCTATGTAAGGCATTAATTCCATACCTATAAAATCGAAAAAAGCTGCTCCTGTTTCTTCTGGCAAAGAATTTAATAGAGAGTACATAGTATCGCTATCTCTCTTATCGAATTGATTAATTCCAACCACTATAGCTTCTGGAATATCTTCCCAATAAGATGCGTATTCTACATTTCCTGCAACAATTTCGAACATGTAATCACCATCTAAAACAACAACTACTGGATAGCTTTTATCACTGGTATTGTAACTTCTTGGTAATTGAATTTTAACTTCTCTAGCTTCACCTAGTTTTTCGGAATTAAAATTTTTATAAGTGACTTGTGCACCAATAAATTGTGCAGAAAAAAATATAACGAAAAGGTATAATATACGTTTCATAGTAGTATTTATAAAATTAAAATGCAATGTACAAATTATTTCTTTCGATTGTAAATAGGGAGAAATAATAGTGATAAACCTCCTAAAATGATAATCATTACCGTTTGCGAAGTCCACATAATCCATCCAAATGCACGACTTGGGTCTTCTGGCAAGCTAAATAATAAAAAGGCAATAACTATAGCTTCTGGATAAGAACCAATACCTCCATTTGTGGCAGCTATACTAAAACTCGCCAAAATAAAACCTATTAAAACAGCTCCAAAAGGAATAGGATTTAAACCTTGTATTGCATAAGTTGTGACATAGAACATAAGCACATACATACTCCAAATAAAGATAGTATGAAATATGAATGCCCATTTTTTCTTCATTTTAAAAATACTTAAAGCGCCTTCTATTAAACCATTTACAAAGGTTTTAATTTTTATTGCTAACGCAAATGTGCTTCGTTTTATATAGAAAATAAAAAATAAAGCAGCAATGACAAGTATTAAAAAAGCAAAGATAATTTTGGTAGGATTAAACTTTTCGGTTAAAAAATTATAGATAAAATCGAACTCTAAAAACAATGTAATAGCTATAATTACTAACATCATTAAAAGATCTGCAATACGCTCTGCTACAATGGTTCCAAATCCTTTTTCGAAAGGGACACCTTCGTAATTAGTAAGTATAGATGCACGCGCTACTTCTCCAGCTCTAGGTATAGTATAATTTATTAAATAGGTGGCAAATACAGCCATTATACTATTACCTAATTTTATTTTATAACCTAAAGGTTCTAACATAAAAAGCCACCTGTATGCTCGAGATAAGTGACTTAATAAACCAAAAAAAACACCCAATAGGATGTAGGTGTAATCAGCTGTTTTAAAGTAACCTAAAAGCTCTTGAAAAGATAGTTTTGATAGCGAATACCATATTAAAAAAACTCCCAATAAAATTGGGAGCGTGATTTTTAATATTTTAAGTATTGATTTACTCATTTATTATTTCAACAAATTAGTTGCTTCGTCTGGAAACACTAATGAGGGCTTAAATGTTTTAGCCTCTTCTATGTCCATAAAACCGTAAGTAATTAATATAAGTACATCTCCAGGAGAAACTAATCTTGCCGCTGCACCATTAAGCGTTATTTCTCCACTGTTTCTTGGTCCAGGAATGGCATAAGTTTCTAATCGAGCTCCGTTATTATTATTTACAATTTGAACTTTTTCACCTTGTACAATATTAGCGGCATCCATTAAATCTTCATCAATAGTAATACTACCAATATAATTAAGGTCTGCGCCTGTTACTTTTACTCTGTGAATTTTTGATTTTACTACTTGTATTTGCATGGTGCAAAGTTAATTAATTAAGTGCTAAATTATCTATTAATCTAATATCATCTGCATAAGCAGCAACAAACGCACGATACGTTTTAGATTTAGACTTTCTTTTTACTGTTTTTAGAGTTGCAATATCGGCAATAATAAAGTATTCAAGTTCTAAGAATTTGTTTTTTGCAAATTGTTTCTCTACCCACTCTGTTACTTCTTTAGCACTTTTTGTGCCAAATTTTTCTTTGGCAGCGGTTAGTGTTTTAAAAATAAAAGGTGCTGCATTTTTATAATCTGGTTTTAGTCTCTCGTTTCTAGAACTATAAGCTAAACCATTATCTTCTCTATAAATATCACAACCTTTTACAGTAACGGGAATATTATATTTTTGAGCAAGTTTTTTTATTATTGCCAGTTGCTGAAAATCTTTTTCTCCAAAATAAGCAATATTAGGAGTTACAATCTCGAAAAGTCTTTTAACAATAGTACCAACACCATCAAAATGGCCCTGTCTAAACTTACCTTCCATTTCGAATTCTAAGCCATCAAAACTAAAATGTTCAGATTTTGTATTCCCTTCGTATATATCATTAACACTTGGAGCATAAACCAGAATTTTATTAGAAACCGTTTTTAAAAGCTCAACATCACGCTCTAAAGTTCTTGGGTATTTTTTTAAATCCTCTTCATTATCAAACTGCGTTGGGTTTACAAAAATACTAACCACACAAAGATTATTTTCTTGCAATGCTCTTTTTACCAAAGACATGTGTCCATTATGTAAAGCTCCCATAGTTGGCACAAAACCAAAGGTTGTTCCTTTTTCCTTTTCCTTAGAAATGAGGACTTGAATTTCAGATTTATTAGTGCAAACAATCATATTTAATATAAAATTAACGGTTGCAAACATAATATATTAGTCGCAAACTGCATAAAATTTTGTACTTTTGCGTGTTTTTTAATTTCATTTTTTAATGTTGAATTACTTTTTAAGTGTTTCAGCCTAAAAGAAAAAACAGAAAAACCAGAACATAAATCGAATAAAACTAACGTATGAAAGATAAGAGAATATTATATGTGTCGTCTGAAGTAGTACCATATTTACCAGAAACAGAGATTTCTTCAATGTCGTTTGAAACTCCAAGAATGGTAAACCAACAGGGAGGACAAATTAGAATATTCATGCCTAGATATGGAAACATTAACGAAAGAAGACATCAATTACACGAAGTAATAAGACTTTCTGGAATTAATTTAGTGATTAATGATTTAGATATGCCACTTATTATTAAAGTTGCATCTATACCAAAAGAGCGTATTCAGGTTTATTTTATTGATAATGATGAATACTTTAAAAGAAAGGCAACGTTAACTGATGAAGACGGAAAATTGTTTTCAGATAATGATGAACGTGCCATTTTCTTTGCTAAAGGAGTAATTGAAACTGTTAAAAAATTAAATTGGTCTCCAGACATTATTCATGTGCATGGATGGCTTGCTTCTTTACTACCACTATACTTAAAGCAGTTTTATAAAGACGAACCTCTATTTAACGAAAGTAAAATTGTTACCTCGGTATACAATCAAAGCTTTGACGATACGTTAAATAAAGACCTAATTAATAAAGTAGCTTTCGATAACATCGATAAGGATGCAATAAAAATGCTAGAAAAGCCTACTTACAATAATTTAATGAAGGTTGCTATAGACAACTCAGATGCTTTAATAATTGGCTCTAACGAAATCCCTAAAGAACTAGAAGATTACCTAGCAAAAGCAGACAAGCCTGTTTTAGATTATAAAGAAAAAGATGAGTTTGCTGAGGCATACACAACTTTTTATAATGAAAGTGTTTTATAATACACGAAGAAAAATATTTTATGAAAAAAATGATTAAAAGCCTCAAGTCTGTCGCCCTACTTGGCTTAATTTTAGTAATTTCTATATCTTGTGATAACGATTTTACTAATATAGAAAGTAATATTCAAGGTATAAAAAACTTTGAAGCTACAAGTAAATTATTCCCATTTACAGCAAAAACTCAAAATTTCACTCCTTTTTCTGGAGGGTTAAATGATGAAAAAGGTGTACAAACAAATAATTTAAATGGAAAAGTTTTTGGTGTTTACAAAAACCCAACTAATGGTTTTGGTGCAACTGTAGCTAGTGTTATTTCTCAAGTTGCACCGTTAACATACAACCCTGATTTTGGTAACATAAATAGAACTATCGAATCTGTTTGGCTTAACATCCCATATTATTCTACTCTAGAAAGCACAGATGCCGACGGTGATAACACTTACACTTTAGACTCTATTTACGGTGATACAGATCAAGAATTTAAATTATACATCTATAGAAGTAATTATGTGCTTAGAGATTTAGATCCAAGTTCAGACTTTGAAACCACACAATCTTACTTTTCTAATCAAGGAGATTTATTTGAATCTGTTTCAACAGCTGCAGATTTAATTTATACTGATGAAAATTTCAAAATAAGTGCTAGTGAGCATACAGTTTCTGAAATAATTGATGGAGAAGAAGTTATTGAGCGTATCACTCCAGGAATTAGACTAAATCTTTTAGACGCTGGTCCAAATTCTAGTAACAACAATGTTTCTTTTTGGGAAAGTATTTTCTTTGACAATCAAGATAGCGAAATATTAAGTACGCAAAGTAATTTTAAAGATTTCTTTAGAGGCTTAATTATAAAAGTTGTTCCTGTAGACGAAACAAACCCTAACGGAAGTTTAACTTATTTAAATTTCGATTCAGGAAGTATAGTTTTCGATTACACAAATCTTGAAGAAGAAAATGCAGAAGCAGCAGGAGAAACTTACGATACAACAGAATACACTTTAGAATTTAATGGTAATATTGTAAATACATTTAATCAAATTAATGCAGTTGATCATGACGGTGATGAAGACAACCTATACCTACAAGGCACAGATGGATCAATGGCTGTAATAGATTTATTCTCTGGAGACATACAAAATGAAGACGGTGATTTAGTCCCTTCTCTTGATTATTTTGTTAGCAAAAATGGCAAATGGTTAATTAACGAAGCTAACTTAGTATTTTATGTAAACAAAGACCTTGTAGAAGGAGACGAACCTGATCGAGTTACACTTTACGATCTTAAAAACAATGCTCCAATTATAGATTATTTCTTAGATGGAACAACTAACACTGCGCAACCTGAATTTTCAAAAATTTTGTTTTCAGAAACACTAGAAAGAGATTCCGAGGATAATGGAGTAAAATACAAGATTCGTTTAACATCACACATTACAAATATTTTACAAAACGATTCTACGAATGTTAAATTAGGATTGTTTCTAGTAAATAATATTAATGTGACTTCTGGATCTACAATTCAAGGAGTAAATAATGATGATGACGATAGCACATTAGACATGATACCTAGTACAAGTATTTTAAGTCCTAAAGGAACAATTTTACATGGATACAGTGACAATGTCGATACGCCATTAAGAGCAGAGTTTGAAATTTTTTACACAGAACCAGAAAATTAAATATATATGTGTGGTATAGTTGGCTATATAGGCAAAAAAGAAGCGTATCCTATTATTCTTGAAGGATTAAAAAGACTAGAATATAGAGGTTATGATAGTGCAGGAATTGCTTTGTACGATGGAGAAAACATAAAATTATCTAAAACAAAAGGTAAGGTAGCAGATCTAGAAAGTAAGATTAACGAAGGAATGCAAACTAGTGGATCTGTAGGTATAGGTCATACACGTTGGGCTACACATGGAGTTCCAAACGATGTTAACTCTCACCCTCATTATTCTAATTCTGGTGAGCTAGTAATAATTCATAACGGAATTATTGAAAACTACGCTTCAATAAAAAAAGAACTTATAAAAAGAGGATACACTTTTACTTCTGACACAGATACAGAAGTATTAATAAACCTTATCGAAGATGTAAAAAAGAACGAAAAAGTAAAGCTAGGTAAAGCTGTACAAATAGCACTTAACCAAGTTATTGGTGCGTATGCTATTGCCGTTTTCGATAAAAATAAGCCAGACGAAATTGTAGTAGCTAAATTAGGTAGCCCACTTGCAATTGGTGTAGGAGAAGATGAATTTTTTATTGCCAGTGACGCAACACCTTTTTTAGAATACACAAAAAAAGCAATATACCTCGAAGATGAGGAAATGGCTGTTGTGCGTTTAAAAAAAGGAATAAAAATTAGAAAAATTAAAGATGATTCTTTAGTTGCCCCTTACATTCAAGAGTTACAACTTAACTTAGAACAAATAGTAAAAGGTGGTTACGATCACTTTATGTTAAAAGAAATACACGAACAACCTGAAGCTATAAAAGACACTTATCGCGGAAGGATGTTAGTAAAAGAAGGCATAATAAGAATGGCCGGTATAGATGATAATCTTGAACGCATAATTAATGCAAACAGAATTATTATTATTGCTTGTGGTACATCATGGCATGCTGGTTTAGTTGCAGAATATATATTCGAAGACTTAGCTAGAATCCCTGTTGAAGTAGAATATGCATCAGAATTTAGATATAGAAATCCTGTAATTACAGAAAAAGATGTTGTTATTGCTATCTCACAGTCTGGAGAAACTGCAGATACTTTAGCAGCTATTAAATTAGCAAAATCTAAAGGTGCATTTGTCTTTGGTGTTTGTAACGTTGTTGGTTCATCTATTGCAAGAGAAACACACGCGGGAGCTTATACTCATGCTGGACCTGAAATAGGTGTAGCATCTACAAAAGCTTTTACTACACAAATTACTGTACTTACATTGATAGCTCTTAAGTTAGCTAAAGAAAAAGGTACTATTTCTAAATCCGATTTCCAGCTTCATTTACAAGAACTAGAACTTATCCCGAGTAAAGTAGAAAAAGCTTTATTACAAGACGAACATATAAAAACAGTAGCTCAAACTTATAAAGATGCAAAAAACTGTTTATATCTAGGTCGTGGTTATAATTTCCCAGTAGCATTAGAAGGTGCTTTAAAATTAAAGGAAATTTCTTATATTCATGCTGAAGGTTATCCAGCTGCAGAAATGAAACATGGACCTATTGCTCTAATAGATGATCAAATGCCAGTTTTTGTAATTGCTACAAAAAAAGGACACTATGAAAAGGTAGTAAGTAACATTCAAGAAATAAAATCACGTAAAGGAAAAATTATTGGTATTGTAACAGAAGGAGATGAAGATGTAAAACATCTTGCTGACCATGTTATTGAGGTACCAGAAACGATAGAGTCTTTAACACCGTTGTTAACTACCATTCCTTTACAATTGTTATCTTATCATATAGCAGTAATGCTTGATAAAAATGTAGATCAACCTAGAAATTTAGCTAAGTCTGTTACAGTAGAATAACACCTGTTAATACTATTTTAAGAGAATAGGCCTAAATTATCAAATACTTAAAAAACACCGTTTTTTTTATCATTAGTATAAAAAAAGACGGTGTTTTTTTTTATATTTTTATTATGCACGCATAATTTTTGTTAACTTTTTTTTAAGATATAGTTAAAAAACGTATATTGGCTTATATTAAATTAACTAAATCTAAAAAATGAGAACAAACTTATCAATTGTATTGTTGCTGTTTTGCGCGTTTGCTTTTGCACAAACCACAATAAGTGGTACTGTTATGGACAATAATGGAACTCCAATTCCTGGCGCAAATGTTATAGTAACAGGAACATCTTCGGGAAATGTAAGTGATTTTGATGGTCAATTTACATTAAAAACAGATAGTAATCCTCCATTTTCTGTTCAAGCTAGTAGTGTTGGTTTTTCTACAGAAACAATGGATGTAACTTCTAAAAATCAAACATTAAATTTCGTTTTACAAGAAGGTAGCGTTCTTGACGAAGTGGTTCTTTCCGCTTCTAGAACTCCAGAACGTATTTTCGAATCTCCTGTAACGGTTGAACGTTTTGGTCTTAAAGAGATTAAAAACACAGCTTCTGCAGATTTTTACGGTGGATTAGAAAACCTTAAAGGTGTAGATGTAAATACTAATAGTTTAACCTTTAAATCTGTAAATACACGTGGTTTCGCAACATTTGCAAATACAAGATTTATGCAATTAGTAGACGGAATGGACAACTCTACTCCTGCTTTAAATTTCCCAATTGGAAACTTAGTTGGTATGGTTGAAACAGATGTGCAAAGTGTAGAATTGCTGCCTGGAGCTTCTTCAGCTCTTTATGGTGCAAATGCATTTAATGGTGTTTTATTTATGAGAAGTAAAAATCCATTCGATCATCAAGGTGTTAGAGTTTCTTTGAAAAGAGGTATTACTTCTCAAGAAGCTGCAGGAGATAATGCATATACAGATGTTGGAATAACAATGGGACATAAGTTTTCAGAAAAGTTTGCTGCAAAAGTAAATTTTGGATACTTAAAAGGTACAGATTGGCAAGCAACTAGTGAAATAGATAAAATTGATCCAAATAGAACTCGTGCTAATACTAACTACGATGGTATTAACGTTTATGGAGATGAAGTTTCTACAAACATTAGAGCTGCATCAGGACTTGGTTTTATTCCAGATGTTGAAGTAAGTAGAACTGGTTATAATGAAAATACTTTAACAAATTATAATGCTGAAAGTATAAAAGCAGATTGGGGACTCTACTATAGACCAATTGAAGATAACAGTTTAGAAATTTCTTACGTTGGAAAAGTTGGTACAGGTACAACAATTTATCAAGGAACCAATAGATATAACATTAATGGCTTCTTTCAACAACAACACAAATTAGAGGTTAAGAATGATAATTTCTTTGTTAGAGCTTACGAAGTTTCAGATAAAGCTGGTGATTCTTATGATATGGTATTTACCGGAATTAACATTAACAGGTCATGGAAAAGTGATGAAGATTGGTTTGGAGATTACATAGGTAATTATGCAAATATAGAACTAGCTGGAAACCCTCAAGGTTTAACAACACAACAAAAACACGATGCTTCTAGAGCTGTTGCAGACGAAGGTCGTTTTTTACCAGGATCTACAGAGTTTAAAAATGCTTTCAATAGAATTATTAAAGATCCAGATTTAGCTACAGGTTCTCAATTTAGAGATGCTTCTAAATACTTCCACAGTGATGCTAATTACAACTTTAGTCATTTAGTAGATATTGCAGACATTCAAGTTGGTGGTTCTTATAGAAAATATAATTTAAATTCTGGAGGAAGTATATATACAGATTTAGATGGTCCGATTGAATATTCTGAATATGGTGTTTATACTCAAATACAAAAAGATTTAGAACTTAATAATGATATGAAATTAAAATTAACGGCTTCTGGACGTTATGATAAGTCTGAATTATTCGATGGTTTTTTCTCTCCAAGATTATCTGCAGGTTTAACACTTAATAGAGATCATAATATCAGAGCTTCTGTTCAAACAGGATTTAGAAACCCAACTACTCAAGATTTATTTATAGGTCTAGATGCAGGTAGAGCAATATTAGTAGGTTCAGCACCAAGCAACTTAAATAGATATGTTAGAACTTTCGAAGTAAGTACTGCTGCGCAAGGAACAAACCCTGCTCAAGGTGGATATGGCCAACCTGCAACAATTACACAAACAGGTGCAGCCGCTTATAATAATTCTTATTCTGCTAGCTCTGTACAAGATTTCGCTAACACTCAAGATGTAAACTCTTTAAAAGTTGCAAATCCAAACATTATTAAGCCAGAACAAGTAACTTCTATGGAAATTGGTTATAGAGGTAAATTCGATAAATTAATTGTAGATTTTAGTACATACTACAACAAGTATCAAGACTTTATATCTCAAGAAGTTGTTATATCTCCTTACTATGGAGTAGTTGGAGACGGTGCATTATCTGCAGGAGCAATTGCTAATGGTGATTACCAAGCATACAGTGCTTACACAAACTCAGATATAGATGTAAATTCTTATGGTGCATCACTTGGTTTATCTACTAAAGTACTTGATGGTTTTGATTTAAGCGGAAGTTATACGTTTACAAAACAAGATTTTGATAGAGCATCTAATCCAGATTTTCAAACAAACTTTAACACACCAGAACATAAATTTAAGGCTTCATTTGGTCATACAGAGGTATTTACAAACTTCGGTTTTAATGTATCATACAGATTTAGCGATGATTATTTCTGGGAAGCAACTTTTGGAAATGGTATTGTACCAGAATTCCATACAGTAGATGCACAAATAAACTATAAAGTACCAAGTTTAAAATCTGTAATAAAAGTAGGAGCTACAAATCTTACAGGTAGCGAGTATTTTACAGCGTTTGGTACAGGATTTATAGGATCTATGTACTACGCATCATTAACAATTAATAACTTATAAAATGAAGACATTTAAAAACTTAAAATATATAGGGCTTCTAGCAATTGCTGTAAGTTTAACAGCCTGTAATGATGAAGAAGATTTTGAAGAATTCTTAGATGAGCAACCACAACCTACAGTAGTATTACCAGCATTAAACGCAGGTTCTGTAGACTTTTCAAACTATGTTGCCCTAGGAGCTTCATTTACAGCAGGATTTACAGATGGTGGTTTATTTATTGCATCGCAAGAAAACTCTTTCCCAAATACACTAGCAAAACAATTTGCTAATGCAGGAGGAGGAACTTTTACGCAACCTTTAATGTCTGACAATTATGGAGGACTAGCCCTTGGAGGTTCAAGAATTCAAGATCCAAGATTAGTTTTTGGAGGAGCAGGACCAATTCCTTTAGAGGATGCAATAGGCCCAGTAACTGTAGGGACTGATTTATTATCACCTCCGACTGGACCTTTTAACAATGTTGGAGTACCTGGCGCAAAAAGTTTTCATATGATTGCTCCCGGATATGGTAATTTAGCAAACTTATCTGCAGGGTTAGCAAATCCATATGCAGTAAGATTAACAGGAGCAACACCAGATGCCTCAATGTTAGAATTAGCTGCTGCTCAAAATCCAACATTTTTTACACTAAGTGAAGTTGGTGGTAATGATGTATTAGGCTATGCAACTACAGGTGGTGACGGTACAAACCCTATTACACCTAATGCAACTTTTGATTTTTCATTAAACACAATTGTAAATGCTTTAACTTCTAATGGAGCTAAAGGAGCTATTGGTAACTTGCCAGATATTACAAGCTTATCTCACTTTACAACTGTACCTTTCAATCCATTAGATCCAACAGATTCAAGTTTTGGTCCACAAATCCCTTTATTAAACTCAATATTTGGAGCATTAAACCCAATATTTAATGCTGTAGATCCTGCGAGAGCAATTGTTTTTTCTGAAACAGAAGCAAGCGCAGTAGTTATAAAAGATGAAAGCTTAGCAGATATCTCAGGAATAATTATAGCACAATTAAATGCTAGCCCAACATTCCCTGCTTTTATAGCTCAATTTGGGCTACCACCAGCAGCTGCACCATTAGTAGCAAACCTTTTGGGGAACACTTATGGACAAACAAGACAAGCAACCGCAGAAGATTTATTTGTATTACCTAGTTCTAGTGTAATAGGAACCGTTAACACTACTAATGTAGGAGTATTAATGGGTCAAGGTTTACCTCAAGCATTGGCTGGACAATTTTCTGTAGAAGGTATAACTCTACCTTTAGAAGACAAATGGGTATTACTACCTTCAGAACAATTAGAAATAGCTAATGCTACAGCAACTTACAACGCTTCAATTTCAGCTATTGCTTCTGCAAAAGGATTAGCTTTAGTAGACTTAAATAGTATTTTAACACAAGCAACTACAACAGGTGTTCAATTTGATAGTTACAATTTGGATACAAGATTAGTTTTTGGTGGTTTAGTAAGTTTGGATGGTATTCATTTAACAGCTAGAGGTTATGCTTTAATGGCAAATTCTTTCTTAGATGCTATTGATACCACTTACGGTTCTAACTTTAGAGCTTCTGGAAATGTTGCTAAGGCTGATGATTTTGGAGTAAACTACTCTCCTCAGTTATAATAACAACAAAAAAACAACATAATATAAAACGCCTTCTTATTGAAGGCGTTTTTTTATACATAAAAAGCTTGGGAAACAACTTTTATTTTAAATTAAATCCCCTATCTTTGCACGCGAAAACCGAAGGTGTTTTCAAACAATTAAATCGCATAATATTAAATAGATAAGTAATGTCAAAAGTTACAGGTAAAGTTGCACAAATAGTAGGTCCAGTAATCGATGTAGAATTCGGAGCTGGTGCTGAACTTCCAAAAATTTACGATTCATTAGAAATTAAGAAAGCTGATGGTTCATTATTAGTATTAGAAGTACAATCTCACATTGGTGAAGATACAGTACGTACTATTGCTATGGATTCATCTGATGGTTTAAGTAGAGGAACAGAAGTTAATGCTACAGGCGCTCCTATTCAAATGCCAGTTGGTGGTGATGTTTACGGACGTTTATTTAATGTTATTGGTGATGCTATCGATGGTTTAGGAGATTTACCTAAAGCTGGTGATGCTGGTTTACCAATTCACAGAAGCGCACCTAAATTTGAAGATTTATCAACTTCTACAGAAGTATTATTTACAGGTATTAAAGTAATTGATTTAATTGAGCCTTATGCAAAAGGTGGTAAAATTGGATTATTTGGTGGTGCCGGAGTAGGTAAAACTGTATTAATTCAGGAGTTAATTAACAATATTGCAAAAGGACACGGTGGACTTTCTGTATTCGCAGGAGTAGGTGAAAGAACACGTGAAGGAAACGATTTACTTCGTGAAATGTTAGAGTCAGGAATTATCAAGTATGGTGATGACTTTATGCATTCTATGGAAGAAGGCGGTTGGGATCTTCAAAAAGTGGACAAAAACATAATGAAAGAGTCTAAGGCTACTTTCGTATTCGGACAAATGAATGAGCCACCTGGAGCACGTGCACGTGTTGCATTATCTGGTTTAACAATTGCTGAATATTTTAGAGATGGAGCAGGTGAAGGACAAGGAAAAGATGTACTTTTCTTCGTCGATAACATATTCCGTTTTACTCAAGCTGGTTCAGAGGTATCTGCATTATTAGGTCGTATGCCTTCTGCCGTAGGTTACCAACCAACATTAGCAACAGAGATGGGAGCAATGCAAGAGCGTATTACTTCAACTAAAAGAGGTTCTATTACATCTGTACAAGCGGTTTACGTACCTGCAGATGATTTAACAGATCCAGCACCAGCAACAACATTTGCTCACTTAGATGCAACAACAGTATTATCTCGTAAAATTGCAGAGCTAGGTATTTATCCTGCGGTAGATCCATTAGATTCTACTTCAAGAATTCTTACTGCTGATATTTTAGGTGATGAGCATTACGATTGTGCACAGAGAGTAAAAGAATTATTACAACGTTACAAAGAATTACAAGATATTATTGCTATTCTTGGTATGGAAGAATTATCTGAAGAAGATAAAATGGCTGTAGGTAGAGCAAGACGTGTACAACGTTTCTTATCTCAACCTTTCCATGTAGCAGAGCAATTTACAGGTCTTAAAGGTGTTTTAGTAGATATTAAAGAAACTATTAAAGGATTTAATATGATTATGGATGGTAAGTTAGATCATTTACCAGAAGCAGCTTTTAACCTTAAAGGTTCTATTGAAGAAGCTATTGAGTCTGGAGAGAAAATGCTTGCAGAGGCCTAAGCCAAAGCAAGTGCTGAATTTATTTCAGCATCTTATTAATATAAATGAGACTTCTGTTTACACGGAAGCTTTTAAATAAAATTTAAAAGATGTATTTAGAAATTGTATCACCAGAAGCAACTTTATTTAGTAGTGAAGTAGACGCTGTAACTGTACCAGGATTAAATGGAGAGTTTCAGATGCTTAATAATCACGCAGCAATTGTAGCTGTTTTAGCAGAAGGAACTGTTAAAATAAACACACATACACAAAGTCATCTTGTTTTTGATGATTTACATGGTAGTGTTATACCGCATGCTGATGACAATAAGGTTTTAACTTTAAAAATAAAATCTGGAACATTAGAAATGAAAGATAATAAGGCAATCATTTTAGCTGATTAATTTATTACTCACAATAAATAAAAAACGCGAAACTTATGTTTCGCGTTTTTTTTATGCTTAATATTTTGAATAGTATCTTTAAATCTTATTTGTATAAGTTTATTTCTTCCACTCTAAACTCTCCATAATTCTCATAATATCCTTTTGTAGATAATTTGCTGCAGGCAGAATAGAATCGTAATTAGGTTTCGCGTAAAAATAAAGAGATCCTGTTATAAAATGATTAATACTATCGGTTACATAAAACTGTGATTGTGAAGCTGCATTACCACCAACATCGTAAAACATTCCATAAACTTTACGTTCTGGGTTTTCGTAAACAATACCATCTATAACATCGGCTTTTTGCGTATGCTCTTGAGTAAAATTTTGCGCGTTTATAAGATATGTCCTTAATAACTTTTCATTGTGTTCTAGAGCCTTATAAGTAATATAAATCGTCCCTTTAAGGTTGGGATATTCTATATTAATACCATAACTGGTAGTTTCTCCTTTAAGTGTTTTAGTTTTTAGGTTTTTACCTAAAGCATTACGATCGAAAGTAAAAGGCATTTTTGTAATATCTTCCGTTTTGTAAATAGCTTCTGGATATTCTAATGCTAAATAAGCCTTAGGTTTTGGTTTAGGATCTTCGTTACAGGAAACTAATAATCCTAATGAACAAATTGCTAAAACAATATTTTTATAGTTTATTTTCATAAAAATTAGTCTGTGAAATATATAGACTGTTTTAAGGTATAGTTATTTTAACTCTTTTAATTCTTTTTTTATCTAAAGCTTCAATAGTAAATACGTAATCTTCAAAAAGTATTTTACTTGCTTGCCTAGGAAAACTACCTGAAATCTGTAGAATAAAACCTGCAAGCGTTTCGGCTTCACCTTTATTATCTTCAAAAACAGTTTCTTCTTCAAGTTTTAAAATCTTGTAAAAATCTTTTAATGCCGTTTTACCTTCAAATACATAATTATTATCGTCTAGTTTAGAATAATGTACGTCTTCATCATCAAACTCATCACTAATATCTCCAACTATTTCTTCGATTATATCCTCTAAAGAAACCAGACCAGAAGTACCACCATACTCATCTACAACTACAGCTAAATGCACTTTCTTTTCTTGAAATTCCGTCATCAAGTCGTCTAACTTCTTATTTTCAGGCACAAAAAAGGGCTCTCTAAGTAAAGTGGTCCAATCGAACTCTTTAGTTTCTACATGAGGCAATAAATCTTTTACATATAAAATACCTTCAATAGTATCTACATTATCCTTATAAACAGGAATTCTAGAATATCCATTAGTAGTTATTTCATGGATAATTTCGCTATACTTTTGGTCCATATTTAAAGCAAAAATATCTAATCTAGGTCGCATAACTTGCTTTGTATCTGTATTACCAAAAGACACAATACCTTTTAAAATTTTATGCTCTTCTTGCGTAGTATCCTCATCGCTAGTAAGCTCTAATGCTTGAGATAATTGATCTACACTAAGGTTAGATTTTTGTTTACCAAGTTTACTATGTATACCAAGTGTTATTGCTCGCATTGGTAAGCTTATTGGAGAAAAAACAAAATCTAATACTTTTAACGGATAAGCCATAAAAGAAGCAAATTTTAAATTATTTCTACTTGCATAAACTTTAGGTAAAATCTCTCCGAAAAGCAAAATTAAAAAGGTTACAACAACAACTTCTAAAACAAATTTAACAACAGGATTAGAAATCCCTTGAAACATAAAATTCCCTAGAAATGCAAAGAGAATTACAATAGCGATGTTTATAAAATTATTGGCTACTAATATAGTTGCTAATAACTTTTTTGGCCGTTCTAATAGTTTACTAATAATTTGAATAGCCTTACTAGACTGCACATCTTCTTGTTCTAAATCTGCTCTTGTTAATGAAAACAATGCGACTTCGGCTCCAGAAATTAATGCCGAAAAAAACAATAACACAAACAGTAAAATAAAGCCAGAGATTGCAGAAAAATCTATAGCTAAAAATTGTATAAATAAACTCGTGGGTTCAGGGTCCAATGGTTACAAATTAAGATTAAAATGGTAAATCGTCATCACTAGCAGCTTTACCTGCTTGTTCTGTATTATTCTCCACCTGTTTTTGTGGCTCTGCTGGTTGTGGAGCAGCAGCAGCTTGACTGTCTTTTTTAGTTGTTAAAAAAGTGAATTCGCTAGCTTGTATTTCTGTACTGTAACGATCGTTACCAGATTCGTCTTGCCACTTTCTAGTTTTAATTCTACCTTCAATATATACTTTATCGCCTTTAGTAAGGTACTTTTCGCAAATTTCGGCAGCCTTATTTCTTAAAACAATATTATGCCATTCTACGTTAGTAACACGCTCGTTAGTAGTTTTATTTGTGTAAGTTTCGTTTGTTGCCAACGGAAATCTACCTACACAACCTCCACCTTCGAAATAATGCATTTTAACTTCATCTCCTAAATGTCCAATTAACATTACTTTATTTAACGTTCCAGCCATATTCTTATATAATTACAGTGCAAAATTACATTTTTACTATTGATAAACTTAAATTTAATAAAAAAGAAAGACTAATTTAACTTAAAACACTAAAAATTAAAGTTTTCAATAAAATTACCTATTAATATAGGCACAGGAAAATCTTTTATACTTTCTACTGAAACACCTTCTGAGAGCTTTTGGTCTGTACTAACAATCCAAAACTTTGTATATAGATGCTGATGAGAAAGTTTATGCACAATATCTTTCTCATTATATAAAGACACACTAAACTTTTTATTTTTTAATTCTGAGAAATCTTTTAAACTATTTTCAACTTCTGACACTTCTGAAGGCTTCAAGGTTTCAATTAAAGGAAATTGATATAGATTTTGCCAAATGCCTTTACCTTCACGTTTTTCAAGAATTGTTTTTCTATCTGAAGATAACAATACAATAAAGTTGAAGTATTTTTTCTTAACCTTTAAGGTTTTCAGCTTGACTGGCAAATCGGTTATTATACTTTTTTGAAGCGCTACACACTTGCTATTAAAAGGACAAATAGTGCAATCTGGACTTTTAGGCTTACATTGCCTAGCACCAAATTCCATAATTGCTTGATTAAAAGTTGCAGGATCTTTTTTATCTATTAACTCTTGAGCTAAAGCTTTAAATTCCTTAAAACCTTCTCCTTTATTAATAGGAGTAGAAATTCCATAAATTCTTGATAAAGCGCGATAAACGTTTCCATCTACAACCGCAGTAGTTTCATTAAAACAAATAGAAGCAATTGCACTGGCAGTATAATCGCCAACTCCTTTTAATTTTATTATCTCTTTATAAGTACTAGGAAATTGCCCATTTAATTCATTTACTATATATTTAGCCGAAGCATGTAAATTTCTAGCTCTTGAATAATAACCCAGTCCTTGCCAAAGTTTTAAAATTTGGGATTCTTCTGCGTTAGCTAAATCAAAAACCGTTGGGTAATTAGTGGTAAATGCGACGTAATATGGAAGACCTTGGGCAACTTGTGTTTGTTGTAATATGATTTCGGACAGCCAAATAAAATAAGGATTTGTAGTGTTACGCCATGGTAAATCTCTTTTATTAATTGAGTACCAGGTAATTAGTTTTTTAGTTATGTTCATTTATGGAATAAGATTCGCAAACAAAAGTAATTCTTTATAGCATTAAATTTTAATGAATTAGGTTTGAAATATTGAATATTTAATTCCTATATTTGCCAACCCTTAAGAATAGTAATAACACAAACAAGAGAAAGACAATGACTAAAGCTGATTTAGTATCAAAAATTTCTGAGAAATTAGGAATTGAAAAAGGAGACGTTCAAGCAACTGTAGAAACATTCATGGAAGAGGTTAAAACATCTTTAGAAAGTGGTGACAATGTTTACTTACGTGGATTTGGAAGTTTCATTATAAAGAAGAGAGCTGAAAAGACTGGTAGGAATATTTCTAAAAATACTACTATTAAGATTCCAGCACACAATATACCAGCATTTAAACCTGCAAAAGTTTTTGTAGAAGGTGTAAAAACTAATGTTGACGTAAAGTAATTACAACATAAAACGAATTATTAATTTAAAACCAGACATCTTATGCCAAGCGGTAAAAAAAGAAAGAGACACAAGGTTGCAACGCATAAGCGTAAAAAGAGAAGACGTGCTAACCGTCACAAAAAGAAGAAGTAATTCAAAAAAGTAGTTTTTATAACTACTTTTTTGGTTTATTAAAAACAACGTTCTTTGAAAACGAACTTAACTATTATCACGTAAGACCTTGCGTGTAGTCTAAGTTCTTCGGATTTTTATTAAAAAATCCTGTGAATGTCTTATTTATTTAAGACATGATGTATGGCTAAATTTTGCCAAACAAAATAATGTATAATCCATCTGTTATACCTAGTGTATAATAGATTAAAATTAACAGTATGAATAAAGAATTGATTATCAGATCTAATTCTGACGGTGTTGATTTTGCCTTATTAAAAGATGGAAAACTTATTGAATTACATAAGGAAGAAGATAGTAACAACTTTGCTGTTGGTGATGTGTTTATTGCCAAAATACGTAAAGCTGTTCCTGGACTAAATGCTGCATTTGTAAATGTAGGTTACGAGAAAGATGCATTCTTGCATTATCACGATTTAGGGCCAAAAATATCTTCTCTCTTACAATTCACAAAACGTGTAAGCACAGGTAAATTAAATGATTTCTCATTAAAAGATTTCCCATTTGAGAAAGATATTGACAAAGACGGCAAGATTGCCAATGTTGTAAAGTCAAATCAATCAATGTTAGTACAAATAGTAAAGGAACCTATATCTACAAAAGGCCCAAGAATAAGCTCTGAGCTTTCTATTGCTGGTAGATATATAGTTTTAGTCCCTTTTAGCGATCGTATTTCTATTTCTCAAAAAATAGAAGACAAAGCAGAAAAAGACAGACTGAAACGTTTGGTAAAAAGTATTACACCAAAAGGTTTTGGAATTATTGTGCGAACAGTAGCCGAAGGGAAAAAAGTAGCCGAATTAGATAAAGATTTACAAAATTTGTTAGGTCGTTGGACCACAATGTGTAAAAAGCTACACAAAGCAAATCATCCTTCTAAGGTACATGGAGAGTTAAACAAAGCCTCTTCAATGTTAAGAGATATTTTTAACGACTCGTTTACCGGTATTCAAGTTGATGATGAAGCGCTTTACAATCAAATTAAAGATTATGTGCAAGAAATTGCACCAAAAAAAGAATCAATAGTCAAGTTACATCAATCTAACACTCCTATTTTTGAAAAATTTGGAGTCGATAGACAAATTAAAACTGCCTTCGGGAAAACAGTTTCAATGGCTAAAGGTGCCTATTTAGTAATAGAGCATACAGAAGCTTTGCATGTTGTTGACGTAAACAGTGGAAATAGATCTAATAAAGCTAATTCCCAAGAAGAAACAGCCTTAGAGGTTAATATGATTTCTGCTACTGAAGTTGCCAGACAGCTTCGCCTTCGAGATATGGGAGGCATAATTGTAGTCGATTTTATTGATCTTAATAAAGCTGAAAACAGAAAAAAACTCTTTAATCATCTTCGTGATGAAATGAAAGATGACAGAGCTAAACACAAAATATTACCTCCAAGTAAATTTGGATTGATTCAAATTACAAGACAAAGAGTAAGACCTGAAATGAATATTAAAACCAGAGAGGAAGATCCTAATGGTGGCAATAGTACTGAAGAGGTTGAAGCTCCAATTGGAATATTATCTAAAATCAATCATGATTTAGAGGTATTATTAAAAAAAGACTATGGTAAGGTGACTTTAAACACACATCCTTTTATAGCAGCCTTCTTAACAAAAGGCTTTCCATCTATTCGTTCAAAATGGTTTTTTGAACACAAAAAATGGGTTAAAATACAACCCAGAGATGCTTACACATATTTAGAATATCATTTTTTTGATAAAAATGGTGAACCAATAAAATAAAAAAAGTCGCAACTTACGTTGCGACTTTTTTTGTTTATATACTAAAATGAATATTAAAATTAAAGACATAAAAAAACCAGAGAAATTAACTTCTCTGGTTTTTACTTTATAACGCCATGTTAATAATATAGAATACTCTATAAATAGCTTTAAATTATATTTTAACTAGCTTTTTAGCGCTTGACACAGAATTTCCATCACTTATTCTTACAAAATAAACTCCTGCGTTTAAATCGTCTAAATTGTTAATGGTAATTGTTCCTGATTGATTACCTGAAATGGCTTCTTTTCTAATTATTCTACCATGAATATCGAATAAAGTAATTGTTAAGTCTTTTATTGAAGAAGGCTTGTTTATCTTTATTTGAGAGTTAAATGGGTTTGGAGAGATATTAAAAACCTCTAAACTAAGCGCGTTAACACCAAGTGACTCTTCAATAATATTAACTGTATAATCCTCCACTTCACTATCTTGACCAGCCTCAACAACATCTCCACAAGATCCTGATATAGTGTAATATTGTCTAGATGCCACTCTCATTCTAGTAGACCCTACAAGAACACCACTAGGTATTAAAAAAGAATTGGATCTTGGAGATGCTTCTGTGGTTCCTACTGCATCATCCCAAACTTTTTCGTTACTGTCGTCAAAATCTCCATCTTGATTATAATCTATCCAAACTGAAACTCCCGAAGCGTTGTAACTTGTTGAAACTTGCATACTGTAGGTTTCTCCTTTTTTTAAATCTACAGGTGATAAAGATGTATAATCTGTATAAGCTACATTAGTACTAGAAGATGAATTAATAGAAGTACTATTTTCTCCATTTAATAACACATTACTTATATGCCCAGCAGCAACACCTTGTGCATCACAATATGTAATTGCTAATGTTGTAAAATTAGTAACAGTACTATATGCAGATTGTGTACCACCACAATCGCTTAATACTTGAAATTCATAATTTGTAGATAAGGTTAAACTTGTTAAAGTTATACTATTTACAGATGTAGTTTCGGTTAACCATGTGCTTGCTCCTACCTCCCTGTACCTAACCTCGAAAATTGTATTACCTAAGTTATCCCAAGATATATCTGCAGAAACATTAGAAGGAACTACACTAATATTCGACGGCACCTCTAGCGCATTAATTATAACGTTTTGATTTGCTGTAACTACGTTACCATTATCGTTAAAACTCCATTCTACTATATTAGTACCAGAACTATACGTTGTAGGATCTGTAGTTGTACCTGTAAGCACAGTACAATTGTTAGACATAACCTCTGGTGCATCTACTGTAATTGAGCAATAGCTAACAACATCTTCTAATGTTGGACTAGCAATAGGATCTGTAGACAATGGACCAACATACTCTAATTTAACAATAACACCTGGATTTGTAATAGTTACAAAACCTCCTGATGATGGACCAGATGTACCTCCAGAATTATCTGTAACAGCATAAATAGTTAAACCATCTGGAGAAATAGCAATATCTCTGTAACGATCATCAGATGAATGAAGCTCCTCGTAATAATCACCCACTACATCATTTCCATCTGGTGTTAATTTTGCTCTAAAAATAGTTCCTCTTTTTAATGAAGGAATTAATAAAGATCTATCCCAACAAGGAATGTTTCCTGTTTCGTGAATATCTATACTTGAAGGTGCAATACTTGGCCAAGATAAAAATCCTCCTGATGGATCTACATCTGTTGTACTATTATACGTCCCTATTGGAGGTTGAAAATCTGAAGGAGGACCACTAGGAAAAGACTCGAACTCTGTAAACGCAGTCACTCCATTTGGACAATTGTGATCGCTAAAATCACCTGCATTACATCCACCTCCTAAAGAAGACCAGTTACAATATGCATAAGCCATATTATCATAATAACCAGCAATTTCTGGCCAACCATAATTTTTTCCTGCAATAACCTTATTAAGTTCATCATCTACTTTTGCTCCATGTTCAGAATTATAAAGTGTACCATCTTGAGCAAAAATAATTCCTTGAGCATTTCTATGTCCATAAGTATAAACATGACTTTGTACACTATTGAAAATAGGATTATCTGTTGGTATAGAACCATCTGTATTAATACGTAATGTTTTACCTGGGTAACTATCAAAATCTGTTGCAGATGTTGGTAACACTTGAGCTAAAATTGGATCGCAAGCATTATCAAATTGATTAGCGCCTTGATCACCAATAGTATAATATAATTTTAAATCTGGGCCAAAAATTAAACGTCCAGAGTTATGATCTGCACTTCCTGGCATACCTTCAACAATAGAACCATTTACGTTTCCTGTACTTGAATCTTCGGTTAATAATCCTGTAACACTATTATAAAGTAATCTAACAATTCTTGTTTTTAAAGTACCTGCATCGTCATAAGTATAAGATGCAAAAACGTAATTGTTTGTTACTGTATTAATATTGTTATATAAATCTGGATGTATAGCCATACCCATTAATCCTCCTTGCTTAGATGTTGTAATTCTAGAGCTAAGATCTATCATTGTAGAGATAGTACTATTTGCTATATTAAAATTCACTATTTTTTCTCCTATTCGTTCTGTTATCCAAAGATTATCATCTGGAGCATAAGTTATTTCCCATGGGAAATCTAAAGCATTATCACTAGTAATGTTAGTAACAGTCCAATCTGGACCATCGGTTGTAGGAGTTTGCGCATTTATAAATGCTAGGCAAAATATTGCCATAAAAAGTAAAGTTTTTTTCATACTCTGTTTTAATTATTATTTAGAATTAATTACCACTTTTTTAGTTATTGTAAAACTAGTAGACGTTAACTTGAAAAGGTAAGCTCCCGTTTGTAAACGCATTGGGATATTTATTTTACTATCTGAAGTATTAACCTGAGATTCTAAAACTATCTGACCCAACATATTAATTACTTGAATATTATTTATCTCCTTATTTAAAGGGTTGTTAACTGTTAAATTACCATTGCTAGCAAACATAGTTATACTATTATTTTCCTGAAATTCTTCTACAGATAAAAGTGCCGGATCTGGTGTAAATACAATCTCAAAACGACCATCTATAACACCCGACTCTACAGTTACTGTATATGCTGCATTTCTAAGATTGTGATAGATATCATTATCTTTTAAATAGATATCTAAAGTTGGATCTACGTTTTCAAGTGCATCAATTCCAATTTCAATAATTCCTCCATTTACTGTTTTTACGCTTAATGGTAATACTGTTGTATCGGTTGTTTCATTTGTACCTTGTATTACAAATTTATCATTTGCAAAACTCCAAAACATATCTTCAACATTGTCGTCATCAATTTTAGCATCGTATCCCCAATCGTAATCTATAGTTGTATTCTCATCTACAGTTAAAAGAAGTTGTCTTTTGTATGTTTCTGGGGATATAAAACTAAATCTAAATTTAGTCCTTAAATCTTCTATAGCATAATCTTCATTAGTAGTATTATTACTATCATTTCTAAAGAATATAGATTCAGTATTACCTGCTTCTTTAACAAAGATTCTTTGATCATTTTCAAATTTAATATCACCAGTACTAATACCTTCTACAAAGAAACCTTGACCTACAGGAACATAACGACCAGGTGTTTTAAGACTTTGCGCTCCACCTGCTTCATTTCCTCCTGTTAAGTAGTTGTGCTGAATTGCAGGAACTCCTCCAGAAAGATTGTAGAATCCATAACCTCCTTCGTACTCTAAAGTATTATGAGTTCCTCCTGCAAAATGTTCCCAAAAATAAAGTAGCCCACTAAGGTTTAAATTATCTAAAATAAAAGCATCTCCATCCAGTGCCGATGCATATGGGTTACCAACTAAATAAGTGTTATCTGTTGTTATTGGCAGTAGTATTGTACCATTGTTAGGTTTACCCGAAAAAGTGTAATTTTGTTGATCTGTAACTGCTCCTGTTCCAGGCCCTTTCATAGAATAGCCTTCTCCAACCTTAATATCTCCAGTCTCGAATACTTGTTCCCAGTTATAGTAATCAGTAGCAAGATTGCTATATTTCCATAACCAAAAACGAGCCGTTTGAATTGGTGAAGTCGCATTATTTCCATCATAACCTCCAATAAAATTAATAGCTACTGGATTAATAGGATCTGTTCCATCCATCATAACATTACCTACAGTATAAATTTCATTTCCATCTACTGCAGCGTTTGTATCACTAGAATGTACTGGAGAAGAAAAGTAGTTATATGTATATAAATTCTCTGTTCCTTGTTGGTCTCTTTCTAGTTTACCATTAGCTCCTAATACTAAGTCACTTTCGTTAGTTTGAACTAACTGAGACTCACCTGCAAGATCAATAAACCCATTTAATTCTAAATACCAAGTGTTTTTAATTTCGGCATCTGTATTAACTTCAAACTCTTTACCTGCTTCTACAAACAAACCTAATGTTGTATGGCTTGTATCTGTATCTACATTATTATTAATATCTACAATAGACCATGCTTTATTATTTACTTCGTCTGTAATATCCCAAACATCTCCATGAAGCCATGTTGCTGTTGTAGACCATGCTCCATCTATTACTGTTTGGTAAGGTAATGGTGCTGTTTGAAAGTAAATATCTTTAATATTGTAAAGTTTAGCTCCTGTTATTTGATCTATAGCTGGTGTTACTTTATTATCTGTAATATCTCCTTTATAGCCATCCATTTTATAATAACGTAATAAGTTACCTCCAATAGCATTAGCTGAAATATCTTTAGGTATAATTTTACCTTGATTAAAATTTTGGGTTTCTTCTAATTCTTGATAAACCGTTCTTTGTATTTCTTCTTCTGTTAAAGCGATATCGAATACTCTTACTTCGTCTATTTCTCCATGAAAGTAATTTGAATCTGTGTTAGCAAGTCTTCCTATAGTAAAATTAGATGTATCATTATTAACACCTCCAGAACCTGCTGGACTTCCTTGCGCCTCTCCATTTACATATAAAACAGTTTGAGAGCCGTTTGTTGTTGCAGCAACATGTACCCAAATAGCATCTGTAACAAAATCTGTCGATGTTAAAATAGCAGCACCATTTAACATTACAGTAACTGAGCTGTCTGAATCATTAACAATCAAATAAAAATTATTTTGACCTGCTACAATTCTATTAGTATTTAAAGTGTTATCTCCTTCAGATTTTATCCAAGCAGTAATTGTTGCATTTCCGTTAGCAGTAACATTAGCATCTTCTACGTAATCATTTCTTCCATCGAAGAAAAGGCTATACGAATTATCTAAATCTCTAGGCCCACCAAATAAATTATCTTCACTATCAAATGCGCTTAAAAGCCCATCGTTGTCTGCATCTATATTACCATCTACAATACCATCATTATCTGTATCTAGTGCATCATAAAGTGTATTATCTATATCATTACCATCTGCAGGATTATTAGCTGCATCATTACTATCTACATCTAAATAATCTGGTACTCCATCTCCATCTGTATCTAAAGGATACTGGTAACCGTTAGTACCAAGTCCATGATCATCTGCATCTCCATCATCATCATTACTATCTATTATAGCTAAAACGCCGTCTCCATCGAAATCATCATTATTTATTCCGGTACTAATATCTGAACCATCTCCAACTCCATCGCCATCAACATCTATATCTCCATTGCCATCATTTTCTACAGCATCAAAAATAGAATCGTTATCTGAGTCTAAATCTACATAATCTGGAGTCCCATCATTATCTGTATCTAAAGCAGTTGCTGTTTCATATATATCGCTCATTCCATTACCATCTGTATCTGCTCCCGGGCCAATTAAAGCCACTCCATTAGCATCTAAATCTATATCTGCTCCTAAAAAAGGAGGTCCATATTCGTAAATATTAGGAATCCCATCGTTATCATTATCTAAATCGAAAACATCAGCGACACCATCTCCATCTAAATCACATAATGATTGTGTAATATTAATATCATCTATCGCTAAATCGTTACCTAATCCTCCTGGAGAATTGTTAACAAACTGAATTACAAATTCAGACTCATTAATACTGAGTGAAGTACCAAATTCTTTCCAAACAGAATCTACACAATTATTTCCTGAAGTACATCTTGTAATATCACCAGTATCGAATGATGCTAACACCGTAGAATAATCTGAAGTTAAAAAATTAATTGTTATATTAGGGTTTATTCTTGGTAGCTCTCCACCTGAAAATCTATTATCTGCATTATCTATATTAATAGCCCAAAAACTATAATTAATAGGTACGTTTGGTAAAATACCCGAAACTGCTGTTTCATAAAAAACACCCGGATCTACATCACCATTAAATATTGCCATTCTACCGTTTGTATCTCCTGGCGTATGGTCTTCTCCTTTATACCAAGCATAATACCCAAATGTTGCGATGTTTTCTCCATTGGCAGTAACAGCATTATTAGTTGCATCTCCATTGGTTATTGAATAATGTACCGCATATTCTCCATCATTTAAATTTACATCGGCATCACACTCTTCTCCTGTTTGTCCATTTATTCCATCTTCATAACAATACGATGTAGTTACACCGTCTGTATTACCATTAATTGCAATTCTATTTATTCCTGAACCAAAAGTTTCATTTAAAAATTGTGTTTCTACAACTGATGCGTTACTATACATTAAACATTGTAATTGCTCCTCACTATCAGAGATACCATCATTATCATCATCAACATCTATATTATTAGATATTCCATCTCCATCTGTATCTGGATATAACTCTGCTCCTTCACCTATTATAGTATATGTAAATGGGTTTTCATCGGGATCATTACTGTCTATAACAACAACTGCCGTTATATTACTAGTAATAGTACTTGGGTCGAAACTTACAGAAAATGTTTCGAAACCTCCTGGAGCAATTGTTGTTCCTGCTACAGGCTGAGCTGTTACAGTAAAATCTGTACTTGAACCTAATTGCAATGCTACAGGTAAAGCACCTAAAATTAAGTCGTTAGAACCGCTATTAATTATTTTAAAAACTCTTGTTTTAGCTCCTCCGTTGATATCGTAAACTCCAAAGTCTGTAAAACTAGAAAACGTTGTTGTTGTTTGTCCGTTTACAATCTCTGTATTATTACCAACTACAGTAATATCTTGTGGAGCAAATGGATCTAGAGAAATTTTTACTTTATAATCTTCAAAATCTTCAACTACACCTGTTGTTCCACAAGGATCTCCTGGAGACCAATATTGTCTTAAACCAATACGCATGGTTGTTACTCCAGATACTGCTGTTGCAGGCACAATAAAAGACTGTGCTGCGAATGGATATGGGTTTTGATTCTCTTCACCTCCTCCAGCACCGCCAGAACGGTAAACACGTTCACCATCATCGAAAATATCATTTTGATTAAAATCTATATAAGCCACCCAACCTGAACGATGATTATATGAAAACAAATTTTCATTACCTTCTATTAAAATAGAAATATCGTAAGCTTCTCCGTAGTATAAATCGGCAGCTGGTATATTTGTATAATCCTGATATCCTCCACCATCTCCAGAATCATAATTAATATCTACCGTTTCTCCTGGCAATGTAACATTGGTAATATAACGAACGCCATTAGAACTAGACACAGGTGTACAATACGCTCCAGAACTTAATGTTACAAAATTATAAGTTGTAGAATAAGAAGATTCTGCTGCACCACAAGCACTTGAAACTTCTACATCGTACTCTGTTAAATCATCTAATCCTGTTATATTTGCAGTATTAGTAGTTGCTGTTATACTGGACCAAGTTGTAGTACCTGTTTTTCTATATCTTATTATGTAAGTTTCTTCACCTAAAAAATCGTCCCAACTAATTGTTGCTCCAGATTCTGTTATTGTAGAGATTGCAATATTATTAGGTGGTACTAATGCTTCAATAATAACATTTTGAGTTGCTTGTACTGTTTCTCCAGGACCATTATTATAAACCCAAACAATTGAACCACTACTTGTAAATGTAGTTGACCCAGATGAAGAAGTTAAAAAAGTTGGTGTAATTAAATTACATCTAAAAGATAAATCTGCAGGTGTTGGTACCGTATAACTACAATATGCATTTACATCTGGCAGTGTTGGTGCTACCATAGTACCCGAATAATTATTTACTGTAACAGTAGAAATACATGTATCTGTTTGGCCTTCGTTATCGGTTACTGTTAATGTTACATCTACAGGAGTTCCTACATTAGTACAATTGAAAGTGTCAATATCTATAGAATAACTTACAATAGTTCCATCATCTGACGAAGGAAAAAGCATATTATCTACATCCGTAGATACTATAGTTGCGTCACCATTTGAATCTAATTCTATTGTTATGTCTTGGCAATTTGCTACGGGTGGATTTGATGTCGCTACTATATGCGTTAAAAAAGCATCATCTATGTAAATTATTTCGTTACCTCCCGATGAATCAGCAATTAATTCTATATCAAAACTAAAACTTGTTGAGCCATTAGGTATAGATAAAACATAAGCGTTTGCAACACCTGTTCCATTGTTTACATTAGAACCAAAGTTAACTTCACCATTACCACCTTGTATTAATGTAACTGTTGTAGGAACACCATCTATATAATATATTAAGTCTGCTCTATCATTTGCGCTTAAAGCATTATTAGATGCATACCCAAATGAGAACTCAACATTTGTTAGACCTGTTATATCTATTTGATCAAATTCTACTTTCTCTAAATCTTCATAGTAATCTATAATTTCTAGGCTTCTAGTAGGACTAATAAATTTATCTGTAGTGTAACGAATTTGACCATTATTAATAGTGGCCGTAAAATTCCAATTATCACCTCCATTATTAACACCTTGTCCTCCGTTATTAACATTAGTATAACCGGTAGCTATAAACTCATTTTTAACAATAGTCGTTTGAGAAAATACTTGAAATACAAAAAAACATAAAAAGACACTCAACATAAGTGTCCCATAATTAGTTTTATTTTTAGTAATCGCGTGTCTATTAAAAACCGAAAAGCAGATTGATTTCATAATTATTTATTTAGGTACGTTGTTTTTAAAACAGACTATTAATTAATGTGTTATAAAAAACACTTACGCAAATAATTATAATCTAGTTTCAAAAAACTAAGCTAAAATGCGTATTTAACAGACCAATATGTAAATATAGTCAAAAAATAAATTACAAAATCGACGAAGTGCAATTAAAACAGATTAATAACATATTTCGAATTGCTTTTTAACAAATCGAAAAATAATTTTGAAAAAATTAAAAACAAAAAAAGACGCAACATACGTTGCGTCTTTTAAAATAAAAATTATTATAACCTAAGTTATTTAGTTCTTGTTAATTACTACTTGGTCCACCACTCATAATTCTAAACTGAGTTCTACGGTTTAATTGGTGTTGGTCTTCTGTACAATTATCACCACAATCTACTGCTAATTCTCTTTCGCCTTTTCCAGCTCCTGAAATTCTTATAGCATCTATACCTTTAGAGATTATATATTGCACTGTAGTTTTTGCTCTTCTATCTGACAAAGCATCATTATAACGGTCTGATGCTCTTGTATCTGTATGAGATGTTGCATAAATAACCATGTTTGGATACTTTTTCATCGCTTGCACTAAGTTATCCAACTCAAAAGCAGCTTTAGCTGTAATGTTAGATTTATCGTAATCAAAATAGATTGGGTTTAAGACAACACGTTCTACTTCAATAATTTTTTCGATTGGATCTAATGCAATCTCTACTGCTACCTCTTCTTCATTACTACCTTCTATAGACAATTTATTACTTTCGTAATCTGCCATTGTTACTTGTAGCTCTGTTTCTGTATCACATTCTACAATGTATTCTACTACTCCTTCTGCGTTTGCTGTTTTAGTAGACAAGATATTACCTTTACTATCTACTAAAGATGCTGTTGCTCCCGCTAAAGGTGCTTTTGTTTTGTTGTCTAATATTGTAGCTATTATTTGTACATCGCAAAGTGGTTGTATTTTTTTTATCGCATAAATATCATCATCTCCTTTTCCACCTTCACGGTTTGAAGACACAAATCCTTCTCCTGTTTCTTCGTTCATTGAAAATGCAAAATCATCTCCGTTAGAGTTTATTGGTATTCCAACATTTCTAATTGGTGCTAATTTATCGTCAATCTCTTTTGTGTAGAATACATCCATACCACCAAGACCTAAATGACCTGTTGAAGAAAAATAAAGTGTATTATTATCACTTACATGTGGAAACATTTCATGACCTTCTGTATTTACTTTCTGTCCCATATTTACTGGAGAGCCTACTTGTCCGTTATCATCTATAGTTGCTTTGTAGATGTCGTATTTTCCAAAACCACCTGGCATATCACTTGCAAAGTATAATGTACTTCCGTCTGGGCTTACGCTTGGGTTTTTTATAGAATAGTTTCTACTGTTTATTGTTAAAGCTTCTATGTTAGAGAATTTATCTCCACTTTTAGTTGCTTGAAACATATGTAATACACTGTACTTTGTGTTAGATACTGAATCCTTCTCGTAGATGTTTTCGTAAAAACTTTCTCTTGAGAAATATACTGTTTTTCCATCTGGAGAGAATGACATAAGACCTTCGTGGTATTTTGTATTCATTTTATCTCCTAACATTGTTTCCTCTTGATAAGATCCATCTTCAGCTTTTGTAAAAGAATACATATCTAAAAACGGTTGCTCATTCCATCCGTAATTTTTTCTAGAATCGTTTCTTGCTGAAGAGATGTATAATTTTCCATCTTTAATAGTACCTCCAAAATCTGATACAGCCGAATTAATATCCATATTCTGAACATTAAACTTCTTACCACCTTTTAAAATTTTTGGTAAGTAATCTGGATTAGATAAGAACATAACTGCTCTATCGTCTCCTGGGCGCATAGAAGCAAACTTTTTCATTTGAGCATTAGAGATTTCGTACTTTCCGTTTGCTTTTAGCATTTCAGAATACTTATAAATCATTTCTGGCTCTTGAGAAGTTTCTAAGGCTTTTGCATACCACTTTTCTGCTTCTACAGTATTAAATATATTGTAATTAGATTCTGCTAAACGTCCATAAACGTAAGCGTCTGCCTCTCCTTTTTCTGTTAACTTAGTATAGTCCTCTATCGCCTCTACAAATTGATATTTCTCAAAATGTTTATCAGCTTTCTTTGTTGCCTTAGTTTGCGCTGTAACGCTAAAGCTAGTTAGAATGACTAGTGTTATAATTAATTTTAAATGTTTCATCTGGTCGTGTCTTTTGTGTTAGCTTATGTGGTTTAGAAATAACGTGGTGAACGTGATACTTTTTTTGGTAAATCGATATCGAAGTTTATAAAGATCTCGTGAGAAGCATCTGTAACTACGTTTAATTCTGATTGAATAGCATCGTAAGCATAACCAATTCTCATTGATGGTGAAACCATAAAGTTTACCATACCACTAAAAGAATCGTCCAGTCTGTATCCTGCGCCTATTTCTACTACATCGTACATGAATAGATTTAGGTTTACATCGTAACTTATTGGTGCATCGAAAGCAAACTTCATTAAAGCGTGTGGCTTTAATTTAAAGTTTTCTGATAAATCAAACACATATCCTGCAGCTGCAAATAAATGTTCACTTTCAGATCCTATTTTTCTACCATCTCTATCTAAATGTGTTCCATTTAAAATGTTAGGCATTGAAGCAGATAGATACCAACGGTTAGGTTGGTATAAGTATACACCTGCACCTACATTTGCTGTAGTCTCATTAACATCTTGAGAGAAAAATGGATCATCAGCATCTATAGTTTCTACACTTGTTAATCCAATATCGTGGAAAGTAGCTCCGGCTTTTAAACCGAAAGCTAATTTTGTAATGTTTCCTACTGGTAAAGTATAAGAGAAATCTACATAAGCATTGGTTTCTCTTACTGGTCCAACTTCATCATTAATTAACGATAAACCTAAACCTACTCTGTTTCCTACCGGAGAATGTATAGATAAGGTTCCTGTACTTGGTGAGCCTTCTAAACCTACCCATTGGCTGCGGTATAATGCACCTATGGATACACTTTCGCTTGATCCTGCGTATGCAGGATTAATTACATTCATGTTGTACATGTATTGCGTGTACTGCGGATCTTGCTGCGCTTGTACGCCTATAACTACTAGGAATACTATATATAGTATGTTCTTCATCTGTATTATTATTGGTTTCTAGTTGGTTCGATTATTTGTTTTCTCTGTTGACGTATACCCAAGCAGCTTTGCTTTTGTTTCCTTGGTAATCCATTACATAGTAATAAGTTCCTACTGGTAACTCATCGCCATCTGAAGATTGACCATACCACTCGTTTGTATAATTAGTCTTCTCGTAAACCTTAACTCCATTTCTATTAAATATTGTTAAGATTTGAACATCAAAACTACTTAAATCAAATGTATCGTTTAATCCATCGCCATTTGGAGAAATACCTTGTGGTATTACACAAGATTCTAATTCGTAGACGGTTACTTCTTCAGTTGATGTACATTGAGCACCGGCTGCATTAAATGTTACCATTATTTCGTAATCTCCTGCTAAAAGCACTGTGTCTAAAGTAAGTCCTGTTTCTCCAGGAATTACAACTCCTTCATAAAACCATTGTATAGTAACTTCAGATTCTGTATAATTATCTGCAGTTGGCGCTAATATTATAGGTGCATTAGCATTAGGACATACCTCGTAAACGGTACCAGCATCAAAAGTAGTACTTGGAACATCTTTTACTATTATATTAAAAGTTGTTGTCTTATAACAATCTGATGCTGCATTATTTTGTATTCTAACAAAAATTGTTTGTGTACTAGAAGTATTAGAGTATGGAGATACTAGTGCATTTACTCCTGCATCAGCATCTGCTTGAGATGCGTGATAAGTAACTACAAATACCGTTGGATCTTGACCATTAAGAACAACTGAAGTATTTTGCTCAAGGTCGAATTCTTCAACACCATCTCTAGATTCGTCATCACATAACTCTAAATCATTTACACCAGTAATATCAGGAAGCGCTCCTAAAACAACCAATTCGAATGATGTATTAGTACTTGCACAACCAGATCCAGATCCTACTGAATCAACATCTTCTACTCTTACAAAAATTATTGTACCATCTGCAGCAGAATATGGCGAAACTAAAGCGTTATTACCAGTCTGTGCATCGTTTAAAGTTGCATGATATGTTACTAAGAAGTCGTTTGGGTCTTGACCTGGAGCATTTAATATAATGCTTGAAAGTCCATTTAAATTAAAGTCTTCTACTCCATCACCAGATTCATCATCACAGGTTGTAATTGATACTTCATCTTGAGGAACAATATTTACTGTTGCTGATTGATATAAATTAACAACTACCGTTTTAGTATCGTTACCCATACATTGATTATCGTAAGCAGTTACAGCATAAGTATTAGATTCTGTTACTGTAATTGAAGAACTTGTTAAAGTTGTATCTAAAATACCGTTTACATACCACTCGTAAGCATCTGCAAAAGGAGAATCTGCTTCTAAAACAATAGAATCAAATCCACATAAATTAGCTATAGATGGTGTAGTTTCATCGTTATCTTCGTCAATAAACACCGCATCTGCACTAATTATATCTACCTCTATTTCACCACTTAAAGTTCCTGCATTTGGATCTGGGTTATTAGGATCTAAATTTGTCTGGTTTATTTGTATAATTCCAGGATCTTGATCAAAATTAGTAATAAGAACAATATAAATATCTCCTGCCACGGCACCAGTAATTATAAAATTCTCTACAGCTGCTGCAGAATAACTACATGCAAAAACTGGTGTTGAAGGATAATCACCTCCTGAACAGTAATCGTCTCCTGCACTAAATGGTCCCCAAACTGCAAAATCAACATCTAATTCATCTCCTATAGGGTTTCCTAAAGCGTCAAATGCCGTGTTCTGAACCATTTCTATATCTATATCTCCCGAAGTACCAATTTCAACAATACTAAATGTTGGATTAGGAGAAGAACCTAAACAATCTATTGAACCAAGACCTGGAGTAATACCAATAGTATTAAAGGTATATAAATCATCTCCTCCTGGACAAAGATTTTCTGTTGTATCACATGTTATATTTGCTGGTGCTTCGTATGGTGTAATACATATATCGAAAGTTGTTGTTTCTGCATTTGAACCGCCAGAAAATATTCTTATATAATATGTGTTACCTATTGTTAAAGCAGGTGTAACACTTGCTAATTCAGCATCAGTACATGCTATTTCTACTAATGTTCCACAGTCTCCTTCATATAATGCATGGTCTATATTAAAGGTATTACTTCCTTGTATATTTGCTAAAGCTATAAGTTGAAATTCGCTTGTAGCTACAAATTGAAACCAAACATCATCATCTGTATCACCACCACATGTAGGATTAGGAACTCCTGAAGGTGTTGCTTCTAATAATGTTCCTGGTGTACTAACCTCACATAAAAAACTATCGTTTACAACAGCTACTGTTGCGTTACCACAGTTATCATTTGATGGAGGACAAGCTGCTAATTGTAAAGCAGAACTTGTAATTATACAATTTACGTCTTGATCATTACTTACTGTAAAAATAACATCGACATTAAAAGGATAAGGTCCAAATTGAGTTATTCCTGTTGCAGAAACTGATACAGCTGGATTACCTTGGTTATCTTCTATAGAAACTGAAGTTGCGTCTCCTAAAGATGTTACGTCTACATCTACTAAGAATTGATCACCATTAGCACAATCATCAACTACTTGATAAGTTGCTGTTGGGTTTATACAAGTTGCACAAGACACAGTAATATCTAAAGGATTAATGGTAGTACTACTTTGACAACTAATAGAACCATCTGATGCTATTGTGAAAGAAATAGTATCTCCTGTTGATTGAAAAGTTAAACCTCCTAAATCACCTCCGTTAGTATCATTAAATAATTCTGTACCATCAGTATCATAAACAACTAATTCATCACAACATGATTCTACATTTCCAGAATTAATTGTAAAGTTTAATGCCGAGCCATCTGTACTAGTAAATGTAAATACGTTAGTATCGTTACTGTCGTAACAATAGTTAATGTTTTGTGGCCCTACAGCACAATCCACCGCGAAGTTAAGTTGCACATCTGTATTAAAATTATAAGGTCCAGCCCAAACGCTTTGAGTTCCACCACAATCTGCTAGTACATATACTTCGTAAGCAGCAAGTCCAGATAAGCCAGTAGCCATAAATCCTGGCGTATTAGTTACTGTTCCTGGTCCTGTTGGAGCGCCAGTTCCAGCTGGTTGTATTACGTATTCCCATTGTGTTTCTCCACTGTTTGCTGTCCAAGATACATCTGCTGTTGTATCTGTTATATTAATTGCAACAATATTACTTGGTGCAATACAGAAACTACCACAAGTTTCTACTGTAATTTGGTCTAAAGCAATATCTCCTTCAAAACCAATACCTGTAGCTCCATAGCTAAATTCTAAATAAACTACTTGTCCTAAATAAGCATCTAAATTGATTCCTATAGGCACCCATGCTTCCGCATCTGTAGATTGGTAATCTCCAATCCAAGTATATTCTGTAGTAAATGGTCCCGTAGCACTTGTTCCTACATTAACATTTAATGTTCCAATATCTTCTCCAAAAGCATGCATAAAGAATGCTAATTCTGCTCCATCTGTTGCTGTAGTTAAATCTATAGCCGGTGATATTGCTGAAGCTATATCAGATGCATTTCCAGAAGCTTCATATTCTAAATGCGCTCCTGTATTTCCATCGAAAGAATTCGCTGGTCCTGTTCCTCCTGAGTTCCCTCCTGCATTTGTAATTCTCCAGTTACCATTTGAACCATCGAAACCTGTTCCTGTCCAACCTGCTGGATCAACATTTGCGGCATCCCCAAAAGTTTCTGTATATATAGTAGATGATGTTCCACTTGCACAACTAACACCTACTGGTGCTGGCGGTGGCGTGTTTAATGTTGTAAAGTTTACTGGGCCAAAATATTGACTCTGTCCACTACCACAATCTGCTAGTATATAAAATTCGTATACTGTACTTGAAGTAAGAGTAGTCACTAAAGTAGGATTTGTTGTAGTAACAGTTCCTGCTCCTGTAGGAGTTCCAGTTCCTGCTGGCTGAACAACATATTCCCATTGTGTTTCACCATTATTTGCTATCCATGAAACATCTGCAGTTGTATCTGTTATATTAGCTACAACAATATTACTAGGCGCAATACAGAAGTTACCACAAGTTTCTACTGTAATTTGATCTAAAGCCATATCGCCTTCCCAGTCATTACCTGTAGCTCCATAGCTAAATTCTAAATAAACTACTTGTCCTAAATAGGCATCTAAGTTAACTCCTATAGGCACCCATGCCTCTGCATCTGTAGCTTGATAACTTCCAACCCATGTATACTCTGTAGTAAATGGTCCTGTAGCACTTGTTCCTACATTAACATTTAATGTTCCAATATCTTCTCCAAAAGCATGCATAAGGAATGCTAACTCTGCTCCATCTACTGCTGTAGTTAAGTCGATTGCTGGTGATATTGCTGAAGCTATAGCTGATGCATTTCCAGAAGCTTCATATTCTAAATGTACTCCTGCATTTCCATCAAAAGAATTCGCTGGTCCTGTTCCACCTGAGTTTCCACCTGGATTTGTAATTCTCCAGTTACCATTTGAACCATCGAAACCTGTTCCAGTCCAACCTAATGGATCTACATTTGGAGCATCTCCAAAAGTTTCTGTAAATATGGTTGATGATGTTCCACTTGCACAACTAACCCCTAATGGTGCTGGTGGTGGTGTGTTTAATGTTGTAAAATTTATTGGCCCTACCCAAATACTGTTACCATCTGCTCCTGTACAATTTGTTCTTACATAAGCTTCATAAGCTGTACTTGGTGTTAAGCCTGTAACATTGTATGGCATATTATTAGTTGTAGAAACACCTGTATCTGTATCTGCTGGTGTTCCTGTTCCTGCAGCTTGCACTACAATTTCCCATGCTGTTCCAATTCCCGCTACCCATGAAACATCGGCAGTAGACTCACCTAATGTCGTTGCTGTTAGACCTGTTGGACTTGGGCATGTTACATTAAAAACCGATACATCATCGAAAGCTACTCCTTCATCAGGAACAGATCCATCTGATCCAAAAGCAAAACGCAATATTACACTAGATTGCCCAGCTAAACCTGCTAAGGCATTATTAGCTGTTACCCAACCATTAGAACCTCCGCCATCTCGTCCAGTCCATCCTATTTGCTGACCTCCTGGATTTCCGTTTATAGTTCCATCGTTGTACCAGTTACCTGCATCTCCTAACGCCCCAACATTTACCCATGTTGTTCCTCCATCTATTGAAGATTGTAAAACTGTACCATCCCAACTATTTTCTGACTCCCACCAAATACTAAAAGATATAGCAGGTGCTGCTAATGCTGAAAAGTCAAAAACAGGACTAGTAACTGTTGATGATTCTGAATTATTATAATTTCCATTTAAATTTGTTGCCCAAGAATTTGCTCCCGAAGCCGCACTATTTATAACTGCAGAAATCGGTGTTCCCAAAGCCCATGTTCCGTTTGTTGCATTATCTGCAACCCATCCTCCATCTCCCGATTCGAAATCCTCAGAATATGGATAAGTAGTAATTTGTGCATTTACATTGAACCCAAAAAGTATGGTTGCAAACGCCAATAAAAGTGTAATTTTTTTCATCGTTGCTAATTTCTATTAGTATAAGTAATGTACTAAACTAAATAAAAATTTAATCGTAAGTTCTATAAGTTTCTCTTTATAGATTAAATACATTTATTCACGATTAAAAGTGTTAATTTAAAAAATGTTCGATCTCTTTGTTTTTAACATACACAGCTATTTTCTTACATTTTATGGTGCAGGATTTGGTATTGTATTATGGATAGCATTAATAGCATCTAATAGTTCTTTACTTAAATCTATATTTATACTATTAATATTTTCCTTAAGCTGTTCTAAATTTGTTGCTCCTATTATATTACTTGTTAAAAACTCTCTTTGATTTACAAACGCTAATGACATTTGAGCTAAAGACATATTATTAGTTTCGGCCAACTTTAAATATTGCTGTGTAGCTTTTGTTGCTTCTTCACCACTGTACCTTGCAAATCTTGGAAACAGTTTTAATCTTGAATTTTCTGGTGCTGCATTTTTAATGTACTTTCCAGACAGCACACCAAATGCCATTGGAGAATAAGCTAGTAACCCTACATTTTCTCGCATTGATATTTCGGCCATATCTCCTTCGTAAACTCTATTTAAAAGTGAATATGCATTCTGGATTGTTACTGGTCTTGCCAAATTGTTATTTTTAGACTCCTCCAAATAACGCATAGTTCCCCAAGCTTTCTCGTTTGATAAACCAATATGACGAATTTTACCTGTTTTAATAACAGCATCTAAACTTTCCAAAACTTCTTTAAAATTGTCTTCCCACTTATCGTTTGGGTTGTGTTTATAATCTCTAACTCCAAAGGTATTTGTTTCTCTTTCTGGCCAGTGTAACTGGAACAAATCTATATAATCTGTTTGCAATCTTATTAACTCGTTATCTACAGCCTCTTTTATACTTTGCTTACTAAAACCTGTGGTTCTAATATGTGCAGTATAATCTCCGTTTCCAGCAATTTTAGATGCTAAAATTACTTTTTCTCTATTTCCTGTTTTTTTTAACCAAGTACCAATAACCTTACTTGTTGCACCTTGCGTTTCTTTGGTGGCAGGCACAGGATACATTTCGGCAGTATCTATAAAATTTACACCTTGATCTATTGCGTAATCTAGCTGCAAATGTCCTTCGGTTTCTGTATTTTGGTTTCCCCAAGTCATAGAGCCTAGGCAAATTTTACTCACTTTTATATCTGTGTTTGGAAGTTTTGTGTATTTCATAGTTTTAATAAATAGTAATTTTTCTATAAATATAAAAAAGACCTTTCTTTAATAATATAAAGAAAGGTCTAAATGTTTGTTAAGGTATATTCTCGTTTAGAAAATATCTGCTGGTAATCGCGTTAAGGATGGAGGCATTGTTGAAGCTCCTCGCAGAGAGCGACTGCCGAGAGCCTGACCGAGGCAATGCTTTTTTTTTTAGCATTGTCTTGGTAACGCCCAAAAATTAAATTTCGTTTAACAACTTAGAAATCTCATCTAATTTTGGAGTTAAAATAACTTCTATACGTCGGTTTTTGGCTTTCCCTTCTGCGGTATCATTACTTGCAATTGGCAAAAACTCTCCGCGTCCTGCGGCTGTAAGATTTTCTGGATTTATATTATTGTTTTCTCTAAGAATTTCTACAATTGCTGTTGCTCTTTTTGTAGATAAATCCCAGTTCCCTTTAATTTGACCTGAACCAGAATAAGGTGCATTGTCTGTATGACCTTCTATTAAAACGGCAATTTCTGGATTATCACCCAAAACGTTTCCTAATTGTTTAACCGCCTTTTTACCCTCTACACCTACTGCCCAACTTCCAGAGTTAAACAATAATTTGTTTTCCATTGAAACGTACACTTTTCCGTTACGTTGCTCAATGGTAAGACCTTTTCCTTCGAAATCTGTTAATGCGTTTGAAATTGCATTTTTTAAACTAGTCATTGCTGCATCTTTTGCTGCGATAACGCTTTCTAATTCTGCAACTCTATTAGATCGTGCTTCAAGTTCTTTTTTTAATTGTTCTAATCTCGCATTTTCTGAAGCTAATGCTTGCTCCTTTGCTTCTAACTGAGCCAATAGTTCTCTATTTTTTTTAGAATTGGCTGCAATTGCAGATGAGCTATTAGATTCTAAAGCGTCGTAAGATGCTTTAAGGTTTTTGTGTTCTTTAACTAGTGCCTTATAGTTGGCATCTAAAAGATTTTTATCAGCCGTTGTACTATCGAAATCTTCTTTCGTAAATTTCAGTTCGTTATCTGCTTTGGTTTTAGCTTTTAGTAAATCGTTATAATCGTCTTGTAAGCTTCTATTCTCTTTTTTTAATGCAGCGTATTTATCTTCTAAATTTTTATAAACTTTTGGAGACACACATGATGTTGCTACGAGTAATAATAAGGCTATGACTGTGAATTTGTTTTTCATCTTTGGGACTGTTTTTATTTTTTATGCGTTTAAGTTTTCTAATTCTACTAGTATAGGACAATGGTCACTATGTTTAGCTTCTGTTAGTATAACGGCTCTTTTTATTTTTTCTTGTAACGGTTTTGTAACCATTGCATAATCTAGGCGCCATCCTTTATTGTTTGCTCTAGAATTTGCTCTATAACTCCACCAGCTATACTCTACTCTTTCTGGGTTTAAGTATCTAAAAGAATCTACCAAACCACTCTCAATAAAATCGCCTATCCATTCGCGTTCTACCGGTAAAAACCCTGAAACGTTTTTCATTTTTGGATTATGAATATCTATTGCTTCGTGACATATATTATAATCTCCACAAACAACAAGATTAGGCACCGTATCTCTTAATCCTGTTATGTACTCTTGAATTTCCGCCATATAATTAAGCTTGAATTCAAGCCTTTCTATATTGGTTCCAGAAGGCAAATACATACTCATTATAGAAACACCATCGTAATCTGCACGAATATTTCTACCTTCAAAATCCATGGTTTCAATACCTGTACCGTACTCGACATGGTTTGGTTCTGTTTTACTTAAAATAGCAACACCACTATATCCTTTTTTTTGTGCGCTATACCAATAATTGTATTTATAACCTGCTTCTACAAACAACGACAAATCTAATTGCTCTTCCATAGCCTTAGTTTCTTGCAAGCACACAACATCTGCATCTGCACTAATTAACCATTCTATAAAACCTTTTTTAATTGCAGCACGTATTCCATTTACGTTATAAGAGATTATTTTCATGTATTTGTTTTTATTTTTTTTCAACTATTTCATGCTATTTGTTATTAAGTATAAATACAGGATAATAACGTTTTAACATGGTCGTTTCATTATATATTATTGTTATTTCTGCTAAAATAAATAATGCGTTACTTTTACAACATTAAATAACTCCTAAATTAAACATAAACTATTAACAAAATATATTGCTTTGTTTTTAGTTTAACTACCATATGAAGTTTACCGCTACTCTTTTTATTTTTTTATTTGGAATTGCTGCTTTCTCCCAAGATCGCAATGCTAATTTTAGGCAAAAAACTGTAGCTAAAGCCGAATCGATTACCATAGACAGTGTAAGCATAAACCCAAACAACTTCTCTGTTAAACTTAAAGACTCTACAATTATAGATAGTACTTATTATTCTGTAGATTTCTCTAAAGCTATTTTAGCTTTTAAAAAACCGATTATAGCCGACTCACTAGTTATAAACTATCTTAAATATCCAGAATATCTTACGCGAGTTTATCAGCAATTTGACGAAGCTATTATAGTCGAAAACAATGATAAAGCTAACAGACTTTACAAAATAAAACAATCTAACACAGAGAACGATTTCAAACCTTTTGATGGCTTAACTACTAGCGGAAGCATTTCTAGAGGTGTAACCATTGGAAACAACCAAAACTCTGTATTAAATAGTGAGCTAGACCTACAAATTACTGGAAAACTAAACGATAAAGTTTCCCTTCGCGCCTCTATTCAAGATGCAAACATTCCTTTACAGGAAACTGGCTATTCTCAAAGATTAGATGAATTTGATCAAGTTTTTGTGGAGATTTTTAGCGACCGATGGAATATAAGAGCTGGAGATGTAGACTTAGAAAATAACGATTCTTATTTTGCTGAGTTTTCTAAACGCGTTCAAGGTCTTTCGTTAAGAGCAAAATTAGGAGAAGAAGATGCCGAAACTAAGCTTTTTGCAGCAGGTGCTTTAGTTCGTGGACAGTTTACTACAAGTCAATTTACGGCACAAGAAGGTAATCAAGGACCTTACAAATTACAAGGTCAAAATGGTGAATTGTTTGTATTAATTGTCTCCGGAAGTGAAACTGTTTATGTTAATGGTATTATAGTAGATCGTGGCGAAAACGAAGATTATATAATAGATTACAACGCTGGCGAAATTATATTTAATTCTACATTTCCTATAACAAGCGAAATGCGAATTACTGTAGACTACCAATTTAGCGATAGAAATTACTCGAGACTAGTAGCTTATGCAGGAGGTAATTACGAGTCTGAAAAATTTAAAATTGGAGCTTCGGTATATTCGGAAAATGATGCTAAAAACAATCCTTTACAACAAAATTTATCTTCTGACCAAGTTAATGTTTTAACCGAAGCTGGAGACGACAGAACACAAATGGTAGCGCCTTCTAGCGTTCAAGAAGCCTTTAACGAAAATCGAATTTTATACAAAAAAGAGATTGTAAATGGTGTAGAAATCTTTGAGTTTTCTAACAATGCAGACGATACTTTATTTAGCGTTCGCTTTACAAATGTTGGTGATAATTTAGGTAATTATATAATAAGTAACATTAATGCAATAAATACTATTTACGAATATATTGCGCCAATTGGCGGAACTCCTCAAGGTGATTTTGAACCTATTATACAATTGGTTGCGCCTGTAAAACTTCAAGTTGCAGTGGTTAACGGAAGTTATACACCATCTGAAAAAACAACTATAAATTTTGAATTTGCAGGAAGTAAAAACGATTTAAATTTATTTTCTAGTTTAGATGATAACGATAATAATGGCTTCGCAGGAAAACTTAGCATTAACCAATCTATTATTAAACAAGACAGTTTGTGGAATTTAGATGCTTTTGTAGATACCGATTTTATTCAAGAAGAATTTAGAAATATTCAAGGCTTATACAATCCAGAATTTAATCGCGATTGGAATATTAACGCAACAACTTCTAATGGATTGAACTCTAATTTTGGTGACCAAGTTTTGTTTACTGCCGGAACAAGAGCTTTTCATGATAAAAAAGGAAGAGCTAATTATTTGTTCGAGCATCTTGGTTTTTCTAATAATTTTAATGGTAATAAACATACAGTAAATGCTAAATTATTTCTGAAGGAAAAACTAACGCTAACAACAAACACAAGTCTTTTAAACAGTAACGCCACAGAAACAACCTCAACTTTTTTACGTACTTATAATGAGGCACGTTACAACCTTAAAAAGAGTTGGATTGGCGGAAGACTCTCTGCTGAAAACAACGAACAAAAAGACGTTGTAACTAATGAATTTACAGAGTTAAGCCAGCGTTTTAAAGCCTACGAAATCTTTACAGGAATTGGAGACAGCACTGGTGTTTTTGCGGAAATTGGTTACAAATACAGAGTAAATGATAGTTTACGAGACAACAACTTACAGCGTGTTAACCAATCTAACACCTACTATTTAAACTCTAGATTAATAAAAAACGAGCGTACAAACCTGTCGTTATTTGCTAATTACAGAACTTTAAAAAATACTGATGAAAACCTAGAAGACGAACAATCTATAAATTCTAGATTATTATTTAGTCAGCAGTTTTTTAAAAACATAATAAATTGGAATACCGTTTTCGAAACCAATTCCGGAACCTTAGCCCAACAAGATTTCACCTATGTAGAAGTAGAACCTGGTCAAGGTGCTTACACTTGGAACGATTATAACGGTAACGGCATCCAAGAATTAGAAGAATTTGAAATCGCTCAGTTTCAAGATCAAGGTTTATATATAAGAGTATTATTACCAAACCAAGTTTTTATAAAAACACATCAAAATAGGCTAAGTCAAGCATTAACTTTAAATCCAACGAACTGGATAAACGAAGACAATAAAAGCAAAAAATTCTTGTCGCATTTTTATAACCAAAGTAGTTATTTAATAGACCGAAAAATTAAACGCGAAGGCAATGCTTTTAATATTAATCCGTTTGAGAGTGATGAAGATAACCAACTAGGGCTTCAGCTTAATTTTAGAAACGTGTTAAGTTATAATCGTGGTAAACAACATTACACAACCTCTTATACGTATTTAAGTAATCAATCTCGAAATGTATTATCTGTAGGCTTTATTGCTAATAGTTTAAAAAGTCATCAATTAAATTTCAATCATAAATTTGCCACAAGCTGGCTTGCTAATTTTCTTGCCGGTTTCGATAAAAATGATAGCGAAAGTGAAAACTTTGTCTCCAAAAATTTTAATATAGATGAAGAGCGCTTCAATCCAAAATTATCTTATTTATTAAACGACAATGTACGTTTCGATGTCTTTTATCAATACACAAACAAAGGAAATACGATTGGTGATTTAGAAACCTTAAATCAACAAAAATATGGCTTCTCTTTTGCCGTAACTAAAAACGTAAAATCCGCAATTTCTGGAGAGTTTAATGTGTTTTCTAACGCTTTCGAAGGCAATGCTAATTCACCTGTAGGCTACCAAATGCTTGAAGGCTTACAACCAGGAAAAAACCTAACTTGGAGCTTATTAGCGCAACAAAAAATTACTAAGTTTTTAGATTTAAATTTGACTTATTATGGTAGAAAAACCGAGACTAGTAAGACTATCCATACTGGCAATGTACAGTTGAAGGCTTATTTTTAATACTCTTAACATTTCTAATCTAAAAAATAGAATACCTTTACATCGTGAAATTTATTGCAATCATATTATCTATTTACTTAACAGGTCTTACACTTATACCGTGTAACGATGTGGCAATAGACAATAGCAATACTTCTCAAGATACTTACGTTTCTAGCGATCATGGTACAGATAACCATACTCAAGATTTGTGCTCTCCTTTTTGCACTTGCCAATGTTGCCATATAGAAATTATATCATCTCAACCAATAGATTTCGTTTTCTCAAAAATAGAAGAGACTAGAAAAATGCCTTCTTATTTCGAAAACATAAGTAGAGACCATATACACAGTCTTTTACAACCTCCTCAATTTAATTCTTAAATATCTGAATCTTTTCAGGCCTTTTTTACTCTATTTAATAGAGTAAATACACATTTTATTTACAGAATTAAATCAAAAATCATAATGATTAATAAACTTATTGACTTTTCAATCAATAACAAATTTGTTATTGCATTGTTTACGCTAGCACTTATAGTTGGCGGCATATATAGCATACAAAAAGTACCCGTAGATGCTGTTCCAGACATTACAAACAATCAGGTACAAATAATAACACAAGCGCCAAATTTAGGAACCGAAGACATCGAGCAGTTTGTAACTTACCCAATAGAATTAGCTGTTGCAAACCTTCCAGAAGTAAAAGAAATTAGATCTATTTCTCGCTTTGGACTCTCTGTAGTTACTATTGTTTTTAGCGACGACTTAGATACTTACTTACCAAGACAATTAGTTAGTGAAAAACTAACCGAAATTAAAAGCCAAATACCCGAAGGTTTCGGAACGCCTTTTATGGGACCAATTTCTACTGGATTAGGCGAAATTTACCAATACACATTAGAAGTAGATCCGGAATTTAAAGACAAATATTCTTCTACAGACTTACGTACTTTTCAAGATTGGATTATTAGAAGACAAATGGCAATGGTTCCTGGTGTAGTAGAAGTTAATGCTTTTGGAGGACATAAAAAACAATACGAAATTGCTATAGATCCTAATACTTTAAAATCTATGAGCCTCAGTATTAACGACGTTTTTAACGCTTTAAAAAACAACAATCAAAATACTGGAGGTGCATATATCGAAAAAAACCACCAAGCCAATTTTATTCGTGGCGAAGGTTTAGCAAGAACAATTACAGATATTAATAACATTGTTGTTGCTAATAAAAACGAACTTCCTATTACTATTAAAAACATAGCAACAGTTAAATTTGGTAACGCCATACGTTATGGTGCATTAACAAAAAATGGAGAAGGAGAAGCTGTTGGTGGCATGATATTAATGCTAAAAGGATCTAACACAAATGAAGTTATTAATAATGTAACCTCTAGAATTGAAGAGATACAAAAATCGCTTCCAGAAGGTGTAACCATTAAACCTTTTTTAGACCGAAGTAAACTTATAGAAAGTACAACCTCAACAGTAGAAAGAAACTTAGTTGAAGGTGCATTAATTGTAATTTTTATTCTAATATTTTTCTTAGGAAACTTTAGAGGCGGTTTAATTGTTGCCTCAACCATCCCACTATCACTATTATTTGCTTTTATATTAATGAACATTTTTGGTGTTTGGGCAAACTTAATGAGTTTAGGTGCTATAGACTTTGGAATTATTGTGGACGGAGCAGTTATTATTGTAGAAAGCACTGTTTTCTTAATGTATCAACGTATTAAAAAAGGACAAACAATTAATCAAGAAGAACGCGACAAACTAACCTACAGTTCTTCTTCTAAAATGATGAACACCGCCTTCTTTGGTCAATTTATTATCTTAATTGTTTTCCTTCCCATTTTAGCATTAGAAGGCATTGAAGGTAAAATGTTTATTCCAATGGCACTTACATTCAGTTTTGCTATGATTGGAGCTATGATACTTTGCTTAACATACGTACCAATGGTAACGGCTTTATTTTTAAAAGTTCCAGAAAATAAAAAACTGACTTGGGGAGACAAAACTGTTATTTGGTTAGAGAATATCTACGAAAAAAGTTTAGCTAAAGCCTTAAAAGGTTCTAAAATTATTATCATTTCTTCTGTTGTTTTATTAGCTGTCTCAGGTTATCTATTTTCTAGAATGGGTGGTGAATTTATTCCGCAGTTAGATGAAGGTGATTTGGCTTTTCATGCTATTTTAAAACCAGGAAGTTCGCTTACAGAAACGATTTCTACAACTACAAAAATTGAAAAAATTGTAAAAGAAAACTTTCCAGAGGTTGAAGATATAATTAGTAGAATTGGTGTTGCAGATGTACCAACAGATCCAATGCCTATGGATATAGCAGATGTGTTTGTTATTTTAAAACCACAAAGCGAATGGACAACCGTTTCTAGCAAGGAAGAATTAATTTCTAAAATGAAAACACGCTTAGAATCTATTCCTGGTGTTAATTACGAATTTACCCAACCCATAGAAATGCGCTTTAACGAACTAATTACTGGAGTTCGAGAAGACATTGCCATTAAATTATATGGAGACGACTTAGAGATTCTATCTAAAAAAGCCGAAGAAATAGGAAAACTAGTTGCTAATGTAGATGGTGTTGCAGACATGAAAGTAGAAGCTACTTCTGGGCAACCACAAATAACCATTCACTATAATAGAGCTAAAATTGCGCAGTACGGTTTACAAATAAACAACCTTAATACACTTATTCAAACCTCTTTTGCTGGTGGAGTTGCAGGAACAATTTTTGAAGGTGAAAAACGATTTGATTTAGTAGTTAGAGTGAAAGACGAATTACGACAAGATTTAAATCATGTTAAAAATCTATTTGTAAGCCTTCCAAACGGCTCTCAAATTCCTTTAAAAGAAGTTGCCGAAATAAGTTTTAAACCAGGACCAATGCAAATAAGTCGAGACAATACAAACCGTCGTGTGTATGTTGGAATAAATGTTCGTGGTAGAGATATTAAAACACTTGTTGAAGAAATACAAACAAAAATAGACAACGAAATTAATCTTCCAACAGGTTACTATGTTCGGTATGGAGGTGCTTTCGAAAACTTAGAACGTGCTACTAGTAAACTAAAAACTGTAGTACCAATTTCTCTAGGCTTAATTTTTGTCTTAATCTTTTTCGCCTTAAAATCGATGAAGCAAACTTTAATGATTTATGTCGCAATTCCGTTTGCTATTATTGGTGGCATATTTTCATTAATTTTAAGAGACATGCCTTTTAGTATCTCTGCAGGTGTTGGTTTTATTGTCCTTTTTGGAGTTGCTGTTTTAAACGGATTAGTTTTAATAAGCGGATTTAACGAGCTTAAAGAAGAAGGTGTTACAGATATTAACGAGCGTATTCGTATTGGAACGCGCAGACGTATCCGACCTATTTTACTAACTGCTTTAACAGATATGTTAGGCTTTTTACCAATGGCTTTATCATCGTCTTCTGGTGCCGAAGTGCAGCGTCCGCTAGCAACAGTAGTTATTGGTGGTTTATTAACCGCAACACTACTTACATTGTTTATAATACCAATTTTATACCGCTGGATAGAAACAAGAGATGAAAAAGCAGAAAGCATAAATGAAAACTACAAAACAGTTATAGCTTCACTATTGGTCTTCTTTGGCGTATTTAGCCTTAATGCACAGGTAAATCAAACCATTTCTATAGACGAAGCAGTAAATATGGCTATAAAAAATTATCCATCATTAAAAGCTTCAAAATTAAATATTGATAAAGAAGAAGCTCTAAAAACTACAGCTTGGAATTTTGGAGACACTAATATTTTTACTTCAGGAGAAGAAATAGGAAACAACAATCCTGCTACCTACACAAGACTTGGTATTGGTCAAACTGGTATTGCAATTTTTGAAGGTCCTGCTAAAAGCAAATTAGCAAAGCAAAATATTGAGTTAGCAAAAACCAACCTTCAGTTAAACAGTTTGGAGTTAAAGCAAAATGTAAAAAAGGCTTGGATAAATGCTTATGTTGCAAAAAAGACCTATCAATCTTATGCAGCTATAGATTCTGTTTTTTTTGGCTTAGAACAAGCTCTTGAGTTAAGATATGAAACCGAAGCTATTTCCCAATTAGAATATAGCTCGACTGCAAACCAAGGCCGTTTAATTACTATACAAAAGCAAGTTGCACTTAACAAATATAACATGGCTTTACAAACCCTAAACCAGTGGTTGTTTAGTGCTATTATATTCGACGTAGAAAATACAGAAATTACCGCTTTAGAAGATGAATCTACTATAATTGATGAGTCCTTGACATCACATCCGTTACTTAATTACTGGGACAACCAAACAGCAATTGCTAGCGCACAGACAGCTGTAGAAAAAGCAAGTTATCTCCCTAAATTTTCTGCGCAATATGGTTTTCAAGAAATTAACGGACAGTCAGGTTTTAGTAGTTTTCAAATAGGTATTCAAATACCATTAATTTTTAATTCTGTAAAAGGAAAAACTAAAGCTTCAAAAATAAATTCTGAAATTATTAAAGAAAAAAATCGGGTTAAGAAAAGTTTACTTGAAACTAATTATATCAATCTCGTTGCTCAATTCAAACAAAACAAAAGCAACTGGGAGTATTATAAAACCGAAGCTTTAAAACTAGCAATCCAACAACGAAACGGAGCTACATTATCTTACAAAGAAGGCGCGATGGATTACATTGCATTTATACAAACCATTAAAGAAGCTGTACAATTAGAAATTAATACTTGGCAGATTTTTAAAGACTATTTAGACAGTAAAACTAAGTTAGAATACTATACAAATAAAAACTAATGACCATGAAAACACCATATAAAACACATATAATTATTGCTATAACACTAGCGCTTTTTAGTTGTAATAACGGAAATAAAACGAACAAAGCGGATGATCATGAAAATGAAACTACAGAAAAACACGACGATCATTCTAAAGACGATTCTCATGATGAAGACAAGCCACATTCTGAAGAAATTATACTTACCAATACGCAGATTAAAGATTTAGAAATTAGTGTTGATACTATTTCTAAACGCAACATGTCTGGCTACATTGAAGTTAACGGAAGCTTAGGCGTACCACCGCAAAACGAAGCAATAATCACCTCTATTTTAGGTGCTAATATTAGCAAAATAAAAATAATTGAAGGAGACAAAGTAAAAAAAGGACAAGTTGTTGCTTACATAAGCCACCCAGATATTATTACTATGCAAACAGATTATTTGCAAACAGTTAATAAGCTTACTTTTTTAGAGCAAGACTTTAATAGACAGCAAAAATTATACGATGCAAAGGTTGCTTCTGGCAGAGATTACCAACAGGCTAAATCTGCTTTTTCAAGTGCAAAAGGACTCACAAAAGGTTACGAAAGTCAGTTGCATTTATTAGGCTTATCTCCTAACAGCGTTAAAGCTGGTAACATTTCTCAAATCGCTCCTGTAAAAAGTCCAATCGATGGCTATGTAGAAAAGGTATTTATAAAATCTGGTCAATACGTTTTACCACAAACACCACTTATGGAAGTTGTAAATACAGAACATATACATGCCGATTTAATGGTTTTTGAAAAAGACATTAGTAAGGTTAAAAATGGACAAACCGTGAAAATTAATGTAGAGTCTTTAGGAAACAAAGAGCTCTCTGCTACAATCTACTCTGTAGGAAAATCTTTTGAAGAAGGTCCAAAAGCGCTTCATATTCATGCTGAGATTAAAAATAAAAATGGTAATTTAATTCCCGGAATGTATGTTACAGCAAGAATATTAACTGATAATTCTACTGAAAACGCATTACCAGAATCGGCTATTTTTGAAGAAGGTAATACCAACTACGTTTTTACGGCAAAGCAAGAAGGAGACCAATGGGCTTTTAGTCCTGTAGAGGTTATTGTAAAAAATACTAGTAACGGTTATTCTGCTTTTCGTTTTAAAGAAGAACAACCTAAAAATATTTTGATAGCACAAAATGGAGCTTATTATTTAGTAGCAGAAATGAAAAAAGGTGAAGCAGAACATTCACATTAATACATAGTTTTATGGAAGAACACAAACACACCAAAGCCGAACATAATCACAATCATTTTTTAGGAAAAAATACCGAATTGTATTTTTCAATAGCAAGCGGTTTGTTTTTAGGACTCGGTTTTACACTTTCTTATTTATTAACTAAAACAGAATGGGTAGCTTTAACTTGCTACATTTTTGCTTACTTTTTTGGTGGTTATTTTATAACTATTGAAGCTTATAAAAAAATAAGCAAAGGTGGTTTTGATATCGATTTTTTAATGATTGCCGCAGCTATTGGAGCTGCCTACATTGGCAGTTGGGCAGAAGGCGCTTTGCTCTTATTCTTGTTTAGTTTAGGCCATGCGTTAGAACATTATGCGATGAATAAGGCTAAAAAATCTATTGAAGCCTTAAGCGATTTATCACCAAAAATAGCATTGGTTAAAAAAGGAAATCAGCTTATTGAAACACCAATTGAGAGTTTACAAATTGGAGATACAATTGTTATAAAACCAAACACTAAAATTGCTGCAGATGGTGTAATTATAACCGGAAATAGTAGTATAAATCAAGCACCTATTACTGGAGAAAGTATGCCAGTAGACAAAACAGCAATTGCTAGTTTAGACAAATTACCAGATTTTAAACATATCGACAAAAAGCATATTGCGTTTACAGGAACTATAAATGGTGATAGCACTATTGAAGTACATGTTTTAAAACTAAGTCAGGATTCTACAGTTGCACGATTAATTAAAATGGTAAGCGAGGTTGAAACCCAAAAATCACCAACACAACGTTTAACCAAAAAATTCGAAAAATGGTACGTCCCAATTGTACTAATTGTAGTCATTCTTTTATGTTTTGCCTACTTAATTATAGACGAAAATTTTAACGAAAGCTTATACAGAGCCATTACTGTTTTGGTAGCTGCAAGCCCATGTGCCTTAGCAATATCTACACCAAGCGCAGTGCTTAGCGGTATAGCAAGAGCTGCACAAAAAGGCATTTTAATTAAAGGAGGAAAAGCGTTAGAAGATTTAGGAAGCATTACCACCATTGCGTTTGATAAAACAGGAACGCTTACCGAAGGAAAGCCAAAACTAACAAACGTTATTGCTTTAAATAATTTTGAAGAAAATGAATTTCTACAAATTGTTTTAGAAGTTGAAAGCTTGAGTAATCATCCTTTAGCAAAAGCAATTGCAAAAGACATTAAAAAGCTTCATAACTTAAGCTTTAAAGGGATTGCTAAAAATATTGAAGCCATACAAGGAAAAGGGATTACAGCGGCTTACAACAATGCTAAGGTACTTATTGGTAATCTGAAATTAATGCAAGATGAAGGTGTCATAGTTGAAGATACAGTAACCTCAAGAATGGACAGTCTTTTACAACATGGTCACACCGTTATGTTGGTCGCTCTTAAAAACGAAGTGATAGGTATAATTAGTGTTATGGATACTCCTAGGCAAACAGCAAAAAGCACATTAAAAAGACTTAAAGCTATTGGTATTAAGCGCATGATTATGCTTACTGGAGATCATCAAAATGTTGGTGATGCCATTGCAAAACAAATAGGTTTAACAGAAGCAAAAGGAAACCTATTACCTGAAGATAAAGTTACAGCTATTAAAAATTTATTAGCAACAGATGGAAAAATTGCAATGGTTGGAGATGGTGTAAATGATGCACCAGCGATGGCATTAAGCACTGTTAGTGTTGCAATGGGAGCTGCTGGGAGTGATGTCGCTTTAGAAACAGCAGACGTTGCTTTAATGTCTGATAAAATAGAAAACTTACCATTTGTAATTGGATTAAGCAGAGCATCTAAACGCATTATAAAAGAGAATATTTTTATAAGTTTAGGTGTTGTAGCCATACTAATGCCTGTTACAATTCTTGGATTAACCAATATTGGTGTAGCAGTCTTATTTCATGAAGGCTCGACAGTTGTTGTAGTATTAAACGCTTTGCGTTTATTAGCCTATAAGAAACATTTATAAATCTAGATTTTCTACGCAACCTTTTCCTATTTTTAGTATCTAATAATGGTATGACTTTTGATAACTTATTCATTTTAACCAATCTATTTTATGAAAAAAACATTAGTATTATTCGCTTTATTATTAACATCTTTTTATGGACTTTCTCAAGAAGATGTAGAATCGACCTCTAAAAAAAATGAGATTTCGTCTAACCTTTTTGATCTAGTTATAGCAGGATCTTTTAATATTAATTATGAACGTTATTTTGAAAAAAATCAATCACTTTTTATTGGCACTACCTTTTTTGACACATACGCTTATTATGATTCTGGGTATTTAAAAGACTCTAATGCTTTTAGTCTTAAAGTAGCTTACATAATCTATTTTTCAAAGAAAAAAGACCATGCAGGATTTTTCTTTTATCCACAAGCAAAAATTAGAACAGGAACAGTAACTGTAGACGATTATTACTATTATGATTATGTAATTGACACTAATGTAGCACAGGAATTCTCTTATGATGTAGATGGATTTTCTTTAGGTTTTGGTATTGGTCATAAATGGGTATTTAATGACACCTTTACTTTAGGTATTAATGGAGAAATAGCAAGAAACCTTGGTAGTTTTGATGATGATTACTTAGATAATGTAGAACCTAGATTTGGAATTAACTTTGGAATTAGATTCTAAAAAAATAACAAAATACTAAAAATGCCCAAACTAAATAGTTTGGGCATTTTTTATTTTAAGGCATCTGCTTTCGCATGAATTTTACATTTTCATTAACCACTCTTTTACATCAACTTCTTTTTTAATGATGTCTTTAAGCTCTGAAATAGCAACACGTCTTTGATCCATTGTGTCTCTATGACGGATAGTAACTGTTTTATCTTCTAACGTTTGGTGATCTACTGTAATACAAAATGGTGTACCATTTGCATCTTGACGACGGTAACGTTTACCAACGGCATCTTTCTCATCATAAAACACGTTAAAATCCCATTTTAAATCTTCAATAATTTCTTTTGCTACTTCTGGCAAACCATCCTTTTTAACTAAAGGAAAAACGGCTGCTTTTACAGGCGCTAAAACTGCTGGTAATTTTAAAACGGTTCTTGTAGTATTGTTTTCTAACTCTTCTTCCATTAAAGCATTAGAAAATACTGCTAAAAACATACGATCTAAACCAATAGAAGTTTCTAAAACATACGGTGTGTAACTTTTATTTTCTTCGTGATCGAAATACTGTAATTTCTTACCAGAAAACTCTTCGTGTTGTTTTAAATCGAAATCTGTACGCGAGTGTATTCCTTCTAATTCTTTAAATCCGAAAGGAAATTTAAATTCTATATCTGTTGCAGCATCTGCATAATGTGCTAATTTTTCGTGGTCATGAAAACGGTAATTATCTTCTCCCATCCCTAAAGAAAGGTGCCATTTCATTCGTGTTTCTTTCCACTTATCAAACCATTCTTTTTGTGTTCCTGGTTTAATAAAAAATTGCATTTCCATTTGTTCAAACTCACGCATTCTAAAAATAAACTGTCTTGCAACAATTTCATTTCTAAATGCTTTACCTGTTTGCGCAATACCAAAAGGAATTTTCATTCGTCCTGTTTTTTGCACATTCAAGAAGTTTACAAAAATACCTTGTGCTGTTTCTGGACGTAAGTAAAGATCCATTGCCGTTTCGGCACTTGCACCTAACTTTGTACCAAACATTAAGTTAAACTGCTTAACATCTGTCCAGTTTCTGCTTCCACTTAATGGACAAGCTATTTCTAACTCTTCAATTAATGCTTTAACATCTACTAAATCTTCAGCTTCAAGAGATTTACCTAAACGTGATAGAATACCATCAATTTTTTCTTGATAACCTAAAACACGAGGATTAGTAGCTATAAATTCATCTTTATTAAAAGCATCTCCAAAACGTTTGGCTGCTTTTTTAACTTCTTTATCAATTTTCGCTTCAATTTTAAGGCAATAATCTTCAACTAAAACATCTGCACGATATCTTTTTTTAGAATCTTTATTGTCTATTAACGGATCGCTAAAAGCATCTACGTGCCCAGAAGCTTTCCAAGTGGTTGGATGCATAAAAATTGAGGCATCGATACCTACAATATTATCATGCATTTGCACCATGGCTTTCCACCAATAGTCGCGAATGTTTTTCTTTAACTCTACACCATTTTGTGCGTAATCGTAAACTGCACTAAGTCCATCGTAGATTTCACTACTTTGGAATACGTAACCATACTCTTTTGCATGAGAGATTACTTTTTTAAATTGATCGTCTTGATTTGCCATAGCTACAAAAATATAAAACCGTTCCAAATTTGGAACGGTTTATTTAATAATATTAATGGATAATTTTTATTTTAATTCAATAGTCGTTCTGCCTAATTTATTTCCTTGATGAAATATACTAATAAAATACATTCCTTTTACTAGCGTTTCGCTTCCTTTTTCTATTAAAGCACAAACCTCTAAATCTTTATTATTATACGCTACTGTTTCTACATCAGAATAAATTAAAGAGGTATTACCAAAGTTAACTGTCCCCTTATCTGCAATAACATTCATTTTAGAATCTAACACTTGTATGTATAATGACTTGTCTCCTTTAGCCAATAATTCATTTTTTAGCAATGTAAAGCACACTTGAAATTGATTTGTTCTACTTGCTCTTTTAGTATCTATTACCTTATTAGAAGACGAAACTCTTTTAACACCTTCTGCAACGATATTTGTAATTTTAAACTGCTTTGCGATTTCTAAATCTTCTTTTAAATTTATATTTCTTTTTGAAAGCGTTTTATTTTTAGTCTGCAACGTATTCGCGACTCCTTTTGTCTCGTCTAAATTAGCTACAATACTATCTGTTACTAATTTAAGCTCGGCATTTTCAGACTCTAAAGAATCAACCATTGAAAGTAATAGTAGATTCTCTTTTTTTAGCACTTTAATCTGTGCCTTATACTTAGAAATTTCACTGAAATTAAGATCTATTTGCTTAACAGAATCTAAAATTTTTATGATTTTATATTTTGTTTGCTCTAACTGTTTTCCTATCGATTCATTACTTACATCTATAGCATTGTAACTTGAAATCATTTCGGATAATTCACTTTGAACAAGATGTTTTTCTTGCTCAAGAAAAGCATTACTTTCTTTAGCGTTATAATAACTTGTATAGCCCAAAGCACCTATAACAATTAGCGCCACTGCTAAAGAACCTATAATTATTTTATTGTTAAATATTTGAGGGTTTATTATCATTTTATTCTACTAAATAGCAAGCGAATTTTTAGCGATGTAGATTCTTAAAATAGTTCTGTTTTAATATTTTAAGAGTATTGATTATGGGTTAAACAATTTTTAAAACTTAGGTTTGGTTACACAATTATAGCTATTATTATTATTGATTATTAAATTGTTAGCGTATTTTCGATGAAATACAAAATTATTTCTTCTACAACATGTTTAGAGCTCTTATAAACCTATTTTTTCCTAAAGTATGCTTAACGTGTCAACTACAATTAGTTGACAACGAAGAGCACTTATGTACAGATTGCAGACACTCTTTACCACTTACCAATTTTCATTTAACTCAAGATAATTTTATTGCAAAACTATTTTATGGAAGAGCTAAAATTAAAACTGGCACAGCTTTACTCAGGTTTGAAAAAAAAGGAATAACACAAAAACTTATACATCAATTAAAATATAAAGAACAGCAGCAAGCAGGCTCCTTTTTGGGTGCTTGGTTAGGCACAGAACTTGGTAAATGTGAAGATTATGCTAACATAGACATTGTTATTCCAGTGCCACTACATAAAAAGAAATTAAGAAGTAGAGGTTACAACCAAGTTACTAAGTTTGGAGAAGAAATAGCGATAGCTTTACAAGCTGAATATGTGGATAATGTATTACTTAAAGTTACTAATACTAAATCTCAAGTTACTAAAAACAGGTTCTCGCGGTGGACAGGTAAAAACGATACTTTTGCATTAGCCAACACTCAAAAAATAGCTGGAAAACATATTCTTTTAGTCGACGATATTATTACTACAGGAGCTACTTTAGAAGCCTGTATGTTAGAACTAAACAAAGTCGAAGGTTTGAAAATTAGCATTGCCACAATGGCAATTGCTTAACAGTATTAGTATAAAAAGTTAAATTCTTTATAAATACACGCTTTAAAAAAGCGACTATTTATGTTACTTTATAAATATGTTGTTATTTTGCAAACAATTACAATAGCTATGCAAAACAGATTTTACAATATTTTATTTTTTATTACAATTGCATTAATAATTGCTAGTTGTGCCAATAGAGGTACGCCAAGCGGTGGAGAAATAGATGTTGCACCTCCGGTTATTGTAAAATCTGTACCAGAAAATTATACTACTAATTTTAATGCTAAAGAAATTAGAATTTATTTTGATGAGTATATAAAAACTAAAAACTTGTCTAAACAACTTGTTATTTCTCCACCAATGAAAACACAACCAGACATTACACCTCTAGGTTCTGCAAGTAAATATATTACTATTAAAATTTTCGATACATTACAACCAAATACTACTTATGCTTTTAATTTTGGGAATAGTATTGTGGATAATAACGAAGAAAACCCATTTAAATATTACAGATATGTTTTTTCTACTGGATCGTATATAGATTCTCTTTCTGTTAAAGGCGTTATTAAAGATGCATTAGTTTCTGAAGTAGATGATTTTGTTTCGGTTGCTTTATATGAAATGGATTCTACATATTCTGATTCATTAATATATAAAAGAGAACCAAATTATATCACCAATACATTAGATAGTACTACTAATTTTAAAATTGAAAACGTAAAGGCTGGTAAATATATGCTTCGTGCCCTAAAGGATAAAAATGGTGATAATAAATTTCAGCAAAAAACTGAAAAAATAGCATTTTACGAAACACCAATTACGCTACCACAAGACACCGCTAAAACTTTTGAACTTGAATTATTTAATGAAGCTCCAAACTACAGAGCTGCAAAGCCAAGCTTAGTTGCTGGCGAAAAAATAATTTTTGGATACGAAGGCGATTATAAAAACACCAAAATTGAATTACTATCTAAAGTTACCGATAGCTTTAAAGGACGTTATTATAAAGATGAAAAAACCGATTCGCTTTTCTATTACTACAACCCAAAATTAAAGGTCGATTCTCTAATTTTTAAAGTCACCAACCGTAAAGTTATGGACACGTTTACAGTAAGAATAAAAGATAAAGAACGTGATTCTTTAATAGTAAGTGCTAATCCAAAAGGTGCAATAGGTGTAGAAAAAGACTTCTTTATAACATCAAACATTCCTTTTGAAAGTATTGACGAAACAAAAATTGCAATTCGTGACAAAGATTCTGCTTTAGTAGATTTTAAAACAGAATACGACACATTAAAAAATAGCTATGCTCTCAAATTTAATAAAACGGTAGACAACCAATATAAAATACAAGTACTTCCAAATGCTTTAACCGATTTGTTTAATAATACTAACGACACGCTTAGTTACAACGTTAAGACACAGAACCAATACAAGTATTTTAACTCTAGAATAATACTTGTAAATGCAAAATATCCTGTAATAGTTCAACTTACCGATTCTAAATTCGAGGTTGTTGCAGAGCAATACATTGATAAAGCACAACCTGTAGATTTTAATTTTTTAGATCCTCAAAATTTCTTTTTACGTGTTATTTACGACACTAACAAAAACGGGAAGTACGATACTGGAGATTACTTAAAAGGTATACAACCAGAACGTGTTAGTTATCATCCTGATGTTATTGAAGCTGTAGCTGGTTTCGACGAAGTAACAACTCTTAAACTGTTAGATTAAAAGTATCCTTATCGTTTAGAAAACCTAGATGTCTTCGGTTTTTTTCTATGTGAGATTTATTTAATGTTATAATTTCTGTTGCTTCTTTTCCGCTATTATCGCTGGTGAGTTTTTCGCCTAAAGCATCATAAACTGCGGAATGTCCTGGATATTCAAAACTATTACCATCAAGCCCTACTCTATTTACACCAATACAGTAAGTCATGTTTTCTATTGCTCTTGCTTTTAACAAAGCATCCCAAGCTGCAATTCTTTGTTTTGGCCAATTAGCAACATAAAGCAACACATCGTAATTTTCTGTATTTCTAGCCCAAACTGGAAAACGAAGATCGTAGCATACTTGCGGACAAATATTCCAGCCTTTATACTCAATAATTACTTTTTTAGTTCCTGCTGTAAAGACTTTATCTTCACCTGCGAGTGAAAAACTATGTCTCTTATCGTAATGTATTATTTCACCATTTGGTTTAACAAAAAGGAGTCTATTATAATATTTAGAATCTTCTAAAACAGCAACACTACCAACAATAGCTGCTTGCTTTTGCTTGGCTAAATCTTGCATCCAACTAACGGTTTCACCTTGCATGGTTTCTGCAATAGCTTGAGCGTTCATGTTAAAACCAGAGGTAAACATCTCTGGTAAAACAATAAGGTCTACGGTTTCAACTATAGCTTCTATTTTAGTTTGAAAATTAATGCGGTTTTGTACCGCATTCTCCCAAACTAAATTAGATTGTATAATTGCTATGTTTAATGTATCAGCCATAACTAAAGTTTACCTAAACGTTTTTCTGCTTTTGTGATATTGCTTCTTAGTTTTTCGAATTTTTTCTCCCATTTTTCATGATCGTCTGGAGAAAGCTTCCCTTTTCTTTTAAGCTTTTCGAATTTTTTATTTTGAGACTCGTACTTGTCTTTTGCTTTGCTTAAATTCTTCTCGGCAGATTTCACCTTATCCTCGGCTTTTTCTTTCTTTTTTAATTCTTTTGCAATTGCTCTACGTTCTTTTTCGGCTTTTTTAAGGGCTTTTTCTGTTTTCTCTTGATCTTTCTCAGCCTTCTTTTCTGCGTCTTTTATTTTCTTTTCTTCTCTATCTTTTGCTTTTTCAGCATCTTTTAATTCTTTCGCTACTCTTTCTTCTTCATCCTTAATTTTCTTAAGCTCATCTTCCTTTAACTCAATAGCATCTGAAGCTTGCTTTGCTTGTTCAAAAATCACTGCTTTTTCTTCTTCAGTAAAAGAAGTAGAAACATCTTCTCCATCTAAAAGGATTTTACTCTTTTTAACTTGGTAAGTCTTACCATTATTTAAAACTTCTTGTGCACTAATAGTAAAGCTTAATCCTAAAAAGAAAGCTAGTAAAATTACTTTTTTCATTATTTATATATTTTAAAATTTTTAGTTGTAATTCAATAATCAAATATATTGCCAAATAATAGTATTGCTATATATTATTAATAATTTCTGCTGCTTTTTTTAGTGTATCGTCTGTTTTGGCAAAGCAAAATCGTAAAACTTTATCGTCTTTTTTATTATTGTTAAAAACTGATAATGGTATTGACGCCAACCCATGCTCTATTGTTAATCGTTTCGCAAAATCGATGTCGCTTTCTTGGGTAATTTCAGAAAAATCTAACACTTGAAAATACGTTCCTTTTGCTGGAGTAAACTTAAAACGAGAGTCTTTAATTAGACTTAAAAACAAGTCTCTTTTAGTTTGATAGAATGCTGAAAGGCCTAAATAATTATTAGGTTCTTTTAAGTAATCTGCTAATGCTTTTTGTGTAGGATGGTTTACACTAAATACATTAAACTGATGCACTTTTTTAAACTCATCCATTAATACTTTTGGTGCGCAACAATAACCAACTTTCCACCCTGTATTGTGGAACGTCTTACCAAAAGAGGCTGTTATAAAACTTCTCGCTTTTAAATCTGGAAACTTACAAGCGCTTTCATGTTCGAGACCATCATAAATAATATGCTCGTAAACTTCATCACTCAAAACAATGCAATTGGTGTTTTCTGTTAGTTTTTGAAGCGCTAACATATCGGCTTTAGAAAAAACACTTCCACTTGGGTTTTGTGGTGTGTTTATAATAATCATTTTAGTTTTTGAAGAAAAGTGAGTCGCTACTTCTTCCCAATTCACTTTATAATCTGGTGCATTTAATTGAATAGAAATGGTTTTCCCACCATTAACTTCTATTGCAGGTTCGTAACAATCGTAAGCTGGACGAAAAATAATAGCTTCATCTTTTGGTCTAATAAAGGCTGAAATAATAGTGTAAATAGCTTGTGTTGCTCCTGCTGTAACAGTTATTTCTGTCTCTGGATTGTAAGTGCTTTTATAAAGTAATTCCATTTTATTGGCAATTGCTTTTCGTAACTCTATATTTCCAGGCATTGGCGCATATTGGTTATAACCAGAATTCATGGCTTGCGAGACTAAATCTATTAGTTTTTGATCACTTTTAAAATTAGGAAATCCTTGAGACATATTAATGGCATTATGCTTGTTCGCTAAAGCACTCATTACCGAAAATATAGTAGTCCCAATATTAGGAAGCTTAGATAGATGTTTCATACCCTAAATATAACTAGAAATTCGATGAATTTTAACAAATTTTAGTTCTCGATTTTTTATATTTGATGCTATTCAAAAAAACAAATCGACTATGAAATTTTTAAAATTCATTTTACTATTAATTACAGTTAACGTTTCGGCACAGCAAGGCGGAATGTGGATTCCTTCGCTTTTAGAAGGTATGAACGAAGACGAAATGACAAATCTTGGTAGTAAACTAACAGCCAAAGATATTTACGATGTCAATAATTCTAGTTTAAAAGATGCTATTGGGCATTTTAATGGAGGTTGTACTAGTGAAATTATTAGTGATCAAGGATTAATTTTAACCAATCACCATTGTGGTTTTGGCCAAATACAATCGCACTCTTCTTTAGAAAACGATTATTTAAAAGATGGTTTTTGGGCAATGAATCTTGAAGACGAATTACCAAACGAAGGTTTATACATAGAATTTATAGTTAGAATTGAAGATGTAACGTCTAAAGTTCTATCTGGTGTAACTGAAGCTATGACCGAAAAAGAGAAGCAATCTCAAATTAGTAAAAATAGTAATGCTGCAGAAAGCGCAACGACAAAAGAAGATTGGCAAGACACTAAAGTAAAATCTTTTTACAATGGCAACCAGTACTTTCTATTTGTAACAGAACGCTTTGAAGATATTCGTTTAGTTGGTGCACCACCAACAAGCATTGGGAAATTTGGTAGTGATACAGACAATTGGGTTTTCCCAAGACATACTGGCGATTTTTCTATGTTTAGAATTTATGCAGATGAAAACAACAGACCAGCAAAATATAGTAAAGACAACAAACCATACAAGCCAAAACACTTTTTACCAATCTCTTTAGATGGTATTGAAGAAGGTGATTTTACTCTTGTTTTTGGCTTCCCTGGACGTACAAACGAGTATTTACCAGCTGTAGCTATCGAGCATATTACAAAGGATTTTAACCCAAGTAATATTGCTATTCGTGAAGCGGCTTTAAAAGTGATTGATAATGCAATGAAATCTAGTGACGATGTACGTATTAAATACGCATCTAAACAAGCAAGAATTGCTAATGCTTGGAAAAAGTGGATTGGTGAGAATTTAGGAATTGAAAAAAGTAATGCAGTAGCAGAACGTCGCAAATTTGAAGCTGAATTCACCACTGCTTTAACAACAAAAGATTTAGTTAACAAATACGGAAGTATTTTACCAGAATTTGAAAACCTTTATAAGGATTTTTCCGATGTAAATATTAAACGTAGAAACTTTATAGAAGTTTTTATTGTTACTAACGAATTAATGCAAATGACGTTTAGAGCATACCAAATGGAAGATGCTATAACTAATAATCCAGATATTTTTGAGCGTGCTAAAACAGGAACGGTTAATATTTTAAAAGGTATTCATAAAAATTACGATGTTACTGTAGATAAAGGTGTTTACAAAGCTGTTATGCCAATGTATACTTCTAATGTAGATGCTTCAATTTACGATAAAACTGCTTTTACAAGTTTAGAATCTACTTTAGCTTTATTTGAAGGTGATCAAAAAAGTATATTAAAAAAGCTAAATAAAGATGCTGCTTACAAATATGCTAAGCCAATTATTGAAGATTATTACAAAAATATTGATCCTCAATTTCAAGAAAAAAACGAAGTAATAACAGCATTACAAACTAAGTACATGACTGCCTTAATGGAAGCTTTACCAGATGCACGTTATTTTCCAGATGCTAACAGCACGCTACGTGTTACTTACGGTCAAGTACGTGGTTACGCTCCAAGAGATGCAGTTTACTACGAGCCTGTAAGTTACCTTGATGGTGTTATCGAGAAATTTGTACCTGGTGATTACGAATTTGATGTACCAAAAAAATTACGCGATTTACACGCAGCTAAAGATTACGGACAATATGCAGACAAAAACGGAAAAGTGCCAGTTTGCTTTTTAGGAACAAACCATACTACTGGTGGAAATTCTGGAAGTCCTGCAATAGATGCACATGGGAATCTTGTTGGTTTAAATTTTGATCGTGTTTGGGAAGGTACAATGAGTGACATGAACTACGATCCAGAAATTTGTAGAAACATAATGGTAGATGCACGTTACGTGCTATTTATTGTAGATAAATTTGCAGGTGCAACGCGTTTGATTGATGAGATGAAATTGGTTCATCCTAAAAAGAAATAAACACTTTTTAAATAAGTTAATAAAACTTCGTAAGTATAATTCTTACGGAGTTTTTTTGTGTTTTAAAGTATGGTTATAAACTATACAGAATGCTATTTAAATAAATTACACTTTTATTTAGAGAAAGACAGCTAGACTCTTTAATGAAGTTAGACTTAAGTAATCTTTAATTGTTTTAGTAATTCTTGCTTAAAGCTTCTTCCTATTGGTAATTTATTACTACCAATATAAATGGTATTACCAGCTATTTTATCCACACAGTTACTGTTTATAATAAACGATTTATGAATTTGAATAAAATTGGTTTCTGGTAGTTTTTCAACCCAACTTTTAAGTGAATCTATATAAGATAACTTTTGTGTTTTTGTAACTATTGTAATATAATTTCTATCGCTTTCTAAAAACAAAATATCATCTACAATAACTTTATGATGTGTTTTATCTACGTTTAAAAATAAGATCTCACTATTGGTTTCTTCGGAAGTGTTTTGTGATTTATCAATAAATTTTTCAGCTTTATTAATGGCTTTTAAAAACCGGTCAAACGAAAATGGTTTCACTAAGTAATCTACAATTGTTTCTAAAGAAAAACTCTCTGCTGCATAATCAGGATAAGCAGTCGTCATTATTATAGCAGGCGGATTTTTTATGGTTTTAATAAAATCTATTCCTGAAATATCTGGCAAATTAATATCTAAAAAAACAAAATCTACAGTTTTATTTTTTAAAAACGAACGTGCTTCGGTAGCCGACTGAAAAGCGCCTTTTAATTCCACGTTTGTAAGCTTCCCTAAAAAGTTTTTTAGGATGTTTTGAGCCGGAATTTCATCTTCTATTATTATACAGGTCATTGTTTAATATTTTAAATCCTCTTTTTGTCATTCCTGCGAAGGCAGGAATCTATTTGTTATTCTTGCTCCTTTTATAAATATTTACTTTTAATATTATTGAAATTCATTATTACTATTAGTAATAATTCTAGCATTCTTTAGCTAGTGGATTCCTGCCTTCGCAGGAATGACAAAAGACTTTAGCGTAACAACTTATTTCAATCTAAATTTAATTTTAAAGTCACAACAAATTGTTCAGCCTTTTTAATATTGAAACTATAGTTGTCTTTATATATTAATTGTAATCGTTTTTCTAAATTTTGTAAGCCTATTTTAAAATCTGTAGAACTTACTTTTTCTCTATTATAATCGTTACTACAAATACATTCTAAAACACCATGCTCTTCAATAATACTAATAGAAATATCGCTATTTAATGTACTATGTTTAAAGGCATTTTCTATTATAGTAATTAACAATAAAGGTGCAATTTTTACACTATTAAAATGAACTTCTGTTTTATAAAAAATCTGTTTTACACCTTCGGTTCTAATGCGTTGAAACTTGATATAATTATCTAAAAACTGAAGCTCTTTTTCAAGTGAAATAGTTTTAGCATTACTTTCATATAGTACATGTTTTAAATTATCTGAAAGCATTAAAATAAGCTCTGGTGTTTCTGATGGTTTTTCTATTGAATAAGAATAAATAGTATTCAAATTATTAAACAACACGTGTGGATTTATTTGCGATTTCAAAAACTTTAGTTCCATTTCTGCATGTTCTTTTTTTACCTGCTCCACTTCAGCCTGTTTTTCTATAAAACGATACAAAACCCATACAAACGAAAAGAAAATAAGTGGCACCAAGGTTTGCCATAGGTAATCGCTGAGGCATTTCATTATAGAACAACCACACTGCGCAAATACATTACAATACAATTGTGTTGCAAAAAAGGAAATAATAGCAAATACAAACACATAAGGGATGTACCATTTTTTCTTTACAAAAAAAGGTAATAACACGAAATTGTTGACATAAACAATAACTACAAGTATTGATAAATACTGTAAAAACGGATTTTCTTTCCAATAATATCTTGAGAAAATAGATAATGATACAAATACAAAAAGCATCCAAAATAGGATGTGTACCAATAGTTGCGAGCCGTGTTTTTTTAAAAAGGATTGTTTCACAATTGGAAAGTAGTGAGAAATGCTTTAACAATCAAAAACAAAGTACAAAAACCCATGTAAACATTGCAAACAGCATGTTTAAGAACGTTCTCTAAACAATCTCCATCTTCTTCAACAAGAAACTAGCATTCATATTTTGGCAAATTCCTTTTTTAAAGGTATAATCGAAATACAACTCATCGTCAATAATCTGTGCATCGAAATAATGGTTTTTAACCTCTTCTAATTCTTTTTCAATTTCACAAAGGCTTAAATCGTGAGTCGCTATAATTCCAGTGGCATTACTTGCTACTAGTTTCTCCACAAATTTTCTTGAACCAATGGCTTTGTCTGTACTGTTTGTACCTTTTAGAATTTCGTCTAAAATAATAAAGTAACTATCCGTTTTAATAGCATCTACAATGTATTTTAAACGTGTTAATTCCGAAAAGAAGTACGAACTATCATCTGTTAAAGAATCGCTTGTACGCATGCTTGTAATTAATTTTACAGGAACATACTCACTAGATTTTGCGCAAACAGGTAATCCAACGTTTGCCATAACAATATGCAAAGAAACAGTTCTTAAAAACGTACTCTTTCCAGCCATATTAGCTCCTGTAATAATAAAAAACTGCTCTGTTTCAATATTAAAATCATTGTCTACACGTTTCTCCGTTTTTAATAAAGGATGACCTAATTCTATTACAGTTGTTTTTTTACCAGCTTCTAAAATTTTAGGATATACATATTGTTTATGGTTAAAAGCATAGTTTCCTAAACTGTTATAAGCATCGAAAAAAGTAACGACTTCAAACCAATCTTCCACTTTATCATGATACGTTTCAATCCATTGCTCAATAGCAAAACTGTTTTTTATATCTGTTAGAAAATAACCATTTCCAAAAATAGCAGAAATAAGATTGTTTCTATTATCTAAAGCATCCATTGCCTTGGATAAATCTGTTAAAATAGCAGAGGCTTTTTTTCCTTCTAATTGAATTTCTTTTTGTTTCTCAATAAGTAATGTTGAAGAAAATGTTTCGGTTTCAATAGCATTTAAAAGTTGAGCGTATTGTCTAAATGTATCTCTAATTTTATCTGTGTTTGCAGCTAAATCGTTTATCTTTTTTAAATACTTACCTGTTACCGCTAACCCGATTAATAACCAATATCCAAAAAACTCTATAGAAATTACTTTTGTAATACCTAAAATAAGAAGCAATGCTGAAACACCAACAAACACTAAAGGCAATCGTTTTAAAGCTTTTGGTAAAAACGATTTGTGTTTGTGTAGCCACGAAACAATTTGATCTGGTTTTGTTTCAACTTTTATCAAGTTTGCAGTAGCCTGAAACTGTTGTCTCCATTCTGGCTTTGTAGACAATTCTTTTATTGCCTCTTGCCTTTGTTCTATATTTAAAATATTGTTAGCCTTAAGTGCATTCGATAATGCTAAAGCTCCAATTTTAGTTGCTGTTCTGTTTATAAATTGAAAGAAAGAACCACGACCAAATAAATCGATATCTAATGCATAGTTATGAAGCGGATCTTGGAATTCTAAGCCTTCATTTCTATCGAAAAAGTCTCCTGAACCAATTTTTAATTCTTCTTCATTTATAGCAAGTAATGCTTTTTTTAAAGCGTATTCCGATTTTAAAGCGGTGTGTTTTGATAACAAAAACAGAAACACAAACACACCAATTAAGCCACAACCTAATGCTATTTGCCAATTGCCAAATGTAAAATAAACCACTACAATTGTAGCCATAAAAGCTAATAGTCTTGCAGTACTTAAAACTGTAAGTTGCTTGTGTAATTTTGAAACCTCTGCTTTATAAATTTCGAGTTGTTGTTGGTAATATTGAGTTGAATCTTGCATTGTTTTATAATTCTAAAGCATCAAATTTTGTAAAAACTTGAATAATTGTTTCTACTGCGTCTTGGTAAAATTGGTTGTCAATTCTTTCAAAATCATCAGTTGGTTTGTGGTAATCTTCATGATCTGCTACTCCAAAATAGATAAAAGGAATATTAGCTTTATGAAATGCAGCGTGATCGCTAGAATTTGTCCAGTTATCGCCATCTCCCAATCCTTCGTGACCAATAAGTAAATCTACTTTACCTAAATCCTTAAAGTTTACTATTGTTGGTTTTAAATGTGGATAATATCTTGATCCCACTGCGAAGAGTTCGTTTCTATCGCTTCGGCTAATCATATCCATATTTAAGTTTAAAACAATATTTCTTTGCTGAATTGTATTGTCTTTCACAAAATGATAAGCACCTTTTAAACCTAATTCCTCGCCATCGAATGCAGCTAAAATAACATTATGCTTTGGTGGATTTTTATGGAAGTATTCCGCGAAAGCGAACAATGCCGAAATACCAGAAGCGTCATCATCTGCACCATTATATATCTTTCCTCCTTTTACTCCTTCGTGATCGTAATGTGCCGATAAAACTATGTATTTATTTGTGTTTTCTGCACCTTCAATTAATCCTAAAATGTTTTCAGCTTCATATTTACCGAAAGTAAATGGCTGACCATAATCTGCTCCCAAAGGTTTTACATCTTCTTTTTTGAAAGCTTTAATAATATAATCTTTAGCTTTTTTTGCGCCTTTAGTTCCCGTTCTCCTACCTTCAAAAGCATCAGAAGATAACGTTTTAATGTTTTTAAGTAAGGTTTTAGTTGAATATGAATAGTTAGTTATTGGAGTTGTATTCTCAACCTTTTTTGGCGCCTCTGCTGTTTGTGTTTTACAACTTACAAGCGATATACCTAATGCTAATATATATAGTGGATATGTTCTTTTCATATTAAAAATAATTATAGGTAAAGCTAACAAAAAAACCCAAGCGATTGGCTTGGGTTTTTAATTATTTAAGACTCTTCGCTAATGCTCTGAGTGACATTTCTGTGCTTATTATCCTTTTAAGCTAGCTGCTAAATACTCACGGTTCATACGTGCAATATTTTCTAAAGAAATTCCTTTAGGGCATTCCACCTCACAAGCTCCAGTGTTGGTACAGTTACCAAAACCTTCGTCGTCCATTTGCTTAACCATGTTTAATACACGATCTGTAGCTTCCACTTTACCTTGAGGTAATAATGCAAACTGAGATACTTTAGCTCCAACAAATAACATTGCTGATGAGTTTTTACAAGACGCTACACAAGCACCACAACCAATACAAGTTGCTGCTTCGAATGCTGTATCTGCATCTGCTTTGTTAATTGGAGTTGCATTAGCATCGATAGTATTTCCTGATGTATTTACAGAAATAAATCCTCCTGCATGTTGAATACGATCGAAAGAACTTCTATCTACAATTAAATCTTTTACTACAGGAAATGCAGTTGCTCTAAAAGGCTCGATAGTAATAGTATCGCCATCTTTAAACATACGCATATGTAACTGACATGTTGTTACACCACGATCTGGACCGTGTGCTTCTCCATTAATATATAAAGAACACATACCGCAAATTCCTTCACGACAATCGTGATCGAAAGCTACTGGCTCTTCATCATTATTAATTAATTGTTCGTTTAAAACATCTAACATTTCAAGGAAAGACATATCTGGAGAAATATCGCTGACTTTATAATCAACCATACTCCCTTTATCACTAGCGTTTTTTTGACGCCAAATTTTTAACGTTAAATTCATATCCATAGCTTTCCTTATTTGTATGATCTTTGTTTTAATTCTATATCCTTAAACTCTAATTCTTCTTTGTGTAAAACAGCATCACTTGGTTCTCCTTTATATTCCCAAGCAGATACATAAGCAAAGTCTTTATCATTACGTAAAGCTTCTCCTTTTTGTTCTCCATCTAATTCTACAGAGTCTTCTCTAAAGTGTCCACCACAAGATTCTTCTCTATTAAGAGCATCTTTAGCAAACAATTCTCCTAGCTCTAAGAAATCTGCAACACGACCAGCTTTTGCTAATTCTTCGTTGTATTCTTCATTAGTTCCAGGCACTTTAACTTCTTTCCAGAATTCTTCTCTTAACGCTTTAATTTCAGCAATAGCTTCAGTTAAACCTTTTACGTTTCTAGACATCCCTACTTTGTTCCACATGATTTTTCCTAATTTCTTATGGAAATAATCTACAGAATGAGATCCTTTATTAGTAACGAAGAACTCTAATTGTTTTCTAACCTCTTTTTCAGCTTCTTCAAATTCTTTAGAATCTGTAGAAATTGGTCCTGTTCTAATATCGTTAGATAAATAATCACCAATTGTATAAGGTAATACAAAATAACCATCTGCTAAACCTTGCATTAATGCCGAAGCACCAAGTCTGTTTGCACCATGATCAGAGAAGTTTGCTTCTCCAATACAGTATAAACCAGGAACAGTTGTCATTAAGTTATAATCAACCCAAACACCACCCATTGTGTAGTGTACTGCTGGATAAATCATCATTGGTGTGTTGTATGGATCTTGATCTACGATCTTCTCATACATTTGGAATAAGTTTCCGTATTTATTTTTGATTACTTCTTGTCCTAATTTTTTAACAAGAGCAGCATCGTTTTCGTCTAATCCTTTAACGTGAGCAGTTTCTTTACCGTAACGTTGAATTGCCGAAGCAAAATCTAAGAATACAGCTTCTCCTGTTGCATTAACTCCAAAACCAGCATCACAACGTTCTTTTGCTGCACGAGAGGCAACATCACGAGGCACTAAGTTTCCGAATGCAGGATAACGACGCTCTAAGTAATAATCTCTATCGTCTTCGGCTAATTCTCTAGGCTTTAATGCACCAGATTTAATAGCCTCAACATCTTTTTTATGTTTTGGCACCCAAATACGTCCATCATTTCTTAAAGACTCAGACATCAATGTTAATTTAGACTGATGATCTCCAGAAACAGGAATACATGTTGGGTGGATTTGTGTGTAACAAGGGTTTGCAAAATAAGCACCTTTTTTATGCGCTTTCCAACCTGCTGTTACATTAGATCCCATCGCGTTAGTCGATAAGAAGAATACGTTACCATAACCACCAGTTCCAAGAACTACAGCGTGAGCCGAGTGACGTTCTACTTCTCCAGTAATTAAGTTACGTGTTATAATTCCACGAGCTTTTCCATCAACCTTAACAACGTCTAACATTTCGTGACGGTTGTACATTTTAATTTTACCACGACCAATTTGACGGTTCATAGCAGAATACGCTCCTAATAACAATTGTTGTCCTGTTTGTCCAGCTGCATAAAAAGTACGTGATACTAATACACCACCAAATGAACGGTTATCTAATAATCCACCATACTCACGTGCAAAAGGAACACCTTGAGCAACACACTGGTCAATTATATTTGCAGATACCTCAGCTAAACGGTATACGTTAGCTTCACGAGAACGGTAATCTCCACCTTTTACAGTATCGTAAAATAATCTGTAAGTAGAATCACCATCTCCTTGATAATTTTTTGCTGCGTTTATTCCTCCTTGCGCTGCAATAGAGTGTGCACGTCTTGGAGAATCTTGAAAGCAAAATACTTTTACGTTATATCCAAGCTCTGCTAAAGTAGCAGCAGCCGATCCACCAGCTAATCCTGTACCAACAACAATAACATCTATGTTACGTTTGTTTGCAGGGTTTACTAAGTCGATATGATTTTTATAATCTGTCCATTTATCTTTAATTGGACCTTGAGGTACTTTTGAATCTAAACTCATAGTAACTATATTTTTTAGTGGTTTAAAAAGTGAAAAACAGCAATAAAGATGAATCCTAAAGGAATCCCAATTGCATAAATTTTACTAAATCTTTTTAACCCTTTTGTGTATTTGTTATTTGCTCCAACAGACTGAAAAGCTGAATCGAAACCGTGTAGTAAGTGTAATGCTAAGAATACAAATGCAACTACATAAAGTACAACTCTCCATAAATCTACAAATTTGTGTTGTAGCTCTTCGAAGTATCTGTAACCACTTGCTGCATTGTTTGGATCTACAAGACCAGACATATCACCAACAATAAACTTTGTGTTTATTTCTGGAAACCAGAAATCGTAAAAGTGAAGACAAACAAATGCTAAAATTGCAGCACCACTCCAAATCATGTTTCTACTCATCCAAGAAGAATTTGCTCCTCCATTGTTTTTTGCATAACTAATTCGTCTTGCTTTGTTGTTTTTAATTTCTAAAACAAATCCCATTACAAAATGAAAAACAACACCGAAAATTAAAACGGGCTGTAATACATATTGTACTAACGGAAAGGTTCCCATAAAATGAGAAACATCGTTAAAAGTCTCAGGACTAAATACCGAAAGTATGTTTATTGAAAAATGTTGAAGTAAAAAAAACATTAGAAAGAGTGCTGAAAGTGCCATCGCAAACTTTCTTCCTATTGAAGAATTTAAAATTCCGCTCATTATTTTTTATAGTTTGATTATAATATACACAAATATACTAAGCCACGCTTAGCCAAACAAGTTTTACTAGTTTTTAAAAATTTATTTAGAATGAGTTTACTTTAGGCAGGCGCCAATCTATTTCTATAGGTATAAAATTAATCCAAAGCTGATTTCTATCTTTAAATCGATTAAAATTACCTAGCATAAAAGACCTATTATAGCCTATTTTATTATTAAAATATAACTTCCCATTTACATATACTTTTATTGCTTTATTTAAATCTACCATTTCTGGTGAAATAGTAATGTTAACCGATTTAATCCTTGAGGTTTCTAACCTAAATTCGTTATTACTGTAACTTGCCTTTATTTTACCTGACTGCCTTGGAAAATCAAATGCTTTTTCATTAACCTCAACTTCTACTAAGCTATCATTTTTAGTTAGTTTAAACCATTTGTTAATATCAAAATTTAAGGTTTTTTGCCATTCTTTTTTAGTTTTAAGCGTATCTAATTTTGCATTTGCAATCCAATCTACAGTTCCATAATTATTATCATCAAACTCCCATTGAATATCTTTTGGAAAAGGATTCCTTTTTCTACTAACAAGATCTTTAAATAAGATATCGTACGCTGGTTCAGAAGCTTCGAAAGCCGGAAACCAATGCGGAAAACCATTATAGCGATAGTCTTTATAATCGGCATTTAAAGATGCCATTACCTTATTTAAACTGTCGTTTGCATTTGGCGGATAGTAATAATCTTGATCTGTAGAAAAATTAATATAAGAACGTGATAATACATTTTCTATAAAAGTGCCACCTGTATAAACTTTAGGATGCGTATTAAAACCATAAAATCCAGCAAACTGAGTTGGTTGCTTTACCAAGTAAGAAAAAGAACCCGTTGCTCCATTAGAATGTCCTGAAACATGAATTCTATTATCGTCTATATTTAATGCTGTTTTAAGTTGATTTACTATTTCTGGAATCATAAAAAAACCATCATCTCCTAACATCCAATTAAAGTTTTTATCGCCTTTCGGAAAAACTAAAATAACATTATTAGCTTCTGCTCTTTTAGCATACCTAGCATTATCGTACATTAAATTGAGTTTTGTTTCAAACTCTGAAAGCACATTACCTCTAACCGCTCCATGTAAATAAAATAACACAGCGTGTTTGTTTTCAGGATTATAATTCTTAGGCAAATGCACAAAATAAGAAGTACCCACCGTATCGTTTATTTTAAAGGAAATGGAATAATCTTGCTTTTTCTTAGGCAAGTAATTGTTTGATTTTTTAAGATATTGATACAATTCGGGAGCTTCAAAATCACTAATCTCTACACCATTTTTAACGCTAAAAAACTCAGCTTCATCCGTTTTTAATTTTTCAAAAAATAGCTTTTTATCAAGTATCGCTTTTTCTTTTAACGCTACCCACCTATCTTCTTGCATTAGGTTTTTATAATCACCTTCTGCATATTCACCTAAAATATAATCCCAGCCAGGATAGCCAAACATATCTTCTTCAAGTGCTGCTATTGGCTTTAGATATTTAAATGCTTTATCAAAGTCTTTTATATCACTAGCAACAACACTTGCTTCGTAAACAGAATAGTCGTCTATACTATCTGGATATTTAGCAAATGCTTTTTCGTAAAGTTCAAGCGCTTTTATATGCACTGTAGAATCTTTGTCTAGAGACAACTCTTGAGCCTTTTCAATAATAGAAGTGTAAGATTGTTGTTTAGCACAACCAAACAACACGAAACAAAAAGTAAAACCAATAAATAGCATCTTCATAATAACAATATTTATTATAAAGGATAAATATATTCCTCTATTGTTACAGTTTTAAAACTATTCGACTTCCAAACCTCTAGTCACATTATCTATAGAAATCACATAACTTCCTTTAGGCAAGTAATACTTGTTATTTTTAGCTTTATTAATATCTATTGTAGTATTCTCTTTTAATAATTTTTTTCTTCCTTTTTCTGAAATTGTTAAATCGTAATCCACATAATTAAAACCTTTATCGACATCGACTTCAATAGTTTGTAAAACTGAATTTTTATCACTTTTAATCTCAATGGTTTTTTTACCTCCATAGTTAGCATAAAACTTAATCTGCGTAGCAGGTTCGTAAGGCTGCATCCATTTACTCCAGCTATTTCCCCAACGCCCATTAGCTCTTATTTTTTCGGTTTCAAAAATTGTAATTGTATTATTTTTTAAACTCGCATTCATTTTTTGAAGCGGCTCGACATTGGTTTTATAAATACTTCTACCATGTGTTGCAACTAACAAATCGTTACTCCCTTCGTGTAATACAATATCGTGTACAGCTACTGTAGGCAATCCGTTAGCAAAAGCCTCCCAAGATTGTCCGCTATTAAAACTAACATAAGCACCATTATCTGTACCTAAGTACATTATTTCTTCATTTACAAAATCCTCTTTAATCACATTAACTGGTGAAGTAGGAATGTTTGATGTAATAGACTTCCATGTTTGTCCGTAGTTGTCTGACACATAAACATAGGTTGAAAAATCATCGAATCGGTAGCCATTTAAAGTAACATAAACACGTTCTTTTTTATGTTTTGAAGCAATAACTCTAGTCACCCACAAATCTTTAGGTAAGTCATTACTAATATTATCCCATGTGCCACCAGCGTTTTGGGTTACTTGCACTAATCCGTCATCACTTCCTGTATAGATTAAACCAAACTCGAAAGCCGATTCGCTAATTGTAGTTAATGTACCGTAAGCCACATTTCCTTTTTTTCCGCCTTGCGTTAAATCTGGAGAAATAGCTTTCCAAGATTCTCCTTTATCCATAGAACGCATTAATTTATTGCCTCCTAAATATAAAATATCCTGATTGTGTTTTGATAAATGAATAGGTGTTTGCCAATTAAAACGGTAAGGCGTCTCCCCTAATTCGTGCTTTGGCTGAATGTATTTTTGCTCACCTGTTTCTCTATTAATTCTGTAATAGTTACCAAATTGATAACCTGTATACACAATATCCGAATTACGGTTATCAATCTCAATTTGCATACCATCGCCTCCCATTAAAGACTCCCAAGGATACATACCTGTTTGCTGCCATCTCTTATCTTCTGGCGCATTATGAGCACCAACCCAAACACCATTATCCTGCAAACCACCATACACACGATAAGGTTCTTGGTTGTCTACATTTATAGCATAAAATTGCCCAACTGCTGGCGAGTTGTTTTTTATCCAGTTTTCGCCATCATCGTAACTTATATTTACACCACCATCGTTACCATTAACTAAATGTCCAGATTTTTTAGGATTTACCCAAAGTGCTTGATGATCGGAATGCACATTCTCTTTACTAATAGACGTAAAGGTTTTTCCGCCATCTTTAGATTTTAAAATTGGCACTCCCATTACATAAATACCATCAACATTTTGAGCATCTACTCTAATTTCGCCAAAGTAATAGCCATAACTATAATACAAATCGTCTAAATAATCGTCGTGTGTTTTCTGCCATGTTTTACCGCCATCTGTACTCTTATAAACCTCAGCTCCAATTACAGGCGTATCGAACAACATAGAATTAGCATCTTCTAAATAATGCGCTAAATCTATTGGCTTTACGTTGCCGCTACGTACCATTTGCTTTACGTTTTCGGCTCTATACTTTTCTTGAAAGCCGTTTGTTTTTAAAAAATCATTCAGCTTTTTATCCTCAAGACTTAAAAAATCTTGAGTATTCATAGTTTTAAAATCTTCTTTTTTAAGACCTCTTGTTTCTTCTTTTTTTCCTTCGGAAGGCCTCCTGAATTGGCTATCGTGAAGCGCATAAATAGTAGTATCATTATACATTGCCAGTCCTATTCTACCAACACCATTTCCTGTTGGAAAACCACTATTTTCTGTAGATACTTTTTCCCAAGTTTCTCCAGCATCTGTACTTTTATAAATAGCCGAATTATTTCCGCTACCATCAAAATTCCAAGCTTTTCTATTTTTGGTCCAAGACGAAGCAAACATAACATTGTAGTTATTTGGTGCATGCTGCACGTCTATAATACCACTAACATTATCTACAAATAAGTTTTTGCTCCACGTTTTTCCGCCATCTTTAGTTTTGTAAATTCCTCTATCTTCAGATTTAGAATACAAAGCACCAGTAACACCTATTACAACTTCGTTTCCATTATTTGGATTGATTAAAATACGACCAATATGCTGTGAGTTTGGCAAACCTACATGTTCCCAAGTTTCGCCATTATTAGTAGTCTTTAAAATACCAATTCCCGAATAAGACGATCGAGAAGCATTATTTTCTCCTGTACCAACCCAAATTGTTCGTGTGTTCCAATCTACAGCAATATCACCTACATTTTGCGTTTGCGCGCTGTCTAGAATTGGTGTAAAAGTGGTACCATTATTTACAGTATGCCACACACCTCCAGAAGCGTAACCCACATAAAACTCTGCAGGATTTTCTGGGTTTACTGCTAAATCCACAACACGACCACTCATTACTGTTGGTCCAATATTTTTAAAAGGTACATTCTTTACTAAAGACTCCTTTTGCAACACTGCTTTTTGCTGAAGCGCTTGTTGTACAGCTTCGGTATTTATTTGAGGTTGTTGTGCTTCGGTTTTAAGAATAACCAGAAAAGATAAAGCTAAGAAAATATTGAATTTCATAATAAGTATTTTTAAAAGCTTGAAGGTAATGATTATGTTAAATCTGAGCAAAACAGAAATGCTTTTAAGCAATAAAATGTTATTTTTACACTTGCTAAGTATTTCCGCTTGACGGAAAAGAAAATTCAAATAATATTAATACCATTCCCATTATTTTATGGGAATGAATAAATAAATTTCTTCATGAAATACAATAAAATAGATTCTACCCTTTTTATAAAAAACCGTAAAAACTTTGGCGCTCAAATGAAGCCTAAAAGTATTGCGTTTTTTAACTCTAACGATATTTATCCTATTAGTGCAGATAGCACGATGCCTTTTGAGCAGCATAGAGATATCTTTTATTTAAGTGGTGTAGATCAAGAAGAAAGTATTTTGGTGCTTTTTCCAGATTGTCCGAATCCTAAAAACAGAGAAGTTTTATTTTTAAAAGAAACTAACGAACATATTGCTGTTTGGGAAGGCGAAAAACTAACTAAAGATGCTGCTTTAGCAACTAGCGGAATTAAAACCGTTTACTGGTTACAAGATTTAGAAAAAGTAGTGTTTGAAATGATGACACAAGCTGAAACCGTTTACATAAATACAAACGAGCACTACAGAGCAAATGTAGAAACGGAAACTAGAGAAGACCGTTTTACTACATGGATAAGAAACAAATATCCTGCGCACAGTGTTGCAAAAAGTAACCCAATTTTACAGCGCTTACGTTCTGTAAAAGACCAAATAGAATTAGACTTAATCCAGACGGCTTGCGATATTACCAACAAAGGTTTTAGACGTGTTTTAAATTTTGTTAAGCCTGGTGTTATGGAATATAACATTGAAGCTGAATTTATGCATGAGTTTTTAAATAACCGTTCTGATGGTTTTGCATATACTCCAATTGTAGGTTCTGGAAACAATGCTAACGTTTTGCATTATATAGAGAATAATCAAGAGTGTAAAGCTGGCGATTTAATATTAATTGATGCTGGTGCTAAATACGCAAATTACGCAAGTGATATGACGCGTACTATTCCTGTTTCTGGAACGTTTAACGACAGACAAAAAGCAGTTTACAATGCTGTTTTAAGAGTAAAAAATGATGCTACAAAAATGTTAGTTCCTGGAACTATTTGGGCAGATTACCATGTTGAAGTTGGTAAATTAATGACTAGCGAACTTTTAGGTTTAGGTTTACTTGATAAAGCTGATGTAAAAAATGAAAACCCAGATTGGCCAGCATACAAAAAATACTTTATGCATGGAACGTCTCACCATATGGGATTAGACACGCATGATTACGGTATTTTAACCGAGCCTATGCAAGCAAACAATGTGTTTACTGTAGAGCCTGGAATTTATATTCCAGATGAAGGTTTTGGTATTAGATTGGAAGACGATGTGGTTATCCAAAAAACAGGAGAACCTTTTAACTTAATGCGCGATATCCCAATTGAAGTTGAAGAGATTGAGAGTTTGATGAATAAATAAACTCTTTTATTATATAGAAGAAAAGCGAGCTTTAGTCTCGCTTTTTTTTGTTTTGAAGCAGCTCCTTTTTTTTATAATAAATTCATTTTTTATTTTTATAAGAAAAACATAGATTGCATTTTTTTAAAAACCCTGTTCAATAAAAAATCTTAATTATGATAAAAAAAATATTTATTTTATTTGTTTTAGCGTTAATGACATCATGCTCTTCTGACGATGATAATCAACAAACTAACGAATCAAACATCTTAGATGGCGATTGGTTCTTTCTAAGACAAGATTCTACTAGTTGCACAAATGAAGATGGACTCCTTCAAGGTGGCGAAAACCCTACTCCCTTTTATTTTTTATCTGACAACACAGTAAGCTTTGAAAACACTGGAAGTTTAACCTTGTCTTCATATACTTTAAATGAAAACAACCTTAACGTAGAAATGCTATATGTAACACAAGTTCGTGCTTATCAATTTTCTGGAAACTACACTTACTCCGAAAGTATTCAATCTTTTTCAGGCGACTTTACTTATACTGCTTATGACGGCATGACAACAGACGATGAAATACTTTGGTCGTGTGAAGGTCCGACCCAAATTACAAAATAAAACGAACTGAAAAAAGCGAGCTTAATAAGCTCGCTTTTTTTATTTCTTGAAATTTTAGTTTTTAATATAAATAGTCGAACTTCGTTTGACTTATTATGTAAAACATTGAAATGCTTTTATAATAACGAAATATTGGCATTAATTATGAACGAAGCAGGAGTCAAAAAAAGAAAATTTAAAAAGAAGGTCAAAAAAACTCGTAATTGGCTTACCAAAAACAAGGTGTTCTTTGAAGTTTTCTCTTTCCTTTTCCTAGGAATAGCTTCTTTGGTTGTAGGATGGTTCAGCTATAAAACTTCTCAAGGACAACTAGAGTTATTAAAGCTCGAACAAAGCCCAATTATAAACATTCAACGTGACTATAACGAAGTTTATGAATTCATAAATATCAATAATGTAGGACATCATCTTTTTGAAGCAAATATAAATTACACAACGTATTTTATTATTCGAGACTATAGTGATTCACTATCAAGTAGACCAACTGATTTTTACTTTAAAATTGGAGATTACTTCGGCTTAAATTATGAAACTAATAATACCATCGGGAATATCTCCAGATTAAGTAGTTCCGAATACACACTAAAAGAACGTGAAAGAATTAGAACTAATTTAAGAGCACTATATGGCGATTCATACCGAATAAGTGAATTCGAACATTTTATCAAAATAAACTATAAAAACAATAAAGGAGATTTAATTTCAAAACACTATTTGATTGACCCATTTTCGGTTGTTGAGATTTCGAAAAGTACTCATGACAGTAAACAACGTCAATACGGGTATCACAGCACACCTGAAATGAAATATTTAAATACTTTAAATCATATTGAATTAGTTAAAGATATTAGAAAGATATACGATGAGTTAAACGAATTTGGTGAACACGAGGAACAACCACTCTAAAACAACTAACTTCGTTTACCGATTAATAAAAACATTGAACCGAATTCTACCGTAACACATTATGAAAAAAATTCTAATACTATTACTAATAGTTCTAACTTCAAATTTAGCTGAAGCTCAGTTTATAAAAGAAAAATCTATAAATGCTCAAATTGGATACGGCGTAAGCGTACCATTTAATAGTGCTGATGCAATTGCTGATAATGGTTTATTTGTACAAGGAGAATTAGTTTTAAAAGTAGCTTCTTGGTTTGAATTAAGACCTTACGCAGGTTTTATTTCGACAAGCTCAAACGGAAAAGATATAAATGACATGCCTACTAATGAAAGAGCAGAATCCAAAGCCTTTTTACTTGGAGGAAAAGCAAGAGTTCGCGCACCAATACCGTGGATTGCACCATACTTTGAAATTGGAATAGGAACTTCAATTGGCAAATTTGAAACATTTACAGTTATTGATAACATCGATAAAGGTGGAATTATTTATCACATTCCTTTATCATTAGGATTAGAATTAGGAAAAAATAACAATGTTGATTTAGCTTTTTCTTATTATTTTCAACCATCGGTTAAACAATTTGTTGGAGCATTTGCAGTTGGTATTACATTTCCACTTAATAATAAGTAGATAACCTCACAACTCTTCTCTTCTTTTCAATTCTAGTATTTTCATATATTGAAAACCTAGAAACAACAACATTCCACCCACAAATCAAACACATAACAAAACGCACCAACAAACCAATCCTCAAATTAACAACTAAGATTTTCTAAACTCAAATTAAGTCTCTATATTTGGTAAACCAGTTTGGTAAACCAATTTTACTTGTAGTTAATACTATTTCTAAAAAATAGCTACACAATTAGCCAAGCTTTATTTAACACTAAATCAATTTAAGTATGGCAACAGACACTGTTACTTTTTCAGAAAAATTTAAAAAGAAGCTTAAAGACTTTGGACCTGCTTTTTTTATTATAGGCTATGTAGTAGGAACCGGAAGCGTAACTTCTATGGTTGTTTCTGGCGCTAAATATGGTTTAAGTCTGTCTTGGGCACTTTTACTTTCTTGCTTTTTTACTTATTTTCTTCTTATTTCAATTAGTAAATTAACTATTGTTTCTGGAGAAACATTAATGTTCAATTTTAAAAAAATGTTTGGGAAACCACTTACCATTTTTATTGTAGTGGCATTGGGTGTTTCTATTATCTCATCGGTTATAGGTGTTATGGGCGTAGTTGCAGAAGTGTCTATGGAATGGATTTCTGTAAAAACCTCAATTTCCTTTTTAAATAAACCTGCTATTGCTATTTTCTTTATTGCCATTTTAATTGGTCTTTTCTGGACTGGTAAACATGAATATTTTATTAAAGCAATGAGTATTATGGTAGGCTTTATGGCACTCGCTTTTATTTTTACCAGTATTATGGTTTTAAAAGAATCTGGAAAAGCCATTATCGATTTTTTCCCTCAATTACCAACAGGAGACAACTCTGGACTTGTAATTGCCGGAATAGTAGGTACAACAATGGGTGGTGTTTGTTTAGCATCGCGTAGTATTTTAGTTCAAGAAGAAGGTTGGGGATTACAAGATTTAAAAAAGGAAAATAAAGATGCAATGTCTGCTATGGTATTGACTTTTTTAATAAGTCTAGCCATTATGATTAGTGCAACAGGAACACTATACTTTAGCGGCACACCAGTAGACGACGCAACAGATATGATGCATGCATTAGGACCATGGGCTGGAGATTTTGCACTTACATTATTTACCTTAGGTATTATTGGAGCAGGATTATCTTCAATCTTTCCAAACCTTTTATTATTTCCGTGGCTAATTGCAGATTATACTGGCACACCGCGTAACATGAAAAAACCGTTATACAAACTTATAGTGGTAATAGTCGCATTATGTGGATTAATCATTCCAGTTTTAGGCGGTAAACCTGTTTGGATTTTAATCGCTTCACAAGCATTAAGCCCATTTGTAATGCCATTAATTACGCTATTCTTATTAATTCTAATCAATAAATCTGAAGTCATGAAAGGCCATAAAACATCGCTTTGGATGAATATAGCCTTAGGAGCAACTTTAATTTTTAACTGCTATATGCTCTATGTGGCTTTAATTGGATTAATTAAATTTATACAGTAACACAAACGCACACACAAGAGAACATGAGTGATAATTTACAACAATACGCACATATACCTTTAAAGCAACTTTCTAACAGAGTTTGGAGAACCTACCAAGGTGGCGCTTTAATAGATAACTGGAAAAAAACAACTCCAGAGATCGATAATAGTATGCCCGAAGAATGGATAATGTCTACAATTACTGCACGTGGAAAGGACCGACCAGAACACGAAGGTTTATCGCTTGTAGAAACTAAAGAAGGCGTTTTACCTTTAAAACAATTAATAGATTCTAATCAAGAATTATATTTAGGTAAAGCACTTGCCGAAAAATACGGAACAACAGGCGTACTTATTAAAATGTTAGACTCTGTAGAGCGTTTAACAGTACAAGTACATCCTGATAAAGAATATGCAAAAACAGTATTTAATTCTGAATTTGGTAAAACCGAATCTTGGTACGTATTAAATACACGAGAAATAGATGGTGAAAAACCTGTGGTTTACATGGGCTTTAAAAAACATGTTACTAAAGAAGAATGGCGAACGCATTTTGAAAACCAAAACATTCAAGGCTTACTAGACTGCTTACATAAAATTGAAGTAAAACCTGGTGATGCTTTCATGATTTATGGAGGTGTACCACATGCTATAGGAAGCGGTTGCTTTTTAATGGAAGTTCAAGAGCCTACAGATTATACAATGCGAGTAGAGAAAACGACTCCAAATAATCTAAAAATTGGTCCAGAATTAATTCATCAAGGTGTTGGTGAAGAGAAAATGCTAGAATGTTTTCATTACGACACTTACACTTTAGACGAAGCTTTAAGCGAATGGAAAATAACACCAGAAGTTATTAATAGTACAAACGATTATACTTTAAAAACCTTATTTAATAAAAAGCACACTAACTGTTTTGGATTAAGCGAGCTTCTTTTAGATGGAAAACATACCATTAAAAGTAATTCTAGTTTTTATGTTGCTGTTATTTATTCTGGAGATGGCGTTATGCATTGTAATGGTATTGATTACGATTACACCCAAGGTGATGAAATTTTTATTTCGGCAGCCATTCCTAAAATTACTTTCAGCTCTAAAAACCCATCTAAAATATTACTTTGCTATCCTCCAAACTAAAGGAAAAAGAGTAATTACAGTCTAATAATTAAAATTAAAAAATACAAATGAATTTATTTAATCTAGAACATAAAGTAATTCTTATAACTGGTGGTTGTGGCACTCTTGGTGGTGGAATAGCAAAATATTTATTAGAAAATAAAGCCACAGTAATTTTACTACATTATAAAAAAGAACCACTTTTAAATACTATCGAAGATTTAAAAAAGGTTAGCAATACTGTAGATGGTTACATTTGTAATGTTGTAGAAGAAAAAAGTCTTCAAGACGTAGCAAAAAAAATAATGGACACCTATGGTAAAATAGATGTTTTAATAAATGCTGCAGGCGGAAATAAACCAGGAGCTACTGTAGGTCCAGATCAATCTGTGTTCGATGTGGATGTTGAACAATTTAAGCAGGTTATAGATTTAAATTTATTTGGAAGCATTATCCCATCTTTAGTCTTTGGTAAAGAAATGGCTTCTACTAAAAAAGGAGTTATTATTAATGTCTCTTCAATGGCTGCAGATAGAGCTATTACTAGAATAATGGGCTACTCTGCATCTAAAGCTGCTATAGATAATTTCACAAAATGGATGTCTGTTGAATTGGCTCAAAAATATGGAGATGGCATGCGTGTAAATGCAATAGCACCAGGCTTTTTTATAGGAAACCAAAACAGAGCATTACTAACTAACGAAGACGGAAGTTATACCGATAGAGGAAATACAATTATTAAAAACACACCAATGAATCGTTTTGGAGATGCCGATGAGCTAAACGGAGCCATTCATTATTTATGTACAGAAGCCTCAAAATTTGTAACAGGAATTGTTATTCCTATAGATGGTGGTTTTAGTGCATTTAGTGGTGTTTAATAAATAGAAAAACAATGGAACAAACATGGCGTTGGTACGGTCCAAAGGATTCTGTATCATTATCAGATATAAAACAAGCAGGAGCAACAGGAATTGTTTCGGCATTACATCATATTCCAAACGGACAAGTTTGGCCTTTAGAAGCTATTAAAGAGCGAAAAACAACCATAGAAAAGGCTGGTTTAACATGGAGTGTTGTGGAAAGTATTCCTGTACACGAAAACATTAAAACACGTTCTGGAGATTTTAAAAAATATATAGAAAATTATAAAACGAGCATTCAAAATTTAGCAACCTGTGGTATTACTACAGTCTGTTATAATTTTATGCCTGTTTTAGACTGGACAAGAACAGCGCTAGATTACGAGGTCGAAGACGGATCTAAAGCATTACGTTTCGATGTTACTGCATTTGCAGCATTCGAGCTTTTTATTTTAAAAAGACCAGGTGCTACATCGCTATACAATGAAACTGAAAAAAGTGAAGCCGAAACTTATTTTAATACACTTTCTAAAGCTGAAATTAAAAACCTAAGCAACAATATTATTGCAGGTTTACCAGGAGCCGAAGAAGGTTACACATTAGAGCAGTTTCAAACAATTTTAAATACTTATGATAAAATTGATGCAACCAAACTAAAAGAAAATTTGGTTTCATTTTTAAAAGAAATCATACCTATCGCTTCGCAAAATAAAGTATTAATGTGCATTCATCCAGACGATCCTCCAATGCCCATTTTAGGATTACCAAGAGTTGTAAGTACAGAAGAAGATTATGCTTATTTATTTGAACAAGTACCCGATAGAGCTAACGGAATAACATTTTGTACCGGCTCTTTAGGTGTTAGAGAAGATAATAATTTGGTGAACATATTTAAACGTTTTGCCAATCGCGTTCACTTTTTACATTTAAGAAGTACGCAAAGAGATGCTGCTGGTAATTTCTACGAAGCAAACCACCTAGAAGGTAATGTAGACATGTTTAGCATTGTTACAGCGGTTTTAAAAGAAGAAAAAAGACGCGCAGCTGCCGGAATGTTAGACGCTGTAATACCAATGAGACCAGACCACGGACACCAAATGTTAGACGACTTAAATAAAACTACAAATCCGGGATATTCTGGTATTGGCAGACTTAGAGGTTTAGCCGAAATTAGAGGTTTAGCTTATGGAATTTCTAGAAGCTTAAACTAAATAAGTACTGTTTTAAAAAGAAATATAACGCCACAATTTTTGTGGCGTTTTTTGTTTTTTGGGTGTTTTATTCTGATTTTCTGATAAAAAAAAAGGGCCGAGAAAAAATCACTGCCCTTTAATATATTTGTATATGCTTTAAATTAATTTAAAACTTTTTCAAAAACTGATTCTGCCTCTTTATAGAAAACATCACCTTTTCCTATTTTTTGTGGGTCAAAATTAACTAATTTAATAATATTAACATATTGCGTTAGCTCTAATCTTTTTAGATCCAAATTTTTAGGATTTGTTTTCCAATAAACCTCCTCATTTCTATCATCATAATCCATTAAACTCGTTATTCCTGAAATTAAAGGGTAGAAAAAACCATATGAATAATTGTAATCAGCCATTTTATCCGTAGTGAAATAAGGAACTCTTCCTTTTTTCTTATTATCTACAGCAGTTATTCTTCCAAATTTACCTGGTGTTGCGTTATGATATAAATTTGGAAACTCTATAAACATTCTATCAAAAAAGATCAAAATATCTTTAGTTAGATTTAAAGCTGATTTAATCGAATTACTATCTAAAACATGCTTTCCTTTATCCTCTGTAGAAATATCTTCATGTGACATCACACTATTGAAAAAGTCTACACATTTACTTTTTTGTGAATAAATACTTATTTTATTAAGACTTTTAATATCTTTTGGTAAGAGACCTCTATTTTTCATAAAAATCAATGATAGTGAAGCTAAACTAATAACATCTTCAGATTTAATTTTCCCTGCATCACCGGTTTTCCAAATAATATCAAATTCATCATCTAATATTTCTTTTAAATAATCATAATACCCAACTTGATTACCTTTTGCCGTTTCTTTCAATTGAACATTATTATTTCTAGCCGAACAGATTTCAGAAATAAAATCATAAAATTCCTCTACAGCACCATCTTCATCATTAGGAGTAATTATTTCTACAGGAATAGAAAAAGAAAACTCTTCTTTCCTTTCCTCAAACCTCTTGATAATTTCATCATAATTCTCATCCCAAAAATTTTTAGAATCCTCCCATTTTTTGATTTTTTTATCAAATAATTTTTCAATTAAATAAATAGCAATTGCAAAAGTATTATGTCCTCCATCCATTATTCCTTCATAATCCATATTAGACAAAGACACTCTAACTCTATTTCTATCTAATAATTCGCAAGTTTCTGTTGCTAATAGAATCCCTTTGGATTTATACCAAAATAATTCTGGACTTGTCTCTAAGGTTTCATGAATACTTCTTGTAATTTTATTCACAGTCGCAATCCTTGGATTAACCTTATTATCAGCTTCTTTTAGAAGCTTAATAAATGTTAAAGGAGAAATACTCGAAATAAATTTGTTGATTTTAAGTCCCTCATTTGAAGTTTGGAGACTGTTTGCGTGGTTTAATTTTAAGATCACGTCTTTCATAATATTGTAAATTTATGGAACATTAATAAAAATCTACTATAATATTATATCGAAAAAGAAAAGGAGCGTTCCGTTATTCCAAATGACTTTTCAACCATAATACCTCGTATCTATCCAGACACTATTGTGTTTTTCCCAAACACACTCCATTATCCAATGGATTTTGCAAAAATACAAAAAAAATATTAAATAAAAAATAATCACTCAAAAAAAGTGATTATTTTTTTTTAAATCCTATGTTTATTCGAAAACTATTTCGTCGTCATCAAGACAAAAATCATTATAAAAAAATTGCATTTTTCTTATTAAACTAAAACACCGCTATTCTCAAAAATGTAACGTTGTAGTTTCTTTAGTGTTTCAATTTTATCACTAGTATTTATTAATAGAGAAATATTATTATTACTTCCTCCGTAAGAGATCATTCTCACACTAACATCTTGTAAAATCTGGAATAAGTTAGGCGTATCTGTATGGAAAATTATTTCATTTCCAACCAAACATACAATACTCATAAAATTGTCTACCTCAACTACTGCAAACTTATTTAACTCCTCTACAATAGCTTCTAAATATGTAGTATCGTCTATTGTTAAAGACACTGCAATTTCCGATGTTGTAATCATGTCTATAGACGTTTCGTAACGCTCGAAAATCTCAAAAACTTTCTTTAAAAAACCATGAGCCAGTAACATTCTAGCAGACTTGATTTTAATAGCTGTAATACCATCTTTTGCCGCTATTGCCTTAATACCTTCACCATGTATTTGGTTTGTAATTAACGTGCCGTAAGACTCTGGAGACATCGTGTTTTTTAAGCGCACAGGAATATCTAGAGCTCTAACAGGCATAACCGTTTGTGGATGCAATATTTTAGCTCCAAAATAAGCCAACTCTGCAGACTCATCGAAAGAGAGGTTAGAAATGGCTTTTGTATTATCTACAAAACGAGGATCGTTATTATGGAAACCATCAATGTCTGTCCAAATTTGTACTTCTTCAGCTTTTAAAATAGCACCAATTATGGTTGCGGTATAATCGCTTCCGCCACGTTGTAAATTAGCAATACTACCTTCGGCATCACGACTAATAAAACCTTGGGTAATGTAGATATCTGCATTTGGTGCTTCGGCCATGATTCTGTTTAGATTCTGCTGAATGTAAAAGTTATCAGGTTCGTTAGTTTTATCAATTCGCATAAAATCTAAAGCAGGTAATAATGCTGCATTTATGCCTTCCTGTTGTAAATAATGACTAAAAATATATGTAGACAATAATTCGCCTTGAGCAACAATTTGGTTATACATTAAAGTATCAAATCGCTTATTTACCAATGCCTCTAACGTATTAAACACATCGTTTACATAAACAAAAACGGTTTTGTACAATTCTTGATTTGTAATAAAGCTTTTTATGGTGGTATTATAATTGTTTCTAAGTGCATCGATAACAATTAAAGCTTCGTCTACATTTCCATTTTTTATGTATTCCGAAATTTTAACCAATGCATTTGTAGTGCCTGACATTGCAGATAATACAACTACTTTTTTTTGACCATCGTTGATAATGTTTTTAACATTAATCATATTTTCTATTGTTCCAACAGATGTACCTCCAAATTTTAATACTAACATTTCTTTTCAATTTTATGGTGCTAAGCTAATTCGGAAGCTTCTAACAGCCATAAAAATAAAAAAATTATTCTATTTTTACACAAATTGTTAAATAGTTAACAAAATGAAAACAATAGCAACCTGCGTAGAAGAGATATTAGTTACACAGCCTTTTCTTGAAGAAGCTTTATCGCGAAGCATTATTAATTTCTCGGCTTTAGCCGAAGAACTACAAGCGCCTATTGGTGCTATGTTAAGAAAACCAGTTAAAACTGGAGCGATAATGATGGCTTTACGTCGTTACAATCCGCCAAAAGATTTAAGACATTCTAATCAGTTAAAATCCGTTTTAAAAAACTTAGGAGACATAACTGTGCGTTCTAATTTGGTTGATTTTACTTTTAAAAACTCTAAAACACTTATTAATAGTCATACTAAGCTTTTAGAAACCATAGATAGTAATGCTTTTTATGGCTTTTCTCGTGGTATTTATGAAAGTAATATGGTGATTTCAGCTTCCGAAAAAATAAAGACACAAACACATTTTAAAAACGAAGAAATGATTGGTTTACATGAAAACCTATCTGCTATAAGTATTAAATTGCCAGAAAACAATTCTAAAATATCGGGCTTGTATTACCAAATATTTAAGCGTTTTGCTTGGGAAGGCATTTCTTTATACGAAGTTATTTCTACTACAAATGAGTTTACTGTTTTAGTGGAAGACAACAATGTAGACAAGGCATTCTCGGCTATAAAAAAACTAAATAATTAAAATATACTCTTCTAAAATTCAGGATTTAAATATAAATAAATGTTAAAATATTTTTTATATCTAAACGATTGGTTAGTTTTGTCCTGTAATTAGAAATGAGTTCTGTTTTTACAGAAAGAAAGATGGCAAGAAAAAAAGAATATAACGAACATGAAGTAGTAGAAAAAGCAATGCACCTTTTTTGGCGCAATGGTTATGAAACTACATCTATGCAAATGCTTGAAAAAGAAATGGGCATTAACAAGTTCTCTATATATTCTAGTTTTGGTAACAAACACGGTTTATTTCTTGAAAGCTTAAAAAACTATAAAAAGAAAGTAAATCTTATTTTTGAAAAGTTTAAAAATGCCGATAATGGTGTTGAAGATATTAAACAATTCTTTTACGATTCTATAAGTTCAAATTTCAAAAAAGATGGCGAGAAAGGTTGTTTATTAACAAACACTTATAATGAGTTTTCAGACAATGAAGATGAATTAATAAGGGAACACATGAATACTTTTATGGATAATCTTAAACTATCATTTATAGAAAAATTACAAAAGGATGGCACTAGAGATGAAGCAACAGTAATAAAACAAGCTAATTATTTATTATTAGCAAAGCATGGCTTAGCTGCCGCAGCTAGAGTAAACACTCCTAAAGAAATTGAAGATTATATTGAAATGACTTTTGTAAACATTTAAACCTTTTTTTTACAAAATAACTAAACGAACGTTTAGATAAAATTAACATAAATATTAAATTAAAAAGAAAAATTATGACAACATTAAAAGTTCACAACATCGAAACAGCACCAGCAGAAAGTAAACCACTTTTAGAGAATTCTCAAAAAGCATTTGGAATGGTACCTGGTTTACACGGTGTATTAGCTGGAGCTCCAAAAACATTAGAAGCTTACCAAGTATTACATAAATTATTTACAGAGACTTCATTTAATGCTGAAGAGTTAACTGTAGTATGGCAAACAATAAATGTAGAACATGCCTGTCATTACTGCGTACCTGCACATACAGGAATTGCAAAAATGATGAAAGTTGATGATGCTATTACTGAAGCATTACGTAACGAAACACCTCTTGAAGATTCTAAATTAGAAGCTTTACGTACATTTACTTTAACTGTAGTTCGTAATCGTGGTCACGTTTCTCAAGAAGATTTAACTGCTTTTTATGGCGCTGGTTACGGTGAGCAACAAGTACTAGAAATTATTTTAGCTTTATCTCAAAAAGTAATTAGTAACTACACAAATCATATTGCAAATACACCTGTAGATGCACCTTTTCAAGCTTTTGCTTGGGAAAAATAAAATGTAGTCCCTTTAACTACAGATTAATAGCTGTAAACCTTCCTCCTATTCCGAGGAAGGTTTATTAATTATCAAATAAAAATAAATTATGATAAAAGTATCCGTAATGTATCCAAACAGTAAAGATGTACAGTTTGATGCAGACTATTATAAAACAAAACATTTACCAATGATTATTGATGCGCTTGGTAGTGCTTTAAAAGGTTTAGAATTAGATTTAGGATTGGCTAGCAGAGCTCCGGGAGAGTCTGCACCTTACGTAGCCATTGCACATTTAAAATTTGATAGCGTAGCCGCTTTTCAAGAGTCTTTTGGACCTCATGCCGAAACCTTTGCTGCAGATGTAGAAAACTACAGTACCGTACAAGGCGTACTTCAAATTAGTGAATTGATTACTTTTTAAAACAGAAACATAAACGGTGTTTTAATGAGAATTAAAGAGGAAACTATAACACATATAGCAGAAAAGAGCTTCCCAACAGTTTTTAGAACTACTACTGAGGCTCTTGGCTTTATGCATTTGGTTTTCAACAAAAAAGAAATAACACCATATCAATTTAGGTCTATTATGATAGATCTAAAAAAAGAATTATCAAAACTTAGTATTTCAAAATTCAACAAAAAACTAAGTTATCATTGGCTTGTACGTTTTGACCAACAAGTAAATACTCCTTTTCACGTAGACAATGCTACAGAGCAATCTATATTAATGCTGGGTTACGAACCTAGTGATATTAAAAGTGAATTGCACTTGGCAGATTATCATGCCTACGCTAATAAAGCATATAAGACACCTGAAGATTATTTTAATAAATTTACACCTGTTTATAATGGTGACGAGGACGTATTAAAACCTTTCATTTCAAAAATAAAATCTGTAGATAACAATCATTATTCTATTGTTATAATTAACAATAGTAGCCCAAAAACTAATGCAGATACGTTAGGTCTATTTCATAAAGCTTTAATTATGAAAGAGGATTTAAGCAAAAGTAGAATCGTTAATTCTATGGTTTTAAATCTTGTGTCCACAGATACAATTACAGAAGATCAACAAAAAGAAAACAACTTTCTAAACACTAATCTAATCAGTAAATAAGTGGATTAGCGTTATGGAAATCAATATAAAATTCAATTAAAAAATAAAGTTATGGCTAATAAATTAAAAATAGATATTGTTTCAGATGTTGTATGTCCTTGGTGTACTATTGGATACAAACGTTTAGAAAAAGCAATCCAAGAACTTGGTATTGAAGATCAAATTGATTTAGAATGGCAACCGTTTGAATTAAATCCAAATATGCCTGCTGAAGGTCAAAATGTAAACGAGCATATTACCGAAAAATACGGTTCTACTACAGAACAACAAAATGAATCGAAGCAAATGATGACGGAAGCTGGTGAGGAATTAGGTTTTAAATTCGATTATTTTGATGACATGCGCATGGTAAACACTTTTGATGCACACGTTTTATTAGAATATGCTAAAGATTTCGGAAAGCAAACCGAATTAAAAATGGCTTTGACTAAAGCATTTTTTAGCGATAGAAAGGATGTATCTAAAAAAGATATTTTAAAAGAAACTCTTTTAAGTGTTGGTTTAAATGCGGACGAAGCCTTAGCCAAATTAGATAGTGAAGATGCACGCTTAGAAGTAAGAACCAAACAAGACTATTGGAAAAATATGGGTGTAAACTCTGTTCCAACTATTGTTTTTAATCGTAAAAGCGCTGTAACAGGAGCGCAACCTGTAGATACTTTTAAGCAAGTTTTAAATGAATTAATTAAAGAACAACAATCGGTTTAATTACAGCACGTGCTGAACCTTTAGAAATATTATCTGCTTTACGTAAATTAAACTAATGTATTTTTATTAAGAAAAACATAGCAATGAAAAATTTTAGTTACATCATTATCCTTTCTATTTTATTTATTTCTTGTAAAGAAAAAACAGAAAATAAAGTGGTAACTACACCTGTTACGGTACAAACAGAAACTCCAAAAGTCACTCAAATAAATGCTTTTAAAGGACAACAAGTCACTGGAGTCTCGGTGAGTAATGAAGGTCGTATTTTTATAAATTTCCCAAGATGGAGAAAAGGCGTTAAGAATTCTGTAGCAGAAATAACAAATAATACAAACACTGCTTTTCCAAATGAAGATTGGAACTCTTGGGAAATAGGAAACAAAATAGAAGCCAATAAATTTGTTGGTGTACAGTCTGTTGTTGTTTACAACCAACTTATCTATGTTTTAGATACTAGAAGCGCACTTTTTCAAGAAGTTTTAGATGCACCTAGAATTTTTGTTTTTAATATAAATACAAAAGAACTAGAGCATACCTATATTTTAAATGAAGATGCTTATCACCCTAATTCTTATATCAACGATTTACGTCTTGATAAAAAGAACAACAAAATCTACTTTACAGATTCTGGTAATTCTGGATTAGTAATTTTAGATTTAAAAACTGAAAAGTTTACAAGAGTTTTAGACAACCATTCTTCTACAGCAGCAGAAGTCGATTTTTTAACTTTTGAGAATAAAACATGGACGAATTCTGTAAATTCGGATGGAATTGCCTTAGATACCAAGAATAACAAACTATACTACCATGCCCTTTCAGGCTATAGTTTATTTAGTATACCAACAAAAGCACTGACTTTAGAAGATGAAAAAGAGATTGAAAAAGCTGTAACTTTTGAAGCTAAAACGTCTGCACCCGACGGAATGATTTTTGACGAAAACGGAAACTTATATTTTGCAGATTTAGAACACAATAAAATTATGTGTCGCAAACCAGATGGTAACATACACACTTTAATTGAAGGTGATGGCATAAAATGGGCAGACACCTTTAGCATATACAACGGTTATTTATATTTTACTAACTCTAGAATTAATGAGGTAACAGCAGATATTTCTAACATGGAGTTCACCGTGAATAAAATTGCATTAGCAAATTAGTTTTTAATGCTTCATGAAGCAAATGAACTAAAATATTATAAATCAAATTTCGAAATTTCGAGAAAAAAAACAGATTGATTTTATCAGTCTGTTTTTTTAATTATAAACATTACATATCTTCATAAAATGAAAATCAAACCTAAAGTACTATTCTTCGATGTAAACGAAACGTTATTAGATTTAACTATAATGAAAAAGCAAGTTGGTGACGCTTTAGGCGGAAAAGACGATTTGTTATCCTTGTGGTTCACAACTATGTTGCAATACTCGTTAGTGGTTTCTGCAAGCGGACAGTACAAAACATTTGGCCATGTTGGTGCTGCTGCTTTACAAATGGTTGCTGCAAATAATGGAATTACAATTGCCGAGGATAAGGCGCGAGATATTATAGTTAATGCCATGCAAAATTTACCACCACATCCAGAAATTAAAGATGCTTTAACATTACTTAAAAAAGAAGGATATACTTTGGTAGCACTAACTAATTCTAATAAAGAAAGCTTAAAAAACAAATTTAAAAACGTTGGTTTAACAACTTATTTTGATGAGCTATTAAGTATTGAATCTGTTGGTAAATTTAAACCTTTTACCGATGTTTATAATTGGGCAGCCCATAAAATGAACGCAAAACCAGAAGAGTGTATGCTAATTGCAGCACACGGCTGGGATGTTGCTGGTGCGCTTTGGGCTGGCTGGAGAGCTGCTTTTGTAAGCAGACCTGGACAACAAATATTTCCATTAGCGCCAAAAACAGAAATTGAAGAATCAGACTTAAAAAAAGTAGCAGATATTCTTGTTACCTATAAATAAATTGTAAAATGAAAGAAAAATTAAAAATAGATATCGTTTCAGATGTTGTTTGCCCATGGTGTACCATTGGATATAAGCGTTTAGAAAAAGCAATACAAGAACTTGGTGTTCAAGATCAAGTAGAAATAGAATGGCAACCGTTTGAATTAAATCCAAACATGCCTGCCGAAGGACAGAATGTAGACGAGCATATTACAGAAAAATATGGATCTACTCCAGAGCAGCAAAAGGAATCTAAACAACACATGACCGAAGCTGGAGAAGAGCTTGGTTTTACCTTCGATTATTTTGATGAGATGCGTATGGTAAATACTTTTGAAGCTCATATTTTATTAGACTATGCTAAAGCATTCGATAAGCAAACCGAATTAAAAATGACTTTAACAAAAGCATTTTTTAGTGATCGTAAAGATGTTTCTAAAAGAGACATTTTAAAAGAAGCTTTAGAAACTGTTGGTTTAAATGCTGAAGAAGGTTTAACTAAGTTAGATAACGAAGAAGCACAAAAAGAAGTAAGAAGTAAACAAAACTATTGGAAAAGTTTAGGTGTAAACTCTGTACCAACTATTGTTTTTAATAGAAAAAGTGCAGTAACTGGTGCACAACCTGTAGATACTTTTAAGCAAGTACTTTCAGAATTAATTACTGAATAAAGTTATTGCTTTAGCAGTTTAATTATTAAAAAACTCGCCTTGACTTTGTCAAAAAAACCGCTAACTTCGTTTATCGTGTGATAAAAAACATTGGCAATAATTTGTAACAATATTTAATTTCAGACTACTAACTAGTCATTATCACTAAATCAAAAAAAATGAACACAAAAGTATTAATGACTTCAAGTGCCTTATTCTTGGCTATTATTGGAATCCTTCTTTCTTTTTTACCATATGAAATAGTGGATTATCTAAATGTTGAATCAAATATTATTACAATACTCTTTGTGAAAATATTGAGTGCATTATACTTGGGTTTTGGAATTTTAAATGGGATGGCAAAAGGAACGCTAATTGGAGGAATTTATAATAGACCCATTGTTATTGGAAATCTAATGCATTTTGGAGTTGGAGCAATTGCATTAGTTAAAGTTGTTTCTAATATCCAAACGCATTCAGAAATTATTATTTCACTCACAGTAATCTATGTGATTTTTACGATACTTTTTGCCTATGTCTTTAGAACAAATCCAACTAAAACAGAAAATAAGAAATAAAAAAATATTGCAACACTGTCTATAAAAAATGCTTCTTTTAGTGCTTAACCAAAAGGAAAGTACGTGTTTGCTTTCTTCCGATTTTCGTTCCGAAAATCCTCACTTTTCATACACGAAACCGATAAACAAAACAAACAAAAAGCGAGCCTTATATAAGGCTCGCTTTTTTACTTAAAAACTAAATAATTAACTACTCTACTACTAAAGTATACTGTGGTGTTTTGTTAAAAGGACAGAAATATGTGTATGTTCCTTTTGTAAGTGTTACTTCTTTTGAAGATTCTGTTTTACCATGCTTTACCATTTGAGATACATAAGCGTCTGCAATATGGTTTTTAGCATCTGCTCCATCTTTACCAGCTTCAATTAATACTAAACCTACCTCTGGTGCTGCATTTGTGTTTGTTACATTAAACACGTAAGTACCTTCAGATACTGTTAATGCTTTTTGTGTAAACTCTCCAGCTGTTTGCTCTAATGAGATTGTTTTTACTGCTTTACTCATTTTGTCTTGTGCTCCAGATACAAATGTGAAGGCTACTAAAAATACTGCTAATACTAAATTTTTCATAATGTGATTTGTTTTAATTTATTTGTTATTGTTTAATTCTATTTTGTTTGTTTGAGTTGAGATTTCGCAAAATATCAAGAGTTTCTCGATACGCTTTTTTCATGCTTCAAAAACCACTCGAAATGACACGTTATTATTGTGCTCCTGCAAACTTTCCTGCTTCTACAGATGGGAAATCCACTTCTGTTTCTGCAATATGGTTTACATAGTTTGTTAATGTGTTAGACACTACATTAAGTACAATTTCTAATATTTCACCATCGTTAAAACCGGCAGCTTTTACTTCGCTAATTGCTTCTGTAGATACTTGTCCGCGATTTAAGGTTACAGCCTGTGCAAATTGTAATCCTGCTTGTGCTTTGTCGTCGTTTGCAAAACCTTTACGGCTTTGTTCTGTTTGCTCTTCTGTTAAGCCATTCATTTTACCAATAGCTGTGTGCGCAGATAAACAGTAGTTACATGAGTTTGTTTCGGCAATTGCTAATGCTAATTGCTCACGGTATTTGTTTGTAAATTCTCCGCTTGCTGTTAATTCTCCTAAACTTAAATACGTTTGTAATGTTGCTGGAGAATTACCAAATACTTTAATAAGGTTTGGTATAAAACCTAACTTCTTTTGTACTGCGTTAAATAACTCTTTTGCTTTTCCTGTTGTTGTTTCTGGATCTAATGTTTTTATTCTTGTGCTCATTGTTTTTGTTTTTATGTTTTTCGCTTTCGCGGAAATACTATTTATGTTTGTTTGTTGTTTTTTCTATTACTTAGAACATTCGCATAATTGTTGTTCTGCGTTTTGCTCATCGTATGTTTGGTATCCCCAACAATTTGGACATTGTTTGTTTTCTGTTGTTTTCATAATTGGTTTGTTTATTAGGTTACTAATTAATTACACTGCAAAGATGCGACGAGAACTTGCCTTTAAAAATGGACAAAAGTTCCTTATGCATGGACAGCCCGTTTTTATTGGGCTACAGCCACTTCTAACTCGTCTATTTTTAATCTAAGCTCTCTTTCTGTTATTAAGCCTGTGTGTTTACCTACTACTTTTCCTTCTTGAAAAAACACAAGTGTTGGAATACTTCTTACATTAAAGTATGCTGCTAAATCTTTATTTTGATCTACGTTTACTTTTTTAATAATAACATCGTCGTTTAATTCTTCGGCTAATTTGTGAATGGTTGGCAATAATGTTTGACACGGTCCACACCAGTCTGCATAAAAATCTAATACTACTTTTTTATTATTTAGTACTGTGCTTTTAAAGTCTGCTTGATTTAGTTGAATCTCCATATGTTCTATAATTTTTGTGTTGTTGTTTTAATTATAGTGCAAAGATGCTCTGTAAGTACCTAGTAATAAATAGACAAAGGTTCCTTATGCTTGGACTTACCTGTTTTTATTGAGTTTTATTGGGTTTCGAACCGGTAATTATAGCGTGAAGGATGGAAGTGGCATCCTTTTTTTTTAAGAAATACCATTAATAGAAAGGTAATCGTATTGCATTGGAAAGCTGCTAAAATAGATTCAGCTTGAAAAAAAAGATATAACGTACAGCCTGACCAAAACTTGGCCTTTTGCGAGTTTTGGGCACGCCATTAAAATTTTACAAATCAGGATGAGATTACCACATCTTGCATAAAAGCAAGATTTGTAATGACGCTAATAGTCTTTTCTAAATTGTAATGGTGACTTTGTGGTTGCTTTGGTAAAAAAACGGCTGAAGTATGCCGAGTCATTAAAACCAAGGTCGTAAGCAATTTGTTTTACGGCTTCGTCTGTATAGATAAGTTGGCGCTTTGCTTCTAGTACAATTCGGTTTTTAATGAAATCGCTTGGTGTTTCTGCACCTACTTTTTGAAAGTTTTTGGTCAACGATTTTGGTGATACTGCTAACCTATTTGCATAGTCTGTTACAGAGTGCAGCGTTTTATAGTTTTGCTCTACTAGTGTGCTAAAGTCTTTAAAGAGCTTCGTTTCTATGTCGGTTTTTATGGGATGATGTTCTTTTTGTATGCGTACCGAATGGATAATAAATTGCTTTAAATAGGTTTGCAACATATCGTACTGGGCGGTTTCGGTGTTTTTGAATTCCTCGATAAGGCTTTCTAATATAAAACTAAGCTTTTTAGTATCGTTTTCGCATGGTTTTACAAAAGGTGTTTCGTAGACATTATTAAAGAGCACACCGTTACAGGCGACTTCTTTATCGTGTGTTTGTATGCAATAGAAGTCTTTAACAAAGGTGATTTTATAGGCTTCTTTTATTTTTTCGGAATCTACAGAGAATACTTGACCAGGTGATAGAAAGAACAATACATTCTCTTTAAAAGAGTAGCTTTTAAAATCTATGTTATAGGTACCTACTCCTTCTTTAATCCAATAAATGCTATAGGCATCTACTTGCTCTGGTTTATTAACTACGCAGGCTTTTTCGAATTGCACTACGCTTAACGAAAAAAGATCTTTATAGGTGTGTAATGATATGTCTTGTATTGCCATTGGTTTACGCGCTAATAGTTTTATTAGTCGTAAAATTTTTAATATTTAACACTATAAATATAATTATTGCCGGTATTAACCATCCTAAATTTTGATTTGCCAACGGAATAAAGGATTTAACACCTGTTAAATTGCCTTCTGGTAATAAAAATCCTAAGAAATCTGGAATACTAAATAAAACAGTTACCAATGCAACACCTTTAAAAACTGCAGACGATGCATATTTTTCTGGCATTACATTTAAAAGTATCAATACAATAGTAATTGGATAAATAAACATTAACGCTGGTACAGCTACAACTATAATATAACTCACATCAAACTGTCCAACAAACACACCTAGTAAACACGAAATAACTGCTGTTACAGTATACACTGTTTGTGAGTTTTTAAAAAGGCCTTTGAAAAAATCTGCTGTACCCACAATTACTGAAGTTGCTGTTGTAAAACAAGCTAAAGCGATTAATACACTTAAAAACACATTACCAATGTTTCCTAAGGTTTTAATACTTAAGCCTGTTAGTAATTCTGGTCTAGAAATTGAAGCATCAAACTCTGTATTATGTAATGCTCCAACAGCTATCATTCCTGTATATATTATAAATAACCCAATGGCTGCTACTAATCCTGATTTTGCAATGATTGCTTTTTTGTCTTCAAAGGAAACGCCTCCTTCTAAATTAAGAGATATTATTACTACTCCGCCTATTACTACACCTCCAAGTGCATCATAAGTTTGGTAACCTTCAAGCAATCCTGCTATTAAAGCTGGAGATTCTAAAACTGAAGGATTCATACTTTCTGGAGAAGAGAAAAGTCCGATTCCTATTATAGCCAAAAGAATTAAAACAATTAAAGGTGTAAGGAATTTTCCTAAAATACTAAGTATGCGATCTCTTTTCATAATAAAGATAAAAGCAATACCAAAATAAATAGAACTTGTTAATAAGGACGATGTATCGAAAAAAGGCTGAATTGCCATTTCATGTGTTACTGCTGCTGTTCTTGGTATTGGTAGCGTTATAGCAATAATGTATACACTTAAGCAATATATTAAACTAAACAATGGTGATACCTTTTTACCAAAGTCTAACATTGTACCTTGTAATCTTGCATGGCCAAACAAAGCTAAAAGTGGTATTACTATAGCTGAAGCAATAAAACCAAGTGTTACAAGCCACCAATCTGGCCCAGAATTGAAACCCAATTGTGGTGGTAATATTAAATTTCCTGCTCCAAAATAGCTTGCGAAAATAGCGAAGCCAATTATTAATATTGTTTTATTATTATTCATTGCATAAAATTATCTTTGACCAATATACTTTAAAAAATGATTTTAGATTATAAAGGTGTTCCCATTTTTTATTCAGATTCTGGTAAAGGACAAGTAATTGTATTGTTACATGGCTTTCTAGAAGACAATTCTATGTGGAATAATATAACACCAGAACTTATTAAAAAGAACAGAGTTATTGCTATAGACCTTTTAGGACATGGAAAAACAGGTTGTTTAGGCTACGTCCACACAATGGAAGATATGGCTGAAGCTGTTTCTGCTGTTTTAAAACATTTAAAACTTAGAAAATATATTTTTATTGGTCATTCTATGGGTGGCTATGTTGCTTTAGCCTTTGCTAAATTATTTCCAGAAAGCATTAAAGGTTTATGTTTATTGAATTCCACATACGAAGAAGATGATAAGGAACGTAAACAATTAAGAGCTCGTGCCAATAAAATGGTACAAACCAATTACGAAAACATGGTACGCATGAGTTTTGCAAATTTATTCAGTGCCGAAAGTAAGATTACCAATGCTGTAGCTTACAATTCTGCTTTAAAAACGGCTTTAAAAACACCAGTTCAAGGTTACATGGCAGCGAATGAAGGCATGCGATTACGTGAAGACGCTTCTAGTTTCTTTGCTAACGCTTCCTTTAAAAAAATTGTTTTATTAGGTGAAAAAGACACGATTTTAAATACTGAAAACATGCTTATATTCACTAATAAACACGCTATTGAAACGCATGTTTTTTCTGAAGGACACATGAGTCATATAGAAAATGAAAATGCTTTAATCAAAAAAATTATGCATTTCGTCGAAAAAAGATAACGTTTCAACGAGCGTCTGTAGTTTTTGTTTATATTTAACTTCTTAAAAATCAACATTAAGAGTATAAACTAACAACCAATCTATGTTTTGCAGACTATTAGGCCATAAATACGAAGTTTCTAGAAGTGTTACTTATTACGTAAAAGAATATAAATGTCGTAAATGCAATAAGCAGCTAACTACAAATAGCAAAGGACATTTAGTTGAACTTACTCCAAAATACAAAGAGATAAACTCTATTTTATCTAAAATACACAACAAAAAAAAAGCAAAACTTCGTAGAGAAGAATTGCTTATTGCTTATAAAATGACCTCTTAACTAGAGAAGTTTTTCCAGCCTTGAGCTGTAATAGGTATTTTAGTTTCTGCTCTTGTAACTAGATTTGCACCTGCATTTTCTTCGGTTATAAAACCAATAACTGTTAAATTAGGATTTGCTTTAATTTTAGGAAAATCTTCTTGAGAAACTGTCATCAACAGCTCATAATCTTCACCTCCATTTAATGCTACTGTTGTACTGTCTATGTTAAATTCTTCGCAAGTTGAAATTACTTGAGGATCTAAAGGAATTTTATCTTCATATAAATCGCATCCTACACCACTTGCTTTACAAATGTGTAAAATCTCTGAAGACAAACCATCGCTAACATCAATCATAGATGTTGGCTTTACGTCTAAATCTTTAAGTAACTTAACAATATCTTGCCTTGCTTCAGGCTTTAATTGGCGCTCCATTACATAAGTGTAAGCATCCAGATCTGGTTGATTCTGTGGGTTTACTTTAAACACTTCCTTTTCACGTTCTAAAATTTGAAGTCCCATATAAGCGCCTCCTAAATCACCAGTAACAACTAATAAATCATTTGGTTTTGCTCCTTTTCTATATACTACATCTTCGGCATTAACTTCGCCAATAGCAGTTACAGAAATTATTAATCCAGAAGTTGAAGATGTTGTATCTCCACCAACAACATCTACATTATATATTTTTGATGCTAAAGTAATCCCTTCATATATAGCCTCTAACGCTTCTAAAGGAAAACGGTTAGAAACAGCTATAGATATTGTTACCTGGGTTGCTTTGGCGTTCATGGCATAAACATCAGATAGGTTTACAATCACTGCCTTATAACCTAAGTGTTTTAAAGGCACATAACTTAAATCGAAATGAACACCTTCAACAAGCATATCTGTAGTTACTACAATTTGCTTGTTTTCAAAATTTAAAACAGCTGCATCATCTCCAATACTAGTTATAGTAGATTCGTGCTTTATCTCAAATTGCTTTGTAAGATGATCTATTAGTCCAAATTCACCTAATTCACTTAATGGTGTACGTGCTTGATTTTTATCTTCTATCATATTGCAAAAATAAGAAGATGAATTAATAATTAATACAAATTAACTTTTAATTGTTTATATAATAGTAAGCAGATTTTAACAATACACAGGTTATTAATCCGTTTATATAAAGCTAAATAAGGCAAAACCAACACAATGCCTTTTTAACGTTACAAATCAGCGTTTTATCGTTTTTTTTCTTAGTTTTGGTTTTGAAACTAATCACCTATTAGTGCTAAAAACAAATAAGCCCTAAAATAAAATTATTAAAAATGAAAATCATAAAAAAGAGTACTTCACTTCTACTATTTTGCTTAATAATGGCATTTACTTTTAATAATTGCTCTAATGAAACCACAAACAATACTCCTGCTGCAGACACAGATGGAGATGGTGTTCCTGATGCAACAGATAACTGTTTAGAAATAGCAAATGCAGATCAAGCAGACTTAGATGGTAATGGTGTTGGCGATGTTTGTGACCCAGATGGCGATCAAGATGGTATTATTGATGCTTTAGATAACTGTCCATTTTTCTCAAATCCTGACCAAACAGACACAGATGGAGATGGTATTGGTGATGCTTGTGAACAAGATGAAGATGAAGATGGTATTCCTGATGATGTTGATAACTGTTCATCTATTTCTAATTCAGATCAATTAGATACAGATCAAGATGGAATTGGTAACGCTTGTGATGCAGATAATGATAACGATGGTATTGATGATATCATAGATAACTGTCCTTTAACAGCAAATCCTGATCAAGCAGATACAGATGGAGACGGTATTGGCGATATCTGTGACTTCAACGCTCTTTTTCCATGCGAAAATGGAATGGCTGGAGACTACCCATGTAATGGAATAGATTTATTATCTGTAATTGATTTACAAACTTTAGGAGGTAGCGCAAATAGTGAAGGAAGTGATATTTGGGGATGGACAGACCCAACAAACAATAGCGAGTATGCTATTATTGCTCTATCAAACGCTACGGCTTTTGTGGACGTTACAGATGCTACAAATCCACTATTTTTAGGAAGATTAAATTCTAATGCAGGATCAAATGCTTGGAGAGATGTTAAAGTCTATAATAATCATGCTTTTATTGTTGCCGATAATGTAGGAGCGCATGGTATGCAAGTTTTCGATTTAACGAGATTAAGAAACGTAACAAATGCACCAGAAACTTTTACTGCTGATGCTATATATACAGGAGTTGGAAGCTGCCATAACATTGTAATAAATGAAAATGAAGGTGTAGCCTATTTGGTAGGTTGTAACTCTACAAATGGTGGAGGACCAGTATTTGTTGATATTACGAACCCAATTAACCCAACATTTTTAGGCGATTATACTGCTGGAGGATACTCTCATGATGCACAAGTAGTTACATACAATGGTCCAGATACAGATTATACTGGAAGACAAATTTACGTTGGAAGTAATGGTAATACAGATAAAGTTGTAATTCTAGATGTTACAGATAAAAATGATGTAGTACCAATTAGCGAATTTACATATCCACAAACAGCATACGCACATCAAGGTTGGTTTACAGAAGACCAAGCTTATTTTATTTTAGGTGATGAGGTAGACGAACAGAGCTTTGGTTTTAATACTAAAACTTTGGTTTTCGATTTTACAGATTTAGACAATCCTTCTTTATCTTCATCTTATTTTGGGCCAACTGCAGCAATCGATCACAATGGTTATGTAAAAGGAAATGAATACTACTTAGCTAATTATAGAGCTGGATTAAGAATATTAGATATTTCAAATATTTCTTCAGCAACTAATGCAATGACAGAAACTGCTTTTTTCGATACATTCCCGTCTAGTAACAGTGCTAATTTTAATGGTGTGTGGAGTGTTTACCCTTATTTTGCTAGTGGAAATATTATTATTAGCGATATTGAAGGTGGCTTATTTGTGGTTAGAAAAAGTAATTAACACTATTTAAATGAAAAGCAAAAGCGCTTTGTTACTCTATTTTTTTGTTTTTGCAATTGTAATAAGTTGTAAAATCGATGACGACAATATTGAAAGTAATACTATTTCACCTTCTGGACTGGTATCATCTGTAAAAACTTACGGTGGTTCTAAAAACGACAGCGCTCAAGAAATTGTAAGTACTAACGATGGTGGCTATGCCGTTATTGGTTTCACCCAAAGTATGGATGGAGACATCACAGACAAGCAAAACGAAAGTTTTAATTTCTGGGTTTTAAAGCTTAATGAAGAAAACGAAATACAATGGAATAAAACCTATGGCGGTACTGGAGATGATAAAGGACAAGACATTATACAAACCATAGATGGTGGATATGCTGTTTTAGGATCAACTTTTAGTAACGATGGTGATGTTTCTAATAATAGTGGACAAAACGATTATTGGCTAGCAAAACTAGATGCTTCTGGTAATATTACTTGGCAAAAATCTTTTGGATACCAAGGTGCAGATTATGGTATATCTGTAATTCAAACTAACGATACTGGCTATTTAGTAACTGGTGTTTTAGATGTTACAGGCTCTAATGGACAAGGCGACACCTCAAGATCTAGTAACAAACATGCCGGTGGAGATTATTGGGCAATAAAACTAGATGCTTCTGGAAATACAGAATGGAGTAAATATTATGGTGGGTTATTAACAGACACTCCAGCAGGTGTAGTGCAAACTGATGATAACGGCTACATATTGGTTGGAGGAACAGACAGTATGGATACCGATATTTCTAGCAACATTGGATCTTACGATTTCTGGGCGGTTAAAATCTCGGAAACGGGCGCAATTATTTGGGAAAAATCTTTTGGAGGAGACGAAATAGACGAAGCTTGGTCGATTGTAAAATCTGGAGACGGAAACTTTTTAATTGCGGGAGACACTAGAAGTAACGATGTCGATATTTCTAATAATATTGGAGCCGCAGATATTTGGCTAATTAAAATTTCTCCTTTAGGCGAATTGCTTTGGGAAAAAACCTTAGGAGGTACAAATTTTGATGCCGCAAGAGACATTACAGCAACTCAAGATGGTGGTTTTTTAATTGCTGGAAGCTCTAGAAGTAATGATGTTGATGTTTCAAAAAACAAAGGTCAAAACGATGCTTGGGCTATAAAAATAAATAGCACTGGTGCTATAGAATGGGAAACATCTATTGGTGGAACAAACATAGATTTTGCCTACGCAATCACAGAATTAAATAATAAAAAAATAGTCGTGGTAGGAGACACTTACAGCAACGATATAGATATTACAGAAAACAAAGGATTCTCAGATTTACTGATAATCAATATTGATTAAAATAAAAAACAATGAAAAGAATTTTTGCCTTATTAGTTTTTACTGCTATCACTTTAACATCATGTGGAGAAGATTTAGATGATAATTTAGTTGCAAAAACAGAAGTAGAAACAACATTTAACTTCACACATAATTGGGATGATACTGCAGTAACAAATTCAGATTTTAATACTGTTCAATACACCAATGCTAATGGAGAAATGCTTAGCATAGAAAAACTACGATATTTAATATCTGATATTACTTTTTCTCGCGAAGGTGAAGAAGATATTGTTTTAGATATTTATAATTTGGTTGATGTTACCAATAACAACAATTTATCTTTTACTCCAGAAACAAAAATACCTACAGGAACTTATACAAATGTTTCTTTTACTTTTGGTTTTGATGCAGAAGACAATGTTGATGGCGCTTATTTAGATTTAAATTCTGAATCTTGGGCTGTACCAAACACACCAATGTTAGGAAGTGTTGGCGGTTACCATTATATGCAATTAGAAGGTAAGTTTACAAATAGTACAACACCAGAAACTGGTTATGCATACCACACAATTAGAGCTGCCGATGGTAGCACAACTCCACCTACAATACAAGAAACAGCTATAAATGTAGACTTAGGTCCTGTTGTAATAATTAACGATACTAGTTTTGAAATAAAAATGAATATTGCCGAATGGTTTAAAAACACATACCAATGGGATTTAACACAATGGAATAATATGTTAATGCCTAATTTTCAAGCACAATTAAAAATGAATGAAAATGGACAAAATGTTTTTAGCTTAGGAACAATTACACAATAAAATGAAAAATTGGTTCATATACATACTACTTATAATTTCTATTTCGGCTTGTACAAAAGACGAAATAGAAGTTTATGAACCTACTCCAATGCCACTATCTATTCCACAAATATTTTCACAAAATATAATTCCACCAGTAATACCAAATAACAATCCACAAACTGTTCAAGGTGTTGCTTTAGGTAAAAAATTGTTTTTCGACAAAAAACTTTCTGGAAACGAAACAATGGCCTGCGCAAGTTGCCATTCTCCACAAAATGCTTTTACCGACATCACTCCTACCAGTGTTGGTATAGACGGCACTTTTGGTTCAAGAAACTCTATGCCATTATTTAATTTAGCATGGAACTATGGCGAACGTTTTGCTTGGGATGGCAAAGAATTAAGTATCGAGCGCCAAGCTTTAGAACCTGTACAAAACCCAATAGAAATGCATAGTGAATGGGATGATGTGGTTAACAAACTACAATCGGATCCCGAATATCCAGAACTATTTCGCCTAGCATTTAAAACAACTACAATTACAAAAGAATTAACTACAAAGGCTATTGCACAATTTGAACGTACATTAATCTCTGCAAACTCAAAATTCGACCGCTATTCTTTAGGTCAAGCAACACTTACGGCTCAAGAAGAAAATGGTTTAAATGTTTTTTTAGATGAAACCAAAGGCGACTGCTTCCATTGCCATGGCAACCCAAATAATCCATTGTGGACAGACAATATTTTTCATAATAACGGATTAGACTCTAATTTCACAGACCTTGGTTTAGGCGGTGTAACAGGAGACACAAACGATAACGGAAAGTTTAAAAGTCCATCATTAAGAAATTTAGCTTACACTGCTCCATACATGCACGACGGTAGATTTAATACCATCGATGAGGTAATAGAGTTTTACAGCACAGGCTTACAAACATCGTCTACAGTAGATCCTTTAATGAAAAAAGTTACCCAAGGCGGTGTTAATCTTTCAGCTCAAGACAAAGCAGATTTAAAAGCTTTTCTACTAACATTATCAGACCCTTCATTTCTCACAAATCCTGACTTTCAGGAGTAAGCCCTTCCGAAGAAAACATTACATAGTATTTTACTATTAAACCATATGCTAATATAATGTTAGGTCTTATGGAAAAAACAGACCAATATTGTATCTTTGCAACCTATTTAGATAAACTCTATATAAGAATATGATAAAAGTTTCTGATACAGCTAAAAAGAAAGTCGTTGAATTAATGACTGACGATGGATTTAATCCAACAGTAGATTACGTCCGCGTTGGTGTTAAGAGTGGTGGCTGCTCTGGTTTATCTTACGATTTAAAGTTTGATAAAGCCAAAGAAGATGACGATAAAGTTTTTGAAGATAATGATGTAAAAATTATAGTCGACAAAAAGAGTTTTTTATACCTTATTGGTACAACTTTAGAATATTCTGGTGGATTAAACGGAACTGGTTTCGTATTTAATAATCCAAACGCTAACCGAACTTGTGGTTGCGGAGAATCATTCTCACTATAAAAAATTGAACGAACGCATTATGTCGAAATATACTGAAGACGATTTAAGAGAAGAACTAAAAACCAAAGAATACGAATATGGTTTTTTTACAGATATAGAATCTGAAACATTTCCTATTGGTTTAAACGAAGATATTGTTCGTGCTATTTCTAAGAAAAAGGAAGAGCCAGAATGGATGACGGAGTGGAGACTAGAAGCTTTTAAAGTTTGGAAAGCTATGGAAGAGCCAGATTGGGCTAATGTAAATTATACTAAGCCAGATTTTCAAGCCATTGCTTATTACTCTGCACCTGTTGCAGTAGATCCTAATAAAACATTAGACGATGTAGATCCAGATTTATTAGCAATGTATAAAAAGCTAGGAATTTCTGTAGACGAGCAAAAGAAAATGAATAACGTAGCAATGGATATTGTTGTCGATTCTGTTTCTGTAGCTACTACATTCAAGAAAACATTAGCAGAAAAAGGTATTATTTTTATGCCAATTTCTGAAGCAATACAAGAACATCCAGAACTCGTTAGAAAATACATTGGTACTATTGTACCAACTACAGATAACTTTTATGCCGCTTTAAATTCTGCGGTATTTAGTGATGGTTCTTTTTGTTACATCCCAAAAGGCGTAAAATGCCCAATGGAATTATCTACATATTTTAGAATTAACCAAGGTGGAACAGGACAATTTGAACGCACATTATTGGTTGCAGACGAAGGCAGTTATGTTTCTTACCTAGAAGGTTGTACAGCTCCAAGTAGAGATGAAAACCAATTGCATGCAGCAGTTGTAGAGCTTATTGCTCTTGACGATGCAGAAATAAAATATTCTACAGTACAAAACTGGTATCCAGGAAATGCTGAAGGATTAGGTGGTGTTTATAACTTTGTTACTAAACGTGGTTTATGCGAGAAAAACGCTAAAATCTCTTGGACACAAGTAGAAACAGGATCTGCAGTAACTTGGAAATATCCTTCTTGTATTTTAAAAGGAGACAACTCAGTAGGAGAATTTTATTCTATTGCAGTAACAAATAATCACCAACAAGCAGATACTGGAACTAAAATGATTCATTTGGGAAAAAACACCAAATCGACTATTATTTCTAAAGGTATTTCGGCAGGAAAATCGCAAAACTCATACAGAGGTTTAGTACATGTTAGTGCTCGTGCAGAAAACGCGCGTAACTTCTCGCAATGTGATAGTTTATTAATGGGTAACGAATGTGGAGCACACACTTTCCCATACATAGAAGCCAAAAACAAATCTGCAATGATTGAGCACGAAGCTACAACGAGTAAAATTGGTGAAGACCAAATTTTCTATTGTAATCAACGTGGTATAGATACAGAAAAAGCAATTGCATTAATTGTTAATGGTTTTAGTAAAGATGTACTAAATAAGTTACCAATGGAATTTGCTGTAGAAGCACAAAAATTATTAGAAATTAGCCTTGAAGGATCTGTAGGATAAACTTAATTTCCATGACAATGGAAGTTATAAAACTGAAAGCAATATAAATTGAAGTTTAATTAAAACATTTCTGCTTAAACAGAAAATGATCATGAAAAAAGCAATCTTACTATTAGTACTTATTATTAGCTTCTCTTCTTGTGAAGACTTTAAAAAAGGAGTTAAAGATGGTTATAACGATGCAACTGTTGATGCCGATGGCGTAGACAGAACTCAAGCAAAAGATGGATTAACAACCTTAAGTGGTGAATTCTCATACTATGCAGATGCAGCCGTTTTACAAGTAGGAAACAGTGCTATTTATGGTGTTGTATTAAACGAAAAAATGCACGAATTACATACTATGGGAAAACCATATAGAACAGAAGACACCGATGGTGTTCTTGTTCAAGTTCGTGGAAAAATTATACCTAAAGCAGAAGGCGAAGAAGGTTGGCCTTTTAATATTGACATTAAAGAAATTATTAGCGTAAAAGAACCTTCTGTAAAAAATGAGGTGATTAAAATTGGAAAATAAAACTATGTTACAAATAAAAGATTTACACGCAAGTGTTGAAGACAAATCGATTTTAAGAGGTATTAATCTTGAGGTAAAAGCCGGAGAAGTACATGCAATCATGGGACCAAATGGTTCTGGAAAAAGTACTTTAGCATCTGTTATCGCTGGAAAAGAAGAATATGAAGTAGAAAAAGGAGAAATTCTTTTAAATGGAGAAGATTTAGAAGACTTAGCTGCAGAAGACCGCGCACACAAAGGTATTTTCTTATCATTTCAATATCCTGTAGAAATTCCTGGTGTTTCTGTAACAAATTTTATAAAAACAGCAATTAATTCTACACGAAAAGCAAAAGGCTTAGCAGACATGCCTGCAAAAGATATGCTTAAAATGATTCGTGAGAAGTCTGAAATGCTAGAAATAGACCGTAAATTCTTATCACGTTCTTTAAACGTAGGTTTTTCAGGAGGAGAAAAGAAGCGTAACGAGATTTTTCAAATGGCAATGTTGGAACCAAAATTAGCGATCTTAGATGAGACTGATTCTGGTTTAGATATCGATGCCTTACGTATTGTTGCTAATGGTGTAAACAAATTAAAATCTAAGGACAATGCTGTAGTTTTAATTACACATTATCAACGTCTACTAGATTATATAAAGCCTGATTTTGTTCACGTTTTATATAATGGTCGTATTGTAAAATCTGGAGGTCCTGAATTAGCGCACGAATTAGAAGAAAAAGGTTACGACTGGATCAAGGAAGAAGTAGACGCTTAAAAAATGGTTGTAGTATTCAGTCATCGTTTGCAGTTGCAAACTACACTCTGATTACTCGATTTTTTAAGCTTTCAAAATGAACGATTTTGTCATTCCTGCGCAAGTAGGAATCCACAATATAAAGTTCTAGATAAATTAAAAAGATTCCTGCCTTCGTAGGAATGACAGAATTATGGATTTAAAAGAAAAATTAGTATCATCATTTTTAGCATTCGAAAACAATATCGATGTAGATTCGCCTGTTCACGACATTCGAAGTGAAGCTATAAAAGCTTTTGAAAATTCGGGTTTCCCTTCAAAAAAGGAAGAAGCTTGGAAATACACCTCTTTAAACAGTGTTTTAAAGCATGATTATAGTGTGTTCCCAAAACAAGAGAATGCGTTAGATTATAAAGATATCAAGAAGTATTTTTTACATGATATAGACACTTACAAAATTGTTTTTATCGATGGGAAATATTCATCTCATTTATCGCAAACAACTCATGATGGTATTGATGTATGTTTAATGTCTTCGGCTTTAGTTAAACCTAAATACAAAGCTGTTATTGATAACTATTTCAATAAAATAGCGCCTAAAGATAGCTTAACATCTCTAAACACTGCATTTTCTAACGAAGGTGCTTACATACATATTCCAAAAAATAAATTGGTAGAAAAGCCAATTCAAATTATACATTTTGCTACAGGAAACGAAGCTGCTTTAATGCTTCAACCAAGAAACTTAATTGTTGTAGACGAGAATTCTCATGTTCAAATTATAGAACGTCACCAGAGTTTAACAGACAATCCTGTTTTAACTAATAGTGTTACTGAGATTTATGCAGATAAGCGTTCTATTGTAGATTACTATAAAATTCAAAACGATAACAAAAATGCATCTTTAATAGATAGTACTTTTGTAGATCAAAAAGATCAAACTAACTGTTTTGTACATACATTCTCTTTTGGTGGTAAGTTAATTCGTAACAATCTTAACTTTTACCAAAATGGTGAACATATGGATTCTACAATGAAAGGAATCACTATTATTGGTGAGAAACAACACGTAGACCATAATACTTTAGTACACCACATAGAACCAAATTGCGAGAGTCACCAAGATTATAAAGGTATTTTCTCAGACAGTTCTACAGGTGTTTTTAACGGTAAAGTAGTTGTTGACAAATTAGCGCAGAAAACAAATGCATTTCAATCTAACAACAACATTTTATTAAGCGACAAAGCATCTATAAACACCAAACCTCAGCTTGAAATTTTTGCAGACGATGTAAAATGTTCTCACGGTTGTACTATTGGTCAACTAGACGAAAGTGCTTTGTTTTATATGAAACAACGTGGTATTCCAGAAAAAGAAGCAAGAGCTTTATTAATGTTTGCTTTTAGTAATAATGTTTTAAGCTCTGTAAAAATTCCAGAATTAAAACAACGTATTACTAAACTAATTGCTACTAAATTAGGCGTTAATATTGGTTTTGATTTATAAGCTTCTGTAAAACAGAAACTATATAATTCTAAAAATAAATAAAAACTGTTTCTAATATTTAGGAGCAGTTTTTTTATGCCTTTCACTTTAAACGATTATCCTTTTTAACCGAAATGTAAATTTTAAGACTCTACTCACGGTAATTGAGAAATGGAGTTTATAGATGAAAAACGTTTCGTATTTTTGTTTTCAACCTTTAGCCTTAGCTATTTGGGTGCCAAACAAGTAAAAACTCTACAGACAAACAGATGTTAGACGTAAATAAAATAAGAAAAGACTTCCCAATACTTAATCGTAAAGTAAACGGTAAACCTTTGGTGTATTTTGATAATGCTGCAACTTCGCAAACACCACAGCAAGTAATAGATGTAATAGTAGATTATTATAGTAACTACAATGCAAATATTCATAGAGGTGTTCACGCATTAAGTCAAGAAGCTACAGATAAATATGAAGCTGCTAGACATACTGTCCAAAATCATTTTAATGCAAAACATCCATACGAGATTATACTAACAGCTGGTACAACAGAAAGTATTAATCTAGTAGCACATGGTTTTGCTTCAATATTAAAAAAAGGTGACGAAGTTATTGTTTCAGCTTTAGAGCACCATAGTAATATTGTGCCTTGGCAAATGCTTTGCGAGAAAACTGGTGCTATATTAAAAGTAATACCAATGAACCAAGAGGGAGAATTGGTTATGGATAGTTATACTGAATTGCTCTCGGATAAAACAAAATTAGTTTTTGTAAATCATATTTCAAATGCATTAGGAACAGTAAATCCTATAGAAAAAATTATAGAGCAAGCTCACAAAGTTGGAGCAGCCGTTTTAATAGATGGCGCACAGGCTTGTCCGCATATTAAACCAGACGTTCAGGCATTAGATGTCGATTTCTATGTGGCTTCTGCACATAAAATTTGCGGCCCAACAGGTGTTGGCATGTTATACGGTAAAGAAGAATGGCTTACCAAGTTACCTCCATATCAAGGTGGTGGCGAGATGATAGATCAAGTAAGTTTCGAAAAAACAACCTACGCAGGTTTACCACATAAATTTGAAGCTGGAACACCAAACATTTGTGGAGGTATCGCTTTTGGTGCAGCCTTAGATTATATGAATGCTATAGGTTTTGATGCTATTGAAGCTTACGAAAAAGAACTTTTAGACTACGGAACAGAGAAACTTTTAGAGATTGAAAGTTTAAAAATATATGGTACATCTAAAAATAAAACCTCTGTAATTAGTTTTAATTTAGAAGGCATACATCCTTACGATATTGGTACACTATTAGACAAAATGGGAATTGCAGTAAGAACAGGTCATCATTGTGCACAACCTATAATGGCTTTTTTCAATATTCCTGGAACCGTTAGAGCCTCTTTTGCTTTTTACAACACAAAAGAAGAGATAGACACATTAGTAGCAGGCGTTAAAAAAGCAAAAATGATGCTTTCGTAAAGTTTGGCTTCTTTTTTGTAATATTATAACTGTAACAAACAACAACTTAAAAATGAAAACAACTGCTATATTACTTTTTGCTATTATTTTAAATGCATGTGGCACCTCTAGCCAAGCAACATCTAATTTATCTAACGACAATATGAAAAGCGTTCAAGAAACTCTAAATGGAACATTTACTGTTTCAGAAATGGAAGTAGAAAACTTAATTAAAGATCTAACAATTACTTTTGATGAAGCTAATAGTAAAGTCTCTGGATTTTCTGGATGCAACAACTTTTTTGGAAATTACACTACTGAAGGAAACACCATAAAATTTAGCGCTTTAGCTTCTACTAAAAAAATGTGTGCCGACAAAAACAGTAATTTAGTTGAAAGTAAAATGATGGCTGCTTTAGGAGAAGTCACAAGTTTTGAAATTAAAGAAGACCAATTAATATTACTTAATTCTAAAACCAAATTACTTACTGCAACAAAAACAGTAAGTGTAGCACAAAGCAACTTAAAAATTGAATACAAAGCACATTCTAGAGGTGCGTTCAGTCAAATTATTTTAGACAATAAAACAGTAAGTGTTAAAAATAGTCGCACTACAGAGCCTAATGTAAAAACGTGTTCTACTGAAGACTGGAATGCTATATTAGAGCAAGTGTCAGAATTAAATTTAAAAGCATTACCTACGCTCGAAGCGCCTAGTAAAGCTCACCAATACGATGGTGCAGCTTTAGCAAACTTTTCAGTTACTAAAGATGGTGAAACTTACAGCGTTCCAACTTTTGATGCTGGAAATCCAAACGAAGAAATTAAATCTTTGTATAATTTAGTAATGAAGATTAGCAATCCTACTAAAGAAAAGAACTAAAGAATTCCGTAATTTTGCACTAGCAAAAAGAAAATTACAAATGCAAAGCATTCAAGAAATACAAGACGAAATTATAGACGAATTTTCAATGTTTGAAGATTGGGAAGAACGCTATCAATACATGATAGATTTAGGTAAAGATTTACCTTTAATCGACGACCAATTTAAAACTGAAGATAATATTATTAAAGGTTGTCAAAGTAAAGTTTGGGTTCATGCAGAAATGGATGATAACAAAATTAGTTTTACTGCAGATAGCGATGCCATTATTACAAAAGGTATTATAGCTATATTAATTAGAGCTTTTTCAAACCAGCACCCAAAAGACATCTTAGATGCAAATACAGATTTTATTGATGCTATAGGTTTAAAAGAACATTTGTCTCCAACACGAGCAAATGGTTTGGTAAGTATGATAAAGCAAATTAAAATGTATGCGATTGCATACCAAACACAAGTAAAATAGTTAAGTCTTTTACTGTAGAGTTGTAAATAAACTTACGACCAAACAACTAAGGATTTAATGTAAAAACAAAAAAATGAGCGACACAACAATAGATACAACAGAGTTAGGAGAAAAAATAGTAGCAGTAATAAAAACTATTTACGATCCAGAAATACCTGTAGATATATACGAATTAGGATTAATTTACGATGTTTTTGTAAATGAAGATTACGATGTTAAAATATTAATGACTTTAACAACGCCTAACTGTCCTGTAGCAGAAACACTTCCTTTAGAAGTTGAGGAAAAAGTGAAATCTCTTAAAGATGTTAATAATGCCGAGGTTGAAATTACTTTCGATCCGCCATGGACTCAAGAATTAATGAGTGAAGAAGCGAAACTAGAGCTTGGTATGCTTTAAATAGAAAAGCAATGCCAAGACAAGCTCCTAAATCTCTTAAAGACGGAAAAAAAACTAGCTTACGAAAATCTTTTAGTGCGCTAGTTTTTATTCCAAGATTTTTTAAAGAAATCTGGAGAACAAACAAAAAACTCTTTTTACTTTCTGCTTTTTGCAGACTTATTGGAGCCGTTTTACCTGTAATTATTCTTTGGATAGGTAAAATTATTATAGACGAAATTATTCTACAAACTAAAGTAGAAGTTTCAGATTTAACATTACTCTGGACCTATGTTGCAATAGAGTTTGGTTTAATCATAATTTCAGACCTTGTAAGCAGAGCCATTTCTTTAACAGACGGCTTACTTGGCGATTCGTACTCGATAGACTCTTCAGTAAGAATCATTAAAAAAACAAATCAAATAAACATAAGTCTTCTAGAAGACTCAGAGTTTTACGACAAATTAGAACGTGCAAGAACACAAACTAATGGTCGTGTAGGATTAATGTCTAATGCCTTAGGCGAAGTACAAAGCTTAATATCTATAATTACATTAGTTGCCGGTTTAATTTATTTCGAACCTTACTTAATTATCCTTTTAGTACTAAGTATTATTCCATCGTTTATAAACGAAATTTGGTTTAGCCAACAACAATATTCTCTAGCAAGAGGATGGACTGCAGAACGTAGAGAATTAGACTATTTACGTTTTATTGGTGCAAACGATAAAACTGCAAAAGAAATAAAGCTTTTTGGCTTAACAGATTTTGTAGTAGACCGTTTTAAAAACCTATCGCATGAATACTACAACCTTAATAAAAAGCTAGCCGTAAAACGTTCGGCATTAGGTTTCCTATTTAATGTTTTAGGTACTTTAAGTTACTATGGCGCTTATGTTTTTATAATATACAGAGTTATTTCTGGAGTAATTACACTAGGTGAATTAACCTTTTTATCTGGAGCATTCAATAGACTTACAAGAAACCTACAAGACTTCTTTTCTAAATTCACGCGCATAACAGAAAGTGCATTGTATTTAAAAGATTATTTCGATTTTCTAGACATATCTATAAAGCCTGCACATAAAGAAGATATGCCACTTCCTGAAAACATAAAGGAAGGTTTCGAATTTAAAAATGTCCGTTTTGCTTATCCAGGTTCTGAAAACGAAATACTAAAAGGCATCAGTTTTAATATGAAAGCTGGCGAAAAACTAGCATTTGTAGGACAAAACGGAGCAGGAAAAACGACATTAACAAAACTACTGTTACGCTTTTACGAGCCTACTTCTGGTGAAATTCTACTAGATGGTATAAATATTAATAGATTCGATAAAGCCAAATATCAAGAATACTTTGGCGTTATTTTTCAAGACTTCTTTAAATACGAATTTACCGTAAGAGAAAACATAGCTATTGGTGATATTAATGAAATAAACAACCAATCTAAAATTGAAGACGCAGCAAAATTAAGTTTAGCAGACGAAGTGGTGCAAGATTTAAAGTTTGGCTACGACCAACAATTAGGTAAACGTTTTGCAAAAGGACAAGAACTTTCTGGTGGACAATGGCAAAAAGTAGCGCTAGCAAGAGCCTACATGAAAGACGCTAAAGTGATGATTTTAGACGAACCTACTTCGGCTTTAGATGCTAAGGCAGAAAGCGAAGTTTTCGATCGTTTTATTGGTTTAACACAATTTAAAACAAGTGTTATTATTTCGCATAGATTTAGCACAGTAAGACAAGCTGATAGAATACTAGTATTAGAAGAAGGACGTGTTTTAGAATTTGGTACACATGAAGAACTCATGGAAAACAAATCGTTATACGCCGAATTATTTACACTACAAGCAGAAGGTTACCAATAAAGACTTAAATTTGTATTATGGCTGAAGAAATTATAAATCGCGTAGCAACCAGTAAACTTGTTGTTTTTGATCTTGAGGATTATTATCCTAAAGGTGAGCGCATACTTTTTGATATAAAAGATTGGCTTTACGAAGGTTTCGTGCTAAGAGAAAAAGAGTTTAGAGCTTTAGTTAAAGAACATGATTGGTCGCAATACCAAGACGCTCTTGTTGCACTAACATGTACAACAGATGCTATAGTTCCAGATTGGGCTTACATGCTATTAAGTATTAAATTACAACCTTATTCTAAAAAAATAGTGCTAGGAGACCTAGAAGCTTTAGAAGTATCACTTTACCAAGATATTATTACTAATTTGGAGACTACTCCTTTTTTAGACAAACCAGTAATTATTAAAGGTTGCTCTAAAAAACCAGTACCCTCAAGTGCTTATATAATGATTACAAACAAGCTAAAACCTGTCGCAAAATCTATAATGTTTGGTGAGGCTTGTTCTTCTGTGCCTTTATTTAAACGTTAATTACCGAAAAAAGCAAACACTTAATCGTATATCTTAATTAATTATATTACTGAAATCTTCTAATTATATTCATTTAATATACTTTTGTCTTACAAAATTTAAAAAAATGAAAAAAGTATTATTACTATTAGCTTTTAGTATTGGTGTTGTATCGGTACAAGCACAAACAAAAGAAGAGTTACATACTCAAAAAACTGAAAAACAAGCTATTGCTGATGCTGCTCAAGCTGAAGCTGATGCTTTACAAGCTCAAATAGACGCACTTCCAGGATGGAGAAAAGGTCTTTTTGGTACTATTGGTGGAACACTTTCTAATTTTAGCAACTGGTACTCTCAAGGAACACCTGATAATGCCTCTGGTAATATTGGAGTTTCTATTAATGCTTATGCTAATTTAATTGAAGATAAATTTTTCTGGAGAAACTCTTTAACGTCCAACCTTAACTGGGTAAAATTAGATGATAAGTCTAATGATGTATTAGAAGGAACTGCTTTAGAAGTAGATGACAAAGATTTTAACCCAACTACAGATGTTTTCAACATTTCTTCTTTATACGGAAGAAACATTGCTAAAAACTTTGCAGTTTCTGCTTTAGCAGAATACAGAACAACTTTATTAGACAACTTTAACGATCCTGGATATTTAGATGTTGGTGTTGGTGGAACTTGGACTCCTATGGAAAACTTAATAGTTGTTGTACACCCATTAAACTACAATTTTGTATTTGCTGATGGTGATTCAGTTTTCGAATCTTCTTTAGGTGCTAAAATTGTTGCAGATTACACAAGACAAATTGGAGCAATTAGTTTCAAGTCTAACTTATCTACTTTCCAAAGTTATAAGTCTGGAGATTTATCTAACGTAACTTGGACTAACTCATTTAGCTATACTTTATGGAAAATGATTGGTGTTGGTTTTGACTTTGGTTTAAGAAGCAACAAACAAGAAGCACTTAACTATGCTTTAGGTCAATTTGATCCTCTTGCACTTCCTGTTCAAGCAGTTCCAAATTTTGATAACGTAGACAACAAATTACAGTCTTACTGGTTATTAGGTTTAAGCTACAACCTATAAGCTACAAACAATACAGTATTAAAAAACGCGTTTCTAATAGAAACGCGTTTTTTTGTGCTTAGTTTTTATAAAACTATAGAAATAATAAAAAATTTAATCCTTTTTATTAAACTTACGTTCATTCTTCTTCTTGTTATTAAAGAGTCTTTTTAAGAAACCATCTCGTTTATCTTCTTCACAATTTAATGCCTCAAGCACTTCGCTTGAAGGCGTTTCGAAACTACTTTTTGTAATAGAACTGTAATTTGAATCTGCATTTAATTTCTGATAAAATTTAGCAAAAATTGGTAATGCAGAATTTGCACCTTGTCCTAAACCTGTGGTTTTAAAACCAATATTATAATTATCGTTACCAACCCAATTTACGGTAACCAAGTTAGGAGTAATCCCTACAAACCAGCCGTCTTTATTGTCTTGGGTGGTTCCTGTTTTACCGGCTATATTATTTTTAAGATTATAAGTCGATCGCAATCTGGCAGCTGTTCCGGAATTAACTGTAGACTTCATAATTTGTAACATTACTTGTCTTGTATAATCACTATAAGCTTTAGCTTCTTTTACTTCTGGTTTAAAAGACACTATTTCATTCCCATTTTTATCTTCAATTTTAGTAATAAAATAAGGTTTAACAGGTTTACTACTATTTACATAACTAGCATAAGCACCTGCGAGTTCTTGTATATTAATTTCGGCAACGCCTAAAGCTAAAGAAGGTTCTTTAGGAAGCTTTTTTGTAATTCCTAATTTCTTAGCTTGCTTTAAAACCTTATCTATACCTACTTCATTTAAAACCTTTACAGCAATAGTATTCATAGATTGGCTTAATGCTTTTTCTAAATTGTAATTAATGTGTGGGTCTTCTTCTTTACTTCCTGAATTTGTTGGCGTCCAGTTTTTATAATCTGTGTAAGTAACTGCATCTGGAGAAAAATAAGTACATGGTTTCATACCGTTATCTATGGCAGCGGTATAAACAAAAGGTTTAAATGTAGAACCTACTTGACGCTCGCTTTGTGATACGTGATCGTATTTAAAAAAACGATAATCTATACCACCAATATAAGTTCTTACTGCTCCTGTTTTAGGCTCTAAAGCAATCATGCCTGTATTTAAAAACTTTAAGTAATGCTTTAAACTATCTATTGTAGAAATATTTTCGGTTTTAGTTTCTTTCCAGTTAAACACCTCAACTTCGTGCTTGATAGCAAGTGAATCCATAATTTGAGTATCCTCTAAACCAAGTGCTTTATATTTTTTATATGCGGGAAGTGTTTTTATCGTTTTTTCAATTAGCTTTTTATTGGTTTGCCATGGTGCATTTTTACCATAAGAAGCTTCGTAAGCTTCTTGTAATTTTGTGAGATGTAATTGCATTGCTTCTTCTGCATACTTCTGCATTTGGTAGTCTAATGTTGTGTGTACTACTAATCCATCTTTATACAAATTGTAAGCTTCTCCATTTGGCTTTTTATAATCTTCTAATACAATTGCTAATTCCTTTTTTAACTGCGCTCTAAAGTATGGTGCTAATCCTAAATCGTGATTAAAAGACTGGTAATCTAAATCTATAACTTCGGTTTTAGATGTTGTTAATTGGTTTTCTGTAATGTAGTTATACTTTAGCATTTGTTGTAATACTACATCTCGTCTTTTCTTACTGTTTTCTATATTACGTCTCGGGTTATAAAAACTATTTGCTTTTAAAGTTCCTACAAGAGTTGCTGCCTGAGATAAGGTTAAACTTGATGTGGGAACACTAAAAAACTTACGCGACGCACTTTCTATTCCATAAGTATTGTCTGGAAATGGAACCGTATTAAGGTACATTGTTAGTATTTCTTTTTTAGAGTATATTTTTTCTATTCGTTTGGCAACTATAGATTCTTTTACCTTGTTTATTATAGTACTAAAAGCAAAGTGATTGTCTCTTCCAAATAGGTTTTTAGCCAATTGTAGTGTTATTGTACTACCTCCTCCCGAAGATTTATCTTGAAACAAAATTGTTTTAAAAAGGACACGAAGCAAACTAATATTATCGACACCATCATGCTCGTAAAACCGAACATCTTCTGTTGCTATTAATGCATTTAATAGGTGCTCTGGAAATTGCTCGTAGGTTAATGGTTGCCTATCGTAAATATAGTATTTACCTATAAGTGTTTTGTCTTTATCTAAAATCTGGGTTGCTTCGGCTTGTTTTAAGTTACTTAATTCTTTTGAGTTTGGTAGTTTACCAAAGGCGCCAAAATAGATGCTAACAAAAAAAATGAAAGTTAAAATTACAACTCCAACACCAGCCAAAAGGCATTTTTTTATCCATTTGTTTTTAAAGAATGTATTTAATTTTTGTTTTATCATGTGTAGTTATAACGTGAAAAGAATCTGTTTATTTAGTTTTAAACATCTTATTAAATCTGTTTACTTTAATTACGATATTATCTATGATCTTGGTTGTAATTATAATAAAAAAAGCACTTCGTAAAAGAAGTGCTTTTTGTTTTTTTTGCGTTAAGGATAGTAGTGGCATCCTTTTTTTGCTGCCATATATGGCAAAAAAAGATATAACGGATAGCCTGACCTTTAGGTAACGCCCTAATTATTTTATTCTTCTTCTCCCATGTTTTCGTAATCGTAATCTGGATACAGAAAATGATTGTATGGAAAACGTGTAACGTGGATGTCTCTAACCTCGTCGTAAACACGTTTTTTAAAGTCTTCTAAATTCTTTTTATTTAATGCAGATATAAATAGTGCGTTGTTTTCTCCTACTCTACTCATCCACGTTTTTTTCCATTCGGCAAGACTGTAGTGTTCTTCGGTACGCTCGGCAATTAAATCGGTTTCATCAAACGGTTTTGCTTCGTAGGCATCAATTTTATTAAAGACCATAATTACTGGCTTATCACCACTATTTATTTCGCCTAAAACTTTATCTACAGAGGCAATATGATCTTCGAAATTAGGGTGAGAAATATCTACTACGTGTAGTAATAAATCTGCCTCACGAACCTCGTCTAGTGTACTTTTAAAACTGTCTACTAACTGCGTTGGCAGTTTACGTATAAACCCAACGGTATCACTTAACAAAAATGGTAGATTTTGGATTACTACTTTTCTAACCGTTGTGTCTAAGGTTGCAAACAATTTATTCTCTGCAAATACCTGACTTTTACTAACGGTGTTCATTAAAGTAGATTTCCCAACGTTTGTATAACCTACTAAGGCTACACGCACCATTTTACCGCGATTACCACGTTGTACAGACATTTGCTTGTCTATAACCTTAATTTTATCTTTTAATAACGAGATACGATCTCTTACAATACGTCTATCTGTTTCAATTTCTGTTTCTCCAGGTCCGCGCATTCCAATTCCACCTTTTTGGCGTTCAAGGTGAGTCCACATTCCTTTTAATCTTGGAAGTAAGTATTCGCATTGTGCCAATTCTACTTGAGTTCTTGCATAACTTGTTTGCGCTCGTTGTGCAAAAATGTCGAGAATAAGATTGGTTCTATCCAATACTTTACATTCTAGGATTTTACTAATGTTACGTTCTTGAGAAGCCGAAAGCTCATCGTCAAAAATAGCAGTACCAATTTTATTATCGTGAATGTATTGGCGTACCTCTTCCATTTTACCCGTACCTATATAGGTTTTTGGGTTAGGCATTTCCATTTTTTGAGTGAATCGTTTTTTAACCTCTCCACCTGCTGTGAAGGTTAAAAACTCTAATTCGTCTAAATATTCTTTAGACTTAACCTCGTCCTGAGTTTTAGTTACTACACCAATTAGCACAGCACTTTCTAAGTCTACATCTTTTTTTTCTAGCATAAGTACAAAGTTATAGCATTTCTACTTTTAAAACATCATAAAATAAAATGATGATTTCTTTCTTTTTACAAAATAGAAAAATAAAGGGTAGCAATGGTTATGGTTTCTTTTTATGTTGAAGTAAAAATAAAAAAAAGGTACTTTATTATGGTTATTAAAAATTGAAAGCAGATAAAATTTGCTATTTTTAGCGCAATTAAAACATAAGATTTGAAACTAAACTTCTTTAAATCCAAAGAAACAAGACACACTATCGCTTTTTATAATATTGAAAATCTTTTTGATGTTTACGATGATGAAATAACACGCGACAACGATATGCAACCTACAGCCGAAAAACGCTGGAGCATTAAACGCTATAAAAACAAATTGCGTAAAATAGGTTATGCTATTTCTTGTATTGGTGAAGAAGATGTAAAAAGGCATCCTGCGATTGTTGGCTTGGCAGAAGTTGAAAATGAAGCTGTTTTAAAAGATTTAGTGTATTCTAAACATTTAGACGATTTAGATTATAAGTTTTTACATTATAATTCTCCAGACGAAAGAGGAATTGATGTTGCATTACTTTACGACGAAAAGGTTTTTAAAATTGCTTACTCTAAAACTTTTACGGTAGATTTACTAGACGATGATGGAGAGGTAGACCATACAAGAGATATATTATTAGTAAGCGGACTTTTTGAAGGCTTAGAATTACACGTTATAGTTAACCACTGGCCTTCTAGACGAACTGGAGATGTAGCAACGGAGCACAAACGTATGAAAGCATCTGAAAAAGTTACCGAGGTTATTAGTATGCTAAAAGAAAAAAATTCTGAAGCAAAAATTGTGGTCATGGGAGATTTTAATGACGACCCAGAAAGTAACAGCCTAAAAGCCTTAGAAGCTAGCCATGGTTTATTTAACCCAATGCGCACATTATTATCTAACGATCGCGGTACAACTAGTTTTAACCACAGTTGGAATTTGTTTGATCAGTTTTTAATTACTCATAATTTTTTTGAACGTAAAAAAAATGCGCTTCGTTTTGTTGAAGCTAATATTTTTGATGCCGATTTTTTAAAAGAAGCCGAAGGAAAGTACAAAGGAACACCATACAGAACCTATGTTGGAAAACATTACAAAGGTGGTTATAGCGATCATTTTCCTGTCTATATGGTTATTAGCAAGAAGTAAATTGTGTAACAACAAATAAAAATGTTGTAAAATTATTATTACACTGTTAGCATAACTTTGTTAAAAACTAATGGTGTACTATGAGAAATGTTATAAAATACGAGGTTGGTAGTAATGCTATAGAGCATTTAATTGAAGTTATTAATGATGTAGAATTATCTTATAACTACTTAAAGTCTAAAACGAAAAACAAGGCTGTTAAATCTTGGATTGAAGACAAATTAAATTACACTACAGCTTTTAAAACAAGTGCTTTAAATATTTTAAATTCGTTAAAAATAAAGCACAAAAAACAGTCTAACTTATTACTAAATCTTAGGTTTTATTGGTTTAATATAAAACGTTTTTTCTATAAGGATGAGGAGCAAGCAATTATTGACGAATGTTTAAAGCTTGATACTTATTTTTTAAATGAAGTTAATAAGGAAATTAAATCTGGAATATTATCTAAACCGTGCTACAAACTAATTAATAGCCTTAAAACAAACCTTTTAAACACAAAACAAGCGTTCTACTTTTCGAACTTAAGCATTAGCTAAACTTTAAGTTCTTAGCTTTTTCTTTTAGCATAATAGCAGCACTAGTATAACCTCCCTCTGTGCCATCTACAAAATGGATGTGCTTTTCTTCTCTATCTTCAATATAACAAGACATTATAGAAGCATGAGTAGTATGCATACCGTATACTATTTTTTTGTTGTACTCTAAATCGTCTAAAAGAATTTGTAGCCTTTTTATTTGTTTATCGTCTCCTGTAATAACAGTATTTATAGATCCATCTAACATAATGGTATCAGACAGTTGACTTACCTTAAAAATATAACGTTTTCCAGCTTTAAACAGCTTAAAGTAATACTTCCCAAAAATGGTAATTAACCAATTATTTAATAATTGCTTCTTTTGGTTTTTTCCAGTTTTCACATACATCTCTTTCCTTATTTTTTCTAAAGATGTATTTAACTTAAGCTTTAAAGATGTAATAGGATTTCGTTTATTTAAATCTCCAAAAACATAGTTAATTTCATTCATTATAATACCATAAATCTCGGCTTGCTTGTTTTCGTCTTCACAATTAACCAAAAGGCATATTACTTTCTTACTCGATTCGTTTGGATAGATTTCATCCCAACGACACTCCATTCCTTCTAAATTTAATTTTATTTTCTTATTACTCTTTACAGCAGAAGCTACAAAATTAGCCTTGATAATATTCTCGGCATATTTAATACCGTTTCCTAAAACTACTGGTGTTGTTAAGTACTTATTATGCCTAAGCTTGGTAATTCTTAAAGAAATATTATTATCATAAACCTTTTCAACCTCTAGATGTCCTACTCTTAAATTTAATTTTAGTGTCTTTTTTATGTGGTTACTATAATCGTTTAATGCTAAAAGTACTTTTGTTAAATAAGTATTGGGAATTATAAATGTAGAACCATCACCTCCAAAAAAGTAAGGTATTTTAATGGTTTTATCTATTTGTTTTAAAGTATTGAGCGCAGTAATTATGCTTCCGGTTGCACATAAATTAACGTCATTATGTAAGCCATTTGCAACAGCTTCTGTAGAGTTTTCAATATCTGTAACTACAATGGACCAATTTTTAGGCACACTGGAAAACAAACTTTCATCCTTTAAAAGCTCTGTTAAAGGCAGATTGTTTTTAGAGATATTCTTGTAAAAATTTAAGTCCTCTTTCATAAAAATTTAACGCGCTTATTTTAAAATACAGCATAAATAAAGATACTACTAAATGGCTTTTAAAAATGCTTTTAAAATTAAATTATATAACAACATTTAAAAATTCTGTAATAGTAAAAATAATACGCAACATAACTTTGCTACCATACTCTTTAACTAACAAAACCAGACTTATGAAACTATATAAAGTAATTTTATTAATAACATTTATTTGTATTACTCCATTGTTAATTATGTCTACTAACAGTATTATTAACACGCATAATAATGCAAAGATGACACAAAATACTACAGCTATAACAACATCTAATAGTAGCTCTTCTAGAGAGCATGCTCTTGATTTAAAAATTGGAGATATTTATTTTGATGTAAAAGTGAAAGTACCACATTATAAGATTAGCAAAAACATGAACAATAACGTAGTTTTAATAAGCAAAAAAGCAGTGATTACATTAGATGAGATTGTACATAAAAACACCAATAAGTATACTGTTTCAAACACAGCAAAAATTACCAATATTGTAATTGAAAACTAATTTGACTATATTTAATTTTCTACCATGCATTATCTTTAATTTTGTAACTAAATATATTATATGACATTGTTTTTTAAATTCGATTTTAATGCCATTTGCCAAATAGTTTTAGAGCAGACACTTAATGATAACGATATTAAATTTAAAACTGTTGGTTTTGGAGAAATAGAGCTGCTAAACAAAATAAGTAAAGATCAGCAAGATAAGCTTGAAACTGCTTTAAGCAAATATCATATTGAAGTTGTTGAAAACCAAAAAAGCATCTTAGTTCAAAAAATCAAGGACACAATTAACGACATGGTTTTTAATGAAGACACTACGGTTAACGTTAAAAGTTCGGTTTATCTATCCGATACTTTAGGACACAGTTATGGTTACTTATCTAATTTATTTTCTGAAGTAACCTACACCTCTATAGAGAACTTTATTATTCTTCAAAAAATAGAATTTGCAAAACAATTAATTATAAAACAAGATTTAAGTTTAACCGAAATTGCATTTAGGCTAAATTACTCTAGCGTAGCGCATTTAAGTACTCAATTTAAAAATACAACAGGCATTACGCCTTCTGCTTTTCAACGAATTATTTCTAAAAGAAGAGCATTTAATCAAGAAAACAACTAGAGTTCATGCAAGAAGATTACATAAATATAATTTTAGCAGATGATGATGAGGATGATAGATTATTCTTTACAGATGCATTCGAAGAAATAAAAATTACCACTAGAGTAAAAACATTTAACGATGGTGTTTACTTAATGGACTATTTAAATACAGATGGTATACAATTACCAAATGTTTTGTTTTTAGATTTAAACATGCCTAGAAAATCGGGTTTAGAATGTTTAAGAGAAATTAAACAAAACGAAAAATTTAATGATATCGCTATTGCTATTTACTCAACATCAGCATCAGAAGAAGATATTGAGAAAACATTTATAAAAGGTGCAAACATTTACATAAAAAAGCCAAGCGACTTTAAAACTTTAAAGAAAGTACTATCAGAAGTTGTTACCATTAATTGGCAATACCACACCAATAGTATGAATAAAGAAAACTTTTTGCTACGCTTTTAATTTATGATAAAAACACTCTCAAATAACATCTCTTTTTTAAGGACAATGCTCTACCTAAGTGCATTTGTTATCCTTGTTGTTGGCGCTTTAACCTATAGAAGTATTACAGAGGTTACTAAATCTTCAGAAATGGTAACACATACTTACAAAGTTAATGTTGAGCTTGAGCAAATACTATCCAACCTTAAAGACGCAGAAACTGGGCAACGTGGTTTTATAATAACTAGAGATTCTCTTTTTTTAGATTCGTACATTTCAGGAAGAAGTAAAATAAATAATAGTTTTGCAGAATTAAAGGTTTTAACCAGAAACGACACACTTTTAAACACAAATTTAATTGCATTAAATAGTTTAATAAACAAACGTTTAATTGCATTTCAAACCTCTTATAGTTCTTTACCTAAAGACGATATAGACGATCCTACTTTTATTTCCAATTTTAGAACTGGAAAATCCTTAATGGATAGCATTAGTACTAAAATTAAAAGCATTGTCACTCTACAAAACAACATTTTACAAACACGTAAAAACGAATATGAAAGCGATTTAATGGCCACACCATTGCTTCTTTTTTCATTATTACTTTGCTCTTTAATTTTAATGTATGTTGCCTACAATAACATCTATAAAAACATAAAGAAGCTTAAAGCAACAAACGAAGCATTAGAAATTTTTAAGGAATCTACTAATCAGTCAGAAATTGTTAGTAAGCATGGAAGTTGGACCTGGAACGTAAAAAATAACGTTTTTACTTTCTCAGATAACTTATACAGACTAATTGGAGAGCAACCACAATCTTTTAAACCTACAATAGAGAACTTTCTAAACTATGTTCACCCAGAAGATGCAGAGCAACTTAGCGAACAGGTAGAGCAAATGAAGGAAGACGTAGAGTTACCTTATATCTATTATAGAGTGGTCCACAAAAACGGAAACATTAAACATCTTAAAGCTTATGGAAAATCTTTAATTAATGAAGATAACGATACGGTGCTATTAGGTACTACTGCAGATATTACAGATGAAATAATGAGTTTTAGAGCACTAGAAGAGCGTAACATGGAGCTTGAACGAAACAACAAAGAGTTATCTTCTTTTAACTATGTTGCCAGTCATGATTTACAAGAACCGCTTAGAAAAATCCAAACGTTTTTATCAAGACTAGAAGACGAAGAGGCCGAAAATCTTTCTAGTAAAGGCACCAAATACATAGATAGAATTCAAAACGCAGCAACTAGAATGCGTTTGTTAATAGACGATTTACTTCAGTTTTCAAGATCTAATAAAGCAGACAAAGTAATTGAAGAGTCTAACATCAACCTTTTACTGGAAGCTGCAAAGCAAGATTTAGCCGAAGTTATCTCTGCCGAAAATGCTGAAATAACATCGGATACCTTCCCAACTATTAAGGTTATACCTTTTCAAATTCAGCAATTGTTTATTAACCTATTAGGTAATGCTATAAAATATAAAGCTGAAGGCAGAACACCTAAAATAGTAATAACACACAAAGTTGTTGATGCAGAAGATGAAGAAAACATTGTTAAACCTAAAAAGCCGTTCTACCATAAAATAACATTTACAGACAACGGTATTGGTTTTGAAGAACAATATGCCGAACAAATTTTCATCCTCTTTAGTAGACTTCACAATAAAGATGAATATTCTGGAACAGGAATAGGACTATCTATTTGCAAAAAAATAGTAGAAAACCATAGTGGATACATAACTGCATCTGGCCAACCTGGAAAAGGCGCCGTATTTACGGTCTATCTTCCTATAGACTAACGCTACAGCATACTTAACAATATAAAACCTTACTAACAGTAAGGTTTTTTTATGCTCTATTCTCTGCTAATATTGGAATTTTATAAGCTTAACTTAAAATCATGTAACATAAAAAGTGTTGTTGTGTAAGACCTTTGTTGTGTAATTAATACAGAAAAAATAACCAAAATGATAATTCTGTAAACAATACAAAAAATCATGTAACATAAAAAGTTGAATACAGTTGCATCTTTGCAATATCAAAATAACAAAAGAAAAATGAAATTTTTTAAAAACAGACGATTAACCGTTTTATTCTTCTTTATAGTATTAATGATTGGATTAAGTTTCAATTCATGTCAAGAATTAATAAAAAACAAAGGTTTAGAAAACAAGAAAACAGAAGCAACAAAGGAAGAAATTAAAACCAATCAAAATGAAGCTAAATTATTAGTAATGCTATCTAAAGACAATCAAGATGTCATTCAATTAAGTAAATCATTACAAAAAATAGCAGAAAAAGACAGTGTTTTAAAACTTGCTAAAAAAATAGAAAAAACACATATAGAAATTGCGAAAGAATTTAATAAGGTAGCAACAAACAAGTTAATAACGATACCTAATCATTCTGAATTAATAATAGAAGAAACAACAGATGTTGACCAAGAAGCAAAATTAAACGCTTTAAACGAGTTAAAATCTAAAATAAAAAACCAGCTATACTTATTAAATAAGCTAGACGAAACAACAAAAAGCAAAGAGTTTAAACTACTAATTGTAAAGGCCGATACTAAAATTAATGAAAGCCTTAATAAGACAAAGCATATAATTAGCAATTTAAAATCTAATAGCTAAACATTAAAATAATTACTAACAACTAAAAACAAACATCATGAGAGGACTACTTTATATTATAGCAGTAATACTTGTAATAGGTTGGGCATTAGGATTTTTTGTCTACAGTGCAAGTGGATTAATACATATACTATTAGTAATTGCAGTAATTGCAATTCTATTAAGATTAATAGGTGGTAAAGGCGTTTAACCTTAACCGTTAAATAAATTTTACACTTACAATTAGATCACATATTAACATTTAAAATCAAGCAACATGAAAACGACAGAAAATAATCAAAACTTAGTAAACTCATTACAAGATTTACTTCAAAAAAATTATGATGCAGAAGCTGGATATAAACAAGTGATGCAAAAAGCACAAAGCGAACCACTAAAAAATTGGCTACAACAAAAAGCCCTACAACGTAACACTTTTGCTACAGAATTAGATTTTCAAATTAGAAAACATAATGCAGAACCTAAAGCGTCTGGAACTTTAAAAGGTGACTTACATAGAGGATGGATTAACGTAAAATCTACACTAACTTCTAATACAGATGAAGCTTTAATGGAAGAGTGTATTAGAGGAGAAAAAGAAAGCGTTAAAGAATACGAAGAGCAGTTAGGAAACTTTAATACAGATACAGAGATTAAAACAATTATTCAGTCTCAATTAACAACAGTAAAATCTGCTTTAAATACAGTTAAAAAACTAGAAGACATAATAGATTAATAATAAAGCAAAAAAATTAGCTATGAAAAAGATAATATTTACAGTACTTACGCTTACCGTATTAACAACCTCTTTTATGTCTTGTAGAGAACAAACAGAAAAAGAAGAAGTAATGCAGGAGATGAAAGACGAAGGTGCAGAAGTAAAAATTAAAGACGACAAAATCAAAATGGAAACCGAAGACAAAAAGGTGAAAATTACTGATGACGAAATAAAAACCAAAGAAAAATCTTAAAACCATAATACCATGAAAAAATTAGCATATACATTTTTAGTTATGTTTTGTTTTGCAATTACGCTTACAGGATGTAGAGAAGAATCAACAGGAGATAAAGTAGAGGATGCAGTAGAAGATGTTGCAGACGACATTGAAGATGCAGTAGATTAAATACTACGCAACTTTTATAAAAAGGCTCACATTTGTGAGCCTTTTTTAATACCATGAACATTATGAAATCACAAAACAAACTTAAAAGAGGACTTAAAAAGAAAAGGTACATTATACCAGTAACCTTAATACTTATTTTAATAGCGCTAAGGCTATATTTACCTATTATAGTAAAAGACAATGTAAATAAAGTTTTGTCTGAAATTCCTGGTTATTACGGCCAAGTAGAAGACATAGACATTTCTTTAATACGAGGAGCTTATGTAATAAATGGTATGTATTTAAATAAAGTAAATGCAAAAACGCAAATTCCTTTTTTAAAATTCCCGAAAACAGATATTTCTATAGAATGGAAATCACTTTTTAGCGGACATATTGTAAGTGAAATAATAATGTCTAATCCAGAAATAATTTACGTTCAAGAAGATCAATCTATAGCAGCTACAGAACCAGATGTAGACGACTGGACTAAAGCTTTAACAGATTTGGTTCCAATAGACATTAACCACCTTACCATAAACAACGGTAAACTTGCTTATGTGGAGTTAAATACAGATCCTAATATAGATTTACAGTTTAACACACTTTATCTTAAAGCAGATAACCTAAGAAATGTAAAAGAGAACGAACGCGTGCTACCTTCTCCCATTACAGCAACAGCAATTTCTATAGGTGGAGGTGAAGTGAAATTAAATGGAAACGTAAATATTGTTAAAGAAATACCAGATATGGATGTTTCATTTTCATTAGAAAATGCAGATGTAAAAGCATTAAATCCGTTTACTAGGCATTATAGTGGTATTGATTTTGAAGAAGGACAATTTGGCTTGTATAGCGAAATCGCCATAGCAGATGGTTATTTTAAAGGCTATATGAAACCGCTATTAAAAAACTCTAAATTAATAGGTAAAGACGATGGTGTGTTAGGTGTTATTTGGGAAGGGTTTGTTGGTTTTTTTAAATTCGTTTTAAAAAACCAAAGCACAGATACCATTGCAACTAAAATTCCTATGGAAGGTGATTTAAATAATATTAAATCTGGAATATTACCAACCATTGGTGGTATTTTTAAAAATGCTTGGATTAGTGCCTTTAAAGGAGAAATTGATGATGAAATAGAATATAAAGATGCATTTATAGATTCCGATTTATCACGTAAAGAAAAAAGAAGACTTAGAAAGCAGGAGAAAGAAAAGGAGAAACAAGCAGAGGAAAATAAAGACACTGCAAATTAAAAAAGGAGGGCATAGCGCCTCCTTTTTCTTTTACTTATAAGTTAGAGATTAAACTACTTCCCTCCTAACATTAATAGCTCATTACATACAACCTCTGTTGTATAACGTTTTAATCCATCTTTATCTTCCCAAGAACGTGTTGTTAATTTTCCATCTATAGCAATTTCCTTTCCTTTTACAACATACTTCTCGATAACATCTGCTGTTTTTCCCCAAGCAACAACCTGGTGCCATTGTGTATCTGTAATTTTTTCGCCTTGTGCGTTTTTATAACTCTCGTTTGTAGCCAGTGTAAACCTTGCTAATTTTTTTCCTGATTCTAAATTAATAATTTCTGGATCTTGACCTAAGTTTCCAATTAACTGTACTTTGTTTCTTAACGTATTCATAAGATAAGTTTTTTATTATGCCGAATTTCATTAGTTCAATTCAACACTGCAAAGATGCGACAGCTTCCAAACGTTAAACGGTATTTACGCATTTAATGTCGATTGTAAACGTTTGTTGTCGTTTGTAAATGAATAAATTGTATCTTCATAAAAATAATTTTCAAAATGAAAAACTTAGCCTTAATAATAGCTCTCGTACTATTTAGTAGTTGCTATGCACAAAAAAACACTTTAAAATTTCCTAAAAATGGAACATCTCCAAAAGCAACTTTAAATGAAGTTTCATGGATAGAAGGTCGTTGGTTAGGTGAAGCATTTGGTGGAATTACCGAAGAAATATGGAGTCCGCCACTTGGAGATTCTATGATGTTTTCGTTTAAATTAGTTAGTGATGGTAAAGTTGTCTTTTACGAACTTGGAGGTATTAGACAGGTTGATGACTCTTTAATTTTTCAGTTAAAACATTTTGGAAACGACTTTAAAGGTTGGGAAGAAAAGGACGAAACAGTAGATGCTAAATTGGTTAAGATTGAAGATAGTAAAGTCTATTTTGATAAGTTTACTTTCGAAAAAATAAGTGATTCTGAAATTAACATCTACGTTGTTATTGAAGAAAACGGTGAAACTGAAGAAGTAAAATTTAACTACAAAAAACAATAATGACTTTTAATATAGAAACCGAACGACTTTTACTTCGAGAAATAAGACTTGAAGATCTAGATGGTATGTTTGCCTTAGATTCTAACCCAAATGTACACGAATACCTTGGTAAAAAACCCATTAAAACAAAAGCTGAAGCAAAACAAAACATCGAAAAGATATTGCACCAATACAAAACACTTGGTATTGGTAGATTTGCTATTATCGAAAAAGCATCAAAGCAATTTATTGGTTGGTCTGGGTTAAAGTTTAATACCGGAGACAAAGAATCTTTGGGTAATAAAAGAGATTTTTATGATGTTGGCTACAGACTTATTGAACGTTTTTGGAATAAAGGTTATGCAGGAGAATCTGCAATTGCATCTTTAGATTATGGTTTTAAAACATTAAACCTAGACGTAATTGTTGGTGCTGCAGAAACCGGAAATACAGCCTCTAATAAGATTCTTAAAAAGATAGGTTTACACTATAAAGAGCAATTTCCTTTTGAGAGTGAAATGATTAATTGGTACGAATTAAAAAAAGAAGAGTATGCAAAAAGAATGTCCTGAATGTGGTGATAAAATTGTTGGTAGAATTGATAAAAAATTCTGTAGTGATGGTTGTAGAAATGCACACAACAATAAAGTAAATAAGGATGGTAAAAACTTAATACGAAATATTAATAACCGATTACGTAAAAATTGGCGCATTTTAGAAAGCTTAAATCCAGATCAAAAAACAAAGACTTCTAAAATAAAGTTAGAAGCCAAAGGTTTCGATTTTAATTACTTTACAAGCATTTATACTACCAAAGCAGGCACAATCTATTACTTTGTCTACGATCAAGGTTATTTACCTTTAGAAGGCGATTTTTATGCTCTAGTAAAACGACAGTAATAAAAATGTAACATTTTATATAAATACGTTACTTATAATTGTAAACAATTAACCTTTCATTATAAAAATGCCTACACCACTTATTATTATACTTGTAGTTTGCGCAATCGCTTTAATAGCGTTTTTAATTTATTATTTTCTTCCAAAAACAATTATTCTTAGACGTTTAAAGAAATTGCCTTATAGTAAAATAGGGAGTTTACAAAACCATAAATATTGTAAAATTGAAGGCAAAGCACTAAATGTAGAAACACCACTAATTGCACCTTTAAGCAAGAGAAAGTGTGTTTATTACAAAATAATGATTCAAAAAAAAGTAAGTTCAGGTAAAAGTTCTCACTGGAGTACCGTTGTGGAAGAAGATTTAATTCAAGACTTTTTTGTAGAGCAAGCAGGTGAAAGGTTACTAATCTTTCCTAAAAATAAACCAAAAAATTATTACGATTATCTGGTTACAGATAAAACTACCAATTCTGGTTCTTTTAATGATCCTACACCAGAATTTAAAGCGCTTTTAAAGAAATATAATATCGATAGTGAAGGTTTCTTTGGCTTTAACAAACAACTACGCTATTACGAATCTATTATCGAAGTAGGCGAACGTATTACTGTTGCTGGCTTTGTAAAATGGGTAGCATTAGAAAACCCAATTGCAGATTACAATTACTCTAGAGTAGCATCTTTAGTTGCAAAAAACAAAACTAAAATACTAATTACAGATAGTCCAAAGGCTTTAAAACCAAAAAGACAGCATTAAGGTTTCCAGTTTTGCTGCTTTAATTGCATTGCTGCTTTTAAAATATCTTTCTGACTTATTTGCCCAACCAATTTCCCTTCTTCAACAATAGGAAAACGACGTCTTTTAGAATCTAAAAACTGTTTAGCAGCATCAAAAATATTAAGGTTACCATCTATGGTTTCAACATTTTTAGCCATGTGTTTTTCTATGGAATTATTTTCCATTGGCATATTATAATATTGGCTATCACTAATTTGTTTGATGCAATCACCTTCTGAAATAATACCAATTAATTCATTTTTATCGTTAACAACTGGTCCTCCAGAAATTTTCTGTTTTATCAATATATTTACAACATCTTCAACCGATTGTTCGGCTTTAAATGTTATTAAATCTTTAGTCATGAAATCGCTAACTTTAAAATCGACTTGGTTTATACTGTTCTTTTGTTGCGTCTCTTTTCTTGCGCCTTGAAAACTTTTTATACCCATCTTTTTATTTTTTTATTATTAATCAACTGACTTAAAGTTACTCATTTTAAGGCACTTATCCTAAAGCATTAACATACACACTAAATTAATGCTTTAATATCAGTTAATTAGGCACTCTAAAAATGTTAAAAAGGAATCACATATTAAAATAATCTATAACGCAAAAAAAGCCTCGTTATACACGAGGCTTTTTAATTTTATTAAATAAATAAATACTACTACCAGATTCTCACACGATCTTCTGGAGCAATGTACATTTTATCACCTTCTTTAATACCGAATGCTTCGTAAAACGAATCGACATTTAAAAGTGGTTGTACAGCTCTATTCATTCCTGGAGAATGTGGATCTGTTTTAATTTTAGTTTTTAAAGCATCATCACGCATTTTAGTTCTCCAAACAGTTGCCCAACTCATAAAGAAACGTTGTTCAGCTGTAAAACCATCGATATCTTCTGGTTTTTTTCCTTCACCATAACTTAATTGTAAAGCATCGTAAGCTGCTAATACACCACCTAAATCTCCAATGTTTTCACCTAAAGTAAATTTACCATTAATGTTAACTTCTGGTAATACTTCGATAGCACTGTATTGCGCGGCAAGATCTGCACCTAAACCTTCAAACTTTGTTAAATCTTCTTTTGTCCACCAATCGTTTAAGTTTCCATCTTTATCGTAACGTGATCCAGAATCGTCAAAACTATGAGAAATTTCATGACCAATAACGGCTCCTATTCCACCATAATTAACAGCGTCGTCTGCTGTATAATTATAAAAAGGAGGTTGTAAAATAGCTGCTGGAAAAACAATTTCGTTATACGAAGGATTAAAGTAAGCATTTACAACTTGTGGTGCCATGTACCATTCGCTTTTATCTACAGGCTTACCTAATTTAGCGATATCCTTTTTAAAGTTCCATGCTTGTGCATTTAAAGAGTTTTGCAGGTAAGAACCTCCATTTTCTGTACTTGCAATATCTAAAGAAGAATAGTCTTTCCACTTATCTGGGTAAGCTATTTTAATTTGTGTTGCTTTAAGTTTCTCGATGGCCTTTACTTTTGTTTCTGGGCTCATCCACTCCAAATTATTGATTCTGTTTTCGAATGCTAAAATTACATTCTTAATCATTTTTTCTGCCTTAGCTTTTGCTTCAGGCGGAAACTTTCTATCTACATATAATTTACCTAAAGCTTCACCTAATGTTCCGTTTAAACGTCCTAAAGCACGCTCATCTAAAGCACGTTGTTTTTTAGCTCCATTTAAGGTCTTACCATAAAATTCCCAGTTTGCTTTATCTAATTCTGTAGATAGGCTACCTGCAGCTCCATTAAAAGTAGACCATCTTAAATATGTTTTCCAATCTTCTACATTCCCTTCAGCTAAAATTTCTTGTAAGCGATTAAAATAACCTAAATCTCCAACAATTACGGTATCTAATTCTGTTGCTCCAATACCATCAAAATAGTTTTTCCAATTTACGGCTGGCACCATTTTTTGTAAATCTGCTATAGATCTTGGATTGTAACGTTTACGTGCATCACGTCTCTCTACCTTATCCATTTTCGCTTCAGCAATACGTGTTTCGAAAGCTAAAATTCTTTCTGCTTGTGCTTTTGCATCAGCTTCAGTATCACCTAAATATTGTAACATTCTAGCAACGTGCTCTACATATTTAGCTCTTTTTTCTTTAGAATCTGCATCATCTTTTACATAATAATCTCTATCTGGTAAACCTGTACTTCCTCCTCCAACATAAGCAACATTTCTGTTACTATCTTTAGGATCACTACCTACTCCAAAACCATATAAACCTCCGCCACCTTTAGGCTCCATCTCAATCATGTAAGCTTGTAAATCTTCACTAGTTTTAATAGCTTCAATTTTAGCTAAGTATGGCTGTAAAGGTTTTATACCTTGTTCGTTTCTACCTAAAGTATCCATTATAGTTTGAAAATAATGAACCGCTTTTTCTTGATCCGAACCAGGAAGCACTTCTATAGTTTCGAAGTCCTTATCTGTGTTCATAGCTGCTTTTAAGATAGCTAAAGCATCTTCATCTGTATTTTTTCTAAGCTCTGAAAAACTTCCCCAAGTAGATCTATCGTCTGGAATCTCGTTAGTTTCTAACCATTTTCCGTTTACGTATTTAAAGAAATCTTCGCTAGGCTTTACATTTGTATCCATTAAATCCAAATTAATACCTGGTATTTCTACTACCTGAACCACATCTTCTTTAGGCTCCTCTTTACATGCTACAATACTTGATAAAGCAAGTACACCAAGCAATGACACTGTTTTAAAGTTAGTTTTCATTTTATTAAAATTCTTAAGTTGATTATAAGCATCTAATTTACACAGATATTTTTATGTAGCCTTTTCATTTAACATAAAAAAAGCGCATCCTAATTATGGATGCGCTTTTAAAATAGATTTTTTTAATTCTATTTAAGCATTAGTTTTTTAACAATTTTACTCTGTTGATTGTAAATTTCTAACAAGTAAATTCCAGAAGCATAATTACTAATATCTATTTGATGTTGACTATTATTTGCTTTTACATTTTTTTGTTGAAGTATTAATTTTCCTGTTATATCGAATATATCATAATTAAAAGCTTGAGGTGTTTTTGTTTTAATATTAAAAATTCCATGTGATGGATTTGGGTATACTGAAAAACCATTAACATTAAACTCATCTACGCTTAATGCATTTTGAGTAACTACTAAATTATCTATAATCGCTCCTTCTTCTGTAACAGATTGATCTGAATGAAAAACAAATCTAAACATCATTGTTGTTTCTGCAGTAAATGCAGATAAATCATAACTATAATTAGACAAACTCGTACTACTACCTGTCCATTGTGCTCCCGGACAGTTAATACAATTATTACCTGGTAAAGTACTACTGTTATACCAATTAGGATCTGAAGCAGTTCCTAAAACAGACCAATTTAATCCTTGGTCTGTTGAGTATTCCATATATAAAATATCCCAATCTAATTCTAACTGAAAAGCCATATCAAACTCTAATACAGGACTAGTAAGTGAAGATAAATTGTAACATTCGCTTATTAAATAACTTTTAGTATTGTCTTGATATTGCCCTCCTAAATTAGTAGCATAAACCTGATTAGTTGGATTTGAAGAGTCATTTAGCACAGCTCCATTAGGTATTCCTCTTTCCCAATACTGAGTTATAGACCCTTCATCTGAAACTAATAACTCTTCACTTACTGTTTCGAAAGTATTTACAACTTGAACAACTGCCGGTGCATTGGCAAGGATTAGTTTTTCTTCCGAACTATTATTTATACTATAAGCATCGTTAGATGTGTTAACCGAAGCCGAAAACGTGTGTGTTCCTTTAGATAGGTTTATTTGTGGTAATACAACCGTTGTTGTTGCTTCTGATACTAAACTTCCTGTCCAATTATAAATAGTATCTGTTCCATCTACTGTATACGTTATATCTGCTGCAGTTATAGTACTTAATCCACTATTACTTATTTCTACTTGAGGTGTAATACTAGCATTACATTCTATTGCCGAACCTATTCCAGATAAACTTAAAAGTTTAACATCTGTTGGCGCTAACTTTGTTGGAATTGTAGACTGCCAAACTCCTCTTCCATAAGTTGATGCTGTAATTTTATTATCGAAAACATTAATTTCAATATCTGTTACATCAACATTAGGTAAGCCTATATTAAAAAGTTCCCATGCTAAAGTAGCATCATCATAACGGTAAACACCTAAACTGGTTGCTAAAAACAAAGGATTATCAGAATGTAAGCTCTGATGTTTAACATTGTTTTTAGTCACATTTGGCAAACCTGTAGAGATATTAGTAAAATTTAAACCGCCGTCTATAGATTTATAAACTTGCCCATTTGTTCCCGAAGTTGTTATATATAAAATATTGCTATCGGCTGTATTTACTTCTATAGATGTTATATTACTTGAGAAATTTTGAACTAAAGAGAACACTACACCACGATCTATACTTTTTCTAAGAGTACTATTAACTCCAACATACATGTTGTCTGGATTAATATCGTCTATTTCTAGAACATCTACTCTCGATCCAAAATTTTGAGATATTTGAACCCAAGCACCATTTTCTAATTTATAAACTGAATTATATCCAGCAAATAATTCGCTATCACTATTCATTTTTAATGGTGTAATCCAGTTTCCGTCTTCTGGGCTACCAACGCTACCACTAATTGCTCCTCCTGAAGTATTTGATATATATAAACTGCTTCCGTTTTGAATAAAACCATAATAGATATTAGAATTTGCAGGATCTATAGCTGTATCCATTCCATCTGCTCCATAATAGTTTTGCCATGTGTTATTATTATAGGCATGACCTCCATTATCTTGTAAACCACCAACCATTTTATTTGATGATTGCTTAGAAACCGCAATACGATAAAATTGACCTATTTGCATTCCTCCAGTTAAGTCTGTAAAACTTACACCTGCATTCTCAGATTTATAAAAACCTCCATCTGAACCTACTAAAAGTTCACCACCATAACATCTTATAAAATGAATATCTGCATGTGTGTATGTTGAGCTAAAAGGTGAATTCCAGTTGTTAATTTTTGTAAATGTTGCTTGACCATTTGCTCCTACATTTCCTTTCCAAACATTTAAAACACCTGTATAAATTTCATTTTCATTTGTTGCCGAAACTCCAAAAGCCATATCGAACCAACTTTGTGTAGATTCAAAAATATCACCAACTGTTGCTGGTGTTGCTATTGTAGAGAATGTATCTCCAGAGTCTGTTGATCTATAAACACCTTCAAATCCACTACTACTATCTGATGCTAAAACATAAACCAAATTAGGATTTGCTGGTGTAACATCAATTGCTAATCTAGAAAGATTAGTTAATGGTAAACCATAACTTGAAGAATTATAAGCAGTAAAACTATCGCCACCATTTGTTGACTTAAAAAATCGGCTTGAAGACACTGCATAAATTACAGAATCGTCTTGAGGATTAATTTTAATGTCTCTAATATTTTGTCCTTGAGTATTATTTGTGTTATTCCAAGTTGTTCCTGCATCTGTAGACTTGTACACACCATTATTGGTTGCAACCCAGACAATATTAGCATTTGTAGAACTTACGTAAATGTCATTCATGCTTCCAGGAGTATTTCCTGCATTTAAGCCTGTAGTATTCCAACTTAAACCACCATCTGTAGATTTCATTACTCCAACAGTTGCAGAATCTCCAGCATCATCATCTCCTGTTGCAATATAAATAGTACCAGGATTGTTATAATCTATAGCAATACCAGATACTCCTATTTGTGGTAAATCATCTGTGTATGTATCCCAAGAAACGCCATTGTCTGTAGACTTCCAAAATCCTCCTGCTGGTGCTCCTGCATAATAAGTTCCCGCAACAGATTCATCTTTAACAATAACATTTACACGACCTTGACCCGAAGACCATGATCCTGTATTTGTATGCGTAAATGGACCTACTGGCAACCAATTACTTTCATCTACCATAAAGTTTTTAGATACGGCATTGCTTTTTGTGCTTAAATAAGTATCCCAAAGTTCTTGAGAGCTAGGCAAAGTGCCATCTTCTTTTACAAAGTTCTTCCAGTGGTTTTCCCAACGCTTAAAAGGTTTGTAACCGCTACCTTTTACATTAGGATTTCTTGTTTCCCAATAGGTATTAAAAGCATTTACAACTTCTTTAAATTTTACTGGATTGTTAGTTTTTGCTCTGTTTTCTACATTAATATTTTCCATCCAAGGCGCATTTTGGTTGTATTGCGCTTGAGAAAAAGAAAACGATAAAAAACAAAATAGGATAAATAAATCTTTCATTTTACATTTTTTTAAAAAGTAAAAGTAAGAGTTTAAAATGTATTTAATCGTAAAAAACTAACCTTTAATCTTTGGTTTTCAGCTTTTCGGAATATAAGCTGTCAAAACTTGACTTCAATTTTACAACTTCTGAAACATTATCGTTTGGAATAGTTATAGACAAAACATAATGAGCAATTTTCCATTTATTGTCTTCTAATTTTAGTATTCCAGAGCCTCTACATAATTTCATTTGGGTGTCTAACAACTCATCGAACCATGCTAATTTTTGATTCTCGTAGACATAAATATTTCGTTCTACTGCAGTAAAACTCCAAGCTTTTCCATTATCGAAATAAGGTTTCGAAAACGTTCTAAAAGCTTCATTTTGCCAATTTTCTGATGCATCTGTACCAATAAACACACCGTCCTTTGTCATTAAATTAAAGTAGTTATCAAAATTTGCTTCAGCTGCAGCTTTATGCCAAAGATCTAAAGAAGTATTGATGTTTTTTTCAATTTCTTCTGTTGAAACAACTTGATCTTTTTTAGTCTCTAAAAGTTCAGTTTTACAGGACACAAAAAATAAGCTTATTATAAGTAATATAATTATTCTCATAAAGAATCTAGTTTTATAATGTTTTGAGCTTCTTTTTCAAACTTCTTATTTATTTGAAGTGTAACATAAGAAAAGGATTGAAACAATTCTCTTATAGCAATTAACTTTTCGGTTTTACTAGCTGTATTTAAATTAACCGACTCTCTAAGTTTTAATAATTTTGTTCTTAAAATTAAAATTCTTGCTTTTATTGGCTCGCTATCTATTGCCTCTGGCGTTGTAGTTTCTATGTCTGTTAATGTGGTATTAAAAATAGCATCATCAGTTTTAAAAAAAGTAAAATCTGCCTGTTTAATTTGATCAATAGCACTTGAAATAGTATTATAAGCTTGCCAAGAATCTAAAGTTACTTTAGCCTTGTTATCTATACCATATTCTATATAGTTAATTTTAGAAATGTCTTCTTTAGTAATTTTTGTAGAATCACTAATAACTAAAGTAGTTTCTGTTGCTGTAGTCACTTCTTTTTTGCACGACGAAAGCGTAACTAGAAGCGCTATTATTAATATCTTTTTCATTGAGTATAGTATCTTGATTACTACAAATATATTGTATTCAATCTTTTAAGTTCTTAGTAATTTCATAAAAATAAATTCGCACTATTAAATTTTAGTTTTTAACTAAATGCTGAATAAAATCTTATTATTTTTGACACACTTTTTATACAACAAATTATGTCATCAAAAATTTTAATTATTGGCGCTTGCGGTCAAATAGGCTCTGAGCTTACTTACAAACTTAGGGAAATACACGGCGTAGATAACGTTATTGCTAGCGATATTAACACCCGAAAACTAGATCTTGTAAACGCAGGTCCTTTTGCTATTCTTGATGCTAAGAACTTTAATGCTATTAAAGATTGTTGTTTTAATAATAATGTAAAGACTGTATATTTAATGGCTGCGCTATTAAGTGCTACTGGAGAAAAATATCCAATGGAAGCTTGGGATTTAAATATGAATTCTCTTTTTCATGTTTTAAACCTTGCTAAAGGAAAAGTTATTGATCATGTATTTTGGCCTTCTAGTATTGCTGTTTTTGGACCAACAACACCTAAAGAAAACACACCACAGTACACAACAATGGAACCTACAACCGTTTACGGTATTACCAAACAAGTTGGTGAGCGCTGGTGCGAATATTACCATAATAAATATGGTGTAGATGTTAGAAGTATTCGTTATCCTGGCATAATTAGCTGGAAAACATTACCAGGTGGTGGCACTACAGATTACGCTGTTGAAATTTACCATGAAGCATTGAAAGCTAGTAAATATGAGTGTTTCTTATCTGAAAACACAGCATTACCAATGTTATTTATGGACGATGCCATTAAAGCAACGGTAGATATTATGGCTGCTAAACCGGAAACTATAAAAATAAGATCGGCTTATAATTTATCTGGAATTAGCTTTACACCAAAAGAAATTGCGGCTTCAATACAAAAAGTTATTCCTGAATTTAAAATGACTTACAAGCCAGATTTTAGACAAGACATCGCAGATTCTTGGCCACAAAGTATTGATGATACCGAAGCTCGCGACCAATGGAACTGGAAACACAGTTTCGATCTTGAAGCTATTACTAAAGAAATGTTGACACAACTAAAAGCTACTAAAAAATAGCTTTTAGTTGCGTGAAAATTTAATATCCAACTTTAGCTCTAACACGTTTTAAAACAGTATTTGCTACAACTTTAGCTTTTTCTGCTCCTATAGCAAGTGCTTCCTCTATTTTGTCAACATTATCCATATAGAAATAATAACGCTCACGTTGCGTTTCGAATGTTTTTAAAATTAATTCGTATAAGGCTTGTTTTGCATGACCATAACCATAATTACCATTTTCGTAATTGGCTTTCATAGCAGCAATCTCATCTTCCGAAGCCAATAAACTATAAATAGTAAAACAGTTACAAGTAGCCCAATCTTTTGGCTCTTCCAAAGGAGTACTATCAGTTTCAATACTCATTATTTGTTTACGTAGTTTCTTTTCTGGTAAAAATATATTGATAATATTTCCCTTACTTTTACTCATTTTAGCACCATCTGTTCCAGGAATAAGCATATTACTTTCTTGCACTTTCCCTTCTGGCATTACAAATGTTTCACCCATTTTAGCCTGAAAACGAGAAGCAACATCACGTGTCATTTCTATGTGTTGTAATTGGTCTTTTCCTACAGGAATAATTTCGGCATCATACAATAAAATATCTGCTGCCATAAGCATTGGATAGGTAAATAAACCAGCGTTTACATCTTCTAATCTATCTGCTTTATCCTTAAAACTATGCGCTAATGTTAGACGTTGGTATGGAAAAAAACAACTTAAATACCAAGACAACTCTGTAGTTTGCGGTATATCACTTTGTCTGTAAAATACTGTTTTTTCTATATCTAAACCTAAAGCCAACCAAGTTGCAGCTGTAGAATACGTATTGTTTCTTAGTGTTTCACCGTCTTTAATTTGAGTAAGCGAATGCATATCTGCAATAAACAAAAATGATTCGTTTGTTTCATCGTTAGCTAAAGCCATTGCTGGCATTAATGCGCCTAATATGTTTCCTAAATGTGGTGTTCCTGTGCTTTGTATTCCTGTAAGTACTCTTGCCATAATAATGTCTGTGACTTGACTCTGCTATCTATAAATTAAGCAGTAATCGCTTTTAGATTAATTAAAAAACAAAGGTATTTTTTTTCAATTAAAATAGCTCAAAACAATTATGTATTTTTGGCGCCTATGGTTGTATTTAAATACATTTTCTGGTTTTTATACCGTATTTGGTTTTACATAATGGTTGCATTACCTATTATTATTATGTTTCCTTTTTTAATAGTCTCTATTTTAAAAGAATCTTGGTATCCTTATTTCTTTAAGTTAGCGCGTATTTGGGCGCGTTGTATTTTAATAGGCATGGGTTTCAATACTAAGATAACAAGAGAACAAATGCCTGAAAAAAGCAAGAGTTATATGTTTATTGCCAACCATACGTCTATGCTAGACATTATGCTAATGTTGGTTACTGTTAAAAACCCGTTTGTTTTTGTTGGTAAAGCTGAACTTGCAAAGATTCCGCTATTCGGTTTTTTCTATAAGCGCACAGCTATTTTAGTAGATAGAAACAACCCAAAAAGTAGACAGGCTGTGTTTTTAAGAGCACAAAGACGTTTAAAGCAAGGTTTAAGTATTTGTATTTTCCCAGAAGGCTTAGTTCCAGAAGAACACATTATTTTAACCGATTTTAAAGATGGTGCTTTCCGTTTAGCTATTAATCATCAAATACCAATTGTACCTATTACTTTTGGTGATAATAAAAAACGTTTTTCTTATACTTTTTTTAGTGGTGGCCCAGGAAAAATGAGAGCGAAAATTCATAAATTTATTGAGACTGAAGGCTTAACTAAAGAAGATGCTAAAGCTATTAATGCACAGTCTAAGTCTATTATTTATAATCAATTATTGGTTTTTGGTTCTAAGTAAATAGAATAGAAATGTCATTCAGAGCGAAAGCGAAAAATCTTACAATAAAGATTCTTCAGTCGTACCTCCTTCTGAATGACAGATAGTTGATTTAATTAAAATGAATCACTTAAATTCTCTAGCTCCTTTTTCAACTCTTGTATTGATACTTCTTTAAATTCTAAATTTAGTTTTGGTTTCGCTTTTATAGTTGTCTCTTCTTTAGCTAAAAACAATTTATCTTTAGTCTTTTTTATTGCGATTACAACAACTTCTTCATCAATAGGAATGTTTCCAAAATCGAACTCATCAGCATTTTTTTTACTAGGTAAAATAGAGCTTATGTTTTTAAAAACTAATTTTACAATAGTACCTTTAGTGTCTTTTATTTTTAGTTTGAACTTTACTTTGCTTTTTTTAGAGTTAACGAACCTGTCACAGTTTATCCAACCTAAATTTGAAGATGAAAAACTATAGCGTTGAATATCATTATTACTTATTGTAGCAAGAATACCATTTGTTGCTTTAATTGAGTCTACTCTTTTTTCAAAAGATTCAGTAAAACGTCTATCATTTTTAACAGTTACAGAGTTATTAGAGCTTACCGTTTCACCTTCTAGTGTTATTGTAAAAACTAAATTATAACTTGTTTTTACCGGCTTATTGTTTTGTTTTCCAGGAACTAATTGAGGAATTAATTCTAAAATTCTAATCGTTTCGTCTCCCAATTGTTTTGCAGGAGCTCTTACACTTATTTTTCCAATGTTACCTTTTTCATCAATTTCAAAACTACTGTAAATACGTTGCTTACCATTAAGACTTAAGTTTTCAGCAATACTCGTATTGAATTTTCTTTTTACTAATTTATCTACAGCATCAGACATACATTTTCGTCTGTCATTATTATTTTCAGTTTCGCAACCTGGATAAATTGGAACATATTCTATAGACTGAAAGTGCACTGTAACATCTTCTTCCATTAATTTTACAACAGGAACATCTTTAATACTTAAAAAATTATCTTCCGCCTTATTCTCTAGCTTCCAATTAACACCTTCATCATTCTCTTCTCCTGAGAACAATTGCATGCTTGTCTTGCCTTTATTATTAAAAATCATCTGTATTTTTCTACCATGTTTCAACTTAAGCCTGGCACCTCTTTTGTTGGCTTCGAGATACAGCATTCCTCCTGTTTCTAATTGTCTATCATCAGATTTTGTAGTTAAATTTCCCAATAACATATCAGACAACTTATAATATTCTGTAACTTCAAGATTAATTTTCCCTCTTGCTAATTTTCCTGTTTTTACATCCACAAAAGACTTCGCAGGAATAGTTAAAATAGTTCCTTCTTTGCAAGTAACTTTAAAATCTTTTTCGGTATTAACTTCTATAATTTGAGGCGTCTTTTTAACCGTTTTAAAAAACGTAATTAACTCATTATCCGTTGCTTTTAATTCTTTATCCTCATTTCTACTATTGAGATTGTTTTTTATAGCAACTTCTTCAGAACCATATTTTGCTTTATTAATTCTACTCTCAATAAAAACAGTATCTCTTTTAGACTTTAAGTGCTTTAACTCAGGAAAAGACTCATTAAACTCTTGTCTTGTAAAACGACCTAAGTCCTCCAAAGTTTCTACTTCTCTCATGTATTTTACACCTCCATAAGCTTTAGTCAACTCCTTGTCTTCAATTGTTTCTACAATCCTTTTAACAACTGTAAATCTCTTCTTAACAGAGTCCACCAATTTTTCTGGCAATGCAATTTCCTTAGCTTTATTTTCTGATATTTTTTCTACAATAATAGAATCTGAAACAGTTTTAATTATACTATTTCTTGACTCTGTAATTTGAGAGGTTTCGCTCTTAAAAATGAAGCTATAAATTAAAGTCGAAACTAAAACTACTCCAACCACAAACCCTACATATTTCATCCATTTAGCACGAGTGTAACCTTGTTTTGCTGCATTAATTTCCTTTTTTAAACCCACACGATTAACACCTTCTAAAATAGTTAATTGCTCACTATAAAGTTGCTTAAATTCTGTATCTGTTTTTAGCCTGTTTTCAAAACTTAGTCTTTCAGTTTTAGAAAGCGTTTTATCTAAATAAGCGTTTATTAAGTCTATATTTTCTATATAATTTTTCATGCTGAATTCGAATTAAGGTTGAACGGTTTTAGCTGTTGTTCTGTAGATGTCTTTTGCTTTTTGTAAGCATTTATACTTCTGGTTTTTGGCAATTTTTTCGCTTTTAAATTGCATAACCTCAGCAATGGCTTTAAAAGACATTTTTTTGAAGTAAAACCGTTGTAGTAATTCTTGACATCGTTCTCCTAATTCGCGAAAAGCGCTCTCGGCAAAGCGATATTTTTTTTCTTCTAATACATGATGAAATATTGAGACTTCGTTATCTTTTAAATCGTGAAGTTCTTGTGTAGAAAATTTGTTTTGCATGTCTTTCCAGACAAACCTGGAAACAGAATACAAATAGGTAGAAAATGAAGCAGTTAATTTAAAATCTGATTTTTGCAGATTCCGATTTAAAATAATTAATGCTTCTTGAAACACATCTTGTGCATCCGATTTTTTCCCACCTTTAGATAGAATAAGTTTTTCTATTCTTGGGTAAAGTCTATATAACTCTTTAAAAGCCTTGCTTCGCTTACCATTTTTAAAAAGTTCCAATATTTTTTGATCGCTCATAAATAGTTGTTTACTTATTAATGGTTGTTTTGCTAAAAGGTCTCCTAAATAATTTAAAATTAATTAGTCATTGCGAGGAGGTTAAAAGTGATAATTAATTGAATTATATATACATTTCATAAGATTGTCACGTCGCAAAAAAAGTTCCTCGTAATGACAGATACTAATGTCTATAATCTGTCCACTTAAAAACCACGCTCCTGTTGCAGCTGCTCGTAAGCCTTTTGTACTTGTTTAAATTTATCCTCGGCTCCTTTTTTGTGCTCTTCTCCTAAGTGCTCAACTTTGTCTGGGTGGTATTTTTTAGCCATATTTCTATAGGCTTTTTTAATTTCGCTTGTAGTAGCAGATTTTGTGATTTCTAAAATTTCGTAAGCATTATCGCTACTATTATAAAACATTGCTTTTATACTATTATAATCGCGAGAACTAACACCTAAATAACCTGCTATTGTGAAAATTTGACGTTCCTCGTCATCGGTTACCATACCATCGGCTTTTGCGATACCAAATAAAAAGTGCATAAGTTGCAAACGAGACGAGTGATCCATCATTTGCTGTATTTGCATACATACTTGACGTAATGGCACCGTTTGCTGGCTTACTTTTTTAAATAACTCGAATGCTTTATTTGCTCTGTCTTTACCATACATACCAACAAATTGCTTACGCACGAAATCTAGTTCGCGTTGGTCTTGTACGCCATCGGCCTTTATAACTACTGTTGCTAGAATTAATAAACTAACCTCAAAATCTCCAGAGGTTGTTTGTGCTCTTCTTTGTTGTTGTGTTCTATAGTTTGGTCTTCTGCCTTGTTGCGAACGCTCATCATTAGATGTGCCATCGCCTATTGTAAAACCTCCTTTACCTGATGCTAAAGCATCTCCTAATCCACCAAGTGCTAATCCTATTATTGCTCCTATTGGTCCACCAAAAGACCAACCTATTGTGGCACCAATCCATTTTAATCCACTCATTATCCTGCTATTATTTTTAAGATTGTAAATATAATACTTTGTTAGTTGTCAATTCCTTTGTTTTGTTACGACTATTAGTAGGTAAGTGCGTTAAGGATGGAACGGCATGTTTGAGCTCTTTTTTGTTTTTCTCAAAAAAAGCGAGTAGTGATAGCCTGACCTTATGGCACGATAGTGATATAAGGTAACGCCATAATAATAATTGCATGGTTTTTGATTAACTTTGCATAAGCAGAATATTAATATAAAATTTAGAAGATATGTATCCAGCAGAAATGGTAAAACCTATGAGCGAAGATTTAACAAACGCAGGTTTTGAAGCATTACATACAGCAGCGTCTGTTGACGAAGCTATAAAAAGAGAAGGAACTACGTTAGTAGTTGTAAATTCGGTTTGTGGTTGTGCAGCAGCAAATGCGCGTCCAGGTGCAAAAATGAGTTTAAATAATGATAAAAAACCTAGCAATATCGTAACTGTATTTGCAGGTGTAGATAAAGAAGCGGTAAACCAGGCAAGAGGTCACATGGTACCTTTTCCTCCAAGCTCGCCATGTATGGCTTTGTTTAAAAATGGAGAATTAGTACACATGTTAGAGCGTCATCATATTGAGGGTCGTCCTGCAGAATTAATTGCAGAGAACCTTGTTGATGCTTATAACGAGCATTGCTAGAAAGCATTAGACTTTAATAGTGAGCATGTAGCAACTATTAAACTAAGTATTATAGAAAAACCACGCTTTTTAAGTGTGGTTTTTCTATTTTTGATATATAGATTTTATAGTACAAATGAGAAAAATTTTAGCATATCCATTAACTTGTCTTTATTTCCTATTTTTTGGGTTAACTCTACTTGTTTTCCATCCAATACAATGGCTTTGTTTTAATGTGTTTGGATACAAAGCACATAAAAAGAGTGTCGATTATTTACAGTTTTGCTTAATGCGCTGTATTAATCTTTTAGGGTCTACGCATAAGTTTATTAATCCTTATAAACTAGACAACTCTCAACCTGTAATAATTGTTTCTAATCACCAAAGTATGGCAGATATTCCGCCAATGATGTGGTATTTTAGAAAACACCATGTAAAGTTTGTGAGTAAAAAAGAATTAGGCAAAGGTTTACCTAGTGTGTCTTACAACTTAAGACACGGAGGATCTGCTTTAATAGATAGAAAGAATCCAAGACAAGCTATTGTAGCTATTAGAAAATTTGCAGATTATATAGAATCCACAAATAGAGCGGCAGTTATTTTTCCAGAAGGTACTAGAAGTCGTGATGGTAAGCCTAAAAAGTTTCAGACTAAAGGTCTTGAAACTTTAGTAAAATATATACCTAGCGCTGTAATTATTCCAGTAACTATTAATAATTCTTGGAAAAATTTACGTTATGGAAAATTCCCTATGGGCATTGGAAATAACTTAACTTTTGAAGCTCATAAACCTGTTAAATCTAGTGATTTTGAAACACAGGAATTATTATTAGCACATATTGAAAACACTATAAAAAACAGTATAAAACTTTAAGATTATGTCATTAAAAAATATAAGATTAGAAGTGATGTCGTTTTTAGAAAAAGACATAGAAACACTAATAGAAAAATATTTAATTCCGCCAGAAACGATTTGGCAACCAACAGATTTTTTACCGAATTCTGAAGGTCCAAACTTTCTTGAAGAAGTAAAAGAAATTAGAGAATTATCTAAAGAATTGCCTTACGATTTCTGGGTAGTTTTAGTTGGAGACATGATTACTGAAGAAGCGTTACCAACCTACGAATCTTGGTTAATGGATGTTGAAGGTGTAGATCAAGGAGGCAGAAATGGCTGGGCTAAATGGGTAAGGCATTGGACAGCTGAAGAAAACCGCCATGGAGATGTGCTTAATAAGTATTTATACCTTTCTGGACGTGTTAATATGAGAGAAATCGAGCAAACCACACAGCATCTTATTGCAGATGGTTTTGATATTGGTACTGCTCAAGATCCTTACAAAAACTTTGTTTATACTAGTTTTCAAGAGCTAGCAACTTACGTTTCTCACAATCGTGTTGCTAAGTTAGCAAAGCAAAAAGGAAATAAACAATTGGCTAAAATGTGTAAGATTATTGCTGGTGACGAAATGAGACACCACCATGCTTACAGCGAATTTGTAGAGCGTATTTTTGCTGTAGATCCAAGCCAAATGATGTTAGCGTTTCAATACATGATGAAACAAAAAATTACAATGCCTGCTCACTTTTTAAGAGAATCTGGTGGTAAAATAGGCTCTGTTTTCGAAGAGTTTTCTAATACAGCACAGCGTATTGGTGTTTATACTTCTATGGATTATATTGAAATTTTAGAAAAACTAACGAAGCGTTGGGAAATAGATAAAGTTACAGGTCTTACAGATGAAGCTGAAAAAGCTCGTGATTACTTAATGAAATTGCCTTCGAGAATGATACGTTTGGCAGATAGAATAAAGGTTCCGGAAAACTCTTACCAATTTAAATGGGTAGAGCCAGCAAAATTATAAATTATGCTAGATCATGATTTAATAGAAGCTACAAAAAACTTTGTAAAAAAAGAATTAGCAGGTGCCGAAGGTGGACATGATTGGTTTCATATAGAACGTGTTTATAAAAACGCGCTACTTATAGCTAAAAACGAAAAAGTAGACCAACTAACCGTCGCTCTTGGTGCCTTGTTACATGATATTGCCGATAGTAAATTTCATAATGGAGATAGTACTGTTGGACCTAGAGTAGCTGCAGCATTTTTAATTAAACAAAATGTAGATTCTAATATTATAAATCATGTGGTTAAAATTATAGAAAACATCTCTTACAGCTCTAATATTGGCAATAGAGATGTTTTTAAATCTATAGAGTTAGATGTAGTTCAAGACGCAGATAGATTAGATGCTTTAGGAGCAATTGGTATTGCTAGAACTATAAATTATGGAGGCTTTAAAAATAGAACTATTTACAATCCAGATATTAAGCCCAATCTTAATATGACAAAAGCAGAATACAAAGCTTCTTCCGCACCTACAATAAATCATTTTTATGAAAAGTTACTGCTTTTAAAAGACAAAATGAATACCAAAACAGGAAAAAAAATTGCTAGCCAAAGGCATGATTTCATGTTATTGTATTTAAAACAGTTTTTTGCAGAATGGAATGGAGAGAAATAATTAACTTTCTTTAGCGACTTCTAAAGCTGTAATTTTATATTCTAAAATTGCGATTTCTTCTCCGTATTCAATAATTTGATCTGCTGTTAAATTTGAATTAGAATTAACAGCATCAATTATTTCCTTACTTTTTTGATTATAATACTGTAATGCTGATTCAATTTTATCCATAATTACTGCACCATTGCTTTTAGCTCTCCTCTATACTTAGAAGCACTTTTACCTATTACTTCACTAAACACTTTGTTAAAGTGTGAAAAGTTATTAAAACCACACTCAAAACAAATATCTGTAATACTACTTTGGCTTTCTGTTAATAGTTTGGTAGCATGAAACACTCTAAATTCGTTTACAAACTGTGTAAATGTTTTTCCTGTTACTTTTTTAAAGTAACGACAAAAGGCAGGAACTGTCATGCTTACATAGTTTGCTATTTCATCTAAAGTAATGTGGTTTTGATAGTTTTTACTAACGTATTTAAAAATTTTATCTATTTTATCACTATCCTGTGGCTGTGTTTCAAATACATATCCATTTTCATTTAACACCACATAATCGTCTGTTAATGCTAATAGCTCTAATATTTCAAGAAGCTTTGTTATTCTTTTAATACCAGTGTATTTTGTTAACTTCTCAATTTTAGGTCCAACAATTTTTTTAATCTCAGGTTTAAATAGAATACCTTTTTTAGCACGTTCTAGTAATTGAAATATGTTTTTTAACTCTGGAAGAGTTTTTAAAGTTTCTCCTAAAAAGTCTGGATGAAACTGTACCATTGTCTCTTTACCTTTAGATGTTAAACGATCTGTAAAGCCGTTATGCGGCAAGTTAGATCCAATTAAGATTAACTGACTATTATTAAAGTAAGATAAATGGTTACCAATATGTCTTCTACCTTTTCCTTTATTAACATACACCATTTCAATTTCTGGATGAAAATGCCAAAACGCTTCGCTACGTTTACGCTTTTTAGTTTTCTCAATAGTTGTAATAGAACTACCAAAATTTGGGGTGATTTTTTTAAATGTAGGTTTAGTATTCAAAATAAGTAAAAGCTTTAAACAAAATTACAAAATAAAGTGTTCTCCACCTATGCTAATTTAGCATTAATATATGCTAAATTAACATATATCGTTTTCGTAAATAACATCGAGGTTAATTTAGCATACATAGTAGCCAAATCACTTGTTTTTAGAACTACTCTTTGCCTGTACCTTTGTCCACATAATCACTTAAAAAAATAAGATTATGAAAACATTAATGAAAAACACTTTAGTATTAGCAATGGTATTTGCTACACTAATCAGTAACGCAGCAGAATTAACTTCATTATATAATGAAGAAGACGGAAAAACTACTTTAGTTTTAGAGAATGTAAGCCAAGGAGACATGCTACTTGTAAAAGATGCTTATGGCATTATTCTTTACAGAGAAGCTATTTTAGAAAATGGGAAATACAATAAGTCTTTTGACCTTACAACATTACCTAATGGTAGTTACATATTTGAATTAGATAAAAAATCTGACATTAGAGTTTATCCTTTTACAGTAGATTCTAAAACAGTAACATTTGATAAGGAAAGCTTAATGGTTATTTATAAGCCAAGAGTAAAAACTGAAGATCAAATGATAGCAGTTAACACTTACAACCCTACAAAATCTACCTACTCAATAAACATTTATTACGGTACAGAACATGACTCTTACGAGAAAATATATTCTGAAACTATAAATGATTCTAGTATTATCGCTAAGAAATACACTTTATTAAAAGATAGAACCGGGGATTATAAAATTGAAATCACTGTAAACGACAGAACATTTACAAGTTACTCTAGTCTTTAATAAAAAAGAAAATCAAACAATAAAAAAGGAGCCAAATGGCTCCTTTTTTATTGTTTACTATTTAGCAAAATAACATCTCCCAATCTTATTTTCCTGGGAAATCTGCTTTACGTTTTTCTAAAAAGGCAGTTGTTCCCTCTTTAAAATCTTCGGTACCAAAGCAATTTCCAAATTCCTCTATTTCAGTTTCAAAACCGTTAACACCATCTTTAAAATTAGCATTCACAGCATTAATTGCTTTGCTTATTGCAACAGAAGAGTTACGCATAATTTTGCTCGCTATTTTTAATGCTAAAGGCATTAATTCTTCCTGTGTTACTACATGGTTTACTAAACCGTAATCTTTTGCTGTATTAGCATCTATCATCCCAGCAGTCATTACCATTTCCATAGCACGACCTTTACCAACTAATTGCGGTAAACGTTGCGTACCTCCATAACCAGGTATTACACCTAAAGAAACTTCTGGCAATCCCATTTTTGCATTATCGCTCGCCAACCTAAAGTGTGCTGCCATAGCCAATTCTAATCCACCACCAAGAGCAAAACCATTTACGGCCGCAATTACCGGTGTACTTAAATTCTCAACAAAATCGAATAACAACTCCTGACCTTTAGCTGCTAATTTCCCTCCATTTTCTACGCTAAAGTTTGCAAATTCACTAATATCTGCACCTGCAACAAAAGCTTTTTCACCACTTCCTGTAATGATTATTACTTTTATTGCTTCGTCATTATTTGCTGCTTTAAAAGCCTCATGAAGCTCTCCTATGGTCGCTTTGTTTAATGCATTTAATTTTGAAGGTCTGTTTACCGTAATGGTTGTAATTCCATTTTCATTTTCTGATAGTATGTTTTCGTATTGCATTGAAAAGTATATTTATAACCTCTTTGTTAGTAGACGTTTTGTTATTTATTTTTTTGGGAAGGCAACAGTAAAAGTTGTCCCTTCATCTTTCTTAGATACAAAGGTAATAGTTCCACGATAAGTTTCCACAATATTTCTAACCATCGCAAGACCTAATCCCATTCCGCTTGATTTTGTAGTAAATTTAGGCTCGAAAATTTTAACTTTATTTTCTTCGGAAATACCAATTCCATTATCTGAAACCGTAATTTTTACACCTTCATTTTCTTCAATTACATTAACAATAATCTGTGGTAATCGTCCTTCTGGAATGGCTTGAATTCCATTTTTTATTAAGTTGGTAACCACTCGAATAAGCTGTGTTCTATCGAAACTTGCTATAATTTCTTTTCTATCCGATTGAAAAGTGATGTAATTCTCATTAAAAATATCGAGAGTTAAATCTACAACCTCAACAACATTAAGCGTTTCCGTTTTTTGTGCTGGCATTTTTGCAAAATTTGAAAAAGCTCCTGCAATAGAACTCATAGTGTCTATTTGTTGTATTAAGGTTTTAGAGTATTCATCTAGTTTCTGGTGAATATTCTCGTCCTGAGGATCAAACTTTCTCTGAAAACTTTGCACCGTTAATCGCATTGGAGTTAATGGATTTTTTATTTCATGAGCAACCTGTTTTGCCATTTCTCTCCAAGCCTGTTCTCGCTCACTTGTAGCTAGTTGCACTGCACTTTCTTCAAGCTCATCAATCATTCTATTGTAAGAATCTACAAGCGTTGAAATTTCCTCACTTGTATCTTGAATGTTAATTTTTTCGTTACGTTTTTCCAAACGCGTCGCGTTCATTTTCTCACTAATGGCTTTAATTGGTTTTGTAATGTAGCGCGATAAGAAAAAAGCCAACGCAACTGCCATTAACAAGACAACTAAAGAAGTATATGATAAACGTTCTAAAAATTCATTTAATTCTTTAGCAAGAAAATCATCGTTTTCTAGATAAGGTAAATTAATAATTGCTAAATCTTTGTATTTTGAATCTGTAATAAAACGATAAGAAGACCTAAAAGTTTCTGTACCTTCCTCTCGCCTATCTTCATAACGGTGTTCGGCAGTATTAGAAAGTGTGTTTAAAACTTTAGGTTCTAAGCATTTTTCGGTTGATGGTTGCAATCCCGATTTAGATGAAATTAACAACGAACCTTCCAAGTCGTATAAGTTTATTTGAATATTGTGAACCTCTGCAACTTCATAAATTTTCATTTTAAAAATAAGAGGAACATTTTCTGTAGTGACCGGAAATGAGGTTTCACGGATAACAAAATCTAAGCTTCTTATTATTGCTGTTTCTTTTCTATCTAAACGTTGTTTGTGGTAATCTTGAGTTTCTTCGTTGTATTGATATATGGCAACTGCTGCAATTAATACTGAAGATAGCACGACTAACAAAATCATGGCTATAAATATCCTGGTACGTAAAGACAGTTTTTTTAGTTTCATGCGTTTTTTCTATTACTTTTATCTGTCGCATGCTATTAGTCAATTTCTTTAGAAGATTAACTTTTACGTGCTCGTTTTAGTCTATTTTTTTTCTTACAATAAAGATAACAATAATCGAACCATTATTTAGCGTTAGTGATCGCAACGGCATCCTTTTTTGTGAGCGCTTATGCCAAAAAAGATATAGTGGAGCGCACGACCTTTAGGTAACGCCCAAAAAATTATGCTCTTGGATTATTCTTTCGAATATTCTTGTACAGTTTAAAACCTAACATTAAAAGTAGTGCTAAAACAAAAATACCTATGACACCAAAAATCCAATTAAAGGCACTCTTTAATAATACTAAAAAGATAACCGCAAATAAGATAAAAGTAGCGCCTTCGTTCCATAATCGCATAAAACTAGAACTCTTTTTTACAATATCGTTTTGTAATTGCTTAAAATACACATGAGTTTGCAAATGATAAGCAATAAGTAAAACAACGAAACCTAGTTTTACTTGCATCCAATCGTTTTGAATAAGGTATGGGTTTAAATAGAATAAAGTCAAACCAAAAAACACAGCTAAAATTCCAGAAGGCCAGGTAATTATTGTCCACAATCGTTTCGCCATTAACTTTAATTGCTCTCCTAAAATTTCTTTATCCGGAGATGGTTTATGGGATGCTTCAATTTGGTAAACAAATAGCCTTGGAATATAAAACAAACCAGCAAACCAAGTGATTACAAAAATAAGATGCAATGCTTTTATATAATTATAGTACTCCATAATTAAGCTTCGATTGGCTTTTTAGACCATTCGTTAATCCATTTTGCTAATAATGATACCCAGTCTTTATTGGTGTTTAAACAAGGGATTGTTGAAAATTCTTTTCCACCCATTTCGTGAAAAATCTCTTCGCCTTCCATTGCTATTTCTTCTAAGGTCTCTAAACAATCACTAACAAAAGCAGGAGTTGCTATTGCCATAGTTTTTATTCCTTTTTTACCTAAACGCTCGATAGTTCTATCTGTATAAGGTTGTAACCATGGATCGAAACCTAAACGCGATTGAAACGATGTAGAATACGTATCGGGTTCTAGTTTTAAATACTCACCAACCAAACGTGTTACTTCTTTACATTGGTGACGGTAACAAAACTCGTGCGCTTTACTTGCTGTTTCACAACAACTACCATCTATTTTACAATGCGATTTTGTAATATCGCTTTTACGAATGTGGCGCTCTGGAACACCATGATATGAAAATAATAAGTGTTCGTATTCTTTACCTTTTAAGTCGTCTTTTATACTATTAGCCAAAACAGTAATATATTCTGGATTGTTATAAAAAGCAGGAAGTGAGTCTATTTTTAAATTTGGAAAAAATTCCTGTCTTATTTCTTCGGCTAGAACTAAAATAGTCTCTGTTGTTGCCATAGCAAATTGCGGATATAACGGTATTAAAAATACCTCGTCGCAACCTTTATCTACTAATTCTTGTAGTCCCTTTTTAATGGTCATACTACCATAACGCATTGCTAAAGCTACAGGAAAATCGACCTGTTCTTGCACTTTTTCTTGTAATTGCTCGGACAATACAATTAAAGGAGAACCATCTTCCCACCATATTTTTTTATAAGCTGCGGCAGATGCTTTTGGTCGTGTGTTTAAAATAATTCCTTTTACAAGCAAAGTTCTTGCCCAAAGAGGAACATCTATTACACGCTCATCCATTAAAAATTCTCCTAAATACTTTTTTACATCTTTAGGCTCTGGGCTTTCTGGTGACCCTAAATTTACAAGTAATGCTCCTTTCATTCTTTCTTTTTTTATTTCCGCGAAGACGGGAATCTGCTTTTTCTTTTTTTACAAAAATACAATACTATAAGATACTAAACGAAATATTAAAAAACTGCTTATGTTATAAACACGTTAAAATTCTATATTTTACATATAGTTTAAGTTAAATAAATATATTTATAGTTCATTTTATTCTCGTCTATGCACAAGTGCCTTATTATATATGCTACTTTTTTTTGTTTTTTAGGTTTTTCTCAACAGCAAGAACAAAGTTTACTCTGGGAGATTTCTGGTAATGGCTTACAAAAATCGTCTTACATCTATGGTACCATGCACGTTAGTAAAAAAGTAGCTTTTAGATTAGACGACGTATTTTTTGATGCACTTTCTAAAAGTGAAGCTATTGCACTTGAAAGTGATCCTTCTACATGGTTAAACCATAGTTATGAAAATGCAATTTTATCTCCTCAAAATTCAAGCGGCAATTATAGAAGTGGATTTTACTCCTCAAAATTTAGCTTGAAACATCCAAACGAATTATTAATTAGAAGTGCCATACGACAAGACAACCGTATGTTGAACGGTTATTTGTATAGAAAAAGTTCGCGTTCAGATAATTTTGAAGAAGAAACCTACCTCGATATGTTTATTTATCAAGCAGGGAAAAAGAAAAATAAACCTATTATTAGCCTTGAGGACTTAGACGAAGCCGAGTATTTAACTAGCAAAGCAAGCACTAATGCTTACAAGAAAAAAATAGATCCTTGGTTAACCGAAATTTACGAAAAGGAAAGTCCACATTTACTTCAAGAAAGCACTTATCGCGAACGTAATCTAGCGCTTTTAGACTCTATTGGAGAAGCTTCTAATACTCCATATTTTAGAGAGAACATGCTTTACATTAGAAACGATAACATGGTAAAAGTTTTAGATAGCGTTATGCAAAAACAATCGGTCTTTGCTGGTGTAGGCGCTGCACATTTACCTGGAGATCGCGGCATGCTTAAAACACTTAGAGATAAAGGTTACACCGTAAAAGCATTACTAAGTGAACAAACACAAAACGGACAAACAAAAAAACAGTCTATAGAAAACTTTATTGCTCCTCCTGTTTTAAAAGAAACTGCTACTGCTGATGGATTTTTAACTATGAAAAGCTTTAGTGATTTAAAAGAATATTTCTACAACGGACAAAAATTCTCTATCTCACCAGACATGACTAATGGTGCTTTTTTAACTGTTAGCCGTTTTAATTTATTCGATTATTTACCTAATGAAGAAGAAATTACTTTAGACCGTTTTGAGAATTTTTTGTTCGAAGATATTCCCGGAGACATTATTTCTAAAGAAAAAATAATAACTCCTTTTCCAGGATTAAGTGTTTTAAACAAAACAAAAAAAGGTGATTACCAAAAGTACCACATATATAAAACACCATTAGAACTTGTTGTTATAAAATTTGGAGGCCCTAAAAACTATGTTTTAGATTACGAAAAGGAAATCTTTAACTCTATTCATTTTAAAACACCATCTAGAACCATAGAAACATTTAAGTCTCCTTTTGGTAAATACCAAGTGCTTTTACCTGAGTTTAATACGCAGGACAATCTTAAAAATGCAGGTAACAAAATAATTCAAGCTAATATTGGCGATGATTATTATTTTTTAAAAGAGTCTGTAAATCAAGACACTTACTATATTGAAGAAGATGAATTTGAAGCGAAATACATAACTAAAAGCTTTTTTAAAGACTTAAAAATTGAAGATAGTATCTTTGGTAAATTTAACAACGGAACTTACAAGAGTTACGAAGCTGTTGCTAAATTCGATTCGGTTTCAAATAGAAAAATCTATTTAAAAACCATTGTAAAAGATGGCAGTTATTACCTATTGGGTTATTCTGGTTTCGAAAAAGACAAAGCTTCTGCCTACTTTAATTCTTTTAAGTTTAATAAAACCAAGTATGATGGTTTCGAAACTAAAATAGATACGTCTCTTCATTTTTCTGTAGTAACAAATACTAAACCTGTTATTATAAGCTACAATCGTAATAACAGACAAAAAACAAAAGATTACGAAGCAATTACAAAGCAAACAAACTATTACTCTAAAGCTAACGAACAAATTTCTGTTATTAGAACTAAGTTTCATGATTTTCAAATGTATACCAATATTGATAGTTTGTGGAAAGAATTAGACGACTCTAGACTACCAAAATATAAAGGTGACGATATCAAAGTTTTTAAAATTAACAACAAGAAAAAAACATCTAAAGACAATACCTATACTTACAGCTACACACTAACAGACTCTCTAAGCGCTAAAGCGATAAGAGTTAAGCATATTGTAAAAAAGGGAGTGTTATTTACTATTAAATCTTTAAACGATTCTATAAACGAGCCTTCTCCTTTTATTAAAAATTTCTACAAGACATTTAAACCCATAGACACTATTATGGGAGAAACTGTTTTTAAAGATAAAACTCAACGCTTTTTTGAAGCGCTTAAAAAAGACGACAGCATTGTAATGAACACCTACAATCTATTAAAATTTAATAAATCGCACACCAATACCATTATGGATTTGATTGAAAATTTCGAGTTCCCTAAAAATAAAGAAAACATAAAAACAAACTTAATTAACGAACTTATAGAACTAGAAGACAACAAGGTCATTCCTTTTTTAAAGAATTTATATGTAGACTCTTATTCTAATCCTAGAATTCAAACCACTATTTTAAAAGCCCTTTTAAACAAAAAAGACAAAAAATCTCATCAAGACGTTTTGGCTTTAATGCAAAAAGATTTACCGCTAGAGCAGTACGATGTTCAATCACTTTTCTACACCTACAAAGATTCATTAGAACTAAAAAAAGACCTGTTTCCTGAGCTTTTAGAATACACAAATATTCAAGAATACAAAGAACCTATTTACAATTTATTAGCAAGATTAAAAGACAGTAGTATTATAAAACCAAAGGATTACAAAAAATATAAAAAGGCTATTATTAATGATGGTAAAATTGAAATTAAACGAGGCTTAAGCAAAAATTCTGGATACCACTCCAGAAACAGCTCGCTATACAGCTATGTGAAGTTAATTTTTCCTTTTAGAAAAGAATCTATAGCCGAAAGTTTTTTCGAGAAATTAATAGATAGTGAAAATGCCGAAGCACTTACCACTTATTATGCCTTATTAGAAAAGGAAAAAGAAAGCATCCCTGAAAAACTAAAAAACAAAACCTTGGACGACTACAAAAACCAAGCACTATTAGTCAACAAACTCTATGCTTTAAACCTGAAAAAACCTTATTTAGCAGAAAAAGTTACACAACTTAAATATGCTAAATCATATTTATTCAGCACTGAGAATATTGAAATAGGCATAGATTCTATTTCTTTTTTAGCCGAAAAGACTTTTAAAACAGATGATGGCAAAAAAGGAGTCGTGTACTTTTTTAAATTAGATACTAAAAACGAATATGGAGATTCTAAAAAGCTTTACTACGCAGCATTTTTAAATCATGAAAAACAAAAAGAATTAGTTACCAATGTATACTTCCAATCTGGATATAGTGGTAAGTATATGGAAGAGAACGAAAAAGAAGACCAAGTTATAGAGGAAATTATAGACTTAGTAAAATACAAAACACGAAAGCGTATTAGCGGAAGGCTCTAATTTTAAAGCCATCAAAACATACTCAAAAAGAAATAAACACTTAATAATCGTGCTTTTATCGCAAGAATTTTAACCCACAGACTGCACATATTTTTTAGGCGTCGTTCCATACTTTTTCTTAAAAGCAGCAATAAAATGACTAGAAGTACTATAGCCTACTTTTAAACCAACCTCATTAACATTATGCGCTCCAGATTCTAATAGTTTTCTAGCGAATTCCATTTTATAATCTAACAAAAAGCTAAAAACAGAATCACCATATATTTGCTTAAAACCTTCTTTAAGCTTTTTAAGTGTCAATCCTATTTCGTCTGCTAATTCTTGTAAACCTGGTGGCTCTGCCATTCGAGAAATGACAATATCTTTAGCTTTTCTAATTTTCAACACATTAGATTCATCTACTAAAAAAGGACATTGATCAATATCCGCATCCTCACTTCTATTAAAATACAAACTTAAAACCTCGTAAGCCTTTGCTTTAAAATAAATATTTTTAACACTGTGGTTTAAGTTATAATTTACGAGTTGGTTTAATGCAATCGCCATAGATGGTGAAATTTTACCATCTTTATAATATTTTTTATCGCGATTATCTTCACTTAAAAAAGTAATATAATCTGCTTCTTGAGAAAACAAACCGTGAAATTGCTTAATAGAAATTAACACAGAAACTAACCAAGAATTTGGCTTAACTTCTAAATGAATAGGCAAATCGCGTTCTGGATTGTATAATAACAAAGAAGTCTCTTCGGCTACATTTAAAGTATAACTCCCTTTATTAAACAAAAATTGACTCTCCCCTTTTATACAAAAGTGAAACTGAATAAAGCTACTATCTATTTCACGCTCAATAACCTTAACCTCCTGTGTATCATTTTGATGGGTTAAAATAAAAACACCATCGTCTGCACGCGTTTCTAAAAAAAAACCTTTAGCGATACTTTTGTCTATTTTATTTTCAGGATTTAGCATAACTCTATTTAGATTTGTTCTAAACTACAAAGCGGATAACGCTTGTAACTTTAGCAAATATAGTGCTTTTGCCATTTTAAAGTAAAAAACAACGCAAAAAAACCACAAGCGACACTATTAGTTCTTTTAGCGTTGTTTTATCGCATAATGAGATATTATTTTTGCTAACGTTAAGATTATGAAACAATATCACATTTCAAAAGGAACAACGTTTTACGCGATTGGCTTAAGCTATAAAAAAGCTGATGCTGAAATTCGTGGTCACTTTAGTTTAAGTGAAGACGCTAAATTAAATTTATTAAACCAAGCTAAGACCAATGGTATCGAGAGCTTGATAGTAACTTCTACCTGTAACAGAACCGAAATTTTTGGTTTTGCAGAACATCCTTTTCAACTTATTCAATTACTTTGTGAGAACACAAAAGGAACTGTTGAAGAGTTTCAAGAAGTGGCATATGTTTACAAAAACAAAGATGCTATTTCGCATATGTTTCGTGTTGGCTCTGGTTTAGATAGCCAGATTCTTGGTGATTTCGAAATAATAAGTCAGTTAAAAACTGCTGCAAGAATTTCTAAAAAACATGATTTACTTAATCATTTTATAGAAAGATTAGTCAATGCTGTTATTCAAGCAAGTAAACGTATAAAAACAGAAACCGATATTTCTTCTGGAGCAACATCTGTTTCTTTTGCCTCTGTGCAATACATAATGAAACATGTTGAAAACGTTACAGATAAAAATATTTTACTTTTCGGAACAGGAAAAATAGGAAGAAATACTTGCGAAAACTTGGTAAAACATACCAAAAATGAGCAAATAACCTTAATAAATAGAACTAAAGACAAAGCAGAAGCTATTGCAGGTAAATTTAATTTAATTGTAAAAGACTACGCTAACCTTCAAGAAGAGATTAATACTTCGGATATTTTAATTGTTGCAACAGGAGCACAAAATCCTACAATCGACAAACATATTATTCAATCTAAAAAAGAATTATTAATCTTAGACTTATCAATTCCAAAGAACGTAAACGAGAACGTACAAGAACTAAGCAACGTTAAACTTATACATTTAGATGATTTATCGCAAATTACCGATGAAACATTAGAGAATAGAAAACAACATATTCCTTTAGCCGAAACTATAATTCAAGAAGTAAATACTGAATTTAATAGCTGGTTAGAAACTAGAAAGTTTGCTCCTACAATAAAGGCTCTAAAAATAAAATTACAAGATTTTAAAAAGGCCGAGTTAGATACGCAACGCAAAAAAATTGCTAATTTTAATGAGGAACAAGCCGAATTAATAAGCAATAAACTTATTCAGAAAATAACTAATCACTTCGCTCATCATTTAAAAGACGAAGCAATTTCTACAAACGATAGCCTGGAACTTATTCAAAAAGTGTTTCAGTTAGAACCAATAAAAAATGTCTAGAATAATAAGAATTGGAACTCGCGATAGTGAGTTAGCGCTTTATCAAGCCAGAGCTGTAAGACAACAATTAGAACAATTAGGTCACAAAACAGTACTTGTTCCTTTAAAGTCTACAGGCGATATTGTTTTAGATAAGCCACTTTACGAACTTGGCATTACTGGAATCTTTACAAGAACTTTAGACATTGCAATGTTAAATGGAGACATAGATATTGCTGTACATTCTTTAAAAGATGTACCTACGGTTTTACCAAAAGGCATTGTACAAGCTGCCGTTATGAAACGTGGTAACGTACGCGATACTATAGTTTTTAAAGGTACCGAAGAGTTTTTAGGTGGACGCGAAGCAGTAATTGCAACAAGTAGTTTACGTAGAAAAGCACAATGGCTTAATCGTTACCCAACACATACTATTGAAGATATTCGTGGTAATGTAGCAACACGCTTAGAAAAACTAGACAATACAGAACACTGGGATGCTGCTATTTTTGCCGCAGCTGGACTTGGACGTTTAGATGTGCGACCAGAAACGGCAGATAATTTAGAATGGATGGTTCCTGCTCCTGGACAAGGTGCAATTATGACAACCGCTCTAGAAGAAGACGAGGAACTTTTAGCAATTTTAGCTGAAATTAATGACGAAGAGACTGAAATCTGTACGCAAATAGAGCGTGAATTTTTAAACAGATTAGAAGGTGGATGTACTGCGCCTATTGGTGCTTTATGTTATATAAAAGACGAAGAAATTTTCTTTGAAGGTATATTATTAAGCCCAAATGGAACTAAAAAAATTACTGTAGAACGCGTTAAAGCGCTTGGAGAACATAGAGACATTGCAGAGTGGTGTGCAAACTACGTAATAGGCAAAGGTGGTAAGAGTTTAATGGATGCTATGAAGGAAACTAGCAGACCAACTAACATTTACTCTACCAAATCTTTTACAGAAGATCAACGTTTATTGTTTCACGAGAAAGTGACTCCTAAAAGTAGTGATTTTGTAAAAATAAACTTAAATAGAATTGCACCAAGATTCTTAAAAAACGAAATTGAAAACGTAGTTATTACAAGTAAAAATGCTGTAGAAGCTTTACTTACTAATTTTTCGGCAATAGAATTACAATTTAAAAACATTTACTGTGTTGGCCGTAGAACAAAGCGCATGGTAGAAAAAAGGATTGGAAAAGTAAGACATAGCGAAAACAATGCTAAAAAATTAGCAGAGTACTTAGTTGAGTTTATGGAAGGTAATGAAGTTACATATTTCTGTAGTGATTTAAGATTAGACGATTTACCAACGATCCTTAAAGAAAACAATATCGACGTTAAAGAAGTTGAAGCTTACCAAACAAAATTAGACAGCATTAAGGTTGATGATTCAGTAGAAGGTATTATGTTTTACAGTCCGTCTACAGTTAAAAGTTATAAACAAGAAAACAACGTTGGAGAGAAAACCATTGCATTTTGCATTGGAGAATCTACAGCAAAGGAAGCTAGCAAGCATTTTAAAGATGTAAGAATTGCAAAAATTCCAACCGTAGAAAGCGTAATTGAGCTGGTTAACGGACACTATGTATAACATAAGTTAAATAGAGAGTTGACAGAGTGGCCGATCGTGCTACCTTGGAAAGGTAGTGTGCCTGCAAAGGCACCAAGGGTTCGAATCCCTTACTCTCTGCAAGAAATAACATAAATCGCAACTATTAACCTAGTTATGATTTAATAACAAAAGACACAGCTAAAACTTGTAAAATAGATTAATCTCTAAAAGTTAATAGCTGAAAAGTTAAAAATTAGCAATGATAAAAAACGATTTATTTTTAAGAGCATTAAAAGGAGAAACTGTAGATCGTCCACCAGTTTGGATGATGCGTCAAGCAGGAAGGTATTTACCAGAGTTTATGGAAATAAAGGCTAAATACGATTTCTTTACACGTTGCCAGACACCGGAATTAGCAAGTGAAATTACAGTGCAACCAATTCGTAGATATGGAATGGATGCAGCTATTTTATTCTGCGATATTTTAGTGATTCCTCAGGCAATGAATATCGAGGTACAAATGAAGCCAAACTTTGGTCCATATTTACCAAATCCTGTCCGTACTCAAAAAGATGTCGATAAAGTTATTGTGCCAGATGTAAAAGAAAGCTTAAGCTACGTTTACGAGGCTATTAAAATGACTAAAGAAAAACTAAACGATGATATTCCATTAATAGGTTTTGCTGGTTCTCCATGGACTATTTTATGTTATTGTGTGCAAGGTCAAGGTTCTAAAAACTTTGATAAAGCAAAAGAATTTTGTTTTACAAATCCTGTTGCTGCACACCAACTATTACAAAAAATTACAGATACAACAATTGCTTACTTAAAAGAAAAAGTAAAAGCAGGTGTTAACGCTGTTCAAGTATTCGATTCTTGGGGAGGTATGTTATCTCCTGTAGATTATCAAGAGTTTTCTTGGAAATATATCCAGCAAATAATTGATGCTTTAAAAGACATTACACCAGTAATTGCTTTTGGAAAAGGTTGTTGGTTTGCTTTAGATGAAATGTCTAAATCTGGAGCTGCGGCTTTAGGTGTTGACTGGACATGCTCAGCAAAAAACGCACGTTACTTAACAGGCGGAAACATTACTTTACAAGGTAATTTTGATCCTACACGTTTATTTTCTCCTCCTGCAGAAATTAAAAAAATGGTACACCAAATGATTAACGAGTTTGGTAAAGATAAATATATTGTAAATTTAGGTCATGGTATTTTACCTAACATTCCGTTAGAAAATGCTAAAGCGTTTATTGATGCTGTAAAAGAGTACAAAGCTAATTAGTTAATACAACTTGTAACTTAATCTTGGTTTTTGCGTCTTCTAAGTATGTTTAATTAAACACCTCTTTAATGATTAAAAACATTCTAAAAGGTATAAAAGCCTATACAGGAACATTCGCATTAATTTCGAAGTTAAAACTTTGGAAATACTTTTTAGTACCAATCATTATTAGCATTATAACTGCTACAATTGTTGGTTTTACTGCTTATGCTTTATCAGATAATATTGGTAGATTTATAGCTAAAATATGGCCTTGGGAAACAGGAGTGGAAACATTTACTTCTATTTCAAGCTATTTAGGTGGTGCAATTATTATTATTTTAGGCTTTATACTTTACAAACACATTGTAATGGCTTTGTCGGCTCCTTTTATGAGCCCAGTGTCAGAAAAAATTGAATTACATCTTACTGGAGCTACAAAACACGACCATAGAGCGACCTCTTTTAAAGAGCAACTTTGGAGAGGTATTAGAATTAATGTTCGCAACCTTTTTAAAGAAATACTTTTTACCATTCCCTTGATTATAATCAGTTTTATTCCTGTTATTGGTCTTTTGGGTACTATTCTTATATTTTTAGTTCAAGCTTTTTATGCTGGATTTGGTAATATGGACTATACGTTAGAACGTCATTTTAAATATGGAGAAAGCATTAATTTTGTTAGAAAAAACAGAGGTTTAGCAATAGGAAATGGTATTGTATTTATGTTGTTTTTATTAATTCCTATTATCGGAATTATTATAGTATTACCACTTTCGGTAACAGCAGCCACTACTAAAACAGTAGAAGCTATTAAGGCCGAAAACAAATTACTAACTGCACAAAAAATGCCAACAGTATAAATACTTAGCGTAAAATTAAATAATGATTCTACAATTTAACGACTTCGAAATAAGCCCGATTAAAGAAACAGATGCATGGAAGCTTTGTGACTTTATGGTAACAAATTCCGATCGTTTTAAACGCTATTTTCCTGGAACTTTAAGCGAAAACTTAAACCCAACATTATCGCAGTTATTTGCTGAAACTAAAGTGAAACAATTCAATAAAAAAGAAGAATTTCTATTTACTTTAAAACAAACCCAAACACGCAAACTCGCAGCAATCATTTACATCAAAGCATTAGATTGGCCTAAAAAACAAGGTGAATTTGCATATTGCATAGATTATAATTTTAAAGGCCAAAGCCTCGTGTCTAAAGCTGTAAAAGCATTATCTAATTATAGTTTTAATGCATTAAATTTAGAGACACTTCAAATAATTGCACATAAAGACAATTTACCAAGTGTAAACGTGGCTTTAAATAATGGTTTTGTTTGGCAAAAAACTCTAGAAAAAGAATTTACTCCAACTGGCGAACAACCATTAGATATGGAGTTATACGAATTATATAAATAAATAATTATGCCACATTTTGTAATAGATTGCTCTGAAGATATATTAAATAATGTTGAAGCAAAATCTATTTTAACCAAAGTACACAACACAGCAAATAACAGTTCATTATTTGATGAGGCAGATATTAAAGTACGCTTAAATCCTTTTAAAGACAACTATTTAGTTGGCGGAAAAAAGGAATCTTTTATTCATGTTTTTGCGAACATTATGGAAGGCAGAACAACCCAACAAAAAGCGAAGCTTTCTAAGAGTATAGTAACCGAATTAAAATTAATGTTTCCTGAGATTCCTTTTATTGCAATTAATATAAGAGATTTTGAAAAGGCAACATATTGTAACAAATCAATGGTATAAAGATGAAAGACAAATTTTTCAAATACATACATCAATTACAAGACACTATTACAGCAGGTCTAGAAAAAGTTGACGGAAAAGCAACTTTTCAAGAAGATATCTGGAAACGACCAGAAGGTGGTGGCGGACGAACAAGAGTTATAGAAAACGGAAACGTTTTTGAAAAAGGAGGTGTTAATATTTCTGGTGTTCATGGAAAGTTACCAGACTCTATGCAAAAGTATTTTGGTGTGGAAGATGCCGATTTTTTCGCCTGCGGATTAAGCCTTGTCTTACATCCTAAAAACCCAATGGTTCCAACGGTACATGCAAATTGGCGCTATTTCGAAATGTATGATAAAGAAGGAAATATTGTAGACCAATGGTTTGGTGGCGGTCAAGACCTAACGCCTTATTATTTGTTTGATGAAGATGCAACACATTTTCACCAAACTTGTAAAACAGCTTGCGATAAACACAATCCAGAGTTTTACCCTAAATACAAAGCGCGTTGCGACGAGTATTTTTACAATGCACACCGTAACGAAGGACGTGGTATTGGAGGTTTGTTTTTCGATTATTGCAAAGCTTCAGAAGATATGAGCATGCAAAATTGGTACGACTTTGTTACCGAAGTTGGAGATAGTTTCCTTGAAGCTTATGTTCCTATTGCTGAAAAAAGAAAAGATTTAGAATACACAAAAACACAACGCGATTGGCAAGAAATACGTCGTGGTCGTTATGTAGAATTTAATTTAGTACACGATAAAGGCACGCTTTTCGGCTTAAAAACAAATGGAAGAATAGAAAGTATTTTAATGAGTTTGCCTCCTCATGTGCAATGGGTTTACGATCACAATCCAGAAGTTGGAAGTGAAGAAGAACGCTTGATTGAAGTATTACAAAATCCGAAAAACTGGGTATAATTATGAAGTTATTTAAACGCATCTTTTTAATTATAAACTGGAAAACATTTGTAATAACAGGTTTAGCAATCGCCTCGACTGCATTTTGTATTCATTTTGAAATTAAAGCAGACTTTCCCTTAACCTTAATTGGAACAGCAATTGTGTTTCCTATTGTTTTTTCCATTGGAGGCGCATATAAACGGCGTGAAGTTGCTTTAGACGAGTATGGTTCTATAAAAGCGCATGGTCGTGCTTTATACTTTGCAGTATCGCATTGGTTAGAAAATCCGCCAGAAAATCTTAAAACAGAAATTAAAACCAACCTTGAAAACTTACTAAATTCTTTAACAGATGTTTTTACAAACCCTATTAGCGAATTAGAAAATACAGAGAAAAAAGTATACGAGAATTTCAATAACATTTCGCTGTTTATAAAAACCTTGAGGTCTCATGGTTTACCTTCTGGAGAAGCCTCTAGATCTAATCAGTTTTTAAGTAAAATGATGATTTCTTTCGAGCGCATCAAACACATTTATCAATACAGAACACCAAGAACATTACGTACTTATAGTGATATTTTTATTATTGCTTTACCTATAATTTACGGTCCTCATTTTGCCCATAGCGTAACAAGTTATAGCTACGGTTTACAATATGCAGTGCCAATTATGTTTAGTGTTATTTTGGTGGCTTTAGATAATATTCAATCGCATTTAGAAAACCCGTTCGATCAACAAGGAGAAGACGATGTGCATATAAACGTTGAGAAATTTATAAGGAATTTAGATTAGTTTTTTAAATATGAACTGCTACTGCGGAAACAATAAAACCTACAAAACTTGCTGCGAAGTGTTTCATTTAAATAATGGAAAAACAGAAACAGCACAGCAATTAATGCGTTCAAGATACAGCGCTTTTGTATTAGCAAATGGTGATTATTTAATGCAAACGCACCATAGTTCTACTAGACCAATATCTCAAAAAAAGGAGATTGTAAAATGGGCAAAATCTGTAGAATGGATAAAACTAGAAGTACTTGAAACTACTAACGGTTTAGCTAAAGATGAAGAAGGTACTGTAACCTTTAATGCTTCATTTTATGGAAATGGAAGTGTTGATGTTATCCATGAAAAGTCTGCATTTATACGAGAGAATAATTTTTGGAAATATCTTGGAATTTACACAAATAAGTGAGTTACCTCATTCAAGTAATTCGTTCACTCATTTTTAGTTTCATCATTCACTTTTGAATAATACTTTTGGTTACTAACTAAAAAAATATGAAAAGAATCACTCTGAATTTAACATTTCTATTAGCTTCAATATTAATGTTTGGACAAAGTTATAATTTAAAAGATTTTGAAATTGACTCACTACCAACAATTAAAAATCAATGGAAGTCGCATAATTCAAAGCAGCATTGGTCTATATCTAAAACTAATGATTCTATTAAAATTTCAAACTACGATTTCAATTATTTTAAAGGAGACAAACTCCCTTTCAATAACAGAGAAATTGCAAAAAAATTCAACTTTCAAAGCACTATTAGATCAATTAAAAAAGTTGAAAATGGGTTTATTATTGGATTGAATGGTGGTGAGTTTGGCGGCGGTTTGTGGTTTCTATCAAAAGATGGCGAATCAGCTTATGAAATAGCTCCTTACAAAAGAATACGCCAAATATTTGAATTTAACAATAAAACATATGTGCTTGAAGGTCTTGCTCATATGGGAGGAAATTATGGAAGCTTATTAGAAATAAAAAAAGAACAAAAATGGAAAATTCACAAAACTTTCAATTTACCAGATGCTCCAAATTTTGCAATCTTTAAAAATGATATTGTTTTAATTATCACATCTGAGCACATTATGACTTTTAATGAATTTGATAGATTAATAAAAACAGTAAAAGCTCCTTTTTATTGGGGAAGCTTTTATCCTTCTTCCGCAATTACAGATAAAAATGATATTTTCATAGCCATGAGAAAAGGTATTTTAAAAATTTCTTCTTTTGAATATAATACTGAATACACTTGGTTTGTAAAAAAATAACTTATCATCACTTCCAAACCACAACCTCTTTAGTCTTCTCGGTAAAAGCATTATAAATATGAAACAGTCTTGCTTTCAAAAGCAGCTTTCTGCCTTCAAACTGTCTAGTGTACACTAACTTGTTTTTTCCTAAATATTTCTTCCAATGTTTTTGAAACAAAATAGCGTTTGCTTTTTTGTCTCCAAAAATATCTGGAACTGGATAAAAACTTTCTACGTCTAATTTTTTTCTAAAAGTATTTGTTTTAACAATTAAATAGCGAGGCGAATCTATAGGTTCAAGTAGCTGCGTAAGTGCTTTTGTAAATATTGAATTTTCCAGTGCATTTGCTCCTACTAAATTACAAACAACATCTCCTTTATTTAAAACATAAGATTCTACAGATATATTGCTTTTATTAGTGGTAAGCAATTTTAAATCGTCCAGAGTCTCTAGAATTGCCATTCCCATTTTTTTAATTTTCTTATATAAAAAACCATAACGTAGATATAACTTAATAGCCTTATAAAACTTATATCCAAAAGCTCCTAAAAGAGCGATTAATAGAGAATATAAAAAATACAGGATGCCTTGCTGCAAAACAATAGCTGCACTTTTAATTATGAATTCTACGTAGAAGATCATAAAACCTAAAAACAATTCAGCTATAAAAAAACGTAAAACATCAAAATAGTAAATCTGTTTTTGCTTTTTAAAAGGAACATCTTTGAGATGAAGCACCTTTACTTGCTTTGTTAATTTGGTACCACTACCAATACTATTCTTCCATTTTAAAATAACATTACTTCTTTGCTTTGCTTGATCTAATGTATGCGTATTTAAAGCATCAATAGTATCTGGATTAATATTTTTAGGAAAGTACAAACGCTCGAACCCATTAGATATAAACGGAATTTTATTATTGGTTACACCTACAAAAGCTTCGAAACGTCGTTTTAAAATAGCAACCTCTCTACCTCCATCGTCCTGCGTTGGATCTATACTTGCTAAATGCCAAATACTACCTGTTTTATTTGGAGAATCTGCATCTGTTCTAATAGCTCTACCTCGCATTTGGTTTGAAGACACAAACGAGCCAACAAAAGAAGCTAAAATTAAACTGTTAATGGATGGCGCATCCCAACCTTCGCCTAATAAAGACTTTGTACCAACCAGCGTTTTAATATCACCGTTTTCAAATAGTTTTGTAATACTACCAACTATCGTTTTTTTAGCCGTTGTATTTGGAAATATCTGCACAAAAGAAGCATCTACATCTAAAGGTTTAAATGAGAAGTTCTCCTTCTCCTCGATAGCAAACAAAGCATTTAATATTGAATTATGAACAATCACAATACTACCAGAAAGCACGGCAAGATCTTCCTTATTTCCGCAATAATAGCGTACATATTGAAAGATAGAAACAACACCAATACTATCTATCTTACTAATGTCTTTATCTTTAGTAGTTAAAAACGCTTTCCTTATATAATCTGTAAGAATAACACAACGTAGGTTTTCTTTTAAATGCGCTTTTTCACTAGCAATAATACTTACTATACTTTTAAGTTTACTTGGGCTATTGGAAAGCGATTTATAAATTAAATGGTTTCCTATAAAATCTACTTTCTTACGTTCGAAAGCTTTTAATAATCGTAATCGTTTTTCTAAGGTTTTTAAATATGTTTCATCATCAAGAAGTTCTTCTCTATCTTCAACTAATATATTTTGAAATAAAACTTGAAGCCATTCTAACTCAAACTTAGGAAGCTTAATAGCTTCATCTTTTTCAAAACCAAGAATTTCTAATTTTTCAATATCTATAGCAAAACCGCATGCATGCAAAGCAATTAATATTGCCGAAAAGTATTTTGTATTTGCATACAATGCATCTAAATTCCAGTTCGGGTTTTTATAAAACCTATGATTTATTAAAAAATTAATAAAAGCCTCATCATTTAAAAGGCTCTCCTTAAAATCGGCTATTTTACGTCTATATTCAACTATAAAATTAATCTCTAAATCGTCTGGCTTAGAGAAATACACATAATCTTGGTGCGCGCACAAATCACCTTCTTTTACTAAATCTGGTACAGCAATTTCATCGTCAATCTCACCACATAATGTAAAATATTTAGACACCTCTGCTCTACTACTATCGTAAGGTGGTGTTGCTGTTAGTGAAACCATGTAAAACGAACTGTTGTTTTTTAGGTCTATTAAACACGTCCACCAAGCATTTTTTAAATGGTGTGCTTCATCTAAAACAAGAGTTTCAATATTGTGACTTTTAAAGAATTTATAGTAATCGTTTTTATCCTCGAAGGTTTTATAAAAAGCATGAAGCGACTGGTAGGTAGAAAAAGTAACATCGCTAGGCGATTTTATATCAAAAGAAAAGGCATTAAATTTATTCGTTTCAGAAAAGAACGTCTGCAATCTATCTTTCCATTGGTTTCTTATAGTAAGCGTTGGCGCAAGCACTAAAGTCTTTTTTCCTAATCGTCTTACAATCTCGATTCCTAAAATGGTTTTTCCAGAACCTGGAGGTGCAATAACGTGAAAATGATTATCTGCCATGTGGCTATCAAAATGCTTTAATAACTCTGCTTGATAACTTCTCCAAGGAAAAATAAATTCTAATGTATCTAAAGATTCAATCAATTATAAAATGGTTTAATTCCAATAAATAAAACAAGCCTATTAATTTAAATAATGTAAGCTTCATTTCGCTTGTTAATTGGTATAATCATTAACTTTGTATTCGTTAAAAGTAATAAAACTATGTATCCAATAAAAAGAAATAGAAGATTAAGAACTAACGAAGCCATTAGAAGTTTAGTTAGAGAAACTATAATATCTCCAAACGATTTTTTAGTACCACTTTTTGTGGTTGAAGGAAAAGGTATAAAAGAAGAAATTGCTTCTATGCCAAATTACTATCGTTACAGTTTAGATTTATTACAAGCCGAAGTTAAAGAGCTTTGGAAACTAGGTTTAAAATCTGTTTTACTATTTGTAAAAGTACCAGACAATTTAAAAGACAATAAAGGTACCGAAGCAATAAATCCTGATGGATTAATGCAACGCGCTATTAAAACGGTAAAAAATGCTTGTCCAGATATGCTAGTGATGACGGATGTTGCACTAGATCCATACTCGGTTTACGGGCACGATGGTATTATAGAAGATGGTAAAGTAATTAACGATGATAGTGTTGATGTATTAACAGAAATGAGTCTTTCTCATGCCGAAGCTGGAGCCGATTTTCTAGCACCTAGCGACATGATGGATGGTCGTATTTTATCTATTCGTGAAGCTTTAGAAGACGAAGGTTATACAGATACAGGAATCATGAGTTATTCGGCAAAATATGCCTCTGCATTTTATGGTCCTTTTCGTGATGCTTTAGACTCTGCTCCTGTAGATGCTTTAGATATTCCGAAAGATAAAAAAACATACCAAATGGATTACGCAAACCGTTTTGAAGCGCTACGTGAAACCGAAATGGATATTGACGAAGGTGCAGATATTGTTATGGTAAAACCAGGTTTATGCTATTTAGATATTGTACGCGAAATTAAAAATGAAGTCGATGTACCTGTTGCTGTATATCAAGTTTCTGGAGAGTATTCTATGCTTAAAGCTGCTGCCGAAAAAGGTTGGCTAGACCACGATGCAGTAATGATGGAACAAATTACTGCCATTAAACGTGCTGGCGCAGATATAATTGCGAGTTATTTTGCAAAAGATGTAGTAAAATTAATATCGTAATATCTCTTTCTAATTTAATTACCAATCTTAATATTGATTTTGGTTATATTTGATTTCAAACAAACCAAATGGATTCTAACGAACTTGATATTCTATTTAAATCTGATAAAACAAATTGGTATACCACAAATATTAATGGCTCAAAAATATGGAATAAAGAAAAACTAAACCTCTTTTGGGCCATGATTAAAATCCATAAAATTTTAAAAAACGATTTAGAATTTAATGGATTTATTTTTCCTTCTTTTTATAAAAACCCATTATTTCTCAATACAGACGCTATCTACTTCTTTGAAGTTTTTGGTGCCGCTGGAATTGATATTCAAAAAAAAATACGCTTTATAAACTGTACTTTTTTAGGAGATTTTTTATTTAATAATTTTAAACACACAACACCAACAACTTTAAATCGTAATATCAATTTAAACAATGACCTATCGTTTATAAACTGTAACTTTTTAGATAAATTTAGATTAGTATCTGTAAATATTAGTGAGAGACTAGCTATTCACGAATGCACATTCGAAAACGAATTCCTTCTAATGGAATCCAAAATTTTAAATCAGCTTTCTATATATAAGTGTGATTTTAATAAAAAAACGACATTCTGGAGAAATCAAATAAAGAGGACTAATTTCAGTGGAAATAATTTTAATGCACTATCACAATTATCTAATTCAACTTATACAGATAGTTTTAGTCTTGACTCATGTACTTTCAATAACAAAACTGAATTTAATAATAACAACTATAACAAAGCTTTTTCTATACATTCTACAAAATTTAACCGAACAGTTATATTCCAAGCTGAAAAATTTCAAAACGGTAGTTTTAAAGATATAAATTTTTCAAAAGAACATTCTTACATAAAAGATATTTCACTTACAGCTAACAGTTTTCTAAGTCTTAGAAATAATTATTTTCCAAGTAATTTCTCTTTTATTAAATCTAATTGTACTAATATTCTTTTCATGGAATCAACTGTCGAACATGTGAAGTTTGATTCTTGTACTTGGAACATAACGAATAGACTTCTTATAAAAGATGAAACAGATTTAGAAAATCTCAGCATTTCAAACTACTTAAAACTTGAACAGATTTATCGTCAATTAAAGAAAAATTTTGATGGACAAAAGGATTGGGAATTGTCTGGTTATGCATACATCAGTGAAATGGAAATGAGAAAGAAACGTTTATTTCTTGAGAAAAAATGGTTTTCATTTTTCATCTATTGGTTTTATGGTTTTTTTGGAGGATATACTCAAGATTTTCTAAGACCAATTAAAAGCTTGTTTTTATTAATATTTATTAGCACAATAGCATACTTTTTTATTGATTACAACCTTATAAATGCGTTAGAAAGAGGTGCAAATGGATCTATTCCTTATATAGAAATTAGAGAGGATGAACCGTATCCAGGATATTGGTTATTATTAAAAAACATTCAATTAATATTAGGAGGTATTTTCATTTCTTTCTTTATTTTAGGGCTAAGAAAAAGATTCAAACAATAAAAATTCTAAAAATTTATAATAAATTAATATCGTAAATTAGCCACAAACAAACCAAAATCAATTCATGGGATTATTATTATTTTACGGCGTTATTTCTATTTTCTTCTCTTTTTTATGCTCTATTTTAGAAGCAGTACTTTTAAGTGTTACACCAACATTTATTAACTTAAAAAAACAAGAAGGAAAAGCATTTGCCGAAAACCTAGAAGAACTTAAAAAAGACGTAGACAGACCATTAATTGCTATTCTTACTTTAAATACTATTGCCCACACTGTTGGTGCCATTTTAGTTGGTAAAGAAGCAGAAGGTCTTTACGGAAGTGGAGATGGATATGGTGTATTTATTGTTTCGGCAGTAATGACTATTTTAATATTAGTAGCTTCAGAAATTATTCCAAAAACTATTGGTGCAACTTACTGGAAAAGTTTAGCTAATTTTACTACAAAAGCCCTTAACATTCTAATTTTTCCTTTAAAATGGACAGGATTATTATGGTTAATGCAGTTAACTACAAAGCTAATTGGTGGTAAAGGTCATGGTAGCGTATTAAGTAGAGAAGGTTTTCTTGTTATGGCAGATATGGCACACGAAGAAGGTGTTTTTGAAGGTAACGAAAGTAAAATTATTAAAAACCTTTTAACCTTTAAGGAAGTCTTTGCTAAAAATGTAATGACTCCTCGAACGGTTATGAAATCTGAAAATGAAGACACTACCGTAGAAGATTTTTTTAATAGAAATATGAATCTTCGTTTTTCTAGAATACCAGTATATTCTAAAACCGAAGACAACATAAAAGGACTAGTTTTAAAAGACGAAATCTTTAAAGAAATGGCTTTAGGTAATGGTTCTAAAAAGTTAGTAGAACTAAAAAGAGACATTATAATTGTAGACAGAAATTTAGCAATACCAACATTGTTCGAGCAGCTTGTAGAAACTAGAAACCACATGGCTCTAGTAGTAGACGAGTATGGTTCTGTTAGCGGTATTGTAACCATGGAAGATGTTATAGAAACACTTTTAGGTATGGAAATTATGGACGAAAGCGATAACGTAAGCGATCTACAAAGTCTCGCAAGAAAAAGCTGGGAAGCACGTGCTAAAAAACTTGGTATTATAGACGAAAATAATCCTGAGTAACAATGGAAACATGCATTATCAAATCGCCTTTAGGTTTCACCAAGATAACTGGCGATTTAGATGGTATTGCATCGGTAACTGTTTTAAATTCTGAAGAAAAAACAACAGATATTATCCCAGAGGTTCTGGAAGATTGTGTGATTCAGCTTAATGAATATTTCGAAGGATCGCGTGAGCAATTCAGCTTAAAGCTTAATCCTAAAGGTACAGATTTTCAAAACCGTGTTTGGAATGCATTGCAAACTATTCCTCATGGTAAAACCACATCTTACCTTCAGCTTTCAAAACAATTAGGCGACGTAAAAGCAATTAGAGCTGTTGCCAATGCTAATGGCAAAAATCCATTATGGATTGTCATTCCTTGCCACAGAGTTATTGGTAGCGATGGAAGCTTAACCGGTTATGCGGGAGGTTTACACCGAAAAAAATGGCTTATTGAACATGAGAGTCCGTACAAACAACAATCTTTATTTTAATGTATAAAATTGCAACCGATTTTTTAACACGTTTTATAAAACCGTCAACCATTTACAAATATGGTTTTAATTGGTCGCCAATGTACAGGCGTACTACCGCAAAACTTGTTAATGTAAGCGACGATTTACACTACGTAAAAATTAGATTAAAACTAAATTGGAAAAATCGTAATTATGCAGGCTCTATGTTTGGTGGCAGTATGCTAGCAGCTACAGATCCAATTTACATGATACAACTTATTCAAATTCTTGGTAACGATTATGTGGTTTGGGACAAAGCGGTTACAGCAAAATATAAACGCCCAGGAAAAGGCACTATCCACGGTGAGTTTATTTTTTCTGCTGAAGAAATAGATGCACTTAAGCAAAAGCTTAAAACCGAACAAGAAGTTAATCTTGAAAAAACAATGCATTTACTAAATGCAAATGCAGAGGTTGTAGCAGAATTTTCTAAAACACTATATGTGGCAGAAAAAACCTACTACAAGAAAAAGCAAGCACTAAGACACGCAAAATAATTAGCTTTCAGTTATAATTTCATTATATTTAAAATTCTAAACTATTTATATAAATGAAATTTTTAAAAAAGCTTCTAAAAGTAATCGTAGTCCTTTTTGGTTTACTAATTGCAACACTTTACATTACAGATACAGATTACCTTATTAAGGCTGTCCGCACCATCTACATGCGAGGTTATACTACTGCTTTTTTAGACGATTATAAAAAGTTTGACAACCAAGTTATAGAAAATGGAACACCTCAACCTTGGCCAAACCATAAAGACTATAATGCAGCAAAAGAAACTGCAACTTTACAAACAGCAAATAAAGATTGGGGAACAATAGCTTATGTTATTATTAAAAATGACAGCATTTGGTTCGAGAACTATTACGATGGTTACAACGAAAACTCGAAATCCAACTCGTTTTCTATGGCTAAAAGTTATGTCTCTGGATTAATGGGAAAAGCCATTATGGATGGTTATATTAAAAGTTTAGATCAACCAGTTTGCGATTTTCTTCCAGAATTTTGCGAGGGATTAGCTTCTAAAATGACGGTTGGCGATTTATCTTCAATGAGTTCTGGAACCAATTGGGACGAAGCTTACTATTCGCCATTATCTATCACTACACGTGCTTATTTCGATGATGATTTAGCCAAAGTAATGAATGGCTTAAAAGTTGTTGACGAGCCAGGAAAAGCCTTTAAATACGCAAGTGGAGACACGCAAATGCTAGCTATGGTTATTGAAAAAGCTACAGGTAAAAAATTATATACTTATTTTGAAGAAAGCTTTTGGAAACCTTTAGGTAGCGAAAACCAAACGCTTTGGCAAGTAGATAGTGAAGAACACGATCTTGTAAAAGCGTATTGCTGTATAGCAAGTAACGCTAAAGATTTTGCACGTTTTGGAAAACTATATAAAGACAACGGTAAATGGAATGGGAAGCAAATATTAGACTCTGCTTTTGTAGCCAAATCTTTAACTCCAAAATTCGATCCTGTTTACGGTTACGGTTGGTGGCTTAAAAAACACAACGGTAAAGACTTTGCAATGATGCGTGGACATCTTGGTCAATACGTAATTGTACAACCAGAAGACAATGTTATTATTGTGCGCTTGGGTCGCCAGAAATCTCCAGACGCAGGCATTGGTGCTTACACTAGTGATATTTCACTTTATATAGATGAGGCTTATAAAATGTTGGATACTGATAAAAATTAATTTTTAAAAAGACTTTCGCTTTCGCGGAAAACACCCATGATTACAAAACTCAACCTAGAAAACATATTATTTTTAGATATTGAAACTGTTCCAGAAACACACCATTTCTCTGAACTCGATAAAACGAAACAAGAACTTTGGGAAGCAAAATCGCGTTACCAAAGAAAGGAAGAGTTTTCGGCTGAGGAGTTTTACGATCGTGCAGGTATTTGGGCTGAGTTTGGTAAGATTATATGTATATCGGTTGGGTATTTTACTAATCAAGAGGAAACACGCTTGTTTCGCACCACTTCTTTTCATGGAGAAGAACCAGCACTTTTAAGAGCGTTTAAGAACTTGTTAACATCTCATTTTAGCCAAGCTAAACATTTACTTTGTGCTCATAATGGAAAAGAATTCGATTTTCCATATATAGCGCGACGTATGATTATTCACAATATCGAATTGCCTCACAAACTTAATCTCTTTGGTAAAAAACCATGGGAAGTACCTCATCTTGATACTTTAGAATTATGGAAATTTGGTGATTACAAAACGTATACTTCTTTAAAATTAATGACTAACGTTTTAGGTATCCCATCGCCAAAAGACGATATTGATGGTAGCGAAGTTTACAAAACCTATTATGAAGATAACGACATTAATAGAATAGTAGTTTATTGTGAAAAAGACACCATTGCAGTAGCACAAATTTTCTTGAGGCTTCGAGGTGAAAGTATACTTGGGGACGATGAGATTATACATGTGTAAATTATAGCTATATAGTATTACCTAACAAATAACTGTACACTATTAACGCCAGTAGAATTAGAAGGAATACCGCCTCCCCACACATTTACACTACCTATTGAATAAAACCAATTTCCACTATTAACAGTACCATCTAAATAAGTATTACCACCAGATAATTCTAGTCCTCCCCAGCCATTATTAGTCATTTGAATATTTATAGGAATGTAGCCGGCTACAGGATTTATAGTAGAATTTCCACTTCTTGGATCGAAAGTCTGACTCCAATGATTAGTTAAACCCAAAGTAGGGTAATGTAATCTAAACTCGTAAGGCGTTGCACTTTTAATCTCATCCAATTTACTTAAAATAGAATACTTGTTAGCAGTTAGACTAGGCACAGCAACATTAAACTCACTAGCCTGTAAATCATTAGTCCAATAACCTCCGGCAATATCATGTTTGAACACTAGCGTCCAACCACCTCCATCATTTGTCATATCACAATAACAATCGTAAGCAGCATTAGCGCCAGCACCATCAGGATCAATTGTATATACTCCATCTGAAGTAAATCCAGCATTTAAATACGCCAGACAACTAGGCAAGATAGTAACAACGTCTATATCTAAATTACATACATCTCCTCTACCAACAAATGTAATATCAAAAATATCTGTTTGAGTTAAAATAGGATTTCCTGTACCAGATAGTGTAATAGTATTTGAACCTATAGAGTTAAATATACCAGATGCAGAAAAACTATAACCATTTACTGTATTAGTGCTTATGGTATATGATTCTATAACATTAACTATAACATCTATTGTTATTGTATTAGTTCCATTTAACGCACTTCCGGCAACATAGGCTCCATTTGCAGAAGCAGAACTACAATATAGAGAGTTAGAAGGAGCTTCAGCCAAACAACCAGACCACGAAGATCCTTTATAGTATTGAAAACAGCTACTATCTAAATTATAAATAAATAGTCCTTCGGCAGGAGATATAATGTTATCTCTTTCTACAGTGCTCATTCTTGGAAGTAATAATCCTTGATCTATAGATTCAACATGTAAAATAGAAGATGGATCAGGCGATGTAGTACCAATACCAACTTGCGAAAAACCGTAATAATTGCTAATTAATATAAGTAATAATATAAATCTTAATTTGAACACTTTTTTTTTGCTAGTAAAAATACAAACAATGTGTAAGTTAAATTCTACAAAAATTAAAAAACTTAAAATTAAGTGTTCATTTAAACTATCACTTTTATTATTTTCTTTCTTTAACTTCGCTTAAACATCTACACCCCAAATAGTTAAATAAATGAAAGAAGAATACTCAATCTTTAGAAAATTTCCAACTCTTGATCAAGCTATTGAATTGAGAAATTTATTGAAAGAAAACGAAATTAATTCTATACTTGACGATAATGTTCCTCCTGTAGACATTACCTTTTCGGGAAGCACTATAAATAACCAAATTGAGATTAGAATAAAGCAATCTGATTTTAAAAAAGCTGAAAGCATTTTAGAAAAGGATGCTGAAAACTTAATAAACGAAGTTAACAAAGACTATTATTTATTTGAATTTACAAACGAGGAGCTTTATGAAATTCTTCTAAAATCTGACGAGTGGAGTGTTTTCGATTACACTCTTGCTCAAAAAATTCTTACACAAAGAGGAAAACCTATAGATAAAGACTTGCTTAATTCTCTAAAAAACGAACGTTTAAAAGAATTGGAAAAACCTGAAGGCAACCAGAAACCTTGGATTATTGGAGGCTATTTTTTCTCTATTATAGGTGGTTTTCTAGGCTTAATTATAGGCTACTTTCTATGGACTTCTAAAAAAACATTACCTAATGGTAAAAAGGTATTCTCATATTCTAAAAACGATAGGAAACATGGGAAATACATATTCTATATTGGTTTAATAGTTATACCAACACTCTTTTTATTAAACATATTTAAGTAGTTTTAGATTGAGTAGCTAAATTCTACCAACCGCCTTTATATTAAAAACACATACTTTTATTTTAAGTACTAATCTCTCGCGAAAAGGATGGAACGGTTTGTTTGAAATCCTTTTTGGCACAAAAAGATTGAGTAGTGACAGCCTGTTTTTTGCCTTTTTCTGGCAAAATTTGCACTAAAAAATTACGCATAAAAAAAGCCCAAACTTACATCTGGGCTTTTAAAGTTAAATTCTATTTAAGCGCTAAAACTACTGCTTAATAAATTTTCTTGTTTCTAATGTGTTGTTTACATTAAACTGAATCATGTACATTCCAGACTCCAAGTTAGCAACGTTTACACCATGTGTTGCCGTTCCTTTTGCTACTTCTTGCCCTAACATATTTACAACCGTAAATGGCAAGTTTTCTATGTTAGATTTTACGTATAACATATTTCCTTTTACTGGGTTTGGATATACAGAGATTTCTACACCTAAATACTCTACTGTACCTTGGGTTAAAACTCTTGCAGTTCCACATGCTCCTAAGTTAGCCCAACTAGATGCTCCTCTTTCGTATAAAGAACCATTATAAGTTACTCTGTCTCCAACTGAATACGATTGACTACTGTTATATTCTGAAACTCCTGCGCACTTATCTGCAGAGCCATTAGTAAGACTAATAGCATCTACCGCCATATCACCTTGCCATGTTGTACCTGTTGTACCATCGAATCTTAATTGCACATTACTTCCTGCGTAAGACGATAAATCTACACTAGCATCTTGCCAAGAGTTACCTTGGTTTCCAGATCTAGTCCAAACAGTTGACCAAGACGATCCATTATTTGTGCTTACCGCTAAATTTAAGCTACCCATTGCTGTTGCTCCATACATATGATATTTAAAACTAAATGTTGCTTGATTTTGTCCTGTTAAATTAAAACAAGGAGATACTAAGATAGCACGTTTAGTAGAATTGTTTGGTGCAGAAGACTCCATATAAACATATTGTGATCCTGCTGCTGCACTTGACGGTCCTGTGTTGCTTGATGGTGTTGTTCCTGAATTTCTTGTCCAATCAAAATCGTCTCCACTACCTTGAATCCATGCTCCAAAACCAGATTCGAAACCTTCGCTATAAGGAAAAGATGATATTGCTCCAGAACAACCAGATGTGCTTGCAGGACTTACTACAATAGTTCTAGACACTTGGTTTGCAGCATTACCTGCCGCATCACTTACGTTATAGTTTCTTGTATAAGTTCCTGCAGAATTAGTGTTTACAACTCCTGTAATTACAATACTTGCTGTAATATTACCATCTACATTATCTGTAGCAGTTGCCCCTAATTCACTATAAGTATCTCCAACTGTAAGATTAATAGTAGCACTTCCAGTTCTAGTAATAACTGGTTTAACAGTATCTGCTACTCCTGCTACTATATTAACTGTATAATCTTCTACTTCTCCATACTCGAAAGTTTCGCATGCTGTTGGTATACCATTGTATTTCATAGAAACTCTCATTCTAGTTTCTCCAGAAGAAGTTCCTGCTGGTACCGTAAAGTTTCCTGTTGTTGGTGTTGTTTGAGATGCTGCTTTAGAAAATACTTGTTCTCCTGAATCTGTAAAATCTCCATCTTTATTATAATCTATCCAAACTGAGTAACCTTCGGCATATGTAGTACCAGTCCAAGTTGGAGTGATTGTAATTGTACTTGAAGCTCCTTTAGTTAAGTTAGTTGAAACACTTGTAAAATCTGAATATGATTGTGCTCCAGAAGCATTGTCTATACTTCCAATTTGTACTCTAGAAATATACTCATCGTTAACACTATTTCCTTGCGATGCACAATATTGAGGACCTGTAGTACATGGTGTACAAGAACCTCCACAATCTACTCCTGTTTCTGTTCCATTTTGAATACCATCTGTACAAGTTGGTTGTGCGACCGCTCCACACTTATCTGATAATGCTAAAGTACGTCTTGCTCCTCCTGCTTCTAATACTGCACGCATTCTTGTTTTTTGTCCTTGCGTAAATAGGTTCATACACGAATCGTTTGTGTAATCCATATAATTTTGTGGCATATCTGTAGACGAACAAGATGTTTGACCTATAGGACAACCACTATTAGATGTTTGGTGTGTTGGTGTATCACTTACAAAATCGTTTCCACAATTACTATCTCCCCAAATATGACGTAGGTTAAAATAATGTCCAATTTCGTGAGTAGTTGTTCTACCACCATCAAAAGGTGCAGTAACTGCTCCTGTTCTACCAAATGCATTATAAATCATAATTATACCATCTGTAGCAGCTGCTCCTCCAGGAAACTGTGCATAACCCAAAAGGTTAATAGTTTGTCCTTGAGAAACGGTAGTCATTTTTGGTACAACCCACATGTTAAGATACTCGCTAGTATTCCAAGGATCTATTCCTCCAGAAGATGAGCGTTTAGCGTCATCATTTGCATTCCAATCTTGACGCGTTGTTTGCTTTCTAGTAATACCTGTTGTCGCATTTCCATTAGCATCTACAGTAGATAAGCAAAATTCTATTTGAGTATCTGCAGCTTGAGACCAAGAATTGTCTGCATCGGGATTAGTACGTCTAAAATCTTCGTTTAAAACATCTAATTGAGACTGTATTTGTGCTAAACTAATATTCTCAGTCGCATTCCTATATAATACATGAACTACAACCGGAATTGTTATAATACTGCCTACTACTTTATTTTGTGAGTTGCCTTGTGCTAACACTTTCTGTTGCGTAAAAGCTTCTATTTTTGCCATTCTACTTTCTAGGGTTGGATCTAAAGTTTTTCTGTACTCTAGATTTTCCATAGCTGCACATCTTTCGTAATTTTGCGCTTGCATACTAAACGCAAATAGAAAGCATAAAATTGATAATGTAATTGTCTTTTTCATATTAATTATTTAATAAATTAGTTAATATTTTATTATTTCGATAATCAAAGTATTAAAATAAAAAAGAATAAATAATCCCTTTTTTGTTTTTTTCGATTAAAAACTGTTAAAATTTTAACGTTCGGCTTTGGTTACTGTTTTTACCGTAATATATTAGTCTATAATTCCTACATTTACTCCAAATGAGCAATTTACTATCCATAAAGAATTTAGCTATTTCTTTTTTTTCTAACGGAGAAGAAAATGAAATCATACATAATATATCTTATCATTTAAACACAAATGAAATACTTGGTATTGTAGGAGAATCTGGTTCGGGTAAATCGGTTTCATCTTTAGCCATTTTAGGATTGCTACCTAAGAAGATTTCAAAAATAACTTCTGGTAGCATTATTTTTGAAGACAATGATTTAACTCAAATTACACCTAAAGCTTTTCAGAAAATAAGAGGACAAAAAATAGCAATGATTTTTCAAGAACCTATGAGTTCTTTAAATCCTTCTACAACATGCGGCAAACAGGTAGAAGAAATATTGTCTCAACATACTAAATTATCTAAAAAGGAAGTAAAAGCAGAAACGCTCTTGCTTTTTGAAAAGGTAAAGCTACCAGAACCGGAACGCGTGTACGCTTCTTATCCTCATGAAATTTCTGGTGGACAAAAACAACGTGTCATGATTGCAATGGCAATTGCATGCAAACCAAATATTTTAATTGCAGACGAACCAACGACTGCTTTAGATGTTACAGTGCAAAATGATATTGTAGACTTATTAAAGGAATTACAAGCAGAAACGAAAATGAGTATTATTTTTATTACTCATGATTTGTCTTTAATCTCACAAATTGCAAACCGCGTGCTCGTTATGTACAAAGGCAATATTGTAGAGCAAAACACAGTTGAGGCTATTTTTAAAACGCCACAACATAATTATACAAAAGCACTAATAAACGCAAGACCATCGTTAACTAAAAGATTAAAACGATTACCAACTATTAGTGATGTAATGAATGATGCTGTAGATAATTCTGTTATTACATCAGAAATGAGAACAATTCAGCACGAGAAAATATACAACCAAGCACCTTTATTAGAAGTTATTAATCTTGAAAAAGAATACATCTCTAAATCTGGTTTGTTTTCTAAAGCCGAAAACTTTAAAGCTGTAAATAATGTAAGTTTTAAACTTTATGAAGGTGAAACTTTAGGCTTGGTAGGAGAATCTGGTTGTGGGAAATCTACACTTGGTAACGCCATTTTGCTTTTAGATAGACCAACAGCTGGAACTATTTTATTTAAAGGCAACGACATTACAAAATTAAATTCTAATGAAGTAAAAGCACTTAGAAAAAACATTCAGATAATATTTCAAGATCCTTATTCGTCATTAAATCCAAGATTAACTGTTGGACAAGCAATAATGGAACCTATGAAAGTGCATAATCTATTTTCTAATGCAGCAGAAAGACAAGAAAAGGCAATAGAAATTCTAGAACGTGTTGGTTTAGATGCTTTACATTTTAACAGATATCCTCATGAATTTTCTGGAGGACAACGCCAACGCATAGGTATTGCTAGAACTGTTGCTTTACAACCTAAATTAATTGTTTGTGACGAATCTGTTTCCGCACTTGATATCTCTGTACAAGCACAGGTATTAAATTTATTAAATGAATTGAAAGAAAATTTTGGGTTTACTTACATCTTTATTTCACATGATCTTGCAGTAGTAAAATACATGAGTGATCAATTATTGGTTATGAATAAAGGAAAAATAGAAGAATTGGATGATGCTGATGTTATCTACAATACACCTAAAAGAGAGTATACTAAAAAATTAATAGACGCTATACCAAAAGGCTTATAGCATAAAGACCTTTTTTGTTAAATACATCATACTTCTAAGAAATTTAAATGTATTTTTTATTTTTTGGTATTGCTTTAATAAAAATAAATCTGAATTCATAGGTAGGTTGTTTATGATAGATTTGGGTTTATACTATTTCTACTTTGAAATCATCATTTTGACTTTACAATAATTTCAAAGTAAATCTAGTATTACATAACAAAAGCATTTAAGCTAATGGTACATTTGAGGTTATAAAATTTGATAGGTTTGGGACTGCTAATATAAGAGAGATTTTAAGATAATCAGCTAAAAAGCAATAATATTCGACAAAATACACTTAATTTTAACATTTAACGTGTTTTTCTTCCTTTTGATAAGCTTTTATATAAAAAAATAAAACTAACCTACAACTTGCTCTTATAACATAAATCCTTCAAAAAAACCTTTATCTATAAACTCATTTCAGGAATATCTCCCTCTATAATTAAAGTTCCTTCTGTCGCCTTCTTAATTTCTTCAACCGAAACTCCTGGCGCACGTTCTAAAAGCTTAAAACCTTTATCTGTAACCTCTAAAACGGCCAAATTTGTTACTACTTTCTTAACACAACCAACACCTGTTAATGGTAAAGAGCATCTTTTAAGTATTTTAGACTCTCCTCTTTTATTAGTATGCATCATTGCAACAATAATGTTTTCTGCACTTGCAACTAAATCCATAGCACCACCCATTCCTTTCACCATTTTTCCTGGAATTTTCCAGTTGGCTATGTCTCCGTTTTCAGCTACTTCCATAGCTCCTAAAATAGTTAAATCTACGTGTTGTCCACGAATCATTGCAAAACTCATTGCACTATCGAAAAAACTTGCACCCGGAAGTGTTGTAATGGTTTGCTTTCCTGCATTAATTATATCTGCATCTTCTTCACCATCAAAAGGAAACGGACCCATACCAAGAACACCGTTCTCACTTTGAAATTCCACTTCAATATCATCGCGCACATAGTTAGCTACTAATGTTGGTATACCTATTCCTAAGTTTACATAGTAACCATCTTGTACCTCTTTTGCAATGCGTTTTGCTATTCCTGTTTTATCTAACATCTTTTTCGTTTTGTCATTCCTACCAAAGCAGGAATCTATTTAAAATTTTTCTTAATTTGTGGATTCCCGCTTACACAGGAATGACAATTACTCTCTTGTTCTAACAGTTCTCTGCTCGATACGTTTTTCATATTTTTCACCTTGAAAAATACGTTGTACAAAAATACCCGGTATATGAATTTGATTAGGATCTAATTCGCCTACAGGTACTAATTCTTCAACCTCAGCAACAGTAATTTTTGCTGCTCCAGCCATACATGGATTAAAGTTTCTTGCAGTTCCTTTAAACACTAAGTTTCCTGCTGCATCACCTTTCCAAGCTTTTACAAAAGCAAAATCAGCTTTAAAGGCATGCTCTAAAACATACATTTTACCGTCGAACTCTCTTGTTTCTTTACCTTCTGCAACTTCGGTTCCATAGCCTGCTGGCGTAAAAATCGCAGGAAAACCAGCTTGTGCTGCTCTACAACGCTCAGCTAAAGTTCCTTGTGGTATTAATTCTACATCTAGCTCTCCTGAAAGCATTTGTCTCTCGAATTCATCGTTCTCTCCCACGTAAGACGATACCATTTTTTTAATCTGTTTTTGATGCAACAATAAGCCTAAACCAAAATCGTCTACACCTGCATTATTAGAAATACATGTTAATCCTTTTACACCGCTCTTAACTAATGCTGCTATTGCATTTTCAGGGATTCCAGAAAGCCCAAAACCACCTAACATAAACGTCATGTTATCACTTATGCCTTTTGTAGCTTCACTAACCGAGTTCACTTTTTTGTTAATCATTGTTGTCTTTTTTATTGTGGCTTAAATTTATGAAATAAAAAAACCATTCTATAAAGAATGGCTTGTAAATATTTTATAAAATACTTGTAACTACTTTCTGCAACTCCGGCACAATTAACTCCTCAAACCATGGGTTTTTAGCTCTCCAAAATCTGTTTGTTGGCGAAGGATGTGGTATTGGGAAATATTTTGGCAAATACGTTTTATATTCCCCAACGGTTTCGGTAAGATTTTTTTTAAAGAGTTCTTTTAAATAATATTTTTGAGCATAAGCACCTATTAATAATACCAATTCCACTTTAGGCATTTTTTCTATTAAAGTTTCATGCCACTCTGGAGCACACTCTTTTCTTGGCGGTAAATCTCCTGTTTTTCCTTTTCCTGGATAACAAAATCCCATTGGTATTATGGCGAAGTTTTTAGTATTGTAAAAATCCTCATCACTAACATTAAGCCATTGTCTTAGTTTTTTACCACTTTGGTCGTCCCATGGTATTCCAGATTCATGAACCTTAGTTCCTGGAGCTTGGCCAATAATAACAATTTTAGATTCTGGATGTGCAGTAACCACTGGTCTGGGACCAAGAGGTAAATGCTCCTTACAAATGGCGCACTGACTAATACTCTCCAGTAAATTTTGCATTAAGACATATTGTTTGATTTGGTTAATTATTTTTTTCCTCCAACAACAACAACAATCTCTCCTTTTGGTGGTTTATTTGTATAATGCGCTAAAACTTCTTTAGCAGTACCTCTAACGGTTTCTTCAAACATTTTAGTAAGTTCTCTTGAAACTGAAACTTGCCTGTCTTCTCCAAAATATTCGCAGAAATGACCAAGTGTTTTAATAAGTTTATGTGGACTCTCGTAAAAAATGACAGTTCTAGTTTCTTCAGCAAGTAATTTTAATCGTGTTTGCCTTCCTTTTTTAACAGGTAAAAAACCTTCGAATACAAATTTATCGTTTGGCAAACCAGAATTTACTAAGGCAGGAACAAAAGCTGTGGCTCCCGGTAAACAATCTACTTCAATATTATTTTCAACACAAGCGCGTGTAAGTAAAAAACCAGGATCGCTTATTGCTGGAGTTCCTGCATCACTAATAAGCGCAATAGTTTCTCCACTCTTTAAACGCTCTACCAAACGCTCTACCGTTTTATGCTCGTTATGCATGTGGTGGCTTTGCATTGGTGTTTTTATTTCAAAATGCTTTAAAAGTTTCCCAGAAGTTCTGGTGTCTTCGGCTAAAATAGAATCGGCAGACTTTAAAACTGAAACAGCTCTAAAGGTCATATCTTCAAGATTCCCTATTGGTGTTGGCACTATGTATAATTTACCCATTAAGTATTGCTTATATTTTCAAATTTACAATCTTTTTAATAGTTATTAACGCAACCTTTTTATATTTTGGTTATCTACTAATTAAACCAACCAATGCAAAAAATCGCTATTTGCCTATTATTCTTCTGTTTTTCATTTTTAAATGTAAAAGCACAAACAACAGATTTATCAATTGTTGTAGAAGCACAAAATACTTCGGGAGCACCTGTTTCACAAATAAATATTTATCAAGATTTCCAATATTTAATTACCATATTAAACTCTGGAACAGCTGTTAATAACGCTACGTTTTCCCAAACACTAAGTACTGATGTTAGTTATTTTACTGCTATGGGTCAAAACTCAAACGGAGGAGCTAGTGATGTTTCAAATATTACTTTTTCTGGAAATTTACTTACTGGCACCATTGCTAACATGCCTAGTAATTCTAGTGTGGAAGTACTAGTTACCGTTAGAGCTCCCATTAATCCAGGAGGTATAGCAACTAATGTAACTGTTTTCCCTCCTAATGGAACTACAGATAGTAATACTGATAACAATCAATCTATAATTTCTATAGATGTGAACGATTTACCTATAGATTTTTCTGTAGTATATTCTCAAGTTTCACCTGCTCAAGGTACAGGAATAAACAATTGGGACGATACTGTTACTTACCAGTTTACTATTACAAATAATAGCGCTATTGGTTTTCCTTTAAATGGTTTTTCTGGCAGAATGCAAATAGCAAATGCTATTAATTTTGGAGTACCAAATGTACAGTTCGAATCTATTACATGCCTAAACGGAACAAATGGAACACTATGCCCAGATGTTTCTGGAGTACCACAAAATACAACTCCCGTATTAACAGCAAGCCCGCAAAACACACCTCTTTTTAATTTTAATACTCCCATTCAATTTAATGCAAATAGTGCTTTAAGTTTTGAAATTGTATATAAATATTTAGAACCTGGTTGTAGTATTGATATAGCTCCACTAGCTGTGGATAGTTTTATTAAAATTGAAATAGATCACGCTAACGAATCGTCTAACGACTCTAATTTAGTTTTTACACAATTAATAGACGCTCCAGATTGCGCTACAACAGATCTATGCATCGAGACCACACAAATTACTCCTCTACCTACACAAATGGTAAATTGGGATGAAGAAATAACTTTTGAAACCACTGTTTGTAACAATGGGCCTTTAGATGGCTATGGTCGCTTTTTTATTCAAAATCTATCTGTAAATATAGATTGGGATATTGTTTCTATAACATGTGATGCAACTACAGGAAGTATTACTTGTAGTGATTTTACATTAACGGACCAAGGTCTTTTTTGGTCTAGCAACGAATTTACAATTCCTGCAAATGTTACCATAACCATAACTACTATTGTAAAATTTATAGATCCTGATGATTGCTCTACCGGAACACCAATTAATTCGGATGGACATGTACGAAGTGGGATAAACCTTTTAGAAACTGTTATTTTAGAGAGTAACATTTTAAATAATGCTGAAAGTGATTTTGTAATACTACCTCCTTTAGCTATTTGTGATCCTGAAGAAATAGTAGATTTACAGATTACTAAAACACAAATAAGCCCAATTCTACCACTTGGTAGTGATGCAGTAAATACCATTGGTTGGGGAAATGTAACCTACGAAATTACAGTAACAAACCCAAGTGCAACCGTGGATGCCTTAGTGGAAATTGAAGACTACATGCCAAATGGCGCAAACACATTAACAACTGCTTCTTTAGTTTCTGTAAATTGCTCTTCTACAACAGGAACAGCAGTATGTCCAACTATTAATAATGCCAATATTGGAGTCCTTTTAGATGGTGTTCCAAATGCTGGAATGGAAGATGTTTTTTGGAGTATTCTTCCTGAAGACAATTACTCTTTACCAGCACAAAGTTCTGTTACTTTTCAAGTAGTAGTCGATTGGAGTCCAGAATGCTCTAGTTCTGCAATACAAGCAACAAATGGTGTAAGAATAACTAGTGTTGATGATTTAGCAGATAATACACCAGGTAACAACCAAGCAGATGTTGTTACTTATTTTGCACCTTGTGTAGATTTAGTGGTACAAACCTATCCAGAATTCACTCAGGTTGTTGTCAATCAAAACTTTAATTGGATTATCGACATTACCAACAGTAATACAAGTTCTAATGCTATTAATATAGATTTTCAGGATATTATTGGAAATCAATTTACCTTAAACGGCACTCCTACATGTACAGTTACAAATGGAAATGCTAGTTGCACAACTTTTACTACTACAGGTAATACTATAACAGGAGTAATACCAAATATGGATGCGGCTTCAACAATACAAATTACAATTCCTGTTACTGCTCCAAGTTACGGTGGTGCTTTTACAAATAATGCACAAGCTATACCAAACGAAAGTGACAACCAAGAGCTAACTATTGAAACAAATATCTCTATTAGTAACGTTCAAGTAATTGCTCCAACAGTTGTAAAATCGTTTTCTCCCACTCAAATTATTGTTGGACAAGAAAGTACTCTAGAATTTACTGTTACCAATTTAGCAGGAAATCCAGCTCAAAATAATATCGATTTTACCGATAGTCTTCCTAGTGGATTAACAATTTCAGGACCAATAACTTGGACACAAGACAATGGTTGTACTGCAGATTTCATAGGAAACAATGGAGACACAAGTGTAATTGTTAATAATTTAATATTTCCAAATGGTGTTGAAACCTGCTCGTTTTCTGTACCTGTTACTTCTACTATTATTGGCAATTATTTAAATGACCACACTAATTTCTTAGATCAAAACAACATAGATACCTCTCTTGCTAATGCTAGTCTAGAAGTAATAGCCGACAATAGTAATGTAGATATTGAGGTTCTAAAATCTGTATCTCCAACTCAAGCCTTTGTTGGAGAAAATGTTACTTTTTCTATTACAATCTCTAACTTAGGCACAACTCAAGCAACAAATATTTCTATTTTAGAAAACCTACCTACAGGCTATCAGTTTGTATCAGCATCACCTAGTTTAGGTACTTTTAACGACACCTCATCTTTATGGAGTTTAGATAGCATGTCTCCTAACCAAACCGAAACATTAAGTATTATCGCTCAGGTTATCTCACCAAACAACTTAGTAAATACAGCAAGTTTAAATAGTGTTACAGAAACAGATAGAGATTTAACCAATAATGAAGATTCTGCCCAAGTGAGCATTTTAGAGACTAATGTTGATATTGAAGTAATAAAGTCTGTTTCTCCAGCTGAAGTTATAATTGGAGAAACCGTTACGTTTTCTATTACGGCTTCAAATATAGGAACCACAAATGCAACTAATGTTAATATATATGAAAGCCTTCCTAGTGGCTATATTTTCCTTAGTGCTAATACAACCTATGGCGTATATAATGAAAATTCTTTTCTTTGGAACTTACCCAATTTAAGCACCAATCAAACTGAAACATTAAACATTACAGCTCAAGTGATTTCGTCTATAAACTTATTAAATACAGCAAATTTAGAAAGTGTAACCGAAATAGATAGAGATGAAACCAATAATGAAGATACGGCAACAGTTTTTATAAACGATTGCTTAAAAATATCGCAAGGTCTTTCTCCAAATAGCGATGGAGACAACGATACGTTTACAATAAATTGCATTGAAGATTACCCTATTAATAATGTAAAAATATATAATAGGTATGGAACATTAGTTTTCGAGGCTAACAACTATAAAAATAACTGGAACGGTATTCCTAATAAGGGTATTTTAAAATCTAACACCCTTTTACCTGTTGGAACTTACTATTATGTAATAACAATTGAGTCTATAAAGAAACCTTTTATAGGATGGTTATATCTTAATTATTAACCTTTTTAGACCTAGCACTTTTTCCTAAAAAATAAGATATTAATATTAAAGGAATCACAATAAAAGAAAGTCCAATTTCATGGCCTGCATTATAATGTGCTGCACTTGCTAAAACAGCATTAAAAAAGAAACCAGCATAAGCCCATTCTGTAAGCCAACTGCTTTTGCGTAATAAAATCATAATAACTCCAAAAACTTTTAATGTAGCCAAAGGATAAACAATATATGTAGGATGATTAAGTGCTTCAAAAAAGCTTTTTACCATATCATACTTAGTAAAATACATTGCTGCCGAAAACAAAAATATGCCACAAACACCTAAAGTTGCAATCCAATAAATTATTTTTTTTATACTCATTTGTTGTCTTTAATTAAATCTAGATTCAATAATAGCCATAAAACGTTCAACATATTCCTCTTTAGTGTCCCAAGATTTATAATCTGGCTTTACATTGTTTTCTATAAAAGTACTCGCTTCAACAAAGCTAGACATAGTATTTAGTTGCGAAATTACACGATCGTAATCTTCATTTTTACTATCGAATAAGTGTTTTATAAAAGCCAACTTATCGTTTAAACCTATGGTTAATCCGCCAGATTTCAGTTTATCGTTCAACGATTTCTTTTCAGTCGTTTTAATATCACTTACCTTATCAAAAATTGGAATTTCGTTAAAATCAGCAGTAATATCTTCAAAATCATTTTTATGATGTTTAGGCTGTATCGCCTCAAAGACGGCATCAATTTGCTGTGTTTCTTGAGGCATTTGCGCAACCATATCCTTAATTTTTTCCATTACAGGCTCCATTATCTCATCATCATCACGCTCATCTAAATCAATATATGTTTTACTTCCAACCTCAATATTATCACTCACTGTGTTATTAAAAGCTGTATCTAACATTCCAAAAAAAGAAGAATCGTTACCAATGGTAGGTAAAACGTCATCAAAGTTATCTTGTGCAAATTTTAAAACCGTTAGTTTTTCGTACAAAGCAGCAACTTCAGTATGCATTTTATTTACATCTTCTTTCCCTTTTAGTTTAAGAATCTTGTGAGCTATGCTCATCAATTCTGATTCTAACTTCTTCTTCATAGATTAAAATTTTTATAATTATTCAAATTTATACAAATTAGGCTTTTGATTTTTAATAAATTTGAGCCACCTTTATAGCAACGCGAAATTTATCGTGTTGGTGTGTTAAAATTACGAAATGTTTCTTGAAAATACAGTAAATCAAAAAGAACAATTTGGTTGGATTGAAGTTATTTGCGGTTCCATGTTCTCTGGAAAAACCGAAGAGCTCATTCGCAGACTAAAACGAGCGCAATTTGCAAAGCAAAAAGTAGAAATATTTAAGCCTGCAATAGATGTGCGATATGATGATGAAATGGTAGTCTCTCACGATGCCAATGAAATACGTTCTACTCCAGTTCCTGCTGCTGCTAATATTCCCATTTTAGCAGATGGCTGCGATGTGGTTGGTATTGACGAAGCACAGTTTTTCGACGACGAGATTGTACGTGTTTGTAACGACCTAGCCAATAAAGGCATACGTGTTATTGTAGCAGGATTAGATATGGATTTTAAAGGCAATCCTTTTGGTCCAATGCCAAATTTAATGGCAACTGCAGAATATGTTACCAAAGTACATGCTGTATGTACACGCACTGGAAATTTAGCACAATTTAGCTACAGAAAAAACAAAAGTGAAGACCTTGTATTATTAGGCGAAACCGAAGAATACGAACCTTTAAGTCGTGCTGCATACTACAAAGCTATTACGCGTGAAAAACTAAAAACAATGAACGTAAATGGTGCCGAAGAGCTAAAAACTAAAGATAAAGATGTCTAAATCTCAGGAAACCATTCTGGAAATAGACTTAAGCGCTTTAAAACATAATGTTACATTTATAAAATCTAAACTTAAAAGTAACACCAAATTTTTAGCAGTAGTAAAAGCTTATGCCTACGGAAGTGATGCTACAGAAGTAGCAAAACACCTTGAGACTTTAGATGTAGATTATTTTGCCGTTGCTTATACAAGCGAAGGCATTGCGCTTAGAGATGCTGGAATAGAAAAACCTATTTTAGTCTTACATCCTTTGCCTGAGAATTTTAAAGTAATAATAGAACGTTGCCTAGAACCAAGTATTTACTCTCAGCGTGTTTTAAATAAATTTATAGCTGTCGCTGAAAAACAAAAACAAGCAAACTACCCTATTCATATAAAATTTAATACGGGTTTAAATAGATTAGGTTTTACCGAAGCAGAAATAGAAACTGTTTTAAAAACTCTAGAAACTACTAAAGCCATAAAAGTTAAATCGCTTTTTTCTCATTTGGCAGCAAGTGAAGATGAAAATGAAAAAGAGTTTACCCTAAATCAAATAGAAGATTTTAACCGTATTTCGCAAAAAATGATAGATGGTTTAGGTTACCAGCCTATTTTACATCAATGCAATACCTCTGGAATATTAAATTATCCCGAAGCACATTTAGATATGGTAAGATGTGGTATTGGCATGTATGGTTTTGGTAATGATACAGAAATCAATAAAAGTCTTAAACCAATTGCGACATTAAAAACAAGTATCTCTCAAATTCATACTATAAAAAAAGGAGATAGTTTGGGCTACAATCGCGCATTTATAGCTAAAGAAAATACTAAAACAGCAACCTTACCTATTGGCCATGCAGATGGTATTAATAGGCTCTTTGGAAACGGAAAAGGATTTGTTTTTATAAATGGAGAAAAAGCACCTATTGCTGGTAACGTTTGCATGGATATGATTATGGTAGATGTTACAAACATACCTTGCAAAGAAGGAGACGAAGTAATCGTTTTTGGTCCAAAACACTCTGCTGAAGACCTAGCTGCTAGTATAAACTCAATCTCTTACGAGTTACTAACTTCAGTATCTCAGCGAGTAAAACGAGTGTTTCATCGATAACAGTCTTTTTAAAGCTATATTAATTATAGCTTTTTGTTAAAATTTTAACTAAATTTAACAAAAGTTAATATCAACTAATTAAATAAAACAAAATTATGCTTAAAGAATTTAAGGACTTTATTATGACAGGAAACGTGATTGATTTCGCTGTTGCTGTAATTATGGCTGGTGCATTAGGCGCAGTTATTAACGGATTTGTATCTAAAATAGCTATGCCACTTATTGGTTTAGTAACTGGAGGAGCTAGTTTCTCTGATCAATTTTGGACTCCAGGAGACGAAGTATTCGCAACTGTTGCCGCTGCTAAAGAAGCAGGTGTTGCTGCAGTAGAATATGGTGCATGGATTGACACTATCATTAGTTTACTTGTTGTTGGTTTCGTAATGTTCTTAATCGTTAAAGCATACAACAAAACTAAAAAACCTGTTGAAGCAGCTGCTCCATCTGGACCATCTGATAATCAATTATTAATGGAAATTAGAGATGCTTTAAAAAAGTAATCTATACTTTTTATAAATATTATCTGAAAAACCGATTTTGTAATGCAAAATCGGTTTTTTTTATGCCAAATTTTTACGAAAAAATTAATACGCATTTAAACACAAACTATATAAAATACTATAGCTTTGTTAACTATATTTTTTTGAAAAAATTTATTAGTTATGAAATTAGCAGTTATTGGTGTTACAGGTATGGTTGGAGAAGTCATGCGTAAAGTATTAGAAGAACGTAATTTTGAAATCACAGAATTTATTCCTGTTGCTTCAGAACGTTCTGTAGGTAAAAAAATAACCTTTAAAAATGAAGAGTTTACCATTGTAAGTTTAGCAGATGCTGTTACAATGAAACCAGATGTTGCCTTATTTTCAGCAGGAGGAAACACATCTTTAGAATGGGCTCCTAAATTTGCAGAAGTTGGCACTACGGTGATTGATAACTCTTCGGCTTGGAGAATGGACCAATCTAAAAAATTAATTGTTCCAGAAATTAATGCTGGGGAACTTACTAAAGAAGATAAAATTATTGCAAACCCAAACTGTTCTACTATTCAAATGGTGATGGCTTTAGCTCCTCTTCATAAAAAATATAAAATAAAACGTATTGTTGTTTCAACTTACCAATCTATCTCAGGAACTGGAGTAAAAGCGGTACAACAATTAGAAAATGAAATGGCTGGTGTAAAAGGAGAAATGGCTTATAACTATCCTATTCACAAAAATGCTATTCCGCATTGTGATGTTTTTGAGGAAAACGGCTATACCAAAGAAGAAATGAAATTGGTTCGTGAAACTCAAAAAATTCTTAACGATAAAACAATCGCTGTTACTGCAACTGCCGTTAGAATACCTACTGCTGGCGGACATAGTGAAGCTATAAACGTAGAATTTGAAAACGATTTCGACGTTTCTGAAGTAAGACAATTACTTAGTGAAACTGATGGTGTTACGATACAGGATAACTTAGACACAAACACTTATCCAATGCCACTATACGCAAATGGAAAAGACGATGTTTTTGTAGGCCGTATTCGTAGAGATGGCTCTCAGCCTAATACTTTAAACCTTTGGGTTGTAAGTGACAACCTTAGAAAAGGTGCTGCAACAAACACTGTACAAATAGCAGAATACTTAGTAAAAAACAATCTGGTATAGATTATAATAGAATACTTAATTTTCAAAAAAGCGTTTACATAACTATGTAAGCGCTTTTTTGTTTATTTTTATAGTTATATAAAACTACTATCTATGAAAAAATTAGCAATTTGCTTTTTAACACTTTCAATATTTATGTCTTGTAAAGAAGAAAAAAAAGAACGACAAGTAATTACTGTAGACTATCCTTCAACTAATACAGTAGATACAATTAATACTTACTTTGGCACAGAAGTAAAAGACCCTTACAGATGGCTTGAAGACGATAGAAGCGAAGAAACAATGTCTTGGGTTAAAAACCAAAACAAAGCAACTTATGGTTATCTCGATAACATTCCATTTCGCAATGAACTAAAAGAGAGACTAACCAAACTATGGAACTACGAAAAAATCGGATCACCTTTTAAAGAAGGAGACTACACGTACTTTTATAAAAACTCGGGACTTCAAAACCAATATGTAATTTACAGATACAAAACAGGAGAAGATCCAAAAACAGCAACTGTATTTTTAGATCCAAATGGCTTTAGTAGCGATGGTACAACTTCTTTAGGAGGTACAAGTTTTTCTAAAGATGGAAAAAAGTTAGCGTATGCTATTTCTGAAGGTGGAAGTGATTGGAGAAAAATTCTAATCATGGATACCGAAACTAAAGAGATTATTGAAGACACCATTGTAGATGTAAAGTTTAGCGGTATGTCTTGGTATAAAAATGAAGGCTTCTATTATTCTAGTTACGATAAACCAAAAGGAAGCGAATTGTCTGCAAAAACAGATCAACATAAGGTTTATTATCATAAATTAGGGACCCCTCAAAAAGAGGATAAGATTATATACGGTAGCACACCAGAAGAAAAACACAGATATATTTATGGAAGCGTTACAGAAGATGATCGTTACCTTTTAATTTCTCCACGCGTTTCTACTTCTGGAAATAAATTATACATAAAAGACCTAACAATTCCCAATGCACCTTTAGTCGAAATTATTGGTAATACAGATAGTGACACTTACTTATTAGAAAATGTAGATTCTAAGTTGTTTTTAGTAACCAATTTAAATGCACCTAATCAAAAAATTGTTACTGTCGATGCCTCTAATCCTACACCAGAACATTGGATAGATTTTATTCCAGAAACTAAAAATGTATTAAGCCCATCTACAGCCGGCGGTTACTTTTTTACTGAATATATGGTAGATGCCGTTTCTCAAATTTTTCAATACGATTATAACGGAAAATTAGTGCGCGAAGTAAAACTACCAAGTATTGGAAGCGCTGGTGGTTTTGGCGCTAAAAAGGAAGAAAAAGAATTATACTACTCTTTTACAAACTATGTAACTCCTGGAAGTATTTATAAATACGATATTGAAAAGGGAGTTTCAACTTTGTTTAGAAAACCGGATATCGACTTTAATTCGGATAACTACGAAAGTACTCAAGTCTTTTATCCTTCTAAAGATGGTACAAAAATTCCAATGATAATTACACATAAAAAAGGATTAGAACTTAACGGTAAAAATCCAACTATACTTTATGGTTACGGCGGTTTTAATGTAAGTTTAGCGCCTAGTTTTAGTATTACAAATGCCGTTTGGATGGAGCAAGGTGGTATTTATGCCGTCGCTAATTTAAGAGGAGGTGGAGAATACGGAAAAGAATGGCACGATGCAGGAACACAATTAAAAAAACAAAATGTGTTTGACGATTTTATTGCTGCTGCTGAATATCTTATTGGTCAAAAATATACATCATCAGATTACTTAGCAATAAAAGGAGGTTCTAATGGAGGCTTATTAGTTGGTGCAACCATGACGCAACGTCCAGATTTAATGAAGGTAGCTTTACCAGCCGTTGGCGTTTTAGACATGTTACGCTACCACACCTTTACAGCAGGAGCTGGATGGGCTTACGATTACGGAACAGCAGAAGACAATAAAGAAATGTTCGAGTATTTAAAAAACTACTCACCAGTACATAACGTAAAAGAAGGCGTTCAATATCCTGCAACTTTAGTAACCACAGGAGATCATGACGATCGTGTTGTGCCTGCACACAGTTTTAAATTTGCTGCAGAATTACAAGCAAAACAATCTGGAGCAAACCCAACATTAATTAGAATAGAAACAGATGCCGGACATGGTGCAGGAACTCCTGTTAGCAAAACCATAGAACAAGCTGCAGATATTTTTGGATTTACTCTATTTAATATGGGATATGATGTATTGCCTAGTAAAATGAAAGACGAATTTAAAAACTAAAATAACTACACTATATAAAAACCTGCATGCTTTAATAAGTCTGCAGGTTTTTTTATTCCCTTATTTCTTCATAAAAAACACTTAAAAAAACATTTTTTGTTTTGCAGTAATAGTCAATTGGTATAGCTTTGCATTTGGAAATGAAAAAAATTACCACTAAATATTTATCGTTAATAGTACTCTTCTTATTCGTAGGAGCTACCAACGTATTTGCAAATACTAGTGTTGATACTAACAACCCACAAAATAACGGTCTTAAATTTGAAGCTTCAAACCATGCTTCATCTAAAAAATATTTAAGTCACGGTTCTCACATTACAATTGATAATAATGAAGAGATTCAATTAATTTTCGATTTCACTGAAATTGAAGATACCGAAAACGAAGAGTCCGTTTCTAACGCTACTATTATTCCTTTTAGTAGTTATATTTCTACATTTTTTAATGCACAATTATTAAGCGATTTATCGGCTCAGCTTCAAGAAGAAGCGACCCATTACAAACCTCAACTTTGTCAACCTTCGACAAAGCTTCACGTTAGACTATCAGTTTTCATAATCTGATAATACTTTCTTTTCGCAAATCAAATATCTATTGATTTGTTACCACATCACAATAAATTAATATAACACAAACAGCCATACTTATGCTCTATTTGCAAGGTTTGGCTACAATCACATTTTATTTTACCAATTTATTTCAAATTAAAAATTATGAAAAAAATCTTTATTTTCATGGGTTTATTCGCATGTCTATTTCATACAAGTTGCGAAACTAAAAAAGAAGAAAAGAAAGAACACGTTGCTTTTCTTGTTACCAATCCTATTAAAAAGGACACCACTATAACAAAAGATTATGTTAGTCAGATTCATTCTATTAGACACATAGAATTAAGAGCTTTAGAGAGAGGCTATCTAAAAAGCATATCTGTAGACGAAGGACAACATGTTAAAAAGGGACAAGCCATGTTCCAAATCATGCCAAATATTTATCAAGCCGAATTACAAAAGGCTAAAGCCGAAGCTAATGCTGCAGGAATAGAATTAAAAAACACAAAACTCCTAGCGGATGGTAATGTCGTTTCACAAAATGAATTGGCTATGGCAAATGCTAATTTAGACAAAGCTAACGCTGAAGTTTCTTTAGCGCAAACACATTTAGGTTTTACTAGAATTACAGCACCTTTTGATGGTATTATGGACCATCTAGAAGCTAGAGAAGGTAGTCTTTTAGACGAAGGCGAGTTACTTACTACGCTTTCTGACAACAGCAAAATGTGGGTATACTTTAACGTACCAGAAGCAGAATATCTAGATTATATTACCAGCGCAGACAAAGACATTAAAAAAGAAGTTGGCTTACTAATGGCTAACAATAAACAGTTCAACCAAAAAGGAATTGTAGAAACTATTGAAGGAGAATTTAATAGCGAAACAGGAAACATTGCTTTTAGAGCGACGTTTCCTAATCCAGATGGTATTTTAAGACATGGTGAAACAGGTAGTATTTTAATGAGTGCTCCATTTAAAGATGTCATTATAATTCCTCAAAAAGCAACCTTTCAAATCTTAGATAAAACCTATGTTTTTGTTGTAAATAAAGACCACGTTGTTAAGCAAAAAGGAATTACTATTGGTGCAGAATTGCCTCATCTATTTATTGTAAGCGAAGGACTTACCGAAAATGACACCATTTTATTAGAAGGTATTAGAATGGTTAAAAACAATGAAGAAATAGAAACTAAGTTTTTAGAGCCAAACAAAGTAATGTCTGAATTAGACTTATACGCTGAATAATTTTAGAATTTAATCTACAAAAGACATGTTTAAACAATTTATAAAAAGACCCGTTCTGGCTATTGTCATTTCGGTTATCATTCTATTTATAGGTGGACTTGCCATTAAGCAACTCCCTATATCTCAGTTCCCACAAATAGCACCAACTACGGTAAATATTTTTATCGCCTATCCAGGTTCAAGTTCAGAAGTATTAGTAAATTCTACATTAATACCACTTGAAACAGCCATTAATGGCGTGCAAGATATGCGTTACATCGCATCTGATGCGACAAGTGCAGGAGAAGCAACCATTCGTGTTATTTTTGAACCCGGTACAGATCCAAACGAAGCCGTTGTTAGGGTTAAAACACGTGTGGATCAAGTAATGCCATTACTGCCAGAATTAGTACAACGAGAAGGTGTAATTATAACACCTATTCAACCTAGTATGTTAATGTACGTTAACCTTTCTAGTGCAGACAAAAACAATGATGAAAAGTTTCTCTACAACTATGCTTACACTAAGGTTATTCCAGAAATACAACGTATTAAAGGTATTGCAAGTGCTCAAATATTAGGAAGTAGAAAGTATGCTATGCGTGTTTGGTTAAAACCAGACCGAATGAGAGCTTATAATATTTCTGCCGAAGAAGTTTTAGAAGCCATGGAAGAACAAAGTATTCTTGCCAGGCCTGGTCGTTTAGGTCGAAGTTCTGGTATGACCTCGCAGTCCCTAGAATATGTTTTAACTTATGAAAATAGGTATAATGAGCCCGATCAATACAAAGAGATAATTATAAGAGCCAATAAAGAAGGTGAAATTATACAATTAAAAGATATTGCAGATGTTGATTTAGGAAGTGAGTTTTTTGACATCTACTCTAATTTAGATGGCAAACCATCGGCTTCTATAGTACTTAAACAAACCTTTGGAACAAATGGTAGCGATGTTATAAAAGCCGTAAAAGAAAAATTAGCAGAGCTAGAAGTAGACTTACCTCCAGATGTCGATTTTCAAATTAGTTATGATGTTTCTAACTTTTTAGATGCCTCTATAGAACAAGTTTTACACACACTTAGAGATGCCTTTATTCTAGTTGCCATTGTGGTATTCTTATTTTTAGGAGATTGGCGTTCTACATTAATTCCTATTATAGCGGTACCAGTATCTTTAATAGGTTCCTTTTTTGTGATGCAATTATTCGGACTTTCCATAAACCTAATAACACTTTTTGCATTGGTATTAGCCATTGGTATTGTAGTCGATAATGCTATTGTCGTCGTCGAGGCCGTGCATGTTAAAATGGAGGAAGAACACCTCACACCATACAAAGCATCTTATGAAGTTTTAGGTGAAATTGGAGGTGCTATTATAGCTATTACTTTAGTTATGGTTTCGGTATTTATACCTATTTGCTTTATGTCAGGTCCTGTTGGTGTTTTTTATCGTCAATTCTCAATTACTATGGCTGGTTCTATTGTTATTTCAGCTATTGTTGCCTTAACATTAACACCTGTTTTATGTGCGATGTTACTTAAAAATAATCATGGAAAAACTAAAAAATCGCTTGTAGATAAGTTTATTCTTTGGTTTAATAGAGGTTTCGAGAAACTTACAGGAAGGTATGTTGCAATACTTAATAAAATTGTAGCAAGACGTATTGTAACTTTTGGAATATTAGCAGCTTTTTGTGTCGGTATTTTCCTGACTAACAAAGTGCTACCTGCAGGTTTTATTCCTAATGAAGATCAAGGAATGATTTATGCCATTATCCAAACACCACCAGGAGCAACGTTAGAGCGTACTAATGAAGTAGCCAAAAAACTTCAGAAAATATGTGAAAAAACCGAAGGTGTAGAATCTGTATCTTCTCTTGCTGGTTATGAGATTATGACCGAAGGTCGAGGTTCAAATGCCGGTACCTGTTTAATTAACCTAAAACCTTGGTCGGATCGAGAACACTCTGTGCACGAAATCATGGAAGAACTTGAAGAAGAAACCAAAGATTTAGGTGCCGTTATTGAGTATTTTGAACCACCAGCTGTACCTGGATTTGGTTCTTCTGGAGGATTTGCCATGCGTTTATTAGACAAAACAAACTCGACAGATTATCATCATTTTGAAAGCATAAATAATGACTTTATGGATGCTTTATCAAAACGTAAAGAACTTACTGGTTTATTTACATTCTTCTCAGCAAATTATCCGCAATACGAACTAAAAATAAACAATAAAATTGCAATGCAAAAAGGTGTTACCATTAGTAAAGCAATGGAAAACCTAAACATTTTAATTGGTAGCACTTACGAACAAGGATTTATCCGTTTTGGTCGATTTTTTAAGGTTTACACACAAGCAGGACCAGAATACAGACGTTTACCATCGGATCTTGAAAAGCTTTTTGTTAAAAATGAAGAAGGAGAAATGGTACCTTATTCTGCATTTATGACGATTAAAAAGAAGCTTGGACCAAATGAAATTACGAGATACAATCTTTACAATTCTGCTTCCATAAGAGGCCTACCAGCTGCTGGATTTACTAGTGGAGACGCTATAAAAGCAATTAAAGAAGTTGCTGCAGAACAACTACCAAGAGGATATGATATTGCTTGGGAAGGTTTATCATACGATGAAGCAAGTAGAGGAAATGAATCTACATACATTTTTATAATAGTATTAATCTTCGTTTATTTTGTTTTAGCCGCGCAATACGAAAGTTTCTTATTACCATTTGCGGTAATATTATCACTTCCTGTTGGTGTATTTGGGTCTTTCATCCTACTAAAAACTATGGGACTAGCAAACGATGTTTATGCACAAATTGGTGTTATTATGCTCGTTGGTTTGTTAGGTAAAAATGCCGTATTAATCGTAGAGTTTGCTGTGCAGAAACAAAAACAAGGTGCTACAATTTTAGAAGCAGCTATCGAAGGTTCCAAAGCCCGTTTTAGACCTATTTTAATGACCTCTTTTGCTTTTATTGCAGGATTAATTCCGTTAGTTATGGCAACAGGTGCAGGTGCAATTGGCAATAGAACTATTGGAGGCTCCTCTTTAGGAGGTATGCTTATTGGAACGCTTGGAGGCGTACTAATTATCCCTGGTTTATACTACATATTTGCAAAAATGGCAGAAGGAAAAAGTCTTATTAAAGATGAATCTTTTGAACCATTATCTGAAGAATTTATTAGAAATAGTGAATCTGCTGGCTTACAAACAAAAGAGAATACCGAGCAAATAAGTAAACTTAAAAGTCTATTTAAAAAACTAAGTAAAAGAAACAAAGATGAATAATTTTATAAAAAATATAAAAGTTAGAAAACTCTATTTAGTAAGTGTTTTAGCACTAGTATCCTTGTATTCTTGTGTACCGACTAGAACTGTTAGAGAAGAAAACAAAACGGTTCCAGAGTTGTATAACTCTGAAACAGAAGACACCACTAATACAGCAGTTATTAAATGGAAAGAATTCTTTACAGATCCTAATTTAGTAACGTTAATAGATACTGCTTTAGCTAATAATCAAGAGCTAAACATGATGTTACAGCAAGTAGATATGGCTAAAAATGAAATAAAAGCAAAAAAAGGAGAATACTTACCTTTTGTTGGTGTTTATGCTGGTGCTGAGGTAGAAAAAGTTGGAGAATTCACTAGAAATGGTGCTGTAGAAAAACACCTTGACATTCGTGAAGAAGAAGAATTTCCAGAACCATTAACTAATTTTTCAGCAGGACTTTCTGCTTCATGGGAACTAGACATTTGGAAAAAGTTACGCAATGGAAAAAAAGCTGCTGTCCTAGAATATTTAGCTTCTATTGAAGGTAAGAATTTTATGGTAACGCAATTGGTTACAGAAATTGCAAGTTCTTATTACGAACTTATGGCACTGGACAATCAGCTGGAAATTATCGAACAAAATTTAGAGATTCAACAACAAGCTTTAAAAATGGTTAAACTTCAAAAAGAAGCTGCGAGAGCAACCTTGTTGGCTGTTAGACGATTTGAAGCTGAGGTTTACAAAAACCAAAGTAATAAGTTTCAAATTCAGCAAAAAATAGTTGAAACAGAAAATTTAATTAATTTTCTAGTCGGTAGATATCCACAGTCTATAAAGAGAAGTTCTAACGGTTTTATTACCAAAACAGTAGATACAATGTATTCAGGTATTCCTTCTCAATTATTAGCAAATCGACCAGATATTAGAAAAGCAGAATACGAACTATCTGCTTCTAAATTAAACGTAAATATTGCAAAAGCTAACTTTTATCCTTCTATTGGTATTAAAGCAGGTGTAGGTTTTGAAGCTTTTAAACCTAAGTTTTTAACTAACACTCCCGAATCCTTAGCTTATTCTTTAGTTGGTGATATTGTATCTCCTTTAATTAATAGAAATGCGATTAAAGCAGAATATCAAAATGCAAATGATAGACAATTACAAGCTGTTTTTGAATATGAAAAAACGATATTAAATGCGTTTATAGAAGTACAAAATCAATTATCTAATGTCGAAAATCTAAAAAAAAGCTATTCTTTAAAAGAAGATCAAGTACAAGCGCTTACAGAGTCTATAGATTTATCGCTTAAGCTTTTTAGATCTGCAAGAGCAGAATACACAGAAGTGTTACTAACACAACGCGAAGCTTTAGATTCTAAAATAGAAATTATAGAAACTAAAAGAGACCAATTACTAGCTAACGTAAAGTTATACCAAGCTTTAGGTGGCGGTTGGAATTAAAACGCCCTATTATTCAATTTAAAACCGCTCAAATTTTTGAGCGGTTTTTTTTATGTTATTTTTGTACTATGCTTCAAGTAAAAAACCTCAAGTTCTCATATAAAAAAACACCAGTTTTAAAAGACCTTTCTTTTAATGTAAAGCCAGGAGAATACCTTGCTGTAATTGGCGAAAGTGGTTGTGGAAAAAGCACGCTTTTAAAAGTACTTCGTGGAGAATACGACTTAAATAACGGAACTGTTTTCTGGAAAAAAGAACAAATTCTTGGTCCAAAACACAATCTTGTTATTGGTTACGATTTCATGAAATATGTAGCGCAAGAATTTGAGTTAGAACCTTATATATCTGTCGCTGAAAATATTGGACAACACCTGTCTAATTTTTATAAAGAAGAAAAAAAGGAACGTACTGCAGAACTTCTTGAAGTTGTAGAACTTACTGCTTTAGCATCAACTAAAGTAAAATTATTAAGTGGTGGGCAAAAACAGCGTGTTGCCTTAGCTAGAGCTTTAGCAAATGCACCAGAGATTTTGTTATTAGATGAACCTTTTAGCCATATCGATAATTTCAAAAAACAATCGTTACGTCGTAATATTTTCAAATATTTAAAAGATAAGAATATTACATGTATTGTTGCTTCTCACGACAAAGAAGATGTTTTAGGTTTTGCTGACCAAATGATGGTATTAAACGACAATAAAATTGAAGCCTATAATACGCCTGAGCAATTATACAAAAAGCCAGAAACTCCTTTAATCGCTTCCTTTTTTGGTGAGTTTAATATTATAAACGATGTTATTGTGTATGCACATCAATTAAAAGTAGTTGAACAATCTCAATTAAAAGCAACTGTTAAAGATGCTTATTTTAAAGGGAATCATTATTTAATTGAAGCTGATTTAGACGGGAATAGAGTGTTTTTTGAAAGCGAAATAGAGCTTGAAGAAAAGAAAGAAATCTACCTCTCTATATCTTTATAATTATAAAACCTCAGTAATAGTAAATTCATTGGCTCTAAAAGCAATGGTATCTCCAACCGTTTTCGACATCAATAAAAGGCCTATTGGAGTATTAGGAGAAATAGCATAAAACTTAATACTATCCACCTCCAATTCTCCAGCACTAATACTTATAAAATAGTTTGCTTTATTGGTATAAACTACACTACCAAGTATCACTTTTTTAGACTGATTACTCGCATTAATTTTAGATAGGTTCGTCTTTATTTTTAAAATTTCAGCCAATTGGTTTCCTGCTTTTTCTCTTTCTAATTGTAGCATAGCACGACCTGTTTCGTGTTTATCTCCTGCGCTGCTTTTAGTCTCACTAAGTAAAGATTCTTGAATTTCATCCATTGTAGCCTTAACTGTTAACAAACGAGCATCAATAGACTCTAGACATAAATTATATAGCTTTTCTTTTATACTCATTGTTTTTCTTTTAGTTCTAATGTACCATAAAACTGCATTTGATTTACAATCCATTGTTTCCGCTTTTGAATATAAGCAGAAGCAGGATTCGCACGATACTTTCTTGGACTTGGTAATATAGAAGCTATTGCTGCAGCTTCATAAGCTGTTAGCTTAGCTGCTGGTTTATTAAACCAATATTGAGATGCTGCCTCAATGCCATAAATACCATTTCCCATTTCTATACTATTTAAATAGACTTCGAGAATACGCTCTTTACTCCAAATTTTTTCGATTAAAAAAGTAAAATACGTTTCCAATCCTTTACGAAACCAACTGCGTTGTGGCCAAAGAAACACATTTTTTGCTGTTTGCTGGCTTATTGTACTTCCTCCTTTTACGCGTTTGCCTTTTTTGTTATGCTCGTAAGCTTTTTCGATGGCTTCGATATCAAAGCCGTTATGTTTTACAAACTTGTGGTCTTCAGTACAAATAACAGCTAATTGTATGTTTTTAGAAATTTCTTCTATTGGTTTCCAATCGTGTTTCCACATTTTTTTATCTGAAGTATTTTCAAAATAACGAATCACCATTAACGGCGTTACAGGTACTGGAACATACTTAAACACAAGTACTAATCCAACCGAAAACACAACGCCCCAAAAGAAAACTTTAATTAAAAATTCGAAGATTTTTTTCATTTAGTTACAAAGTAATATCTGCTAACTGTTTCCCAATAGTGCTACCAATAGCAACTCCCATTCCTCCTAGTCTTACACCACAAAACACATTATTACTTAATTGTTTTACTATTGGTTTTTTTTGACTTCCAACACCCATGATTCCGCTCCAACGGTGTTCTATTTCAAATGGTGTGTTTGGTAAAATGGTCGTTTTAAGCAGCTCTTCTAACTTGTTTTGAATGAGATCTGTTTGAGACATTTCGGTGGTTTCTTCTGCTTTAAAATCTAAATTTCTTCCACCTCCAAACAAGATTCTATTGTTTATATTTCTAAAATAATAGTAACCTTCATCTAAATGAAACGTGCCTTTTATATGTAAATCTTTAATTGGCTTTGTAATTAATACTTGTGCTCTTGCTGGTTTTACTTTTTCTTTTATTAATTGTGATGCGAAACCATTTGTGGCTATTAATAATTTAGCAGATGTAAACTCAAATTGGTTTGTTTTTATATTTACGGTGTTCTCGTTATCTGAGAATTCTTCGACTAAAATATTGTTTAATATTTTAATGCCTTTTGCTTGTGCTTTTTTAAGCAAAGCTTCCATCATTTTACCTGTATCTATCTGCCCTTCGAGCTGATTAAAAATAGTGTTTTCTTTTATTTTTTTAAACTGAAAACTATTCGGTTTCAAACTAAAAACGTCTGCATTAAATACTGGTTTTAATAAATTATTTATCTCTGTTATTTTAGAAATACAGTTTTGAAATAAATTAGAATTAGTGTCTTGAAACAATTCGTAGCCTCCCAATTGTTGGTAGTCAATAGTCTTGTCTCCTATATTGTCTCTTAAAAGCGCTAAGCCCTCAACTCTCTTTTTAACTAACTCTATTACTTCTTGTTCTGTATGCGTGTTTAAATCGTCTATAATCTCGCTTAAACTGCCAAAACATGCAAATCCTGCATTTTTAGTACTTGCTCCTTGAGGCAACATTCCTTTTTCTAATATAAGAATGTTTGCTTTTGGGTATTGTTCTTTTAATTGTAACGCACAATTTAGGCCTACTATTCCGCTTCCAACAACTGTATAATCTATGTTGGTTAACCATGTTTTTATTTCCCAGTAAGATAAATTCATGATGCTAAGTTATTATTTTATTTTTAAGTGTTGCTCTGTGTTAAGGATAGAAGTGGCATCCTTTTTTTTCTTAAAATTAATACTAGTTTAATTATGTGTCTATTTTCTTGACTATGGATTCCTGCCAACGAAGTAATGACAAAAAAAGATATAACGGATAGCCTGACTTTTGCTTTTTTGTAGCAAAAGTAACACCATAAAAAAACTCCGAAATTGCTTTCGGAGTTTTTAAAAATATTAGTAGTTGTAATCTTACTCTACAATAATCTTTTTAGTAATTGTTCTTCCGTCGTTATTTATGTTTAATAAATACATTCCAGATTGTACGTTTCCTAAATTAATAGTCTCTTTAAATGTTCCTGAGTTAGTATACGATTTTTTGTAAACTGAACGACCTCTAATATCGAATACTGATAACGTTACGTCTTTAGAAACTGAGCTAAATTGTAATGTAAATTCTCCATTATTTGGGTTAGGATACACTGAGAATGTATCTTGTAAATTAAAGTTATCTACAGATAAAAGCGCTGTTAATGTACCAAAGTAATAAGTTCCTGCAACTCCTGTTGTTAAAGATGCTGTTAATTTATGATTTGTTCCAAATGCTGTTATAGTTAACGCAGCAGATTCATCTGTTGTATCATTTTTAACATACAATGCTGATCTATCGTTACCTGTTACCGCTTCCCATCCTGCAAGCTCTGCTTCTGTAAAATAAAAGCTAATTGTTGATGCATCTGTTGCACTTGCATTAACACTTGTTACATCAAATGTTTTCGCTGCAACAAAATTAGATGGATCTGAATCGCTATACTGCACTGCATCTGCTCCTGCTGTTGCAACATCTCTAGAAACTTCTGCAGTAGTACAACCGTAATCGAAACCACCTGTGTTGTCTATATCTAACATAATGTTATTTGAACTAGAATCTATATAAAATGCATTTCCTGATCCATTAAGATTATTGCTATCTAAAGTTGCATTATTTACAATGGTTTGTACTTCTGTTCCAACAACTGAAGTTACTGTAACATCGTCTATAGAAATAAAATCTTGATCTACAGTATCCCAATGTCTAAAAGCAATATAAACTTGTGCCTGTCCTGCCATTGCAGAAAGATCTAAAGTATGCGCTGTTGGTGATCCAGTGTCGCCTGCATCTCCTAAAGTTTCTGTTAATGAAGTTGCAGAGTTGATTAAAACACTTATATCGTTAACTGTACCAACGTGTATACTATATTTTTCTGCATCCCAACTTGCTGCTGCAACTTGTGTTATCCAGTTTAATGTTATTGTACCACTAGCAGATGATAAATCTATTGCTGGTGAAACAGCCCAGTTATCTGGTGTTAATGGATTAGTTTGCCATGATCTTGAAATTAATGATACTGGAGTTACAAAACCGCCTGCACCATCACCAATAGCAAATAAATCTCCCCAGTTGTTAGCATCTCCATCACTATCTGTTAATGTCCAATCTGAAATATCTTCATCATCAAAATTGTCACTAAAATAAGTAACTGTTGCTGTATCTGCTATTACAGAATCATCATTAAGAATAGTAGTAATATAATTATTTGTACTTGCAACAGCATCTCCTGTAGTTGTTACGTTTATTGCTATATTAATAGTTTCGTCTGCCTCAACAAAGCTGTCGTTAAAAACTCTTAAAATAACACTATTACTAGTCGTTGTTGTTCCTGCTGCTATTGTTACAGAGTTATTAATGAATTCGAAATCTTCATTTTCTGTAGCTGTTCCAGAATTTGTTAAGTTAACTGTTGCTGTTGCAGAAGCTGCGGTAGCAATACTTAAATCTATTACAACATCTGTAAAGTCACAATCACTACCTTCATTAATATTTTCTAATAATGTAGAAGATATATATATAGTAGGCTCTACAGTACAAGCAGTAGATGTATTTAGCTCAACTCTTCTAGGAGATGCTCCCATAACAGCTTGAATTCTATCTTTTTGATTTTGAGTAAACGTATCCATACATGCATCATTTGTATAATCCATATAATTTTGTACTTGATCGTTTCCTGCTGATGTTGGACATGAATCTGCTGTTAAATCACAAGTGTAATTTGCATCACCAGCGTTTGGTGTATCTGCACAGAAATCATCTGCAGTACAATCTCCATCTCCCCAAATATGTCTTAAGCCCAGCCAGTGACCAACTTCGTGAGTCATTGTACGTCCTAAGTTATATGTTGGGTTTAAAATAAAAGTACCGTCATTAGCATCGTTAGTTCCCATAGCATCAAAAGACGCTACTACACCATCTGTATTAGCAGATCCTCCAGAAGCATTTAAACCTCCTAATCCAGGTGTATTATCTGGAAATTGTGCATAACCTAAAAGACCTGATAAACCTCCATTTTGCAATGATAATCCTCCTGCTCTTATTGTCCACATATTTAAATACTTAGTAGGATCCCATTGTGTTGCCATTTTCATTGCTTGAACATCTGATCTAATTTCCCAATCTGCTCCACCAGCACCATCTGCAACATCATTACTATAAGGTGCTATATTATGTCTTACAATACCAGATGTAGCTGCTCCATTTTCATCTACCTGTGCAATACAGAAATTTAATTCTACATCAACAGCTAAGTTTGTTGTGTTAGCACCACCTCTTGTTCCTGCTAATCTTCTAAAATCTTCATTCATTACCTGAATTTGAGATAAAGCTTGAGCATCAGTAATATTTTCACCTGTTCCTATAGCATCTCCATTATGAATAATATGAACAACGATTGGAATATTAAAAACAGACATAGAAGACTTCCCTGCTAATCTATCTTCTTTTAATTTAGCTATTTTAGGAGCTAACCACTCTTCAAATTCTTGAGTACTTGAGCGATTAGGAAATTCTTTATTCAAAGCAATTTCGTTCTCATCTGTTAAACAACGAGCATAACCTGTTGTATTGATTGAATTAATAGTTTCTGCTGTTAATTCAAACTCTTGATACGAGTTTTTAGATGTTTTCTGATTACTATTTTTTTGTTGTGCTAAAGCAGCAAGACAATAAAAAAACATTAAACAAAAAGTAAATGTAGTTTTTTTCATGATTGTTTATGATAATATTATTTTAAGCCTTAAAGTTAAAAATAAAACGGAAGGTTTTGTGTTAAAATTCTATTTAATATTTATCTACATACCCTACCAAACCTATAGAGAATTTAATTTTTAAAGGTTTTTTAGAAAAAAAATTACTACTTAATTAACAATACATCTTATATATAAAAAAACTCCGAAATTGCTTTCGGAGTTTTTTTAAAATATTGATAAATGTAATATTACTCTACAATAATCTTTTTAGTTACTGCTTTAGTACCATTATTTACACGAAGTAAATACATTCCAGACTGTACACTTCCTAAGTTAATAGTTTTACTAAAATCACCTGAGTTATTATAGTTGTTTTTAAATATAGAACGACCTCTAATATCTATTACTTCTAAATTTATGTTTCCTGTCGCTTCATTAAACTTAACTGTAAACTCTCCATTATTTGGATTTGGAAATACAGAGAATGAGTTTTCTAAATCAAAATCTTCAACACTTAAAGGTGCAAGTTCTAGTGTGCAAATTTCTAAATCTACAGTATTAAAAACCATGTTACTTGAACCTAAATTTGCAGCCATAAATCTCCAAGTTCCGTTCATTTCTTGACCATCAAAAATACTTAAAGGTATTGCTCCTGTAGTAAGGTTTGCAGTAGTTACTGTTCCTACTAAAGGATTGGTACCACATACTATTGGCCCTGAAGCTTCATCATCGAAAGTTACTTGTATGTTAGCACTACCATCTGTAGCTGTACATGGTCCTGCTGCGTATAGGTAAGATCTATTTAAATCTGTTCCTCCTGGTCCGTTTGGAGCTATAATTGCTAAATGTAATTGTGATAGATTAGATGTCGTTATATCATATTTTACATTAACATCAGATATAATACCAGAATCTGTTACATCTTCATCAAAAAACTCAAATGCAGTTGCATTAGATGCGATGGTTTGATTGATAGCATAAGAATAAGTTGTACAGGATTCTGTAAAACCAAACCCTATAGCAATTCTAGCTGTGTTAATATTAAAAAAGATATTATTACTTCCTTTTACCATTATTCTACAATTCCCTTCTACAATATCAGGAACTGTGATACTATATGTTCCATTATTAGGAACAGCAGTTGCGATAGCAGTGTTATAAGTTAAACCTCCATCAGTAGATAATAAAATATCTACATTAGGTGAGTTTACTGCTCCTGCGTTTGTTCCTGCAACATCCCAAGTAATAATTTCTGTATCTCCTCCTACCCAAGATGTTAATGAACTTTGAGAAGTAACGGCAAAAGGTATTGTATTTGCACTATTAACAGTAACAGCCATTTCATCTACAGCCGTTTGTCCACCAGAAATATCATTATCTCTAACTGTAAGTCTAAAATTTTGTGTTCTTGCAACAGAAGCTAATTTCTCCCAAGTTGTGGAAACACCTCCAGAAATAAGAATATCTTCCATTCTAGGAATAAATCTTGTTTGGCTTGATGTTCCTGTATAAGATCTTACCATTGGTCCAGAAGTATTAGTTTCTAGAGGCAAACCTGCTGCTCCTAAATCGTATTGCTCCCATGTATATGTATGTGTTGCTGTTCCATCAGAATCTGTAGAAGTTCCTGTTAACATATAAGGTGTAGAACTTGGAATAATGTAATCTGCTCCAGCATTAGATGTTGGTGCATTATTACCTGTATTAGTCGTTGAGGCACATTGGCTATTACCAGTTGTAACGTTATCCCAAATCATTTGTAAACTCTTTTGATGAAAATAAGCGTCACTATTATTCTGTACATTTTGTGGTGCACATATTCCAGCATAAGCCATAATAGTTGATCCACTTCCAGGCTCGTATGCATTAGAAGCTGTTCTAGCTCCCGTAGTACAATTTCCTTCCGTACCGTTCCATGTATGGGGAGCACCAAATTGATGTCCTAACTCATGAGCAACAAAATCAATATCGTAAGCATCTCCAACTGGTGCTGGTAAACCTGTAATACCTCTTGCTTTATTTCCTGTACATGGAGAGTTTAATTGTGCTAAACCTCCACCACCTGTACTAAAAGTATGTCCAATATCGTAATTTGCAGAACCTATTGTCGCATTTATAACTGTTTGACTTTCATTAATTAAAGCACTTGCATTATCATTTGAAAAGTTATCAGAATTAACAAAAACGATGCTATCATTGTTTCCAACCAATGTCATCGTGATAGATAAATCTCTTTCATAAATTTGATTGTTTCTGTTTATTGTTACAACAACAGCAGCCATAACAGCTGTTCTTTTAGCTGCTTCACTATCTGCAGCAGTAAGTCCTGCCGCCATCCAATGGAATGATGAATACTCAATAGTAGTAGCAACTGCAATTCTAAAGTTTCTTAATAGACCATCATCAGCATTCCTTTGCATACTGATTTCCAAACCTTTATTTTCTTCAATTGCTTCACCATCAACTACACCACATTCCCAATTTTGATCTAATACTGGTAAATTCTTTTTAGCATAGACTATATATTCATTACCTCCTTTTGTATAAGGATCTATAAATTGAGTCCCATTATTATTCGACATAGACATAGTGTGCAATCCCTGAGATGTTATACTAAAACGAATAACTGTACCTGGTGTATTTACACTTTCTCCTACATATGTACGGATATTTGGATACTTATTCTGAAGCTCTTCTTCCATTATTGGAGCTTCTTTAATTCTATAAGCTTCTAAAGTTCCTTCTGCTGTAGGAAAATCTAAAAGAAGATTTGAAGCCCCAAAATAAGTATTTCTATTTGGTGCATTTTGAAGCTCTGCTTTTAAGGCATTAATATCTAATTGATAATAATCTGCCTTATTTGGTTCGCTTTTTCTAAAAGCGAGCTCCTTTTTTGAAGCAGCATTTTTAGATGTCTTATTCCATAAAGATTTTTTGTTTTGCGATAATGCAGGCAGTGTTATTAACACGCAAAGCATTAAAGTAAACAACCATTTAAAGTACTTTTTTTTCATGTCGTTATTTTTTAATGAAGTATAAATATAAATTGCTAATAGCTCAGTACCAAAAATTTGTAGTTAAATTTAAATTTATTACCTTTAAATATGAAATTATTATACACAACGCTTGTTTGTTTTTTTGCTATTGCTTGCAATACAAGCAAGAATTTAAATACAAAAACGCTTTTCGTTGATGAAACAATTTTATGTCCAGAAGATGGAATCTGTTCCTTTAATATTTTAAAAAATAAAACTTACAATATAAAAATCGACGAATTCGGTAATAGTTATTCTGAGCTTTTAGATGGAGAAAAAACTGTTTTAAAATTTGAATACAAACGAAATGAAATTGAAGGTTTTCAAGATTCTAATTATAGAGAGGTAATTTATATTGAAATTGACTCTAAAGGCTTAGAGTTAAATTTAACAGATGTAGATTTAAAAAAAGCTAATGTTGGCTTTGAAAGGTATTGTTTTTGTCGAGGACAAACAGGAGCTTACGCTATTTCTCAAGGGAATTTACTACTTACTAACATTAAAGAAAATGAATATAGTATAACTCTAAACTTTGCTACAGATAAAGTTCCACATGTTATTAAAATTATTAAAGAAAATTTTACATTATAAAAAAAAGCGACTTGAAATATTCAAGTCGCTTTTTTGTTTTAATCTTCTATTGGTTTTTCCATTACAAAATCTTCCATAAATTTTGTAGTATAGTTACCCGCTAAATAATCTGGGTGATCCATTAATTGTCTATGGAATGGTATTGTTGTTTTGATACCTTCTATTACAAATTCGTCTAAAGCACGTTTCATTTTATTAATTGCTTCTTCTCTTGTTTGCGCAGTTGTAATTAACTTTGCAATCATAGAATCGTAATTAGGCGGTATAGAATATCCTGCATAAACATGAGTATCTAAACGTACTCCATGTCCTCCAGGTGCATGTAATGTTGTGATTTTTCCTGGTGACGGTCTAAAGTCATTGAAAGGATCTTCAGCATTAATTCTACATTCTATAGAGTGTAATTGTGGTAAATAATTTTTACCAGAAATTGGCACACCTGCAGCTACAAGAATTTGCTCACGAATTAAATCGAAATCTATTACTTGTTCTGTAATTGGGTGCTCTACTTGAATACGTGTATTCATCTCCATGAAGTAGAAATTTCTATGCTTATCTACTAAAAACTCAACTGTTCCTGCTCCTTCGTACTTAATATATTCTGCTGCTTTTACTGCGGCATCACCCATTTTTTTACGTAAAGCATTCGTCATGAATGGAGAAGGTACTTCTTCTGTTAATTTTTGGTGACGTCTTTGGATAGAACAATCTCTTTCTGATAAATGACATGCTGTTCCTCTTGAGTCTCCTACAATTTGAATTTCGATGTGTCGAGGCTCTTCAATAAGCTTTTCCATGTACATATCATCGTTTCCAAATGCAGCTTTAGACTCTTGTCTTGCAGATTCCCAAGCTTCTTGTAAATCTTCTGGTTTCCAAACGGCACGCATTCCTTTTCCACCTCCACCAGCTGATGCTTTAAGCATTACTGGATAACCGGTTTCAACTGCTATCTTTTTACAATCTTCAAAAGTTTCTATAATACCTTCACTTCCTGGTACACAAGGTACACCAGCTTCAATCATTGTTGATTTTGCATTGGCCTTATCACCCATACGATCAATCATTTCTGGAGAAGCTCCAATAAATTTGATTTCGTGTTCGGCACAGATTTTAGAAAATTTAGCATTTTCTGATAAAAATCCATAACCCGGATGTATAGCGTCTGCATTTGTAATTTCTGCTGCTGCTATAATGTTAGACATTTTTAAATACGATTCGCTACTTGGCGCTGGACCAATACAAACCGCTTCGTCTGCAAATTTAACGTGAAGACTTTCGGCATCTGCAGTAGAATAAACTGCTACAGTTTTGATGCCCATTTCTTTACAGGTTCTAATAACACGTAGTGCTATTTCTCCTCTATTGGCAACTAATATTTTTTTAAACATAAATGCTAATAATTTTCAATATTCAAAAAACAAATCCCAATTTATATGGGAGTTTGCGAATTGAAAATTGGGATTTATATTAAGATGGATCTACTAAAAATAATGGCTGATCAAACTCTACTGGAGAAGAGTCGTCCACTAAAATTTTAACTACTTTACCTGATACTTCAGATTCGATTTCGTTAAATAATTTCATAGCTTCAATAATACAAAGCACGTCTCCTTCTGCTATAGTTTGTCCTACCTCTACAAATAATGGCTTATCTGGAGATGGTTTTCTATAAAATGTACCAATTATTGGAGATTTTACAGTTATGTATTTAGAGTCTTCGCTTTCTACTGGTGCAACTGGAGTTGCAGCTGCTGCCGGTGCAGGAGCTTGTGCTACTGGCATTTGCATTTGTGGCATCTGACCCATTGGCATCTGCTGCACAATTGTTGTCTCTTCAGATCCTGTTTTTATTGTAATCTTAACGTCTTCTGTTTCTAATTTAACCTCACTTGCACCAGATTTTGCTACAAACTTAATTAAGTTTTGAATGTCCTTTAAATCCATAATATTAGAGTTATTAAGTGTTTTTTGTTAGTTTTATTAAGAGTTGTAAGCCCACTTTAAATATATTGAGCCCCAAGTAAATCCACCGCCAAAGGCAGCAAAGATAATATTATCGCCTTTTTTTAATTGCGATTCGTAATCATTTATTAATAAAGGTAATGTTGCAGAAGTAGTATTTCCATACTTTTCTATATTCATCATTACTTTATCATTGTCTAATTCAATGCGCTTTGCAGTCGCATCTATAATTCTTTTATTGGCTTGATGTGCCGCTAACCATGCCACATCATCATTTGTTAAATTATTCCTTTTAAGAATTTTTTCTGCTACATCTGCCATATTAAAAACGGCATTTTTAAATACTGTTTTTCCATCTTGAAAAACAAAATTCTCTTTTTTAGCTAAAGTTTCTGCTGTAACAGGATATGAAGATCCGCTTGATTTTACTTGTAGAAATTCTCTACCAGATCCATCACTTCTTAAATATTCGTCTTGTAAACCTAAACCTTCTTCATTTGGCTGAAATAACACAGCTCCTGCTCCATCTCCAAAGATGATGCATGTTGCTCTGTCTTCGTAATTAATCATTGAAGAGTTTTTGTCTGCTCCAATAAGTAATACGTTTTTGTAGCGCCCAGACTCAATATATCTAGCAGCTGTTGACATGCCAAAGAGAAAACCAGAGCACGCAGCTTCTAAATCGAAAGAGAATGCATTTACTGCTCCTATTTGCGTAGCTGTATAAGCAGCAGTAGATGCGGCTTGCATATCTGGAGTTGCAGTAGCTACAATTACCAGTTCTATGTCTTCAGGATTTACTTTAGATTTTTGTAGAAGGTCTTGAGCGGCTTTAATAGCCATATAGGAAGTTCCTTTGCCTTCTCCTTTTAATATGCGACGTTCTTTGATACCTGTTCTAGAGGTTATCCATTCGTCGTTTGTATCAACCATAGATTCTAAGATCTTATTGGTTAATCTATACTCTGGCACATATGCGCCTACAGCTGTAATTGCCGCAGAGATTTTACTCATATTTTTAAGTTAATTTGATCGAAAATCGCTAGAAACCATCAAAAGAGGGCCGTATTTTATTAAAAGTAGCAATTTTCAATTAATTACGTGCAAATTAAGTTGTTTTTAACTTAAAGAAAAATATATAACAAAAAAAACGCCCACAAGTGAGCGTTTTCTATATGCATGCATAGTATATTATGCAATATTCTCTTCTGCAACAGCATTGTCAATTAATACTTGACCTCTGTAATATAACTTTCCTTCGAACCAGTGTGCTCTATGGTATAAGTGCGGCTCACCTGTTGTTGGGCAAGTTGCAACCTGTGGCGCAGTTGCTTTGTAATGAGTTCTTCTTTTATCTCTTCTTGTTTTCGAGATTTTTCTTTTAGGATGTGCCATTTTATTATTTTATTTATCCGTTAATAGTTTCTTTAATGTATTCCAACGAGGATCTATTTCCTCTTGGTCTTCTTTTATATCCTTTTCTTTAGGACTTAATTCTTCTAATCTTTCAAGTATATCTGAATCTAACGTACCATCTTCAATCCCAGGATGAATACGTTTTGTTGGCATGGCTAATACGATAAGTTCATATACATATTGTTGTATATTGATCTCGTATTCTCCATGAGAAATAATAAGAATATCTATATTCTCATCATTGTATTCTTCTCCAAACTTAACTACCAAATCGAAAGCATTTTCAATTGATTGGTCGTAAGGTTCATTAGTAACGTCACAATTAACGTTTACTGTTCCTGAAACTTCAAAATGTAGTTCTAAAAGTGTTGATTTTTTTATAAAATCGACATCAACTTTTAAATTACTACTGTTAAAGTCTTCATACCCGAAATATTCAAAGAACTTATTTTCAATATTAAAATCAAATTGATGCTTTCCTTCTTTTAAACCTACAAATGGAATTGTAAACTCTTTCAATGGCTTCATTATCACATCTATTTTGAGCCTGCAAATATACAAATTTTTATTTATCGAGCAGACTTATTAACAATTTTTTGTTTACTTCTTTTTTGATTCGTATTTTCTTTCATCAAAACGCTTCCTTTTGCTTATGGCTAAAGGGTTCTTGTTTAACTCTTCGAATTCGTTTCTGTTTTTAAAAATACTTACTGCTGTAAATAACGCTTCTTTAAAAGAACTAGTATCTGCAACACCTTTTCCTGCGATTTCGTAAGCAGTACCGTGGTCTGGAGAGGTTCTAACTCTGTTTAATCCTGCTGTAAAGTTTACACCTTGTCCAAACGATAATGTTTTAAAAGGTATCAAGCCTTGATCGTGATATGATGCAATAATAGCATCAAAACTTTTATAATTATCACTTCCAAAAAAACTATCTGCTGCATACGGACCAAATACTAATTTACCACTTTCTTTAATTTTTTTAAGTGTTGGTCTCATTACGGTGTCGTCTTCTGTTCCAATAACACCATTATCTCCAGTATGTGGATTAATGCCTAAAACAGCAATTTTAGGTTTACTTATTCTAAAATCGGTTTTTAAAGAGTTATAAACTGTTTCTATTTTTTTTGTAATTAATTCAGGAGAAATATGATTAGACACATCCTTTACTGGAACATGATCTGTTAAAAGTCCAACTCTTAAAGTATCTGTAACCATAAACATTAAACTATCTCCCTCTAGCTCTTGAGCTAGGTAATCTGTATGACCAGGGAATTTAAAAGTGTCTGATTGGATATTGCTCTTATTTATTGGAGCTGTAACTAAAACATCAATCTCCTCTTCTTTTAAAGCTTTTGTTGCAGCCTCTAAAGATTTGATAGCATACTCACCTATTTTAAGATCTTCTTTTCCAAAGTTAATATTTACGTTTTCTTTCCAACAATTAAGCACGTTTACTTTTCCATGAACAATCTCCTTTGTTGTATTAATGCCATTTAAATTAATATTTAATTTAAAATAGTTTTTAACAAAAGTCATTGTTTTTGTAGATGCAAAGATTACTGGAGTATAAAAATCCATCATTCTATTATCTTCAAAAATCTTTAATACAATCTCTGAACCAATACCATTTAAATCTCCAATCGAGATGCCTACAATTATTTTTTCTTCTCTCTTCATTAATAATGCTAACTATTGTTCGTAATTTTATACTCGCAAATTTAACCAAATAATACAGTTAAAAGTATGTTTACAGGAATTATTGAAACCTTAGGGCGTGTTACAAATCTTAAATATGAATTAGAGAACCTACATATTACAGTAGAAAGTTCTTTTACTAACGAGTTAAAAATAGACCAAAGTGTTGCACATAATGGTGTTTGCTTAACAGTTGTAAATATTGATGGTAAGCAATATACAGTAACTGCTATTAAAGAGACATTAGAAAAAACCAATATTGGGAGTTTACAGGTTTCATCTGTTGTGAATTTAGAACGCGCTATGAAACTTGGAGATAGACTTGACGGACATATTGTACAAGGTCATGTTGACCAAACTGCAGAATGTATAAATATTAAAGAAACTCAAGGAAGCTGGTTGTATACATTTAAGTACGACTCGTCTCTTAATAATATTACCATTGAAAAAGGTTCGGTAACAGTAAATGGTGTTAGTTTAACTGTTGTAAACTCTAAACGAGATGAGTTTAGCGTAGCAATAATTCCTTACACACACGAGCATACTAATTTTAAAACCTTTAAAATAGGCTCTGGAGTAAATTTAGAGTTTGACGTGATTGGAAAATACGTTTCTAGATTAAACGCATTAAATAGTTAAACTACTTTTCTTCTATTGGTGTACAGCTTGTAGATACCGTACAAAAAACCTGCAGCAAATAATATAATTAAACCTCCATCTATAGGAAGACCTACAGGCCCTGATGGTCCTGCCGGAGGTGGCGGTGGCGGATTCTGCGTTTGAGCAGAGCATACAAAACTTATTAATACAAATAAGATTGAGGCAAATGGTTTTTTATTTTGTATCATAATTCAGTCAGTAAATGTATAAAAAAAACTGTCGTAATAAAACTTTAAACTATTAATTCGATTAAAAAAATCCATTAAGTGTGGTTTTTTGTCGGTAAAACGTAAAAAACAATCCTAATACATAGGTTTGTGAAATTATAATTCTATTAATTCGTGATCAAAAAAACTCGAAGTTTAGTTTATACATAGCAAATAACAAACATGTTCTAATAGATGCTCCTAAAATACTGAAAGTTGAATAATATTCTTTTAACAATTAACGATAATGTTCTCAAACAAAAAAAGCCTTTCAAATAAATGAAAGGCTTTACAATTTTATGTGGTCCCACTTGGGCTCGAACCAAGGACCACCTGATTATGAGTCAGGTGCTCTAACCAACTGAGCTATGGGACCAAAATCGGTGTGCAAATCTAATATTATTTTTAAAACTCCACAACATTTATTCCTTTATTTCTTGACAAAGTTCAATTAAAACTCCATTTGATGATTTTGGATGTAGAAAAGCAACCAATTTATTATCTGCTCCTTTTTTTGGTGTTTCGTTTAAAACAATAAAACCTTCGGCTTTAAGTCTCTTAATTTCAGATACTATATCATCTACATCAAAAGCTATATGATGTATACCTTCTCCTTTTTTTTCTATAAATTTAGCTATTGGACTATCTTCTTTAGTTGCTTCTAGTAATTCAATTTTATCTTCTCCAACTTGAAAAAACGAAGTATTTACACCTTCGGATTCTACTTCTTCGGTTTTATAATGAGGTTCACCAAATAGTTTAGCGAATAAATCGTTCGAGTTTTTTAAGTTTTTTACGGCGATACCTATATGTTCTATTTTATTCATTTTATACTCTGTTTTATTATTTCCGCGAAAGCGAAAACCTTATTTTTATAACACTTTTATATTTACACCTTAATAATAAGGTATAATTTTTGATTTCAAAAATACTATAATATTTAAAAAGCGTATTTTTGCAGTCCAATCTTTAATACTAAAGCGTTGGGAGTAATACAATAGATGAAAACAGAAGAAAGTCAAAGACAAAAAAAAATAGGGTCGGTTTTACAACGCGATCTAGTAGACATACTACAAACAGCTGCTACTCAGGGCGGTATGCGTGGTGTTATTATTTCGGTATCTAAGGTTAGTGTAACCGTAGATTTATCGGTGGCGAAGGTATATTTAAGCATTTTCCCAAATAATAAAGCGAAAGAATTGGTAGAAGGTATTAAATCTAATCAGCCGTTTATTCGTCATGAATTAGCACAACGCACAAGAAATCAACTACGTAGAATGCCACAACTTTACTTTTTTGTGGACGATTCTTTAGAACATATCGATAAAATCGAACAATCTTTAAAAGGAAAAGACGACCCATTAAAAGATCCAGACCTTTTAGGGAAACGTAAAAAATCGTAAACTCTTTGAGCTTTTCTACTTACATCGCAAAGCGTTATTTACGCTCTAAAAGCTCGAATAATGCGATTAATTTTATAACCTATATTGCCATTGTTGGTATTGTTTTAGGTTCGGCATCTTTATTTGTTGTCTTGTCTGGTTTTGCTGGGCTTCGTGAGTTTACACTACAGTACACAACAATAATAGATCCCGATTTAAAAGCCGAAACCACTTTAGGTAAATCTTTTATTTTAGAACCAAATAGCGAAGCTAAACTAAGGACAATTGCCGGTATTGCAAGTTATTCTAAAATTGTAGAAGAACGTGTTATTGGTTCTTTCGATGGCAAAAAACAACCTTTATTTATTAAAGGTGTAGATTCTAATTATACACGGGTAAATAAAGTAGACTCTATTCTCTGGCAAGGCAGTTGGTTAACAAATAAAACAAGTCAAGTGGTTGTTGGGTACGGTGTATCTAACAGTTTAAACATTGGCTTATTAGATTACGGAAAACGAATTACCCTATTGGTACCAAAGCCAGGAAAAGGACAAATAACATCTCTAGAACAGGCTTTTAATAAAGTAGAAACAGTAAATGTTGGTGTTTTTACTGTGAACGAAAAACTAGACGACAACTATATTTTTTCAGCAATAGAAGTAGCACAAGAATTACTTAGTTTTAAAGACAACCAGATTACAAATATTGAATTTAAACTAAAAGAAGGCGCAAATGAAGATGAAGTAAAAGCTCAAATTCGAGCAGTTTTAGGAGACAATATTACATTAAAAAACACGCAACAATTAAATGATGCGTTAAACAAAATGCTAAATACAGAAAACCTTATGGTTTACCTGTTATTAACGCTTGTCTCTATTATTTTAATCTTTAATGTAATAGGATCTTTAATAATGATGATTTTAGATAAAAAAAGAACCTTAACTACACTATACAGCATTGGCGCAACGTTAAAAGATATAAGGCGCATTTTCTTTATTCAAGGTGCAGCAATGACAATTATAGGCTCTTTACTAGGTTTATTTATTGGCTACCTAATATCGCTAAACCAAATATATGGACCAGAATTTCTAAAAGTTTACATTACTCCCAACTTACCATATCCGCTTGCTATTAAGTTTGAAAACATGCTTCTTGTATTTGTAACCATTACAATTTTAGGTATAATAGCCTCAAAAATTGCTTCTGCTAGAATTACAAAAGATATGGTAAAAACTGGATAAATTATTTTAGACAGGTTGAAGACTTTCTTGTTCTAATCTAAAAATAAAACCTCCATTCTTTAATTAAAGAATGGAGGTTTTAAATATATATAGTATTTTTTTTATGGATTATTCTGTAAACTGAAAATCGCCAAATTTCTCAAGTACCTCATCAAAAGCTGCAAATACATCTACAGATGCATCACTTGTTACCATTTTCATTCTATGTTCCTTAAAATGTGGAATACCTTTAAAATAGTTAGTGTAATGCCTTCTTGTTTCAAAAACACCAAGTATTTCTCCTTTCCAATCTATAGCCATTTGTAAGTGCCTACGCGCAGCTTCTACGCGCTCTTGCATAGTAATTGGCCTGTAATGTTCTCCCGTTTCAAAAAAGTGTTTTACTTGTTTAAAAAACCAAGGATTACCAATTGTTGCACGACCAATCATACAGCCATCTAAACCATATTCATCTCGCATTTTCATAGCGAGTTCTGGTGTTGTTACATCTCCATTTCCAAATACAGGAATATGCATTCGCGGATTGTTTTTAACCTCTGCAATTGGTTTCCAATTTGCACTACCTTTATACATTTGCGCTCTAGTTCTTCCGTGAATTGCAATAGCTTTACAACCTACATCTTGTAGTCTTTCGGCAACCTCAACAATTCTAATAGAATCATCATCCCAACCTAAGCGTGTTTTTACTGTTATTGGAATATTAGTACGTTTTACCATTTCGGCAGTTAGCTGCTCCATTAAACAGATGTCTTTTAAAATACCTGCTCCTGCACCTTTACTTACTACCTTCTTTACTGGACAACCAAAATTAATATCGATAATATCTGGTTTAGAAGCCGTAACAATATCGATGGTTTCCAACATACTCTCCATATTAGCTCCAAAAATTTGAATACCAACAGGTCTTTCTTTTTCGTAAATATCTAATTTCATAACGCTTTTTGCAGCATTACGAATCAAGCCTTCACTACTTACGAACTCGGTATACACAACATCTGCACCTTGTTCTTTACATAAAGCACGAAAAGGTGGATCGCTAACATCTTCCATTGGTGCTAAAAGCAATGGGAAATCCGGAAGTTCTATGTTGTCTATTTTAACCAAAGTATTCTATTTTGTTGCAAAATTACATCTTTTTCTATTAATGTATTGTATAGCTCACTTAGGTTTTAAAAATCTGATAGGTCTAAACTTAAATTCTTTTATATTTATAAAAAATTACGCATTGCAAATCCCATTCGAACCTATAGTACTAGGCTACCACATAAACATTCATCTTGTTTTAGAGTATCTCGCGTTTTTTATTGCCTTTAGATATTATGTTTATTTACGTAAACGCTCTAAAGATGCTATTTCTGGAGGCAATAGATTGTCTATTATTTTAGGCGCAGCTATTGGTGCTTTGGTTGGTTCTCGATTGGTAGGTTTGTTAGAAAATCCGTTTGTAGAATGGACACAAGCAAACCTTATTAATTTATTAAACACTAAAACCATAATGGGTGGATTGTTTGGCGGATTACTAGGTGTAGAATTCGCTAAAAAACGAATTGGAGAAACCAAATCTTCTGGAGATTTATTTGTGTTTCCTATTATTTTAGGCATCTTTATTGGTAGAATTGGTTGCTTTTTGTTAGGTATAAAAGAGTTTACTTATGGAAAAGTAACAGCTTCAATATTTGGTATGGATTTAGGTGATGGCGCTTTAAGGCACCCAACTGCTTTATACGAATTGGTTTTTTTGGTGCTTTTATTTTTCATTTTAAAATACCTTCAAAAAAAAATAACTTTAAAAAATGGCGAACTGTTTATAATTTTTATGCTTAGTTATTTTGCTTTCCGCTTTTGTATTGAGTTTATAAAACCTAATGTGTTTTATGTTTTAGGATTAAGCAGCATTCAAATATTATGTGTAATTTGTTGGTTGTATTACTATAAATTTATCGCTAAACTAATAAATAGCTGGCGAGCGCGTTAAGGATTGAAGCGGCATCCTTTTTTGTTTTTTTCGACAAAAAAGATATAGCGGAAAGCCTGACCTTTAGGTAACGCCCAAAACACTTAAAAAACTAAAAAATGCCAGTAAGAAAATATACCTATTACGATTTTACTTTAAGTTTATGTCCTGAGTGTTTACGACGCGTAGACGCAAAAATAGTTTTCGAAAACGACAATGTTTACATGCTTAAACGCTGTAAAGAACACGGTAATAGTAAGGTGTTAATTGCAGACGATATTGAGTATTATAAAAACATTAGAAACTACAATAAACCAAGCGAAACGCCTTATAAATTTAATACTAAAACCGATTATGGTTGCCCTTACGATTGTGGTTTGTGTCCAGACCACGAGCAACATTCTTGCTTAACAGTTGTCGAGGTTACAGACCGTTGTAATTTAACATGCCCAACATGCTATGCTGGCTCATCACCAACTTATGGTAGGCACAGAACACTAGACGAAATTAAGGCCATGTTAGATACTATTGTGGAGAATGAAAAAGAGCCAGATGTTGTACAAATTTCTGGTGGTGAACCAACAATACATCCGCAATTTTGGGAGATTATGGATTATGCAAAATCGTTACCTATTCGACATTTAATGTTAAATACTAACGGTATTAAAATTGCAAAAGATATTGCTTTCGCAGAAAGACTAAAAACCTACGCTCCAGATTTTGAAGTGTATTTACAATTCGATTCTTTTGAAAACAGTGTGCTCCGTGAACTTCGTGGAGCAGATTTAAACCACATAAGAGAAAAAGCGATTGCTAGCTTAAACGCTGTAAACCTTTCTACAACATTGGTTGTTACGTTACAAAAAGGTTTGAATGATAATGAAATTGGAAAAATTATAGAATATGCTTTAAAGCAAAAATGTTGTCGTGGTGTTACATTACAACCAACACAAATTGCTGGACGATTGGATAATTTTAACCCGGAAACCGATAGAATGACACTTACCGAAGTGCGCAGAAAAATAATGGAGCAGACTACTGTTTTTAATAGTGATGATCTTATTCCTGTGCCTTGTAATCCTGATGCTTTAGTTATGGGCTATGCACTTAAACTAGGCGATGAAACCTTTCCTTTAACACGTTATATTAATCCGGCAGATTTATTAGACAATAGTAAAAACACCATTATTTACGAGCAAGACGAGCAACTTCAAGATAAAATGATTGAGCTGTTTAGTACTGGAAATTCCGTTGAAGTAGCAGAAGAAAATTTAAAATCTATTATGTGTTGTCTACCAAATATTGATGCGCCAAATTTGGGTTACGACAATCTCTTTCGTGTAATTATAATGCAATTTATAGATGCCTATAATTTTGATGTTCGCGCTATAAAAAAATCGTGTGTGCATATTGTAGATAAAGACAATAAAATTATACCTTTTGAAACCATGAATTTATTTTATCGCGACGACAAAAAAGCACGTTTAGAAGAACTTAGAAACGAAATGTAATGCTGTGGATTATTCTTATTCTAGTACTGTTTTTACCTGCAGTAGTATTGCTTTATTATAGTAAAGATGCTATAAAGAATAGTAAAAAACAAAAAGAGTATTATCAATTAGCTATAGTCTGGCTAGTAGTAAGTTTTATTATTTACGGGATAGTAATATTAAATAATTTATAAAATGAATACATTATTAATAGAGGTAGGAAATTTAGATGGTTTAATTCTGTTAATTGCAGTAATTATGTTTGGACCTGCTGTAATACTAGCTATTATTGGCTTCTTATTACTTAAAAGAAATAAAAAAGCTGCAAAAGTATTTTTTATACTTGCTGTAGTTTACGTACTTGTTAGTTTAGGTATTTGTGGTAGTATGATGGCTTAAAAACAAAACGGTTTCACTTAAAAATAGTGTTAGCTTCTATTACTCCATCGTTTTTATTCTATCGCGCTCCTTGTGGTCTATGTACTTCTCGTTAGTTTCAAGTGTACTGTTACCAAACTTATAACTAAATCCTAACTTAATATAGCGCGTATCTACATTTATGAATTTTCTGTTTCGTTGATTTAAATAGTTTGTATTGGTATAAAAATCGGATTTATTAAAAATATCTGCAACATTTAAAAATAATGCTCCTCGTTTATTAAAAACTGTTTTTGATATTGTAAGATCGGAAGCTAATTGTCCTTTAACCGTTTGTAATCCTTCTAAGTTTTTACCGATATAAGTTAAAGATAGATATGTTGATAGACTATTATCTTTCAGAAAATTAACACTTATACCTAAATCTGAATAAACACTCCATTGATCAAGCTCTATGCTTTTATTCTCTATTTCTGTTTTCTCTGTTGTATTATAAACTGCATTAGTAAAATAAATAGAAGCCTTTTTAAATAGAGTAAAATAGGTTTCGTAAGCTAAAACTACTTCTGTTGTTTCTCCAATATTTTTAGGAGTATGAGTAATAGTATTGTTTATGTTGTCTTGAATAGGTAATTCATTAACATTACCATTTGTAGTTTTTAGGGCAAATTCAAAAGTATGTTTATCGTTAAATACAATACCTAAATCCCACCTGTTACTAAAAGACGGTTGTAAATTTGGATTACCAACAACAATTGTATTATCATTTAAAAAAAACTCAAAAGGATTTAAAGATTGGTAGCTTGGTCTTGATATTGTTCTTTTATATTTAGTATATATATTTATAGTTTCAGTTGTTTTATGGTTTAAAACAATGGTAGGAAACCACTCTAAATAATCTTGTTTATTAACATCATTTAAAGATTTTCCTTCTAGGTCTGTTTGCTCTACTCTTAAGCCTGCAGTAAAATTAAAATTACCAAATTTATCTTCGTAACTAGCATAAGCAGCTAATACGTTTTCGTTATAATCAAAAACATTTGAATTATTTAAAACCTGTTGACCATCTATAATATCTGCCTGTGTTAAGTCGTTACTTGTCTCTACTATGGAGCTTTTAAACCCAAGAGATAAAGAAGAATCTTCACTATATGGAATATAATAATCTACTTGAGATGTTAAAATCTCTATATTTTGACCTGAATTTGTTCTAAAAGCAGTATCAAAATCTAAACTATTATCTGCTAATAAATACTGACTATTAACGTCTTGTTCTCTAGAATAATCAAAAGTAGTATAGTGAGTATTTAAAGATAATTTTCCATCGTTTTTAAACTTACTTACATAATCTGCATCAAAACTTAAATTATGTTTATCGTCTCTAGATAATGTATTGGCATTAAAACTTGACAATAAAACTTCATCATCATTAAAAACTGTTGTTTTATTTTTAGTACTATACTTAAAGTATGGTGTTAATAATATGTTTGAAGATAAGGTAAATGTATTGTTATTGTTTATAAAATAATCTAAGCTAATGCTAGTGTTGTGCGTTTCGGACCAAGTGTTTCTATTAATATTAGATGCCCATAATTGGTCTAATGTATTACTATTATCTAAAAAACTAATTTCATCCTCATTATCTCTATTCACTTTATTTTTAGAAAAGCTATAATTAGCCGAAAGACTTATTTTTTTTGTCTTGTAAAAGTTAGAAATTCCAACGTTATAATTTGGAAAAACACCTTGTTTATAATTACTAAAAACTCGCCCTCTGTAACCTGTTATTAAATTTTTACCCATTATAATATTTAAAACAGTACCGCTTGAAGCTTCATATTTTGCACCTGGTGTTGTAATAGCTTCTACAAATTTAATTGAGTTGGCTGGTGTGTTTTCTAAAAGCTGAATAACTTCTGCGCCAGACAAGTTTACTTTTCTACCATTAATATAAACAGTTGGAATATTTCTTTTAATTTTAATAGCTCCTTCTGAAACAAAAACTGTTGGAGTACTTCGTAAAACATCTAAAAGATTTCCTTGGGTTAGTGCAGTATTTTCGACATTAAAAACAAGACGATCTGCTAGTTTTTTAATCGTTGGTTTTTTAGTAATAATAGTTACTCCTTCTAATGTTTCGGTAGACTCTTTTAAAGTTATTTCTCCTAAATTAATATTTTTAGAAAGTGTAATAGTTTTACTGTAAGATGTGTAACCAACAAATGATATGTTTAAAACATATTCACCTGCACTAAGGTTTTCAATTATAAAATTCCCATCTTCATCTGTATTTGAACCATCAATTACTTCAGATTTATCAGAGGAAAAAATTGCGACATTAGCATATGCTATAGGCTTTGTGTCCTCCTCAATAACTGTCGCTGAAATGGTGAATTCCTGTGCAATAACTTCAGTAGAAAAAAGAAAAATTAGTGAGTATAAGTAATATTTCATTTGATATTTTAACGAAAAAGCAAGTTACTAATAGTTTTTTAATTTTTATTACGGTTAAAACCGTAATTTTTTGAAGTCCGTATTCCTAAGAAAAACTGAAAAAATCGCTAATAAATGCCTTATATTTGCAGACTCTTTCTTTAGTAAGAGCCTATAGATTATGAAGCACATTAGAAATTTTTGCATTATTGCACATATTGATCACGGAAAAAGTACACTTGCCGATCGTTTACTCGATGCAACAGGTTCTGTAACTGCTCGTGAACAACAAGCGCAACTTTTAGATAGTATGGATTTGGAACGCGAACGTGGTATTACCATTAAGTCGCACGCTATCCAAATGGAATATACTTACGAAGGACAAGAGTATGTTTTAAACTTAATTGATACTCCTGGTCACGTAGATTTCTCTTACGAGGTATCACGATCTATTGCTGCTTGTGAAGGTGCATTACTAATTGTAGATGCTGCGCAAAGTATACAAGCACAGACTATTTCTAATTTATACTTAGCGCTTGAGAATGATTTAGAAATTATTCCTGTTTTAAATAAAATCGATTTACCAAGTGCAAACCCAGAAGAAGTTACAGACGATATTGTAGATCTTTTAGGTTGTAAACCAGAAGAAGTAATACACGCAAGTGGAAAAACTGGTTTTGGTGTTGAAAACATTTTAAAAGCTATTATTGAACGTATTCCTGCTCCAAAAGGAGATCCAGATGCACCACTTCAAGCTTTAATTTTCGATTCGGTTTACAATACTTTTAGAGGTATTGAAACTTACTTTAGAGTTTTTAACGGAGAAATTAAAAAAGGACAAAAAATTAAATTTGTCGCTACAGACAAAGAATATAACGCAGACGAAGTTGGTACTTTAAAACTAACTCAAGTTGCAAAACAGAGTGTAAAAACTGGTGATGTTGGTTATTTAATTACTGGAATTAAAACGGCTAAAGAAGTAAAAGTAGGAGATACAATTACAGATTTTGCTAACCCGACCACTAACATTGTAGAGGGCTTCGAGGATGTAAAACCAATGGTTTTTGCAGGTATTTATCCTGTAGACACAGAAGATTACGAAGAGCTTAGAAACTCTATGGAAAAGCTTCAATTAAACGATGCCTCTTTAGTGTTTCAACCAGAAAGTTCTGCGGCTTTAGGTTTTGGTTTCCGTTGTGGTTTCTTAGGAATGCTACACATGGAAATTATACAAGAGCGTTTAGAGCGTGAGTTTGACATGACGGTAATTACTACTGTACCAAACGTATCGTACTACGCTTATACTAACAAAAATCCTGACGAGCCATTTATTGTAAATAATCCAAGTGATTTACCAGAACCAACAATGATTAATAGGGTTGAAGAACCTTTTATTAAAGCTACAATAATTACAAAAGCCGATTTTGTTGGTAACGTAATGAGCTTATGTATTGAGAAACGTGGCATGATTACAAATCAAACGTATTTAACACCTGTTCGTGTTGAGCTTACTTTTGAAATGCCTTTAGCAGAAATTGTTTTCGATTTTTACGATAGACTAAAAACGGTTTCTAAAGGTTATGCTTCTTTCGATTACCACCCAATAGGTATGAAAACATCTAAATTAGTACGTTTAGACGTTTTATTAAATGCACAGCCTGTAGATGCACTTTCTGCATTAATTCACGCAGATAACGCACATAATATCGGTAAGAAAATGACAGAAAAGTTGAAGGAGTTAATTCCACGTCAACAATTCGATATTCCAATTCAAGCAGCTATTGGAGCAAAAATTATTGCTAGAGAAACAGTAAAAGCATTACGTAAAGATGTAACTGCAAAATGTTATGGTGGAGATATTTCACGTAAACGTAAGTTACTTGAAAAGCAGAAAAAAGGTAAAAAACGTATGCGCCAAGTAGGTAATGTAGAAATACCTCAACAGGCATTTATGGCTGTTTTAAAGTTGAATGATTAATTCGATTATTAACAACTCGAATTTTAGATATAAAAAAACCTTCAGTTTACGCTGAAGGTTTTTTGTTTTACTGCTATTTTCTTAATTCCAATTGTTTAGAATAAAGCTATATTCATTTTAAATTTATAATTTACTCTCTATTAACGACATATAATCCTCAACAGTTCCAGTTTTTGTATCTATAAAATCGTTTTTATTACCATAAGGTCTGTATTTGTGTGTTGGCGTAACAGAAAACAAACCTACTGTTGTTGCACTTGTTGCAGCTGCTAAATGCATAATACCACCATCTCCTCCAACAAACAGCTCTGCATTTGCAATTACTGCTGCTATTTCTCTTATATCTTTACTATAAAAAGAACCTGCTTTAAAATCTATTTGAGATACGTTTTCTGCTGGTAGCACTTCTAAAATGTTATAAGTATCCCCAAATTTAGTTTTTAAGGCAGTATAAAAAGTACTCCACCACGCTTTAGAATAACATTTATTACCTGTAGCAAAGGTGAAAATTAGTATCGTTTTTTTAGTAGAATCAATAACTGAATTATCTAAAATCGTTTTACCATTTACAAGTTCGCTTTCGGTAAGTTTTAAATCTAATTTAGCAATAGAATTTGTATTAATTCCATATCCTATTTGCTCTAGATAATACCTTAGAAGATACACATTGTTTTTAGCCATGTGATAATAATCCTCTTCAAAGCTATTTGGCGTCTTTTCTAATGTTCCATAAACCTTGTATTTAGCATTAGACAAGTAGGTTAAAATTCTACCTGAAGAAGAGCCTTTATCTCCACATATTACTAAATCGTATTTTTTTACTTTAACCGAAAAGAAAATTCTTAAATATTTAAATAGCTCTTTAAACGGTTTTCTAGGTAATATAATAATGTTGTTTACACTTTCGTATTCTTGAAAAACAGGTCTAGCCACACCTCCTTTAACAATAAGGTCTATTTTACAATCTGGAAAAGTAGCTACCAACTCCTGTATTAAAGGTGTTATTAGTAACATATTTCCCAACCTTTGGTTTGGGCGGCAGATTAAAATTTTACTAATTTTTGTTTTTTTAGTGCCTTTTACTTTATTATTAAAATGAGACTTGCCAATATCTTGCGTAAATTTTGGCATTATCTTTTGTCTAATAGAATCAAATTTTAATAAGGACATTTTTTATAATATATATAGTTATTGTAATAGGTATGATAAGCTAATATCATTTTAAATAATATTTCCTGCTAAAAGCAACTTGTTATGCTTCTTCATTAGCAACTTCTTCAACATCAAATGGTTTACCTAAGTACACGAGGTGAAAATTTTCTCCTATTTCTTCAATATCTTTATTATTAGAAGGGATAATCTGTATTTCAGATTCATCATTTTTAATAAATAAAGGAATAATATCTTTATCATTATTAGACATTTCAATTAAGCTATCGTAATGCGCTTTATCTCTTAATACTATTTCCTGAATACTTGGATATTTTTTAGTGACATTACTAAGTGTATTAAAATCGTCTGTGTGCGAAAACAAGCCTTCTTTTGGGTTGTTATTATCGTCGATCATTTCGTCTACACTAACCAATCTAAAAGAACCATTTTCTCCAAACTGCTTGCTAAACTTATTAATGGCATACTTATTAACATCGTTACTTCCTGTTAGTGCCATTAAATAGCCAACATCGTTTAATTCTATATTATCCATTAAAGTATCGGAATAGATGTTAGTATTTAATGCCTCTAAACCTAATTCTTTTGCTTTTGCAATATTACTTGGATTACTGTCTATTAAAACAACATGTCTTCCGTTAGATTCTAAATAATGCCCGATAAGTCTAGACACTTTACTCGCTCCAACTATTAATATACCATTAGATTTTGGTAAAAAGACACCAATCATTTTTGCAAATAATCGCGCTGTAGTTGCATTTAATAGTACTGTTCCTAAAACAATCATAAAGACCAAAGGTGTTATATATTCTGCTCCCGGAACACCTTCTTTTGCTAATTTTAATCCAAAAAGAGAAGCAATACCTGCTGCTACTATTCCTCGAGGTCCAACCCAACTAATAAAGATTTTTTCATTAAATTTTAATGATGAACCATATGTACTTAAAAACACGCCAATTGGACGAATAATAAAAACAACAGCTGCAAATAATACTGCTGTATTCCAGTTGTAAATTAAATATAAATCTGACATGTTTATATTAGCCGCCAAGAGTATAAATAAGATGGAAATTAATAATATACTTAAAGATTCTTTAAAGTATAATAGCTCTTTTAAATAAGGCGCATTAGAGTTGCCTAAAACCATACCCATAACAACAACAGCTAGTAATCCAGATTCGTGTGCAAAAGTATCGGCTAAAACAAAAACACCTAAAACTGCAGCTAATGCGAATACATTTAATAAATAATGTGGCACTAAATTTTTATTAATAATAAAGTTCATGGCATGAGCAAAAGTGAAACCAAAAGTAGCTCCAAACAATACAATTTTACCAAACTCTATTAAAGCAGTTTTTGTAAACTCTCCTCCTACATCAACAGTAATAAACTCGAAAACCAAAACGGCTACTAACGCTCCAATTGGATCTATTAAAATACCTTCCCACTTTAATACTGTCGACACATCCTTTTTTAATGGAATGTTTCTTAAAATTGGCGTAATTACTGTTGGTCCAGTAACAATTATAAGCCCTGAGAATAAAAATGAAATCTCCCAACTTAAATAAAAAGCAAAATGTGCTGCTACTGCTGCACCAAAAAAGGTAACTATGGATCCTAAAGAAATTAGCTTTGTAATTACTGGTCCTACATTTTTTATTTCACTTATTTTAAGTGTTAATCCACCTTCAAAAAGAATAATACTTATGGCTAAGGACACAAAATAGAATAAGCTTTCACCCGGAAAAAGCCCTTCTTCTCCATTCCATATTGGCTCTATCCACTTAGTGCCATCTTCGCTTAAAAATTCAGCAGCAATTGGGCCTACTAAAAGACCAATTAGAATTAATGGTAAAATAGCAGGAATTTTAAACTTCCATGCCACCCATTGTGCTAATATTCCTAATATTATTATTCCTCCTAATTCTAACATATGCTCTATTAAATTTTAAAATGTTAAAGTTAAAGATAATTAAATCATAATTACATCTTCCGTTTCAAATCTTATATACTTGTTTCATTATAACAAAAAATACTATCTTCACTTTTTAACAAATAATTTCTAATTGATTAAAAAACCATTTAAAACCATAGGTATAGGTGTTGCCTTTTCACCAAATCTTAAAGCTAATCTTTACGAGGCAGCGCGTTTAGCGTTGTTTTTAGACTGTAAATTAGTTTTAATTCATGTTGGAAAAGAATCAGAAGACAAAATAAAAACACTAAAAATTATTTTAAATCCTTTTAAAAAAGACAATTTAAACTACGAAGTCATTTTTAAATCTGGTAATCCGGTAGATGTTATTTTAAATGCTTCGGAAGAAAAAAATATCGATTTACTTATTATTGGTGCCGCAAAACAAGAAAAATTCTTTACTTATTATATAGGTTCTATTGCTCGAAAAATTACACGTCGTGCAAAGTGTTCTTTATTATTACTTATAAATCCTTCTTTAGAGCGTGTACCTTGCCAGCACATTGTTGTTAATGGTTTAATGGACCCAAAAACAGAACAGACAATTGCTACTGCTTTTTACATTGGAGCTAAATTAAAAGCTGAAAAAATAACCATTGTCGAAGAAATAAAGCAAAATGAAATTCATGTAAAAATTGACGATGATAAATCGCTTAGAAAAACACAAATTGTAAAAGAAAGATTAAGTAATAGAGAACGATCAAGAATTAACCATATTATAGAAGATATCCCTGAAGAATATACCAAAGATATTGCTATAAAATCTCAACCTATTTTTGGTACACAAGGTTATAGTATTGGCCATTATGCGCAAATAGCAAGAGCCGATTTGTTAGTAATGAATCCGCCAACGAAAATGACATTTTGGGATCGTGTGTTCCCACATGATATCGAACATATTTTAAACGAGCTACCAACCGATGTTTTAATTATTCAATGAGCCCAAAAAAGAACAACATAAAAGTGTTTTTTAAAACATTACCTAAAAATATTTTTTCTGGTTTTGTAGTTAGCCTTATAGCTTTGCCTTTAGGTTTAGGATTGGCAATGGCCAGTGAGGCACCTCCTATTTCGGGAGTAATTGCCGCTGTAGTTGGTGGTGTTTTAGTTTCAATTTTAGGAGGTAGTAATGTTACTATTTCTGGACCAGGAAACGGACTTGTTGGTGTGCTTTTAGTTGCAATATCAACTTTAGGAATAGAAAGCGCATATGCTGCTATAATTTGCTCTGGTGTTTTACTTTTAATACTAGGTTTTTTACGTTTAGGAAAATTAGCAGATTTCTTTCCGTCTTCTGCAATACAAGGTATGCTAGCTGCTATTGGTCTTATTATTTTAGGTAAACAGTTTCATATTATGTTAGCGCATCGTATTAAGCGAGAAGACACTATAGACTATCTATTAGAAATACCTTTTACTATAAACGATGCTATTCATTATAATAACACAGGACTACTTTATGCAGCAGCAGCCGGAGTAATAAGTTTTATTATTATGGTTTTTTATTCAAAAATTAGAAATAAGTACTTGCAACTTATACCTGCTCCCATGTGGATTGTTATTTTATCAATTGCATTTAGTTATTATTTCGAAATTGTTGCACACGAAAATAATCCTATTGCTCTTGAATATATGATTTCTGGTATTCCAGAATTTTCAGAAATTATTGAGCAACTTCCAACTGTAAACTTTAGTAAAATTGGAACGATTCCTTTTTGGACAAGTGTTTTAGCATTAACATTAATAGCAAGTATAGAGTCTTTATTAAGTATAAAAGCAGTAGATAAATTAGATCCCGAAAAACGCCGTAGTAATGTAAACAGAGACCTAAAAGCTTTAGGTTTAGCAACTGTTGGTAGTGGTTTTCTTGGCGGATTAAATGTGGTAACCGTTATTGCAAGAAGCTCTGTAAATGTTAATAATGGTGGAACTAATCGTTCTTCAAACTTCTTTCATGCTACTTTTTTAGTCATTTTTATAGTACTTTTTAGTTCACAATTACAACGTATTCCTTTACCTGCTTTAATGGCTATTTTGGTTTACACAGGTTATAAATTAGCCTCGCCAGAGAACATTATTAAAATTTTTAAAATTGGTAAAGAGCAGCTTATTATCTTTTTCGTTACTCTTATAGTTACGCTTAAAATTGGACTAATTTCTGGTATTGCTTCTGGTGTTTTGGTTACTTTTATTATTCATCTTTTACTTAATAAAAGTTTTGAACTCTTTGGTAGAAACCTAATGAAACCTAACGTATTAATGTTTCAAGAAGACCGTAATTATTATGTAAGTGTAAAACACTTTTGTAGCTTTCTAAACTTTTATAAACTGAAAGCTAAGCTAGATGCAGTTCCAGAAACCGAAGATGTAATTGTAGATTTTTCTCTTTGCAAATTTGTAGATCACACAGTAATGGAAAATCTTAATAACTATCAAGAATTGTTTACCAAAAGAGGTGGTCATTTTGAAGTGCTTGGGCTAGATTTACACGATACAGATTCTGAACACCCTTTTGCTTTGCGTCGCCTATTACCAGTGCCAAACGTTATTAAAAACAGTTTAACACGTCGCCAAAAAACTATAGAAGAATTGGCTAAAGACTACCACTTAAATTATGTCTCTAAAAAGGAAAGAGAGACTCATTTTTTAGATGGTTTCTTGTTTTTTAGAACTAAAAAAATAAATTACATTTATAATCAATTATCTAACGAAAGTGAAGCAATAAATACTTTTGATATCGAGTTTTCTGAAGGCGAATTTATTGCGAAAGAAGTCATCCGCTCAACCATGCTTCATATAAAATTAGATAAAAACATTCCAGAATTTACTTTAGATCGTGAAGGATTTCTTGAAAAAGTATATGCTTTTGCTGGTTTTAAAGATATTCCTATTGTAAACCATACCGATTTTTCTAAAAGATTTTATTTACTTGGAGAAAACACTGAAGCAATTCAATACTTTTTTACTGATGAAATCACCCATTTCTTCGAGAGTAACCCATACTATCATGTAGAATCTAATGGTCACGATTTACTTATTTTTGGTCGAGAGCGACTAGCAAGTATTAAAGAAATAAAAGCACTTTACGATTTTGGGAAACGTTTACAACAAGTAGTTTCTTAATAAAAACTTAACGTTTACTCTCAATCCCTTTGTTTTTCATAATTTGCAGCTATGAATTTATATCCTATAAATGCCGGAAATTTTAAGCTAGATGGTGGCGCTATGTTTGGCGTAGTACCAAAATCGCTATGGACGCGAACCAATCCTGCGGATAGCAATAATATGATAGATATTGCTGCACGCTGTTTATTAATTGAAGATGGAAATCGTCTTATTTTAATAGATACGGGAATGGGAAACAAGCAAAGCGAGAAATTTTATGGTTATTATCACCTTTGGGGAGACGATACTATAGATAAATCTTTAGCTAAATATGGTTTTCATCGTGATGATATTACAGATGTTTTCATGACGCATTTGCATTTTGACCACTGCGGAGGATCTATACAATATAACAAAGACAGAACACTTTTAGAACCTGCTTTTAAAAATGCTCATTTTTGGAGTAACGAGAAACATTGGCAATGGGCAACACAACCTAACCGTCGTGAGGTTGCTTCATTTTTAAAAGAAAATATTATGCCAATGGAAGATAGTGGCCATTTAAAATTTACTAAACTTCCACTAGGTCATTCTGAAGACATTCTAAAAAATTCTGCTTTAGGATTCGATATCTTTTTTGCGAATGGGCACACCGAAAAACAAATGATTCCAATGATTAATTATAAGGGTAAAACCATCTGTTTTATGGCAGATTTATTACCTACAGTTGGACACTTGCCAATTCCTTTTGTAATGGGCTATGACACAAGGCCTTTACTGACTTTAGACGAGAAAGAAAAATTCTTGAATCTGGCAGCAACTAATAATTATTACCTATTTTTGGAACACGATGCGCACAATGAGTTAATTACTGTACAAAACACAGAAAAAGGAGTCCGTTTAAAAGACACTTATACTTGCAACGAAATTTTTAATTTATAACTACTAATACATATTTTTACAATGAAATTAATTAATAAAACACTTTTGTTTTCTGTATTCTCAGCGACCTTATTATCTAGCTGTGGTGGTGGAGCACCAATTTTAACAACTCCTGTTGAAAACATCGACACTTCACCTCTTAAAGAAGCAGCTCTTACAGATGCTGAAGCTAAAAATTGGGGACATTTAGATCTTGCAAAAGATACTATTCCAGGAATGAGTGTTGATAAAGCATACTCTGAAATTATTAAAGGTAAAAAAGGACAAAAAATTATTGTTGCAGTTATCGATTCTGGAATTGATATTTCTCACGAAGATTTAGATGGTGTTCTTTGGACTAACAAAAAGGAAATCCCTGGTAACGGAATTGACGACGATAAAAATGGTTATATTGATGATATCCATGGTTGGAACTTTCTTGGTGATGGATACGATGAGCAATTAGAATATATTCGTTTAGTAGCTAGTGGAGACACAAGTGCTCCAAGATATGCTGAAGCTAAAGCAAAATACGATACAGATTATAATGCAGCTGTAGCTGGAAAGCAACAATACGAAGGTATTTACAACTCTGTCGAAGGTGCACACAAAGCATTAGCAGCTCATTTTAAAAAAGAAGATTATACATCTAAAGAAGTAGCAGCTATTACAACTGAAGATGCAACATTAAAAGCTGCTGCAGAAACTGCAACAGGTATGTATGCAAGAGGTGCTAAATCTTTACCAGAAGTTTTAGAGCAGGTTAAAGGTGGTGTAGACTATTATGGAGACCAAGTTGCTTTTAACTTAAATAAAGATTTTAAAGGACGTAAAACAGGTGATAATCCAGACGATTGGAATGATAAGCCTGGATATGGTAACGGAAACGTTATGCCAGTTAAAAAAACTGAAAGTCATGGAACTCACGTTGCCGGAATTATTGCTGCAGAACGTAACAATGGTTTAGGAGCAAATGGTGTTGCTAACAATGTTGAAATTATGGCTGTTCGTGCTGTACCAAACGGTGATGAGTATGATAAAGATGTTGCTAAAGCAATTAGATACGCAGTAGATAATGGTGCTAAAGTAATTAATGGAAGTTTTGGTAAAAGCTTTTCTCCTCATGCTGATTGGGTAAGAGATGCTATAAAATACGCTAGTGATAAAGGTGTTGTTTTTGTGCATGCTGCTGGTAACTCTAGCGAAGATGTAGATACAGAACCTAACTTTCCAGACGATAATGTAAATTATGTAGAAATTAGTAATACTTACATTCGTGTTGGTGCATTAGCTCCTAAATACGGTACAAGTATGGTTGCTAATTTTTCTAACTACGGAAAACAAAACGTAGATGTTTTTGCTCCAGGAGGACAAATTTACTCTACATTCCCAGAGAATGAATATAAAGCTATTAGTGGAACATCTATGGCCTCTCCTGCTGTAGCTGGTGTTGCTGCTTTAGTTTGGTCTCAATACCCAAAATTAACTGCTGCACAGGTTAAGCAAGTTATTATGGACTCTGGTTTAGCTATCAATACTAAAGTTGTTGTTGGTGGTAATACAGAAGATGTAAGACCATTTGGTGATTTAACAAAATCTGGAAAAATGGTTAATGTTTATAATGCATTAATTATGGCTTCTCAATTATCTAAATAAAATAATAACACAAAAAAGCCTCAGTAGTCAAAAATTACTGAGGCTTTTTTATTTAAATACCTTTTTAAAATGAAAAAAGTTCTTCTTTTTAGTCTTTCAGCTTCATTGTTTTTAGTGAGTTGTGGCTCATCTAAAAGTGTGTCTACAACTACAAATACTACTCAAAGTAGTGCAACAGCTGTTAGTTCTTCATCTTCAAAATCTACATATTGGCAACAAAGTGTAGACTATAAAATGGAAATTGATATGGATGTTAATAACTACCAATATCAAGGAAAACAGAAATTAGTTTATACAAACAATTCGCCAGACGTTTTAGATAAAGTATTCTATCATTTATATTTTAATGCTTTTCAACCAGGTAGTGACATGGACGCTAGATTACAGTCTATTGTAGATCCAGATGGTAGAATGGTAAACGAAGTAAATGGTGAAAAACAAAGTAGAATAAGTACTTTAAAGCCTAATGAAATAGGTTACATAAATGTAACATCTCTTAAACAAAACGGAAGTACTGTTAAGCACATTACTGCTGGAACTGTTTTAGAAGTGACTTTAAATAAAGCAATACAGCCTGGAGAAAGTGTAACTTTCGATATGGTTTTTGATGCGCAAGTACCTGTTCAAATTAGACGTTCTGGTAGAAACAATGCCGAAGGTGTTGCATTATCAATGACGCAATGGTATCCAAAATTATCTGAATATGATTTTGAAGGATGGCATGCTTACCCATACATAGGAAGAGAATTTCATGGTGTTTGGGGAGATTTTGATTTAAAACTAACTATCGATAAAGATTATGTTGTTGGAGGTACAGGATACTTACAACCAAATCCTGTTGTAAAAGGAGATAAGAAAACGCTTCATTTTAAAGCACCAAATGTTCACGATTTTACTTGGGCTGCAGATCCAAATTATATTCACGATACAATGCAAGTGCCTAACGGGCCAATGTTAAATTTCTTTTACAAAAAAGATTTACCTGCAGAAAACTTAGAAAATTGGAAAAACCTTCAATCTAAAACGGTTGAAATGATGCAGTATTTTAGCGAGCATATTGGTAAGTATCCTTACGATCAATACTCTGTAATTCAAGGTGGAGATGGTGGAATGGAGTATGCAATGTGTACTTTAATTACTGGTAAACGTAAATTTGGTAGCTTAGTAGGTGTTACAGCTCACGAATTAGCACATACTTGGTTTCAGTTTTTATTAGCAACAAACGAAGCTAAGCACGAGTGGATGGACGAAGGTTTTACAAGCTACATTAGCGACCATGCAATGGATTTTATTAATAAAAAGAATGCCGATAATCCTGCTGCAAGTGCATACAGAGGTTATAACTACTTAGCAAAATCTGGAAAAGAAAAACCACAAAGTACACATGCAGACCGTTACGAAACTAATATGGCTTATAGTATAACAGCTTATAACAAAGGTTCAGTTTTCTTAACACAATTAGGTTATGTTATTGGTGAAGACAATTTAAAGAAAACTTTAAAACAATATTTTACAGATTGGTCTTTTAAACACCCAACACCAAACGACTTTATTCGTGTTGCAGAAAAAGTATCTGGTTTAGAATTAGAATGGTATTTAACAGACTGGACTATGACTACAAATACTATAGACTATGGCGTAAAAACTATTGAAGGTAATACTGTAACTTTAGAGCGTATTGGCGAAATGCCAATGCCAATAGATCTTGAAGTAACTTATACAGATGGTACTACAGAAAGTATATACATACCGCTACAAATGATGCGTGGCGAAAAGCCAACTACAGCTACTGTAATGGCAGATTGGTCTTGGGCACACCCAACATACTCTTTTAAAGCTAAAAAGGCTGTTAAGAGCGTAGAAATTGATGCTAAAAATATAATGGCAGATATTAACAGAGAAAATAATACGAAGTAATAACTACTTATATTAGAAACTAAAAAAGCCTCATCTTAAGATGAGGCTTTTTTATATAACCTACTTTCTATTTAAAGTACTTCTAATATTGCTAATGGATCTGCACGAAGCTTATAATCTTCTTTAAGAAAATGATACATAATTTTTCCATTAGTATCTATAACATAAGTTGCTGCTATTGGTAATTCGGAATTTGAATTTCCTTGGCTTTCATCTAAACTAAGCCCAAATTTATTATATAAAGCTATTAAACTATCTGGTAATTTATAAACCAAACTTAAGTCTCTAGCAAAGCTGTTATCTTTATCTGTAAGAACTTCAAAACTTAATTCGTTTTTTTCTTTAGTAGTTAAAGAGTTATCTGGACTTTCTGGACTTATAGCAATAAGTTGCGCTCCTTTTTCTTTTATTTGAGGTAAAGCATTTTGTAATGCCTTTAATTCAATATTACAGTATGGACACCAACCACCACGATAAAAAGCAATAACTAATGGTCCTTTATCTAGTAAACTTAAAGAACTAATAACTTCTCCTTTTGCATTTGGTAAATTAAAACTTGGGAAAATATCTCCTGTTTTTAATGCATTAGTAGTTAAACTAGAAACTTCTAAATCGTCTATAGCATTTTGCATTATAGCTTTAACTTCTTCTGGATATTTTGCTGCAGATTCCTCTGCATGTTCTTTTAATAATTGTGTTAATGACATATTTTTCTTTTTTCTATAAGTCTTAAATAAAAAGAAAACATTACATTTTAAGCACGTTTTAAATAGTATAAAAGGTGTATTATTAGATTTTTTTATTACAATAGCATTACTACCTTTGAAAACTATGAAACTGACGTATAATAAACACGAAAAACTTAAAAGCCAGAAAACCATCGAAAAATTATTTCTCGACGGGCAATCGGTTTCGGCATATCCTTTGCGGTTAGTCTATTTAAAACATGGCGATTCTCGTAAAGTTGGCGTTTCGGTTAGTAAACGAAATTTTAAACGTGCAGTAGATAGAATTCGTATAAAACGCTTACTTCGTGAAGCTTATAGGTTAAATAAACCTGTGTTAATTAATAATGAAGTTAACGATTATACGTTAATGATTTTATATATTAGTAAAGACATGCCAGATTTTGAATTAATAAACACAAAAATGAAGGCACTTTTAACTAAGTTTCTATCTAAATAAAATAATACTCATGCGTGTATATCTATCCATTGTTGTAATTCTAATATTATTTGGTTGTCATCAAGAACCTAGCTATTATAAAAATGATAGTGGAGTATTAGGTCTTGTTAATACTTCTGGTGATTACGAAATAGAAGACACTATTGAAGAAATGGAAGTGACTTACAATATGTCTGTTCCAAAAGAAACATCTCAAAAAATTATAAAAGAATCTTATCTAGAATTCGAAACTAACGATTTAGATAAAACTTTCGATAATATTCAACGTTACGTAAAACAAAATAATGGTGTTATACAAAACGATAATGCTTCTAAAAATTATAACAGAAGCATAAGAACTCTTATTGTTAGAGTACCAACTAATGGTTTTCAAAACACTATAGATTCTATAAGTAAATCTGTAGAATATTTTGATAGTAAAAGCATTTCGTCTAAGGACGTTACTGAAGAATTTATAGACCTTGAAGCAAGGTTAGGAGCCAAAAGGGTACTAGAAACACGTTATTTACAATTACTTTCTAAAGCAAAAAATGTAAAAGAAATGTTAGAAATAGAGAGAGAACTCTCTAGTATTCGTGAAGAAATTGAAGCCAAGCAAGGCCGTTTAAAATACTTAAATAATAAAGTAGCATTAAGTACAATAAACATAACCTTTTATAAAACTACAACAAGTTCTAAAATCACCCAATCTTATGGTTCAAAAATGGGAAAAGCATTAAAATCTGGTTTTAATGGTTTATCTTACTTTTTCCTTGGTGTATTAAATATTTGGCCATTTCTAATTCTACTTAGTATTGGAATATTTTTTATTAGAAAATGGTATAAGAAAAAAATGAAAAAATGAAAAATCTATTAAAACAAAAAGTTCTCATTCCTGTATTAGCGCTTACAATATTAATTACAGGCTCTGCTTTTAAAACCTATAACAACGATTTTTTCGAGATTGCAAAGCAAATTGAAATATTCACCACTCTTTTTAAAGAACTGAATATGAATTATGTAGACGAAACAAATCCTGGTGATTTAATGGATAATGCCATTAAAAACATGTTAAACGAACTCGATCCTTATACTAAGTTTTATAACGAGCAAGATGTAGAAGCAGCACGAATTCAAAGAACTGGAGACTATACTGGTATTGGAGCACAAGTACGTATTTTAAAAGATAAATTATTAATAGTAGAACCTTACAAAGGCTATCCAGCAGATAAAGCAGGATTAAAAGCAGGAGACGAGATTATTAAAATAGATGGACAAACTGTAACAGATTATAAAGAAGATGCAGGAAACCTACTTAAAGGTCCGCCAAATTCATCTGCTGAAATAACCTATTTAAGACAAGGTAAAGAAACAAATACAACGGTAAAACGTAGTGAGATTGAAATTGATGCTGTACCACATTTTTCTATGATTGATGAAACTACAGGTTATATTGTACTTAGTAAATTTAACGCTAAAGCTTCGCAACAAACAGGTTATGCTTTAAAAGATTTAAAAGCACAAGGTGCCAAAAGTATTATATTAGACTTACGCGGAAACCCAGGAGGTTTACTTAACGAAGCTGTAAATATTGTAAACTTATTTGTGCCTAAAGGCCAATTGGTAGTTACAACGAAATCTAAAGTAAAAAAATACAACAGAACGTATTACACAAAAAAAGATCCAATAGATACAGAAATACCATTAGTGGTACTTATTAACGGTAAAAGTGCCTCGGCAAGTGAAATTGTTTCTGGAACAATACAAGATTTAGATAGAGGTGTTGTTGTAGGTGCTAGAAGTTTTGGAAAAGGCCTTGTACAACGTCCTAAAAAATTAACCTATGGTACACAGTTAAAAGTAACTATTTCTCGCTATTACACACCTTCTGGTCGTTGTATTCAAGCTTTAGACTATTGGAATAAAGATGAAAAAGGAAATGCTGTTCGTGTAAAACAACAAGATTACCATGTATTTAAAACTAAAAATGGTAGAAAAGTATTTGACGGTGGCGGTGTTTTACCAGACGAAGTTTTAGATTATTCTAAAAACTCTGCAATTACAAAAGCTATTTTAAGCAATCAAAGTGTTTTCGATTACGCTACTAAATACTATTATAACAATAAAAATATTAGCGATATTAATAACTGGAAATTAACAGATTCAGATTTTAGTGATTTTAAAAACTTCTTAAAAACTTCAGATTTTTCTTTTGAAACAGATACCGAAAAGTCACTTAACAAAGCATTAGAAGTTGCTAAAACAGAGAATTTAGACGATGATATACAACGTGATTACAATACTTTAATTCACAATTTAAATAATTCAAAATTAAAAGCTATCGATGATAACAAATCTCAACTTATTGGCTTATTAAGCGACGAAATAATAAAACGTTACGTTTATAGAGAAGGTTTGTACGAGTATTATAAAATACATAACAAAGAGATTAAAAAAGCTACAGAAATACTAGCAAACACCTCTAAATATCAACGTTACCTAAACTAATAGATAAATTATTGAGAAATCAATATATTTAATATCCTTTTAAAAGAAATGAAATACTTAATACCCATACTTCTATTTATTACTCAGCTTGGGTTTTCTCAAAATGAATTTACTCACGATGTTTATTTTGATACAGATAGGTATGTTGTTCCTTTAACCGAAGAAAATAGACTATTACTCTTTATTTCTCAATTAGATACCATTGCTGTGGAAAAGGTTTCAATCTATGGATTTACAGACGATAGAGGCTCTAACGAATACAACCTCGAATTGTCTCAAAATCGAGCAAATGCTATTAAAGAAATGTTTGCTGGTTATGGAATAGATCCTAATTTAATTACAAATGTTAATGGTAAAGGCGAAATACTTTTAAAGGTTTTAAATGAAAATGAAGTCAGTCAAATTCGTGGGCTTAACCGTAAAGTAGAGATAATAGTAAGCAAAAAACTTCCTATAAAACCTGTTGAAGCCATTGTAGAGAATACAAAAGAAGAAGCTGAAACAGCAGGCGATAACAAAGAAAAAACAACAGACGATATTAAAAAAGGCACCATAAAAAAAGGTGATAAAATACGTTTAGATAAAATTTACTTTAAAACTAACTATAGCTATGTAACGTCAGATTCTAAAAAAACGTTGCTTGAACTTGCAAATATTATGCTTGATAATAAAGGTGTATATTTTACTATTCAAGGTCATGTTTGTTGTACACAAAACAGTAGAGATGCAGTAGATAAAAAAACAGGAAAACGTAATTTATCTTTAGCTAGAGCTAAATATATTTATGATTATCTTGAAAGAAAAGGAGTCGAAAAAAAACGAATGAAATTTGTTGGTATGAGAAGAAAGTTTCCACTTGGTGGCGAGCCTAAGTTCGATAGACGTGTAGAAATTTTAGTTACTTACGTTGGCAAAAATAATTAGTAAAAATTTATAGAAGACATAAAAAAACGATCTTAATTAAGATCGTTTTTTTATACTTTATATTTAAAATATAGCCTTGACTAATCGATAACAACACTACTATTAATCGAATGCTTTTATTTTTTGCCTTAGTTTATGTTTTTAAACAAATAATAATGACGATTGACTAAAATATTTTTTATAACTATTTGGTATGCTTATGTTTGCACTATATTTGAAAGTGTTATACAAGTACCAAATATTTTTAAGTAAATAATTTTTAGTAGAGTTATTACTTTTATAAAGTCAGTGTGTAATGCACTGACTTTTTTATTTTTTATAAAGCATTCCAATATGTGGTATGCCATCTTCTAAATACTCTTCTCCTATTTCAAAGAAATTTAAATTATTATAAAAACGTTTAAGATAACATTGTGCCGAAATTTTTATTTCAGTTGTATTATAGTGCTCTTCTATGGCTTTTATAGACGCTTCCATAATATTATAACCGTATTTATATTGTCTTTCATTTTTATAGACCACTACTCTACCAATGCTAGATAAATTGAAATAATCACCTGGTTTAAATAAGCGCGTATAAGCAACTATTTTATTGTTTTTATAACCAATTACATGTAATGCTTTTTGATCTTTACCATCTATGTCTTGATAGACACAGTCTTGTTCTACAACAAAAACCTCGCTTCTTAATTGAAGTAAGTTATATAATTCTGTAGTTGTTAATTCCTGAAAGGTTTTTACTTTAATTTCTAGCATATTTTGTAGTTATTAACATTAGCTTTTAATCCTGAACTATCACATCCTTAACATCATCCTTTCCAAATTCTGGTTGAATATTAATATGATTGATTTCAAATTTATTAAAAAGGAGTGCTTCAATTTTAGAAAGAATAACATCAAACTCTGTTAACGTTATATTTTTTTCAAAATCTACATGAGCTTCAAAATGTGTTTCATCTTCATTTAATTGCCAAACATGTATGTGGTGTACATTACTTATATCATCTATCGCATTAATTTCCTTAACAATTTCATCAATTGGTATGGAGTCTGGTGTAAACAGCATAAGTACTTTGGTAGATTCTTTTAATAAATCGAATCCCATATATATAAGGTATACAGCAATTATAAAAGTAAGTGCACTATCTACCCAAAATAGTTGATAAAATTTCATTAACAATCCACCAATTAAAACAGCTACACTAGCCATCATATCAGTAAGTAAGTGTAAATATGCACTTCGCATATTCATGTTAGATTTGCTATCTTTTTTTAGTAATAAAACACTAAATCCATTACCTAAAATGGCAATAAAAGAAAGCCAAATTACCAAATCACTTTCTATCTCTTGAGGATTTTGAAAACGTTTAATAGCTTCTATAATTAATAAAATAGCTACAATTATTAATGTAGATGCATTAATAAAAGCAGCTAAAATTTCTGCACGTTTATAACCAAAGGTTTTGTGTAAAGACGCTTTTCTTTTAGATAATTTTTCAGCTACATAGCTTACAATTAAAGAAATAACATCGCTAAAATTATGCAATGCATCACTTAATAAAGCTAAACTACCAGATAATAATCCACCAATTACCTGCGCAATAGTTATTACAATGTTTAAAAGAATAGAAATTAATAAATTTCTACCTTTTAAATCGCTGTGATCTTGCGTGTGGTTATGTGAGTGGTTATCTGTCAATTAACAAGGTATTTTATCTACGCGATTTTGGTGTCTTCCGCCTTCAAATTCTGTTTCTAAAAAAGTATCAACCATAGCAATTGCTTGTTGTACGGCTGTGTAGCGAGCTGGAATACAAATAATGTTAGCATTATTATGTTGTCTTGTTAATGCTGTAATTTCACTAGTCCAGCAAATTCCTGCACGAATACCTTGGTGTTTATTAGCAGTCATGGCTACACCATTTGCACTACCACATATAAGGATACCAAAATCTGCTTTTTTACTTTCTACATCGTTAGCAACAGGATGTACAAAATCTGGATAATCTACACTATCGCTAGCATCTGTTCCATGATTTGTTACTGTAATTCCTTTTCCTTCTAAATGTTTAATAATAGCAAATTTGTAATCTGTTCCGGCGTGATCGTTTCCAATTGAAATTGTCATAGTAGTTTTTTTAAGTTTCTATATTATATAGAAATAGAGTTGTGTGTGTGTTAAAAGTGTAAAGTTAATAATTGCTTGCAACTATTAATAAGTAATATTAATGAACTTATGTAAAAGTTTTATTTTTGAAAAACACAATAAATTTTAAGGCTTAACTTATTATAAATCTAACAATTACTTAATGTTTAAAAGCATTGAAATTATAATTTTTAGTCTCTTTTTTAATGAAATAGAAATCACTGTTAACAACTATACCTTTTAATAATGATTACTTGTTAATATCTTATCATTGTTTTTTAAAACTTTTATTAGGAATATCCAGTTAATTTTCCAAACCAAAACGTAAACTAAACTACCAAAAAAGTTAGCAGTTTTCTTTAGGTTATTTATCATTAAAAAAAATGCACATACAAACACAAAAAAATAAAATACTTATTAAAAATACGATGTGAACATAGGTTATCAACAGTTGTTAATAACCCTATTAACTTATATAAAAATCAAGACATTAAATAGTTAATAAGGTGTTAGTATTAACAGAAAAGTAACCTACACAATGAAAACGCAAAAAAGTTATACCGCTATTCACAAGCTATCATAATCATTATTTTTTTTTTAAATTTTAAAGAAAGAAAAGTAATATATAGTATATATGTGTATAACTCTAAAATTGAGTTTGATTTCAATTCTTATTTAAACTTGAAATAGTAGAGTAACCTAAACTTGTTTAAATAAACTAAAAAGGTATTCTGTTTTATTAAACGAAGAATTATAGAATAAAAATAAATAAGAGTTCTATTGTAAACAGTTAACCTAATATGTTTTTACGTTAACTTAATATTAAAGAAACTTCGATTTAATATAAAAAACGTAAATTTGTATAAGCTTAATTAAAAAAGACACTTTTTATTGAAAATAAAAGAGCTTTATAAATTGTTCTTCTCGAGATATCGAGATAGCATATCTTCTCCAACAATTAAGTTTTCAATAACAGAATCTCATTTAACTCAGAGATTCAATAGATTACAAATTAAATGACAAAAAAGAAACACAGGAAACCTTCACATAACAAGATTTCCAACCTTACAAATACAATTCTTAGTATTTTAAAAAAAGATAGAAATAAATATTTCAACTATAAACAAATTGGTGCTATACTAGACGTTAACGATGCTAGTAGTCGTAACCAAATTATAAAAAAATTAGCGCAACTTAAAGCTAAAGAAGAGATTAAAGAAGTAGATCGTGGTAAATTTCAAATAGCAAATAGTACAGAATATCATATTGGTATTTTTGATGCTGCTCAACGTGGTAACGGTTACGTTATTTGCGATGATTTTGAAGACGATATTTACATAGCATCTAACAATGTTAACAAAGCTTTAAATGGTGACGAAGTAGAACTTTATGTTTACAAACGTAGAAAACAAGGTAAACAAGAGGGCGAAATCATTAAAATTATTAAGCGTGCTAAAACAGAATATGTAGGTATTATTCAAGTACATGCTAAAAAGAATTTTGCTTTTGTAGTAGTTGATGGTAATAAAATGAAAACAGACATTTTTGTACCAATTAATAAAACTATGAATGCTGAAGACGGCGATAAAGTATTGGTTTCTATGGAAGAATGGCCAGAAAAAGCCGATTCTCCCAACGGAAAAGTTCTTAAAGTTTTAGGAAAAGCAGGAGAACATAATACCGAAATTCATGCTATTTTAGCAGACTACGGTTTGCCTTACGAGTTTCCAAAAGAAGTTGAAGACTACGCAAATAATATAGATTTAAACATTAAACCAGAAGAAATAGCGAAGCGTAGAGATATGCGAAAGGATTTAACTTTTACAATAGATCCTAAAGATGCTAAAGATTTTGATGATGCCTTATCGTTTACCGTTTTAGAAAATGGTAATTACGAAATAGGGATTCATATTGCAGATGTTTCGCATTATCTACAAGAAGGAACAGTTTTAGACGATGAAGCTTACGAGCGTGCAACTTCTGTTTATTTAGTAGATAGAGTAGTACCAATGTTACCAGAAATACTTTCTAATGGTGCATGTTCATTACGTCCACACGAAGAAAAATATACTTTTTCTGCTGTTTTTGAATTGAATAATAAAGCCGAAATTAAAAACGAATGGTTTGGTAGAACGGTAACGTATTCTGATGCACGTTTTGCATACGAAGAAGCACAAGCCATTATTGAAAATAAAAATAATACTATTCCTGCCGAAGTTTCTTTAACAGGAAAAGAATACAAAACAGATCAAGCCATTGCAGATGCTGTTTTGAAAATGGACGAACTAGCAAAAATTATGCGTGGTAAACGTATGCGTGATGGTGCTATTTCTTTTGATAAAGTTGAAGTAAAATTTAATTTAGATGAAGAGTCAAATCCAGTAGGCGTATTCTTTAAAACGAGTAAAGATGCTAATAAACTTATTGAAGAGTTTATGTTATTAGCAAACAGAAAGGTTTCAGAATTTGTTGGAAAACAAAAACCAGAGAAAACTTTTGTTTACAGAGTGCATGATGAGCCAAATGAAGAGAAATTAATGGCTTTACAAGGCGTTGTTTCTAAATTTGGGCATAAGCTTAACTTTAATAGTAAAGATGGCATAGCGGCCTCTTTAAATCAGTTATTAAATGATGTTCAAGGTAAAAAAGAACAAAATTTAGTAGATACTTTAGCAATTAGAACCATGTCTAAAGCAGAGTATACTACCAAAAATATTGGTCATTACGGTTTAGCTTTCGATTATTACAGTCACTTTACATCGCCAATTCGTCGTTATCCAGATGTTATGGCACACAGATTATTACAACGTTATTTAGACGGTGAAAAAACTGCTAATGCAGAAATTTATCAGGAGCGTTGTAAACACTCAAGTAACATGGAATATTTGGCAACAAAAGCCGAAAGAGATTCTATTAAGTACATGCAAATTAGATTCATGCAAGATCATCAAGATGAAGAATTTGTAGGTGTAATTTCTGGTGTTACAGATTGGGGAATTTATGTGGAGATTGTATCTAACAAATGCGAAGGAATGGTAAGAACCAGAGATATTAAAGGTGATTATTACGAGTTTGATAAAGAGCAGTTTGCATTAATTGGTAAGAAAACAAAAACCATGTATCAACTTGGAGACGAGGTTATTGTAAAAGTTAAAAATGCAGATTTAGTAAAACGTCACTTAGATTTCGAATTAATAGGTAAGCCAAAAGCTTAATAATTTGTCACTTCGGGTGATTATATAAAAGAGAATTGTATCGAAAAGCTATTTAATAATATATTAGTTTCTCGATACTTTTTTTATTTAAATTCTTCATTAGTAAAAAAATAAATACTGTAACATTTTTATAAAACAGTCAACTAATAAAAAACAAAAATTATGGTTTTAACAACAACAAACTCAATAGAAGGATTTAGAATAATTGAATATAAAGGCATTGTTACAGGTGTAAGTGTAAATGTTAGAAAAGCATCGTTTAGCTTTAAAATGGATAAATATTACGAATCTGTAGAAGTAACAATGAATGAAGCTCAAGAGCAAGCATTTCAAAAATTAAGTGATAATGCAGCAAAATTAAATGCAAATGCTGTTGTGGGTATAACGTTAGATTTAGAAACAAATCCTAATTTAGCAATGACTATGGTATCTGTTACTGGAACTGCTGTACACGTAGTTTCAGAAAAATAATTTTATAAAAGTGTAACACTTTTAATTTTTAATACTCTTTAAAGAAACACTATTTACAATGAAAAAATTTGCATCAGTATTATTTCTTTTTATAACAATTTCTGTCTTTTCTCAAAATCCAAAAGAGATAGGTGTAGGAGATTTTACAACCGTTAAAGTTTACGATTTAATTCATATTAGTTTAGTTAAATCTGAAGAAAACAAAGTTATTGTATCAGGTCAAGATGCAGACGATGTTGAAATAATAAACAAAAATGGTATTTTAAAAGTACGCATGAAATTAGAGCGTACGTTTGATGGTACAAAAACATTTGTTGCTGTACATTACAAAACTATTGAAGTTATAGACGGTAATGAAGGTGCTAAAATTTTTGGAAACGAATTAATAGTGCAAGATAAAATAGAGCTTCGCGCACAAGAAGGTGCTATACTAAGAATGGGATTAGATGTTAAAAAAGTGGAAGTTAGAGCTGTTTCTGGTGGTATTATAGAAACTAAAGGAAAAGCTAAATCTCAAGAGATTACTATTAATACTGGAGGTATTTATCAAGGTAGAGAGTTTGTTACAGAAAACACTAAAATTAAAGTAAGTGCTGGAGGAGAAGCAGATGTAAATGCTAGTGAAAATGTAGACGCTAAAGTAACTGCAGGAGGAGATATTTATATCTTCGGAAATCCTAAAAACGTGAAGAAAAAGAATACGTTTGGAGGAAAAATAAAAATAAAGAATTAGAGTTTAAAACACTTTAAAAAGTATACTAAAGCTTCAGTTTTTCTGAAGCTTTTTTTTGTTTAATAGTACCTCTTAAATACTAAAAACAGTTAATTCTTTACTTTAACCACATAATTTCTTTACTTTGTAATAACAAGATTTAATTTTTTTTATGATAGAAGATATTCAGGCAGCAATACCATTAGGCTTTTTTTTAGCTTTCATGATCGGGCCTGTGTTTTTTGTGCTTTTAGAAACCAGCGTAATAAAAGGTTTTAGAGCAGCATTAGCATTCGATTTGGGTGTTATTGTTGCAGACATATTATTTATTGGTATTGCTTATTTTTCTAGCTTTCAATTATTAGAAAACTTAAGTAACCAACCAGGTCTTTATGTCTTTGGCGGTACTATTTTGGCTATTTATGGTTTTATTATTTACTTTAAAAAACCTAAAAAGGAAGCTATAGAAACTATGAAAATAGTGATTCCTAAAACAAACTATATAAAACTATTTATCAAAGGTTTTTTCTTAAACTTTATTAATGTTGGAGTATTAGTTTTCTGGTTAGGTATTATTATAGTTGTTGGGCCTAGTTTAGAAAATGATACTAATAGATTTGTTGTCTTTTTTGGAGCAATGATTACTGCATATTTTGTTACAGATCTTTTTAAAATTTTGTTAGCAAAGCAGTTAAAAAATAAACTTACACCTACAGCTATTATTAAGGTTAAACGTTTTCTTGGTCTTATTTTAGTAGTTTGTGGAACAGTACTTATTATTAAAGGTTTTCTTCCAAAAGATAAATTAAACCCTCAAGAAATTTTCGAAAAAATCGAAGAACAAACCCATTAAAAAACTCTTAATTTAATGGAATCTCAAGAACAAGTCAGACTTAAATATTGTAATAAATGCATTAATAAAAAAGTAGACGATCGTTTTGGGACACTTTGCGGATTAACAAACCAAAAACCAAATTTTAAATACACTTGTAAAGATTTTATAAAAGGAAAGCCTAAAGCTACTTTTAAAGCCTCTACAGAGCCTAAAAGACAAGAGCAGCCCTACATTAAACAAAGTAGAAAAGAAGTAAAAAGTAAAAGTCCATTCTGGATTGGTGGTTCTATTGTATTAACAGTAGCTATATTTCTTTTTAAAATAGCACGTACTGTTTCTAGTTTAGATAATAGTAATCCAAAGCCTTCTCAATACGAACAAGATTACCTTAAACAGTTAGAAAAAGCACAAGAAAGGAGAAATAAAGTGCCAACCATAAATTACTTAAGTAAAAATAATAGTAAAGCAGAGTTTTCTAGAAAAATGGAAACAGATACTATTATTGTTTTAAATTCTAAAGTAAAATTAAAACTCCCTAAAAGATTTAGGTTAACTATTTACAACGACGATAACGAACTCCCAATAAAAGCTACATCTAGAGGTTATTATTTTATTTGTAATAAATTAAAAATAGATAAAAATTTAGATCAGTTAGAACAATGGAAAGCATTTAGAAATCAATTAATTAATAATTATCCAGGTAGTTCATTAGTTGTAAAAACGCCGTTAACTCTCAATACAGCTACAAACGATTTAGATAGAATAGATTTCGAAATTAAAAATAATTCTAAAACCAATGTTATTGGTACTGCTAGAATTGTAGACTATAATAATGAGCGTTACTTTTTTCAATTAGTATCAGATGCATCAAATGCAGATCATACGATAACTAACAAGTATTTAAGGTATTATGTTAAGGTGAAATAAGTATTTAATTTTTGTAAGGTTAATTTTTTTGATAGTTTAGTAAAAAAAATGAAAATTATAACTTTAACATCGCTTATTGCATTAATTCTTATGTCTGGATGCTCTAAAGATGAAGCAGAAACAACTAGTAATACACAACAAAATACTAATAGTACATCTATTTCAAACACTACAAATGTTAGTAGTTTACCCGGAGATAATTTTAACTTAGAGACTTTACAAATTGAAACAAGTTGGAACACACCAGACAGATCTACAGTTTCAGAAACCGCTTCTACTTTTAATCCTACAGATTTTTTCTATATGGAAGATAATAATATGGTATTTGAAAGTAAAGAAAGTGATGGAAAACGTACAGAACTTAAAGAAAGACCTGGAGAAGAAAAAGATCTTAATGTTTATAAAAAGTTAGAGTATACAGCAAAAGTAGATTTAATACCAGAAAATGGTGTGACTATTGCGCAAGTACATAATAGAGGTAATGGTGTAGAAAGACCATTAGTTCGTGTCTATATAGATAATGATCTTAAAATTAAATTTAAACTATCTAATAATCCAATAGATACTTCTACTTACACTACCATTACTGGACCAGAATATATAGAAGGTTCTATTTTAAATGTCACTGTATTAATAGAAAATGGTGTTACTGAGTTTTCTGTAGTAACTACAAGTGGTACTAAAAACCATACGTTTACACCATCAATTAACTGGAATTCGTATGCAACATCATATTATTTAAAAGCTGGTGTTTATACAGAAGGTAACGATACAAGACCTAAAATTAGTTTTAGTGAGTTTGTATTGACTAAATAATCTTGTCACTTAAAAAAGTAACTCTTTTTAAGTTATCGAGCAGCTTCGAACCTCTTAAACCATTACTATAATTTTCTTAAAATTAAAATATAAAAATACCTCCAGCGTTAACCGATGGCTCTTTTGAGGTTTCTAGCAGCTTCGAACCGCTAAAAACATTACTATAATTTTCTTAAAATTTAAAGCATAAAAAAACCTCCAGTGTTAACTGAAGGTTCTTTGAGGTGTCGAGCGGATTCGAACCGCTGTAGATGGTGTTGCAGACCACTGCCTAGCCACTCGGCCACGACACCCTAATTAGGACAGCAAATATAAAAATATTTACCGTTCTAAACTATATAGATTAACTTTTTCTTTTCTCAGTCAATTCAATAGTTACCATTTCAACATCTCCTCCAATAGGTGGATTAATTTTACTTACGGCAACTGTTGCTATACTAACTTGTTTAGCTTCAGATAATATACGTCTTAAAATACGCTTTGCAACGTGCTCTAAAAGTGCACTTGGAGTAGCCATTTCTTCTGCTACAACTTTATTTAAAAAAACGTAATCTACAGTATCACTTAAGGCATCAGAACTTGCACTTTTTTCTAAATCTGCCTTTATTTTTAAATCTACGCGGTAATCGCAACCTATAGCTGTTTCTTCTTTTAAGCAACCATGATTTGCGTGAACGCGGATATTTTCAACTTTAATTATTCCCATTATAGTATATTAGTTTGTAAAAAAGTCAAAGATATTACTAATTCTACTGGTTTTGGTTTTAAAAAACTCGGTATATGTACATTTTTTACAAGTAACAGATGTAAAACTCTTATTCTGTATATTAAAGAGTTTAGAAAACAGGCCTCCAGTGGCTTGCATTCGGTCTATTTCACAACTAGCATTAAGGCATTTTGGACATTTGTAATTCATAGCGTATAATTTAGTTTTAATAGTATTTAAACTATAAGTATTACAAACTGAATAAATGTTACGTAATTTCATTAATTTTACATCCTATTTTAAGTTGATTTTATAGCAAACAGTCAATAAAATAAAGTATAAAATTTATGTCTACAGAAACAAAATCGCTCAATTTTTTAGAGCACATTATAGAAGAAGATTTAGCAAACGGATTAGCTAAAGATAAATTACGTTTTCGTTTTCCGCCAGAGCCAAACGGTTATTTACATATTGGACACACAAAAGCAATAGGTATTAGTTTTGGTTTAGGTGAAAAATATAATGCACCTGTAAACTTACGTTTCGATGATACAAATCCAGCAAAAGAAGAACAAGAATATGTAGACGCTATTAAGGAAGATGTATCTTGGTTGGGTTACAAATGGGCAGAAGAGCGCTACTCTTCAGACTATTTTCAAGAACTTTACGATTGGGCAATATTACTTATTAAAGATGGTAAAGCGTATATAGATTCTCAATCTAGCCAAGCTATGGCAGAGCAGAAAGGAACACCAACACAACCAGGTGTAGATGGACCTTATAGAAATAGAACTGTTGAAGAAAATTTAGACATTTTTGCTAAAATGAAAGCCGGAGAATGTAACGAAGGCGAGCATATTTTACGTGCAAAAATAGACATGCAACATGTAAATATGTTAATGCGTGATCCTATTATGTATCGTGTTTTAAAGAAAGATCATCACCGTACAGGAAGCGATTGGTGTATATATCCAATGTACGATTGGACGCATGGAGAAAGCGATTATATAGAGCAAGTATCGCATTCATTATGTTCACTAGAATTTAAGCCTCATAGAGAACTTTACGATTGGTTTAAGGAGCAAGTACATGGTTTTGCAAAGGACAAGTACCCAATGCAACCAAAACAGCGAGAGTTCGCACGTTTAAACCTTAGTTATACTATTATGAGCAAACGTAAGTTGCTTAAATTAGTAGAAGAAGGTATCGTTTCTGGATGGAACGATCCAAGAATGCCAACCATTTCTGGTTTACGTCGTCGTGGTTACACACCACAATCTATTAGAAAGTTTGTAGAAACTGTAGGTGTTGCTAAACGCGATAATTTAATAGATGTATCGCTTTTAGAATTCTGTATTCGTGAAGATTTAAACAAAAAAGCAGACAGAGTAATGGCTGTTTTAGATCCTATAAAAGTAGTTATTACTAACTATCCAGAAGATAAAGAAGAATGGCTTGAAGCCGAAAATAATCAAGAAGACGCTAGTGCTGGTTTTAGAAAAGTACCTTTTTCTCGCGAATTATATATCGAGAAAGAAGATTTTAAAGTAGAAGCAAGTAATAAGTTTTTTAGATTAAAACTAGGAGGAGAGGTTAGATTAAAGAACGCTTATATTATTAAAGCCGAAAGTGTTGTAAAAGATACAGAAGGTAATGTAACCGAAATTAATTGTACATATTCTGAAGACACAGAAAAGAAAGTAAAAGGAACATTACATTGGGTATCTATAAAACATGCTATTAAGGCAGAAGTTCGTGAATACGATAGATTATTTACAGACGAAGCACCAGATAGCCATGCAGATAAAGATTTTATGGAGTTTATTAACCCGAAGTCTTTAAAAACAATTGAAGCTTTTGTAGAACCAAGTTTAGCTGATGCTAAAATAGGAGAGCAGTTTCAGTTTCAACGTTTAGGTTATTTTAATTTAGATATCGAGTCAACTGCTAATAAATTAGTATTTAATAAAACAGTTGGTTTAAAAGATTCTTGGGCAAAAGTAAAGCCTAAGACAGCTACAGACAATCAACAAAAACAACCTCAAAACAATAAACGTTCTGCAATAGACCAAATAAAATCTTACGGTAAAAAGTACGATCGTATGCAAGACGATCAACGTGAAAAAGCTAAAGCTGAAATACAAGAACTAGCTAAAAATGTATCATACGAAGATTTAGAATCTCTTTTTGGAACAGCAGTTAAAAAAGCAGGTACACGTATTATTACTATGATAAGTTTAGGTGTTTTAATAGAAAACGGATTAGAAAAAAACGAAGCAATAAACGACTTTATTTCTAAAGCTTTAGACGATAAAAACGATTTGTTAGTAGCAGAAGCTAAAGCATTAGCTTAAATTATAACTTACACACATAAAAGCCTTTAAATAATATTTAGAGGCTTTTTTGTATCTTTAAAACAACTAACTAACACATAAACTTTTATGGAATTTAACTTTTTAGCAATTTTAGTAGCTGCAATTGCACCTATTTTAATAGGTTTTTTATGGTATAACCCTAAAACTTTTGGAAACGTATGGATGAGAGAAGCAGAAATGACGCCAGAAAAAATGAAAGGTGGTAATATGGCTATTATTTTTAGTATCACGTTATTATTATCATTTGTTTTATCTTTCTTTTTACAGCAATTAACAACGCATCAAATGGGAGCTTATAGTTTAGCACAAGGAGAACTAGGAGAAACTGTAAATTATAAAGCTTTTATGGAAGAGTTTAAAAATGAATTTAGAACTTTTAAACATGGCGCTTTACACGGTATTTTAGCCGGTGTTTTCTTATTTTTTCCTGTTATAGCAATTAATGGAATGTTCGAGCGTAAAAGCTGGAAGTATATTTTTATTAATTCTGGATATTGGATTGTTTCTTTGGCAGTAATGGGTGCAATTGTTTGTGGTTGGATTTAAAAATGTAATTTTATAGAATAAATAAATGTAAAGCTGATGGGTTACCATCAGTTTTTTTATGGATAAACTACAAGTAAAAATATATAACAAAGTTAACGAGCTTCCAGACTCTTGGAATGCTTTGCCTAATAATGATGTGTTTTTAAAAACATCGTTTTTAAGCGCTTTAGAGCAATCTTCGCCTAAAAACATTACATCACAGTATGTTGGTATTTTTAAAGCCGAAAAGCTCGTTGCAATAGCTATAATAGAGCGAGTAGAAATGTATCTCGAAGATATTTTTAGAAATAATAACGATAAGTATTTAACTCAAAAAACAAAACAGTTAATATCTAGAATAGTTAGAGGTAATACGTTAGTTATTGGTAATATAATGCATACAGGACAACACGGTTTGTATTTTAATACTGAAGAAATAACTTATAAAGAATACTTAAACCAATTAGCTTTAGTTATAAACAAAATTAAATCTAATTTAAAGCAAGAGTATAATAAAAAAGTAAGGTTAATAGCTTTTAAAGATTATTTTGAAGAGGATGCAATCCATAATAATCAAACGTTTTTTAATACCGAAAAGCTTTATAAAGTGCAAGTACAGCCTAATATGGTTTTTAATATTCCAGAGTCTTGGAACACTTTAGAAGACTATACTTCGGCTTTTACAAAAAAGTATCGCGATCGTTTTAAATCGGCTAGAAAAAAAGGAAAACAAATTGTTAAACGAGAATTAACTATTGAAGATTTATATGCATTAGAATCTAAAATGTTTCAGTTGTATAAAAATGTATCGGATAATGCACGTGTAAACTCTTTCATATTAAACGAAAATCATTTTAAAACTTTAAAAGAAGAACTAAAAGATAACTTTATAGTCTTTGGTTATTTTATTGAGGAAGAACTTGTAGGTTTTTTCACTTTAATTATTAATAAAAATACATTAGAAACTTATTTTTTAGGGTATAACCATAACTATCAACATAAGTACCAAATGTATTTAAATATGCTATTTGATATGGCGCAGTTTGGTATAGAAAATAAGTTTAAGCAAATTGTTTATGCTAGAACAGCAATGGAAATTAAAAGCTCGGTTGGTGCAAAAGCTAAGAATATGCATATATACATGAAGCACACCAATTTTATTGCCAATGCTATGCTAAAATTAATTGTTAAGTACTTAAACCCAGTAACTAAATGGGTAGAGCGCCATCCTTTTAAATAGTATGTTTTGTTGTTTTAATATATTGGGAAACAAATATTTAAGTATTAATTAACATCAAAAAATTCTTATTACGTATTAGTTTTTATAACTTTAATTTAAACACAAAATAGATTATGGAAAATAGAAACCTTCTTACTAAAATAAGTGCATTAACTAGAGAAATTGAAACTAAATATCCGGAAGTTTACGAGCATCTCGGCGAGATTCCACAAACTATTCCAGATGTTGAAAATCCAGAAGTAGAAAAAAAAGAACTTGAAAACTATCTTAATAGTTTAGAAACTATGTTGGAAAAAGCAAAAAAAAACCTGAAGTAAATACTTCAGGTTTTTTTAATGTATTAATTTAAATTTTATTTCTTGTTAAGCTTAGCTTCTTTCATAGCTTCACCAATTTGGTTACTTGCTGCAAAACTAGCTACCATATCATTTAGCATATTACTTCCAGCTTGTGGCGAATTTGGTAATAAAATTAAGTTACTATTTGTTTCGCTACCAATAGCTTGTAAAGTATCGTAATGCTGTGTTACAACTATTAACGCAGAAGCTTCTTGAGAGTTAATACCAACTTTATTTAATACCTCTACACTTTCTTCTAGACCACGTGCAATTTCACGACGTTGGTCTGCAATACCTTGTCCTTGTAAACGCTTACTTTCTGCTTCGGCTTTTGCTTTTTCAACAATTAAAATACGTTGTGCGTCACCTTCGTATTGTGCAGCAGTTTTTTCTCTATCTGCAGCATTAATACGGTTCATTGCTTCTTTTACTTGTGCATCTGGATCGATATCTGTTACTAAGGTTTTAATAATATCAAAACCATAATCTAGCATGGCATCATTTAGTTCAGACTTTACTGCAATGGCAACATCATCTTTACGTAAAAACACATCATCAAGTATCATTTTTGGTACTTCTGCACGTACAACATCAAAAACATAACTTGTAATTTGATCGTGCGGATAATCTAATTTATAAAAAGCATCATACACTTTTTCAGTAATAACACGGTATTGTACAGATACTTTTAGTCTTACAAAAACATCATCTTTAGTTTTAGTTTCAACAATAACATCTAATTGTTGAATTTTTAAGCTTAAACGTCCAGAAACCTTATCTATTAAAGGTATTTTTAAGTGTAAACCAGATTGTCTAATACTATGAAATTTTCCAAAACGTTCTACAATTGCAGCAGTTTGCTGTTTTACCACAAAGAAGGAAGAAATTAGAATAATAAGGGCAAAAAATAAAATTGGAATAAAAATAATTGTTCCCATAACAGTTTTTTTAATGGTTAATAAAGCTAAATAACTAGCTTTTAAGGTTAATAAAAATGAAATACTAATTTAAGTTATATTTGCTCATAAACACCCAAATTAGAGATGAAAAGAATACAACTTTCCTTATTAGTAGCACTTATGCTATGTTTTGTTACAAAAAGTTTTGCTCAACATAAAAATTACGACATAAAAAACGGCTTTGGTTTGTTTGGTGGTGTTACGCAATTCGATATTATAACAGATAATTTTGAAACTACAAAAGGAGATGGTTGGATAGGAGGTATGAGTGCCACTGTAGACCTTCCACATAAATGGTATAACGCTAGTTATGGTATGCAACTTTCAGAAAATACTATTGGTATTTCTGGCCGTACAAGTAATTTAGATTTATCTGCAAAAGAATTAGAATACAAGATTTTTACAGCGCAAATAGCTTTTTTATGGCATGCTAAATTGGCTGGAAGCTATTTAACTTTAGACTTTGGACCAATGCTACAATATAATAGTGATTTAGAGTTAAAAGACGACCAACAAGAGCATTTTTTAATTTCTAATTACGATGCTTTAACCGCTAACGATATTACAGATATTTCTAATTTTAACGTAAATGGAGCAATTGGCTTAACAGCAGGATTTAGTATAATTAAGTTTAAAGCCCAATATATTTATGGCTTTTTAAACACGCTAAATGCACTAAACTCTAATAACGATTTAGATTTAACAGGTAGTAATAAGAAGTTTCAAGGTAACCAGTCTATGTTGGCTTTTTCTGCGATGATTACTTTTTAATTAATTGTAACTATCTTTCAGTTAATTAATTATAATAAATACTTAAATTTAAAATAATGAAACAAAAACTACTTTTTACCTTATTTACACTTTTAAGTTGTACTACAATTTTTGCGCAAAGCGAAAATGAAATCATTGCACGTAGTTGGTTAGAAGACAATAAACACGAATTAAATATTCAAGATAATCACACTTTAGATATGCAATTTAGTAGAGTAGGTTTGTCTGGCGAAACGTTTCGTTTTTATCAAATGATGAATGGTGTACAGGTTTTTGATGCGGAAATAACTGTACATGTATCTAATGGTAAGAATGTTACTTTTCATGCTAGTACTTATGATTCTTCAATAGAAACTATTAGTACAGTGCCAAGTATTTCTGAAGCACAGGCTTTTGAGATTGCAAAAACAAATATTAATGTTCAAGGAGATCTATCTTTTGAGAACAAAGAACTTTTTATCTATAATGTAACAGGAAGCACTTTTTTGGTCTATGTAATAAGATTAGAACCAAAAGAAGCACCTATTGGTAGTTGGGAAATTGTTGTAAACGCTCAAACTGGAGAGGTAGTAAGTGTAATTGATAGAGCTTTTAATCACGAGGATAATAAAACAGAAAAAGATAAGAAAAGGAAAGTTTCGGAAAGTAGCTTTATGATGGCAAACGGAATCGGTTTTGTTTATGAAACTGATCCTTTAACGGCTACCACAAGTGCTTATGGTGGACAATACGTAGATGGAAACGATGCTACAAATGCAACATTAGATGCTGCTAGAACATCTGTAACATTGTTAGATATTACCCAAGCTGGAGGACAGTTTTTTTTAACAGGTCCTTTTGCTGAGGTTGTTGATTTTCAAAGCCCTAGTAAAGGATTGTTTAATCAATCCTCAAGTACTTTTAACTTTAATAGACAACAAGACGGTTTCGAAGCTGTTAATGTGTATTACCATATAGATAAAAGTATGCGCTACATTAATAATACTTTAGGTATTAGTTTAATGCCTTATCATTATAATACAGGTGTTAGAGCCGATCCCTCAGGACAAAATGGAGCTGACAATTCTCAATATTTAGGAGGTAGTGGTGGTTCAGGAAGGTTAACTTTTGGAGAAGGTTGTGTAGATGACGGTGAAGATGCCGATGTAATTTTACACGAATTAGGTCACGGTTTACACGATTGGATTACAAACGGAGGATTATCTCAAGTAAACGGTTTAAGTGAAGGTAGTGGAGATTATTGGGCTAACTCTTATAAAAGAAGTTTAAGCTTATGGTCTGCAAGTGATGCTGCTAGAAATTGGGTTTTTGGTTGGGATGGACATAATGTATGCTGGAACGGAAGAACAACTGTTTATGGCGCTCAATATCCAGGAGGATTAGTAGGACAAATACATACCGATGGACAAATGTGGGCAACTACTTTAATGGAAATTTGGGAAGATATAGGTCGTGAAAAAACAGATAAAGCCTTTTTAGAAGGTTTAGGGATGACAAATAGCGGAACAAACCAACAAAATGCTGCAATTGCTGTAAGACAAGCTGCTATAGATATGGGAGCAGCTCATGGTTACACTTGTGATGACATACAAGCTATAATAGATAGATTTACAGCTCAAGGTTATAGTTTGCCAGCGTACAATTGTAATTTAAGTGTAGATGAATTTGCTGTTAATGCAATTTCAATATTCCCAAATCCAACCAATGGTATTCTTTCTTTTAAAAATATAAAAGAAGAGTATAATGTTGCTGTATTTAATATGTTAGGTCAAAAAGTAAAAGATCAAACAATAAATACATCGGCTAATTTAATGGATGTTTCAAACTTAGCAACAGGAACTTACTTTATTAAATTTAATGGTGTAGACACAGTATTAAAGTTTATTAAAGAGTAATCATTAAATAATACACATAAAAAAAGCGAGCTATTTTAGCTCGCTTTTTTTATTTAATATGTTTCCGTTTTTATAAAACAGTAATCATTTTTTCAATACGTTTTATAGTTTCAGTTTTACCAATCATATACATAATATCAAAAACTTCTGGTCCTTGTAAAGCACCAACTAAAGCTAAACGTAAAGGCATCATTACTTTTCCAAAACCTATTTCGTTTCCAGTAATCCAACCTTTAATTTCTTTTTGAAGCGTTTCTACTTCAAACTCTTCAATATTAGAAATTATAGACACTAATTGCGTCATTAAGTCTTTAGTTTCGTCTTTAAATGCCTTTTTAGAAGCCTTCTCATCGTAGTTTTCTGGAGCAACAAAGAAGAAGCTACTTAAAGCCCAAAAATCGTTTACAAACGTTGCACGTTCTTTAATTAAACCAACAACCATTGCAATATAACTAGGATCTATAGTGGCTAATTCAGAATGATTTTTTTGAAAAGCTTCAGCTAATATATCATCACTTTGCTCTTGCATATAATGGTGGTTAAACCATTTTATTTTGTCTGGATCAAAACGTGCTCCTGCTTTATTAACGCGGTCTAAATTGAAAGCTTCAACTAATTCATCTAAGTTAAAAATCTCTTGTTCTGTTCCAGGATTCCATCCTAAAAAGGCTAAGAAATTAATTACAGCATCTGCAAAATAACCTTCTTCTTTATACCCTTTAGAAATGTCTCCATCTGGAGAAGTATATTCTAATGGAAATACAGGAAAGCCTAATTTATCACCATCACGCTTACTTAATTTCCCTTTTCCTGTTGGTTTTAATATTAATGGTAAATGTGCAAATTCTGGCGCTTCCCAACCAAAAGCAGTATATAATTGCATGTGTAATGCTAAAGAAGGTAACCATTCTTCACCACGAATAACATGAGAGATTTCCATTAAATGATCATCTACAATATTTGCTAAATGGTACGTTGGCATACCATCACTTTTAAACAAAACTTTATCGTCTAAAACGTTAGTATCAATTTTAATGTCTCCACGAATTATATCTTTAAGACGTAATGTTTCATCTTGAGGAGATTTAAAACGAATAACATAATCATCACCATTATCAAGCTTTGTTTTTACTTCTTCAGTTGTAAGCGAAAGAGAGTTAATTAACTCTAAACGGTTATGCCAATTGTATATAAAAGTTTGCTTGTTAGCTTCGTATTCTTTTCTTTTAGCATCTAATGTTTCTGGAGTATCAAAAGCATAATAAGCATTACCAGAAGCAATTAATTGCTCTGCATATTGCTTGTATAAATGCTTACGTTCACTTTGTCTGTAAGGTCCAAATTTTTCGTTTTTATTTGGTCCTTCATCAAAAGGAATATTACACCAATTTAAAGAATCTATAATATACTTTTCGGCACCTTCTACGTAGCGATTTTGGTCTGTATCTTCAATACGTAACACAAAAGTTCCGTTGTATTTTTTTGCAAATAAATAGTTGAAAAGAGCGGTTCTAACTCCTCCAATATGTAAAGGTCCTGTAGGACTTGGTGCGAAACGCACACGAACGTTTTTAGACATCGTTTTGTTGAAAATTAACGCTTAAACATCAAAAATGTTTAAGTTACTTATAAATTGTCATCCTGAACTTGTTTCAGGATCTCGACCGCAAAGATACAATTAACACATAATTATTAGAGATTGAATAATAAAATTGTAGTTTTATAAGTTGTAAACAAGCGGTTTTTGTGCTTGTTTTGTAAATAAGAATGATAATTAATGAGTAATTTCCAAAATATACAATCCAAACTAAACCAGTTTATTAGAAAATATTACACTAATGAGTTAATTAAAGGTGTAATTCTATTTTTTAGTATTGGACTATTATATTTATTAATTACATTATTGGTAGAGCATTTTCTTTGGTTAGGTTCTACAGCTAGAACTGTTTTATTTTGGTTGTTTGTAGCCGTTGAAATTGCATTGTTTATTAAGTTTATTGCCATTCCATTAGCTAAACTATTCAAGCTTAAAAAAGGAATTAATTTTGAAGAAGCGTCACGTTTAATAGGAAATCACTTTCCGGAGGTTAACGATAAGTTACTTAATGTACTTCAATTAAAAAATACAAATTCAGATTCTGAGTTATTATTAGCAAGCATCGATCAAAAAGCTGCCGAGCTAACGCCAGTTCCATTTAAATTGGCTATTAACTTCAAAAAAAATGCTAAATATTTAAAATATGCAGCCATTCCGTTGCTTATTATTTTCGTTATAGCAATTTCAGGAAAATTAAATTGGTTTAGCGACAGTTATGAGCGTGTTGTAAATTATCAAACAGCCTACGAGCCACCAGCACCATTTCAATTTTTTATTTTAAATGAAGATATGCAGGCTGTCGAGAATAAAGAATTCCGATTAATTGTTAAAACCGCAGGAGATGTTGTTCCAGAGAACGCACAAATTACTTTTAATAACGAAACGTATTATCTGCAACAACGTGGAGTAGGTGCTTTCGAATATGTTTTCGAGCAACCTCAAAACGATATCACTTTTAATTTATTTGCAAATAACGTAACCTCGAGACCGTACACGATAGCTGTTGCACCAGTACCAACGTTACTTGGTTTCGATATGGTTTTAAATTATCCAAATTATACTAATAAAAGAGATGAAGTATTAAAAAGTACAGGAAATGCTGTGGTACCAACAGGAACGAGTATTACCTGGAAATTAAGAACTAAAGCAACAGATTATGCAACGCTTTATGCTAAAGATACTACGCTGTTTAAAAGTAATGAAAATGGTCAGTTTTCTGTTGAAAAAAGAGTTTATAGTAATTTAGATTACAGTATTGCAACAAGTAATAAACAATTAAAAGACTACGAAAACTTAGCATTTAATATTCAAGTAGTTAGAGATGAATATCCAGAACTAAAACTACAATCTAAAGTTGATTCTTTAGACAAACAATCTTTATATTTCTACGGAAAAGTTAGTGACGATTACGGTTTAAGCAAATTACAATTAGTGTATTATCCTACCGGAAATGATAAGGATAAAAAGGTAGAACCTATTTCAATATCTAAATCTAATTTTAGTGAGTTTATAAGTGCTTTTCCTAATAATTTGGAAATTACTGAAGGTACAAGCTACGATTTATACTTTGAGGTTTTCGATAACGATGCTGTAAGTAAAAACAAAAGCACAAAAAGTAGTGTGTTTAGTTATAGAAAAAGAACTGCAGACGAAGAGGAGAAGAAACAATTAAAGGAACAAAATGAAACCATTCAGGATTTTAATAAATCTTTAGACAATTTCGAAAAGCAACAAAAAGAATTAGAAGAATTGTCCAAAACACAAAAAGAAAAATCTGAACTTAATTTTAACGATAAAAAGAAGTTTGAGAATTTTATGAAGCGTCAAAAGCAGCAAGATAAAATGATGCAGAAGTTTAATAAAAAGCTTCAAAAGAATTTAGAGGATTTTCAAAAAGAAAATAAAGAAAAAGATCAATTTAAAGAAGATTTAAAAGAACGCTTAAAACAAAACGAAGAGCAACTTAAAGAAGACGAAAAGCTAATAGAAGAATTAGAGAAATTAAAAGATAAAATTAACAAAGAAGAATTTTCAGAAAAATTAGAAAAGCTAGCTAAAAAAGCGAAAAGCCAAAAAAGAAGTCTTGAGCAAATGCTTGAATTAACGAAGCGTTATTACGTTAATAAAAAGATGGAAAAAATTGGTAATGAGTTAGACATGCTTGCTAAGGATCAAAATAAGTTAGCTAACGAAGATCCAAAAGAAAACACTAAAGAAAAACAAGAGGAGCTTAATAAAAAGTTTGAAGACATACAAAAACAACTAGACGAGCTTGAGAAAGATAATAAGGAATTAAAGAAACCTATTAATTTACCGCGAGACGAGAATAAGGAAGAGAATGTAAAAGAAGATCAAGAAGAAGCATCTGATGCATTAGAGAAAAAAGAAGAATCTTCTAGTGAAGAAGAAAAGAAAACCGATAATGCTAAAGCTAATAAAAGCCAAAAAGCTGCAGCTAAAAAAATGAATGAGATGAGCATGAAAATGCAAGCTCAAATGGGACAATCTTCTAAAGAAGCACTAGAAGAGGATATTGAAATGTTACGTCAAATTTTGGATAATTTAGTTTTATTTTCTTTTGATGAAGAAAAACTGATGAAGCAATTTAACAGCATAGAAATAAATCATAATGAATACGCTACATATTTAAAAAAGCAAAAAGATTTAAGAACACATTTTGAACATGTAGACGATAGTTTGTTTGCAATGGCTTTAAGACAGCCAAAAATTTCTGAAGAAGTAAATAAGGAAATTTCCGATGTCTATTTTAATATAGATAAAGCAATGGCAGAATTGGCGGAAAATAATATTTATAAAGGAGTAGCATCGCAACAATATACAGTAACATCTGCAAATAATTTAGCTAATTTTTTAAGTGATGCTCTAGATCAATTACAAAATGCAATGTCAATGCCATCTCCAGGACAAGGTCAAGGAGAAGGCGGAATGCCACTTCCAGATATTATTATGAGCCAAGAAGAGCTTAATAAAAAAATGGAAGAAGGAACAAAAAAGGGAGAAAGCGGCAAACCTAATGAAGGAGAAGGAGATAAGCCAGGAGATAAGTCTGGTGATAAACCTGGAGATAAACCAGGAGACAAACCTGGCAAAGGAAAAAAGCCCGGAGATAAAGGAGAAGGAGGAGTAGATGGTGAAAATGGAAAAGGTGGCAAAGGAAAAAAAGGCAAAAACGGTAAAGGAGAAGGAAACGGTGAAGGTGAAGGTAATGGCGGAAAAGGAAAAGGACAAGACGGGTTTAATGAAGATGTAAATGGTGAATTATATAAAATCTACCAACAGCAACAAATGATTCGTCAAGCACTTGAAGAAAAGTTAGCTTTAGACGAAAAATTAGGAAAAGGAACACCTGCCGATGCTAAGCAATTAATTAAGCAGATGGAGGACGTTGAAGAAGATCTTATTAATAATGGATTTACAAACGAAACACTTTCTAAGATGATGAATTTACAACATCAGCTTTTAAAATTAGAAAAAGCAACTTTAGAACAAGGTCAAGAAAGTAAGCGTAAATCTGAAACTAATAAAAAGGATTTTTCAAATAATACTAATAATCAAATTCCTAATGCTAAAGAATATTTTAACACTACAGAAATATTGAATAAGCAAGCATTACCTTTGCAGCAAATTTACAAACAGAAAGTACAAGAATATTTTAAACAAAAGAATGATTAGTTTTAACTACGAAAACGATTTTAAGCTACCTAACGAGACTCAAATCTCTAAATGGATATCATCTGTCATTGTAACAGAAAACTGTAAAGAGGAAGAGATTAACTATGTTTTTTGTGACGATGATTATCTTCATAAACTTAACGTAGACTTCTTAGACCACGACACTTTAACCGATGTTATTAGTTTTGATTACTCCGTAGGAAAAACATTACATGGTGATATTTTTATTTCAACAGAAAGAGTAGAGGATAATGCAAAAGATTTTGAGAATACTTTTGAAGAAGAATTACATCGCGTTTTAGTTCATGGTGTTTTACATTACTGCGGCTACAAAGATAAAACAGACGAGGAAGCAAAGTTAATGAGAGAGAAAGAAAACTTCTATCTTAATACACTAAAATAGAATTCAGTAATTCTCAGTATATTTGGAAACTTTTTAAATTGAGAGAATAATGTTTCACGTGGAACATTGTGTTTAGATTTAAATTATTTAGTATTAAATCCATTTTGAAATCATTTGATATTTTCGAATGTTTCACGTGGAACAATTAAAAAATTATGTTTAACGAAATTTACGACGTTATTGTTGTTGGAGGTGGTCACGCAGGAAGTGAGGCTGCAGCATCGGCAGCAAACATGGGAAGCAAAACCTTGCTTATTACCATGAACCTACAAAATATTGCTCAAATGTCTTGTAATCCTGCTATGGGAGGAATTGCAAAAGGACAAATTGTTAGAGAGATTGATGCGCTTGGAGGATACAGTGGAATTGTGAGTGATACTTCTGCTATCCAATTTAAGATGCTTAACAAATCTAAAGGACCTGCAATGTGGAGTCCAAGAGTCCAAAGTGACCGTATGCGTTTTGCAGAAGATTGGAGATTGCTTTTAGAGAAGACAAAGAATCTAGATTTTTATCAAGAAATGGTTTCTGGTCTAATTGTAGAAAACGGAAAAATTGCAGGTGTAAAAACATCTTTAGGAATAGAGGTGAGAGCAAAATCTGTAGTACTTACTAATGGTACTTTTTTAAATGGGTTAATTCATATTGGAGATAAAAATTTTGGAGGAGGTAGAGCAGGTGAAAGAGCCGCAACTGGAATTACAGAACAGCTAGTTAATTTAGGTTTCGAATCTGGCAGAATGAAAACAGGAACACCTCCAAGAGTAGATGGTAGGTCTTTAGATTTTTCTAAAATGGCAGAGCAACCTGGCGATGCAGTTCCAGAAAAATTTTCTTATTTAGATATTACAAAACCACTAGAGCATCAACGTTCTTGTTATATGGCTCACACAAGTGAGTTGGTTCACGATTTGCTTCGTGAAGGTTTCGATCGTTCTCCAATGTTTAATGGTAGAATTAAAAGTCTTGGCCCAAGATATTGTCCAAGTATAGAAGATAAAATAAATAGATTCTCAGATAAGAATAGTCATCAATTATTTGTTGAACCAGAAGGATGGAATACGGTTGAAATGTATGTTAATGGTTTCTCAACATCGTTACCAGAGGATGTTCAATTTAAAGCCATGCGTTCTATAGTTGGTTTCGAAAACGTAAAGTTTTTTAGACCGGGTTATGCTATTGAATACGATTATTTTCCACCAACACAATTAAAGCACACGCTAGAAACTAAGTTAGTTGAAGGTTTGTATTTTGCTGGTCAAATTAATGGAACTACAGGTTACGAAGAAGCAGCTTCTCAAGGTTTAATGGCTGGTATAAATGCAACGCTTAAAGTGCAAGAAAAAGATCCATTTATACTAAAACGTAACGAAGCTTATATTGGCGTTTTAGTAGATGATTTAATTACTAAAGGTACAGAAGAGCCTTATAGAATGTTTACCTCTCGTGCGGAATATAGAACGCTATTACGACAAGATAATGCAGATTTTAGATTAACACCAAGAGGTTACGATTTAGGTTTAGCTAGCGAAAAAAGATTGAGACGTATGGAAGAGAAGCTTGATGCTTCAGAGAAATTTGTTCAGTTTTTTAAAGATACTAGTGTAACAAAAGAAGAAGCTAATCCTGTGCTAGAAGCTAAAGAATCTGCTGCTGTAAAACAGCAAGGGAAGATGCATAAAATATTTGCTAGACCTAATATTACTATAGAGGATATGCGTAAAATTGAGTCTGTAGACAACTATATTAAAGAACATAATCTAGACAGAGAGATTATAGAACAGACCGAGATTCAGGTTAAATATGCTGGCTATATAGATAAAGAAAAGAATAATGCTGATAAGCTTTCTCGTCTAGAGAGTATAAAGATTCCTGCTAATTTTGATTACTCAAAGTTGCAATCTATGAGCTTAGAAGCTAGAGAAAAATTAAACAAAATTCAACCCGTTACAATCTCTCAAGCTTCAAGAGTTAGTGGAGTATCTCCTGCAGATATTTCTGTGTTGTTAGTTTATATGGGTAGATAATTATCTGACGATTTTCTATAATGTTTCACGTGGAACATTGAAATTAAATAGTTTTATTTTGAAGGAAGCGTGTTTTGTTTTTTTTTTATTTTGTTCTTTGCTTTTTTAGGTAATAGTCAAGCTCAAATTGTTTACGGTAATTATGTAAATGAAGAAAAATTTAAAGATGGAATACATGTTAAATATGAATTAATTATAGCTAGAGATTTTACCTTTAAATTTTATTTTTACCAAGACCAATTGTGTTATGTAGATAATGAAATAGTGAATGGTAATTGTGTTATTAATGGTGAAGAAATTACGCTTATTCCGAAAGAAAAAAGCAATACTAAAAACAATAATCTTTTAAATTTAAAAGACACTAAATTAAAAATTGTAAATAATAATAGCCTTCAAATTTATTATTCTAAAACAGTTTGGTTAAAAGATCTTGTGTTAAATAAAGTAGATTAATAATTAAGTTATCTGTGAAAAGCAATCATCAAAAATATTTATCGGTTAAAGATTATTCAGTTTCTGGAGAAGAATTTCAGTTAATTCCAAATGCTAAATATGGTTATTTGGAGACAGCGCCGCAACCATCTTTAGATAATCTTGCTGGATATTATGAAAGCGAAGATTACATTTCGCATACAGATAGTAAGCGTAATTTGTTTGAAAAAGCATACCATACTATTCGTAATATTTCTTTAAAAAGGAAGTTGAAGCTTATTAATTCGTTCAATTCTGAAGAGAAAAAACTATTAGATATAGGTTGTGGTACAGGAGCGTTTTTAAAAACAGCAAAAGATAATGCTTGGGAAGTTTACGGAATAGAACCAAATGAAAAGGCTAGGAGCATAGCTAATACAAGTTGTAATGATTCTGTTTTTAATACAGAAAAGTTAGAATCTTTAAAAAATGAAAGCTTCGATGTTATTACACTTTGGCATGTTTTAGAACATTTACCAGATTTAGAATCACAAATTTCAACTTTTAAAAGACTATTAAAACCAAATGGGACATTAGTTATTGCTGTTCCAAACTTTAAAAGTTACGACGCATTATATTATAAAAACTTTTGGGCTGCTTTCGATGTCCCTAGACATTTGTGGCATTTCTCTAAAGAATCTATTTCAAATTTGTTTAACGAAGAAAATATGAAAGTTGAAAAAACACTTCCTATGGCTTTTGATGCTTTCTATGTTAGTTTACTTTCAGAAAAATACAAAAGAAAAGCAATGAGTCCTGTGCGAGCTTTTTTTGTTGGTTTACGCTCAAACTTAAAAGCAAAACGCTCAGGAGAGTATTCTTCGCTTATTTATGTCATTAAAAACAGTAAAAATTAAATATTAGACACCTTGTTGCTTTTGTTTTGGTTTGTTTCGTGAGATAAGGTTAAGATTTTCTAAAAACGTCTTAAAACGCTTTATTTGAACCCGTTTTCGATAAGAAAAAACTATTATAAATAAATTTCACCATAGCAAACTCTTATATTAAGCTTTTAGTGAGATTTTTTACAATTAAATTAGTTCTCTTTTCTATTTTTGCTCAAAACATAAAATTATTATAAAATGAAAAAAATATTATTAGCCGTTATCGTTTTAGTAACATTCGCATCTTGTCAAGAACAAAAAATTGGTTTTATTGATAATGCTAAAGTGATTAACGATATCCAAGAGAAAAAAGATGTAGAATCTAAATATGACGTTTTAAACGAATCGTTTAAAAAGCGTGCAGATAGTCTTGGAAAAAGCTACCAGTCTGAATATTTAGCATTACAGTCTAAAATGGCTAGAATGTCTCAAAGTAAGCAGCAAGAAGCTGGTCAAGCTTTTCAAGCAAAAGCGCAACAGTTTCAGCAAATGATGCAAGCAGAGCAGCAACAATTACAAACCGCTTATCAAGCAGATATTGATTCTGTTATATCTAAAATGAAAGTAACAGTGAAAGATTTCGGTAAAACTAACGGATATAAATTTATTATTGGTGCTAACGAGTCTACGGCTAATATCTTATATGGTGATGAAACTTTAGATCTTTCAGATGTAATTATCAAAGAAATTGATGCTAAGTATAAAAAATAATTAGAGTTTAATCCTCTATTCTTAAAGCGCTAAACTACCATTTAGCGCTTTTTTTATGTATTAAACTCTTAGATTTCAATGCTTTTAAATAATTAACTATATTTAGCCTAATAATTTAACGCTATTAATTATTCTATTTAAGATGATGAAAAACTGCTTACCAATCAGTTTCATTGTCTTTACTTTTTGTGGCCTTTTGTATAGTCAAGAAGCAGTTCCTTTTAAAGTTCAAAATGAATTTTATATCTATGGAGATGCTGCTGTTATAGGAAATAATATATTAAGTAAAGACGTAAAAGAACCATTTAATGATACATCACTAACCAATGATGATATTGATATGGTTTTTGTTGATATTGATAATGATCCTTCTACTTTTAGCTCCAGTTCCGCGAGTTTAAAGTTACCCGAAAACCACAAGAAAATTGTCTATGCAGCTTTGTATTGGACGGCTACCTATAGTTACGAACAAGGCTATAGGCAAGAATCTAATGGGCAATTTTTGTTTCAAGGAAAACGAGTAACAAAAAGAGACGAGATAGATAATATAAAGCTAAAATTACCCGGAGGCGAGTATAAAAAAATTAAAGGAACTATAATTTTCGACGGAGACCAAGACACAGATTTTGCATTAAACTCTCCTTATGTTTGTGTTGCAGATGTAACAAAATTGCTTAAAAATACAAGTGCTGTAAATGGAGATTATACTGTTGCAAATGTTAATGCTACAAAAGGCTTTGTTGCAGGAGGAAGTGCCGCAGGTTGGTTGTTGTATGTTGTGTATGAAACAGCTACAATAAAGCCAAAATATATTACTACTTTTAATGGTTTTGCACATGTAAGTAATGCGCCATTAAAACTTAAATTCAATAATTTTAAAGCTTTTGATAAAGGAGATATAAATACTTCATTAGTTTTTGCTGCTTTAGAAGGAGACTCTGCACTTACAGAAGATAATTGTTTTTTGGTAAATCCAATAGCCGAAAAAGTCACTCTTTTAAGTACAGAATCTAGGCCAAGTAATAACTTTTTTAATAGTAAAATAACATATAGTGATAAGGTTTTTAATTATAGATATCCTAAAAGTGAAAACACTTTAGGTTTCGATATTGTATCCATGGATGTGCCAAATGGAGCGGATGCTATTATAGATAATACTACTACAGAAATTGAAATGGCTTTTAATACAGAATCCGATAGATTTTATATGTTTTTTACTGCCTTCCAAACAGAAATAAGTAAGACCTTTTACGAAGAAAAAAACAGTGTTATAGTGTCAAAAATTATTGAAGAAAAGATTGCTAAAAACACTGTTAAAGAGACTGAAAAAACTAAAAAAGAGAAGAAGAAACCTAAGAAGTTAGTGCAGAATAACAAAGCAAAGAAAGAAAAATTAATACCAGTAAAAAAAGCTAAAATAGTAGTCGTTAAAGAGAGTAAAAGTATAGGTAAACCAGCAGGTATTGAACAAGATATTTATACACCAAAACAAGAACTTTCTAAAGTAGAAAATTATGTTCCTATTCTTGAAAAAAAGGAAAAACCATTACCAATTTGGTTACAAAAAAACAAGACGGAGGAGATTGTAACTATAGAAAACACTAATATTTATCAACCAGAAGTTTCTTTAAAAGAACCAGTATTCTCAATTTATTCTCTTGTAATGAATAGGGAAAATTACGAAAAATTACTAACCAAAGAAGATTACGTTTACGAAACGCAAAAGTTTAAGCGTATTCTTAATCAAGAACCAACATTAATAGATGGAGTTGAGAAAGGATATTATATAATTGCAGGTTTGTTATACGATTTAGATTATGCAATAGCTTACCAAAAAGAGCTACAAGATCAAGGCGTTAATTCTAAATTATTTAAAGATGTTTCTCAAGGCAAGTACTACGTTTATTTATATAATTCTATAAATTTTTACGACGTATTTATGCTTAGAAAAGCATTTATTAAAAGTGAATTTTTAGAACAAGTATGGATATTAAATATTAATATAGAAAAAAAAGTTATAAAAAAAATATAACTTTTTTTTTGAACTATTAAAGTGTAAATAATTCTAAATCAAATATTTATAGTTTTTTTATTCAGATTTTTTATGAAGTAATCTGGTCAGTTTTATAGATAAATCGGTAAGAATTATTTTAGAATTTCCATTACGTTCAATATGGTAAATAGCATCTTGTAGTTCGTTAGAAATATCAAGAATGTTATTATTATGTACAAATGGAGCAAAGTTTTCAAGTTTAAACTTTTCATTCTTAATTTCCATATAAACTAATGCCTCTGCATTGTAGTTTAATAGTAATGCTTGACGGAAAAAGTCTAAACAAAAATTAAGAAAATGCTTTTGTGTTTCACGACCAGTTTTAGCAATGTCTTCACTCCATTTTATTAAATCGTGAATTGCAGCTTTATTTCCTTTTGCTTTAAAGGCAGCACGAATCCAGAAAATAAACCAATCTTCAAACTGGGTATCTTCGCTATCGTTATATACTAAATCGCAGGCTTTGTTATAATTTCCATTGGCTTGATGTGCTAGTTTTGTAGCTACAGCTTCATTTAAATCATAATTTTTAATAAGTGCATTTTTTATATCAACTTCGGCTAAAGGAGGAAAATGTAACAGTTGACATCGAGACCTAATAGTATTAATTATTTGTTCTTCTTCTTCAGCAATTAAAATAAAAACAGTCTTATTTGGTGGCTCTTCAATAAGCTTTAAAAGTTTATTTGCGGCAGCAGTATTCATTTTATCTGCCATCCAAATTAACATCACTTTATATCCGCCTTCATAAGATTTTAACGCAAGAGATTTAATAATATCTTGTGCCTCATCTACACCTATTTGACCTTGTTTATTATCGACTCCCAATTGTTTGTACCAATCAAACAAATTTCCATACGGCTGCTTAGTTAATAGATCTCGCCATTCGCTTAAAAAATGACTAGAAACTGGGTGCCTTTTTATTTTATCGTTTGTTGTAACAGGAAAAGCGAAATGTAAATCTGGATGCGAAAAATTATTAAATTTTAAATTGCAGGCAGCATTACCATTATTGTTTTCTCCATCGGTATTAGAGCATAAAATGTATTGCGCATAAGCAATAGCCATTGGTAAAGTTCCAGATCCTTCTGGACCAATAAAGAGTTGAGCGTGAGGTACACGACCATTATCCACACTTGTTGTAAGGTGTTTTTTAATATGTGTCTGACCAATAATTTTATTAAAAAGCATAGAGCAAATATAGTTTATACCAATTATAGTTTAAATTTAACCTAAAGGAAATTATTTATTTTTGTTAAGTATTGGGTTAAACGTCACTTTTATACGCTTTATCCCAAAAAGGTGTCGTTGTATTTATATATATTTACAGATTAAAAGTGTTATCGCTATTTTTTAAAAATTAAACCAATATTAATGAGATTTTTATTACTATTATGTATTTCCTGTATAGGATTTAATAATGTCTATTCGCAAGATAAACAGGCAATTAAAGAACATTTGGATTACGATGGTGTAGACTTTAAATCGGTAAACGAGTTTTATATTTATGGAGACTCTAAAGCTATTGGAAACAGTATTTTAGGAGAACATAAAACTAACGATTTCGATGATTTGAATGTTAGTAATGATGATGTAAAAATGAAATACATTGACATTGATAATGATAAATCTACCTTTAGTTCAAGTGCTGCCAAATTAAAACTTCCAGATAATTTAAAAAAAGTTACTTATGCTGCTTTATACTGGACAGCAACTTACAGTTTAGAAGAAGGTAAAAGAAGAAAATCTAAAGACAGCTACGAGTATAGAGGAGATTTTAGACAAAATAGAGCTATAGATACTATCAAATTTAAAACACCAAATGGTGAATACCAAACTATTGGTGGAAAAGTGCTTTATGATGGATCTAAAAACCCAACACATGCAATAAATTCACCTTACGTTTGTTTCGCAGACGTAACAGAAATATTAAGAAATGCTGAAGAACAAAACGGAGACTATACTGTTGCCAATGTAAAAGCATCTCAAGGTTATATATCTGGAGGTAGTGCAGCAGGATGGATGTTATATGTTGTTTATCAATCTCCAACGGATAACCCAAAATATATTGCGTCTTACAATGGTTTTGCTCTTGTAAATAATTTACCTGTAGATATTACTTTTAAAAATTTTAAGTCAATAGATCAAGGTGATGTAAAAACGTCTTTAGTTGTTTCTGCTCTAGAAGGAGATATAACTTTATCGCAAGATGAATGTGCAATTATTAAAAAAGATGGTTCTTATCAATCGCTTAGTAATGGTGTTAGAAATCAACAAAACTTCTTTAACAGTAGTATTACAAATAACAGCTTGTTAAATACAGACCGTATGCCTAGCAGTAGAAACACATTAGGTTTCGATATCGCAGAGTTAGAAATACCTAATTATAACAACTCGATTATAGATAATAATATGAGTTCTACAACACTACGATTAAAGACACGTTCAGATCGTTTTTACATGTATTTTGCAGCATTTCAAACCGAAATTAGTCAAGACTTCTTTGAAGATGTAATTGAAGAAAAAGAACCAGTAAGTAAAGTATCTACAATAGAGCCAGAAGTTATTAGAACAACACAAGCCGAAGCAAAGAAAAGCAAAAGAAAATACGTGTGGAAACCACCAGGGAAGTTAGGTTTTAATTCTAAAGCTTTTAAAACCTTGGTAGCAAAACGATCGAAACAACTTAGTGATGTTAGTAATGGATATTATGTTGTTACAAATGTATTTTCAGAAGGTACTCGAGCTAGAAAATGGGAAGGTTATCTTATTAAAAAAGGTTACACACCAATTACAATTACTAATCCTAAAAACAATTGGCAATATGTTGCTGTAATGCAAACAGAAAGTGCCAAAGAAGCCTTTACAAAACAACAAGAATTAATTCAAGAATATCGTTTTAGAGATACTTGGATATTAAAAATAAACTTAGATTAAAAGCACAAAAACTAAAGTATGAAGACCTTAAACGATTTCAATTTTAAAAACAAAAAAGCATTAATTAGAGTAGATTTTAATGTACCATTAGATGCTACTTTTAAAGTAACAGATGCTACAAGAATTTCTTCGGCTAAACCTACAATTATTAAAATTTTAGAAGATGGCGGAAGTTGTATTTTAATGTCTCATCTAGGTCGTCCAAAAGGAGCTCAAGACGAGTTTTCTTTAAAGCATATTGCAAGTAAAGTGGAAGATATAATTGGTGTAGAGACTAAATTTGTATCAAATTGTGTTGGAGCTGAAGCGGAAGAAGCAGCTGCTAATTTAAAGCCAGGAGAGATATTAATATTAGAAAACCTACGCTTTCACGAAGAAGAAACAAAAGGAGATAAAGACTTTGCCAAAAAACTTTCTAAGCTTGGAGATATTTATGTAAATGATGCTTTTGGTACTGCTCACAGAGCGCACGCTTCTACAACGGTTATAGCACAGTTTTTTCCTGAAAACAAATGCTTTGGTCTTTTATTAGAGCAAGAAATAAAAAGTATTGACAAGGTTTTAAAATCGGACGACAGACCAGTTTTAGCTATTTTAGGAGGAGCAAAAGTATCTTCTAAAATAACAGTTATAGAAAATATTTTAGATAAGGTAGACGATGTTATTATTGGAGGAGGAATGGCATTTACATTTGTAAAAGCTTTAGGTGGAACTATTGGCGATTCGCTAGTAGAAGACGATAAATTAGAAATGGCTTTAGATATTTTAAAGCAAGCAAAAGCTAAAAATGTTAACATACATCTTCCTGTAGATTCTATAATTGCAGATGCTTTTAGTAACGATGCAAACACTCAAGTTTGCGACATAAAAGCAATTCCAGACGGTTGGATGGGATTAGATGCTGGACCAGAATCTAGGAAGCAATTTCACGAGGTTGTAATGCAGAGTAAAACAATACTTTGGAACGGGCCTTTAGGTGTTTTTGAAATGGAAAACTTCGCTAATGGAACAATAGCATTAGGAAATTCTATTGCCGAAGCAACCAAAAAAGGAGCTTTTTCTTTAGTTGGTGGTGGAGATTCTGTAGCAGCAGTTAAGCAATTTGGTTTCGAGAAGAAAGTAAGTTACGTAAGTACAGGCGGCGGAGCAATGTTAGAAAGTTTAGAAGGTAAAACACTTCCGGGAATCGCAGCTATTTTAGAGTAAAATAGCATTGTACCATTTCTGTTATTATTGCGTTATATCAATTTAAACACAATCCTTTTTTAAATGACATTAGTTTCAAAACATATAGTCGTATTATTTTTTGTTGTCTTCGGATTGCAATTGCATGCACAAGATTCTTTAGAAGTAAAAACAACAAAACTGTCAGAATCCGAATTGGTTGCAGGCGAAAATTATGTAATAGATACAATAGTAGACGGAAAAGCCTTCTATAAAAAATCTATTGAACCATTAAAGCAAATAGACCTAACCAAAGAGTTAGAAGATCATAAATTAGCATCTGAAATAGATAAAAAATGGATGGAAGAGCTGTATAGCACTTCGCTTTTCGATACTATCTATCGAGACGTAACAGATTTAAAATACGAAGCGGTTTACTATCCAGAATTAACTACAGATACTTTAAAAGCAAGATTAGAACGCTTAAATGCGAGAACTCCATTTAATGTAGAATACAATCCGCAATTAGAGAATTTAATTAAACGTTGGTTAAAAACCAGACACCAATCTATGGAGCGTTTAATGGGATTAAGTAAGTATTATTTCCCAATGTTTGAGCGTGAACTAGATAATTACGATATTCCTCTAGAGATGAAATACCTCTCGATTGTAGAATCTGCTTTAAAACCAAGAGCAAAATCACGAGTAGGAGCAACAGGTTTATGGCAATTTATGTTCGCCACAGGAAAACAATATGGGCTAGATGTAAGTAGTTATGTAGACGAGCGTAGTGACCCTATAAAATCTACAAAATCGGCAGCAATATATTTAGCCAGATTATATCAAATTTTTGGAGATTGGGATTTGGCTTTAGCGGCTTATAACTCTGGACCTGGTAATGTAAGTAAAGCTATAAGACGTTCTGGTGGATATACAAATTACTGGAATATTAGACCAAATCTTCCACGTGAAACAGCTGGTTATGTTCCTGCTTTTTTAGCAACAATGTATATTTTCGAATATGCAAACGAGCATGGTTTTGTACAGCATAAACCACAGTTTAATTATGTTGAAACGGATACTATTCATGTAAAACAGATGATTACTTTAGATCAAGTTTCAGAGTTTACAGGTGTAAAAATGGAAACACTTCAATTTTTAAACCCATCGTATAAATTAGATGTTATTCCATATATAAAAGGAAAAAACTATACTTTAAGATTGCCTAGAGACGTGGTCGGTAAATTTGTTAATAACGAAAAGGAAATGTATGCTTTCGCTAAAGCGGAATTCGATAAACGAGAAAAACCATTACCACAGCTTCAAAATGCAGATACTAGAACAAGATATAAAGTACGACAAGGTGATTATTTAGGTAAAATTGCGAGAAAATTTGGTGTACGGGTGAGTCAACTAAAACAATGGAATGGCCTACGAAGTAATAATTTAAAAATAGGCCAAAACTTAACGGTATATCCACGTAATACTTCAGCTGTAACTAAAGCCGCTAGTAAGCCTAAAAGTACTGTAAACTTTAAGGGAACGACGTATAAAGTTAAAAGTGGAGATTCATTATGGAGTATTTCTCAAAAATTTTCTGGTGTTTCTGTTCAAGATATTAAAGATTGGAACGATATTAGTGGTACTAAGTTAAAACCAGGCATGACTTTAAGAATGTCTAAAAGCTAGTAAAACTAAAAAAACAAATTATGCGTAAACTTATTCTATTAGTAGTAATTGTAGCCACTACATTTTCTTGCGGTAACGACGGTAGTTCTGCGGGTATAAAAATACTACCAGACTCTGCAGGGCCAGTAAATAAAATAGCAATTGTTGTAGACAATGAGCTATGGAAAAACACAGTAGGAGAAACCATAAGAAACGTTATGGCACAGTCTATAGATGGATTGCCACAACCAGAGCCAATATTTTCTTTAAACCAGATTCCTACTCAAGTTTTTACAGGTTTTGCTAAACAAAGCAGAAGTATTTTAAAAGTAGAACAAGGAGAAGCTAGTTTTAAAATAGAAAGAGATGTGCATGCGAGACCTCAAAAAATAGTAACAGTTTCTGGAAAAGATATAGCCGAAATTAAAGCGCAAATAACTAATAATGCAGATAATATTGTTGAAGCTTTAAAAGCTGAAGAAATAAGATATAAGCAAATGCAGATGTCTAAATCTTTATCTGGTACTAAAGATATTCAAGAGTCTTTAGGCTTAAAAGTTAAATTTCCATCTTACTATAGAGTAACTAATACTGTAGCAAAGCCGGAAGATAAGTTTCATTGGATTAAGCGCGATATCCAAACAGGTTATACAAATGTCTTGTTTTATGAGTTGCCTTTAAATGCAATTAAAAAGGATGATAGTTTAGTAAGTCAAATTATAAAAATTAGAGATTCTATAGGTAAAAAGTATATCTCAGGACCAGTTGATGGTAGTTATATGGCAACAGAGATGGCATATGCTCCACATGTTTACGAGACAATAATAGATAACAAACCAACTATAGAAGTTAAAGGGCTTTGGGATGTTAAAAATCAATTTATGTCAGGACCTTTTATTATGTATTTAATTGAAGATAAAGTTAATAATAGATATGTAGTTGCCGAAGGTTTTGCATACGCGCCATCTGTGTCTAAACGCAATTATGTTTTTGAACTAGAGTCTATTATAAAATCTATTAGAATAAACTAAGCTTTTTTTGAAAGTATAAAACATAAAAAAACCATCGTAATACGATGGTTTTTTTTATATAATTTAATTTGTGAATTTACTTTTTTTCTTCAGCTTTTCCCTCTTCTTCTTTACTAGCGTCTTTAAACTCTTTAATACCACTTCCAAGACCTCTCATCATTTCAGGTATTTTTTTACCTCCAAATAATAATAAGATTAAAACGACTACTAAACCAATTTGCCAAGGGCCAATTGCTCCTAAAAATATGCTTAATGATATCATAATATATATATATTTAAAGTACAAAGTTAGTAATTTAAGTTTTTATAATGCGTTAAAATGCATAACAATTAAGTAATGTCTTTGTTATATAGCCTCTTTTAAATTGATTTGTGATAATAAAGATAAGCTCATTTAACTTAGTTCGGGTTAAAGAGTATAAAAACTACATTATAAAAAAAGCGTGTAATTTTAAAATTACACGCTTTTTTAAAAAATCTTAATTTTTTAACCAATTTTATCACACAAATGACTTGTGTATCTAGAAACTGTTGTAATTTCTCCTGCAGCTTCAACATTGCTACCTCCATTAATTGTCATTAGCATATTACTGTTTAATTCTGTAATGTTACTTTTTTTAAAGTTTAGTTTTTTTGCTTGAGTTTTCATAAAAAAGATTTTAAGAGGGTTATTAGTTACTTCAAATATCTAGTATTAAAAGCTATAATAAAAAATATAACTCCCTAAATTTATAAAAAAACAGTATAAATAAAAGCGTCAAAACACCTATAAATATTATGTTTTATAGAATGCTTTAGGTTGCTTTTATTTTTTTTAGTAGCTTGGCTTAAATTTGACTAATTCCTTAAAATGCGAGCATTAAAATTACTTATAATACTATTTATTGTATCTCTATTTTCAATTCAATCATTCTCACAACAGGATAAAAAAATATTAGAAGATTCAATTAGAAATAATATTTATAGTAATCCAGACAAGGCTTTAAACTATCTTCATAAATACCTTAATATTTTAGAATCTGAAAACAATATAGAAAATATTATAATTACTAATGCGTCCATAGCTGCTGCTCATGAAATAATGAACCAAACGGATAGTACGCTTTTTTATCACTATAAAAATTTAAGTATAGCAGAGAAACCTAAAGATATTATTCAAACAAAGCATAGTATAGCTAGGATTTTAGAGAATAAAGAACGTTTTAGAGAGAGTTTGAGATTATATCAACAAACTTTAGACTTAGCAGAAAAAAATAAAGACTCTAAGTCTATAGAAACTGTTGAAGCATATATAAGATCATTAAAATTAAAAATAAGTAAATCTAATAACGCTTTAGAAGAGCTTAAAACAGATTATAACAATAAAATTTTACTTGGCGATTTTAATTTAAGGTTTATTCGAAAAACATTAATTGAGGCTTATATAAAGGCAGAAAAATTAACGGAAGCAGAGCAGTTAATAATAGATGGTTTAGCTGAAGCAAAAGCTAAAAATGATTGTGAGTTTATTTATCACATGAATTTTTTAAAATCTAAAATAGATGTGTTTAACAACAAGCTCAATTCTGCAAAAAAAGCAAGCGCAGAAGCTCTAACTTGTGCAATAAAACTAAAAAATCAGGAATTTATTAATGAAATTAAATATAGAAATGCAGAAATTAATTTTTTGAGCTCTAATTTTACTGCTGCTATAACAGATTTAAATATAATAATAGAAAGTACGATAGATAAAACACCATTACAAAAAATAAAATACTACAAACTGATTTCAGACACCTATAAGGCTCTTAAGGATAGTAAGATGGCAGAGGTGTTTTATTATAAATACTTAGAGGAAAAACAAAAAGTTTCAGAGAACAAACTATCTACTTTAGAGACTTTATATAATTTTAATTTAAATAAAAAAGTAGCTTCATTACAAAGTGATTTTGAATTAGAGTTAGATCAAGAGATTTTAGAAAAAGAAAAATATAAAAAAAATAATTGGGTGTGGACATTTATTAGTATTTCACTAATAGTTTTAATAGTTGCTTTGTTTTTCTTTTTCAAAATAAAAGCTTTTCAAAATCAGAAACGTTTTAACGAACTTATGATTAAAATTAAAGCTTATGAAGATAAAAAGAAAACCACTGCTTTAGATCCTATTGCTATTGAAAAACAAGAAACAGTTAATGAGCTTAAAGGAACACAGGATATTGTAGGTGAAAAGGATTTAGAAAAAGAGCTTTCCAAAACAAAAAAAACTAACACTACTACAGAAGAAGAAGAAGAAGAAGAAGAAGAAACAGATTCTGGTTATGTTATAGATGATAAAAAAGTAGAAGAAATATTAATAAAAATTCAAAAATTAGAGGATAAGCAATATTATTTACGCCAAGACTGTACTATGCATAATATGGCTAAAAAACTTAAAACAAACACCTCATACCTCTCTAAAATAGTAAATACTCATTTAGAAAAATCTTTTAGTACCTACATTAATGAGCTTAGAATCAATCATGCTATATTAGAACTAAAAAATAACAAGCGTTTGCGCTCTTATTCTGTAAAAGGAATTGCAGAAGAAATGGGCTATAAAAATGCAGATGCTTTTTCACGTTATTTTAAAGTTGCTACAGGTATTTCTCCTACTGTTTATATAAAAAAGATTGAAGAAATTAAAAACAGTTAACATTAGTGTAACTAATTGATTTTAAGGGTTTTGATTTTGAAAAAAGCATGGTATTTTTTATAAATATACGGTAGCTTAGTTTGGAAGTGACTTTTATTTAAACTTACTTTGAACCATCGAAAGATATGTTCTATTAATTATAACTCAAATAAAACATTTATTATTAGAACAAAAAAAACAGAGCTCTGTAAAGCCCTGTTAATTTTGAAAACACAAATTTTCAAGTATTCCGTGTCCGTCAACATTGAATACTCTACAAATATATATATATTTTGTATCACTACAAAGTAGAATATATTATAAAAGAGTCTTCACTTATTTTTTTCGGAATACATAATTAAATATTGCTTAGGCACGATAGCGCTTGAGATGAAAAGTTGATGAACACACTATGGTTTGTTAGTAGTCAACTTTTCATAAAAGAATTAATTGTAAATCTAAAAAATTCGAAAAAATGAAAACATCACCACATTACCAAAATCAGGAAAATGAAGCCTTAGGCTTTATCTCTAACGAGCTTCAAGAAGAGTTTACAACCGTTTGTCTTTCATTAGGCGATGCCATAATTTTAGATTAAAAGTACAATTTAAATTTATGGAAGAGATTAAAAACTCTTTTAAAGAGCATTTAAAAAAGAGAACAATAGTAGAAATCCAAGAAGAGAAATCTTTATGGAAAAAACTATTAATAAAGTTAAAAATTTTTATAAAAAAAATTTAAAACAAAACATTATGAAAACACAAAAAGCAAAATTAAAATTCAGCAAAAGTTCTATAACAGAATTAAACCAGAGCCAGTTAAATCAAATTAAAGGCGGTACAGGAACCACAATTATTAATCAAACTGGAGGCTCTTTAAGTTGCTCATTATGTATAAATAGTAGTAATGGAGCAGGAGGAGATATAATAGCACAAATGAGAAAACAATAAATATTAAAATTATGAAAACACAAAACTCAAAATTAGTTTTTAAGAAAAGTTCAATAAGCGAATTAAATACTGACCAATTAAGCCAAATTAATGGAGGAACAATCTCTTCTATTTCACCAATGCTTCCTACATCTATAATTACAGTCTCTATAATTGCAAATGGTAGTCAAGGAGAAGATATACAGTCTAGATAAAATAAATTGAAAGTATAATTAAAATAATATTTACAAATTATGAAAACGCAAAGTACAAAATTACAGTTCGATAAAAATTCAATTACAGAGTTAAATAGTTCTGAATCTATAGCTGTAAAGGGAGGATGCCAATGGAGCCATTCATCAGGACCAACATTAACTATAAAAATATCTATAGTTGCAGATAATCCATCTCAAAACGATAATGTTTCATTTTAGAAAAATATAGAAATTATGAAAACAGAAAAGAAAAAACTCAACTTTAAAAAGGATGTAATTGTCGAGCTTAACGACAAACAAATTGAAAATATTAATGGTGGATCATGGACTGTAGTAGAAAGTATAATAAGGGCAACAACCTATGGAACTTGGATAGATAATGGACCACTTTAAAAACCAAATTAAAATTATGAAAACCCAGAACAACAAATTAAAATTAGATTTTAGAAAAAAATCAATAATAGAATTAACAGATCAAGAAACATACGCTGTAAAAGGAGGAACAAGTTTTTTATGCTCTAATTGTATGACAGTAACAATACCAATCACTATTAAATAAATTTAAATATTATTAATAGAAATCGATAAAATATCCATTAACAACAATAAAAACCAAATTAAAATTATGAAAACTCAAAACACAAAATTAGTATTTAAAAAGAATGTAATAACAGAATTAACAGATCTAGAAATATACGCTGTAAACGGAGGAACAAGTTTTTTATGCTCTAATTGTATGACGGTAACAGTACCAATTACTATTAAATAAATTTAAATTTTATTAATTTCTATTAATAAAATATTCGTCAACAACAATAAAAACTAAATTAAAATTATGAAAACTCAAAACACAAAACTAGTATTTAAAAAGAACGTAATAACAGAATTAACAGATCAAGAAACATACGCTGTAAACGGAGGAACAGGTTTTGTATGCTCTAATTGTATGACGATAACAATACCAATTACTATTAAATAAAATGCATTTTTTATAGAAATCGATATAATATCCGTTAACAACAATAAAAATCAAATTAATATTATGAAAACACAAAACACAAAATTAGTATTTAAAAAGAACGCGATAACAGAATTAACAGATGCAGAAATTCACTCTGTAAACGGAGGAACAGGAATAGTTTGTTCAAACTGTATGACAATTTCAGAAAAATCAATAACTGTAACAGTTATAAATTAATAAACAATTATGAAAACACAAGATAACAAGCTTAAGCTTAATAAGAATTCTTTAATAGAATTAAATATGGATTCTATGGCGACTGTTAATGGTGGAAGCTGGACAGTAATAATAGACCCTATAAAAGAAAAAATTAAAACAATTACTCAATAAATAATAACCACTAAAAACACAAATTATGAAAACACAAAACACAAACTTAGCCTTCAACAAGAGTTCAGTAACAGAGTTAAATGATAACCAATTACAAGATGTGAACGGAGGAACTTCTCCAGTATGTACAGGGATTATTATTAGCCTATTAATTACAAGAAAATAAAATTTAATAACCACTAAAAACACAAATTATGAAAACACAAAACACAAACTTAGCCTT
>NZ_CANMSJ010000002.1 GCF_947500605.1 uncultured Lacinutrix sp. | reverse complement strand
TTACAAGAAAATAAAATTTAATAACCACTAAAAACACAAATTATGAAAACACAAAACACAAACTTAGCCTTCAACAAAAGTTCAGTAACAGAGTTAAATGATAACCAATTACAAGATGTAAACGGTGGAACTTCTCCTGTATGTACAGGAATTATTATTAGCCTATTAATTACAAGAAAATAAAATTTAAGAACCACTAAAAACACAAATTATGAAAACACAAAACACAAACTTAGCCTTCAACAAAAATTCAGTAACAGAATTAAACGATAACCAATTACAAGATGTAAACGGTGGAACTTCTCCAGTATGTGTAGGAATTATTATTAGCCTATTAGTTACAAGAGAATAAAATTTATTAAACACTTAAAAACACAAATTATGAAAACACAAAACACAAACTTAGCCTTCAACAAAAATTCAGTAACAGAATTAAACGATAACCAATTACAAGATGTAAACGGTGGAACTTCTCCAGTATGTACAGGAATTATTATTAGCTTATTAATTACAAGAAAATAAAATTTAATAACCACTAAAAACACAAATTATGAAAACACAAAACACAAACTTAGCCTTCAACAAAAATTCAGTAACAGAATTAAACGATAACCAATTACAAGATGTAAACGGTGGAACTTCTCCAGTATGTGTAGGAATTATTATTAGCCTATTAGTTACAAGAGAATAAAATTTATTAAACACTTAAAAACACAAATTATGAAAACACAAAACACAAACTTAGCCTTCAACAAGAATTCAGTAACAGAATTAAACGATAACCAATTACAAGATGTAAACGGAGGAACTTCTCCAGTATGTGTAGGAGTTATTATTAGTCTATTAGTTACAAGAGAGTAAAATAGATTATTAAAATTTAAAAAAAAACCTGAGCAAAACATTTGTTCAGGTTTTTTTTAAAAATTAGGTTTGTTTATTTGAAGAAGAAAAAAACAAAAAAAAGATTATCGTTTTAGATAATCTTTTCTATCTGTATTCTAGTAAAAAAAATATTATATTCTATTTATAAAACCAAAGTTTTTATTAAAATAATCAATATATAAAGACTGTTTTGCCAATCTTTTTAGTTTTTAAAAAAGACTTGTCTAAAAACAGATTAATTTCTTCATCCCTATTAAATACCTCATCAACAGGAATATTACTTGAACCGTCTCTACTTAACATTTTTAAACCATTTTCTAAATCTTCGGTAGTACCTAAACAATTAGCTCTAATTTGTATGTTTTTAGAGATTAAATTACTAATTAATGAAGGCAAGTTGGTGTATGAAGCTTTGCTCTGTATCTTTTCACTAGATTGATTAAACATTCCACAAGTAACATAGTGTGCTTCAAAATTTAAATTAGGCTGTAAAGCTACAATGTGTGTATCTGCGAAAGGATCTAAAACGGTATCAAAAAATAAGTTTTTAGGTATATTATTATCTTTAAAATTATAAATAGTTTTAATGAAAGGAAATTGTTCTTTTACCTTTTTAGTCTCTTTTCCAGAATACGATAATCCATAAATAGTACAGTTTTTATCTCTCAAAAAATTAAGTATAATTAAAGAAGTATTTGAGGTTACAGAAGTCACCAAAACATTTTGTCCGTCTTTAATATCTGCTTTTCTTAACATAGATATTGCGGTCTGTATACCTATACTCATTCCAGCAGCTTGTTCTACAGGAATATTTTTAGGAACTTTTATTAATTTTCCTTTATGAAATATTTCCAACTCTTTACTACCATGATTGCTTGGTATTCCAGGAGTTGCATTAAAAGGAGCAATAGGATAAGCACAATTAGCAATCACATAATCTCCAACTTTTAAATTATTTACAGTTTTCCCAATCTTTAAAACTTCTCCACAAAACTCAGAACCAATAGGGTAGTATGTGTCTTGATCTGATTTTTTTAATTTATGCCACGCATTTTCAATAACACCAAAATCTCTATAATTTAAAGAAAAGCCTTTTTTCTTTACTAAAACCATATCGCTATTATTCTCATTGTTTTCATCAAGTTCTATATCTGGCACATGTATTAATGCTAACGGTATTTTTAGAGAATCAATCTCCAAAACATACTTATCTGCTTCGCCTAATTTTTCTGCCAGTGATGGGCTTAATACGCCTAATGCTCTCATAATCTTTATTTTTAAGTTTAAAAAAAGAGCGCTAATTAGCGCTCTTTTAAATGCAGTTTCTATTAATTTAAGCAGTGGTTACTGCTTTTCTTTTTTTTTGTGTGTGCATTTGCTTACTATAATATTTAAAAAGCATATCGTAAACAACCATTTCGTGTATACGCTGTTTTGATAAGAAAATACGGTTACAAACCATGTGTAAGTAACTAAGCACAGTATTTTCTAATCCGCCAGGTAGAATATTTTGCTCTGCTAGAGATTTCAAGTTCTCTACAACTGTTTTGTTTTTAACAGAACGCTCTTTTAAAATATCCCACAATGGCTCGTACATATCTGCTTTAGCTTCTTCATTTAAGAAAACTTCAATATTAGACATGTTCTCACTGTACAGTTCGTTTACTTGCTTGTTTAATGTTCCAGTTTTGTTAAACTCTTTACCAAATGCTGTTTTAGCGATGTTTAATAGCTGCATTTTTTGTTTTACATCAAAACCAAAGTCATTAAGTAAATGATCCATAGAAAGTAAAGAAAACAACCAACGCACACGTTCTCCAGCATCACCTTCAATCATATCTGCAAATTTAACAGTAGCTTCGCTATCATTATAATACAAATCTTCTGTAGCATCTATAGATTCAAATCCATAACGTTGTAATTCTCTTAAGTATGTATCTGTTTGTGTTTTCCAAATTAACAGGTTGTCTTCGAATGGTTGAATGTGTTTTTTAATAATTAAGACACACTCAGAGAATTTTGTTTGGTCATTTAAGTGAATTCTAAACCTTAAATGGTGTCCATCTTTATCATAATAACGAATAAAGAACCATTTATCAATTAAATTATTGGCTTCTAGTTCGTCAACTATAGGCTTAATGGCTTGGTTAAGTAATTTTTCTCCTACACGCTCACCACAATAAAATTTGTAATAAAGCCACTCATCTCCAGTAGAATATGATGCTTTTTGTAACGTTGCTTTTTGTGCTTGTAATTGCTGTGTTGGTTTAATGTCTTTTGCTTTTGGAGCATTTTTATAAGATGGCAAAACAAATTCATTACAATATGCTCCAGTTACAGTATCTTCTTCAAAAAAGAATTCTTTAAGTTGAATAAAATGCTCTCCTTTCATCATATAATAAAAAGTCTTACAACTTAAATCATTTTCAAAATTTAAAACAACTTCATTATCTCCTTGAGCAAAAGAGACAATATTAGGGATATCTCTTTCTTTTTGGAAGTCTTTAACTACTTTTATAATGTCCTCTTCTTTATTATCTAAAATAGATTGCATTGTTTTTTTATTTAAATTCCAAGTAGCACGAGAAAGTACAACATCTTTATAGCTTACTCTTGGTAAAAAGTTGAATTCGTTTTGTAAGCTTCCCCAACTAAATCCTAAACCAGATTGCTCTTGGTCTTGTAAGTCGCATAAAAAATGATAAATAGGTAATGCGTTAGCACTATAATTATGAGCGTTTCCAAGGCGTGGAATAATTTCTTTATTTAAGCGTTTAGAGCGTAATATTACTTTTCCTCTTTTTACAGAAACGTATAAATCGTCAACATTTAATTGGTGATCCTCATTTAAAGAAGAGTTTCCTAAGTATGGAATTTCATAATCTCTTTGAAACTTTCTATATAGAATATTACCTGTTCTAGCTTGAGGTAAATGAATAATCTCAGCTAAGATTTTATCTGGATATAATGCTTTTTCATTTTCATGAATGGTGTTACACATCTCTTCTATGGTTTCATCTAAATGAGCAAAACGACCAATTAAACCATTTGCTGAAGGTCCCCAAACAGTTTTCAAATGAACTTTTTCCTCACCATTTTCATGAAACACATTAAAAAACGTTGAAAAGCTATCTGGATATAAACTTTCTTTCTCTTCAAATTGATTAATTTCTTCGTCTGTTAATTCAACTTCTACAGCATTTTCTTTTAAAGCATTAAGTGCCTTTTTAAATAAAAATCCAGTTTTATCTGTCCAATTAATTTGTTTGCTTGAGGCTTGATTCCCTTTAATTGCTAATTTATCTACTAAAGGTGTTTTTGCACTAGAACCTTTTGCGTATCCTATTCCTAAGTCTGGATCAAGAACGTTTATAAGTGGCTGTTCATACTCTTCATAACGTTCTTGAAATTTCTTTTTAAAATCATCCAATGCAGCATTAGACCTTTCATTACTTAATTTATTTAAGGCAACTATTGCTACACGAAGTTTTTTAACAATAGAATAGCTTAAAGTTGCATTGGGTAAACTTTTAAAGCTGTCTACTTGAAACAGTTTGGTGATGTCTGCTTCTTGAATTTCTTTTTCTATTTGTTCGTGTATTTCTCTATACTTTTCAGGCTCATTAAATACATGATTATCTATGGCAGAAATTTTACTTTTTAATGAGATTAATAACTCTTTAACCACGTTAGCTTCATAGAAATTAAAACGTTCTTCGTTTAAAACTGTTAAAAGACTTTCTAAATAATCGTCACCAGTTAAAGTAAATTCTAATTCGTTAACAAAAAACTGACTATCGATAACTTGATTAATAAATGCTTTAGCATCTTCAACACTAATATTATCATCTATAATAGGCTTTATAAGTTGTTCTATCGTGGCACCGTTTTGAGCAATGTCAATGGTTTTTTCTAAATACTCATTAATATCAACTTCAGATATTTTATGACACCTTACTCTATCTTTAAGATAATACTCTACAAAACGATATTTATCCATAACTTTATACATAGAGTTATTAGGATAGTATTTTAATACCTCTCTAATTTCTTTGTGCTTAGTAATTTCTGGTAAAATTTCTCCAAGAAAATACATATCGAATTTAGTAGTACGTTTTAACTCGCCTTCAGCCACTTTAATATCTGTTTTTTTGGCTAAATCTATTGTGCTAACCGATGCCCAAAGACCAAAAGGAGTGCAACGATTTGCAAGTCTAGAGGTGTATTTATATAGAGAACCTCTAAGATTTTTTAATTCATCTTCTGATTGGAAAGCTTCACCTCTTTCCCACATTTCAAATGCTTTGTAAATATTTGGAGAACCTATAAATAAAGCTTCTCTGTGTTTTGGGACTTTAAATATTTCTTGGATTTCCTCCCAAGTAATATCAATTTTTTTAACGCTTAGTGGTGTTCTAACAACCGCTTTGTTTGCAAATGAGTGATTTTTCATAATCGACGGATTTTTTTTAGTTATACATTTAAATTGCTCCACATTTTAGCATAATAGCTATGGTTGGCTAATAGTTCTTGGTGAGTGCCAGACTCGATAACTTCACCTTTTTTCATGGCAATTATCTTGTCTGCATTAACAATAGATTGTAGTTTGTGTGCAATTATTATTATTGTTTTTCCTTGTTTTCGTAGTTCTTCGATGAGGTCTTTAATTACTAATTCAGATTCTGAATCTAAAGCAGAAGTAGCTTCATCTAAAATTAAAATTTCTGGATCTTTGTAAAGAGCTCTTGCAAAAGCAATACGCTGTCTTTCTCCACCAGAAAGGTTTGCGCCAAACTCACCTAAATAGGTTTCAAATCCATTAGGTAAAGATTCTATAAACTCATAAGCGCCTACTTGTTTAGATACTTTAATAACTTTTTCCATATCCGGGCTGTACTCTCCAATAGCTATATTTGAGATTATAGAACCATCAAACAATTCTACATTTTGAGGTACGGTAGTAACTAAAGCGTTTATACTATCTTTGGTTATGTATTTTAAATCGTAATCTCCAATAAGTATTTTTCCTTCGCTTGGCTGATACATATTTTGAATTAAAGAGGCAATTGTACTTTTTCCACTACCACTTTCCCCAACTAAAGCCGTGAATTTTCCTCTTGGAATAGTTAAGCTTATGTTTTTAAAAATGTCTCGACCTAGTTCGTAATGAAAGCGTACATTATCAAACTGTATATCTCCAAAAGAGTGCTCTGAGATAGTAATGTTTGCCTCATTTGCTTCTGTTTCTAAATCCATGATGCCAAACAATCTGTCTGCAGCAATCATTGCATTTTGAATAGATTTATTCGTCCCAATTAATTGCGATGCTGGACCGGTAAAGTAACCTATAATAGAATAGAATGAGAATAATTCTCCAGGTGTAATTTCTCCTTCAATTACATAAAAAGTTCCTGCCCAAAGTAAAATGACGGTGAATACTCTAGAGATAAATTGTGTAGAGATATTAGAAAAAACATTATTTAATCCAGATTTATAAATGGTTTTTAATAAGTCTATAAATTTTAATTCTGTTTTGTTTTTAGAAAATTGCTCAAGAGATAGGCGTTTTACGGTACCAATGTTTTTAATAGATTCTACTAATTGAGATTCTAGTAGTGCATTTTTTTCCATTACTTGTCGCTCTACCTTTTTATTAAGACTATTTACTATAAAGTATATAATAATATACAAAGGAATAATTAGTGTAATTATAGCAGCCAGTTTCCAGTAATAGGTGTACATAAAAATGAAAGAAAAAATTACAATAAACACATTAACAACTATGCTTAAAGCTGTTTCGTTAATTAGTAATCTAATTTTTACAGCGTCACCAATTCTAGACATTATTTCACCAATTCTCATAGTGTCAAAAAACTTTTGAGGCATTGTAAACAAGTGTTTGTAATATCCTAAAATCAGTCTTGAATCTATTTGCTGACTCGTTTTTAGCATGAATACATCTTTTAAAGCTCCAAATACAAATTGAAGTATGATGCATACTAAAACAATAATACTCATTAAGTTTAGCAAGCTTTTATTACCACTCACTAAAACAAAATCTGTTATTTTTTCTATGTAAATGGAAACGGAAAAACCTAAAATTGTATAAATTATTGAGCCTATTAGCGCCTGAATAAGGATATGTTTATGCGGATTTAATAAAAACGACATACGTTTTAAATTCGAAAATTTTTCATTTCTTTCTTTAAAAATATCTTCGTCTGGAATAAGAATTAACATAAAACCCGTAAAGATTTCTTCAAATTCTGCTCTAGTTTTCTTTTCTAGTTTTCCGGTAGCAGGATCCATTACTTTAACATAATCCTTAGTTACTTTGTAAATAACCATATAATGTGGAAACTCGTGCTGTTCTAATTTAATTATTACATGGGCAATAGCAGGTAAAGGAATTTCCTCTAAACTATCCATAGAAGCTTTTACACCTTTAGCTATAAAATCTAATTTAATTGCTGCTTCTCTAAGACCTAAAAGCGTTGTTCCTTTTTGGTTAGTACTTGCATATTGTCTAATTCTTGCAATTGGTAAGCTTAGTTTGTAGTGTTCTGAAATAGAAGCTAAACACGCTGCACCACAGTCGCTAAAATCATGTTGTTTAATTTCTATTTTACTCATTTTTATTGTTATAAGGGTTAAACCAATCGTCTATGCTATCAAATAATAATTGAAATAAACTTCTACGTGTTAAAAAAAATCTACTTGTAACAGTCATTCCTTTTTTTAAATCACCACGAGCACCATTAACCAACGAAAGATATTTTTCGTTTAGGGAGCTTCTTACTTTAAAAATATTAGAATTGTTTATTTGAACGATGTCTTTACCAACTTCTGTAATTTCACCAGTTGCAAATCCCCATTGGTTAGAGTTGTAGGAGTCTATTTGGTATTTAGCCTCAATACCTTCATCTATATATCCAATGTCTGAAGGCGATAAAAAAGACTCTATAATCAAATTTTTACTTGGAGAAATATTGGCTAAGTTAGTTCCGGCACTTAAAATACTACCTAAATTAAAACCTTGTACATTTATTAATTCTCCATCTATAGGTGCAATTAAAACATACATATCTTTTTCTTCTTTAAGTTGCTTTTTATTTGAATCTAAGTTTTCTAAAGACTGTTCGTAGTCTGTTAATTCTGTTTGCCAAGTTAATTGAGCTTGTTTGTAAATGTTCGTTCTGTCATTTTTTAGCTTATTTAATTCTAGTAAAGCATTATCATATTCAGACTTTGCGATAACATCTTTTTCAAAAAGTGTTTTTGAACGATTAAATTCTGCTTGTGAGTTTTTAATAATTGTGTTGATATTAAATAACTGCTGTTGGAATTTTAAATAGTTTTTCTTGTATTGTTTTGTTTTGAGTTTAGAATAATTTCCTTTAATTAATAATTCTAAATCTGAAATAAAATTCTCAGTATCTTCTTTTTGGGAGTCAATTAAATGATCACGTTCATCTAAAATCTTTTGGTTAACAACCAGTAGCGTGTCTCCTTTAGAAACCGATTGGTTTTCAACTAAATTAAAGTAGGTAACACGACCACTTATAGGAGCGAATAAAGTAACTGGTTTTTCATGAGATGTAATAATGCCACGGCTAGTGGTATAAATATCTACATAAATAAAAGGTAAAGCAGCTAACGCGCTTGCAAGCACTAAAAAAATAATCCAAAATATAAGATTTGTTTTTTTGCTGTGCTTTGCGATATGATATTCTACTGTGTTATGTAAAATATCTTCTGGAAAAATATTATTTTCATTCATAATTTTAAGACCATTAATAAGTTAATAATAATATGTCTTTTTTATTAAGAGATTTTATAAATGAAATTCTAATTAATAAATATAACATGTGCTTGAGTATTTGAATCAAAGCAACAGATAATAAAGAACAAATACAAAGTAAGTGTCCTTGTTTTTATAAAATAATGTATTCTATGTTTTTTATAAACATCTAAAAAACAGCGTTTTAATTTATTTTAACTATAAATTATATAAAAAAAACCTTTTTAAAATGCTTTACCAAAAAGCCTTTTTTATATTTGTTATAACATAGATTATGAAAAAAAAGAAATCAAAAAAAATATCAAAAAAATTACTTCACAAGTATCGTTTGGTCATATTAAACGAAGAGACTTTTGAAGAAAGACTTGCTTTTAGACTCACACGTTTAAATGTATTTGTATTGTTAGGTGTTTCATCTATAGCACTGGTAGGTTTCACCATTTTGTTAATTGCTTTTACTCCTTTAAGGGAATACATACCAGGTTATTCTTCAACAGCTTTAAAAAAGCAAGCAGTAGAACTTAATTATAAAACCGATTCTTTACAACAAATTATTACATACAACGATAAATATTACGCTTCTATAAGAAAAGTTTTAAAAGGAGAAGTAAGTGCTGTTCAGATTAATAGAGATTCTATAATAGAAGCTGCCAAAATAGATGCAAGTGAAATCGATTTATCTGCAAGTAGAGCAGATTCTATTTTAAGAGCAAAAGTAGACAAGGAAGATAAATATAGCCTTTTCGAAACAGCAAAATCTAAAACCAATTTCGTATTGTTTCCACCTGTAAATGGAGAGATTAGTGAAGAGTATAATGCAGAAGAAAAACATTTTGCTGTAGACATAGTCGTTGCTAAAAACACTCCTGTAAAAGCCACAGCAGATGGTACAGTCGTTTTTTCGGAATGGACTGCAGAAACAGGATTTGTTATCTTAATAGAGCACAGTTATGGCTTATTATCCGTTTATAAACATAATGCTACGCTTACCAAAGAACAAGGCGATTTAGTAAAAGCAGGCGAAGTAATTGCAACCTCAGGAAATACTGGAGATTTTTCTACAGGGCCACATTTACATTTCGAATTATGGAGTGATGGTTATTCTGTAAACCCAACCAATTTTATAGATTTTAAGAAATAGTGAAAAGAACAACTCAAGTATTAACAAGTGTTGTAATTATTTTAATATTTTTTTCATGTAAAAAGGAAGAGGTAAATACTTTTAATAGTAAAATTACTTCACAAGAGCTTTTGAACAAAACTGAAGCATTTAGCAGTAAAACAGTAGATTTATACAGGATTAATTATAAATCTGATGGTTTAAACATAAAAGGATTCATTGCAAAACCAGCACAACACAATACCAATACAAAATTACCAGCAATAATTTTTTGCAGAGGAGGAAATAAAGATTTTGGAACAATAACAGAAAACAGTTATAAATACTTTAATTTTTTAGCTTCGCAAGGCTATGTGGTATTAGCTTCACAATTAAGAGGAAATAAATTTAGTGAAGGCATTGATGAGTTTGGAGGCAAAGATGTAAACGATATTTTAAAACTAATTTCTATAGCAAAAGAATTAAACTTTGTAGAAGCAAAAAACATTCATATTTTAGGTTATTCTAGAGGAGGAATGAATGCTTATCAAGTTTCTAAATTAACAGATAACATTAATAGTATTGCTGTTGTTGGTGCACCAACAAACCTTTTTAAAGGCGCTAAATTTAGAAACGAAATGTACCATAAGGTTATGAAACCATTAATTGGAGATTCTATTCAGTTTAGAGAAGAATACATTAAAAGGTCATCTGTATTTTGGCACGATAAAATAAACGAACCCATTTTAATCCTTCATGGAAGTAATGATTCTAGAGTTGTAGTCGATGAAGCACAACAGATTATAGATTCGCTAATAGTATCTAATAAACAAGATTTTAAATTCGAAATATTTGAATGCGGAAACCATGGCTTATCAAACTATAACCAAGAAAGGAATGATTTAATTTTTAATTGGTTTAAAACACATAATAAATAATGTTATCATTAAAAGCAGCTTTAGCAAAACCGTTTGCAAAACGAGTATATAAAAAGGTTCAAAAATGGGCTAATAATCCGGTAGAAACTCAAGAGAAAGTCTTTCGAGGTTTAATTAGAGGCGCTTCTCAAACTGCATTTGGAAAAGATCACAGTTTTAATACAATAAAATCTCATGACGATTATATAAAGCATGTTCCTATTCGCGATTACGAAGCATTAAAACCGTATGTTGAGAGAGTAGTTGACGGAGAAGAAAATATTCTTTGGAAAGGGAAGCCGTTATATTTTGCAAAAACCTCGGGTACTACTTCTGGTGCAAAATATATTCCTATTACTGCAGAGAGTATGCCTAACCACGTCAACGCAGCCAGAAATGCAATCTTATTATATATCCATGAAACTGGAAACTCCAAGTTTGTAGATGGTAAAATGATTTTTTTACAAGGCAGTCCAATTTTAACAGAACAAAATGGAGTGCAATTAGGAAGACTGTCTGGTATTGTAGCGCATTATGTTCCAAAATATCTTCAAAAAAACAGATTGCCATCATGGGAAACCAATTGTATTGAGGATTGGGAAACCAAAGTAGATGCTGTTGTAGACGAAACATTAAACCAAGACATGACTATTATTTCTGGTATTCCATCTTGGGTGCAAATGTATTTTGAAAAAATTCAAAAGAGAACAGGTGAAAAAGTTGGTGATATTTTTAAAAACTTCAACCTCTTTATTTTTGGAGGTGTTAATTACGAACCTTATAGAGCAAAGTTCGAAAATTTAATAGGTCGAAAAGTAGATAGCATAGAGTTGTATCCTGCAAGTGAAGGTTTCTTTGCTTTTCAAGATAAGCAAGAGGAAAAAGGGATGTTGCTTCAGTTAAATTCTGGAATGTTTTACGAATTTATTTTAGCTGAAGAATTCTTTGAAGAACATCCAAAACGAATGACCATAAAAGATGTCGAGCTTGGAAAAAATTACGTTTTAATAATCTCTACAAATGCAGGGTTATGGGCTTATAATGTTGGCGATACAGTTATGTTTACAAGTATAAAGCCGTATCGCGTTATAGTTTCAGGACGTATAAAACATTTTATTTCAGCCTTTGGAGAACACGTTATTGGTAAAGAAGTAGAGCACGCATTAAAGGAAGCAACAGATGGCACATCGGTTAGAATAAACGAGTTTACGGTTGCACCACAAATTAACCCAGAATCTGGCTTACCATATCACGAATGGTTTATTGAGTTTGAAAACGAACCAGAAAATATTTCCGCTTTAGCGAAAAAAATAGACCAGGCTTTACAAAAGCAAAATAGCTATTATTTTGATTTAATTGTAGGTAAGGTTCTGCAACCTTTAAAAATTTCGGTAATTCAAAAAAATGGATTTCAAAATTACATGAAATCTATTGGTAAGTTAGGCGGACAAAATAAAATTCCACGTCTTGCAAACGACCGTAAAATTGCAGACGCTTTAAAAATAGAAATAATACGTAAATAATACTATCTTTGCGAGCTAAGGAAATTTCATGAGTAAGATAAAAAAACACGAAAGAACAAGAGCGCAGGAAAGCTCGAACGCAATTGAAAGAATGTACATTACGATGAGACATTTATTTAATCGTGGGTTCTATAAGCCTATGGGTATTTCTGGTGAAACTTTACGAGAAGCTCTTTTGGTTTTAAGACCTGAAATTTATGGATCTATTGCAGACGAAAAAGCAGAATTAGAAGGTCTTTTATACGTTATAGATAGGCTTCCAATAGGTATTGAAGAGTGTCGTTTTATTAATCTTACAAGCGACGAAGGTTATGCCGACTCTCATTTTGAGGCTATTATTCCACCAAAAAGAAGACGTAATTGCTACCGTATAGACGAGGAGCAAATGAATATTGAAATTACACGCGGACGCAGTGAAATCTATGATATTTTAACACACTTAACTTTTTTGTTTGTAGAATCTCATAAAATATTTAAACGCGTAGTTGTAGACGATAAAGGAACTACAACTAGAGATTGGATTAAATTAGAGACAGCAGTTTTAAGTAAAAAGAAACTTACTAAGCAAGAACGCGAAATAGCGATTACACATACAGCTAATATTTTAGGACGTACTTTTAAAGAACTTAGCGATGTTTATACTGTTTTTGCAACCACAAAACATCCAGAACGATTATTAGAAATTGTTTATTGGTTAGGAAAACTTGCAATAGACGAGGTTATAAATAACAACAAACGTACAGTTACATTTAGTCCTGTTTTACGCGAACGCTTAGGGCATCATATTCATGGAGAACGTTGGGCAGATACTATAAAAGAAACACTAAAAAGCAACGGTTTACTTTCAAGGCCTATCCATATTATTAGTGCCAACTTACATAGTGTTATGAACACGTTGTATGCTCCACAAGCACTAAAAGCATTAGCCTCTAAAAAAGATATATTTCACGTTTACGAAGATTTAAGTAGTTCGGAAAACGAAAGCTTGCGAAATAAAGTAACACAAAAAGCGTTACAGCAAGGAATGATTTATATTAAAGATACTTCTGGAACTAATATTAATGTTCAGATTTTTGATACAGCTAAATTAGATTTAAGCCTTACAGACCTTGGAATTAAAAAAGCTGATAAAAAAGGTGAAGAGCCAGTGCTTTTTGTAATGGATTATGCATTTGGAGAGCAAGCTTACGAAACTATAGACGAGTTTTTAAAGCCATATGGAGATGGTAAAGAGAAAACACATTTAAATATAGAATCTATCTCAATTATGGGAAAAGCCGGGATTCTAGAAGGAGGAAAAGGAGATATAATGATCCCTTCGGCACATATTTTTGAAGGAACAGCAGATAACTATCCATTTAAAAACGAGCTTAATAAAGCAGATTTAGAAGGACAAGGTGTTGCTGTTTTTGAAGGAAGTATGATTACTGTTTTAGGAACATCGCTTCAAAACAAAGATATTTTAAAGTTCTTTTACAATTCTACATGGAATGTTATTGGTCTTGAAATGGAAGGAGCGCATTATCAAAAAGCAATACAAGCAGCATCAAAAGTACGCGGTAGCATTAATCCCGACGTAAAAGTAAGATATGCTTATTATGCTAGTGATAATCCATTAGAAACAGGAGGTACATTAGCTTCAGGAGGATTAGGTACGTCAGGTGTTAAGCCAACATACTTAATAACTAGAAAAATATTACAACAAATATTTAATTAATAAGACTAATATAAATCATGAGTCAAGAATTACCATCGAACAAAAATACTAATGAAGAGGTCGATTTAATAGTGTTTTTTAATTTAATAGGAAACGGAATCAATAAAGTTTTCCTTTTTATAAAGTCTATATTTGTTTTTATTTACGGATTATTTATTTCTACATTAAGAGAAATTTTCTTAAACATTAAAATAATTATTGGAGTTGGAATTATAGCAATAGTTATAGGTTATGCCTTAGACTCTCAAAAAGAGAAAGTGTTTTATTCTGAGATGTTTGTCGTTCCAAAATTCCAATCTAAATATGAATTAATTAATAATATAAGTTATTATAACTCTTTAATTAGAGTTAAGGATGTTGATGAATTATCTAATCAGTTTAATATAAATGAAAAAGAAGCACAATCTCTTATTAATTTTGAAGTTGAAATAGGACCAGAATCTAAAAATGAACAATTAGAAAGTTTTAATGGCTTTTTAAAAACATTAGATAGTGCTACAAAAACAAAAATTACTTTTGAAGCCTATTTAGAAAATAGGAACCTTTACACGGCTAATATCTTTTTATTAAGAGCACGTTCTAAAAATTATAAAATTTTCAAAAAATTAGAACAAGGGCTTTCAAAATCTATAAATAATGAGTTTTCTAATCTTGAAAAGAAGAAGAGAGATTCTGTTTTAGTTTTAGAAAAAGAAAGTTTAGAACAGACCTTAGATGAAATTAAAAAAATGAAAAACACTTACTTGGATATTTTGAAAAAAGAGTCTGAGAAAAACACAGTGTCTTCTAATTTAGCTAATTCATTGGGGTTACAAGTAGAAAAAACAGAAACAAAAGAAGCAGAATTATTATCGAGAGAAATTGAAATTTTAAATAAATTGAATGCTCTTAAAAAAGAATTAGTAGTTAATGATGTGATTTTTTCTAAAATATCATCTTTTAAAGAAAAAGGACTTTTAGAAGATGTTTGGTATAGGAAATTTAAAATAATAGTGCCATTTTTAGCATTAATTATTTTAGCTTTAGCAACTTCAATATTTAAATTCTATAAACACGTAATTAACTATAAATAGTTCTTAAAAAAAGTATTTTATAAATGAAAGAGAATAACAATCAAGAATCAAAATCAAGTAATGAGGAAGTAGATTTAGTAGTGTTTTTTAACCTTATAGGCAAGGCTCTAAACAATGTTTTCACTTTTATTACATTTATACTTAAGTCTGTTTTTTCTGTTCTAATTTACACAATTAAGACTTTTGTAAATAGTTGGAAAATTATTTTAGGAGTAATATTAATTTGTTTTGCAATAGGTTATGCGCTAGAAAGAACAAAGCCTGTTTTGTATCAATCTGAAATGTTAGTCAAACCTTATTTTGATTCTAAATTTCAATTAGTTAATAATATAAGTTTCTTTAACGCATTAATTGCTAACAAAAACTATGAAGAATTAAGTAAAATTTTTAATTCTGAGAATACTCCTAATGTTGTAGTTGAAGATATTAAAGGGTTTAAAATAGAACCAGGTCCAGAAACAGAGAATGATAGAGTATTGCAATATCAAAGTTTTGTTAGAGAATTAGATAGTTTTGGGCGTCAGCAAGTAGATTACGATAGGTTTATAGAAAATAGAAGTATATATTCTGGTAGTATTTTCTTAATAACAGCAAAATCAAATAAAAAGGATATTTTTAAAAATTTATCTTTTGGAATCAATTCGGCATTCACGAATGAGTATTCTACTTCAAAAAAGAGAAAAGATACATTACTTTATAAAATTCAGAGAAATAATATAGAAAACAGTTTGAAGCAAGTAGGGGAACTTCAAGAAATTTATATTAGCGCACTTCAAGATCAAGCAAAAAACCCTATTCAACCAGTTCAATTTGGAGAATTGTTAATGACAAAGGATAATAAAACAGATACCAAAGAGTATGCTTTATTAGATAAAGAATTAGCATTAAGAGACCAATTAAGAAGGTTAGATGAGAAAAAAATTACAGAAGATGTTTTTGTTGATGTTATTACAAGTTTTCAGCCTGTAGGTCATCAAAAAGTAGAACTACTTAATAGGTACTCAATCGTTTTTCCGTTTTTAGGTTTTATCTTATTATGTTTATTCTATGTCGTTAAAAGAGTTGTAATTTATGCTAAAAATTATGAAGACTAGTACTATTTTAATAACAGGCGGTGCTGGTTTTATAGGATCTAACTTTATACCTTATTTATTAGAAAATAACAAGTTCTTAGAAATTGTTAACTTAGATAAGTTAACTTATGCTGGAGATGTTTTAAATTTAGAAGAGGTATCTAGCAATAGTAATTACACTTTTGTTCAAGGAGATATTTGTGATAGATCTTTAATTGAATCACTATTTAAAAAATATAATTTTCAAGGTGTTATACATTTTGCAGCAGAATCTCATGTAGATAACTCAATTAAAAATCCCGGAGCTTTTATAGATACTAACATTACAGGAACCTTTAATTTAGTTGATGTAGCAAAAAAATACTGGATGTCTGGGCCTAACCAAGTAAAAGCAGAATTCAAAGAAGCTAGATTTCATCATATTTCTACAGACGAGGTTTATGGAACACTTGGAGAAACAGGTTTATTTACGGAGGAAACACCATACGCACCAAACAGTCCGTATAGCGCATCAAAAGCAGCGTCAGATTTTATTATTCGCAGTTATTTTCATACTTATGGTATGAATGTGGTTACAACTAATTGCTCTAACAATTATGGACCTAAGCAACATGATGAAAAATTAATACCTACTATTATTAGAAAAGCTATTTCTGGTGAGAATATTCCAATTTATGGAGATGGTAAAAATATTCGTGATTGGTTGTATGTCTTAGATCATTGTAAAGGGATTGAATTAGTATATAAAAAAGGTCGTATAGGAGAAACATATAATATTGGTGGAAGAAATGAAAGAGATAATTTACATATTGTAAATGCAATTTGTGAAATTTTAGACAAAGTACAGCCAGCTACAAAATCTTACAAAGAACAAATTACCTTTGTAAAAGATAGACCAGGACATGATTTTAGGTATGCTATTGATGCAGATAAGCTTGAAAGAGAATTGGGTTGGAAAGCAGATGAAAATTTTGAAACAGGAATAAAAAAAACATTAGCTTGGTATTTAAAAAAATATAATACATAGAATGAAAGGAATAATATTGGCAGGAGGATCAGGAACACGTTTACATCCATTAACATTGGCGGTAAGCAAACAGTTGATGCCTATTTATGATAAGCCAATGATCTATTATCCTTTGTCTACATTAATGTGGTCTGGAATAAAAGATATTTTAATAATTTCTACGCCACACGACTTACCATTGTTTAAAGCTTTATTAGGAGACGGTAAGAAATTTGGGTGTAATTTTGAATATGCTATACAGGAAGCTCCAAACGGACTAGCAGAAGCATTCATTATAGGAGCAGATTTTATAGGAAATGATAAAGTAGCACTTATTCTAGGAGACAATATATTCTATGGTACAGGTTTAGAAAAGCTACTACAGGAAAATAATAATCCAGAAGGAGGTATTATTTATGCTTACCATGTACACGATCCAGAACGTTATGGTGTGGCAGAATTTGATAACAATGGGAAAGTAATTTCTATTGAAGAGAAGCCAGAGAAACCAAAATCTAATTTTGCAGTTCCTGGAATTTACTTCTATGATAATGAAGTTGTAAATATTGCTAAAAACATTAAGCCTAGTCAAAGAGGAGAATTAGAAATAACAGACATTAATAAAGAGTATTTAAAGCAAGGGAAATTAAAAGTAAGCGTATTAGATAAAGGAACGGCTTGGCTAGATACAGGTACATTTAAATCGCTAATGCAAGCATCGCAATTTGTCCAAGTAATTGAAGAAAGACAAGGTTTAAAAATAGGAGCGATTGAAGAGGTTGCTTATAGAATGGGTTATATTAATAGATCTCAATTAGAAGAACTTATTAAGCCATTAGTTAAAAGTGGCTATGGCAAACATCTACTTAGTATTTTAGAACACTAAATCAATAGTTAAATGAATGTTTTAGAAACTAAATTAAAAGGCTGTTTTGTGATAGAGCCGAAAATTTTTGAAGATAAAAGAGGTTATTTTTTCGAAAGCTTTAATTTAAAGCAATTTCAAGAACTTACGAAATCTAATACTGTTTTTATTCAAGATAACGAATCCTATTCTACTAAAGGAGTTTTAAGAGGATTGCACTATCAAACAGGTAAATACGCACAAGCAAAATTAGTTCGTGTTGTAAAAGGCAAAGTCTTAGACGTTGCCGTAGACTTAAGAAGAGATTCTAGAACATATGGAGAACACTTTTCTATAGAACTTTCCGAAGAAAACAAAAAACAACTATTCGTACCTAGAGGATTTGCACATGGATTTATTGTGTTAAGTGAAACAGCTGTTTTTTCTTATAAATGTGATAATTACTACAATAAAGGAGCCGAACAAGGTATTATTTTTAATGATAAAGATCTAGATATAGATTGGCAATTAGACGAAAATGAATTTGTAGTTTCTGAAAAAGATGTTATCCTTTCAACATTTAAAAAAGTTGTACTTTAATGAAAACAAAGGTTTTAGTAACAGGGGCAGATGGACAATTAGCACAAACAATAAAAGCATTGTATAGTGATAGCAATGAGGGTATTGAGTTTTTTTTTGTTAATAAAAATGAGTTAGATATTACAAACCTTACTGCTGTTTCTAATCTTTTTTCAAATATTAATTATGATTATTGTATTAATTGTGCTGCATATACTAATGTAGAACAAGCTGAGGAATCTACTGATTTAGCTTACAAAATAAATGCAGAAGCAGCAAAATATCTAGCTGTTGCCTGTGAAAAAAATAAAACGATTTTAATACATATATCTACTGATTATGTGTTTGATGGAAAGAAGAGATCACCCTATCTTGAAACAGACAAAACTAATCCAATAAATCATTATGGTAAATCCAAATTAAAAGGAGAACAATACATATCTACAATATTAAAAGAGCATTTTATTATTAGAACATCATGGTTGTACTCTAGATTTGGTAAAAATTTTGTAAAAACAATAACAAAAAAAATCAAAGAGAATGCCGATTTAAAAATTACTACTGCTGAAACTGGTACTCCTACAAGTTGTACGGATTTAAGCTGTTTTATATACACAATAATAAATACCAAAAGCAATAATTATGGCCTTTATCATTTTAGTAATGAAGGGCAATGTACATGGTATGATTTAGCCGTTGAAATTGCAAAGAATTTGAATTCTTACAACAAAAAGAAACTAATTCCTATAGACGGTTTTAAAACAAAAGCAAAGCGACCTGAATATAGTGTTATGTCGAAAGATAAGGTTCGCTTGAATTTTGATTTTTCCCAAAATAATTGGATTGATGCATTAGCTCTGAGTTTAAAGGACTTTTAACGATAAATGTTATTTTCGTTACAATCTAACAGCAGAACATTATAAATATAGTATTTTTGCAAATACAAATATCTCTTTTTGTGTAAAGAAAATATTAGCTTTTAATTTAGAAATAAATGAAAAAAAAAATAGCCATTATTGGTTTAGGATATGTAGGACTTCCTTTAGCAGTAGAATTTGCGAAAAAGTATCAAGTTGTAGGATTTGATATAAATCAATCACGTGTAAATGCTTTAAAATCAGGTCACGATAGTACTTTAGAGGTCACCGATTCTAATTTACAAGCTGTATTAAATAAAACAGAAGAGAAGGGATTAACTATTTCAACAGACATTAGTACTATAGCTTCTTGTGAAGTTTATATAGTAACAGTTCCAACACCTGTAGATAAAAACAATAGGCCCATTTTAACACCTTTAATAAAATCTTCCGAAGCAATTGGAAGCGTATTAAAGAAAGGAGATATAGTAATATATGAATCTACTGTTTATCCTGGAGTTACTGAAGATGAATGTGTGCCAGTATTAGAAAATATTAGTGGATTAAAATTTAATAAAGACTTTTATTGTGGCTATTCTCCAGAACGTATTAATCCGGGAGATAAAACACATACTGTAGCTAATATTAAAAAGGTTACTTCTGGATCTACTCCTGAAATAGGAATAGAAGTAGATAATTTATACAATTCAATAATAACAGCAGGAACACATTTAGCACCAACAATTAAAGTTGCAGAAGCAGCAAAAGTTATAGAAAATGCTCAAAGAGACATTAATATCGCTTTTGTTAATGAACTAGCAAAAATTTTCAACAAATTAGATATAGATACTCATGCAGTATTAGAGGCAGCTTCTACAAAATGGAACTTTTTGCCATTTAAGCCAGGTTTAGTTGGAGGACATTGTATTGGTGTAGATCCATTTTATTTAGCGCAAAAAGCTCAAGAGGTTGGATATCATCCAGAGATTATTTTAGCTGGACGACGCTTAAATGATTCTATGGGAGAATTTGTAGCAACAGAAGTCTTAAAACTAATGGTAAAGAATGATATTGCTATAAAAGACGCGAAAGTTTTAATGTTAGGAATTACGTTTAAAGAAAACTGTCCAGATATTAGAAATACAAAAGCAATTGATGTCTATAAAGCATTAACAAACTTCAGTATGAATGTTGACGTTTATGATCCTTGGGCATCTAGTGATGAAGTTTTATCTGAGTATAATTTTTTGAAAACAGATTCTCTAAAAGAAGGTTATTATGATGCAATTGTTCATGTTGTATCTCACAATGAATTTTTAGATTTAGATTTAGAAAAATTGAAAGCTAAAAAGGCTATTGTTTACGATGTAAAAGGTACTTTGAATAGTGCAAAAATTGATAAAAGACTATAAAATGAAAAGAATACTTTTTCTTGTTTTTTTAACTTTTTTAGTGTCTTGTAAAGAAGATAAAGCTCCAAATAACAAAGTTGAAACTAGAACTAAAATAACTCCAAAACAAAGCATTTTTAAAATTAGTTTAGAAGGTGTTTTTAGTAAAAATGACTACATTCTTTTCTTTTATGAAAATGAAGAAGGTAAAGGGTTTGATAAAAAGAATAAATTAATTAAAGGATTTAAAGGAAGTCCTGAAAAACAAACCGTAACACTTACGCTTCCTGAAGATGAAAATTTTTACAATTTCAGCCTTCATATTAGCGATAAAATTGGTCAAGAGATTACAATAGACAAACTTACTATTACGGATAATTACGATACAATAGAAATAAAAAAGGACTCGTTGTTTTATTATATACATCCAAACGATTATATAGAAATGCATGAAGATGGTAGCTTTAATTTAATTACAAAAGAGAAAAACGGTAAACATTCATATAATCCTATTTTTAAAGCCAAAAAAAAATTAAAAAATAAATTAAAATTCATATAATGTATCAACAACAATATCACGAGTCTGAGATTAATAATTTAAGTTTTTTAGTAACTGGAGGAGCTGGTTTTATTGGATCAAATTTAGTAGAATACTTAGTTAAGTATAATGCTAAGAGAATTGTTGTTTTAGATAACTTTGCTACAGGTCATTTTCATAATATAGAAAAGCATTTATCTAACAGTAATGTTACGCTAATAGAAGGTGATATTAGAGATTTAGAGACTTGTAAAAGAGCTGCAGAAGGAATTGACTATGTATTTCATCAAGCAGCATTAGGCTCTGTGCCAAGGTCGATAGAGAATCCAATAACTTCTAACGATGTTAATGTTTCTGGATTTTTAAACATGCTTGTAACTTGTAAAGATTCTAAAACAATTAAAAGAATGGTTTATGCTGCATCTTCTAGTACATATGGAGACAGTCCTAATTTACCTAAGGTAGAAGGTGTTATAGGTAAGCCATTATCTCCTTATGCTGTAACTAAGTATGTTAACGAACTTTATGCAGATGTTTTTTATAAAACGTATGGTGTAGAAACTATTGGATTAAGATATTTTAATGTTTTTGGACCTAAACAAGATCCAGAAGGTGCTTATGCTGCAGTAATACCAAAATTTGTAAGTCAGTTTATTAATAAAAAAGATATTATTATTAATGGTGACGGAGAACATTCAAGAGACTTTACTTTCATAGAAAATGTTGTACAAGCTAATGTTAAAGGTGCTTTGTCTAACAATCCAAAAGCTGTAAATCAAGTTTATAATGTAGCATTCGGAGAGAAGATTTCACTTAATAATTTAATTAAAACAATAAAAGAAGAGCTCTTAAACCTCGATGTTTCAGTTGAAAAAACAAATGTAATTAATGGTCCAGACAGACCAGGAGACGTTAAACATTCCTTAGCAGATATTTCAAAAGGAAAGGAATATATAAATTATCAACCATTGTTTTCTTTTAAAGAAGGTATAAAACAAGCTACAGAATGGTATTGTCTAAACTTAAAGAAATAAAAATAGGCCTGCTAGGCGTGTTAAGTTTAGTATATGCTTTTTTATTGCCTTTTAATCAGGTAGTATCTACTATTTTTTTAATGTTTTTTTTGGGTGTTTCTATTTTAAAAGTTAAAAAAAAAGATTTAATTATAAATAAACAAATATTACTTCCAGTAGTAATGTATGTCTTACTAGCATTATCTTTTCTATGGTCTTCCAATATTAATTTACAATTTTTACAAAAATTCGCACTTTTAGTATTTCTACCAATATTGTTTATTCTAAATGGCTATGGGTTAACAGAGGAGCGTAAAATCGTTATTTTAAAATCTTTTGTTATTGGTTGTGTCTGTTCTGTGTTGTATTGTGAAATTTATACCACATATAGAGCCGCGGTATTTTGGCCTACCGGCTTTCATGCTGTGGTGCAACCGGGACATACCTTACTTCAATCTATGAGTCAAGGAGGGAATCTTTATTTTGGCAAATATTTTTCAAGTATCCACACTCCTATTTATGCCTCGTCATTTTTAATATTAGCATTTTTTACGTTGCTTTATTTACCTTTTAAGAATAAAACAATTAACTTCTTATGCGGTTTAATACTAATGCTTGGTGTTTTTCAAATATCAAATAGATCGTCTTTATTAATACTTATATTTTTAATATTAATATACCTATTTAATAGGGTAAAAAAGAATGGATCTACAAAAATAAAAGTTATAGCATCTATTTCATTTGCTTTATTTGTTTTTGTTATTTTTCTAAACCCAAGGCTAAATACAATGATTAAAAGTATTTATGAAACTGGAATTTCAGTAGATCCTGAAGCAAAATCTACGTATGGAGTAAGGGTTTTAGTATGGGATGCTGCATTAGATTTAATAAAGCAATCTCCTGTTATTGGTCACGGTGCAGGTGGACAAGATTATTTATATGAATTTTATAAAAGCAAAAACTATTTAGGAGTTTTTAAATCAAAACTTAATTCTCATAACCAATACTTAACCACCTTCCTAGAAATTGGTGTTTTTGGGTTTGCACTTCTTGTTTTAATGATTTGGAATGTTTTTTCTGCTAAAAACATTAAAGATTTACGATTAAAAAAAATAAGTCAAATATTCTCACTTATTTTTATGATTTCAATTTTATTTGAGTCTATGCTTCAGCGTTACTCTGGATTATTGTTTTTTTGTTTTTTTTACTGTTTATTCATATCTAAATCATCTTCTAACCTACCTTCTAATAAAGAGATTTAATGAAAAAAACATCTGCTTTATCGGCTATAATATCAGCTCTTTCTATTTTAATAAGTACTATAATCGATAAGGTTATGGCTTTTTATGCAGGATCAGAGGGTTTAGTATTAGTTGCGCAGTTTAAAAATGTTTTTTCTATTTCAAGAACATTTGCAAATGGAGCTTTAAATGATGGTGTTGTAAAGTATACCTCAGAATTTAAAGATAAACCTATTGTAGATAAATATATTGATACGGCATTAAAAATAACTTTAATAGCTTCTGTTGTATTTGGGTTAGTTTTGGTAGTGTTTTCTAAATCAATATCAGAATTAGTTCTTTTTTCAAGCGAGTACTATTACTATTTTATAGCATTAGGTGTTAGTTTACCCATAATTGGTTTGTATGATGTCTTAATGTCTATTATACTAGGTTTCAAGGATATTAAAACTTATTTCTCATTAAGTATTAAAACGCTTGTGTTAAGCTTAGGAGTAACAGCATTTTTAACTTATTTTTATTCGTTTGAAGGAGCTGTTTTTTCAATAATACTACAGGTTATATTTGGATTAATTATTTTAATAATTTATGCTAAAGATTATAGAGGACTTGTTTTTAAATTCTTTAAGAGTAAGCTAGATATTAATATATTTAAAGGCTATAGTAAATTCTTTTTAATAACTATATCCGTAATGGTAATCAGCCCATTGTTTTTAATGGCTCAGCGGGAAATAATAGTAAATCAAACAGATATCTCTATAGCAGGATATTGGCAAGCGATGTTTAGAATTTACTGTGTTAGTGTGGTTTTTATTCAAACCACACTGAGACGTTTTTTATTGCCAGACTTATCATCTAAAACAGATGGTGTTTTAATAAAGAAATCTATAAATAAAACAGTTAAATTAGCTTTACCAGTTTTAATTTTAATGATTATAGGATTAAGTATTTTTAAAGAGTTTATTATTGAAGTGTTATTTTCTAAAGACTTTTTTGCCATCAAAGAAATTTTTGAATACACTTTGTTTATTGGAGTTTTAGAAATTTTAAGTTGGGTGTTTTCAGTTTGGATGATTTCTAAAGGAAAACATAAAGCATATTTTACAGCAACAATACTTTATGGTGTATCGAGTTTATTTTTTACATTTATATTAGTAGGAACATATAGTTTAAAAGGCATACTTTATGCTTTTTTTATAAGTAAAATAATTAAGTTAACATATAACTCTATTTATTATAAAGTAACAACGTCTAGAAGCAATTGAAAAATATTAATTTAAATAATTTAGTAAAGAATCTATTTGTATTATACTCAGCCATCTTTATGGTTGTGAATACAAACATAACGGGTAATCTAAGTTTTTTAGATTTAGGCTTATTTTTTACAACAGTTTTTTATACAATAACATATAAGTCAATAAAGATAAAGTTTAGAACATTTAAAATAATCATTGTTTTAAACGCATTTTTATTTTTAGCTATAATTCCATTACTATGGACAGGAAATAAAGTACAGTCCTTACTGTATTATGGTCAAGTTGTATTTGCATTTAATATAATTCCTTTATTTATAGATCGTTTAATACAAATAAATGCTTACGAAAAATTTCTTAAGCGTATTCATCAAACTATTTATGTTGTCGCTATACTTTTCGTGATTTTCGCAGTTCTACACTTTAAATATGGTGAAGGTTCTTGGCTGTTTTTTGGACTTAAAGGAAATCATAGATTGGCTTGGGGAGATGGTTTTGTTGGGAATGATCTTACACAATTCATGGTGTTAGGTTTTTTGTTAAATGAACACTTTATTAAAAGCAAGAAAAAGAGAGGATGGCTATCTATTTTTATTTTCCTTGTTTTTTTATTAACCTTATCCCGTACAATGCTTCTTGTAGGAGTAATTTATTTCTTTCTTCGTTACACGAAAAAAACTATACTTTTTGGATCTTTAATTTTTAGCATATCAATTATTATACTTTCTTTAAATATTTCATATCAATCAGAATCAAGGTTTGATAGGCTTCTGGATTTCAAAACTTCAGCCACAAAAAAAGGTGGTAGGTTATCTACTTATACACATGTTATTGAAAACACAGTAGATTTTGTTTTTCAACCAGTATACGGGCAAAGTGATAATTTAAAAGGAGATTTAAGAACAAAAGGTGTTCACAAAATGTCCAGTGTGCATAATATATTATTATCTGTACTTGTGAATTTTGGACTTTTTCCTTTTTTATTTTTATATATAACTGTCTTTGCAGTATTAATGAAAATAATTTATAATAGAAAGTTTTATAATTTTAATACCTTCTTTATCTTTTTACTGTTAATTTTTATAGTAATTTCTTTAAATGCATTCATGTTATCTCGTGCATTATGGATGCCTATTTTTATTATATTAAGTTTTTTAGATAAACAAAGACAGGATTCAAAAATAAAAATTACTCAATAATGGATAAGAAGAAAACCATTGTGCATATTATACCAAATTTTAACTTTGGTGGTGCTGAGATTTATTTATTAGATGTTTTAAAGCATATTAATAAAGAAAAGTATAATATTCATATAATTACTATTAGACCAAATATAGAATGGTTTAAAAAAGAATTAGATATTATTGAAGGTTTAACAGTTCATACTTTAAATATAAAGAGTTTAATGAATGTTAAATGGGCTTTAAGTTTAGGGAAGATTATAAAACGATTAAAGCCAGATATTGTTCATTCTCATTTAAACCTTTCAGTTTTAGTAGTTGGTTTTTTAAAGAAATTTATTAAAGCTCCAATATATGTTGCAAGTCAACATTCAGTATATAGGGAAAAAACATTTTACTATAAAGTTCTTAAAAAAGCAATGCTTTCGAACGATGTCTTACTAGCAAATTCAAAATTTACAGAAAATTATTTAAATGAGATTAAAGAAAATAAAAACACAGATATTAGAACAATTGTTTTAGGTGTAGATTTTAAAAGATACAGCTTCAATTACAATAGAAATGCAATACTTAAAGAACTTGGTCTTCCTGTAGAAGGTAAAATTGTTGGAAATATAGGAAGATATAAACACCATAAGGGACATGTCTATTTAATAGAGATGTTTCAAGAAGTATTAAAAAAAGAAAAGAATACACACCTATTATTAGTAGGAAGTGGGGCACTAAAACAAGAAATAATTTCTTTAGTTAAAGAAAAAAAAATAGAAACAAATGTAAAGTTTGTGGATGAAACAAAAAATGTTTCAAAATATTTAACGGCATTCGATTTATATTGCTCTACATCAGTTTCAGAATCTTTTGGAATATCAGTACTAGAAGCTATAATGTTTAATATACCTATTGCTTCATTTAATACCGATGCAATACCGGAGTTAGTTATTGATAATAAAACAGGATTGCTTGCAGAAAAATTAAATACAACAGATTTAGCAGAAAAAGTAATAGCACTTTTGAAAGATGGTGAAAAAAGAGCTAATATAAAAATGAACCAAAAAAGCTTTGTAAAGGATTACACAATACAAAGTCATTTGCTTAAATTAGAAAAATTTTACGATAATATTACTTTTTTAAAGTAAAGTATACATTAGAAATAAAGATATTCTTATCGAAGATTAAGGCTGATTTTTTTTAAACTTTAAAGGTAACTTTATATTCTATTTATAAAGAAAAAAATGTATGAACAAAAAACCAAAACTGATTAGAATTACAACTATTCCAGGTTCTTTAAGAGGATTGTTAACAGGTCAGTTGGCTTTTATGAGTAATCATTTTGATGTTATAGGAATATCATCAAAAGGAGAGGTCTTAGACGAAGTTGGAGAGAGAGAAGGAGTGAGAGTTCTACCTGTTGATATGACGAGAACAATCTCGCCTTTAAAAGACTTAAAAGCTGTTGTACAGCTTTACAAAATATTAAAAAAAGAAAAACCATTAATTGTTCATACCCATACGCCCAAGGCTGGTACTATTGGTATGTTAGCGTCAAAATTGGCAGGTGTACCATATAGATTACACACAATAGCTGGATTGCCTTTATTAGAAGCAACTGGAAAAAAAAGAAAAATCCTGGATATAGTTGAAAAAATAACATATAGTTGCGCAACTAAAATCTATCCTAATTCCAGCGGTTTAAAAAGTATCATATTACAAAATAAATATACAAAAGAATCCAAACTAAAGGTAATTGGAAAAGGAAGTTCCAATGGAATAGATACAAGTATATTTAATCCAGAGTTGTATAGATCAAACTCAAAAAAAGAATTAAAACAGCAACTTAATATTTCAGAAAAAGATTTTGTATTTGTATTTGTTGGAAGGATTGTAAAAGACAAAGGAATAAATGAGTTAATAGAATCGTTTAAAGAGTTGTCTCAACAATTTAATAACATAAAATTATTATTAGTAGGAAGTTTTGATAGTAATTTAGATCCTTTAAAAGTTGAAAATCAAATTGAATTGAATAATAATCCTGCTATTATTTCTGTCGGGTATCAAAAAGATGTACGGCCTTATTTTTCAATATCAAATGTTTTAACTTTTCCAAGTTATAGAGAAGGTTTTCCTAACGTAGTATTGCAAGCAGGAGCAATGAACTTAAATAGCATTGTAACAAATATAAATGGTTGTAATGAAATAATACAAGACGGATATAATGGCTTTGTTATTCCTCCAAAAAATAAAGAGCAGCTTTTTAATAAAATGAAGTGGCTGATTGAGAACCAAGAACAGAATGAATTAATGTCAGCAAATACGAGAAAAAATATTTGTGATAATTATGAAAGAAAATATATTTGGAACGAAATACTTAAAGAATATAATACAATAATTAAATAATGGATTCATATTTTTTTGTACCAGGAAATCGAGTTCATAAACTCGATTCAATTAAATCTCTAGGGGTTTCTCAAATAATTATAGATCTAGAAGATGCTGTAAAGTTTTCTGAAAGAGAAGAAATTTTTAAAAAATTTAAAAATACTGAGAATCTAAAACAACATTTTGTTAGAATACCATTATTTAACGAAAAGGAGGTCTTAGATCTTCATTTTTTAAATAATTTCATAGCATTAGGTTATACAAAATTTGTATTTCCAAAACTTAATAGCTTTGAAGAGGTCTCTAAAGTGTTTAATAGTATTAATAATATTAACCTTCAAGTAATTTTATTAATAGAAACACCAAGATTATTTTTAGAAGCTAAAGAAGTTTTGCTTACCTTTAAAAGGTTTGTAACAGGAATTGGTATAGGTAGCCACGACTTTATGTCTGTAGTAGGCGGAGAACATAGTCTTAAAAATTTAGAGTTCCTTAGACAGCAGCTATTATATTTAGCAAGAATGATAAACATTACTGCTATTGATATAGCATCAATGAATTTAAATGAAGAAGAAGCATTTAAAGAAGAAGTACTAGATGGATTTAAAAAAGGCTACGATGCAAAATTCTTTATACACCCATGGCAGTTCAAAACATATCAGGAATTAAAACTATATAGTAAAGAAGAATATATTTGGGCTACAAAAATATTAACAACGCTAAAAGAAGTAGGAAGCGAAGAAGAATTTAATCCTATAGTTATAGATGGCGAAGTAATAGAAAGACCACATTTAAATAAAGCAAAGAAAATTAACAAGTATTATAAAAAATGAAACCAAGCAATTTAGGTAATTATTTTGAAGATTTTATAGTTGGAGAGACAGTAGAACATTCTTTAACAAAAACAATTTTTGAAAGCGACAATAATTTTTTTAGTTTATTAACGATGAACCATCATCCAGTTCATTTAAGTTTAGAACATGTTAAAAATCATCAACATGGAAAAATTTTAGTAGTTGGAACATTAGTTTTTAGTATAGTTGTAGGTATAACAGTACCAGATATTAGTGGTAAAGCAATTGCTAATCTAGAGTACGAATCTATAAAACATTTAGGGCCAGTATTTATTAACGACACAATTTCAGCTAAAACAACCATTTTAGATAAATGGGAAACAAAATCAAAAAAAGATAGAGGAATTGTATACGTAGATACTGTTGCTTATAATCAAAATAATGAAGCCATATTGAGCTTTAAAAGAAAAGTATTAATTCCTAAATCGGTCTAAATAATGAGTGACTATTTAATGCGTAGTTTAATGTTTGTGCCAGCACATTCTAATAAATTATTAGATAGTGCAATGCGTACAAAAGCAGACGTGCTACTTTTCGATATTGAAGACTCAGTTCAACCAGTATCCAACAAACAAGTTGCTAGAGATAAAGTAGTCGACTATATAAGGTCTGGAAAATTTAAAGGAAGAACAATTTTTCCTAGAATAAACGACAGAGAAAGTGGGCAACTACTTAAAGATGTACTAGCTCTAACAATAGATGGAATAGAAGGGTTTATGTACCCAAAAGCTAAAAGAGGAAGAGATATTTATTTTTTTGATAAACTTTTAGAAACCATAGAATACGAAAAGGGTATTGAAAAAGGAACCTTTAAAATAATACCACTTATAGAAACAGCATCTGCAGTAATGAATGTAGAAGAAATTTGTAAAGCTTCTAGTAGAGTTGTTGCAGTAGCATATGGATCAGAAGATTTTATTACAGATCTTGAGGGTGTTCATGATGAAGAACACGTAAGTTTATTTACACCTAGAGCTTTAATAGCAATGGCAGCAAGAGCAACTGGAGTTATACCAATAGATACTGTACACGTAAGAGTTAAAGATTTAGAAGATTTAGAAGTAAATCTTAAACTATCAAGAAAGTTAGGGTTCGAAGGAATGCTAGTATTAAACCCTATGGAGTTACCATTAGTACACCAATATTATTCTCCTACTGAAAAAGAAATTATACATTCAAAAGAAATATTGAAGTCTGACGAAGAAGCGAGGAAAAATGGTGTTGGTGTGGCTATAATAAACGGAAAATTTATAGGGCCTCCTTTTGTAGCTAAAGCAAAAAAGATATTGAAAAAAAACGAAAACATTATTAAAATAAATGGATAAAGTAATAATTATAGGAGGTTCAGGCGCTTCAATAGTAATAGGTGAAGCTATAAATCACGCAAAAAACAAATTTAATTTAGAAGCAGAATTTGTAGGTTTACTAAATGATGCAGAAGATGAAGAGATTAGAGGTTTTCCTGTTTTAGGGAAATTAAGTGATGTAAGTAAATTCGTAGCTCAAGGTTATAAGTTTTTATTTACAATATATAAAATGGGAGGACAACCAGAAAGAATAGAGTTATTTAGGTCATTAAATATACCAGAAGAAAATTTATTTACGTTTGTTCATCCTTTAGCTTTTGTTTCTCCTTCAGTTCATTTAAGTCCGGGATGTGTGGTAATGCCTAATGCTAGTATTTCTTCTGGTACTAAATTAGGACATTGTTCTCTTGTAATGAGTAATACCTCAATAGGTCATGATAATGACATAAAGGAACATTGTTTTTTTACAGCAAATAGCTGTCTAGGTTCTTATTTAAGTATAGGAATAGGTGTTTGGGTTGGAATGAATGCTACATTAAGAGGTAAACAAACAGTAGGTAATTATTCAGCAATTGGTATTGGTAGTGTTTTGGTTAAAGATGTTCCTGAAAATCAGCTATGGCTAGGTAATCCTGCTAAGTTTCATAAAAATGTTTCAGAGAAAATTACTATGTAAATATGTATAGGTATATAAAACGTTTATTTGATTTGTTTACAGCATTAACGCTTTTGTTAATGTCTTCTCCATTCCTTATAATAATTATTATAATTTTAGCAATTCACTTTAAAGGAAGTCCAATTTTTAAACAAAAAAGATTGGGCTATAAAAATGTTTCTTTTGAAATATATAAACTTAAAACAATGCGAGATTTATTTGATGAAAAAGGAGTTCCACTTCCAGATATTGATCGTATAACTAAATTAGGTGCTTTAATTAGAAAATTATCTTTAGATGAAATCCCTCAAGTAATTAACGTTTTCAAAGGAGAGATGTCTTTCATTGGTCCAAGACCTCTGTCTGTTAAAAATTATCCGCTTTATACACCAAGAGAAATTTTGAGACAAGAAGTTAAGCCAGGCATAACAGGTTTAGCTCAAGTAAATGGGAGGAACCATTTAGCATGGGATAAACGTTTAGAATTAGATGTTGTTTATTATGAAAATATGTCATTCTCTATGGATGTAAAAATTTTAATTAAAACCGTGAAAAATGTGATAATGCAAAAAGATATTGCTGTAACACCTCAGTTTAAATCTATTATTAAAAGTCGAACAACAGTTTATAGATAATTATTATGTTTATAGAGTTATTAAATATAAAACAAAATAATGCTCGCGTTTTTAGAGATGATTTATATCCTTCATTAGGAGGAGGTAATAAAGGGAGGAAAATGCATAATATAGCAAAAGACATTACCTTAAAAAATGCCAATGCTATTGTTACTACGGGTGGAATACAATCTAATCATTGTAGAGCAGTAGCCATATACGCAGCACAAAATAATATGAAGTGTTCTTTAGTTTTACATGGAGATAAGGATAGGTTCTCTTTAGAAACAGGAAATGCTATGATTATGAGATTGTCTGGTGCTAAAATTATTTTTGCTGACGATAGTACTAAAATTGGATCTCTTATGGATATGGAAATGAATAAATATAAAAAGAGTGGTTTTAATCCCTACTATATTTGGGGAGGAGGTCACACTTTAGAAGGTGGAGAAGCCTATGTTAATGCTATTGGAGATTTATATAATTATACTTTAAAAGAAAACTGGGTTCCAAGTTATATATTTTTAGCATCTGGTACAGGATCAACTCAGTCTGGTATTTTGGCAGGTTTAGATAAATTTAAGTTTACAAAGACTAAAGTTATAGGTGTTTCTGTAGCTAGGAAATCTGAGCAAGCTGAATTAATAGTGAAAGACTTTTATGAAGAAATCTGTGAGGCTAATAATATTGAATTTAATGATAATGAAGTAATTGTTTTGGATGATTATTTATGTGGAGGATATGAACAAAGCAATAAAGAACTTAATGAAATTTCTGGCAAATCTATCTTAAACTATGGGTTCGTTTTAGATAAAACATATTCAGGTAAAGCATTTTATGGTATGTTAGATTATATAAAAAAAAATAATATAAAAGAAAATGTACTTTTTTGGCATACAGGCGGAGTATTTAATTTTCTAGCACAATAATTATGAATATACTTTTTACTTGCGCAGGACGCAGAAACTATTTAATAAACTATTTTAAAAAAGCATTAAAAGGTAATGGAAAAGTTTTTGCAGCCGATATGCAAGCAACAGCGCCTGCCTTAATCGATGCGGATGTAGCAATTATCGCACCTTCTATTTATGATGATTCTTATATAGATTTTTTAAAACAAACTATAGAAGAGAATAATATTAAAGCAATTATTTCTTTAAATGATTTAGAGTTACCGATACTATCAAAAAATAAAGAAACTTTAGAAGTTTTAGGTGCAAAAGTAATAGTATCAAACCCTAATGCTATTAATATTGCATTTGATAAATGGGAAACTGTTAAGTTTTTAGAAAACAACAATCTTAAAACACCAAAAACGTTCATCGAACTTTCGTTAGCAAAAACAGCACTTAAAAATGGTTCTTTAAAATTTCCTGTAGTTGTAAAACCAAGATGGGGAAGTGCATCAATTGCGGTAGATTTTGCTGAGGATGAAGAGGAATTAGATTTAGTATATAAGCTTCAAACCAATAAGCTTAAAAAAAGTATTCTTGCAAAAGCGAGTAAAGATGATCTTGATAGAGCAATTCTTATACAGGAAAAGATAAAAGGAGTAGAATATGGAATGGATGTTCTTAACGATCTAGAAGGTAATTATTATAACAGCTTCGTTAGAGAAAAACTATCTATGAGATCTGGAGAAACAGATAAGGCTATCTCTGTAATAAATTCAGATTTAAGTAATATCGGTAGTACTATTGGTAGTCAATTGAAACATATAGGTAATTTAGATTGCGATGTTTTTTATGATGGTAAAGACTTTTATGTATTAGAATTAAATCCTAGATTTGGAGGTGGTTATCCTTTTTCTCACGAGGCAGGAATAAATACACCAGCAATTTATTTAGATTGGTTAAGTGGAGAAACTAATATAGATAAACATAATAAATATAAAGATGGTATTGCTTTTGCTAAATGCGATAGATTACTTGATATTACAAAAGGCTTATAGTTTTTTAAATGGTAAAAAGAGTGTTTGATATTTTTATAAGCTTAATTGGCTTAATTTTTATATCGCCACTCTTTTTGGTGCTTATTATATTTAGCGCCATAGACACTAGTTCAAATGGCTTTTTTTTGCAAATAAGAATAGGAAAAGAAGGCAAGAAGTTTCTCATTTATAAAATAAGAACATATCATGCAATAAATCATACGCTTTCAAATTATGGAAGATGGCTTAGAAAAAGTAAATTAGACGAAATACCTCAGTTAATAAATATATTAAAAGGAGAAATGAGTTTAGTTGGCCCTAGACCAGATGTTGAAAAAGCATACGATAAACTATCAGTAGAGCATAAAAAGATAATGTGTTTAAAACCTGGAATAACAAGCTTAGCAACGTTAAAATATTATAATGAAGAGTACCTTTTAAGAAATGTTGAAAATCAAAAGGATTATATTGATAAAGTAATTTTTCCTGACAAAGTAAGAATGAATATGTATTATTTTTACAACCAATCAATAGTCTTAGATATAAAAATATTAATTAGAACTATAATAGTAGTAATTTTTAAAAATAAACAATAAACTAATGCAAAATAAAATCTGGCTTTCTTCTCCACATATGGGAGGGAATGAGCAAAAATACGTGCAAGAAGCTTTTGATACTAATTGGATTGCTCCTTTAGGACCAAATGTAAATGGTTTTGAGAAAGATTTAGAAGAATATCTAGGTAATGATTCAAAAGTTGCTTGCCTGTCATCAGGAACAGCTGCATTACACTTAGCATTAGTTTTAGCAGATGTAAAACTAAATGATGAGGTTCTTTGTCAAAGTATGACCTTTTCTGCATCAGCAAACCCTATAACTTACCAAGGTGCAAAACCAGTGTTTGTAGATAGTGAATTAGATACTTGGAACATGTGTCCAATACATTTAGAGAATGCTATAAAAGAAGGTATTTCTAAAGGTAATAAACCCAAGGCAATAATTATTGTTCATTTATATGGTATGCCTGCAAAAATGGATGAAATTTCTGCAATAGCTAAAAAACACGAGATTGTACTAATAGAAGATGCTGCTGAAGCATTAGGTTCAACTTATAAAGGTCAAAAATGTGGAACTTTTGGAGATTATGGAGTGTTATCCTTTAATGGAAACAAAATAATAACAACTTCGGGAGGAGGAGCATTGGTTTGTAAAACTGAAGAATCTAAGCAAAAAGCAATATTTTTAGCAACTCAAGCTAGAGATAATGCTCCACATTATCAACATTCTGAGATTGGTTTTAATTATAGAATGAGTAATGTTTTAGCCGGAATTGGTAGAGGCCAAATGGAGGTCTTAGATAAACATATTGGTTTACGTAGAGAGATGAATCAGTTTTATATAGAGATATTTAAAAATATTGAGGGTATAGACGTATTTGTAGAACCATCAACAGATTATTTTTCAAACCATTGGTTAAGTTGTATTACTATTGATGAACAAAAAACAGGATTCTCAAGTGAGTATATACGTTTAAAACTATTAGGAGATAACATAGAGTCTCGTCCATTATGGAAACCAATGCATTTACAACCAGTTTTTAAAAGCAGTATGTATTTTGGTAACTTAGTATCAGAGAAGTTGTTTAATAATGGTTTGTGTTTACCATCCGGATCAAATTTAACTAGTAAAGAAAGAGAACAAATTAAAGAATCAATATCTTTAGTATTAAAAAGATAAATATTGATTGTATTTGTAATAATATTACTTGGTATCGTTTTAAAAACGAGTTATCGTAATCCGGATTTTAAAAGTAAAAATTACCTATTTTTATTTTTAACTATTGTTGCCATACATGCATTTGCCTTTTTTATTAATTACAAGTTTCTTAAAGGTGTAGATACTAGAGTTTTTTATAACAGAGCTATAACATCAACAGATTGGTTTGCCTTATTTAAAATTGGCTCAAGATCGATGTCATTTATAATATATCCATTGACTAAATTCGGATTTAATTATTTTGATATTAGTTTGCTCTGTTCTATAATTAGTTTAAAAGGTTACTTTATATATTTAAATTTATTCCTTAAAAAAGGAAAACAATTAGGCATTTACCATTTCTTATTAATTATATTTTTCTGTTACCCTTCTCTTCATATTTGGACAACTTCTTTATATAAGGAATCTATTTTATTTACGTTAATGGCAATAATTTTAAAACAATTATGGAGTATAAAACCTTTTAACTATAAATTACTTTTTTCAATTCTAATAATTACTTTAATAAGGCCTTATATCTCTCTAATTATAATTTTATCAATTATAATTATTTATCATAAAGTAATAATAAAAGAATATAAAGTAGCAAGTTTACTTTTACTATCACTAATTACTATTATAGCAGTAAAATTCCTGAATATTTTAAATTTATCAAGCTTTAAAAATAATTTCGAGAAATTAATTACTTATTCAAGTAGCAACGGTAACTCTTCTATCGATTTGTTGAACTCAAATTATTTTGAGCGCTTTTTGTTAGTATTATTTCGACCGTTTTTTTTTGATTCTAAAACCTTATTTCAGTTTTTTGTTTCAATTGAGAACTTTGTACTCGCAATCATATTAATGATTTTTGCGTATAAAATATATCATCTAAAACCCAGGTTTAGTTTAATAGATAAGCATATTCGTTTTGCTTTACTTTTTTCCATAATGTGCATTTTGTTTTATTCAATCTATATGTATAACCTAGGCTTAGCCAGTAGAATGCGAGTAATGTTTCTTCCTTTTTTATTAATTGGAATGTTTAATATGTTAAGCTTAAAAAAAATGTAGTATTTTTGTAGTAATTATACCTCAAATGTTTAGAAAACTTAAACAAGCACTTTTTCAAGTTTTAGAATCTAGTCGTAAAAAAATAGATTTCAAAAATATAAGTTATTTGCCAAGATGGGCAATACTATGTTTCGATAGTACTATATTGTTAATAGCCCTAATTGTTACAAAAATAATTATTGGAAATTTACAAAATAAGAATCTCTATTTTTCATATTTTCCCTCAAGCCAAGAATTAATTGTAATAATAGTAAATGTTCTATTTTTTATCTTTTTTAGAACCTATGCGGGTTTAATTAGGCACTCAACATTTATAGATGCTGTAAAATTCTTTTTAGCTTCTGCAGCAACATTAATAACTACTCTAGGAATACATTACGTATACTTTTTAATTACTAAGAGGAGTGTTTTTTTAGTGCCAGAAATTTTAGTTTACGCAATAATTTCATTTTGTGGATTATTCCTTTTTAGAATATTAGTAAAATATGTTTTTGAAGCTTATGTTAGTTATCAGGAAGAAGAGGATCAATTAAATGTATTAGTTTTTGGAACAGATGAAAATGCAATAGCAATTGCATCTGCTTTAAAGTCAGAAAAACCTTCACGTTATAAAGTATTAGGTTTTATCGATAAAGCAGGTAAAAATAAAAGTAAAGAAATATTAGGTCTGCCAATTGTTCACTTGCATAGAAAAGCAGCTGTTACTTTAAGAGCCAACAGTGCACAAGCTATAATTCTTGCCGATAGTAGCCTAACAAAAGAAGAAAGTATTGCAATTGTAGATAACTGTCTAGAGTATAATTTTAAAGTCTTTAGAGCACCTTTAATTTCAGATATTGAAACTAATAAAAGCTTATCTACTCAAATTGAAAAAATTCAAATTGAAGATATTCTTGAAAGAGATCCAATAAAATTAGACAATAAATTAGTTGCTAAAGAAATTTATAACAAATGTATTTTGGTTACTGGAGGAGCAGGATCTATAGGTAGTGAAATTGTAAGACAAGTTGCAAATTACAAACCTAAAAAACTACTTATTTTAGATAATGCAGAAACACCATTATACAAAATTCAACACGAAATAAATCAAAATTTTCCAAATTTAGATTTTGAAGCTGTTATTTCAGATGTAAGAAATAGAGACACAATCGATGCTGTTTTTCAAATGTATAATCCAGATGTTGTTTATCATGCTGCCGCATATAAACATGTACCGTTAATGGAAAAACACCCATCTCAAGCGGTGTTTGCAAATGTAATTGGCTCTAAAAACGTTGCAGATATGGCACATAAATACAGTGCCGAAAAATTTGTTATGGTGTCTACAGATAAAGCTGTAAACCCAAGTAACGTTATGGGAGCATCTAAACGTATTGCAGAGATTTATATTCAAGCACTTCAAGGAAAATTAAAAGCAGATAGCAAATCTACAACTCAATATGTAACTACTAGGTTTGGTAACGTTTTAGGATCAAATGGATCTGTGGTACCATTATTTAAAAAGCAAATTGAAGAAGGTGGTCCATTAACAATAACGCACCCAGATATTATTAGATATTTTATGACTATTCCAGAAGCCTGTCAACTAGTAATAGAAGCAGGAGCAATGGGAAATGGAGGAGAAGTTTTTATCTTTGATATGGGAGAGGCTGTGAAAATTATAGATTTGGCTAAAAAAATAATCCGTTTAGCTGGGTTTACACCTTATAAAGAAATAGATATTAAAGTTATAGGCTTAAGACCTGGTGAGAAGTTATACGAAGAGTTACTTAACGACAAATCGGAAACATTACCAACATACAACGAAAAAATAATGATAGCTAAAATTAAAAGCCATGATTATGAGTTTGTAAACAATTTAATTCTGGATCTTGCAGCTATTGCAGAAGATGGTAGTAAAAATGAAATAGTGCTTAAAATGAAAGACATTGTGCCTGAGTTTTTAAGTATGAATTCAGATTTTGAGAGATTGGATAAAAAAATAGTTTAATAATAAATAATACATTTTTAAACGTTTCATTTATATGAAGCGTTTTTTTTAATATTATAGAATAAGTATTTAAATGAAAATAGCAGTAATTGGTACAGGATACGTAGGTTTAGTTACAGGAACATGCCTAGCAGAAACAGGAAACGATGTCCTTTGTATAGATATAGATGAGAATAAAGTTAAGCAAATGCAGCAAGGTCAAGTGCCTATATACGAGCCGCACTTGGATGTTTTGTTCGAAAGAAATATTAAAGCTAACCGTTTAAAATTCTCAACGAGTTTAGAGGAAGGTTTAGAGCATGGTGATATTATATTTTTAGCCTTGCCAACCCCAGAGGATGACGATGGATCTGCCGATTTAAAGTATATTTTAGGTGTAGCCGATGATATTGGAAAACTAATTAAAGATTATAAAGTTATAGTCGATAAAAGTACTGTTCCAGTAGGTACATCAGAAAAAGTAGAGGCTGCAATTGCTAAAAATGCAACTGTAGATTTTGATGTAGTATCTAATCCTGAATTTTTAAGAGAAGGTTTCGCTGTAGACGACTTTTTAAAACCAGAACGTATTGTTGTTGGAGCAAGTAGTGATAAAGCCATTAAATTAATGGAAAAACTATATAAACCATACGTGCGATCAGGAAACCCAATTATTGTAATGGACGAGAAGTCTGCAGAGCTTACTAAGTACGCTTCTAATGCTTTTTTAGCAGCTAAAATTACTTTTATGAACGAGATTGCTAACTTTTGTGAAAAAGTAGGAGCAGATGTCGATAAAGTTAGAATAGGTATGGGAACAGATTCTAGAATTGGAAAACGTTTCCTTTTTCCTGGAATAGGTTATGGAGGTTCATGCTTTCCAAAAGATGTAAAAGCACTTCATAAATCTGGATTAGAGAATAATTATAATTTTCAAATTCTTGATGCGGTTATAAATGTTAATGCAAGACAGAAATTGGTTTTAATTCCTAAAATTGAAGCACATTTTAATAATGACTTAAAAGGAAAAAATATTGCTATTTGGGGATTAGCATTTAAGCCCGAAACTGACGATATTCGTGAGGCGCCAGCACTTTATATGATTGATAGTTTATTAGAATCTGGAGCAAACATTACAGCCTTCGATCCAGAAGCTATGCCAAATGTAAAAAGAAGACTTGGAGATAAAATAACATACAAAGAAAGCATGTACGAGGCTTTAGAAAATGCAGATGCTTTAGTAATTTGTACAGAATGGAGTATTTTTAGAACTCCTGATGTTGATAAGATGAAGGAAGCTATGAATGGTAGTGTTATTTTTGATGGTAGGAACTTATACGATGTAAAAGATATTGAAAACGAAGGATTTAAATATATATCAATAGGAAGATAATGGGTTTAAAAACAGTATTAATAACAGGAGCAGCAGGTTTTTTAGGATCTCATTTATGCGATAAATTTATTAAAGAAGGTTATCAAGTTATCGGTATGGATAACTACATTACTGGAGATAAAAAAAACCTAGCTCACCTTCAAGAGCATGCTAATTTTAGTTTTATCGAACATGATATTACCGAATTTATAGAGATTGAAGGTAGTGTAGATTATATATTACATTTTGCATCACCAGCAAGCCCTATAGATTATCTTAAAATACCAATTCAAACACTAAAAGTAGGTTCTTTAGGTACGCATAACTTATTAGGTTTGGCAAAAGCAAAAGGTTCTAGGTTGCTTATAGCATCTACATCAGAAGTCTATGGAGATCCATTAGTACACCCTCAAACCGAAGATTATTATGGTAATGTTAATACCATTGGACCAAGAGGTGTGTATGATGAAGCTAAACGTTTTCAAGAATCTATCACTATGGCTTACCATAGATTTCATGGAATAGAAACTAGAATTGTTCGTATTTTTAATACTTACGGACCAAGAATGAGGCTTAACGACGGTCGTGTTATACCTGCTTTTATGGGTCAAGCACTACGTGGTGAAGATTTAACAATTTTTGGTAAAGGTTTACAAACGCGTTCTTTTTGTTATGTAGACGATCAAGTGGAAGGTATTTATAGATTGCTTCTAAGCGATTATAGCTATCCGGTTAATATTGGAAACCCACATGAAATTACAATAAAAGACTTTGCCGAAGAGATTATTAAACTTACAGGTACAAATCAAAAAGTAATTTATAAAGATTTACCAGTAGACGATCCTATGCAAAGACAGCCAGATATTTCTCTAGCTAAAAAAATATTGAATTGGGAGCCAAAAGTAGGAAGAGCTGAAGGAATGAGAATTACTTTCGATTATTTTAAAAACCTGAGTGATGATGAGCTTTATAAAAGTGAACATAAAGACTTTTCAGGCTATAATAATAAATAGTAAATGGAATATGTACGCGGAAGATATTCGTGGTTAATAAGACCTATTTTGATGTCTTTCGACATCTTTATTGTTAATCTTCTTGCATATTACTTTTTAAACTTTAACGAAGAAAATCTTCATTTTTTTTCTTCTACAGTTTTTAACAACAAGCATTTGTTATATGTAGCATATAGCATTGTTTTTTGGCTTTTGTCCACTTCGTTTATTAGCTTCTATAATGTTTATAGATATACATCTGTACTGAATATATTATCATTATTAATTAAGCAATTTTTAATATTTTCGTTTTTAGTCTATGCTTTTATTGGTGCTTTTAGAAGTGTTAATATCCAAGCTTTTGTAACCTTTAAATATTTAGTATTTACTTTTGCAATTATTGGTTTTGTTAAGCTTCTAAGCTATTACTTGCTTAAAGCTTATCGATTAAAACTAAAAGGAAACGTTCGTCGTGTTATTATTATTGGTGACACCGATGGAGCAAATGAATTAAAATCGATATTTAATAATAAAAAGGAATTAGGGTATAAACTATTAGCTAGATTTAGTAACGTTAAATCAAAAGGTATTACTGGAGATATAAAAGAAAGTTTTAAATTTCTAGAAGAGAATAGTGGTATCGACGAAATTTACTGTGCTATGGATGAGCTTTCAGAAAATCAAGTAAACGATTTTGTAAAATATGCTAATATTCATCATTGTAATATTAAATTTATACCAGAAACTAAAAAGCTTTTTTCTAAGCGACTAAAGACAGACTTTTATAATTATCTTCCTGTATTATCGATAGAAGAAGTAGCTTTAAATCATGATTTTAATAAATTAGTTAAGCGCACTTTCGATGTTTTTTTTTCAATATTTATTATTGTTTTTCTCTTATCTTGGGTTTCTGTTATTCTATTTATTTTAATAAAATTGGAGTCTAAAGGGCCATTATTTTATAAACATAAACGTAACGGCATTAACTATAAAGAGTTTAATTGTTATAAGTTTAGATCTTTAAAAACAATTAAAGAAGTAAAAGGAACTTATGTACAGCAAAACGATACACGCGTTACCAAAATAGGTAAGTTTTTACGTAAAACAAGTATAGACGAGTTACCTCAATTTGTTAATGTGCTATTTGGAGATATGTCTGTCGTTGGGCCAAGACCACACATGCTTTCTTATACCGAAGAATACTCAAAAAAAATAGATAAGTATAATTTTATTTTCCGCCACCATGTTAAACCAGGTGTTACAGGTCTTGCTCAAATAAAAGGCTATAGAGGAGAGATTAAGAATGACGAAGACATAATAAACCGTATTAAATTCGATAATTTTTATATTGAAAATTGGTCGATATTATTAGATCTTAAAATTATTATTCAAACTGCTTTAAATATTTTTAAAGGAGAAAAAAAAGCCTATTAATTTTGAAACGAGCATGTTAAAAAAGGTATACCCATAAGAGATTATTAATAGCGAACAACATGTGACAATTTAAAAAAATAAAATAAACATATGAAAGCACTCGTCTCAATAATTACTCCACTTTATAATTCCGAAGCATTTATTGGCGAAACCATTAAATCAATATTAAACCAAACCTACACGAATTGGGAGTTGCTTTTAATAGACGATTTTTCTACAGATAATACTATTAGTATTGTAAATGATTTCATATTTAAAAATGAGAATATTAAGCTTATTACAAACGAAACAAATCAAGGAGCAGCAATATCTAGAAATAAAGGAATAATGGCAGCAAAAGGCGATTATATCGCTTTTTTAGATGCGGACGATCTTTGGAAACCCGAAAAACTAGACAAACAAATAGCATTCATGCAAAATCAAGATTGCGATGTTTGTTTTTGCAGTTACGAGCAAATAGACGAATTTGGAAAACCTCTTAATAAATTGGTAAAGGCATTACCGATTTTATCATACAAAAAATATTTAAAAAGCAATTACATTGGTAATTTAACCGGAATATATAACGCAAAGAAACTAGGTAAAATTACATCGCCTAACCTGCGTAAACGCCAAGATTGGCTATTATGGTTAAATGCTATAAAAGCTTCAGGAAAACCAGCTAAAAGTGTACAAGAATCTTTAGCTTTTTATCGTGTTCATAAAAACGCGATGTCTTCAAATAAGATTGCTTTATTAAAGCATAACTATTGGGTTTATAAAAAAGGTTTGGGTTTTTCTACTTTAAAAGCAATCTACAGTATGCTTATATTTCTTTGGGAACACTTTTTTGTAAAAAAGAAGCAAACAATTACTTTACGTAAGAAATAAACTGCTTTACTTTTCCGCTTTTTGTCCGTTCTAAGCTATCCTTTCTTTCAAAAGAGACATTTAAACCTGGTTCTAAATAATCGTCTAAAGCTTTTTTAACAGTTGCTTTTTGAGCTTCTGTAAGCGCTTCTTCGGCAACATAACTTACTTTAAACGTATCGAGTTTAAATTGCTCTAACATAAATTCTTTTATTTTCGAAGCATCTTCAATAACAGTTTTTGTTACGTAGTACATAGTAAAACCTGCTGCAGTTTTTCCACTAGGTAAATTTAAAGTATCGTTAGTTCTTCCTGCTAAAGATTCTAAAATAGGTTTACTTAAAGTGCTTTGCTTAGACAATGTACCAATATCACCTATATCGTAGCGAATAAAAGGATGCGCTTTATTGTAGAGTGCTGTAATTACTATACGACCTTGCTCTCCAAGAGGCAAAATAATATTGTTTTCGTCTAAAATTTCAACAAATAAATCATCATTATTTATTAACCATTCATCTTTTTTATTTTGAAACGCTATTAGGCCTAATTCTGCACAGCCATACTCGTTAATTACAGGAACTCCAAATTGTTTTTCCAGCAGTTTTTTATCATTTTCAAATAAAGTTTCAGAAGTAGCAATACACGCTTTTAAACTTTCACATTTATCTTTTAAAACAATATTTTCTCTTTCTAGATATTTTCCAAAAAGGCTTAAGGCATTAGAGTAGCCATATAGATATTCATAATTAGATTCGCTAAATAATTTAACATTTTTAGAAAGCTGTTTGTCGCTCATATCAAAAACCGAGAAACGAAACCTATTACTAAGTTTGTCTTTTAAGCGCTCTTTATAATAACTTATTTTATCTAACGGAATTCCATAAAAACGAGCTTGTTTAGAGGTGTTTAAATCTAAATTATGCCAACTGTATCTATCCATAAATATAGACCAAGATAAAGCATGGCAAAATTGATCTTTAGCAAAAGATAGTGGGTAGCCAGAAGAGCCTGAAGTATTATTAATCTGACAATTTTTTTCTGAATAGCCTTTGGAAATTCTATTTTTTAAAGGCTGTTGTAAATTACGTTTAGTTAGAACAGGAATACTATTCCAATCTTTAGCGTTTGCATTACTAACAAACGATTTGTAAAACGGATTATGTTCTAAGTGATACTCTACAATTTTGGCTCTTTTATTAAGAACATATTGCTCTTTATCTTTGGCGTTTAAAGCTTTAATATTTTCTAAAGCCAGCTTCGCTTTTTTAATAGGAAAGCCTTTTAGTTTTAAAGAAAGATCAAATAGATTCAATTGTAATAGTTTCAAATAATAGAAATGTAAATTAAAGAAATATTATTTAATATCCGTTCCTTTTTAAAGGAAGGTAGATTTCAATTGAAAAACTAAATTTGAGATGCTTTTTTTAATTCAAAACAGTATTTTTGTACAAACAACTACAACTATGAATATTTTAATACTAGGTTCTGGAGGAAGAGAACACACAATCGCTTGGAAACTTGCACAAAGTAACAAATGTCGCAATTTATATGTAGCACCTGGAAACTCAGGTACAGCTGCAATTGCAACTAACGTTCCTGTAGGTGTAACAGATTTTCAAGCCATTAAAGAAGTAGTATTAAATAACCACATTACTATGGTTATTGTTGGGCCAGAAGATCCTTTGGTACTAGGTATTCATGATTTCTTTTTAGAAGACGAAGCGCTTAAAAATGTTGCCGTTATTGGGCCGCAAAAAGCTGCTGCAGAACTAGAAGGTAGTAAAGAGTTTGCTAAAGAGTTTTTATTTAGACACAACATCCCTACTGCTGCTTACCAAAGTTTTAATGCAAGTACTGTAGAAGAAGGTTATGCTTTTTTAGAAACGCTAAATCCTCCATACGTATTAAAAGCCGATGGATTAGCTGCAGGAAAAGGAGTTGTAATATTAGAAGATATAAACGAAGCTAAAGCAGAGTTAAAAGCTATGCTTGTAGATGCAAAATTTGGTGACGCGAGTACAAAAGTTGTTATCGAAGAGTTTTTAGATGGTATAGAATTAAGCTGTTTTGTATTAACAGATGGTAAAAACTATAAAATTTTACCTACTGCTAAAGATTATAAACGCATTGGAGAAGGAGATACTGGTTTAAATACTGGTGGAATGGGAGCTATTTCTCCTGTGCCTTTTGCAGACGATGTTTTTATGTCTAAGATAAAAGAGCGTGTTGTTATTCCAACAATTAACGGTTTTCAAAAGGATAACTTACCTTATAAAGGTTTTGTGTTTATTGGTTTAATAAAAGTTGGAGACGATCCTTTTGTTATAGAATACAATGTGCGTTTAGGTGATCCAGAAACGGAAGTAGTATTACCACGTTTAAAAAATGATTTAGTTGAAGTTTTTCAGGCTGTTGCTAACCAAACTTTAGACAAAATTAATATAGAAATAGACGAGCGTGCTGCTACAACAGTTATGCTAGTGTCTGGTGGTTATCCTGAAGCCTACGAGAAAGGAAAAGAAATTTCTGGTATAGAAAATATAGAAGGTTCTATTGCTTTTCATGCAGGAGCACAACTTAAAGATAATAAGGTTGTAACCTCTGGAGGACGTGTTATGGCAATTACTAGTTACGGTGAAACGTACCAAGAGGCCATAAAAAAATCTTATCAAAATATAGAAAAACTACACTTTGATAAGATGAATTATCGAAAAGATATTGGTTTCGATTTATAAACTAAATAAATTAGTTTCTATAAAAAAGAATGCGAAGAGATACTTTTATCTTCTTCGTTGTTGCTGTCAAATTTCTTTAGTTGTAACATCCAGTAAACCATTGCTACTGCACATATAATCATAAAGAACCAGTTAATGCCATTTGCAAGAAACCAGTTTTCTAGCTCTAGTGCTCTAAGTGCGTCTAAAGGTGCAAATGCAACATTTACAAAAAAGTCCTGTAGAGCGTAAAATAAATCTTTCATAAGAATAGTAGTATATTTAAAAGACAAAAATACAAAAACCGATAATGATAACAAGTTTTTTTAGTAAATCTAAACCAATTAATTTTTTAATTGTTTTTTTACTGTCCTTATTAGCTTTATTTGTAGCGATATATAAGTACTCTATTTTTACTTTTAATGTAGTGTCGGTTTCTAAATTAGCAGCTGTTTTTTTATGCTGTTTTTTATCCGTTTTATTAGTAGATTTTATAGTTGCTAAAAACTCGTTATCTCAAAAAGGTAATGCAGAATTATTGCTCTTTAGCCTATTTTTACTAGCTGTTCCACAGGTGTTTTTAGATTGGGAAATTATCTTATCTAATTTTTTAATACTTCTAGCTTTTAGAAGAATTATTAGTTTAAGAACACAAAACGAACACATAAAAAAACTATTTGATGCTAGCTTTTTAATTGGTTTTGCAAGTCTGTTTTACTTTTGGTCGCTCCTCTTTTTTATATTAATTTTTATTGCATTATTATTTTACGCAGAATCTGATGTCAAAAAATGGATTGTACCATTTGTAGGTTTACTTACAATAACCATAATATCTATAGGTCTTTCTATAGTTGTAAACGACGATTTTGGCTCTTTGTTAAATATTAATACATCAGTTGGATTTAACTTTAATGCCTATAATTCTGTACAATTTATTGTTGCTATAACCATGTTTTTATCTTTTGGTTTATGGGCTTCCATTTTTTATTTAAGAGACATTAACAAGAAAATGAAAACCTATAGAGCAGCATACAAGATTGTATTTGTAGCTTTTTTAATTGCAACAACTTTAGTAATTATTGCTCCAAAAAAGAATGGAAGTGAATTTTTATTCTTGTTCGCTCCATTAGCTATTATTATATCAAACTACATAGAAACCATTGAGGAAAAATGGTTTAAAACGTTGTTTGTACTTTTGCTTTTGGTAATTCCATTGGTGTTATTAATGCTGTAGTTTAACACCAAAAGCTAAATCACCTGCATCACCCAATCCAGGTACAATATATCCTTTATCATTAAGGTCTTTATCTATTGTTGCAATCCATAAATGTGTGTTTTCTGGAAAATTTTCAGCAATAAAATCTATGCCTTCTTGCGCGCCAACTACCGCTGCTAAGTGTATTTCATTGGGTGTTCCAAATGGTTTTAAGGCTTCAAAAGTGGCAAGTAAAGATTGTCCTGTTGCTACCATTGGATCTGCAAGAATTAGTGTTTTACCTTCTAAGTCTGGACAAGCAAGATATTCTACAATAATTTCAAATGATTCTGGGTTTTCTAAATGATGTCTGTAAGCAGAAATAAAAGCGTTTTCGGCTTTGTCAAAATAGTTTAATAAACCATTATGTAAAGGAACTCCTGCTCTTAAAATAGAACACAATACTATTTCGTTTTCAATAGCTTGTACTTCAGTTTCTGCTAAAGGCGTGGTTATTTGTTGTGTTTTATAACTTAAAGATTTACTTATTTCATAGCTTAAAACTTCACCTATACGCTCTATATTTCGTCTAAAACGCATACTGTCTTTTTGAACGTTTACGTCTCGTAATTCGGAAACAAAAGTATTTAAAATTGAATTTTCTTCAGATAAATTGTGAATATGCATTGTTTTGAATATAAGTATTGAATGGTAAAGTTAAATATTTATGCGTAATTTTACAGTCATAAAAATAAATCAATATGTTTTCAAATAAAGCGAATGCTATTTTTCAAGATGTAATAGCAACATACCATAAAATAAATACTGTAGACCAGCCGTTTACTAATAAATATGATAAAACAGATTTATTAGAGCATTTGTTATATAGAAAATGTTGGATAGATACTGTACAATGGCATTATGAAGATATTATTCGTGATCCACAAATAGATCCAGTTGCTGCCTTAACGTTAAAGCGTAAGATTGATGCTTCTAACCAAGACAGAACAGATATGGTAGAGTATATTGATAGTTATTTTTTAGAAAAATACAGTGACGTTACATCAAAAGAGAATGCAACTATTAATACAGAAAGCCCAGCTTGGGGAGTCGATAGACTTTCTATTTTAGCGCTTAAAGTATACCACATGGAAGAGGAAGCAACTAGAGAAGATGCAACCGATGCGCATAGAGCTGCATGCCAAACAAAACTTGATATTTTATTAGAACAGCGCGTAGATTTATCTACAGCTATAGATACATTATTAGAAGATATAAGTAATGGTGATAAATACATGAAAGTATATAAGCAAATGAAAATGTATAATGACGATGAGCTTAATCCTGTACTAAGAGGATTAAAGTAGTCTTATTGCTTTCTCTAACTTTATAAATACTCCTTTCCTTTAATTTAAAGAAAGGAGTATTTTAATTTTACAGCTTAAATTTTAAATAAAAAGACAACAAGGCTATGCCCAAACAAAAACATATTTTAGTAATTAGACTCTCTGCAATGGGTGATGTTGCAATGTCTGTTCCTGTTTTACGTGCTTTTTCTCAACAACACCCTAATATTAAACTTACTGTTTTAACACGAGAATTCTTTAAACCTTTTTTTAGAGACTTAGAAAACGTTACTGTTTTCTCTGCAGATTTAAAAGGAAGGCATAAAGGCTTTTTAGGATTATATAAACTGTCTAAAGAGTTGAAGATTTTAGGTGTAGATCAAGTTGCAGATTTACATAACGTTCTAAGAACAAAGGTTCTTAAGTTTTTTTTCTTCGGAAAAACCTTTAAGCAAATTAATAAAGGACGAGAAGAAAAGAAAGCTTTAGTTGAAGGCCATAAATTTGAGCAACTTAAAACCACTCACGAACGTTATGCAGATGTTTTTAGGAATTTAGGCTATACTATCAATCTTTCTAATCCTAGTTTTCCTGAGCAAGCTAAATTAGACCAAAGCACACAAGAGCTCTTAGGGAAAGATATTAAAAACTGGATTGGTATAGCTCCTTTTGCACAATATCAGTCTAAAATGTATCCTTTAGATTTGTTAGAGCGTGTTATTGCAATATTATCTAAAACGCATAAAGTTGTATTGTTTGGAGGCGGTAAAAAAGAAGTTGAAACTTTAAATACCCTCCAAAATAAATATGATAATGTTATTAATCTAGCAGGAAAACTGTCTTTAGATCAAGAGCTAAATGTTATTTCTAATTTAGATGTTATGTTATCTATGGATTCTGGTAATGCACATATTGCAGCAATGCTAGGTAGAAAGGTAATTACGATATGGAATGTTACACATCCTTATGCTGGATTTGCACCATTTAATCAAAACGAAAGCTATAATCTATTGGCAAATAGAGTTCAGTTTCCATTAATCCCTACGTCTATTTATGGTAATAAGTATCCGGAAAATTATAAAGAAGCTGCAAGGACAATTGCTCCAGAAACTGTAATAAAGAAAATAGAATCTGTGTTGTAAAAAAAAAAGCCTCACTTAAAAAAGTGAGACTTATAGGTTTTATAACGTTTTAAATATATCTACTGTTTTATCCCTTAAACTAACAAATTTTAGCGTTACAACCTGCTACAAATCTATGTAGTTTGTCGGGATAATTCTATTATAATAATTTTATTATTCGGTATTTCGATAAAATGAATAAAAAACAAGGTAAAATACTGTTTTTAACGTTTTTCTATTAAACGTCATCATAATCTACGACAATTTTAGAGCTTACAGGTTGTGCTTGACAAGTTAAAATTAAGCCTTCTGCTACCTCATTGTCTGTTAAAATATTGTTTTGTCTCATAGTTGCTTCTCCTTCTGTAACTCTAGCAATACAACTACTACAAATACCACCTTGGCAAGAGTAAGGAGCATCTAAGTCTTTGTCTAAGGCAGCTTCTAAAATAGTTTGAGATTGAGGCATAATAAAGGTTGCTTCTTCATCGTCTACTATTACCTTTATTTCTGTCTCTCCAGTGTTTACAGTGTTTTCTATTGCTTGCTCTGTTTTTGCAACTTTAAAAAGCTCGAATAGTACTTTGTCTTTAGCAACATTGTTTTCAGTTAAAACATCTTTTACTGTATGTATCATGGCTTCTGGGCCACAAAGGTAAAAAGCATCTATAGTAGTATGCTTGTATTTGTTTTTTACAATAAGATTAACTGTACTCTTTTCTATACGACCAAATAAGGCGTCTTCTTCTTGAGACTGACTAAACACAAATTTAGTATCAAAACGTGCTTTGTATTCGTGATGAAGTTTTAGTATTTCATCAAAAAAGATAGTGTCTTTAGTCGTTTTGTTGCCATAAACCAATACAAATGTACTGTTTGGTTCTTCTTCCAAAACGGCTTTAGCAATACTTAATACTGGAGTAATACCACTACCAGCAGCAAATGCAGCTATTGTTCTAGTTTTTGAGCTGTCTGGAGTAAAAGTAAAGCGACCTTGAGGTGCTGCAACCTCTAAAACATCTCCTTCTTTTAAAGTGTTATTTGCATATTTAGAAAATGTACCGTTTTCAACTTCTTTAACCGCTACAGTAATGTCTCCACTTTTTGGCGATGAACATAAAGAATAGTCTCTACGTACTTCTTTTTCATTTATTGTAGCTTTAAGTGTAATGTATTGTCCAGCAGTAAAGCTAAACGTCTGTTTTAAATCTTCAGGAATATTAAAACTTAACGTCACACATTGCTCTGTTTGACGTGTTATATTCTTTATTGATAATTTATGAAAATGTGACATGTGTTTATTTTTTGTAAAAATAGTGAAGCTTGAAACCAATTAAAATCAATTAAGGAAAAAATAATACCTAAGTTTTACATGCATAAGAAAATTATGTATATTTGATTATGAGTAATTCTAAATTATACAAAGGCAGTTTAACTACCATTATTTTAAAGCTTTTAACCGAAAGTGATAAAATGTATGGGTACGAAATCACTCAAAAAGTTAAGGAGTTAACTAAAGGTGAATTAAAAATAACCGAAGGTGCATTGTATCCTGCGTTGCATAAACTTGAAGCCGAAGGTTTGCTAGATGTTGAGGTTAAAAAAGTAGATAACCGTTTACGAAAATATTATAAGTTAACAGAAAACGGAACTAAAGAAACAGCAAATAAATTAGAAGAGTTAGCAAGCTATATTGCTACTATGCAAGCGTTGGTTAATCCTAAATTTAATTTAGAATAATGGAAAAACTAAAGAAAGAACATTTACAGTTTATTGATAATTATTTAGATAACTCAGATATTGTTTATGCAGATATTCGTATGGAAATGACGGATCACGTAGCATCGGAGATTGAAAATAGAATGGATGCTGATAATGAATCTTCATTTTATGATGTCTTTAAAGTATATATGGTTGAAAATAAAGCCGATTTGTTAAGTGATAATAAGAAATATATTAATTCTGTAGTAAGTAGGAATTCAAAATTGATATTCAAAGAATTGGTTTGTTTTAAAACATTAATTGTCTTCCTATTACTTGTGTTTTTATTAAACAACTATTTGGTGGGTTCTATTATAATATCACCTAAATATCTATTTGCTGTTCCTGTGTTTTCAGTATCAATTATTGGGGTAGTTTATTTTATTGGTTCAAAAGCATTTAATCTTTCAAGGTTTTCTGGTGTAGAAAGATTAGGTTTTATGTACTATATTTTATTTCAATTTTTACATATGATCTCAATTATTACTCAGTCAAGAATAGAAAGTTTAAACAGTCTGTTTGTTACTGCATTATTTGCATTGTGTATTACCTTAATTTACGTGTTTGTAAAAGTTACAATTAAAGTAATGAGTATGTATTACAATATAAATCTATTGCATAACTAATATGAAATTAAACAAACTTGAAATACAAGACCTATACGCTTTTACAAGAAAGCACTATGTAGTATATTATGATTTACAAACAGAACTTGTAGATCATTTAGCAAACGATATTGAAGCTATGTGGGAAGAACAACCACAATTATCTTTTGAAGACGCCAAAACTAAAGCCTTTAAAAAATTCGGTATTTTTGGGTTTATGGAACCAATCGAACAAAAGCAAAAGGCTATGAATAAAAGGTATATGCGCTATTTGTGGACAGAACTTAAAAAATGGTTTGCATTACCTCAAATTGTAATAACCATTACCATGTTTTTAGCGTTTTATTTAGCTTTTACAACAGATTATGCCATATACTTTGTTTTTGGATTCTATATTTTAATTGCTGTTTGGAGTGGTTATAAGGGTGTGCATTTAAAAAGACAATTTAAAAAAAGAAAAGAAGTTTCCGATAAAAAATGGATGTTAGAAGAAATGATTTTTAGACAAGCCAGTGGTTCATCTTTCTTTTTATTATTACAGCTTCATAATGTCTTTAATGTCTCTGATGGTTTTTCAGATAATAATTATATAGTATTGTCAGTTGCAAGTATTTTTACTTTCTTAGTTTTAATAAGCTATATAAGCTTAGAATTACTGCCAGGAAAAGCAGAGGAGCTAATAAATGAAACCTATCCAGAATTTTCTTTGTAACAATTTCTATATTTTTGATACTTATCTATTAAACCAAACCATAAACTATGTTTAAAAAATTTCTAAGTTTAGAGTGGAAGCAGTTTCGTCGTGCTTCTTACTTTAAAAAAGGTCTTGCTATCAAAATTTTAATGGCCTTTATAGTGCTTTATTTTGGAGGTATAGCTTTAGCCTTTGGAGCAGGTGTCTTTTTTATTGCTAAAAAAGCAATACCAGATGTAGACCCAATAGAAACGGTTAATAAGTTTCTTATATTTTGGTTTTTGTTCGATTTGCTCTTCCGTTACTTTATGCAACAATTACCGGTAATGAACGTAAAACCGCTAATGGTAATCCCTATAAAAAGAAGTACTGTTATTCATTTTTTACTTGGTAAAACGAGTATTTCATTCTTTAATATTTTACCACTCTTTATTTTTATACCATTTAGCATTGTTATGTTATTTCATGGCTATCCTGTGCTTAATGTTTTAGGCTGGTTTGTTTCGGTTGTGGCCATAACGCTATGTTTAAATTTTACTAATTTTTTAGTGAATAAAAACAATGTCGTTTTCTATAGTATACTAACTGTTTTAGCCGTGTTTGTAGGATTAGAATATTACAATATTTTTAAAATATCGGAACCTATTGGTAACGCGTTCAATGTCTTATATAACAACCCATACATTGCAATTTTACCAATAGGAATTTTAGTTTTACTTTATAAAGCCACATTTAATTTTATTAAAAAAGGATTTTATTTAGACGATGCTGTTTCTAAAAAAGTAAAAGAAGTAAATGCAACAGATTTATCTTGGCTTAATCGTTTTGGAAGTGTTGCACCTTTTATTAAAAATGATGTGAAGCTAATTTGGAGAAATGTAAGACCAAAACAAGTAATGATGATGTCGTTTATGTTTTTATTCTATGGCTTATTTTTCTTCACACAAGATACTTACAGAGAAATGCCTGCGCTTTTAGCTTTTGCATCTATGTTTATAACAGGTGGGTTTTTAATTTCATTTGGTCAATTAGTACCATCTTGGGATAGCGAGTATTATAAAATGCTAATGAGCCAAAATATACCATACAAGCAATATTTAGAGTCTAAGTGGTATTTAATGGTTTTTGCAGTAATTATCTCTTTTATTTTAGCAACACCTTACATTTATTTTGGATGGGATATTTATGCCATGATTGCTGCAGGAGCAGTGTTTAATGTAGGTTTAAACTCATTTATTACATTATTTGGAGGTGCGCTTAACAGAGTACCAATAGAGCTTAATGTTAAAGCGAAGGCGTTTAGTAATACTAATGGGTTTAATCCTGTTCAGTTATTAATTAGTTTACCAAAAGTGTTTTTACCAATGATTTTGTTTTACATACCATATAAGCTTATTGGCTTTAATGCAGGACTTATTACAATAGCTTTAAGTGGCGTTTTAGGTATTGTATTTAGAAAGTATATTTTCAATTTTATTGTTAATGTCTATAAAAAAGGAAAGTACAAAACCATTGCCGCTTTTTCAGAAAAAAAATAACCAACAGTTAAACGTATTACAATCATGATAAAAACATCAAACCTTATAAAAACATACAACGAAGTAACCGTTTTAAATATAGAAAATTTAGAAATTCCCAAAGGTCAAAGTTTCGGATTAGTAGGAAACAATGGTGCTGGTAAAACAACCTATTTTAGTTTGTTATTAGATCTTATTCAACCAACAACTGGATCTATAAAAAGTAAAGACGTGCTAGTTAGTGAGAGTGAAGATTGGAAACCATTTACTTCTGCTTTTATAGATGAAAGCTTTTTAATTGGTTACTTAACTGCCGAAGAATATTTTTATTTTATTGGTGAACTTAGAGGTCAAAACAAGCAAGATGTAGATGCGCTTTTAGCTCAGTTTGAAGATTTCTTCCATGACGAAATTCTAAACAAAAAGAAATATCTAAGAGACTTAAGTAAAGGAAACCAAAAGAAAGCTGGTATAGTTGCTGCTCTTATTGGTAATCCGGAAGTAATAATTTTAGACGAACCTTTTGCAAATTTAGATCCAACAACACAAATTAGATTAAAAGGGATTATTAAAGATTTAGCACAAACAAAAGGAGTTACTGTTTTAGTTTCTAGTCACGACTTACTCCACGTTACAGATGTTTGCGAACGTATTGTAGTTTTAGAAAAAGGAGAAGTAATAAAAGATTTAGCTACCAATCCTGAAACTTTAAAAGAGTTGGAAGCACATTTTTCGGGAGTAGCTGAGGTTTAATTTTCTTATTGGATTGTTGCTAATAATTAGTAAATTCAAAAAAGATGCTTATTTTTACGTGCTTATCTAAGGGTTAACAATATTCGATTAAGTTTAAAGTTATCTAATTAGACTAAATACAACACCGTTGAAAACAGTAAAAAAATCCATATTACTTCTAGCAGTTTCTGCCTTAATAATAACCAGTTGTTCGCGTAAAAACGACAGTTTTATTAGTAGAAACTACCACGCTGTAACTACAGAATATAACACATTATATAATGGTTTTATTGCCTTAGAGAAAGGACGTGAAACTCTTAATGAGGCTTATAGAGATAACTATTGGGATATTTTACCCGTAGAGCGCATGCAAATTCTTGATGAAATTGTAATGCCTGGGCAGTCTAAAAACGCAAACTTTACTACAGCAGAAGAGAAAGCAGTAAAAGCCATCCAGAAACATGGCATGAATATTCAAGGAAAAGAATATAATCCACAAATAGACGAAGCTTATCTTCTTTTAGGTAAATCTCGTTATTTCGATCAGCGTTTTGTTCCAGCTTTAGAGGCTTTCAACTATATTTTATATAAATATCCAGCGAGTAGTAATATCAATCAAGCACGAATTTGGAGAGAAAAAACCAACATGCGCCTTGAGAATGATGAGTTGGCTATTAAAAATATTAAAACGCTTTTAGAACAAGAAGAACTTGAAGGTCAAGATTTGGCAGATGCAACTTCTACAATTGCTCAAGCATATATAAACACAAAATCTTTAGATAGTGCTTTAACGCAAATTGTAATTGCTGCAGAGTCTACAAAAAAACGTAACGAAGAAGGTAGATATTACTTTATTCAAGGTCAGTTGTATAATGCGCTTCAAGATAAAGATAGTGCAAATATTGCTTTTGATAAAGTAATAGATTTAAACCGAAAAATCCCTCGTAAATACCTAGTAAGCGCGCACGTAGAAAAAGCTAAAAACTTTGATTACGAAAAAGGAAATAAACTTGAGTTTATAGAGCATTTAACAAAGCTAGAAGAAGATAGAGAAAACAGACCTTTTTTAGATCAAATCTATCATCAAATAGCACAATACCATGTTAAGCAAAATGTAGATTCTTTAGGCATTGCTTATTACAACAAATCTATTCGCACCAATTCTCAAGATAAAATTCTAATGTCAAGAAACTACGAGATTCTTGGCGATATGAGTTTCGATGTTAACAACTACAAAGTAGCAGGTGCTTATTACGATAGTACCATGACTAAAATGGTAGAAAACAGTAAGTCATATAGAACTATTAAGCGTAAAAGAGAAAACCTAGACGATGTTATTTATTACGAAGGAGTTGCTGAGGTAAACGATAGTATTTTGCGTTTAGTTAAAATGAATGATAATGCAAGACAAAGTTATTTTGGAAATTATGTTGCCAAATTAAGAGAAGAGAAAGCAGCAGAAGTAGATCGTTTAGCTATAGAGGAACAGAAAAAAGGATTGGCACAAAATAATGCAGGTCAAACACAAAGTAATTCTTTTAAACCAAAAGGAGGATTACCATCGGCATCAAGCTTTTATTTCTATAATGACCAAACAGTTGCATACGGTAAAAACGAATTTCAACGTATTTGGGGAGATAGAGAAAATACAGATAATTGGAGATGGTCAGACGGTTCTAGAGCTGCTCAAATTATAACAAGTTCTAATATATCTACCGAGAGTACAGAAGACGATCAATTACTAGATATAGATTATTATATAGCACAGATTCCTTCGGAAGAAAAAGCGATAGATAGCATATCTAAAGAACGCAATTTTGCATATTACCAACTAGGATTAATATATAAGGAGAAGTTTAAAGAGTACGACTTGGCAAAATCTAAGTTTACCGATTTGTTAAACAACAATCCAGAAGAGCGTTTAATACTTCCTGCAAAGTATAATTTGCTAAAAATGTATGAGACTTTAGGTAGAACTGCAGAAAAGGATATTCTTAAAAATGAAATCATTACTAATTATCCCGATTCTCGTTATGCGAAAATATTAAGTAATCCAGAAGCAGCATTAGCAAAAGACGATAGTAGCCCAGAAAGTATTTATGAAGATACTTATAAGCAGTTTGAAGCTCAAGAATTTGAAGCTGTTATAAAAAAGTGTGTAAAGTATATTGGAACCTTCGAAGGAGATGATATAGTGCCAAAATTTGAGTTGCTAAAAGCTTTTGCAAAAGGAAGGTTACATGGGTTTGAAGCTTACAAACAAGCAATTAATGAGGTTGCTGTAAATTATGCTAATACTCAAGAAGGAATTCAGGCACAAGCGATTTTAGATACATCTATAAGAGGATTAGAAAAATCAGACTTTGAGGATGATACTACAGCGACAAAATGCAAAGTAGTATATCAATTCTCTAGTTCAGCAAAAACTGAAATAGATGCTTTTAAAAAGGCTTTAGACGAAACATTAAGCGAAGCAAAATACAATAACATGTCTACATCTATAGATGTTTACAGTAAAGATAAAACCTTTGTTGTTGTACATGGATTAAGAAGTATAGAAACAGCAAAAGGATTTATAGATTTATTTCCTTCAGAATTGAAGAATAAAATTGATCGTCCATTTTTTGGAATTTCAACTAATAATTACAGAACGCTTCAAATTCATAAAAATTTACAAGCTTACTTAACTAACCAATAATACCGAATAAAAAGCAATCTGTTTAGGGTTCTTTTAAAGTTTGTTTGGTAAAGTATCGCATAACCTTAAAAAAATAATAGCAATGTTTTCTGAGAATAAAAAAGGCAAACAAAACGAAAGTTCTTCAATTCAAAATTTAATAGCCAAAGGCACAAAAATAGTAGGCACGTTTTCAAGTGAAGGTGATATTAGAATAGATGGTATTATAGAAGGAGATGTTATAACGCCAGGAAAAGTTGTTGTTGGTAAAACAGGAGAAATCCATGGTTCTTTAGAAAGTAGTAATGCACATTTCGAAGGTAAGTTTGCCGGAAAGCTTAAGCTTACGGGAACGCTAACGCTAAAAGCATCTGCACATATTGAGGGAGAAGTAATAACAGAGAAGTTAGCAGTAGAGCCTGGAGCAACATTTAATGTAACATGTGTTATGAAATCTACGGTAAAAGACATTAAAGGTGAGCAAAAAACCAAAAAAACAGCTTAATCAATATTTAAAGTTTACGTCTATAGCTATTCAAATGGGCTTAACTATTTATTTAGGAAGTAAGCTTGGAGAATGGTTAGATGTAAAGTTTGATAATAATAATCAGCTTTACTACAAAATAGTAACCTTAATAGCTGTTTTTGTAGCGGTAGCTTCCGTCATATTTCAAGTATTAAAAATAACAAACAAAGACCAAAAAACTAATAAAAAATAATGGTAAAACGTATTCTTTATGTTGCTGTATCTCTAGCTGTTTTACTGCTGTTAACATATAATTTTCACAATTATTTAAATACATCTATATTATCTTTTTCATTATTAAAAGTATATTGTTATCACGCTATAGCAGCAATAATTGTTTATGCATCTGTAGATTTTGTAGCAAGTAAATTACCAAATCAAGCAGGTTACGCTTATTTAACACTTATGTTCTTTAAAATAGGAATATTTGTTCTTATGTTTCAAACAACGGTGTTCGAAAAGGAGAGTTTAACACAGCCAGAACGTATAGGTTTGGTGGTGCCTTTATTTATTTTTTTAATAGTTGAAGCAATAGCTGTTGGTAAGTTATTAAACAGTAAATAGTTGTAAAGAAGTATTTAGTTTATTTTAAGAAAAATTTCGAGTAGAAAAAACTGAAATAAAAAGAGTTTGCGATTTGAAATTATTCCGTACATTTGCACAAAATTTGAAGGACGTAAATTTCATTATTTAAAAAAAGTATGGCGGTAGCAACAAAAACTATCAAGTTTATAGCGGTATTAGTTTTGGCATTATCATCGTTTTCGGTATTTGCCGAAGGTGGAGATCAAGATGAAAAAGGTAATTTAATAGATTCACCTGAAGAAATTAAAGAATACATCGCTCATCACTTAAAAGATTCTCACGATTTTCATTTATACACAGACAATGCGTCTGGTAAACATTGGGGATTCTCATTACCAGTAATTGTTTGGACTAAAGATGGTTTAAAAACATTTATGTCTTCAGCATTTCATCATGACGACCAAGGAAAAGTTGTGGTTGAAAAAGGAAATGCGCGTTTAGTAAAACTTCACAGTAAAATATACGAATTAGAAGCAGGAGCAGCAACTGTTAACTTTGATGAGTCTCATCATGCAACAAATGCACACAAAGTATTAGATTTTTCTATTACTAAATCTGTATTTGGAATGTTATTAGCAGGATTGTTAATGTTATTAGGTTTTGGTGCTTTAGCTAGAAGTTATAAAAACGGTAAATCAATTCCAACAGGATTTGGTCGTGTATTAGAGCCGTTAGTAATTTATGTTAGAGACGATATTGCAAAGCCAAATATTGGAGAGAAAAAGTACCGTAAGTTTATGGGCTTTTTATTAACAGTATTCTTTTTTATATGGATATTAAACTTACTAGGTTTAACACCATTAGGATTTAACGTTACAGGACAAATAGCAGTAACAGCTTGTTTAGCTATTTTTACTATGGTTATTTATATGTTTAGCGGAAGTAAAGATTTTTGGGCACACACATTATGGATGCCAGGTGTTCCAGTAATATTACGCCCAGTACTAGCAGTAATAGAGTTAGTAGGTTTTGTTTTAATTAAGCCTTTCTCTTTATTAGTGCGTTTATTTGCAAACATGACGGCAGGACACTTTGTTGTAATGAGCTTAATAGCATTAATGATTACAATGAAAAAATCATTTGGTGTTGTAGGATCTACAGGTATGTCTTTAGTGTTAGCATTATTTATTACAGTTATTGAGCTTTTAGTAGCATTTTTACAAGCGTTTATTTTTACGATGTTATCATCGTTATTTATAGGTATGGCAGTTGAAGAACATGACCATCATTAAGAAGAATTTGTTTAATTAATATTTATAAAAATCAAATTAGTATGTACAATTTAATTGGAGCAGGATTAGTAGTAATCGGAGGAGGAATCGGATTAGGTCAAATTGGTGGAAAAGCAATGGAAGGTATTGCACGTCAACCAGAAGCAGCAGGGAAAATTCAAACTGCAATGATCATTATCGGAGCCTTATTAGAAGGTTTAGCCTTTGGTGCATTAATCTTAGGAGCATAATCCTAAAAACAAAAAGAACAGCTTTCTGCAACGGTTGGTTGCAGAAACTGTTTTTAAAAATTAAACAAAAAGAATTTAAGTAATCTATATAGTATGGAAACTTTAATAAATGATTTTTCAGTAGGCTTATTTTTTATGCAAGCCTTTATCTTATTAATATTAATTTTATTAATGAGAAAATTTGCATGGAAACCAATCTTAGACGCTTTACAAAACAGAGAAGATGGGATTAAAAATGCATTAGATTCAGCTGAAAAAGCTAAATTAGAAATGCAAAATCTTCAAGCAGATAACTTAAAGTTATTAAACGATGCTCGTGCAGAACGTGAAGCAATGCTTAAAGAAGCTCGCGACATGAAGAATAAAATGATTGACGATGCTAAAGTAGAAGCACAAACGCAAGCAAATAGTATAATTGCTCAAGCGCAAGCAGCTATCGAAAGCGAAAAGAAATCGGCAATGGCAGAACTTAAAAATCACGTTGCAGGTTTATCTGTAGATATCGCAGAGAAAGTAGTACGTGAAGAATTAGCAAACAAAGACAAGCAATTAGCATTAGTTGATTCTCTATTAGCAGAAGCAACACTTAACTAGTAGTTATGGCAGGAACAAGAGCAGCAATACGTTACGCAAAAGCAGTGTTAAGTTTAGCAACAGATCAAAAAGCAACAGATGTTGTTAATAATGATATGAAGCTAATAACAAACACTATTGCAGCAAGTAAAGATTTAAGCGATATGCTTAATAGTCCTGTGGTTAGTGCAGCAATAAAAAAATCTGCTTTATTAGAGATTTTTAAAGGCATTAATTCTTTAACAGTAAATGCTATAAATACATTAATTGCAAATAAAAGAATTGTATTACTTAGTGAAGTTGCTAAGCAATATTCTTTATTATTCGATAAATTAAATGGAACTGAAGTTGCAACAGTAACTACGGCATTACCATTAACAGACGATTTAAAAGTAAAAGTTTTAGCAAAAGTTAAAGAACTTACTGGAAAAGAAGTAGCTGTAGAAAATATTATAGATGAAACTATCCTAGGAGGTTTTATTTTACGTGTAGGAGATTTACAATACGACGCAAGTATTACAAATCAACTAAACAAATTAAGAAGAGAATTTACATTAAACTAAGGTATTTATATATCTAAATAAATAATAAGATGGCAGAAGTAAAACCAGCTGAAGTATCAGCAATCTTAAAACAACAACTTGCAGGATTTGAAGCTAGCGCTTCATTAGACGAAGTTGGAACAGTATTAACTGTAGGTGATGGTATCGTTCGTGCATACGGATTAGCTAACGCTCAATATGGAGAATTAGTAGAATTTGATGGTGGATTAGAAGGTATTGTACTTAATCTTGAAGAAGATAACGTTGGTATTGTACTTTTAGGAACATCAGTAGGAGTTAGAGAAGGTTCTACAGTAAAACGTACTAATCGTATTGCATCTATTAAAGTAGGTGAAGGTATTGTTGGTCGTGTTGTAGATACATTAGGTAACCCTATCGATGGTAAAGGACCAATTGCTGGAACAACTTATGAGATGCCTTTAGAGCGTAAAGCTCCAGGAGTTATCTACAGAGAACCAGTAACAGAACCATTACAAACAGGTATTAAAGCAATTGATGCTATGATTCCAGTTGGTAGAGGACAACGTGAGTTAGTTATTGGTGACAGACAAACAGGTAAGACTGCAGTTTGTATTGATGCTATCTTAAATCAAAAAGAATTTTACGATGCAGGTGAGCCTGTATATTGTATATATGTTGCTGTAGGTCAAAAGGCTTCAACAGTAGCACTTATTGCTAAAACTTTAGAAGAAAAAGGAGCTTTAGCATACACAACAATAGTAGCTGCAAATGCATCAGATCCTGCTGCAATGCAAGTATATGCACCTTTTACAGGAGCATCTATTGGTGAGTACTTTAGAGATACTGGTAGACCAGCTTTAATTGTATTTGATGATTTATCAAAACAAGCAGTTGCTTACCGTGAGGTATCTTTATTATTAAGACGTCCACCGGGACGTGAGGCATATCCTGGAGATGTATTTTATTTACACTCAAGATTATTAGAGCGTTCTGCAAAGATCATTAATAATGATGCTATTGCTAAAGAAATGAATGATTTACCAGATTCATTAAAACCAATCGTAAAAGGTGGTGGTTCTTTAACAGCATTACCAATTATTGAAACTCAAGCAGGTGACGTTTCAGCATATATTCCAACAAACGTAATTTCGATTACTGATGGACAAATTTTCTTAGATGGAGATTTATTTAACTCTGGTGTTCGTCCAGCAATTAACGTAGGTATTTCTGTATCTCGTGTTGGTGGTAACGCACAGATTAAATCTATGAAAAAAGTATCTGGTACTTTAAAATTAGATCAAGCACAATACCGTGAGTTAGAAGCTTTCGCTAAGTTTGGTTCAGATTTAGATGCTGTTACTTTAAACGTAATTAATAAAGGTAAACGTAACGTAGAGATCTTAAAGCAAGGTCAAAACGATCCATTTACAGTAGAAGATCAAGTAGCAATTATTTATGCTGGATCTAAAAACTTATTAAAAGACGTTCCTGTAAATAAAATTAAAGAATTCGAAAGAGATTATCTTGAATTCTTAAACGCTAAGCATAGAGGTGTTTTAGATACTTTAAAAGCAGGAAAATTAACTGACGAGGTTACAGATACATTAATAACTGTATGTAAAGACCTTTCAGCTAAATACAGATCATAATTAATAGTCCTACTTTCATGTTTATGGAAGTAGGAGTTTAATATTCATATTTTCAATATGGCTAATTTAAAAGAAATACGTAATAGAATATCTTCAGTATCTTCAACGATGCAGATTACTAGTGCCATGAAAATGGTATCTGCTGCAAAGTTAAAGAAAGCACAAGATGCTATTACAGCAATGCGTCCTTATTCAGATAAGTTAACAGAACTTTTACAAAGTTTAAGTGCTACTCTTGATGCAGATACTGGAAGTCAGTATTCTGAAGTAAGAGAAGTTAAAAATGTGCTTATCGTTTCAATTTCTTCAAACAGAGGTTTAGCAGGAGCTTTTAACTCGAACATTATCAAGCAAACTAATAATTTAATTGAGAATGTTTATGCAGGTAAAAACGTTTCTGTAATTGCTGTAGGAAAGAAAATAAACGATGCTTTTGCAAAAAAAGGTAATGTTGTTGCAAACCACAGTGAGTTATACGATGATTTAACTTTCGATAATGTGGCAATTATAGCAGAGATGTTAATGGATAAATTTGTTACTGGTGAATTCGATAAAATCGAAATTGTTTATAACAAGTTTAAAAATGCTGCAACTCAAATTATAATGACAGAGCAGTTTTTACCAATTGTTCCAGTTGAAGGAGAGGTTGTTGTTAATACAGATTATGTTTTCGAACCATCTAAATTAGAAATCGTAGAACAATTAATTCCAAAGTCACTTAAAACTCAATTATACAAAGGTATTAGAGATAGTTTTGCAAGTGAGCATGGTGCACGTATGACAGCAATGCATAAAGCAACAGATAATGCAACTGAACTTAGAGATCAGTTAAAATTAACTTATAACAAAGCACGTCAAGCCTCTATTACTAACGAAATCTTAGAGATTGTTGGTGGAGCTGAAGCTTTAAATAATTAATATTTGTTTTTCTACACTTGAAGTAGAATCTAAAATAATAAAAACCTTGTTCTTCTTGAGCAAGGTTTTTTTTGTATTTAAAACCATTCGAATTAATTTATAGATAAAAAACGCTTTTCTTTTAATAGATTTCTAATTAGAAAAGGGAATGAAAATTATTTAATATATTTAGAATCAATTCATAATTATGAAACACTATAAATCTGTTACAGTTATAGCTTTACTTTTTGTAATGCTAACGAGTTTTACGCAATGTACAAGCTCAAAAAAAATAAGTGATGTAAATGATAATCAGGAAGCCTATAAACTTGAAGAGAATGCCTCATTTACTCTAGGTGAGACCTATTTCCAAAGTTGGGTTGCAGGTGTAAAAGGAGGAGGTTCTGGAATTCATATGTATATTAATGTTTTAACTAATACAAACAATGTAGTGCTAGATAGTGTTTACTTTAAAGGCTTAACAGCTAAAGTTGAAATTAGTAAAATGGGTTACATAGCTAGTTTTAAAACTAAGGCAAATCAAAAAGAAGACATTGTTATGAGTAATAATAAAAATGCTGAGTATGGAAATCAAATACCAACTAAACAAGATTTTCCTTTTGACTTAAAAGATAATGAAGCTGTTATTAGTTATACGGAGAACGCTACATTAAAATACTTATTAATAAAGAATATTAAAGAAAAAAGTAGAATAGAGTATCCAAGTGCTCCTCAAAGACGTTAATGCAATTAACATTGTAATTCTTCATTATTTACAGTACATTTAAGCTAATTATTACACATAAATTTGAGCGGATTTAAATCTCTTTTTAAACAAACATTCATATACGGTTTAGCAACTGTGTTACCACGAATGTTAAGTTTTATTTTGGTACCACTTTATACAGATCCAAATGTGCTGTCTACTGCAGAATATGGACGTGTATCTTTTATATTCGCCTATTTTGTACTTTTTAATGTGGTTTTGGCTTACGGTATGGAAACTGCGTTTTTTAGGTTTTTTAATAAAGATGAAAAGAAAGAGAAAGTAACAAGTACATCTGCAATTTCATTAATAGTAAGTTCCTTTGCTTTGCTAGGTGTAGCTTTTCTTTTTAGAAATCAAATTTCCACACTTATAGATATTGAGCTTAGGTATTTAAATTTAATTTTTATAATACTTTTGTTGGATGCTTTGGTAATTATCCCATTTTCATGGTTACGTGCAACTGCAAAGCCTATGCGTTATGCTATTATTAAAATATTAAACGTAGCTATTAATTTAGGTTTAAATGTTTTCTTGTTATTGTATTTATATGAATTATCTTATTCAAACACCTTATTATCAAAAATTTGTGTAGATGATTTTCAAATCAGTTACATATTCATTTCTAACTTAATTGCTAGTGCAATAACACTACTATTATTAATTCCGTTTTATTCTAAAATAAAATTCAGCTTCGATCTTGTATTATGGAAAAAAATGATGCGTTATGCTATGCCAGTACTAATTGCAGGAATAGCTTATTCTGTTAACGAGACTTTCGACCGTATACTATTAGAAAAATTATTGCCAGCTAACATTGCCGATGAGCAAATAGGTATGTACTCTGCATGTTATAAATTAGCATTGTTTATGACCTTGTTCGCAACAGCATTTCGTTTAGGTATCGAGCCTTACTTTTTTAGTCATTCTAAAACAGAGAATCCTCAAAAAAATTACGCGAAAATATTAGAGTACTTTGTTGCTTTTGGTTCTGTAATTCTATTAAGTGTTGTTGTCTTTGCCGATGTTTTAAAACCTTACATTATTAGAAGTGAAGCATACTACGAAGCCATGTGGATTGTTCCATTTATTCTTTTAGCTAATTTCTGCTTAGGCATATATCACAATCTTTCGGTTTGGTATAAAATTACAGACCGCACTAAGTTTGGTGCTTACATTTCAATATTAGGAGCTGTAATTACATTAGCTTTAAATTATATTTTAATACCTATTATAGGTTTTAAAGGATCTGCAATAGCAACACTTTCTGCTTACGCAATAATGATGTTATCTTCTTTTTTCTTCGGAAGAAAATACTATCCTATTCCATACAATTTAAATAAGATTGTATTGTATTTCGGACTTTCAACAGTACTTTCTATGGTGTATTTCTATAATTTTAGAGGTAATTATATTGTAGGAATTAGTGTATTAATTGTATTTTTAACCCTTGTTTTTCAGCTTGAAAAAAAAGAATTAAAACAATTATTAAGTAAAAAATAATTTGTCATTCAGTGCAAAGCGAAGAATCTCATAAAAACAATTTATTCCCTTAGGAAAATAGAATATAAAATGGATATTAAAATTATAAATAAATCTGCTCACCCTTTACCTCATTACGAAACTGTAGCATCTGCAGGAATGGATTTAAGAGCCAACATTAAAGAAAGTATTACATTACAATCAATGGAACGTGCAATTGTGCCAACAGGATTGTTTTTAGAGCTTCCAATTGGTGTAGAAGCACAAGTACGACCAAGAAGTGGTCTAGCCGCAAAAAAAGGCGTTACAGTGCTTAATGCTCCAGGAACAATAGATGCAGATTATAGAGGAGAAGTAGGTGTGATTTTAATTAATTTATCTTCTGAAACATTTGTTGTAGAGAATGGAGAGCGTATTGCTCAATTAGTAATTGCTAAACACGAAAGAGCCGAATGGCAACAAGTAGAAACACTTTCTAAAACCGATAGAGGTGAAGGTGGTTTTGGAAGTACAGGAGTAAAATAAGAAGGAATTTGTAAATACGTTTCGCTAAAGCGGAAATAAAAATAATATAAGATGAAAATAATAGTACCAATGGCAGGTAGAGGATCTCGACTGCGCCCACATAGTTTAACAGTGCCAAAACCATTAATTCCAGTTGCTGGACAGCCTATTGTGCACCGTTTAGTAAAAGATATTGTAAAAGTATTAAATCAACCAATAGAAGAAATTGCCTTTGTTTTAGGTGATGCTGCTTGGTTTGGTGACGATGTTGTAAAAAGTTTAGAAGCATTAGCTACAGGTTTAGGTGCAAAAGTATCTATTTACAGACAAGACCAGCCATTAGGAACAGGACATGCTATTATGTGTGCAAAAGAGTCTTTATCTGGACCAGCAGTAATTGCTTATGCCGATACACTTATTCGTGCAGATTTTAACCTAGATCCAGAAGCAGATGCTGTTATTTGGGTGAAGCAAGTAGATAAGCCTGAAGCTTATGGTGTAGTTAAATTAAACGAAAATAAAGAAATTGTGGAGCTTGTAGAAAAGCCAGAACAGTTTGTTAGTGATTTAGCAGTAATTGGTATTTACTATTTTAAAGAGGTTTCTGCTTTAAAAGACGAATTACAAAAAGTACTAGATAATAACATTATTAATGGCGGCGAATACCAAATTAATGATGGAATTAAAGGTATGATGGCTAATGGTAAAACTTTTAAAACAGGTGAGGTTAGTGAATGGATGGACTGCGGAAATAAAGCAGTAACGTTAGAAACTAACCAGCGTATGCTAGACTTTTTAAAAGCTGATGGAGAGGAGCAATTAATAGCAGATTCAGTTAAAAATAAAAACTCAACTATTATCGAGCCTTGCTATATTGGAGAAAATGTAATCTTAAAAAACGCAACAGTAGGACCTCATGTTTCTATTGGAAATAATTGTGTTATCGAAGACAGTACAATTAAATATAGTTTGATTCAGAATGAAACTACAATTAAAAACGCTAATTTAGATGAAGCTATGATTGGTAACCACGTTAAGTACGATGGTAAATTCACTAAAATTAGTATTGGCGATTATTCTATTTTAGAATAATTCAACTCTTATGAAAGTAGGAATATTGTAATTTTTTGGAATAATTTTTGAGCTGTAATTCAGAGCGAAAGCGAAGAATCTAACATAAATGAATAAACTAAGCTATATATTACTTTTTATCTTCGGAATACTCCTATTTCCGGTCGTTTCTTCTGCGCAAGTAGATTTCAATGCAACACCAGATGACGATTTAGGAAATGTAACGGATGAGTTTCAAGAATTATTCTATAAAGCATTACAAGAAAAGGCAATCGAGAACTACGATAAAGCTATTGATGCATTACAGAAATGTATTGAAATGGACGATTCGCGATCTATTTTGTACTTTGAGTTAGGTAAAAACTACAATAAACTTAAAAACTTTGGAGCAGCTGAAGATGCGCTTAAAAAAGCCGTAAGTAAAGAACCAGATAACGAATGGTATTTAGATGAATTGTACGAAAGTTATGCGCAGCAAAAAGATTACGATAAGGCCATAAAAACAATCAAGCAATTAGTGAAATACCATCCTGATTATAAGGAAGACTTAGCTTCATTGTACGTAAGAACTAAAAAATACAAAGACGCTTTAAAAGTATTAGACGATATAGATGAAGAACTGGGTGTTTCAGACGAAAGAGACCGTTTAAGAAATCAAATCTATAATGCTACTGGGCAGAAAAAACAGCAAATAAAAACGCTAGAGGAACGTGTAGACGAAAATCCAGAAGCCGAAAAAAATTACTTAGCTTTAATCTTTAGATATAGCGAAAGTAACGATACTAAAAAGGCATTTGAAACAGCTAAAAAACTATTAGAAGTTCATCCAGAATCTCAATTAGTACATTTAGCATTGTATAAATTCTATTTAGACGATGGTGAAGCAGCAATGGCTATAAAATCTATGAAAGTAGTTTTAAATAGTAGACAAATTAAACCTGAAGCTAAGCTAAAAGTACTTGCAGATTTTGTAAACTTTGTAAATAAGAATCCGCAGTACGAAAAAGATTTGGTTGAAATAACATCTTTGGTTAGCGACAGCGCAGCCGATACCAAGACTTTTATCGAGATTGCTCAATATTATTTAGCTAAAAACGATAAAACAACGGCGATAGAATATTACACAAAAGCTCAAGCTCTTGAACCTGATAATTTTGGAATATTAAGGAACATTATTTTATTGCATATCGATTTAAAAGCCTTTGATAAAGCCGAACAAAAAAGTAAAGAAGGATTAGAAAAATATCCTTCGCAACCAGTACTTTATCTTACTAATGGTGTTGCTTTAAACCAATTAACTAAGTACGATAATGCTATCGAAACACTTGAAACTGGATTAGATTATATTATAGAAGATAATAAAATGGAAGCCGATTTTTTTAAACAGCTAAGCAAAGCTTACATTGGTTTAAACAATTTAGCTAAAGCAAAAACGTTTAGTGATAAAGCCAAAAAGTTAGAAACTCCTAAGTAAATGACATTTAAACCTCAAATAGTATCGCTAATACTTATACTTTGTATTGGTTTAGTAAGTTGTAGATCTGCTAAAACAATTACAGATAATGGTACATTAAATCCAAATCTTTCAGCAAGACAAATTATAAAAAACAGCGATAAGAATAATACGAAGTTTAGTATGTTAAGTGCTAAAGTTAAGATAAATGTTATTGAAGGTGATAAGTCCAAAAGTTATTCTTTAAAACTAAGAATGCATAAGGATAGTACAATAATGCTAATATCTTCACCAATAACAGTTGTTAAGGCTATAATTACACCCAAAAGAGTTGCGTTTTATAACAAGTTAGATGGTACTTATTTTGATGGAGATTTTACTTATTTAAGTGAGCTATTAGGTACAGAATTAGATTTTTATAAAGTACAGGCTTTACTTTTGGGAGAACCTGTATTCAAGCCAAACACAAAAGACTACGAAGCTTCAGTTTATGAAAATTCGTATATGTTACAGCCTAAAAATCAAGAAGTTTTATTTGAAGTCTTTTTATTGTTTAATCCTGCCCATTTTAAAATGGATTCTCAACAAATAACACAATCGAAAGAGCAACGTCATTTAGAGATAAACTATTTAGCATACCAAGAAGTAGAGAAAGAAATCCTTCCTGAGCGTATTAAAATTATAGCAATCGAAAAGGAAGAAGAATTAAAAATCGAACTTGAATATAAAGGTATACAATTAAACCAAGATCTAAGGTTTCCATTCAAGGTTCCTTCAGGATACGATCTAATAGAATTAAAATAATGCGAGAGTTTCAACATAGAATATTAGTTTTTAGTGTGCTGTTTTTTTGCAGTGCTTTTGTTTTTTCGCAAAGCGGAAAGCAAAAGGAATTAGAGGCTAGACGTATAGAGTTGTCTCGAGAAATTCAGCAAATAAATGCATTGTTAGCTTCAAATAATTCCAAACAAAAATCGGAAGTTTCACAAATAGAAGATCTTAACCATAAGGTTAGTGTTCGAGAGAATCTTATTAAGGTAACGAACCAGCAAGCAAATTTATTAACGCGAGAAATTAATACCAATCAAAAACAAATTACAGCAAATCGCGATGAGCTAACGGTTTTAAAAGATGGTTATTCTAAAATGCTTCAGAAAGCATATAAAAATAAGAATAAGCAAAGTCGTATTATGTTCTTATTGTCTTCAACAAACTTTAAACAAGCCTATAAACGTGTTCAGTATTTAAACCAATATGCAGACTACCAAAAGGAGCAAGCCGATAAAATAAAGATTAAAACCATTGCACTTCAAAAAGCAAATACTAATCTATTGGTGCAAAAAGAGGCAAAAAACAAACTGATTGCTGAGAATAAAAAGGAACAAAAGACTTTAGAAATAGAGCGTAAGCAACACGAGGTTATTATGGCGTCCATAAAAAAGGACTTAAATAAATACACGGCTCAAATTAAAGCTAAACAAAAAGAAGCAAAAAGAATAGATAACCAGATAGATAGGTTAATTAGAGATGCTATTGCGGCTTCTAATAAAAAAGCTGGTGCTAAAACAACAACAAAGTCTAAAGGTTTTGCATTAACGGCAGAAGCTAAGGCGCTCGCTGCAGACTTTTTAGGAAGTAAAGGTAAATTGCCTTGGCCTGTAGAAAAAGGTGTGGTAAAACTGCGTTATGGTAAGCAGCCATCGCCTGTAGATAGAAATTTAACTATTAATAGTAATGGTGTAAGAATTTCTACCGAAAAAGGAGCGAAAGTACGTGCCGTATTTAATGGAGAAGTTATGGGTATTTTAAAACCTAAACGTAGTAATCCTATTGTAATGGTAAAGCATGGTAACTATATTACTACATACCAAAACCTTGGCAAAATATACGTTAAAACTGGTGATAAGGTAACAACTAAGCAAGAAATTGGAGAGGTTTTTACAAATCCATCTACAGGAGAAACAATTTTAAAATTTAGAATTGATAAGGATAATAAGACTCAGAATCCTTCGAGTTGGATTTTTAAGATGTAACATATTCCTGAGAACGCAGGAATCTTATACTCTTTATTTTAATTTATTATAAGAATATTTTAAAGCATTATTTTCTACTCAAACAAAGCTTTTAACTCAGTAGCATCATGAGGCTTCATTTTTCCAGCTAAAACTAAACTTAGTTGTTTGCGTCTTAAAGCGCCTTCAAAACGTTCAATTTCTATTTCGGTTTCAGGAGTTAATTCTGGTACACGAACAGGTCTTCCGGTTTCGTCTACAGCAACAAAAGTATAAATAGCTTCGTTAGCCTTTGCTTTTACACCAGACTCTCTATCCTCTATCCAAACATCTATATAAATTTCCATAGAGCTTTTAAAAGCGCGTGAAACCTTTGCGTCTACAGTAACAACACTTCCTAAAGGAATAGCACGATTAAAAGCAACATGATTAACCGATGCTGTTACTACAACACGTCTAGAGTGACGACGCGCACTAATACCTGCAGCGCGATCCATTCTTGCTAATAGTTCGCCACCAAAAAGGTTGTTAATTGGATTGGTTTCACCTGGTAAAACCATATCCGTCATTATTGTTCTTGAGTCTTTTGCTGTTCTTGCTTCCATAATATTCCCTGCAAAAGCAGGAATCTGTTTAATGAGTTTTTCTTAATAGACACTTTGTAAATGTAGTATTTAGAAAAATTTCAAGTTTAAAAATGCAAAGGTAAGCCGATTTAAAAATTCAGCCTTAAGTTTTAGTAAATATTAAGAGAAAGAGTTTAGTTTAAGTCTTTAACTAATAACCAAGCAGATTCATTATTGTTTTGGCGAATAGAATTTAACTCACGTAGCGCTTCATTTCTATCATTAAAACTTGCGTAAGCAACTTGATGTAAACCGTATTTGTTAACACCAATTTTTCTAGCTTTAAAACCTTGCTCTTGAAGTTGTTTTACTTTTGTAAGACAGTTTTCTTCTACTCTAAAAGCACCTGCAACTATATGGTAATTTCCAGATTGCTTACTTACATTTAATGTTGCAGCAGGCAATGGATTACTAATAATAAAAGTAGCTTCTTGAATTTTAGTTTCTAGTTGTGTATTAGCTTCTTCTTGGGCAATTTGGTTTTGAGACTTAATCTCATTTACATAGTAATTGCCAGAAACTAAGCCGCTAATAGTTAATGCAATCAATGCAATAGCTGCATATTTAAGATAAGGCTTTGTTTTACGTCTTTCAGGAGTAATTATTAACGGGATTACTTTTTCTATCGCTTCTACTTCTTCTTTATAAACTTCGCGTGTTACAGCAGGAGAAACTAGTTGAGATAATCCAAAAGCATCAGTTAAGTAATTTAAGTGATAACTAGGGTCAAATTCAATTTTACCTTCAACATTAAGCTTTAAATCACCAATATTATCAAAAGAAAGTGTAGTGCCTTCAGTTAAATTAGATTTAAGAGATTTTACACGTTTAGCAATTTTTTCGTTAGCAGTTTCAAACGGAATTTTCTCTACATCGGCAATGTAACGTGCTAATAAGCCATCGTTAGTTTGTATTTGCTCGTTAAACGATAATCGTTTTTTTGGAGGATAAAAGGCGTTTGTAGTTTCGTGAACAGTTGCAGATACGCGTTGTGATAAAAAAGCACCAAACTCAGGTACAGTAACACATTCGTAACGGTATAATAAATCGCTTATGTAAGTCTCTAATTGCATAAAAACAAAGTTAAGATTTTTTGTTGTCCATAAAAAGGTAGGCTCTATTAGTTATTAACACCGTTAAAATTCTTTTATTGTAGTCTCAAAATCAATTAGATAAAATGACGGAAAACGACTTGATTTACATATTAGCGCTACAAAATGTCATTAAAATTGGTGATGTAACCGCGAAAAAACTCATTTCACACTGTGGTTCTGCCGAAGGTGTGCTTAAAGAAAAGAAACAAAACCTTCTAAAAATTGATGGTATAGGAAGTGTTACAATTTCGGATTTATTTAGCCGAAATCACTTAGAAGCAGCAGAAGCCGAACTTAAGTTTATTAAAGCTGAAGGCATAAAAACACACTATTTTAATTCCGATTCTTATCCTGAAAGATTAAAACACTGTATAGATAGTCCTATTTTACTTTTTGAAGCAGGAAATATAAACCTCAATAAAAAACATATTATTAGTATTGTAGGTGCACGTAAAATTACAACTTCGGGTATTGCCTTTTGCGAAAAATTAGTTGAAGAGCTTGCTATTTACGATCCTGTAATTGTGTCTGGTTTTGCTTATGGTACAGATATTACTGCGCAAAAGGCTGCTATAAAACATAATTTGCAAACTATTGGCTGTTTGGCTCATGGTTTAAATCAAATCTACCCTAAAACACATAAAAAGTATATGGCAGAGGTGGAAGGTAATGGAGGTTTTTATACCGATTTTTGGAGTACTGCCAAATTTGATCGTAATAATTTTTTAAAACGTAATCGCATTATTGCAGGTATCAGCGAAGCAACTATAGTTATCGAGTCTGCTAATAAAGGAGGTAGTTTGGTAACTGCCGATATTGCAAATTCGTATAATCGAGATGTGTTTGCGGTTCCTGGTCGCACAACAGATTCGCAGAGTGTTGGGTGTAATAATTTAATTAAACAGCAAAGAGCACATTTATTATCTACGCCACTAGATGTGCCTTACATACTTAATTGGCAATTAGAAGACAATAAAAAACCGGTAATACAAAAACAGTTGTTTGTAGAGCTTGACGACAACGAAAAAGTAATTTATAATTATTTAAAAGATAAGGATAAGGTAATGTTAGATATTATAGCGCTAAACTGTAATATGCCAACCTTTAAGATTGCTGGCTTGTTGTTAAATATGGAATTGAAAGGTGTAATTAGGCCTTTGCCAGGAAAATTGTTTGAGGTTATTTAAGTTGCTTCTAATAGCTTCTTTATTTTTTTAGGATTAGTTCCTTTAATGTGAAGTTATTTGTCACCTGTTATTCTATTTTGAGAAATATGAGGATTTAGTAATGCTTTATTATTAATAGTAGAAGTGTAGATGGAAGTAATTTTTTCTAGGTGAGAGTTTACTCCATAAAAAAAGCCACTATTTCTAGTGGCTTCTGTAAACTTGCTCCTCTTCTTAGGCTCGAACTAAGGACCCTCTGATTAACAGTCAGATGCTCTAACCAACTGAGCTAAAGAGGAGTGTTTTTCGCTATTGCGAGTGCAAATATATATTCTTTTTTAGTATCTGCAAAATTATTTTTAATTTTTTTAATTAAAAATTGCTTTAAAGATGTCATTTCCGTTCGCAAACAGCACCAGGCCTATTAAAATAAAGAAACCAGCAGTTTGTGCATATTCCATAAATTTATCACTTGGCTTGCGTCCAGAGATCATTTCGTATAGTAAAAACATTACGTGTCCTCCGTCTAAAGCAGGAATTGGTAATAAATTAAGCACACCTAACATAATCGATAGAAAAGCTGTAATGCTCCAGAAAGTTTGCCAATGCCAATAATCTGGAAAAACGTTTAATATTGCATAAAAACCACCAACACCTTTATAGGCTCCCGTTTCTACATTTCCTATTTCTTTAAGCTGTCCAAAGTATTTACCCATTTGTCCAGTAAACTTATTATAACCTCCTGCAAAGCTCTCTCCAAAAGAGTACTCTTTTGTTTTCATTTTATAATAGCCAAGTTTCTCCATTGTTTTAGAGTCTGCTCCAGAATAATATACAATACCTAAGTTAGCATTATCATCTATTTTTAATTTTTCGGTAATTAACTTTTCGTCTCTTAAAAGTGTAACCTCTACTTCTTGTCCTTTTAAATCGTTTAAAACGGGTTTTAATTGATCTATATACTTTATTGTTTTACCTCCAACAGTTCTAATAACATCTTTGTCTTTAAGGTTTGCTCCCTTATTTACTGAAGTATCTGAAGCTTTAACAACCATTAAAGGATAACGCATTTCAAACAAATCTCTACGTTTACTATCTGAAAACTGACCTAAGAAATCAACAGGCATTGTAATAGTTTGCTCTACACCATCTCTTATAAATGTTATTGTTTTTGCTCCAATAAAATTTCCTTTTATATCCGAAACGTTTTCAACAACATAATCACCAACCTTTGTAATATTATCTCCAGTTTTAAAACCTAAATCGGTTAATAATGGATTTTCAACTAAATAACCATCTTGTATAGTAGTAGCATCTCTAAACTGATCTCCATAAATAAAAGACAAGAAAAAGTAAATAACGTATGCCAATACAAAGTTTACAAACACACCACCAAGCATAATAATTAAACGTTGCCAAGCTGGTTTAGATCTAAATTCCCACGGTTTTGGTTCTTCGGCCATTGCTTCGGTATCCATGCTTTCGTCTATCATTCCCGAAATTTTCACATAACCACCAAGCGGTAGCCATCCAATTCCGTAGACGGTTTCTCCAATTTTTTTCTTAAAAAGTGAAAATTTCACATCAAAAAACAAGTAGAATTTCTCTACTCTTGTTCCAAATAATTTAGCTGGTATAAAGTGCCCAAGCTCGTGAAGTATGATTAATAGTGAAAGACCCAGTAAAAACTGAGAGATTTGTATAATAATTCCCATGTAGTTTATCTATTCATTTTTATAACGCCCAAAAGTAAGTATTTAGACTTAGTTTTAAAAGCTATTGCTTAATTGCTTTGTGTTTTAACAGCAATTTATGAGCCAAAAAAATGGGTTAAGAAACGTTTGCGTTGTATTTTTGCAAAATATCCACTAAATTCTGCTTTTATGCTTTCTTTTTTTAAAGATTATAAAAAATTTGCGATTGGATTTTTTATCCTCTCAGCTGTAATCGTTTTAATAATATATAATATTCTAAATGTTGAAAAACCATTACCTATCTACCAGCCTAATAACGTAGAAACGACCTTGGTTGATAGTACAATTCAGCATGTAAAAAGATATCATAAAATAGCCGATTTTAGTTTAATAAACCAAAACGGAAAAACCATCACTCAAAACGATTACAAAGATAAAATCTATGTAGCCGATTTCTTTTTTACTACTTGCCAGACTATTTGTCCGATAATGACAGATCATATGGGTGTTATTCAAAAAGAAATATTAAAAGATGATGATATTATGTTGTTATCGCATTCTGTTACTCCGGTTATCGATAGTGTTGTGCAACTTAAAAAGTATGCATTACGAAAAGGAGTAAACGATGCTAAGTGGAACCTTGTAACAGGTGATAAAAAGCAAATTTACGAGCTGGCAAGGAAAAGTTATTTAGCAGTAAAATCTGTAGGTAACGGTGATAAGTACGATATGATCCATACCGAGAACTTTATGCTTATCGATAAAAAACGTCAAATTCGTGGTTTTTACGACGGTACAGATCCTGAAGCCATTTCTCAGCTCTTAAATGATATAGAAAAGTTAAAACGTATGGAAAAACAATAGTTTTTAGGTTTTAAATTTTTAGCTTAAGTTTTTTCTCTTACTTTTGCTTCTTTAAAATCAATCTAAATAAGCTTGCAACATACAATAGCACATTTAAAACGCGGAGAAAAAGGAATAATTACAGATGTCTCATCTGTGTTAATCCCTTTAAAACTGCTTGAAATGGGTTGCCTTCCTGGTAATCTTGTCGAGTTAGTACAAGTTGCGCCTTTTTCAGATCCATTATATCTAAACATTAATGGAAGTCATTTAGCAATTAGAAAAGAGACTGCTATTCACATTTTAATAGATAGAATAGATGAGTAAGCAATTAAATGTAGCCTTAATAGGAAATCCTAATACCGGAAAAACATCAGTTTTTAACGCCCTTACAGGTTTAAACCAGCAAGTTGGTAACTATCCAGGTATTACTGTAGAGAAAAAAGAAGGTATTTGTAAACTACCACGTGGTGTTAAAGCTCACATAATAGATTTACCAGGAACGTACAGTTTAAATGCATCGTCTTTAGACGAAAATGTAGTTATAGAATTACTGTTAAATAGAAACGATAAAGATTTTCCAGATGTAGCCGTTGTTGTTAGTGATGTAGAAAATCTTAAACGTAATCTTTTACTTTTTACGCAAATTAAAGATCTAGAAATTCCTTGTTTGCTTGTGGTGAACATGGCAGATAGAATGCGTAGAAAAGGTATTACGCTAGATATTGAATATTTAGAACAGCAATTAGAAACTAAAATAGCTGTTATTAGTACGCGTAAAAACGAAGGTATAGATAACTTAAAGCAACAAATTACCAATTATAAAGAGCTTTCTGTTAAGCCTTGTTTAAATGCATCAGAGATTGATGTAGAGTATTTTAATAGATTACGTAATGCTTTTCCTAATCAATTGTTATACAAATTATGGTTGGTTATTACTCAAGATGTAAATTTTGGTAAAACAGATAGAAAAGTCATAGATGCCATTGCTAGTTTTAAAACAAAATCTAAAGGCGACTTAAAAAGACTTCAGCAAAAAGAAACCATAAAACGTTACCAGTTTATTAATAATGTTCTTAAAAAAGGACAAACCATAGACGCCTCTCAAGCAACAGATGTACGTGCAAAATTAGACCGTATCCTTACTCATAAAATTTGGGGATATGTTATTTTCTTTTTTATTCTTTTAACCATTTTTCAAGCTATTTACGATTGGTCAAGCATACCAATGGATTGGATAGATTCGTCTTTTGCTTCACTAAGCAATTGGGTTAAAGATACCTTCCCGGGAGGAGGGAAGGTGACAGATTTAATTGCCGAAGGTATTATTTCTGGACTTGGTGGAATTGTTATTTTTATACCACAAATTGCATTCTTATTCCTCTTTATTGCTATTCTAGAAGAAAGTGGCTATATGAGTCGTGTGGTGTTTTTAATGGACAGAGTCATGCGTCGTTTTGGACTAAGTGGAAAAAGTGTTGTGCCCTTAATTTCGGGTACTGCTTGTGCAATTCCTGCAATAATGGCAACACGAAATATAGAAAGTTGGAAAGAACGTTTAATAACTATTTTAGTGACGCCTTTTACAACTTGTTCTGCACGTTTACCTGTGTATTTAATTATTATTTCGTTGGTTATTCCAGAAGGAAGAATACTAGGTTTAAGCTATCAAGCATTAACATTAATGTTATTGTATTTAATAGGTTTTGGTGCAGCAGTAGGTTCGGCTTGGATTTTAAATAAAATTCTAAAAATAAAAAGTAAGTCGTTTTTTGTTGTCGAAATGCCAAACTACAAAGTACCACTTTTAAAAAACGTAGCATTAACGGTTTTAGAAAAAACAAAATCTTTTATCTTTGGCGCAGGAAAAATAATTTTAGCGATTTCTATTGTCTTATGGGTATTAGCATCTTATGGTCCTGGAGAACAATTTAATAATGCCGAAAATATTATAACAGAACAGTACGCTCAAGATAATTTAAGCTTAGACGATTTAGAGCATAAAATAGCATCACACAAACTGGAGCATTCTTTTATAGGTATTGCAGGTCATGCTATTGAACCAGCTATTAGACCTTTGGGTTACGACTGGAAAATTGGTATTGCCATTGTAAGTTCTTTCGCAGCTCGTGAAGTTTTTGTAGGTACTTTAGCGACTATTTATAGTGTAGGTAGTGATGACGAAGAAACCATAAAAAACCGAATGGCAGGCGAAGTAAATCCTATTCTTGGCGGACCATTGTTTAATTTTGCATCAGGAATTTCACTATTATTATTCTATGCTTTTGCCATGCAGTGTATGAGTACTTTGGCAATTGTAAAAAAGGAAACCAATAGCTGGAAATGGCCAGTTTATCAATTTACAATAATGACGGCTATTGCATATATTTTTGCATTAATTGCGTATCAATTCTTAAAATAATGAGCACAACACTTCAAAATATTATCGTTTTAATAATCTTAAGTTTTGCTGTAGGATTTCTTGTAAAGAAGTATTTCTGGAAAAAGAAGTCTAAAAAAGCTTGCGGAACAGACGATTGCGGTTGCCATTAAATCTAAAATATAATTTTTTTGGACGTTTTAACAGGCTGTCACTACTCGCTTTTTTTGAGAAAAACAAAAAAGAGCTCAAACATGCCGTTCCATCCTTAACGCACTTACTCAAGTCTAATTTCTAATTTCTAGGTTTATATAATAGTCTTCCTTTTTTATCTTATTTCTGTATTCAGGATATGGTCCAACGCCTAATCCCGAAACATTAAAAGCTTCAGAAGAAAATATGTTTCCTGTTAAGCTTTGTGCTTTAGATGTAGCTGAAAAAACAATGCGTTTACGTTCTAAAACAGTCCCTTCTTTTAAAATATTTACAGTAGCAATTACTTCTCCGGCCCAAACACATTGTACTCCTTTCGGACAACGAGAGTCACTTTGGGTTCCAACAAATTTAAAATCTAATCCTTCTATATTAATAGTGTTACCGTACATTAATTTAGTTATAATCTTTGGAGTTTCAACTTTAGTCTTTGTAGAGTCTTGAGCAGAAATAAAACTTATATAACAAAAACTTAAAAGGAATAGAGTGTGTTTCATAAACTATAGCGTTTTTAAAAAAATGTTTTTTGCAACATTTTGTGATACCGTTGTGTCGAGACCATTTAATTTAATCTTAATAGATTGGTCAAACGGTTCTTTGTGTAATACTTTAAGCTCCGTTCCTAAGGCAATTTCATTTGCATCTAAGTATTTTAGAAAAGTTGAAGATGTGTCTTTAACACCTACACATTGATATTTACTCCCTACCAAAGCTTTAGATAATAATATTTTTTCAATTTGTTTAAAATTACCATTTTTATCTGGAATCGGATCTCCGTGTGGATCATGTGTTGGGTGTTCTAAAAAAGCATCTAATTCGTCTGTTAATTTTTCCGATTGTATATGTTCTAAATCTTCTGCAACCTCATGAACCTCGTCCCAAGTAAAGTTTAATTTTTCAACTAAAAAAACTTCCCAAAGCCTGTGTTTCCTAATAATACCAACAGCTATTTTTTTCCCTTTTTTAGTTAAAATTACACCTTGATATTTAATGTAATCAGCATAATTTTTTTCAGCTAATTTTTTTAACATATCTGTTACAGAGGATGCTTTAGTGTTTAAAGAATCTGCGATGGCATTTGTGCTTACAGTTTCCATGCCTTGTTGTCCGAGATGGTAAATTGCTTTAATGTAATTTTCTTCTGTCTGTGTAATCATAGGTTTATATAACAGAAACAAATATAGTAATATATTCTTCTAAAATTTAAATTTAGATTAATCTAAATTTTTATTTACATTTGCACAAAATATAAATTTCATGAAACTAATAACTACTTTTGTTTTTTGTTTAAGCTTGTTTTGTCAAGCTCAAAATACAGTCACTATTTCAGGAGTGATAACTTCCCAAGGAGAAACATTACCATATGCTAATGTTTATTTACAAGGTACAAGCTTAGGCACAACAAGTGAAGAAGATGGTTCTTTCAAAATTAAAAATGTGCCTTCAGGAGCGTATAAAATTATCGCTTCGTTTACAGGTTTTAACACAAGAAAAAAAAGTATTACAGTTTCTAGTACTAATATTATTGTGAATTTCGATTTACTAGAAAATCAAGCTTTAAATGAAGTTGTAATAACAGGAACATTAAAATCGGTTAGTCGTTTAGAAAGTCCGGTACCTGTTGAGGTGTATACACCTGCTTTCTTAAAAAAGAATCCAACGCCAAACATTTTCGAAGCACTTCAGAATGTAAACGGAGTAAGACCACAGCTTAATTGTAATGTTTGTAATACAGGAGATATTCATATTAATGGTTTAGAAGGGCCTTATACCTTGGTTTTAATAGACGGTATGCCAATAGTAAGTGGTTTATCTACCGTTTATGGTTTGTCCGGAATTCCAAATTCTTTAATCGAACAAATTGAAATTGTAAAAGGTCCAGCATCATCACTTTACGGTAGTGAAGCTGTTGGTGGTTTAATAAATATAATTACAAAACTTCCAGAACATGCGCCTATTGTTTTTGCAGATAGTTATGTTAGTGGTTGGGGAGAAGTAAATGCAGATATTGGTTTTAAAACAAAAGTTGGTGAAAAAGCGACACTTTTGTTTGGTACCAATTATTTTAAATATGATAATTCAATAGATAATAACAACGATAATTTTACAGACTTAACGCTGCAAGACCGTATTTCGGTATTTCAAAAATGGAGTTTTGATAGAAAAAGTAAAAAGAAATTTTCTCTTGCAGGACGTTTTTTTTACGAAGACCGTTGGGGAGGAGAGTTACAATGGAATAAAGGTTTTAGAGGAGGAGACGAAGTTTATGGCGAAAGTATTTACACCACACGATACGAGTTGCTTGGAGAGTACCAATTACCAGTAGAGGAAAACATGAATTTTCAGTTTTCATATTCAGATCATGACCAAAATTCGGTTTATGGCAATGTGCCTTATTTAGCACAACAGCGTATAGGTTTCGGACAGTTAACTTGGGATAAATCTTTAAAAAATCACGATTTGTTATTTGGTGTTGCAGGACGCTATAATTATTATAACGACAATACTACGGCAACTGTAGAGGCAGATAATATTATAATTCCATCTGTGTTTGTGCAAGACGAAATTACCTTAACTAAAAAACAAAAAGTGCTTTTAGGCCTGCGTTATGATTATGATAAACGTCATGGTTCTATTGTAACACCGCGAGTGGCATACCGTTATAAACCAACAAACGATGATATTTTTAGGGTAAATGCAGGAACAGGATTTAGAGTGGTTAACTTGTTTACCGAAGAGCATGCAGCCTTAACAGGTTCTCGAGATGTTATTGTTGAAGAAGAATTAAAACCTGAGCAATCGTTTAATGTAAATATTAATTATTTAAAAAAAATATACACTAAAAATGCATTACAATTTACAATAGATGCTTCTGCTTGGTATACTTATTTTTCTAATGCTATTATTCCAGATTACGATACTAATCCAAATCAAATTATTTACGATAACCTAGATGGCTTTTCTGTATCAAAAGGATTTAGTTTAAATGTTGATGCTATTTTTGGTAGTGGAATATCAGGAGGTTTGGGAATTACGGTTCAAGACGTTAATCAAACAGAAAATGATATAAAAACAAGGCAAATATTAACAGAACGTTTTACAGGAACGTGGTCGTTTTCTTATAAAAACTATCCAACAAATTTAACTTTCGATTATACAGGAAATATTTATGGTCCAATGCGATTGCCAATTTTAGGTGATTTAGATCCAAGGCAAGAGTATTCTCCAACATGGAGCATTCAAAACATTCAAGCAACTTATGATGGTTTTAATAATTTTGAAATTTATGGAGGTGTAAAAAACATTTTAAATTGGACACCAAATAATAATAACCCATTTATTATAGCAAGAGCTAAGGATCCTTTTGACGAAGATGTGCAATTTGATGCCCAAGGAAACGCGCAAGTAACTGCAGATAATCCTTATGCACTAACTTTTGATCCTTCTTATGTTTATGGACCAAATCAAGGACGTCGTATTTTTATTGGTTTGAGATATACTTTAAACTAATTACATCATTTTTAGTACCTTCACAACAAATTTTTAGACTTATGAAAAAAAAGATAATAATATTAGTACTAACACTTATTGCATTCTCATGTAAAAACGATGCTAACCAAGATAATGGGAAATTAAACATTGTAACAACAACAACCATGATAACCGATTTGGTTAATAACATTGGTGGAGATTTAGTAAACATTCAAGGCTTAATGGGTAGTGGAGTAGATCCTCATTTATTTAAAGCAAGTGAAGGCGATGTGTCTAAATTAGTTAACGCAGATATTATTTTTTATAACGGTTTACATCTTGAAGGAAAGCTAGTTGAGGTTTTCGAGAAAATGGGAAGTAAAACTAAAAACACTGTAGAGCTTGGTGCAGCTTTAGATAAGTCGCAATTAATAGGATCGGAGTATTTTGCTTCAAATTACGATCCACATGTATGGTTTAATATTGCTTTTTTTAAGCAATTTGCTAAAAACGTAACTAAGGTTTTATCTGAAAAAGATCCAAAGAATGCTGCAAGTTTTTTAGAAAATGAAAAGCTATTTCTTCAAAAGTTAGAAGCTTTAGAGCAAAAGGTTTTAGCAACAATAGAAACACTTCCAAAAGAAAAAAGAATATTAGTTACAGCACATGATGCCTTTAATTACTTCGGAAAAAATTATGGTTTTAATGTTGTTGGACTACAGGGATTAAGTACTGCAACGGAAGCTGGAGTTCAAGATGTTCAAAAATTAGCTACCTTTATAATAGAAAATAAAGTGAAAGCAATCTTTGTAGAAAGTTCTGTGCCTAAGCGTACTATTGAAGCATTACAAGCAGCTGTAAAATCTAAAGGTCACGATGTTGTTATTGGTGGTACTTTGTTTTCTGATGCATTAGGAAATGCAGGAACTGTAGAAGGAACTTATGTAGGAATGTTTGAATATAATGTGAATACTATTGTAAATGCCTTAAAATAAGTTGACAGTGAGTAGTCTTCAGTTGGCAGTGCATACCCAATTGTAAAAAAGCATGAGTAAATGTCATTCAGAGCGTAGCGAAGAATCTAAACGAAAAACATGAAACAAAAAATAGCTGTAAAAGTAGACGATTTAACAGTAGCTTATAACTACAAACCAGTACTTTGGGATATCGATTTAGAAATTCCAGAAGGTGTTTTAATGGCTATTGTTGGACCAAATGGTGCTGGGAAATCAACACTTATAAAATCTATTCTCGGTATTTTAAAACCTATTGCAGGAAGTGTTACTATTTATGGGAAGCCTTACGAAAAGCAAAGACAATTAGTTGCTTATGTACCACAAAAAGGGAGTGTAGATTGGGATTTTCCAACTACAGCTTTAGATGTGGTGATGATGGGAACTTATGGTAGTTTAGGTTGGATTAAAAGACCAAGACAAAAAGAGAAAAAAGCAGCTTTAGAGGCTTTAGAGAAAGTAGGGATGTTGGCTTTTAAGGGCAGGCAAATAAGTCAGTTATCTGGTGGGCAACAACAGCGTATTTTCTTAGCACGTGCTTTAGTACAAAACGCATCTATTTACTTTATGGATGAACCGTTTCAAGGTGTAGACGCTACAACCGAAATAGCAATTATCAATATTTTAAAAGAATTAAGAAAAGCTGGTAAAACAGTAATTGTTGTGCATCACGATTTACAAACGGTTCCAGAATATTTTGATTGGGTAACGTTTTTAAATGTAAAGAAAATTGCTACAGGACCAGTTAAGGATATATTTAACGATGATAACTTAACAAAAACCTATGGTATTAACTTTAAAGTAAGTGTTCAAGAGTAAGAAAGTTGACAGTGAGCAGTCAACAGTTAGCAGTATTTACTCGGTTAAAAATAGAATAGTTAATATGTTATTCAGAGCGTAGCGAAGAATTTCATTAACTAAAATAATAAAATAGATTCCTGTCTTCGCAGGAATGACAAAAATGGACATAACAGAATATTTTTCATTAGTCTTTAGTGACTACACATTAAGAACCATCACACTTGGTACAGCTGTTTTAGGAGCTGTAACAGGAATGCTTGGTAGTTTTGCTGTACTAAGAAAGCAAAGTTTACTTGGAGATGCCATTTCTCATGCAGCTTTACCAGGAATTGCAATTGCCTTTTTAATTACTGGAGCAAAAGACACTAACACATTGCTTTTAGGAGCTTTAGTTAGTGGTTTAATTGGTACATTTTGGATTAAAAGTATTGTAAAGAAAACACATTTAAAAAGTGATACAGCTTTAGGTTTAATTTTATCGCTGTTTTTTGGTTTTGGTATGTTATTATTAACGTTCATTCAAAAACAGCCAAATGCAAATCAAGCAGGATTGGATAAATATCTTTTTGGTCAAGCAGCAACTTTAGTAGAAAGTGATGTTTGGTTAATGGTAATTGTAACCGGTTTGTGCTTATTTGTTCTGTTGTTGTTTTGGAAAGAGTTTAAACTTTTATTGTTTGATGCTGATTATACTAAAACCTTAGGATTCAATACTAAATTTATAGACATATTAATTACAAGTTTTATTGTGCTAGCTATTGTTTTAGGTTTGCAAACAGTTGGTGTTGTTTTAATGAGTGCTATGCTTTTGGCGCCTGCTGCGGCGGCAAGACAATGGACAAATAGTTTAGCGACGATGGTATTTTTAGCTGCAATTTTTGGTGCTTTTTCAGGTGTTTTTGGTACAGCAATTAGTGCAAGTCAAACGAATTTATCCACAGGACCAGTAATTGTATTGGTGGCTTCGGTTTTTGTTTTGTTTTCGTTTGTGTTTTCTCCAAGTCGTGGTTTACTATTTAAGCAAATTCGATTTATTAAAAACAGACGCGATTTAGAGCTTCATAAAACACTTGCTTTTATGCATCATATTGCAGAAACACATGAGAATATTTCGCATCCTCATGCTATTAAATTATTAAATAATTTTCAAGGTTACACACGTTCTACACTTCAAAAATTAGTAGAAAAAAACTATGTGGAACTGAAAGGTAATATGTGGAGTTTAACTGAAGTGGGTTTCGAAACTGCTGAAAATTTATACACTAAACAATCTACAGAAGATGAATAACGCTCAAATTGAAATACAGCTTATTGCAAGTTTGGTAGCCATTGCTTGTGCAATTCCAGGTACGTTTTTAGTGTTACGTAAAATGGCGATGATAAGCGATGCGATAAGTCATTCTATACTTCCAGGTATTGTAATAGGTTTCTTTATTACTCAAGATTTAAATTCACCATTATTAATTTTATTTGCTGCTTTTACAGGAATTATAACAGTTGTTTTGGTGGAGTATATTCAAAAAACAGGATTAGTAAAAGAGGATACTGCTATTGGTTTAGTGTTTCCTGCACTGTTTAGTATTGGTGTAATTTTAATTGCAAAGAATGCTAACGATGTGCATTTAGATGTAGATGCAGTTCTTTTGGGAGAATTGGCTTTTGCACCTTTCGATAGGTTGTTAATTGCTGGTGTAGATGTTGGCCCGAAAGCTTTATGGATTATTGGTGTTATTTTATTAATTACAGTAACACTTCTTATAGCTTTTTTCAAGGAATTAAAAGTGAGTACGTTTGATGCTGGTTTAGCTGCTTCTTTAGGGTTTTCTCCTGTTGTTATCCATTATGGGCTAATGAGTGTGGCTTCGGTTACAACTGTTGGTGCTTTTGATGCTGTAGGAGCTATTTTAGTGGTCGCTCTTATGATTGCGCCTGCTGCTGCTGCCTATTTGTTAACTACAGATTTAAAGAAGATGTTAGGGCTTGCTATCACTTTTGGCGTGTTGAGTGCTATTTCTGGTTATTGGTTTGCACATTGGTTAGATGCTTCTATTGCAGGTTCTATTACAACCATGTTAGGTTTACTATTTTTAATTGTGTATTTATTTGCGCCTAGTAAAGGAGTTATTGCTGTAATGTATCGCGAAAAACAACAACGTATTGAGGTTTCTCTATTAACGTTTTTGCTGCATTTAAAAAATCATAATGAGTTAGAAGAAAGACATGTTAATCATTTACGCGAACATATTAATTGGCAGAAAGTAAGAGCTAAAACAGTTTTGGAGCTTGCGCTGAAAAATAATATGATTGTGGTAGATAAAAATATTGTCTCCCTTACCGACAAAGGTGATACGTTTACTTCTAAAGCAATAGATTATATCATTACTAATGAAGATACACAGATTGAAGACATGAAAGATGATTTCTTTTTGTTTAGAGGATAATATTTTTGCATAAAAAAACCAGCTACATTCCTGTAACTGGTTTTAATTTATATTTACTGTCCTTAGTCACTCTATAGTGATTGCTCACTTAATTTATTTAGGAAGAAATCGTGATTGCTTCTTAGTGTAAGCACGATCTATAGGTAATGCCCAAAAATAGATTCTTCGCTACGCTCTTAACTACAATTAAATTTCTGTAATACGTAAAGTATTTACCATTCCTTTTTCTTGAATTGGCATGGCTGCTAAACTTACTAGCATGTCTCCTTTTTCTAAATAACCCATTTCTTGAGCCATTTTGTTTACGTCTTCTATAGTTTCGTCTGTACTTACAAATTTGTCGTAAAAGAAAGCTTTAACTCCCCAAAGCAAGTTAAGTTGCGTTAAAATACGTCTGTTTGATGTAAATACAAGGATATGAGATTTTGGTCTCCAAGCCGAAATTTGAAATGCCGTATAACCACTATTTGTTAGTGTAGAGATTCCTTTTGCGTCGATTTCGTTTGCCATGTGCGCTGCGTGATAACAAATAGATTTTGTTATGTAACGCTTGGTTCTAATTGTTGGTGGTTCGTGAGGTACATTAATTAAATCACTATTTTCAACACTACGAATAATGTCTGCCATTTGCTTGATTACTTGCACTGGGTATTTACCAACACTAGTTTCGCCAGATAACATTACTGCATCTGCACCATCCATTACAGAGTTTGCAACATCGTTAACTTCTGCACGTGTTGGCGTAAGGCTATCGATCATTGTTTCCATCATTTGTGTAGCAATAATTACTGGTATTCTAGCACGTTTTGCGCGTAATACTAATTGCTTTTGTACTAATGGTACTTCTTCTGCAGGAATTTCTACTCCTAAATCTCCACGAGCAACCATTAAACCATCGCAATAAGCAACAATTTTATCGATGTTTGCAACACCTTCTGGTTTTTCTATTTTAGCAATAATTGGAATTTTATGGTCACTATGCTCTTTTATAAGTTCTTGTAATACCATTAAATCTTCGGCATGACGCACGAATGATAATGCCATCCAATCTACTTTTAATTCGCAAGCATATTTTGCATCTGCAATATCTTTTTCGGTTAAAGCAGGCTGAGAAATATTTGTGTTTGGAAGGTTTACACCTTTTTTAGAACGTAATGGTCCACCTTGTATAACTTTAGCTTTTACTTCTGATACTTTATCTGAAGAAATTACTTCGAAAATTAATTTACCATCGTCTAAAAGAATACGTTCTCCTGCTTTAGCATCTTGAGGAAACTTATCGTAAGTCATGTAAACACGTTCTTTTGTGCCTTCAAAACGTTCTCCAGTTGCGAAAATAATTTCGTCTCCTGGTTGTACATATACTTCACCTTTCATTACACCAACACGTAATTTAGGGCCTTGTAAATCTGCTAAAATAGAAGCGTTGTAACCAAATTCATCATTAAGTTCACGTATCATTTGTACGCGCTCTTTTACATCATCATAATCTGCATGTGAGAAATTTATTCTAAAAACATTAGCACCTTCGTCTAACATACCTTTTAAAACTTCTTTGCTACTTGTCGCAGGACCTAAGGTCGCTACTATTTTGGTTTTCTTTCTTAACATTAGTTGAATATTAGTTGATCTTTAGATTTTAAGCTTTCAGGAGCTATACTGTAAGCTGTAATAACTTGATCTATTTTTAGTATTTTTTCTAAAATGAGTTTTTCTTTTTTAAAATTTAACTCATTATTAATCTTTAACAAGTAATTGGCCTTGCTAAACTCTGGCACCAAATGGTGCGTTTTTGTTACAGTTGGATTAAAACTAAATAGTGAATCTGTATTGTTATCTGTTTGACTTGTAGTCACTTTACAAGTGTTAGATACTAAATTCCAAGTTTTAAATTGTGTATCATCCTGCCATTCGAAAATAGAAAAAGCTGTTTTATTATTGTTATTATCGATATCATTGTCTTGCCTAACTAGTTTTAATTCTAAAACTTTGTTAAGTAAGTAAGCTAAGCGATAATCTTCAATAGTGCAATGAATACCAATAAGTGAGAAGTCTTCTTCTTCTAAAAAATCATCTAAAACGAGTTTTTTAATTGCCATATTGATACTAACTTTTCTTTGACAGAAATGTAAATATAGTATTTAAAATGGTTTGAAGTGGCTTATTTTAGTGAATCTTAACAAGAACATAACACGAAAACGTTATAGTTCACTTTTAATTTATTTTGAAGTAAGAAAAGTAGTAATAACTTATGAAAAAGCTTTCGAAATTTGATTTTGAAACACAAAAAAAGCACGTTTTGAAGCTTTTTCTTCTGCTTTCTTTTTAGAAGTTGCTCTACCTTTTGATACTATTTTATCGTCTATAGATAGTTTTACAGAAAAATGACGAATATTATCGTTACCGGTATCTTCGTAAACATTATAATCGAAAGTCTTTTTTTCTTTTTGGCACCATTCTATTAATAAAGATTTATAACTAATAACCTTTCCTTCAAGCTGTTCTATATCTACAAAAGGTGTAATAACACGTTTGTAAATAAATTTCTCACAAGCTTTATAGTTACCATCTAAATAAATGGCTCCTACTAAAGATTCGAATAAATTACCATGAATATTATCACCAAACTGCCCTTTAGGAATTTTACTTTCCACAAGATCTATAAGCTTTAAGTCGCGACCAAGTTCGTTTAAATGCTCTCTACTAACAATTTTAGAACGCATTTTGGTTAAATAACCTTCGTCTCCACTAGGCACTTCAATATATAAGTGATGCGCAATTACAGAACTTAGCATAGCATCACCTAAAAACTCCAAACGCTCATAATTTATAATATGTCCGTTATCGTTTTTTATATTCATAGAACGATGTGTAAACGCTGTTTTAAAGTGTTTAATCGTTTTGGGCTTATAGCCTATAATTTCTGAAATGGTTGTAAAGAATTCTCCTTTTTCTTTTTTAGATTTTGAGAATATGTTTCGAATTCTTTTCATTAAAGGTTTAATCTAACTTTTTAAATAATACACAAGCATTATGTCCGCCAAAACCAAAAGTATTACTCATCGCGACTTTAATTTCACGTTTTTGAGGATGGTTAAGCGTTAAGTTTAGACTAGGATCTATTCTTTCGTCAACAACTGTATGGTTAATTGTTGGAGGCACGATACCATGTTCCATTGCTAAAATAGATGCAATAGACTCAATAGCACCAGCTGCACCTAATAAGTGACCAGTCATTGATTTTGTAGAATTGATATTGATGTTTTTAGCGTGATCACCAAAAACTTCAGTAATGGCTTTAAGTTCTGCAACATCACCAAGTGGTGTAGATGTTCCATGTGTATTAATGTGGTCTACATCTTCAGGTTTTAAACCGGCGTTTTCAAGACAGTTTTTCATAACTGCAATAACACCTATTCCTTCTGGATGTGGAGCTGTCATGTGGTAAGCATCACTAGACATACCGCCACCTAATACTTCGGCATAAATTTTTGCGCCTCTTGCCTTAGCGTGCTCATATTCTTCAAGAATAATTGCACCTGCACCTTCACCTAAAACAAAACCATCTCTAGTTCCATCAAAAGGTCTTGAAGCTGTTTCTGGGCTTTCATTTCTTGTAGATAATGCATGCATAGCATTAAATCCGCCCATTCCTGCAATAGTTACAGCGGCTTCACTACCACCTGTAACAATAACATCGCAATGTCCTAAACGAATATAATTTAAAGCATCTATCATTGCGTTAGCAGATGATGCGCAAGCAGATACAGTTGTATAGTTAGGTCCCATAAATCCATTTTTAATAGATATGTTTCCTGGTGCAATATCTGCAATCATTTTTGGGATAAAGAATGGATTAAATCTTGGTGTTCCATCTCCAGCTGCAAAGTTTAATACTTCGTTCTGGAACGTTTCCAATCCTCCAATTCCTGCTCCCCAAATAACACCAACTCTTAATTTGTTGATGGTATCTAAATTAAGGTTCGAGTCCGCAATAGCCTCATCAGATGCGACCATTGCGTACTGCGTGAACCTGTCCATTTTTCGCGCCTCTTTTCTATCTAGAAAATCGGTTGCGACAAAGTTTTTTAACTCACAAGCGAATTTTGTTTTAAACTTTTCAGTATCAAAATACGTAATAGGCGCAGCACCACTTTTACCTTTAAGTAGGGCATCCCAATATTCATCTTTGGTGTTTCCAATAGGTGTAAGTGCTCCTAGACCTGTAACTACAACTCGCTTTAGTTCCATAAATATTAGTGCTTATTTTGCAGCTTCAATGTATGATACAGCTTGACCAACTGTTGCTATGTTCTCTGCTTGATCGTCTGGAATTTGGATATCGAATTCTTTTTCGAATTCCATAATTAATTCAACTGTGTCTAATGAATCTGCTCCTAGGTCGTTCGTGAAGCTAGCTTCAGTTACAACTTCGTTTTCATCAACACCTAATTTGTCTACGATTATCGCTTTTACTCTTGATGCAATGTCTGACATAATTTTAATTTTTTTTAGTTTTAATTAAGAGGCAAAAATAAAAAACTTTATTTTAAAACCGATCTTTCTATTAAAAAAGACTCCGAAAGTTAATAATTTATTTCGAGGAATTTCTGTTTTAGCCCGTAATTGTTAATAATTATTCTTTTTTTTGTTTGAAGATTTAACATTGAATTCTAAAAAATGAAACGTGTAGTAATTTTTGCGTCCGGAAGCGGAAGTAATGCTGAAAATTTAATAAGGTTTTTTCAAAATAGCGACAATGCGTCTGTTATTCAAGTATTAACTAACAATCCGCGTGCCAAAGTTTTGGATCGCTGTAAAAAACTGAAAGTTAGCGCCTTATCATTTAATAAAATTGCCTTTACTGAAACAGAAGATGTGCTTAATATATTGAAATCTGCTAATCCAGACCTAATAGTTCTTGCTGGTTTTCTATGGAAATTCCCAGAAAACATTCTAAGACATTTCCCTAATAAAGTAATAAATGTGCATCCTGCTTTACTTCCAAAATTTGGAGGAAAAGGCATGTATGGAATGCATGTTCATGAAGCCGTTGTTCGTGAAAAAGAAATTGAAACAGGCATAACAATTCATTACGTAAATGAACATTATGACGAAGGTGCAATCATTTTTCAAGCAAAATGTAAGGTTTTAACTACGGATAATGCAGAAGATATCGCTAGTAAGATACATGAATTGGAAATGAAACATTTTCCTGAGGTTGTAAATGATTTATTGATTTCATAAAACAAATAAATAAGATTTCTATTTTCACGGAAACGTAAGAGATGAGTAAAAAGAAAAAATATTATACTGTTTGGAAAGGACATAAAACTGGTGTTTTTAAATCTTGGAAAGATTGTAAAATTCAGATAAAAAACTACGACGGTGCCCAATACAAATCTTTTGCAACTGAAGATGCAGCAAACGAAGCTTTAAATGGAAATTATTTCGATTTTATAGGAAAAAACAAAAGCTTTAAAACAGAATTGTCTGCAGAGGAACTTAAAAAAATAGGTAAACCTAATTATAATTCTATTGCTGTAGATGCTGCTTCAAGTGGGAATCCAGGAATTATGGAATACCGTGGTGTTGATACAAAATCTAAAAAACAACTATTTATTCAAGGCCCATTTGCTCAAGGCACTAATAATATTGGTGAGTTTTTAGCCTTAGTTCATGGTTTAAGCTTTCTTAAAAAACACGATAGCGATCGTATTTTATATACAGATTCTAGAACAGCTATGAGTTGGGTGCGAAAAAAAACATGCAATTCTAAATTAAAGCGTACCGCAAAAAACAAACCTGTTTACGATCTAGTAGATAGAGCGGTGATTTGGCTAAAAGAGAATGACTACAAAACTACTATAGTAAAATGGGAAACTAAAGCTTGGGGAGAAATACCTGCAGACTTTGGGAGAAAGTAAATAGTACTAGTCTTTATTATATATAGATTAAAAATAAATTTTTATTCAACTTTATTCCGAAAGGAAATAGTAAAAACAGCGACTAAAAAACCTATATTTGCACTTTAATTTTTAAGAACGCTTTATGAGCAAATTAGTAATAGTTGGTACGGTAGCTTTTGATGCTATTGAGACACCATTTGGTAAAACCGATAAAATTCTTGGAGGAGCAGCAACCTATATTGGTTTATCTGCATCAAATTTTGATAACGTAGATTCTGCTGCAGTATCTGTAGTAGGAGGCGATTTTCCAAAGGAATATTTAGATCTTTTAACCGATAGAAAAATAGATACCGAAGGTATAGAAATTGTAAAAGACGGTAAAACTTTCTTTTGGAGTGGGAAATACCATAACGATATGAATACTCGAGATACTTTAGCAACAGAGCTAAACGTATTGGAGCATTTTACTCCAGTAGTTCCTGAAACATATAAGGATGCTGATATTGTAATGCTTGGTAACTTACATCCATTAACACAGCAAAGTGTTTTAGATCAAATGTCTAAAAAACCTAAATTGGCTATTTTAGATACTATGAATTTCTGGATGGATATTGCTATGGACGATTTAAAAGCAGTATTAAAAAACGTAGATGTTATTACCATTAACGATGAAGAAGCTCGCCAATTATCTGGAGAGTATTCTTTAGTGAATGCTGCAAAGAAAATTCACGAAATGGGGCCACAGTATGTAGTTATTAAAAAAGGAGAGCATGGCGCTTTACTATTTAATAATGGAGATATGTTTTATGCACCAGCTTTACCTTTAGCAGAAGTTTTTGATCCAACAGGAGCAGGAGACACATTTGCAGGTGGTTTTTCTGGATATCTTGCTAAAACAGGAAACATCTCTTTCGAGAATATGAAAAATGCAGTAATATACGGTTCTGCTCTTGCATCCTTTTGCGTAGAGAAGTTTGGTACAGAACGTATGCTAACTTTAACAGATGCAGAAATCTTCGAGCGCTTACAGCAATTCAAGGATTTAACGCAATTCGAAATAGAATTAAAATAAAATTAAAACGCGCTCAAAACTGAGTGCGTTTTTTATTTCATATAATTTAATAAACATTATTTTTTACAATATTTTTGTAAATTAACATACAACTCTCAACAACACAACAACAATGAGTGATGCTTTAAAACACGAGTGCGGAATTGCACATATTAGGCTTTTAAAACCATTAGAATTTTATAAAGAAAAATACGGAAGCGCTTTTTACGGAGTGAATAAGATGTATTTACTAATGGAGAAACAGCATAACCGTGGGCAAGATGGTGCAGGATTTGCCAGTATTAAATTAGATACAAAACCTGGAGAACGCTATATTAGTAGAGTACGTTCTATCGAGCAGCAACCAATTCAGGATATTTTTGCTCAAATTAATGAACGTATTAATAATGAGTTAGAAGCTCATCCTGAGTACGGTGATGATGTAGCTTTACAAAAGCAAAATATACCATACATTGGTGAAGTACTTTTAGGTCACGTGCGTTATGGTACTTTTGGAAAAAACAGTGTAGAAAGTGTACATCCTTTTTTACGTCAAAACAATTGGCAGCATAGAAATTTAATTCTAGCAGGTAACTTTAACATGACTAATGTAAAAGAGTTATTTAGTAGTTTGGTAGAACTTGGGCAACATCCAAAAGAATACACAGATACTATTACCATTATGGAGAAAATAGGACATTTTCTTGATGATGCTGTTAGTAAAATTTATAAGACATTAAAAAAAGAAGGTTACAAAAAAAGCGAATGCTCTCCATTAATTGCAGAGCGCTTAAATGTTGCTAAAATACTTAGAAGAGCTGCTAAAAACTGGGATGGTGGTTATGCAATGGCAGGAATGTTAGGGCATGGTGATAGTTTTGTTTTAAGAGATCCTTCTGGTATTCGTCCGGCTTATTATTATAAGGATGATGAGGTTGTTGTAGTAGCTTCAGAGCGACCAGTTATTCAAACTGTATTTAATGTAGAGTTTGATGATGTAAAGGAATTAGATCCAGGACATGCTATTATTACTAAAAAATCAGGAGAAGTTTCAATCAAGAAAATTTTAGAGCCTTTAGAACGTAAAGCTTGTTCTTTTGAACGTGTCTATTTTTCTCGTGGTAGTGATGCAGAAATTTACCAAGAACGTAAAATGCTTGGAAGGCTATTAATGCCAGAGGTATTAAAAGCGATTGGTAATGATACCGCTAATTCTGTGTTTTCTTATATTCCAAATACAGCTGAAACATCGTTCTACGGAATGATTGAAACTGTTGAAGAACATCTTAACGAGCGAAAAACACAAGCTATTTTAAATGGTAATGGTAAGCTAGCAAAGCAGCAGGTTATCGATATTTTAAAAGAAAGACCGCGTATAGAGAAAATAGCAATTAAGGATGTTAAACTAAGAACGTTTATTACAGAAGATAGTAGTAGAGACGACCTAGTTGCACACGTTTACGATGTTACTTATGGTGTAATTAAGCGTACAGATAATCTTGTTATTATTGATGATAGTATTGTTCGTGGTACTACATTAAAGAAGAGTATTATTAAAATGATGGATAGATTACATCCTAAAAAAATAGTAGTAGTTTCTTCTGCACCGCAAATTCGTTTTCCAGATTGTTATGGTATTGATATGGCAAATTTAGAAACGTTGGTAGCTTTTAATGCGGCCTTAGAGTTGTTAAAGGATAATAATAAATACGATTTAGTAGAAGAAGTTTATCATAAGTGTAAAGCGCAAGTAGATTTACCAGATAAGGATGTGAAGAATTTTGTAAATGAAATTTACAATCAATTTACACCAGAGGAAATTTCAGCTAAAATATCTCAATTATTAAGTGATGAGTCTGTAAATGCAGAGGTGGAAATTATTTTTCAATCTGTAGAGAATTTACATAAGGCTTGTCCTAAGAATTTAGGAGATTGGTACTTTACAGGAGATTATCCAACAGTAGGAGGTAATCGAGTAGTTAATAGAGCCTTTATAAACTTTTTCGAAGGAAACAAAGAGCGTGCCTATTAAAGGAGTGTTTCGCTTTAACTAACTTTAGTGCTTTTAATCTAAAAGATTTCCTAGGTAACTATCTTTAGTATACATTTATAATACCATAACATAAGTAGGTTAAGTTCATGGTAGATTTGGGGCAAAAAAGGTGAACTCTCGTTCACCTTTTTTCATGTCTTATTGTTTCTTTTTAGTTATTATTGAGATTATATCTTATTGATAATCAATTTATTCGACGGCTTCAATTAGGTGCTATTCATCAGATATATGTGCCATTTATCTAAAAAAATAATTTTATTACAAACACTTCGTTATATTTGAGCTTACCATAACATAAGTAGGTTAAGTTCATGGTAGATTTGGGGCAAAAAAGGTGAACTCTCGTTCACCTTTTTTATTTGCCAAAAATTGAGATTTCGAAGTGTTTTTAATAATGACTTATTTGTATTATAAAAAAAGCTGTTCTTGGCATAGAACAGCTTTTAAATAATTATTGATGATCAATTATAATTGAGATACTAGGTATTAGTTTAACCAACTAAATAACTTAAAAATTAAAATTTATAACTGATACCAGTATATACACCAATAATATATGGTTTAAAATTCCCTGAGGTTTCATTATAAGCATTAATTTGATACTTAAAAGTAGGAGTAAAACTAAACTTAACAGTATTATTAAATTTGTAATCTATTCCTATTCCAGCATTTGCACTAAAGCTTATATTGTTAATGTTATTTGCCTCACCAATTTTATTTTTTCTACCTTCTACTTCTGTTACAACTTCATTATCATTTAAAACGAAGGTGCTAAAACCACCAATTAAATTTAATCCAAAACGTTTTTCTACAACTGTATACTCAAGTTCTAATGGTACTTCTACATAGCTTAATCGTTGACTTAATGCTGCATTTAAGTTGTCGTTAATAACACCGCTAATTTGTTGTACAGAAAAACTATTTGTACTTAATACAGATATATTTTGGCCATTACTAGTTGGTACAAAATTTATATTACGCATAGGAGAGCTGTTAGGAGTATTGCTAACATTCTCGTAAATAATTACGTTTGCGGTATCGTAACTTAAGTTTAATTTATTAATACCAGAACGTATTTTTAATTTATTGTTTAGGGCATAACCAATATTAATACCATAACTAGTATTAATCTCTCCATTTTTAGGATTGTCGATAAATTGATCATGAATGTGAGAGCCTTTGCCAAGAGTATTATAGTAAACAGGTGCAATATTTGCGTTTACAGACCACCTGTTTACATTTTCTTCTTCCTCTTCATCAAGATCTTCATTCTTGGCAAGAGCCTCTTCGATAGCGTTAGACGAGTTTGCGCTGTCTGGGTCTACCATTTTTTCTTCTTCTTCTTCTTCTTCTTTCTTTTTACTATCTGTTGATGCAACTGTTGTGTTAGAGGTTGCAATATTATTTCCTAAACCATCTAATGCTTTAGTGTTTATTTCATTTTTATTATCAGCTACACGAGTATTATTTGTAGTCGTGTTCTTAGAATTATTACTGTTTATAACAGTGTTTTTTGTAACTGTATTGCTGTTCTTAAAATTAGTTTCATTACTGTTATAAGTAGTGTTGTTCTTATTATTTAGAGTGTTATTTTGTGCATACTTTTGCGTATTGCTCACGGAGTTTGTAATATTTTCTTTTCCTGAATTACCTACAATGTTATTCCTATTAGTGTTGGCGTTATTTTTATTTGCTAGAGAGGTATTGTTTCTTTCTTTAGAATTGTTATCAGTGTTATATGATTGAGAACTTAGATTGTTACTTCTTTCTTTATTTATTTTTGATGTATTATTATCTAAACTAATTTTGTTTGACGTAGCTATTGCGTTGTTTTTTAATTTGTTTTCGTTGCTAACTTTGCTGTCTATGTATTTCTTGTGTTTAGTTACAACAGATTCGTTTGTGGTGGTTTTAACCTTGTTATGTTTTTTTGTATTATTGTTCTTGTTGGTGTCAATAACCGTTGTATTAGTGTTTTTTATGTTTTCGTTAGAAAACAATAAGTTTCCAACCGCAAAGAGTAAAACTAATACAGCAGCTGCTCCTGCAAGTCGTAACCAAATAGGAAATTTTGTTTTGGTTTCTTCTTTTGGTTGTTCTATTTTATTTTGAATATTATCCCAAATATTAGCATTTGGTTTAACTTCAAAATCCTTAAACTTTTCTTGAAAAAGTCTATCTATATGTTTTTTATCACTCATTTATAAAGATTGAGAATGTAGTCTCGTTTTATATTCAGTTATTTTATCTTTTAAAATATGTCTAGCTCTAGCTAAGTTAGATTTTGACGTTCCGGTTGTTATTTTAAGCATTTCTGCTACATCTTGATGCGAATAACCATCCATTACATAAAGGTTGAATACTAGCCGATAACGGTCTGGTAATTCTTGAATAATTTGTAATAAATAATCTATCGAAATGTTATCTTCATCTTCAATTGTTATAGCTTCATCTTCAATTAAATCTTCGTTTACAATATCAAAAACACCTTGCGTTCTATAGCACTGTAGTGCTGTGTTTATAGTAACTCGTTTTAACCAGCCTTCAAAAGAACCTTTGTTTTTATATTGCCCTATTTTTTTAAAAATAGTAATAAAAGCATCTTGTAAATTATCTTCAGCTTCAGCATAATTCCTTGAATACTTCAAGCATAAAGAAAACAATTTACTCGAAAAGAGTTTATATAATTCACTTTGTGCTTTAGCATCATTAATCTTACAATTATGTATGAGTTTGTCTAAGCTCAAAATCAATTACACGTTTTAATTAGTATTTATTATAATACAGGAACTTCTATTGTTAGGTAAATGTCTTCATCGTTATCATCTTTACCTTGCCAAAATTTAAAAATATAAGAGCCTTCTTCTGTTGCTTTAAAATTAAAAGACGCTTCTAGTTCGGTTCCCAAATCTGTACAATTACCATTGCTTTGAAAAACTGTACCAATTATAACAACTGTTCTTTCGTTATTATGCTTTTTATATATAATATCATTAAAGGCATGACAAGTTGTAGGTCTTAGATATGTAAGGTTAATTTCGTAAATTTCACCTAATACAAACGCGTTTGGTAATACAGCCGTTTCAATAGGCATTGGGTCTTGATAGGTAACAAGAGAATCATCATTTACACTACACGAAAAAGTCACTAAACCAATTAATAAAATAAGGATTTTTTTCATTTTTAAATTTCGTGTTTTAATATGTGTGTTTTTATGTAGATGTATAAAAGTCTGAAAGGTTGCGTCTAAAAACAAAAAAATCCCGAAAACTTTCGGGATTTTAATTAATATACTTAAAAATAGTAATAAAAAACAGGATACAATTCTATTGCATATCGTCTTTAATTGCTTGTTTTATTTTTTGTTCAAGTTCATCAAAAAGCTCAGGATTGTCTTTTATTATTGCTTTTACAGCATCTCTACCTTGACCTAATTTTGTGTCTCCATAGCTAAACCAAGAACCTGCTTTTTTAACAATCTCTTTTTCTACTGCTACATCTAGTATCTCACCTACTTTACTAATACCTTCTCCGTACATAATATCGAATTCGGCAAGTTTAAAAGGAGGAGCTACTTTGTTTTTAACAACTTTAACTCTGGTTTTATTACCAAGAACTCCACCATCTGTGTTTTTTATTTGAGTAGAACGTCTAATATCTAAACGAACAGATGCGTAAAATTTTAAAGCATTACCACCAGTTGTTGTTTCAGGATTACCAAACATAACACCAATTTTTTCACGTAATTGGTTAATGAAGATTACTGTACAATTGGTTTTACTAATAGAACCTGTTAGTTTTCTTAAGGCCTGAGACATTAAACGTGCATGAAGTCCCATTTTACTATCACCCATTTCACCTTCAATTTCGCTTTTTGGTGTTAATGCAGCTACAGAATCTATTACTACAATATCAATAGCTCCAGAACGAATTAAATTATCTGCAATCTCTAATGCTTGTTCACCATTATCTGGTTGAGAAATAATTAAGTTATCTATATCTACACCAAGTTTCTCTGCATAGAAACGATCGAAAGCATGCTCTGCATCAATAAAGGCTGCAATTCCACCTGCTTTTTGAGCCTCAGCAATGGCATGTAATGTTAATGTTGTTTTACCAGAAGATTCTGGTCCATATATTTCAATAACACGACCTCTTGGGTATCCACCAACGCCTAAGGCGATGTCTAAACCTAGAGATCCAGAAGGTATTGCTTCAATATCTACTACTGCAGCATCACTCATTTTCATTACCGTTCCTTTTCCGTAAGCTTTGTCTAATTTATCTAAAGTTAGCTTTAGTGCCTTTAGTTTTGCGTCTTTTTCACTGCTCATAGTATGTTTTTTTAGCTTTTATTCGTGCTAAAATACTACTTTTTTAATCTTTTTTTTAATTTCTCACGCAACCTTTTAAACATTTTTGCATCTATTAATAAAGGTGGGAAAGTTTTGGCTATGAAAAAGAAAAATTAACCTCATTTTTTAGGAGTTCATGTCTAATTTGTAAATGTAACAGCATGAAATATTTAAAAAAAGTATTAACATCAAATGCATTAGGCGTTTCAGTCTCTGTCTTATTAAACAGTAGCTGTAAAGCCGATGGAGGTTAACTCGTTTGTTTTTTAGAAATAAAAAATTAATAACGAGTTAGTCTATTAAAAGTCCTTTGCAAAGCGCAAAGGATTTTTTTTTGTTTAAGATTTAGAAATACATGTATATATAAAATGTATTAAAATTTCATTTTATACAATCAAACTTGGTAATATAATTTAAATCAATACCTTTGTGGCTTAACCTCAAAACACTTCCTCTTTAGGTAGTTAGTTGAGAATTCTTTAACCTTAAAAACTAAGTATAGCATGCAACTGTACAACAAATTAAGCGCCAAAGAAAGGGCAGAGCTTATAGAAGAAGCTGGAAAAGACCGTTTAACATTATCGTTTTACGCTTATGCCCAAATTGGCAATCCACAACAATTACGAGATAGTTTATTTATTAAATGGGATAGTTTAGACGTTTTAGGACGTATTTACGTAGCCCAAGAAGGTATTAATGCACAATTATCTCTACCAGCAGAAAATTTTGAAGCATTTAAAAACCATTTAGATAGTATAGATTTTTTAAACGGAATTAGATTAAACATTGCTGTAGAGCAAGATAATATGTCTTTTTTAAAGCTTAAAGTAAAAGTAAGAGACAAAATTGTTGCAGATGGTTTAAATGATGAAACGTTTGATGTAACAGATAAAGGTGTTCATCTTTCTGCTAAAGATTTTAATGCTATGTTGGCAAACCCAAATACGGTTTGTGTGGATATGAGAAATCATTACGAAAGCGAAATTGGTCATTTTGATGGAGCTGTAACACCAGATGTAGATACATTTCGAGAAAGTTTAGATATTATTGAAGCCGATTTACGCGAACATAAAGAAGAAAAAAATCTTTTAATGTATTGCACAGGTGGAATACGTTGCGAAAAAGCAAGTGCATACTACAAGCATAAAGGTTTTAAAAACGTATACCAGCTTGAAGGCGGAATTATAGAGTATACAAGACAGGTAAATGCAGACGGTATTGAAAATAAATTTATTGGAAAAAACTTTGTTTTTGATGATAGACGTGCCGAAAAAATAAGTGACGACGTAATTGCTAAATGCCACCAATGTGGAGATCCATTCGATATTCATACCAATTGTGCAAACGATGCTTGCCATTTGTTATTTTTACAATGTGATGCCTGTAAGGAGGAAATGAATAATTGTTGCTCAACAACCTGTCAAGAAATTCACGCTTTGCCTTTTGAAGAACAAAAAGAATTAAGAAAAGGACAAGGAAATAGTAACGATATCTTTAAAAAAGGAAGAGCAGACCATTTGCCGTATAAAAAAGATTTAAGAAACATTTTCGAAACCTTTAAAAAAGACTAATACATTCAATGTTTTAGATATAAACCTGAGAAAGCTTTCTCAGGTTTTTTTATATTTTATAAGTCATAATAATAATCTTATCTTTACCGTTAGATTTTATTGTAAGCTGATAGCAGAATATTTCAGCTTCAATTAAAATATTATTAATCGTCTTCTGATGTTTTAATCTAACTTTTATTAAGTGGTAAAACATTCAGAATCAATATATCTACACATATGGCTTGCGCTAGTTGCACAACTAAAGACGGCTCACCTAAGGGCTGCAAAAATAATGGTACTTGTGGTACAGACAGTTGTAATAAGTTAACCGTCTTCGATTGGTTAGCAAATATGTCTATTCCTAACGGAGAAAAACCTTTCGATTTTGTTGAGGTTCGTTTTAAAAACGGAAGAAAACATTACTATAAAAATACAGAGAATTTAACATTAGCCATTGGAGACATTGTAGCTACTCAGGCACAATCTGGTCACGATATTGGTATGGTAACCTTAACCGGTGAATTGGTTCGCGTACAAATGAAACGCAAAAAAATCAATGAAAAGCCAGAAGATGTTCTTAAAATATACAGAAAAGCGTCTCAAAAAGATATAGATATTTGGAGCGATGCACGTGATAAAGAAGAGCCAATGAAGGTTCGCGCACGACAATATGCTATCGAGTTAAAGCTTCACATGAAAATCTCTGATATAGAATTTCAGGGAGATGCTAGTAAAGCAACATTTTATTATACTGCCGAAGAACGTGTAGATTTTAGAGATTTAATTAAAGTTTTTGCTCGTGAGTTTAGAACGCGTATAGAAATGAAACAAGTTGGCTTTAGACAAGAAGCTTCAAGACTTGGTGGTATAGGTTCTTGTGGTCGCGAATTATGTTGTTCTACGTGGTTAACAGATTTTAGATCTGTAAGCACTAGTGCAGCACGTTACCAACAATTATCTTTAAATCCTCAAAAATTAGCAGGACAATGTGGTAAGTTAAAATGCTGTTTAAATTACGAGTTAGATTCGTATCAAGATGCTTTAAAAGCATTCCCAAAAACAGATATTAAATTATACACAGAAAAAGGAACTGCGGTTTGCCAGAAAACAGATATTTTTCAAGGTCACATGTGGTATGCTTATGAAGGCGAATGGATGAATTGGCACAAAATTACCACAGACCAAGCCAGAGAAATTATTGATATCAACAGAAAAAAAGAAAAAGTTGCGAGCCTTGAAGAATATGCATCAGAGCTAGAAGAAGAAGTAGCTGTAGCTTTCGAAAATGTGGTTGGTCAAGATAGTTTAACACGTTTCGATGGTCCAAAAGGCAATAAAAAACGTAAAAACAATAAGAGCCGTAATCGCAATAAGAGTAATAACACAAATAGTACAGATAAAAAGCCTCAAAGTGGGCAGCAAAATAAACCAAAACCTAAGCCTAGGCCAAATCCTCAGGCTAAATCGAAACCAAAGCCAAAGCCAAAACCGAGACCAAATCCTCAAGCTAAGTCAGAAGCAAAGCCAAGACCTAAACCAAAACCGAGGCCTAAACCAAGACCTAGACCAGAAAGTAAGTCTCAAAACAAGCCACAAAATAGAGATAAGGATGCAAAATAAATTGTTTTATTGTTTTTTATTATTGTCTTTACTTTTAGTGTCTTGCGACACTAAAAGTGTGTTCGATAATTATGAAACTGTTCCAGAAGTATGGAATAAAGATAAAACCATAAGCTTTAAAGTGAGTCCTCCAGACTCAACAAAAGCCTATGATTTGTTTGTTAATTTACGCAATACCAACGCATATAAATACAATAATCTTTTTTTGATTGTTGAAATGAATTTCCCTCACGGAAAAAGAATTGTCGACACATTAGAATATAAAATGGCGAAGCCAAATGGTGAGTTTTTAGGAGAAGGACTGTCTAGTGTAAAAGAAAATAAATTGTGGTATAAAGAAGGCGTTGTGTTTAGTGAAACAGGCGAGTATACAGTAAATATAAAACACGCTATGCGTGAGAATGGAGAGGTTAATGGTATTGCTAATTTAGAAGGTATTACAGACATTGGCTTTAGAATAGAAAAAACAGAATAAAATAAAGGCTTCTAGCGTTTTGTATTAAACACAACGGTAATAGCACACATAATAACTTTAAATACATTAGGCACTTATTTAAATGGCAAAGAAAAACACAAAAACAAAAGAAACACAAGATCATCAAGGCTTCGAAAAATACGTTCGTTGGTTTTGGATGTTATTTTTAGGAGGTATCCTATCTGTAGCATTATTGTTTTTATTAGCTTCTTGGAGTGTATTTGGTGAATTACCAGATTACACGCAGTTGGAAAACCCTAAAACAAACTTAGCAACAGAGATTGTTTCTAGCGATGGTAAAACATTAGGTAAATTTTATTTCGATGATAATAGAACACCAGTAAAATATGAAGACTTATCTAAAAGTTTAATCGACGCATTAATAGCAACGGAAGATGCACGTTTTCATGAGCACTCTGGTATAGATGCAAGAGGAACATTAAGAGCTATAGTTTATCTTGGTTCTAAAGGTGGAGCAAGTACGGTGTCTCAACAATTATCTAGACAACTGTTTGTAGGTGTAGCTTCTAAAAATATTTTTGAAAGAATTACTCAAAAAGCACAAGAATGGGTAATAACTACAAAATTAGAACGCCAGTACACTAAGGAAGAGATTATTACTCAATATTTTAATATTTACGATTTTGGTAACAATGGAGATGGTATTCGTTCTGCTTCAAACATTTATTTCGATAAAGAACCAAGTGAGTTAAGTATTAAAGAAGCAGCAATGTTGGTTGGGATGTTTAAAAATTCATCTTTATATAACCCAAGAAGAAACCCAGTTGGTGTAAAAAACAGAAGGAATGTTGTTTTATCCCAAATGGAAAAATACGGTTACATTACAGAAGAGGTTAAAGATTCACTTCAAAAAACAGAATTAGATTTAAAATATTCACCACAATCTCACAGAGATGGTACAGCTACATACTTTAGAGAGTATTTAAGGAGCTGGATGAAAGATTGGGCAAACGATAAAGCGAATAGAAAGCCAGACGGTAAGAAATACAATATTAATAGCGATGGTTTAAAAGTATTTGTAACCATAGATTCTCGTATGCAAAAATATGCAGAAACAGCAGTTGGTAGACATATGCCTAGATTACAAGCAGAATTTTTTAATCAAAATACACCAGAACGTAATCCTACAGCTCCATTTTTAGATTTAGATAAATCTGAAGTAGAAAAACTCTTAAAAGATGGGATGAGAAGAGGTGAGCGTTGGAGAATACTTAAAAAGCAAGGAAAAAGTAATAAGGAAATAGAAGCGTCGTTTGAAAAACCAACAAAAATGACTGTTTTTAAATGGGTAGATGGTAAAGCTAGTGAAGTAGATACTATCATGAAGCCTATAGATTCTATGCGTTACTATAAATCATTTTTACGTACAGGGATGATGAGTATGGATCCACAAACAGGACATGTAAAAGCATGGGTTGGTGGTATGAATTATAGACATTTTCAATACGATATGGTAAAGCAAGGTAAGCGACAAGTAGGTTCTACCTTTAAGCCATTTGTTTATGCAACTGCTATAGATCAATTACACATGTCACCTTGCGATAAGTTACCATTATCTCAAATAACAATTGAGGCTAATAAATATGGTAATCCAGAACCATGGTCGCCTGGCAATGAAGGAGGTGGTTATGGAGGTGAAAAAACACTTAAAGAAGCATTAGCAAAATCGGTTAACACTATTACAGCGCGTTTAATGGATAAAGTAGGGCCACAGCCAGTTGTAGATTTAGCTAGACGTTTAGGTATTACTTCAGAAATTCCAGAGGTACCATCTATTGCTTTAGGAACTCCAGATATTAGTGTTTACGAAATGGTTGGAGCATATTCTGCTTTTGCAAATCAAGGTGTTTATACTAAACCAGTAATGATTGAGCGTATTGAAGATAAAAACGGAACCGTTTTATACCAATTTACACCAGAAACTAGAGATGTTTTAAGTGCAGAGTCTGCCTATGTAACTGTTAAGCTAATGGAAGGTGTTACTCAAAGTGGATCTGGAGCTAGATTACGTAGAACATGGATGCCAAAAACAGGCGTTTATCCAGAAATTATTACAGGATATCCGTATGCGTTTAAAAACCCAATAGCAGGAAAAACAGGAACAACACAAAACCAAAGTGACGGTTGGTTTATGGGTATGGTTCCAAATTTAGTAACAGGTGTTTGGGTTGGTGCAGAAGATAGAGCAGCACACTTTAAGAGTGTAACATATGGTCAAGGAGCAGCAATGGCACTACCTATTTGGGGAATGTATATGAAAAGTTGCTACGAAGACGAAGCCTTAGAAGTTTCTACAAAAGCCTTCGAGAAACCTAAAGATTTATCTATAGAAGTAGATTGTGATAAATACCAAGAAGATAATCCTGATGGAGATAACGATACACCAACAGAAGCAATTCCTGATGGTCTAGAGTTATAGATTATAATTTATTTAGCAATTCGTTTTGCTTAAAAATTTACAAGCCATTCTTTTACAGGATGGCTTTTTTATTATATTAAAAATCGTGTTTTCATAAAATTACGGTTTTTACCGTAACGTAAATTGACTAAAAACATGCATATTCGATAAAGTGCACATAAACGCCTATAAAAACTTGTGTGGCTTGTTATTTTTTTTTAGGTTTAAAAAGTATTCAATATTAGTCTGAGATTTAAGAAGCCTCAAATTAATAGAGAATAGGGTTGCAACACAATAACCTGCGCAGGTTTATTTTTCAATAATACAGCTTCTTAAAAAATGCTTCTAGATTCTTAAATTTTATTAACCAACCAGTAAAAACTAAAAAACTGGTTTAAAATTTAAATTATGAAAAAATTACAAAAAGGATTTGCTGTATTTGCAGTTTCAATGTTTATGATGAGTATGGCTTCGAGCAATCAATTTTTAAAGAAAAAAGACTGTTGGTAAATAGCAGATATTACTCAAGCAGCATATGAAGACGCTATGGTAAACAATAACCAGATTCCAACTCATTTAGAATCTTATAATGTTTGGGAAGCAGCATATTTAGGCTGTATTTAAAATACAAAAAGCACAATAAGTATAATTTATTGTCACTATTTCTTTAAATAATTATGTTATGAAATTAAAAATAAACATCTTCATTTTACTGTTTTTTTTAACAAGTTTGTTATACAGTCAAGTTGGAAACGCCTACTACAAAAAGCAGCTTTCTTTAGATACGAATCACTCTGACAATGCTTACATGAAAAAAGCATTAAGTAGTTTAGAAAACAGTGAATATAAGCTATCGTTTAATGAGTCAGGATCTTTGTATAGTAAAGTGAAGAATATGGATTTAAATATAGCCCAATAGCTCAAGCATTCCTTAAAGGTATATCAGGGTTTGATGGAGAGGTTTATTTTAATAAAAAAAAGAATAAAAATCTTCACAAAAGAGAATTTGCTGGAGGTAATTATCTTATAAAAAAAAATGAGATTAAATGGATTTTATCAAAAGACACTTTAAATATTGATAGATACACATGCTACAAAGCATCAACAACTCGAATTATTGAAAATCAAGAAGGAAAACATAAATTAAAAGTTACGGCTTGGTATGCTCCACAAATTCCATTACCATATGGTCCAGATGGATATTGCGGTTTACCAGGATTAATTCTTCAATTAGATAATAACGGAACAACAACTTCTTTAAAAAAAATAGAGTTTTCTAATAAAAATTTAAATATTGATTTTATACCAACAGGCAAAGAAATGTCAGAAGATGAATTTAAAAAGAGAGTTTCAGAAATTTACAAAAACAGAAAAAACTAATAACAAAACTTGTATCGATTAAGTGTCTATAAAATTTTCCTTAAACGCCCAAAACATAACCGTTTCTGGCGTAGTGCAAGACAGCCTAAAAACACCATTAGATTACGCTAATATTCTAGCCGTACCAGAAAGTGATTAGCTATTTACATAATTAAAAATATTACAAAATGTATATTCTAAAACCAACATTTAACACCAATTACGGTTTTTACCGTAATACAAATTGACTAAAAATTCATATTTTCGATAAAATGCACAAAAACTCCTATAAAAATTTGTGAGGTTGCTCCTTTTTTTTTTTTTTAGGTTTACAAAGTATTCAATATTAGTTTGAGAATTAAGAAGCCTCAAATTAATAGAGAATATGGTTGCAACTTAATAACCTGCGCAGGTTTATTTTTCAATAATACAGCTTCTTAAAAAATGCTTCTTAGCTTCTTAAATTTTATTAACCAACCAGTAAAAACTAAAAACTGGTGTAAAATTTTAAATTATGAAAAAATTAAATAAATTTTTCGGAGTATTTGCTGTGACATTACTTTTGATGAGTATGAGTTCTAGTTCAATCAATCTTTTAAAAAAGAATATTGATTGTTTTGAAATTGCAGATATTAACGCAAATGATGTAGCTTGTGAAGTAGAAGAACTGACTGGACATGCATCTACACATGCGGAATGGTATGATACATGGCTTGTTTTTTATGATGCTTGTATGAATTAGTTCTAAATTTTTAAAAGCATATTAATTAAATAATTAGTATGCTTTTTATCAAAATCAAAATCAAAATCAAAAATGAAAAAATCTTTTTTATTTTTTATATTATTATTAGTTAATTTTATTTCTGCTCAGAATCATCAGGTTCATATAAATTATAACCTAAAATTAGATAACAAGAGTAACTCTAGTTCTACAGAGCTCTCTAGAGCATTTGAAAGTCAAAAATTTAAACTTTTTGCTTCAAGGTCACAAAGTTTATTTTTTGGAATAAAAAAAATAAGTAATGAAATTACTAAGGCTGAAAAAATAGCAAGTATATATACAAGAAGTAATGATAAATTTTATATTGATTCTAAAAAAACAATATTAGAAAAAGAAGTATCAGGAAAAATTTATCTAATAGAAAAAAAGAGAAATTTTATTAAGTGGAAAATTACAAAAGAAAATAGGAAAATTGGAAATTACATTTGTTTTAAAGCTACTGGAGTATTATCAAAGAAAAATTATAAAGATGAGAAGGTCAAAACAGATATTATTGCTTGGTATTGCCCTGAAATTAACTATTCTATTGGTCCTTTAGGTTATGACGGTTTGCCAGGAGCTATTTTAGAACTACAAATTGCAAAAATTAAATATTACGCTACTAAAGTCATTTTTGTTAAAGAAGATTTAGAAAAAATTAAAGAGCCATCAAAAGGAGAGAGAATGACGGAAGATGAATTTGAAGAATTTAATAAAAAAAAGTATCAAGACAGAAAATCTTAACTTACATTAATGAGTTTTAAACTTTATTTTATTCTTTTTTTGCTTTTTATAGCAGGATTTTCTCTAAACGCCCAAAATATAACCGTTTCGGGTAAAGTACAAGACAGCCTAAAAACACCACTAGATTACGCTAATATTCTTGCAGTACCAGAAAGAGATAGTGAACTCCGTTTTGCTATTACCAAAGACAATGGTGGCTACCAATTAAAATTAGAGCAAAACCAAACCTATAAAATTACAGTAAGTTATTTAGGCTATTTACCTCAAGAAATAGTTATTACTACAACTAAAGAAAACCTAACTAAAAACTTTACACTACAAGTAAATCACAATCAGCTAGACGAGGTTACATTAAACTACACACCACCAATAACTGTAAAAAAAGACACTACTATTTACCGCGTAGATAAATTTGTAACAGGTGAAGAACGCAAACTAAAAGACGTTTTAAAAAAATTACCAGGTGTAGAGGTCGATAGAGCCGGAAATGTAACGGTTCAAGGTAAAAAAGTAACCAAAGTATTAGTAGAAGGTAAAACCTTTTTTACAGGCAATAGTAAACTAGCAGTAAACAACATTCCTGCAGATGCTGTAGACGAGATCGAGGTTTTAGACAATTACAACGACGTTGCCATGCTTAAAGGTTTGCAAGATACCGAAGACCTTGCCATGAATATTAAACTAAAAGAAGACAAAAAAAACTTTGCCTTTGGCGACGTTGAGGTTGGAGCAGGCATTAAAGACCGTTATGTAATACACCCAAACTTATTTTATTACAGCCCAAAAACAAATGTAAACTTAATAGGCGATTTAAATAATACAGGCTCCAAAAGTTTTACGTTTAGAGATTACTTAGAATTCGAAGGTGGTTTTGGTAAGCTAATGAGCGATTCTGGTGGCTACTTTAATTTATTTAATAGCGACTTTGCACAGTATTTAACAAACCAAGATTTTAAGAGCAATACCAACCAATTTGGTGCCTTAAACATTAGGCAAGCTATTAACGAGGTCACAGATATTTCTGGTTATGTTATTTCTAGTAAAGCAAAAGTAGAAACCCAAAACAACATCACTAACCAATACAATTTTGGCGAGCCTTTTACAGAAAACAGAACGACTACAAATAATGCCAATACCTTTTTTACAATAGGTAAAGTAACCATAGATTACGATCCAACATTTAAAGAAGACTTTGCTTATAATAGCTTTGTAAAAGTAACCAATAACACTAGTAATGGTTTAATAAACACAAATAGTATAAACCAAAATAATACCATTAATACACTTACAGATATTGTAGGTTTAAACCTTAAACAAAACGTAAGTTATAGCAGGAAACTATCTAAAAAGCACACAGGAACGCTAGAAGCAACATACAATTATAAAAACGACGAACCTCTAGTAAACTGGCTTACCAACCAAGAAATTTTACCAGGATTAATACCATTACAAACCGATGCCGTTTTTAATATTTTGCAAACAAAAACCGTAAAAACGCACAATGCAAGTGCTATTGTAAAAGACTATTGGGTTGTAAATAATTTTAACCATTTGTATACGAGTTTAGGTGTAAATGCAGCATTTAATAGTTTCGAGAACCAAGATGTACAACAGTTAAGTAATGGAGAAATTAATAATTTTAACTCAGCTGGTTTTGGTAACGCTTTAAAGTACAATTTTATAGATACGTTTGTAGGTTTAGAATATAAATTCCAAACAGGTATTACTACGTTTAAACCTGCTTTATACTATCATTTTTACAATTGGCAAGTTAACCAGCAAGACTCTCAAATTAGTAAAACAAAAGCCTTAGCGTTACCGCAGCTAACCATTAAAACCGAATTTAATTCTAGTCAGAAATTAAATTTCAAGTATAAATTAAATGCACGTTTTCCAACCGTAAACCGTTTGGCAAACAATTTTATGTTATCTAGTTTTAATAGTGTCTCTCGTGGGAATCCAGATTTAGATAATACGTTATATCACTCAGCAAGTTTAACATATTACAAATTTAGTTTATTCAAAAACTTAAATCTAAATTTAAGTACAAGCTTTAATAAAAAAATAAAAGACTATAAAAGTGTAACGCAGTTAGATGGTATAAATCAATTTAATACACAAATTTTATTCGAGCAACCAGAACATAGTTGGAATATAAATGGACGAATTGCCAAGAAAATTAATAAAATTAAATATCAATTTAGAGGCAGTTACCGCTATCGTGATTTCTTTCAGATTGTAAATACCGAAACCAATAAAAATATTTCTAAAAATGTATCTGGAACATTAAGTGCAGAAACATCTTTTAAAAAGCATCCAAACATAGAAATTGGGTACACTAAAGATTTTAATAATTATCGCTCAAGCGGAAGTATTTCTAAGTTCGAAAACGATGCCTTTTTTGTAAATCTTGAATACGATTTTTTAGAAGATTTTATTTTTAAAGCCGATTACAATTTAGATAACTACCAAAATAAAAGTTTAAACATTAAGAACACTTTCGACACTGCTAACGCATCACTTTTTTACCAAGTAGAAGATAGCGCTTGGGGATTCGAGATTAATGCAACGAATTTGTTTAACACACAATTTAAACAAGACAATAGTTTTAGTGACTTTTTAATTAGCGATAGTAAAACATTTATTCTACCAAGAATAATCATGTTTAAAGTGGCTTATAAATTGTAAATGCTGCCCGCGAAAAGGATGGAACGGTTTGTTTGAAATCCTTTTTTTTTGAAAAAAGATTGAGTAGTGACAGCCCGTTTTTTGCTTTTTCAGCAAAAATTCGCCAAAATAATAGACTAAAAAACCTCACTATTTCTAGCAAGGTTTAATCTATTGTATCTAAAAGCAAAGCGCTCTAAAAATCTAATAATCGAGACTATCTAAACATGCTTTCCAACCTCAAAACCATGTTTCCCTAAGTATTGATCTCCACTTTCAATAGCATCACCTTCAAGTGTTGTTCCCATAGAATCGTTCCAACGGTTTAGGTATCCAAATAAAGAAATTACACCTAACATTTCTACAATTTCACCTTCGGTCCAATGTTCGTGTAAACGTTTTTGTATATCTGCATCAACAGTATTTGGAACTTGAGAAGCTGCTAAAGAGAAGTCCAACGCAGCACGCTCTGCCTCGTTAAAAGCAGCATGTGTTCTATATTCCCAAATATTATCTAACTGCTCTTGTTCTGCTCCATAACGCTCTGCAGCACGAATAGCGTGTGCTTGGCAATAACGGCAACCTGTGGCATTACTAGAAACCCAAGCAATCATACGTTTTAAGGCTGAGGTCACTTTACCTTCGTTAGCCATTACGGCTTTGTTTAAATTTATAAAAGCTTTAGAAATGGCTGGTCTGCGTTGCATGGTAAGCACAGAGTTTGGGCAAAAACCTAAAGTTTCATTAAAGAACTCTGCTAGTTTTTTAGTTTCTAAATCGTGTTCGGCATCTAAAGGCGTTACTAATGGCATATATTTGTTTTTTAATAGTATTTTTGAATGTATCAATAAACGAAAAAATATTCAATTATGGCAGATAAAGTAACAACTGTTTGGAAAGAAAAAATGATTTTCGAAAGCGATAACCCAAGTGGTTCTAGTTTTAATTTAGGTGTGTCGGAAGAAGATAACGACCCTTACAAATCTTTAAGACCTAAAGCAGCAATGCTATCAGCTTTAGCAGCTTGTTCTGGTTTAGATGTGGTTTCTGTTGCCGAAAAAATGAAAACAGAGTTTAGCGATTTTAAAATAGAAGTTGTTGGAGAATTAACAGACGAGCACCCAAAAATATATCATACAGTAACTGTAGATTATCATTTTTATGGTAGCGATTTAGACGAGAAAAAGATAACAAAAGCGGTAAACCTTTCGGTAGAGAAATATTGTGGTGTTATGGAAATGTTTCGTCAGTTTTCTAAAGTTGAAACTAAAATCAATTTTCATAATAATTAAACTATTGTCATTCAGAGCGAATTGAGGATTCCCATGTAAAGAAAAGATTCTTCGTTATGCTCTGAATAACACTTAAAACAAACAAGAGTTTGAGTAAGCAAACTACTCACTTATAACTATTCATTTTCACTTAACCATGCGTTGGACTTTAAAACCGAAACCAAATCTTGAAACTGTACAATTTTTACAGCAAGCATTGCAGGTCGATGAGCCCGTTGCAGCACTTTTAGTACAGAGAGGAATAGAAACTTACGAGCAAGCTAAAGATTTTTTTAGGCCAAGTTTAAGTCATTTGCACGATCCTTTTTTAATGAAGGATATGCAAAAAGCGGTCGAGCGTATTGAAAAAGCAATAGCAAATAACGAGAATATATTAGTTTATGGCGATTACGATGTAGATGGTACAACAGCAGTATCGTTAATGTCTTCGTATTTAAAAAGCGAATATCCCAATGTTGCCACTTATATTCCAGACCGTTATGGAGAAGGTTACGGTGTCTCTTTTCAAGGCATCGATTTTGCCGAAGACAATAATTTTACGCTAATTATTGCTTTAGATTGTGGTATAAAAGCAATTGATAAAGTCGCTTACGCGGAAGAAAAAAACATCGATTTTATAATTTGCGATCACCACAGGCCAGGAGATAAAATACCAAATGCAGTAGCCGTTTTAGATCCTAAACAAAACGATTGTAATTATCCTTATAATGAGCTTTGTGGTTGTGGAGTTGGTTTTAAACTAATACAAGCCTTAGCCTCTAGAAAAGGAAAAACGATTGAAGATTTAGTAGAATATCTAGATTTGGTAGCCACAGCAATAGGCGCAGATATTGTACCTATTACTGGAGAAAATAGAATTTTGGCTTATTTTGGTTTACAAGTTATTAATCAACAACCAAGAGCTGGTTTTAAGGCGATAATAAATCAAATTAAAAAAGAAACACTAACTATTACAGATGTTGTATTTGTTATTGCGCCAAGAATAAATGCTGCTGGTAGAATGAAACATGGTCAATACGCGGTAGATTTATTAACCGAAACCAATGTTAAAGCTGCCGAGGTTTGTGCAAAAGAAATAGAAGATTTTAATACCGACAGGCGTGAAACAGATAGACAAATTACAATTGAAGCTCTCGAGCATATTGAAAAACAAAAAGAACAGAAAAGGATTACTACTGTTGTTTATAGCAAAGACTGGCATAAAGGTGTTATTGGTATTGTTGCTAGTAGATTAATAGAAACGTATTACAGACCAACATTAGTGTTTACAAAAAGTGGCGATAAATTAGCAGCTTCTGCACGCTCTGTAAAAGGTTTTGATGTTTATAATGCGTTAGAGGCTTGCTCTGAACATATCGAGCAATTTGGAGGCCACAAATACGCTGCTGGTTTAACGCTTAAAGAAGAAAACTACGAAGCCTTTAAACAAAAATTTGAAGAAGTAGTAGAGGCTACAATAGACAAAAGATTATTAACACCAGAAATTACAATAGATAGACAAATTGAACTTAACGATATCTCAGATAAATTCTACAGAATATTAAGTCAGTTTGCACCTTTTGGACCAGGTAATATGTCGCCAGTTTTTATGAGCGATAATCTTAAAGATACCGGTTATGGTAAATGTGTTGGCGAAGACGATAAACACTTACGAATTACCGTAAAACAACCCAATAGCAATCAAATAGTCTGCATCGGTTTTGGTTTAGGCGATAAGTTAAGCGTGGTTAAAAGTACTAAACCTTTTAAAGCAACTTATTCTATAGACGAAAACGAGTGGCAAGGCAATGTGTCTTTACAGTTGAAATTGCGAGATATACAGGAATAAAAATAGTGTTTTAATACAATGAATAAAATTAAAAACGATCCCTACGCAGCATTGCGTTTTAAAGAATTTAATACCTTTTTAACCATGCGCTTTTTCTTAGTTTTTGCATGGTCTATGCAATTTATTGTTATAGAATGGCAGGTGTATGCTTTAACTAAAGATCCTTTGTCGCTTGGTATTATTGGTTTAATGGAAATTATTCCAGCTTTTACTATGGCATTATTTGCTGGGCATATTGTAGATCAGCGCGAAAAACGAAACCTACTCGCTATTTGTTTAGCAGCTTTTTCTATTATAAGTTTTGCTTTGTTTTGGCTTACTTCAGAAACAGTTTCTCAAACATGGTCTAAAAACAGTTTATTATATTCTATTTATGCTTTAGTGTTTTTTGGAGGTTTTTTACGCTCATTTTTTGGACCTACTATTTTTTCATTAGTAGCTTTAATTGTACCAAAAAAAATATATCCAAACGCTGCAACATGGAATAGTTCTACTTGGCAAATGTCGCGTGTTTTAGGTGTTGCTTTTGCAGGTTTTTCTATTGGTTGGATTGGTGTGCATCTATCTTTGTGCATTGTTTTTTGTTTAGTAATGGCAGCATTAGCGATGGTGTTTCAAATTTCTAAAAAACCAATATTAAATCCTAAAATAGGTGAACCTGTTATGGAAAGTTTAAAAGAGGGCGTTAGTTTTGTGTTTAAAACAAAAGCAATATTAGGCGCTTTAACATTAGATATGGTTTCGGTTTTATTTGGTGGAGCAGTAGCGCTTTTAGCGGTTTTTGCCGAAGATATTTTAAAAGTAGGACCACAAGGTTTTGGTATTTTAGTTGCAGCACCTTCTGTTGGTGCTTTTTTAACAATGTTGGTTACAGCGTATATTCCTATTAGTAAAAATGCAGGTATAAAATTATTAGTTGCTATTTTTGGTTTTGGTGTTTGTATTGTTGTGTTTGGTTTATCGTCAAGCTTTTGGATCTCGGTTGTAGCACTGTTTTTTAGTGGTGTTACAGATGGTGTTTCTATGGTTATTAGACAAACGATATTACAGCTTAAAACACCAGATAATATGCGTGGTCGTGTTTCTTCAGTAAATTCTATGTTTGTTGGTAGCTCTAACGAGCTAGGTGCTTTTGAAAGTGGTGTAACAGCAAAATTAATGGGAACAGCAGCAGCAGTAGTTTTTGGAGGAACTATGACATTAATTACAGTGGTAACCACTGCTATTGTATCTCCAAGTTTTAGAAAACTAGATTTAACTAAAGATTTCGAATCTAATAATGAGTCTTAATCGTTATAACGGTCTATAAATTCAAATTCTCTTATATTTGTTTTCGCTAATAATCTGTTTTTATTTTAAATAAATGCTTCCATGAAAAAAATACTTCTTGTTATACTTGCTATTATTGTTTTAATTTTTGGATACTCTCAATACAAAGAATATCAACGTTTTCATCCTAAAAACGCAAATTTAGAAGCTTCTAAAACTATAGATGTTAACTATCATAATCAAGAAACAGTTTTTAATTACTATGCAGCTTTAGAGAAGGCAAATAATTACATGCAAATGCAATGGAGTGCTAATGGCATAGATGTAAGAAGTCCAGAAAATGACGATGAGCAAACGACATTGGTAGTAGCAGAGTATGGAGAAAAGGTAGCAGAAGTAAATTACTACCAATCTATTTTGGAGCAATCAAAAACGCTTAAATCTCAAGGTTTAGATAATGATGGTGTAAAGTTTTTAGAAACTAATGGCCTATCAATAGATAGTTATAATAAAGCCGAAGATAAGCGTAAGCAAAAACAATTATTACTCGATATGATGCCGAAGAAAGCATTGTTTATGGGAGAAAAGAGTCCATTTGTTTTCGAAATACAGAAATTGTTAGTTAAAAAAGGTTACGATATTCCATTGGATGGAGTTTATCAAATTATTACATCTGATGCACTTAAAAGTTTTGAAGAAAAGAACAGTTTATTTCCAGATGGTAAAATTGATTTAATGACTTTAGATTTATTACTAAATTAAATTACTATATTTATCATAATAGATTATTGCCCATAATTTTTTAATTATAAAAACCTATAACACTGTTAACTAAAGTACTTTTTAAGAACCTTGCATTACTGTTAGGTGGATTTAGTATCGCTATTTCAATGACAACATATAGTGGGCTTGAGTTTTACTCTAAACCATTGTTTCACGTTGTTCTATTGATTGCTTACAGTGTTTTATCAAAAAAAATTAAGCCCTTATTTTATTTGTTTTACCTAAGTGCTATGACTGTAGAGTTCATGGATAAATCTACCATTGTCTTTAGTATGCTCTGGGTCATATTGGGATATTCAATATGTTTTATTAGTGGTGTTGTATTATTATTTCCTTTGTTAAAAAAAGGAAAACTAAGGCTTATAGGAATAAATCGTCTCTTTGCTTTAATAGTAATTGCCTCTTTAGGATACATTATACTCTCTACCTATATAACGTTTCTTAGCGAACTTAATACCAGTCTATTTTTTGCTTTTGGAATACTTCCGTTTACTGCTTTTTTAGTAAGTTGTTTTTACATTACCTCTGTATATAGTCACTCTAAAAGTATTTATTTGTTTTTAACAGGTATAGGATATAGTATAACGTGTCTTCTTGGTCTTATTGTTTTGGCTTTACAAGTGAAGAATGTAATGCTTTTTGGATTTATAAATCTAAGTACAACTGTAGCCCAATTTTGTTTTGTGTTTTTTATGATTGATTTTGAAGAAATACTCAAACATAAAAACATTACGGCTTTCGAAGTTTAGTAGTTTTTTAGCTCCATAGTTTCACCATCAAATACTCCGTAGGTATAATAACTTACCCAATCTCCAAGGTTTACATACCGAGATTTATCGTTTAGCTTAATATCTAAAGGTAAATGCCTGTGTCCGAAAATAAAGAAATCTCTGTGTTTATTTTCTAATTTACGCTTGCAATATTGTGCCAACCACTCATTGTCTCCTCCAAGAAATTTAGCATCATCGTCTCCAGAAATCATTTTATTTTTAACCGACAGGTGTTGCGCTATACGTATACCAATATCTGGATGTAGCCATCTGTAAAGCCATTTAGAAACAGGATTGGTAAACACTTTTTTCATGCGTTTGTAACCTTTATCTCCAGGACCTAAGCCATCTCCATGACCAATAAAAAATGAGGTGTTATTAAAAGTGAATTCTTGTGGTTTGTGGTAAACAGGAATATTTAGTTCTTCTTCAAAATAACCATTCATCCATAAATCGTGATTCCCAACAAAGTAATGGATTGGGATTCCAGAGTCGCTAATTTCGGCTAGTTTACCTAAGGTTCTAGTAAAGCCTTTAGGAACTACGGTTTTATATTCCATCCACATATCGAACATATCGCCAAGTAAAAAAATTACTGCAGCATCTTCTTTTATCTCATCTAGCCAAGCAACAAATTTTTGTTCGCGAGGAAAAGACAACTCCTTTGTAGGAGCGCCTAAATGATTATCTGAAGCAAAATATATTTTTTTTCCTTTTGGAATTTGCATGTTGTAAATATAATTAATTACTAAAATCGCAGGAATTTATAATTATTTGGGCGTTACCTAAAGGTCGGGCTTTCGCAAGTCGCTCTCTGCGAGGAGCTTCAACAATTGCTCAATCCCTAACGCACCTACTTGCTGTTTCCTTTATCTTCACAAAAATTATAGCTTATTAATAAAGAGATTCCTGCCTGCGCAGAATTCTAGTTTTCACTTGCATACCACTCTGCATAAGAACTATCGGTTTCCTGAAGTTTTAAAGAGTGTAGTTGTATATTTTCTGGTAAACGGTTTTTAATTTTTTTAGCAAAATCAATAACCATCATCTCACTTGTTGGTTGGTAATCTACTAAAAGCACATTGTGACCTCTATCTTGAAGTTCTTTTGCAAGCTCTACATGTGGTGTGTTTTTATTAAATACGGTGGCATGATCGAAGACGTTTACAATTTCTTCTTTTACAATTTTTTTAAGATCCGTAAAGTCTATAACCATTCCGAATTTTACGTTTGTACTGTCCGATATTGGTTGTCCAAAAACGGTTACCGATAGTTTGTAACTGTGTCCATGAACGTTTTTACATTTTCCGTCGTAGCCATAAAGTGCGTGACCAGTCTCGAAAGAAAAAAGCTTAGTTATACGTATATTTCCCATTATCTGCGGTTCTTGTATCTATTGTAAATATAGATTATAATAATAACGAAGGCTAAGATGGCAAAAAAGCCACTACCTCCTAAAAAGTTTAATATTTCCATTTTGTTTTATTTTATTAAGCCAGAGGCTTGCGCCAAAGTTAATTCTTTTGTGATAGTGGTAAAAATTCTTTTCTAAATTTTATGATTAATGGTAGTCCGCGAACAGCAATCCATAAAGTTAATGCTATAAAAATACCTGTTAATTTTAAATTGTAGTAGTCCAGAACGTAAAGTGTAGGTAGGAAAACTAAAAAGGTGGATGCTAATAGTAGGTTTCTTAAATCGGCCATTTTACCAAGGCCTTTAAACATGCCGTCGAAAATAAATGCTAAAGCACATAAAGGTTGCATTGCTAAAACAATCCAGAAAACACTATAAAATTGATCTAGAACTTCTGGTTCTTTTATAAATATTTCACCAATAGAATAGTAAAATAAAGCTCCTGAAATGGCAATAATAAGCCCAATGCCGATGCCGTATTTTATTAACCGGTTACTTAAAAGTATAAGTTTACTGTATTCTTTACCACCTATTAATTTTCCTGAAAGAATATTACCTGCGCTGGCATAACCATCTATTAAAAAAGCACCTAGAAACCATAAGTTAATAGCTATAGTATATGCTGCAATGTATTCTTTGCCATATCCTGTGGCAAACCTAGTAGCGAAGTAAAGTGTTACGTTTAAGGCTATGGTTCTAATAATTAAATTACCAATCATTAATAAGAAACGTTTTATTTCTTTGTTAAAAGGGAAACTAAAAACTAATGGGATGTCTGTTTTTTTAAGAAGATAGTAAGCGGAAAGTAATGCCATTAAAAATTGAGCAATTACACTTGCATAAGCTGCTCCTTGAATATGCATTGCAGGAATAATGTTTGCTATTCCATAAACAAATGCATAGTCTAAAATAATGTTTGCAGTAGCACCTATTATTGCAATAACCATTGGGTAATATGTATTTTGCAGACCTCTAAAGGCACCAAAAACAGCAATGGTAAATAGTGTAAAAGGAAAACCAAATACACGAATATTATAGTAGTCTACCGAATAATCTAAAATTAGATTTTTGGCATTATAGAGTTTAAATATAGATTCGGCAAAAGGATAAGTGGCTGCTATAATTAATATACTTAGAGAGGTAATAATAAAAATAGCTTGAGCAGGTAGGTTTTTAACTTCGTCTAATTTATTTGCTCCTAAATATTGCGAAACTATAGAAGAAATAGCACTTCTTGTTTGCCCAAATACCCATATTAACATAGATAAAAAAGTAGAAACAATACCAACCGCAGCAAGAGATTCTGTAGCATTTAAACTTACATTTCCAACTATTGCAGCATCGGTTAATGATAGTATAGGTTCAGCTATTCCTGCAATAAGTGCAGGAATAGCTAATTTATTTATATGTTTTATGCTTATATTAGTACTCAAAAGGAATTGGTTTTTAGACAATGCGAATGTCGGAAGATTTAGTATAAAAACTGTATTTTTGTTGTCTAAATAGTCTTAAATTTATATATCATGAAAAATATTTTAGTACCTGTAGGATCGTCAAAAAACGCTAAAAGTCACTTGCAATACGCCGTTGATTTTGCAAGAGCAACAGGCGCTAAACTATTTGTTGTACAAGTGTATAACTTTTATACTAAAGCCGGAACAATGATAAAAATAGATCATATTCTAGAGCGAGAAAGTAAAGCTTTTTTAGAGCATCATGTATCGCAAATAGACCATAAAGGTGTTGAGGTTGTTACCAAAACGTTTAAAGGTAAATTAATTGATACTATAAACTTAATTAGTAAGGCTTTTGATATTGATATGATTATTTTAGAGCCAAGAACAAACTCTATTAAAGATGAGGTTTATTTAGGAAAAACATCTGGAAGAATTATTAAGCAAACAAATATTCCAGCTTTAATTGTACCAGAAGACTATGTTTTTAAGCCAATTGATTCTGTTTTATTTGCGCTAAAATCTGCGGTTATTAAAAGAGAAGAAGCTTTAAAACCATTAAAATCTATACAAAATAGCTTTAATGCTAAAGTAGATTTGCTATTAGTAAAAACGCCTTTTTATAATGATGAAGATTTTATTGTTAGTAGTGAGTTAGAAAGTATCATTACTAATATTACAAAATCTGAAAACCCTACTACTTACCAAGGTGTTTTAGAAAACTATAAAGCTAGTAACCCAGATATGTTATGCGTTGTAAGACGTAAGCGTGGTTTTTTTAAAAAACTATGGGAAAAGAATATTATGCTTAAAAAAGATTTTCATGTAAGTGAGTTTCCTGTGCTTGTACTTAGTGGTTTAAAGTAAGCCTTTTTTTTATTACAAGTATTTGTATTTCAGTATTTTGTAATAAAACAAAAATTAATTTTTTTTAAAACTATTTTTTGTTTTATTACGTATGTAGACTGTTCAACTATTATTTCCCTCAATAAGTAGTTGTACTTGATTTTTTTGATAATAAACCTAAATCAACAAAATGCGTCAAGTATTAATATTATTTATGAGCCTAGTTTGTTATGCATCATTTGCACAAAATGTTGCATACAATCCAAATAAAAGTAAAGGTAAACTTTATGAATATGCCCAACTTGCTAAGGCAGAGAATGGAGATATAAACATAAATTCTATCCTTGAAGATGAGAGTAATTTAAAGTTTACTACTTTAACTTCCGAAAACCAAAGTGTAGGATTTTCTACAGATAATTATTGGTTAACTTTCGATCTCGAAAATTCTTCTAATACACCTGAAATTTACTATTTACAAACCGCTAGGCCAGTTACAGATGTAGCTAATTTGTTTCAAGTAGCTAATAAAAATAATATTACTGAGTTTAAAAGTGGAGATGCCATAGCTTTTAGCGAACGCCAAGTAGAACACCGAAAAACTATTTTTAAAATAGAGTTGCCAAAAAACAGTACACAACAATTTTATTTACATTTAAGGAGTGATGGAGAGACTTTAAATCTTCCACTTGTATTACATACAGAAAGTCAGTTTTGGAAATCTAATTACACAGAGCAATTGTTCTTAGGTTTTTTCTACGGCTTATTGTTTTTGGCTACAGTAGTTTACTTGTTTTTCTATACAAGCTTATCTAATAAAACATTTTTATACTATAGTATTTATGTGTTCTCTATTGCATTATTACAGTCTGCTCTCGATGGTTTGATTTTTCAATATTTATTACCTTCAGCAGGCTTTATAAATGATCGTGCTGTTTTAATTACTGCGTTATTTTCTAACTTCTTTTTATTAAAGTATTGCGAGTATTTTTTAAAGGTAGAATCTATAAGTAAAACTATTAAAATTGCTTTTAAAATACTTTATGGAATAATAATAGTATTAGGAGTATTGTTGTTTATTAATAACGAGACCAAAGCTATGGTGTATCCCATGTCTAATGTTAATGGTCTAATGAGCTTAATATTAATTTTAGTAACCTTGTTTTATTCTCGTTATAAAGACCATAAAATTGACACTTTCTTTTCTGCAGGCATTTTCTTTTTAGTGATTGGTTTAATGGGTTTTGTTATGAATAATTTAAGCTTGTTGCCTAATAATTTTGTTACACTAAATAGTGCGAAATTTGGTATTACGTTTGAAGTTATATTTTTATCGTTATCGATGACAAATTTAATTAAAGACTTACGTTTAGAGAAAGAAGAGTCTCAGATGTTGGCACTTAGTAAATCGGAAGAAGTTAGTGAGCTTAAAAGTTATTTCATGTCTAATATTAGCCATGAATTAAGAACACCTATTAATGCAATTATGGGTATTGCAGAAGATGAACTTGATAAAATATTGGATCCAGAAAGTAAAAAAAACTTTGAAGTAATTAAACATGCTTCGCTGAGTTTATTGAGTAATATAAACGATATTTTAGATTTTGAAAAAATAGAAAAAGGAGAGTTAAAACTTAGAAAAGAAGTTTTTAATCCTAAAGAAGTTGTTACCCAAATTAGTAAAAATTGGCAACGAACAGCCGAAAGTAAAGGTTTAAAATACACTTTAAGTATTAGCGATTCGATTCCTTATAAAATTGAAGGTGATGTAGAGCGCTTTACTCAAGTTGTAAATAATGTTCTAAGTAATGCTGTAAAGTTCACTGCTTATGGGAAAATAGTTTGCGCTATAAAGGCTACTGAAAAAGAGAACGGTCTCTCTGAAATAATAGTTAATATTTTAGACACGGGAGTAGGAATTTCTACTGATAAAAAACTGAATGTATTTAATAGTTTTGGTCAAATGCGTTTGAATGATAAACGTAGCTTTGGTGGAGTAGGTCTCGGCTTAAGTATTGTAAAGCATTTAATAGATTTGTTTGGAGGTACTATTACTATAGATAGTGACGAAGGTAGAGGCACAAACGTTTCGATGAAAATGGAGTTTAAAATTATAGAGCAAGTAAATACTAAGTTTAAAGACAGTATTGCAGGAGTAGACATAAATGCTCTAAAGGTATTGGTTGTTGAAGATAATTTAATGAACCAAATGATAATGCGTAAAATGCTAAATAATTTATCTATAACAGATTACAAACTTGCTGCAAATGGAAAAGAAGCATTATATCTTTTAGAAAATAATGCGTTCGATATTATTTTAATGGATTTACAAATGCCTATTATGGATGGTTATGAAACAACAGTAATTATTAGAAATAATCCTCCTGGTAATATTAATAAAAATATACCAATTATCGCTGTTACTGCAGATGCTACAGATACGGCAAGACAAAAAGTAATGGATGTAGGAATGAACGATTATATTACAAAACCTGTTAATAGAGAGTTGCTCTCAAGAAAGATTAATGAGCATAATAAAAATGTTTTAAAAATAGCATAGCCTTTAACAAATTTGCCCAATACAATTTTCTATTACCTGCACTAACGCTTTTGGTGGTAATTTGTCTAACCAAGGATGTTTAGCTCCAAAAACATGATCACTATTTTCAAGAGGAATTAATATGCTTTTAGGATTCCATGAATGAAGAGATTCTGCTTCATTAAATTTAACCGACGGATCGTCTTTTGCATGAATTATAAGATGTGGAATTTGTAATGATTTTTCAGCATTTTCAATATTTAATCTTTCTTCGTGTGCTTTAAAATCTTCATAAAACTGATAGTTGTGTGGCATTTGTTGCTTCGTTCTTCCGTTTAAAACATATTTAACGCCATCTTTTTTCCATTGTTCTATATCTCCAATTGTTGCTGTGCGTTTTGCAAAGTCGCAAACACTAGCTAAAGTTATTAGGTTGGTAATTCTAGAATCTTCCGATGCTTTAATAATTGAAATTCCACCACCACGGGAGTGTCCAATTATAGTAACATTTGCAGTGTCTATTTCATTTTTGTGTTCGTAATTTTTGGATAAAAAATGATTTAGTATGGCATCTAAGTCGTCTAGTTCTTTAGTGTAATTGTTTTCAGCGAAAGCCTCTAAATCTGGAAAGTCTATTGGGTTTTCAGGTGTGCCACCATTATGTGAAAAATTGAATTTAACAAAGAATGTTTCTGCTTTTCTAAAAGCTTCGGCCATTAAATTCCAACTTCCCCAATCTTTAAAACCTTTATAGCCATGACAAAATATAACCAACGGTTTCGGTTTTTTAGTTTCGATAAAAAATACATCAAAAACAATAGGTTTCTGCTCTTCTCTGCTTAAAGTTTCATTTTTTATAATCATTACACCTCTTTTTCAATAAAATTTACGTCTGGATTACAAATTTCAATAATTAGTTTTTTTAGTTCTTCAAAATAGAAATCCAAAGTCTCTTGAGTAATAAGGGTTTCTTTGTTGCCACCTCTTTGTTGTTCTCTTTTTGTGAATTTTAAAAAGCCTGCACTAAGGTTTTTAAATGAAATGATACCTGCTTCAATTGGGAAGTCTAATGGTTTTATTGCATTCATCATATAGGCATAAGCTAAAATTTGAAAACTTTTACTGAATTTTTTGTAATCAGAATTCATGTCTTCCCAATCTACAATAGCAACCTGTCCAGAATCTACCTTACCTGTTTTATAATCGATAATTCTAGTAATGCCGTTGTACTCGTCTACGCGATCTACAGTTCCTTTTAATTTAACTTCAAAGCCTAATTCTGGTATATTTAATGGTATTTCTGTACGTGACTCTAGAGCTATTATTTTAATTGTATTTCCTTCTTTTAAGTCTTCAATTTCTAGATTTAAGAAGTTTAGAACGTAGCGTTTTGCAATTTCAAATACAATTAGGTTTTTACCTTTTGTCATGTCTCCATCTGCGTAAGCTTTTTGGAAAAACTTTGTAATATTACTATCAATTTTAGGTTTCATGCTTTTAATGTCCTCCACTTTTAGTTCTATCCCAATAAAAGGTAAATAAAGCGCTTCTAGACTATCATGAACTACGGTTCCCATTGTGTTTGCAGCGACAGTCTCTTCCACGTCTTCAAGATCCTTTATGCCTAATAGTTTTTGATAATAAAAATCTAACGGGTTTCTTGTGTAATTTGTTAATGATGAAGGTGAGAAGCCTTGTTTAGCAATTTCTTTTAATTGATCTATTATGGCTTCGGTTTTAATAATTTCCTTTAATTCAACATTAAATGTTGGCACTTGAGGAGTCATTATTTTATGATTAAAATCATGTATTCCTTCTAATTCTAATTGATTTATAAAACGACTTTTTTCTCCTCCAGTTAATACATCTGCTTCTGTGTTGTAAAGAATATAAACGTTTTTAGCACGCTGTAATAACCTATAGAAATGATAAGTGTAAACAGCATCTTTTTCTTTGTAGGTTGGTAGCTCGTTTTCTATTTTAACATCAAACGGTATAAATGAATTGTTAGATTTACCAGATGGTAATACGCCTTCATTAACACTTGAGATTATTACAGTCTCAAAATCTAGCACTCTAGATTCTAACATTCCCATAACTTGAAGGCCTTCTAGAGGTTCTCCTTGAAAGTCTAAAGTTTCGCTAGAAAGTAACTCTTTATAGATGCTAAATAATGCTGATATATCATTTATATGCTTATAGCTTTCATTAAGTCTAAAGAGCTCGTTAAATAGCTTGTTAAAGCGGTATAGATATTCTAAAGAGATTAAGTTTTCTTCTTTTTTTAAAACTAGGTGTTCTTTTATCTTATTAATTATTTCAAAACAATTATTAATAGATTGATTTGCATTATTTTTCCAATTACTAAATAGAAGTTCTAATATTTCTGAATTACCATTGTTATATGTTTTTAAATCTGCAAGCGATAAATATACAAGGTTGTTCTTTTTTATTATTTCTATTAAGATTGATGCGTTGTTGGTTTCTTCGTTAGTAAATAAAGGTCTTATAAACTGATGAGATAAAAGGCTAATAATATCTTTGTAATAATATTTATCTGATGCTTTTTTATGAATAGCAAATAGTTGTTCAAATAGTGAGGCAAGCGGTATTGAGCTTAAAGGAAAGCCCATAGTAATGTTAAGTTTATCTATTGTTTTTGGTATAGAGTTTAATACTGGGATTAATAAGTTTTCATCACCAAGAACAACAGCTGTACTTTTTAATTTTGGATTTTTTGTTTCTATTATTTTTAAAATAGAACCAATGGTTTTTGCTTGTCCAATATTTTTAGGAACACCTAATATTTCAATATTTTTAGATTCTGAATAATGACCAGTTATCCAATTAAATGGATTTTTTTCGAAATATTTCCAATTCCTTTTATGTGATCTTGTAAATAGTCCTGCATCGTGAATTGGGTTTTCTATAAACACTTCGTCTATATCCCAAAACACTTCGGCTAATTCATTTTTAAGTAAAGCTTGGATAATAGTTTCCTCAGCAGTATTTAGTGCGTTAAATCCTAAGAAAATATGCTTTTGTGTATTTGTTAAGCAATAGTCATTTATGTTTTCTACAGCCTCTCTATAAATTAAACCTTGATAACCTGTTTTTTTACTTATTAAGGCTTTAGTGTAATGTTTGTAGTATAGTTTTAATTTGTCCCAAAACTTAAGGTAGTTTTTTACAACATCGGTTTTGTTGTCTTCTAACGACCAATGATCTAATTCTTTAATGGCTCCTAAGTAATCGAATATTTTGTCTTGAGGAATAAGATAACGATCTATTTCGTTAAAATCTTGAAGTAATATTTGTGCCCATTTAGAAAAGCTTTCGAATGGTTCTTGTTCCTTCTTTGGAGTTAATTCTAAGTAAGAGTTGTAAAACTCGAACAATAGCTCTGTATTTGTGATAGATTTTAACTGCGCTAATTCTTCAACAAATTCCTCTATACTAATAATAGTTGGAGAGAATATGGTTTTGTTAACAACAGTAGAAAGTTCTTGCCTTAAAAATACTCCAGCACGTTTACTAGGTAATACAAAGGTAAGAGTAGATAAGTTTTCTCCTTTGTCTTTAAGGTTTTTTAATACATCGAAAATAAATGATTTCATTGTATAAAAATAAAAAACGCTTCGGTAAACCGAAGCGTTTTTAAAAACTTATTTGAAAGTATTGAGAAACTTATTTTTTAAGTTTAATCTCAGTACGTCTGTTGTTAGCTCTACCGTTTCTTGTAGCATTAGAATCTACTGGGTAATCTTCACCAAAACCGTAAGATGTTAATCTAGCTTTAGAAATACCATTAGCGATTAAGTAATCTCTTACTGCGTTCGCTCTTCTTTCAGATAATAACTGGTTAGAAGATTTTGCTCCTACACTATCAGTATGACCTTCGATAGAGAAGTTAGAGTCTGGGTATTCTTTTAAGATTGCTGTAATATCTTTTAAAGACTGGTAAGCTTGTTCTTTGAAACTTGATTTTCCAGAGTTAAATAAGATAGTTCTAGCGTAAGCGTTTAATTTTTCGATAACTTCTTGAGTTGGTTGAACAACTTCAACAACTTCAGGACAACCGTTGTTTGCAACTGTACCTACAACTTTAGGACATTTGTCAACATTATCAGTTACACCGTCACCGTCAGTATCAGGCCAAGGACATCCATTGTTTGCAGCTGGACCAGCTTCTTTAGGACATTTATCTTTAGCATCTGTTACACCATCGCCATCAGCATCAGGACAACCGTTTAAAGATTTAAGACCTTTAACAGTAGGACAATCATCGCTACCATCTACAACTCCGTCACCATCAGTATCAGGACATCCGTTAAACTCAGCTAAACCAGCTTCGTTAGGACAAGAATCTTTAGAATCTTCGATTCCGTCACCATCAGTATCAGGACAACCGTTGAAAGCTTCTAAACCAGCAACTTCTGGACAAGCATCATTCTTATCGAATATACCATCACCATCAGTATCAGTTCCTCCAAATTTCACAGCTATTCCTGCAGAATGTTGGAAGTGAGTATCTAAGTAATCTTCAAAAGCATGCTTGTATTTAGACTCTACGAATAATCCAATGTTATCAGATATCCAGTAAGTTAAACCTAAAGAACCATTTAAAGTTGCAGCACCATTGTTGTTGCTTCCACCAGTTCCGTTAGTGTTTAATGGACCTTCTTCAACCCACGTGTAACCACCACCAATACCTACTGCTGGATCTAATCTTTTACTTTTTATTATTTCAGCAAAATGGTATCTTACGTTACCATCAATAGCATAATAATTTAAATTCGATACAGCTACATCACCGTACTTTTCAATTTTGTTGATAGAACCACCAGCTTGTAAAGAAAAGTTGTTACCCATATACTTAGATACAGATATTGTAGATAATGAAGGAAGAATATTCCAGTGATCTTCTGCGTTAAAGTATTCATCAAATACTCCAGCATCAAACGAATCCTCTCCTGAGAAAAAGTCTACCGCGTTAATTCCAAAATTAATAGCCCAAGGATTGTCTTGGTCTTGTGCATTCACATTACTAAAACTTACTACAAGTACTAGAGTGAATAATAATCTGCTAAGATTTTTCATATTCAAAAATTTAATTTTTAAGTGTTAATTAAAAGCAAAAATAAGTTGTTAAACATTATTAACAAAGATAAATATATAAAAATATTTATTAATTTATTAAAATATCATAATTAATAGTGTCTATTTAATAATTTCAAGTGTTTTACCAACCTTTATAAACGCTTCAATAGCCTTGTCTAGGTGGGCTTGTTCATGAGCTGCAGACAGTTGAACTCTAATACGTGCTTTTTCTTTTGGTACTACAGGAAAGAAGAAGCCAATAACATAAATACCTTCTTTTAATAACATATTTGCCATTGTTTGAGATAGTTTAGCATCATATAGCATTACAGGTACAATTGCCGAATCTCCATCAATAATATCGAAACCAGCAGATTTCATTCCTTTTTTAAAGTAATTGGTATTGCTTTCAAGCTTGTCTCTTAAAGAAGTATCGTTTTTAAGCATATCGAATACCTTAATAGAAGCACCAACAATTGCAGGCGCTAAGGAATTAGAAAACAAATATGGTCTTGAACGTTGACGTAATAAGTCTATTACTTCTTTTTTTGCAGTAGTATAACCTCCCATTGCTCCACCTAATGCTTTACCAAGTGTTCCAGTAATAATGTCTACACGACCTAATACTCCTTTTTCTTCTAAAGTACCTATTCCTGTTGCACCAATAAAACCAGTTGCATGGCACTCGTCAATCATAACTAATGCATCATATTTATCTGCTAAATCGCATATTTTATCTAGAGGTGCTACCAATCCATCCATAGAGAACACACCATCTGTTACTATTATTTTGTGTCTTGCTCCATTGTTATTAGCATCAATTAGTTGTTGCTCTAAGTCTGCCATGTCGTTATTTTGGTAACGGTAGCGTGCGGCTTTACATAAACGAACACCATCTATAATTGAAGCATGATTTAAAGAATCTGAAATTATTGCATCCTCCTTTCCTAATAAAGGTTCAAAAACACCACCATTAGCATCGAAGGCTGCTGCATATAATATTGTATCCTCTGTACCGTAAAAATCTGCTATCTTTTGCTCTAATTCTTTGTGAATATCTTGTGTGCCACAAATAAAACGAACAGAACTCATTCCAAAACCATGAGTATCCATAGCATCTTTTGCTGCTTGGATTACATCCGGATGAGATGATAAGCCTAAGTAGTTGTTCGCACAGAAATTTAATACTGTTTCGCCTGTGCTTAAAGTAATCTCTGCACCTTGTGGTGATGTGATTATACGTTCTTCTTTATAAAGTCCGTTATCTTTAATGTCTTTTATTTCTTGTTGTAAGTGTTGTTGTATTTTACCGTACATGCTTATTTTTTATTAGTTGATTGTACAAATTTATAAAACATTAATTATAAGTTTTAATAGTTATGCCCTTATTAATATATAAAAGTAGTTTTTTAGTTACTTTAAAATCCATCTCTTCTAAAACGTCTTGGTAATCTTGTAATTGGTGTTGGTATTTAGGGTTGTGTAGTCCTGTTTTGTAATCTATAATGACTGCTTCATTTTTATTGTTTATAATTAAACGGTCCGGTCTGTATAGTTTACCTGTTTTAGAAATAATATCACGTTCGTTATAAATGATATTGTCTTCAGAGAAATATGTTTTTAAATCTGTATGATTTATAATTTCTAATATTGATTCTTTTAAAGCTTTTGCTTGGGTTGTATTTATTATGCCATTGCTTTCAAAATCGTTAATAGCAATGTCGATATCACTTTCTGTTTTTATGTGTTCCATAATATCATGGACCAAGTTTCCTTTTTCTATTGCGTCTTCCTGTTTGGTGTCCCAAAGATATCCAGAGCTTGCAATCACTTTAATATTATGATCTTCTTTTGCTGTAGATATAAATTCTTGTTGTTCTATGGTTTTAATACTTAGTTCTTTCTCTTTTGATTCTGGTTTTTGTGGAGTTCCAAAACTGTAAACGGTTTCGGTGTCTTTCCAATGTCCAGTATTCATTAAATAATCTATTAATAAACCGGAGTAAGATTTTAAATTTAATTCTCCTTTTTTACTAATGTCTTTTTTTCCTATTATGTATAATTGTTCTACAGGCCTTGTTAATGCTACGTAAAATATATTAAGATTATCTAATTCTAATTCAGATTTGTGTTTTAAATAAAGTTCTTTTCCTTTTGAGCCTAGAATACCTAATTCTTTATTATAGTTTAACAAAGAGTATTTAAAGCCATTATATTGTTTTTCATCTATTGGAAACCATTCTTTATGGTCTTTATGTGCTCTGGATATATCATCTTCTGCATACGGGAAAATAACAACCGGAAATTCTAAACCTTTAGATTTATGAATAGTCATTATTTGTATTGCATCTTGTTCTTGAGGAGAAACAATACTTAACTTGTCTTTTTTAGAGTTGAAATACTCTAGGTAAGAAGATAAGTCTGAAATGTTTTTTTGTGAATACTCTAAAACCGTATCTAAATAAAACTGAACGTATGCATTTGATTTTTCTACTAATTTAAAACTTCTTACAACCGTTTCAGCTAAATCGAATAAACCTTGTTGTACTAATAGATTTGGGTTAATATTTATTCCAAAAGATTCAAAGCTTTTAAAGAAATGTTCTAAATCTAAAAATAAATGGTTTTTAAAAAATGCATGCTTGTCTTTAATAGCATATTTATCAGCTAAAAAATCTAAAATATTTACTTTGCATTCTGTGTCATTTGGATTTACTAACACAGTAAGCACATTATTTATTAGTTGTACTTCTGGTGCATTATTAATTAACATTGTTTCGCTAGATGTAATCTTTAGATTTTGACTACTTAAAAATTCTGCAATTGCAACTCCATGTTTTTTCTTTCTAACCAGAATACAAATGTCTTTTAAGGCGTAACCATTTTTCTGGCAGGCTAAAATTGTATTGTAAACATGTTGCGTGTAAATTTCATCTTTATCAGTGTCTTCGTCTTGAAAATCGATAAAATTAAGGTTTACATATCCTTTAGTGTCTTTAGATGGTTCTTGATGTGATTGTTCATAAAGATTTGCATAATCTTTCTTTGAAAGAGCGTATGTAGAAATGTGCTTAAATAAAGCATTGTTAAAATTAACTACCGTTTCAAAACTTCTAAAATTTGAACCTAAGTTTTTAACATCTTGTTCTATATAGAATGGTTTTGAGGTTTTATTAAATAACTCCATAAACTGTTCTGCTTTACCGCCTCTCCATCTGTATATGGCTTGTTTCGCATCTCCAACAATCATGGCAGTTCCTTTTTCTGATTTAATATTTTCTCCAGATAAAGTACTATCCACTAATGGTGTTAAGTTTTCCCATTGCATTTCCGATGTGTCTTGAAACTCATCTATAAAATAATGCTTAAATTTTTCACCCATTCGCTCGTATATAAATGGCGTAGGTTGACCTTTTATTTCATTACTAATAATTGCGTTAAACTCGCTAATTAGCATTTTATTTTCTTCGGTTTTAATATCAATTAATTCCTTGTTGATAACTGTTAAAACAGACAGTGGTGTTAGATTTTTATATATAGCTATCGGTAATAAATAACGTTCAGGTAAGGTTTTAGATTTGTAAAATAATGTTTTTAACTCTTCTATTATACTTTCAATACTTTGTTTCGTGTCAGCTGTTGCTTTTGCTGTATAGTATTTTTCGTTTTCTAAATCGGTAGCTAGCCTGCCTTCAAAATTTAAATCACTTATTTTAATGTTTTTTAGTTTAATAAAATGTTTTGGAAGGTCGCCGTATCTAAAATGGTTTTGAGGAATGTTATTGTTTTCAATTAAAGTTAATGCCTTTTCACCAATGTCCATACATTCTTTTTCAATGTCTTTAATTGTTTCTTTTAAAGTTGTTTTAAGTAATGAGAAATCGTTAAGAGATTTGTTGTTCAAGGTTTTTACATATTCTAAATCACTTTCCTTCGTTAGTAATTTTGCTATATTATTAAAATCTCTAGAAACGTCCCAGCTTTTATCATCATCAGCTTTTTCTATAGCAAAATCTACTAGTATTTTTGTTAGCTCCTTATTGGTTCCTGCTTTAGCTATTAAACGATCTACAGCTTCATTTAATAGAGACTCTGTATCTAATTCTACTTCAAAATTTAATGGTAAATTTAAATCGTGTGCAAAGGTTCTAATTAGTCTATGGTTAAAGCCATCAATAGTAGAAATATCGAAAGCAGCATAATTATGCATTATGGTATTTAAAATATCTTTAGCTTTTTTTTGAAGCACCTCAGGTTTCATCTTTAAATCTTCAACAATATTTGAAAACATTGGATGCGGATTTTTTAAAGAATCGTCTTCAGAAAAAGTCTTCAACATTTCTAAAATACGCGCTTTCATTTCGCCAACTGCTTTATTGGTAAATGTAATGGCAAGAATATTTCTGAATTGATAATTTCCTGAAGAGGAAAATAAAATTTTAAGGTATTCCTTAACTAAAGTGAACGTTTTACCACTTCCAGCAGAGGCATTATAGACTTGAAATGAAGAGTTTGACGACATTTAATATTTTTAGTACAAGATAAAAACAATTCGGGTGAAGATTGATGAAATTTCATTTTTTTAAGAAGAAATCGGAACCGATTAAAAATCACGTTGTTAAAGTATTATTAAAACAAAAGACATAATATGGGTTTAATTTTTAATTGATTTGTTAAAGTGTTAAATTTACACTCAAAGAATTATTAACATAAACATATAAAATTATGGCTTTCGAATTACCGAAATTAAAATACGCTTACGACGCTTTAGAACCAAATATCGACGCTCGTACAATGGAAATACATCACTCTAAACACCACAATGGATATACATCTAAATTAAATGCAGCTATTGAAGGTACAGATTTAGAAGGGAAGACTATAGAGAACATATTAACTAATCTTGATATGGATAATAAAGGTGTTAGAAATAATGGTGGTGGTTTTTATAACCATTCATTATTTTGGGATGTAATGAATCCAGAAGATAAAGGACGTTTATCTGGAGATTTAAAAGAAGCAATTGAGATAGCTTATGGATCTGTAGATGCTTTTAAAGACGCTTTTAGTAGTGCGGCAGCAACACAATTTGGTTCTGGTTGGGCTTGGTTATGTGTGCATAAAGGAGGAAAGGTTGAAGTGTGTTCTACACCAAACCAAGACAATCCATTAATGCCAGGTGTAACTTGTGGAGGAACTCCAATATTAGGTTTAGATGTATGGGAACATGCTTACTACTTAAATTACCAAAACAGAAGACCAGATTATATTAATGCATTTTTTAATGTAATTAACTGGAACGAAGTTGAGAGACGTTATGCTTTAGCTAAATAGTCTAAACATACTTACAAAACAATATTTTAAAGGAGCTAATAATTTTATTAGCTCCTTTTTTTTTGGATTAAATTGAGTAAAGAGAGGTTGTAATAAAAAAAGCCACAACATATGTTGTGGCTTTTTTCTGGTTTTAATAAAGTTGGTTAAACAGGTTATTAAGTTTTAATTGGTAGATGGTCCACCACTTATGATTTTAAAATCAGAACGTCGATTAAGTTGATGATCTTCTTCTGTACATGATTTTTTACAATCTATTAAAGGTTCGCTTTCTCCTTTTCCGTTACCAGAGATTCTTTCAGCATTGATACCTTTTGAAATTACGTAAGCAACTGTTGATTGTGCTCTTCTTTCAGAAAGGCGAAGGTTGTATCCATCTTTACCTCTATTATCTGTATGAGAAGTAGCGTAAATAACCATATCAGGATACTTATTCATTACTAGTATTAACTTATCTAATTCGTTTGCTCCTTGTACTGTGATATCCGATTTGTTAAAGTCAAAATAAATAGGCTCTAATACTACACGGTCTTCAATAATAATTTTCTTAATTGGTGTTAAGTCAACGCTTACATTTAAAGTTTCTTCTTTTGTACCTGAAACAGTTTGAGATGCATCTTCAAATGCTTCTTTTGTTATTTTTAAACTCGTTTCAATTTCACAATCTGTTTTGAAGTTTACAATACCTTGTGCATTTGTAGTTGCGGTATCTAATACAGTTCCTTTATCATCGTGAAGTGTAACTGTAGCGTTAGGGATTTTTTCTCCTGTTTCTACGTTTTCTACACTTACAATCATATCAACATCACATAAAGGCTTTATTTCTTTTATTGCATAAATGTCATCGTTTCCTTTTCCTCCCGCTCTGTTAGATGAAACATATCCATCTTTATCGTTGTTAATTACAAAGGCAAAATCATCGGCTTTACTATTAATAGGTGCTCCAATGTTTTTTACAGATTCTGTTCCTGATAAGTTTGTGTAGAAAACATCAAGATTTCCTAGGCCTAAATGACCGTTAGAAGAGAAGTATAAATATTCACCATCACCTGCATAAGGAAACATTTCTTGTCCTTGAGTATTTACTTTTTTTCCAAGATTCACAGGAGTACCAACCATTCCGTTATCTTGAATAGGGGCCATGTAAATATCGAACAATCCAGAGCCTCCTGGCATGTTAGATGCAAAATATAGTGTTTTTCCGTCTAAACTTACAGATGGATTTTTTACAGAGTAATCTTTATTATTAATACTTAAAGGTTGTATGTCTTCCCATTTGTTAACTTCAGATTTTGTTGCTTTAAATAAGTGAATAACACTTATTTTAGTATTCGTCAAAGTGTCTTTTTCGTATAGGTTTTCAAAGAAACTTTCTCTTGAGAAATACATAGTTTTACCATCTGGAGAGAAAGTAGTAATACCTTCATGGTATTTTGTATTAATTTTACCTCCAATTAATTCTGGTTCTGCATAAGTGTCTCCTGAAGTGACTTCTGAAGTGTATATATCTAAAAATGGCTCTTCGTTCCATCCATATTTTTTTCTACTATTATTTCTAGCAGAAGAAAAATATAATTTCCCATCTTGTATAACACCACCGAAATCAGAAGCAGAAGAGTTAATGTCTAAGTTTTTAGCTGTAAACTTTTCTTCTTTGGCTTGAAGTTTTGTTAAGTAATCTGGATTAGCTAAAAACATAACAGCCCTATCATCTTGTGGCTTAATCGCCGCAAAATTGCGCATTTGTGCATTTGCTTCTTTGTCCTTTCCGTTTGCTTTTAGCATTTCAGAATATTTAAAAAGCATTTCTGGTTCTTGAGAAGTTTCTAAGGCTTTTGCATACCACTTTTCTGCTTCTACAGTATTAAATATATTGTAATTAGCTTCTGCTAAACGTCCATAGACGTAAGTATCTGCCTCTCCTTTTTCTGTTAACTTAGTATAGTCCTCTATGGCTTCTACAAATTCAAACTTAGCAAAATGCTTATCGGCTTTCTTTGTTGCCTTAGTTTGCGCTGTAACGCTAAAGCTAGTTAGAATGACTAGTGTTATAATTAATTTTAAATGTTTCATCTGGTCGTGTCTTTTGTGTTAGCTTATGTGGTTTAGAAATAACGTGGTGAACGTGATACTTTTTTTGGTAAATCGATATCGAAGTTTATAAAGATCTCGTGAGAAGCATCTGTAACTACGTTTAATTCTGATTGAATAGCATCGTAAGCATAACCAATTCTCATTGATGGTGAAACCATAAAGTTTACCATACCACTAAAAGAATCGTCCAGTCTGTATCCTGCGCCTATTTCTACAACATCGTACATGAATAGATTTAGGTTTACATCGTAACTTATTGGTGCATCGAAAGCAAACTTCATTAAAGCATGTGGCTTTAATTTAAAGTTTTCTGATAAATCAAACACATATCCTGCAGCTGCAAATAAATGTTCACTTTCAGATCCTATTTTTCTACCATCTCTATCTAAATGTGTTCCATTTAAAATGTTAGGCATCGAAGCAGATAGATACCAACGGTTAGGTTGGTATAAGTATACACCTGCACCTACATTTGCTGTAGTCTCATTAACATCTTGCGAGAAAAATGGATCATCAGCATCTATAGTTTCTACACTTGTTAATCCAATATCGTGGAAAGTAGCTCCGGCTTTTAAACCAAAAGCTAATTTTGTAATGTTTCCTACTGGTAAAGTATAAGAGAAATCGACATAAGCATTGGTTTCTCTTACTGGTCCAACTTCATCATTAATTAACGATAAACCTAAACCCACTCTATTTCCTACCGGAGAATGTATAGATAAGGTTCCTGTACTTGGCGAGCCTTCTAAACCCACCCATTGACTGCGGTATAATGCACCTATGGATACGCTTTCACTTGATCCTGCATATGCAGGATTAATTACATTCATGTTGTACATGTATTGCGTGTACTGCGGATCTTGCTGCGCTTGTACGCCTATAACTACTAGGAATACTATATATAGTATGTTCTTCATCTGTATTATTATTGGTTTCTAGTTGGTTCGATTATTTGTTTTCTCTATTGACGTATACCCAAGCAGCTTTGCTTTTGTTTCCTTGGTAATCCATTACATAGTAATAAGTTCCTACTGGTAACTCATCGCCATCTAAAGATTGACCATACCACTCGTTTGTATAATTAGTCTTCTCGTAAACCTTAACACCGTTTCTATTAAAGATTGTTAAGCGTTGAACATCAAAACTACTTAAGTCAAAAGTATCGTTTAATCCATCTCCATTAGGAGAGATACCTTGCGGTATAATACAAGTTTCTAGTTCATCTACAAAAATGTCTTCACTAGCAGTACAGCCAGTTTCATTAAACATAACTTCTATAGTATAGGTTCCAGAAGTAAGTACATTATTAATACTTAAACCTGTTTGGCCAGCTACTAATACACCTTCATTGTACCAAGTTATAGTTACATCGCTTTCTGTATAATTATCGCCTGATGCCGTTACAGTAATTGGTGCTGTTGCGTTAGGGCATACTTCGTAATCTACATCCATATTGAATGAAGTTATAGGTGAAGTTCCAAATATTAAATTAAATGTTGTTGTTTCAAAACATCCGTTTGCATTTTCAGCTCTTACAAATATAGTTTGTGCTCCTCCATCAAAATCGGTTGGGTTAGAAATAGGATTTGAACTTGTTTCAGCATCAACTAAAGTCATGTAGTAAGCAAATGTTAAACCAGCTTGACCATTAGCTATTACTGTTTCATTTGATGTTAAATCGTAATTAGAAATACCATCTTCATCATCATCACAACCTAATATGTCATTAGCTTGTACTAAAATAGGTTTAGGAGCTAGTGCTAGGTTAAAAGTAGATGTTTTAGAGCAACCAGTAGTATTGGTCTCTATTCTATAATAGATTATAGTTGGAGCAATACTTTGGTATGCTGTAGCATTTGTTATTGGGTTAGTTCCGTCTTCAGCATCGATTGCAGTTTCGTAGTAAGTAACAGTTTCATCTGTTTGTGTGCCTAAAATAAGAGCTTCATTTTCGGTTAAGTTAAATAGTGCTTGACCTGAATTATCAATATCACACCCAAGAACATCTGGAAGTGTTTCTGGTGTTTCTGGATTAGGGAAAAATTCTACAATAATATTATCAATTACAAAACATGAAGCACTTGAGTTTAAAACTATTTCTACTTGGTAGGTGTTGCTTTCTGTAACATCTAATGTTAAACCGTTTTCAGGAACTCCATTTTCGTCTAATACAGGTTCTTGAATTAAAAATTCATCAATAGTATACCATGTAATTGTTGCATTGTCTCCTACAGGAACGCCAACATCTAAGGTAACTTCATCTCCTTCACAATTTGCATTTCCATTTGCTAAAAGAATATCTTCTCCTAAATCTACTTCTCCTATTTCAAAACTACCTGCATTTAAAAATACTGCCGAATCAAAAGCGGTATCTCCATCATCTGCAATTACTAATTTAATATGATAAGTTCTATTTGGGATTACTGTAGACATTGCTGTTAATGGTACAGTTCTACCTATAAAGTTAGTTGGGTTTGTTAATGCAGGTAATCCGCCATTCCCATAATAGGCATCAAACAATTCTGGATTTGCTGAAGGGCAACTTGCATTGTATGCGTCATCTCTAATTGTAAATACAGATACAGGTGTTGTTGTTCCTGGAACTACAGCAATATTAGTAGTTATACCCGTTACAGTATCTGTAAGTAAAAATGCAAATGCATCTGAGTATCCACATTGGAAACCTCCATATTCTTCAGCAGCGAAAATAAATTCGAAAGACATTGCTTCAATGAATGGTACAAAATCAAATTCAATAACAGAAGCATTATTAGTTGTTCCTTCATTTATAACAGCTTCTAAATCTGCATCTCCCGGCCAGCTATTATCTCCATCACTCAATGATCCCGTTTCTGGTCCTGGTGCATTTTCTGCATTACCAGTCGTCATTATAATTCCGCTTTCAAAAGGGAATCCAGAGCCATTTGCTTCAAAATATCCAATACCATTGTCTGAACCAAAATCCGTTCCTGTAGATGATGTTACGTTACTTATTGTTGAACATGGAGAATTTACTAATATATCTTCTACTAATTCTGTAACAGTGTATTGTGTTATACTAGTTGTAATTGGAGGAGGAATAGAGTACACACATAAATCGAAAGTTACATCTTGAAAAGGATCGTTATTAAATGTAAAGACTCTTATGTAGTATGTGTTTCCTACAGTTAATCCATTTGCAATACTTTCGTCAGCAGTACTACAATATAAGTTTGTAAGATTATTACAATCCGTTCCTTCATATAATCCATGTGATAAAAATGTTGTTGGACCTGTAATATTACTAAAACTAATAGCTTGATCTGTATTTATTGCTGTAAAAGTATACCAAACATCATCATTTGCTGTTCCTGTACATGGATTAGTTTGTGGAGATGTTGTAGCTCCAAATAAAGTACCACTTACAAAATTAGTACAGTTTCCATCTGCATTTGCAGTTACTGAAATAGCATTTTCACAGTTATCGTTTGATGGTGGACAAGTAGGAAGATTAATAGTTGGACTTGTGGAAGAACAAGTGTCTTGCTCGCTACTTACGGTAAAAATAACATCTGTGTTCAATGGATATGGTCCAAATTGAGTTACACCGGTTGTTGTTGAAACAGAAACAGGAGTACCTCCTTGATTATCTTGTACTGAAACAGATGTTGCACCACCAAAATAAGTTACATCTATATCTACTAAAAATTGAGAACCATTGATACAGTCATCTATAATAGTGTAAGTAGCGGTTGGATCAAAACAAGTTGGTGCCTCATCGAAAGTAACATCGTCTATTGCAATATCATCGAAAAAATCATTAGTTGTTTCAGAAAAGATAAATCGCGCTTGTACATCTCCAGTAATGGTTAACCCACTTAAATCTATAAATATTTCTTCCCAACCATTAGTATTTGTGTTATATGTTCCCATCAGATTCCAAGCTGCTCCATCCCAAACCTCTACCTCTAAAGTAGAATTGGCATTACCTTCATTATCACTAATTTCATAAAATGAAAGTGTAGGTGTTGCTAAAGGAGAAACATCTACAAATGGTGTGTATAATGTTGATGGTCCATCGTCTCCTGAAGAATCTACCCAAGCAAAGTAATTGTTGGTAGCTGTAGTACCAGTTAATGTTCCATCATTACCAATATGGTCAAAACCTCCATCATCTGCAAATTCCCAATCTTCACCACCATCCATTGTCCAACACAAAGGTATAGTTCCTGCATTTTCAAAACCTTCTGTATATGGTGCTATATATGTTGTACATTCTGTATCGAAGGTTCCTATTCCTATCCAGTCGCTATAATCACCACCTCCACAATCTGCTCTTACATAATATTCGTAAGAAGTTGCTGGTGTTAATCCAGTAGCAACATAAGGATTAGATGTAGTAGAATCACCTGCTGTTGTAGGTGTACCAGTGCCAAGTGCTTGTACTGTTACTTCCCATACTGTTTCAGATCCGATAGCAGTCCATGATAAAGTAGCTGTAGTTGATGTTGTACTATCAACAACTAAGTTTGATGGGTTTACACATGTAGGTAGCTCATCAAAAGTAACATCATCTATAGCTATATCATCACTAAAATCACCAGACACTAATTCTGAGAAAACAAATCTAGCTTGAACATCTCCAGTAATAGTTAGTGTACTTATATTAATTGTGCGCTGTTCCCAACCACTAGTATTTGTATTATATGTTGCCATTAGATTCCATGCAGCACCATCCCAAACTTCTACGTCTAGTTGTGAGTTAGCATCACCTTCATTATCACTAATCTCATAAAAAGTTATTGCTGGAGTAGTTAAACCCGAAACATCTATTAAAGGCGTAGTTAAATTTGCAGCTGCTTGTGTTCCTGAAGAATCTACCCAAGCAAAATAACCATTTGTAGCAGTAGAACCAGTTAATGTTCCATTATTACCAATATGGTCAAAACCTCCATTATCTGCAAACTCCCAATCTTCACCACCATCCATTGTCCAGCATAAAGGAATTGTTCCTGCATTTTCAAAACCTTCTGTATAAGGAGCAACAAATGTTGTGCATTCTGTAGCAAAATTTATTGGGCCAACCCAAATACTAAACTCACCACCACAATCTGATCGTATATAAGCTTCGTAGTTTGTTGCTGGCGTTAATCCCGTTTCAGTATGTGGATTGTTTGTAGTTGCTGTACCTGCTGCCGAAGGCAATCCTGTTCCTGGAGCTTGTACTACTATTTCCCATGCTGTCGTTGGACCTGCTGTCCATGATAGAGTTGCGGTAGTTGAAGTTGCGCTAACTAAAGCAAAATCAGAAGGTTCTGGACATGTTACATCGAAAACAGATATATCATCGAAAGCTACACCTTCACTAGAAACTGATCCATCTGAACCAAAAGCGATACGTAATATTACACTAGATTGTCCTGCTAAACCTGTTAGTGCATGATTGCCTGTTACCCAACCATTAGATCCTGTACCATTTCGTCCTGTCCAACCTGTTTGCTGACCACCAGGGTTTCCGCCTATTGTTCCATCTGTATACCAGTTGCCTGCATCACCTAGCGCTCCAACATTAACCCATGTTGTACCTCCATCTATTGAAGATTGTAAAACTGTGCCATCCCAACTAAATTCTGACTCCCACCATATACTCAAAGAAATAGCTGGTGCAGCCAAAGTTGAAAAGTCAAAAATAGGACTTGTAACTGTAGAGTTATCTGAATTATTATAATCTCCTGTTAAATTTGTAGTCCATGAGTTTACTCCTGAGGCAGCACTATTAATAACAGTTGCAGCAGGAGTTCCTAAAGTCCATGTTCCATTTGTTGCATTATCGGCAATCCATCCACCATCACCTGCTTCAAAATCTTCAGAGTATGGATAGGTTGTAATTTGTGCATTAATTGATAAACTTAAACAAAGTAAAATCAACAATAAAGTAATTTTTTTCATTTTATGGTTAGTGTTAGATGTGTTGTTACAAAATTGAATGTTAAATATATACTAATTTGTCAAACTATATGCTTACAGATAGATAAAGTGCACTCTTATTCGATGAAAGGAGTTTTTGTTTGGGTAATAAAAAATTATTCTAATAAAATTAACATTTTTACTTGCTAATTTCTATGCTTTTATTGATTTCGTTTCCGAATTCATCAACAACTGTAATGGTGTGTTTCCCTTCGTTCGGAGTCACAGGTAAATCGTGGATTCCATTGGTTTCTCCGATAAATTGAGTGTCTAAATACCAAAACACTTTAGTCTCTGATTTAGAGTGTGCTATTTTTAAAATGAGTGCATTTATTTTTCCATCAAAATCCTTTGGCAAAAAGATAATGCTATTGTCCTTAGGATAAATGAATTGCATACTTGTTTGTTGATTTCCAACGCAATCATTTCTGTAAGGAGGTAGTGTTTTGTAAAACGGATTTTTAGATTTATAGTAATATTCCATTAAAGGAGGTAATATAAACCATGAGGTATTTGTAATTGCATTTAATTCTTCGCATGATGTATTTACTTGATGTGTTTTTGTAGCGTCTAAATGGACTAATTTATGATAAGGACACGGTTTAGTTTTAAGTCCGCTTCTTTGAACAAACTTTTTAATGTTATTCTCGCAATATTGTCCAGCTCTAAAACCGCTTTCTTTGCAAATACTTATTTCTTGCATTTCGTCAAATGGTTTGTTAAACCAATCGCTATTTGGTAATAAATCGAAAACATCAAACAGAATAGGAGCAGCTGCTTGAACACCAACCAAACCTGGTCTTCCTTCTCCATCTGCATTTCCAACCCAAACACCAACAACATAATCTTTTGTTGTGCCAATGGCCCATGCATCTCGAAAACCAAAACTTGTGCCTGTTTTCCATGCTATTTGTTTAGAATCGTCAAAAAACTCCCAATTTTCGTTACCTTCTGGTCTGTTTACTTCTTTTAAACTTTCGTAGGTTAAATAAATTGAAGCGGCATCAAACAGTGTTTTTTCTGCTGATTTTTTTCCGAAGTCAATAGTTTCCGAAGCATAGAATATAGGTTCGCAAAATTCATTAGAAAAATACTCGCTTGAAGAGTCGTTAAAGTGATTTAATGTTGAAGAAAAACTCGCGTAGCTTTTGCATAAATCCCATAAATTACTTTCTGCACCACCAAGTATTAAAGATAAGCCATAGTGATTGGCATTGTATTTTACATCTCTAAGTTTTAAATCTTTTAAATAATGATGAAATCTATCCAGTCCAAAATCTCTAAGCATTCTTACTGCTGGTATGTTTAACGAGCGAGACAAGGCGCGACTTGCTGGTACTGCACCATCAAATTCTTTATTGTAATTTTCGGGTACATAATTCCCAAACTGTGTTGGTACATCTGCTACCAAAGCATTTGGTAATAAATCTCCTGCATCTAACATTGCAGCGTATAGAAAGGGTTTTAAAATACTTCCGGTACTACGTGGTTTGTCTATAATATCAACATCTTTTTGGTTTTTGCTAGTTGTTGGAGCATTACCAATATAGGTAAGTACTTTTCTTGTTTTTACATCTAAAACTAAAACAGAAATATTATGAATTTCATTTTGTTTCAGTAAATTATAATGGTTGTAAACTACATTATTTGCTTGCCTTTGAAGCTTGCAGTCTATTGTTGTTTGTGTACGTTCTCCATAATTAGACTTTGCTATTTTTTGAAGTAAATGAGGTGCGATTTGTGGTAATGGATATGGTTTTTGTGGTAAACCTTCTGCTATTGATAAGCTATAAGTTAATGAGTCTATAATTTCCTTATTAAGTAGTTTTTCAAGTAATCTATTGCGTTTTTTTAGTAATCGTTTTTGGTTTTTACCAGGATAAATTAAGCTTGGTGCATTTGGTAAAACAGCTAGTGTTGCGCTTTCTGCCCAAGATAAGTCGTGAGCATTTCTATTAAAATAACGCCAAGAAGCTGCATCAATCCCGACAACGTTACCTCCAAAAGGTGCATAACTAGAATAGTAGGCTAATATTTGACCTTTGCTTTCTTTTAATTCTAGACGTGTTGCTAAAATTATTTCTTTAATTTTTTCAAAATACGTTCTCGATTGTCCTTTTCGCGATAAACGAATAACTTGTTGTGTAAGTGTGCTTCCTCCGCGTTTTACTTCTCCAGAATTAATGTTTTGTTTTAAAGCTTTAACTATCGAAATAGGATTAAAACCTGGATGCTTGTAAAAATATTCATCTTCAAAATTGATAATACAAACTTCAAATTTTCCTGGAACACTATCGTTTTTTGGAAAACGCCATTGTCCATCTTTAGCTATTTGTGCACCTAATAAAGTGTTATTAGCACTTGTAATTACTGTTGCTGTAGGATCTTTAAAAAGTTCTTTTGGAAGGCAAAAATAATAGGCAAGTAAAAGTGAAGCGATAATTATCGACTTTATTTTGTTTCGTTTTATGTAGGATATTATTTTCATTTTAGTTCCTGCAAAGACAGAAATCTTATCATATTAACTCCTCTTTATTATAATTTCCTTTTAGTGAAAATTATAATTCATTGTCCTCTTAAAATAAGAGGAGAGCTGAATTATTTATTAAACTCATATTCACGTTCTACTTTGCAAATACGCACATTATACCATTTGTACCAGTCTTTTATTCCTTTTTGTTGTGCTAAAGCATGATCGGTTTGTTGTTTCCAATGTTGTATTGCTTGTAAGCTTTCCCAATAACTAACAGTGATTCCTACTTCGTTTTTAGCAGAATCTATGCTTATAAAACCGTTTTGTTTTTTAGCTAAAGTTTCCATTAAATCTGCCATGTCGTTATAACCGTTGTCGCCTTCAGTTCTGGTAGAAGTAAAGATCACTGCGTAGTATGGTTTAAAATTGTTCATAATTTATTTTCTATGAAATAGTTGTGTTTATTTCTCGTGTTTTGGTACTGTAAAGGTTACTGTTTTTTCTGTAACATTATCATCAAAATCGGTTAAGATAAATTTTAAGAATACTTCATTTGTGTCGACACTAATAGGAAATTGATTGATATTAGAAATTTTATCAATGCGTTTAGACCAATCTTCTCCACATTTTTCTGTTACAATTGCTTTTAAATTTTCGATAGAAATTGGAACAAATTGTTTTGCATCAGCTTCAGTGTAAGTTAATGTTTGAAATCTTGTATTATTAATTTTTTTGATTGGTTTCCATTCAGATTCATATTGTTTCCATTCAGATAAATCACAACGTAAATCTTCACCTATAATATTTAAAGTGTTTTGGTAGCGTTGTAAAATTTTCACACTCTTATAGTTGTTGTTTTTAACTTCAATGGTTTTTTTGCCAGGTGTGTTTTTTACATGTATTCCAATATTTAGACTATTATTAGTTGTTAGATCTAAAAGCTCGTCGTCATTATAAATGGAAAGGTTTTTAATGTGAATATCTGCTTCTGTGAGTTTTATATTAACAATTTTCGCTAGCTTATTTTTAGATAAAAAACCATTAAAAACATAGCCTTTTAAGTCTTGGTAACCATTCATTTTTATTTTCACCCATTCTCCAGAAACTTTATTGCCTTGGTCTATTACAACCAATTTTACATCGGTTTTCTCTATTACCTCAACAGCTTCATTGTACATAAGCTTGCCTAATTTTGAGGCTCCAATATCTGGTCTTTCTCTAACGGTTAAACCGCTATCTGCGTTTACATACGCATAATCTTGACTGTAGCAAAATGCTACGAATAATAATAAAATTGCTGTGATAAAATGTTTTGTCGTTTTCATAATGTGTTGTTTTAAAATTAATATGACATTTAAACATTCTAGTTGGTTTGTTATCACTTGAAAGTGTTGTAAATAAAGCGTCCTTTATTAATATTCATATTCAAATCATATTGGTTTTTTTATCTTAGATTCCTGCTTTCGCAGGAATTAAATTACTTTTCTACAGTTACCCATTTTCCTTTTGTACGTACTAGAAACTCGTTATCGTACATTGCTTCGGCTTGAGCTCCTGGTAAATAGTAGGTTCCTAAATACGATGCGTTTAGCATAACATTAAATGTATTGGTTCCATACTGTCCTTTTTTGTTTAAATCGAAATAGAAATTAACTCTATCATCTCGAATGTCTGTAAAACGCGCATCGCTTCTTTTAGCGGCATTTCCAAAGGCGGTAAATCGAGTGTTTACAATTTCCCAACCAGAAGGAAATATTTGAGTTAATGCAACATCTGTAACACGTTCGTTTTTAAGATTTGAAACCGTTACTGTTGCAACAAAATCTTGACCTTGTTTTAGGTTGTCTATTTCTATAGTATTTCCTTTTAAATCTTTATAAACAACACTTGTGCTTAAGCCTCTTTGCTCTACTAGCTCTTCTCCTAGAGGTAGTTTTCCTGAATTTAAAACACGAACATAAACAACATTGCCTTGTTTGTTTTTAAAGCTTAATTTATTATTACCATCGTTAATTTTTAGTTCTCTTTGTGCAATAGCGCTCTTGGTATTTATGCTTTCGGTTTTACCATTTATAGTATATTCTAAATCAAGAGATTTTCCTCCGTTTTCTTTAACCATTTTCGACATAGCAAGTAAACTGTAGGCTGTAGTTTGTGTACTCATCCAACGGTTACTTGAAAGATCTTTTGCTAAAGTTTTAGATAATTCTTTCATTCTAGAATCTTTGGTTAAAACCATAGTCTCTAATGCCATGGCACGATTTCTATCTATAGATCCATAAGTGTAGTAATTATGTCTAGGTGCTTGAAACTCTATGTTTGCTGTTTTAGAAATAGCTTTACTAGCTTCTGTTTGTCCTGCTAATGCATAAGCAGCTGCTAATCTCCATTTTGCTTCGTTAGAGATTTCACTAAACTCTTTAAGTCTGTTCATTGCTCCTAAATCTGGGCTTCCTGCTAAAGCTAATGTGTATAATCTGTAGGCTTGTGCTAAATCGCTATTATATGTTTTGTAGCTTGGTCTCCAGCTTCTGGCGGCTTCTTTTTGGTACTTAATCCAATTGCTTTTAAAAGTAAGCGGAAGAACGAATCCTAGTTTTTCGGCTTCAATCATAAAGTGTCCAGAATAACTTGTTCCCCAATCGTTAGCATTATTTTCTCCCATCCAGTAAGACATGCCACCATTTGGTCTTTGGAAATTTCCGAGACGTTTAATTCCACTTTCGATATTAGATTGAATTTCTTGTTTTTTCTTTAACGGAATATCAAAAATCTCATTTAAATATAACTGCGGAAACACTCCTGACGTCGTTTGTTCTACACAACCATGAGGATATTGTACTAAATATTGAAGTCTACGAGAGAAATCCATTGGTGGCATAGTTGAAAACTCAACCGTTGCACTATTTGAATTAACTACTCCAAACGTATCGAAATCGAGACTAGCTGAGGCTGATTTTTCTAGTGTTTGCTCTAGCGCCTTAGAACTAATTGGGTTTACATTTTCAACATCTAATTCTACTTTGTAGGTTGATTTTTCTCCATTTCCAGTAGCAATAACTTCTACAGTATTTATGCCGTTTGCCTGACTTACGTCTAACTCAAAATAAGCCATTTGCTCATCTGGTTTAGCGAAAGTTAGTTTTTTAGATTGCTCACCAATTATTTTAATGCCGTTACTTAATTTAAGTTCAATATCAACATTTTTAATATTAGGCTCCATTGCAAAAACAGTAATAGGAAGTGTTACTTTTTCACCAGGACTTAATTTTCTTGGCAATGTTGCTAAAACCATTAATGGCTTTTTAACTTCTACAGATTTGTCTGTACTTCCATAAGCTTCAGTTTTAGTATTACCTGCAACAACCATTGTTCTTACAGCTCCAATATAATTTGGCATTTTAATGCTGTGCGTTTTTCTTCCGCCAGCTTCCATTTTAAAAGGACCTAGTACTTTTACTACAGGCTTGAAACGGTTTGCTTTTTTATTTTTTCCATCTGCGGCACTTCCATCTCCACCAATAGCGAATATTTGATCTATACTTCCGCTATAAGCGCCAATAACATCATCATAAATATCCCATGTTTTTACACCTAAAGCTTCTCTAGCGTAAAAGGCAGACCACGCATTTGGTGTTTTAAATCGAGTTAAATCGAGTAAACCTTCTTCTACCATTGCAATGGTATAAGTCATGGCTTTATTGTTTTTTTCTGAAACAATAACCGTAAACTCTTCCTCTGGACGTAAAACGCTAGGCATTCTAATTTCTGGTTCTAGTTTAGTGTTTGGATCTTCAACTAGAATTGGGATTACACCATATAAACGTAATGGTAAATCGTTAGCAGTTTGAGCGTGTGGTTGTAATAATGAAATGTTTACAAACACATTTGGTGCCATTGCTTTAGTAATAGGAATATTTACAACAGTTTCTCCTGCTTTTGTTTTTACCCATTTGTACTCAATAACTTCTGTGCCGTTTTCTATAGAAATTAATGCACGACCTTCTGTTCCTGATGGGAATGTTATTTTTGCTGTTTCACCAACATTGTAGTTCTCTTTATCTGCTGAAAAAACTAACATTTTAGCAGCTTCTTTGTCTCCGCTTGGTTGTTTTTTCCACCAATTTTTGTAAAAATAAGCTGTGCGACCTGTAGCGTGACCACTTTTAGGATCGTAAACACGAATTAGATAACGTCCGCCTTCTTCTTCAGGAACATTAATAGTTAAGCTTGCTTTTCCTTTGGAATCTGTATTTAGTTTACTGCTAATAAAAGGTTTGTGGAACGAGCTCGATGTGTATTTTGATAAATTGTCGTAAGATGAGTTCCACCACCAGCGCCATTCTACTTTATAAACTTTTACTTCTAATCCGTTTCTTTTTATAGGATTTCCTTGATCGTCTACTACAACAATATCAAAGGTTTGGTTTTCGTCGGTATAAAAAGAATCGTAAGCGCGACCTTTAGGTGAACGCAGTCCTACAAAAGATTTGTATGGTGCATATTGTTTTGTAAAAGCATCCATAGAGAAATCGCCGCCATTCTCGAAAGCACGTACTAAAAATTGTACGTTTAACATTCCGGGTGCGTTTTGTCCTACACTTAGTTTGTTCTTGATTTCAGTAAAACCGTCTTCATCTACATTACCTTCAAAAACATTTAATTCTTCTTGAGAAAAAGAACGCGAAGGATCTCTAAACACATACTCTTTGTAGTTTTTAAAAGGATAATATGCGTTGCTAAATTTTGCTTTAATTTCGGTTTTAACATTTTTGGCAGGTGCTCCATGTAACCAGTTTACATTAAGTGTTCCCTTTAATGCTTCGCTACCAGAGAGTATTTCATCTTTAAAATCTACTTTAATTTTTAATCGGTTTGGTTTTACTGTTTCAACTTTTAAACCTTTGTAAAAAGTAGCGCCACCAACACTTACTTTAGCGTTCCAATTACCTGTTTTGTTATTGGTAGAAGTTGGTACTGTAAAGGTGTAAAAATCGTTAACACTTTCGCTAGTTATTTTCTTGTAAGCTAATTTGCCATTAGGATCTGTAACTTCCATTTTTACAGGATGACCTTTAGGTAATTTGTTACCATTATCGTCTAGTATAAATGTAAGGTGAAGTGAGTCTCCAGGTCTCCAAACACCACGTTCGCCATAAATATAGCCTTTAAGACCGCGCTGTAAATGGTTTCCAGAAACATCGAACTTACTAAGGGATAAAGCTTGTCCGTCCCTTAGTTTAATATATGTTTTGTTGTTGCCTTTGCTTACAATTACAAATGAAGCATGACTATTAGTTTCTATTTTTGCTAAACCTTCTTGGTCTGTTGTTGTACTAGAAATCTCTTGTTGTTGGTAGTTGTATAATGTTATTTTAGCGCCAGCTTCAATATTGGTATTTAATATGTTTGTTACCGCAAAGTAGTAATTGTTATTTGCGCCTTTTTTTACAATAACACCTAGGTTTGATGCTAATAAATTTTGAGACACTTCGCGATCTTCGTTATAATAAGCATCGTGACATGGGTTGTCGTATTCTCTCCAGTTATAGTTTCTACTTCTGTACCTGTAAGTTATGTTATCCCAGTATTCTTCTTCACGAAGGTCGTCGTCTTCGGTTGTGCTTTCATTATAATCTCCGTAGTAATCCTCTTCGTAATACTCGTCTTCGTAGTAATCGTCATTATCTTCAGAATTTGTTATGTTTTGGTTTACAGAGCAATCGTAAAAAGAATAGTCCTTTTTAAAGCTTAGTTCTATTCTATAAAGCGCACCAGGATCTGCATTAAATATTTTAGAAAGATCTGCACTGTAGGTTTTCCATTTGCCAGTGTTTTCTACGCCGTCATTTACTAGGGTAATCGTTTGTTTTGCTATTCTTCTACCAACTTGTTTTATGCTGTTGTTATTACCGCCTTGTAACTCGTTGTCTTGTAAAAACTGGAGCACATTGTCTTCGTATATTTTAATAACCCTTAAGTCTACTTTTTTAAGGTTTACGGCTTCAAAATTAAATTTTAATTCTTGTGAGTTTGGTAGTATTACACCGCTATTTACTAATCTTACTTGAGGTTTAACTTCTTCGAAAGAAATGGTTTCAGAAAAAGGTTTTTTCAATTTATAACCTTCCGTGTTTTTTATGCCTTGAAAAATATCTACTTGAACATTTCCTGTTATTTTAGAATCTGGATAGGCTTTTAAAACATTACCATCTACAATGTATTTTGGGTTTTTTGTATTTTGAATAGTTACTAAGCCATCAAAATTTTGCTGTTTTTTAATAGGATCAGAAAAATTAATAGAAAGATATTGTTCTGGATTTTGTACAACATCTATTTTGGTAATCGTAAAGTTGTTTTTACCAGGTATAATAACTGTGTTTTCACCAGAATTATCTGCGTCTATTGCTTTTCCATTCCATTTTACTAAAATTTCACTATCCTCAATTTTACGACTTATGCTATCAATTTTAAATTCGAAAGCTCTTGCAGGTACGCGCTCTTCGTTCCATTCTATGTTTAATTGTCTTCCTCCTTGTGATGCTTCAATTAATTCCTTTGCTTGATCTGTGGTAATATTATCTGCAGATTTTACAACACCTAATAAATATTGCCATTCCTTGTCGTAAGATTGTAAATTGTTTGTGCTTACATTAAAGTTTGGTGCTATGGTTTTAAATTGAAAAGTATATTCTGAAAAACCAGAAGGCATATCGTTGTAAATCTTATCTAATTTTACGGTTACCGAATATTCTGTGTCTGGTTTTAAATTTTCGTTAGGTGTAAAAGTTAAAGCGTGTTTATTGGCTACTTTTAAATTTCCAGAAACATTAGGTAAAATGGAGATTATGCTAGCATCAATTTCGTTGCCAACTTCCCATGCTTCAACTTCTTTAGCTAAGCTAATTTGAACACTACTAGTTTTAGAAACTAAACCAGAAGTTGTGTAGCTTATGTAGTCTTTAAACTTAAAAAGGTTGTCGGTTTCGGTTACCTTTTTCTTACAAGACTGTGCTAGAGCGATACAGAGAATTAGGGCAAAAATTGATTTTAATTGCATAGGAGTGTTGGTTTTAAAGATTAATAACGATGGAAGAAAACAGGTAAGAGTATTCTTATTAATATAATTACGCTAGAAAGTTTGTATTTAGTCTTTGGTTAATTGTTATGTTTTTGTTAAATTTTTTTATTAGTAAATTTTAATAGCCTTAGGTGTCATCTTTAAAAAACTAAATACGTTGCTTTACTCTATGAAGAAAGGGATTGTAGAGCGTTATTTTTCTTTGTTTTTAGGTTCGACTATTAGCCGCAATAAAGTTACTATTTTTAAGAAAGTTATAACCTTAAAAACATAGATTTATTAGTATATTCGCTAAAAATTTAATAATTCTTAAAAATTCAAGATATATTATGGCAATTTCAGCTGATTTCGGAATAAAAGAAGCACTAAAACAATTAGGTGTTAAAGAAGTAAACGATGGAACATCTACAGGTTCTAATAACTTTGGTAGTGGAGAGGCAATTTCTTCATTTTCACCAACAGATGGTTCTTTAATTGGAAAAGTTACAACAACTACAAAAGCAGACTACGAGAAAGTAATGGAATCAGCAACAGCTGCATTTACATCTTTTAGAGCAATGCCAGCGCCTCAAAGAGGTGAGATTGTGCGTCAGTTTGGAAATAAATTAAGAGAATTAAAAGAACCTTTAGGAAAGTTAGTTTCTTACGAAATGGGAAAATCTTTGCAAGAAGGTTATGGAGAGGTTCAAGAAATGATTGACATCTGTGATTTCGCAGTAGGTTTATCTAGACAATTAAATGGGCAAACAATTCCATCTGAACGTCCAGGTCACGTTATGCGTGAGCAATGGCATTCTATAGGTGTTGTTGGTATTATTTCTGCATTTAACTTCCCAGTTGCAGTTTGGGCTTGGAATACAGCTTTAGCATGGGTTTGTGGTGATGTTTGTGTTTGGAAAGCTTCAGAAAAAGCACCGCTTTGTTCTATTGCTTGTCAAAACATAATTGCTGAGGTTTTAAAAGAAAATAACTTGCCAGAAGGCATTTCTTGTATCATTAATGGAGACTACAAAGTAGGAGAAATGATGACTACAGATCATAGAATTCCATTAATATCTGCTACAGGTTCTACAAGAATGGGACGTATTGTTGGTGCAACAGTTGCAGAACGTTTTGGAAAATCTTTATTAGAGTTAGGAGGGAATAATGCAATTATTATTACGCCAACTGCAGATTTAAAAGTAGTTGTTCCTGGTGCTGTTTTTGGTGCTGTAGGAACTTGTGGACAACGTTGTACATCTACAAGAAGATTAATTATACACGAATCGGTTTACGATAAAGTAAGAGATGCTATTGTTGGAGCTTATGGGCAATTAACAATTGGTAATCCTTTAGATGAAAAAAATCATATCGGACCATTAATAGATAAAGACTCTGTTAACACTTATTTAGCTGCAATTGAAAAAGCTAAAGCTGAAGGTGGGAACGTATTAGTAGAAGGTGGTGTTTTAGAAGGTGAAGGATTTGAATCTGGATGTTACGTAAAACCAGCAATTATTGAGGCTGAAAATGATTTCGAAATCGTACAGTCTGAAACTTTTGCTCCTGTTTTATATTTAATAAAATATTCTGGAGACGTTGAAAATGCTATCGATACTCAAAATGGTGTTGCACAAGGATTGTCTTCTGCAATTATGACAAACGAATTAAAAGAAGCTGAAAAGTTCTTGTCATTCGCTGGTTCAGATTGTGGTATTGCTAATGTAAATATTGGAACTTCTGGTGCCGAAATTGGTGGTGCTTTTGGTGGTGAAAAAGAAACAGGTGGTGGACGTGAGTCTGGATCTGATGCTTGGAAAGTTTACATGAGAAGACAAACAAATACAGTAAATTATTCAGACGAATTGCCTTTGGCTCAAGGTATTAAATTTGATCTATAATATTTAAGTATTAAGTTATATTGTAAAGCCACATCGAAAGATGTGGCTTTTTTTATTTCTAGACGCAACCTTTTAGTTTTCTTGCATCTATAGAAAAGTAGTACTAACCAAACAAATCGCTCATGTATAAAAAAACCACGCTTATAATATTAATAATATTTCTTGTATTTAGTTGCGAAGTACAATTCGATAGAAATGTTAGGATAGAGGTTACTGGTGTAACGGTAGATGAGAATGTCGTTGCTATTCCAAATGTATTTGTTGGTGTTTATACAGAAGCTGCAAGGTTTACGGGTTTTTATCCTACTTTAAATGGAGATAGAGAATATCTTTTAGGAAGTAGTAATAGTGATGAGAATGGCGATTTCTCTGTAGCGTCTTTGTTTGATAGTGATCAGGATTTTTTCATTTTTGTAGATGGAGGAGATTCGCGTACAAATTATATTTATTCTTCAGATACTTTTGATTTTGAGCCTCAAAATTTTATTTTCAACCTTGATGAGGTGAGTTTAAAAAAGAAAGCAAATATCAATTTTAATATCACAAGAACAAGTCCTCCAGGATCAACTCTTGACTTTTATATAAGTTACCAAAGTCCATTGTGTGAAGAGGTTTTTGTAAATGGTGTTTTAGACGAAGCTCTTAGTAATTGTAATAGAATGGTATCTGTATTTAGAACTCTAAATGATGATAGTCCTGACTATGAAAATACTTCAAGCTCTTTTATAACGGGAACAATTGAGTTTGGTTATAGTATTAATGGTGGTGCAGAAACAATAGAAACTTATATAATTAATCAAGAAAATTATGACATCAACTTCAGTTATTAAATTTGTATTCGTTTTAATGTTTTCTATGTTTACACTTTCATTATGGTGTCAAGAAGTAGAATCTAAAGATGATGAAGAGCATGAAAATAGTTCTATGCTTGACTATGGAGTTAAGGGGTCTTTTGGTGTTGCTTATAACGTTGTTAATCCATCTGGTGATAAGTATTTTGGCTTGGCTTATAAAGGAAAAGGAGGCTATGCTTTAAAATTTAAGCTGTTTGTTTATGATGGTTTCTTTTTGGGCGGTTCCTCCGGATTTTCTTATTTCGAAAATACTAATATTGAAATAACAGGTAATTACGATAAAACACGTGTTGGTAGTCATTATTTATTTTTAGGATATGAATACCGTCCTATAGAAAAACTAGCCTTTAATGTTAATGCTAGTCTTTTTGGAGAAGCTAGGCATAAAAATGAATATAATGCTGGTAATGAGGCGTACCAGATAGATAAAGCAAAAATAAGGGCTTTTGAAGTTAGTTTGGATTACTTTATTGCTCCAAATTTCTCTATTAACCTATATTATGCTTACCGAAACGATAAAACTAAAATTAATACTTCTCCAAACTTACAATCACGTTTCGATCGTGCTCAATTTGCTATAATCGGTCTAGGTGTAAATTTTCAATTTGGAAAAGAAGCTATTATTTCTAACTTTTAAAGTAAATAATCACGACTTCTATTTTGATGATATTTGTTATTTTACCCTAAATAATATTGATTTAATCGATTTTTAACACCTTGATTTTTAATTTATTAAAAAAACTGTTAAAATTTAATGGTTTTTTAATAACTTGAGGCTTACTAACTTAAATCAAAATTATAATGAGTAAAAAAACCAGTTATCTTCTTGGTATTTTGCTAACCATTATTCTTGGTACTATTCTGTACTATTTCTTTTGTTGCAAGCCATGTTTGGAAGCTTCAAATAAAGAGGCGGAAATCGAGAATAATGTTGCAGAACCAGAAGTAAAAGCCGCAACAAAAAACGCTTTTTCAGTAATAGATTCGAAAAGTAGTTTAAAATTTGATGCTAACGAGAACTTTAATTTTAAAGGTTCTGATTTTTCTATTTTAGAACCAGTGTCTGAAGGTTTAAAAGCGCAATTAGAAAGGATGTCAACCTACTTAAAGGATAATCCTACTAAAAGTATTGATATTACAGGACATTATACTAGTGATGAAAATAATACATCTGCATTTCCTAATCTAGGATTAGCAAGAGCAAATGCTGTTAAAAATTATTTTGTGGCTCATGGTATGTCTTCAAAAGTAATAAACACATATGGTGAGCTAGATGTTAGTTTAGTGCCAGATACTACAAATACTTATTTTGGGCCTTTATCTTATACTATTAAAACTAGAGATGCTAACGATACCAGTCAAGTCGATGAATTAAAAGAGCTTCATGATGCTATAGTTGCAAATCCTTTAGTGTTGTATTTTGATACCGCTTCGGCATCAATAAATCTTAATGCAGAGCAGCGTGAAAAAGTATCTAAAATGGTAAAATATATAGATAAGGCAGATAATGCTTCTATAAAAACAATAGGTCATACGGATAATACTGGAAATCGAGATAATAACGTGAGATTAGGCTTAGATAGGGCAGAATTTGCTAAAAGTTATTTAGTAAGAAACGGAATCTCTTCAAGTAATATTAATTCTTCTTCTAAAGGACCAGACGAGCCAATTGCAGATAATAGTACAGACGAAGGTCAGGCAAAAAATAGAAGAGTAGTAGTAACATTAAACTAACAATTAAAAACGTATATAATTATGACTTTATTAATATCAAACATACCATGCTGGTTAATACCATTACTAGTAGGAGTAATTTGTGGAATTTTAGGCTATCTATTGGGTCGACTTTTAGGTGGTGGTAGTGATGAGACTACAAAGCAAATAGACGTAGATGTTTACAAAAATAGAATAGCAAAATTAGAAGCAGATTTAGAGGCTTGTAAGTCTAGTAAAAAATCCACATTTTCAGGAGGTAATTCTTCTAGAGAAGTAGCTGGAGCACCAATAGATAATAAAGCAGTATCAAGTTTTGCTGCAGGAGCTGTTTCTGTGAATTCTAACGGAGTAACTGCAGTTGCTTTCGATGCAGCAGCAGCAAAAGCTGTAATTGGAAAAAAAGTAAATCAAGATGATTTAACCGTTGTTGAAGGTATTGGTCCAAAAATTAAGGAATTATTTCACAATCACGATGTAACTACTTGGGCTGGATTAGCAGATTGTACTGTAGAGAAATGCCAAGAGATTTTAAGTAGTGGAGGAAAGCGCTTCGAGATACATAAGCCAGGTACTTGGCCAGAGCAGGCTAAAATGGCTGCTTTAGGGCAATGGCAAAAATTAAAAGCATGGCAAGATGTTTTAGATGGTGGAAAATAAAGACTATTTAGTATCTTAAAACTCAAAACCGCTGCTTTAAAACAAGTGGCGGTTTTTTTTTATATAATTTTATTTCAATGTTGTTAATTGTATTTTACTTTGCGTAAAATTCTAAGTGATTCTTTATAATGTGTATAAGTGGTGTTGCTATGTTTTTTTAGGTAAGGTTTTGCGTCGATTAGTTTATTTATGGCTTCGCTAAAACCATTTAAATAGCAAAGAAGAAATGTGGCGGGTAAATTGTTAATATCCTTTTCTTGTAATACAGTGAGTGGCTTTCCTTTTTTTAAAGCGTCTAGCAATGCATTATTAGCATTGTAAATATGGTGTAGTGTTTTTGTGTTGAATTTTGGAGGCTGAAAAACCAAAGTAGATTCAATAGTATAGCTAGCATTATCATGAAATTGAATAACCGTTTCTTCTAAAGGATAATATTTATTATTGTTTTGAAGCCCTAAAGAGACGTATTCTGTAATTTTAAAACTATCACCGTCAATTAGTATTGAAACCTCGTCTAAGGCTGAATAAAATAAACGTACCTGCTCGTTAATAAGTTCTATGTCTACGCGAGAGAAAAATACCTCATTTTTAACTTCTTTTTTCTGCCCAGCCCAGCACAAAACAAAATATTCTTTAAAGACTTTGTATTGTGGATTGTAGTCTTTTCGCTTATTCATGAAATTGAAAACACTATCAAGTGTATGTTCTATATTATTGTGTGAGTTGTTTTCAATGGCTTCAACAATTTTAGAATTTACATCTTTAATCTCGCTTTTAAAAGTCTTGGGCATGCTTATGCTTCCATCTCTAAAAAAGACAGTACCTCCATAATATTTCCAAATATTTTTTCTTAAAGAAGTTAAGCCATCAATAGCCCGAATAGTAACTAGGCCAATCACTTTATGGTCTGGTAAATGTGGAAACGGAATGTTTTCGTATTGCACAATTGGAGGATTGCTGAGGTAGGCATTTATTAAGTTTTGAATTTTTGAATCGTCAAAAAAATCAACACCAACAATAGTATTGTCTTCGTCTTCAACGCCAATAACAATAAAGGAATTATTTTTAGGATTGCTATTAGAAAGTGCGCAAACGTGCTTTAAAAACTTAGCTTTGCCTTCTTTTTGTCCAATATTTATTTTTCGTTTTTTATCATAAAAACTATTCTCATCGTTGTGAGCTAGTAAGTTTTTAATTAAAAGACGTTTATTAATCATGCTTATTTCTGCTAAAACAGAATTTTATTAATTGTCGTTTATTAGTCTGGTTTCGGCAATAATAACTCCAAATTCACCTTCTAGTTGTTTGTATTGTTTTGAAGGTAAGTAGGTTTTAGAGACAAAACCATCTAAATATAGTGCATTTTCACAGCCTTTGTTTTTAAAGAAAGTGGCAAAGTCATAAAAATTAATTTTCTCTGTAGACATCGCAAATAGGAGATCTCCATTTGGTAAGACTCCAACTCCATTTCTAATATTTAAATTAAAAGAGCCTTTGTTGAATTTTGGATGTAACGTTCCATTAATAACCAACATTGGCCCAGATTGGGTTGCATAATAAATATCTTTATAGATTTTTAAATCTTGTGTTTTAGTAATTATTGGTATGCCATTTTCGGTAATTAAAAAGACGCCATTTGGTTGTAGGTAAAAATTCCCAAAACCTTTATTAATAGTATCTAATTTAGATAGTGTTTTTCCTTTTTGTACATATAAACCTTGTGGTGAATAGTCTTTTTTAAACATGCCTCCATTCATTGCGAAAAGGAGTTCTTGATTATTAGTTTCAACTTCTTTTTTAAGATTTTTAAAGGTTTTAATAATACTATCTTTTTCGTTTTTCCAATAGAATTTTAAAGACGTCTTTTTTGGATTTATTATATAACTTAGAATAGGAGCATCTTTTGTTTTTGTAACAGAAGTGTTAGAAATTGCAAGTGTATTCTCGGTTTTTGTTTTGCAAGAAAGAGCAGTAAAACAAATAGTCATAATAAACACAACGATTCTTAATCTCATAATAACTCTATTTCTTTTTTCAAGTTTTCTCTTGCTTGAGTTTCGTGTTTATTTCTAAATACATCTGTAAAGTACAACGTTTTTCTGTCTAAAAAGTGTTTTAATACTTTCTTTCGGCCAGGTTTGTATATAAAATCTGGATAGATTATGTATTCTTTTCTAATGTTGCTAATGTATGTTTGGTAGGTGTCCCAATCTGAACCTAAAATGGATAGATCTATGTCTAAAAGGTATGCGTTGTCTCTGTTTTTATCTATAGCTAATTCGTGTTTTTTAGTTGAGATAATCAGTTTTTCAATATTTTCTATTCTTTTTGAATCGAAATTGATTGATTTTAATCGTTTTTCAGCAAAAAGAGCGCTTTTATCTTCATTGTCCTTTTTTGAAGATTTATAGATAATATCATGATACCAAATAGCGAATTGTAAAGCTTCAAAGTCTTTAATTTCTGTTTTATAAGTTTCGGCTTGCAGCAACATATTATGAATGTGCGCCAAATTATGGTAATGTCTGGTTTTTTGAGTGTAATTAGTTTCAATTTCAGCCCAAAGTTCTTCGGCTAAAGTATTATTACAATATTTAGAAGCTAAGTTTTGCCACTCGGTTTTTAACCAGTTTATCATATCTCTTTTTTTACAATAGTACTACTAGCTTGTGCAGTGCAAAACATTAAAACGTCCGCAATATTAACATGAGCTGGTCTTGAAATTGCAAAATAAATAACATCTGCAACATCTTCTGGTTGTAAGGCTTTGTATCCTTTATAAACATTATCGGCAATTGCTTCTCCTTTAAAACGTACTTGAGAAAATTCAGTTTCTACTAAGCCTGGGTTTATGGCAGCTACTTTTATTCCAAAAGGATTTAAGTCCATTCGCATGCCTTCGGTTACGGCAACTACAGCATGTTTACTTGCGCAATACACGTTTCCTTTTGGGTAGACTTCTTTTCCGGCAGAAGATCCAATGTTAATTATGTGTCCAGATTGTCTTTCCGTCATCTGTGGTATTATAGCTTTGCTGACATATAGTAATCCTTTTACGTTAATATCCATCATGGCATCCCAATCTTCCAGACTACCTTTTTGTATTGGGTCTAAGCCGTGTGCATTTCCTGCATTGTTAATTAAAATATCTATATTTTTAAAATTATCAGGAAGTGACTCGATAGCAGAAAACACAGCGTTTTTATCGCGTACATCAAAGTTTAATATGTGTACATCTGTAAGTTTGCTCAATCCTTTTTGTATGGTTTCTAATCTTTCTTGGCGTCTACCACAAATTATTAATCTAATACCTTGCTTGGCAAATTCGTGAGCTGTTGCTCTTCCTATTCCACTTGTTGCTCCTGTAATTAATGCTGTTTTTTTCATATTTATTTCCTTAGAAAGTAGGAATCTTATTAATGTTATCTATTTGCTTAATCTATGTTGTAAAAAAAAGTTGTTATGCTACCTTATGTCCTTGGCTAGCTTCTAGTATTAAAAACCAATCTTCTAAATCTAAATTTAGGTTTGTTGCTTTAACGGCATTTGTCATTCTTTTTAAATTGGTAGTGCCAATTACAGGATGAATATTTAAAGGATGCTTTAAAATCCAGGCTAAAAGTAGTTGGTCTTCGGTTGCGTTATATTTTTCTGTTAACGCTCCTAATTGTTTGTGTATGCGTCTTGATTGTTCGTTATCTTCTCTAAATACAGAGCCTAAAGGTGACCAAGACATTGCTGTAATAGAATTGGTTTTCATATAGTTTAATGTGTCGTTATGCAGCGCTGAATTTTGTGTTAAAGAAAATTCAATCTGGTTTACAGAAACTTCTGTATGTTTTGAAACTAGTTCTATTTGCGATGCTGTAAAGTTAGAAACACCAAAACGTTTTACTTTTCCGCTATCGCGAAGAGTTTTAAAAGCTTCAGCTATAATTTCAGGTTCCATTAATGGACTAGGTCTGTGTAGTAAAAGTAGATCAAGATACTCTGTTTTTAGGTTTTGAAGGGATTTTTCAGCGGAAGCGATAATATATTCTTTACTATAATTATAATGCTTTACCTTGTTTTTTGGTCGAGATTTATCTTGAAGCTGGATGCCGCATTTCGAGATGAATTCTATATTATTTCTATCGATACCGCTTTCTAAAAAAGCATCACCAAAATCTTTTTCTGTGGTGTATCCTCCATAGATATCTGCATGATCGAAAGTGGTGATGCCATTTTCAATACAATGATGTATGCGTTTTGCAATTTCTGATTTAGAAAGTGAGGCTCCCCAAATTCCCCAAGTCATAGTGCCAGCAATAATTTGTGAGTAGTTACTTTTTGTCATTAAAATTTAATTTTCTTTTCTGCTTAAGCAGAAATTATTTTGTGAAATACTAATAAAACCTTAAAAATACCAAAGAAATCGCTATAACTTCCTTTAAATGCTTGAATTTTTAACCAATTATTAACACGATTGCAAATAAATTATTAACAATTTGCAGGTCTTAATATTCGATACTATATTGGACATTTAAAATTTATTAAAAGATGGAAGAAACAGGTGCAATTGATATAAAATCAATTAACGAAAAAATTGAAAAAGAAAGTGCTTTTGTCGATTTACTAGTCTACGAAATGAACAAAGTAATCGTTGGTCAAACACACATGATCGAGCGTTTATTAATTGGCCTTTTGGGTCAAGGACATATTTTACTTGAAGGAGTTCCTGGTTTAGCAAAAACATTAGCCATTAATACCTTGTCTAAAGCTGTAGATGGTAGTTTTAGTCGTATTCAATTTACTCCAGATTTATTACCTTCAGATGTTGTGGGTACACTTATATACAACATGAAGGAGAATGATTTCTCTATTAAAAAAGGACCAATTTTCGCAAATTTTGTACTTGCCGATGAGATAAACAGGGCGCCAGCAAAAGTGCAATCTGCTTTATTAGAAGCAATGCAAGAAAAGCAAGTTACTATTGGTGATGAAACTTTTGTTTTAGATAAGCCGTTTTTAGTAATGGCTACAATGAATCCTGTAGAGCAAGAAGGTACTTATCCTTTGCCAGAAGCACAGGTAGATAGATTTATGCTTAAAACTGTAATCGATTATCCTAAAAAGGATGATGAGCAGTTAATTATGAGAGCCAACTTAAAAGGGTCTTGGGAGAAAGTAAATCCTGTAGTTTCTGTCTCGCAAATATTAAGAGCTCAAGAAGCTGTTAGAGAAGTGTATATGGATGATAAAATCGAGAGATATATCTTGGATATTATTTTCGCAACACGTTATCCAGAGCAATATAAATTAGAAGATTTAAAACCATTAATCTCTTTTGGTGCTTCTCCTCGTGGAAGTATTAATCTTGCTACAGCAGCAAAATGTTACGCCTTTATTAAGCGTCGTGGTTATGTAATACCAGAAGATGTGCGAGCAGTGGTACACGATGTATTACGTCACAGAATTGGAATTACTTATGAGGCTGAAGCCGAAAACATAACGAGCGAAGACATAATTAATAAGATTGTTAATGTAGTTGAGGTGCCATAAATGAATCTTCAGTAAACAGTGTTCAGCTGGCGCTTGCTTGCTCGAATCATGGTTTATTACAATAAATTAACATAAGATAAAAGATAGCGATTTCGCATTTTTGGACTGCATACTACATGCTGATGACTGCATATTAAAAGAAAATGGATACTAAAGAATTACTAAAAAAAGTACGTAAAATCGAGATTAAGACACGCCGTTTGTCTGATCATATTTTTGGAGGCGAATACCATTCGACTTTCAAAGGTCGTGGTATGACTTTTTCCGAAGTTCGCCAGTACCAATATGGAGATGATGTTAGAAATATAGATTGGAATGTAACGGCAAGAACCAATCTGCCACACATTAAGGTTTTTGAAGAAGAAAGAGAGCTTACAATGCTTCTTATGGTTGATATTTCGGGTTCAGAATTGTTTGGTACAGACCAGCAATTTAAAAACGAAATTATAACAGAAATTTCTGCAACATTAGCATTTTCAGCAACCCAAAATAACGATAAAATAGGATTGATTTTGTTTTCAGATGAAATCGAATTGTATATTCCGCCTAAAAAAGGACGTTCTCATGTATTGCGTATTATTCGAGAGTTAATTGAGCTTAAACCTAAAAGTAAAGGCACAAACGTTGCCGAGGCTTTAAAATTCATGAGAAACGTCATGAAGAAAAAAGCCATTGTTTTTGTGTTGAGCGATTTTATTGCAGACGATTATAAGCAAACATTAAAAATTGCAGCCGGAAAGCATGATATTACCGGAATTCGTATTTACGACAAGAGTGAAGAAGCTATCCCAAATTTAGGGATGGTGCAAATGCAGGACACAGAATCTGGTGAGCTTATGTTGGTAAATACAGGTTCTAAAAAAGTAAGACAGAATTATAGTAAATTCTATAACGATAAGGTTGAGTATTATAAAGATAGTTTTGCTAAATCTGGAGCAGGAACTATAGATTGTCGTGTAGATGAAAGCTACGTTAAAAAGTTATTAGGATATTTTAAAAGAAGATAAGTTGAATGCTTAGTCGAGCACAGTCGAGACTTTAATTATAAAAATGAAAATAATACAATCAAATATTAAAAATGAAATAAAACAGAACATAACAATTGTTTTGTTTTCTTTCTTTGCTCTTTTTTCTCTGTTCTCATTTGGTCAAGTTAAAGCAACTATAGACTCTACTTCAATTAAAATTGGTGCGCAAGTTACTTATAAAATAGAAGTTGATGTAGATACAACGTCGTTGGTTATTTTTCCTGAAGGTCAAGCGTTTTCTCCTATGGAAATGATTGAGTCTTACACTATAGATACTACAAAAAAGAACGATAGATATAACCTGATTAAAAAATACGGATTAACGCAATTCGATTCTGGAGTTTATACTATTCCGAAGCAAAAAATATTAATTGGCTCTAAAGAGTTTTATTCAGATTCTTTAAAAGTTGAAATTAGAGAAATTGTTGTAGATACAACAAAACAAGGTTTGTACGATATTAAGCCAATAATACAAGTTGAAAAAAGTATTGGAGATTGGTGGAAATATCTATTGTTAGTATTATTAATTGTTGCCTTAGTAGGTTTCCTATTATGGTGGTTTATTTGGAGAGTTAAACCATTAAGTGAAGAAGAAGAAATTGCGTTGTTGCCACCTTACGATCGTGCAAAATTAGCACTAAGACAGTTGGATGAAAGTAGTTACCTTCAAAACGAAAACTTAAAAGGTTATTATTCAGACTTAACGTTTATTATTAGAAAATATTTAGACGAGAAAGTATACGATCGTGCATTAGAAAGCACTACAGATGAGTTAGTTTCTAGATTAAATCTACTAAAAGATGGTAATCAAATAGAGTTGAGTAAAAACGATATTAGAAATATAGAAACCATTTTAAAACGTGCCGATTTGGTAAAGTTTGCAAAAGGGACTCCAGACATTGCTTTGGCAGAGATAGATAGAAATACTATAGACCTAGAAATAGACAATGTAAAGGAAGCATTGCCTGAGCCTACTGAAGAAGAAAAGCTTTTAGATAAGCAATATAAAGAAGATCAAGAACGTAGAAAGAAAACTAAAAAAGTAGTGTTAACCGTAGGTATTGTTGCTTTTCTATTATTGGGTACATTGGTAGGTTTTGGTTATAAGTACGGTTTTGGTTACGTTAAGGATACTATTTTAGGTCACGAAAATAAAGAGTTGTTAGAAGGAGAATGGATAACTAGTGCTTATGGTGTTCCGCCTGTAATAATAGCAACTCCTAAAGTCTTGAAACGTATAGAAACACCTGTTGTAGATGGCCAGGAAGATGCACCTAAATCTACTAGCTTTTCTTACGGTACAATGTTAGATGTTTTTCATGTCTCTGTAAATACGTTACAGTTTCCTAAGCAAATGCGAGAAGCAGCAACGCAAGAACAAGCTAATGCTCCAGAGGTTGACTTAGTAGAGATATCGGAGAAAGCACTACAAGAAATAGAATCTAAGGGTGCTAAAAATATTGTAGCGTTAAAATCTAAATTTAAAACAGTAAATGGAGCCGAAGGTTTAAAAACTTACGGTACCATGAATATACCATCTTTAGGAAGCGATAAATTAAGAGAAGCTAAATTTGTTTTTGTGCTTTTTACAGCAGAAAATGTATTGCAGCAGGTTATTGTTATATCTCCAGAAGACGATGCTTATGCAGACGAAATGGTAGAACGCATATTAAATTCAATAGAACTAAATCCAAAAACTGAATAATGTTTGAAGGCATAGAATTTTTAAACAAAGAGTTTTTCTGGTTGCTATTATTGCTACCATTAGCTTTGTTGTGGTATTTTTTTAAGAATAAGCAGCAAACAGCAGCGCTTAATATTTCAAGCTTAAAAGGTTTTAAGGTTACTAATTCGTGGTTGCCAAAACTAAAACACTTATTATTTGCTTTAAGATTGGTTGCGCTAACTTTTTTAATAATTGCTTTAGCACGACCAAGAACAGTTGATGTTTCTACAAAAACAAAAACAACACGAGGAATAGATATTGTTATGGCAATAGATGTTTCGGCGAGTATGTTGGCAAAAGATTTAAAACCTAATAGACTTGATGCTTTAAAAGAAGTAGCATCACAGTTTATAAAAGGACGTCCTAACGATCGAATAGGTATTGTAGAATACGCTGGAGAGAGTTATACAAAAACACCAATAACAAGCGATAAAAGTATTGTGTTGAGGTCGCTTAACGATATTCATTATAATACTATTATAGAAGGAGGAACAGCTATTGGTATGGGTTTAGCAACATCTGTAAATCGTTTAAAAGACAGTAAAGCAAAAAGTAAAGTTATTATTTTACTAACAGATGGAGTAAATAATTCTGGATCTATAAACCCAAAAATAGCGAGTGAACTAGCTGTAGAGTTTGGTATTAAAACATATACTATTGGGTTAGGAACAAACGGAATGACTTTGGCTCCAATTTCTATTAAGCCAAATGGACAATTTCAATACGGAAGAGTTAAAGTTGAAATTGATGAGGAATTACTAAAAGAAATAGCACAAGTTACAGGAGGAAAATACTTTAGAGCAACAAATAATAAAAAATTAGCAGAAATATACGACGAAATTAATAAGCTTGAAAAAACGGAGATTGAAGAGTTTAAGTTTTATAATTATGAAGAAAAATTTAGATGGTTTGTTTGGGTAGCAGGTATTTTATTGTTGTTTGAATTACTGTTGAGAATTACTGTTTTTAGAAGTTTTGTTTAATAAATTATAAAAGCACAAATTAAAAATTAGATGCAATTAGAAGAGAAAATATGGTTTTGGGCATTGCTAATTATTCCAATAATTTTGGTACTATTTTTAGTGCTTCAACTATGGAAACGTAAAACGCAGAATAAGTTTGCAAATCAGGCTATTTTAAAACGATTAAGCCCTAATAAGTCGCTCTTTAAATCGATATTAAAGATTGTGGTTTTATGTTTGGCTTTTGCAAGTTTAACAATGGCTTTAGTAAATCCTAAAATTGGATCAAAATTAGAAACAGTAAAACGTGAAGGTGTTGATATTGTTTTTGCAGTGGATGTTTCTAAAAGTATGCTGGCAGAAGATATAGCGCCAAATAGGATAGATAAATCTAAGCAATTAGTTACTCAAATTATAAATAATTTAGCTAGTGATCGTGTTGGAATTATAGCATATGCTGGTAAAGCTTTCCCGCAATTGCCAATTACAACAGATTATGGATCTGCAAAAATGTTTCTTCAAAACATGAATACAGATATGATGTCTTCTCAAGGAACGGCAATCAATGAAGCAATAGAATTAGCAAAAACATATTATGATGACGACCAGCAAACCAATCGTATTTTGGTTATTATCTCAGATGGAGAAGACCATAGCGAAGCAGCTGCAAGAGTAGCCGAAGAAGCTAGTGAAGCTGGTATTAGAATTTTTACTATTGGTGTTGGTAGCGAAAAAGGAGGTCCAATTCCTATTAAGCGTAATGGAGTTATTTTAAATTATAAAAAAGACAGACAAGGCGAAACCGTTATTACAAAACTAAACGAAGAGACGCTTAAAAACATTGCTAAAGCTGCAAATGGTGTTTACATTAATGGAAGTAATACAGGAAAAGTTGTAGAGGAAATAAGAGGTATTTTAAATAAAATGGATAAAACCGAATTTGAGTCTAAGCAATTTGCAGCTTACGAGTCTCAATTTCAATGGTTTTTAGGTTTTGGAATATTACTTTTATTTATCGATATCTTTTTATTAGAACGAAAAACAGCTTGGTTAAAGAAATTGAATTTATTTAATGAAAATTTATAGAAGACACTAAATAACTTTATAAATTCATTAACACAAACAAAATCAGGTCTTTCATATATTTAGAGGCTTAATAATATTAGAAAAGAGTTTCCAATTTTAAGGAAAGTAAAAATGAAAAACATAATAACCTACATATTAATTTTAACTGTTTCTTTTGGTTTTGCTCAGCAAGAGGATGCTGAAGAAATGCTTCAAAAGTTAAATGAGAAAACTAATAATTTAATTAGTGATGCTAATGATTTAGCTAGTAGCGATGCATTTGTTTCAGCAGAAATGGAATACAGAAAAGCGATCTCTGGAAAACCAACAAGTGTTGCAGGAACTTATAACTTAGGACATTCATATTATAAAAAAGGGAATTTTGAAGAAGCCTTGTTTCGTAATCAACAAGCTGCAAAATATGCAACAGATAAATTAGAAAAGCACAGCGCTTTTCATAACATAGGTAACATTTTAATGCAGGAAAAGAAGTGTAGTGAAGCTGCAGAAGCTTTTAAAAATGCATTAAGAAATAATCCTTTAGACGAAGAAACGCGTTATAATTATGCTTTAGCTAAGGAGTGTGCTAAAAATCAAGAGCCACCTCAAGAAGAAGATAGCAAAGACGATAAAGACAAGGATAAAAAAGAAAACGAAGACCAGCAAGACCAAGATAAAAAGGAAGACGAAGGAGATAATAAAGAAGATAGCCAAGACAAAGGAGACGACGATAAAAAAGAAGGCGAAGATAAGGAAGATGAAGGTAAGCCAGAGGAAGAAAAAGATAAAGACGGTAAAGGAGACGATCAGAAAAAGGAGCAACCAAAGCCACAACAGCAACCAGGAAAATTATCGCCTCAGCAAATAAAAAATCTATTGGAAGCAATGGATAATCAAGAGCAGAAAGTACAAGACAAAATGAATGCCGAAAAAGCAAAAGGTGCTAAAATACAAACAGAAAAAGACTGGTAGATAAAAGAAAGAAGCTTCTAATTAGAGCTTCGAATATTTATATTGTCCTAAAATTTTGAGAATAGGAATCCAGAATAAATTAGTAATGAAATTAAAAAAACACATAGCAATTTTACTCTTTATACTTTTTACAAGTATAGCAGGAGCACAGGTGCAGTTTCAAACTAGAGTAAGTAAAAAAACTTTAGGCTTAAACGAGCGTTTACGTGTAGATTTTTCTATGAATAAAGACGGAGATAATTTTAATCCTCCGGGTTTCGATGGTTTCGATGTTGTTGGTGGCCCAAACCAATCTGTAAGTAATTCCTGGATAAACGGAAAGCGTTCGTTCGAGAAAACATACAGCTATTTTTTGTCGCCTAAAAGAAAAGGAAATTTAATGATAGCGTCTGCCAGTATAGAAATTGACGGTCAAACCTACAAAACCAATGCTATTGTAATTAAAGTTACTAAAGAAATACAGAAACCAAAAGACCCAAGTACGGCTGTTGCCAGTGAGAATATTCATTTGGTAGCTGAGGTCTCTAAGGCTAATCCTTATTTAAACGAAGCTATTACTGTAGTCTACAAATTATATGTTGCACCAAATACTGGCGTTAGTAATTGGAGAGAGACAGATAATCCTGAGTACGACGATTTTTGGAGTCAGCATATTAATCCAAAAGGCTTAAAAATAGAAAAAGGGCAGTACAACGGAGAAGACTATCAATATGTAGTTTTACGTAGAACCGTTTTATATCCTCAAAAAACAGGAAAATTAATTATCGAGCCTTTAAAGCTTGATGTTACTGCAGATATACCAACTAAAAGACGTGATATTTTTGGACAACGTTTAATGAGTAAAGTTAACGTTCCGGTATCTGCGGGAAGACGAACAATAGATGTAAAGCCATTGCCAGAAGTAGGAAAGCCGTTAGATTTTTCTGGAGCAGTTGGAGACTTTAAATTTAATTTAAGCACTTCTAAGAGCGAGCTTAATGCTAATGAGTCTATGCAAGCTAAAGTAACAGTTTCTGGAAAAGGAAATTTAAAGTTATTATCCTTGCCAAAACTTACTTTGCCTAATTCTCTTGAGGTATACGAGCCAGAGCATAGTGAAAGCGTACGTACAAACTTAGGAGGTATGCAAGGTGAGGTATCCGATAGTTATACTATTGTACCGCAGTATAAAGGCAAATATCCAATACCAACAATTTCATTTTCTTATTTCGATTTAGATACCGAAACTTATAAGCGTATATCGTCTAACAAAACTATTGTTAATGTACTTGAAGGTCCTGTTTACGGTGCTTCGGATAATACATTAACTGTTGAAGGTGCCGAAAAACAAAATGTTATTTTAAATAACAATCAGTTTGCGTTTATTAAAACAGAAGCTAATTTAATTTCAAAAACCGAAACGTATTTCTTTAAGTCAAAAGTATTTTGGGCGAGTTTATTATCTCCATTATTACTAATTCCTTTAGCTATTATTTTTAGACGTAAAAAAGAAGAGCGTGCAGGAGATTTAGTTGGTAATAGATTGCGAAAAGCAGATAAATTAGCGAAGAAGTATTTAGGAGAAGCTAAAAAAGCTTTAGGGCAAAAAGAAGCGTTTTATGTAGCTTTAGAAAAAGCATTGCATAATTATTTAAAGGCGAAATTAAATATAGAAACTAGCGATTTAAGTAAAGATAAAATTAAAGTGCTCTTGTTAGAACGCAAAGTAGAAAACACTGTTGTAACAGATTTTGAAAACATTTTAGAAAATTGTGAATTAGCAAGGTATACACCAATTACAACGGTTACAATGCAACAGGATTATGAAAAATCGGCTAGTACAATTAACCAAATAGATAAACAGATTAGATAAAATATTTTTTATTTCTATTGATATAGGAATACTTAAACAATGAAAAACATACTCTACATACTCTTATTTTTTATAGGAAGTCTTTCGGCTCAAAACGAGAAAATCTTCGATCAAGCTAACGCGCTTTATAACGAAGGTAAATACGCTGAAGCTATAGATAGATACGAAGTGATTTTAAATACAGATAAGCACTCTGCAGAACTGTATTTTAATATTGCAAACGCACATTATAAACTTAATAATATAGCACCTTCAGTTTATTATTATGAAAAAGCATTGGCATTAAAACCAAAAGATAAGGACATACAAGGCAATCTAGCATTTGCTAACAATATGCGAATAGATGCTATAGATAATTTACCAGAAGTAGGTTTAACTAGGTTTGTAAAAAAGGCAACCAATACTCTGTCTTTCGATGGTTGGGCAAAGCTTTCTATTGGTTTAGTTGTAATGTTTGTATTGTTTTATTTATTGTATTATTTTACTTTTGGTACAGGAAAAAAACGTTTTTATTTTGTTACTAGTACACTCTCAGTTGTATTAGCACTAGTGGCATTGGTGTTTACTTTTTATAGCTACAGTTTAGCACAAAAAAATAATCCAGCAATTATTTTTGCAAAAGAGTCTAAAGTAAAAAGTGAACCGAATTTGCGTAGTGACGAGGCTTTTGTTTTACATGAAGGTACTAAGGTACAGGTTTTAGACACTGTAAAAAGTTGGAAAAAAATTAAACTTAGTGATGGTAAAACAGGTTGGATACAAGGTGAAGATTTGAAATTATTAAATAATATTTAGATATTATTTAACATCTATAATGTTTCTTTAACATTATATTTGCATCTTGAATTATAACTTAAATATGCTAAAAAAACACATATCTATATTCTTTACCATATTATTTTTGGCCATAATTACTGCGCCATCTATAATTATGATTTTAGATGATACTGTAGATATATCTGTTTTTTACAGCCTTTCTGAGGAAGAAGAAGAAATCAAGCATGCAAAATTGCTTTTTTCTGATAACGAAGAAGATTTAGATTATTTAAGAAGTGTTTTAAAAACGAATAACTTATGTTATTTTTTTAAAAACTATTCAAAACCTCACTTAAACCTCATTTCTCCACCACCTGATTTTATTTAATATTTTATCGTTTGGACATTTCTTGTCCCCAAAAAATATTAAAAACAACTATTGATGACTATTCAATAGTATAAAATCAAATTATAAATGTTTAAAACATTAAAAAGCGACTTGCCTGCAAGTGTCGTTGTATTTTTCGTTGCATTACCATTATGTTTAGGTATTGCTTTAGCTAGTGGAGCACCTCTTTTTTCAGGATTAATAGCCGGTATTATTGGAGGAATTGTAGTAGGAGCCTTAAGTGGTTCTAAAATTGGAGTTAGTGGACCCGCAGCAGGTCTTGCTGCTATTGTATTAACAGCAATTGGTACTTTAGGAGGTTACGAAAACTTTCTAGTTGCTGTAGTTTTAGGAGGTGTAATTCAGTTAATTTTCGGCTTATTAAAAGCTGGAATTATTGGATATTACTTCCCTTCTTCTGTTATAAAAGGAATGTTAACAGGGATAGGAATTATAATAATTTTAAAACAAATCCCTCACTTTTTTGGTTACGACGCGGAGCCAGAAGGCGCAGATAGTTTTATAGAAACATCAGGAGAGAATACCTTTTCGGCAATATTTAATATTTTCGATAATTTAATTATTGGCTCTATGGTTGTTGGGTTTATAGCCTTAGGTATTTTATTATTGTGGAGTAATGTATTATCTAAAAAAGGAAAGATTTTTCATATTATTCAAGGTCCATTAGTTGCTGTAGTTGTAGGTATTGTATTTTACTTAGTAACACAGTCTAACGATAGTTTAGCAATAGCATCTTCGCACTTAGTAAGTGTACCAGTGCCAGATAGTTTAGATTCTTTTATTGGTCAATTTAGTTTTCCTAATTTTTCAGCAATAACAAATCCAGAAGTATGGGTAGTTGCTTTTACTATAGCTTTAGTAGCTAGTTTAGAAACTTTATTATGTGTAGAAGCATCAGATAAAATAGATCCTAATAAAAATGTAACACCTACAAACAGAGAGTTATTGGCACAAGGAGCTGGGAATATATTGTCTGGTTTAGTTGGAGGTTTACCAATAACACAGGTAATTGTAAGAAGTTCTGCTAATATTCAATCTGGAGGAAAAAGTAAAATGTCTGCAATTCTTCATGGTTTCTTATTATTAATTTCTGTAATATTAATACCAGCAGTATTAAATAAAATTCCATTATCTGTATTAGCGGCTATTTTATTAATTGTAGGTTATAAGTTAGCAAAACCAGCATTGTTTGTTAAAATGTATAAATTAGGATGGAAACAATCTGTACCATTTTTTGTAACTGTAATAGGTATTGTTTTTACCGATTTATTAGTAGGTATCGGTTTAGGATTAATGGTTGGTATTGTTGTAATTTTATTAAAAAGTTACCAAAACTCTCATTTTCTTCATATTAAAGATAATAGTAACGGTAAACACAAAATTAAGATGGAACTTGCAGAAGAAGTTACTTTCTTTAATAAAGGAGCAATTTTAAAAGAGTTAGATAGTTTACCAAGAGATACTTATTTAGAGTTCGATGTTACTAAAACAAGATATTTGGATTATGATATTGTTGAGATTCTAGAAGATTTTGCCTTTAAAGCAAAAGAAAGAAATATCGATATTAAATTAATTTCTAAACGTGGTGTTGTAGAGAATCCACCAAGTTTTATTGAGTTCTTTCAGTTAAGACCTAAATCTAAAATTAGTTTAAGTTAGAAAGGTATGAAAAACAATAAATGTAAAATTTTAGTGCTTTCAGACTTAAAAGACACAGCCGAAAACACTATAAATAATGGTGTTAGTTTGGCAAAAATGATAGATGCAGAAATAGCATTATTTCATGTTAAAAAACATACAGATATAGTAGAAAGAGATAATCAGTTTTCTGCTATTAGAAGTTTAAATGAAGAACATAATAACACTAAAAACACTATTAATAGAATAGTAGATTCTATTTCAAAAGATTATAATTTAAAAGTTAGTGGAAGTTATGCTTTTGGAAAAGTAAAAGAAGAGATCCGTAATTGTATTAAAGCTTCTAATCCAGATATTATTGTTTTAGGACAACGCGATTCTAGTCCGCTTCAATTAATTGGAGATAGTATTACTCGTTTTGTTTTAAAAGAATTTAAAGGTGTTGTAATGATTTCGGGTAATGAGAACGCATTAGTGCCCAACGAACAAATGACTTTAGGTGTTTTTAACGGCTCTAATAAAATTTTTAGTACAAAGTTTTCTAAAGATTTAATAACGCATACTAAAGCGCCTTTAAAATCTTTTAAAATCGTTAATAGTCAACAGGAAACAAATAGTGCTTCTGTAGAAAACGAAGAAAAAATGGAGGAGTTTGTTTTCGAGCAAAATGCTAATGCTATGAATACACTTTCTTCATATCTATTAAAAAATAATATTAACTTATTGTGTGTTGATAGAGCCGAAGATAAAACCAAAAACACAACTGAAACTTCATTAAATAAAGTGATAAGTCAGGTAAATGTTTCATTATTAGTTTCTGAAGCATAATAAAAAATAATTTTAAATTAAAAAAATAAGACATTATGAAAGCACATACAAAAGAAACACAAGCAACAATGACACCTGAAAAGTCATTACAATATTTAAAAGAAGGAAATCAAAGATTTCAAAACAACTTAAAAGCAAATAGAAACCTTTTAGAGCAAGTAAACGATACTAGTGAAGGGCAATTTCCTTTCGCTACTATCTTAAGCTGTATAGATTCTAGAGTATCAGCAGAATTGGTGTTCGATCAAGGTTTAGGAGATATTTTTAGTGTACGTGTTGCAGGTAATATTGTAAACGAAGATATTTTAGGTAGTATGGAATTTGCTTGTAAATTAGCAGGAACAGAACTTATTGTTGTTTTAGGTCACACTAGTTGTGGAGCAGTAAAAGGAGCTTGTGATCATGCAGAAATGGGTAACTTAACTAAGTTAGTTCAAAAAATAACGCCAGCAGTTAATGCAGTTGTTGAGCCTAAAGACGAAAGTTTAAGAACTTCTAAAAACTTAGATTTTGTTGATGAAGTATCACACATTAATGTAGAATTAATGATAGATAGAATTCATGCAGAAAGCCCAATACTTACCGAAATGGAAAAAGCAGGTGAGATTAAAATTATTGGAGCCATGTATGATGTGAATACAGGTGAAGTAAAATTTTATGAATAGAAGAATATCTAAAAATAAAATGAAAAAGAGAATAACTATGGCAGCACTAACATTATTGTTAGTGCTGCCTAATTTTATAGATGCACAAGAAAGTGATTTTGGAAATTGGTTAGTATATATCGGGAATAAGAAACTTGATAGCAAATGGAATATCCATAATGAAGTCCAATATCGAAGCTATAATGCAATAGACGATTTAGAGCAATTATTACTTAGAACAGGTATTGGTTATAATTTATCAGAAAATAATAACAATATTTTGCTAGGATATGGTTATATTTTATCTCAGAATTATACTGAAGGAATAGACGATAAGATTGATGTAAACGAACACCGTATATTTCAGCAATTTACAACCAAGCAAAAAATTGGTAGCGTAGCATTAAGTCATCGTTATCGTTTTGAGCAACGTTTTGTAGAGGCCGATTTTAAAATGCGTTTTCGTTATTTTTTAGGTTTTAATATACCGTTAACCGGAAAAGAAGATAACAAGTATTATCTTTCAGGGTATAATGAGATCTTTTTAAATACGGAATCTTCAGTTTTCGATAGAAATAGAATGTATGGAGGTTTAGGTTACAAGTTTAATAAATCATTAAAAATAGAAATTGGTTATATGAATCAGTTTTTTGAAACAAGTAACAGAGATCAATTAAATATTATTACATTCTTTAATTTTTAAGAAGTACTAATAAGGCAAGAATAAAAACCAGATATATGAAAAACTTTTTTTCCAATTTTAAGGGAGATGCCTTTGGTGGTATCACGGCAGGAATTGTAGCGCTACCATTGGCATTGGCATTTGGTGTGTCTTCAGGGTTAGGACCAGAAGCAGGTTTATATGGTGCTATATTTATTAGTTTTTTCGCTGCACTTTTTGGTGGTACAGCAACACAAATATCTGGTCCAACGGCACCAATGACGGCTGTTTCTATGGTTATTATAGCAGGAATTGTTGCTGCTAACGATGGAAGTGTAGAAAAAGCTTTGCCAGCGATTTTAACCGTCTTTTTATTAGCTGGATTAATACAGGTAGGTCTTGGTTTTTTAGGCTTAGGTAAATATATAAGATACATACCGTATCCAGTTGTTTCTGGTTTCATGACGGCTATTGGAGTTATAATATTACTTACTCAAATATTACCTTCTATTGGTTATTATCCAAAAGAAGATGTGGAATTTGTAGCGCAATTTAAACCACAAGCCGAAGAAGTTATTCTTGAAAACATTTTAAAAGATGAAGCAGGTGAAGGTATTCTTGTTTTAGAAAACTTTAAAGAAACCATTACACGTGCAGAACAAATTACTCCAGAGCAAATTTTAAACGAATCGCAAACACTAGCAGCAAAAGAAGCTTCTGGTACAGTAGGCGCGTTAAAAGTATTACCTAGAGCTTTAAAAAACATTAATTGGTTAGAACTTATTTTAGCATTAGGAACCATATTTATTATCTATGGTTTTAAGCGCATAACAACAGCAATACCAAGCACATTGGTTGCATTAATTGTTATGTCTGGTATTGCCTATGGCTTTAATCTAGGTTACAGACCAATATCGGAGATACCGGGAGGTATTCCTATTCCAAAATTAGAAATGTTTACATCCTTTAGTTTGGGTAGTATTACTCCATATATTTTTACGGCACTTACTTTATCTTTATTAGGCGCAATAGATTCTTTATTAACAAGTGTTGTTGCAGATAATATGACTAAAACAAAGCACAAGCCTAATAAAGAACTAATAGGTCAAGGTATTGGAAATAGTATTGCAGCTATTTTTGGTGGTATTCCTGGAGCGGGAGCAACAATTAGAACTGTAGTAAATATTAATGCTGGTGGTAAAACAAAACTTTCTGGAATGATTGCTGGTATTATGTTACTAGTAGTTATGCTAGCATTAGGACCTGTAGCCTCTAAAATTCCTGCGGCTGTTTTAGCAGGTATTTTAATAACAGTAGGTATTGGTGTTATGGATTATAAAGGACTTAAAGCAATACCAAGTTTACCAAGAGATATTAAATTTGGACCATTAAAATTGAGTTCGGAAGTATTAATAATGATTATTGTATTGCTATTATCTACTTTTTGGGATCTAATTTATGCCGTAGGTATTGGTCTTATTATTGCATCATTAATGTTCATGAAAAAAATTGGAGACTTAACAGCAGAACGTTCAGATGTTAAATCTTTAAGAGAAGAAGCTTGGGATGATGAAACGGACTTTCCAAAGCAATTAAAAGAAGAAGTATTTATTAAGCACTTAAAAGGACCATTATTTTTTGGTTCGACAAGTGATTTTCAAGCACTAACATTACAAATACCAGATACTGCAAAAACTGTTATTTTAAGATTAGGGCGTATGCAATATATGGATCAATCTGGTTTGTATGCTATGGAGGATATGCTCCTAGATTTAAAGAAAAAGGATATTGAAGTTCTTTTTGTAGGCTTACTAAAACAGCCTAGATACATGATGGAACGTATTGGTATTATCCCAGATTTTATACCTAACGAGCACATTTTTAAAGATTTTAAAACGTGTTTAAAATGGGTGAGAAATAATGTAAAGGATACAGAATAAAAGCATGAATCTAGATAAAGTATTCGAAAACAATAAAGATTGGATTAATTCTAAACTTAAAGAAGACGAAAAATATTTCGATAAATTAGGTGAAGGTCAAAATCCGGAACTTCTATTTATAGGTTGTTCAGACAGTAGAGTTACAGCCGAAGAATTAATGGGCTTAGGACCAGGAGACGCGTTTGTACACCGTAACATTGCAAATATGGTTATAGGTACAGACCTAAACGCTATGTCTGTTGTAGAATATGCCGTAGAACATTTAAAAGTGAATCACGTTGTTGTTTGCGGACACTATGGTTGTGGTGGAGTTAAAGCCGCAATGCAATCTGCAGATCTAGGAATACTAAATCCTTGGTTACGTAATATTCGCGACGTTTACAGGATACACAATACAGAGCTTAACACAATTGAAGATGAAGAAAAAAAGTATGAGCGCCTAGTCGAGTTAAATGTACAAGAGCAATGTGTAAACTTAATTAAAACAGCAGCTATACAAAAAGCAGCTCGAGGAAGAGGTTTAATAGTACATGGTTGGGTTTTCGATATTCATACAGGAAAACTAATAGATTTAAAAATTGATTTCGAAAATATTCTCGAAAGCATCAGAGAAATATATCATTTAGATTAAATAAAATAATAAAAGAGCTACTATGAAAATAGTGGCTCTTTTATTTATATCATTAAAACTACTTTAAAATAATTTTTTTAGTTGTAGTAAAATCTCCAGAACTTATCTTTAATAAATAGATGCCTTCATTTAAAGTATTTAAATAAAGAGCTTTATTAGAGGTGTTGTTATTTAAATCTGTTTCAAATACTTTTTGTCCGATGGTTGAATATATACTAACCTTACTTAATGCTAGTAATTTACTTTCATCAAAAACTAAATTAACAATCTTGTTTGTTGTTGGGTTTGGGTAAATGCCAAATTCTATATTAGAAGTAAAGTCTTGAACGCTTAAACTTTCTTGTTGGTTATCGTAAACCTTTGTTATAGCGTCATTATTGCCATCAAGTCCACTTAATACAAAGTCTAAATCGCCATCATTATCGTAATCAGACCAATTAGCAGAACTAATATATGTTCCAATAATGCCTATTTCAGCTTCTAAATCTTCTATAAATTCTTCATTCTCATTTTTGTAAAACTTAGCGAATGGTAAAGTGTTTACGTCTGCTCCCGAGATAAAAACATCTAAATCTCCATCATTATCATAATCAACAAAACTTGTAGATCCCCAATACAATTGCATTAGGTTAATTTCAGTATTTAAAATGAAACCTTGATCACCATCATTATTATATAAAGCGGTGTATGGTATGTAAGACGAATTAAATCCAGAGATTAATACATCTTCATCACCATCATTATCATAATCTGCTGCACTTAAAGAAGAGAAATATATGTTGGCAATTCCTGTATTTGTTTTTTCTGTAAAAACAGCATTACCATTATTTATATATAGTTTGGTTTCTGGTTCATAATTATTACTAAAACCAGTAAGTAATACATCTAAATTGCCATCGTTATTGGCGTCGAAGGTTAAAATACTACCATAAGAGTTTCCAAAAAAAGGAGCAGTAGTTTCAATAAAATCACCATCATTATTCTGTAAGTACAATTTAGCAATATAGTTATAGTTAGCATCTACACCAGTAATAATTACATCACTTAGGCCGTCGTTATTTAAATCTGCAGTTTGCATTTTACCAGCAGAAGTACCAGGAATTGAAAGATTTTGTTCTACAAAAGATCCATTAGTATCGTTTATATATAAAATAACATCTTCCTCGTCGTTAGAGTTGTAACCATTAATTATAAAATCCATATAACCGTCACTATTATAATCTAAAGTAGAAATATTAGCATTAGAAAAGGCTTCAATATTTGTTGTTGTTAATCCTATATTTTCTGACTGATAAGAATATAATCCTGAGGTATTATTGTAATCGCTATCATAGCCCGATACTAGCAACTCGTCCTTACCATTATTGTCTATGTTTAACCATGCGTTTTCTCCATAAATAATGCCTTGTAATCCTATAGCTGTGTTTTCTGTAAACTGTTGTGAATAGGAATATTGCACAAGAATGAGTAAGAGTATTATTAAGTTGAGTTTTTTCATAATATTATATTTTTATTATTTATAATGATTCTAAATATTGAGTTTTGAGTTAAAAAAAAGAGCAGCGAACTACTCTTTTTTTAATTGTGTTTATTTAGACTATTGTAATAAACTATAAACAAATTCAGGGTAACCTCTTTCTCCGGAAGCATCTGTTAAAGCTAAAAACTTAAGCTTATACAAATTACCATCGGTATCATTTACTATGTAAAACACGTTTTCTTTTAAAGAAGGTAATGTTCCTGGTCCACCACCATTTCTCCAGCTGCTTCCAATTGCACGTTGGTCGTTTGAAAAATTTGTATCTATAACATCTTCAAGTGTAAAGTCGTCATATGTAAATGTGTCTACTTCTGTATCTATCATGTATACAGTTGTATTAGATTTTGTATTGGTAACAACAAAATCTGAATAAAAATAAGGGCCATAACTATCAGCACCAATAAACACTTCATCTGTAAATGTTGTAAAGTTTAAATCCCATTTTTCTTTAGCTGGCTCTATATTAATTTCACTATTAGTATTAAAACTAAAAAAATTATAGGTATAACTAGAGTTTTTTGAGATGGTCACTTCTTGATGAGTTGTATCGTCTAAATCTGCATATTGTAAAATATAGTTAGATCCATCTTGTAATACTCTTACTTTTTTCCAACCTCTTAGGTCATCTGTAGTGTCAACACTTCCTGTTGCAGGTGTTTCTGTTCCTACTTCATAGCCTAAATTTACAAGGTAAACATGGTTATTAGCATCTGTTGCAGAAATTTCTGAAAAAGCAGTACCACTTAAATCTCCATTTGGAGTATCTATATATTGCATACTTACTTCATTATAAGTATTAGTTTTCACCATTGGTTGTAAATCTATTACTTCTTGATTAGTAGAAGTAACGGCATCAATATCTGTTGTTGTTAATTGGGCTGCAGCCATAGCTATAGATCCATTTATAGTAACTCTAAATTCTGATCCAGAATAAAAACCTAAATCCCAAGAATCACGCTGCACAGCTGTACTTGTGTTTGTACTTAAGTCTACATAAACTTGATTTTGCTCGTTTGGACCTCCAACTAATGGAGATATGGCAGCACCTTCTATTACAACTTGTATTGGTTGTGTAGGTGTTGAGTCGTCATCGCTACTACAGCTTGTGAACAGTAATACAGAGGCGCATAAAATTGAGGTAAAAAATTTGTTAATCATTGTAATTGGTTTTAAAAGTTTAAATTATATAATAGTTTTAAGTAATAAGAGCGTCCGTAACCCAACAGTAATGCACTATTACTAGAGGAATGCACACCATTTGTAGAATTATTACTAACATTTACATTAGTAACATCTAATAGGTTTCGACCGCCAATTGTTGCTTGAATTTTATTGTTTAAAAAAGATTTTTTTATAGAACCATCTAACCAGCTATAAGCATCAGTTGTGGTTTTTTCGAATACAGAATTGCCATTACCATCTGTTCCGCTAGACACATAGTCCTTTTGCTTCCCATTATGCTTTAATAGCAATGTAAAAGCAGTATTCCATTTTTTAACGTTATAAGTAGCACTTGTGTTTAATTGGTAAGAATATAAAAAGTCATTATCTATATTAACTTCATTACTTGCAACTCTAGAAATACCTTGTAATGTTCCACCTAAATTAAAAGCCCAGTTATCTCGTTTTATACTGTTCTCCTGTGTAATTCCCCAAAGCTTATAAGTATCAATATTTATATACTCGTATTGTAAAGGTGCAGTGTTTACAATAGCAAGATCTATTTTATCTTTTAAGTCTATATAGCTAAGTTTTATTGTGTTTTGTAAAGAAGTATCGTTAAACCAACTTCTCTTTTTTAAGGTTAAAAATGCCGAATATCCTTTTTCAGGATTTAAGTTTTCATTTCCTTGTACATCGTGGTTAGAATCGACAAAGTAGTAGTATAACTCTTCAAAATTTGGTGTTCTGTAAGAAGTACCAACGTTTGCGCGTAACTCGAAACCTTTAGGCATTAAATAGCGTGTGCTTAATGAAGCTAACAGTTTAGAATCGAATAAGGAATTATACTCATAACGCACACCAGGTCTTATCGAAAATTTATTAGTCAGTTTTAATTCTGAAGAACCAAACAACGCAACATTATCTTGTTTTCTTGTTTTGTCTTTTTGGGTAATATCTCCCGAAGCTTGCGTATCGAAACCTTTTATAAAACGGGTTTCGTAACCTAACTGAAAGTTGAAAAAATCACTTTTAACAAGGTTGTTTATATCTCCTTTAGAATAAAACACATGACTCGATTGGTAGGTTTCATCAATTTCATCGGTTTTATCTTTAGTAAGTATGTAGTAAGTAAACTCGTTTAAATCTTTTTTCTGAGTTTGATAAGAAAATGAAGCATTATAATTTGCACCAGAATTTAAACTTCCGCTTAAATTTAAATTGTTTACAAACCTGTTTGTTGTAAAAATTTTATCGGTTGATGTTGGATTACTTGTTTGATTATCGGTATCAATATTAGCCCTAACGGTAACACCGTAGTTATTTATAACCTCATTAAAATATTCCGATTTGTATACTAACTTAAACTTGTTAGTATTATAATTTAGTAAAGCATTGGTGTTAAATTGAGTTTTAGGTAACCAATCATGACCACGTAAACTATCGTTTATATAGTGGTTTTGTCCTTGTCTGCCATTATAGAATCCAGCAAATTGATTTCTATTAAAGCCAACTCTAGCAAACAATTTTTCGTTTATATTATGTCCAATACTAAGAGATTGTATATGTCTTCCTTCATCAAACCATTCGTATTCATCGCTAATGGTTTCTTCTTGTACAAAAGCTTGAATTTTCCAATCGCTACTAATGGTTTTCTTTGTAATTATATTAATAACACCCGAAACAGCATTTGCACCATACTCTACGCCCATTGCACCTTCCACGATTTCTATACGTTCAATATCGTCAAGATTTATTTGGGTTAAATCGATATTGTTTCCTAAGCCATTATCACTCACCAACGGAATGTTATCTATTAAAATATTAAAGTATTGAGAGTCTAATCCAAAAAATGAAACTGTAGATTTTCCAGATTGTGCATTAGGAGTAACCGTAAGATTTAGATTGAAATTTAATAAATCGGCTAAATTATTTGCAGCCTGACTTTCAATTTGCTTTCTATTAATTACAGTAACGTTATGTATAGACTTTTTTATAGACTGTGCATTGTATTGACCTGTAATAACTACCTCTTCAAGAGATTGAGTTTTTACAGAGTCTTTTTTTACTTGAGCAAAAGAAATACAGCTTAAAAAAAGTGAAAAATAAATGGTGATTTTATTTTTATTTAGAATCATTCTATTTTATATTTGCTGCAAATATATATCTTATTTTAATTCAATCTAAATAAGAATAGTAAATTTTCAATATTTTTTTAATACCATAACCAAATAGCTTAAAAATGAAACATTTAGTAGTATTAGTAGCAATTATTCTTTCGATACCGTTTAGTATAAATGCTCAAAGCAAGAAAAAACAAGATCAAAAAGCCATTAAAAGCATGTGTGGTTGTTATGAAGTAAGCTTTAATTTTGCTGAAACTTTTCAGTATTCAGATGATTCAACATATGTTGCTTCTAAAACAAAACACGATAAAGGCTTAGAATGGGTACAACTTGTAGAGGATGAAAAAGATAAAATATCGATGCAACATTTATTAATTGTTGGTTCTAAAGAGCAACCATATATTGTAAAGCATTGGAGACAAGATTGGGAGTATGAGAATACAGACTTGTATGAGTATTTTAGAAATAACGAATGGAAATACACAAAACTAAATAAAAGACAAGTAGAAGGACAATGGTCTCAAAAAGTATTTCAGGTAGACGATAGCCCACGTTACGAAGGTTCTGCAACTTGGATTCATTTAGACGGTAAGCACTATTGGGAGAATACTACAACTGCACCTTTACCAAGACGTGAATACACACAACGTAGCGATTATAATGTTACTGGTAGAACAAATAGACATGAATTAACTACAACAGGTTGGATACACGATCAAGACAATCAGAAAATTTTAAGTGAAGAAGGTGTTTATCAACTTATAGCCGAAGAAAAAGGACTTAATGTGTACAAAAGAGTTGAGGATAGCGAATGTGTTGCTGCACAAGACTATTGGGCAAAAGAAAAAGATAAATGGGCTTTAGTACGTGCAAAATGGGATGAAGTTTTTGCTAGAAATAAAGATTTATTCTTAGAAGAAAAAGTAGATAATAAAGTATTGTTTAAGTATTTATTCGATAAAGAAAAGTATAAAACATCTGAGGAAATTAATCCATTAATTGAATCGTTTGTTAAAAAATAAGCTTAGAGATTGTAAATTTGTAGACTTAAAATTCTAATTAGAATTAACTAAAGAGAAAAAAGAATCTATATAATTCTTGGCTTAAAATTTGATACGTTAAAACCCAATATTAAAGCACAAAAATAATTTAAATGAAATTTTTAAAAAATATAATAACCCTTGCAGTACTGTTTTTAACTACTCAAATATTTGCACAAGAGAATGTGTTTTTAGACAGAGATTTTTGGAATACAAACCCAACAGTTAAAACTGTAGAAACTAAAATAAAAGAAGTTAATAATATAGCAGAAGCCAATAGCAATAATTTTGATGCGGTTGTATATGCTATTTTACAAGATGCACCATTAGAAACCTTAAAGCACATTCAATCTAAAAAAGGAAACGATGTCAATAAGTTAACGCACGATGGTAGAACCTATATTTTCTGGGCTGCCTATAAAGGCAATATTGCTTTTATGGAATATCTTTTAAACAAAGGAGCAAAAACAGATATTACAGACGATAAAGGAAGTACAATCTTAAATTTCGCTGCGGGTTCTGGTCAGCAAAATACCAAAGTCTACGACCTTTGTATTGCAAATGGCGCTAATGTAAAAACGGATTTAACACCAAATGGTGCTAATGCGTTATTACTTGCTGCACCTTACGATAAAGGTTTTAAACTAATTAGCTATTTCACCTCAAAAGGAGTAGATATTAATAGTGTAGATAGAGATGGAAATGGCATATTTAATTATGTTGCCAAAACAGGTAATATAGAGTTGTTAAATAAGCTAATAGAAAAAGGAGTAAAAGGTACAGATAACGCTTTTGTTTTTGCAGCCTATGGAACAAGAGGAAAAACAAACACACTAGATTTTTATGAGTATTTAGAAAGTGTAGATTTAAATCTTAATAAGGCTTCAATAAAAGGAGAAACACCACTACATATCTTAGCGTCTAGAAGTAAAGATTTAGAACTTATTAGCTACTTAGTTAATAAGGGATTAGATGTAAATGCAGTAGATGATAACGGAAATACACCTTTTATAAACGCTGCTAGTAGAAATACTGCGGAAACTGTTGGACTATTATCTAAGGATTTAAAAAATATAAACCAGGTTAATAAAAAAGGAGAGTCTGCACTAGCTTTAGCTGTGGCAAATAATTCACCAGAGGTTGTTCGTTTTTTAATTGATAATAAAGCAGATGTTTCGGTTTTAGATGCTAATAAAAACAATTTAACGGCTTATTTAATAGCATCGTTTTCAACTAAAAAAGAAGATGTTTTTAAGCAAAAACTAGATGTTTTAACAAAAAACGGACTAGATATCACTAAAATACAAGAAAACGGAAATACCTTGTACCATTTAGCTTTACCAAAAAACAACAGCAATATTTTAAAGCTTATCAAGCAATTTAATATAGATGTAAATGCTAAAAATAAAGAAGGAAATACCGCTTTACACCTTGCTGCTCTACAAGCAAAAAACACAGAAATCTTAAAGTATTTAATTTCTATCGGAGCTAAAAAAGAAGCGACTACAGATTTTGGAGAGACACCTTACGATTTAGCTTCTGAAAACGAAATTTTAAAAGCACAGAAAACCAATTTAGATTTTTTAAAATAATGACTTTGTTATTCTGAATTTGATTCAGGAACTCATGAAAATTATAATTAATTTAAATTCAGAATCTGAAATACATTCAGATTAATAAAAACAAAATTATTAATGAAAACATTAAAAACACTTTTAGTACTTGGAGTTTTAGCAATTTCAACGCTATCATTTACAACAGTAACAGAATCGACATCGTATAAATGCATGATTCAAATGATTAATTATTCTGGTGAAAGCGCTTACGTCGTTATTTCACTTATTAATCCTGAAGGCGAATACGAAAAAACGTTATACGTACAAGGTGATGATGAAGAGTGGTATCACGACATTTCAGAATGGTGGAAATTCTACGGTAAAAAACGAACAGAAATTGATGCTATTACAGGAGCTACAATTGCAGGAGGTGCAAGAAGTATTAGTGTAATAGATATTGAAGATTCTAAAATTGATACTGGTTACAGTATTCGTTTTGAAACTGCTGTAGAAGATCAAGAATATTACACAAAGGATGTGGAATTTCCTTTAACATCAGAAAGTGTAAAAAGCAAAAAAGAAGGTTCTGGTTTTATTCGTTATGTACGTTTAATGCCTAATTAATTCTATCATGTTACTTCAAGTGATCTGCGAGAAGTTTCAAAATAAAAAAATATGACCATTTCAATTTGGAGATACAGCCATCTTACACTAGCTGTATCTTCTTTTGTCTTTATTTTATTAGCTTCTATAACTGGAATCATCTTGGCTTTTCAGCCAATCTCGGAACAAATGGAACCGTATAAGGTTTCAGATTTTGAAAGCATAACACTTGCCGAAACACTTTCGAATTTAAAAACAGAATATCCCGAAGTTTTAGATCTTCAAATTGATGCAAATCAGTTTGTTTTAGCCTCAGTAATTACTAACGATGGCGAAAGTTTAAATGGTTATATAAACCCGAGAACAGGACAGTTTCTAGGAGACAAAATAGAAGTGTCCAAGTTTTTTAATTGGGTTACTAATTTTCATAGATCGCTATTTTTAAAGAGTATTGGTCGTTTTTTTGTTGGTTTATGTTCGTTCCTATTATTTTTAATTGCAGTTTCAGGAACCGTATTAATTTTAAAAAGACAAGGTGGTTTTAAAAAGTTTTTCTCTAAAATAGTTAACGAGAATTTTAATCAATATTGGCATGTGGTTTTAGGACGTTTGTCTTTAATTCCAATTATTATCATTACTATTACAGGTGTTTATTTATCGTTAGAAAAATTCGATGTCCTTCCAAAAAACACAAGCTCCCATCAAATAGATTTTGAAACCTTATCGGAAATACCAAAAATAGATATTAAAGCGTTTCCAGTTTTTAAAAGCACAAAGCTTTCCGAAGTAAAAAGTATTGAGTTTCCTTTTTCTAATGATGTCGAAGACTATTTTACCATTTCACTTAAAGACAGAGAAATAGTAGTCAATCAATTTAATGGAGCTGTTTTAAGCGAAATAGAAACACCATTAGTAACCGTTTTTTCTACATTAAGTCTCAATTTACACACAGGAAAAGGTAGTGTTTTATGGTCTCTTATTTTAGCAATTGCAACCGCAAATATTCTGTTTTTTATCTATTCTGGTTTTGTAATGACGCTAAAACGAAGGAAATCTAAACTAAAAAACAAGTATAAAAAGGACGCTTGCAAGTATGTGATTTTAGTAGGTTCGGAAAACGGAAACACCATGCCTTTTGCAAACCAATTGCAACAACAATTAATAAAAGCGGGAGAAATAGCTTACACCGCAGAGCTTAATAATTATAACACATTTAGTAAAGCAGAGCATTTTATAATAATGACTTCTACTTATGGTGAAGGTGAAGCGCCAACAAACGCAAGTGCATTTTTACAGCGCTTAAAGTCTATAAAACAAGAGCAAGAAATAAGTTATTCGGTTGTTGGTTTTGGATCATTAGCTTATCCCGATTTTTGCAAATTTGCTTTCGATGTCGATGCCGAGATGAAGCTTCAGTTTAAGCAAGAATTACCTGTTTTTACAATTAACGATAAATCGGTAGAATCGTTTCAAGAATGGATAAACCTTTGGAATAAGAAGCGTGAGCTTCAAATTACAATTTCAAAAGAAAAACTAGCCATAAAACCTAGGTTAAACAACACATTTACGGTTGTAGACAAAACCATAGCAGAAGACCATGCAGACAACACATTTTTAATCACCTTAAAACCGAATACCAATACATTCACTTCTGGAGATTTGCTCGCCATCTATCCAGAAAATGATTATAGAGAGCGTTTATATTCCATTGGTAAAGTAAATGGTAATGTTCAATTAAGTGTAAAGCTTCACGAAAACGGATTAGGCTCAGGCTTTTTAAATACATTAGAAATAGGCGCTCATTTTAAGGCGCGAATTATTAAAAATAAGGCGTTTCATTTTCCTAAAAAAGCCTCAAAAGTAATATTAATTGCCAACGGAACTGGTATCGCTCCTTTTTTAGGAATGATAGACCAAAACACTAAAAATACAGAAACACATTTTTATTATGGTTTAAGGCAAAATGCTTCATTTAACTTATATCGCGATGCTATTAAAGAAAATTATAATAGTAAAAATCTTACCAAATTAAAGTTAGCGTTTTCTAGAGAAGAACCTAAAACTTACGTGCAAGACGTCTTAAAGCAAGACGCTTTGTTTATTGCAGAAACCTTAAAAAATAAAGGTGTGATTATGCTTTGCGGATCGTTAGCCATGCAAAACGATGTATTGGCTACCCTAAATACCATTACAACAGAAAATTTAAACCTTCCGTTAAGCAAGTTTATAGAAAAAAATCAAATAAAAACAGATTGTTACTAATCTAAAACATAAACTTATGTGCCATAATATAAAGACAATATCAAAAGTTAGTAGTGGCGAATTATCAATATGTGAAAACTGCGAAATATACCATTTAGAGTTTAATAATATATGTTTTGAGTTTAATGTAGAGCAGTATGAAAAATTTAAAAACTACCTTTTAAATATAGAAACAAACTATTGGGAAACAAAATATGCACACTCGAAAGTTAAACGTAAAATACCAATACCATCTTTACAACCCAATCTAGTTTTAATGTTTAATAGGCAGGAAATAGAAGAGTTAAAAGCACTTTTCTATAGTAAAAAGCATGTTTTCGATAACTATATAGATCTAGACGATATAAACTACACACTAATTTTAAATTAAAATTAAGCCTCTGTTTCTGGAGTTTCCTCCTCTTCAGTGTCAGATTTTATAATATTTGGGAAGATTATTGGTGCAATAGATTTTACAGGCTTATAAAGTATAGAATCTTTAATATGCTCTTCGTCTACAAAGGTAATTGTGTTATTCATTTTGTTAAAAACAATAAGTAATACACTTAAAATTAATCCTATTTTAAGAGCGCCAAAAACACCACCAAGTAATTTATTTAAAATACCAAGAGACGCAAAATCTGCAAGCTTAGTAAATGCTTTTCCAGCTAGAGAGATAATTAAAATTATAATAACAAACGTAATCGCGAAAGCTGTAATGTTTATCGTTTTTTCTGCCCATTCTGTTCTACTTTGTAAAAAATCTGCAACAAAATAACTAAAATGAATAGCGCCATAAACTCCAGCAACTAAGGCCACCAAAGAAGCGACTTCAACAAAAAGGCCTTTCATAAAACCACGAACAAGCCCAAAAAGAAGCAAAGCGCCTAAAACAATATCAATAACAGCCATAATAATAGATTTTAGACAAATATAAATTAACTTTGCTAACTATTAGTTTAACTAAAATGAGATTTCCATTATAATGGAAAAAAATTATGTCTAGAGATATAGAATTAAAAGAACGTTGGGAGTTGGTAGTTAGTAAGCTATCCAATCAATTTGCAGATGGAGATCAACTAGATTTAGATGCTATAATTTACCTAATTGGTATTCAAGAATTAGGACAATTAGACCGTAAGTTTAAAAAAGACCATAAGCTAGATTTAATGCACATTGCCATATGTAAATTACTGGTGCCTTACGGTTATTACGAGTTAGATTTCGTAGACGAAGACGGTTGGCCACATTACCATATAAAAGAAGAATTGCCAACTTTAAAAGCAGGCGAGCAAAGTGTTTTAATGAAAGAAGCTATTGTAAATTACTTTCTAGAAACAGAATATATATAATTATTTGGGCGTTACCACAAGGGTCAGGCTTTCACTACTCGCTCTCTTCGAGGAGCTCAAACAAACCGTTCAATCCTTAACGCAATCCACGACTAGATTAAGCCATTGTAAAACAAACCTTTTCTATTTGTTATAACAATCTCTTGATCTTTTAAAGATTACTTCGTTGTTTCCTTCTCGAAATCACGATATTTTTAATTAAATTTGCCATCTATTTAAACGATATCATGATAGATAAGATAAAAGAACTCATTGCAGAAGCAGAAAGTTTTAAAGCCCAATCGAAAGAAGAGGTAGAAACTTTTAGAATAAAGTATTTAGGTAAAAAAGGTTTACTTAACGATTATTTTGCTGAGTTTAAAAATGTTGCAAACGAGCACAAAAAAGAATTTGGTCAAGTAATTAACCAACTTAAAAATACCGCTCAAGATAAAGTTAACACTTTAAAAGAAGAGTTAGAAGGTGCAACCGAAGACGTTAGTGCATCTGGAGATTTATCGCGTCCAGGAGAACCAGTATCACTTGGAGCAAGACATCCTATTTCTATTGTAAAAAACGATATTATAGATATCTTTTCTCGTATTGGATTTAACGTAAGCGAAGGTCCAGAAATAGAAGACGATTGGCATAACTTTACAGCATTAAACTTGCCAGAATACCATCCGGCAAGAGACATGCAGGATACGTTTTTTATTCAAACAGATCCAGATATCCTTTTACGTACGCACACAAGTTCTGTGCAAGTGCGTTATATGGAAAACAATCAACCACCTATTAGAACCATTTCTCCTGGAAGAGTATATAGAAACGAAGCAATATCTGCACGTTCACACTGCTTTTTCCACCAGTTAGAAGGATTATATATAGATAAGGATGTAAGTTTTGCAGACTTAAAGCAAACATTACAATACTTTACAACAGAGCTTTTTGGAAAATCTAAAATAAGATTACGTCCATCATACTTTCCATTTACAGAGCCAAGTGCCGAGATAGATGTGTATTGGGGACTAGAGACTGAAACCGATTATAAAATCACAAAAGGAACGGGTTGGTTAGAAATTGGAGGTTGTGGTATGGTAGATCCAAACGTATTAACAAATTGTGGAATAGATGCTAACGAATATTCAGGCTTTGCCTTTGGTGTTGGTATAGATCGTATTGCCATGTTATTACACCAAATTGGAGATATTAGATTATTAAGCGAAAATGATGTTAGATTTTTAGAGCAATTTAAAAGCGCACTATAAATTACAATAAAATATATTTTAAAGGCCGACTGTAAACAACAGTCGGCTTTTTTTTGTTAATTTTTTTCTTGAAATAGTTTAAATATTTAGGTGTATTCTCTTGTAAATAACATGTGATACTCTTGGCGCTATTTAAGTTGTAAAAAATCGTAATTAGTTGTTTTTCAATGTTAAATATTCTTTAAAGTCAATATTCGGTTCTTCTATTTTCTGCGTGAATCCCTATATTTGAAGTTAACCTAATTTTGAAAAAATACCATTTATATGCTTAAAAGAGTTTTCCTTACACCATTCCAAAAATTTGTAAAAATTGAAAGTTTTAGTGGCATTCTACTTATGTTAGCTACCATTCTAGCATTGGTTTGGGCAAATTCTCCTTATGGAGATAGTTATAGAGAACTTTGGCAATACGATTTAGGAATTGTAACAGAAACTTTTGAGTTTAAGAAGCCTTTAATTTTATGGATTAACGATGGCTTAATGGCTATATTCTTCTTCCTTATTGGGTTGGAGATAAAGCGAGAGTTATTAATTGGCGAATTGAATACACCAAAAAAAATTGCCTTTCCGTTGGTTGGTGCTTTAGGAGGTATGTTAGTACCTGTAATTTTCTTTTTAGTTTTAAATCAAAACCCTGATACTGCACAAGGTTGGGGAATCCCAATGGCAACAGATATTGCCTTTTCTTTAGCCATTTTAAATGTCCTTGGTAAACGAGTGCCTTTAAGTCTTAAAATATTTCTAACTGCATTTGCTATTGTAGATGATATAGGAGCCGTTTTAGTAATCGCTATTTTCTACAGTGGGAGTATTAATATTACATTACTGTTAATTGCGTTAGTTTTGCTTGCTGTTTTATATTTCTTGTCTTATAAAGGAATTTATTCAAAGTTTATAATGTTCATCTTCGGAATTATTATTTGGTTTCTATTCTTAAAATCCGGTATTCATCCAACTATAGCTGGTATATTATTAGCTTTTTCGGTGCCTATTAGACAAAAAATTGAGACTTCTAAATTCTTAGTAGAATTAGAGAACGTATACAGTAATATTAAGGCCGCGAGTGTTCTTAAAAAGCCCATTCTTTCGCATGAGCAAATTGAGCATGTAGACAATTTAAACGACTGGTCGGCTAAATTTCAGTCACCATTGCAACACTTAGAGCATAATTTACATGGTTGGGTGGCATATTTTATCATTCCTATTTTTGCGCTTGCAAATGCAGGTGTTTTAATATCAGGTTCCGAAAATCTAGATATTGCCTTAGTCATTAACATCATCGTATGTTTAATTTTAGGAAAAGGTATTGGGATTACCCTTATAGTATTTATTGCTCAAAAATTAAAATGGATAGAAGTGCCTAGTGATATTAGTTTCAAACAAATTATAGGAGTTGCTTTTTTAGCCGGTATTGGTTTTACAATGGCCATATTTATAGGTAGTTTGGCATTTGCTTCCACACCAGAATTTATTGATTCAGCTAAAATAGGGATACTTATTGGGTCTTTTATTTCAGCTATAATCGGCTATATTATACTTCGTATAGGTTCTAGTAAAGAATCATAAGTATAGTCTGTTTTATGTTATAATTTAAAGAAAGCCTTCGGGCTTTTTTTATTTAACAATCTTTTAACTTCGTTTGGTTCGGTTTGTTCCGAACCTTTAATATTTTTGCCAAGAATTTACTGTGTTAGGAATATCTTATTCTAAAAGCAGTGATAATTTTTTTAGAATGAAAGATGACGTTTGTAAAGAAAAAATGGGCTTGGTCGAAAAACTAGGAGTGCATTTGGAAAACAGAGAGCAATTGGCTCCTGTTGCTGCTCGTATATTATCTTATATAATACTTACAGGTAAAAAAGGAGCAACTTTCGAAGATATGGTAAGTATTCTTTGTGCAAGTAAAAGTACTATTTCAACGCATTTAAATCATTTACAGGACTTAAATAAAATTCAGTATTTCACAAAGACAGGAGATCGCAAAAAATATTTTGTAATTAAAAAAGACATCATTATTCAGCATATTGATAAAATGGTGGATCACTGGAAAGAAGAGCGTAAAATACATGAAGAAATTAAAGATTATAAAGAAGCCATTAATAATAATAAAATCGAGAATGAAGAAGATAAGTTTGATCTAGTTTTTCATGAAGATTATATCAAATATATAGATGGAGCATCCTCTTCAATTGAAGAATTAAGAACAAAAATAATAGACAATAAATTCGACCTTTAAATACAATTAAAAATGAAAAGCAATAAATTATATACATTATTATCACTAAGCATATTCTTAGTCGTTTTAAGTTGTGGTAACAGTGAAAAACAAACAGCTGCACCAGCAGCAGCACCTCCAGCATCTTTTCCTGTAGTAAGTATGCAAACAAAAACGGTAACAGGCTACCAAGAATACCCAACAAATATAGAAGGCGTTGTAAATAGTGACGTAAGAGCTAAGGTTTCTGGGTACATTCAAAACGTATTAGTAGACGAAGGTCAAAAAGTACGTAAAGGACAAACTTTATTTAAATTAGAAACACAATCGTTAAGTCAAGACGCCGGAGCTGCAAGAGCACGTGTTAATGTAGCACAGGTTGAGGTAGATAAATTGATTCCTTTAGTAGAAAAAAACATTATTAGTGGTGTGCAATTAGAGACAGCGAAAGCTAATCTAGCACAAGCGAAAGCAAACTTAAGTGGTGTTTCTGCTAATATTGGTTATGCTACTATTAAAAGTCCTGTAGATGGTTATGTTGGTGCTATTAATTTTAGAGAAGGTGCTTTAATTAGCCCTAACGATAGCAATCCATTAACTACTGTTAGTGATATTAGTGAAGTATATGCTTTTTTCAGTTTTAACGAAGCGCAATACATAGATCACTTACAAAGGTACGAAGGACAAAACAAAGCCGAACGTATTAAAAACTCACCAGATGTTAGCTTGGTATTAGCTAATGGGAAAGTATATTCTGAAACTGGACGTATTCAAACAAGTACAGGTCAAATTAACGAAAGTACTGGAACTATAAAAATTAGAGCTGCTTTTGATAATCCAAACGAAATTTTAACCAATGGAAACAGTGGTAAAATTAGATTGCCAATAGAATATAAAGATGCTATTGTAGTACCACAATCTGCAACGTTCGAACAACAAAAAGATATTATGGTTTTTACTGTTGATAAAGAGAATAAAGCAAAAGCGACTATTATAAAAGTACAAGGTACTGTTGGGAACTTATATGTTGTAGAATCTGGACTTAAGGTAGGTGATAAACTTATTGTATCTGGAGTAGGAAAATTAAGAACAGGAATGGCTATTGCTCCAAAAGACACACCTTTTGAGGAGGCTATTAAGCCTGTAGCTGTATTATTTAAAAACTAGTAACTAACAAAAATATTAGTCATGTTAAAAACATTTATTGAAAGACCCGTTCTTTCAACGGTAATTTCTATTATCATAGTTGTACTTGGTTTTATTAGTATATCAAGTCTACCCATAGAAGAGTATCCAGATATTGCACCGCCAACCATTAAGGTAACAGCATCTTATGCTGGAGCCAATGCAGAAACTGTTTTAGAGAGTGTAATTATTCCTATAGAGGAACAAATTAATGGTGTTGAAGGGATGAGTTATATCACTTCTACAGCATCTAATACAGGTACAGCAGAAATCACAGTTTATTTTGATCAAGATGTAGATGCAGATATTGCAGCGGTTAACGTTCAAAACCGTGTATCAAGAGCAAGTGCATTATTGCCTCAAGAGGTGCTTCAGACAGGAGTAATAACACAAAAGCAAGAAACAAGTGCTTTAATGTTTATTTCTATGTATTCTGAAAATGAGAGTTACGATGCTACTTTTATTCAGAATTACTTAAAAATAAACGTAGTACCTGCAATGCAACGTATTAGTGGTGTTGGAGATGTTAGTTTATTCTCTCAACAAGATTATGCGATGCGTATTTGGTTAAAACCAGAAAAATTAGCAACCTATGGTTTAATACCTTCAGATATTACAGCAGCTTTAGCTGAGCAAAACTTGGAAGCAGCTGCAGGTTCTTTAGGTCAGAATAATGGTGAAGCATTTTCATATACATTAACATATAGTGGTCGTTTTAAACATGAGCAGCAATATGCAGATATTGTTATTAAAGCTTTAGGAAATGGAGAGTTTCTACGTCTAAACGATGTAGCAACTATAGAATTAGATGCACAGTCTTATGCTGCTAACGCCATGAGTATGGGTAATCCAGCGGTTTTTATGGGTATTTTCCAAACCAAAGGATCTAATGCAAGAGAAATTATTGAAAACATTAAAGTGACTTTAGAGTCGGTTAAAAAAGACCTTCCAGAAGGATTAGATGTTTTTGTGCCTTACGATACAAGTTTGTTTTTAAATGCCTCTATAGAAAAGGTAATTAGTACGTTGTTAGAAGCCTTCTTATTAGTATTCTTAGTGGTATTCCTCTTTTTGCAAGATTTTAGATCTACTTTAATTCCGGCAATTGCGGTTCCGGTTTCTATTATTGGTACGTTCTTTTTCTTAAATGTTTTTGGATACTCAATTAACCTGTTGACGCTATTTGCGTTAGTCCTCGCCATTGGTATTGTGGTGGATGATGCTATTGTGGTTGTAGAAGCCGTACATGCTAAATTAGATGAAGGCGAAAAGGATCCTAAAAAGGCGACACTTACTGCCATGAATGAAATATCTGGAGCTATTATATCTATTACTTTAGTAATGGCAGCGGTATTTATTCCGGTAACGTTTGTAACAGGACCTACAGGTGTATTCTACGAGCAATTTGGTGTCACTTTAATTATTGCTATTTTAATTTCAGCAGTAAATGCATTGACTTTAAGCCCGGCATTATGTGCGTTATTATTAAAGCCTCATAAAGATGACGAAGAGTTAAAAGGTAAGAGTCCATTAAAGCGTTTTTATAAACTTTTTAATCGCGGATTTAATGCAACAATAGAGCGTTACGGAAAATCACTTCATTTTTTATACAAAGTAAAATGGATTTCTCCTTTATTATTAATTTTAGCTTTTGCTGGAATTTACTGGGCATCTAGTACAACACCTACAGGATTTGTACCAAATGAAGATAGAGGAATTATTTTTGCAAACATAGCATTACCAGAAGGGTCATCTTTAGATAGAACAGATGCTGTTTCTAGAGATTTATATGGCAAAATAAAAGATATCGATGGTATTGTTGCAGTAAACTTTATTAAAGGTAGAAGTTTAATTAATGGTACTGGTAGTAACTATGGTTTTGGTATTATAAAACTTGCAGATTGGGCAGATCGTGAAGATGTTGCAACCTCTGTACAATCAATTACTGGTAAGTTATTTGGTGTTGCCGCAGGTATAAAAGAAGCAAATATTATCTTCTTTTCACCACCAAGTATTCGTGGTTTTGGTAACTCAGCTGGTTTCGAGGTGAATTTATTAGATAAATTTGGTGGCGAGTTTAAAGATTTAGATCAAGCGAATAAAGATTTCGCAATGGCTTTAATGTCGCATCCAGAAGTAAAATATGCACAATCATCTTTTAGTACAAACTATCCACAATACGAAATGGAAGTTAATGTACCATTAGCAAAAGAAAAAGGAGTACCTATTAACAGTATTTTCTCAACTTTACAAGGTTATATTGGTGGAATTTACGCTTCAGATTTCTCTCGATTCGGGAAACAATTTAGAGTATATATTCAAGCTTTACCAGATGACAGAGCAGATGTAGACGATTTAAATAGCATGTACGTTCGTACAGATTCTGGTGAGATGACGCCAATTACACAGTTCGTAAAATTAGAGCGTGTATATGGTCCACAATCGGTAACACGTTTTAACTTATTTAATTCTACATCTATAACTGGTGCTACAAACGATGGGTTTAGTACAGGTGATGCTATTAGAGTTATTGAAGAGGAAGTTGCAAAATTACCTAATAATTATACGGTTGCTTATTCTGGTTTAACAAGAGAAGAAGTAAGTGCAGGTAACCAAACTATCTTCATTTTTGGATTAAGTATTCTATTTGTGTATTTCTTATTAAGTGCGCAGTATGAAAGTTACTTATTACCATTTGCAGTAATCTTATCATTACCGTTTGGAGTCTTTGGGGCTTATATAAGTACTAAGTTTTTAGGATTAGAAAACAACATTTATTTCCAAATCTCTCTAATTATGCTTATTGGTTTATTAGCCAAGAATGCCATACTTATTGTGGAAATAGCATTGCAGAAACGACGAAAAGGAGAAAGCATTGTCGAGGCTGCTATAGATGGAGCAAAGTCACGTTTACGTCCAATATTGATGACTTCATTTGCCTTTATTCTAGGTTTAATGCCATTGGTATTAGCTAAAGGTGTAGGTTCCGAAGGAAATAGATCTATTGGTACAGGTGCAGTGGGAGGATTGCTTATAGGAACCATTTTGGGAGTATTCGTTATTCCTATCCTGTTTATATTATTTCAGTGGTTACAAGAAAAAATGTCTAGTAAACCAGCAGTACAAACTATTGAAGCATAAGAATATGAAACCAATTATAAAACATAGAAATTTTAGTAAAGGAGCACTAATTTTGGTTGTTGCGTTAACATTACAAAGTTGTTTTGTTGCACAAGATTATGTAAGACCAGAGTTACCAATTGAAGATACACTTTATAGAACAGATAACCTGCCAACTGACAGCGTATCTATTGCAGATGTATCTTGGAAAAACTTATTTACAGACCAGTATCTTCAACAATATATAGAAGAAGGTCTGCAAAATAACATGGATGTTCGTATTGCAATACAGCAAATGGTAGCAGCAGAGGCTTATGCTAAACAAGGCAAAGCAGGTTACTTACCATCTGTAAGTGTTGGTACAAACTGGACACACCAAGAACTGTCTAAAAACACTCAATTTGGAGCGTTTTTAAGTGATACTTCTACAGATCAGTTTGATGTAACAGCAAACCTATCTTGGGAAGCAGATATTTGGGGAAAAATTCGTAGTAATAAAAGAGCAACTCAAGCAGCTTATTTACAAAGTGTCGCAGGACATCAAGCCGTAAAAACGCAACTAATCTCAAGTATTGCTAATACGTATTACAGTTTATTGGCTTTAGATGCGCAATTAGAAATAACAAAGCAAACCATTGCAACCAGAGAAAGTAGTGTAGAAACTATTAAAGCTTTAAAGGATGCTGGACAAGTAACACAGGTTGCTGTAGATCAAAATGTGGCACAATTTAATAGTGCAAAAGCATTAGAGGTAGATATTGAAACTGCTATTTTTAAAACTGAAAATACACTTAGTATTTTGTTAGGTAAATCTGCTCAACATTTTGAAAGAAGTAGTTTAGATATTCAGAAAATAGAGGAAGATCTTAAGCTAGGGGTAGCGGCAACATTACTTAGTAATAGGCCAGATGTTATGGCGGCAGAGTATAATTTAATTCAATCTTTTGAGTTAACTAACGTTGCTAAAAGTAACTTATATCCATCTTTAAAATTAACAGCTTCGGGAGGATTACAGAGTTTAGAGATAGACAAACTGTTTAGTGCAAACTCTTTATTCGCAAATATAGTTGGTGGCTTAACGCAGCCGTTATTTAATAAACGTGCTTTAAAAACACAAAAAGAGGTAGCTATTGCACAACAAGAACAGTCTTTACTTCAGTTTAAAAAGACGTTGTTAATTGCTGGAATCGAAGTGTCTAATGCTTTATTTTCTTATGAATCTGAAACTAAAAAATTCGAATTTAGAAAGAATGAAGTTGAAGCTTTACGTCAAGCTGAAAGCAACTCTGATATTTTACTTAAAAACGGATATGCTAACTACTTAGATTTATTAACAGCAAGACAAAGCGCATTAAGTGCAGAGCTTAATATAATTGATAGCAAATTACAACAATTGGTTTCTATTGTAGATTTATATGAAGCACTTGGTGGTGGATGGAGATAAAATAAACTAAGATGATAACCAAAGCCGAATTGTTAAAGTGCTCTATTGCAAAGTTTACGCAATGCGGAAGTAAGCATGTAACTTTAGACGATATAGCAGGTTCGCTTGGGATTTCTAAAAAAACAATTTATACGTTTTTTGATAATAAAGAAGATCTAGTTGCGGCTAGCGTTGAAAATTTATTAAACGAGTATAAAGAAGATATAAATGGGATTGTTAATAGCAATGGTAAAAATCCTATTTTGTGTGTTATATTAATTTACCAGAGAGGGTTTGAGTATTTAAAATACTTTAAACCCTCTTTTCTTTTTGGGTTAGAAAAATACTATCCTAAAGCAAGTACTGTTTTTAATAATTTTGTTGAAGAACTAAGTAATAATATTGTTTACAATTTACTTAAACAGGCTCAAGAAGCTGGCGATATTAAAGAAGCCGTTAATTTAGAATTGATAGTTAGTATTTATTTTTTACGAATTGATAAACTGATTTTTAAGAAGAATAATTTATTCGAAACATATCCAGAAGAAGAACTTTTTAATCATTTAGTGGTTTATAATTTAAAAGGAATAATTACAAGTAACTATTCTAATTCTTATTTTGAATAGTTTACTATTTTTGCAATATGAAAAAAGACATTGACATTCCAAAAGTTGAAGGCGTTTACGTTGCAATTGTAAACGAGTACAACGATATTTATAAAACTCAAGATTGGAACGCTTATATAATTAACGATAAAGATGTTGATTTAGAAATGGTGTTAATAGTAACTAGTGGTTATTCAGAAAAAAAAATGACTTCTATTTTTAGAAAGAAAGTAGATTTGCTTCCTAAAAAAAGTTACGCTAAAATAGAATTGATGCAAGAAGATTTATTTGCACTTAATAATCAATTTAAGGTCACTTTCTTTCAGGATAATAAGATGTTCGACAAAACATATACCTTTAGAAAAAACACTGTTAATCTTCAAGCTTTACAAGAGCTTCCTTTAATGGAAGCACGTGGTGTTTTAGTAAAGTAGATTATTTATTTAGCGGTAATTTCTTCTATTTTTTGAATAAATATTTTTGCGTTTTCATTTTCCGGATTAAATTCTAAAGATTTTTTATAATTAAATAAGGCTTTATCGTAATCTTTAGTTGTAAAATAGAATTCACCCAAGCTATCATAAGAATTAAAATGATTTGGAAACAACTCTAATTGTAGATTGAATATTTTTAGAGCCTCTTCGGTTTTTTTATTATTAAGAAGTTGGTATGCTATGGCATTTAGATTATCATTATTTGTATAATAATTAGGGGTATCTTTAATCTGTTGCCTTAAGTTTTTAATGCCATTATCGGTATCATGCAATAATGTATTTTCTAGAAAGGCAGCACTGTTTAATTTAGGGTATTTAATGAGTTCGTTTTCTGTACCGTAAAATAAATTTTGCCAATTATTTAAGGCTGCATCAGAATTGCTATTCATAATTAAAATTAATCCGTAATCACTATCAGGACATAACAAAAGTCCGCTTTGTACACCACTTGATGTTCCTGTTTTAGAGTAGTAAAAACCTTCTTCTTCACCAACACCTAAGCCTTCCCATAGGTAACCAACAAGATTGTCGTCATTGTCTTCAAAAAGCTGTTTAACAGATTCTTTTACTATAGGATTATCGCTTTCTAGTTGAAATTTCATAAATGTAATTAAATCAGGAAGTGTTGTAATCATTCCAGCAGCTCCGCCAAGTAAAGGGTTTTTATCTAATGGTGCTAATTTGCCATTTTTATAACTGTTTGCTACTCGGCTGTCATCAAAATTAGAACCTAATAAATAGGTGTTCTTCATGTTTAATTCATCTAGAAAATTTTGTAGTAAAAGATGATAAGGTTTTTGGTAAACTTGTTCTAAAATATAAGCCACTAATTCTGGTCCAACAGAGTTGTACGCATAAACAGTTCCTGGTTTTTTATTTATAGTTACGGTTTTAAGTTCTTCTAGTAAATGTTTAATGGTGTAGGTAAATGGCTTGTTTTCAAAATAACCGTTGTTTACACTATCTGTTACTTCTTGAAGTCTTTTTGGTGTTTTGTTTTTTAAGCCTATGGTGTGTGTAAGCAGATTTTTAATGGTTATTGGTGTGCCTTCAAATTCTAAATTAGCGTAGTCTCCTTTTACGTATTTTCTAATATCGTCGTTAAGAGTAATCTTGTTTTCTAAAACTGCTTTAGCAGCTAAGGATCCTGCAAATACTTTGGTTATAGATGCTATTTCGTATAAAGTATTATCGTCTGGAGTGTTGTTGGCTCCTTTATCAATTTCACCATAATAATTTTTATAGACTTTTCCGTCTTTATAAATAGCAAACGCTAAGGAGTTAATATTGTTTTTCTCTAAGGTTTGGTTGGCATAAATATCGACAAGCTTGGTGATTTCTTTAAAGGTGTCTACTTGCTTTTCTGTGTTAGATTTACAGCTAAAAGTGGTTACTATAAGGAATAATAGGATTGCTTTAAGTTTCATGATAATTACGTTTCTTATGTAAGCGTTAAGTAATGGCTTTTAATAAGGATAACGATATAACATGTTTGTTACAGTTTCGCTCGCGTTAGGGATTGAAACGGCATCCTTTTTTTGAGGCACGATAAAAAAGATATAGTGTAAAGCCCGACCTTTAGGTAACGCCAAAAACAAAGAAATCCCTTTTTTCAAAGGGATTTAATTAGTCTAATTTATCGGTTAGTTTTTTAAATACTTTTTTAGCATCCTTACCTTCGTATAACACATCGTAAACAGCATCTACTATTGGTAAACGTGTTTTCTTTTTATTTTTCTTGTTTAGTAAATGTGCACTTTTTGTGGCGTAATAACCTTCGGCTACCATGCTCATTTCCATTTGTGCAGATTTTACGGTGTAACCTTTACCAATCATGTTGCCAAACATGCGGTTTCTGGAAAATGTAGAGTATCCGGTAACTAATAAATCGCCTAAATAAGCAGAGTTATTGATGTTACGTTTCATTTTGTGCATTTTTTTGATGAAACGCTTCATTTCGCGAATAGCATTACTCATTAAAACACTTTGGAAATTGTCTCCATAGCCTAAGCCGTGTGCAATACCTGCTGCAATAGCGTAAATGTTTTTAAGCATTACGGCGTACTCTGTACCAATAACGTCGTCGCTAATTTTTGTTTTTATGTAATCGCTCGATAACATATCTGCAATTGATTGCGCTTTGTCTTGATCGGCACATGATATTGTTAGGTACGATAAACGCTCTAAAGCAACCTCTTCGGCATGACATGGTCCTGCGATAACGCCAATATTCTCGAAAGGGATATTGTAATTATCATGAAAATGTTCGCCTAATAATTTTCCGGTTTCTGGTATAATACCTTTTACTGCAGAGACAACTGTTTTGTTGGTAATGTCTACGGTAAGCTTTTGTAATTCGGAATGGATAAAGGCAGATGGTACTACAAAAATAAGTACATCGGCATACTCAGCCATTTCGTTAATATCGTTACTTAGTTTTAGTTGTTCTAAGTGAAACTCTACAGAGCTTAAATATGCAGGATTGTGTTGTTCTTTTAGTAAGTGTTCTTTAGTATAAACGCTACGCATATACCAGCCTACTTCGTCTAAGTTTTCGCAAAGCATTTTTACAATTGCAGTTGCCCAACTTCCAGATCCAAAAACAGCGTATTTTAATTGTTGACTCATAAATAAACAGTACGATTATAAAACAAAATTACGCAATTATAAGTTGTTAGTAAAACACTGAGAACTATAGAAATAAATATTTTGGCACAGCTTTTGAAATTAGTTTAGTATCAATCCATAAAACGAAATGATTATGAAGACATTAAAACTACTTTCGGTATTTGCCTTAATGGCAACTTTATTAACCTCTTGCTACACAGAAGTTCTTGTAGAAGACGATTATGTAAATAATACAGCTCCAGCCATATCGGTAAATCAATTACTTAATTCTTACGATTTGTGGTATGTGGATATTAATGAAACTATAGGTTATGGAGAATCTCCATTTTTGCAAATTGCATTTACAGTCTCTTTTAGAAATGGAACTTTATATGCAAACAATAATCTAGTTGGTATTGGTAGCCAAGGAAACGGTTATGGTATTCCAATTGGTAATTACAATGCTTATAATATGATTTTAGATGTTGACCATGATATAGATGGTTATGATAGTTTTGATGTGTATCAAGTAGATAATAACACTATAGAATTATACAACCCTTTTAATGATACATCGTATTTTTTAAATGGATACCAACGCTCTAACTTTGATTATGATTATGTTTTTTACGATAATATTCAATATTTTATGCAAGAATACGAAGCTTGGGAAAAAACGTATACAAGCCAATATGGTGCATTAAATGAGTTTGATAATGAAAACTTCTTGCAGTTTTTATCTGGTGGTAATGATGATACTTTTAGAAGCTCTCAAGACCAGTATGGTGCTAACCCTAACAATTTGTATTGGGATTTTACAGGTAATTATTACGTAGGTAACATAAGTGGTAATATGTACTTAAAGTCTTTAGTTCTAGATTACGATTATTTTAGTAATGAAACTTTTGAGCTTAGTGTTATTAATGATCAAAGAATTGAATTATATCACACAGGATCTGGAACTGTTTACGAGTTTACTGGCAGAGGTTATATAGAATATTTAAAAGAAGGAACGACGTTAAATAAGTCTAAAACTTCAGCACAAAAGAAACGTAAGCAGCATAGTGTAAAAAAAGAAAACATTAGAGAGAATACACGAAAGCAAGTGTAATAACTAGAGAAGTAAGAAGATAAACTGCTTAAAAAGCACACATTAAGCAGTTTTTTTAACTTTATATCGAGTTTTATAATTATATTAATATGCGTAAGTTGTGATTGATTTAGATTTTGTCCAACTTTACAATAGTAGAATTAACCAATAACAATTAAAAACAAAACAAATTATGGGATTATTTTCATTTATTAAAAACGCAGGAGCTAAAGTATTTGGTATAGGAAAAACTGATGCTGAAGAAGCTGCTGAAGCTGTAGCTGCAGAATTAAAAGTAGAAGAGGCTGCTGCAAGAAAATTAGAAGAAACAATTAGAGATTTAGATTTAAAGGTAGAAGGACTAAGTGTCCATATTGATGATGATGCTGCAACTATATCTGGATTAGCTTATGATCAAGCTACTCGTGAAAAAGCGATATTAGTAGTTGGTAATAGTAATGGTATTGCTACTGTAGATGATAAAATGACTGTAGAGCACGTAGAGCCAGAAGCACAGTTTCATACAGTTGTGAGCGGAGATACTTTAGGTAAGATTGCTAAGAAATTTTATGGTAATGCCATGAAATATCCTGTAATTTTTGAAGCTAATAAGCCAATGTTAGAGCACCCAGATAAAATTTATCCAGGACAAGTGTTACGTATCCCAACTTTAGACTAGAAATATATAAGACAAACAATCCTGAAAACGGATTGACAGATTTTATAAAATTAAATTAAACCAGAGAAGTTGTCTTCTTTGGTTTTTTTGTTTTAGCATATTATTGATTAGATATATTAAATAAAAAAGCCAACTCGAGAGAGTTGGCTTTTTACGCTATTAATCAAAATAACAAATAATACCTAAAAATTATTTGTTATGGCTATACTTTAAATAGATTAGAAATGCCTAATTATTAAAGTGTTTTATTTTTGTTATTAAACATCTAAAAAAGGGATAAAACAGTAGATGTTATGTCTAATTCTATTTCAAAATTAGAATAAAGAAAGAGTGCTCACAAAATTATTTTTTGTGTTTTTGTGCATTTCATCGAAAAAACAGCTTTTTAGTCTATTTGTGTTACGGTAAAAACCGTAATTTTTTATGCTTGTAGGAATTTATATCGATTTTTAAAGGGAATTTACCTTTTAAAAAAACGATTATAGTATAATTATAAGCTGAAGTGGGTAATTATTTGTAAAAATTCATCAAGTCTAAATATTCCCAAACGTTTTTTGGTAGTAATGGTTTAATGTTTTTACCTTCTTTAATTGCATTTCTAATTAAGGTTGAAGAAATCTCCATGATAGGAGCATCCACTTTATTAATTTTTTCATGCCCAGTAAACTGATTATCTACAGCGCCTTTAGAAATTCTTGGATACACATAGATGTTATGGTTTTCTAAGATAATTTCGTAGTTTTTCCATTTATGGAAACTCTTTAAATTATCTTCTCCCATAATTAAAGAAAACTCATGGTTTGGATGTTTTTCTTGTAAATAGGTAAGCGTATTTATAGTGTAATTTGGCTGTGGTAAATTAAATTCAATATTACTTTCCTTTAATTTATCATAATCTTTAGTAGCAAGATGTACCATTTCCAAACGCTGAAAATTATCTAATAAAGAACTTTTCTTTTTAAAAGGATTATGTGGTGTAACAACAAACCAAATTTGGTCTAAATCGCTATTCTCTACTAATTGATTTGCAATAATTAAGTGTCCAATATGGATTGGATTAAAAGAGCCAAAATAGAGACCTATATTCATTTCAATTTAATGTTATTTGTCAGTTCGAGAGAAATTAATTTTTTACCGAGGTTTTTTTAATTACTTCTCGATACAATTTTCTCGTTCCTTAAAAATTACTCTAAGTGATATTTAGTTTTTGTTTTCAGTTATTAAAAAATGCCCAACAATATTTTCGGCATCTTGTAATGCTTTTTCTAAATGGTCGTTTTCAATAATAACATCAAAAAGAGGAGCAGTAGCAAGTTCTGCACTAGCTTTGGCTACACGCATGTTTATTTTGTCGTCGCTTTCCGTTTTTCTTTTTTTAAGCCTAATTTTTAACTCGTCTATACTTGGCGGTTTTACAAAAACAGCTAAAGTTTGATCTGGAAACTTTCGTTTAATACGTAAGCCACCAGAAACATCAATATCGAAAATAACATTTTTACCTAAAGCCCACAGGCGTTCAACCTCTGTTTTTAAAGTACCATAAAAATTATCTCTGTAGACTTCTTCCCATTCTAGAAAATCGTCGTCTTTAATATGTTGTTTAAAATCGTTTGCAGATAAGAAGTAGTAGTCTTCTGCGTGCACTTCTGTACCTCGTTTTTCGCGAGAGGTAGCAGAAATAGAAAATGCTAAATTTAATGCTTCTTGCTTTAGTAAATGTCTAACAATGGTTGTTTTTCCAGAGCCAGAAGGCGCAGAAAATACAATTAGTTTGCCTTGTTTAGTTGTGTCTTTATTCACTTCGGTATTCTTAAAATATTAAAAAAAGGTCTTGACTAAGCGCGACCAAACGATAAAATTAAAGGTCAATTATATTGACTATAAAACGTTTAATAATTGTTCTTTAATTTTCTCTAATTCGTCTTTCATTTGTACAACTAACTGCTGCATTGGAGCATAATTGCTTTTAGAGCCAATGGTATTGATTTCTCTTCCCATTTCTTGACCAATAAAAGCTAATTTTTTTCCGTTAGAATCATTAGAATTAAGCGTTTCAATAAAATAGCTTAAATGGTTTTTTAAACGTACTTTCTCTTCTGTAATATCGAATTTTTCTATGTAGTAAACCAATTCTTGTTCAAAACGGTTTTCGTCGTATTTTTCTCTAAGGTCTTCAACACCTTTCTTTAAACGCTCACGAACACCTTCAACACGTTCTGGGTCTATAGCGATTACTTGGTCTAATAAATTTTCTATAGTTGCTACGCGGTTTTTAAAATCGCTTTCTAGAACTTCACCTTCATTTAAACGGTACTCTTTAATAGAAGCAATTGCTACTTTAATTTCAGTTTCAATTTTTGCCCATTCGGTATTGTCTATCTCTTCGCGCTCTGTGTTTAAAGCATCTGGAAAACGAACAGCCATTTTAAGAAGTTCAATCTCATTACCATCAACTACATTTTTAAGTTGCTGGATGTATTGTTTTACAACTGGAGTGTTAATTTTAGTAGAGGTGTCTTCAGCAGTAGCTTCAACATAAATAGAGAAATCTATTTTTCCACGATCTAACTCTTTAGCCATTAACTTACGTAAGTAAAGCTCTTTTTCTCTATAAATAGAGGGCATTCTAGCATTCAAATCTAGATTTTTGCTATTAAGCGATTTTAGCTCAATTGTAATTTTTTTTGTTGGTAATTGTAATACAGATTTACCATAACCTGTCATTGAATGTATCATAAAATAATTTATAAAGATGTGCAAAGGTAATGAAAACAGAATCCTTAGAAAATAGTATTTTTGTATTTCAAAATCTATAAAAATATGTACAAAAAACAGTTCGAAATACGTTGGAGTGATGTTGATGCTAATAGGCATTTAGCAAATTCTGCCTACACAAATTTTATGAGTCATACTAGAATGGCTTTTTTAATGGAGCATGGTTTTACCATGAAAGAACTTGCCATGCATAATATTGGACCAGTCGTTTTTTACGAGCATATGCATTATTTTAAAGAAGCATTTATGGGACAGCCTATTACGGTTTCTTTAGAGGTTTCTGGATTGAGCGAAGACGGTACGTTCTTTAAATTTGATCATAATTTTTATAATCATAAAGGTGAGAACATTGCATTTTGCGAAATGTTTGGTGCTTGGATAGATTTAAAAGCAAGAAAAATGACCAATTTGCCACAAGTTCTTATGGATTTAGCAGATGAGTTTCCAAAATCTAAAGATTATAAAGTTTTAACTAAAGAAGATACAAGAGTAAATGGAAGAGCGCCAAAAAACTTAGCGCTCTAGTTTTTCTTTTGGTTTTTTAGTTACTAAATATACGCCTCCAAATATTAATGCGGAGGCTATTAGTTTTACAGAGGTTACACTGTCACTTCCCATTGTAATTGCAAAAATACCGGCTATTACCGGCTGTATGTATATAAATGTACTTACGGTAGATGCTTTTAAGTGTTTTAGTGCTAAAGGATTTAATAAGTAAGTTCCAAATGTTGCACCAACAACTACAAATAGTACCGAGAATATAATATAAGGTGTAAAGGTTGAGAATTGTGTAGCAACTAATTCGCTGTATCCAAACGGAATTACCATAATTAATCCAAACAAAAACAACCAACGAATAAAGGTAAATGGATGGTATTTATAGGTTAGTTTTTTTATAATTATAATATAGATACTATAAGAAACAGCATTAATAAAAACGAGTAAATTACCAAGTAACACGTTATCACCTTCTAAGTTCGATTTTCCATATAGGCTTAATACTAAAGCTCCAGAGAAACCCAATATTACTCCCATAATTTTTAAAATAGTTAGGCGCTCTTTTAGGTAAAAAGTAGATAATACCAATACAATTATTGGCGTAGTTATCATTATTACCGAAGCGTGAATAGGTGTTGTAAACTCTAGCCCTTTAAAAAAGGTAAGCATGTTTATTGCAACACCAAAAATAGCAGCACAGAAGAAGGTTAGGTAATCTTTACGATCAATTTTTTCTTTAGGACCTAAAAAACTAAACAACCAAAATAAAATAGTTGCTCCAGTAATACGAACTAATATAAAACCAAAAGGTTTCATATAACCACCAGCTATAACATCTTTGGCAAACGTGAAGTTTAAACCATAAAGTAACTGAACTATAAATGCGGCAATTAATGCCCAATATCTAGTTTTCATGTGTTTTGTTTATTAATGGTCACATGTTAATTTAATTATTTAAAGCGTTTTTTACAGCCTCAACATTTTGCTTAGAGTTACCTATGTAAATCTTGTTATTTAAAATAAAAACAGGTCGGCTTAAAAAAGTATAATGTTCTAGAATTAGATTTTTGTAATCTGTTTCGGTTAAGTTTTTGTTTTTTAAATCGCGTTGCTTGTAAAGTGTTGCTCTTTTGCTAAAGAAGGCTTCGTAACTACCAGCAAGGTCTTTCATCTCTTCTATTTGAACCTCGGTAATAGCTTCGGTTTTTATATTTTGAAGCACTACGTTTTCTGGTAAATCAAGCTCTTTTAGTATGCGAATACAAGTGCTGCAAGATTTTAAATAATAAACTTTATTGGTCATCTCAAAAATTTTAGTAGTACAAATTAAAATCATTTAAAGTAGATTCTACTATATTTATAAAAAATTTGAACTATGGATTTTACTTTCGATGTATTTGCAAAAACAAGAGGTTTTTTTAAAGCCTATTTAGAAGAGTTGTCGCTAGCGCAACTTAATGCTATACCAAATGGATTTAATAATAATATTATCTGGAATATTGGACACAGTATAGTAACTGAGCAGATTTTAGTTTATAAACTTTCTGGGTTAAAACCTAATGTAAGCGAAGCACTAATTGAAAAATATAAAAAAGGAACTACACCAGACGGAAAAGCAACACAAGAAGAGGTTGATGAGTTAAAAGCTTTAGCGTTTTCTACAATAGAACATACAAAGGCAGATTTTAGTTCTAAAGTCTTTAGTACCTTTAATGAATACACATTGTCTACCACAGGAAATACACTAACAAATGTAAACCAAGCGATACAGTTTGCTCTTATTCACGAAGGTATGCATGCTGGTTATATTTTAGCAATGCTACGTGCTTTAAAAGTTTAAATAGTTGTTTGCAACAGTATAAGGAATTGTAAATTCTATTACATTATTAGAAGAAGAATTAAAGGTGTCGTAAAAAACAATTACACCATCTTCGCTAAAACCTAAATTTTCTGGCAGGTTAAAAGTGCCATTTTCAAAAGCTTCAATACGATCGTTGTTTGCAGAAAGCAACTCTTTGTCGTAATATTTTTTTGCTAATAATGTAAATGAAGGTACATCATTTATTAAATCTTTAGTTTTTAATTCTAGTCCTGTTTTTGCATCAAAATTGTAAAATTTAAAGATTAGATTACTATGCGCTCCACCAGTATTAATGCTAGAGTTCATGGCTATAGATATTAATGTTTCACTTTGGTAAATTATTTCACCGTCTACTAACACTTCCCAAGGTGGTAAATTAGTATATAGTGTTTTTCCTATTTGTGTTTTAAAATCGGTGTATGCTTTTTTAAAACCTACAATACTTTCTAGAGTAGTTGTTTTTGTTTCAGAAACAGCTTCAATATTTAATGCTGCAGTTACAAATTTTGTAAGGGTTGTGTTAATTTGTTTTGCAGCTTCAGTTTTACCATCGGCTTTTGGAATGTTTATTTCTATGGTTGTTTCTCCTTCGTCTATAATAGAAGTATCAGTAAAATTAAGTGCAACATCATCTTTACAAGAAAAACAAATGCTTGTAATAATGATTAAGCTAAAAATTTTTATTAATCTGAAGGAAGAATTGTTAAACATTGATAAAAGGTTTTAATGCAATTTATATACAACGAATTAAAGGCTATTTTTGTTGTAATCAAAAGAAAACTGAAAGTTGTTTTTAGATGAAGTAAAATCCGTTATTATCAATTAACCCTATTAATATTTTAATAATTAAGGTTAACACAATTTAAAAATGAAAAAGATCAAACACATGAAATTCAATACAAAAACCATTCACGGTAAACAGCATCCAGATAAAGCTTATGGAGCAGTAATGCCACCAATTTATCAAACCTCTACCTATGCACAAACAACACCTGGAGGACATAAAGGTTATGCGTATTCTAGATCTCATAATCCTACAAGGCATGCTTTGGAAAATGCTTTTGCAAGTATAGAGAATGGAGAGTTTGGTTTGGCTTTTGGTTCTGGTTTAGCAGCTATAGATGCTGTAATGAAATTATTAAAACCTGGAGATGAGGTTATTTCTACTAACGATTTGTATGGTGGTACTTACCGTTTGTTTACTTCAATTTTTGAAGGTTTTGGCATTAGGTTTCATTTTGTAGGCATGGAAAATGCTGTAAATATTGAAAATTATATAAATAGCAATACAAAACTAATTTGGGTAGAAACACCCACGAACCCAATGTTAAATATTATTGATATTAAAGTTGCTGCTTCAATTGCAAAAAAGCACAATGTCTTGTTGGCTGTCGATAATACTTTTGCAACGCCTTATTTACAGCAGCCTTTAGATTTGGGTGCAGATATTGTTATGCATTCTGCAACAAAATATATTGGCGGACATAGCGATTTGGTAATGGGTGCTTTAATAGTGAAGGATAAAAATTTAGCAGATAGATTATATTTTATACAAAATGCAAGTGGTGCTATTTGTGGTCCACAAGATTCTTTTTTAGCGCTACGCGGAATAAAAACACTACACGTTAGAATGCAGCGCCATTGTGAAAATGGAAGAGCCATAGCAGAATATTTAGCATCTCACCCAAAAGTTGAAAGCGTATACTGGCCAGGTTTTAAAAGCCACCCTAATTACGATATAGCAAAAGCCCAGATGAAAGATTTTGGAGGTATGTTATCGTTTAATACAAAAGGAAATAATTATGAAGAAGCTATAAAAGTGGTTAAGAGTTTAAAAATTTTCACATTAGCCGAATCATTAGGAGGAGTAGAGTCGTTAGCCGGACATCCTGCAAGTATGACGCATGCAAGTATTCCGAAAGAAGAGCGCGAGAAAATAGGTGTTGTAGATTCTTTAATTAGATTAAGTGTTGGTATTGAGGATGAAGAAGATTTAATAAATGACTTAAAGCAGGCGTTAGGATAATATTTAATTTAACGCATAAAAAAAAGCTCAAGTTTAAAACTTGAGCTTTTTTATAAAATTTTATTAGAGGTTAATCTAAATAATATATATATCCGAAGTTAAGCCATACTAGCCAATCGTTATTTTTGTTGTAAACTAAATCATGATCTAAACCATCAATTAAATCGTTAAAATAATATTGACCTCTAAGGTCTATCATTAAATCTGATGATGTACTTAGTTTGTAACGTGCTCCAATACTAGAAACTACAGACCATGTGCTACCACCGCTAACATCTATGGGTTCCGAGTCGCGATTTACAAACCATGGTGCGTAATAAGTACTTCCTGGGCCAGTATAAGTAGAACTAACTTTAGGGTTAAAAGATACATAGTGAGCACCAAAACTAACAAAAGGCGCTAGTTTGTAAGCGAAAGCCTGGAAAGAACGAATACTTAAAGGAAAGTATTCAATTTGCATTCCAATATCAAAATTGTTTGCTTCACCTTCATGACCTCTCAATCTTTGGGCATTCAAACTAGTTCTTGCTGGGTCTACAAATTCTCCAAAATGTTTAAGTTTTGTTTTATTGTAAGAAATTTCGGTCCTTAATTTAAAGTGGTCGTTAAAATAATTGTCTGTTGTATAACAATTACAACTTGCTTGATAGGCAAAATTTATGTAGTGTACTATTCCAATACCAAATCCTGTGTTTCCAGCATTTGTTTCAAATTCACTTCTTAATCCATAATCCGATTTAAAGGCTACGGGTCCAGTGATTACACCTATTTCATGAGAGAAACCTAGCTGCGCAAAAGAAACTTGAGCAGTAAGGATAATGATAATTAGCTTCGCTAAATGTTTTGAATTAAGCATGGTTATGTCCAAGATTTAGAGGCATTAAACGAACAAATATATGAAAAGCCGATAAACAAACAACAATTATAGATAAAATGCGGTAAAAAAAGATAAGAAGATATTTATAGGTTGCGAAAAAGAAAAAAAATAAGCATCTTTTTTAAAGATAATGTATCTTTGTCTTATAAATCAAGTATCTCTATTATTAAAAACATAATTAGCCAGTTAGATGGAAAATAAAATTCAAGCATTTTTAGATTTAGTAAAAGAAAAAAATGGTCAAGAGCCAGAATTTTTACAAGCTGTTCATGAGGTTGCAGAAACTGTAATCCCATTTATTGAAGAGAATCCTAAGTATCAAGGAAAAATGTTACTAGAGCGTATGGTAGAACCTGAGCGCACTATAATATTTAGAGTGCCTTGGATCGATGATAAAGGAGATGTGCAAGTAAACAGAGCTTTTAGAGTAGAGTTTAACTCTGCAATAGGACCATATAAAGGAGGTTTACGTTTTCACCCTTCTGTAAACTTAAGTATTCTTAAGTTTTTAGGTTTCGAACAAGTGTTTAAAAACTCTCTAACAACTTTACCTATGGGTGGAGGAAAAGGAGGAAGTGATTTCAACCCTAAAGGAAAAAGTGATAACGAAGTAATGCGTTTTTGCCAATCATTCATGTCTGAGTTATTTCGCCATATTGGAGCAAATACAGATGTTCCAGCTGGTGATATAGGTGTTGGAGGTCGTGAAATTGGTTACATGTTTGGACAATACAAACGATTAGCAAACGAATTTACAGGAATATTAACTGGGAAAGGAATAAGTTATGGAGGTTCTTTAATTAGACCAGAAGCAACAGGATACGGTTGTGTATATTTTGCAAAAAATATGCTTGCAACTAAAAACGATTCTTTTAAAGGTAAAACTGTAGTTATTTCTGGATCTGGAAATGTTGCTCAGTATGCATGTGAAAAAGCAACAGAATTAGGTGGTAAAGTTGTTACAATGTCTGATTCATCCGGATATATATATGATGAAAACGGAATAGATGCTGAAAAATTAGCATTTATTATGGAATTGAAAAACGAAAAACGTGGAAGAATAAGCGAGTATGTAGATACATATTCTTCAGCTAAATTCTTTGCAGGTGAAAGACCTTGGAGTGTTAATTGTGATGTGGCTATGCCATGTGCTACACAAAACGAACTAAATAAAGAAGAAGCGGAAGCTTTAGTTAAAAATAATGTTATTGCTGTTGCAGAAGGAGCTAATATGCCTACAACGCCAGAAGCTATTGAAGTTTTACAAAAAGCAAAAGTGTTATTTGCACCAGGAAAAGCATCTAATGCTGGTGGTGTTGCAACTTCTGGTTTAGAAATGAGCCAAAACTCTTTGAGATATAATTGGACAAGAGAAGAGGTAGATGCTAAGCTTAACCAAATTATGAATGATATTCATGAATCTTGTGTTAAATACGGAACAGCAAAAGACGGGAGTGTCGATTACGTAAAAGGTGCAAATATTGCAGGTTTTGTTAAGGTAGCAGATGCTATGTTAGCACAAGGTGTAGTGTAGTTATTGTTTTACAAAAGATAAATTAAAAACCTGAAGCTAATTAATTAGTTTCAGGTTTTTTAATAATATATCAAAATGGCGTTCGCCAACTTCTAGAATAAAAACATCTGTTTGTGCTTTAATAAGATCTCTTTTTTTAATTGCACCACTATTATATCTATAGTAAACAGTTTCATTAAAACTTTCATTAAAATAATCTAACCAATAATTAGAATAAGAGTCTCTATACATTAATAATTTTAGTTCTTTCTTACTATTAATAAAATGGATTGAGGCATCATTGGTTTCTATGTTCTCTACTAATGAAGACTCACTTTTTTCATATCGAGTCATTTTTTCTTTAGCATTAGTATTTAACATTCTTATAATATCTCCATGTATAGAATCTTCTCTTTTTTTAAGGCGATTTAAAGGTATTGCTTCTATTTGTCTATCTGTTTTCTTTAAATGCTTAATGACATCTAAATAGGCTAAATAAGCACCAGTATGATTCCAATGTGTATCAGTTTTGTGGTAGAGTATTGTTGAGTCTTTGGCTTTCGCTAATGTTTGCCTTAAGTCGACCATGTTTAGGCTGTCTTTTGGTTTTATAATTGATAAAAACTGAGAAAGCGGTGTTTTTCTATCTGTTAGTTTGTAAGGCAGTTTATCTCTGTAAATTGTACTCTTATCTGGAACCACAACACAGTAGAAATCTACACCTATACTTTTTAAGTAGGTTTTTAAATCTAAAATATTTTGTTTCATCTGGTGTAAATCGATATCAGAATATTTATTCATTCCAAAAGAATTATCTAAAACCTTATTATTAAAGTTGCCTAAAAAGAACCATTGTTCATCACCTTCTACAACCCTGTAAGGAATTGGGTCTTCATGTAGTGTGTTTTTTTTAAAATTGATGTAAGTATTTATAAATGTATTTTTAAGACCATAGTTGTCTAAATAATAAGATTTTATTTTGGAAATTGTTCTTGCAGGTGCTTTTATATTTATTTCAGGATAGAGAATATTTCTAGAGAATTTAGATTTTTTTTCTAAGCCAGAAAACATCAAAACATTTGGAATTAATGTAAGCACTAAAAAGCCAATAATTGTAAATATTACAATGTTCTTATTTTTGATATTTTTTTGTTTCATAATTAGAAATTGAAATAAATAAATGGGCTATAATTGCCTTTCGATATGTATATGAAACATAATATATAGATGCTAAATAATCCAATAACCTTGAAATAACTTAGCTTGTATTGATTATTAAAAGGTTTTAAATAAGCTCCTACTTTGTGATATACAGGAAAGAAAAATATAAACCCTATAAATAGGCAAGCAATAATTTCTTTAGACAGATAAAAACTTAAATAGTTAAAATTAGTAGGAGTAGAGAAAGTAAATAGATTCATTATATACTTAGATGCCTCTGTAATATTAGAGCATCGAAAGAAAGGAAAAGTAACAAAAATTACAAACATGGCATAGACATGTGTAAGTGATATATGTACTTTCTTTAACGCTTTTATTAAACCAAAACGTTCGAAAATTATAAACAGACCGTGTATTAATCCCCAAACTATGAAATTCCAATTAGCACCATGCCAGAATCCTGTTAAAAAGAATACAAACATTAGTATAAGCATTCGGTAGAATTTAGAACTGCTTTTTAAGCCTAAAGGAATATAAATATAATCTCTAAACCAGGTAGATAAAGTAATATGCCATCTTTTCCAGAACTCTTGAATAGATTGTGCTGTATAAGGGTACTTAAAGTTTTCTGGAAAGTTAAAACCAAACATTTTCCCTAAACCAATTGCCATATCTGAATATCCGGAAAAATCATAATAAATTTGAATTCCAAATGCAAAAACACCAATCCATCCTAGTAAAGAGGACATTTCTGAAACAGGTAAGCTAAAAATACCATCTACTAAAAAAGCAGTGTTGTTTGCAATTATTACTTTTTTTGCTAAACCTATAATAAAACGTTCTATACCTTCAGAAAACTGATTAATAGAAGTTTTTCTGTGATTTAATTCTTTTTCAATTTGTGAGTACCTTACAATTGGGCCGGCTATTAATTGTGGAAACAAAGTAACGTAGGTTACAAAATTTATAAAATTTTTGTTAGCCTTTACATTTCCTTTGTAAACGTCTATGGTATAAGACATTGTTTGGAAAGTATAAAAACTAATACCTATTGGCAAAATAATATTGGAAAAGTATTGAGCGTTTTTTGAGGTTACATCATATATCTCAAATAAAGATGTAAGATTAGTGTAAACAAAATTCGAGTATTTAAAATAGAAAAGAATAGATAAATTAAATATAATAGATAGTGTCAACCCTAATTTTCTCAGGCCTTTACTTATTATAATTCCGCACGAATAATCTATAATTGCAGAGATTAATATTAAAAGAACTAATTCTTGTTCTCCCCAAGTATAGAAAGAGAGACTAAAGAATAGTAATATAAAGTTTTTAAACTTTTTGGGAGATAAATAATAAACAAATAAGCATAGCGGTAGAAAAACAAATAAAAAAATTGGACTACTAAATAGCATCGAGCATCATAAAAATTAACAAGGCCCAAAATACAATAAAATATAGTATTTTTGGTTTTTATTATTACTACTCACAAAGTTTCTTTAAATGCGCCAAATTAAATTAATTATAACATTAATATTTCTAGTGCTTTCTCAATTGGTAATTGGGCAAGACTTTGTAGAGTCTTGGGTTGGACATTTTTCTTATTTAGATATTAAAGATGTATCTCAAGGAAGTTTTAAGGTTTTTGGTGCTGCAGAAAATGCTATTTTTATTTACGATAAGCAATCTAATGAAATACAAAAACTGTCTACTGTTAATGGCTTGTCTGGTGAGACAATTTCAAATATTCACTATGTAGAAGAAACAGGATTGTTACTTATTGGTTTCGAAAATGGATTAATCCAAATATATATAGAGTCTAGCCAAGAGGTTAAAACTGTTGTAGATATTTTAGAAAAACCAACTATTCCTTCGGTTAACAAGAGGATAAACCACTTTAATATTCATAATGGTTACGCATATATTTCTACTAATTACGGTATTTCTTTATACGATATAAATAATTTAGAATTTGGAGATACTTATTTTATTGGAGCAAATGGTTCTCAAATTATAGTAAATCAAACAACAATTTTTGAAGGTGATATTTATGCCGCGACAGAAATGGCTATTTTTAAAGCAGATGTAGACAACGCAAACTTAATAGATTATCAACAATGGTCTTCTTTTTCAAATGGAAATTGGGTAGGCATTCAATCTTCAAACAATAAACTTTTTGTCGCTAATAATAATACTGTATTGTATGAAATTGTTGCAGATAACCCAACGTTACTTGAAAATTATAGTGCATTAATTCAAGATATTAGGGATTCAGAAGGTAGATTAGTGGTTACTACATTAGATGAGGTTCATGTTTATAGTGTAGATCAATTTGTTGAAATAGCTTTATCGGTTCCTAATGATGAATTTAGCACCAAATTTTCTTCAGCCGTAGTTTCTTTAGAAGATGAAATATTTATCGGAACTAAAAATCAAGCAAGTCTTGGTAAATCCGGTTTCGGTATTCTTAAAACAGAAATTAGTAATATAGAATCTTTTCAAGAAATTCATCCTGAAAGCCCACTTTCTAATAAGTTTTTTCAAATTGGCTACCAATCTAATCAGCTTTGGGCTGTACATGGAGGACACTCCATAACTTATAATTTAAGTGGAGGTACGAGCAGAAGTGGTGTTAGTCATTTAGTTGAAAATGAATGGAAAAATATTTCTTACGATTCGCTTACGACTATCAGTACAAGACCATGGTATTTATCTTATTTATCTATTAATCCTTTTAATTCAGAAGAAGTTTATTTTAGTTCTTACTATTCAGGGCTTATAGAAAGAACATCAGAAGCATTGACATTGTATAATCAAAACAACAGTACAATAGTACCTTTTGCAGGGAGTTTCCATCTTGCATTAGCTAGTAATTACGATCCTTTTGGAGATTTATGGGTAATGAATGGTAGAACAAATTTTGCTTTAAATAAGTTTTCTAATGACGTTTGGAGTTCCTACAGTTTACTAGATGTTATCGATCCTGCAACAAGTAATTTGGGATTCTCTTCGATAGAATTCGATCCTGATAATAATGTATTTATAGGGAGTCATAACTATGGTTTAATAGGTTTTAAAGAAAACAATGGTAATCCAATAGTAAAAAATATTTTTAGAGAAGAAGCTAATGTACCATCTACAGGTATTACTTCTGTTGTTTTAGATAAGCAAAACCAACTTTGGTTTGGTACATATAAAGGTGTTAGAGTAATTTATAATACAGAGGAGTTTTTTGAAGATCCAGATTATGAGCCTTCAGAGATTATTATTTTAGACGATGGTACACCTAGAGAGCTGTTTTTTCAACAATATGTAACAGATATTGAAGTTGATGGCGCTAATAATAAATGGGTAGCTACATTAGATACAGGAGCTTATTATATGTCTAGTGATGGTCAAGAAACAATTTATCACTTTACAAAAGATAATTCTCCACTACCTACCAACGATGTTTTAGATATAGAGATTGACGATATTAATGGTTTAGTTTATCTGGCAACAGATCAAGGTATGGTAGCTTTTAATAGTGAAACTTCTGTTCCAGATAGTACTCTTGAAGAAGCTTATGTTTATCCAAATCCAGTTAGACCAAACTTTAATATTAACGACAAAAAAATTAAAATTAAGGGAATCACAGGTAACGTAAATATAAAAATTACAGATATTGAAGGCAATTTAGTAACCGAAGCAGAGACTAGAACCAATACAAAATTTCGTGGTTACAATCTTGAAATAGATGGAGGTACTGCACTTTGGAATGGAAAAAACATGTCTGGTAGAACGGTAGCAACTGGAGTATATTTAGTAATGCTTTCAGATTTAGATTCATTCGAAACAAAAGTGCTTAAACTAATGATTGTGAGATAATGCTGTTATCTACAAATGCAATTGTACTTTCAAAAATTAAGTATAGCGATAACGATTTAATAATTAAATGCTATACCCAAAAAGAAGGTATAGTAAGTTATTTATTAAGAGGTGTTTTAAAATCTAAAAAAGGTTCTAAAGTTGCGTATTATCAATTATTAACACAACTAAAATTAGAAACAGATTTTAAACCATCAAGAGGACTTCAATATATAAAGGAAGTAAAAGTTAATCATCTCTATTCCAGTTTACATACAAATGTTTTAAAAAGCGCAATCGTTATGTTTCTAGCCGAGGTGCTTTCGAGCTCACTTCAAGAAGAAGAACAAAACGATACTTTGTTTAATTATTTAGAAGCCACATTACAATGGCTAGATGAGCAAGAACATTTTTCTAATTTTCATTTATTATTCTTATTAAATCTTACAAAACATCTAGGTTTTTATCCCGACATTTCAAAAATTGAAGCACCATATTTTAATTTAGAAGCAGGCAAATTTGAAGATGAGCAACAGAATAAATATTCCATTTCAAACGAAAATTTAACACTCCTAAAACAGTTGTTAGGCACAACATTTGATGCTTTAGAAAAAGTAAAAATAAACGCCAAACAAAGACAATCTTTTTTAAACCTCATCTTAGTATATTTTGAATTACATTTGGGTAGTTTTAAAAAGCCAAAATCACTACAAATATTTAATGACGTATTTAGTTAAAAATAATAAGTATTTATTAGTTTCTTTTATTGCTTTCTGCATTAGTTCCTTAGCCTTAGCACAAGATATTACAGTTGTAAACAAGCAAACACAAGAACCAATTATAGGAGTTGCAATTTATAACAAAACAAAGTCCAAAAGTGTTGTTACAGATTTTGATGGAAAAGCTAATTTAGATGCCTTCAAGGCTTCAGAAGTTGTCTATTTTAAACATTTATCGTTTAAACTATTTTCTGTTAAAAAGATATTAATTGCTAACGCTAAAGTTTCACTAAATCCTACTGCTCAGGGATTAGAAGAAATTGTAATTTCAGCATCTAAATTTAAAGAAAGCAAAAGAGATATTCCTAAAAAAATATCTAGTGTTAGTGCTTCGGAAATTGCTTTCGCAAACCCGCAAACTAGTGCCGATCTTTTAAAATCTACAGGTCAGGTTTATATTCAAAAAAGTCAATTGGGTGGTGGTAGTCCAATGATTAGAGGTTTTTCTACCAATAGACTACTCATAACAGTAGATGGTGTTAGAATGAATAATGCTATTTTTAGAGGCGGAAACATACAAAACGTTATATCTATCGATCCATTTTCTATTCAATCTACTGAAGTTTCTTTAGGTGCCGGAAACGTAATATATGGTAGTGATGCTATTGGAGGTGTTATGAGTTTTTATACTAAGACACCAAAAGTATCTTTTACAGATTCTACATATATTAAAACGAATGCAGTATTAAGATACGCCTCTGCCAGCGAAGAAAAAACTGCACATTTAGATGTTAACTATGGTTTTAAAAAATGGGCATTTGTAACCAGTGGAAGTTATACAGACTTTGGAGATTTAAGAATGGGAAGTCATGGTCCAGAAGATTATTTAAGACCAGAATATGTTGTTACAAGTAATAATGAAGATGTTATTGTAGAAAATAGTAATCCTAACATTCAAAAATTTTCAGGTTATAGCCAGTTTAATATCATGCAAAAAGCAAGGTACGAAGCTCAAGAAAATTTAACTTTCGATCTGGGGCTTTTCTATACAGAGACTTCAAATACACCACGATATGATAGGTTAATTCGTTACAGGGATGAGAATTTACGTTCTGCAGAGTGGTATTATGGACCTCAAAAATGGTTCATGACAAATTTAAATGTAACAAAATTAAGCAGTAACTCTAATCTTTACGATAAAATTAAAGCAACAGTAGCTTATCAAAATTTTCAAGAAAGTAGGGTAGATAGAGATTTTCAATCAGATACTAGAAACGTAAAGGAAGAAGCTGTAGATGCCTTTTCATTTAATCTAGATTTAGAAAAACGTTTAACAGATAAAACTGCACTTTTCTATGGTTTAGAGTATATTCATAATACTGTTAATTCTGTCGCAGTCGAAGAAAATATCGTAAACAATACTACTCAGCCAACGGTTACGCGTTATCCAGATGGTTCAACATGGCAATCTGCAGCTGTGTATGCTAGTTTAAAGTATAAGCCAAATACTAAAGTTGTATTTCAAACAGGTTTGCGTTATAACAACGTAACCTCAAATGCAGATTTTACTAAAAACAATGTATTTCTTAACCTACCATTTACCGAAGCAAATAATAACTCAAGTGCTTTAACAAGTACCGCAGGTGTAAGTTGGTCTCCTAACAAGACTTTGCAATGGAAACTTAATTTTTCTTCAGCATTTAGAGCACCAAACATAGACGATATTGGTAAAGTATTCGATTCTGAGCCAGGTTCTGTTGTTGTACCAAATAATAATTTAAATCCGGAATATGCCTATGGTGGAGAATTAGGTTTAACCTTAAATTTCGGTAATGTTTTCATTTTAGATACTGCAACATATTATACCTATTTAGATAATGCTTTAGTACGCAGAGATGGAGACTTAAATGGTGAGACAGAGATTTTTTACAATGGAGAATTGAGTAATGTGCAGTCTATTCAAAATGCATCAAAATCTTGGATTTATGGTTTTGAAATTGGAGCCAAAGTTAATTTTAGCGACACATTTAAACTAACTTCTCAATACAATGTTATTGGAGGAACAGAAGAGACCGATGGAGTAGAAGTGCCTGTAAGGCATGTGTCTCCTAACTTTGGGAATACACATTTAGTATGGCAAAACAAGGCCTTAAAAGCAGATGCTTTTGTTAATTATAATAATACATTATCGTTTAATCAGTTAGCGCCTTCAGAGCAGGAAAAAGATTATTTATATGCTTTAGATGGTGACGGTAATCCATATTCACCTTCTTGGTACACTTTAAATTTTAGAACACAATACCAACTTAACAAATCTACAAGTGTAAGTGCAAGCCTTGAGAATATTACAGACCAACGTTACAGGCCATATTCTTCGGGAATTTCAGCCTCTGGTAGAAATTTAATAGTGGCATTAAAATATAGCATATAAAAAAAAGCTCCAATTAAGGAGCTTTTTTTTATATGCATTGTATTTGTTATTTCTTTACAGCCTTCTTAGTTATTACTGTACCATTAGATAATTCAATTTTAGCAATATAAACCGAACTGCTTAAGTTTGATAAGTTGTAAGTTTCTGTGTTTTCGCTTCCGCGGAAATTATAAACCTTGCGACCTAATAGATCTAATATTTCAACGCTTTTAATAGTTAAGTTATTTGAGTTTATAGAGAACTTTACATTATTATTTTGAAGCTCAACAATAGAGAAGTTTTCAGGATTAGATTCTAAATCAACTGTTGAAAGTGTATTGTTTGTAAAAACAATTTTAAAACGATCATTAAACTCTCCTGGAGTAGATGTAAAAGTATAAGTACTGTTAGATAAATCGTGTACAGTATTCATTAACGAATCTTCTAAATAAATGGTGTTGTTATTAAAGAAATCGCCTTCTAATTGAGGAATAGAAATAGAGTATATTGTTGGAACATCTATACTTGTACTTATTCCAATTGGGATTTCTTCATCTAAATTTAAGTCGCTACTAGCTTTACCTTGTATAGATATTTTTTTAGTATCACTAGGGATTATAGAATATAAAACAGCATATAAACCAATAGGTGTTCTTTTAACAGAATCGTAAAAAGTTCCATCAAAACCAGCAGTAGCTCCATCTAGGTAACCAATAGAAATTTGGTTTCTTACACCATTGTCCGATGTTAAATCAAGCCATATTACGTCTCTAGTATTTGGATTTTGACTGCTAGAAGTTTTAAAGAATTGGTCGTTATTACCAGTTACACGCATGCTATTATTAAAAACAACGTTACCGGAAGTCGTTGGGTAAGTGTCAGAAAAATTTGCAAAGAAGCCTTGTCCAGAAGGTATAAATCGACTTGGTGTAACGCCATCTCCACCCGCTATTTCTGCTGTTCCATTAATTTCAGCATAATCTGAAGTATCAAAATTTAGATTAGAGTTTCCATTAGTAGTTCCAGAAGGAGTTGTGTTTTGCGACCATAAATAAATAGGACCTTCTAAAATGCCTGTTGATGTTACATTCTCTGCAAAAAACAGATCTGCATCTACCGCAGAAGGATATGGATTACCAATAAAGTTGTTATTAAAATCGTTTAGTTCTGTATCATTTCTAACTACAGGAACGTTAATAGTTCCAGTATTAAAAGGACCTTCAAAAATATGAGAGTATTGACTGCCAGGAACGGCATTAAAGCTCGTAGGAGATAGTGTTGCTGCATAACCTACACCAGGCAACAAAACATCGGTACCTGTAGCAATTTGCCAAACATCTCCATTATCATCTACATCGTCTTGTCCTGGAGCGGTTCCATTGTTGTTTCCTGTTTCCATTGTAGAGTCTTGAAAATTATTTGCATCATACCAAAAACGTCTATTAGCATTTGTTTGAAAAAACACATCTTGTACTATTGCACCTTGCACAGGTGAAGACCAATATGTGTATTCGTACCAGTTATTAATTGGTGCCGTTTCTTTTGTAACACTAATTTCTCCTAATGTAGGATCTATAATCACCGTTTTTCCATTAGGATTATTTTGTACAACAGAACCATTTTTTTGAACAAGAATTTTTCCATTATCGTATACAATAATGTTAGTTTCTATATCTATAAAAGAAAGATCTTGAACAGTTAAAATAGCGTTAGTATTAACAGTTAGTGAGCATGCTGTTATACTTCCATCATTAAAAGAGTTATAAGATGCATTTATGATAGCGGCTGTAGATGCGTTAGGAGCGCCGTTACTCCAACCTGTAGTTTCCCAAGTTGTAGTCGATGTACATAGGCATTCATTATTGTGCCACCCTAACATTACTGTGTTATTTGCAGCTGTTGATGCCCAATCTACAGCATTGTATGTAGCTGTAGGTGCTTGTATGTCCGGGTTTCTAGTTAAATCTATATCTTGACCAAATGAATTATTAGTGTTTAATTCTCCAATTATATCTATATTTACATTACTAGAGTTCTGTAAAGCAACAACATCGTTACCATCAAAGCTCATTGCTGCACTTGCAGTACAATAATCAGCTACGCCGCTTGTACATAAAGTAGAATTGCTTTTAGAAATTAAAAAAGTAGAGTATGGTGCTATTGTTCCTTGTCCAGCAGGTATCGTTCTTAAGTCTGGACGTTGGTTAACTCTACCGTTTCTAAATCTAGCAATTCTATAGTTCGATAGATTTATAGCATTACTTGTAGGGTTGTAAAGCTCAATATAGCGTTCGTTTGCGGAGCCAAGAATACCTTCATGATATTCCGAAATAAATAATTCGCTACAATTTGCAACAGGTGTGTGCGCAATTACGGTTCCTGATGCTGCTACATTTACAGTTGTTGCTCCAGTGCTACTAACTGCTATGTTTCCGCTATAAGTATTAATAGCTAGACCAAAGATGAGTTGTGTATATATTGTGGTAGAATTTATTGTTCCTCCGGTTTGCGTTAGTGTAATAGAATTAGAGTATGGACCAGCTAATGTTGTAGAAATAACAAAATCTGCAGAAGATGTTAAAACAATATTATTAGTTAATGCAGAACCTTGTACGGTAAATGTTTCAGCAGTTAAAGAAACATTGTTTTCAACCACACTTAATGGAGAAATAATGTTAGAGTTAGGGTTGATTGTAATTGTTGGTGATGTTGGAGCAATACCTTCAACTAAAATATTATCTATTCGCATACGCTCACCATCTCCATTATTTACAAAAGTAACTCTTAACTCTAATGTCGAGCCGTTTAATAAAGCATTGTGAGATACTACAGTGTTTAAGTAATCATTTTGAATAAAACCATTATTTCCAGCTTGTACCCATGCACCACCATCTAAGCGATATTCTGTTGTAAGAGTATCTGCATCTTCAAGATTGTCACCTACAGGAGAGCCTTCAGTAGCATCTAGAGAGAATTGTATATCTGTAAAAGCACTTATGTTAATTATTGGAGAGTACCATATTCCGGGACCATCTAAATCTCTAGCTTCAAGAAAACGTGCAGCATTAACTACTTGAAGTCTATCACCACTTTGAAAGGTTGTTGCAGATACATCAACAGTCCAGTTTACTCCTGTAAGATTTATTTCTGTTGAGTTAGTGGTGTTGTTGTAATAAGCTCCTTTGTTTAATTGGCCAGAAAAATCTTCGCTATAAATAGTAGTTTGGCTAAAACCAAAACTACATACAAATAGTAGAATTAAGAGGGAGTTTAGTTGTTTCATAATAGAGGGCATTTTGGATTATTAATTAATAGCGTATTTTTGATGCATGCACCAAAAACTTAAATCATATACAGTTGCCGAAGCTCAAAAAAAGCTAGAACATTACTGTGCTTATCAAGAACGTTGTCATAAAGAAGTTAGGCAAAAATTAAAAGATTTAAATATGATACCAGAAGCAATGGATATTATCATAGTTCATCTTTTGGAGCACAACTTTTTAAACGAGGAACGTTTTGCCAAAATCTTTGTTCGAGGAAAGTTCCACATTAAAAAATGGGGACGCTTTCGTTTAACTCAAGAACTCAAGAGAAAGGACATTTCCAAAATTAATATAAATGCTGCGCTTAGAGAAATTTCAGATGATGAGTACATCGGTGTTTTTAATGATTTAGCCGAAAAAAGAGCGAATATGATATTGGAAACCAATAAATTGAAAAAAAAGAAGAAGCTAATTGACTACTTATTGTATAGAGGGTGGGAGTCGCATTTGGTTTACCAAAAGGCAAACGAGTTGGTGAAATAGAGCATAAAAAAGCCTTTCAGAATTAAAACTGAAAGGCTTTTTTGTAGAAATAAAGTCTGTTTTATAGGTTAAAAACAGCTCCTAAATTTACTGTAAATTGGTTGTGAATATTTTCTGCACCAATAGGCGTTTCTTTATATTTTGCTAATGGTGTATTAAACTCTGTGTAGACTCCAAATCCATTAGTAAATAAGTAACGGAAACCTAAGTGTCCACCAAAGTTTTTAGTACTTAAACTTAAACCTGGATATACATCAAAGTTATCATCAATATTAATAACGTTACCTAAATTAGCATTAAAACGTGCTTTAATATCAAAACGATCTCCAAAATCGGCATCAATAATGTTGTTGTTTTTAACATTTAAAGCATATGTTGTAGATACACCTACCGAAATGTTTTCTCCAAGGCCATAGTCGTAACTAATATTTAATCCAGAGGCATAATCCTGAAGGTTAGCACCAATTTGAAATTTCTGATCTCCTTTACCTTCAAACACTTGTGCGTTAATTAGCGAAACACTCAATATCGCTAATACAAATAGTACTTTTTTCATTTTTAATTTATTTAGTATTTTTTACTGCTTGTCTGTTTTTCCAGTCAATCCATTTTTGACCTTTTAGACTTCGCATTAAGTTGTCAAAATTACGCATTACAATTATATTATAAATGGCTTTTGTTAAGTTTTTTGGACGCCTTGCAATAGCTCGTAAACTCATTGAGAATCCGGGTGTTATATATCTCATGTAGTGCCAATAACCTTCTGGCATGTATAAGGTTTCTCCATGCTTAAGTTCGCATTCCCAACCTTTAGCCTTTTGTAAGGCCGGCCATTTTTTAAAATCGGGATTAGAAAAATCGATATCTTCTCTAACAATTAATGAATGCGGTATTTTGTATAAATGTTTGCTTTGCTCTTGATCGAATAGAATAACTTGTTTTTTTCCTTCAAAATGAAAATGAAAAATATTAGCTAAATCAATATCATAATGCATAAAGGTATGAGAGTTTGTTCCACCAAAAAATAACATGGGCAAACCTTTCATTAAGCGTAAACCAAAATCAGGGAATTTAAAGTCTTGTTGAAGCTGAGGTACTTCTTTTAGAATGTTCCACAAAAAAATTCGAAATTTTGTAGGCTCGCTTTTAAGCAAGTCTACATAATCTTTCATTTTCATTTTAGCATGTGGTTCATTAAATCCATCTTTATAATCGACAGGTCTATCATCATAAAGTGGTACGGTTTTATCTCCCGCAACTTGCTTCATGTAGTCTAAATTCCATTTAGTAAAAGCAGGCCAATCTTCTATACAACGTTCTATTACCACAGGTTTCTGTGGTTTAAAATAAAGACGTATAAAGTCGTCTTTAGAAATAGTTTTTACACGTGGTATATTCTTAAGATTCAAGTTTAAAGTATTGTTAATTTAGCCTACAAAGTTAACAAAACTAAAAGTCTATTACAGCACTTTAACTATTTTAAGGGTTTTCTATTTTGTTTAGCCAATTCATTACGTTCTATTATGTGGTCTGGTCTGGTCCATTTTGGTTTTTCACCCAAGGCTTCAAATTTAGAATCCTTTGCTTCAATAGTTTGTGGTTGTTCTTTTTTTGTAAATGGTTTTTGCGGTTTTAAACCTAGAGTTTTAAACAGTTCCATATCTCCTTCAATTTCAGGATTAGGAGTTGTTAGTAATTTATCACCTGCAAAGATAGAATTCGCTCCAGCAAAAAAGCACATTGCCTGTCCTTCTCTAGACATTTGTGTTCTTCCTGCGCTTAAGCGTACTTGCGTTTCTGGCAGAACAATTCTAGTGGTAGCTACCATTCTAACCATATCCCAAATTTCGATAGGTTTTTGGTTTTCTAGTGGTGTTCCTTCTACGGCTACTAATGCATTTATTGGAGTAGATTCTGGTTGAGGGTTTAATGTAGAAAGTGCGACTAGCATTCCTGCACGGTCTTCGGTTTTTTCTCCCATGCCAATAATTCCGCCAGAACATACTGTTACATTTGTTTTTCTAACGTTATCTATTGTTTTTAAACGGTCTTCAAAACCACGAGTTGAAATAACTTCTTTATAGTATTCCTCAGAAGAATCTAAATTATGGTTGTAAGCATATAAACCTGATTCGGCTAGTCTTTTAGCTTGATTTTCAGTAACCATCCCTAAGGTACAGCAAACCTCCATATCTAGTTTGTTAATAGTCCGAACCATTTCTAAAACCTGATCAAATTCCGGTCCGTCTTTAATATTTCTCCAAGCAGCACCCATGCATACTCGAGAGCTTCCTCCAGACTTAGCTCGTAAGGCTTGTGCCTTAACTTGCTGTATTGTCATTAAGTCGTTTCCTTCTACATCTGTATGATATCTCGCTGCTTGTGGGCAGTAACCACAATCTTCTGAACAACCACCGGTTTTAATAGATATTAAAGTACTAACTTGGACTGTATTTGGATCGTGATGCAGTCGGTGTACAGTTGCCGCTTCATAAAGCAATTCCATCATTGGTTTGTTGTAAATATCTAAAATTTGAGCTGTTGTCCAGTTGTGTCGAATCTTACTCATTGGAAATAAAATAATTTTAAGGTTTTGTTCCTATATGAAAAAAAATAAGCCCTATAGTTTTTAAAACGATAGGGCTTAAAGTGGTTTAATTAATTTATAGTGTGCCCTTTATTTAAGGTTATATTTTAAACCAAATAATAAGTTTCCTTTTGGCATTGGTACCAAATTGGTTTCTGTGTATTCTGTATTGAAAATGTTATTTGCAATTACAGAAATTTCAAAAGCTTTTAAATTATAATTTACACTAGCATCTACAACAGCATAGCTCTCTCCAGAAGTTCTTTCTGCATATTTGTAAATAATATTTTGAGAAAGGTTTTTTAAAAATTGTGTTTGTAAACTAGTTGTTGCATGATGTTTTAAAGAATTGATAGAGTATCTAGAAAAGTTACTCGGTACTGCTTTTAAATCATCTTCTAAAAAAGTATATCCTGTTTTTATTGCTTGATTATAGCCAGCAAGCTTAAAACCGTAGGATGCATTTACTTCAATTCCTTTTGTGTTTAAATCTCTAATGTTGGTTGCTTGCCATAAATCTGATTCGTTTTCTTTTACAAAATCTATCAGTTTTTTAGAATCTCTATTAAAAGCAGCAAGAGAAGCATTAAAGTTTCCATTATTGTACTTTATACCTAATTCTTGAGCAATAGCTTCTTCTGGATCTAAGTTTTCGTCACCTAATGTTGTTGGGTCGCTATAAAACAAATCGGTATATGTAGGTATTCTATACGTGTAACCAATGTTTCCGTAAATTTTTATCTCATCGTTTATTTTATAACCAATGTCTAAACCTGGAAAAGCATGAAATTTGAAATCTGAAAAATAATTTACAGCAACACCTGGAGTGATATCTAATTTATCATCAGCTAATTTAAAACGGTGTTCTAAAAATAAGGTTGTCATAAATCTATTTCTAGATCCTAAATTGTTACTAGATAAGTATACTTTTGCAACATCTACTCCAAAACCTGTTACACCAAGGTTAGACTTGTAAGAAGCATCTAACGCAGCTCCAACTTTATTAGTAATATGCAAGTTTCTGTAAACTGAAGGATTATCTCTTATAAAAACATACATGTCTTGGTTACGTTTCCAATATAATTTTGGTTTAAGAGTTAAGTTTTCTTTTTTAATTTCGGTGGTAACACCTATTAAACTAGCTTGTGTTTCTTCGTATTGGTTAATTGCTGTTGGACTAGCATAAAATCCATTTGCACCAAATTTTCTTTCTTGAAACGAAGCAATTACATTTATAGGTGCTTTGTTTGTATCGAATGAGCTTTTTAGAAAATAATTCTGATTATCATAATCTGTATTATGTCTATAACCTTGAGAAGTATTTCTAGAAACTTGAATTATATGTGAAGATTTTTCTAATTGACTTCCAACCATAACAGAACCATTAAGTTGTCCATAAGATCCTGACTGTACACCTAAAGAAACTAAATCTCCAATATTTTTTTTGGTTACTATGTTAACAGCTCCTGTAAATGCATTTTGCCCAAATACTCTTGCTGCTGGACCTTTAATAATTTCTATACGTTCGATAACTTCAATAGGTAAAGCCATATTCATGGTATGATGTCCTGTTTGAGAATCTTCAACCTTTATACCATCTACTAATAATAATGTCTGGTCAAAACCACCACCACGAATGTATAAATCTGCTTGCATACCAGAAGTGCCACGACGTCTTACGTCTACTCCTGCAACTTGTTGTAATAAATCGGCAACGTTAGTTGTTGCGCTTTTTTTAATGTCTTCTTGGTTAATTACTGTTATGGTTCTAGAATTTTCAGAGAATGGTAAATCTATTCTTGTAGAGGTAATAATTACAGAATCTAGTTTTTGATTTTGGAATTCTTGTGCTTGCGTTGTAATAGCGAACATGGCAAGTAAAATAAAAAAAGGGTTTAATTTCATAATAAAATATATAGGTGTTTTTTAACGCTGCAAAATTCGTAACTTTCCGGATCATTAAAGTAGTCCAGTTTTAAAACAATGAGTAGTCCGGTTGACGACATATTAAAATCTTTAATTCATTTCGAAAAATCTCCGAATACCTCAATCTATATTCAAATAGCTCAAGAAATTATTAATGCCATACAACGTGGCTATTTACCAGAAGGAACTGCGCTGCCAGGAACTAGGAAATTTAGTACGTTGATGTCTATTAATAGAAATACTGCAGTTGCTGTGTACGATGAGTTGGCATCGCAAGGTTGGGTAGATATTGTTGCTAATAAAGGAACGTTTGTTTTAATGCCAGAAAAAAAAACAGTTGCTATAAAAGCTGTGGTTCAAGGCTTAGAAAAACTAAAAGCGTATCCAGAAATAGCTGGATTTCCGTTTCAATCGTCTTTTAATTTAGCTTCTACCGAAGAATTTTCGATACGTAAATATGTAATTAATGATGGGAAGCCCGATTTAAGATTACATCCTACACATCAGTTTTCTAAATGGTATAGTGCGTCTATGAAACGTGCATCGTTAATTTCGAAATGGAATCAAACACAAGCGCAGTCTAATACTACCTTTAGTAAACAGTTATGTAATTATTTAAATGCCACGAGAGGATTTCATATAAAACCAAGCAACATTGTAAGTACGCGTAGTACCGAAATGAGCTTATATATTGTCTCTCAACTTTTAGTACAGGAAAATGATGTTGTGCTTGTTGGTAATTTAAGTCATTATAAATCTAACATGATTTTTCAGCAAGCAGGAGCTAATATTATAACGATTCCTGTAGATGCGCATGGTATTGATGTTGATTTTATTGAAAAAAACTTCACGAAAAACAGTATTCGTTGTGTGTATGTTTGCGCACATAGACAATATCCAACAACGGTAACGCTTACAGCGGAAAGGCGTTTGAAATTATTGCAGCTCGCAAAGGCTTATAAGTTTGCTATTATAGAGGACGATTTTGATTACGATTTTCAGTTTAGTGGTTCTGCGATGGTGCCTATGGCAAGTGCAGATGGTCAAGGTGTGGTTATTTATTTAGGACGATTAGGGCAGTCGTTTTTTCCTAGTTTTCAAATAGGATTTGTAGTCGCTCCAGAAAACATTATTAATGAAGCCAAAAACTATTTGCAAATATTAGATAAGCAAGGCGATTTAATTCAGAAGCAAATACTAACCGAACTTATTAGTGAAGGTGAAATACACCGATTAATTAAAAAGAACATTACTATTTATAAGCAAAGACGCGATTATTTATGCGCTTGTTTAAGTGTTTATTTTAAAGACTATGCCACTTGGCAAGTACCAACAGGAGGTTTAGCAGTTTGGTTAAATTTTGAACCTAGAATATCGCTTATAAAATTAGCAGAAAAGGCTAAAGCACACGATTTGTTTTTACCTAAAACCATACTGTATCAAAATAAAGATTTGTGTGCTATTAGGTTAGGATTTGGACATTTAAATGAAGATGAAATAGAAAGTGTTGTTAAAATTCTAAAAATGGCTTTTGATGAGGTAGTGTAGTCGGTTTGTTATTTAGTGTGAAAATAAACCAATTAATAACATTTATTTTTACTCATTTATTTAACAGAAAAGAATTATGTTGATCATCAATATTAACAAATCAAAATTTTTAAAATAAAAAAAGTATTAGGATTAATGGCCATTGCAGTTATGATGTCAAGTTGTGGAGTTGCAGGTTTAGTTTCAACACCTTCAGAGTATGTGTCTGCAGGAAAAGAAGTAAAAGTTGTGAAAAAATCAACTAACATTTTTGGTTTGACGCCAATGGATACTCAACAAGAGGCAAAAACTGCTATGACAGAATTAAACGGTAAATGTACTAATGGTGTAACAAATATTACTACTACAGTATCTGCAACTGCTTTTATTGTAGGATTTTAAAAATTAGAAATGTCAGGAAACTGTAAATAAGTTTATCCTGTTTCATAAAAAAAATGCTTCGATGAAAATCGAAGCATTTTTTATTTTAATTAATGGGTAAACAAAGTGTTTACTCACTATATGTTATGCATTAGGCTTGTTATCTTCTATAACCTCTGCTTCTGCATCACTTTTTACATTTTTACCTTTTAAATATTCTGGCAATTCCATTCCTGCCATGTTAAACATTTCTTGTAAAGGTGGAACCGATTTGTACATTCCAGAAAGGAAGTTGGCAGTAGACGATTTTCCGTCTTTTCCACCACCATTTTCCCAAACAGTAACTTTATCGATTTTAATATTTTTAATGGCATCAGATTGCATTTTTACTAACTCTGGTAATTTATCTGCAATTAATAATAACACCGCATCTTTAGAGTTGTTACCAGCTGCTTTAACAATTTGTTCCATACCAGCTGCTTGCTTAGTTAAAATTTCAAACTGACCTTGTGCTTCGGCTTGCGCTTTAAATAATATTGCATCTGCTTCACCTTTTGCACGTCTTCTTATTTGTTCAGCTTCAGCTTCAGCATCAATTTCTACTTTTCGTTTATCAATTTCTGCAGGTACAATAATATCTGCTTCTTGAGAAGAACGTTCTCTATCTGCTCTTGCCGTTTCTGCTTCTTTTTCTGCAGCATAAGACTCTTGTAAAGCTTTTGCTGTTTGTACTTTTTCTGATGCTATTGCTACACGTTCCGCTTCAGCTTCACGTTGACGACGTAAAGAATCTGAATTTGCTACCGAAATTTTAGCGGCATTTTCTCCTTCTACTGCTTGTGCATTTGCTGCGGCAACTTGGGTTCTTTCATCTTGAACAGCGTTTGCTTCACCAATAGATCCATCTCTAGTTTTTTCGGCAACCGATTTACGAGCCGCATTTATTGCATGTGCTGCTGCTTCCTTACCTAAAGCTTCAATGTATCCAGACTCATCTACAATATCTGTAATGTTTACGTTAATTAGTTTTAAACCTACTTTTTTAAGTTCAGATTCTACACTTTGAGAGATGTTAGTTAAAAACTTATCTCTATCGTTGTTAATTTCTTCAATATCCATAGAAGCAACAACCAAACGTAACTGACCAAAAATAATTTCTTGTGCTAATTCTTGAATGTCGCTTTGGTTAAGACCTAAAAGTCTTTCGGCAGCATTTTGCATAATACCAGGTTCTGTAGAGACACCAATAGTAAAACGCGATGGTACATTAACACGAATGTTTTGCTTAGATAAGGCATTTACTAAATTTACCTCAATAGAAATTGGCGTTAAATCTAGAAATTGGTAATCTTGAATTACAGGATAAATAAAGGCTGCTCCACCATGGATACATTTGGCAGATTGTCCGCCACCTACTTTACCATAAACAACTAGAATTCTGTCCGATGGACAACGTTTGTAGCGTTTAACAAGTACAATTAAAAAGACAAAAACAAATAATATTGCAAAAATAATTGCAATTGGGAAGCCAAAATTAAAGGCATCTTGAGTGATTAGAAACATAGGTTTATGGTTTTTAGTTAAGTTTTTCTATTATTAGTATTCCGTTATCGGTAATGCTTTTTACTTTAATTACTGTGCCAGATTTTAAATCGGTTTCAGCATCTGTTAAGGCTTCTAATTCTCTTAGTGCACCTTGAATTTTAACGTGTGCTTTTCCTATAGAAGAGCGTTTTGCTCCAACAGTTAAATATACTTCGCCAACTTCATTTATAGCATTTTTAAATTTCATGGTTCCACTATCGCTAAGTTTGTTCATGTAAAAAAACATGGCAGCCATTATAGTCATCATAATTAATCCGCAAATTAAAGAGATAATTATTGTTAATGGTTTTGAGAAACCAGCGTCTATACAAGCAATACCACTCCATCCAAAAAGCGTAAAAAAGCCAACCAAGTTTCTAAAAGTTATAAACTGAAAACCAATACCAGTATCTGCTTCAATGTCTGAATCTACATCACCAAAATCTTCTGCATCACCACCAATAAAAGTAGAAATTGTTGTAAAAATGAAAATAACTGAACCTAATAATGCTATACTCCAATATATTTTTGGAAATAATTCTAGGCTAAAGAACCAATCTGTCATAATAAAGCGTTGTTAGTTAAAAAATGAAATATACTACTTTTTGAAAAGTAAAGAGCGTTTTATCCGCACTCTATTTATATGTAGTTAATGTAGGTGTTTTGTTACAAAATATTTTCTATCATTCCTGCGAAGGCTTGAATCTACTTTTTACAGATTCTAGATTTTTCCCTTTATTAGGAATGATTAATAGGCTATAACAAAATATGTTTCCCAGTGTTTAGAAATTTATTCTTATTCCTGTAACAAAATCTTAAAAATGAATACTTATATTGAAGATTGTAATTATTAATTCTGATACATTCGGAAGCACTTTTAATAGAAATTAATATGGAAAATACAGAACAAAGAAGTTGGTTTAGTAGAAATTGGGGATGGTTACTTGGTGGTGGTTGCTTATCTATAATTGTTGTTGTAATATTAGTAATTGTTGGAGCGTTTTATAAAATATCAGATTCTATTTCAGGATCTGAACCTTATACTTATGCCTTTTCTCAAGCTATAGAAAACGAAGAAGTTATTGGCTTTTTAGGTGAACCAATCGAGAGTGATGGTATGGGAAGTACAAATTACAGCTATAAAAACGGATATAGCATTGCAGAATTAAATATACCTATTAAAGGACCTAATGGAGAAGGTGTAATTGTTGTTAATGCAGAAAAAGTAGATGAAGAATGGCAGTATAGTCAACTTTATTTTTTAGAAGATTCAAGTACAGAGATTATTAATTTACTAGATCCAGTTTATCCGGAATTATACGATAATTAATAGTATTGCAAAAATGCGATTTTAAATATGAATTAATAATATACTATTTAATTTCAAATTCAGTTTTACAGGTTTCACATTTGTACTTGTGTTTTGCGCTTATTGGTAAGGTGCCAAATAGTACTCCAAAAATAAAGCCGAAGAAAGATTTAAAGTCTTTTATGGTTGAGAATAATTCTATTTTCTCGCCATTACAGTTTGGACAATGTATGGTATTGCCATCGTCGTCTATAGAGTACTTAGAAATAGATTCCAATATATGTTGCGCTTCCATAGCATCCTTTGCTAATACTTTTAATTTTACACCACCTATCGCATTACTAACTAATGGATCTGTATCTATAGTGAAATTATCGCTTAAAAATACTTGAATACCATCGGCTTCCAAACGACCTTTTATTATTTGAGCTTCAGTAGAATATTGAAATCTTGCTATGGTTTTAAAAGTATCGCTCATTTTGGTTGTCTTGAAAACAGGAAGCTTATGTTTAATTAAAGTTAGTCTTTTTTTTATTTCAGATTTGTTTTGTTTTAGGTTTTCTTTATCTATCCATTTAAAATCATTTGGAATTGTTGCATCTAATAAGTCGATGTTTAATGCTTCAGAAATATCAAACCCAACAGAAACAGCATCTTCAAAATTATTTCTTGTGTATAATTCGAAATGCTTGTTCCTATCGTACCATAAATTCACTTCAAAAATTTCTGCTTTGCTTTTAGAAGGGTCGAAAAAAACAGAAACATATTCGTAGTTGTTAATTTTTTTCCATTTCCCTATTTTAATAGAACCAACTTCTATTGTTGGTTTAAATCTTGAAAGTTCTAAATCTATATGTACTTTTTTATGAAGACATAAAAGAATACCAATCCCTATTAAATAAATGATATTAATTATTCCTGATTTGTTACCTTTTGTTAATTCAACTTTCCACAAATTATTAATAGTTAAATAAATAATTATTCCAATTGCGGCAGTAAATATTAAAGATGCAATTATTAGTTTCCAAAAAGGTCTAGGACTTTCAGAAACGATAATGTGTTTTTTGTCCATTGTTCAAATATAAATAAAGCTTTTGTAATAAGGATTTTATGTTTTTTAATAATTTATTATTGTTTATCAATAATTTTTATATATTTGTTATCGTTAAACAATAATTATATAAAAATGAAAAAACTAAATATTCTAAAATCATTGGTAGATTTTATCTGGATTTTTACTTGTATTCCTTTAATTCTATTACTCTTATTTGTTTCAGTATTTGTGTTTATAGACTCGTCAATTACAGAAGCTGTTTTAAATGTGGATACATCTGAAGTTGCAAATTCTAGTGCTTCAGTAATTATAACTACTCTTGTTTTGGCGACTGTATTATTAATAGGTATTTACTGTTTTTATCTTTTTAGAAAAACACTGCGTTATTTTCAACAACGAAAACCTTTTCACGATTATGTAATTGCTACGTATCATAAAATGGGAAACTTATTAGTAGCAACTGGTATTGTAGCTACAGTTTTGTTTTTTGTAATTAAATTAATATTCGAATCAAGATTCGAAATCCATTTAGGCTTGACTCCTTATGTATTTATTGTGTGTTTGGGTTTATTCTTTATGGTGTTAAGTGAGATATTTAAAATAGCAAAGACTGCAAAACAAGAAAACGACTTAACTATATAATTATGAAAACAACTAGAACAATAATAACAGTACTTTTTATATCTCTTGCAATATTTAATATTGGTGACATTATTTTGTGTACACTTGGTTTATTCTTTAATCAAGATGTTTCTAGCGCAATGCTGCCTTCTGCAGTTGGAGTATCTTTAAACATTAAATTATTATTTATTTTTAAAGCAATTGCATTATTAATTTTTATTTCTGCTATTTTTATTTTAATAAGAAAACTAGGACTTTTAATAAAAAGAGATTTTTTCAATCTTAAACTAATTAATTGTTTCCTACAATCGGGAAGGGTTTTTTTAATATCAGGGATAATTGGATTTATTACATCAATTTTTGAGTTAATTAATTTTGTGATTTTAAAAGACGTTTATGGTCAAGACTATTTAAATATAGATTCAAAACCTTTATATATTTTACTTATGATTTTAGGACTATTTTTAATTATCTTTTCGAAAGCTCTAAATAAAGGCAGACAAATCCAACAAGAAAACGACTTAACTATATAACTATGCCAATAATAGTAAACTTAGACGTTATGCTTGCTAAACGCAAGATGAAAAGCAAGGACTTGGCAGCCATTATAGGTATAACAACAGCGAATCTATCCATATTAAAATCGGGTAAGGCAAAAGCGGTAAGATTTTCTACTTTAGAAGCCATTTGCGAAGCTTTAGAATGCCAGCCAAGTGATATTTTAGAATATTCTAAAAGTTAATCTTTAACTGAGCACTAATACTTTTTTGTTCCACCTTTTTAGTCTTTTTCTCGGTATTTAAATTCGATAACGAAATACCCAAAAGCCGAACAGAGTTGTTTAGTTTTTCTTGATAGAGTAATTCTTTAGCAGTTTCTAAAACCACACTTTTATCGCTAATAAAGTAAGGCAATGTTTTACTACGTGTTTGTAATGTAAAATCACTGTATTTAATTTTTAGTGTTACTGTTTTTCCAGCAACTTTACTTCTAGTTAAACGCTTAGAAACTTCTTCGGCAATATGCTCTAGTTTTTCGAGCATAAATACTTCCGAAGATAAATTTTTATTAAAAGTACGCTCGGCAGCTAAGCTCTTTCTTATTCTATTTGGTCTAACCTCGCTATTATGTATACCACGAACAATGTAATAATAGTGTGTGCCAGATTTTCCGAAGTTTTTCTCTAGAAACTCTAAAGATTTATTCTTTAAATCGAGACCTGTATACACACCTTTTTGGTACATTTTTTCTGCAGTAACTTTACCAATACCATAAAATTTTCTAATATCGAGTGCTTCTAAAAAGTCTAGAACTTCTTCGGGATTTACTGTTTTTTGTCCATTAGGTTTATTGTAATCACTAGCAATTTTGGCAACAAATTTATTTACAGAAATTCCCGCAGATGCAGTTAAACCAACCTCATTAAAAATACGAGTTCTTATTTCTTCGGCAATAAGCGAAGCACTAGGATTTCCTTTTTTGTTTTCGGTAACATCTAAATAAGCTTCATCAAGCGATAAAGGTTCTACAAGATCGGTATAGTCTAAAAAGATGGCTCTAATTTTTTTAGAAATTTCTTTGTAACGATCAAATCTTGGTGGTACAAATATTAATTCTGGGCATAAACGCCTTGCTTTTACACCACTTATTGCACTGCGTACTCCAAATTTTCGAGCTTCGTAACTAGCAGCACTAACAACACCTCGTGTTCCACTACCACCAACAGCCAATGGTTTGCCTATAAGTTCTGGATTATCCAATTGCTCTACAGATGCGTAAAACGCATCCATATCTACATGAATTATCTTTCTTATTGGTAAATCGTTTAGCATGCTGTAAATTTACTAATTCCTGAGCACGCAGGAATCTCTAATACCTAATGAGTTTAAATAAATATGATAGAAATAGAACGTAAATTTTTAGTCCAATCTAATGCTTTTAAAAGTGAAGCGTTTAAACAAACTAGAATTGTGCAAGGTTTTTTAAGCACAGATAAAAAACGAACAGTTCGTGTAAGACTAAAAGGTGACATAGGTTTTTTAACAATAAAAGGCGAATCTTCTAAAAACGGATTGTCTCGTTTTGAATGGGAAAAAGAAATTCCTAAAACCGAAGCAGAATCACTTTTAAAGCTATGTAAAAAAGGCATGATCGATAAAATACGATATGAGGTTAAAGTCGATAAGCATATGTTCGAAGTCGATGAATTTTTTGGTAAAAACGTAGGATTAATTGTTGCTGAGGTAGAATTAAACAATGAAACAGAAACCTTTACCAAGCCACAATGGTTAGGAGAAGAAGTAACAGGAGATACTAAATATTATAATTCACAATTAAGTAAAAATCCATATTGTAAGTGGTAAAAAGCTTTTAGTTAATAAGATTTTTTTTCCAACCAAAACACAAATCACTTTTGCTATACCTTTGCAGTCTATGTTTGCACTTGTAGATTGTAATAATTTCTATGCTTCTTGCGAACGTGTTTTTAACCCTAATTTACAAGGTAAACCAGTTGCTATTTTAAGTAATAACGACGGTTGTGTTATCGCACGAAGTGACGAAGCCAAAGACTTAAACCTGCCAATGGGAGCACCTATTTTTAAATGGGAAAGCTTTTGTAAGGCTAATGGTGTCCATGTTTTATCCTCAAATTATCCCTTGTATGGAGACATGAGCAGTCGTGTTATGGAGATATTAAAACAGTTTACGCCAGACATCGAGGTGTATAGTATAGACGAATCTTTTTTAGAATTTAAAGGCTTCGATAATTACGATTTTAACGATTACGGAAACCAAATGCGAAAGCGCATTTTAAAATGGACAGGTATTCCAACCTGTGTTGGTGTTGCGCCAACAAAAGCGCTTTGTAAAGTAGCAAATAAGGTTGCTAGAAAATTCCCAAAAGAGACCAATGGCGTTTATGTTATAGATTCTGACGAGAAAAGAATTAAAGCGCTTAAATGGATTAAAATAGATGCTGTTTGGGGTATTGGACGTCGTTTAAGCAAACGTTTAAAAGCAAAAGGCTGTAATACTGCTTACGATTTTACTCAATTACCAGATGCTTGGGTGAAAAGTAATTTTTCTATTATAGAATCCCGATTAAAACGAGATTTAGAAGGTATTCCAACACTTAAGTTAGACGAGTACGATACCGTAAAAAAAGCAATTGCTACCACACGAAGTTTCGAGTATACGTATTCCGATATCGATAATATAAAAGAGCGCGTATCGACTTTTGCAACCAGTTGTGCCGAAAAATTGCGCAAACAAGGCTCCAGTTGCCATGTTATTGTTGTAAGTATAAGTAGCGACAGGCACAAAGCAGGTGTGGAGCAACATAGTGCAAGTGTGAGTGTTAATTTATCGAGTCCAACAAATTCATCTTTAATTATAAGTAGCTGCGCAGTTAGTGCTGTTAAGTCAATTTTTAAGGAAGGTATAAAATACAAACGCGCAGGAGTTGTGGTTACAGGTTTGGTTTCAGAGGATAGTTTTCAGCTAAATTTATTCGATACGCAAAACCCAAAACATCAACCATTAATGCAGTCTATAGATTTTTTAAATGCTAAGTTTAAAGGCAATAAAATAAAATTAGGAAGTCAAGATTTAAAACGCACTTGGAAAATGCGTCAAGAGCGTTTATCGCCAAAATACACCACGAATATTAACGATATTATAGTGGTTAAATAAATGTTACTTAGTGTACCGTGAAAAATCTCGCGAAAAGCACTAAATTTATAAAGAAATAAAACTAAAGGTTTTTTCGCTTCCGCGGAAATAATAAATATACAGCCTATGATAGCGCACAAACAAGGAAGCTTAACCTTCTTTACACCAGAAACAATAGACGGAACTGCAGGTCAGTTTTTCGATACAGGTATTTCGGCAGGATTTCCATCGCCAGCAGAAGATTTTAAAGAACACCGTTTGTCTTTAGATGAAGAGCTTGTAAAAAATAAAGAAGCAACCTTTTATGCTAGAGTAAGCGGACAATCTATGATTGGTGCTGGACTAGATGATAACGATTTATTGGTAATAGATAGAAGCTTAGAGCCACAAAACAACAAAATTGCTGTTTGCTTTCTAGATGGCGAGTTTACTGTAAAACGTCTAAGAGTTTCTAAAGATGAGGTTTGGTTACAGCCAGAAAATCCAGATTATCCTATTATAAATATTACCGAAGATAACAACTTCCTAATTTGGGGTATTGTAACTAATGTAATTAAAAAGGTATAACTTAATTACTATTCTAACGTCTATATTACTTTAAAAATGAAATCAGTTTTTTCTATTCTTGCCCTTTTTTTTACAACAGTAATTTTCGCTCAAAATATAAGCTACTCCATAGGTTTCGAGAATGCAGTGCATCACGAAGCGAGTATTGATATTTCATATAAAAACTTAAAAGGAAATTCTCTTTTAGTACAAATGAGTCGTACTTCGCCAGGACGTTATGCTATTCATGATTTTGCTAAAAATGTGTATAATGTAAAAGCATTTAATAGTAAAGGTGAAGTTTTAGAAATAAAACGATTAAGCCCACAAGCTTGGGAAGTTTTAAATCATGATAAAACCGTACATATTTCTTATACTTTATTTGCCAATAGAGCAGATGGAACTTACAGTCAAGTAGACGAGACGCATGCACACCTTAATATTCCTGCTACATTTATGTATGCGCCAAGTTTAAGTGATAACCCAATAGAAATTACCTTTAAGCCAAGAACAGATTTAAACTGGAAAGTGGCTACGCAATTACCTTTAAAAATTGGAACAACTTATACTGCGCCAAACTTGCAGTATTTTATGGATAGTCCAACAGAGATAAGTAATTATAGTAAAAGGAGTTTTAAAGTTAAGAATCAAGACATTGAATTTGTATTACACCACAAAGGATCGGAAGAAGATTTAGACACTTACTTCGAAAAAGTTAAGAAAGTTGTTTTAGCCGAAGAAGCTGTTTATGGCGAATTGCCAAGTTTCGATTATGGAAAATACACGTTTTTAGCTTGCTATATTGGTAATGTAAGTGGAGATGGTATGGAACATAGAAACTCTACTATTTTAACAGATAAAGAAGGTTTAGCCGAAGGCGGAATGAAAGGAAACATAGGTACTGTTTCTCATGAGTTTTTCCATGCATGGAATGTAGAGCGTATTCGTCCACAATCTTTAGAGCCTTTTAATTTTGAAGAAGCAAACATGAGTGGAGAACTTTGGTTTGCAGAAGGTTTTACAAGTTACTACACCAATCTTATTTTGTGTAGGGCAGGAGTTATTACTCCAGAAGATTATGTAAATGGATTAAACGGTACTTTTAATTACGTATGGAACTCTCCTGCAAGACAGTTCTTTAATCCTATTGAAATGAGCTATCAAGCACCATTTGTAGATGCTGCATCGTCAATAGATCCTGTAAATAGAGACAATACATTTATCTCTTATTATTCTTACGGAAGTGTTTTAGGCTTGGCTTTAGACTTGTCTTTACGCGAAAAATACTTGAATTTAGATGATTATATGAAGATGGTTTGGAGTACGTACGGAAAAACTGAAACACCATATACTATTCAAAATCTTAACGACTTATTAAATGCTTACGCTGGTGAAGATTTTGGAAACAACTTCTTCAATAATTATATTTATAAGAGTAACATGCCAGATTATAATGCATTATTTAAAACGGTAGGATTAAAAATTGAACAGGATTCTAAAAGTAATTTCTCTGGTCTTTCGTTAAATAATAATATAGTGTCTAGGAGTGCTAAAATTGGCTCTCCAGCTTATCTTTCAGGATTAGAGAAAGGAGATGAGCTAGTAAGTGTAAATGGTCTTAAAATAGCTGAAACAAATACGGTTGAGTCAATAATTAATACTTCAGAAAAGAAAACAATAACTATTGAGTTTATTAGAAATAAGGAAACAAAAACAACAACGTTAACTTTAGTTGCTAATCCAAGATATACTATTAGTATTTCGGAAGATAAAAACAAAGAGCTTTTAAAAAACAGAGACTCTTGGTTAAAGCAATAGTATTGTAATTAAATTATAGAGTATACTTTAAATAAAAAATGCGAAGCACCTGCTTCGCATTTTTTATGTTATATATTTTAGTTATAGAAACTACTCTTTTTTAGCTTTAATTAAACCATCAAAGTATTTCTTAAAAGCGTTAATGTCATCAGGCTTAGCAATAATTTTTTTGTCTTTATCTAGTACAAAATAACTAGGTGTTCCTGTTACATTGTATTGGTCTCCAATTGGGTTCTCCCATTTGCCTTCTCCAAAAACGTGTAAAAAATCTGGATATTCGTAAGTCATATCTTTCCAACGGTATAGATCGTTGTCTAAAGCTATGGCAACAACCTTTATATTTTCTTTTGTTTTAGATTGTATGTACTCTTTTAGCACTGGTATTTCGTCTAAACAATGAGAACATGTTGTACTCCAAAAGAATAATAAATAGTTGCTAGAGCCTTCTAATTTGCTAAGTTTTGAAACTTCTGTTTTATCGTTTTCACCTTTTATTTCAATATTAAAATCTGGACCTATATTTCCTATAGATGCGTTTTTAAAATAGATAATACTATTAGCTAATTCGTTATCGTTATTAGCGCGAGCGATGTCTAATAAATATTTAGAACCAATGTAGTTGGCCACTACTTCGTTATTTTCTACTGAAAACTGATTCCATAATATCTCTAAAAGAATTCCTTTAATTTTCGGATTGTCTCCAATCGCTTTTACAACCGTATCTATGTTTTCTATATATGAAGCATCAGGATTTTTTCTGTTTATAAAACCAATAACATAATCTATTGTAGTTTTAATTAAGAAGTTAGAGTCTTGAAGCATTTTATTTCCAAAATCGATATTTGAAAAATAATTAGTTTTTATGTTTTTAGAAAATGTAGAAACATCTTCTAATTCGTTTGGTATGTATGGACTACAAGCTTTTATAAAGTTATTAGCAATCATACCTTTTGAAGCTTTTTCAAACTCTTCTTGCGTATTTTTTAGAATATTAAAAATCTTAGAATAACCACTTTTGTCTTCTTTTCCAGCTCCATAATAGTTACGGATGCTTTTGTTTACCAAAGCCATGCTTCTATTATAAGAGTTGTATAGTTTGTTTTCTGTAGATTTATCGAAAGATAAACCTTCTTGTAAGTCAAACTTTAAAACAATATCTTCTTTGTTGTTTACAATAAAATCGAAATTAAATTGATCTTGAGGTTGCGAATAAACCAAACGATAAGTTCCTGGAATAGTCGCTTTATCTAGTGCTATTTCGAAAGTACCATCTTCTGCCACATCTGCATTTGCAACAAATAATGAAGTTTCTGCTGTAACACGATATAGGAATGCAAATTTAAAATCTTCGGCAGGAGTAAAAGTGCCTTTAATGGTATGTTGTGCGAATAATACCGAAGGTAATATAGCGAGTAAAAAAAGTATTTTTCTAGTCATTGTTAATGGTTTTATATCATGTAAGGCAAAAACTTTGCCAAAGATAATTTTTTAATTTAATATGGGTTTAAGTACTGCTAACGCTTGTTCTACCGTTTTAATATTTTCAAAGGTAAGTAATAAACGCAATCCTTTTCTGGTTTGTTTTTCTTTCATTTTTCCAGCTCTAGGGTTTTGTTGTACATATTTTAATAATTTATTAAAGTTTGTACTTTGGTAAAAGCGACTTTGTTGATCGTTAATAAAGTAACCTGTAAGTTTACCATTTTTCATAATAACCTTTTCGATTCCTAATTTAATAGCAATCCATTTTAATCTTACACTGTCTAATAAATCTACTACTTGTGTTGGCAGTTCTCCAAATCTATCTATTAGTTCAGTTTCAAATTTGGCTAATTCTTCTTCAGTTTTAAAATTATTAAGCTGTGTGTAAAGGCTTAGTCTTTCGGCTATATTATTAATATAATCATCTGGAAATAGTAACTCTAAATCACTATCAATAGTCATGTCTTTTACGTATTCTTTGCCTTCGGGATCTTCGTCATATAAATCCTTGAATTCATTTTCTTTAAGCTCTTCAATAGCTTCATTAAGTATTTTCTGGTAGGTGTCGAAGCCAATTTCATTTATAAAACCACTTTGCTCACCACCCAATAAATCTCCTGCACCTCTAATTTCTAAATCCTTCATAGCAATATTAAAACCACTTCCTAAAGCGGTAAATTGCTCTAAGGCTTGAATACGTTTTCTGGCATCGTCTGTCATTGCAGAATACTCTGGTGTAATAAAATAACAGAATGCTTTCTTATTGCTACGTCCTACACGACCACGCATTTGGTGTAAATCGCTTAATCCAAAATTATTAGCGTTATTAATAAATATGGTGTTTGCATTTGGTACATCTAGTCCGCTTTCTATAATGGTTGTACTTACCAGAACATCGAAAGCACCATCCATAAAGGCAAGCATAAGCTCTTCTAGCTTTTTACCATCCATTTGTCCATGTCCAATACCAACTTTTGCGTCTGGGACTAAACGTTGAATCATACCGGCAACTTCTTTAATATTCTCTATACGATTGTGGATAAAAAATATTTGTCCGCCACGTTGTATCTCATAACTCACCGCATCTCTAATAGCATCTTCGCTAAAGCGAATAACATTACTTTCTATAGGATAACGATTAGGTGGAGCAGTGGTAATTACCGATAAATCTCGTGCAGCCATTAAACTAAACTGAAGCGTCCTTGGAATAGGAGTGGCAGTTAAAGTCAAGACATCTACATTGTCTTTTAAGGTTTTTAATTTTTCTTTTACAGCAACACCAAATTTTTGTTCTTCATCTACAATTAATAGACCTAAATCTTTAAATTTCACCTTTTTATTTACTAGCTGGTGTGTGCCAATAATAATATCTACATGCCCTTTTTCTAACCTCTCTAAAGTCTCGCGTTTTTGTTTTGCAGTACGAAAACGATTAACATAATCTACAGTTACAGGAAACTCCTTTAAACGTTCTGTAAAGGTTTTATGGTGTTGGAATGCTAATATAGTTGTTGGTACTAAAACGGCTACTTGTTTGCCATTATCTACGGCCTTAAAAGCGGCACGTATAGCAACCTCTGTTTTACCAAAACCTACATCTCCACAAATTAAACGATCCATTGGTCGCTCGCTTTCCATATCTGCTTTAATATCTGCAGTTGCAGTAATTTGGTCTGGCGTGTCTTCGTAAATAAAAGACGCTTCTAGTTCGTGTTGTAAATAACTATCCTGTTTGTATTGGTAACCTTTTTCAAGTTTACGTTTAGCGTATAGTTTTATTAAATTAAAGGCAACATGTTTAACTCTAGATTTGGTTTTCTCTTTAAGTACTTTCCATGCTTTGCTACCTAATTTGTAAACCTTTGGCGGTTTACCATCTTTACCATTAAATTTGGTAATTTTATGTAAAGAATGGATACTTAAATATAAAATATCGCGTTCGCCATAAACTAATTTTATAGCTTCTTGCAATTTACCTTCGACATCTATTTTTTTAAGGCCACCAAATTTTCCAATACCGTGATCTATATGTGTTACATAATCTCCAATATCAAGATTAGTAATCTCTTTTAAGGTAATGGCTTGCTTTTTGGCGTAACCATTTTTAAGATGAAACTTATGGTAACGTTCAAAAATTTGATGATCTGTGTAAACCACCATTTTGTTTTCATGGTCTACAAAACCTTGAAAAAGCGATAATGTAATGGTTTGGTATTTTACATCTTGCTCTACATCGTTAAAAATGTCGTGAAAACGCTTTGCTTGTTGTTCGCTAACACAAGCAATATAATTTGTAAAACCATTGTTATGGCTTTTGTTTAAGTTATCGATAAGTAAATCGAACTGTTTATTAAACGCAGGTTGTGGCGTAGTATTAAATACTATTTCTTCTTGAGGTTTTAACCAAGAATCTGTACCAAATTCTACGACATTGAAATCTAATAGTTGACGTTTTAATAATGAAGAATTACAAAAGAGTTCTTCGGGTTCAGAATGTTGTACTTCGGTTGAAAGGGTTTTAAAAGCATCTTCAGCCTTTGTATAAAATTCGTCTATTCTTGAAAAAAGAACCTCTACGTTTTTAGTAAAAACAACTGTTTTAGAGGCTATGTATTTTAAGAAACTCTCACGAGTCTCGTTTAAAAACTTTTTTTCGACATTTGGAATAATGCCAATTTTTTTAATCTGTTGATTAGAGAGTTGTGTCTCTACATCGAAGGTTCTAATACTATCTACTTCGTCTCCAAAAAACTCAATCCTGTATGGTTCATCGTGTGAAAACGAGAATACATCTACAATACCACCTCTAACAGAAAATTCGCCAGGTTCTGTAACGAAATCTACACGTTTAAATTTGTATTCAAAAAGTACTTCATTTACAAAGTCGATATTAAGATCGTCTCCTACATTAATTTTTAAAGTATTTCGATCTAGTTCTTTTCTAGTTACTACTTTTTCGAAAAGGGCATCTGGATAAGTAACAATTATAGCAGGTTTTTTACGTGAATTAATTCGGTTTAAAACCTCTGCACGTAAAAGTATATTTGCATTGTCTGTTTCTTCAATTTGATAAGGTCTCCTATAGCTTCCAGGATAGAATAAAACATCTTTACCATTTATAAGTTGTTCTAAATCGTTAAGATAAAAAGCGGCTTCTTCCTTGTCGTTAAAAATTAAAAGAAAAGGTTTTTCGGCTGTTTTAAAGCTTTCGTTTATAACAAATGAAAGTGCAGAGCCAATAAGGCCTTTTATATGCGTTTTATTTGTTTTTTCTTGAGTTTTGGCAATAGCAGAGTTCAGTTTTTGCATTTGCAAAGACTGTGCATAAGTTTGCGAGATTAGAGATTTGCTCACGTATAAAAGTATTGGACAACAAATATAAGAGATAGATTTTTGAATTGGTAATTATGAAATTATAATTATCAATAAACGTTTTGTTTTATAACGTTTTTAAGATGTAAACTAATCGTTGAAGTATGGTATTTTACTTTAAGTTAAAAAGCGTAAAATGAAAGTCTAAAAAAAGAAAGATTTCATTTCAAAAGATTTGAAGTTTAACTATCTTTGACGCTCTAAAAAATATAAAATATATGTCATTTTCAGATTTATTTGATAGCGGATTTAAGAAGCGTAACGAAGACCATTTTGCATCTATTGTAAGAGTGGCAATGGACGACGGAATTATTAGCGATGAAGAAAAAACATTCTTAGATCGTTTAGCTCGTAATTTAGACATTGGTGAAAACGATTATAAAACTATATTAAAGGATTACCAATCGCACCCAATTAATCCTCCAACATCTTACGATAGTCGTTTAGAGCGTTTATTCGATTTATCTCGTATGGTTTATGTAGATCATATTAAGGGAGATCACGAAGAGGTTTTATTACGTAAAATTGCTGTTGGTTTAGGTTTTAATCCAGAGAACGTAAAGTACGTAATAGATAAAGCATTAACTTTAGTAAGTAATGGTGTGGATTTAGATACTTTTACAGAAGAAATAAAAGGAATGAATAGATAATTCCTTCTTTTACATGATTAAAAAAGCAAGCTATTAAGCTTGCTTTTTTTGTATAATATATTTTAGTTTTCTTAGTATTTCGGCCTTAACAAAAGGTTTCCCAATATAACTATTTACTCTTCTTTGTTTGCAATAGGCCTCTTCTTCTTTAGAAGGATTTTCGCTTATTACAACAATAGGAATTTTATTAATGTCTTTATATTCTGAGTGCCTTATATAGCGCGTAGTATCTAAGCCATCTGTAGTTGGTAGTTTAAGGTTTAGTATTACAAGATCGAAAGTAGTCTTGTAAAGCTCCTCTATAACTTGGTCTCCATCTTCTATAACAACAACATCACAGTTTTTTAGTTTACTAATAATATTTAAAAGTTTTTCTTGATTATCGCGTAAAGGATCTGCAAGTAAAATTTTAAAATCGTTTTTAGAAGTCGTTTTCGAGGTTTTAGTTATAATAACGTCGTCCTTTTGGTCTGGAGCTATTTTAAAATCTAATGCTATGCAAAAGGTAGAGCCTACTCCAACTTCACTTTTTAATGTTATTGTACCTTTTAAAGCATGAATAAGCTTTTTTGTTATGGAAAGTCCTAATCCAACACCATTATTAACTAAGCTATTTGTGATTTGATGAAAACTATTAAAAATAGAATCGATTTCCTTTTTTTCAATACCAACTCCAGTATCTTTTACTTTAAATAATAATGTAGCAGAATCTTCGGTTTTTTTAACGCATTCGGTTGTTAATTCGATGCTTCCAGATGGAGTAAATTTAATAGCATTACCAATAATATTGTTTACAATTTGTGCTAACCTGTACTTGTCTGCAATAACATATTTAGGACATTCTGGATCAATACTATATTTTAATGTTAAGCCTTTCTCTTTACATTTTTGAGTAAATATTTGAGTAATTAGGTTTAATTCTTCGAGAAGGTTATAACGTATTGGGCGTATTGGGAAATAGTCTGCCTCAATTTTAGAAATATCTATAATATCGCTAATCATTGTTTTTAACTTGTCGTTAGTGTTTTTAATAACATCAAGATTATAACGCTGACTTTGTTCTAGATTTGTATTTTCTAGAAGAGAAACAAAACCATTTATAGTATTAACAGGTGTTTTTATTTCGTTGCTAAAATTTGCTATAAATGTATTTTTAAATGCTTCTTTTTCCTGTAGAATAGTATTGTTGAAACTTAATAGCTGAGATTTTATTTCGGCAACATTTCTTTTTTGAGCCGCTTTTTGTAGCAAAACATATTGTTTTGTTAGTTCTTGAAATACAAAAACAGAAGGTTCGTTTTCGTTGTTAATGTGTAAAGTCGCATCAATAGTATAGTTAGTGCCATCTAAATCTAGATTGACACATTCAAAATTGAAGGTTTTATTATTTTGAGTTAATAAAGCGAATATACTATAGAAAAAAGGATGTAGTTTGTCTATAGATTTACCGATACAATTTTTAAAAAGTATAGATTCAGCATCTATAATAACTCCATCATCACTAATAAGTAATATTTGATTTGTGGTTTCGTTATAAGGAATAGTGTAATTCTCGAGCATGTATAATTATTGGCAATAATTTTATTAAATATAAAGATACAGTATTTTAAAACACGAATAAGCGGAGTTCTTTTGCTTATTTCAGGTTATTTGCAATTATTTCTAATAGCTGACTTTCGTTAAACGGTTTTTTTAAAACATCGTTTATTCCCGCTTTTTTATAACGTTTTAAGTCTTCTTTAAAAATTTTAGCCGTCATAGCTACAATTGGCACTTTTTTCTGGTGACGTTCTGGAAGTTTTCTTATTTGTTTTGCAATTTCGTCTCCACGAAATTCTTTCAACTTTATATCCATTAGTACCAAATCAATCTCACTGTCTATATTCGATATTCTTGCAAGTACATCGTCTGGTTTAGTAACAATATCTAGGAAAAAATGACCTTGTGATGCTAAGATTTTTAAAACAGAGAGTTGTGTGATTTCAGAATCTTCAACTAGTAAAATGTTGTATTTTCTTGAAACGTCAAATTTTATTTCTTTTTTATTTTTTGGCTTATTAACAACTAACGTTGAGTTTGCTACAAAATTAATATTTGTAGAAAAAATAGAGCCTTTTCCATAGTTAGAAGAAACACTTATTTTACTATTGGTTAATTCTACTAAATACTTTACAATAGCAAGTCCAAGTCCTGTGCCTTTGTACGAGTGGTTGTTGCTTACTTGAGAGAAACTTGAAAAAATAGTTTCAAAGTTTTCCTCTTTTATACCTATCCCAGTATCAACTATTTCAAAGTGAATACTTGCTTTTTGCGCTCTAAGCTGGTTTAAAGATGCGTTAAAGCTTATGCTACCACTATCTGTGAATTTTAATGCGTTATCTAATAAGTTTGTTAAAACTTGTTGTAATCTTTTAGCATCGCCACCTACAATCTCTGGTAATTTATCATCAAAATTAAAGCTAAACTCTAATCCTTTTTGTTCAGCTTTAAGCTTATAATTAAACTTAATTTCATTTAATAAATCTAAAAGATAAAAAGGTTCTATAGAGAGTTCTAAGTTTCCAGATTCAATTTTAGAAATGTCTAGAATATCATCAATCATTTTCTTTAAAAAATTTGATGAAGAGTTTAATATTTGAATATAATCTTTCTGCTTTAAGTCTAAATTGGTTTTGCTTAATATATCTGTAAACGTTAAAATACCAGTTAGTGGATCTCGCAACTCATGACTAAAGTTTGCGATAAAACTGTTTTTAAAAACTTCTTTTTCTTTTAAATATGTGTTTTTTAACTCTAAAATTTGAGAGTTGATAACAGACTCATTTCTAACCTGTGCAGTAGTTTGATAGTTATTATAGTGAGACGTTAAATCGTGAATGATTAATAACGGGTTTTTAGCATCACCAAAGGTTTGTAAAATTATATCTGCAGTAATTGCTTTGCCTTCAATATTTAAATGAATACAAGAAAAAACAGTTTCATTTTCCTCTGCAGTTAAAAGAGAGGTTATTGTTTCAAAAAAAGGATGAATATCTCCTACGTACTGATTCTTAAAATTTAAAAATAGTGCGTTATCAGATTCTATTATGTTTCCTTCGAAATCTAATATTGAATATTGTAGAACTGGTTTTATATACTTTTTCTTGTAAACTTCTAACATTGTAAAGCTGTTTTTTGCTTATTTAATAAGCGATTCAGCTAAATTAGAAAAAAGAAAGTCAACTTTATCTCCTGTCTTTGCACTGACATAAAAATCTGTTAAACGACCAAAATTATCGCTGTTCTGCTTTATATATGCTTTGGTAACCAAATCTTCTTTGTTACCAACAACAGTAATAGGTGTGTTTTTTTGCTTTTCTTTAAGGAAATTTAGTTCGCTTTCTAACTTCTCGTATGTTGCAGGTCTTGTTACATCGTACACATAAATAAAGGCATGTGTACCTAAAAGATAAGATAGCCTAGTGTTACTTATATCATCGTTTCCTTCTAAATCCCAAATAACTAAAGAAACGTCTGTTCCTTTTTCTGGAATAGTTACATTTTTCTTAAAAATGTGTACACCAATAGTTACTTTATAATCTTCAGAAAATGTGTTTTCTACAAAACGTCTAATAAGTGAAGATTTACCAACACCAAAATGACCTAATAAAACTATTTTTTTAGAAATTTTCATTTTAGAAATATAACTTTAATTTTTTAATTAAAAAAGTGCTATAGATATAGCTGGGCAAAAATAAGAAAAGGATATAGTATAATTACTTATATATAGAAATAGTTACTCGAAAAACGATTTCAATTTTTTAGAAAATAAATCGTGATCATTAATATCCTCTTTATTAATATAATTTTGCGCAAAATCTAATAATTTGTCTTCAAGTTTACTTTTAAAAACAACATTATAAGGGCCAGAAATAATTACTGCAATGTAATATTCTGAGAAATTTTGAAGGTGTATATGGAAACTGTCGTATTCTATATAGTTTAATTCTTGGTTTTCTTTCTCAAATGCATCTTCTGCAAAACTTTTAATTGCAGTAAGCATACCAGAGACCATGTCTTCGTCTATAGCTTGTGTTTTAGAATATTCTGAAATGATTATTCCAGAACCTTTCTCAATAACCATAATTTGTTCTATAACAGGTTGAGCTAGTTCTTGTAACATTAAATCTGCTTCGCTTACGCCCGTTCTTTTAGATTTAAACTTACGTTTTAAACCTTCAAAAGAAAACGCACTATTCATTTTTGCGTTTATCTGTTCAGATAGAATTTGCATCTCCTGCTGTACATACTTTTTTATCATTTTCCCAATAATTGGAAATAAAGCTTCTACAACAGCATCTTGAGAGTTTTTAATTTCACTTTTTAATGCTTCTGTAATTACAGGTCCTAAAGTTTTTGGTATTTGTGAAACAAAATCATCGAGTTTTTGATCTATTATTGGATCTACACGCTCAGACAATTGCTTCTGTTTGTTTATAATGTCTTCAACAACTTTAAGCTTTTCTTCTACTTTTTTTGCATACTCACGCTCATCTGTTAGTAAGATGTCTTTTAAAATAGAAAGTTTTTCGTCTTGATTCATGGCGTGAGAATCAAATTAGTTACTTATTTTCTCGCCAAGTTTAATTAGTAAATCGCCAAAAAGTTTGCGGTCTAATTTTTTCTCTTCAAGAGCATCTGCCTTGTCTTCTAAGGTGTTTTCTAATTCGGTAATTCTTATATTAATATCTGTACTTAAGTTATCAATATTTTGAAGTAATTCCGCCTTAACATCATCAAGTAAGCTTTCTAGTTCTTTTTTCTTTTTAAGGATGTCTAGTTTTACAGCTTCAAATTCATGATTATATTCTTGGATGTTTTCACCAAAAATAAGCTGCTTTATCGCATCAATTTTAGAAGTAGAATCGTTTACGTTGTTATTTGTGCTATTGTCGTTCTTTGCCATTGCCATTTAGTTTAATAAACTACGGTAAAAATAGCAAAATTTATTAGAATACTATGCTTCTTGAGCATTTTGCATAAAGTCCTCGGCTTTTTCTACCATATTTTTACTTCCGCAGAAAAAAGGAACTCGTTGGTGCAGCTCTGTTGGCTCTATATCTAGAATTCTTGTAAAACCATCACTAGCTTTACCATTAGCTTGTTCTGCAATGTAAGCCATAGGGTTACATTCGTAAAGTAAACGTAGTTTACCAGCTGCATTTTTAGAACTTTTTGGGTAGATGTAGATACCACCTTTTATCATATTTCTATGAAAATCTGAAACTAAAGAACCAATATATCTTGAGGTGTATGGTCTGTTATCTTCTTCTTTTTGGCAATACTTTAAATAATCTTTAACGCCTTGTGGAAAATGGTTGTAATTACCTTCGTTAATAGAGTAGATGTTTCCATCTTCTGGGAATTGCATGTTTGGATGCGATAAATAAAGTGTTCCTAAAGCTGGATTTAATGTAAATCCGTTTACGCCATCTCCAGTTGTATAAACTAACATTGTAGAAGTTCCATAAACAACATAACCAGCTGCTACTTGCTGATTTCCTTTTTGAAGAAAATCCTCTATAGTTACAGGTGTTCCAACAGGTGTAACACGCCTATAAATTGAGAAAATAGTACCTACAGAAACATTAACATCAATATTACTAGAACCATCTAAAGGATCTATTAATACTACATATTTGTTTTGGTTATTTTCGTCTTGACTATTTATTGAGATAAAATCATCTTCTTCCTCACTAGCAATACCACAAACGATATTTCTATTTGTTAAGGTTTGAATAAATTTCTCGTTAGCGTATACGTCTAATTTTTGTTGGTCCTCACCTTGAATGTTAGTGTCTCCGGCAGCTCCAATTATGTCTACTAAACCAGCTTTATTTACTTCGTGGTTTACCACTTTCGCAGCTAGACGAATAGAGTTTATTAATCTTGATAATTCACCAGAAGTGTATTTAAAAGACGATTGGTTTTCGATAATAAATTCTCCTAACGTTTGGTTTTTTCTAGACATAGTTTTAGACTTTCGCTTTTGCAAATATCGTTTTTTTTAGCAAACTATTGCGTTTTCGTAAAACTTAATATCTTACCTTATTTAACTTTAAACTATATTTGGTTTCCAAATTGTTTTAATATGAAGAGCTCAATACGTCTAGCAACTAAAAATGATATGAAAAATGTTCACGACCTAATCGTAGAACTCGCTATTTTTGAAAAAGAACCTGATGCTGTTGAAGTTACAGTAGGTAATCTTGAAGAAGATGGTTATGGGAAAGAGCCAAAATTTACTTGTTTTGTTGCCGAAAACGAGAATGAAATAGTTGGCGCGGCACTAGTTTATAAGCGTTATTCTACTTGGAAAGGAGAAGTTTTACATCTTGAAGATTTAATTGTAAGAAAAAGCATGAGAGGTAGTGGTTTAGGAACCGAACTTTTAAATGAGGTTGTAAAACATGGTAATGCAATGGGTGTTAAGCGCATAAGTTGGGAAGTTATAGATTGGAACGAACCTGCAATTACTTTCTACGAAAAAAAGGGAGCAAATGTTATGAGAGATTGGGATGTTGTACATTTAAATGAAAATGGAATTAAAAATTATTTAATCAATATATAGTGCAAGTATTTAAGTTTGGTGGAGCTTCTGTAAAAGATGCTAATGGCGTAAAAAATGTAGTAAAAGTACTTGAAAAAGTAGGTCATGAAAACACGCTTATTGTAGTTTCTGCAATGGGCAAAACTACAAACGCTCTAGAAGTTGTAATAGATAAATATTTAAACGAAAAAAATACTTTTATAGCAGAATTAGATACCGTAAAAAACTACCATCAAACTATTATGATGGATTTGTTTAACAACCAACAACATCAAGTTTTTGTTACGGTTGATGCCCTTTTTAATGAATTAATACAGTTTTTTAAAAGTAATAAGTCTCCAAATTATAATTTTATATACGATCAAGTTATTGGTTATGGCGAATTAGTTTCTACAACTATTATTAGTCATTATTTAAATAGTTTACACCTAAATAATACATGGCTAGATGTTAGGCAATGTATTAAAACAGACGATTATTATCGTCGTGCAAATGTAAATTGGGAAACCACACAACATAATATTATTAGTAAAGTTAAAGAGTCTACTTTATATATTACCCAAGGTTTTATAGCTAGCGATAGTAATAACTTTACAACCACATTAGGTAGAGAAGGTAGTGATTATACGGCCGCTATTTTTGCATATTGTTTAAATGCACAAAGTGTTACAATATGGAAAGACGTTCCTGGAGTTTTAAATGGAGATCCACGTCATTTTAATAATACACAATTATTAAATACTATCTCATATACAGAGGCTATAGAACTTGCTTTTTATGGCGCATCTGTTATTCATCCAAAAACATTACAGCCATTGCAGCGTAAGGAGATTCCTTTACATGTAAAATCTTTTTTAAATCCAGAAAATGCTGGAACAACGGTTAATAAATCTCAAGGTATTGAGCCTAAAGTGCCGTGTTTTATTTTAAAACAAAAACAAGTATTATTATCTTTATCTACTTTAGATTTCTCTTATGTAGTTGAAGAAAATATAAGCGAGATTTTTAACTTACTAGCGCTTTATAAAATGAAGGTAGATGTGATTCAGAATTCGGCAATTAGTTTTTCGGTGTGTTTTGAAAACACTTACGATAATTTAGAAAAACTGCTGTTACACTTAAAAGCTAAATTTAAGGTCGAGTGTCATGAAAATGTTTCATTATATACCATTAGGCATTACAACGAAGCAGCAATAAAAAATTTAGAGCAAGATAAAACCGTGTTATTGAAGCAGTTGTTTCAAGAAACAGTACAAATTGTAACTCAATAATCTATTGCTTACATTTGTAAGCTAAAAAAACAGAAAAAACAACTATGTCTTTAGTCTCTGCAAAAGAAGTTTCAAAAGCTATAAACTTAGAAAAATACGGAGTATTTGGAACGTTTATAGGCTGGCTATTGATGAAAGTTTTAAAAATATCTACACTTAATAGAATCTACAATCGTAACAAGCATTTAAGCGGTATAAAGTTTTTAGATGCTATTTTAGGTGAGTTTCAAATTAAATTTGAAATTCCTGAAGAAGATTTAAAAAGACTTCCAAAAGATGGTGCATACATTACAGTTTCTAATCACCCGCTAGGAGGAATAGATGGTATATTATTATTAAAATTAATGCTAGAACAAAGAGCCGATTTTAAAATAATAGCGAACTTTTTATTACATCGTATAGAGCCGATGAAGCCATATATAATGCCCGTTAATCCTTTTGAGGATCGTAAGGATGTAAAGTCAAGCATTGCTGGTTTTAAAAATGCAATCATGCATTTAAGAGAAGGTCATCCATTAGGAATATTTCCTGCTGGAGAAGTTTCTACTTATAAAGATGGAAAATTAATGGTAGATAAGCCATGGGAAGAAGCGGCCATGAAATTAGCCCAAAAAGCTAATGTTCCTATTGTTCCTATTTATTTTCATGCTCAAAATAGTAAGTTATTTTATAAGTTATCTAAAATTAGTGACATCTTTAGAACAGCAAAACTGCCTTCGGAGTTACTAACACAAAAGCACCGTACAATAAAAGTAAGAGTAGGAAAACCAATTACTGTTAAAGCTCAAGACGAACATAAAACACTAGGAGAATTTACAGATTTTATTAGACGTAAAACTTACATGTTGTCTAATGCTTTCGAGCCAAAAGAAAATAGAATAAGTAGTATTTCGTCTAGTTTAAAAGTGCCAAAAACACCTAAAAAGATTGTAACTCCTGTCGATTCTGCTACAATGATTAAGGAGGTAGAGAATTTACTTAATAATGATAAACGCCTACTTGTAAGTAAAAATTATGAGGTGTATTTAGCGCCAGCTCAAGATATTCCTAACATACTTAGAGAAATAGGAAGGCTTAGGGAAATTACATTTAGAGCAGTAGGAGAAGGAACAAATGAGGCTATAGATTTAGACGATTTTGATACTTACTATCACCACATGTTTTTATGGGATAATGAAGCTAAAGTATTAGCTGGTGCCTATAGAATGGGCTTAGGTTCTCAGATTTTTAAAGCGCATGGTATCGATGGTTTTTATCTTCAAGATTTATTCCGTTTTGAGCCAGAGTTGTATAAAATGATGAGCGAGTCTTTAGAGTTAGGACGTGCTTTTATTATAAAAGAATACCAACAAAAACCAATGCCTTTATTTTTACTTTGGAAAGGTATTGTGCATACCACATTACGTTATCCAGAGCATAAATACCTAATAGGTGGAGTTAGTATTAGTAATCAGTTTTCAAATTTCTCTAAATCGTTAATGATTGAGTTTATGAAATCTCATTATTACGATCCATATGTGGCGCAATACGTTCATCCTAAAAAGGAATTTAAGGTAAAACTTAATGATGCAGATAAAGATTTTGTTTTCGATGCTACAGAAGCAGATTTGAATAAATTCGATAAAATAATAGACGAAATAGAACCAGGAGCTTTAAGGCTGCCTGTACTTCTAAAAAAGTATATTAAACAAAACTGTAGGCTTATAGGTTTTAATGTCGATCCGTTATTTAACAATGCGGTAGATGGTTTAATGTATATTAAAATATCCGATTTACCAGAGAGTACCGTACGACCAGTAATGGAAGAGTTTCAAGCGGAGTTGGAAAGTAAATTTACTGGTACTATTGTAGAGGATTAATAACTTTATGTCTATGAAAAATATTTCCTTTTTAATATTTTTTCTGTCTTTCTTATCTTCATTTGCACAAGAATTAAGCGGTGTAGTTTTAAGCGAAAAAACCAACGATCCAATAATTGGAGCTTCTGTTTATTTCGATAATACTTCTATAGGTACTATTACAAACTTCGATGGTGAGTTTTTTATTGATTTAAAACAGCCTATAAATGCGCCATTAGTAGTGTCTTTTGTTGGATATGAAACAAAGATTGTCTCAATAGAAAATTTCGAAACTAAAAAAACATTCAAGTTAAAAGAAGATGTAAATACTCTAGAGGAAGTTCTTTTAGACAGTAAAGACGAGTGGTCTCGAGAATTTAAGCTTAAGCAATTTAGAAGAGAGTTTTTAGGAAGATCTGAATTTGCAGATAAATGTACTATTTTAAATGAAGATGCTCTTGTTTTAATTTTTGAAAGAGATACTAAACAATTAGTTGCTTCTGCTAAAGCTCCAATAATAGTAAAAAATGAAGCTTTAGATTATATTGTTAAATACGATATTAAAGACTTCTATATTAACTACAATATAGATTTGGAGTCGAATCTAGACTTAGAAAGAGCGTTTAAAACCGTGGCTTCTGTCGCTTACTCCGGAACTACTTTTTTCGAAAATATTGACTCAAAAAAACATAAACGCGCATTAAAAAATAGGCAAAAAGCATATATAGGTTCTGCATTGCATTTTATGAGAGCTATCGTAAATGATAGGCTTAAGGAAGAAAAATTTAAAATATTTAAAGGTAGCTATCAGGTTGTACCTTCATTGCACATTAAAGCTTATAAAAACGACAGTTTAAAGCTTACTGAGGTTACTATCTCTAAAGAGCTTAACATTCTATGCAAAGGCAGGCAATCTGCTATTAAAAGCGAAATAAGGCACTTTTTTGTAGATGCATATGGCAATCACTCGCCAATAGAAAAAGTATTGTTTGGCGGTTTTATGGCTAACCAAAGAATTGGAGATGTTTTACCGTTGGATTATGGTTTGTAGTCTTGTTGTTATTACATATAAAAAAGCACCCTTATTAGGATGCTTTTTTAATTCAGTTTAAACGCAAAAAAAAGTGCCTTGAAAAATCTTTATCAAGGCACTTCTATATTTAATTTCAATAAAAATCTTACTAATTATCCTTCACAACTAGCACACTCTTTCTTTTGCTTGAATTTCTGAGCTGCATTCATACTGTGTTGATAATACAGAGATTTAACTCCTAATTTCCATGCTGTAACATAAATATTGTTAATCTCTTTAACTGGCATATCTGGATGTACCATTATGTTTAAGGATTGTCCTTGATCTATATGGTTTTGTCTATTTGCAGCTTGATAGATTAATGTCATTTGATCTATTTCAGAATAGGTTTTAAATACATCTTTTTCTTGATCTGTAAGTCCTTCTAAATGCTGTACAGAACCATCATAATCACGAATACTCTTCCAAGTATCTACAGTATTTAATCCTTTTTCTTTTAAAAGCTCTACTAAAAATGGATTTTTAATAGTCGTTTTAATTTTTGCAATATCTTTTACATAACAGTTAGACCAAATTGGCTCGATACCTTGAGATACTTGTCCTAAAATAAAAGCAGAAGATGTTGTTGGTGCTACAGCATTTAATGTAGTATTACGTCTTCCGTATCCTTTTAATACTTCTGGCTCACCAAATAACTTAGCTAACTCTTGAGATGCTTTGTTAGATTTCTCTTCAATGGTTTTAAATATTTCACTATTTAAATTAAATGCTTCTTGACTGTCAAAAGGCAACATTTTAGACTGTAATAGAGAGTGCCATCCTAAAGCACCTAAACCTAAAGCTCTATTTTCTTTAGAGAAGTTATAAGCTTTTTCCATGAACATGAATGTTTGCCTATCGTCTCTACTATCCGAATCTCTATAATCTTCTAACTTAGTAATAAACTCTTCTAAAACGGCATCTAAAAACTGTACCATAGTTTCTACTGCATCTGTATCTTTCCACTTATCGTAGTGTAATACGTTTATTGAAGATAATACACATACAAAAGACCATCTGTCGTTTGTTGGTAACATGATTTCCGAACATAAATTACTTGCGTAGATTTCATGATTCTTATCTTGATACACATCTGGTGCTGTATTGTTAGCATTATCTCTAAAGAAAATATAAGGATAACCTATCTCTCCTCTACGTTGTAATACTTTTGCCCAAATGGCTCTTTTATCTTGATCACCATCGATCATTTCTTGCATCCAATCGTTTCCAACAGTTACACCATGTGTTAACTCTTGTATTGGGTTTCCTTCTGTTCCTATTTCTAAAAACTCGTGAATATCTGCATGTTCTATTGGTAAGTATGGTGAAAAACGACCTCTTCTTACAGAACCTTGGCTTACCACATCTACCATTTTTTCAAACAGTTGCATAATATGTACAGCTCCAGAAGATTCTCCGTTATTTTTTACAGGAGCACCTCTATGACGTAATTTACCAAAGTAACCAGAAGTACCACCTCCTAATTTAGACATCATACCTACTTCAGACTGTGTGTATAGAATATCTCCCATGTCATCGTCTATATGCGAACCAAAGCAACTAATTGGTAAACCTCTTCTTTTTCCAAAGTTAGACCAAACTGGTGATGCTAATGAGTAATAGCCTTCTGCCATATAGCCATAAAACTTATCGGCAAAACCATCTATTTTTAAAATAGACTCTGCATTTTCTGCAATTTCTCTAATACGTTCTTCTGGTGTTGTGTCACCTGTTAAATATCCTGAAGCTAGGAATTTACGGCTATTTTCTGTCAACCATTTAATCTCAGGTTGTTTAGTAGCTTCTTTTATAGTTTCTTTTCTAGCGTTAATTAATTCATCATAATTTGATGATTTTGTGTCTTGGCCTAAATTTGCCTCTGTATTTTGTTTCGTTTCGTTGCTCATATTAAAATAGGTCGTCGCTAGTTATACTTTTTGTTCTTTTACTATAGTTTATTGATCGCTTAACAAAGAAATCTCCATGTTTAGTTCCAATTATCTCGTCATCAAACCATTCGGTTTTTGCAATTAATGTTTCATCTACTTCAAATACTTTTCCAATTCCAATACTTTCTAAAGAATTATTAAAACGATTTTTAAGGAACTCGTTAATAACATCTTTTGGTAAGAAATCTAATTCTCCAGCTTCGAAAATCCAGTCTACAATATTACTTTCAGATTCGAATGCTTCTTTACATAGTTCTTGTACTTGAGCTGCATGTTCTGCATCAAACCATGTTGGGTTTTCTTCTTTTATTATTTTAAGAATATCGATTCCAAAATCACCGTGAATCTGTTCTTCTTTAGATGTTGCCTCAACAACATTAGATACACCTTTAAGCATGTTTTTATGCTTGTTGAAAGCCATGATTATTAAAAACTGAGAAAATAAAGACACGTGCTCTATAAATAGAGAGAATAACAAAATAGATTCTGAAAATTCTTTATTGTCTTCGCTTTTCGCGTTTTTTAATGCTGTTTCTAAATATTGAACACGACGCATTATTACCGGTTTCTTTTTTAGGTTTTTAAATTCGTTGTTTAGTCCTAAAATCTCTAACAAATGCGAATAAGCATCATGATGCCTAACTTCACTTTCGGCGAAAGTAGCACCTACAGATCCTATTTCTGGTTTAGGCATTTTGTTATACAAGTCGCCCCAAAAACTTTTTACTGCAACTTCTATTTGAGAAATTGCAAGCATTGTGTTTTTAATAGCGTTTTGTTCTACTATAGTAAGTTTTGTTTTAAAATCTTGAATATCACTTGTAAAGTTAAATTCAGAATGAATCCAGTAAGAGTGTCTAATAGCATCTACATACTCGTTAAGAGCTGGATATTCGTAAGGCTTTAAGTTTATTCTTTTTTCAAAAATATTTGTCTTTCTATTTCTTGTTTGCTCATCTCTATATAAAATATAGGCTTTAGCCACATCGTGAAATGCGCTCTCCATTAATTTATCTTCAACAAGATCTTGTACCTGTTCTACAGTTGGCAAGTATTTACTATCCTCTTCCTTTCTGCTTATTAATGCTTTTAAAACGTTAGAAGAAATCTCATGAGCATCTTCTTTAGTTCCATTGCCTACAGAAAGCATTGCTTTTTCTATAGCGTTAGAGATTTTATTTAAAACAAAAGGAGTTGTTTCGTAATCTCTTTTTATAATTTGTGTAATTTCCATAAATTTCAATCAAATAGCTAGTTGTTTATTGGATGTACATCATCCAAAAAATATTTAGTAAAACTGTAAAAACGTGTTATATTTTTCTCCTCTTATATTTAGGTAACAAAAAGGACTTGTGTTTTAAAAAAAAAAGGATTTATTGTTTCTCTTTTTAAAGAGTTTAAGACAACAAAAAATCGACTTCATTTTGTACTCAACAAAGATTGACAATTGTACCCGAAAATGAAAGACTATCTTGTAAACGTTGTCAACAAGTTTTTAACAACGTAGTGTCTGCCTTGTTTTTCAGCGAATTACAGATCGCTTACATAATTAACTGATTAATAGAAATTTAAAAACACGAATATCGGCCTACAAGCAATGAAATAAGGGTTTTTTGAAAAAACAAAAATAAATAAAACGCCTGTTTTTAATAAAAAAAATAGTGATGTAAAATGTTTTAATTTTTTGAAAAAAAGTGAGATTATTTATTGATTTTATTTTAAAATTCACTAAGCAAATCTTTACTATCTTATTTAAGATTTAAATTTTAATTACTTAAAGAATAAAGTATTTATTTTAGTTATAGAATTGGATAATACAAGTCTATTTTGAATATTAGAAAAAGTATATATAACAAGATTATTTATAAACTAAAAAGTCGAGAGTAAATCAGGAATCTTTAGTTTAATGCTTCAGAAATTTTAATAAAAGGAGGTAATTGATTAAGGCGTTATTAAAAAGAACAACTAAAGGTTAGTGTAGTATTAAAATAGTAAAGTAACTATTTCATTGTTTCTGCAACTTTTTCTAATTCGGTGTACCAATCTTCACCAAATTTTCTAACCAATGCTTCTTTTACAAATTTGTAAACTGGTACTTGAAGTTCTTTACCTAGGCTGCAAGCGTCGTCGCAGATTTCCCATTTATCGTAATTAACAGCAGAAAACTCTGTGTATTCTTTTATTCTAATAGGGTATAAGTGGCAAGAGACGGGTTTTTTCCATGTTATTTCTCCTTGATTGTAGGCTTCTTCTATAGCACATAATGCAGTCTTTTTCTCATCGAAAATAACGTATGCACAATCTGCTCCGTTAATTAAGGGCGTTTCTAGTTCTCCAAAATCGGCTACAATAGAAGTGCCTTGTGCTTCGATAGCATCAATTCCTTCTTGTCTTAAAAATGGTTTTACTTTTGGGTAGATATCTTCAAGAATTCCCGCTTCTTCTTCTGTTAAAGGCGCTCCAGCGTCGCCATCAATACAACAAGCACCTTTACATGCTGATAAATTACAAACAAAATCGTTTTCTATAATAGACTCTGATACTATTGTTTTTCCTATTTGAAACATACTTAATTTAAACTCGAATGGAATACAAAGATAAGACGAAATTCTTCAATTTTAAGATATTAAATTCCAACTATAATTTAACATTAATTTAATCTTGAAATTCTTTTATTAAGGAGTACTTTTGCCGAAAATTTAAGAAATTTAGTTATGAGTTTGGATTTTAAAGAAATATTTACAGTATTTATGGTACTGTTTGCTGTAATAGATGTTGTAGGTAACATTCCTATTATTATAGACTTACGTAAAAAAGCGGGTCACATACAAAGTGAAAAGGCTTCAATTATTGCTGGAGTAATATTAATTGCATTTTTATTTTTAGGAAAAAGCATATTAAATTTAATTGGTATAGATGTTAGCTCTTTTGCGGTTGCTGGATCTTTTATTTTGTTTTTTATTGCCTTAGAAATGATTTTAGGTATTACCTTATATAAGGAAGAAGATACTAACCCAATGACGGCCTCTGTATTTCCGTTAGCTTTTCCATTAATTGCCGGTCCTGGAAGTTTAACAACGCTATTATCGCTTAGAGCAGAATACGAAATAAGTAATATTATTATTGCAGTATTATTGAATGTTCTTTTAATTTATATTGTTTTAAAAACATCTAGTAGAATAGAGCGTTTTATAGGACAAAACGGAATAAGTATTATTAGAAAAGTATTTGGAGTTATATTATTGGCTATTTCAATTAAGCTATTTGCTCATAACGTTAAGATTCTTTTTGCTTAGATTTGTATTATGAAAATATTTACACTTATACTTAATATTGTTGCAGTAGGATTAATAATTTACAATGCTACAAAACTAGATTTTCAAGGGTTTTTTAAAGATGAAAGCATGATTGCTGTAATTACTATTGTAGCTGCACTTTGTGCAATCTTATTGCTTCAGGTTTTAAGAATTTCTAAAAAAATTGAAGAAAAAAGCAAAGGCTAATGCTAGATACTCTCATTATTGGTGGTGGTGCGGCAGGTTTGTCTTGTGCTTTAGTTTTGGGTTCTGGTTTAAAAAAGCCATTTGCTGAAGGTAGGAAGGTAGCTATTATTACGCATCAAAAAAGCTCTCATTTACAAAATGCTTTGTTTAATAATGTGTTAGGATTAAAACCTGGTACATTGGGTAAGGACATTTTAATTGAAGGTGTACAGCAATTAACACAATTGTATCCTGAAGTACTTCAAATTGAAAATGAAAAAGTAAATGGGATTTCTAAAACAACAGAAGGTTTTTTAGTTACGACTAATAAAAAAGTATACAATACTAAGCGTGTTGTTGTTGCGGTTGGTTACACTAATTTACTTAATATTGATGGTTTAGAAGATTATATAAAACCACACCCAAGAGCAGCAATAGAAAAGGATAGAATTTGGTTAGAAAATACAGATCATTTAATTGATGATAATTTATATGTAGCTGGTACTTTGGCTGGTTGGCGTAGTCAATTTGCAATAGCTTCTGGTAGTGGAGCGCATGTTGCTACAGATATTCTAACACTTTGGAATAACGGTAAACAGACTAAAGTTCACGATAAGCACTAAGTATTCTTGTGTGCTTACAAAGGAATAAAACTAATCTTCTGTAAAATCTTTATTTAAACTCAAGTTTATAACTTCGTTTATCATAATATCCTTTTGGTTAATGACTTCTTCGTATGTGCCATTTCCAAAAAGTTGATCTGCAAATGCTGCTTTAAGATATTGTTTCATTTCTGCCTTGTAAACAATAAAAACAATGTTAGTGTTTCGTTTTTCATTTAAATAATCTTGAAAATCTTCAACCACTTCATCTGTAATTTCAAAATTAATTAAAAAGTCTTCTTTAGAGATGTCTTTGTAGATGGTTCGGTCTTTTTCTAACTGTTCGAAAACGAAACTTCTTATAAAACCTCTGCGGTCTAAAAATGTTATAGTCTCATTTTGCATGCCTTCGTCTAGTGGTACAAAAACATCTGGTATTATGCCACCACCACCATAAACCACTTTTCCTTTTGGAGTAGTAAATTTTAAAGAATCTGCTATTTCAATCTTTTCAGGATCTAATAATTCGCCACTATCTATTCTAGAGTAGTAATCGTCAAAATAATCTCTGTTTCCTTTATCGTAAGCGCGCTGGATAGAGCGACCAGTTGGAGTGTAATAACGAGAAACCGTAAGTCTTACTGCGCTTCCATCTCCCAATTGCATTTCGCGTTGTACAAGTCCTTTTCCGTAAGAACGACGACCAACAATGGTTCCTTTGTCATTGTCTTGTAGTGCTCCTGCAACAATTTCACTTGCCGATGCTGAGTTTTCGTCTATTAAAACATAAACATGTCCATCTTCAAAAGAGCCTTTTCCGGTTGCAAAGTTTTTTTCAATCTTACCTCTTTTGTTTTTTGTAAAAAGGATGAGTTTGTCATCTTCAAGAAACTCATCAACAATACGTTCTGCTATACCTAAAAAGCCACCAGGATTTCCTCTAAGGTCTAAAACCATTTCTGTGGCTCCTTCCTTTTCAAGTTTTGTTAATGCTTTTTTAAATTCTTTATAAGTAGATTCTGCAAAACGATTAATTTTTATATAGCCTAAATTTTCGGATAGCATGTAAGCGGCATCAACACTTACAATTGGAATGTTATCTCTAGTTATTTTAAACTCTAATGGGTTTTCTTCTCCTTTTCTAATAACTTTTAAAGTGACATCTGTGTTTTTTTTACCTTTCAGCTTTTTGGCTAAGTCGCCATTTGTTAAGTCTCGTCCAAATATAGAATCGCCATCTGCGGTAATTATTCTGTCTCCACCTCTTAGTCCTGCACGTTCACTAGGTCCGTTTTCTATAGTTTTAATTACTGTAATAGTGTCGTGGTGTGTATAAAAACTAATGCCTATGCCTACAAAATCACCTTTCATATTTTCGGTAACACTTTGCATGTCTTCTTTTGGAATGTATACAGAATGTGGATCTAGATTTTCTAAAATACCATTAACAGTAACGTCTACAATGCTATCGGTATTTACATCTTCAACATAATCATGGTCTATATAATCTATAAGTCTGTTAAGTTTGTCCTTTTTGCTATTTGATGTAAAAAGACTATCAGATTTATCATTAAAATCTAGAGAACCGCCTATAAAAATACCAACCGCAATAGCAGCGCCTAGAAGTAGAGGTAGGTATTTTCTTTTCAATTTCATTTGTATAAAATTTTTTAAGCTGTTAGATTTTCAATTTGAACAATTTCAATGCCTGCTTTTTCTAAAAAACGAAGACCAGAATCGTCTTTATATCCATCTTGATAAACTACACGAACTATACCTGCTTGGTGTATTAGTTTACTACATTCCTTACAAGGTGATAGTGTTATGTATAATGTGGCTCCTTTGCAAGATTGTGTAGATGATGCAACTTTTAAAATAGCATTTGCTTCTGCATGTAAAACATACCATTTTGTGTAACCTTCGTCGTCTTCGCAATAGTTTTCAAATCCTGTAGGAGTTCCATTAAAACCATCGCTAATAATCATGCGTCCTTTTACAATTACAGCTCCAACTTGTTTGCGCTCGCAATGAGATAGTTTTCCCCACTCTTTTGCAATTCTTAAATAAGCTTTATCGTATTTATACTGTTTGTTTTCTGGCATATTAACTTTATGTCTTTCTTGTCTTACGTATATCAAAGCACCCAAAAATTATTTGAGTAAATCTTAAATATTGAGAATTTATAGTGCATATTTCACTAATAACAACGAAGATAGCGTGTTAGTATTTTAATTACAATTCAATTAATGAAGATTTATGAAAACTTTATCGTATCCTACTTTATATAAGGGCTATTTAATAACATCGGTATTACTAAACCAACAACAATTGCCGAAACAACCATTATCCAATCGCGTTTGTTAAATCTGAAAACTGTTTGCGTAATGTAGCCTAAAAATAGAATAATAAATACTATTATTACTTGGGCTATTTCTATGCCTAAAGCAAATTCAAGAAGCGTTAGGAGCTTGTTGTCTTCTCCGCCAACTAGTAATTTAAACTCTCTAGCAAAGCCTAATCCATGTACAAGCCCAAAAAACAACGTTGAAATAAAAAGTATGCCAATTTTTTCTTTCTGAGCACCTTTACCAGAAGTGAAGACATTAAAAAGAGCTACAATTAATATAGTAATAGGAATTAAAAATTCTACAAGGTTTCCAGAGATCTTAACTGCTCCGTAAGTAGACAGAATAAGTGATAAAGTATGGCCTATTGTAAAAATTGTGACTAGCATGAAAATGCGTTTCCAATCTTTAAATAAATAAGGCACGGTTAAAACGATTAAAAATAATACGTGATCGTAAGCATTAATGTCTAGTACGTGATTGATTCCGTACTGTATGTTAAACCATAATTCTTGAAGCATTGTAAATGATATTTAGGGAGACGTAAATATATAATAAAAAGAGAAAAGCATCAACTTTTAAGTTGATGCTTTTCTGTGGTACTCAAAGTGGAAGTAGCTTGCCTTAATTTGTGCTTTTCAGTTAAATCACTAAAATAGGCTCTATCCCTTTGTTTTTAATGCTTTAAAGCTAATTATTAAAATAATTTAGTTAATTTTGATTAAGATAAATTAACAATAATTAACTGTTTTCGGCAAAATATCGGCAAAATATATGAACGTTAAATACTTTATAATCAAAGGTAAGAAAAAGCACTCAAGTATTTATGTCCGTTTTTGGGATAGTAAACGTATAGATCAAAAAACTACAACAGGTTTTTCTGTGGTATTTAGTGATTGGTCTAAAGCTAAACAACGCTTAAAAATTACAGCAACAACAAACAACGTTGATTTTATTAATAACAAGCTAGAAAAGCTAGAGTTGTATATTATTGATAGATATAATAGAGATTATAATAGTAACACTTCAATAAACGATAAGTGGCTTAAAGAGGCTGTTAATTCCTTTTTTAATAGAGCTACTATTGAGGAAACTCATAAAACTTATTTTTTAGACTGGATAAAACAATATGTAAAGCAGTTGCATAAACAATTGCATAACGGATCTCCTCTATCAAAAAATACGATTAAAAATTACAAATCTGCTGAAAATAAGATTGAAGCATTTGAAAAACATCAAAAGTTAAGATATAGACATGAGGATATTAATTTAGACTTTCATCGTGATTTTATTCACTATTGTAAAACGGTTGAAAATTTAAATAATAATTCTACAGGTGTCTTGATCTCTAGGATTAAAACATTTTGTAAAAATATTGAATTTGAAAATTTACCAATAAATCCAATTTACAAGCACAAGAGATTTAGTGCGCCTAAAAATGAAACTCATGATGTTTATCTAAGTAACATAGAAATAGAGAAAATATTGAAACACGATTTTAGCGACAATGAAAAACTAAATAACGTTAGGGATTTATTTATAATAGCTCTAAGAACTGGATTAAGAGTTTCAGATATTTCTAAATTATCAAAAGAAAACTTTTTAGAGAAATCGATTAATATTACCACTACTAAGACCAATCAAAATTTACATATCCCAATACATGAAAATATTACTAAAATTTTAGCTAAACGATCTGGAGAATTGCCAAAAACTATTTCAGATCAAAAATTTAATAAATACATAAAGGATGTGGTTAAAGATGTGGGGATTAAAAAAAGGGTTTTTGGCTCTAAAATAGACGAAAAAACAAAACGAAAAAAGGAAGGTATTTACGAAAAGTGGGAGCTTATAACCAGTCATACAGGGAGAAGAAGCATGGCTACTAATTTATATTTAGATGGTGTGCAAATAAGGCTAATTATGGCTGCAACTGGACATAAATCTGAAAAACAGTTTTCGCAATACGTTAAAGCAACTCAAGAACAACACATAGAGGTTATAAACAATAATTGGAAAAAAGAGTACGAATGAAAGATATCACAATGTTTAGAGGTATAATGAATGGTATAGACATAACTATTTTAAATAATGAGTTAGTTGAGGCTTTATTAAAAGCTAATGTAATTCAACTTTTAATTGAAGATTTTGACTATGATTTTGAAAACAAAGTATTTGGTAGAAGCATTTACTTCAATAGAAAAGAATATAAATTTAATGATATCATTTTTGAAGATATTTATAATATTCTTAAAAGAGAAGTTGAAGTTTTAGAATATCCAATAATGGAAAAAAATAACAATTTATCAGTTGAATGGGGTGTTGAAAATGAGATAGAAATTGAAAAACACTATTTAAATGCTCATTTTGAGAATGATAAAAAAATAAAATATTGTTTAAAAAAACGAAAGAAAAACTTGTTAAAAGTGAAAGATCATTTTTCTTATAAGGAATACACTGGTGGTCATTTAAACAAGAATTATAATTGGAAAAATACTGTTAAAAACAATATAATTTTTTCTCCTAAAACGATTAATAAGTATTTAAATGAAGAGTATGTTTTTGATGATGGTTTGGATTATTTTGTTGATGATTCTGAAAATATGTTTTCAGTAAAAAATGATATATTGAAATTATGGTACAGTTTTTTTGTAATAGTTAATCTTGATCGTTTCTATGAAGATCAAATTAGAAAATTACAACAGAATGTTCCAGAAAAACAGACTTCAAAAGCACGTAAGCCTTTAACCATAAGAGAAAAGGTTTTGTTGATACAGGCAATAAGGGATATTAAATCTGATATATGGGAAAATTTAAAGCCAACGGACAAAGAGAAACTCTTTAATCCTTTAATTAATGCTAGTGAAAGAAATATCAGAGATTATATTTCTGAAATAGATAAAAAACCATCTGAAAAATCAGAAGTAGCTATAAAATCACAAGATAAAATAAATCAACTTTTAAGTAATTTGGGTATTTAATGGGTTACCCAAATTTATTAAATTTAGTAAAGTAAAATAGTTTTGCCCTTGTAACAATTAAACAACAAGGCAATGATTAAAAAAATTCTACAAATTGAAAACACCAACAACGAAGATTTCAAAAACGAAATTTTAGGAGGTGTTAAAGAGCTTCTTTTAAACTTCAAAAAAGACAGCACAGAAGATGATAAACTACTAACGAGAGAGGAAACAGCCCAAATGCTATCAATTTCCTTAGTAACCTTATGGAAATACAGTAAAAACAATGTTCTACCTGCATTTAGAATAGGTACTAAGGTTCGATATAAAAAATCTGAGGTTTTATCGGCTCTTAAGAAAATGAACCAATTCGATTAATTTCCTTGAATATGAAAGACAATAAAAAAGGTGCTAAAAACAGCACCAATGATTTCGCCAAAAATCAAGGTAAAGATACAGAAACTAGCAGTATCGAAAACATTAGAGCTAATATTAAAAAAAACTTCCTAAAAAGTAATAGAATTAGTCTTGATGCAGAGAATTTATTGAATGAAATTATAAAACTTATTCAGCCTATAAATTTTAGAAAAAAAGTTAATCTCCCCAAAGAAGATGACAAGCTTCAGAAGAAACATTATTTAGTAACCACTATCGAGGAAATAATAAACATTGCTAATAAGAATGGATTCAGTCTATGTAGGAGCAATAGTAATATTTACATCTACAATTCAGAGTTTTGGGAAAGTGTTACAGATGAGAGTTTTACAGACTTTTTAGGGCTTGCTGCTTTAAAACTGGGCATTGATAAATATGAATCGAAACACTATAAATTTAAAGAGGAGCTGTACAAACAATTTTTATCTGCGGGAGGACTAAAAAGCATGAGTATTTCAAAAGGAACGACATTGATTAATTTGAAAAACGGAACATTTGAAGTTTCTGAAAACATGACTGCTTTAAGAAAATTTAAAAAAGAAGACTTTATTAAGTATCAATTACCCTTCAGTTATAATGAAAACGCTAAATCTCCATTATTTCAAAGTTTTCTTAATAAAGTATTACCAGAAAAAGAACTACAAGACATACTTGCAGAATATTTAGGTTCAATTTTTATAAAAAATGATGTTTTAAAACTTGAAAAATGTCTTTTGCTTTATGGTAGTGGAGCAAATGGGAAAAGTGTTTTTTACGAGATTGTAATGGCGCTATTGGGAAGCGAAAACACAACCAATTATACATTAAGTTCCTTAACTCAAGATAATAGTAAATCTAGAATTAATATAGAATACAAGCTTTTAAACTATGCTAGTGAAATAGATGGTAAATTAAAAAGTGATATTTTTAAATCAATGGTTTCTGGAGAACCACTACCCGTACAAGTTTTATACAAACAAGATAGGGTAATTACTGAATACGCTAAACTCTTATTTAATTGTAATGAATTACCAAAAGAAGTAGAGAACACAAATGCCTTTTTTAGAAGATTTATTATAATACCATTTAATGTTACTATTCCAGAAGCCGATCAGGATAAAAAATTATCAAATAAAATTATTAAAAGTGAACTTTCAGGTGTTTTTAACTGGATGCTAAACGGTCTAGAAAGATTATTAAAACAGAATGATTTTACGAGTAGCGAAATTGCAGAAAAAGAAGTTCTAAACTATCAAAAATATTCTGATAGTGTTCTAACCTTTATGGAAGATGAAAATTACATTGTATCTACAACAGAAAATTACACACTAAAAAACTTATACAACGAATACAAAGTGTATTGTATTGATTCTGGAATGCGTTGTTGTTCTAAAAAAACATTTTCTACAAGATTAAAGAAAAACAATTTTGAAGTAATTAGAAAAAGTTACGGTATTAGTGTTTATGTAGAAAAAAAAGTTTTTTAATCTATCTACATTTCACACATAACATACATTTTTATTTTTTGCCTATGTAGCTTATGTAGGAAATGCATGTATAAATAAGAAAATATTATATGCTAACTAATTAACAACAACAAACCAACTCCGTTGTTACTTTGTTGTTGGCAAATGAAAGTAACCAATGAATTAAGCAAAAGAGTAAATTTTACAAAATGCAATGAAAAAGCAAGAAACAAAACACAGTTTTAACACCAAAAGAAATTACAAACTAATAACGCCTTGTTGCAATAAAGTAAATAAAAACGGTAAATTTATTACTTTCAAAAATTCATCTAAAAACTATGGGTATTGTCATTCTTGCGGTAAAGCAACGCTGCCACCTGCAATATATTTAGATGAAAGCAATAAAGAATTTATGTGGAACGATAATACTAATAGGTACGAACCTATCACATTTGATACAACTCATAAAGCACCAACAACAAGGCAACAACAAGCCAACAACAAACCAACAACAGTAATTAAACAAAAGTATATTGAAGAAAAAACAATATGGAGCTACTATTTAAACACTCCAGAAAATAATTTAATGAAATATATTAGAAATACTTATAATAATAGCAATGTTGACGAAGTATTTAAAGACTACGCTTTAGGAACAACAACAGATGGAGGTGCTGTTTTTTGGAATATTAATAAGCAAAATCTAGTTCAAAAAGGTAAAGTTGCATATTATAACCAAAATGGTAAAAGAACAAATAAATTTAATGCTCCATATAAAAACAGCGATGGGTATTTTTCATGTTTATTTGGAGAGCATTTAATAATTGACAATAAAAAAGGAGTAGATAAATTGGTTTTAGTTGAAAGCGAGAAAACAGCAATAATTGGTGCTATTTTATTGCCTGAATTTGTTTGGCTGTCTTATTCTGGACGTAATGGCTTAACGGAAGCAAAATATAATTGCTTAATAGGTCATACGGTTCTAATTATTCCAGATATGAGCGAAAAAGATGTTGAAATAATTAGTAATAAAATTATTGAATTAACAAGAATAGGAGTAAAAGCTTCCATTTGGGACATGACGAATGGTAGAACCGACGAGCAACTAAAAACAGATGGAGATTACAACTGTGATCTGGAAGATATTTTTAGAACAATAATAGAGTAGAGTCTCTAAATCATTATATTCTAATCTCTAAGAACTTAATTATTATGACAAAATCAAAATTACCTCGATGGGTTAGAATAATCAAATATATGTTTAATTGTCTTTGGTATCATGTATTATTCCCACTAGGAGCAGAACAAGATGAGTTCACAAAATATTGGAACAAGGATTAAGCTTTATTTCTATTATATGAGAACAAGCTAACCTCAACATCATTTATAAATAACTTTACACCCATTGACATTTACTCTTATATCTCGCTTCTTTTTGTATTTTGACTCCAAAATAGCGTTAGTTATTAACTCAAAATCATTAATTAAGCCTTCAATTTCATAGCTAACTTTAGGTGCGAAATAGATATAATTAAATTTGTTGTGATCTGTGTTTAGTTTAACAGAAATATCATTTTGTAGGTTTAAATTAAATGTGGAAATCTCCTTAATAAAGTATTCAATATTATCATTGTCCTCTTTTCGGGTTTTAACCGTATAAACAGAAGCAATCATAATATCAGCAAATGAGACTAAGTGCTTACTAAAAACATAGTCCTTAGTTGTAACAAATTTCACATCACTATATGTGGTGTTAAAATAATCTGACAATTTATCTAATTCACTTGCAGTTAAAAATTTCACATCATAATCAATTGTTTTGTCAATTATTTTAATAGTTTTTTTAGGTTCACCTACTATTTTAGCAGCCTCCTTTTGCTGTTCTTCTATATTAACGACATACTTATTAATAAAATCAACCAACTCAAGTCTTTGCTCCGTGTTGGTGGTTTTGTAAGCTATATCTATGGAGTTGATATCTGAATAATATACAATATTTTGAGATGTAACAATCGCATAATCATCATTTAGATATAGTTTTGCATGTAAGTCGTTAACTAGAACTAAATTAATTTCTGGACGTTGTAAAAAGCTTAAATTCTGCTTGGCATTTTTTCGTGCAACAAAGGTGATTTTTACTCCTCTATTTATTGCTCGATCAATACATTTTCTCATTTTATTCCATTTTGACAACTCCACATATGGGGAAACCAAAATGAGCTCTTTTTTGGACTCCTCAATTAAAGTCATAATTTTTGAGGCTATTTCTAATGGTGGTATAAAATTCATTCTTAACTAATTTCTAAATATTTTATTGTTAATTAATGGGATATTCAATCTGTCTCTGTTGGTCTGTTTTGTTTATGTGTTATCTAAAGTTCACATGAATAAAACGTTTTCAACTATTTTTTTGCACATTAGTTAATATTTATTATAAATAGTCATAAGATGCTTTAATAGGTTGAATTTCGGATTGTCTAATAAAGAATATTCCGAGCCTTTACTTTCTTTGATTTTTTTATCAGCAACTTCAATTTTAGCCAACATAGGTTCTACATATTTAAAATAGTGACTAAAATAATTAACAACATCTGTTTCGTTACAAGCAAGCTTGTAGCCACTTTTGCCTGAAGCACTAATTACTAATATACCATCATATCTTAGATCTTTTATCATACTCCTAACATTGTCTTTTGTGATATTGTTATGTAGAAAATTCATTTTTGATACTATTTCGTATATCTCATTCATTTTGAAAGGAGAAACTTTGTTCATAAAAAGTAAATACTTTAGTAAATCCTTCTTCTCTTTGCTATTTGTATCGTTTTCAACATAGTTAACAACATCATTGATTACCATTTGGTTTATATCATTATCCACATTGAAATCGGCAGCACTTGACTTAAGATGATTGTTAATTTTATAAGGAAAAAAGGTAGGTGTATTCATTTTTAAATGCAAAATATCCATTATTTCATTTGACCTACTGTGATAATGTGAGTGAGTAAAAACTCGCCCTAAAGAGCCAACAATTACATCCGACAATTGAACAAGTACCTCGTCCTTGTCATCAACCATTTTATAACTACTAAAGAGTGTATTTGTGTTTAACTTATTGTCTAAATAAATATACATTTCTTTTGCAAAGCTATCACTTATAATTCTATGAGCATAAACTTCAAATCTTTCATACTCTGTAATAATATTATGTACTAGCATAGATTGAAAATACTTGTAAAATACTTCTTTGAACTCAAGACCTTTGCTTTTTATTAGAGATTTATCGGCAACAATAGTATTTATTTTGAAATCTAAATTATCGACTATATAGCTGAGTATTTCGAGTCTTTTATCAAAATTCTTGTCCTTCATGCCTCGAGAATTGGACTTAAGCTTGCCTCCTGAGAAATATTTATCACTTAAATGTTTTCTGATTTTATATGCTTGTTTTAAATCCTTTTCTTGAATGATTAATGATGCATAGATAAAATGAGAAATATTACCTTGAATATTAATATCTAAATGACTTGTGCCAAACTCATCACCATATATAAAAACCTTTTCACTCATAGGATTAACTGTTTTCTATTATTAATATTCTTATTTAACCAGTCTAGTCTAAGCTTCATCTGATGTAATATTTTTTTGTGTGAGATTGTGAACTTTTTTAGGATTTAAAATTCAGAAAGAAAGACTTTTATGACTTCTTATATGATCTAAATCTATAATTGACTTTGTTAGTTGTTGCCTGTATTTATTATAATTTATTTAAGGCATCCTTAGGCTCTTCTTGATTATAGTTAGTTCAGATTTTTCTTCTTGCAAATCTCAATATTTTTGCTTTCTTAAATAATATTAGAGAAAGGTTTGTTGTTTTGTCGTATTACCTCTTTTTTTACACCGTCAAGACTAGGCATTAATGTTGTCCAATTAATGTTTAATTGATTTAATCTGGAGGCTATAGGGAATAATTCATTGTGTGGCAAAGTAAAAAGCATAGGTTTTCCAATATGTTCCTTTATCAACTTGTTAAGTGATTCGTTTTTGAATTTTGAAGTTAGTAATTGGTCTAGTTTATAAGTTATATCTAATAGGTTGTCTGTCTCTAGGTTTATGGATTTATTACTAGCTTCTTTAACGGATGGGAAATAATGTAAAAAAACTCCTTTTTGAGCAGAAATATATTTATTTTGGTACTTCTTAACATCTACATAGTGGAGAAATCTTTCGTGTTTTATGGCGTCTATTAATAGTTTGGGTATTACCCAAACTCCTATTTTGTCATTTTCATTTTTTGAATGGAAATCATATGGGTAAATGCTTTCACTGGCAAAAAATAAAGCAGTCAATGGGTTTTCAGTAAAATCCAATAATCTTGTTTCTACTCCAAAGTGTTGTGCCAGTGCTAATTCTTCTAATTGTTTTTTGTTAGGGAAATGAAAAAGCATACTTGATAAGTCGAAATTTGAAGACGACGCGTTGTCTCTGGTTTTAATTAATTGTAATAATTCAAAAGAATAGTCGCTAACATTATAACCAATACTATCAATACCTTTAATGAAATGTAAAAAGTTGTCAACTTCTCCTGAAGAATGACCATTGCCACTTAAGTAAGCTGCTTTATAATCTTGGTTTTGTCTAAAAAAACTTGGTAATAGATCCCAGTAGTGATGTTTGTGGCCTCTATATATATAACTTGTCCTAATGTCAGTGCCATCGTCCTTATATAGCTCTGATCTATTTACATCAAATACATCGAGAAAGTCCAAGGCGTTTTCGAAATTATATTCAAAATAAGTATCATTTATTACGGGTGTAATTCCTCTAATTTCTTTACCTAAAGGATTAATACGTGTATGCTCTGTTGTGTGATAGTGGTATAAGTATTTAAAAATGTCCATAGATTAAGTGTTTTTAATAATTTCAAAACTTTAATAGATAATTAATATTTTTTATCTGGAAATTAGTATAAAACAATGGTTTTTAGTAAGTGAAATTAATAGCTGTTGGTTTATTTAATCCTTAAAAATATAAATATAAATCGGTTTTGTATTACGGTTTACCTCATTTAAGAATTATTTCCTTTGCATTTAACAATAAATAATGTGTTCATCTCGTAATGCTTTGAAGTTGTAAATTTATCAAGAACCAACAGTAAACAACAGTAAACAACAGTAGTTAATAGCAACAGTGTTGGTTATTGTTGGTTGTGCAGTATAGTGCTTGTGACTAGTGTATTAATAATGGTTAACGATTTTTTATAGTAGTATGCGCTCTTTTTTTTTATTGTTGGTTTGTTGTTGGTATTCTGTTGCTAAAACTATAAAATAGAATTTTTTGTAAAAAATCTATTTATCAACGATTGTGAGTTGAAAAGAATCGTTTATGCATTACTTTAAGTGTAGGTTTTGCTTTAAAGAAGTTAAAAACACTGTAAATATTCATTGATTAAAGGTGTTTTTTCGGGTTTTATTAAGCTGTTTTAGGCTTGTTTTTTGGTTTGTTTTTTACTTCTTGTCGGCAAATTCTCGGCAAAATAAAGCGTAAAAAAACCGTAATCAATTGAAAAACAACTAATTACGGTAATACTTAGTACTCAAAGTGGGAATCGAACCCACACTTCCGAAGAAATTGGATTTTGAATCCAACGCGTCTACCAATTCCGCCATTTGAGCAAATTGTGTATGCAAAAATATATCTTTTTTTGTTAATTGTCCTAAAAATAGTAGGGATTATGCTTCATAGATAAAAAAAAGTTATAAATTTGCACCTCATTAAAAATAACGTAGTGTTTTCCACTACTTTAAACCATTTTTACGATGCCAAATACTAAGCCAGACGCAAAAATTTTTTCAATAACGCAAAGTAAAACTTTAGCCGAGAAAATTGCAGCGGCATATGGTGCCCAATTAGGTAACGTGATTACTTCTACTTATAGTGATGGCGAATTTCAACCATCTTACGAAGAGTCTATTCGTGGATCAAGAGTTTTTATAATTGGATCAACAAATCCAAGTTCTGAAAATTTAATGGAAATGTTATTAATGCTTGATGCCGCAAAGCGTGCTTCTGCTAGACATATAACAGCAGTTTTACCATACTTTGGATGGGCAAGACAAGATAGAAAAGACAAACCAAGAGTGCCAATTGCAGCTAAATTAGTTGCTAAAATGTTAGAAGTAGCAGGTGCTACTAGAATTATTACCATGGATTTGCATGCAGATCAAATTCAAGGGTTCTTTGAAAAACCAGTAGATCATTTATTTGCATCCACTGTATTTTTACCTTACCTAAAAGAATTAAATTTAGATAACTTAACTATTGCTTCTCCAGATATGGGAGGAAGTAAAAGAGCATATGCATATTCTAAAGCACTAGAAAGTGATGTAGTAATATGTTATAAGCAACGTGCTAAGGCTAATGTAATTTCTCACATGGAATTAATTGGTGATGTAACTGGTAAAAATGTAGTTTTAGTAGACGATATGGTTGATACAGCTGGAACATTAACTAAAGCTGCCGATTTAATGATGGAGCGTGGTGCATTAAGCGTAAGAGCTATATGTACACATCCAATATTATCTGGTAATGCTTACGAAAGATTAGAAAATTCTAAGTTAGAGGAGTTAATTGTAACAGATTCAATTCCGCTAAAACAAAAAAGTAAAAAGATTAAAGTTATAAGTTGTGCAGATTTATTTGCTGAAGTAATGCATAACGTACATTATAACAAATCGATTAGTTCAAAATTTTTAATGTAACCTTAATCGGTTATTTGAATAAGTATATTAATAATTAAATATAAATAATAAAATGAAGTCAATTACAATCAACGGATCTCAAAGAGAAAGCGTGGGCGGCAAAGCAACTAAAGCCTTACGTAATGCTGGTCAGGTTCCTTGCGTATTATACGGAGGAGACAAATCAGTACATTTTTCAGCAGCTGAATTAGCATTCTCTAAATTGGTTTACACACCTAATGCGCATACAGTTGTAATCGAATTAGAAGGTGGAGAAACTTTTAATGCTATTTTACAAGACATCCAATTTCACCCAGTTACTGATAGAATTCTACATGTAGATTTCTACCAAGTTTTCGAGGATAAAGAAATTACTATGGATATTCCAGTAAACTATATTGGAAACCCAAGAGGAGTTAGAAATGGTGGTGTTTTACGTAAAAACAAGCGTAGCTTAAGAGTTAAAGCTTTACCAGGAAACTTACCAGATTTTATCGATACTAACATCGAAGATCTTAAAATTGGTGATAAACTATATATTGGTAAATTAGCATCAGAAAAGTATACATTCATGCACCCAGATAATACTGTTGTATGTTTAGTAAGACGTTCTAGAGCTGCTGTTATAGTAGATGACGAAGATGATGAAGATGAAGCAGAAGGAGCTGAAGGAGAAGCTGCAGCTGAATAAAAAATCATTCTTTTAAAGAAATTATTAAAGCATTCTGAAATATTCAGGATGCTTTTTTATTTTTACTAAAATAATTTTAAATATGTTTGAGTGTATTATTAAATATTTTAGCGGAAATAAGAAAGCAAACATTGTTGAAGAAATAAACCCTATGAAGAAATTTTTAATTGTTGGCCTAGGAAATATAGGAGGAGAATATGCAAATACACGTCACAACATTGGATTTAAAATTTTAGATTACTTCGCTAAAAAAGAAGAATTAACCTTCGAAACTCAAAAACTTGGAGATATCGCAACTTATAAAATAAAAGGAAGAACTTTTATTTTCTTAAAGCCAAATACTTATATGAACTTAAGTGGTAAGGCTATTTTATATTGGTTAACAAAAGAGAAAATACCATTAGAAAACTTGATGGTTATTACTGATGATTTAAACCTTCCGTTTGGTAGTATTAGAGTGAAAATGAAAGGAAGTGATGGAGGACACAATGGTTTAAAAGATACCCAAGACAAATTAAATACAACAAAATATAATCGATTTAGGTTTGGTATAAGTGATGCTTTTAGTAAAGGTAGACAGGTAGATTACGTTCTTGGAGAATGGACTGATGATGAAAACTCCCAACTAGATGAACGATTAGAAAAAAGCATAGAACTAATAAAATCTTTTGGTCTTGCAGGAATAAACAATACAATGAACAGTTTTAATGGAAAATAAATTAACGATAATTTTGCGTTATAGTTTGATTTTTTACTATTTTTAAAGAAAATTAACTAAAATTTAACACACGGTGTCGTTATGAAAAAAATTACTTTCAAATTATTTCTTCTAACATTATTTTGTTTGCCTGCTTTAGTGCTGGCTCAAAGTAAGAGTAATGATGGGCAAATTATTAGATGTGGATCTGATGAGTATAATGCTAGATTACTAGAAACTAACCCAAATATGATGGGTAGTGAATATTTCAAAAATAAAATAGATACTGAAATTGCTAGAGTAACAAGTAATAATAGCAATAGAAACAATATGGTAGTAGTAACTATCCCTCTTGTTATTCACGTACTTCATAATGGAGAACCATTAGGTACTGGTGCAAACATTAGTGACGCGCAAGTTCTTTCTCAAGTTACAGTTATGAACGAAGATTTTAGAATGCTTGCTGGCACACCTGGACAAAGTACAGCTGGAGGAGTAGATGTAGAGGTTAATTTTGTTATGGCAAAACAAACGCCTGATGGTTGTATTACAAATGGTATTAACCGTGTTAATATATGTCAAGATGGAACAAATAGTAGTGATGTAGATTATTGGAAAACTCAAACAATTTGGGATCGTGATTTATACATGAACATGTGGTCTTCTAAATATGTTGGTGATTTAAATGGAATTTTAGGATTTGCTCAATTTCCTGGTGGTGCAGCAAGCACAGATGGAGTAAGTGCAGGGCATACTTATTTTGGTAGTTCGGATTACAACGATGGTACATTTAATACTTCTGCTCCTTACGATAAAGGAAGAACAATGACTCATGAAGTAGGTCATTACTTAGGTTTATATCATACTTTTCAAGGAGGTTGTGCAGGAGTTGGTGACGAAGTAGCTGATACACCTGCTGTAGATGCACCAAACTATGGTTGTCCAACAGGACACCAATCTTGTTCTACAACAGACATGATTGAAAATTACATGGATTATACAGACGATACTTGTATGAATACTTTTACTGCTGGACAGAAAGCTAGAGTTCAAGCTGTTCTTGCTGGTCCTAGAAGCGGTTTAGCAACATCTAATGGAGCAACTGCTCCTGCTGTTGAAGCAAATGATGCTGAAGTGACTGTAGAGTGTTTATCTGTTGGAGATTGTAATCCAGAATTAAATGCTAACATTAAAATAACAAACTGGGGAACTAGTAATTTAACTACCGCTAATATTTCATATAATGTAGATGGTGGAACGGCATTAAATTATAGCTGGTCTGGTTCTTTAGCTTATGGTGAATATGATGAAATTGCATTACCAGTTATTACGACAACAGGAGGAACACAAACATTTAATGCTAGTATTATAGATGTAAATAGTTTGGCAGATGCTCGTAGTTGTAATAATGATGATAGTAGAGATTTTTCTGCGGCATCATCTTATCCTACAACGCCTCAAATAATTTTTAATTTATTAACTGATGATTATGGTTCTGAAACTTCATGGGAATTTAAAAACGGAGCAGGAACTGTTCTGTATTCAGGAAATTCTTATGCAAATAATACGAGTTATACAGAAACATTTGATGTAGATCCTAACGAATGTTACACATTTACAATCGAAGATGCTTTTGGAGATGGTATATGTTGTGCTTATGGTATTGGTTCTTATGATTTAACAACATCTACTGGAGATGTTATATTTGCAGGAGGTGATTTTGCATCAATAGAAAATACTAATATTTCTACAAATTCATTAAGCGTTGATGAATTTGCTTTATCAGGAGTTTCAATATTTCCTAACCCAACAAAAGATGCTTTAAATATAAAAGGATTAGAGTCTACTTTAGAAAGTGTTGAAATATATAGTGTTACTGGTAAAAAAGTATTCAGTATTGTAACTAACTTAGAAACAATAAATGTTAGTGCAATTGCAAATGGTGTTTATTTTTTAAAGTTAAACACAGCAAACGCAACGAAAACTATCAAGTTTATTAAAGAGTAATTTTTACTTAATATATATTTAAAAGCGGATTGAAAGTAATTTCAATCCGCTTTTTCTATTTTTGTAATTAAATTGTTAAGCGTTGAAACCAGATCTAATCGATAATAGAAATACAGTAGTAACCATTGGCACCTTTGATGGTGTGCATATTGGGCATCAAAAAATTATTCAACGGCTTATTGAAGTTGGTGAAAGTAAAGACTTGTTACCAACCATTCTTACCTTTTTTCCTCATCCAAGAATGGTGTTGCAAAAAGATGCAGATATTAAACTTTTAAATACCTTAAGTGAAAAAGAGCAAATTCTTAAACAATTTGGTCTTGAAAACTTAGTAGTTAAAAAATTTACAAAGGATTTTTCTCGATTAACAGCAGAGGAGTTTGTTGAGTCTATTTTGGTGAAGCAATTAAAAGTAAAACATGTAATAATAGGCTACGATCATCATTTTGGAAGAAATAGAACAGCAAATATCGACGATTTAAAGGCTTTTGGTAAGCAGTATAATTTTGACGTTGAAGAAATAACTGCTCAAGATATAAACGATGTTGCTGTAAGTTCTACAAAGATTAGAACAGCATTATTAGAAGGAGATATAGAAACAGCAAATAGTTATTTAGGCTATCCTTTTATTATTTCTGGAATTGTAGAGGAAGGTAAAGGATTAGGAAGAACATTAGGTTTTCCAACTGCAAATATTAATATAAGTGAAAATTATAAATTAATACCAAAGCAAGGCGTTTACATTGTGAAATCTACCATAGATGAAAAAACTATTTTTGGTATGATGAATATTGGTACAAACCCAACTGTTAATGGTAAAACACAAACAATAGAAGTCAATTTTTTTAATTTTGATGAAAAAATATATGGTAAAACATTAACTATCGAATTACTCGAAAGACTTCGTGATGAGGAGAAATTCGAATCGGTTGATGCCCTTAAAAAGCAATTGTTAAAAGATAAAACGAACGCTTTACAATTTATAATTGATTATGCTCAATAAATTTCTTTTTAAACAGATAGATAATAGTGCTTTAATAGTTTTTAGAATTATTTTTGGGTTACTCTGTTTTTTAGAATCTGTAGGAGCGATTTTTACAGGCTGGATTACAAGAACACTTGTAGAACCCAAGTTTACATTTACTTTTTTAGGTTTCGGGTGGTTACAGCCATTGCCAGGTGATTGGATGTATGTTTATTATGTTATTATGGGTAGTTTTGGTTTACTTATAATGCTAGGCTATAAATATAGAGTGAGTGCATTTTTATTTTTTGTAATGTGGAGTTCTGTATATTTTATGCAGAAAACGTCCTATAATAATCATTACTACTTATTGGTTTTACTTAGTGCATTTATGGTTCTTTTACCTGCAAATAAATACGCGTCTCTAGATGTAAAACTAAATCCTAAAATTAAAAGCATTTCTATGCCTGCTTGGTGTAAATGGATTTTTGTAATTCAGTTATTAATACTTTATACTTATGCCTCTAAAGCAAAAATGTATCCCGATTGGTTAGATTTAACTATGCCAAGAATACTAATGCAAAGTAAAGTTAACTATCCTATTATTGGTGGTTTATTGCAAAATGATTTTATGCCATACCTTGTTGGTTATGGTGGTATTCTATTTGATGGTTTAATAATACCATTATTGTTATTTAAGCAAACTAGAAAGTATGCTTTTTTCGCTTCAATTTTCTTTCATTTATTTAATTCTATCGTTTTTCAGGTTGGTGTATTTCCATATTTATCTTTAGCTTTTTCATTATTCTTTTTTAACCCAGAAACTATTAAGAACATTTTTTTAAAGAGGAAAGAATATTATGCTAAAGCAGAAATTATTGTGCCAAGCTATAAACCTATTTTAGTAACGTTAGGAAGTCTTTATTTTATTATTCAGTTACTATTACCAATTCGGCATCATTTTATAGAGGACAATGTTCTATGGACTGAAGAAGGCCATAGAATGTCTTGGCGCATGATGTTGCGTTCTAAATCTGGACAAGCAAGTTTTAAGGTGGTTAATATTAATACAAAAGTTGAAACGCCAATTAAATTGAGTGCTTACCTTACCAAAAAGCAAATTCGTTTGGTAAGTTCTAAACCAGATGGTATTTGGCAATTTGCACAATATTTAAAAAAGGAATATAAGAGTAAAGGAGAGGATATACAAGTTTTTGTTAATGCCAAAGTGAGTGTAAATAGTAGGCCGTTCAGGCAGCTTATAGATCCAAAAGTAGATCTTGCAAATGTAGAATGGAACTACTTTACACATAACGATTGGATATTACCTTCAAAATTAAAAAACAATTAGCAATACTTATTTTTTGGCTAACAAAATCTTACTATTTTTACCACTTTAAAACAAGAGTTATAATTTCGCGTTAGGGATGGAAACGGCATCTTTTTTTATTTTTCTTAAAAAAGATATAGTGTACAGCCCGACCTTTAGGTAACGCCAAAAACAAAAAATATGTTACAAGTACCATTTATAAGAGACAACAAAGAAACTGTTATTACAGGTTTAGCGAAAAGAAATTTTGATGCTAAAGATATAGTTGAAGAAGTGATTGCGTTAGACGATTCTCGTCGTAGTTTACAAACAAAACTAGATAACACTTTGGCTGAATCTAACGTTTTATCTAAGGAAATAGGGAACTTGTATAAAACTGGTAAAGCTGCTGAAGCTAACCAGTTAAAAGAAAAGGTAAGTGCATTAAAGGAAGACTCTAAAACATTGTCTGACGATTTAAGTGCTGCGGCAGATAAATTACAAAGTTTACTGTACCAATTACCAAATGTACCTCACGAATCTGTCCCTGCAGGAAAATCTGAAGAGGATAATGAAGAGATTTATAGCGAAGGAAGTATTCCTGAATTATACGATGGAGCACAACCACATTGGGAATTAGCAAAAAAATACGACATTATAGATTTCGAATTAGGTAATAAAATTGCCGGAGCTGGTTTTCCAGTATATAAAGGAAAAGGTGCAAGGTTACAACGTGCGCTTATTGCTTATTTTTTAGATAAAAATACTGATGCCGGTTACACAGAATACCAATTACCACATTTAGTAAACGAAGCGTCTTGTTATGGTACTGGACAGTTACCAGATAAAGAAGGACAGATGTATCATGATTCTAGAGATAATTTATATTTAATTCCTACTGCCGAAGTGCCAGGAACAAATGTTTTTAGAGATGTTTTATTAAATGAAAGTGAGTTACCAATTGGTATTACAGGTTACACGCCTTGTTTTAGACGTGAAGCTGGTAGTTATGGTGCACATGTTCGTGGTTTAAATAGACTACATCAATTTGATAAAGTTGAAATTATTAGAGTTGAGCATCCAGACAATTCTTACAAGGCTTTTGATGGTATGATTGAGCATGTAAAAGATATTTTACGCGAGCTTAAATTACCATTTAGAATTTTAAGATTATGTGGAGGAGATACTGGTTTTCCTGCTGCAATGACTTATGATTTTGAATTATTTTCTACAGCGCAAGATCGTTGGCTAGAAATTTCTAGTGTTTCTAACTTTGAAACTTACCAAGCTAACCGTTTAAAGCTTCGTTTTAAAAATAGCGATGGTAAAAACGAATTAGCACATACACTTAACGGAAGCTCTTTAGCTTTACCAAGAGTTTTAGCTGGAATTTTAGAAAACTACCAAACAGAAAAAGGAATTGAAATTCCTGAAGCTTTAATACCATATACTGGTTTTTCTATTATTGATTAACATAAGATTATTCTTACAAAATCATTCTAAAAAGTATTTTACCACCGATAAAGTGTTAAAAAAATACGCTGTTTAACGAAAAAGCATTGGTTTGTTTCTTTTTTAAGAATATTTGTTACATATTTAATTCCCCAAATAGTAACAACCTTGGAAATGAAAAACATTAAACGCTTATTCCTACTTGCTGCGTTAATTGTTTTAGCTGTGAAAGTCTTTTCGTCGGATTTCGACAAATTGAAAACAGAGAAAACAACTAACATAGTAATGGCGAACAAATAATTAGTTTTTAAATAGAAAATTCTCCAGTCGAGTAATTGAATCATTTTAAATATAATGATTAATAGCACATTTATTTAGATTGGCTAATGCCTGATTAAGTTCAGGCATTTTTTTATGCCTTTTTGTAATTTACTATATTCGCTTAAGGCATAACATTTGCTATATTTACACAAATACTTTTTATGCGTTTACTTTATATTTTTTGTTTTTTATTTTGTTTCAATGCGTTTTCTCAAGACGATATTGTTGCGCGCGAATATTTTAAAAATGGAAAGTTCGAAAAAGCCTTAATTTCTTACAAAAAGCTGTATTCTAAAAATATAAAGAATAGAAGGTATTTAACTGCGTTAGTAAAAACACATCAACAGTTAGAACAATACAAAGAGGCAGAAGCCTTACTTTTAAAATATACTTCTCTTGTAAATTATCCTCCAGCACTTATACAATTGGGCTATAATTACAAACTGCAAAACGATAGTATTAATGCTAACATTAATTACCAAAAAGCACTACATGAATTAGAGTTGAAACCTAACTATGCAGGAATGATTGGTCGAACGTTTGAAGAATATTCGCTTTTAGACCAAGCTATTGAAACTTATAAAAAAGCGATGGTTGCAAAACCAGAATTAAATTTTAATATGCAATTAGCTCGTATTTATGGAGAGCAAGGTGATATTGAAAAAATGTTTAATAGTTATATTAATTTTTCTGAAATTAATGATGCTTACATAAACCTTATAAAAAGAGAATTTAGCAGTTTTATAAGTGAGAATAAAGAGAATGAAAACAATACTATTTTAAGAAAAATTATACTTAAAAAAATACAAACCGATCCAGATTTAAAATGGAACGATATGTTGAGTTGGTTGTTTATTCAGCAAAAAGATTATAAAAAAGCTTTTACCCAAGAAAAGGCTATTTATAAAAGAGAAATGGAATCTCTAGACCGTGTAGAAGAATTAGCAAATATTGCATACACGCAAAAGCAACCAGAGCTTGCAAAAGAGATCTTTCAATTTATTGTGGATAATACTCAGGATATAGATATTAAAATTAATGGACAGTATAATCTTCTTAAAATAGAAACAGAACAAGCGACTAAAGACGATTATAAGTCAATAAATGAGAGTTATGTAAAGCTATTGGAAACTTATGGGAAAGATGGACGCACTCTAAATATTCAAATTGCTTACGCTCATTTCCTAGCCTTTTATCTTAATAAAACTACAGAAGCCATTTCGTTTTTAAAAGACAGTTTAAAATCTGGTATAGATAATTACAGTTCGGCACCAATTAAAATGGAGTTAGGAGATATTCTTGTTTTAGAAGAAAAGTTTAACGAAGCATTAATTTACTATACCCAAATACAGCGCAGCCTTAAAAACAGTACTATTTCTCAAGAAGCGCGTTTTAAAGTTGCAAAAACAAGTTATTATAAAGGCGATTTTAAATGGGCAGAATCTCAGCTTAAAATATTAAAAGCCTCGACATCTCAGCTTACAGCAAACGATGCTTTAGATTTAAAATTATTAATAGGAGATAATAAAACGGAAGACTCTTTACAAACGGCATTAAAAGTGTATGCTAAAGCAGATTTGTTAGCTTTTCAGAATAAAAAAGAAGAATCCATTTCCCTTTTAAACACTATATTAAAAGATTATAAAACCGAAGTTATTGTAGCACAAACACTTTTAAAACAAGCACAGTTACTTGAAGAAAAAGCTCAGTTTGATAATGCTAAAGAAAATTACGAGCGTATAATTTTAGATTTTAAAGACGGTATATTAGTAGATGATGCTATTTATGCTTTAGCCGAAATTTATGCGAATAAATTAAACCAACCAGAAAAAGCAAAAGCACTTTACGAAAGCATTATTTTCGAACATGCCGATAGTATTTATTTTGTAGAATCAAGAAAGAAGTATCGTGCTTTACGTGGTGATGCTATTAACTAATTATTGCAATTATAGCAGTAATACATTATCATTTAACTCCAAAAATTTCAACTAATAACATTAAACTATGATAGTTGCTAAAACTAACCGACTAATTATCTCGGAGTTTACAATTAAGGATGCTGCTTTCTTTATGGAATTAGTTAATACACCGCATTGGTTAAAATACATAGGAGATAGAAATGTAACAACTGTAGAGCAAGCTGAAGAAAGGATTGAAAACGGACATTTAAACAGTTATAAAAATAACGGTTTTGGCTTTTATGTTTTACGTTTAAAAGACAGCCCAAAACCTATTGGAAGTTGTGGTTTAATAAAAAGAGAGACATTAGATAATATAGATCTTGGTTTCGCAATGTTACCAGAATATGAAGGTTTTGGTTTCGGGTTCGAATCTTCTCAAGCCATTATTAAATTAGCAAAAGAGAAATTTAAAATAGAAAAATTAGTAGCAATAACACTCGAAATAAACAAGAACTCTATAAAACTGTTAGAAAAACTAGGTTTTTACTTCGAAAAAAAAGTAAAACCTTTTGATGATGACCAAGAACTTCTGTTATTTGCAAAAACAATATAATATAAAATGGTAATTTATAACGTTACAGTAAACATAGACGATAGCGCTCACGACCAATGGCTAAAATGGATTAAAGAACATATTCCACAAGTATTAGCAACCGGAAAGTTTAAAGAGGCAAAGCTAACTAAAGTTTTAATCGAAGAAGAAATGGGTGGACAAACCTATTCTATACAGTATAGAGCACATTCTCGCGAAACATTAGATTTATATTATAAAGAAGATGCAGACCGATTACGAGCAGAAGGAGCAAAACTATTTGCAGATAAAATGCTTGCTTTTAGAACAGAACTAGAAGTTGTAGATGAGTATACTGTAGACGTTAAATAATAATTTTATTTAAACATAGCTTTAAATTCTTGTAATTAAATTATACACCACTTTAATAAGCGAAATCACATTAATTAAATTCGTGTATTCGTGGTAAAACAAAAAAATATGGCAAAGAAATTTCACAATCCACACCAAGTAAAAGCTAAGAAGTTTTTAGGTCAGCATTTTTTAGAAGATGAAACTATTGCAGAGCAAATTGGTGATGCATTATCATTAAAAGGTTACGATAAAGTATTAGAAATTGGTCCAGGAATGGGAGTTCTAACTAAATTTTTACTTAAAAAACCAATAACGCTTTACGCTATCGAAATAGATACAGAAAGTGTAGAATATCTTAAAAACAACTATCTAACTCTTGCGCCAAGAATTATAGAAAAAGATTTTTTAAAGTACGATTTGTCCGAAACCTTTGAAGACGAACCTTTTGCTATATGTGGTAATTTTCCTTATAATATATCAACACAAATTGTTTTTAAAACATTAGAACTAAGGCATCAAATACCAGAGTTTTCTGGAATGTTCCAAAAAGAAGTTGCCCAACGTATTTGCTCTAAAGAAGGTAGCAAAGCCTATGGTATTCTATCTGTGTTAACACAAGCTTTTTACCATGCCGAGTATTTATTTACCGTTCCTCCAACGGTATTTAATCCGCCACCAAAAGTAGAATCTGGAGTGTTAAAATTAACACGTAAAGAAAATTTTACGTTGTCTTGCGATGAGAAACTACTTTTTAGAGTAGTAAAACAAGCATTTATGCATAGAAGAAAGACCTTGCGTAACAGTTTAAAAACATTAGAATTAAGCGATAGTCTAAAAGCAAACGTTATATTTGACAAACGTCCTGAACAGCTAGATGTTCAAGCTTTTATTGATTTAACAAGTTTAATAGAAAACGACGAAAAAGAAATCGATTAACACTAAATATTAACCAAAAACTTTCGACAACCTGTAAGTTTTAATTGGAAAATATAAAACATATCTTTAGTGGAAGAACAAGACGAAAACATCAAATTCTCAATAAACGATGAGCTTATTGAAAGCGTAGAGCAATTAGTAGATTCTAAAGACGATAACGGTATTTTAGATTTACTAACCGAATACCATTACGCAGATATAGCAGAGATTCTTGAAGATCTAAGTACAGATCAGGCATCATACATTATTAGACTTTTAGATAGTGACATTACATCCGAGATCCTTATGGAAATGGATGAAGACGATCGTGAGAAAATCTTAGCAACACTATCTACAAAGGAAATTGCCGAAGAAATTGAGGAGCTTGATACAGATGATGCGGCAGATATGATTGCCGAACTTTCCGAACAACGTCAAGAGGAAGTTATTGCATACATTGAAGACGAAGAGCACAAAGCCGAAATTCGAGAGTTACTTACCTACGACGAAGATACAGCAGGTGGTTTAATGGCAAAAGAACTTGTAAGAGTTAACGAAAATTGGACCATTACAGAGTGTGTAAGAGAAATGCGAGCGCAAGCCGAAAACGTTACAAGAGTACATTCTATTTACGTAGTAGATGGAGACGAAAAACTAATAGGTCGCCTCTCTCTAAAAGATTTACTAATGGCTTCACCACGAGCACATATTTCAACGGTTTACATTCCTAAAGTAGATTTCGTAGATGTAAATGAAGATGCAGAAGAAGTAGCCAGAATAATGCAAAAATACGATTTGGAAGCCATTCCAGTTGTCGATGAAAACAAAGTACTTGTTGGCCGTATTACCATAGACGATATTGTAGATGTAATAAAAGAAGAAGCCGAAAAAGATTACCAAATGGCAGCCGGTATATCGCGAGATGTAGAAGCAGACGATAGTATTAAAAAACTAACAATAGCAAGACTACCTTGGTTATTAATAGGTATGTTTGGAGGTTTAGGTGCAGCAAGTATTATAGAGTCTTTTAACGATAGTATGGGAGGTTTTATAGTATTACTAAGCTTCGTGCCGTTAATTCAAGCAACCGCAGGAAACGTAGGCGTACAATCGTCGGCAATTGTTGTGCAAGCACTAGCAAATAACAGCTTAGACGGTAATATTTTAAAACGTCTTTTTAAAGAGTTTTTATTAGGCTTAGTAAACGGCGTTGCCATTGCAATAATAGGTTTGTTAATCACTCATTTTGCCTTCGGTACACCATATAATATATCAATAACCATTGCTATTGCTTTAGTTGCTGTAATTGTTATGGCTGCGTTAATTGGCACATTTGTACCTATATTTTTAGACAAAAGAGGTATAGATCCAGCAGTTGCTACTGGACCATTTATTACTACCAGTAACGATGTTTTTGGTATATTAACTTACTTTTTAATCGCTAAATTTATTTTAGGCTTTTAATATTTTTTGGGCGTTACCTTTTGCGATACCACAAGGTCTATAGAACCTTGCAGTATCGCAAAAGGTCGTGTTATCCACTATATCTTTTTTTTGCATATATGCAACAAAAAAAAGGATGCCGTTTCTACCACTAACGCAAATCTTCGTAACTTTAAAAGCTGTTTAATTTAAAGCAGTTCGGTCGAAAAATAATAAAACGAATAGGCAATACCTTCAATATGAAAATACTTCACCTAGACACAAATCATCCGCTTTTAATAAATCAATTAAACGATTTAGGTTTCACTAATCACGAAAATTATTCAGATTCAAAAGAAGACATTCAAAAAATAATTCACGAATACGATGGTTTTATAATTAGAAGTCGTTTTAGTATCAATCGCGATTTTATCGATTCAGCAAAAAACTTAAAATTTATAGGTCGAGTAGGTGCAGGATTAGAAAACATAGATTGCGATTACGCTCAAGAAAAAGGCATCACGTTAATTGCAGCACCAGAAGGTAACAGAAATGCTGTTGGCGAACATAGTTTAGCAATGCTTTTATCTTTATTTAATAAACTAAATAAAGCCGATAGAGAAGTAAGAGAAGGCCAATGGTTACGAGAAGACAATCGAGGACTTGAACTAGATGGTAAAACAGTAGGGCTTATAGGCTACGGAAACATGGGAAAAGCATTTGCTAAGAAACTTAGAGGGTTCGATGTCCAAGTACTTTGTTACGACCTAAAACCGAATGTAGGAGACAATAACGCAAAGCAAGTCTCTTTAGAAGAACTTCAGGAAAAAGCAGATGTTTTAAGCTTGCACACACCAGAAACAGATTTAACTGTTGGTATGGTTAATCAAGCATTTATCAATACGTTTAAAAAAGACTTTTGGTTAATAAATACAGCAAGAGGGAAAAGTGTTGATACATCAGCTTTGGTTTCAGCATTAAAAACTGGAAAGATTTTAGGAGCAGGTTTAGATGTTTTAGAATACGAAAAAGCCTCCTTCGAAAACCTGTTTAGCGACGGTAATATGCCAGAGGCATTTCAATATTTAATTCAATCAGAAAACGTATTGTTATCACCACACGTAGCAGGTTGGACTATTGAAAGTAAAGAGAAATTAGCGCAAACTATAGTAGATAAGATTAAAGCAAAATTTTATTAACTTTAAGCTTTAAATATTAATACTTAAAATGACTTCTCAAGCAACCACTCCCGAAGATTATATTGCGCAACTTCCAGAAGACAGGAAAGCAGCAGTTACTAAATTAAATAATCTTATAATAAAGCACATGCCAAAAGGTTTAGAAGCTGGAATAAGTTATGGAATGCTAGCTTATTATGTGTCAAAATCTATTTACCCTAACGGCTACCATTGTAAACCATTTCCGCCTTTGCCTTTTATTAATCTAGCATCACAGAAAAATTTTATAGCATTATACCATTCAGGAATATATGCTAAAAAGGAACTTTATAATTGGTTTGTAGCAGAGTATCCTAAACATTGCAAGTACAAACTAGATATGGGTAAAAGTTGTGTTAGGTTTAAAAAAATTGACGATATTCCTTACGATTTAATTGAAGAGCTTCTAGGCAAAATGAGTGTAGAAGAATGGATTGAAATTTACGAGAGTACGATTAAAAAATAATTATTAATTTAATAATATTCAGGAATTCAATCTATGAAATCTTGAAATAAATTATAACTAGATTCCCTTTTTTAAGGGAATAGAAATAAAATAGTTTTTATGAAAAAAAGAGTTACAGGTATTGGAGGCTTGTTTTTTAAAAGCAAAGACCCAAAAGCAGCTAAAGATTGGTACAATAAACATTTAGGTTTTAATACAGACGATTACGGTTGTACTTTCTGGACAAAAGATAAAGAAGGAAATGACTGTTCCACACAATGGTCTCCTTTTAAAGACGACACAAAATATTTCGAGCCTTCAAAAAAAGAGTTCATGTTTAATTATCGTGTAGAAAACTTACACGAACTATTAGCTGCTTTAAAAGAAGAAGGCGTTACTATTGTTGGAAAAGTTGAAGAATACGACTATGGGAAATTTGGTTGGATACTCGATAACGATGGGAATAAAATAGAGCTATGGGAGCCAATAGATAAGGCTTTTTTGTAAACGGTACTTTTTTTAGTACTTTTAAAGAATAAATCAACTACAAAAACTAAAATAATGTCCGACGAAAAAAATTTAAAAGATGGCCTTGACGATATGTTAGGAGACGCTAAAGAAGGAGCTAAAAAAGCAGCAGACAAAGCTAGTGAGTTCGCTGGCGAAGCAAAAGAAAAAGCAAGTGAGTTTGCTGATGATGCTAAAGAGACAGCAAAAGAATTTAGTGATAGTGCTAAAGAAACTTTTGGTGGTGCTAATGGAGAGAATAAAAAATTAATGGCTGGAATATTGGCTATACTTTTAGGTTCTTTAGGAGTTCATAAATTTATTTTAGGATACAATAAAGAAGGAGCTATTTTACTTGGCTTTTCATTAATAATGTATCTTTTATCATGTTTTGCAATAGGTTTACTTTTTGTATGGATTCCAGGTGTTATTGGGCTAGTAGAAGGTATTATTTATTTAACAAAATCTGACGAAGAATTTTACAACACATACCAAGTAGGTAAAAAAGCTTGGTTCTAAATAATTGCTAAAAGCCAAGGTAATTACATCTTTGGCTTTTTTTAATTCACAAATAAACGTGATATTGCAATATCACAATTAAATAATTACAATGGGCTTTACAAAAAAACATATTTTCGATGAGCAACAAAACCAGATTGCTAATTTCACTAAAATGATTGGGCATCCTGCTAGAGTATCTATTATTCAATATATAAGTCAGAATGAAGATTCTAATTGTAACAATTTAGTAAAAGCTATTGGGTTGGCACAGCCTACTATTTCTCAACATTTGGCAGAAATAAGAAAAACAGGTTTGTTAAAACAAACTGTAAAAGGTAAAAACCTTTATTACAGTATAAATCAAGATAAACTAAACGAGTGTAGACGTTTAATAAACGACTTCTTTGTTAAAACGCAAGTTAATTGCTCTAATACTGTTTCTTCTTTAAAATAGTCTAATCATATTACGTTTTTAATATCAAGTCAAATAAAAACTTGAGATGATTTTAAGTAAACACAAAAAAGCCACAAGTCTTTATAAAGACTTGTGGCTTTTTTAATGTTTTGTTTAATAATGCCTAAACGTTATTAAAACACCTTATTAGTTAGATGCCATTAAAGCAAAAAACTTATCGATATTAGGAAGCAAAATTATTCTAGTACGTCTGTTTTTAGAACGTCCTTCTCTAGTATCATTATCTGTTAAAGGTTGGTAACTACTACGTCCAGAAGCTATTAATTTTTCTGGTGCTACACCAAAGCTATTTTGTAATTTTCTTACAACAGATGTTGCTCTTAAAACACTTAAATCCCAATTGTCTGAAACTTTAGCAGTACTAATTGATCTTGCATCTGTATGTCCTTCTACCATAACATCTATGCTTGGTTCAGAGTTAATAACATCTGCTAATTTTTGTAAAATACCATTAGCTTTATTGCTTAATCTATAGCTTCCTGTGTTAAAAAGCATTTTGTCACTAATAGAAATCATTACTACAGTTTCGTTAATATTTACAGAGATGTCTTCATCTTCATTTAAAGAGCTTGTATCAATTACACGATTTAAACTGTATTCTACAGCAAGATTCATAGAATCTTTTAAAGTTTTAGCCTGACTTAATTTGTAAGGATCTACTTTAGTTAATGTGTTACGCATTTGTTGCTTAGTTAATTTTGATGCAACCGTACCATCTGGTGAAATATCGAGTTTACTATCGTTTTCCAATTGTAAACCTTCGTTATCTGTAACTAGAGAATTAATTTTAGCGTTGTAATCACTTACACGAGCTTCAATTTTTGCAAATTTTGCTTCTAGTTCTTCTTTCTCAACTTTAGTCTTTGTTAGTTCACTAACTACCTCTCCTTTTTCTTGTTCTAATGCAACGTATTTCTTTTTTGAAACACAACTTGCTAAAATAATAAATGCGAATACCGAGATTGCTGTTTTTTTAATAGTCATAATTAAGTTTTAGAATTTAGTATAGTTACGTGGAATTTGTAATTGTAGACTTCCTTAAAACTAATTTTAAAAAAACTTTAACAAATAGGAACCTGTTTAGTTTAGTGTTAAATTAATTTATTCCTATTTTTAAAGTTATAAAATAAACGATGAATAATAGACTTAAAGAGGTTGCTTTAGTATTTTTTAAATTAGGTTGTTTTGCATTTGGTGGACCAGCAGCACATATTGCAATGATGGAAGATGAGGTTGTAGAAAAACGAAAATGGCTAACGCGTGACTCTTTTTTAGATCTTATTGGAACTACTAATTTAATTCCAGGACCAAACTCTACCGAAATGACTATGCATTGTGGTTACGAACGTGCTGGCAAGAAAGGACTTTTTGTAGCCGGTATATCTTTTATTTTTCCAGCAATAGTTATAACAGCTTTATTGGCTTACTTATATGTTAAGTATGGTGAATTACCTGAAGTAGCACCATTTATATTTGGTATTAAGCCTGCTGTATTGGCAATTATAGCTTCTGCTGTATTAAAGCTAGGTAAGAAAGCTGTTAAAACAACAGAGTTAACTGTTTTAGGCGTATTAGTATTAATTGTTACACTATTAGGTGTAAATGAAATTGTAGCGCTTTTAAGCGCAGGAATTTTAGGTATGTTATATTTTTATATTAAAGAGAAAAAGATATCGAGTTTAAACAGTTTTTCGCCAATGCTCTTTTCTTCTAGTCTAGGTTTAGCATTAACAAAACTATCTACATTAAAAGTGTTTTTAGTTTTTTTAAAAGTAGGAGCAATTTTATATGGAAGTGGTTATGTTCTTTTTGCTTACTTAGATGCTGAGTTGGTTACAAGAGGCTGGTTAACTAGAGCAGAGTTAATAGACGCTATTGCTGTAGGGCAATTTACACCCGGACCGGTGTTATCTACATCTACTTTTATTGGTTACCAACTTTCCGGATTTACAGGTGCTTTAGTGGCAACAGCAGGAATGTTTTTGCCTTCTTTTTTGTTTGTTTTAATTCTCAATCCGTTTATTCCGAAAATGAGAAACTCTAAAATGCTACGCTATTTTTTAGATGCAGTAAATGTTGCAGCAGTAGCTGTTATGTTATCTGTGCTAATTGTAATGACTAAAGAAACATTACTAGATTGGAGGGGAGTAGTAATTGCTTTAATTGCTACAGTTTTGGTTTTTAAAACGAAAGTAAGTCCTATCTGGATTATTATAATGGGATCTTTACTTGGTTACGTTTTAATTAAATTCATATAAATTTTTAAAAACAAAAAGCCATCATTATATAATGATGGCTTTCTTAATATTTAGAACGTTTATTCTATTCTTCAGTATCTGGAATAGTTGCTATTTCTACAGAACTATCATGAGAGCCATAATACTCTTCTAATAGGTTCATTGTTGCAGATAATAAATCTTTAGTTTCTAATAATAAACTAAAGTATAACGTTGTGTTTTTTGGGCTAGACTCTTCAGTTCTTGTACGAGCAACTTGCTTTACAATTTTTGAAGTTACTAAATCGAATAAGTCTTTTTTACGTCCAATAATATCTCCAATTTGTTCAAAAGATCTAGAGTCGAAAGCGTTTTTAGTATCATTAAATAAAATTTCTAATGCATCATTAACTTCTTTTAATTCTTTAATTTGACTAAATTTAAGATTTTTGTGATTGTTATTAATATGTTTATGACTTGCTTTAGAAATGTATTCTAAAGACTGTGTCATATCTTGTAAGTAACCTAAAATATTAATATAAAAACTACTAGCTCTTAAACTTGTTTCGTCTAAATTTTTAATAAAGTAGAAGATATTATCTCTTAAACTATCAACCTCATCTGATAATTTAGTCACTTGTTTTTTATTCTTTTTAAGTAATGAAGTATCCTGCTTTGCAAGACCTCTAATCGCATTACTATAAATAGTGTTTCCACGCTTTACAACACTAGCAATATTACTAGCACTTTCATGTATTACACCTTGTACAGAACTACTTCCTGTTTCCTTTAAGCTATCTTCATCAATTGTTTTGTTTGAAGATTTTTTGTGTGCTAAGTAATTTCTAACTAATAAGAATCCAGTTATTAATAATAATATAGGAGTCATTACTTGTGGATTCCAGTTTATTAAAAACACTACAATACCAGCAGCTACAAAAGCACCAAAAGCAGTACCAAACCAACCACCAATAACATTTAATACACCGGCAACTCTATAAACAGCGCTTTCTCTTCCCCAAGCACGATCTGCAAACGAGGTTCCCATTGCAACCATAAATGTTACATATGTTGTAGATAAAGGTAATTTCATTGAAGTTGCTATAGCAATTAATACACCGGCAACCATTAGGTTTACCGAAGCTCTAATCATATCGAAAGCAGGAGCGTCTATACTTTGATCTTTAGTTAAAGCTGCATCAGGCTTTTGAAAACTTTTATCCATACTCTCTTGAAGAGATTTTGGTATAATAGCGCTTATAGCATTAGATAAATAAGTTGTTCCTTTTACAACACCTCTAGATAACATGTTTGGTTCAAATTTTTCGTGTGTATCACCTTGACGCGATAAACTTAATTCTGTTTCAGCAACAGTTTTTGCTTTTTTAGAAAACCATAATGTTAATACCATTATTGCACCAGCAATAAATAGTAGAAAAGGCTCTGCAGGCATTTTTTTGCTTAATATAGACATAGACATTGTGCTATCCATACCTCCAGCAATCCATGCTTCGTAAGAGTGGTAAGCTGCCATTGGTACACCAATAAAATTTACTAAATCGTTACCAGAGAATGCTAATGCTAAACCAAAAGTACCTACTGCAATTACTACTAATAAGATTGATTTTTTTGTTGCAGCTTGAAATGCAAACGAAACACCTGTCCATAGTAAAAAACTACCAAGGATTATTATTATTTCTTTACCTTCAATAAAACCTTTTAATTCATTATAATATGGAGATCCTTTTAATCCTTTTAAAAAGATAAAGTAAGTAATGGCTGTTAAACAGAAAGCACCAAAAAAGGCTCCAAAGTTTTTTATTTTTTTCTCATATTGAAAAGTAAATACCAATCGAGAGACCCACTGTACTAATGCACCAACAGTAAATGCTATAAAAACAGACATTACAATACCTCGAATAATTTCGACGGCTTTTTTTGTATTAATATAACTGCCAATATCTGCTAAAGTCTGTGTGCTATCTGGAGCATTAATTTTTATTAGAGACATTACTACTGCAGCTCCTAATAAGTTAAATACAATAGATACTGTTGTAGAGGTTGGTAAACCTAAGGTGTTAAAGAAATCTAGTAATAAAATGTCTGTAATCATTACAGCCATAAAAATGTACATAATCTCTTCGAAACTAAACATACTAGGTACAAAAATACCTTTTCGAGCTACTTCCATCATTCCGCTAGAAAATACAGCTCCAATAAAAATACCTAAACTTGCAACTATCATGATAGTTCGCATAGAAATGGCTTTAGAACCAATCGCAGAGTTTAAGAAATTAATCGCGTCATTACTAACTCCAACTACAATATCAGCTACAGCTAAAACCGTAATGGCAATCAACATAAATAAATAAATATTATCCATAATTTTTAATTAAAATAAGTTTGCAAATATCTTTAGTGTTATCGAGTACAATGTTACCTCAATGTTATTAATTCGTGGTTAAAAGTGAATATCGAATCCAATTCTAAAAGTGATGTTGTCTTCGGTTCCATTTAAAGTTGTATAGCTTAAATCACTTTGGACCTTCAATTTGTGACCTACAATGTATCTTGATGCACCTAATGTGTATTGTTCTTGAGGATCGGTTCCTGTTTCAGGATCAAAATCTAAAGTAGTAAAACGCGCAGCAATTTCATAATTACTTTTAAACATATATCCAGCTTGTAAATTTACTGCATTCCCTGTTAAAACAATATCTCCAGTTGGTGTACCATCTAAGTCTATAGCAATAGCATTTTCTGCACTTCGTGAAGCATATTCTCCCATAAAGGAGAAGCCTTGGTATTTAAACATGGCGTCTACAAATACTGTAGTAATATCTGTTTCGTATAAAGAATCATCGCTTCTAAACATATAATCACCTAATCCGCTACGTTCTCTAACCGCATCTTGGTTATAGTTATATGTTGCTCCTACCATTAATTTAGGTGTTTCTTCTCTTTTTATTGCGGCCTGAATATAATCTCCTTTAGATTGAAATTCGCCAAAAGGTAATAACTCTAAACGACCAGTGTACTGTAAACCGCCAATATTACCTTCGCTAACATTACGTCCTTCTCCTTGAGAAATAGCAATTTTTTCACGCATTAAAAAATGACCTCCTAAGTTTGATTTATGACGTAATTGAACGCCTACATCACGATCAAGATTAAAACGACTGTTTAATAAAGAACGATCTGTTAATTGTAGGTTTGCTGAAGAAACAACACGATCTATATTGCCAGGTAATTTTGTTTGACCTGCCCAAAGCTCAAAGTTTTTGGCAAAGTTCCACATAACGACGGCATCAAGAATAATTCGTGGTGTATTTCTGTTAAAATCATTTGCTCCAGAAATATCTCTGTTAGATAGCCCTAGTTCTATTTTGTATTTTAATTTAGGAGAATATGCAAAACCATTAAATTTTAAACGTGCACGACGTATAATAAAATTATGGTCTGGGCTTTCGTATTGATTTCCGTCATAGTCCCAAGAAGATGTTGATCGAAACTGAAAGCGTGGTGCAAACTTTATACTAAAAGAACTGTCTTTAGCTGTAAAATTTATTAGGCCTTTACCAAATTTAGTGTCGCTTATTTCTTGTGCATTCAATGAGAATAACGCGCACACCAATAGTGCCGTAAGGATAAATTTAATTTTCATTATTAATCTTTTAGTTTTTTGTCGATGCAAATAACCGATTCTAATGTTAACTAAATGTTTCTAAATGATTAACTTTTAATATAAATATAAGCAAAAAAGAGGCTGCCTTGGCCAAGACAGCCTCATTAGAAATCATAATAATGTAGTCGACAAAAACTAAATAGATTATATGAAAAACTAATTGATTTGTCTTAAGACTTAGCAAAGATGCTAACCTTAGTTAAAGTTAGTGTAAAGCTAATATTAAGTAATTATTAAGCTTTTTAATGTTAAATTTAATTTTTAAAACGATGAAAATCAGTGTCTTAAATATTCAATGTTAATTTAATGTTACGTAATTGTTGTTTTAATGTTATGTATTGCTTATCTTTGGAATATAATATTAAAACCCATAATTATGAAGAAATCAATTTTATTTTCAATTGCCTTTTTAATTGCTGCGGTAAGTTTCGCTCAAGATAAGCGAGATTTAAAACTTAATAAAGACACTAATTTAATTGAAGTTGTTTATTATCATGACAATGGAGTTGTAAGCCAAACAGGTGCTTATACTGCAGATGGTAAATTACAAGGAGAGTGGCTTAGTTATGACGCACAAGGCAAGAAACAAGTTTCTGCAAATTATGATAATGGTAAAAAAGTCGGCAAGTGGTTAATCTGGAAAGATGCTACTTTAAAAGAAGTAGATTATAGCAATAATGCTATTGCAAGTGTTAGCGAATGGAAAGTAAAAGCTTCTGTTGCTGATAGCAATTAAATTATTGAAATTAAAAAAATAAAAAAAGCATCTTCAATTTGAAGATGCTTTTTTTATTTTGTAAAATTATTGTCTATTATTGAACAGTCCAGTTTGCTCCCCAAGTAGCATAATCTGTTCCAGTTGCAGTACCTTCATTTGTGTAAAAATCTGCAATTGTAAAAGTAACAGTTGTATCGTTTTTCATGTTTAATGTAACATCAACAAAAGTAACTCCAGTAACTTGTAAATCGTCGCTTACTACACCATTTCCTGTATCTAAATCATCTAAATCAAAACCTTCAGCGTAACCAGTAATATGAATGTTAGAAAAGATACCTTGAGTACCTGCTCTTAATCTTACCGCTTCCGAAGAATTTGCAGAACCTTCACCAACAATAGTTACATTGTTTAATGTTGGCTTAGAGAAAATACCGGTAGCATTACTAAAGTCTGTATTGTAACCATCTGCTTCAATTGCTTTATCGTCTGTAGCTCTATTAGAAATGTAAACATCTGTTAATGTTCCAGAAAAACCTTCTGTCCAATCTACCGAGTCATCTTCAGCATTTACAACAGAGATATAACTAGCATTTACTGTACCTCCAAAAAACTCAATACCATCATCTTTTCCTTCGATAGCTTGAATGTGGTTTACAGTTGTACCATTTCCTACACCGTAGAATGAAAATCCGTTGTTTTCAGATTGTCCATCTGCTGCACCACCAGAATATTCAACTCTTACATAGCTTAAAGAACCAGAATTATCATTTGCAGTATTTCCACCGTAAGGTAAACTAGCAATTTCTGAAGTTGCAGTAGCTGTTCCTGTTACAGAGTTTATTGGCGCTTTTCCTAATAAAATTAATCCTCCCCAATCTCCAGCTAATGGATTAGATGAATCTGAAGTAAATACAATTGGACAACTTGCTGTGCCGTTTGCTATAATTTTAGCACCTTGAGAAATGGCAACATAAACATCTGCACCAGAAGATAAAGCTTCAATAGTCATACAAGGAGGAATAGTTAATGTTGTTCCGCTTGCCATAATTAAAGAACCATTGATTTTGTATGTGTTGTTAGCGTCAAGTGTTAAATCTTCAGTATAAGTACCAGATAAGAAAATTGTTGATGGATCAGTTTCAGTTCCACCACCAGTAGTGTTATTTGTTGTAGAGTTTATTACAATGTCAGAAGTATCATCAGTTGTGCAAGAAAATACCGAAGCTAATATTGCTAAGCCTAAAATTAGTTGTTTTTTCATCGTGTTTTTTTTAATTTGTTTTTAATTAAGAGTTGTAGTTAAAATTTATATTTAAGTTGAAGGTTTATGTTTAATCCACGTTTGTAATCTGTAATACCTTTTCCGTTTGCCGAAGTCACAAATATGTCACCAGCTCTGGCATCTTCTCTTACATATTGTATAGAAGGATCTAATATGTTTTTAGCACTAAAGTTGATTTCAAAATCTTTGTTTATGGTGTTTTTCCAAATAAAATCTAAAGTAGGAACACCTTTTTCTACAATGTTTCCTAAATCTCCAGATCCTAAAGCATCAATTCTGTCAGAGAAATAAGAGAATACTAGGTTAGCTATTGGTTTGTAGTTTTTAAAAGTTGGCGAGTAGCTTATGTCTGCATTTAATATTAATGGAGAAGCACCTTGTAATTCGTCTTCAGTTTTATTGAAAGCTAAATCGAAAGTTTCATCTATTGTTGGATATAAATCTTGCTTAGTTTTCATGTAAGTAGCATTAATACCAAAAGATAAGCTTGTGTTGTCTTCGTTATCTACTAAAATGTTTTTTCTTAATTCTACTTCAACACCATATACGTTAGCTTTTTCTCCAGTTCTAACATAACGTTGTGTTCCAGTGGCATCACCAACTACAACTAAGTTAATTGGATCGTTAATTTGTTTCGTAAAAGCACCTACAGAGAAGATTTCACTTCTGCTAAAGAACCATTCGTATTTTAAATCGACATTTAAAATTTTAGAATACCCTAAAACATCTGGGTTACCACCAATTCTTGTAGATACATCTTCGTATACAAAAGGAGCAACTTCTTTAAATTCTGGAACAGAAACTGTTTGACTTGCAGAGAAACGTAGGTTTTGATCTTCGTTTAAAGCATATTTTACATTTAAAGTAGGAAGAATAAAAGTCTCTTTAAACGAGCGCTCGCTGTTTCCTTGATTACCTAAATTAATAACATCGTATTTAATAGACTGGTCGAAAGACTCTAATCTAACACCAGGAACAAATAGCCATTTTTCGCCAGCTTTAATTTCAGCATCTGCATAACCAGCAGCAATACTTAATTTACCAGAGTAAGTGTTTTCTGGTAAACCAGGTAAGTTAGTGTTTCCTAAAGTTTGGTTTGGATCTGTTGTACTTACAGGAATTCCGTTTATTACTGAAGTATCGTATCCTGTTGTGTTGCTATCAAAACTAATGTTTGATAAGGTAAAGAAGCTATCAAAATTATTTACATCTGTTACTGCATAGCCATTATCTTGGATGTCGTAACCATAACGGATGTTATCAAATTGTCTTGTTTTGTATCTTCCGTTGTAACCAAAATTTAATTTCAGGTTCTCATTAGCTTCGTAGGCTAAGTTAAGTTTGCTATTGTACTCATCGTCTTCAATGTTTTGAAAATAACGTTGATTATCGAAATCTACATTGCTATAAAAACTTGGGTTTGTAGTAGGATCATTATCAAAAGCAAGGTGATAGTTTTCTAAACTTATACGTTTTCTATCTGGTTGGTTTGCGTATACCTTATTGTATCCGAATCCCCAATCTAATTCGTATTTTCCAGATTTATGATTTCCTAATAATTGGTTTACAAACATTCTAGTTTGATCGAATTGTACATTCATTTGGTAAAAACCTTCGTCTGTGTTAAGAATTGCATCTCTGTTTTTTCCTTTACCATCAATACCGTAATAACCAACTTCGTCTGAAGAGCTATTAATAAAAACAGAGTTGAATTTTAAACTATTATCACTATTTATTCTATAGTTTAAATTTGCCATAGCCGTTGTCGTTGTGCTATATTCGTATTCTTCGGCTGCATCAAAACGCTTTTTTTCTACAGTCGAAAAATCTACAGCTTTACCAAATCTGTACTCGTAATTGTTTTCGAAAGAAGCAGTAGCAAAAACACTTAAACGAGACTCTTCATTAAACTCAAACGTGTTGCCTATAGATGCTCCGTAGTTAATGTTTATAGGTGAGCTTACATTTTCTGGATCGATACCATGAGATAAAATAATAGCAAAAGGATTATGCTCGTATCTACCATAGTAACCAAAATATCCAGTGCCTTCGCTTCTTACAAAGTTTTTATCTATTGCGTTTGTGTTAAAGCCAGAGCCAGTCGATACATTAAAAGATAAATTACCTTTATGTTCTTTTGAAGTTATATCTATGTTTCCCGCAGAAAAATCGCCATAGAATCTAGAAGAGTATGCTTTGCTTATAGATACGTTTTGTATAACGTCTGAAGAAAATAAATTTAAGTCGATGTTCTTTTTATTAACATCGTTAGATGGCAATGATAGGCCATTCATAGTAGTGTTTAAGTATCTGTCACCAAGGCCACGTACATAAACATTACTTGATCCTTCTTGTTTAGATACACCAGAGATTTTAGCAACTGCACCAGCAGCATCGCTAACACCTTTTCTAGATAATTCGTCTGCTCCAATACTTTGTTTAATGTCTACTGCTTTCTTTTGGTCTAAAAGTAAAGCGGTTTCACTTTCACGTTTTGTAGTGGTTTGTAATACAACCTCGTCTAGAGCAGCAGCACTTGCTTTTAAAGTAATGTCTAAAACTTTACTTTCGTTAGTTTTTACTTGAAAAGGGATGTTTTGTGTTTCGTAACCAATAAAACTAAATTCAATAATATAAGAACCTGCGTCTAAATTTTCAATTTTATAAAGTCCATCAAAATCTGAAGACGTTCCTTTATCAGTTCCTTTAATTAAAACGTTTGCAAAAGGTAGCGGTTCGTTGTTAAACTCTTGGTCTAATACTTTTCCTGAAATTGAAGCACTGTTCTGGGAAAAAGTAAGTAATGATGTTAGTAAGGTGATGGTAAGTAAAAATTGTTTCATTTTATAGTTTAATTTCTGCTGCAAAGAAACCATCAACATGTAAAGTCAAGGTTAACTACAGGTTAAACCTTTTTCATCAAAACGTTAGTTTAATGTTATCAAAGAAGTTGTCTTTTTGTAATTAGGAAACCTTAATTTAACATTGAAATTTATATCTTGCATCCACTTAATATCTTAATATGAACTGGGAGCAACTACTATCGTTAAAACGTTTTGGCGACACAAACAAAAGATTACGTAAAGAACAAGATGAAACACGTTTAGGTTTTGAGGTCGATTACGATCGTATTATTTTTTCTTCAGAATTTAGAAGTCTTCAGGATAAAACTCAGGTTATTCCATTATCGAAAACCGATTTTGTGCACACGCGTTTAACGCATAGTTTGGAGGTTAGTGTTGTTGGTCGTTCTTTGGGAAGACGTGTTGGACAGAAGATATTAGAAAAGCATCCACATTTACAAAGTACTCATGGATACCAAGCGCATGATTTTGGAGCTATTGTAGCAGCAGCAGCTCTAGCACATGATATTGGTAATCCTCCTTTTGGTCATTCTGGAGAAAAAGCGATTGGTGAATTCTTTAAGTCTGGAAAAGGAAAAGAGCATAAGGATAAGTTAAGTGAAAAAGAATACCAAGACTTATGTGATTTTGAAGGTAATGCTAACGGGTTTAAAATTGTTACTCAAAGTCGAGTAGGTAGAGAAGGAGGTTTAAGATTAAGTTATGCAACATTAGGTGCTTTTACAAAATATCCAAAAGAGTCGTTACCTAAAAAACCAACCAAGCATATTGCAGATAAGAAGTATGGATTTTTTCAGAATGAAAAAGAAGCATTTATAGATGTTGCAGAAGAATTAGGATTAGAAAAGAGAAGTGAAAAAGATATTAGTTACGCTAGGCATCCTTTAGCTTTTTTAGTAGAGGCAGCAGACGATATTTGTTACACGATTATAGATTTTGAAGATGGTATTAATTTAGGATTAATACCAGAAGCTTTTGCTTTAGAGTATCTAATAAACTTGGTTAGAGATAAAATTAAAACAGAAAAATATCACACGCTTTCTAATACCGAAGACCGTATTAGCTATTTAAGAGCTTTAGCAATTGGAGCATTAATTGAAGAAGCTATTGATATGTTTATGAAAAATGAAGAAGCCATTTTAGCAGGAACGTTTAGTGATGGGTTATTAGATAAAAGCAAATACGAAGCTCAAATTAATGACATCATTAAGTTAAGTGTTGAGAGAATATACCAATCTACAGAGGTTGTAGATAAGGAAATTGCTGGTTATGGAGTGTTAAGTACTTTGCTTGAAACATACACAAGTGCGGTAAATAATTGTTTTGATAATACAGCGTCTAATTACGATAAGTTAATTCTTAAAGGTTTACCTAAAACGATAAATACAGATCAAGAAAGTTTATATGAAAGACTTTTAAGTGTTTGTCATTATATATCATTGTTAAGCGATAGCCAAGCAATTATTCAATACAGAAAAATAAAGGGATTTAGTATTTAACGGGATAATCAATAAAAATTTAACAATAATACTATTATAAAAATAATAAAATCAAGTACTTTTAAAAACTTAAAAAAATAACATGAAAAAGAAAATTATTATTCTAACATCTTGTATTCTAGTTTTTGCTGCGCTTTTTACGTTTTCTAATAAAGAGGAAAGGCAATTAACACACCAGGATACAATTAAAAAACTTCATAAAGAAAACTTAGAAAAAAGTCCTTTTACAAAAACGCTTAAGTTAACTAAACCAGAAAGAAAAGCGTCTGGATTAACACCTAATAAGTATTTTGAGCAAGAATGGGAGCTGACAATGAATCCTTTATTGGGCAGGCCAACTTCTGAAAATCTAAAACAAATAAAAGCAGATCAAATAGCAAAAAGAGATGCTTTTTTAGCTTCTTCAAGAGTGCCTGGAGATGCTATAGATAATAGTTGGATAGAAAGAGGTCCAAATAATGTTGGAGGTAGAACAAGAGCAATCATGTTTGATCCTAACGATAGTACTAATGAGACTCTTTTTGCCGGAGGAGTTAGTGGTGGTTTATGGAAAAACACTAAGATTTCTGATGCAAATACAACATGGACAAGAGTTGATATTCCAGAAAATTTAGCTGTAAGTTGTATTACTTATGACCCTAATAATACAAATATTTTTTATTTAGGAACAGGAGAGTCTTATGTAGGTGGAGATGTTAATGGAGATGGTGTTTGGAAATCTGTAGATGGAGGAGTTACATGGGCAAAAGTTTTTGGTGGCATTACTGGACCAACTACTTTTGAATCAGCTTCAAATATTACAATAAACGCACCTGCTACTATTGCAGGAGATTATTCGTCTTATCCAACTACAGCTTTTGGAACAGAAACTAGTACGGTGTTAAGTGCCGAAATCGTATTAATAGAATCAGAAAGTGTAACAATTGCAGGAAACACATCTACTTCTCCGCAAGGATGTGGCACAGTAACAAATCCAACTGCTCTTAGTGGAAAAATAGTTTTAATTAGAAGAGGTGTATGTAATTTTACAGTAAAAGTGAAAAGTGCTGAAGATGCTGGAGCAATTGGGGTTATAATGATGAATAATAACGATGGAGAACCTATTCCAATGGGAGGTTCTGATCCAACAATTACTATACCATCTGTTATGTTATCTAAGGCAGATGGTGATCTTATTGAGGCTGCTGTATTAGCAGGAACTGTTACAGGGTCAATAAACCCTTCTACGGATACGTTTACAGGTAATTTGGTGCCTGGAATACAATTTGTAAATGATATAAAAGTTAGGGATAATGCAGGTGTTTCTGAGGTGTATGTAGCAGCAGGTGATAGTTTTTATGGTGGTTCATCGGGATCATCAACAACTTTTTTAACAGGTCCAGAATATGGGTTATATAAATCAATAGATAATGGAGCTAATTGGAATGAAATAGCAATGCCACTAACAGATAATTCTAGAAAGCATTGTCCTAATGATATTGAAATAGGAGCAGATAATAATGTTTGGGTATCGACTATTAATAGTAGGGTTTTTGGAGATGGAGGAGGAAAAATATTTCGCTCTACCGATGGAACAAACTTTACTTTAGCAAGAACAGTTCCAAATGGTAATAGAACTCAAATTGCTGTGTCATCTTCTAACCCAGAAAAAATCTTTGTTTTAGCTCAAGGTGATGCTACTAACCCAGTGCTTATGGAAAGAACGGAAGATGGTTTTTCTACAATTTTGTCGGTAAATTTACCTAATGATGCGGATACAGGAATTGATGCAAATGACTTTACCAGAGGTCAAGCATTTTACGATTTAATGTTAGAAGTAGATCCAAATGATGATCAAGTTGTTTATGCAGGAGGTATTGATTTATTTAGATCTACAAGTGCTGGTAGTTCTTGGGCTCAATTTAGTCATTGGTATGGAGGTTTTGGATCTCAAGAAGTACATGCTGATCAACATGCAATGACATTTGCAAATGGATCTTCTAGTGTAGTTGCATTTGGTAACGATGGAGGTGTTTATTATTCTGGAAATTCTGGAACTACAACAAGTTCTAGAAACAAAGATTTTAATACATCTCAATTTTATACTGTCGCGGTAGGTCCTACAACAGCTTTTACAGGAGATTACTTTGCAGGAGGTTTACAAGATAATGGAACGCAATTATTTCAAGATGCTAACCCAAATGCACCAGACTCTTCTACAGAACCTTATGGAGGAGATGGAGCATATACCTTCTTTGATCAAGATGGTACAGATAGATATATGATAAGAAATTATGTGTATAACTCAGGTGTTAATCTTTTAAATTTAAATAATAATACGAATGTTACTATTAATGATGAAGGAAGTTCTAATGGAGATTTTATTAACCCACAAGCATTAGATTCAAACTTAGACATCTTATATTCAAATTATTCTTCAGGAGGGAATAGTATAATTAGACGTTATTCTGGAATAAAATCTCAAAATACAGTAGAAGGTACAAATTTAACATTTGTAGATATGGATACCTCTCCTAGCGCTTTCGAAGTCTCTCCTTATACTACAAGTTCTTCTACATTATTGGTAGGTACGGTTCTTGGTGATGTGTTTAAAGTTGAAAATGCAGATGCTGCATCTCAAACTTGGACAGAATTAGATTTAACAAATGTAATAGTAGGAAGTATTTCAGATATTGAATTTGGACAATCTGAAAATGAGATTTTTATTACTATGCATAATTATGGTGTACAAAGTATTTGGTACACTAATAATGGTGGTGCTACATGGCAGGCCAAAGAAGGAGACTTGCCAGATATGCCTGTTAAAGCGATTCTTCAAAATCCACTAAGCTTAAATGAAGTAATTATTGGGACAGAATTAGGTGTTTGGTTTACAAATAATTTTTCTGATGTTAATCCCATTTGGAATCAAGCTTTTAATGGAATGTCTAATGTAAAAGTTACAGATTTAGACTTAAGAGATGATAATATGGTCTTTGCGGCAACCTATGGGAGAGGTGTTTTTTCTGGAGAATTTAAATTAGATGCAAATGGTGATGAAGATGGAGATGGTGTAAATAATGGTGTAGATAACTGTTTAAATACTCCTAATGCAGATCAGGCAGATATAGATGGAAATGGTATAGGTGATGTTTGTCAAGATACCGATAATGATGGTGTTTTAGATGTTATTGATAATTGCCCAACAACAGCAAATCCTGATCAATTAGATACAGATAACGATGGCGTTGGAGATGTTTGTCAAGATACAGATGGTGATGGTGTGTTTGATGATATTGATAATTGTATAAATGTAGCGAATGCAAATCAAAATGATACTAATGGAAACGGAATAGGAGACATTTGTGATACAAGTTATACGAATCCAGATAACATTTCTTTAGAAACTATTTCAGAAACCTGTCTTGGAGAGAACAATGGTAAGATTGTAGTAAATGTTAACGAAACATATGTTACTTATACAGCAACTGTTGTTGGTAACGGATTAAATTTATCAGAACAAGTTACATCAAGTGCGTACACCTTTGAAGATATGGAGGTAGGTTCATACACGGTTTGTGTAATGGTAAATGGAACAGCTTATGAGCAGTGTTTCGAGATAAACATTGAAGCAGCAGATCTTATTGAATTGGAATTTGTAAATAATTATGATGGTTCTAATGTTAGTGATATAGAGGTTAGTAGGGGTACAGCACCGTTTACTGTTTTGTTTAACGATGAAGTTATTAAAATAACAAGCAATCCATCTTTTGAGTTAGAGTTATTAGGTTCTGGAACATTAGAAATTAAAACAGCAAAAGCTTGTGAAGGTACTTTTAAAACAACTATTGATAATACGTTAAATATTATCGCTAGTCCAAATCCAGTTATTGATAATCTTAAAATAACATTGCCAAACTCTATTAAGCAGACAGAGATAAAACTTCAAGTTTTTGACGTAAATGGTAAGTTGGTTATTAATAAAAACTATAGAAATAATAACTCTAATACTTTAGATGTTCCTTTTGCTAATTTAAATTCAGGAGTATATTTTATTAAAATGAATTTAGATACATCAGAAGTTTTAAGAATTGTTAAAAAATAAAAGATATGATTAAGAAAATAAAATTTTTACCAGTATTATTACTATTAGTGTTTGCTGTTTCTTGTAGTAGTAGCGATGATGGAGGCGGTGCTAATGTAGTTTCAACACCAAATACAGCCCCTACAGCTGTTGATATATTAACATACCCTAGTTCAGATTTATTATGTATAGAAAGTGATATTAACTTTCAATGGGCTGCAGCAACGGATATAGATGGAGATGCAATTAGTTATAAGCTTACAATTGCAACAAATAGAAACCATAACCAAGCAAGTATTGTTGAACAAATTACAACTACAGCAACAAACATAACAGTAGCATTAGATAATGGAACTGCTTATTATTGGAATGTTGTAGCTTTTGATAATGAAGATGAAGCAACAGCTTCTGAAACTTATGCTTTTTATACTGAAGGAGAAGGAATATCTAACCATACACCATTTGCAGCTTCTTTAAATGCGCCAGTTTTAGGCGCTTCTATAAGTGCAGGGATAACGACTTTAGATTGGTCAGGTAGTGATGTTGATACAGATGATAGTTTAACTTACGAACTTTATTTTGGTGATACTACAGATCCAGTTTTAACGCAAGCAGATATAGCAGTATCAAATTTTGATGTAACAACTCTTGCTGCAACTACTTATTATTGGAGAGTGGATACTAAGGATGATAATGGAGCTAAAAGTATAGGGCAAGAGTGGTCATTTACTACAAACTAATACGTTTATTTAAATAAATTTATAATGACAGACTAAATAAATATTAGTCTGTCATTTTTTTTAAGAATAAACTTAAGCTTTTTGGGTCAAGATGTAGAGATTGTTGTAATTCTAAAATTGTGCCATGTTCTATAAAAGTATCGGGAATTCCTTTCGTTATTATTTTATTTGTGTAATTGTGTTCTGCAGAAAATTCCGCAATAGCACTGCCAAAACCTCCTTTTATTGAAGAGTCTTCAATTGTTACTATTGTTTCATGGCTTTTAAATATATCATGTAACATTTCAAGATCTAACGGTTTTACAAAACGCATGTCGAAGTGAGAAAATAGAGTAGTATCTTCTATTAACTCTAACGCTTTAGTGATATTTTGAGCTATACTTCCAATAGAAAGAATAGCCGTTTTTGTTCCTTTTTTAAGACAATAACCTTTGCCAATTTTTATTTTAGAAAAAGGTTGTTTCCATTCAATATTAAATCCTCTTCCTCTTGGATACCTTATAGCTATAGGTTGTTTTAAACCTAATTGAGCTGTATACATAATGTTGCGTAATTCTATTTCATTTCTAGGTGCAAAAATAATAAGGTTTGGTATGCAACGTAAATAGGCTATGTCAAAAACTCCATGATGAGTTGCTCCATCTTCACCTACTAAACCGGCACGATCTAAGCAAAAAATAACAGGTAAGCTTTGTATTGCTACATCATGTATGACTTGGTCATAAGCACGTTGTAAAAATGTAGAGTATATATTACAAAATGGTACCATGCCTTGTGTTGCTAGACCTGCAGCAAAAGTCACAGCGTGTTGCTCTGCAATACCCACATCAAATGCACGTTCAGGAATTTTTTCCATCATGTATTTTAATGAGCTCCCTGTTGGCATAGCAGGAGTAATACCTATTATATTTTTATTTTGGTGAGCCAGTTCTACAATAGTATAACCAAAAACATCTTGAAATTTTGGAGGCTGAATAGAGTCTATTTGATTATATAAATCTCCAGTTTTTGGGTCAAATTTGCCAGGAGCATGATAGGTAACTTGATTTTCCTCAGCCTGACGTAACCCTTTACCCTTGGTTGTAATAATATGCAAGAATTTAGGGCCATTTACGTTTTTTAAACGGTTTAATTCTGAAATTAAAAGAGGTAAATTGTGTCCATCAATAGGTCCAGAATAATCGAAATTTAAAGCTTCAAAAATATTATCTTGTTTTTGAGTGCCTTTTTTTACATTGGTAAAGTATTGTTTAAGAGCACCAACACTTGGATCAATGCCAATGGCGTTGTCATTTAAAATAACCAGTAAGTTGCAGTTTGTTACTCCAGCATGGTTTAAGCCTTCAAAAGCCATCCCGCTAGCTATGGATGCATCACCTATTACAGCAATATGCTGTTTTTTTAAATCACCTTTTAATTTAGATGCAACTGCCATTCCTAGAGCTGCAGAAATAGATGTAGAGGAATGTCCAACTCCAAAACTGTCAAAAACACTTTCACTTCGTTTAGGGAAACCACTAATACCATTTTTTTGTCTATTGGTATCGAATAGGTCTTTTCTTCCGGTTAATATTTTGTGACCATAAGCTTGGTGTCCAACATCCCAAATTAGTTCATCTTTTGGAGTGTTAAAAACATAATGAATTGCAATTGTTAGTTCAACTACTCCTAAGCTAGCACCTAAATGTCCAGCCTTTGCAGCAACTGCCTCAATAATAAATGTGCGTAATTCTTTGGTTAAAAGAGAAAGTTCTTCTTGTTTTAGGTTTCGTAATGATTCTAAAGTACCAATAGAATTTAATAGTTTTTTATGCATTATGCGATTAAAGAATTTGTGAAATTATTAAAAACACAGGTTGAGTTTAAAGATATTATCAGTAAATTAAGCTTAATATTGAAATAATTGTAAGTTACTTGCTATATTTGAGACTTGTATATAAGAAATACTATAAAACTATTACAATATTATGAAGAAAAATTACATTCTTGGCTTAATTGCTACTGTATTTTTGTTTGTTTTCCAACAGGGACAAGCACAAAATGAGCTAAATGATAACCAATTTGGTTCGCTAATTCAAAATTGGTTAGACCAAAATAAAGAAAAATATGATTTATTAGAGAATGATCTATCTAACTTATTGGTAACGGATGCCTATTTTTCTAAAAAAACTAGAATTAATCATGTCTATGTTAATCAAGGCTACCAAGGTGTGAAAATACATAATGCAGTTTCAAGTGTTGCTGTAAAAGACAACTATGTATTTTATTATGCTAATGGTTTGATTAGCGATATTGAAACAAAAATCAATACGGTTACTCCTACGATTAATGCAGAAGGAGCAATTAATACGGTTGTAAATCACTATAACTTAGGAAGCCTTTCTGATTTAGTACTGATTAATAGTTCTAATAATAACTATGAGTTTTCTACAGGTAACGTGTCTAAAGTTAACATTCCTGTTACTTTGGTGTATCAACCAATTGAAAATGGAGAAATAAAATTAGCATGGGATTTAAATATTCAGTCTTTAAATGGAAAAAACTGGTATAGTGTAAGAGTTGATGCTGTTAATGGTCAAATTTTAGACACTAATGATTGGGTTGTTAGCTGTAATTTTGGTGATGGAAATCATCTAGGTCATACAAATCATGAAGCTAATGAGGATGATACGTTTAACTTATTTAAATCTACCTCTATGATGGTAGATGGTTCTCAATATAGTGTGTTTCCTATTCCTTTTAAAAATCCAACTGATGGGCCTCTAACTTTAGTTTCAGAACCAGCTAATATCATAGCTTCTCCATTTGGGTGGCATGATACAAATGGAGTGACTGGAGCCGAATTTAATATTACTAGAGGTAATAATGTTTATGCTCAAGAAGATCAAAACGGGAATGATGGTTTTGGAGCAGCTCCAAATGGAGGAGCTACTTTAAATTTTGATTATTCTTCTTCAGCTATAACTTTAAGGCCAACAGAGTTTCAAGACTTGTCTTTAACTAATTTATTTTATATAAATAATATCATGCATGACGTATGGTATCAGTATGGTTTTGATGAGGTTAGTGGTAATTTTCAGCAAAATAATTACGGAAATGGTGGAGCTCAAAACGATTATGTTATAGCAGATGGTCAGGATGGAATCGCTTTCAATAATGCAAATTTTAGCACACCACCAGATGGTTTTAATCCAGGAATGCAAATGTTTTTATGGGACACAAATAGTAGCCCACTAAATATTAATTCTGGAGGAACACTATTAGGAGAGGTGGTTGCTTCTATCCCTCCAAATGATGTAGATAATAATATAACGGGACCATCTAATATACCAGTAACGGCAGATCTTGTTATTGTAGATGATGGTACGGGAGCGACTTCATCAGAAGGTTGTAATGCGCTTATAAATGGAGCAGAGTTAAATGGTAAAATAGCAGTAATTAAAAGAGGTAGTTGTAATTTTACTGCAAAAATTCAAAATGCTCAAAATGCAGGAGCGGTAGGAGTTATTATGGTTAATCATAACAATCCGACAAACGATCCAACTTATACAGAATATGTTAATATGGCAGGATTAACTAATCCAGCATTTACAATACCTTCTATATTTATTAATAATGCAGATGGTGAAGAACTAATATTAGCTTTACAAAATAACACAGTAATTAATGCAACTATTTTTAGAGCATTGGTAGACGGTAGTTTAGATAATGAGATTGTTGCTCATGAATATGGTCATGGTATATCTACAAGACTTGCAGGAGGAGCATCAAACTCTAATTGTTTAGGTAATGCTGAGCAAATGGGAGAAGGATGGTCAGACTGGTTTGGAATGATGATAACAATGAAAGCTACAGATCAACCTACTGATGCTAGAGGTTTTGTTACATATTCATCTGGACAAGGATTAGATGGCCCTGGTATTAGACCAGCTCCTTATAGCACAGATACATCAATAAACGGTTTAACTTACGCAAGTACTAATGATGTAACAACAATTTCACAACCTCACGGTATAGGAACTGTATGGGCAACAGTTTTATGGGATTTAACATGGAAATATATAGAGAAGTATGGATTTGATGCGGATGTATATAATGGATCAGGAGGAAATAATAAAATAATGCAGTTGGTTATAGATGGCATTAAACTACAAGGTTGTAACGCTGGATTTGTTGCTGGTAGAAATGGAATTTTAGCAGCTGATATGGCAATAACAGGTGGAGAGGATCAATGTATGATATGGGAAGCTTTTGCCGCTAGAGGTGTTGGGTTTACTGCCTCACAAGGTTCTTTTGGATCAAGAACAGATCAGGTAGAGAATTTCGATACTCCTCCAGATACAGATGCATCTTTACAAAACTGTACAAGTTTAAGTGTAGATGAATTTAAAACTTCTAATTACTCAATTTTCCCTAATCCAGCTAATAATGTGTTGAACATTAAGGTTAAGAAGAGTTTTGGAGATGTTACAATGACATTAACAGATATTAATGGCAGAATAGTGTTAACTAAAAACGCTAATCTATCTTCAGATGCTCAATTAAATATTAGCGCATTACAATCTGGAATGTATATTCTTACTATTAAAGGAGAAGGAATTAATACAAATGATAAGATTCTTAAAAATTAGAAATAATTTTTAAACAAATATTGAAAAGGCAATCATTTTTATGGTTGCCTTTTTTATTTTTATAAAATGATAAAACCATACGACGACAAATATTTCATGCAAAGAGCATTGCAAGAAGCAGAAGCAGCTTACGAAAAAGGAGAGATTCCTGTTGGTGCTGTTATTGTTATTGAAGATAGAATTATAGCTAGAGCACATAACCTTACAGAGCTTTTAAACGATGTTACTGCGCATGCAGAAATGCAAGCTATTACAGCGGCTGCCAATTTTTTAGGCGGAAAATATTTAAAAAATTGCACTTTGTATGTGACTTTAGAACCTTGCCAAATGTGTGCAGGTGCTTTGTATTGGAGTCAGATTTCTAAAATAGTTTATGCTGCTAGGGATGAAGATCGTGGTTGTATTAACTTAAAAACTAAGCTCCATCCTAAAACTAAAATAGAAGGAGGTATTCTTGAAGAAGAAGCGTCTAAGCTAATGAAACGTTTTTTTGTTGAAAGACGAAACTTGAATTAGTTATTTAGCACGAATAAGTGTACAGAGAGTATATTATTTTTTTCGGTTTTCGCGTTCACGCATTTTATCTAAATTCTCTTTATTTAACATGTAGTCTTTAGGATTCTTATCTTTCCAACTGTACCATGAAAACAAAGGAATTACAATAAAAAAGAAGCCTAAAACACCATAACCAATTAGCTTTTGAGAGTACGAAACATCTAAAGCGTAACCACAGATTATAGAGGTGAAAGCTGCAATAAAGAAAAACCAGATAATATATTTCATTTTTATAAGATATTGTATTGCAAAATTAATCAAAATTAACTGCTAAGAAGACACATTAATTAATTGTTGTCTATAAGCTGTAAGTAGTTTCGATTTAGAAACAAAACCAACATACTTCCCGTTTTTAATTACAGGCAAATTCCAAGCTCCAGAACTTTGAAATTTTTTCATAACCTTTTGCATGGTATCTTTTTCGTAGATAATGTAATCAGGTGGGTTATGCATAAAAGTTTCGGCACTTGTACATTCGTATAAAGATTGATCGAACATAACAGTTCTAATATCATCTAAGAGTATAATACCTACGAGTTCGCTTTTGGTGTTTGTAACCGGAAATAAATTTCTATTAGATTTAGCAACACCTTCATGTAACATTTCGCCTAAAGACATTTCTGGATGTAGTTGCACAAAGTTTTTTTCAATAATGGCATCAATTCTCATTAATGTTAAAACGTTTTGATCTTTATCGTCCGTTAGTAAATCGCCTCTTTCTGCTAATTCTTTAGTAAATATGGTATGCTCCATATAGTTTTTTGTAATCATATACGAAATGGCAACCGTAATCATTAACGGGATAAACAATTCGTAACCACCGGTAATTTCAGCAATCAAGAAAATAGCAGTTAAAGGCGCATGAATTACTCCTGCAATTAAACCAGCCATACCAACTAAGGTGAAATTAGCTTCAGAAACTTGATGTCCTAAACCTAAATTATTAATAATCTTAGCAGCAACATTTCCTAAAGCACTTCCCATTACCATGGTTGGTACAATAACACCGCCAACACCACCTGCAGCAAAAGTTGTAGTCATGGCAATGGCTTTAAATATTGTGAAACCAATAAGTAAAGCAATTACAACCCAGATGTTGTCTAAATAATCATCGAAAAATGATGAGCCTAAGGCGTGTAAATGATTACCGTCAAATAAATCTTTGGTAAAACTTAAACCTTCACCATAAAGAGGTGGGATAAAATATAACATGGTACCAATAGAAAAACCACCAACAAGTAATTTTAAAAAGCGTGTTTTAAATTGCTCAAAAAAGGAATAAATAGCAAAGTATATTTTTGTGAAATATAAAGAAGCTACGCCTGTGCAAATGCCTAATGCTATAAAAAATAGCGTATCGTTAATGGTAAATTTATCTGTTATTGTAAAGTTGAAAAGCACCTCGTCTCCTAGAAAAAAATAGGATGTTAATACCGAAGATATAGAAGCTATTAAAAGTGGTAATAATGATGCGAATGTTAAATCTAAACTAAAGACTTCTACGGCGAAAACAATTGCAGCAATTGGCGATTTAAACATAGATGCCATGGCTCCAGCTGTTGCACAGGCAATAAGTAACGTTCTTGTTTTTTTATCGATATGAAGCAGTCTACTTAAATTAGAACTTATAGCAGAGCCCGATGTAATTGCAGGACCTAATAACCCAACCGAACCTCCAAAACCAACTGTTAACGGTGCCATAATTAAAGGATGAAATATTAACTTATAAGATAATAATCCTTTTTGTCTTAATAGAGAGTATAATAACGACGGAATAGCTCTTTTAATAAATGTTGGAGTTGCAGGATTAAATGCTTTTCTAAAAAAGTATTTCTTTATTAAATAGACCGAAAGCAAACCAATAAAAGGGAGAATAAAATAGAGTTGCTTTTGAGAAAAAATAATACCTTTTTCTAAAGCGGCTTGTATGGTAAAAGTTAGGTTTTTAAGAGTTACCGATGCAATTCCAGCAAAAAGACCTACCAAAACACTTAATATAAAGACAAAGTTTTTTTGTGAGATATGTTTATACCTCCAAATTAAAATGCGCTTAAGTAGTGTTTTTTTTGGCATGATTTGTTACTTAAATCAAAGTAACAAAAAATCCTGCGAGAAGCAGGATTTTAATATTAAAAGAATTTATAGGTTTTCAATTTTAAACTTGAGTTCGGTTAAATCTTGAATATAAATTTGTTTCATCGTTTCCACATACGCACGCTTGTTGCTATAACCTTGATTAAAATCGTCTATGGCTTCATTAATAATTTTTAAAGCTTTTTCGTTGTCACCTTCTGCATTGAAAATTTGTGCTTTATAATATTTAGCGTCGGCGCTTAGGTTACGAGAGTATTGTAATTGTTTGTTGAAATTTAAAAGTGCTTTTTCATAATTACCTGCTTCAAAATAAGAAATACCGTTGTATAGAAAAGCTGTTAAATCAACATAGTCTTCGCCAAATTCTTCTGTTTCTTTTGCTATGTTTTTTTCAAAATAAGCGTTAGAGTTTTTAAAATCGTTTAAACCTAAATAAGCAATTCCTCTCCAGTAATCTACACTGTGCCCTTGAGGCGCATCTATAAAATTTGGTGTTAACGTATCGCTGGCATCAAAATCGGCAATAGCTTTTTTGTAATCTCTGTAAAACCATAAATATAGATAACCACGCCAAGGAATTCTTGTTACAGAATCTAGTTTTACAGCTTTGTTGTATTGTGGCAACCATTTGTGAGGTAAGCCGCGTTTTAAATAAGCTACGGATAGTTCGTAGACTGCTTGCTCATTGGTAGAGTCTATTTCTGTAGCTCTTTTTATGCCATTAATACTCATCATAGAGCCTTGCGGATATTGTATGGCTCGATTATATGTGGCTTCAGATTTTTCTCTTTTACTACTACATGAAAAGATAAAAATAAAACAGCTTATACTAAGGAATAATTTCAGTGATTTCTCCATTTTCTATTCGGTATGAAACGTACATATATGCATCTCTATTTTTTTCGAAAAGAAATATAGGTTGCCATTCTTTAACGCTTGTAGTTAAATTAATAAGTTGTTTTTTTAAATCTGAATTAAATGCTTGTGGTTCTAAATCAAGATTGTTTTCATGCATTATAAATCGTCCTGCTTTTCCTTCACAATTAATAATAAATCTAATATTGAAATACCCGGAATCTGAATAATTTCGATTTTCATAGTTTTTATTTATATAATCTCTAAAGCCATTTTTGCCATTTAAATATGGTAATACTTCAGACTGATTATAATACTGAAAAATATAGTTTTCATTACAAACGTTAAAGTCATCATTTAAAATGGCTTCTTCAGGATTTATATAATGTGCATCGTGTTTAAATTCACCTTCATTAGGCAATAAACTATAATACATCATATAATAACCAAATGCAGATAAAGCTGCAATGACAATAAGTATGGCTCCTATAACTATTCCTACTATTTTTAAAACCTTCTTTCGTTTCATAAATCTAATCTAATAAAAAAATCCCGCGAAAAGCGGGATTAATATATAAACAGTTAACTTGAAGGTATTAACTACAAATCAAGCTTTAAATTTAATTCTTTTAATTGAGCGTCATCAATTGGAGCAGGAGCATCGATCATTACATCGCGACCAGAATTGTTTTTAGGGAAAGCAATAAAATCTCTAATTGTTTCTTGTCCGCCTAAAATAGCAACCAATCTATCTAAACCAAAGGCTAAACCACCATGTGGAGGAGCACCATATTCGAAAGCATCCATTAAGAAACCAAACTGAGCTTTTGCATCTTCATCGCTAAAACCTAAGTGTTTTAACATGATCGCTTGTGTCGCTTTATCGTGTATACGTATAGATCCACCACCAATTTCGTTTCCGTTTAAAACTAAATCGTAAGCGTTAGCTTTTACATCTCCAGGATTAGTGTCTAATAATTCTATTTGACCTGGTTTTGGAGAGGTAAATGGATGGTGCATTGCGTGATAATGACCAGTTTCTTCATCTAACTCTAATAATGGGAAATCAATTACCCATAGTGGAGCAAATACTTTTGGATCTCTTAAGCCTAAACGTGTTGCTAATTCCATACGTAAAGCACTTAATTGCGCACGTACTTTATTAGTTTCTCCAGATAGTACACAAACTAAATCGCCTGCTTTTGCACCTGTAATTTCTGCCCATTTTGCTAAATCGTCTTGATCGTAGAATTTATCTACAGAAGATTTATATGTTCCATCGTCATTACAACGAGAATAAATCATGCCTAAAGCACCAACTTGTGGACGCTTTACCCAATCAATTATTTTATCTATTTCTTTTCTTGTGTAAGCGTTTCCTCCAGGAACAGCAATACCAACAACTAATTCTGCACTATTAAAAACACCAAATTCTTTATGTTGTGTTACTTCGTTTAATTCGCCAAACTCCATCCCAAATCTAATATCTGGTTTGTCGTTTCCGTATAAACGCATAGCATCGTCGTAAAGCATGCGTGGGAATTTATCTACTTCAACACCATTAACCTCTTTAAGTAAGTGACGTGTTAAACCTTCAAAAACATTTAAAATATCTTCTTGCTCAACAAATGCCATTTCGCAATCAATTTGCGTGAATTCTGGCTGTCTGTCTGCACGTAAATCTTCATCTCTAAAACATTTTACAATCTGAAAATATTTATCCATTCCACCAACCATAAGCAATTGCTTAAATGTTTGAGGTGATTGTGGTAATGCGTAAAATTCACCTTCATTCATACGAGAAGGCACAACAAAATCACGAGCACCTTCTGGTGTAGATTTAATTAAATAAGGCGTTTCAACTTCTATAAAACCACCGTTAGATAAATAGTTTCTTACTTCTTGAGTTACTTTAGCTCTAAAAATAAGACTGTTTTTTACTGGATTACGTCTAATGTCTAAGTAGCGATATTTCATTCTAATATCTTCTCCACCATCGGTTTTATCTTCGATAGTAAAAGGAGGTAAAAGCGCTTCGTTTAAAATGTTTAATTCTGAAACTAAAATCTCAATATCACCTGTTGGCATATTAGGATTTTTTGAAGCACGTTCAATTACAGTTCCTTTAACCTGTATAACAAACTCACGCCCTAATTTTTGTGCTTTTTCAAGCATGTCTTTAGAGGTTCTTTCTTCATCAAAAACAAGTTGAGTAATTCCGTAACGATCACGTAAATCTACCCAAGCAATAAAACCTTTATCTCTTGATTTTTGAACCCATCCTGAAAGGGTTACTTCTGTATTTATATGCGATGCAGTTAATTCACCACAGTTATGACTTCTGTACATAATATTTTATTAGAATTGCAAAAGTAAAAAATCCGAAGTAAAGACTTCGGATTTTTTGTTTAAATCGTTTATAGTATTTAAGTAATTGATAAATTACTCTTCATTTATAGTTTCGAGAGTAATTATTTCTTCTTTTTCATCTGAAGAAAATTTACTCTTTAACCACATTTTGAATTTCACAGACAAGAAAAATAATATTGGAACTACAATTAATGTTAAGAAAGTAGCTATTAATAAACCATATATTACTGTCCAAGCTAGTGGTCCCCAAAAAACAACGTTATCTCCACCCATGTAAATATTTGGGTCGAAGTCTGCAAACAGTGTAAAGAAGTTAATGTTTAAACCAATGGCTAACGGTATTAATCCAAAAATGGTAGTAATAGCGGTTAATAATACTGGTCTTAAACGTGCCTTACCTGCTTTTACAATACTTTCGAAAAGATCTTCGTTAGATAAGTAATCTTCTTTTTCTAAATCTAATTCTGCTTTCTTTCTATCTATAAGCAATTGTGCATAATCTAACAGCACCACACCATTATTTACTACAATCCCGGCTAGTGATATAATACCAACCATGGTCATCATGATAACAAATGCGCTTCCTGAAATTACAATACCACCAAAGACACCAATAAAACTAAGGAAAATAGCGATCATTATTATTGTTGGTTTAGAAACCGAATTAAATTGGAATATTAAGATAAAAAAGATTAATCCTAATCCAGTAAAAAAGGCACCAACTAAAAAGATCATTTGTTTGTTTTGCTCTTCAATTTGACCTGTGTAATCAATTTTTATTCCGTTAGGCAAGCCTTCATAAGCTTTCATTTCGTTTTGAATTTGATTTACTATAGCGGCGGCATCTGTAAAACCTGGTGATAATGCAGAATAAACGGTTACAACACGTTTTGTGTCTTTGTGTTTAATGGCACTAAATCCTGAATTGTTTTCGTATTTAGTAACAGCAGAAATGGGAACACTTTTTATTTGTCCAGTATTATCTCTAAACGTAATGTTTTGATTAAATAAAGCGCTTTTATTGTATCTGTTTTCTTCGTTAAAACGTACATATATATCAAAATCGTCGCCGTCTTCTTTATAAATACCAGCTTTAGAACCAAAGATAGAACTACGTAATTGTTGTCCTACTTGTGCTGCACTAATACCTAATTCTCCAGCTTTTTCTCTGTCGATGGTAACTCGCATTGTTGGCTTGTCCTTATTAACATCTATTTTAAGTTCATCGACACCAGCAATACTTTTTGTGTTAATAAACTCACGCATATTTTCTGCAGTTGCAATAAGCTCATTGTAGTCGTTACCTTCAATTTCTATGTTAATTGGTGATCCAGCAGGCGGTCCATTGGCATCTTTTTCAACAGAAATTAAAACACCAGGATAAATACCAACTAATGCAGCTTGTACTTTTTGGCGCAATAACTCACTATCTTCTCCTTTTCTAAATTTAAAATCACGCATGGATGCAGTAATCTTACCTTTATGAGGCATTTCGGCAGCAGAACCACCATCGGTTTGAGGATTTCCTGCACCTTCACCAACTTGAGAAACGGTACTTTCTACTAAAAAGTTTTTACCATTAAGCATATATTGGTCTTGGTTAAGAACAGTAAATACACGTTTTTCAATTTCTTTTGTAATAGCATTTGTTTTTTCAATAGCTGTACCTTGAGGGTATTCTATGTAAACAATAATTTGATTTGGCTTGTTATCTGGAAAAAACTCAACTTTTGTTCTTTGTGTACTTAATGAAATACCAAAAGCAATAAAAGAAGCTATTAATAATAGAAATGTACCAATACTTAAAATATAGGGTCTCCAACCTGAAAGAGAACCACGTAATTGACGCTCGTACCAGTTTTCTAAATTTACTAAAGCTTTATTTTGGAAGCTATTTGCCCATTTACGTATAAAGAAACGGTAAGCCCAAAGCATTATAGCTGTAAAAATCATTACGGTACCTAATCCTTTGTAAGTTCCTCCAAATAATAGAATAAGAACACCAAAAAGACCCACTATTATTGTTGTTCTAATAATTTGTTTTAAAGGCATATCCTTATCTTCAATAGTCATAAATTTTGAGACTAATACCGAGTTGAAAAATATGGCTACAAATAAGGAAGATCCTAATACAACAGATAATGTTATTGGTAAAATCTTCATGAATTCTCCCATAATTCCTGGCCAGAAGGCTAATGGTGTAAAGGCTGCAACAGTTGTTGCTGTTGAGATAATAATAGGAAACGCAATTTCTCCAATACCTTTCTTGGCAGCTTCAATCCTGCCCATACCTTCGTCTTCCATTAAACGGTACACGTTTTCTACAACCACAATACCGTTATCAACCAGCATTCCTAGTCCCATAATAAGACCAAAAAGAACCATTGTATTTAAACTTTGTCCAAGTAACTCTAATATCATTAAAGACATAAACATGGACATTGGAATAGCAAAACCAACAAATAATGCGTTTTTAAATCCTAAAAAGAACATTAAAACGGTTACTACCAGTATAACACCAAAAATAATATTGTTAACTAAATCGTCTACTTGACCAATTGTTTTTGAAGACTGATCGTTAGTAATTGTTACTTTTAAATCTGGAGGAAATACATTAGCGATAGCATCTGCAACAATAACCTGAATTTGCTCTGCAGCAGCAACCATGTTTTTACCAGCACGTTTTTTAACATCTAGCATAACAACTGGTTCTCCGTATTCTCTAGCAAAAGTAGTATGGTCTTCTTCTTGAAAAGAGACCGTTGCAATATCCTTTAGGTAAATAGATTTTCCTTTTTCAGATTTAACCACAAAGTTTTCTAATTCTGATGGTTTTTCAATCTCACCTAAAACTCTAATAGTACGTCGTTGTCCGCTTGCTTTTAAATTACCTGCAGACATGGTTAAGTTTCCATTGTTTATAGCACCAATGATATCGTTAAAAGTAACTTGTGCAGCCATCATTTTATAGATGTCTACAGCAACTTCAACTTCTTTTTCTTGAGCACCACGTATGTCTGCTTTTTTAATTTCCTGTAAATCTTCAATATCATCTTGAAGGTATTCGGCAAAATCTTTTAATTTTTGAATTGGATAATCTCCTGAAATATTAATGTTCAGGATTGGCATTTCTTCAGATAAACTTAATTCAAATACATCTGGTTCTACTTTAGCACCATTAAAGCTTGGCCAATCTTCGCCAGAGGTTTCAGTATCAATTTCATCTTTAACCTTTTGTTTGGCTTGATCTACAGTAATACCTTCGTCAAACTCTACAATTAACATCGAGTAATCTTCTTGAGATGTTGAGGTTATTTCTACAACATTACTTACTGTTTTTAATTTGTCTTCTAAGGGATCTGTAATTAGTTTTTCAATATCCTCAGCAGTGTTTCCTGGGTAGATAGAGCTAACGTAAATTTTGGTTTCGTTTACTTCCGGAAAGTTTTCTCTAGGCATACTGAAAAAGGCAGCAATACCTAAGTAAAAGATTACAGCAATTAGCACATACATTGTGGTTTTGTTGTTAATTGCCCAGGATGATAAACCAAATTCTTTATCGACTTGTTTTTTCTTTTTAGTCATGTTTTTTGGTTTAGTAGTTTATTACTTTAACGGTTTGTCCATCTTTAACACTACGTGCTCCTTCTTTTATAAGCTCTGTGCCATTTTCTATGTTTGCTAAAACCTCGATAACATCACCTTGTGTTCTTCCTGTTTTAATAATAACTTTGGTTACTTCTCCTTCGTTATTTTCTTTCTTGTTTTTTACAACATAAACATACTGCTCACCATCTGCATTTTCCGAAATAATACTTTGTGGTACTAAAATGGCTTTTGGGTTTGTGTAATCGTTAATTTTAAGTCTTGCTGTTAAGTTAGGTTTAACACTTTTGTCTTTATTAGGAACATCGATTTCTACTTTAAAAGTTCTGTTTGCTGGATTAATAACATCTCCTGCTTGACGGATTTTTGTATCTATTGTTTTTCCTAAAATTGGAAACTCGACTGTTACATTTTTACCTTTTACAACATCTGCTACATAGCTTTCTGGCACATCTGTTTCAATATACATCTTGTCTAAGTTTACAATTTGTATTAATGGTGTTTGACCAGCTCCAACAACACTTCCTTTTTCGGTAATAACATCATCAATAGTCCCGCTAAATGGTGCTCTAACCGTTGTTTTGTTTAATTGTTGTTGTAATTGGTTAATAGCTTGCTGTTGCGCCTCGTAAGATGATTTTGCTTGTAGATATTGTATTTCGCTACCAATTTTTTGATTCCATAAACGTTCTTGACGTTCAAAAGTAGTTTTCGCTAAATCTGCTTGTATCTTATATTGTGCCAATTGTTGGCTTAAACCACCATCATCAACTTTAGCTAAAATTTGACCTTTAGATACGCGTTGTCCTTCGGTTACATATACATTTGTTAGTATACCACTAAACTCTGGAGTAATTATTAAAAGGTTTTTTGTTGTTACATTTCCTTGTAATTCTAATACGTGATTAAAAACCTCTTCTTTGGCTATAAAAGTGGTAATTAAAGGAATGTTTTTAGTTGTGTCTAATGTTTTTATTCTGTCGTCTAATAATTTTATTTTAGAATGAACCGCATCTTGCTCCGCTACTAGCTCTGCTCTTTTTGTTCTAATACTTTCTAAGTTATTAGTTTCTAAAACTTTTTCGACTGTGTTTTTTTTATTTCCACCACAAGAGGCTAATAAAATAGCTAAAAAAGAAAGTGTTATTATATGTTTCATAATTAGTGTTTTGTAAAATTGATTAGATAGTTGTGTTTAGTAATGTTTCTAGTTCTGCTTTCTTAGTAATAACATCTAACATTGTTTGAAGTAATTCCTGTTGCGCAGTGTACAATTGGGTTTGTGCTTGTCTTAAATCGAAACTTGAGCTAATACCTTCAAAAAATTTAGTTTGATTTTTTTTCTCAATACGTTCTGCAAGTGCTAGGTTTTCTTTTTTGTTTTGATAGTCTTCAATTGCAAATTGGTAATCACTCTTGGCAGACTGTATTTGTAAATTAAGTACTTGCTCGGTTTCTGTTAAGCTAATTTCAGATTTTTCTAAATTAATTTGAGCACGTTGCGTGGCAGCACTTCTCATACCTGAACTAAAAATTGGGACATTTAAGCTTACACCAAAAATTGAAGATCCGTACCATTTTTCGCCTGTGTTTGTAAAGTTAAAAGACTCTCTATTTCCAGAATATCCGCCATTAACAAAAGCGCTTAATGTTGGTAATGCTTTACTTTTTTCGAGTTTTACCAATAGTTCTTTAGAGACTTTGTCATTTGCAGCAATTTTATAATCTATTGTGTTTTCTGCATTGTTTGTAGTATCTAATAACTCTAATTGTATGTTTGCTACAGCTAGAGCATCTAGATTTTCAGCAACAACAATACTCTCGTTTATAGGTTTACCAATAGTTATATTTAGCATTTGGTATGCTAAATCTTTTAAACGCGAAGTGTTGTTTAGGTTGCTTTTTACGCTAGATAGTGTAATTTTTAACTGTTCTACACTCTCTTCTTCTTCTAAGCCGTTCTCGAATATCTTGGTAATATCATTCAAGTTTTTTTCTAGTACAGCTATGTTTCTTTCTAATATAGAAACACTTTCTTTTGCTAAAAGTACATTTCCGTATGCATTAATAACCGATTTTCGAACTTCTAAATCTGTTTTAATTTTAGCATTTTCAGAAATTTCTAAATACACTTTTGCAGATTGAAGCGCAACAAGATAAGAGCCATCAAAAAGAAGTTGACTTAATGTTGCAGTACCTGTTAATGTATGTTTTGATCCCGCTTGTATTATTTGGTCTCCAAAAACAAAAACGTTTCTTTTTAATGCATTTTGATAATCTATTGTAGCGCTAATTTGCGGTAATCCAGTTGCTGTAGTTTCCCATTTTTGTTTAATAGCAGCATCAATATCTAAAGCCGCATTTTTAGACTGTCGGTTGTTTTCTAAAGCATAATCAATAGCTTCTTGTAAAGTAAACTCAGTTTTGATTTCTTGTGAGTATGCAATTGTGCTAATAATTAAACTAAATAATATGAGTAATTTTCTCATTAGTTAAGATTGATTGGTGTTAATAAATTTATTAAGTGTTTGTAATCCTTTTTCACTGCAAATGGCTCTAAGGTGATATTCTAAATAGCTTTCCATTAAATATTCCATTGTAAATAATGTTGAAGGAAAAATATTTTCGTCTTTAATACCAGACATACCATTAAAATACATTCTAGAGATAAAATCTACATCTATGCTTTCTCTAAATAAACCTGTGTCGACACCTTTTTGAATGCTTCCTTTTACTGAAACATGCATTTTTTCAAATTGTTTCATTTGTAATTGCTGGTGTATTTTCGGATAGTATTTTTTTAGCTGAAACTGTGGTGATGTTTTTTCGTTTTTAAGATAATTCATCACAAACATTTTAATGTCGTATAATTCTTCTATAGGATTATGCGATGCTTCGCAAATACAATCTATACCATCGCAAACGCTATTGAAGATACTAAGGGTAGTTGCTTCTACTAATTTTGTTTTATTATCAAAATGCTGATAAATGGTTTTTTTAGATATGCCTAATTCGTTGGCAATATCATCCATAGTAACACTTTTAAAGCCTAGTGTTAAAAACAATTCTCCAGATTTATTTATAATTTTCTCTCTCATTTTTAATATTCCGCATAAAAAACGGATAACTTCTTTTATTAATTTAAATGCAAATGTACGTAAGGAAACTTTATAAACAATAAAAGTTTCCAAAGTTTTATTGTTTTCTTAACACGTATCTTTTATTTGGTGAATTTATTTTACATTATTTTTGTGCTATGCAGAACACTCAAGATTATCAAGCTACATTTATAGACTATTTAGAAAATTTTTATAAAGATCGAGAGCCAAAAAATTTATACGACCCTATTAATTATATTTTAAAGCTAGGCGGTAAGCGTTTACGTCCTGTTTTAACATTAATGAGCGCAGATATTTTTAATTGCGATTATAAAAAAGCGATGGATGCAGCGTTAAGTATAGAGGTGTTTCATAATTTTTCGTTGGTTCATGATGATATTATGGATGCTGCGCCTTTAAGAAGAGGAGAGCAAACAGTGCATGAAAAGTGGGATACTAATACAGGTATTTTATCTGGTGACGCCATGCTTATTATGGCTTATCAATTATTCGAAAATTACGAACCAGCAACATTTCAAGCTTTAGCAAAATTATTTAGCAAAACCGCTTTAGAGGTTTGCGAAGGACAACAATACGATGTGGACTTCGAAACACGTGAAGATGTTACTATTCCAGAGTATTTAAAAATGATTGAGTATAAAACAGCGGTTTTAGTTGGTGCAGCCATGAAAATGGGTGCTATTGTTGCAAACGCATCGCAAAAAGACCAAGACGCTATTTACGAATTTGGTCGTTTGTTAGGTATTGCATTTCAATTACAAGACGATTATTTAGACGCTTTTGGTAATCCTGAAACTTTTGGAAAACAAGTGGGTGGAGATATTATTGAGAATAAAAAGACGTATTTGTATTTAAAAGCTTTAGCGTTTTTAGATGCTTCTGAAGCAAGACAGTTGGAGCAATTGTTCACTGTTAATTTAGAAGATAATTTTGAAAAAATTGAAACTGTAAAACAATTTTTTGTTAGCAGTGGATCTGCGGAAGCAACCCAGAAAGAAATTGAAAATTATACAAACAAGGCCTTTTTGGTTTTAGAAACATTAAATATTTCTGAAGAGAAAAAAGAGCTTTTAAAAGCTTTTGGAAATTCTTTAATGACAAGAAAAGTATAAAGTCTTATAATATGAAGCTTCCTGAAACATTTCAAGATTTAATTGACGAAGCGAATCAATTAAATTTATATAAAAAATTAATTCTTCAATTGAATAAGGATTTTTTATATGCTAATATCGATCTTGATTTCGATGAAGATATTCTGCCTAAAAGTTTAAAACTATTACTACACGAAATCGTTTATAAGCTTATTCAAGAAAAATTTGCCGAGTATTTAAACCTTCTTTATATTATTGATGTTCCAGAGGATACAATTAAAAGTTTAGACGGTAGCGATACTTTAATACTTGCAGAGCAAGTTTCCTTTTTAATATTAAAAAGAGAATGGCAAAAGGTTTGGTTTAAAAATAAATATTCTAAGTAATTTTTCTAGAAGTATAAAAATTACTTAGAATATTTTCTAGAAGTAGTATATTATTTTAGTGTTCTAAAATATTCTAAAACAGCTCTAGCATCTTCTTCAGTAAGTCCTTGGTTTACCATTGGCGAACCATTAAACTCTATTAGTAATTCTTTAGCTAAAGGATCTTCTTTTACCATTTGTTCAGGATTTAAAATCATATTCATAACCCATTCCGGAGATCTACGTTTTAAAATTCCTGTTGGCGCTGGACCAACAAATTTTCTATCTGTTCTATGGCAAGCAGTACACATTTTTTTGTATACATCTGCTCCATGAGCTACCATTTCTTGGTTTACAGCAGCACTTAAGTCTACCGATTTAATAGGTCCAACACCTTTATTTTCTAAATCTACTTTTTTAGATGCTGGTGTTTCTTCTGTTTTAGGAGTTGTTGTTTGTTCTGTTATTGCTTTTTTTTGATAAGAAAATTTTTCTTTCTTTTTTTCTTCCTTACCTCCGCAGCTTATAAGTAGTGTTATAAATAATACGGAAATTAGTTTTAATGTTGCTTTCATGGGTTTATCTATTTGTTGAACAAAAATAGATTGATAAACAGATAAAAAAAATGATAAAAGTCATTAGTTAAGATTGTTCTGTCTTAATTTAAAATAGTTGATTATTTCAGGAATAATAGGTTGTTGGTTTTTAAAAATAAACTCTAATAAAAGGCACCCAAGCATTAGCGTAAACACTTTTGTTATCATCATAAAGTAAATCGTAACGTATACCTATTGTTATATTGTTAGTTCTGTATCCAGCTCCAACAAAAAAAGCAGGAATCCAATAGTTGTCGTCTATAAAAATGGGATTGTCAAAATTTCTGCTTACATGGTTTTGTTCAAATTCAGCAGATAATTGAATTTCGTTAATAGGGTTATACAAACTAATTATACTCGCACCTAATATAGTAGATTTAGCAATATCTTTTTGACTATAATATGTGCCACTTAATGCTAGACCTAAAGAGAATTGAGAATTAAAATCGTAGATAGCACTAGGTGCTAAAGTGGCGCTAAAAACTTTACTTCCTGTGCTTAATCCTAAGCCACCTCCAAAACGCACGTTTTCCCAAAAATCACTTTTTTGGTTGTTGTCTTGTGCAGAAATAGTAGAAAAGGTGAAGAGTAGTAGCAAGAATAATGCAACAGTTTTTATTAAAGAAAGCGTTTTTAAAGTCATAAAAAAAAGATTAGTTTGTTAAGAAAGACATAAATATAAGAAAAGCATAGCTATTTTTAGAGAAAGTTGTATTTTTGATAAAATTTGTTGAAGCGAACACGTCTTATACTTAATAATGGATAAATATTCCTTTTTAAACGCAGCACATACAGCATACTTTGCTGATTTATACGAACAATACCAAGTAAACCCGGACTCTGTTGAGCCAAGTTGGAGAGCCTTTTTTCAAGGCTACGACTTTGGTAGTGAGAGTTATGGCATGGATGGAGACATTGTAGAAGGAGTTTCTACACAAATTCCAGAACATGTTCAAAAAGAGTTTCAGGTAGTCAAATTAATAGATGGCTACAGAAATAGAGGGCATTTGTTTACAAAAACGAATCCTGTACGTGCACGTAGAAAATATGCACCAACTTTAGAGATCGAAAATTTTGGTTTATCACAATCCGATTTGTCAACTGTTTTTAGTGCAGGTGAGATTTTGGGCATTGGAGCACAGTCGCTTCAAGAAATCATAAATCATCTTGAAAGCATTTATTGCGATTCTATAGGTGTAGAATACATGTATATTAGAAAACCTGAAGAAATCCAATGGATACAAAAGAGGTTGAATATTAACGATAATCAACCCGCATTTTCTTCAGATCAAAAAAAGCATATTCTTAAAAAACTTAACGAAGCAGTGTCTTTCGAGAGTTTCTTACATACTAAATATGTTGGGCAAAAGCGTTTTTCTCTTGAAGGAGGTGAGGCTTTAATTCCAGCTTTAGATGCTGTCATTGAAAAAGCAGCAGAATTAGGTGTAGAAGAGTTTATAATGGGAATGGCACATAGAGGTCGTTTAAGCACACTTACAAACATCTTTGGAAAATCGGCAAAAGATATCTTTAGCGAATTTGACGGTAAAGATTACGAAGAAAAAGTGTTTGATGGTGATGTAAAATACCATTTAGGATGGACAAGCAAAAGAAAATCAGATTCTGGTAAAGAAATAAGATTAAGTATTGCACCAAATCCATCTCACTTAGAAACTGTTGGAGCAGTTGTAGAAGGTATTGTAAGAGCAAAACAAGATGAATTTTATAAAGACGACTTTAGTAAAGTTTTACCAATAGTAGTCCATGGAGATGCAGCAATAGCTGGTCAAGGTTTGGTTTACGAATTGGTTCAAATGGCACAATTAGATGGTTATAAAACTAATGGTACCATACATATAGTAGTAAATAACCAAGTAGGTTTTACTACAAATTACTTAGATGCTAGATCGAGTACGTATTGTACAGATGTTGGTAAAGTAACATTATCTCCTGTATTACATGTTAATGCAGACGATGCAGAAGCAGTAGTACACGCTACATTATTTGCTTTAGATTTTAGAATGAATTTTAAGCGTGATGTATTTATAGATATGTTAGGTTATAGAAAATATGGTCATAACGAAGGAGATGAGCCACGTTTTACACAACCTAAATTGTACAAGGCAATTTCTAAGCACGCAAACCCTAGAAATATCTATGCCGAAAAATTAATTGCTCAAGGTGTAATAGGAAAAGACCATGTTAAGCAATTAGAAAAAGCATATAAAGATACTCTTGAAGAGAAATTAGACGCTTCAAGAAAAGAAGATAAAACAGTAATCACACCATTTATGGAGTCTACGTGGAAAGATTTTACACGTGTTGACGAAGTAGAGATGATGAAAGATATAGACACCAAAGTCTCTAAAAAGAACTTAGAAGATATAACTAAGGTTATATCAAACTTACCAAAAGATAAAAAGTTTATTCGTAAAATAGAAAGACTAATAGAGTCTCGTCAAACGATGTTCGACGATAATCAATTAGACTGGGCAATGGCAGAACATTTAGCCTACGGATCACTTTTAACAGAAGGTTACAATGTTAGAATTTCTGGTCAAGATGTAGAGCGTGGTACATTCTCTCACAGACATGCAGTTGTTAAGGTAGAGGATAGTGAAGAAGAAATTATCTTACATAATAACATAAGCGATACGCAAGGTCAATTTCATATTTACAATTCATTATTATCAGAATACGGTGTTGTAGGTTTCGATTATGGTTATGCTATGGCGAGCCCTAAAACACTAACTATTTGGGAAGCACAATTTGGAGATTTTAGTAACGGTGCCCAAATAATGTTAGATCAGTATATTTCTGCAGGAGAAGATAAGTGGAAAACACAAAACGGATTAGTAATGTTATTGCCTCATGGTTACGAAAACCAAGGCGCAGAACATTCATCGGCTAGAATGGAGCGTTACTTGCAATTATGTGCAAAAGACAATATGTTTGTTGCAGATTGTACAACTCCAGAAAACATGTTTCATTTGTTAAGAAGGCAAATGAAAGCAAATTTTAGAAAACCTTTAATAGTATTTACTCCTAAAAGTTTATTACGTCACCCAAAAGCAGTATCGACTGTAGAGTCTTTTGTTAACGGAAGTTTCCAAACAGTAATTGATGATGTAGAAGCAAAGGTTGATAAGGTTAAAACATTAATTTTTGTAACAGGAAAGTTCTATTACGATTTAGATGAAACACGTGAAACTTTAAAACGTGATGATATTGCTATTGTAAGAGTAGAGCAATTATTCCCATTACCGGCAGAGAAAATGCGTGAAGCATTAAAGAAATATAATAAAGCAGAAGATATTGTTTGGGCTCAAGAAGAACCAAGAAATATGGGAGCTTATGCACATATGTTAATGCATTTTGATGAAGCTAAAACATTTAGAGTAGCATCAAGGCGTGCTTATGGAGCACCATCTGCAGGAAGTTCTGTTAGATCTAAAAAGCGTCATCAAGAAGTTATTGATTACGTATTTGATAAAACAAAAAACAATCAGCGTTAAACCATTTAAATATAATATCATGAAAAGAATTTTATTAATTATAGTTGCAGTATTAAGTTTCTCTTTGGGTTTTGCCCAAACTGAAGAGGCGAATTATAAAACAGTAATTTCAGATTTTCAAACCAATTATAATAATGGAGATTTCGAGAGTGTTTACAATATGTTTAGTGCCAACTTTCAAAAAACATTGACATTAGAAAAGACGAAAACATTCTTTAAAACAAACATTAATGCAGAAGCTTTAGGTAATATTAAAGCAGTAGAATTAAAAGAAATAATAAGAACAGGGCATAACTATAAAGTAACTTTCGAGAATGGAGTAGGAGAAGCCTTTTTTCTTTTAGATAACAATAATAAAATTAGTGGATTACAAATGTATTCTTCAAAATAATACAATAGTAAACAAGACATTATAACAAAATTACATTACGATGATTTTAGAAATGAAAGTACCTTCGCCAGGCGAATCTATTACAGAAGTTGAAATAGCAGAATGGTTAGTTCAAGATGGTGATTATGTAGAAAAAGATCAAGCTATCGCAGAAGTAGATAGTGATAAAGCTACTTTAGAGCTACCTGCAGAAGCTAGCGGAACAATAACGCTAAAAGCTGAAGAAGGTGATGCTGTGGCAGTTGGAGCAATTGTTTGTTTAATAGATACAAGTGCTGCAAAACCAGAAGGATCTTCTGATGCACCAAAAGTAGAAACTAAAGCAGAAGCACCAAAAGCAGCAGTAGAAACTCCAAAAGCTACAGAAGCTAAAACATATGCAACAGGTACAGCAAGTCCTGCAGCAAAAAAGATTTTAGCAGAAAAAGGTATGGATGCAAGTACTATTTCTGGATCAGGAAAAGATGGTCGTGTAACTAAAGACGATGCTGTAAATGCAGTGCCTTCTATGGGAACGCCAACAGGTGGAAACCGTAGCTCTTCAAATTCTAAAATGTCTATGCTACGTCGTAAAGTAGCAGAACGTTTAGTTGAAGCTAAAAACACAACAGCAATGTTAACTACTTTTAACGAAGTAGATATGTCTCCAATTTTTGCACTTAGAAAAGAATATAAGGAAACGTTTAAAGCAAAGCATGGTGTTGGTTTAGGATTTATGTCTTTCTTCTCTTTAGCAGTAGTTCGTGCATTACAAATGTATCCAGCGGTTAATTCTATGATTGACGGTAAGGAAATGAAAACTTTCGATTTTGTAGATATTAGTATTGCAGTTTCTGGACCAAAAGGTTTAATGGTTCCGGTAATTAGAAATGCAGAAAGCTTAACATTTAGAGGTGTAGAATCTGAAGTAAAACGTTTAGCACTTAGAGCAAGAGATGGACAGATTACTGTAGATGAAATGACAGGAGGAACATTTACTATTACTAATGGAGGTGTTTTTGGTAGTATGTTATCTACGCCAATTATTAACCCACCACAAAGTGGTATTTTAGGAATGCATAACATTATAGAAAGACCAATTGCGGTTGATGGACAAGTTGTTATTCATCCTATGATGTATGTTGCTTTATCTTACGACCATAGAATTATCGATGGTAAAGAAAGTGTTGGTTTCTTAGTTGCTGTTAAAGAAGCCCTAGAAAACCCAGTAGAGTTATTAATGAACAATGATATTAAGAAAGCTTTAGAGCTTTAATATATAAATAGTTTATAAACACAAAAAGCTCCTCTAATAGAGGAGCTTTTTGTGTTTAAGAGTTTAGTGTGTTAATGCACGAATACAGTAATAATGTTAAAGCAAATTAGAATTATTGCAATAGTAATAATTCCAAAAATTAGCTTGTTGTTTTTTGTGTCATCTAATTCTTCCATAGGTTTGAGGTTGTTTTTGGATTAATTAAAAACTCTGTACCTTTTACAGTACAGAGCTTTTTTTAATTAATTTCTTCCCTTAAAAATCAATTAATAGCTTTATAAAGATAGCTTGTATTAACGTTAAAAAAAATACGTAGAACTACGTATTTTTTTTAAGTTTTTAAAAAGAAAATAAACGCTCGAACTGTTATGTTTTACTACTTGTTTGCTTGTTTTGTGTTTGGTTTTTACTTTGATTTCTACTTTTTTAATTAGACTTAAAAACGCTAGTTTTCAATATATTTCAATTTTGTTTTTTAAAATTAATAGTAAAGAATAGATAGAAAATGTAATAGCTTGGTAGAAAGTAACTATTAACAAACTAAGAGTGTTTAAAAAGAGAAGCTCTAAATTAAGTAATAATGTAGAGCTTTGGTTTTTCCTTAATGATAGATGATTAATAGCATTATAAAGATAGTTTCAATAACCTATTTAAAACACGTATAACTACGTGTTTTTTTAGTTTTAATATTTACCGGGTTTTATTGTTAAGTAAAAAAACTTAAGATCAATAGCTTTACAACTCGTTTTATAGAGAATAACCAATTGAAGTAATATAGGATACCACTAATGTTTATTTACTAAAAAAAGAAAAGCTCTACATTAGGTTGTAATGTAGAGCTTAAATTACCCTTAAAGTAATTGATTAATAGCATTATAAAGATAATGTGAATATTTGATTTAAAAAATACGTAGAACTACGTATTTTTATGAGATTTAATTAAATGTGTAAAACACTGTAGACCCCTTTTTTATATACTGGTTAGCGTTATTTCTTATGTTTTTTGAAGTTACACTGTAATTTATTCTTTAATTTAAAAACGCTAGTTTTATTAATTATTGACTTGTTTCAGAAAAAAAGAAAGGATTGAAATAAGATAAGATATTGATTAGTTTTAGTCAAAAAACAACCAGCTAAAAAAAGAGAAGCTCTACATTAGTTATAATGTAGAGCTTTGGTTTCTCTTATAGTCATTGATTAATAGCATTATAAATATACTTCGAATAAACGGTAAAAAAAATACGTAGAACTACGTATTTTTTCGGATTTAAAATTTAGCTAATAATCCTTCGTGAGCTTTGTTATTGTTGGTTAGTTGGGTTTTTTGTGTAAAAAAAGTAATTTTAAAAAGCATTTTATTATTATCTCAAAACGCTAAAAATCTAATTTTAAGAAATAAAACTAGAATAAATCTTTATTCAAATTAGCCCAAAGCATAAGTGCATTATGAGACTTTTGAAGTTTTAATTTCTTTACAATATTGCTTCTGTGTTTTTCTATTGTTCTTATAGAACTCTGTAGCGTATCGGAAATTTCTTGATTAGATTTGTTTTTCGATAGCAGCTTAACAACTTTCAATTCTGTTTTGGTTAGTAAATCTTTAATGTGTGCATTAGAGTATTTTATTTTAGAGTTTAAATAAGAGGCTATTTCTTCACTAAAATACTTTTCGTTTTTTTCAACATGACCAATACATATTTCAATTTCTTCAATAGCAAATTCTTTTAATATATAACCATATACATTAAATGCTCTCGCTTTATCGAAAAGAGCCTCTTCATTATCGAAAGTAATTAAAATTACTTTCGTGTCTAGCTCGTATTTTTGACATTGTTCGGCAACATCTAAGCCTGTTAAATAAGGCATTCTTATGTCTAGAACAGCAATATCTGGTTTGTGTTTAATAATGAGATTGTATGCCGCCTGTCCATCTTCTGCTTTTCCTAAAATGTTGTATCCTTTAGAGGATAAAAAATCACTTAAGCCGCGAAGCATTAATGGATGGTCGTCTGCAATAACAATGGAGGTACTCATATTTTAAGGGAGTTTTTATGTGAAAGGCATAGCTTAATAAATGTAATAAAATTATTGCACTATAGCGATTTTAAGTAAAGGTATTTCTTGTTATAATCTATAATTGCTTTTCCTTTTTTTAATACATCAGCACCAATAATACCATTTACAGGTTTTGCATTATGCATTGTTAAGGCTGTATTTACATGTGTTAAATCGAATAGGACTAAGGTAAGGTTTAAGTTTTTCCAACTACCAATTTTAATAGTGTTTTTAGATGCTGTTTGAGTTAGCATATCTGTTGCTCCTGCTCCTGCAGCTTTTATGTTTGAAGCTTTGGCTTTTAGGTTAAAAAAATCGACATCTTCAAAACCAATACAACTATTAGATGCTCCTGTGTCTAAAATAAAAAGTCCTTTTACACCATTAATACTAGCTCTTACTTCAAAATGATTAGTTTGTGTGAGTCTTAGTTTTATTTTTTTGTATCCTTCTTGAAGTAAATGATCCCAGAGCTTATTTTCCATTTTTCCGTTTAAATAACCACAGTAAAAGTACTATAATTACAAGTGACAGTCCAATAATTAGCCATAAATTATTAGTTTCATTAACTTTATCAAAACTTCCGTAAAGTGTAAAGGCGCTCCAATAATATGGTGATTTTTTTAAGTTTTTTATATCTTCATTATTGATGTAATCTAACTTCGATTGTTGATTCGCATAACTTATAGATTTACTATTGTACAATTTTTTGTAAAAGGAAGTCATTATTTGCGATGTCGATAAATCACTAATTTGCCAAAGCGAATACAATATTCTTTTTGCTCCAGCATATTGGAAACCTCTTGCAATACTTAAAACGCCTTCTCCACGTTTTATTTCGCCAACACCTGTTTCGCAAGCGCTTAAAACTACCAATTCTGGATTTAAATTTAGCCCATATAGCTCGGTAGTAGATATTGGTTGGTCTATAAAAGCTATTTGTGCAGGCTCAAAAAAATCACCACTTGTTCCATGTGTGGATATATGAAGAATAGAGTATTCGTTGGCTTGTTTTAGAAAGTTACTTTTAGTGGCTTGATCACGCATTAATAATGTACTCTCTATTTTTTTTTTAATATTTTTGGCTTCGTCTATTGAGTAAATTAATTCTTGAGAAGTATTTTTGAAAACAGGAAATACACCTAAAACACTATGTTTTACTTTAGTAGAATTGTCCTTTATATATAATGAAATGTTAGAGTTAAAAACTGCTGTATGAAATTTTACAAAAAACGGCATGTTTCCGAAAGTCTTACTTTCAGTTTTTGTAGTTAAAAGGGCATCAAAAGGAATGAAATTTAAAAAGCCATCTGGAATAATAATGAGGTTCTTTTTGTCTTTTACTTCATTTAATTTTAATAGTTTGTAAAGTGAATGCGCATCTGCAGTATATTTAGAGATATTGTTGTTTATAGCAGAAGGATTATCAAAATACTTTATAAAGGTTTTAATAGCTTTAGTATTTACATCATTTAAAAGAATCTTATTAAAAGCTGTTGCTTTATCTGAAACAATAATTTGATAAAGCGCATTTTTACCATAAAAGTAATTTACCAATGTAGATTGGTCTTTTATTAATTTAGTATTAAGTTTTAATATATCTAAAGAGGCTTTTGACTTAGTAGTGTACTTTTTATTAATGATGCTTTTTAAGTCTTTTAATTCAATATTTATTGAAGATAATTGTTCTCTAAGTTCTAGTTTTTGGTCTTCAGTAAAATTAGTAAAAGGAGCCCTTGTTAGTTTATTAATAATCTGTCCTTGATTATTTAAAAGCTTTTGTTGTGTTATTAAAAGTGAATCTTTTGGATGTTCCTTTAATAAGTTTTTTTTACTAATAGTTTCTTTTAAAACCGAAGCTTTATAGCGTTCGCAGAGTTGTAATGCTTCTAATGTGTATTTAGTGTCATCACTGTTATTTTGTAGATAATATAATAGGTTTAAACTTTCTTCGCTTCGCTTGCGTTTTTCGTTTAGTGCTATAAGTTTCCCTTCTTGAGATGTAATGTTTTCAGTGAGCAAATCACTTACATAAAAACTTAAATTGTAATACTCAATTGCTTTTTTAGGATTGGTTTGTATTTCAGCAAATAAATCGAAAATCCCAATAAAAGCATTCTCTGGATATAAGTCAGTTTCTAAAGGCATTGCCTTAGAACTATAATTAGGAATCAATAATTTTAAAGCAGATTTCAAACTTTTTTTAGTGTCCTCGGGTTGCTTAAGTAGTAAGTAGAGTTGTGCTTCTTCAATATAAATTTTAGACAAACTATTTGCTGATGACAGTACATTCGTTTTGAGCCCTTTTAAGTTTTTAAATATTTTTAAAGCTAATACATAATCTTTTTTTTGAATAGCTATTTCGTAAGCCAATTCTAAAGCTTCTATAGATTGTGTTTTAAAGTTAAGCACAATGTCACCGTTATTTATGAATTTTGCTTTTTTATTTAGCCTTGCTTCACTTCTCGATTTTATAAGTTTTAACTTGTTTTTTTGCAGCGTACTAGCTTGTTTTATATTGAGGCCATAATTTGCAATATCAATAGCTAATTGATGCCTTCCAATGGTTTGGTACAAACGCGATAAATTTATAGCTCCTGCAACACGTTGTGTATTGTTTTTGTTTTTTTCGGCTAATGAGATGTAGGTTTTTATAATGTTTTCGGCAGCTGTATGATCTCCAATTTCGTTATAAAGCACACCTAATGGAATTAAACAATAATCGACAATATTGTATTTATAAACAGATGCAACTTTATTATTATAAAGCAGAAACGCTTTTTCGTAGCTATTAATCGCTTTTGTATTATTGTTATTCGCTTTTAAGTAATGTGCTTTATTTAGGAGTAGGTTTACAAATGCCAAGTAATCGTCTGTTGTAGACAATTGTGCTTCAAAAGATGTAATACTATTGTTTAATGTAGTTAATGCTTCAGTAGATTTAGTAAGATTAAAAGCGTCTGTAGCCTCATAGATTCTATTTTCTAAGGTTTGCGAAAACACACTTCCGAAGCAAAGAAAACAGAGAATGAGTAAGTGGTTTTTCATAATTAATTATAATAATTTTCAAATGAGTGAGTTTCCAAAAGAGGCTTAGCATCAGAATTTCCAGATAGCATAAAATTGCATGTAATTATAGTTTTCTTTAAAACTGATAACATAGCGTGCTCCAACACTAGGGCCAATTCTCGCAAAACCTGCAGTGGCTTCTACTAGAAAACCAGTTCTAAAGTTGTTAAAAGAATTTGTTGTGCTGTTAGCGGTCTCACTAATTTGAGTGTAGGGACCAATTTCGACTCCATTTATGCTTTCTGCTCGCTCTATAGTTGTGCTCTCGGTATTCTTTTCACTTAACGAAATCATGCCTTGTAATCCGGCTCCTAAACCAATATAATTATTTACGTTGTATCGTGCTAAAACAGGTAATTCCCAATCTACATTATTGTAACTAGTTTTTTTAGTGGTACGCTGTATGCCAATAAAAGTAGGTGAGTCAATATCTTCGACAGTAACCGTAGTGTTGTCGTTATATTCATGAAAACTGTTTAATAACTCAACCTGCCAATACCACTTGTAAGATTTATAAGGTGAAATAGTAGCGCCTACAAAATAACTTTTAGAATCTTCAAGATCACTAAACGCATTGTACCCTGTTTTTGCTCCAATTGAGATGCCTGGTAAAAAACGAGTTGTAGAATAATTGGTAATTATAGGTTCGTTTTTGTCGAAAATAATAGCGGTTCTTGATTTCGTTTTTTGTTTATGAAAATCTTTGCTAAAGTTTAAACTGTATTTTACAAAACCTTGAGTAGAATCGTAATCCTTTACATTTTTTTGTTCGCTTCCAGGAAGATAGATGTTTTTGAAAGTGAAAATGGCTTGCTTATCGGTATAGGTAGTGTCTAGGCAACTGTAATTGACTTCAGTTTTTGGACAGATTTTCACCTTTGGATACATGTCTTCGACTTGAATGGTAGATTTATTGAACATATCTGGAACATCTGTTTCCAAACGAATAGTGCTTGCCGGACCTTCGCCATTGTTTTGGAATCGAATTTTAAATTTTGGTCTTTTAAAACGAACCAATCTATAATTTAAAAAGGTAGAATTTGATGACATTTTATTAGGATCGTGAGAGGTTACAATCTCCATTTCCATGTCTTTTACTTTGTGAGTTTTGTAATTGTTATCTGGAATATAAATACTTCTAACCGAAATTATGGCACTTGTATCCTTCAACATTTCTGGTGTTGTTTTAAAAGTGTAGAAGATGTTACGTTCTTCGTTAGGTTTCATATTCTCAAAAGCAATGGTGCTTGATTTTTTATATGTTGCTTTAGTTTCCATAAGTGTAAGCTCAAGATCTTCCTTTTCTGTAGAGTCTTGAAAATGTGCACGAAGTAAATTTATTTCGTTTTTAGACGAAGCGTAAAAACTACGCTCATCGTTAACTTCGTGTGTAAAAACAAAGTCTTCACTATCTATTTGTCTTTCGTTATTATAAAGTCTGGTATCTGCTAATTCAAAATTATCGGCTTTATACTTTTGTTCATTAAAATAAAGATGAAGCGTTCCGCTAGTAGCGTAGTCTTTATAATTTTTATAACTCATAACTACAACCATTTCTTCTTCGGGCATAGGTTCTCTGTTACGCAAGAGCGTAAGATCGTCTGCCATAGTATTAGAAGCTTCTGCAGAATCATTAGCATCGTCAACTTTAATTTTTTTAGGCCTTGATGTTGGTGGTTTTCCATTGTCGTAAACATTGGTTGCCCAATATTTAACTTCGTATTCGCCTTCTTTTTTATATTGTTTTGTAGGTGCTTTTTCGTTGCTGTAATCACCATCTCCTAGCTCCCAAAAGTGTTTGTAAAATGCTGTTGGAGCTCCTGCTATTTGAGTTAATGGAGGTGTTTCTGGTGTAAAGGTAACTTCGCTACCGTTCTTTTTATATGTAATATTAGCAACTCTTCTAGTTGTATCTACTACTTGGTTTTCTTGACTTATTGCCTTTTGAGAGATAAAAAGAATAATGAAAAGTGTTATTAGATTTTTCATAATAGCGTTGGTTGGTTAAGAATTTAAAGATACAAAAACTGTAATTTCAAAGTTAATTGAAAATCTGTTAATTTCTTAAGTACATTATATTACTTGCTGTTTTGAGTTAATTAACTGTAAATTAGGTTTTATATAAGTCAAATAGCTTGTTTTAATTCTATACTTTTTAATGTAAAACAAAGACCAGAAAAAAAATTATTTCCTGGTCTTTTATAGGTAGTAATCTAATATCGATAATACATCAAGAGCTTCTTGTGTCTATTCTGCTTTTTATTTGTTTTTACTCTCTATAATTTTGTAAGAAACGATATCTCCTTTTACTACTAAATGCATCATCTTTTTAGCAGAAAACTCATTAGAGCTATATCCTTTAGCATAACCGTATTCGCTCTTTACTTCCCAGAAATAAGCTCTATTAGTTTTAGAATGCATTTCACTTTTTAATACATAATAGTTGGTGATTTTTTGCTCAAGTACTATCGTGCCTTGTCCTAACATGTTTGATATTCTTTTGGCGTCGAATAAAGTAGAGGCTGTTCCTGCAAATTCACCAGTTGTTGTTTTAACAGTCCAATCAAAAATTTGTACTATTTCATCTTTTGTAATATCTACACTTGTTGCAGTGTTTGGGTTCGTTTTTAAGGTTGTAGCATTTAAATTTAAAAAGCTTAATACTACTGTCGCGATAATTAAAATTGAATTTTTCATAATTTCTAAATGTTTATAGCTTAATGTTTTGTTATAAAGTTATTGGCGTTTTGCCTTTTACAACCTTATATCAAAACCATTTAAAAATTGTTACCTCTCTTTTCTAAAGTTTTTTTAAATTCGTAGGAAACTAACCGAAAAACAAGGACTTATGAGTGGGAAGAAAATTCATGAAGATCAAAAGTATATAGAAGGATTATTAAATAATAACTCTTTTATTATACAAGCTATTTACGATAAGTTCGTGCCTAAAGTGGTTAATTATATAAAACAGAATAGTGGCGATGCAGATAAAGCGCAAGACATTATACAAGAAACTATTGTTACTATATATAATCAAGCAAAAGAACAAGACTTGAAACTTACGTGTCCTTTTGATGCTTATTTCTTTTTGCTTTGTAAACGTAAGTGGTTAAACGCACTCAAAAAAAATAAAAATAAAGAGGTAACAATTAACGAAGAAGTTTTATCTATAGATGACGATGCACAAGAACTAGCCTTTGAAACCTCGCTATTTGGAGAAAAACAAGCTTTGTTTAACGAGATGTTCCAAAAAATGGGTACAGCGTGTAAAGATTTAATAAAAGCAACTTTTAAAATAAAATCTATGGAAGATGTTGCTAAAAGTTTAGGTGTAACTTATGCTTATGCTCGAAAAAAGAAATCGTTATGCATTGGGCAATTAACAAAGTTGGTTCAAGAGTCGCCAAAATTTAATCAACTTAATTTTTAATTGATATGGAAGATCAGGATTACATTTTATTCGATAGTTATATAAATAATGAATTATCTGCGGAAGAAAGCCTAGCTTTTGAAAACAGACGTGATAGTGACGAAGCATTTGCGCAAAGTTTTAGAGTGTTTTTAGACGCTACTATTTATTTGCAAAATAGCATTAGAAATGAAGCTGAAACAAATGACTTTAAAAAGAACTTAGAAAGTATATCTACTAATCATTTTAATAAAGCGAAAGCAGTAGCAACTAAGCCACAACCTTCAAAAGTGTTTAGATTTGCAAAGCTGGCAATGGCTGCAAGTGTGGTTATCTTTTTAGGTGTTTTTGCTTTTAATCAGTTTTCTAATCCCACGTATTCAGATTATAACGCACACGAACCAATGACAATTGTTAGAGGTAGCGTAAAAGATTTAATAGCTGCTACAAAAGCCTTTAATAATAAGGACTATGAAAAAGCAAATGTGTTATTAAAAAATGTGCTTGAAAAAGATCCTGAAAACAGCGAATTACAATTGTATTATGCTATTACTAATATAGAATTGGATAATTATAAGGTAGCGGACTCCCAATTAAATAAAATTATTGCAGGAGAATCTGCATATAAAGACAGGGCATTGTGGTATTCGGCATTAAGTAGGTTGAAGCAAAAAAATATTGATGCTACTATTGTGCTTTTAAAACAAATCTCTGAAGAAGCAGACGACTATAAAGAGGCTCAAAAGTTGTTAGATAAATTAGAGTAAGCTCTAAATTATAATTTTTAGTTAGGGTTAAATTTATTTATCAGAACTTTATAGAAAATAGAATCATAAAAAGTCATCATTAAACCGATGACTTTTTTATTTTTACCGCATGATTATTACAGATACACATACACACTTATATAGTGAGGCTTTCGATGAAGATAGAGCGGAGGTAATGCAGCGTACTATAGAAGCAAATGTTTCAAGATTGTTTATTCCTGCAATAGATTCTACATACACAGCATCTATGTTGCAATTAGAAAAAGACTATCCTGAAAATATTTTTTTAATGATGGGTTTACACCCAACACATGTAAAGGAGAACTATAAAGAGGAATTGGCACATGTTGTAGAAATGTTAGATAGCCATAAGTTTTATGCCGTTGGCGAAATTGGTATCGATTTGTATTGGGATAAAAGTACGTTGGCAATACAACAAGAAGCTTTTAGATATCAAATACAGTTAGCAAAACAACATAAATTACCAATTGTAATACATTGCCGTGAAGCGTTCGATGAAATTTTTGAAATATTAGAAGAAGAAAAGAGTGATGATCTTTACGGGATTTTTCATTGTTTTACAGGAACTTTAGAGCACGCCCATCAAGCTATTTCTTATAATATGAAATTGGGTATTGGTGGTGTAGCGACATTTAAGTATGGTAAAATAGATCAGTTTTTAAATGAAATCGATTTAAAACATATTGTTTTAGAAACCGATTCTCCTTATTTAGCACCAAAACCTTTCCGCGGAAAGCGAAATGAAAGTACTTATATATTAAAGGTCGTGGAGAAGCTTTCGGAAATCTATAATATTTCTGAAGAAAAAATTGCCGATATTACAACAGAGAATTCTAAAGCCATTTTTGGCGTGTAACCAAAAGCTAAATACTGTTAGTTAAAAGCGAATAAATGACAAAAACAATTCCGAACATACTCCTTATATATACCGGTGGAACTATTGGTATGATAAAAGATCCCGAAACAGGAGCATTACGTGCGTTTGATTTCGATAATTTATTGGTTCGTATTCCAGAACTAAAGCTTTTAGATTGTAATATAGAAACGTTTTCTTTTATAGAACCAATAGATTCTAGTAACATGGAGCCCAAATATTGGGTTGAGATTGCTGAGGTTATTGAAGAGAATTACGACACATTTGATGGTTTTGTGGTATTACACGGTAGCGATACAATGAGTTATACTGCGTCTGCTTTAAGTTTTATGTTAGAACATTTAGCAAAACCAGTAGTGTTTACAGGTTCTCAATTACCAATTGGAGATTTGCGTACAGATGCCAAAGAGAATTTAATTACTTCTATACAAGTTGCTTCTTTGCAACATTATAGTAAACCTATAATTAAAGAGGTGTGCTTGTATTTTGAATATAAATTATATAGAGCAAATAGAACTACAAAAATAAACGCAGAGCATTTTGAAGCCTTTGCAAGTTTAAACTATCCTGATTTAGCAGAGTCTGGCGTACATTTAAAGGTAAATAACGATGCGTTATTTAAACCCAATGAAAGAAAAAAACTGTTGGTTCATAAAAATTTAGATAAAAATATAGCGTTAATAAAGTTGTTTCCGGGCATTTCGGAACAATTGTTGCGCTGTATATTTAATACGCCAAACCTAAAAGGTGTTATTATCGAAACTTATGGTGCCGGAAATTGTACAACCGAAGATTGGTTCATTTTATTATTAAAAGAAACCATTAAAAAAGGCATACATATTATCAATATTACACAATGTTCTGGCGGAAGTGTCATGATGGGACAGTATGAAACTAGTGAAAAACTAAAAAAAATAGGTTTAATTTCAGGAAAAGACATCACAACCGAGGCAGCGGTTAGTAAACTCATGTATTTGTTAGGAGAAAATATTACACCTAACTTGTTTAAAACCATATATGAAACTGCATTAAGAGGAGAAATGGCTTAAAATTATCATTTAAAATTTGAGACTTAACTTTTTTTTCATTTAATTTGAAATCGGAAATTATTAAAATACATTTAGGGCTTGAGTAAGAATTTTCTACAAGCTCTATTAATATTTTTATATTTACTTCCTTTTTTTTTATATCTTTAACACTTTAACTAATTAATAAAATTAAGATCAAAAACATGAAAAGATTATTTTCTATCCTAGCCATAGTATTTTTAATGGCATTTGGCACAGCTAATGCAACTACGAGCGCAGCAACAATTGCTACGACTATTGCGACTACACAAGATGCAGCAGCAGATGATGTAGCAGAAGAATTAACGTTCCACCAAGAACTTAAAAAACGTTTTATTGAAGGTGGACCTGGTTTTATGGGAATTGTATTACTTTGTTTAATTCTTGGATTAGCAATTGCTATTGAAAGAATTATCTTTTTAAACCTTTCTTCTACAAACACAAAAAAATTAACTCAAAATGTTGAAGACGCACTACAATCAGGTGGTATTGAAGCAGCAAAAGAAGTATGTAGAAACACAAAAGGTCCTGTAGCATCTATTTTCTATCAAGGTTTAGATAGAGCTGACGATAGCTTAGAATCTGCTGAAAAAGCTGTTGTAGCTTACGGTGGAGTTCAAATGGGACAATTAGAGAAAAATGTATCTTGGATATCATTATTTATCGCATTAGCTCCAATGTTAGGGTTCATGGGTACGGTAATTGGTATGATTCAAGCCTTTGATAAAATTCAGTCTGCAGGTGGAATGGATGCAACGTTAGTAGCAGGTGGTATTAAAGTAGCCTTATTAACAACTGTATTTGGTCTTATTGTAGCAATTATATTACAAGTTTTCTACAACTATATTGTAGCAAAAATTGACAGTATTGTAAATGACATGGAAGATTCTTCTATCACTTTAATGGATATGTTATCGAAATATAAAAAATAAGCTATTAACTAAAATTTAAAAACATAAGATTATGCATAAGATTTTAAAAATAGTTGTAGCTCTATTAAGTTTAGTTGGTATAATTTCACTTTTCCGTATTATCGCAAAAGGTGAAGAAGAAGTAAAAGGTCTTGCAGCTGCAGGAGATACTTCTTTATTAGAACCAATGGCTTGGATAGCTTATATAATATTAGCTTTAACATTAGCATTAGTAGTTTTCTTTGTAATCACTAATTTATTTGGTGGTAGCGGAAACATTAAAAACACTTTAATAGGTGTTGGTGCTTTTGCTTTAGTGCTAATAATAGGATATGGTCTTTCAGGAGGAGATCCTTTAGTAGGTAAAGTATATGCTTACGATGGAGTTATGGCAACAGAAGGAGAATCAAGATTTGTAGGAGGTGGTTTAATTGCTTTTTATATATTAAGTGTTGTTGCAATTGCATCAATGGTATTCTCAGGAGTTAAAAAATTAATTAAATAATTATGGCAAAAAGATCAGCACCAGAAGTTAATGCAGGCTCTATGGCTGACATTGCCTTCTTATTACTTATATTCTTTCTAGTAACAACAGACATCGCAACAGATTCTGGATTAAGTAGAAAGTTACCACCATGGGAGCCGCCAACAGATGTACCTGTTATTATTAAAGAAAAAAACATTTTCGCTTTAACTTTAAATAGTAAAAATGAGATATTGTTAACTTCTGGAGGAGATTCAGAACTTGTACCGCTTAATGAATTAAGAGCTCAAGCTGTGAAATTTCTTGATAATGGAGGAGGAGAAGGAAAAGACGTTTGTAAAAGATGTAAAGGAGAAGGTGATAAAGCCTCTTCTGATAACTTAGACAAGGCAGTTATTTCTTTAGCTAACGATAGACTTACAGATTATAAAACGTACATAGCTGTGCAAAATGAAATTTTAGCAGCTTACAACGATATTAGAAACCGTGAGTTTAAGAAGGACTATCCAAATTTAGAAATGGATTTTGTTCAAGCTACAGAAATGTATCAAGATCCTTCAACAGAGCCAAAAGTAAGAGAAAACTTAAAAGAGAAGCTAGAAGCAATTAAAGCAATAGTACCTCAAAAATTCTCTGAAGCTGAGGCAAAAAGAGATTAACAAATTAACATAAACACTATGTCTAAATTTAAAAAGAAAAAAGATGGAGGTTTACCTCCAATTTCAACAGCATCTTTACCAGATATTGTATTTATGCTTCTGTTTTTCTTTATGGTTGCTACAGTAATTAAAGAGGATAATTTAATAATCCAAAATAGTTTACCAAAAGCAAATCAGATTGAGAAATTAGATAAAAAGAAGCCTATAAGTTATATTTATATTGGAAAACCAAGTCCAAATTATATAGATACTTATGGTACTGAAGATAGAATACAATTAAACGATAAGTTGCAAAGTGTTGAACAGGTTCAAGCATTTATTGCTGCAGAACGTGCTGCATTAGCAGAAGAGTTAGTGCCAACACTTACTGTTTCTCTTAAAGTAGATAGAGATGCAAAAATGGGTGTGCTTACAGATGTTAAGCAAGAATTACGTAAAACTAATGCACTTAAAATTAATTACACTACCAAAAAAGGTGATGCACTTGATAATTAGTAGCATATATTCTTAATTTTATAAAAAGGCGTTTTGAAATTTCAAAACGCCTTTTATTTGTTTTAAATCTTCCTATTTTAGTATATTGTAAATAGAATAATTGCAAATAAATTATTTGTAAAAAGTAATTTAGAATAGCGTTAGGCTTGTAGCTATAAGGCACAAAAATTAAAATCAAATGAAATCTATAATACTTTTCTTTTCTCTTTGTCTTATTACCTTTTACTCTTTTTCTCAAGAAGAATTAAATATCAACACTCAAGAAATTGATTCATTATATAAAGAAGATCAGTTTTATTTTGGGTTAACGTACAATCTTATAGGTAAAAAGCCTTCTGGATTATCTCAGAGTGGTTTTTCTGGAGGTTTTCATTTTGGGTATACTAAAGACATGCCAATTAATAAAAAACGAAATAAGGCTATTGGTTTAGGTTTAGGTTTGTCTTTTAATTCTTTCAATCAAAATATGCAAATCTATGAGGATTCTAATGGTGATACATTATTTCAAATTATAGATGAAACAGAAGTTACTTATACTAAAAACAAGTTTACAACCTACATGGTTGAGATGCCAATAGAATATAGATGGCGTACTTCCACAGCAACAGATTATAAGTTTTGGCGTATCTATTCAGGCTTTAAATTAGGTTACATATTTGCGAATAGTACCAAGTTTGAAGGTTCTCCAGAAAATATTAGTCTTAAAAATAATAGTGCCTTTAACAACTTACAATATGGGCTAACATTAGGAGCAGGTTATAATACTTGGAATTTTTATTTGTACTATGCTTTAAACCCTATTTTTAATAGTTCTTCTACAATAGATGCTAAGGTTATAGATGCCAATGCCATTAAGGTTGGTCTTATGTTTTATATTTTATAACCAGTAGCTTAAGATTGATAATTGGGGAAATAACCCAATAAAAAAACCGAAAATTAACTCCACATTAGTATGCGCTTTCAAGTGCAATCTTGAAGTTGCAATTGCTCCTGCTATTAAACAGAATAGTGCTAAAGAACCGTTTAGGTTTTTTCCAAAGTGTATGGATATAGCGATTGCGAACATTAATACTCCTGAAATACCAATCATATGGATACTAGCTTTAAAGTTTAAAATAGCTAGTACTAGGCAAATAATAGTTGATATTAGAATACCAATAAAGAAAAAATATAATTCTATTATTTGATATGAAGGTAACACGCGTAGTATTATCAAAATACATATAATAATGTTTAATGATAATGGAATTATACGCTCTTTTGTGGTTTTAAGATATATGGAATCTGTTTTGCCTATTGTTTTTAGTAAAAAATATAGCAGTATTGGTAATATAATTGTAAGTATAGTTAGCGATATAATTTTCGCTTTCATAACCTCTAGAGGAATATATCTAGGTGATTTTGAGAAATAAAAAATAACACCTAATAATGGCATTATTATAGGATGAAAAATAAAGGATATGCTTTTAAGTAGCCAATGCATTAATTATTAATCTAAAATTTGATGTTATAATTCCTTTCTTAATCGTGCTACAGAGATGTCTAACTGCTCACGATACTTAGCGACTGTTCTTCTTGCAATTGGATAACCTTTTTCTTTTAAAATTTTAGCTAAAGCTTCGTCTGTTAAAGGTTTCTTTTTGTTTTCTTCTTCTATAACTGTTTCTAGAATTTTTTTAATTTCTCTAGTCGACACTTCTTCACCTTGATCGTTAGTCATAGACTCAGAGAAGAATTCCTTAATCAATTTAGTTCCGTAAGGTGTATCTACATATTTACTATTAGCAACACGTGATACGGTAGAAACATCCATTTCAATTTCGTCTGCAATGTCTTTTAGAATCATAGGTCTTAAATTACGCTCATCACCCGTTAAGAAGTACTCTTTTTGATAATGCATAATAGAACTCATAGTAACAAATAAAGTTTGCTGACGCTGCTTTATAGCTTCAATAAACCATTTTGCAGCATCAAGTTTTTGCTTAATAAACATGACTGCATCTTTTTGTGATTTAGACTTTTCTTTAGATTCTTTGTAGCCTTTAAGCATATTGTTATACTCTCTAGATACATGCAGTTCTGGAGCATTTCTTCCATTTAAGGTCAACTCCAATTCACCATTTACAATTTTGATTGCAAAATCTGGAATTACATGCTCTATCATTCTAGTGTTACCAGAATAACTGCCTCCAGGTTTGGGGTTTAGGCGTTCTATTTCATGAATAGCATCTTTAAGCTGTTCTTCACTAATATCGAACTTAGACATTAATTTTTTATAGTGTTTTTTTGTAAACCTTTCGAAAGCATTGTTTATAATATTTAATGCTAATGCTACATCTGGTGATTGTTCTTTTCTTTTAAGCTGAATACTTAAACATTCTTGTAAATCTCTAGCTCCAACACCGGCAGGATCTAATTGATGTACTATTTTAAGCACATGTTCAATTTTTTCTTCGGTTGTATATACATTTTGCGTAAATGCTAAATCGTCCATTATATCACTTAATTCTCGGCGGATATAACCACTTTCATCAACACTTCCAACTAAAAATTCTGCGATGTCACGTTCTTCATCGTTTAAACGATATGTGTTTAATTGCGTTTTTAGATGTTGTGTAAAAGACGTTCCAGAAGCATAAGGAATACTTTTTTCATCATCATCTGCACTATAATTATTTACGCTTGTTCTGTAATCTGGAATTTCATCATCGCTTAAATAATCGTCTACATTAATATCTTCAGCCTCAATTTTCTCATTGTCATCATACTCATCTTGAGAATTATCCATATCCTCATACTCGTTCTCTTTGTCTTCTTTTCCAGTATCAAGAGCAGGATTTTCTTCTAATTCTTGCTTTAAACGTTGCTCAAAAGCTTGCGTAGGCAATTGTATCAATTTCATTAATTGAATTTGTTGCGGAGACAATTTCTGCGATAATTTGAACTGTAAGTATTGTTTAAGCATAATATTAATTTGGTATAAGTATAAAAATAAAAAAAACAATCTACAATATGGATATTAGTAGATTGTTTTAATAATTATTTATGTGGTATGCTTTTTAAAATTCAGCATTTTGTGGTGTTCTAGGATAAGGTATTACATCTCTAATATTACTCATTCCAGTTGCAAACATAACTAAACGTTCGAAACCTAAACCAAAACCAGAGTGTACCGCAGTTCCATACTTACGTAGGTCTAGGTACCACCATAATTCTTCTTCAGAAATATCTAAAACTGCCATTTTCTCTTTCAAAACATCTAAGCGTTCTTCACGTTGAGAACCTCCAACCATTTCTCCAATACCTGGAAAAAGAATATCCATAGCACGAACTGTTTTACCATCTTCGTTTAAACGCATGTAAAATGCCTTGATATTTGCTGGGTAATCAAATAAAATCACAGGGCATTTAAAGTGTTTTTCTACAAGAAAACGCTCGTGTTCAGATTGTAAGTCGGCTCCCCATTCTTCAATTATATAATTAAATTTTTTCTTTTTATTCGGTTTAGAATTTTTTAGAATGTCTATTGCTTCAGTATAACTAACACGTTTAAAATTGTTATCGGTTACAAATTTTAATTTTTCAATTAAACGTAACTCACTACGTTCTGCTTGTGGCTTCGTTTTTTCTTCATCAAATAGACGTTGATCTAGAAATTCTAAATCTTCAGCATTATGTTCTAAAACGTAAGAGATAACAGACTTCATGAAATCTTCTGCTAAATCCATGTTTCCAGCTAAATCCATGAATGCAACCTCTGGTTCAATCATCCAAAATTCAGATAAATGACGAGAAGTATTAGAGTTTTCTGCTCTAAATGTTGGTCCGAAAGTATATACTTTACCTAAAGACATTGCGTAAGTTTCTGCTTCTAATTGACCAGAAACAGTAAGGTTTGTGTCTTTTCCAAAAAAGTTTTTAGAGTGGTCTATTGATCCATCTTCTGTTAATGGTGGATTTTTTTGATCTAAAGTACTTACTCTAAACATTTCTCCTGCACCTTCTGCATCACTTCCTGTAATAATAGGTGTGTGCATATAGTTAAAACCATTGTCGTTGAAGTATTTATGAACTGCAAAAGATAATGCAGAACGTAAACGCATAACAGCACTAAAAGTATTTGTACGTGTACGTAAATGTGCGTTTTCTCTTAAAAACTCAAATGAGTGTTTTTTAGGTTGAATAGGATATGTTTCAGGATCACTATCACCTAAAATTTCGATAGAAGAGACAACAATTTCAACGCTCTGTCCTTTACCTTGGCTTTCTACTAGTTCTCCTTTAATATGGACAGCAGCACCTGTTGTAATACGTTTTAAAGTGTCTTCATCTGTATTTTCGAAATCAACAACACATTGAATATTATTAAGAGTAGAACCATCATTTAAGGCGATAAATCTTTTAGCTCTAAAGGTACGAACCCAACCTTTTGCTTCTACTTGCTGTAGCTTTGTTTCTTTTAATAATTGTGCAATTGTTAATTTTGTCATTTTTGTATTTATTAGATAGCAAATATAATTTTTTACCTCGTTTTATTATTCCGTTTCCTCAGATTTTTCATCAGAATCATTTTCAATAGGAATAATATTTATTGAAGGTTTTTTTAGTGTTTCTTTATTAGCAATACTACGTTCTAAAGATAATAATAGTGATGGTAATAATAGCAAGTTAGATAACATAGCGAATAATAATGTTACCGAAACCAAAGCTCCTAATGCAACAGTACCACCAAAACTAGAAATAGTAAAGACTGAAAAGCCAAAGAATAAAACAATAGAAGTATAGAACATACTTACACCAGTTTCTCTTAATGCGGCATAAACCGACTTTTTAATTTTCCAGTTATTAGCTTGTAATTCTTGTCTGTATTTTGCTAAAAAGTGAATAGTATCATCTACTGATATTCCAAAAGCAATACTAAATACTAATATAGTAGATGGCTTAATTGGGACACCTAAGTAACCCATTAATCCAGCGGTTACAACTAATGGTAATAAATTAGGTATTAGCGATACAATAATCATTCTAAAAGAACGAAACATATAAGCCATAAATAGCGAAATAAGTAATATCGCTAGTGATAACGATAAGGCTAAATTGTTAACCAAATAGGTTGTTCCTTTCTGAAAAACTAAAGCTTTACCTGTAATACTAACATTGTATTTTTCTTTAGGGAAAACATTATTTATTTTATTAAGAAGATTCTCTTCGATACGTTCCATTTTATCGGTTCCAATATCCTTCATAAATGTAGTAATACGAGCATATTGTCCTGTAGAATCAACAAAATTGTTTAATAGATTACCTTCTCCAGAGGTAGAGTTTTTAGCATAAGGTAAAATAAAGGCCTCTTCTTGTTTTGTTGGTAGCTGATAATATTTAGGGTTACCATTATAGTAAGCCTGCTTAGAATATTTAACAAGACTAACAACAGAGATTGGTCGAGATAACTCTGGTGTTTCTGTAATTAAATCTTCAATTTGTTCCATGCGTTTTAAGGTCGTCGATTTCATAACTCCTTTTTTACGCTTGGTATCTACCATAATTTCCATTGGCATAATACCGTTAAACTCTTCTTCAAAAAAACGAATATCACTAAAGAATTCTGCATTTTTAGGCATATCCTCTATTAAACTACCCGAAACTTTAATTTTGTAAATACCTATAATGCAAACTATTATTAATCCTAAAGAAGTTGCATATATTGCAATGCGTTTTTCTTTTACCATACGCACAGTCCAATCTACAAAACCACCAATCCATTTTTTATTTAAATGTTCTAAATGGCGTTCTTTTGGGTAAGGTAAGAAAGTGTATAAAATTGGTATGATAAGTAAGCAAAGTATAAATATAGCTAATATACTAAGCGATGCTACGACTCCAAATTCTTTTAATAACTTACTTTCTGTTATAATAAAAGTAGCAAACCCGGAGGCAGTTGTAACGTTAGTCATTAACGTTGCATTACCAACTTTTGTAATTACACGTTGTAGTGATTTTACTTTGTTACCATGTAATTTTACTTCGTGTTGGTATTTATTTATTAAGAAAATACAATTAGGAATCCCAATTACAATAATAAGTGGCGGAATTAAAGCTGTTAAAACCGTGATTTCGTATTTTAAAAGACCAAGTATTCCTAGTGTCCACATTACACCAACGCAAACAACTATTAGAGAAATAAATGTGGCACGAAAAGATCTAAAGAATAAAAAGAATATAAAAGATGTAATACCTAAGGCAGCTAGAACAAATAGACCAATTTCATCTACAATATTTTGAGCATTTAAAGTTCTTATATATGGCATTCCAGAAACACGAACATCTAGTTTGTAGGTGTCTTCAAAAACCTTAACCTTTTTCATTAAAGTTTCAATAACAAAATCTTTTCTCGCAGGTGTATTTACCAACTCTTTTTTTAGGTAAATAGCCGTTCTTACTGTTTTTGTTTCTTTATTAAATAAGAAGTTATCGTAAAAAGGATATTTGTTAAAAAGCTCGTCTTGAAGTATTTCTATTTGAGCAGTAGTTTTAACCGAATCTTTAATAAAAGGTTCTAAATCGAACTTTTGCTCTTTAGTGTTTTTTACAAGTTTTTGTAAATCTTTAATAGATACAACACTTTCTACTTCGTTTGAAGCTCTAAAACTATCTGAAAGCGCATTCCAGGCATTTAATTTTTCGACAGTAAAAAGAGTAGAGTCTTTAACACCTAAAACAATAAGGTTGCCTTCTTCTCCAAAAACATCTAAGAAGTTGTTATACTCAATATTTACTTCGTGATCGTCTGGTAATAGGTTTGCTTCGGTATAAGTGAAGCGCATGTATTTCCATTGTGTACTAAATAGAATAGTAATTATTATAATGCCTAAAAGAATACCAATTTTATTACGTAAAATTAGTCTAGCCACTATGTCCCAAAATTTCGATTTTTTTTGTTTCGCCATGATGCTTTAAAAGGAGCTTCAAAGGTAGGGAAAACCTATAGATTTTTCGAAATTATAATGTAATATTAAAAGTGAATTTAAGAGCAATATTATCTTCCTCTTTAGGTAGATGATATGCACCGTAGCGGTAAGTGAAACTTAACCCAAAACCTAGTAGTAGCTTATTTAATTCGATACCAGATTCTGTATAACCACTTTTTAAAGTTCCAAAACTAACATTTTCATGTCTCGCAATATTATTCATATTTCCAACAGCATAACGTGTAATTAAAACCAGTTGTGGTTTAAAATAATTACTAATATGAAAGGGTTTGATATAGTGTTTAACGACTAAAGTTGCAAACCTATCTGAGAAAAACTCGTTAAAAAACATAGTTTCAAAACTGTTAATTCCAGCCACAGAGAAACGATTTAAAATTGTTTCTTTATTAATATTGTTTGGGTATGCGTGATATAAATGCGTTAGTGGAGTGTCTCCGTGGGCTAAGCCTAAAGAAAAAGTTCCTATGGTATGAGAATCCTTATTATGTATAACTTTATGAATGGTCCTAAAATCTAACTTCGAAAAATTAAAATCTGCATTAAAAACATTTCTAAAACTTTTACTGTATTGTAGAGTGAATTTAGGGTAGCCATCTACTGTAGTTTTTGTTTTACTGTCTACAGTTTCATATTCTACAAAAGGACTCCATTGCAAAGCAACTTTAGCAGTTGTTGTTTCAAAAGAGTTGTAAGATGTATTGTTAAGAATATAGTTATAGTCGTAAGTTGGAGTGATGTTACTAATAGCAATTTCTGTCTCTGTAATTAACTTTGGGTTTATTTCGTGTTCAAGAGATATAGCCGAAGTAATGTGTTTATGAAACAAACTAATATTAAGCAAACGTGGCTCGAAAAAAGAGAATGTTCTGCCATCGGTTAAAAAATTAGAGCTACCAGTTTCCATTAAATCATCTGTGTAAGAAACGTTAAGCCAACTTTTAGTTTTTTCATTTAAAAGAAAACCACCACCAAGTTTGTATTTAAAACGATGATCTCTAAATCCATACACACCATAAGAATCTATTCTAAAGTTTTTTGAAAATTCATCGTTAGTTACACCTCCTAATCCAGTTCTAAAGCCTTCATATTGATTAAACTTAACTAAATAGCGTAAGTCGAAATTCCAAAGCTTAGTAGGAAAAAAACCATTACCTATTTGCTTTAAAAGAACACTAGACTTTGTAGAGTCCTGTGGTTTTTCGGTATCTTTTTCTGGTGTTTGGGCATTTAATATAAATGCACAACAAAAGAAAAGCGTGTATAACCAAAGGTTGCGCATAAATTATTTTAGTTGGTTTTTAATAGCCTTAGAAAGAACGCTTTTAATGTTTGTTCTGTATCCAATTTCTTTAAGTACTATTTCTCCTTTTTTATTAATTACAATACTGGTTGGGTAACTTTGTACACCATACATGTTAATAACATCGTTTGCATTTGGAACTATAGTGTAATTAAAGTCTGTTTCGTATAGAAAATTTTCTACAATACCTTCTTTGTTAAATGTAATTGCTAAAAAAACAACATCTTTATCTTCATACTCTTTTACAAGTTCATTTAATTTTGGCATTTCTACAACACAAGGACCACATTTTGTAAACCAAAAGTTTAAAACAACCACTTTATCTTTTAATTCTGAAAGTTTAATTGTGTTTCCTTCTAAGTCTGTAACAATAAAATCAAGTGCTTTTTCTCCTTTTGCGAAATCTGCTTCAGGATTTTTTTTAATTAAAACAGGATGATTACTTTTTTTCTGAAATATTACAGATTTAATTTTCCCTTCATCGTTAGCATAAAATAATGGTTTGTAATCTGGATTAGCCATTAATTCCATATTAGACATTGGAAGAATTTTACCTTTTTCGTTAAATAGTAAAACATCCGGAGTAATCATGATTTGCAAGGTTTTAACCTGATCATCTGTTAAACGTTCTTGATCTTCAGGAATAAACTTATAATCTTGCGATATACCTATTGTAGAAAACAATAAAGCACACAAGAGGAATATGGATTTTAGATAGCTCATAATTATATAAACGATAAAGTTAATAGTCCTCGTATAAAAAAAAGCGACAATTAAGTCGCTTTTAACGTTTAAACCGTCATTATTTCTTTGTCTTTGCTTGCTAAGATCTCTTCAATCCGTTTAGAGGAAGCATCTGTAAGTGTTTGCACATCTGCTTCTGCATTCTTCTGTAAATCTTCAGATACGCCTTCAACTTTTTTAATATCGTTGTTAGCTTCTTTTCTTGCATTACGAACACCAACTTTAGCATCTTCTGCTTCAGATTTTGCTTGCTTAGCTAAATCGCGTCTGCGCTCTTCAGTTAAAGGTGGGACACTAATAATAAGTATGTCTCCATTATTCATTGGATTAAAACCTAGATTTGCAATTTGAATTGCTTTTTCAATAGGTTGAATCATATTTTTTTCCCAAGGCTGAACAGTAATGGTTCTACCATCTGGAGTGTTAACATTTGCTACTTGTGCTAATGGTGTTTGAGAACCGTAGTAATCTACCATAACACTACCTAACATTGCAGGACTAGCTTTACCAGCACGTATGTTAGAGAATTGTTTAATAAGGTGTTGGATAGCATTTTCCATAGACTCTTTAGTGCTATCTATAATAAATTGAATGTCTTCGTTCATTGTTAAAATTTTTGTTACTACTATACTTTATTCAAGAATTAAGCCGAATTTTATCAGGCCTATTAAACTTAATTAGATAGTAGTATATCTCTTAATTTAAATACTAAAGTAAACAATTTTAGAAACGGATACAAATTTATCAATTTCTAAGGTTTTATGTTACTTACTTGCTTTTGGTAATAAACTTACTTGAGTTCCAATGTTTTCTCCAGTAACTACTTTCATTAAGTTTCCTCTTGTATTCATATCGAAAACTATAATAGGTAAATCGTTTTCTTGACTTAATGTAAAAGCTGTCGTATCCATAACTTTTAAGCCTTTACGTAAGACATCGTCAAAAGTAATATGATCAAATTTTATTGCAGTAGCATCTTTTTCTGGATCCGTATTGTAAATACCATCTACTCGAGTTCCCTTTAAAATAACATCTGCTTCAATTTCAATAGCCCTTAAAACGGCTGCCGAATCTGTAGTAAAATATGGGTTACCTGTTCCTCCTCCAAAAATAACTACTCGTCCTTTGCGTAGGTGACTCATTGCTTTTCTTCTAATAAAAGGCTCGGCAACTTCATTAATTTTAATAGCGGTTTGTAAACGTGTTTTTACATCTGCATCTTCTAGTGCTTGTTGTAATGCTAAACCGTTTATAACAGTTGCTAACATTCCCATGTGGTCGCCTTGAACGCGATCCATACCATTCATAGCTCCTGCAACACCTCTAAAAATATTTCCACCACCAATTACTATGGCAACTTCAATACCTTTTTCTGTTACAGCTTTAATGTCTTGTGCATATTCTGCTAGACGTTCTGGGTCAATACCATATTGGCGATTTCCCATTAGGGCTTCACCAGATAGTTTTAGGAGGATTCTTTTGTATTTCATGTTGAATGTCGCTGTGTGTTATTTTCGCTTTCGCGGAAATTTTAGTTACGCAAAATTAAGTGTTTTTAAGCATAAAAAAAACCACTAGCTCTAAAAATAGAGTAGTGGTTTTTTATTTTAAATGTTTGTTTGAGATTCTTAGCTTACGTTAGGAATAACAGAGAGCATTTATTATCCTAAAGAAACACGTTTAAAAGCAGTTACTTCAACGTTTTTAGATGCAACATAAGCTGCAACTGTTTGCTTTTCGTCTTTAATAAATCTTTGGTCAAGTAAACATTGTTCTTGATCTAAAGTAGTGTTATCGCTAACAAAACGATCCATTTTACCTGGTAAAATATTTCCCCAGATTTTTTCTGGTTTACCTTCTGCTGCTAATTGTGCTTTAGCATCTTCTTCTGCTTTAGCCATAACTTCAGGAGTTAATTGAGCCATAGAAATATATTGAGGTACGTTTTTAAGTGTTTTACCTAAACGCCCTAATTCAATATTATCTTTTTCTATAACTGCAATTCTTGCTTCAGTTTCGTTTGCTACATAAGAAGCATCAAAACCTTTGTAAGATAAAGAAGTTGCTCCCATAGAAGCGACTTGCATTGCTACATCTTTAGCCACTGATTCTTCTGCTTGAGATAAACCAACCAATGCACCAATTTTATTAATATGAACGTAAGTACCAACGTAAGGAGCTTCTAATCTCTCGAATGCATTGATTTCTAATTTCTCACCTACAACACCAGTTTGTTCAACTAATTTTTCGGCTACTGTCATACCTCCAAAGTCTGCAGCTAAGAAATCTTCTTTGTTATCAAAGTTGATAGCGATATCAGCAAATTGTCCAGCTAATGCTAAGAAAGATTCGTTTTTACCAACGAAATCTGTTTCACATCCTAATACAATAGCAACACCAACAGTATTGTCTGCATTAATTCTTGTAACAGCAGCACCTTCAGAAGAATCTCTGTCAGCTCTCTTTTCTGCAACTTTTTGACCTTTTTTACGTAATACGTTGATTGCTTCATCAAAATCACCTTTAGCTTCCACTAAGGCTTTTTTACAATCCATCATACCTGCACCAGTAGCTTTTCTTAACTTGTTTACTTCTGCTGCTGAAATTTTTACATCACTCATAGTAAATATAATTTAAAAAAGTCGTTTAATTAATTTCTGTTAAGAAAGAACTAAACGACTTTATTTGTAATAATTTTATTGTTTTATTCTTCTTCTTCGTTAGCTGCTGCTTTTTCAGTTTTAGCTGGAGCCGCTTTTTCAACTTTAGCTTCAGTTTTACCTTCTGCTTTAGCATCTTTTTCAGCTTTACGCGCATTTAATCCACCAGTAATAGCTTCAGTAACATGCGTTAAAATTTTATCGATCGATTTAGAAGCATCATCATTTGATGGTATAACGTAATCTACTTGACGTGGATCAGAGTTAGTATCTACCATTGCAAAAATAGGAATGTTTAATTTCTGTGCTTCTTTAATCGCGATATGCTCACGTTTAATATCTACAACAAACAAAGCTGCTGGAAGACGAGTCATGTCAACAATAGAACCTAAATTCTTTTCTAACTTAGCTCTTAAACGATCAACTTGTAAACGTTCTTTTTTAGATAAAGTTAAAAATGTTCCATCTTTCTTCATTCTATCAATAGTAGCCATCTTCTTGATTGCTTTTCTAATAGTAATAAAGTTAGTTAACATTCCACCAGGCCATCTTTCTGTGATAAAAGGCATGTTAATACCTCCCGCTTTTTCAGCGACGATGTCTTTTGCTTGTTTTTTTGTAGCTACAAATAAGATTTTACGACCAGAGGCTGCGATTTTCGCTAAAGCTTCTCCAGCTTCGTCCATCTTAGCTGCTGTTTTGTATAAATTGATAATATGGATACCGTTACGCTCCATATATACGTAAGGAGCCATGTTTGGATCCCACTTACGTGTAAGGTGACCGAAGTGTACACCTGCTTCAAGTAATTCTTTTACTTCTACTGCCATTTTGTAATAGTTTACGTTCTGTTGAATTAGCAATAATTAAGTGGTCATTTATTAAAATTCGCCTTAATTATTTAGATGCTAGACTAAATCCTGTGCTTTAATTTAAAGACACATGGACAACAATAACTGTTTTATTTTTTTTGTGTTTTCAACACTATTGAAAAAATGAAAAACAAATTTCCAATACTGTTGAAGGATAATATTAACGTTTCGAGAATTGGAATTTTTTACGGGCTTTCTTCTGTCCGAATTTCTTACGTTCCACCATTCTTGGGTCTCTTGTTAATAAACCTTCTGGCTTTAAAACTAATCTATGTTCAGCATCTAATTCGCACATTGCACGAGAGATTGCTAAACGGATAGCTTCTGCTTGACCAGTGATACCACCACCAAATACATTTACATTAATGTCAAAAGTATCCTCGTTGTTAGTTAATACTAACGGTTGGTTTACTTTGTACTGTAACGTAGCTGTATCGAAGTAGTCTTTAATGTCTTTTTTGTTAATCGTGATTTGTCCTTTACCTTCTTTAAGGTAAACACGAGCAACAGCCGTTTTACGACGACCAATTTTGTGTAATACTTCCATTACTTGAATTCGTTTAAGTTAATTACTGTAGGCTTTTGCGCTTCGTGAGCGTGCTTAGTTCCTGTAACAACAGTTAAATTTCTGAAAAGAGCTGCTCCTAATTTGTTTTTAGGTAACATTCCTTTTACAGATTTCTCTACTAATCTTGACGGATCTTTTCCGAACAATTCAGTAGCAGTTAAACTTCTTTGACCACCTGGGTAACCTGTGTGACGAATGTACGATTTGTCATTCCACTTGTTTCCAGTTAAGATGATTTTTTCTGCGTTGATAACGATTACGTTATCTCCACAATCAACGTGAGGTGTGAAGCTTGGCTTGTGCTTACCTCTTAAAAGTCTTGCGACTTGAGAGCACATACGCCCTAAAGTTTGACCATCAGCATCAATTAAAACCCACTGCTTATCGACAGTAGCTTTATTGGCTGAAATGGTTTTGTAGCTTATTGTATCCACAATTTTTAAATTTTATAATTAAACATTCCTCTCTTAAAAAGAGTTTGCAAATTTACGACAATCTTATTGATTACCAAATAGTATGGCGTATTTTATTTGATAACTTTGTTGATATGTTTTGCAGCTTTGTTAATTACCTTCTCATTTTTGAAAACCAACTGTTTATAACTACATCACATTGTTTATTTCTTAGCTAAAACACAAAACGGTAGAGCATAATAGGACAATTGTTTTTTATTTATATAAAAAGATACCTCATAATTTTAAGCTAAAGCCTTTTATAATAATAGATAAGAGCCATTTTTTGTCTATTTTTGCAGCGTTATGCAAGAATTAAAACTTTCAGATTGGTTACCTACCACTAATAAAGAGGTGAAAATACGCGGATGGGAAGCACTAGATGTTATCCTGTTTAGTGGTGATGCTTATGTAGATCACCCAACGTTTGGTCCAGCAGTTATTGGGCGTATGTTAGAAAGTTTTGGCTTGCGTGTAGCAATTGTTCCACAACCTAACGTTAAAGATAATCTTCAGGATTTTGTTAAAATGGGTAAACCAAAATTGTTTTTTGGTGTTACTGGTGGTTGTATGGATCCTATGATTAGCAATTATAATGCTAATAAAAAGAAAAGAGATAAAGATGCTTATACTCCAAATGGAGATATTGGTTTTAGACCAGATTATGCAACATCTGTATATTCTAAGATATTAAAAGAGAAATGGCCAGATACTCCTGTTTTAATTGGTGGTATTGAAGCATCGTTACGTCGTGTAACGCATTACGATTTTTGGAGTGATAAATTAATGCCTTCTATTTTAGAAACCTCTAAAGCAGATATGTTGGTTTACGGTATGGGTGAGCAACCTTTACGAGAAGTTGTGCGTTTATTAGAAAAAGGAGTACCTTTTAGCAGTATAAATACGGTACTACAAACGGCTGTTCTTTTAGATAAAGACGAAGCAATACCTAAAAATGCAAATTGGGAAGATGTAGAAATTGTATCGCATGAAGTGTGCTTAAAGGACAAGAAGAAATATGCTTCTAACTTTAAAGTAATCGAGCAGGAATCTAATAAATTGGCTGCAAGGCGTATTTTTCAGAAAGTAGGAGATAAGACCTTGATGATAAATCCGCCGTATCCTACTATGACGGAAGCTGAAATTGATGCGTCTTTCGATTTACCATATACAAGATTACCACATCCAAAATATAATAAGCGTGGACCAATTCCTGCGTTCGAGATGATAAAGTTCTCCATTAACATTCATAGAGGATGTTTTGGTGGTTGTAGCTTTTGTACCATTTCGGCACACCAAGGAAAGTTTATTGCGTCTCGTAGCCAAGAATCTATTTTAAAAGAAGTAGATACTGTGGCTAATATGCCAGATTTTAAGGGCTATTTGTCAGATATTGGTGGACCAAGTGCCAACATGTATCAAATGAAAGGTAAAGTACAATCTATTTGCGACAAGTGTGTGGCACCTTCTTGTATTTCGCCAGTAATATGTAGTAATTTAGATACATCACATAAGCCATTAACCGAATTGTATCAAGCGGTTGATAAGCATCCAAAGGTTAAAAAATCGTTTATTGGTTCTGGAATTAGACATGATATGTTAGTGCCAGAATTTAATAAAAATGCAGATCCAAAAGAATTAGATGCTTATACCGAAGAGGTAATGACTAAGCACGTTTCTGGACGACTAAAAGTGGCTCCAGAACATACTAGTGATCCTGTTTTAAAACTAATGCGCAAGCCTTCTTTTAAATACTTCCATAAGTTTAAGGAGCGTTTCGATAAAATTAATGTCGCTAAGAAATTAAAGCTTCAATTAATACCATACTTTATATCTAATCATCCTGCTTGCGAAGTTGAAGATATGGCAAATCTAGCTGCCGAAACTAAAGATCTTGGTTTCCAGTTAGAGCAAGTGCAAGGTTTTACACCAACACCAATGACGGTTGCAACTGTAATTTATTATAGTGGTTACCATCCATACACGCTTAAAAAAGTAAATACACCTATTTCGCAAAAAGAGAAAGACGAGCAACATCGTTTTTTCTTTTGGTATAAAGACGAAAATAAAGCTTGGATTAAAAAGACGTTAAACAAATTAGGTCGTGAAGATTTACTAAAAGTATTACTTCCGGAAAAAACCGACAAATGGCGTAAAAACAAACCTAAAGGTGATGCTAAAAACACCTTTAACGATGCTGTGCCTAATGTTCCTTTTAACCAAAGGAAGAATAAGGCAAAGTTTAAATCTAAGTCTAATAATAAGAGACGTTAGTCTCTAAGTTTCAATAAAACATTATTTAATAGTACGTCTTGCTAATAGCATTATTCTGCAATTCAATTTAACGCATACAACCTATGATTTCTGATATAATTATAAATAAACCAGCACCTTTTTTACCAGAACAGCCATTAGTGCAGTTTAATCGCTCTATTAACATTAATCGTACGATTAAAGGATTAGAAGCTGGTAAACCTGTAATGATAACAGAATTTTATAGCAACGGTTTAGATTTGCTTAAAGCGTTACACAAGCACTTAAACGGAAAGTTTCCTAACGAGACTTTTCAAGAGCAGCGCGATTATCGTTTGGCTTATAAAGAATTAGCAAAGCTTATTTATATAAAAATTGTTGACCATAAATTAACCGTTAAAAAAGCACCTGCTATTGGTTGGTTAAAAGAATTATATCCAGAAGATGATAATTTTTTATTACCATTTACTAAAGTACAAGGACTAAATAGTGCTTGGCAATGGCATAAAAACGGAATTATACTTCCTGTATTACGAAACAAAATACATCCTTTTTATGGTGTGTATTTTCCAACACGATTCGATCATTTAATACTGTTCGATAATTGGTTAAAGCGTTACGAAGGACCAAAAAAATCTGTAATAGATGTTGGTATTGGTTCTGGTGTGTTGTCTTTTCAAATGGTAAAACATGGTTTTCAAAAAGTGTTTGGTACAGATACAAACCCAAATGCTATTGTTGGCTTAGCAGAGACATTAGGAGATACTAAAATGTCTAGAAAAATAGAACTAGATTTTGCGCCTCTTTTTGGAAAGTTTGAAAAACAAACCGAATTGATTGTTTTTAATCCACCTTGGTTACCTGCTGCTCACGATTTAGATAAAAATGACGAAGCTATTTATTATAACGATAACCTATTTCCAGAGTTTTTTGCTGAAGCTAAAAAGAGACTATTACCAGATGGTAAGTTGGTTATTATATTCTCTAATATGGCAGAAATTACTGAGGTTGCAAAAGAACATCCTATAAAAAAGGAACTTGCCGAAGGTGGACGTTTTAAATTGGAAAACTGTTTAACACGTAAAGTGAAATTGGCTTCAGATAAAACAAAGCGTGACCAAAATTGGCGTGCTGAAGAAGTTGTGGAACTTTGGGAATTGGTGAATGATTAGTTATAGAATTAAGTAATTAAATAAATAGTTTTGTTTTTCTCTCCTGTTTTTTGAAACAGATTCAATTCAATTCCTTTTCTTAAATCACGACTAGCTGTCGCAGAAGAGATATCTTTAAAAATGCTCATGTAATCTTTTCTAGAAAACTCGGTTTTATTTAAACTTATAAAATGTTGCAACCTATCTATTGTGGTAAAAGTTCTATTGTTGAAATTAAGTAAATCGTTAATCGAGGTATCAATTATACCTAACATATACTCAATAAATTTTGTCGAGCTCCCCAATTTATCACATGCTCCAAGAACGTTATAATAGCTTTTTTGGTCATTGCTAATAGATGTTTCAAATGGAATGTAAGCGAAAACAGGATATTTTTCCATTAGAATTACAGTTTGCCATAAACGTCCCATTCTACCATTACCATCTAGAAAAGGATGAATAAATTCTAACTCATAATGAAACACGCAGCTTTTTATCAAGTCTATTTCATCATCGTTGTTTATATAATCGAAGAGGTTTTTAATTAAAAAAGGCACATTTTTATATGGAGGAGCAATATGCGCAACAATATCGTTTTTTGCAATCTCAACACTTTCGGTTCTGTAGGTTCCTGGTTTTTTTACTAAACCATCCATTAAAACAGTATGCGCTTTTAAAAAAGAGGTTTCATTATTTGGTTTGTAGCTTTCTAAATTATTATAAACCGAAATTGCATTTAAAACCTCAAGCACATCTTTTTTAGGGCCAACCACTTTTTTGTTTTCCAGTAATGCCGTTATTTGAGATTCAGATAAGGTATTGCCTTCTATTTTTAAAGAGGAATGGATAGTTTTAATCCTATTCTGCTTTCTTAAAGTTGGAGAGGGTTTATTTATATAATTTGCATTTATAGTACCAATTTTTTCTGAAATTGAGCTAATCAATTTTAGAATTTTTGAGGTAATCTCGTATGGTGGTTTTTGCATGATACTATCATTTGATAGTATCAAAGATAGTTTAATTTGTTGTTAAGATAAAACAAAGCGTGACCAAAATTGGCGTGCTGAAGAAGTTGTGGAGCTTTGGGAGTTGGTTGGCGCTTAAACTTATAATTAGCAATCTTGTTTGCTATGGGCTTTGGTAATAATTAAAAAATAGATTTCGTTTTTTGTGCGTACCATTTTTTTAATTTTTTGTATATTATAAGTATGAAAAAATTACTACAAATAATTAACGGTATTGCATTTGTTTGTGTTATTGTAATGAACTATTTATCTAATACAGGTTTATTAAATAACACAACCATAGGAGCGATTTCTAAAGACTATAATACATTATTTACTCCAGCAGGTTATGCGTTTTCAATATGGGGATTAATCTATCTGTTTTTAACAGGGTTTATAGTCTATCAAGGACGTAGTTTATTTGTAAAGGTTAGAGACGACGCTTTTATTTTAACAACAGGTTGGTGGTTTTTAGTCTCCTGTATTGCTAATTGTGCTTGGATTGTGACATGGATTTACGGTTACACCTTACTATCCTCAATATTTATCTTTATTATACTATTCTCTCTATTACAAATAGTGCTTAAAAATAAAATGGAACTATTTGATGCTCCAATTTCTGTAATTGTGTTTTTATGGTGGCCTTTTGTAATTTATAGTGGTTGGATTACGGTAGCTAGTATTGCTAACGTCTCTGCAGTTTTAGTAAAATATAATTGGGACGGTTTTGGATTGTCTCCAACATTTTGGACCGTTTTATTAATAGTAATAGCAACCATAATAAATATAGCAGTGACCTGGAAACGAAACATGCGCGAGTTTGCACTTGTGGGTGCGTGGGCTTTAATTGCTATTTATGTTGCCAATAACGATGCTAATAGTACTGTTGCTTATGCAGCGCTAGTGGCTGCTATTATTTTAATAGTAAGCAGTTTTGCGCATAGTTTTAAAAACCGAAAAACAAATCCTGCAATTAAGTGTATGGAGTATTTTAGGGGATAGGAAGTAGTTTTACGATGTTTAGTGTAGTTTTATCGTATAATGATGTATTCCGTTTATTGCTATGACAGCAGTGTACTGATTTGTTAATTCTATGTTGTAGATGTAGTCTTCTAAGTCTGCTGCAATTAAATAGGATTTTATAGCATCTTCTTTTGAATCACCTCTTTCATTGCCCATGTGATTTTTATCTTTGTAAATGGCATAAAGTTCTTTCTTTATTGTTCTCATTTTACAATGTTAATTTGGTTAATGTTTTTATTAAGTATAAACGTTACAATTTTTACAAAGATTCATTTCGGTTAATATTCTTACTACATGTTTACAGTTGTGACATCGTTTATGTGTGTTCCCATCAAAATCATAAAACTCTTCTTCATCTAGTTCTTCCCAATCAGTAAAATAAAACCATTCGTCTTTAGTATTAATGGTTTTTAATTCTTCTTCCCATTTTAGACCAAGAGATTCAACATATTCTTTTGCATGTTGTTTATTTCGAGAATAGTGTCCTCCTTCATGAAAAAGAATTCCCTTATTCATTCCTTTTCCATCATCGCTAGATTTTCTTGCATACCAAATCATTAAATTAGTTTTTATTTAAATACTAAATATAGTAAGATGATACTTATTGTATGTTGACTACTGTTGGTTTATATGATAATTTTGTTTAAAACAATAAAATATGATACCAAGTAGAAGAGGTCAAATGGTTAAATTTATAAATTCGTCGCAAAATCAATTGCATGTTGTTTTAGAGTTTTTTGAAAAAGGTGAGAAATCTAAAGTTAAAATTTGTACTGAGAAGACAAGGGAAATTAGTTGTGTGTTTGCTTATTTGTTAGAAGTTGATATAATACAAACAGAAATGCTTGATATATATCTTAACAGTGAAGGGCAAAAGTTTTATTTAAAGGATGCTAATAAAAATATTTTTATTCCTAATAGAGCTGGACAAATTGTTAAATTTCATACGTTACTTGAAGATGAAAGTCCAGATGATATTTATTTAGTTTTAGAATTCATGGATGATGGCGAAAAGTCAAGAGTCTTGGTAAAGTCATTAAATACAGGATATAGCTTTCCATGGACAAGGATTTTAAGAGCTAGAGATTTTCAAGTCGATATGGTTCAAACGAAAGAAGCTGATAATTATGCAAAAAATCATAATTATGGGTTACGATAAAATTATTTGGACTGGTTTTTTTTAAAATTTAATTACTGTTGATAATTATAATTATAAATTTTAATGATTATTCAAAAATCTTATTTAAATTTGTAACCAATACATAATGTTGCATAATATGGTTATTAAAAGTTATTATTCTATATCTGAAGCTGCTGAATTATTGGGCAAATCTACTGACACTTTAAGGAGATGGGATAAAAACGGAACACTTGAAGCTTTAAGAGAGCCAATAAGTAAGTATCGAGTATATAAAAAAGAAGATATTAATAATTTGATAAAGCCTTTATTTGATATTATTGATGAAGTCGTTGATAATTCCGAAAAACCGATTAAAGAATTTAAAGTTTTAGAGCTATTTGCGGGAGCTGGAGGTTTAGCGATTGGCCTTGAAAAAGCAGGAATAAAATGCGCTGCTTTAAACGAAATTGATAAATGGGCTTGTCAAACTTTAAGGAAAAACAGGCCAAATTGGAACGTTTTAGAAGGAGATATTAAATCTTTTAGTTTTGAAGAATTTAAAGGAGAGGTCGATATTGTTACAGGTGGTTTTCCTTGTCAGGCTTTTAGTTATGCTGGAAAAAAACTTGGTTTAGAAGATGCTAGAGGAACTTTGTTTTATGAATTCGCTCGTGCAGTGAAAGAAGTCAATCCTCCAATTTGTATTGGTGAAAATGTAAAAGGTTTGCGCTCTCACGAAAAAGGTGAAACGTTAAAAGGTATGTTGTCTATTCTTGATGAAATTGGTTACAATGTTGTTCCTGTTGAAGTCTTGAAAGCTGTAAATTATAAAGTCCCTCAAAAAAGAGAAAGAATAATAGTTGTTGGTATTAGAAAAGATATTGATATCAAATATGAATACCCTAAACCATATCAAACTATTTATAATTTATCTGATGCTTTGAAGAAAGGAAAGCTTTACGATTCTAATGTTCCAAAATCTGAAGGTTCAAAATATCCGGAACATAAAAAAGCAATATTAGATTTAGTACCACCAAAAGGATATTGGAGAAATTTACCTCTGGATATTCAAAAGGAATATATGGGTAAAAGTTTTTATTTAGGTGGTGGGAAAACAGGAATGGCAAGACGTATTGGTTGGGATGAACCAAGTTTAACTCTAACCTGTAGTCCTGCGCAGAAGCAAACAGAAAGATGTCATCCTGATGAAACAAGACCTTTTACAGTTCGAGAATATGCAAGGATTCAAACGTTTCCAGACGACTGGAAATTTATGGGTTCTGTTTCTCAACAATACAAGCAGATAGGTAATGCGGTGCCTTGTAATTTAGGTACAGAAATCGGGTATTCAATTATTAGTTTTTTGAATAAATATTATTTAAAATCAAATAAATTAGAAGTTTCTATTTCTTTAGATAAAGCGATGTAGCCTTGTTTAAAGAAGTCTTCTGTGTCAAGATTTAAAATCATCATGTCTAAATTTGAAACTAATTTAGTGTAAAAATTTTCGAAGCCTGTAATTCTATACCAAAATTCTTTTCCCACAATAACAGGGAATTGTAAATCAATTTTTTTGTAATGTTGACTTAGTTGGTCTTCTTCTCCATATAGAACGCCTAAAATTAGATCCGAGTTATTCATTGTCATTGCATTGGTTCTTGCAAGATTAGTAACAGTTGTGAATTTCTTTAAAAGTGGATTTACATCTTCTGAGTTTATTGTGTTTGGACCAGATTTTAATTGACACCATTTTTTGCGATTATCAACTTTATCTATAAATTCAATATCCATTCCTTTTATTAACGAACCATTAGCAAGATTTAATTCCACAAACATATTCTGTATTCTCGTTCCAAAAGATGTGTTTATTGAGGTTCCTAATATTCTTGGATAATACAATGCTTTTGCAATTCCTAACGGAGTGAAATTGTCTTCAAGAATTTTAGAAAGGTATTTAACTATAATAGGATTTATCTTATAAGATTTAAGTTTTGAATGCGTTTTTAATGCATTGATTTTATGATTTTCAAAAATTTTATCTTCGAAATATTTTGTTATTATTTCTAATAATTTGTTTTCTTCCATAAACTAAAGGTATTGCTTTTTATTTATCTTGCATTAGGTGGTTATAATTAAATTAAATTAGTGTCTTTTTATGCAGCTAATTTCACCTCACTAAGAAAATCATCAACTGCATTCTCATTATCAAAATGAATAATACCTTCTGATTTATTTAAAAAAAAATGTATCAAATCAATATGAGTTTTAAACACTCTAAATGAAATCCCTTCATAATTATAAATAAAGAAAAGTGTGCTTGAATTTTCATTTGAAACTATTACAGTTTCTATTGTTCGAGATGCTCTTAAATATTCTGTGTTTATAGTTTCAAAATTATTCATCATATTTATTTGCGTTAAGGATAGTAGTGGAAAGCCCACAGTGAGGCACGAACGAGGACTTGCAACGTATAGCCTGACCCTTTTTCGGGTAACGCCCAAACTATTAAATTAATGCGCCTCCAACCAATTCAAACCAGTATCCAATTCCACATCCAAAGGCACTTCCATTTTAAAGGCTTGTTCCATTTCGGTTTTAATTAATGTTTTCATTTCCTCTAATTCAGGTTTAAAGACATCAAAAACCAATTCATCATGTACTTGTAATAGCATTTTGGTTTTATAATTACCAGCTTCTAGTTTGTTATAGATGTTAATCATGGCAATTTTAATAATATCTGCAGCACTACCTTGTATTGGTGCATTAACCGCATTACGCTCTGCAGCACCGCGCACAATAGCGTTAGCACTATTAATATCCTTTAGATAACGTCTACGATCTAAAACGGTTTTTACATACCCATTATCGCGCGCAAACTCGACTTGAGCGCTCATGTATTTTTTAAGCTTTGGATAGGTTTCGTAATAGGTGTCAATAAGCTCTTTGGCTTCACCACGCGATAAATCGGTTTGGTTACTTAATCCAAAAGCAGACACACCATACACAATCCCGAAGTTTACGGTTTTGGCATTACTACGTTGGTCTCTGGTAACTTCATTTAAAGGCACATTAAAAACTTTAGAGGCGGTAGAGGCGTGAATATCTTCTCCGTTTTTAAAGGCTTCAATCATGGTTTCTTCTTCGCTTAATGCAGCAATTATACGTAGTTCTATTTGGCTATAATCGGCAGCTAATAAAATGTAGTCGTCATTACGCGGTATAAAGGCTTTACGCACTTGACGTCCACGTTCTGTACGTATCGGGATATTCTGTAAGTTAGGGTTGTTACTACTTAAACGTCCTGTAGCAGCAACGGTTTGCATATAGTCTGTGTGTACACGACCAGTTGCTTCTTCCACCTGAAGAGGTAAAGCATCCACATACGTGCTTTTTAGCTTTGCTAATCCACGGTATTCTAAGATATTTCTAATAATCTCGTGCTCTTTTGCTAAAGCAGATAAGATATCTTCTCCCGTTTTATACTGTCCAGTTTTGGTTTTTTTAGGTTTGTCTACTAGTTTTAGTTTTTCAAACAATATAATTCCTAATTGTTTTGGAGAGGCAATATTAAATTCTTCGCCAGCAACTTCGTAAATTTTAGCAACTAAGGTGTCTATGTCTTTGTTTAAATCTATAGATAAAGAATTTAAAAAGTCAACATCAAGATTAATACCTTCCAATTCCATTGCAGCTAGTACACGTACTAAAGGCACTTCAATATCTGTGAATAATTTTTTGGTGTTAGCTTCTCCTAATTCTTTTTCAAAATGTTCTTTTAATTGTAATGTAATATCAGAATCTTCAACCGCATATTCTGTTTGTTTCTCTAACGGAACATCGCGCATTGATAATTGATTCTTTCCTTTTTTACCAATTAATTCTGTTATAGAAACAGGTGTGTAGTTTAAGTATGTTTCTGCTAATATATCCATGTTGTGGCGCATGTCTGGATTAATTAGATAATGCGCTAACATAGTATCGAACAATTCGCCTTTAACTTGAATGTTATATTTGGCTAATACTTTAATATCGTATTTTAAATTCTGACCAATCTTCTGAATGTTTTCTGCTTCAAAAAAGCATCGTAATTCTTCGATAATAGCCTGTGCCTCTTCTTTGTCTTCTGGAAATGGTAAATAGAATCCTTTGCCAACTTCCCAAGAAAATGCAATACCAACAAGCTCTGCTGTTAACGGATTTAAGCCTGTGGTTTCAGTATCGAAACACACCGAAGTTTGATTCATTAAGTTTTTAATAAAAAGCTTGGTTGCCATTCCTGGCGCTACACTTTGGTAAAAGTGCGATGTGTTTTCTATTGTTTTTCTTGTAAAAGCGTCTTCTGTTGTCGCTTCCGCGGAAGGACTCTCGCCTCCAAACAAATTAAATTGTCCTGCTCCAGCACTTTCGGCTTCCTTAGGTGTTACTTTTATTTCTTTTTTAGCTGAAGATTCTGCGGTTACAGTTGCAGGAGCTCCAGAAGTAAATGTTTTATTAAAATTATCTATGAGTCTTCTAAATTCTAATTTTTTAAAAATTTCAGTCACTTTTGGAATGTCTGGCTGATCCAATTCAAAATCTTTAGCGTTAAAAGTCACAGGGACGTCTAGCATTATTGTTGCTAGTTTTTTTGAGAGTAAACCCAATTCTTGATTGGCTTCTATCTTCTCTTTCATTTTACCTTTAAGCTCGTGTGTATTTGCAAAAAGATTTTCCATGGTGCCATAAGCTGCTAAAAACTTCTTAGCTGTTTTTTCTCCAACGCCTGGTAATCCAGGAATATTATCACTGGCATCTCCCATCATTCCTAAAAAGTCGATAACTTGTAAGGGATCGGTAACTGCAAATTTCTTTTGTACTTCTGGTATTCCCCAAGTTTCGTAACCACCACCAAACATTGGGCGATACATAAAAATGTTTTCGCTTACTAATTGCGCAAAATCCTTATCTGGTGTTACCATAAACGTTTGGTAACCTTCTTTTTCGGCTTGTTTAGCTAAGGTTCCAATAATGTCATCGGCTTCAAAACCTGCTTTTACAACAATAGGAATATGCATGGCTTTTAAAATCTCCATGATATATGGTATTGCTGTTTTAATACCTTCGGGAGTTTCGTCTCTGTTGGCTTTATAGGCTTCAAACATTTCTACTCTGTCTGTACTTCCGCCTTTATCGAAACAAACGGCTAAATGGTCTGGTCTTTCACGTTTAATGACGTCTAATAATGAGTTCATAAAACCCATTATTGCAGAAGTATCTTCGCCTTTAGAATTGATTCTTGGATTTTTTATAAAGGCATAGTAGCCACGGAAAATTAAGGCAAAAGCATCGACTAGAAATACACGTTTGTTATCTGACATAATTGGAATTTTGATAGAATACCAAAACTACAAAACTTAACGCAGGTTTGCTTTATAATTTATTAACATGACTTCAAAAAAAAAGAAGCAATCAGATTGTACTAATTGCTTCTTTTTTAAATAGGTGTGTTTAATAGCTTTTTAGTTTTTTATAATTTTTTTAGTGGTCTCTCCTTTTTCAGTTTGAATTTTAACTAAATAAACTCCAGAGTTTAAATTTGATAAATCTAATTTATTACTGTTTTTAGTAATAAGAATGCGTTTGCCTAATAAATTGTAAAGTTCTAAACTTAAAATTTTAGTAGAACTAGAAATTGATACAGAACTAGAAGTTGGATTAGGATAGATGCTAATGTTTTGCGTTAAATTAAAATCGGAAGTATTTAATGTGCAGCTTGTAGAAAAAGTTGCATCTGCTGGTTTTGTGAAATTAGCTTCGGCATAAGCAACATCAAATACTTTAATGCAAATTAAAGATGGATTACTAGGACATGTAAAGAGTGTTAATGATGAATTATTGGAAACATCTAAATCTGACAGGTTATTACTTTGAAGTCTTAATATTTCTAATGCGGTGTTAGATGAAAGATTTATAGATGTTAGAGTGTTATTATGAGCATTAATTTTAGTTAAGAGCGTATTATTGGAAACATTAATTGTACTAATGTTGTTGTTGTCAAAAAGTAATTGAGTTAAAGCAGTATTAGTTGTAACAACTAAAGTGCTTAAATTATTATTTCCAGCTCTTAATTGAGTTAGCCCAGTAAGTGCAGATATGTCTAAAGCGGTTAAATTGTTATTTTCACAGTATAATCGATTAATATTCGCAAAGGCCTCTATACCTGTTAAGTCTGCAATCATTTTACTGTCAACATCTAAAGTTCCAGTTTTAGCAAGTACATCTGCATTAGATATTAGCCCGTTAACTACACCGTCTGTATCAATACCTTGAGCAATAAGTTCTGTTTCAAAATTAACATCTGGAATAGATACCTGAGCAAGTGTAGGAAATGAAATTAAAAGTAATAGGTAAGTAATTTTTTTCATTGTATTTGTTTTTCAATATCGAGTAAAAATAAAGCTAAAACTTAAATTTATTGCCACAAATTTAGGAATGTCCTTAAAATGATGATTTGTGCATTAAATTATTAGCAATTTTAAATTTAGACAGGACTATTTGAGTTGGAAATTATGCTAATAATAAAACTTTTGCAAAAAAAAATGTAGTGTTGAGTTTTTATTCATGGTGTTGTAGCTTGCTTAATAGAGCACAAAAAGATGTTATAATGAATAAATTATATGGAAAAGCCGAAACTTATGTTTCGGCTTTTTATCTTTTTTAGTATTTAAAACCTTGGAGGATAATGGAAAGATATCTAGGCTTTAATAATAAAATCTGCTTGAGTATTTTCGTTAACACCATCTTGATATTTTGTGGTGCTAAACCATTGGTGAATGCCATAGCTTCCAGTTTCTCCTTTTTTATTTACAGCAACATAACCAACTTGAAAATTTTTATAATTACTATTTGGTTTGTTTACAATTCTTCTAATAGCCTCTTCACAAGCTTCTTGAGGTGTTTTACCTTGTCTCATTAATTCAACTACTAAAAAACTGCCTACTGTTTTTACAACCTCTTCGCCTAAACCAGTAGCTACACAACCACCAATTTCGTTGTCTACAAATAGACCAGCGCCAATAATTGGAGAGTCACCAACACGTCCACCCATTTTATAAGCTAATCCGCTTGTTGTGCAAGCGCCAGAGATATCACCATTTTTATCAATAGCAATCATGCCAATAGTATCGTGATTCTCTATATTAATAATGGGTTTGTATTTAGCTTCTATTTTCCATGTTTCCCAAGCTTTTTTTGAAGCTTCGGTTAACAGGTTTTCTTTTTTTAAACCTATAGAGTAAGCATATTCTTCTGCTCCTTTTCCTGCTAACATAACATGTGGTGTATTTTCCATAACACTTCTGGCAACAGAGATTGCATGTGTTACATTTTGAAGATAAACGACAGAACCACAGTTTCCGTTTTTATCCATAATACAGGCGTCTAAAGTTACGTTTCCGTCTCTGTCTGGTAAGCCTCCTTTTCCAACAGATTGCCCTTTTTCGTTTGCTTCTTCAATACGGCAACCGGCTTCTACGGCATCTAAAGCATTTCCTCCTTTTTCTAAAACTTTATATGCAGCTTCGGTAGCATTTTTAACATCCCAAGTTGCAACAACTAATGGAAAAGATGTTGTTGCTTTAGTGGAGATAACTGGTTTGTTAATTTTAGAATCTTCAGCACAGCTAATAAGTGTACTGCCAACTGCTAAGCCTGCAGTAGATAAAGTTGCATTTTTTAGAAATTTTCTTCTATTCATGAAATTAATTTTCTTGAGTTTCTAAAGCCATAATATAGTATATAACCATAACAAATAGTAATAAATAAAAAGGCTAATTTAAATCCTATAGAATCTATTAAACTTCCACATATTAGTGGAATAATAGCACCACCTACAATTGCCATACATAGTAATCCAGAAGCTTTTGGTTTAAGGTCTCCAATACCATTAATTGCCAAAGCAAATATTGTTGGAAACATTATTGAGTTAAATAAACCAACTGCAAGAATGCTCCACATAGATAATAAGCCCGTTGTACTTATAGAAATAATAATTAATAGAATTGCTATTGAAGCAAAGATACTTAGTACTTTGCCTGGTTTCATTATCTTAGTAAGGTAGGTGCCTACAAAACGACCTATCATGGCTCCAGACCAATAAAAAATAACAAAAATACCTAGTAGAGCCTTGTTATCTGCACCTTCAAGAGATTTAAAAAATACGCTAGCTACGGTGTTTGCAATATTCATTAAAGAGTTGCTTTCTCTTATTATGGGTACCATGTTCATATCTTGAAAATAGTTTACAAGAAAACTTCCAATAGACACCTCAGCTCCAACATAAAAGAAAAGAGCAAGGACACCCAGCATTAAATTCTTTTGTTTAAAAGCATCGGTATAAGTGCCAGTAGATTTTTCGCCAATTAGTTTAGGTAGTTTTGCGAATAAAAAGAAGACAGCAATAGAGATAATAAAAATAGCTAAGCCTAAAAATGGCTTTTGAACAGCAGAGGCTTCTGTAGCTAAATAAGTATCTTTGGCTGTTTCTGTAAGTGATGCTATTTCTGCTTTGGTTTTAATAGTATCGCTTAAAATAAATAAAGCACCAACAGCAGGAGCAATTGCGGTTCCTAAAGAATTAAAAGCTTGTGATAGGTTTAGTCTACTAGATGCTCCATCTTCATTACCTAAAACAGCAACATATGGATTTGCAGCTACTTGTAATAATGTAATACCTCCAGCTAAAATAAAATAAGCAACAAGAAAAATTCCAAACTCACGATAAGAAGCCGCAGGATAAAATAACAAACAGCCTAAAGCCATAGTTAATAGACCTAGAATTATTCCTTTCTTATAACCAATTTTCGATAAAATATAACTAGCCGGAACAGATAGTATAAAGTAAGCTCCAAAAAAAGCGAATTGAACTAATATAGCTTGAGAATAACTAAGGGTAAATAATTCTCTTAATCTTGGAACTAAAGAGTCTACCAAAACGGTAATAAATCCCCAAAGAAAGAATAAGGCAGTTAGTAAAATAAATGATGAGCGGTAAGATTTTTGTTGGTTCATGTTAGTTTTTAGTTTGCCTAAATGTAGATAAAATAAGTTTTCAGTTTTGTGTTTTAGGCTCTTTGTATGGTTTTTGTATAGTTATTTAATGATGATTTCGTCTACAAACAACCAACTTCTTCCATTGTCTTTATGTCCTAAGTGCCATTTTGGGAGCTGACCTAGTTTTTTTGCGATCACTTTAATAAAACGATACTTTTTTGAAACTTGTTTAAAATAGGTAGTGTTAATTTTAACGGTTTCGGAAGGAGTGCTGTTGTCTATTTTTATTAAGCTATCAATTATAGAAAAGTTAATACCATCGTTAGATCCTAAGCATGAAACCTCTGATGGAGGAAAAATCCAAGAACGCTGGTCTTGCAGAAAATTTACTTTTACCATGTTTATAGATTTGCTGCTTCCTAAATCTACTGTTGCAATTAAGTCTGTATCAAAATAACCTTGCCAAGTACCAGTTCTAAAATCTTGAGTGCCTAAAATACCATCTATTAAAGCATTATTTCCACCTGCATTATATTGGTTAGCATATTCTGAGTCTAATTTAATAGATAAATCAGGATCTATTTTAAAGAAATTTGTGGTTAACGTCTTGCTTTTTATTCCGTTTAATTGTGAATAGACTTTTAATGTTTCAGCTTCAGAAATGGTAAAAGGCTTTTTGTATATTTTGAAATCAGAATTGTTTTCAGAGTAATAAATTGAAGCGTCTTTTGTGTTGCTTTGTAATTCAACTCTAGTTTCGCCTTTAAAAGCAGTCTTTCCTTTCGAAATAAATGGAGGTGTAATAATAATGTGATCTTCAATTCTAGTTTCTGGTATTTCGTTGTCTTTGGTTGCCCAATCTGTTGGAGAGTCTTTCATTTTAAAATGAAGTGTTCCACCATTCATTAAGTTTTCATGAGAAATATAAGATTGATTGTATGGTTTTTCATTTAAAGTTGCTGACGCGATATAGATGTTTGTGTCACTTAAATTTTCAGCAGAAACAGTAAATGTTTTTCCACTTTCTAAGTTAAAAGTTGCTTTGTTAAATAAAGGTGTTCCAATAATATATTGATTGCTTCCAGGTGTAACAGGATAAAAACCGATTGAGCTAAAAATATACCATGCGCTCATTTGTCCGCAATCTTCATTTCCTGAGATGCCATTTGGTGTATTAGTATATAACTGGGTTAAAATTTGATGTACTTTCTCTTGTGTTTTATATGGTTTATTAACGAAATTGTACAAATAAGCCATGTGATGACTCGGTTCGTTTCCATGCGCATATTGCCCAATTAAACCTGTAATGTCTACTTGATGTCGACCAGAAGTTTTGTATTCGGCAACAAATAACTTATCTAGATTGGCTTCTAATTTATCTTTTCCGCCAAGTAAATTGGTAAATCCAGAAATGTCTTGAGGCACGTAAAAACTGTATTGCCATGCATTAGCTTCGGTATAATTAAAATTGACTTCGTAAGGATCGAAAGGAGTAAACCAAGTATTACGAAAACGTCCTCGCATAAATTGTGTTTCTGGATCGAAAACGTTCTTGTAGTTTTGTGCTCTTTCTGTATACTCTTTATAAACTTCCTTTTTATTCATTGCCTTTGCCATTTCGGCAATCGTCCAATCATCGTATGCGTATTCTAAAGTTTTAGAAACCGATTCACTTTCTTCTTCTACAGGAATAAATCAAAATTCTTTATAACTTTTTAATCCTAATTTATCACGCGTTGCACTATGCATCATTGCTTCTAAAGCTTTGTCTTTATCGTAACCACGAATACCTTTTAAATAAGCATCTGCAATAACAGGCACAGCATGATATCCAATCATACAACCAGTGTAATTAGCACTTAAATCCCAAATAGGCATAATGCCACCTTCATCGTGCTTTGCTAAAAAGGTGTTTATAAAATCGTTAGTTTTGTCTTGTTCAATAATTGTGTAAAGTGGGTGAACAGCACGATAGGTGTCCCAAAGTGAGAAGACTGTATAATAGTCGAAATTCTCAGATTTATGAATTTCCAAATCCATACCACGATACCTTCCATCTACATCTTGATACAAGTTTGGAGCTAAAGCAACGTGATACATCGATGAGTAAAAATTGGTTTTATTGTTTGTGTTGTCACTTTCAATAACTATTTTTTGTAATTGTTTTTCCCAGAAATCTTGAGCAGTTTTTTTTACTTGTTCAAAGGTTTGTTTTCCAATTTCTCCTTTTAGATTTTTTCTTGCGCCTTCTACATCAACTGCACTAATTCCTACTTTAATATAAACAGGATCATTGTTTGGGTTTCTAAAATTTAATGCTATTTTTTGTGCTTCTTGCATTCCTGTTTCAGGAGGAGATTGCAATACATCATTAAAAGGATGCGATGTTTTTATTACAAAATATAAGCGTTGGTCTTTTGCCCAAGCATTAGAAAAGCGATAACCAACAATTTCTGTTTTAGAGATTGTTTCAATTTTAGCATCTAAAACCTTATCTCTATGTATTAAATCTACAATAGCAAATTGATTTTCGTTAGATGGGAACTTATATTTATGAATTCCACTACGTTTAGAAACCGTCAATTCTACATCAATATTCGTATCGTCTAAATGTACTTTGTAAAAACCAGGTTCAGCAACTTCATTATCGTGCGAGAATTTAGATTTGTATCCTTTTTCGCCATTAGCTCCATTGTTAAAAATTTGTGCATTTGTAGGCATTATTAAAATGTCTCCATAATCGCTAACACCAGTTCCGCTGAGATGTGTATGTGAGAATCCGTAGATTTCATTGTCGCTATAATGATAGCCTGAACAACCATCCCAACCGTCTAACCGAGTATCTGGGCTTAATTGCATCATCCCGAAAGGCATAGTTGCTCCAGGATACGTATGACCATGACCACTAGTGCCAATAAAAGGGTTTACGTACGATATTAAAGATTTATCTTTTGTTGCTGAAGTTGTATCGTCTTTTTTTTTACAGTTGGTTAACAATAGGAATATGCAAAAAACAAAAATGGTTGTATCTCTCATTAAAAAATAGGTTACTAAATTTAAAAACCTAAGATACTAAAATGAAAACCGAAAAATTGTTGAGCATTTTTATTTTTGTTAAACAGCATTAGGAGATAAAACGATAGAAGAGTAGGTGGTGAGTGGGACAAAAATTATAACGTTTAACAAATTAGTAAGATAACTCGGTTTTACAATTAATATATTTACACCAAAAATTGACTTTATGTTGCGTTGGATTATTCTTGTTTTAATTATTCTGGTACTAGATTTTTATGCTTTTCAGGCTGTTAGAACACTTACCAAAAATTATATCTTTTATGTCGTTTATTGGTTTGCGAGTGCTTGTGTTATAGGTAATTTTGTTTATCGTTATTCTAATTTTGTACGTGGTGAGAGCTTTACGCATGAGCATGGTTATGCTGTAGCTTTTTTGTTTATGCTTTTTATTCCAAAACTTATTTTAATACTCTTTATGTTTGGTGAGGATATTGTTAGAGGAGCTTTAAGTTTAATTAATAAAGTCTCTAAATCTAGTCCAGAAGACATTGTTTATTCTACTAGTAGACGTGGTTTTGTTTCTAAAATAGCTTTAGGCTTAGCCGCAATTCCATTTACCTCAATTATTTACGGTGTTTTTAAAGGGAAGTATAATTACAAAGTAATTAAACATGCGCTTTATTTTGAGGATTTACCTGCCGCTTTCGATGGTTACACTATTACTCAAATTAGTGATATACATTCAGGGAGCTTAGAGAGTAAAGAGAAGATTGCTTATGGTATAGATTTAATTAACGAGCAAGAGAGTGATACTATTCTATTTACTGGAGATTTAGTAAATACTAAAGCTGAAGAAATGAATATTTGGATTGATACATTTAAACAATTAAAGGCTAAAGATGGAAAGTTCGCTGTGATGGGAAATCATGATTATGGTTACTATGCTTATGGAAGTGATGAGGATTCAAATAAAGAAAATCAACGTCAATTAGAAGAGGTGCATCGTAAATTAGGTTTCGATTTAATAATGAACGATAACCGAAGAATAGAACGAAATGGACAGGCTATTAATATTCTTGGTGTTGAAAACTGGGGAGCATCTCGTCATTTTCCAAAACGCGGAAGTTTAAAAGAAGCAACCAAAACGATTGGAGAAAATGATTTTAATGTTTTAATGTCTCATGATCCTTCTCATTTTGATTATACCGAAATGGAGCTTAATAAAACCGATCTAAATAAACATGATATTATAACAGACGAAACTAATATTGTTAATTTCGAAAAGCATATTCATTTAACCTTAGCAGGACATACGCATGGAATGCAGTTTGGTATCGAAGTGCCGTCTTTAGGTATTAAATGGAGTCCTGTTAAGTATCGCTATCCTAAATGGGCAGGAATGTACGAAGTGGCAGGAAAGTTTTTACATGTAAATAGAGGTTTTGGGTATTTAGCGTTTCCAGGACGTATAGGTATTTGGCCTGAAATTACTGTAATTACACTTAAAAAAGGCACTAAAGTTGCTTAGATTCTAGTTATATTAAAAGAGATAAATCTATAAGTTGTTAAAATATTGTAGATTTACATTAACCACATATCAAACGAAATTTAAAATGATTGATAATAAATTTGAATTATTTTTTTGTTAAGATAGAAATATAAGCATAGCAATAGCTACGGCTCTATTTTATTTTGAAATATTAGAAAAAAAGAAACGAATTTAATCGATTATTATAAAGTTTATTTGATATTAAAAACTAATACTTTAAATAATGTCAAAATTTGGAGAATTAATCGATGTAAAAATTCCAGTTTTACTAGATTTCTTTACAGAGTGGAATGAGCAATCAACAGCTATGCATCCGGTACTTCGCGATGTTGCAGCTGCACTTGGTGATAAAGCTAGAGTAATTAAGATTGATGTAGATAAAAATAAAGAACTGTCTGATGCTTTACGCGTAAAAAACTTACCAACTTTAATTATTTATAAAGATGGCGAGATGAAATGGAGGCAAAGTGGTGAGCAGGATGTAAACACGCTTATAGCTTTAATTAAAGACTTTGTTTAAGCGCTAATAGCTTTAAAAATATAGCCTTTTTTGCTAAAATGCTCCAATACCTTTGGTAGCGCATACATCATGTTTCTTGATGCTTTTATACTATCATGAAACACTATTATGTTGTTTTTTACAGATGCTTTGTTAATTACATTTTTTAAGCATTGCTCTTTAGAGATTTTTTGTTCCCAATCGAAAGCAACAACACTCCACATAATTATTTTATAGCCTAATTTTATAACGGCTTTACCTTGGCTTTTCTTTAATTGCCCATAAGGAGGTCTAAATAGGCTAAGCTTAATTTTAGTGGTAGCTAATTCTTTATTAATTATAGTTTCAGCTTTAATAACATCTTCTATATATGTTTTTGTTGAGGTTTCCCAGCCTTTTACATGTTCTTGCGTGTGGTTTCCTATGCTATGCCCATCTTTTAAAATAGCATGAAACAGTTCTGGATGCTTATTAACATTATTACCAATACAAAAAAAAGTCGCTTTAGCATTGTATTGCTCAAGCGTGTTTAGTGTCCATTGTGTTATTTCAGGAGTAGGACCATCATCGAAAGTAAGATATAAAACCTTGTCTTTAGACGAAAAATCCCAAACATAGTTTGGGAATATTCGTTTAATAAATTGCGGTATTTTAGCAGGAGCAAATCTCATGTTTATTCTTCAATTTCCGGATCAATAGGTTCTGCAATAGGAATGCTACTATCTCTATTTATATCGCGTTCTTCTCTAAGTTGAGGTGCATCGTTTGGAAATAACCTGCTAAAGAGTTTTTCGTAGTTATTAAAATTTAAAAATTCTTTTTCAGCAAAATCCTCATCATACTTTACTAATACGATAATTAAAGCTCTGTAGCGTTCTAAATCTGTAATAATTTCTTGTCCATTTTTAATTTGGTTATCAAGAGTTAACTCACTATAATATGTTAAGGTTTCTTGGTATTTAACTGCAACATCTTGATACAGTTGTCTTGCTTTTTCTTTAGAGCCCACTTCGTAGTAACCACTAATGTATGGTTCTAGTAATGTGTAATAACCAAACTTGTCTACAGGCATGTTTTTCATAGCGATATCTGCTATGTTTTCAGCTTTGTCTAGTTTCTCTTCTTGAATAAGTTTTTCCATTAAACGCGCAAGATTACCTCTATAAGTAATAGAGTTTTTACGTGTTTCTGGATCATGGTAAATGTCGTCACTACCACTGTTTCCCCAATCCCAAGCTTTTACTTTGTTGTACATAAACTCACTGTCCACTCGTCCCATATCAAAAGGATTAGCACGGTCTGTAGGTGTTTTTATTGGTACTAGCTTGTAAACCATTCCATCAAGTTGTAAGTAGTCTTTCATCCAGATGTAATCGTCTTCACCAAAAGCACCACCTGTAAAGTATATAGGGCGTTTCCAGTCGTTATTACCAACAATGTCTAGCATTAGTAAACGTTGTTTGTAAATCGCATTTTCTTCAATTTTAATGTCAATATGGTCAACAATAGAAGCGGCGTCTTTTTCTTTTACAATACCGTATTTAATTGCATTCTCTTTATTAACTGGAATACGAATATTTTCAACTGGAAAATAGTTAGTATTTAATAATTGTGAAGGATATTGTTCTGTATCCTCTCCTTGTAGTTGGATTATTCGCTTAAACTTTGTTTTAGGGTTGTCACTTGATACAAAATCTAAAAACTCCTTAATAGAAAGCGTATCACGACTAAATGTTGGCTTTACTTCTTCCGTTTTAGGGTCTACATAATAGGTGCGTTTCATTATATAATCCCGTGTGCCATATTTGTATTGATCATGAGTTAACTGAGAAGGAATCGGGTCACTTTCGTAAGCTTTACGCTTCATTTGGTCTATATACCAATCGGTTTGGAATAAGCTGGTGTTAACTACACGAACATCAGTTCTATAGTTTTCGATTTCTTGAGCATACCAAAGAGCGAATGTATCATTATCTCCAATAGAGAATAGTATGGCGTTTTCACCACAAGAATCTAAGTATTTTTTAGCCATAGATAAAGCGGTGTATTTTCCAGACCTATCATGGTCGTCCCAATTGTTTACAGCTAAAATTAAAGGTGCAATTAATAAGCAAATTCCAGTAATAGCTAGAGGTAATGCGGAGCTTTTTACTTTGTTTTTAAAGAATTCAAAAATACCATACACACTAAAGCCTATCCAAATAGCAAATACGTAAAAGGAACCAACTACAGAGTAGTCACGTTCACGTGGCTCAAAAGGCCTTACGTTGGTATATACTTGAATTGCAATTCCGGTAAATAAGAAGAATACTAAGAGTACCCAAAAGGTTTTTTTGTCTTTATTAAATAAGAAAAACAGACCAATAATCCCTAATATTAAAGGGAGGAAAAAATAGGTGTTTCTTGCTTTGTTGTTTTTTACATCGCTTGGTAAATTATCCTGAGACTGTCCTAAGTGCCAAGCATCGAATGCGTCGATACCACTTATCCAATTTCCATGATTATTGTATTCTCCTTGAATATCGTCTTGTCTTCCTGTGAAATTCCACATAAAATAACGCCAGTACATATAACCTAATTGGTATTGAAACAGGTAAATTGTATTGTCTATAAAAGAAGGTTTTTCAATGTTTAAATACTCTTGGCCATATTGTTTTAAAAACCTGTGGTAACCTTCGTAGTCAACATTGTTTTTATCAACTTCAGCTCTAAACTGATTGATAAAGGCAACATCTTTTTGTATTCTTGGACTTAAAGCAATATTTAGTTTTTCGCCATAAATAGACATGAACTCGTCGTATTCGCGTTCTGTTAGTTCGTTTTTTTGATATTTTTCTACAAAAGCTTCAATTTTTTTCTGTGTAAAAACATCAACATTAAATTTTTCTTTAATAGTAAAATCTAAAAAGCCAGAAAATAGCATATAATTTTCAGCATTTTCACCACTCCACATTCTTGGTAAAATTGCAGCATGATCATAGTTATAGTTTTGTGCTGCGTCTTTATAATCGTTAACAATAACATATTTACCTTGTTCTAAATCCTTTTCATATTTAGGTTTATCATCTGTGTAAGCGTCTTCTTTATTGTCATTTAATGTAGCATATTGGTCTGTAAACAATGGACCATAAAACAAATGTGTTTTTGGATATTGCTCTAAGTTGTAATACGCTAAAAGTTCTCTCGCACTCGATGGATTGTTTTCATTAATTACTACATCGGCATTAGCACGAATAGGTAGCATTAGCCAAGAAGAAAAACCAATAATTACAAAAGTTACACATAGAATTCCGGTATTTATGTGTCTGTGTCCTTTCTCTCTTGTGTATTTTAAACTAAAATAGATTGCAGCTATCAATAAAATACCAGCGATTATAGATCCAGAATTAAAAGGCAGGCCAATAGTGTTGACAAAGAAAATCTCTAATACACTAAAGAATCTTAGAATGTTTGGAGCCAACAATTTGAATACAAATAATAGAACAGCTACTGAAGCAATGTTGGCTATTATAAAATTTTTAACTGTTACTGTTTTGTAGTTTTTAAAGTAATAGATTAATCCTATGGCTGGAATAGTTAATAATCCCATAAAGTGTACACCAAACGATAAACCAATAATAAAAGCAATAAGTATTAACCAACGGTTACCTCTAGGATTGTGCATATCGAAATCCCAACGTAAAGCACAATAAAATAAAATAGCCATTAATAGTGTGGCCATGGCATAAACTTCTGTCTCCACAGCATTAAACCAAAACGAATCTGTGAATGCAAACGATAAACTTCCAACTAAAGCACTTCCTAAAATAGCGTAGGCTTTAGAGGTTGTAAACTCTTCAGTTTTAATCATTTTTTGAAGTAATAATGAAATACTCCAAAACATAAACAAAATAGTGAACGCACTAGAAACTGCACTTAACATATTAAGCATAAGTCCAATATTTTCTGGCGACATAGCAAAAGTAGAGAAAAAAGCACCTAGCATTTGAAATAAAGGAGCTCCTGGTGGGTGACCAACTTGCAGTTTTGCAGAGGTTAGAATATATTCACCAGCATCCCAATAACTAACGGTTGGTTCTACTGTTAAGCTGTAGGTTATTAAAGCAATTAAAAAAGCGAACCATCCTAAGATATTGTTCCATTTTTTAAAGATTGAAGACGTCATACACGTGGTTTGTTTAATTTTATGGCGAATTTACTAATTATTATCAAACGAGAATGATAAAATTTTCATAACAGATAAAATTGAAAAGAGCTCATTTTCACACACATTACGAGCTTTTAGAAAAAAAAGATGAATTTTTTTTATTTTTTTATTGAAAAATGTTTGCGCAACTACAAATTTGTTTTAAATTTGCAGCCTGTTACAAAACAATGGCCTATGGTGTAACTGGTAACACGTCAGTTTTTGGTACTGAAGAGTCTAGGTTCGAGACCTAGTGGGCCAACAAAGTAATCCTAACACATTTATGTGTTAGGATTTTTTGGTTTTATACGTTTTTCTATTAGAATTTTTATATTATTTGTAGTAGTATCGGCGTTAAATTTTAAAGGTAATTACTGGTCTTTTGGCATGATTCACTAAGTCTTCACTTAAGCTTCCATTTAAAAAATGGGCAATACCTTGTCTTCCATGTGTGCTAATGCCAATAAGATCTGCATTAATGATGTGAGAAAAATTTAAAATACCTTTTTCTACAGTTTCATCGTTATATATGTTGGTAGTGTAGTTTGTAAAATTTGTACCTTCGATAAAATCGCTAATTTTTACTTTTGCACGAGCAGTTGTTTTAAAATTTGCAACAGTATTTACCATTAACAAGTGGATTTTTGCATTAAAAGCTTCAGCTAATTTTACTGCTTGTTTGTAGGTTTCTTTATTGTCATTCTCAAAGTCTGAAGCAAAAACAAATTCTTCAATATTAAAATCTTGATGTTCGTTTTTTATAACTAAAACAGGTTTTTCAGATGTACGAACAATTTTTTCGGCATTAGAGCCAATAAACATCTCCTTGAGTCCGGTAGAACCATGAGATCCCATTACAATTAAATCGATATCATGCGACTTGCACGTTTCTAAAATTCCTGTAGAAATATCATGAAAATCTACCATTTCTGTAACTGTAATGTCGTTTAAGTAATCCTTACTCATAACTTCAGCAAATTGTTTATGGGCAAGTTTTATAAAATAAACGGCTTCTGGTAAGTCTGATGGAACACCTTCTGAAATGTGAGACAGTGGTAAATCAAGCATGTGTAGCAAGATAAGCTCGCAATTGTGTTTTTTAGAGAGTTGTGCGGCTACTTTTATCGCATGCTCTGCTTCGTTGGAAAAATCGGTTGGAACAAGAATTTTTTTCATAATAACTATGTTTAGAGGTACTTAAAGTTAGGAAAAAAAATGGACTTCTAAAAATCAAGGATGCTTTACTTTTTCGTTACATTCAAAAAAGACTGTTTATAGAGCTGTGCGTGGTGTTTTCATTAAATGAAGCAGAATAATATTATGCTAATAAATTTGTCATTAAAAAGCTCTTTTTTTTAGTAAAAACAAAAGTCTGCTTTAGTTTTCTATGAAAATTAATAAAAACTATGTATATTTGCAGCGTTGTAAGAAATAATGAATGTGAGCGGACGAAAAGTCCGCTCTTTTTATACTTAAAAATGTTTAACACCACAGTAAAAGATTTATTGAACGAAGCTCTAGAAGAGAGAACCGATTTATTTTTAATCGATTTCACTATTTCTAGTGAACAAGCAGTAAACATAATTATCGATGGCGATAATGGTGTAAAAGTTGACGATTGTATCTTTATTAGTAGAGCAATTGAGCACAATATTGATAGAGAAGAGCATGATTTTTCTTTAGAAGTAGCTTCGGCGGGAGCAGCTGCACCTTTAACACTACCAAGGCAATTTAAAAGAAACATTGGTAGAACATTAGAAGTTAGAACACAAACCGAAAATATTGAGGCAGAGTTAATAGATGTTTCAGATGAAGGTATAGAGTTGACATGGAAAGCTAGAGAGCCAAAACCTGTTGGAAAAGGTAAGGTTACGGTTGTGAAGAATGCAAAAATAGCTTTCAACAATATTGTAGAAGCAAAAGTTGTGATAAAATTTTAATTCAGTAGAATAATGGAGAATATAGCGTTAATTGAGTCATTTTCAGAGTTTAAAGACGATAAGTTTATCGATCGTGTTACGCTAATGGCGATATTAGAAGATGTATTTAGAAATGCATTAAAGAAGAAGTTTGGAGATGATGATAACTTCGATATTATTATAAATCCAGATAAAGGAGATTTAGAGATTTGGAGAAATAGAATCGTTGTTGCTGATGGAGAAGTAGAAGAACCAAACCAAGAAATTTCTTTATCTGCAGCTAGAAAAATTGAACCAGATTTTGAAGTTGGTGAAGATGTATCTCAAGAAGTAAAATTAATAGACCTTGGTCGTCGTGCTATTTTAGCATTACGCCAAAATTTAATTTCTAAAATACACGAACACGATAATACTAATATATTCAAGCAGTTTAAAGAGCTTGAAGGTACATTGTATACTGCTGAAGTACACCATATCCGTCATAGAGCTGTTATTTTGCTTGACGATGAAGGAAATGAAATTATATTACCTAAAGACAAACAAATACCTTCAGATTTTTTCCGTAAAGGAGATAATGTAAGAGGTATTATTGATAGTGTTGAGCTTAAGGGTAATAAACCAGCGATTATTATGTCGCGTACATCACCTAAGTTTTTAGAGAAATTATTTGAATCTGAAATCCCTGAAGTGTTTGATGGTTTAATTACTATTAAAAATGTAGTAAGAATTCCTGGTGAAAAGGCAAAAGTAGCAGTAGATTCTTATGATGATAGAATTGATCCTGTTGGAGCTTGTGTTGGTATGAAAGGTTCTAGAATCCATGGTATCGTAAGAGAGCTAGGAAACGAGAACATTGATGTAATTAATTACACTACCAACCTACAATTATATATAACAAGAGCATTAAGTCCAGCACGTGTTACATCAATTAAAATTGATGAAGAAAACAAACGAGCAGAGGCTATCTTAAAGCCAGAAGAAGTAAGTAAAGCTATTGGGCGTGGAGGTCACAATATTCGTTTAGCTGGACAACTTACTGGTTACGAGATCGATGTGTTTAGAGAAGGCGCAGAAGAAGATGTTGAATTGAGAGAATTCTCTGATGAAATAGAAGGCTGGGTAATTAAAGAATTTAGCAAAGCAGGTTTAGATACAGCAAAAAGTATTCTAGAACAAGATGTTGCAGATTTGGTAAAGAGAACAGACTTAGAAGAAGAAACAATATTAGATGTTATTAGAATTCTTAAGGAAGAATTCGAAGATTAACATATATTTGAGTAAAATTAAGGTAAAGGCAATTTATGGCTGAAACGATTAGATTAAACAAAGTACTACGTGAGCTTAACATCTCTCTGGATCGTGCTGTGGAATTTTTAGATTCCAAAGGTGTCGAGGTAGAGAAGCGTCCGACTACGAAAATTTCTGAAACAACTTATAAGATTCTTTCAGATGAATTCGAAACAGATGCAGGTAAGAAGATGAAGTCTCAAGCTGTTAGTGAAGCTAAGCTTAAAGAAAAGGAAGATTTACGTATTAAACGTGAGCAAGAATTAGAAGCAAAGCGAAAAGAGGAGGATGCAAAAGCAGCTATAGCCAAAGCCAAAGCAGAAGAAGTTGTTAAAGCAGCTAAAACTCTTGCTGGACCTAAAAAAGTTGGTAAAATAGACTTAGATCCAAAAAAGAAAGCGCCAAAAGCAGCAGAAAAAGAAATTAAAGAAGTTAAAGCTGAAACTCCTAAAAAGGAGGAGAAGGTAGAGATTATAGCTCCAGTTAAAACTGAAGTAAAAAAAGAATCTACACCTAAAAAAGTTGAAACTCCAAAAGTTGAAACTCCTAAAGCGGACGCTGAAAAAGTAGAGAAAGAAACTGCTGTTAAGAAAGAAACTCCTGTTAAGGAAGTTCCTTCTAAAGAAGAGGTTGCTCCTGCTGAAGAAAGTAACGCTCCAGAAACAGTAGAAACAAAATATCAAAAACTTACTGGTCCTAAAATCGCAGGTGAAAAAATTGATTTATCTCAATTTAATAAGCCTAAGAAAAAGAAAGAAGTTGCTAAAAAAGGTGATGATGCTAACAAGAAAAAGCGTCGTCGTATTTCTAAGCCAGGAGATAATAGACCAAGTACTGGAGGAAACAACAGAGGTGGTAATACTCGTGGTGGTAACGATAGATTTAAAGGGAAACCTGGACAAGGACGTCGTGCTCCTATAGTAAAAGCAGAACCTAGTGAGGAAGATGTAAAGAAACAAGTAAGAGAAACACTTGAGAAATTACAAGGAAAATCTAACAAAGGTAGAGGAGCCAAAAACAGAAGAGATAAAAGAGATAAGCATAGAGAGCAGACTGAAATCGATGAGCAAATCGAAGCAGCTGAAAGTAAAATCCTTAAAGTAACAGAGTTTGTTACTTCAAGTGAAGTTGCTACTATGATGGATGTACAAGTCACTCAAATTATTTCAGCATGTATGTCTCTAGGTATGATGGTAACAATGAACCAGCGTTTAGATGCTGAAACATTAACTATTGTAGCCGAAGAATTTGGATATAAAGTAGAATTTGTAACTACAGACATTGAGGAATCAATTGTTGAAGTAGAAGATAAACCAGAAGATTTAATAGAACGTGCACCTATTGTTACAGTAATGGGACACGTAGATCACGGTAAAACATCACTTCTAGATTACATTCGTCAAGAGAATGTAATTGCAGGAGAGTCTGGTGGAATAACACAGCACATTGGAGCTTACGGAGTAGAATTAGAAAATGGTCAAAAGATTGCTTTCTTAGATACACCAGGTCACGAGGCCTTTACTGCCATGCGTGCACGTGGTGCTCAAGTAACAGATATTGCAATTATTGTTGCAGCAGCAGATGATGATATCATGCCGCAAACAAAAGAAGCTATTTCTCACGCTCAAGCAGCAGGAGTACCAATAGTATTTGCAATAAACAAAATAGATAAGCCAGACGCTAATCCTGAAAAGATTAAAGAAGGTTTAGCACAAATGAATCTTTTAGTTGAAGATTGGGGTGGGAAAATTCAATCTCATGATATTTCAGCAAAAGTTGGAACTGGTGTTAAAGAACTATTAGAAAAAGTATTACTTGAAGCAGAATTATTAGAGCTTAAAGCAAACCCAAATAAAGCAGCAGTTGGTACAGTTGTAGAAGCATTCTTAGACAAAGGTCGTGGTTATGTATCAACAATATTAGTACAAGCAGGAACACTTAAAGTAGGTGATTATGTATTGGCCGGTAAAAATAGTGGTAAGATAAAAGCAATGCAAGACGAACGTGGACATGATGTTCAATCTGCAGGACCTTCTACACCAGTATCAATATTAGGATTAGATGGAGCGCCTCAAGCAGGTGATAAGTTTAATGTATTTGCAGATGAGCGTGAAGCGAAACAAATTGCAACAAAACGTATGCAGTTACAACGTGAGCAGGATGTTCGTACTACTAAAACATTAACATTAGCAGAAATTGGTCGTCGTATTGCATTAGGTACATTTAAGGAATTAAATATTATTCTTAAAGGTGATGTTGATGGTTCGGTTGAAGCGTTAACAGATTCTTTCCAGAAATTATCTACTGAAGAAATTCAAGTAAATATCTTACATAAAGGAGTTGGAGCCATTACAGAAAGTGATGTATTATTAGCAACAGCATCTGATGCTATTATTATCGGATTTAATGTACGTCCTGTAGGAAATGCAAGAGTTATAGCAGATAGAGAAGAAGTTGATATTAGAACATACTCAATTATCTACGATGCAATTAATGATCTTAAAGACGCAATGGAAGGTATGTTATCTCCAGAGCTTAAAGAAGAGATTACTGGTACAGCAGAAATTAGAGAAATCTTTAAGGTTACTAAAATTGGAAGTATTGCTGGTTGTATGGTAATGAATGGTAAAATATATAGAAACTCTCAAATACGTTTAGTACGTGATGGAGTTGTAGTTTACACGGGTGAATTAGCCTCTTTAAAGCGATTTAAAGATGATGTTAAAGAAGTTGGTAAAGGATACGATTGTGGTATGCAGATTAAAAATTACAACGATATTAAAGAAGGCGATGTAATTGAAGCTTTCCATGAAGTAGAGGTTAAGAAAAAACTTAAGTAAATAGATGCTTAAACAGTATCTATGGAGTTTAATCATTACTCTCTATAATGAATAAAACTAAAACCGCTTTCAATTATTTGAAAGCGGTTTTTTTTATGCTCTTCACTTAACAATTATTCAAACGATTCATGTATTACGTTAGGCTTTTTAATGTTTACTATTTGTTGTTAAATAGCATTACTTAATGCAAACGGTTTCTAACTTTAAGTGAGGAAATAAAAAAAGCGTTATCAAATATTTGATAACGCTTTTTTTATTTTAAACAAGTTCTTCTTGATGGACAGCTTGTTTAATTTATTGTAGTTCTTGCTGTTTTAACTTTTCTTTTTTGGTTTAAAGATAAAAGCACTAGGGAAGTTTTTCTTTACTTTTAATAAAGCTTTATCTGCTTCTAATCGTGTTCTAAAATTACCAACCCATACCTTATAATTTGGTGTTTCGTATACCAATTTAGAAGACCAAGAATTGAAAGAGCTGTCAAAACTATTTTCTATACTTTCAGCACGTTGTCTTGAGCCAGAATAGATCTGTATTTTATAGCGATCGCTATCTTCATCTTCATTATTTATCTGTTTTTTTAACTTTAATATAGCCGAAATCTCTGGGTCTTGATTTACTGTAACAGTACCTTCTTGAGCAATAACGTAACTACTAGTAAGTGTTAAGCCTATGGATAAACAAAGGATTTTTAGAGGTTTAATGTTCATAATCAATATATATTTAATGCAAATGTAAAAGTAATAAACGAAAGAAAATGTCTTTTTCTTATTTAGAATTTTTCTAAATTATAAATTAAGACTTCCTTAAGATTTAAAAAATGGACTTTAAGTATTACTTTTGCCTAAGTTTTTTATAACTGTATTTTTATACATAGATGAAAAAATCGTACCAAAGTTTAGAAGTAAATTCAATCAACAATATGAAACAGGTGATTCACCGCAGATTAGGTCTTAATGTTTTTCATTTTTGCTTAATTTTTTTAATAGCGTTCTCTACTACTCTTTCTGCTCAAGAAGGAGACGTTGCAGCAGGTAAAGCATTATTTAATGCAAACTGTGCATCATGTCACAAATTAGACAAAAAAATGACAGGCCCAGCATTACGTAATGTTGAGAGTCGTTTAGCAGATGACGAAGGTCTTGATAAAGCATGGATATACGCATGGATTAAAAATAGTGCAGGAATGGTTAAATCTGGTGATGCGTATGCAAACAAGATTTATAAGGAGTATAATGGCACTGCCATGACTGCTTTTCCTCAATTAGCAGATGCTGATATAGATAATATATTAGCTTATACTGCAGCTGAAGCTCCGGCACCGGTCGTAACTCCTGGTCAAGCTGTAGCGGCTAATCCTTCTGGAGATACTTCTTCAAATGGATTAATTCTTGGAGCCTTAGCATTATTGTTTGCTTTATTAGCGGGGGCATTATTTTTAGTAAATAAGACATTGCGTCGTTTTGCAGATGAGAAAGGTGTTGTTTTAGCTGATAAACAGAAAAACACTCCTATCTGGAAAGCGTTTGTTGAAAATCAATTCTTGGTTTTAGTTACTGCAATATTGTTTTTATTAGCCTCAGGATATTTTGTGTATGGTTTCTTTATGCAAGTTGGTGTTAATCAAGGTTACGAACCAGTTCAAGAAATTCATTATTCACATAGAATTCACGCAGGAGATAATGAGATAGATTGTAAATACTGTCACTCTTCAGCTAGAGTTAGTAAAACATCCGGTATCCCTTCTTTAAATGTTTGTATGAATTGTCATAAAACAATAGCAGAAGTTGCTCCAGAAACTCAGTCAGAAGGTATGGCAGAATATGGTGTTGATTATAATTCTGAAATCAAAAAACTATACAAAGCTGTTGGTTGGGATGATGCAGAGCAAAATTACACAGGTGAAACTAGCCCAGTGAAATGGACAAGAATTCATAACCTACCAGATTTTGCATACTTTAATCACTCGCAACACGTATCTGTAGCAGGAGTAGAATGTCAAACATGTCATGGTCCTGTAGAAGAAATGGAAGTTATGTATCAATACGCTCCATTAACAATGGGTTGGTGTATTAATTGTCACAGAGAGACAAATGTTAATGTAAAAGATAACGAGTACTATACTAAAATTCACGAACAACTATCTAAAAAATATGGTGTAGAAGAGTTAACAGCTGCACAAATGGGTGGATTAGAATGTGGTAAGTGTCATTACTAAAAATAAATTTTTAGTAACTTCCATTAAAATGGAATCTCTTTAAGAGAAATTTTAAATAATAAATTAAGAAGTAATTCAATTATATAATATGTCATCAAACAAGAAATACTGGAAAAGTGTTGAGGAGCTAAAAGATAGCTCTATTGTTGAGACGCTAAAACAAAACGAGTTTGTAAACGAAATCCCTACTGATGAGTTTCTTGGAGACAAGGAAACATTAGAGTCTTCTTCTACAACACGTCGCGATTTCTTAAAGTACGTAGGTTTTAGTACAGCTGCTGCATCTTTAGCTGCTTGTGAAGGACCAGTAATTAAATCAATACCTTACGTAGTACAACCAGATTCTATTATTCCTGGTGTTGCAAACTATTATGCTACAACTATTGCTGATGGTTTTGATTTTGCAAGTATTTTAGTAAAAACTCGCGAAGGTCGTCCAATAAAAATTGAGAATAATAACCTTGGTGCTACAGATGCTGGAGCAAATGCAAGAGTTAATGCATCAGTTTTAGGATTATATGATAGTTTAAGAGTACAAAGTCCAATGAAAGGCGAATCTGCAATTTCATGGTCTACTTTTACTTCAGAAACTACTCAAAAATTAAACGCATTAAAAGACAGTGGGAAGCAAATTGTGTTATTAACACAAACATATGCTAGTCCAACGACGTCTAAATTAATTGCGGAGTTTAAAGAAAAATATGGGAATGTAAATCATGTAGTATATGACGCTGTTTCGGAGTCTACTGCATTAGATGCATTTCAAGCAAAATATAACGAAAGAGGCTTAGCCGATTATAATTTTTCACTAGCTGCAACAATAGTTGCATTTGGTGCTGATTTCTTAGGAGATTGGCAAGGAGGAGGGTTTGATACTGGATATTCTCAAGGACGTGTTCCAACAAAAGGAAAAATGTCTCGTCATATTCAGTTTGAATCTAATATGTCTTTAGCTGGAGCAAATGCCGATAAGCGTGTGCCTTTAACACCAAGTCAGCAAAAATTAGCTTTAGCAAAATTACATAGCTTATTAGTAGGTGGTGCTTTTTCAGGAAGCTTACCTGCAAACATTGAGAAAGCTGTACAAGATGCTGCTTCAGAGCTTAGAAAAGCTGGAAGTACAGGTGTCGTTGTAACAGGTCTTCAAGATGTTAATGCACAAACGGTAGTTTTAGAGATTAATGAAAAGCTTAACAGTAAAGCTTTCAATCCTAAAAAGCCTATTAAAACTAGACAAGGAAATGATAAGGCAGTTATGTCTTTAGTTGCTGATATGAAAGCAGGTAAAGTTGGAGCTGTTATTATGAGTGGTGTAAATCCACTATATACATTACCAAATGCTTCAGATTTTGCTGAAGGATTAAAAAACACTGAATTATCTGTTGCTTTCTCAATGAAAGCAGATGAGACAGCTTCTGCATCGCAATATATAGCTGCTGCACCTCACTACTTAGAAAGTTGGGGAGATGTAGAGTTGAAGAAAGGTCATTTTGGATTAATTCAACCAACTATTCGCCCTTTATTCGATACAAAACAATTTCAAGACACATTATTACTTTGGAATGGTAGCGATGAGAAGTATAGCGATTACATTAAGTCACTTTGGAATTCTGAAATTTTAGGTGGTGCATCATTCAACCAAGCGTTACATGATGGGTCTTATATCTCTAAATTTTCAGGAGATTTAGTTGAAGATACAACTGAAACTTCAGAAGAAAATGTAGAAACTCCATCTGGAAATGCAGCAAGAGCTTTAGCTTCTAGTGTAACTTCAAATGGAATGGAACTTACTTTATATACTAAAGTAGGAATGGGAGACGGACAGCAAGCAAACAATCCTTGGTTGCAAGAATTTCCAGATCCAATTACAAGAACAACTTGGGATAACTATTTAACAGTTTCTGCAGCAGATGCAAAAGCTTTAGAATTAGTTAACGAACACGAAGCAACAGGTGCATTAAATGGTAGTTATGCAGATGTTACAGTTAATGGTAATAAATTAACTGTTCCAGTAATTATTCAGCCAGGTCAAGCTAAAGGTTCTGTTGGTTTAGCATTTGGTTATGGTAAAGTAGCAGGTTTAAAAGAAGAAATGCAAACTGGAGTTAATGCTTATGCATTATACCAAGGTTTTAATACAATACAAAATGTAACTGTAACAAAGGCAGCTGGTATGCACGAGTTTGCTTGTGTTCAATTACAAAATACTTTAATGGGTCGTGGTGACATTATTAAAGAAACTACTTTAGAGATTTTTAATACTAAAGATAAAAAGCATTGGAATGCAGTTCCTGTGGTGTCTTTAAATCATGAAGAAGTTGAAGTAACTTCTCCAGATGTTGATTTATGGGATGAATTTGATCGTTCAATTGGACATCATTTCAACTTATCTATAGACCTTAATGCCTGTACAGGTTGTGGTGCTTGTGTAATAGCTTGTCACGCAGAAAATAATGTGCCGGTTGTAGGAAAAGAGGAAATACGTAGAAGTCGCGATATGCACTGGTTACGTATTGATAGATACTATTCATCTGAAGATTCTTTTGAAGCTGATGATGCTAAAAAAGAAGGCTTCGATGGCTTATTTGGAGATAATGGATCTTTAGGAGGATTTGGAGAATTAGAACATCCTGCAGATAATCCACAAGTAGCTTTCCAACCTGTAATGTGTCAACACTGTAATCATGCTCCTTGTGAGACTGTTTGTCCAGTAGCTGCAACATCACATGGTCGTCAAGGTCAAAACCATATGGCTTATAACCGTTGTGTAGGTACGAGATACTGTGCTAACAACTGTCCATATAAAGTACGTCGTTTTAACTGGTTCCTTTATAATGGAAACGATGAGTTCGATTACTTTATGAATGACGATTTAGGAAGAATGGTTATTAACCCAGACGTAACAGTACGTTCTCGTGGTGTCATGGAAAAATGTTCTATGTGTATTCAAAAAACACAGAAAACAATTCTTGATGCTAAACGCGATGGTCGTGTTATTAGGGATGGTGAATTCCAAACAGCTTGTTCATCTGCTTGTAGCAGTGGAGCGATGGTATTTGGAGATATTAACGATAAAGATAGTAAAGTTGCAAAACTTTTAGAAGACGATCGTATGTATCACTTATTAGAAAGTGTTGGTACTAAACCTAATGTTCAGTATCATACTAAAGTGAGAAACACGAAAGCATAGAAAGGATTAATTAACGAACAATTATAAAAGGATTATGGCGTCTCATTACGAAGCACCTATTAGAAGACCTTTAGTTACAGGCAATAAGTCGTATCACGATGTAACCGTAGATATCGCAGCTCCTGTAGAAGGTAAAGCCAACAAACAATGGTGGATTGTATTCTCTATCGCATTAGTAGCTTTCCTATGGGGAGTTGGATGTATGGTTTACACAATATCTACCGGAATTGGAACTTGGGGATTAAACAAGACCGTAGGATGGGCTTGGGATATTACTAACTTCGTTTGGTGGGTTGGTATTGGTCACGCAGGAACATTAATTTCTGCAGTACTATTATTATTCCGTCAAAAATGGAGAATGGCAATTAACCGTTCTGCAGAAGCAATGACAATTTTCTCTGTAGTACAGGCTGGATTGTTTCCAGTAATTCACATGGGTCGACCATGGTTAGCGTATTGGGTATTACCAATACCAAACCAATTTGGTTCGCTATGGGTAAACTTTAACTCACCACTACTTTGGGATGTATTTGCAATATCAACGTATTTATCTGTATCATTAGTATTCTGGTGGACAGGTTTATTACCAGATTTCGCAATGTTACGTGATAGAGCTATTAAGCCTTTTCAAAAGAAAATATATAGTTTATTAAGTTTTGGCTGGACGGGTAGAGCTAAAGATTGGCAACGTTTTGAAGAAGTATCATTAGTGCTTGCTGGTTTAGCAACACCATTAGTACTTTCTGTACACACGATTGTATCTTTTGATTTCGCAACATCTGTTATTCCAGGTTGGCATACAACTATATTCCCTCCTTATTTTGTTGCAGGAGCAGTATTTTCAGGTTTCGCAATGGTAAACACTTTACTTATTATCATGAGAAAAGTGTGTAGTTTAGAAGACTATATTACAGTACAACATATCGAATTAATGAACATTGTAATTATGATTACGGGTTCTATTGTAGGTGTTGCATATATAACTGAGTTATTTGTAGCATGGTATTCTGGTGTTGAGTATGAGCAGTATGCTTTCTTAAACAGAGCAACTGGACCATATGCATGGGCTTATTGGTCGATGATGACTTGTAATGTATTTTCTCCACAGTTTATGTGGTTCAAGAAACTTAGAACAAGTATTATGTTCTCGTTTGGAATATCAATTGTTGTAAACATAGGAATGTGGTTTGAGCGTTTTGTAATTATTGTAACTTCATTACACAGGGATTACTTACCATCTTCATGGACAATGTTCTCACCAACGTTTGTAGATATTGGAATATTTATTGGAACTATAGGATTCTTCTTTGTATTATTCTTATTATATTCAAGAACATTCCCAGTAATAGCGCAAGCAGAAGTTAAAACTATTTTAAAGTCTTCAGGAGATAAGTACAAGAACTTAAGAGAATCTGGAAAAACTTTAATGGGAACTGGTGCTGATGCTAGAACATCAATAGTGACAAACTTCGATAATAAAGAACAAAAAAACAATAACGAGTAGCATATGGAAACTTCAAAAGTAATTCACGCTATTTATAACGATGATGATGTTTTAATGGCAGCTGTTAAATCAGTTAAAGCTAAAAGACATCACATTGAAGAAATATATACTCCATTTCCTGTCCATGGACTAGACAAGGCAATGGGATTAGCGCCAACAAGAATAGCAATCGCAGCTTTTATGTACGGTTGTGTAGGTCTAGCAGTAGCCACTTTAATGATGAATTTCATTATGATTGAAGATTGGCCTCAAAACATTGGTGGTAAACCAAGTTTTAGCTACTTAGAAAATATGCCTGCATTCGTACCTATTATGTTCGAATTAACGGTTTTCTTTGCGGCTCACTTAATGGTAATAACGTTTTACTTACGTAGTAGAATGTGGCCATTTAAAAAAGCAGAAAATCCAGATCCAAGAACAACAGATGACCACTTTTTAATGGAAATAGCTGTTCATGGTAACGAAAAAGAATTGCACGATTTACTTTCAGAAACTGGTGCAGTTGAAATAAACGTAGTAGATAATACGCATTAATTATAGACAATGAAGAGCATATTTAACATAACAATATTAGCGCTGGTTCTAGTGTCGATAGTAGCTTGTAAGAAAGATTCGAGACCGAATTATGAATACATGCCTAATATGTACGAATCAGTTGCATACGAAACATATCAAGAGTCTGATGCTTTCGCAAATGGAGTAGAAGCTCAGTTACCTGCAGAAGGAACAATAGCTAGAGGTTATACGCCTTTTGATATTGATAATACTACTGAAGGTTACAATGAAGCTAAAGCAAATTTAAAAAACGTTTTAGATTCTACTCAAGTAGATTACGTAAGAGGTAAAGAATTATTTGATATTTATTGTGGAATTTGCCACGGAACCAAAGGTGACGGTAAAGGTAAATTAGTACAAAGAGAAAAAATTCTTGGTATACCAAGATACGATGATGCTGGACGAGCTATTACAGAAGGTAGTATTTATCATACTATTTACTATGGTAAAAATACTATGGGTTCTTACGCAAATCAATTAAATTACGAAGAGCGCTGGCAAGTAGTTTCATATGTTATGAAATTGAAGGCAGATTTAGAAAAATAAGATTTAGTTAAAGATTATATAATGGAATACAAAATTTCAAATAGACTAAGATTAACTGCAATCATTTTAATGGTCGTAGGACTATTAGGTGTTGGCTATGGCTTTATAACTTCAAATAAATCATTTGCTGAAGTAGAGACTATGTTGGCAAATGAATCACATCATGGAAGTGGACATGGTGAAGCTGCAGCTCATGGAGAAGAAACACATCAAGTAGAAGCTGTAAGTCATGATGCACATGCATCAGAGTCTGCTCATGGTGAAGGCCATGAAGTAGTGGATGAGCATACAAAGCATGTCAATCATGTAATGCACGCAATGCATAACAGACCGTGGTCTGCATTCTATGTTGCAGCATTCTTTTTTATGATGATAGCATTAGGAGCATTAGCTTTTTATGCACTTCAATATGTGTCTCAATCTGGTTGGTCTCCATTAGTATTAAGAGTAATGGAAGGTATAACTGCTTATCTATTACCAGGTGCTCTAATAGTTTTAGCTATTGCTGTTGCTTCTGGTACAATTGGGCACTATAATATATTTGTTTGGATGAATCCTGATATGGTTGATCCTGCTAGTGCAGATTTCGATAAATTAGTTGCTGGAAAAAAAGGTTGGCTAAATACTTGGGGATTTGCAATTAGAGGTCTAATCTTTATTGCTGGATGGTCTTTATATAGACACTTTTCAAGAAAATTCTCTATTGCTCAAGACAAAGCAAACGACAATAAAAATTTCAAAAAGATTTTCCGTATATCAGCAGGATTCTTAGTATTCTTTTTATACACTGAATCTATGATGTCTTGGGATTGGATAATGAGTGTAGATCCTCACTGGTTCTCAACATTATTTGGTTGGTATGTATTAGCAGGAATGATGGTTTGTGGTATTACTGTAATTGCTTTTATAACTTTATATTTAAAGAGTAAAGGTTTATTACCAAACGTAAACGATAGTCATATTCATGATTTAGCAAAATTTATGTTTGCTTTCAGTATTTTCTGGACATATTTATGGTTCTCTCAATTCATGTTAATTTGGTATTCAAACATTCCAGAAGAAGTAACATACTTTGTAACTAGAATAGAAGATTATAAATTACCATTCTTTGGTATGTTAGCTATGAACTTTATCTTCCCATTATTATTACTAATGAACAGCGATTACAAGCGAGTTCCTTGGTTTGTTGTAATGGCTGGTGTTGTAATATTAGGAGGTCATTATATTGATATTTTCAATATGATTATGCCTGCAACAGTAGGTGATCAATGGTACATTGGAATTCCAGAAATTGCATCTTTACTATTCTTTGCTGGATTATTTATCTTTATTGTATTTACTGCGCTTACAAAAGCACCATTAGTACAAACAAGAAATCCATTTATTAAAGAAAGTGAGCATTTTCATTATTAATAACACAATTAAATAAAGAAGAACGACAACAATGACGGCTTTATTATCAATTTTAGTTTTAGTATTTATTTTAGTTGCCATCTGGCAGATGGTCAAGATATTCGATTTAACCCAAAGCGATTCAGTGGATGGAAACAATCAAGTAGCAAATGACAAAGACAATAAATTAAATGGTTATTTAATGATAGGTTTTTTAGCCTTCATTTACATCATTACCATTTGGAGTTTTGTTGAACTTGGTGACTTACCATTAATGTCTAACTCAGCTTCCGAACATGGACCTGGTGTAGATAGTTTAATGATTATCTCAATGATAGTTATTTTCATCGTGCAAACAATAACTCAGTTTTTATTACATTATTTTGCTTTTAAATATAGAGGTGAGAAAGGTAAAAAAGCATTGTTTTATGCAGATAATAACAAGTTAGAAGCTATTTGGACTATTATCCCAGTAATTGTATTAGCAGTATTGATTATTCAAGGTTTATTTACTTGGACTACAATAATGAATGTTAATGAAGATAACGATCCTTTAATAATAGAATTATACGCTCAACAGTTTAGCTGGAAAGCACGTTACGGAGGAGAAGATAATACTTTAGGAAAAGCTAATGTTAGATTAATCGATATTGATCGTGCAAATACATTAGGTGTTGATGAAGCGGATCCTAACGCTCAAGATGACATTATTACTGCAGAGTTACACTTACCAGTTGGACGTCCAGTATTATTCAAAATGCGTTCTCAAGATGTTTTACACTCAGCTTATATGCCTCACTTTAGAGCTCAAATGAACTGTGTTCCTGGTATGATAACTCAATTTGGTTTTACTCCTACAGTTACTACAGCTGATATGCGTGATACTCCAGAGATGAAGGATAAAGTTTCTAATATTAATGATATTAGAGTACAAAAATCTAAAGAGTTAGTCGCTAAAGGAGAGGAAGGTTTAGAGCCTTACACATTTGACTATTTATTATTATGTAATAAAATTTGTGGTAAATCTCACTACAACATGCAAATGAAAATAATAGTTGAAACTCAAGAAGAATATGATGCTTGGATTAAAACCCAAAAAGTATTCAAAAATTCTCTAGTAAATAATTAATAAAAGATTATAAAGATATATAGATTATGTCAGCACACGCAGATACTCACGACGCTCACGACGATCACCACCATAAAGAAACTTTCATAACTAAATACATATTTAGTATTGATCACAAAATGATAGCCAAGCAGTACCTTATTACTGGTACTATAATGGGTGTTATAGGTGTAATAATGTCTTTAATGATGCGTATGCAAATTGCATGGCCAGAAGAGCCAAATGTAATTTTTGAAGCATTATTAGGTAAATGGGCACCAGATGGTGTTATGGATGCTGATATATATTTAGCATTAGTAACAATACATGGTACCATAATGGTATTCTTTGTACTTACTGCAGGTTTAAGTGGTACTTTTAGTAACTTACTTATTCCGTTGCAAATTGGAGCACGAGATATGGCCTCTGGATTCTTAAACATGGTTTCTTACTGGTTATTTTTTATCTCTAGTGTTATCATGGTATCTTCTTTCTTTGTTGAAGCTGGACCAGCTGCAGCAGGATGGACTATTTATCCTCCATTAAGTGCTTTACCTATGGCACAAGGTGGTTCTGGAATGGGAATGACTTTATGGTTAGTAGCTATGGCTATATTTATTGCATCTTCATTATTAGGATCTTTAAATTATGTAGTTACAGTTATAAACTTACGTACAAAAGGAATGTCTATGACTAGACTTCCATTAACAATTTGGGCTTTCTTTGTAACAGCAATAATTGGTATAGTTTCTTTCCCAGTATTACTATCTGCAGCATTATTATTAATAATGGATAGAAGTTTCGGTACATCGTTCTTCTTGTCAGATATTTTTATTCAAGGAGAAGTTTTACACTATCAAGGAGGTTCGCCTGTATTATTTGAACACTTATTCTGGTTCTTAGGACATCCAGAAGTATATATTGTAATCTTACCAGCAATGGGATTAGTGTCAGAAATTATGGCTACTAATTCACGTAAACCAATTTTTGGTTACCGTGCGATGATTACTTCAATTTTAGCTATTGCATTTTTATCAACAATAGTTTGGGGACACCATATGTTTATTTCAGGAATGAATCCATTCTTAGGTTCAGTGTTCACATTCACAACGTTATTAATTGCAATACCATCAGCAGTAAAAGCATTTAACTGGATAACGACAATATGGAAAGGTAACATTCAAATGAATCCTGCCATGTTATTCTCAATAGGTTTCGTATCTACATTTATAACAGGTGGTTTAACAGGAATTATTCTTGGAGATTCTGCTTTAGATATTAACGTTCATGATACGTATTTCGTAATCGCGCATTTCCACTTAGTAATGGGTATATCTGCACTTTACGGTATGTTTGCTGGTATTTATCACTGGTATCCTAAAATGTTTGGTAGAATGTTAAATAAGAAATTAGGTTATATCCACTTCTGGATTACAGCTATTTGTGCTTATGGAGTATTCTTCCCAATGCACTTTATAGGTATGGCTGGATTACCAAGACGTTATTACACAAACTCTAATTTTCCATTATTCGATGATTTAGCAGATACAAACCAAATCATTACAATATTTGCATTAGTAGGTGGTGTAGCACAGTTAATATACTTATGGAATTTCTTTAGTAGCATATTCTACGGTAAGAAAGCAGTTCAAAACCCATGGAGAGCTACGACTCTTGAGTGGACAACACCAGTGAAGCATATTCACGGTAACTGGCCAGGAGAAATACCTCATGTATACAGATGGTCTTACGATTATAGTAAACCAGGACATGACGTTGATTTCGTAATGCAGAACGTTCCTTTAAAAGAAGGAGAAGAAGAATTACAACATTAATAAATGACTTTGTAAATAAGATCTCTCAATAACGAGAAATCAAAACATATTAAAAAGCCTTTCAGTCTAATAAAAACTGAAAGGCTTTTTCTTTATATTTGTTTAAGCTGAAGTTATTCGGTTTGCATTGAACTCATATAATAATGGGTTTTGTATATAATTAAACAAGAATACCGCTTTCGCGGAAAGTACCACATGAACGAAAACCTAGATCCTTCCAGCGATAATTTTTCTTCTGAAGAATTCGACATCGAAAAAACATTAAGACCATTATCTTTTGAAGATTTTTCGGGTCAAGACCAAGTGTTGGAGAATTTAAAAATATTCGTTGAAGCTGCTAACCAAAGAAATGAGGCTTTAGACCATACTTTGTTTCATGGACCTCCAGGTTTAGGTAAAACTACTTTGGCAAACATACTAGCTAACGAGTTAGATGTTGGTATTAAAGTAACTTCTGGACCTGTATTAGATAAGCCGGGTGACTTAGCAGGTTTATTAACGAACCTAGATGATAGAGATGTGCTTTTTATTGATGAAATACATCGATTAAGTCCAATTGTAGAGGAATATCTTTATTCTGCAATGGAAGACTTTAAAATCGACATCATGATTGAGTCTGGACCTAATGCAAGAACGGTTCAATTGAATTTAAATCCGTTTACTTTGGTTGGTGCAACTACGAGATCTGGTTTGCTAACAGCACCTATGCGTGCCCGTTTTGGAATTCAGAGTAGATTACAATATTACGATACTGAATTATTGAGTACAATTATACAACGTAGTGCACAAATACTAAATGTTCCAATAGCTATGGAAGCGGCAATAGAAATTGCAGGTAGAAGTAGAGGAACACCTAGAATAGCAAATGCTTTGTTACGTCGCGTTCGTGATTTTGCACAAATAAAGGGTAACGGAAGTATAGATATTAAAATCGCAAAGTTTTCTCTAGAGGCACTAAATGTTGATGCTTACGGGTTAGATGAGATGGATAATAAAATATTGTCGACTATAATCGATAAGTTTAAAGGAGGGCCAGTAGGTGTATCGACTATTGCTACAGCAGTAAGCGAAAGTCCAGAAACTATTGAAGAAGTTTACGAACCTTTTTTAATTCAACAAGGTTTTATTATGCGTACTCCAAGAGGTAGAGAAGTCACAGAATTAGCCTATAAGCATCTAGGAAGAGTAAAAGGTCCAACGCAAGGAGGATTATTTTAATATTATTGTAATTCTCGAGAAGGTAGGAATCCATAATAAATGATAAATAATAAAGCTAAATACACAAGTCTTATTAAAACCGAAGCTAAACGCCTCGGTTTTTTGTCTTGTGGTATTAGTAAAGCTGAATTTTTAGAAGTCGAAGCACCACGTTTAGAAAATTGGCTTAATAAGAACATGAATGGCGAAATGAGTTACATGGCAAACCATTTCGATAAACGCTTAGACCCAACAAAACTAGTTGAGGACTCTAAAAGTGTTATCTCTCTATTGCTTAATTATTATCCTTCAGAAACACAAAAAGATACCGAAGCACCAAAGTTGTCTAAATATGCTTATGGTCACGACTACCACCATATTATTAAGTCTAAATTAAAAGAACTGACACATTTCATTCAAGATGAAATAGGAGAAGTAAGTGGAAGAGCATTTGTAGATTCTGCACCAGTTTTAGATAAAGCATGGGCAGCAAAATCTGGATTAGGTTGGATAGGCAAACACAGTAATTTATTAACGCAACGCGTAGGTTCTTTTTATTTTATAGCAGAACTAATAATAGATTTAGATTTAGAGTACGATCATGTAACAACAGATCATTGTGGAACATGCACCGCTTGTATAGATGCTTGCCCAACACAAGCGATTACAGAGCCTTATGTAGTAGACGGTAGTAAATGTATTAGTTACTTTACAATAGAACTAAAAGATCAATTACCTAACACAATGAAGGGTAAGTTTGATGACTGGATGTTTGGTTGCGACGTGTGCCAAGATATTTGCCCATGGAATAAATTCTCAAAACCACACAACGAACCACTTTTTAATCCACATCCTGAGTTATTAGATATGACAAAGAAGGATTGGGAAGAAATTACAGAGGATGTCTTTAAAAAAGTGTTTCAAAAATCAGCTGTAAAACGAACCAAATATTCAGGATTGCAACGAAATATAAATTTCTTGAAATAATTCTTTCCATATTGAAAGGAAAGGTAATTTATCTCGACCTTTAAATATTAATTAAAAAGATAATAATAAAATGAAAACATCAATTAAATTTCTAAGTCTATTTTTAGTTTTAAGTATTGTTGCATGTAAGCAATCAACTAAAGAAGAAACAAATATTATAGAGGATATAGAAATAGCAGAAAATCAATATAATATTCCAGATTCTTGGATTCAAGAAAGAGTAGAGGCTGCTAATAAAAAGCTTAATGCAACAGATGCTGGTAAAGTTTTATGGAGTGCAATGGAAGCTCATGGAGGTTTAGATAAATGGTATGGAAATGGATATTTCTCTTTACAGTTTAATTACCAACCTGTAAATGGTAAAGGTATTAGAAACTCTTACCAAACTATAGATACTTGGAGTAATAAAGCAAGACATAATAGTATTACAGATCCAAGCTCTATTTTTGGATGGGATGGAGAAGAGGCTTGGGTAAAAGCTAAGGATAGTACTTCTTTTGAATACGATACTAAATTTTGGGCTTTAACACCATTATACTTTTCTGGTCATCCTTTTGTTTTAGATGGAGAAGGTGTAAATTTAGAGTTATTACCAGAGACTGAATTTCAAGGAGGAAATCAAAAAGTAATTAAAGCAACATATAGTGCTGGTGTTGGTTCTGCTCCAGACGATTATTATATTTTATATGTAAACGCAAAAACTAATTTAGTAACGGCTTTTAAGTATATTGTTTCTTACCCAAAGTATTTTCCAAATGGTGGTCATGCTCCAGAAAAAATAACGGTTACTCAAGGAACTACAACAGTAAACGGTATTGTTTTTGCAACAGGTTTTAAAACTTATTGGTCTACTAATGATAAGGATGGTTTAGGTGAATATATCACCAAAATAGACGTGAGTGATATTAGTTTTTCACCAACAGTAGAAGAAGGATTCTTTTCAAAACCAGAAGGAGCTATAATATTAGAATAATATTTAAACAGAAGTATTTAAATATAAAAAGGGCTTAACAATAATTATTGTTAAGCCCTTTTAGGTTTTTTAAGAATCAAAAAAAGTGTAATATGTCTAGTGACTTCTTTTTAATAACTTAGTTATGTCTAAATGAAGAAGAAAAACGTTAGAAAATAATTTAATATTTACACCATGAAGATATTATTTTTTCATCATTACGTTTCTTTCAAAAAGATTACATTTGTATGTCAGAGTAAAAGCTAAAATATGAGCAAACAAAGCAAAAGAAGAGAAGCCTTAGTATATCACGCTAAGCCTACTCCAGGAAAGATAAAAGTTGTACCAACAAAAAAATACGCAAGTCAAAGAGATCTGGCATTAGCCTATTCTCCAGGTGTAGCAGAGCCATGTTTAGAGATAGCAAAAGATGTTAATAATGTTTATAAATACACAGCAAAAGGAAACTTAGTTGCTGTTATTTCTAACGGAACTGCTGTTTTAGGTTTAGGTAATATAGGACCTGAAGCCTCAAAGCCAGTAATGGAAGGTAAAGGTTTACTTTTTAAAATATTTGCAGACATCGATGTTTTCGATATTGAAGTCGGTACAGAAGATATTGAAGAATTTATACAAACAGTAAAGATGATAGCACCAACTTTTGGTGGTATTAACCTTGAAGATATAAAAGCACCTGAAGCTTTTGAAATCGAAAGACGTTTAAAAGAGGAATTAGATATTCCTGTAATGCATGACGACCAACATGGTACTGCAATTATTTCGGCCGCTGCTTTATTAAATGCATTAGAGCTTTCAGAAAAAAAGATTGAAGATGCAAAAATAGTAGTAAGTGGAGCAGGAGCAGCTGCTATTTCTTGTACACGATTATATTTGGCATTTGGCGCAAAACGTGAAAACGTTGTTATGCTAGATAGTAAAGGTGTTATTAGAGACGACAGAGATAATCTTACATCTCAAAAAGCAGAATTTGCAACACATAGAAAAATAGACACATTAGATGAAGCCATGAAAGATGCCGACGTTTTTGTAGGTTTATCGACTTCAGATATTGTAACTCCAGCTATGTTATTGGTAATGGCTAAGAACCCTATTGTTTTTGCAATGGCGAATCCAGACCCAGAAATTCAATACCAATTAGCAGTAGATACTAGAGATGATATTATTATGGCTACAGGTCGTAGCGATCATCCTAATCAAGTAAATAACGTACTTGGTTTTCCTTTTATTTTCCGTGGTGCATTAGATGTTCGCGCAACTAAAATTAACGAAGCTATGAAAATGGCAGCAGTTATGGCTTTAGCTAAATTAGCAAAAGAACCAGTGCCAGAACAGGTAAATATTGCATACGACGAAACAAGGTTAACTTTTGGTAAAGAATATATTATACCAAAACCTTTCGATCCAAGGCTAATTGCCGAAGTACCTCCTGCAGTTGCAAAAGCAGCTATGGAAAGTGGCGTTGCTTTAGAGCCCATTGAAGATTGGGAAAAGTATAGAGATAGCTTGCTTGAGCGTTTAGGGAATGATAATAAAATTGTTAGACTTTTATTAAATAGAGCTAAAATAAGCCCAAGACGTGTTGTTTATGCAGAAGCAGACCACATAGATGTACTTAAAGCAGCACAAATAGTGCATGACGAAGGTATCGCAATTCCTATTTTATTAGGAAGAAAAGATGAAATTGAAAGATTAAAAGAAGAATTAGAGTTTGATGCCGATGTTCAAATTATAGATCCAAAGTCTGATGAGCAAGTAGAGCAAAAAAACAAATATGCAACAGTATACTGGAAGCAACGTAAGCGTAGAGGAGTAACTTTATTAGAAGCTCAAAAATTAATGAGAGAGCGTAACTATTTTGCAGCCATGATGGTGAACGAAGGTGATGCCGATGCTTTAATTTCAGGGTATTCTCGTAGTTACCCACAAGTTGTAAAACCAATGTTAGAGCTAATTGGTTTAGCACCTGGTTCTACTAGAATTGCGACTACCAATGTAATGATGACGGAGCGTGGACCAATGTTTTTAAGTGATACTTCTATAAACATTAATCCTTCAGCTAAAGATTTAATAAAAATTGCTCAAATGACATCTGGAGTAGTGAAAATGTTCGGTCTAAAACCAGTAATGGCAATGACTAGTTATTCAAACTTTGGATCATCAAAAGACCAAACAGCTACTAAAGTTCGCGAAGCAGTTTCTTATTTACATAATAGACATCCAGATTTATTAGTAGATGGAGAGTTACAAACAGACTTTGCTTTAAACAGTAAAATGCTTCAGTCTATTTTTCCATTTTCAAAATTATGCGGACATAAAGTAAATACACTTATTTTTCCAAATTTAGAGTCTGCAAACATTACATATAAATTGTTAAAAGAGTTGAATAAAGCAGAGTCTATTGGTCCAATTATGATGGGATTACGTAAACCTGTTCATATTCTTCAATTAGATGCAAGTGTGGACGAAATTGTAAATATGACTGCAATAGCAGTAATAGATGCACAACAGAAAGATAAAGAGGCATTAACACGCCAAAAAAGCGAATAATTTTTAGTCCGAGAATTTTATTACATTTGAAATCTTAAGAAGAAACCGTAGATGATTACACATATTAAGGGAAAATTGGTGGAGAAAAATCCAACTGATGTTGTTATAGATTGTAACGGTGTTGGTTATTTGTTAAATATTTCTTTGAACACATTTTCTCAAATTCCTGAGGGAGAAAGCATACAATTGTATACGCATCTTCAAGTAAAAGAAGATTCTCACAGTCTTTACGGTTTTGTAACTAAAGGAGAGCGAGAAGTGTTTAGGCTACTTATTTCTGTTAGCGGAATTGGCACTAATACAGCACGAACTATGCTCTCGTCTCTAACTCCAAAGCAAATTCGTGAAGGAATTGCTACAGAGGATGTTGCGCTTATTCAATCTATAAAAGGAATTGGTGTAAAAACAGCGCAACGTGTAATTATTGATTTAAAAGATAAAATCATTAAAATTTACGATATTGACGAAGTTTCTGTTAATAGAAGCAATACCAACAAAGATGAAGCGTTATCTGCATTAGAAGTGCTTGGTTTTGCCAAAAAACAAGCAGAGCGTGTGGTGGATAAAATTGTTGTATCCGAACCAGAGGCTAGCGTAGAAGCCATAATTAAACAAGCTTTAAAAAAATTATAGTAGATTTTGAATACAACTAACCTATACTTTTATAAATCGATTAAACAAAGTGTATTAACAGTTCTAACGTTCTTGTTGTCACTTAGTGCTTTCGCTCAAGATCCAGATCCAACAGTAGAAAGCGATTCTACAAAAACAGGGTTTAGTTTTGGAAATATTGAAATGGCGAATCCTAATAGTATTACTTCTAAGTATACTTATGATCCCCAAACAGATCGCTATGTTTACACAGAATCTATTGGTAATTTTAATATTAATTATCCAATTATATTAACACCAAAAGAGTATCAAGACCTGGTGTTTAAAGAGAACTTAAAAGGTTACTACCAAGATAAAATAGATGCTTTCGATGGAAAAAAAGAAAATTCTGAAGAAGCTAAAAAGAATTTATTGCCAGAGTTTTATGTAAACTCTGGTTTTTTCGAATCTATATTTGGCGGAAATACCATAGAAGTTGTACCTCAAGGATCTTTAGAAATGGATTTAGGAGTTTTGTTTACAAAGCAGGATAATCCATCATTTTCACCTAGAAATAGAAGTAATTTTACTTTCGATTTCGACCAGAGAATTAGTTTGAGTTTACTAGGTAAAGTTGGAGAAAGACTTCAAGTTACTGCAAATTATGATACTGAAGCAAGTTTCGATTTTCAACAATTAGTAAAGTTAGAATACGATCCTACGTTTGGTGGAGGTGAAGATTCTATACTTCAAAAGTTAGAAGTAGGTAATGTAAGTATGCCATTAAACAGTTCTCTTATTTCAGGAGCGCAAAGTTTATTTGGTGTAAAAACAAAATTACAGTTTGGTAAAACAACAGTTACTGCTGTGTTTTCTGAACAAAAATCTGATACACGTTCTGTAGTCGCACAAGGTGGTGGAACATTAGACGAATTCGATTTCTTTATTCGTGATTACGATGAGAATCGTCACTTTTTCTTAGCACAGTATTTCCGTGAGAATTATGATAAGTCTTTAGAAAACTATCCTTTTATTAATACAAATGTTCAAATTACAAGAGCAGAAGTATGGGTGACAAATAGAAGTAATAGAACAGAGAATGTAAGAAATATAGTAGCACTTCAAGATCTTGGAGAATCTGCAGTTATTGGAAATTCTGGTGTAGTAGTTACTGCTGGTCCAGGTGCTTTTCCAGACAATGCTAATAACCGTTTAGATCCTACAAATATTGGTGGACCAGGTTCGCAAATTACAGATGCAATTAGAGATATTGCAACAGTGCAATCTGGGATATTAGTTTCTGGTTTTAACGAAGGTTTCGATTATGCAAAACTAGAGAATACAAGAAAATTACAAGAAGGTCAAGAATATATTATTAACACCCAATTGGGTTATATTTCGTTAAATCAACGTTTAAACAATGATGAAGTTTTAGCCGTAGCTTTCCAATATACAGTGGGAGGTCAGGTGTTTCAAGTTGGTGAATTTGCTAACGATGGTATTGGCGCAACTACCGTAGAAACAAATGGTGATAATGAAGTAACAAACGTAACAAACAATAATTTAATTCTTAAATTACTTAAAAGTAGTATTACATCTGTATCTCAACCAATTTGGGATTTAATGATGAAGAATATTTACGATACGGGAGCTTATCAATTAAGTCAAGAAGATTTTAAATTAAATATCTTTTATAACGAATCGACGCCTTTAAACTTTATTAGTCCAGAAGGTGGAACTTTTGGTGTAGATATTAATGGTAATCCTATTACAAGTAATACTCCTCTAGACGATTATATTGAAAAGACTACATTACTACGTTTATTCAATTTAGATAGGTTAAATTATAACAACGATCCGCAAACCAATGGTGATGGTTTTTTCGATTTTGTTAGTGGTATTACTGTAATTCCGGAAAACGGAAAAATAGTATTTACAAAGGTCGAACCTTTTGGTCGTTATTTATTCGATGTTTTAGATAATGATGGTAACCCAGGAAACAATGCTTTTGATTATGAGTCTGATGTTTATACAACGAACCCAAATCAAGAAAAATATGTTTACGATATACTTTATAAAGCAACAAAAACTGCTGCTTTAGACGAAGTTGAAAAAAACAAGTTTCAAATAAAAGGACGATATAAATCTCAAGGTGGAGACGGTATTGCAATTGGAGGTTTTAATGTGCCTAGAGGTTCTGTAAAAGTAACCGCAGGCGGACGTGTGCTTGTAGAAGGTGTCGATTATACCGTAAATTACCAATTAGGTCGTGTACAGATTTTAGACGAAGCTTTAAAAGCATCGAATACACCAATACAAGTAACAACCGAAAATAACTCAATATTTGGTCAGCAAACAAAACGTTACACGGGTATAAATGTAGAACATCAGTTTAACGATAAATTTTTAATTGGTGCTACTTATGTTAATTTAAACGAAAGACCAATTACTCAAAAAGCTAACTATAATAGTGAGCCAATTAATAATACAATACTAGGTTTTAATGGTAATTACTCTACAGAAGTTCCTTTCTTTACAAGGTTAGCGAACAAGTTACCAAATATAGATACAGATGCACCATCTAATTTATCTGTTAGTGGTGAGTTTGCTTATTTAATGCCTGGAGCACCAAAAGGAACAGATTTAAATGGAGAAGCAACTGCATATATTGATGATTTTGAAGGTAGCCAGAATGGTATAGATTTAAAATCTGCACAATCATGGAGACTATCAAGTAGACCTTTAGGACTAAATGGAACTACTGCTAACGATGTAGATGGTTTTGAAAATGGTTACGATAGAGCATTGTTAAACTGGTATACTATCGATCCTATATTTTATGGAGGTCAAAGACCAACAGGAATTGACGATGACGATGTCTCAGATATTTACACCTCTCGTGTATTTGTACAAGAATTATTTCCAGAACAAGATATAGCGCAAGGACAAACTTCGGTTTTAAATACTCTAGATTTAACCTATTATCCAACAGAAAGAGGGCCGTATAATTTTAGTGATACTAACTTATCTTCCGATGGTAATACATTAATAACACCAAGTAACGGTTGGGCGGGAATTACAAGACAATTAACATCTACAGACTTCGAACAATCAAATGTAGAGTATATTGAGTTTTGGATGCAAGATCCATTTCAAGAGAATGCAACTAATCCAGGTGGAAAACTGGTATTTAATTTAGGAAGTATTTCTGAAGATGTTCTTCGTGATGGTAGAAAGCAATACGAAAACGGATTACCGGCAGATGGAAACATAAGTTTATTACCAACAACAACATACAATACTGTAGTGCCATTAAATCAAGCGTTAATATATGCGTTCGATTCTACAGGAGAAGAGCGTACAAATCAAGATGTTGGTTTCGATGGTTATAACGATGCAGAAGAAGGTGTTAATTTCCCAACGTTTAGTGGTTTAGAAGATCCATCTGCAGATAATTATCAATATTACTTAAGTGCAGAAGGAGATGTATTAGAGCGTTATAAGCGTTATAATAATGTACAAGGAAATTCTCCAGATACTTTTAGCGATACAAATAGAGGTTCTACAACACAGCCAGATGTTGAAGATATAAATAGAGATAACACGATGAATACTATCGATAGTTATTTTGAATATGAATTAGAGCTAACACGTCAAAATTTACCATTAAATAGTCCAGACGAAGTTGTTCCAGGAAATCCAATTGGTGAGTTTATAAAAGATGTAAAATTACGATCAAGAGAGTTACCAAATGGAGATACAGAACAAGTACGTTGGTACCAATTTAGAGTACCCGTTCAAGGGGATCATGTAGTGGCTAAAAATGGAATTACAGATTTACGTTCTATTCGTTTTGCACGTATGTACTTAAGTGGTTTTACAGAACAAACAACGTTCCGTTTTGGAACATTAGATTTAGTACGAAGCGATTGGAGACGTTACCAATTAGCATTAAATGGAGGTCCAACATCACCAAATTTTGATGATACAGAATTTACCGTTGGAGTAATAAGTTCTCAAGAAAATGATGGTAGTTACGAGTCTCCTCCAGGTATTGAGCCAGAGCGATTAAATAATAATAACTCTATAATAGATCAGAACGAACAATCTCTTGTTGTTAATGTTTGCGATTTAGAACCAAAAGATTCTAGAGCTGTTTATAAAAATATTAGCGTAGATATGAGACAGTATAAGCGTCTTAGAATGTTTATGCATGCCGAAGATGGAGATTTACCAGGCTTAGCTGATAAAGATTTAGTTGGTTTTATTAGAATGGGTAACGATTTAACCGAAAACTACTACCAGATTGAAGTGCCATTACAAGTTTCTACAGGAACAAGTAGTGCTGCATTATGGCCTACAGTAAATGAAATAGATCTACCTCTAGAGCTTTTAGAACAAATAAAATCTTTAGGGATTTCTAACGGTACTTTAGCAAATGCAGATGCAACTTTTTACGATGTAGTAAATGGACAGCCAATTGAAATAGCTTCAACATCTCAATACGAAAATTATGTGCTTGGACAAACAAGACTAGCAATTAAAGGTAATCCAAACTTTGGAGCAGTAAGAACTTTAATGGTTGGTGTAAAAAACGGATCGAACAACACGCAATGTGGAGAGGTTTGGTTTAACGAACTTAGGTTGTCAGATATGGATAATCAAGGTGGTTGGGCAGCAATAATGAATATAGATACTAATTTTGCAGATTTTGCAAATGTAAGTGCAACGGGTAGAATGAGTACTGCTGGTTTTGGTTCTGTAGATCAAGGACCACAAGAACGTAGTAGAGAAGATGTAAAACAGTATGATGTTGTAACTAATGTAAATATTGGGCAATTATTACCTAAAAAGTGGGGAGTTCAATTACCATTTAATTATGGGCAAGGTGTAGAATTAATTACACCAGAGTATGATGAGCAGTATAAAGATTTAAAACTTCAAAATAGAATTGATGCCGCAGAAACTGCTGAAGAAAAAGATAATATTAGAGAGCAATCCGAAGAATATACAAAAAGAAGAAGTATCAACTTTATTGGTGTTAAAAAAATAAGAACAGGCGAATCTAAGCCAAGTTTTTATGATGTAGAAAATTTAACGTTTAACCATTCTTATAACAAGGTAGAACATCGCGATTTCGAAATAGAACGTTCTATCGATAAGCAAGTAAGAACTGGAGCGAGTTATGCATTTAATTTTCAGCCTAAAGTATTTGAACCTTTTAAAAAGAAAGATTCTCTTTTTACAGGTAAGTACTGGAAACTATTAAAAGATTTCAATCTTAATTTATTGCCTTCTAGTATTGCTATTAATTCAGATATTAAAAGACAATTTAATAGTCAGCGTTTTAGAGAAGTAGAGTTAGGTGGTAATAATATTGGGCTTGAAGAATTATATAGAAGAAACTATAATTTCGATTTCCAATCTACAGTAAACTGGAATTTAACAAAATCGTTGTCTTTTAATTTTGCAGTAGCTAATAATAATATTGTAAGAAACTACTTTAAAGATAATATTGTTAATGGAGAACAAGATCCAAGTTTAGATGTTTGGGATGGTTATTTTGATGTTGGTGATGCTAATAGACGTTCACAAACTTTAGGGATAAACTACGAGATACCTTTTAGTAAATTTCCAGCATTAGATTTTGTAAAAGCAACGTATTCTTACCAAGGTTTATACCAATGGCAAAAAGGATCAGATTTATTTGGAGATCTTGTTGCAGACGATGGTATAACATACGATTTAGGAAATTCTATATCTAATGGTAATACTCATAATATTAACTCTACGTTAGATATGCGTAAATTCTATAAATATATAGGTTTAAAGAAGAAACGTGTTGCTAAAAGTAATGGTAAAGTTAGTAGAAATGCAAAAGCTGGACCTCCTGGAATACCTAATAAGGAAGAAGGAAAAAAGAAAGCTGAAGCTAAAAAGAAAAGTGGTGTTGGAACAGGAATAGCAAATTTTGGAATAGGTATTTTAACATCAGTAAAGCGTATCCAAGCTAACTATTCTGAAAACAACGGAACATATCTTCCTGGTTTTACAGATACACCTGGTTTTATTAGTACATCTAAGCCAACCTTTGGTTACACATTGGGTAGTCAAAAAGATATTAGAGATGTTGCAGCTAGAAACGGATGGTTAACGGTGTTCCCAGATTTTAATCAACAATACACAAAAAATCATACTAAACAATTAGATCTTTCAGCAAACTTAGAACCGTTAAACGACTTGAAAATAGATTTAGTAGCAACAAGAACATATGCTGAAAACTATACCGAAAATTATAGAATAGAAAATGACGAGTATATTTCTCTAACACCAAATGTATTTGGAAACTTTAATGTTTCGACATTTACATTACCAACAGCCTTTGGTAATAGTGACGAAATAAGTTCTGAGGCTTTTGATACTTTTAGAGAAAACAGACTAACAATCGCAAGAAGGTTAGCGGCCGAAAAAGGAGTTGATTTAAGTAATCAAGATAACTTTGAAGGAACAGATCTTAATGGGTATCCAAAAGGTTTTGGTAAAACAAGTCAGGCAGTATTATTACCAGCATTTTTAAGTGCATATACTGGTCAAAATGCAGAGAAAACTAAATTAGGAGCTTTTAGAAATGTGCCAATTCCAAATTGGGATTTAAAATACACAGGTTTAATGAAGTTTAAATGGTTTAAACAACGTTTTAAACGTTTATCACTTTCTCATGGTTACCGATCTAGTTATACTATTAATCAATTTAGAACAAATTTAGATTTTAATGGTATCGACTATAGTGCGCCTTACGATTTTCAACCATCCGATGATTTGGATCAAGCAGGAAACTATAAAAACTCAGAACTTTACAGTAATATCAACTTAACAGAATTATTTAGTCCTTTAATAAAAGTTGATATGGAAATGAAAAATTCTATAATTGTTGGAGCAGAAATTAGAAAAGATAGATTACTATCTCTAAGTTTCGATAATAATTTAATGACCGAGATTCAAGGTAAAGAATATGCACTTAAGTTAGGTTATAGATTTAAAGATGTGCGTATAAAAACTAAATTAGCTGGACCCAAAAAATCTATCGTTAGTGATTTGTTAATGGAAGCTAATCTTTCGGTTAGGGATAATAAAACTATTATTAGGTACTTAGATTTGGAGAACAATCAAATAACCAACGGGCAAACTATTTATGGTTTAAAGTACAATGCTAATTATGCCTTTAGTCAAAACCTAACAGGTATTTTCTACTTCGATTATACGTTCTCAGAATACGCAATATCTACAGCATTTCCGCAAACAACAATACGCTCTGGATTTACTTTAAGATATAATTTTGGAAACTAAATAATCGTTAAGTTTTTCTATTTGAAAAGCCAAAGAATTAAATATATTTGTAAAAATTTTAAAAAATAACATAATGAATATTCCATCAGAATTAAAGTATACAAAAGACCACGAGTGGGTTAAAGTTGAAGGAGATGTAATTACTATAGGTATTACAGATTTTGCACAGAGCGAATTAGGTGATATTGTTTATGTAGAAGTAGAAACAGTTGATGAAACTTTAGATGCTGAAGAAGTATTTGGTACTGTTGAGGCAGTAAAAACGGTTTCAGATTTATTTTTACCAGTTTCAGGAGAGATTATAGAATTTAATGAGTCTCTTGAAGATGAGCCAGAAAAAGTGAACTCAGATCCTTATGGAGAAGGTTGGATGGTTAAAGTAAAAGTTTCTGATGCTTCTCAATTAGAGTCTTTACTTTCAGCTGAAGCTTATAAGGAACTAATTAGTGCTTAAAAAATTAAGTCTTTTAGTTAGTATTCTCTATACTATAACTTTATCTGCTTTATGTTTATTTAAGATGGATAACGTTGTTGAGGAATTACCATCAGTAAATGACAAAGTAATGCACGCTTTAACTCATTTTATACTAGTTGTATTATGGTTTGTAGTGTTCTATTATAGATTTAGCTTTAAATATTATAAAGCTATAGTTCTTGCGGCATTGTTTTCTTTGGTATATGGAATCGCAATAGAGTTACTGCAAGGTAGTTTAACAATAAGCCGCCAATCAGACTTTAAAGACGTGTTAGCAAATGTATTAGGTATGGTATTTGCTTCAATACTTTTAGTAAGTATTAAAAAACACGTGTTAAAAAATAATAATACCTTGCTTTTTTGATAAATAAATAGTTATTTTAGCAGAGCATAAATAAATAAATTAATGGAAACAAAGAAAAATCCTAAAGCAAACGTAGGCAGGAATAGCTCTCTCTATTTTGCGGTTGGTATGTTGTTAATGTTAGGTTTAACATATACAGCTATCAATTACAAAACATACGACGATCGTGTTGTAGAAGATAGGTCTATTGATGTTGATGACGAAATGGACGAAGAAATTCCAATTACAAATCAAGCACCGCCACCACCACCACCGCCACCACCACCGCCACCACCAGCACCAGAAGTTATTGATGTTGTTGAAGATGAAGCGGAAATAGAGGAAACGGTTATCGAATCTACAGAGACAACTCAAGAAGAAGAAATTGTTGAAGTTGAAGAAATTGAAGTAGAAGAAATAGAAGAAGATGTAGAAGTGTCTTTTGCAGTTATTGAAAGTGTACCAGTATATCCTGGTTGCGAGAAAGGAAATAACGACCAGAAGAGAAAGTGTATGTCCGATGCAATTAATAAAATTGTACGTAAAAAATTCGATTTAGATTTAGGTCAAGAATTGGGTTTAAGTGGTAAACAACGTATTTATGCTCGTTTTACTATAGATAAAGCAGGAAACATTGTAAATGTTAAAACTCGTGGTCCTCATCCAGGATTAGAAAAAGAAGCTAGAAGAGTTGTTGGTTTAATACCAAAAATGAAACCTGGTAAGCAAAGAGGAAAGCCTGTAAAAGTAACTTTCGATTTGCCTATTACATTTAATGTACAAGACTAATTAGTTAGTTTTAAATACTATAAATTAAAAACCCGATACAAATTTGTATCGGGTTTTTTTGTTTTGGTATGCTTATTGTTATTTCTTCATAATATTAACATGTAAACTTTAATAATTATGAACAATTCAAAGAAAAGTCACGATTTCGTTCGTCAAAACGAAATAAACGTGCAAAAATCGCAAAAGCATGATGCAAATTTACAAAAAAACTCAACGCTGTACTTTCAGGTTGGATTAATTTTATGCTTATTAGCCAGTTATGGAGCATTAGAGATGTCTTTTGCAGAAACAGAACAATATGCGTATTCTACACCCGTAGAAGATTATAGTATTTATGAAATTGATATCGAGAATTTCGAAATCGAGAAGGAAGTTAAGCTTGAACCGAAACAAGAAATTGAACAGGTGAAGCCTAAAGATCCGGAGATTAAAATAGTAAGCAACGAGACCAAGCTTAAAGAGACTTTAAAAGAAATTATAAAGGTTGTTGTTCCAGAAGGTAAAACACCAGTACTTTCAACAGATGACCCTAGTTTAAACATTGATGAGATAGAGCCGGAAATTAATATAATGACCGTGCAAAAGGTTCCTGTCTTTCCAGGCTGTGAGAGTGAAACTTCAAATAATGGAAGAAGAAAATGTTTGTCTGAAAAATTATCAAAATTGGTACAAAGAAAATTTGATGTTGATATTGCTTCAGATTTAGGGATAACAGGTAAACAAAAAATTTATGTGTCTTTTAAAATAAATAAGCTTGGAGAAGTAGAAATTATTAAAACGAAGGCTAATCACCTAGCTTTAGAAAAAGAGGCTAATAGAGTTGTTGGTAAGATTCCTACTATGAAACCAGGGATGAATAATAACAAACCGGTGAATGTATCTTATATGCTTCCAATTCAATTTAATATTCAGTAAAGTAAAACAAGTTATTTTAAACCGTTATTACCTATGGTAGTAGCGGTTTTTTGTTTTAAAATAATGCGTTAAGCCTTCGGTTTAAATTATTACTCTCATAAAAACGAAATTCTAAATGGTGTCTCTTCAATTGAAAAAATATTATCTTTCGACGAAATTAAATGTGATATAGACTATGAAGTTTTATACTTTTATTTTGATGCTATGCTTTCAGACTATAGCAATGGCTCAAGATGATAATGAGAAACCACCTGTTTTCGATTCTTGTAATGAAGAATCGATTGACAACATGCAAAAATGTTTTGATACAAAAGTTTTTAATTTACTATTTAATAATTATAAAGTACCAGAAAAAGTAACAAAGGCAGATTATAGAGGAGAGGTTGTTATTTTATTTGAAGTAGATAAAGAGGGAAGTTTTAGAGTAATGTATGTAGATGCTTTATATCCTGAACTTAAAACGGAAGCTTCTAGAGTTTTTAAAGAATTTCCTAAAGTAACTCCTGCAACTTATAACGGTAATGCAACCTATAAACAATATTCAATTAGTTTAAAAATTCCTTTAGAAAATCAAACAGTAGTTACCGAAGACTTAGCCTTAAGCGTTGATAGCGAAAATAAAAGTCAAGAATTAAATGCTTTAGAAATTGCCGCTAAAAAGGAAATGGATAAGGTAAAAGCAGATTACAAAAAATACGATAATAGCGAATATGCTAGTCAGTTAAATATTCCTTTTTCACATGAGAATTATTCTAAGTTCGATCGAGCAACTAATTTAATAGGGACTAATAGCCATACTGCATCTAAACCATTTATATATGAAGATGTTTCCGCTTATCACGATTTTAATAGCGAAAACGAAGCATTAAAAAAGGAAAAAAAAACTTGGTTAGGTAAAAAAGTTTGGAATGAGCATTTGGTGCAATTACAAGGAAAAGAGTATTGGTTTACTGTTGATCCTATTTTCGATTTACAAGCAGGAAAAGATACAGATGCTAGTTTTGGTTCTACTTTCAATAATACAAGAGGTGTATTTGTACAAGGCGGTTTAGGTAAGAAATTTAATTTTTCGGCGTCGGTATATGAAAATCAAGGACGTTTTGCTGAATATTTTAATCAGTATGCAGAAAGTATAAGACCTTCAGGTGGTGATCCAGCAATTATTCCTGGTCGTGGTATTGCAAAACAGTTTAAGGACGATGCCTACGATTATCCTGTAGCCGAGGCTTATTTGTCTTATACGCCATCAAAATTTATTAATGTACAATTTGGACATGGTAAAAACTTTATTGGTGATGGTTACCGTTCGTTATTTCAAAGTGATGCAGCTAGTCCATATCCGTATTTAAAATTGAATACTAAGTTTTGGAAAATAAAATACACCAATACCTATACATGGTTAAAGGATGTTAGAGCAGAGGTTACCGAAGATGGAGCCTTCTTAACAAAGTACATTGCCAACCATTATTTAAGTTGGAATGTTAATAAGCGTTTAAATTTAGGTTTGTTCGAATCTGTAATTTGGGCTAATACAAATGATAGAGGTTTTGATATAAATTACTTAAATCCAATAATTTTTTATCGTGCAATAGAATTTGAAACCGGACAAGATGCAGGAAATGCCATTGTTGGAGCATCAGGGAAATATAAGTTTAATGATAATTTTAATGTTTATTCTCAATTCGTTTTAGATGAATTTTCTTTAACCGATGCTAAGGGAGGTGAAGGAAGCTGGAAAAATAAATTTGGTTTACAGTTAGGAGCAAAGTATTATAATGCTTTTAAGGTAAAAGATTTAGTGCTGCAAGCAGAATACAATGCAGTGCGTCCTTATACCTATTCTCATAACACAGTTGTATTAAATTATGCGCATAACAACCAGCCAATGGCCCACCTTTGGGGAGCAAACTTTAGAGAATTGGTTTTAATTGGTCGTTATAGATATAAGCGCTGGTTTGGCGAAGCAAAACTTATTGCTGGTATTAGAGGATTCGATTTTAATAATGGTGTTGATGATTTTAATTATGGAGGCGATATTTTTAGAGATGAAATAGATAGACCTTTCGATTCTGGTGTAGAAATTGGACAAGGAATAAAAACAAATACAATAAATGCTAGCGTTCAAGGTGGTTACTTAATAAATCCAGCTTCTAACTTAAAAGTCTTTGCAAATATTAGTTATCGTAATTTTAATCCTGAAGCAGAAACTATGTCGGTGCTAAACAATAGTACGGTTTGGTTTAATTTTGGAATTAGAACGGACTTATTTAATTGGTATTTTGATTTGTAGAATAGACTTTACAACGTATCTTTGCATCAAATTTTTAGAGGCGAACAAAAGCCTTATAAGCAAAGCAATACATTGAGTACTAAAACTACAACAGTAAAACATTCTTTAATTTCAGATTTTAAAGAAATCACAAAAATGCGTTTAGCATTAAGTGTGGTATTTTCTTCGGTTGCGGGTTATTTGCTTGGCGTCGACGAAGTTAATTATACAACAGTTTTCCTATTGGCTTTAGGAGGTTATTTTATGGTTGGTGCATCTAACGCATACAATCAAATTATAGAAAAAGATTTAGATGCTTTAATGGATAGAACAAAAAATCGTCCTATCCCTGCTGGCCGTATGACTGTGCGAACTGCATTTATTATTGCAACAGTTTTTACCGTTTTGGGTATTGGTATTCTATATTATATTAATCCACAAACAGCAATGTTTGGTGCTATTTCTATCTTTTTATACACCTGTGCTTACACACCTTTAAAAACAAAAACACCTATAGCTGTATTTGTTGGTGCTATTCCAGGAGCGATACCTTTTATGTTAGGTTGGGTGGCTGCTACAAATGAGTTTGGTATTGAGCCAGGTACTTTATTTGCACTACAATTTTTCTGGCAGTTCCCACATTTTTGGGCTATTGGTTGGTTTTTATTTAATGATTATAAAAAAGGAGGCTTCTTTATGTTGCCAACTGGAAAACAAGATAAAGGCACAGCTGTACAAACAATAATGTATACAATTTGGACTATACTAATTTCAATTGTACCGGTTTTTGGAGTAACAGGAAAATTACAATTATCCTATGTTGCTGCAACAATTGTTTTCGCATTAGGATTGTTTATGCTGTATTATGCAATTCAGCTATTTAAAAAAATGACAGAAAAAGCAGCGAAACAACTTATGTTAGCTAGTGTTTTATATATCACATTAATACAAATTATTTACGTAGTAGATAAATTTATTAGATAATTATGGATTTAACCCAAGGAACATCAAAAGAAAAGAACGAACGCGCAAAAAAAATGATGCTTTGGTTCGGCCTTATTGCATTGTTTATGTCATTTGCAGGTTTAACAAGTGCAGTAATAATTAGTCGTACACGTCCAGATTGGTCTAAAGGGCTAGATTTACCTCAAGTATTTTTAGTGAGTGTTTTTGTAATAATAGCAAGTAGTATTGCTTACGTTTTTGCGCAACGTGCTTTAAAAAATAACAACAGACAATTAACTTCAGTTTTATTATTGACCACTTTTGTATTAGGTACAGTATTTATATTTCTTCAGTTTCAAGGCTTTAAAGCCCTTGTAGACTCAGGTTATTATTTCACTGGAGAAACTAGTGATCCTAAAGCATCTTTTATCTTTTTAATCGCGTTTTTTCACCTACTACACGTAGCAGTTGGATTAATTTGCTTGTTGGTTGTAATTTATAATCATTTTAAACAAAAGTATACAGGAGATAATATGTTAGGTATGGAATTGGCAGGAACATTCTGGCATTTTATTGATATACTGTGGGTATTCTTGTATTTACTAATGTATTTTGTAGGTTAGAATTAAACAATAAAGGAGTATACAACAAACAGAATTTACTAATCAATTAAAACAAGGCTCAAAAATTATAGTTTAACATTTCTTTAGTAGAAGAAAATGATTATTTTTGTGCCATATTTAAAATTAACGAACTCAACTATATGAATACTACAGTTGCAACTACTGGAACAGAAGGTAAAACTTGGGGAGGCGGAAATGATCCTCTAAAAGCCAGTTATGGTAAAATGATGATGTGGTTTTTTATCGTTTCCGATGCTTTAACATTTTCAGGATTTTTAGCTGCTTACGGTTTCTCAAGATTTAAATTTATTGATTCTTGGCCAATAGCAGACGAGGTTTTTACTCACATACCTTTCTTTCATGGTAATTATCCAATGATTTATGTAGCGTTTATGACGTTTGTATTAATCATGTCTTCTGTAACTATGGTATTAGCCGTAGATGCAGGTCATCACTTAAATAAGAAAAAAGTAACATGGTACATGTTCTTAACAGTTATTGGTGGTATTATATTTGTTGGTTCTCAAGCTTGGGAATGGAATACTTTTATTAAAGGAGAATATGGTGCTATACAAACTAATGGAGGAAACATTCTTCAGTTTGGTGAGTATAAAACTGTAGATGGAGAACAAAAATTTGAGCGTGTTGCTATTGCAGATTTTGCAAAAGTGTCACATAGTGAAAGAACGCAACACGAAAGCAAGTCAGGACTATGGTTTGTTAGTGAAGGTTCTCTTCCAGAATATTCTATAGACGAAGTATATAAAGGTTTAGTTGCTAACGAAAATATATTGATTAGAAATCAAATTATTAACGAGCACGGTCATAAAACAATTTTATCTCGTGAAGAGTCTTTAAAGCAATTAAAGTCTGATGGTAAAGCAGTAGTACATGGTGCTAACTTAAAAGTAAACGAATATGGTTCTCCATTATTTGCAGATTTCTTTTTCTTTATCACAGGTTTCCACGGTTTCCACGTATTCTCTGGAGTTGTACTTAATATTATTGTATTCTTTAATGTTATTCTTGGTACTTACGAAAGACGCAAGAGCTACGAAATGGTAGAGAAAGTAGGATTGTATTGGCACTTTGTAGATTTAGTTTGGGTATTTGTATTCACATTCTTCTACTTAGTATAATTAAAAAATAGTATCATTCCCTACTAAAGGGACTTATATAAAGCATATTAAAATGGCACACGAGCATAAATTAGAAATATTTAGAGGGTTATGGAAATTTAAGTCTAACACTCAAAAAATTTGGGGTGTATTAGCATTCTTAACGTTTGTAACAGCAATCGAAGTAATTTTAGGTATCTACAAACCAGAAGTATTAATGGGAAATGTGTTAGGTATGAAAATACTTAACTGGATTTTTATTATTCTTACAATAGTAAAAGCATATTATATTACTTGGGATTTTATGCACATGAGAGATGAAGTAAAAGCATTAAGACGTATGGTAATATGGACAGGCGTATTTTTAATATGCTATTTAGTTTTCATACTTTTACAAGAAGGAGGCTATATTGAAGGTGTTTATTCAAACGGATTTGTTAAAAAAGATTTTTAACAAAATTGATAAGTTAAAAGATAGTAAAAGGTGGTTTTTTTAAACCACCTTTTTTATTTTTGTAATTCTAAATATAGAAAACAATCATGAGTAAAAAAGCTATTAAAAAATATTCGATTTTAGTAATATTATTCTTCTTGCCAGTTGTTTTCTTACTTATGTTATATCCTGCTACAAACAACTATAATGTGCTAGATGTTGTAAAAGAAGATGTGCTTGATATCTCGAATTTATCTTCAGTCACAAATTCAGATGTTTTATTAAAAGACCATATAACAGTTTTAGGCTTTTTAGGAAGCGATCCAGAATCGAGAATAGTAGAAGCTTCAAACCTTAAAGAACTTGTCTATAATAAGTTTAAAGGCTTTAAGAACTTTCAAATAGTTATGCTTGTAACTAAAGACTCTCAAGATAGAACAGCTAGGCTAACTCAAGAATTAACGAAATATAGTGTACATAAATATTGGCACTTTGTTTATGCAAGTGATAGCGATATCAATAAGTTGTTTAATAGCTTAAGATCAAGTTTACAATTAGATGAAAACTTGGCAACAACTAGTGTGTTTGTTATAGATAAGGAGTTAAATCAACGCGGAAGATTGGACAATAGAACAAAAATAGAGATTGAGAAAGAAACTCAAGTCTATCCTCTAACGGCTTATGACTGTTCTAAGGTTGCAATAATAAAAAACAAATTAGCAGCCGAAGATATGCGCGTGCTATTAGAAGAATATAGAAAATCTGGAAGAAATAAAATAGATTCTTCAAACCGAAGAGCTAAAGATTTAAACCCAGATAAATAATAGTTACTCTTGTTTAGTCGAAGAGTTTTAATTCAATTAAAATGAAAAAGAACAATTACTCATACATAGGCATCGCTTTTATTATTTTATTATTTGGAATATTATTCGTTCCAAAAATTGTTGATAGAATAAAAAATAACGACATCACAAGAAACGATAGAATAAGTGTTGGGCAAGACAATAACTTTGAAGACAAAGGAGAACTTGCTTTTATTGAAATAAACGGGAAGCCTAAAAAAGTACCTGCTTTTAGTTTTATAAATCAAGATGGTAAAACAATAACACAAGAGGATTATAAAGGTAAAGTATATGTTGTAGAGTTCTTTTTTACAACATGCCCAACTATTTGTCCAAGAATGAATAGAAACTTAGTAGAGATTCAAGATACTTATAAAATGGATAAGGATTTTGGTGTGGCTTCTTTTTCAATTACTCCAGAATTAGATACTCCAGAAATTTTGAAAGCTTATGCTGCTAAGTATGGTATTACAAATCCTAATTGGAATTTAATGACAGGAGATGAAACCGAAATATATAAATTAGCGAACGTTGGTTTTAATATTTTTGTAGGTAAAGTAGAAGACGATGAAGTTGGTTTCGAACATTCTGGTGATTTTGCTTTAATAGATAAGAATGGATTTATTCGTTCTAGATTAGATGGTTTTGGTAATCCTAAAATATTTTATAAAGGTATTATTAGCGAGCAAGAGAAAATGGACGAAGATGGTAATGAGCAGGAAATTACAATGCTTAAAGAAGATATTAAGAAGTTACTAAACGAGTAAAAATCACAATTTCTCATTCAGAACGAAGCGTAGAATCTTTTAGTTTAAAAAAAAAGCTTCTTCTGTGATTTTCTTTTTCTAAATGATAAACACTATAAGAAATGAATACACCAGAAAACATACATAACGAAAAAAAATATAATAAATGGATTGTTGCACTTTCTGTTATTATCCCTATAGCTGTAGCTATCTTATTTCGTGTTAAACTTAAAGATTTTGGTTTTAATGTAGAGCCATTAACATTTTTACCTCCAATTTATGCTACCATAAACGGAATAACTGCTATTGTGTTATTAGTAGCTGTGTCTGCAATAAAGAAAGGTAATCAAGTGCTTCATGAACGATTAATGAAATTTGCAATCACATTATCAGTAATATTTTTATTACTATATATTGGATATCATATGACTAGCGATTCTACCAAATTTGGTGGAGAAGGAGTTATTGCATATGTGTATTACTTCATTTTAATAACACATATCTTATTATCTGTTGTAGTGATTCCTTTTGTATTGATTACTTATGTAAGAGCAATTTCTAATAACTTCGAAAGACATAAAAAAATAGCACGCATCACATTTCCATTATGGTTGTATGTTGCAGTAACAGGTGTTATTGTGTATTTAATGATTGCTCCGTATTACGTATAAATTACTATTAAAAAATGTGCTGTCATTCAGAGCGCAGCGAAGAATCTTATAATTATGAAAACTAAAGTTTTACTTGTTCTCTTCTCTTTATTCTTTTTTATAAGAACAAATGCACAATGCGCTATGTGTCGAGCAGTTTTAGAAAACGAAGAAGGGCAAGGTGTAGCAAAAGGTATTAACGATGGTATTATCTATTTAATGGCAATACCATATATTTTAGTTTTTGGTGTTGGCTTTGCTATTTATTGGAAGTATTTTAGAGTTAAAAAAGAGGAGTAATATCTACTTTTTATTAAACATATTAGTCTGTTTAATACAAATCTTCATGTTTTAACATTTTTTTTAGATAATTCCTGTAACAAATAAAGTCCTTTGCAGTCTAATGGATATGATGTAGTTAACATCAATCAAAAAACCAACCATTATGCTCAAAATAAATAAGCTACACAAGTCTTATCCAATTGGAGATTCTAGTTTACATGTATTAAAAGGAATAGACCTATCTGTAGAAGCAGGAGAAATGGTAGCCATTATGGGTTCTTCGGGATCAGGAAAATCTACTTTACTTAATATAATAGGAATGCTTGATGAAGCAGATGAAGGCGAATACATTCTAGATAATGTTCCTATTAAAAATCTTACCGAAAAAAAGGCAGCTATTTATAGAAATAAATTTTTAGGATTTATTTTTCAGTCTTTCAACTTAATAAATTACAAAAACGCATTAGATAATGTAGCTTTACCTTTATATTATCAAGGTCTAAAACGTAAAGAACGTATAGAAAAAGGGCTGTTTCACTTAGAAAAAGTAGGACTTAAAGATTGGGCTCACCATTTACCAAATGAGTTATCTGGTGGACAAAAACAACGTGTTGCCATTGCAAGAGCATTAGCAGCAGATCCAAAATTGTTGTTAGCCGATGAGCCAACAGGTGCATTAGATACTAAGACTTCTCACGAAATTATGGACTTTATCCAATCGCTTAACGATGAAGGTAAAACCATTTTAATGGTAACACACGAAGAGGACATTGCAAGCATGTGTAAGCGAATAGTAAGACTTAAAGATGGTGTGATTATAGAAGATACGTTTGTAGAACAAGTAAGAGCATCGCAATATGTTTGATAGAGATCTCTGGAGAGAAATTTTCCAAAGTATAAATATGAATAGAACCAGATCTTTACTGTCTGGTTTTACAGTAGCATTTGCGATTTCGCTATTTGCAATATTATTTGGTATTGTAAATGGATTGGTAAATACATTTGATTCTGCATTTGCAGACGATGCTTCAAATTCAATATTTGTACAATCAGGTATGACATCTAAAGCTAGTAATGGTTTGCAAGCAGGACGACGTATTCAATTTAAAAATGAAGATCAAGCTTGGATTAAAGAAGAATTTGGAGACAAAGTACAATACATTACTTCAAGAGTGTACTTAAATGTTGTAGCTACTTTTAGAAACGAAAAAAGTAATTATAGCATTCGCGCAGTTAATCCAGATCACCAATATTTAGAGAATACAAAAGTAACTTACGGCCGTTATGTAAACGAATCTGACATTAAAAACAAAACCAAAGTAGTTGTTATTGGGCGTTTGGTAGAAGAAGATTTGTTTTTAAAAACAACAGCTATTGGAAAGTATATAAACTTAAATGGTATTCAATATAAGGTAGTAGGTGTGTTTAGTGACGATGGTGGAGATAATGAAGAGCGTTTAATCTACATGCCAATAAGTACGGCACAACAAATTTATGGGAATAACGATTATGTCGATCAAATAAATTTAACCTATAATCCTGAAATGAATTTTGATGCAGCTATTGGTTTTAGTAACCTGCTAACAAAAAAGATGAAAGACAGGTTTATGGTATCGCAAAACGACCAACGTGCTATTCGCGTTCGAAATCTAGCAAACGAATCTAAAGCAATTAATCAGTTTACATTTGTTTTAGGCTTTCTAGTGTTGGTTATTGGTTTTGGAACTTTAATAGCTGGAATTGTTGGTATTAGTAATATGATGATTTTTATTGTTAAAGAACGCACAAAGGAAATTGGTATTCGTAAAGCCTTAGGCGCTTCCCCAAAATCTATTGTATCTATCATTTTATTAGAATCTATATTAGTAACTATTATTGCTGGTTTTGTAGGTTTAGTAATTGGTATGGGCGTTGTAGAATTTGCAGGTCCGTTTTTAGAGAAATATTTTATTAAAGATCCATCGGTAAGTTTAAGTATTGTAGTTGGTGCAGCCATTACACTTATTTTGGCAGGTGCGATAGCAGGATATTTACCAGCAAAAAAGGCTTCAAGAATTAAACCTATTGTAGCACTTAGAGACGATTAATTATGATTAATAGAGCGACATTAATAGGTTTTCAATTTGAATTAATAAAAATTAACGAATGAAATTTTTATTTGAAAGAGATACGTGGCAAGAAGTCTACGATAGTTTAACCAAAAACAAACTACGTACTGCATTAACTATGGTTGGTGTTTGGTGGGGAATTTTATTACTTATCGGTCTATTAGGTTCGGCACGTGGTATCGAAAATTCATTTAATAGATTATTTGGAAGTTTTGCTACCAATAGTGTATTTGTATGGGCGCAGAGTACTAGTAAGCCATTTAAAGGCTTTCAGGAAGGTAGACAAGTGCAACTTAAAATAAGTGATGCTAAAAAGATAGAGGAAAACGTAGAAGGTATCGAGTTTGTTGTGCCAAGAAACCAGAGTCAGGCTTTGGTTGTGCATAATTTCTTGTCTGGAAATTTTGGTGTAAATGGAGATTATCCTTTGTTAGATCAGGTTCAGAAAAAGAAAATGATTCAAGGACGTTTTATCAATCAGACAGATATTGATGAGAATAGAAAAGTAGTTGTTATTTCAGAAGAAATATATAAACAACTTTTCGAAAAAGATGCCGAAATGATAGGTGAATACATTCAGCTCAACGGCATGAATTTTAAAGTGGTTGGTATGTTTGAAACTGGAAATGCAAACATGGGACCGTCAAGCGATATTCATATTCCATTTACAACCTTTCAGCAAATATATAATATGGGTGAAAATATTGGTTGGATGATGATTACCGGAAAACCAGAATACGATATTTCGCAAATAGAAACCGATGCTAAACTTATTTTAAGAAACTTAAATAAAGTACATCCTGAAGATAATCGTGCCTTTGGTAGCTTTAACTTAGGAAAAGAGTTTGCTAAAATCACAGGCTTTTTAACAGGTATGCAGTTTCTAACTTGGTTTGTTGGTATTGCTACACTTATTGCAGGTGTATTTGCTATTGGTAATATTTTACTTATTACTGTAAAAGAAAGAACTAAAGAAATAGGAGTGCGCCGTGCACTTGGTGCAACACCATTCGAGATAAAAAGACAAGTGGTTTTAGAAGCTGTATTTATTACTTTAATAGCAGGATTATTAGGTATAATAAGTGGAGGGTCTTTGCTTATGCTTTTAGATGCTTTATATGGTCAAGGCGATGAGGCAATGTTGGTTAATGCATCTGTTTCCATTAGTATTGTGTTTATAGCACTTGTAATTTTAATAGTTTTAGGAACATTAATTGGATTAATACCTGCGTTTAAAGCTACAAGTATAAAACCAATTGATGCTTTAAGAGAAGAATAATAAACCAATCAAAATAATAAAATAGAGCTTATAGCTTTAAAATCAACCGAGAAAATAAATTAATAAATAATGAAAAAAGTATTAAAAATTATAGTAGGATTAGGATTGCTTATTGCACTCGTATTTGTATTAAAGTATTTTAAAGACTCTAATTCTAAATCTGTAGAAGATTTTAAAACAGCAGAGCCTTTTTACGATTCAATTAACACTAAAATTGTAGCTACTGGTAAATTAAATCCTGAAGAAGAAATTGAACTTAAACCTCAAATTGCTGGAATTATAGATAAGATTCTTGTTGAAGAGGGTGATATTGTTAAAAAAGGAGATGTAATTGCTAAAATTAGAGTAGTACCAAACGAGCAAAGCTTAGTTGGTGCAAATGGACAAATATCGTCGGCAAAATTAGCTTACAATAACTCTAAAACTATTTACGATAGAAACAAATCGTTATTCGATAAAGGAGTAATTTCAAGACAAGATTTCGAAAACAGTGAGTTGGCCTTAAACCAGTCTAACGAAACGTTGCGTCAAGCTCAAAATAATTACCAAATTATTAAAAGAGGTTCACTTTCTGGTGGAGGCTCTGCAAACACGAATATTGTAGCATTAATTCCAGGTACTATTTTAGAAATCCCTGTACGTGAAGGCGATCAAGTAATAGAAAGCAATAACTTTAATGCAGGTACTACAATTGCTACAATTGCAGATATGAGCAAAATGATTTTTGAAGGTAAAGTAGACGAAGCAGAAGTTGGTAAACTTGAAGAAGGAAAAGATATTAAAGTTGTATTAGGTGCTATTGGAGAAAAAGAATTTCCTGCAAAGTTAACTTTTGTTGCGCCTAAAGGTAACGAAGAAAACGGAGCAGTACAGTTTACAATTAAAGCAGATGTAGAAGTAGAGTCTTCAACAAAAATTAGAGCTGGTTATAGTGCTAATGCAGAGATTGAAATGGAATCGAGAGATAGCATTATGGTTATTAAAGAGTCTTTACTTCAATTTAATAGAATTACTGAAAAGCCTTTTGTTGAAATTGAAAAAGGTGAAGGTGAATTTGAAAAAGTAAATGTTGAGTTAGGTCTTTCTGATGGTATTAATGTAGAAATTACAGATGGTGTTAAAGAAGGTGATAAAATCAAGGTGTGGAACAAAGCCTCTAAAGAAGATAACGATGATGAAGATTAATATAAAAAGTATTTTAACAGGTGCGTGTATTGTATGTGTTGGCTTTTCGGCATATGCTCAAGATAAAGTTTGGACATTAGAAGAAAGTGTAAAACACGCTTTAGAAAATAATATTTCTATTGTTCAGGCTCAAAATACACTATTATTAAACGAACAAGATATTATTGCTTCTAAAGGTTCTTTTTTACCTTCTGTAAGTGGTAGTGCTGGACATAGCCTCTCTGTAGGTAATACAGAACTGTTTCCTGGGCAATTTGCAGATAGAACATCTAATAGTACTAGTTTTAGTGTTGGTGCAAACCAAACTATTTTTAATGGTTTTAGGTTAACTAATGTGTACAAGCAATCTCAATTAAACCTAGAGACTAATCAATTAGAGTTGCAACGTATTAAAGATGATATTTCTCTTAATGTGGTAAATTCATATTTAAATATCTTATTTAATAAAGAGAATTTAGAGTCTGCAAAAGCGCAATACGAGTTTTCAAAAAAACAACTTAATCAAGTTCAAGAATTAGTAGACGCTGGTGTACAGCCAAAAGCTAATATCTATGATGCACAAGCAACATTAAGTAGAGATGTGCAAAGTGTTACAGTTGCAGAGAACAACTATGAACTATCATTATTGTCTTTATCTCAATTGTTACAAGTAGATTTTGCTGGTTTCGATGTAGAAGTTATTGACGTGGTCGATCCTTCAGCAGAATTAATGTACGATAATGTTAATCCTATTTTAAACTATGCAATAGAAAACAGAAGTGAAATTAAAGTAGCCGAAAAAAATATTGAAAGTTCAAAATTAAGTACTGAGATATCTAAAAGCGGATTTTACCCAACTGTTTCTGCCGGATATAGTTTTGGTTCAAATGTTTTCTTTACTAATTTAACAGATACAGAAGATAGATTCTTTCAACAACTTAACGACCAAAAAGCGCATAGTTTTAGGTTGAGTGTTAATATTCCAATATTTTCTGGGTACCAGAATAAAACAGCAGTTGCAAAATCGCAAATTCAAGAGCAGAATGCATTGTTAGGTTTAGAGCAAGCGAAGTTAACTTTAGAGGCAAATGTACAACGTGCTTTTACAGATGCTAAGTCTGCGTTAAGAGCTTATGAGGCAGCAAAAGTTTCTTTAGAATCTCAAGAGTTAGCCTTTAGTAACTCTGAAGAACGTTATAATATTGGTGTAATGAATGCGTTCGATTTAGAGCAATCTAGATTAAGACTTGTAAATGCTGAAGCGTCATTAATTAATGCTAAATACGATTTTGTTTTCAAAACAAAAGTTTTAGATTTCTACCTTGGAAAACCAATTACACAGTAAAATATAAGATATATTAGCAAACTGTTTTATATAAATTATAAAGAGTGAATTAAAACCTAAAGTAAAATGGTAATTTTACTTTAGGTTTTATAAATTCTAAAAAAATAAATTGATGTACATATTAAGTATAGAAACGTCAACAACAAATTGTTCAGTCTCACTATCTAAGAATGGTGAGACTTTGCTTTTAAAAGAAGATTATAGCAATAACTATTCTCACGCAGAGCGGTTACATGTTTTTATAGATGAAACGCTTCGCGAAGCAAAAATCGACCGCTCGCAATTAGATGCCATAGCGGTTAGTAAAGGACCTGGGTCTTATACAGGATTGCGTATTGGTGTTTCGGCAGCAAAAGGCTTGTGCTATGCTTTAGATATCCCGTTAATTTCTATCTCAACTCTAGAAGCTTTAGCACACCAAGTTAAAGTAGAAAGTGGTGTTGTTATTCCAATGTTAGATGCTAGACGAATGGAAGTGTACTCTGCTATTTTTTCTTCTGAATTAAAACAAATTAGAGATATCGAAGCTCAAATTTTAGACGAAACATCTTTTGCAAAAGAATTATCTAGAGGTAAAGTGTATTTTGTAGGAAACGGAGTAGAGAAAACTAAAGCGCTATTAAATCATGAAAACGCAGTGTTTATTGAAGATAAATTGCCTTCTGCAGATCAAATGAGTACTTTGGCTTTTTTAAAGCATAAAAAAAGCGACACCGAAGATGTCGCTTATTTTGAGCCTTATTATCTTAAAGATTTTGTGGCTTTAAAGCCTAAACCTAAAAAATAATTATCCTTGCTTTTGTATTTCTACTTGATGTGGATAAGGTATTTCTATTCCTGCTGTATCTAAAGCTTCTTTAGTTTGTTCTGTTACCTCAAAATAAACTGTCCAGTAATCTTCAGCTTTACACCAAGGTCTTACGGCAAAGTTTATAGAACTATCTGCTAATTCTAAAACGTTAACTGTAGGCGCTGGATCTTTTAATACTTTTGGATGATTTGTTAATACGTTAAGTAAAACCGCTTTTGCTTGCTTAATGTCAGAATCGTAACCTACACCAAAAACAAGGTCTACTCTTCGTGTACCTTCAGTAGTATAATTAATAATATTTCCGTTAGATAAAGAGCCATTTGGTATAATAATCTCACGGTTAGATAAACCAGTAAGTTTAGTTGTAAAAATCTCAATTTCTTTAACCACACCTACTTCTCCTTGTGCTTCAATTAAATCACCTAATTTAATAGGCTTAAAAATCATAAGTAAAACTCCTCCAGCAAAATTACCTAAAGAACCTTGTAATGCTAAACCAATAGCTAAACCTGCGGCTGCAATTATTGCTGCAAACGATGCCGTTTGGATACCTAATGTTCCTAAGATAACAATTATTAAAACAATTTTTAAAACCCAACCAATTAAATTAAGTAAGAATTTTTTAAGACTAAGATCATAATTAGCCTTGTCCATAGTTTTACTAATCCCTTTTCTTAGATGTTTAATAATAAAAGCACCAACTATCCATATTACTATTGCTAATACTATCTTAGGAGCGTATTCTAGTGTAAGTTCGTAACCTTTGTCAATCCACTTTTGTAATTCCATTCTCTATTTAATTTATTAAAGTTTATTAATGCAAAATTAGAAACTTTCTAAAGAGATCTCGTTAAACCTGTGTTATTTTTAGCTTAATCTATATAATGTCTAATTTTATCGGTAAACCGAATTATATAGTGCTTAGTAATATTCTAATAAAGATTAAACATACAATTGCAGGACCAGCTTGTACTATAAATAGTTTTATTTTTTTTGTAGAATAAGCGCCATAAATACCAGCAATTATTACACATATCAAGAAAAATTGTACAACAAATATATTTTTTTCTATAAACGAGAAAAATAGTAATCCTGCTGCAAGGAATCCATTATATAATCCTTGGTTGGCAGCTAATACTTTAGTCTCTTCAGCAAAAGCTTCATCTTTAATGCCAAAGGTTTTTCTTGTTCTTGGGAGTGTCCATAAAAACATTTCGAGTATTAAAAAATAGAAATGTAATACTATAACGATAATGCTAAAAGTGGTGATAATTGTTGAAATCATTAGTTTTTTATTGGTGAGTTTAATGCTTTAAATAAATATGATTTGATAACTGTTTGGTAAACAATACATATGTTTTCTATAATGCTAAATTACAGTCTTTTTTATTAGCAGTATTATTTTGTTTTTAAAAAGAGTAGGAATAATATGATAATGATTGTTATATGAATATAACAATCAAACTGTATTTAATGCATCAAATAGATAAAAGTACAATTTCATGGTTGTTTGACCACTTAGATACTATATAAATTCAGTATTTATTAGTAATATTGTAGATAACCTTAATATAAAATAAAAACCACCCATAATGAAGTATTTTACGTTAATTTTAGTTTTGCTCTTTTCTTCCTCTGTACTATTCGCACAAGATGTGTTAATGCAAAACGGAACTATTAACCAGTGTTCTGGTACATTATATGATTCAGGAGGCGGTTCTTCTAATTATGGAGATAATGAGAATCTTGTATTAACAATTTGTCCAGATGGACCAGATCAGTTTATACAATTAGCATTTACTTTTTTTGGAACTCAAATTGGTGCCGATTTTCTTACAATTTACGATGGTGATGATACTACAGGCGCAGTAATAGGAGTGTTTTCTGGAGCAGGCGCAGCTAATAATCCAGGTACTATTGCAGCCTCAACAACAAGTGCAACAGGCTGTATTACGTTAGAGTTTGTTAGTGATGCTGGTGGTAATACAATTGGATGGGCAGCAGATATAACTTGTTTACAGTCCTGTCAAACTATTACACCTACAATAGATACTACAAATCCAGTTGCGAATGGAGCAGGCGTTGTGCAAATTCCAGTTGGAGGTTCTGTAGATTTTAATGGTAGTGCTACATTCTCAGACGATGGAACAGGTGCAGTGTATACATGGAATTATGGAGATGGATCTGCTACAGCAACAGGAGAATCTGTTAGTCATCAATTTAATAATATAGGTACGTTTACAACTACATTTACAGTTACTGATGCAAATCCTACGGGATGTTCAGAATCTGTAACAATTACGATTGAAGTTTTATCACCTTATATAGACGTAGATATTACAACTTATAATTCTCAACAATTAGTTGAAGATGTTTTAATAGATAGTCCATGTGCTGCAGTATCAAATATAGTCTCTAGTTCTGGGAATAATTTTAGTAGTGTAAATGGTATTGGAGCTTTTACTGCTATACCGGGTGCTTTTGGGTTTGAGGGTGGAATAATATTATCTTCAGGTGATGCTTTAGAGGCTGAAGGTCCAGAAGACGGTACCCAAAGTGAAGGAGGAGGAGGATGGCCTGGAGATGCAGATTTAGAAGCACAAATTGGTGGAGTAAATACTAATAATGCATCTTATCTTCAGTTCGATTTTGTGCCTACAGTAAATGAAATTAGTTTTGATTTTATTTTTGCTTCTGAAGAGTATGGTGGTTTTCAGTGTAGTTATACAGATGCCTTTGCATTTTTATTAACGGATCAAACAACAGGAATTACTACAAATTTAGCTTTAGTACCAGGTACAACAGATGTGGTAACAGTTTTTACAGTTAGAGATAATACTTGGAATACTGGTTGTGCATCGGCAAACCCTCAATTTTTTGATTCCTATTATGGAGCTGGAGGAGAACCGCCAGCTAATAATCCAACAAATTTTCTTGGTTATACAGTACCAATGACTGCGGTTTCTTCAGTAATACCAAACAATCCTTATACTATAAAATTAGTTGTTGCAGATGCTGGAGATACAGCATATGATGCTGCTGTATTTTTAGGAGCAGGTTCTTTTAATTTAGGTGGAGATTTAGGAGATGATTTAACTATTACTGCAGGTACTGCAGAGTGTCAAGGAACATCAGTTACATTAGATACAGGATTACCAACAGCAACTCATACTTGGTATTTAGATGGTGCCGTAATTCCTGGAGAAACAGGTTCTACTTTAGATGCAGTAGTAGAAGGAACTTATTCTGTAGATATTGTTTTTTCTGCAACTTGTCAAACTTCAGATTCTATTTTTATAGAATTTATTCCTGGTCCTACTGTTGAAGCAGTTAATGATATTACCGAATGTGATAGTGGAGGGCCTGTCATTTTCGATTTAACCGAAAATGAAACTACTGCAATTGGTGCACAAGATCCTACAACTATTGTTGTTACTTTTCATAATTCTCAGGCAGATGCAGATGCAGATATAAACCCAATAACAAACCCATCTACTTATACGGGAACAGATGGAGAAACTGTTTATATAAGAATAGACGATGTACAGTCTGGAACATGTTTTGCAATTGATGAGTTTCAATTGTTGTATTTAGATATAGTTTTAAATACAGCACCAGATATGGAAGTTTGTGATGATATTTCTAACGATGGGTCAGAATCTTTTGACTTAACAAGTCAAGATGCAGCAATACTTGGAACTCAAGCAGCAGCAGATTTTAGTGTAAGTTATTATGCAGATTTTGCAAATGCAGATGCTGGAACAAATGCTTTAACAAGTCCATATTTAAATACTGGAAGTCCAGAACCTATTTTTGTAAGAATTGAAAGTATACAAGATCCAGCATGTTATATTGCTTCAGCAACAGCGGTGTTTAACTTAGTTGTTAACCCATTAGCAATTGCTACTCAACCTATGAATATTGAACTTTGTGATGACCCTACAAATGATGGTGTTGAGGTTTTCGATTTAGCAGCGTTAGAAGCAGAGATTCTAGATGGTCAAGACCCAACTAATTATACAGTTAGTTTCTATGAACTACAAACTGATGTAGCTACATCTACAAATCCAATAACTAATCCAGCAACTTATTCTAATATAGATACTCCTACGCAAACTATATTTGTTAGAGTAGACGATAATTTGAACCCAACTTGTTTTGGAGAAACTAGTTTTACTATCACTGTTAATGCTTTCGATAACTCTACTTTCACGATGCAGCCAACCTGTGATGGAGCAATAATAGATACAGTAGTTTTGCCAGGAGGAACTTATGTATTAAATCCAATTCCAACAGATGGAGCAACAATAGATGCTGCAACAGGAACAATTACTGGAGGAACTTCATTAGCAAGTTATACCGTAGATTATACAACAAATGGTACTTGCCCATCAACAAGCTCATTTACAGTAATTGTTAATGAAACTCTTGATGCGACTTTTACTATGGCAGCAACTTGTGATGGTGGAACTGTTGCAACAGAAACAACTCCAGGTGGAACTTATGCTTTTAATCCATTACCAACAGATGGAGCGAGTATAGATCCGGTAACGGGAACAGTAACAGGTGGTAATTCTTCAGCATTATACGTTGTAGAATATTCATTTGGAGGAGACTGTCCTTCATCTACAACAGTAGATTTAACAGTAAATACAACAGATAATCCTCTGTTTACTTACACGCCAACTTGTGATGGTGCAATTATAAATACAGTTGAAACACCAGGTGGAACTTATAGTTTTAATACAGCACCAATAGATGCAGCTACTTTAGATTCTGCAACAGGTACTATTTCAGGAGGAACACCTGGAGCGGATTATATAGTAGATTACCTTACAAATGGAATTTGTCCAGCATCAAGTACTGTAACTGTTACGGCAGACCCACTACCAACCATAGTCGTACCAACACCACTAGAAGTTTGTGATGATGGTACACCAGATGGAATAACAGAAATAGATTTAACCATAAAAAACAACGAAATTTCAGGCGGTAATCCAGCATACGCTGTAACGTATTACTTTACGCAAGCCGATGCAGATGCACAAGCAAACCCATTAGTAAGTCCGTATACTAACGTTGTGCCAAACATGCAAACTATTTATGTAGGCGTGCAAGACACAAATACAGGTTGTTACGATACAACTTCACTAGATTTAGTAGTTGAGCAAGCACCAGTAGCTTTCACACCAGCCGATTTAGAATATTGCGATCCAGACAGTGATGGCTTTGGAGAGTTTATGTTATCGGATACCGAAGCAGAAATCACAGGAGGTGCACCAGGACTTACGGTAACTTACCATGAAACGATGTCTGATGCCGATAACAATGTCAATGCATTAACAAGTCCGTACAACAACATTGTAGTTAACACACAAACTATTTACATCCGTGTAGAAAGTTCTACAATAGCAACCGACTGTGCAACATTTGTAGACTTAGTGCTTATTGTCAATCCAACACCACAAATCACAACAGCGGCAGTATTAACACCACTAGAAGTTTGTGATGACAATGCAGA
>NZ_CANMSJ010000001.1 GCF_947500605.1 uncultured Lacinutrix sp. | reverse complement strand
ACAACAATAAGTAGTGATGGTGATACCGGTGGTATTTACACAAGTTCTAATACAGCAGCTGCAATAGTAGACAGTGCGTCAGGATTAGTAACAGGAGTTTCAGCAGGAACAACTACGATTACGTATACAATAACAGGAACAGGAGGATGTCCAGATGACACAGCAACAATAGATGTTACTGTAACTACAGCAGCAGATGCAGGAACGCTATCTGGTATTCAAGCAATTTGTTCAACAGGAAGTACAACAATAAGTAGTGATGGAGATACTGGCGGTATTTATACAAGTTCAGTGCCAGCAGTAGCAACAGTAGATTCAGCATCAGGAGTAGTAACAGGAGTTTCAGTTGGAACAACAATAATCACTTATACAATAACAGGAACGGGAGGTTGCGCAGATGACACAGCAACAACAGAAGTTACTGTAACTACAGCAGCAAATGCAGGAACGTTATCAGGTGTTCAAGCAATTTGTTCAACAGGAACAACAACAATAAGTAGTGATGGTGATACCGGAGGAATTTATACAAGTTCTAATACAGCTGCTGCAATAGTAGACAGTGCGTCAGGATTAGTAACTGGAGTTTCAGCAGGAACAACGACTATTACGTATACAATAACAGGAACTGGAGGATGTCCAGATGACACAGCAACAATAGATGTTACTGTAACTACAGCAGCAGATGCAGGAACGCTATCTGGTATTCAAGCAATTTGTTCAACAGGAAGTACAACAATAAGTAGTGATGGAGATACTGGCGGTATTTATACAAGTTCAGTACCAGCAGTAGCAACAGTAGATTCAGCATCAGGAGTAGTAACAGGAGTTTCAGTTGGAACAACCACTATTACATATACAATAACAGGAACGGGAGGTTGCGCAGATGATACAGCAACAACAGAAGTTACTGTAACCACAGCAGCAAATGCAGGAACATTATCAGGTGTTCAAGCAATTTGTTCAACAGGAACAACAACAATAAGTAGTGATGGAGATGCCGGAGGAATCTATACAAGTTCAAACATAGGTGTTGCAACAATAGACAGTGTATCAGGATTAGTTACACCAGTTTCCGAAGGAACAACTACGATTACGTATACAATAACAGGAACAGGAGGATGTCCAGATGACACAGCAACAAGAGATGTTACTGTAAATAGTCTACCAACTGCACCAACATCCGGAAGTGATATTACAGAATGTGAATCAAGTCCAATCCAAACGTTAACAGCAACAGCTACATTAGTAGATGGCGATACCTTAACATGGTACGATGCAGCAACAGCAGGAACAGTAATCACAACACCAACATTAAATACAGTTGGAACAATCACTTATTATGCAGAAGCAAGTAATAGTGTTACTGGTTGTATTTCAGAATCAAGAACAGCAGTAGTTTTAACTATAATAGAAGCACCAACAGCACCAACAAGTTCAGGAGATATCACAGAATGTGAAGCATCACCAGTACAAACTTTAGATGCAAATGATGCCATAACTACCGCTTTAGGAACATCAACAGCTTGGTATGATGCGGCTGCAGCAGGAAACTTAGTCAGTTCACCTACATTAAATACAGTTGGAACAATTACTTATTATGCAGAATCAATTACAACAGCAGATAATTGTTCAAGTTTAACACGAACAGCAGTTGTCTTAACTATAGATGCAGCACCAAATAACATCTCAAATCAAACAGAAACAGTTTGTTCAGATGAAGCTTTAGATTATGATTTATCAGTTCTATCACCAGGAAGTACATTTACTTATACAGTAGCATCATCAGATGCCGCGAATGTACCAGCAGGCGCAAATAGAACAGTAGGAAGTGCCGCAAACATTATAGATACTTACAACAATACTACAGCAAACGCAGTAACTATAACTTATACTGTAACGCCAGAAGGAGCTGCACCAGAGAGTTGTGTTGGTACACCATTTAATGTTGTAGTCACAGTAAATCCAGAGCCAGTAGTTTCTACAGCTTTAGATACAACAGTTTGTAGTGACGAAGCAATAGGTGTAAGCTTAGAAGTTTTACCAACAAGTGCAGCAGCAGTTAATTGGGAACTAGTAAGTGTAACATCAAGTGCAGGTTTAGTAGCAGGAGCAAGTAATGCTACTGCAGGTACAGGCTTACCAAGTAATGAAATAGCAAACGATACGTATACAAATGCCACAGGCGGATCATTAACAGTAGCTTATGTAGTTACACCAACCGGATTAGCAAGTTGTGCAGGCGACTCAGTAACGATTACAATAACAGTAGATCCAACACCAGAAGTAAATGCGGGTTCAGATGAATCTATTTGTGCAGATGGTGGTAGTTTCGATTTAAGTACAGCAAGTACAGTTGCAACATCAACTTCAGGAACTATAGTATGGACAACGAGTGGCGATGGAACTTTTGATGATGCCTCTGCTGAAGCACCAGTTTATACTTTAGGAACAGCAGATCAATCTGCTTCAGTAGTTCAATTAACAAAAACAGTAACAGGTATTGGAAGTTGTACAACATCAGTTTCAGATGTTATGAATTTAACAATTGATGCTTTACCAATGCCAGTAATAACTGCTCCAACTTATATTTGTGTTGGAGACGGAGCTTTAGATTTAACTACAATAGTAGCTCCAGATTTCACAACAGGAGGACCAACAACAGATATTACTATCAATGGTGTATCTAACACATCTTTTGATCCAGCAGTTTTATCGGCAGGTACATATACTATAGAATATATTTTTGAAGATGCAACGACAGGTTGTGTAAATTCAACAACAGCTGAAATTATAGTTTGCGATCCTTCTTTCGAATTAGTAAAAACTAGTGCTTATAGTGATACCAACGGAGACGGATTTGTAAGTCCAGGCGATGCTATTAACTACACATTCGTAGTAACAAATACCGGAAACGTAACAGTAACCAGTATTGATGTAACAGATAGTAATTTAACACCAACATTAGTTGGCACGATTGCAAGTTTAGCACCAATGGCAAATCAGACCTTAAGTGCAAGTTACACGATCACACAAGCCGATGTTAACGCAGGCGAAGTTATTAATACAGCTGTAGCTGAAGGAGAAGATCCAAACGGCAACACTGTAAATGACGATTCAGATTCTGGAAATCCAGCAGATGATACAGGAGCAGGCGATGATGACACCGTAACATCATTACCATTAAGTTCAGCGTTAACGTTAGTAAAAAGTTCGGTATTAGATTTAGCAACAAACACAATTACCTATACTTATACTGTTGAGAATACAGGAAACACTACAGTAAACGATATTACAGTAGTAGAAACAACCTTCTCAGGAACAGGAACAACACCAACACCATTATATACAGGAGGTGGTTTTGACTTAGACGGTGAAGCAGATGATTTTGATGCCAATCCAGGAGACGTATTACAATTCACAGCAACATACAGCTTAACACAAGCAGATATCGATGCAGGAATAGTAACCAACGAAGCAGCAACCAACGGAACCGATCCAAGTGGAGCAGCAGTAACCGATGCTTCAGATTCCGGAAATGCAGCGGATGATACAGGAGCAGATAATGATGCAACAAACACATCAATTCCAGCAACACCAGAATTAACATTAGTAAAAACAAGTACTTATGTTGATAATGCACCAGTTGGATTAGATGTAAATGATCAAATCGATTATGTATATACCGTAGAAAACACAGGAAACGTAACGGTAAACGATATAACAGTTGGTGAAACAACTTTTACAGGAACCGGAGCTACCCCAACACCATTATACAGTATTGGAGGCGCCGATTTAGATTTAGATGGCGATGCATTTGATGCTTTACCAGGAGACATCATTACGTTTACAGCAAGTTATGTTATCACACAAGACGATATCAATGCAGGAACAATTAGTAATGAAGCCTTAGCAAGTGGAACAGACGCTAGCGGAACACCAGTAACCGATGCTTCGGATTCTGGAAATGCAGCCGATGATACAGGAGCTGATAACGATCCAACAAATAGTCCATTACCAACAGCAAGCAGTATCTCATTAACTAAAGGCGTAAGTCTTTTAACAGATACTAATGGCGATGGTTTATTAGGAGCAGGAGACGATGTAACGTATACCTTCACCGTAGAAAACATAGGAAGTACTACTATAGAGAATGTAAGTGTAACAGATGCTACTATCGGATTAAGTAATGCAGTGGTTAGTCCATCAACATTACAACCAACCGAAACAGCAACAATCATATCAGTATACACTATTACACAAGCCGATGTTAATGCAGGAACTGTAGAAAACACAGCGACAGCAAATGGAACAGATCCAAACGGAACAGCAGTAACAGATACATCAGATAGTACGAATCCAAATGATGACGAAGGTCAGCCAGGAAACAGTGATGCTGATGCAGATGATACTAATGATCCAACAAACTTACCAATCTTATCTACACCAGTATTAAGCTTAGTAAAAACAAGTTCATATGTAGATGCCAATGGAGACGGATTTGTAAGTCCAGGCGATGCGATTAACTACACATTTGTAGTAACAAACACCGGAAACGTAACAGTAACGAGTATTGATGTAACAGATAGTAATTTAACACCAACATTAGTAGGTACGATTGCAAGTTTAGCACCAATGGCAAATCAGACCTTAAGTGCAAGTTACACGATCACACAAGCCGATGTTAATACAGGACAAGTTATTAATACAGCTGTAGCTGAAGGAGAAGATCCAAATGGAAATACAGTAAGTGATGATTCAGATTCTGGAAATCCAGCGGATGAAACAGGAGCAGATGATGATGACACCGTAACGCCATTACCATTAAGTGCAGCGTTAACATTAATCAAGAGTTCGGTACTAGATTTAGCAACAAATACAATTACCTATACTTATACTGTTGAGAACACAGGAAACACTACAGTAAATGATATTACAGTAGCAGAAACTACGTTCTCAGGAACAGGAGCAACACCAACACCAGTATATACAGGAGGTGGTTTTGATTTAGACGGTGACGCGGATGACTTCGATGCTAATCCAGGAGATATATTACAATTCAGTGCAACGTATAGCTTAACACAAGCAGATATTGATGCAGGAATAGTAACCAACGAAGCAGCAACCAACGGAACCGATCCAAGTGGAGCAGCAGTAACCGATGCTTCCGATTCCGGAAATGCAGCGGATGATACAGGAGCAGATAATGATGCAACAAACACATCAATTCCAGCAACACCAGAATTAACATTAGTAAAAACAAGTACTTATGTTGATAATGCACCAGTTGGATTAGATGTAAATGATCAAATCGATTATGTATATACCGTAGAAAACACAGGAAACGTAACGGTAAACGATGTAACAGTTGGTGAAACAACTTTTACAGGAACCGGAGCTACACCAACACCACTATACAGTATTGGTGGCGCCGATTTAGATTTAGATGGCGATTCATTTGATGCTTTACCAGGAGATATTATTACGTTCACAGCAAGTTATGTTATCACACAAGATGATATCAACGCGGGAACTATTAGTAATGAAGCTTTAGCAAGTGGAACAGACGCTAGCGGAACACCAGTAACCGATGCTTCGGATTCTGGAAATGCAGCCGATGATACAGGAGCTGATAACGATCCAACAAACAGTCCATTACCAACAGCAAGCAGTATCGCATTAACTAAAGGCGTAAGTGCTTTAGCAGATACTAATGGCGATGGTTTATTAGGAGCAGGAGACGATGTAACGTATACCTTCACAGTAGAAAACACAGGAAGTACTACTATAGAGAATATAAGTGTAACAGATGCTACTATCGGATTAAGTAATGCAGTGGTTAGTCCATCAACATTACAACCAACCGAAACAGCAACAATCACATCAGTATACACTATTACACAAGCCGATGTTAATGCAGGAACTGTAGAAAACACAGCAACAGCAAATGGAACAGATCCAAACGGAACAGCAGTAACAGATACATCAGATAGTACGAATCCAAATGATGACGAAGGTCAGCCAGGAAACAGTGATGCTGATGCAGATGATACTAATGATCCAACAAACTTACCAATCTTATCTACACCAGTATTAAGCTTAGTAAAAACAAGTTCATATGTAGATACCAATGGAGACGGATTTGTAAGTCCAGGCGATGCTATTAACTACACATTTGTAGTAACAAATACCGGAAACGTAACAGTAACGAGTATTGATGTAACAGATAGTAATTTAACACCAACATTAGTTGGCACGATTGCAAGTTTAGCACCAATGGCAAATCAGACCTTAAGTGCAAGTTATACGATCACTCAAACGGATGTTAATGCAGGCGAAGTTATTAATACAGCTGTAGCTGAAGGAGAAGATCCAAACGGAAATCCAGTAAGTGACGATTCAGATTCTGGAAATCCAGCGGATGAAACAGGAGCAGATGATGATGACACCGTAACGCCATTACCATTAAGTGCAGCGTTAACATTAATCAAAAGTTCGGTATTAGATTTAGCAACAAATACAATTACCTATACTTATACTGTTGAGAACACAGGAAACACTGCAGTAAATGATATTACAGTAGTAGAAACAACGTTCTCAGGAACAGGAACAACACCAACACCAGTATATACAGGAGGTGGTTTTGATTTAGACGGTGAAGCAGATGATTTTGATGCAAATCCAGGCGATGTATTACAATTCACAGCAACATACAGCTTAACACAAGCAGATATCGATGCAGGAATAGTAACCAACGAAGCAGCAACCAATGGAACCGATCCAAGTGGAGCAGCAGTAACCGATGCTTCGGATTCCGGAAATGCAGCCGATGATACAGGAAATGATAATGATCCAACAAATACATATATTCCTCAAGATGCAAGTATGAACTTGAATAAAACAGGAATATTAGTTGATGGAGGTGATGGTTTACAAGCAGGTGATACTATCGATTATACTTTCACTTTAACAAACACAGGTAATACAACTATTAATAATGTTAGTTTAAATGATCCATTATTAGGAGGTATTATTGCAGGTCCAGTTTCAGGAGATATAAATGTTGATACAGTCTTAGATTTAGATGAAATCTGGATTTATAATGCAACATATACATTATTACAATCTGATGTTGATGCAGGAATGGTTGAAAATACTGCAACTGTTTTAGGTGAAGCACCAAACGGAGCTCCAATAACAGATATATCTGATGATCCAAATAATAATGAAAATGTAGATTCTAATGGAGATGGAAACCCAGATGATCCAACAATAGTAGATTTTGGTTGTATGCCAGACATCACTTTGTATAAGGAAGATATTTCTTTTTCAGGAAACGTTTCTAACCCAGTACCAGGAGATATCATTACTTTCGAATTTACAGCAGTAAATACAGGAAATGTAACGTTATTAAATGCAGAAATATTTGATGCATTACTTGGAGGATTTGTTGGAGAATTTGAAGAGATACTTGTAGGACAATCATTAACTGCAACTCAAACTTATACAATTACTCAAGCAGATATAGACACAGGTTACATAATAAATACAGCTTTTGTTGTAGCAGATCCAATAGGAATTGATTGCGACGAAGTAAGAGATGTTTCTCATGATAGAGATTATGCAACAAGTGGTGTAGATTCTGATGGTGATGGAGATCCAACTAACGATCCGTTAATAGATTCGGATGAAGATGGAGATTCAGATAATGATACAGAAGTATTTTTACAACAAAATCCAGTAATTGAATTGACTAAAACATTTGTGTATTTAGATACTAACGGAAATGGAGAGGTTGATTTTGGAGATCAATTACAATATAATTTTGTAGTTGTAAACAATGGAAATACAACAGTTACAGATGTTGTAATTAACGATCCATTACTAGGTGGTATTGTAGGAGTAGTTGATGTGTTAACACCTTCTGATACTGGAAATGTTATTGCAGCCTATAACTTAACACAAGCAGATATTGATGCAGGAAACGTAACCAATACAGCAACAGCAATAGGTAATGATCCTTTCGATAATGACGTATCAGATACTGATACAGTAGTGTTTACAATAGCTGAAATGCCAACTCTTTCTTTAATTAAAGGTGGACAAATTATTGATGTTAATGGTAATAATTTAGTCGAAGCTGGTGATGAAATTGCATATACATTTACTGTTACCAACAATGGAAATGTAACTATAAGTGGTGTAATGATTGATGATTCTACAATTGGTATAGCTAACTTACCAGTAACACCTTCAACATTACAACCTAACGAAACAGGAATTGTAATTGCGAACTATACGTTAACACAAGCTGATATTGAAAATGGCGTTATTATTAATTCAGCAATTGTAGTTGGTACAGATGCAATGGGACAAGCAGTAACAGATATCTCGGATAGTGCAAACCCAGCAGACGATACTGGAGCGGGAGACGATCCAACAGTTACAGAATTTGAAATAGCAAGGCTATCTGTATTAAAAGAAGCAGAATATGTAGATGCAAATAATAATGATATTGTAGATGAAGGAGATACTATTAATTACACATTCACAGTAATAAATACAGGAAATGTTAATCTTTTCGATATTACTATAAATGATGATTTAGTAGCTGTTGATGGTGGACCAATTAACTTATTAGTTGGAGAAACAGATGATACAACGTTTACTGCGATATATAGCTTAACTATTGAAGATCTTCAAGCAGGAATGGTAGAAAATACTGCAACAGCTACAGGTCAAGATATTAATGGAAACATAGTGAGTGATATATCTGATGATCCAAACAATCCTTCAGATATAGATGTAAATAATGATGCAGATCCAGATGATCCAACAATAACGTTATTAGATACACAAAGTGAGTTAGTTATTTTTAATGAAATCTCTCCAAATGGTGATGGTGATAATGATAACTTCGTGATTCAAGGCTTACATAATTATCCAAACAATACACTTCGTATTTATAACCGTTGGGGAAATATAGTTTATGAAAAGTACAGGTATAAAAATGATTTCATAGGTATTTCAGAAGGAAGAGCAACTGTGAAAAAAGATGAACAACTACCAGTCGGAACTTACTATTACTTATTAGATTTAGGAGATGGCTCTAATGCAAAAGCAGGTTGGTTGTATATAAACAGATAGATTCTTTCAAAAAATAAATAAAAAAATGAAGGCGAGTAAAATCGCCTTTAAAATAAATTATAACATGAGATTAAACTTAAACTTAATAATTACAATGTGTTTGCTTTTGGGAGGAAGTGCAACTTATGCACAGCAGGATCCTCAGTTTACACAATATATGTACAATACATTATCTGTTAATTCTGCTTATGCAGGTTCTAGAGGTCATGTTACTGTTACAGGAGTTCATAGATCACAATGGATTGGTATTGATGGAGCTCCAAAATCGCAAACTTTAAGTTTCGATTCGCCAATAGGTAAAAACGTTGGTTTGGGTATTTCTATTGTAAATGATCAATTAGGACCATCGCATGAAACATATTTTGATGCCAATTTTTCTTACTCTATAAAAACTTCAGAAACTCATAAATTATCTTTTGGTATTAAAGGAGGAGCAAGGCTATTTGATATAGATTGGTCACGCGGTAGAAGACAAACAAGTAATGATAATCTATTTCAAGAAAACATTAGTAGAATACTGCCTACTGTTGGTGCTGGTATTTATTTTCATGGAGAGAAGAGTTATTTAGGAGTCTCTATTCCTAACTTTTTTACAGACCAACATTATGATGATATACAACAATCTGTCGCAGCCGAAAGATTGCACCTTTTTGTAATTGGAGGTTTAGTTATGGATTTAAGCGAAACTTTAAAATTTAAGCCAGCATTTCTTTTTAAACATGTTACAGGATCTCCTGTAATTGCAGATTTATCTGCCAACTTTATGTTTCATGAAAAATTAAGATTAGGTGTCGCTTACAGATGGGATGATGCTTTTAGCGGCTTAGCAGGTTTTCAAATCTCGCCAAAACTATTAATTGGTTATGCTTACGATTATACTAATACAGAATTACAAAAAGTAACTAGCGGTAGTCATGAATTAATGTTACGTTACGAGTTAATATCTAAAACTGCTAAATTAAAATCTCCAAGATTTTTCTAAAATATTTAATATGAAAAACATTATAACTATAATTTTAATTTTTATAAGTACAGTCGGTTTTGCTCAAAGCAAGTACAAAAAAGCCGATCGTCTTTTTGAAAGAATGCAGTACATTGAAGCAGCTTCAGAATACGAAAGAGCTATTGATAGAGGAGACAATTCTATGGAGGTTTTACAAAAAGCTGGAGATGCCTATTATTTTAATACAGATATGGAAAAGGCTAATAAATGGTATGATATTTTAATGTCAGATTATTTAAAGACTGTAGATCCAGAATACATTTTTAGATTCTCTCATACATTAGAAGGTATGGGACAGCACAAATTAGCTAAAAAATGGATGAAAGAATTTTCTACTCGTACTTTGCAAAAAGATGCTAGAGCTAATAAGTATGCGCAAAAGGATACGACAATTGAAGATATTTTAAATCTAGAAGCGCAATTCACTCTTAAAAACCTATCAATTAATACTAATAATTCTGACTTCGGACCTATGTATTATGGAGATCGATTAGTGTATTCGTCTGCTATTGATACTTCTTATTATCACAAAAGAACTTACAATTGGAATGAGCAACCATTTTTAAATTTTCAATTAGGAAGAATTAATGCTACAGATACAGATGTAGAATATTTAAATGAATTTTCAGAAGAAATAAATACAAAGTACCATGAAGCAACTTTAGCATTTTCACCAAACGAAGAGAAAGTCTATTTTACACGTAATAACTATAATGGAAAATTAGGACGAGATGGAGAAGGTGTTAATCACTTAAAATTATATAGTGCAGATTTAAATGTTAGTTTAAACGAAAAAGTAGAATGGCATAACATAAAAGAACTACCATTTAATAGCGATGATTATTCTGTTGGTCATCCAACAGTAAGTAAAGATGGTAAGCAATTATATTTTGTTTCAGATATGCCTGGATCTATTGGTGCAACAGATATTTACGTAGTTGATGTTTTAGATGATAATGAGTATTCTCAACCACGTAATTTAGGACCAAAAATAAATACTGCAGGACGCGAAATGTTTCCTTATATAACAAATAACAAATTATATTTTGCATCCGATGGGCATTTAGGACTTGGAGGTTTAGATGTTTTTGAATCTAAATATAATGATGTATTTGAGAACCCAATTAATCTTGGAGCACCTTTAAATAGTCAATTAGACGATTTTAGTTATATAGTAGATGAAGATACTAATTTAGGATTTGTATGTTCTAATAGAGCTGGAGGTAAAGGCGATGATGATATTTATTCGTTTGATAGAAATCCTTTAGAAAAGAAAGAAGGAGAAAGTATTTGCGATCCATCAGTAACAGGTTATGTGTCTAATACAATAACTGGAGAACGTATTGCAAGTGCAACAGTTAAACTATTCGATGAGAGTGGAAAAGAATTAGCAGAAACTCAAACTAACCTTAATGGAAACTATGCTTTTAAAAGTAATTTAAACTGCAATACAAGATACGATGTTAAAGTAATTAAAGTAGGTTATAATCCTAACGAAAAACCTTTCATGACCTCTAAGGATGGAAAAGAAATAATTGTACCACTTGGATTAAAAATTAAAGACGAAGGCATTTTTGAAGATAGAGGTTTAGTGAAAATTAAAATTGGAATTATTTATTTCGATTTAGATAAATCATTTATAAGAAACGATGCATCAATAGAACTTAATAAAGTAGTTTTAATGATGAACCAATATCCAAACATGGTTATCAATATAGAATCACATACAGATTCTCGTTCGCCAGACGATTACAATTTAGAGTTGTCAGATAGAAGAGCCAAAGAAGCTAGAGACTATATAGTAGCTCAAGGTATTAGTGCCGAAAGAATTTTAAGTGCTATTGGTTATGGTGAAACGCAAACAGTAAATAACTGTAAAAATGGTGTACCTTGTTCAGAGGCACAACATCAATTAAACAGAAGATCAGAATTTATAATTATTAGAATGTAGAGATACATTAAATAGTATAAAACAAAAACCATCTCATTGAGATGGTTTTTTGTTTTATTAAAAAAAGAATATAAATTAGTCTGGTAAATCTCTAAGAAAAATAGTTTTAACCGCTTTATAAAAAAAGGAGTTGTTATAACTACTTGACCCAGAAGATCGCATTCTTTTAATTTTTGCGATGGCTTTTAAAATTTTAAAACAAAGAAAAACTAATACTATAAAGATAATAGTTATTATAATAAACGAGTTCTTATCCATGATTAGTGGTATTTGTATTCGCTTCTATTTTGGTGAAATTTAAAATATCTTTTTCCATAGTTTCCCAAAGCGTATTTACATTTATAAAATTGTTTGTACCATTTAAAGATTTAGACAACGTAAAGATGTATTGTTTTATGTAAGCCTCTTTTTGTTCATCGGCTACAAATGTTTTTCCATCTACAATTATAAAAGCAATTAAGGTTCTAATAATTTTTGTGAGTTCTGTTTTGTTTATGTTTTTGTCTAACATTAAATGATTGCTTTTAGGTAAAAGCTAAATTTACTTTATTTAAAAACGAGCAATTTTTTTGAAACCTTAAAAATAATGCTTTACGATTAAACGTAAATAAACACGACGAAATGATTGTTTAAATTTGATATAAGCAATGTGATTTCTAAGATTTATCATTAAAAGAACATTTTATATAAATCTCAAATAGTAATATTGAGATACTTTATAGTTTTTTGATTGGCTATATAATAAGTAAAAGTAAATTTGTAGATATAAGTAAACTAAAACAATATTATGAAAACAAGAATAATATTATTAGCAATAATCATGATATCTATTATGAGTTGTAATTCTGAAAAAAAGACAAATAGCGAAGTAATAAGTGATACCATAACCGAAAAATATTGGAAGCTAAAAACCTTAAACGGTAGAGAAGTTACTATGGTAGAAAATCAAACACGCGAAACTTACTTCATTTTAAAATCTGAGGATAATAGACTAAAAGGATTTGCTGGATGTAATACTTTTGGAGGCACATTTACTTTAGAAAAAGGAAATAGTATTCGTTTTACAAACGTACTATCTACACTTATGGCATGTCCAGATGTTGTTGTAAACGAAACTGAATTTTTAAAAGTTTTCAACTTAGCAGATCATTACACTATTAAAGATGATGTTTTATCTTTAAATATAGGAAAGAGAGCTCCTTTGGCTGTTTTTGAAGCTGTTTATATGAACTAATTTTTACTCAATATTATATTAATGAATACAACAGAGCAAGCATTAAAAGAGCGTATAAAAGAACTTACATGTCTATACGAAGTATCTTCAATTATTGTAAATACAAATGAAGAACTTATAGAAGACACGCTTAAGGCTATTGCTTTTAGTATAAAAAAAGGATTCCAATTTCCTGCCGAAACCGAAGTTGATATTAATACAGAAATGTACAGTATTTCAACACACAAAAGAGCAGGAAGTACAATTGAAATTAGTTCAGAAATAGTTCTTTTTAATGAAGTTAAAGGGCAATTAATTGCAAATTTAGAAAGCAGTAGGTTTAAAGCTGAAGATTTTTTAACCGAAGAGCAATTGCTCCTTGATAATATTGCCATGAAAATTGGAAATCTGTTGGAGCGTTTAGAAATTCAGAAAAATGAAACGTCTCTAAAGAGGCAAATGGAACGTGCCGATAGATTAGGTATTTTAGGAGAAATTACTGCAGGTATTGCTCACGAACTCAATACACCTTTAGCCAATATTTTAGGCTTTGCCGAATTATTAAAAGAAGATTTAACGACTAATAATAAGCAAACTAATGATGTAGATAAAATTATTAAAAATGCAATTTTCTCTAGAGAAGTTGTTAAAAAATTAATGTTTTTTGCTTGCGAAATGCCTCAAGAAATGAAACGTGTAAATATTGTTCCTAACGTTAAAAATGCTATTAATTTATTAGATGCAACCTTTAGAAAAGAGCAAGTAAAATATATTATAAAAATTGAAGAAGAGGAGATGTGGCTTAAAGCAGATCCAATACAATTAACTCAAATTATTTTTAATCTATTAATAAACGCTATCTATTTTTCGCCTGTTAATGGTTTGGTAACAATAGAGGTTAAAACATTAAAAAATGAGATTGTTCTTAAAATTAGAGATGAAGGAAAAGGCTTAACAGCAGACGCTCAAAATAAAATTTTCCAACCATTTTTTACAACTAAATCCATTGGTGATGGATCAGGTTTAGGTTTAAGTGTAGTGCATGGTATTGTGTCCTCACACAAAGGAACTATAACAGCTAAAAACAATAAAAATAAAGGTGCTATTTTTACAGTAACACTTCCTAAATAATATATAGTTATGCAATTACGTAAAGAAAATATACTTATTGTAGACGACGATGTAAACATTCTAGAATTGTTGCAGCGCCATTTACAATCATGGAATTATCATGTTTTTAAAGCTATTTCTGTTAAAGAAGCTGTTACTATTTTAAGGGATACTAGCATAGATTTGTTAATAACAGATTTAAAAATGCCAGAAGTAGATGGGTCTGAGCTTATAAAATTTGTATCAGAACATTATCCTAAATTACCAAAGTTGGTTGTTACAGGTTACCCTTCGGTTCAAGATTCTTTAGCAGCCATTAAATCTGGAGTGGTAGATTATTTAACAAAACCATTTACAAAAGATGAATTAAAATCGGCTTTAGATAATTCTTTAAATTCTTCAGAAAAAAAAGGAGTAGAATCTAAAAAACCACCGGTAGAGAAAAATAAATCCTACGGAGAAATTATAGGTAATTCTGAAAAAATAAATAACGTTATTCAGGTTATAGAACGTGTTAAAGATAATAAGGCTACTATTTTTATTAAAGGAGAAAGTGGTACTGGAAAAGAGTTGGTAGCAAGAGCAATACACTACCAAGGTAAGTTTTCTAGAGCACCATTTATAGCTGTAAACTGTGGTGCAATACCAGAAAATCTTTTAGAAGCTGAGTTGTTTGGTTATTTAAAAGGAGCATTTACAGGAGCTGAAACTAATAGAGAAGGGCTCTTTCAAGCAGCAAATGGAGGTACTATTTTTTTAGACGAAATTGGTAATGCATCTTTAACTGTGCAATCGCGTTTATTGCGTGTGTTACAAGAAAAAGAAGTTGTTAAGGTTGGAGCTACAAAGGCTGAAAAAATAGATGTACGTATTATTGCGGCCACAAATAGTAACTTAAGAGAAATGATTGCAAAACAAACCTTTAGAGAAGATTTGTTTTATAGACTTACAGTTGTAGAAATTGAAATTGCACCTTTAAGAGAACGAAAAGATGACATTTCTTTGTTAGTAGATAAGTTCTTATTTAAATATGGAGTAGAGTATAAGGATAGATACATTAAAATTACTCCAGAAACGCTAACCGTTTTAGAACGTTACAATTGGCCAGGAAACATTAGAGAACTTGAAAATGTTATCCAACGTGCTGTAATTATGTGCGATAAAGTTATTGATGTAGAGCATTTGCCAGAACATTTAAAATATGCTTTAAATTTTACAGAAGGTGATTTACTGCCATTAAAAACCATAGAAAAACAATACATAGAAAAAGTATTACGAGCAACAGGAAACAATAAAACTAAAGCTGCCGAAATTCTAGGAATTGACCGTAAAACTATTCGTCAAAAACTTTCAGACTAACCTTTTTTAGTGGTACATTTTTACTCGGTTGGGTAATTATATCCCATATTAATAAATCATATTAATTTTATCTTATTATTAGAAGCCCTTTATTTAAAAGGGCTTCTGTGTTTTTACGCCTTTTTTTTAATGATTTGGCACACGCATTGCTTTTTGGTATGTATATAACATTAAAAGTTTTTAATATGAATCACTTTAATATTTGCCCGAGTTGTATAAATAGCAATTCGTGTGCATTAACAACACAAAAAGAGAAAGTCTGGTCGTGTAGTGAGTTTGATGAAATTAGGCCGCACGAAGCTATTACAGAGAATGTAAAGCATCCAGAACGTGAACTAGAATTAGTTTAATATTAATAATAAAAATTATGATTTTCGACACATTAATTTCGGCATTTTCGCCTCGAATTGCAATAGATAAAAACGAGAGTAGTAAAGCTTCAAGAAAAAAATATATCACAGAAAAGTATAACGAGAGATCAATTACAAATAGATATTTCAAATAAAATAAAAAAATCATTTATAATGACAATAGCAACAGCGAATATAAAAAAAGCAACTAAAAAAGTGCCAGTAAGAGGTATGATGGATAATGTAATGGAGCAGTTTAATAGTGCTGCAGACCATATTAACCTTCATCCAAATATTAGAAAAATTTTAAGCATTACCAATAACGAAATCCTTGTGAATTTTCCAGTAAAAATGGACAATGGAGATGTAGAGATTTTTACAGGATATAGAGTACAACATAATAATGCATTAGGACCATACAAAGGAGGTTTACGTTACCATCCTACTGTAGATATTGATGCTGCTAGAGCATTAGCAATGTGGATGACATGGAAAACATCGTTGGCAGGATTGCCTTATGGTGGTGGAAAAGGAGGAATTAAAATTGATCCTTCTAAATACTCACAATCTGAATTAGAACGTATTACAAGACGTTTTACGTTTGCTTTAGCAGATAATATTGGGCCAGAGCACGATATTCCTGCACCAGATGTTAATACAAGTAGCCAAACTATGGCTTGGATTGCAGATACATATATGAGTACACGTCCACCTGCAGAGCGTACAGCAAATCAACACGTTGTTACAGGTAAACCAGATGGAAGTGGAGGATTAGAAGGTAGAGATAGAGCAACAGGATATGGTGTGTATTTATCAATAAAATTTTGGGCAGAAAAAAATGAAACGAACTTAAAAGGCAAAACATTTATTGTTCAAGGTTTTGGTAATGTTGGTTATTGGGTATCTCATTTCTTAGAAAGAGATGGTGCAATTTTAGTAGGTGTTCAAGATGCTTTTGGAAGTGTTGAAAACCAAAAAGGAATTAAAGTAGAAGATCTTTTTAACTACACTCGTATTAACGATGGTAGCATTGTAGATTTTCCAGATACAAAAGCTGTAGATAAAAATAAGTTTTTCACTTTAGATTGTGATATCTGTATTCCAGCTGCATTAGGAAACCAAATAACTAAAGAGAATGCTTCTAAAATAAAAGCAAAACTTATTGCTGAGGGAGCAAACGGACCAACAAATGTAGAAGGAGAAAAAATTCTTCTAGAAAGAGGTGTTTCTATTATTCCAGATATTTTATGTAATTCTGGTGGTGTTGTTGGTAGTTATTTTGAATGGCTACAAAACCGAAATGGAGAAATTTGGCAGCTAGATGAAGTAATGGCTAAATTAGATAAAAAGATGAAAGAATCTTTTAATAAGGTTTTCGATTACTCTAAAAATGAAGGTGTAGATATGCGTACAGCTGCGTTTTGTATAGCAATACAACGTATTGAAAAAGCATACATACAAAGAGGGATTTTTCCTTGATTTATTAATTGTTAAGAAAGATATTATGAAGTATGGAAGTTTAATTTTAGAAAAAAAGGAGTATGTATATTTAAAACGCATACTTAATATTTCGGGTTATGCAGATGATCATGAAGTGCAAAAGTCTTTATTTAAATTATCCGAAGAACTAAAAACGGCAACTATTGCAGATGAAGAGGAGGTACCTAAAGATGTAGTTAGGTTTAATAGTATTGTAACCGTAAAGTCGGATAAAGGCTGGGAAAGAATGTTGCAAATAGTTATCCCGCAAGACAAAAATTTATCGTTAAATAAAATCTCTGTTTTAGCACCAATGGGAGCAGCTCTTTTAGGTTATTCTAAAGAAGATATTGTGGATTGGGATTTTCCTGGTGGTAAACAAAAACTTGAGATTGTCGACGTTAAAAGAGAAGACACACTAAAGGGATTAGATATACTTATTTAAAACTTAATATTATGAAAACAGAAAATTTAGAAATATTCAATCACGATACTAATGTAGATGTTACGCATAAAGTAAATACTATGGAGCTTGACAATTGGATAAATCATTTAAAATACATTAAAAAAGAACTAACAAACCTTATTAATGTTTGTAAAAATGAACTTAATGATAAATTAGATGATAATAGTGTTGTAGTAAGATTCGAAAAAAAACAAGTTGAAAATGAAATACTTTTTAATGCACTTAACAAGTACTCAAATTCTAGATTAAATATTGTGGAGTGTGAAGACACAGAGTGCGATATGGTGTATATAACAGAACACGAAAGTTATAGAAGAAGCTACTTGTATCATTTAGATAAGTATAGAAGACTTAAAGATGAGTTTTTTAGTAAAGTACAAGGGAGGTTTACATTTGTAAAGTCTAACTAATTTATAATAATAACTTAAACTTGATAGCATTACATAAAATAGATTTACATAGACGACTATGTATTAAAAAAGATTTAAACGAGGTGTGTTCTTGGCATAACGTTTTAGAGGCTTTTAATACAGAACTAGATCACTTAAGTGTTATAGAAAAGCAATTAATAAAAAACGTTTCGGTGTCTAGTACAATTCTTGCAATGCGTAGAAAAAATGTAATGTTAATGGCAAGTTTATGTAAATATGAGCAAGAGCTTAATAGAGAGCTTGAATATGGTACTACTGAATATGATTTAAATAGACTAAAAGTCCATGAACAAAGGAGAGATAGCTATGTATTATTAATAGAGAGATTTAATATTTTCAAAAACCAGTTTTACACGTTGCTTAAAAAATTTAGAAGAGACTAATTGTAAACTTTCCTTGTTTTTAATAAAGGATTAAAAGGTGTTAGATTAATGTAATCTAACATCTTTTTTTGTTTCAGTGTGATTATAAATAGTTTACATTAAAGAACCATACAAAATTGTATATTGCATAACAAGATTTTGTTATGTTTATAAAACTTAAAAAAGACCATACATGTTTGGTGTTGTTAATTTTTGTATTGTTTTTCTCTCGAATAAATGCTCAAGAATTACCACCAATAAATGTATTTACACCACAACAATATAATGGTGAAAACCAAAACTGGGCTATTTCTCAAGCTCAGGATAAAACAATATATGTAGCAAATAATGTAGGTTTATTAGAATATAATAGTGCTAAATGGACACGTTATAATTCTCCTAACGAAACCATTTTACGTTCAGTAAAAGTAGTTAAGGATAAAATTTATACGGGATGCTACATGGAATTTGGTTATTGGAAAAAAAATGGCTTAGGAATTTTAGAATATACTTCTCTTTCTAAAAACGAAAGCATTTCTTTAATAGAAGATGAACAATTTTGGCAAATTGTAAACTTAGATAATTGGTTGTTGTTTAGGTCTCTTAATCGTATTTATATATACAATACTTTAGATTTTACTTTTACAGTAATCGAATCAAAATCTACTATAACTAAGTTATTTAAAGTAGATAATACTATCTATTTTCAAGATATAAATAAAGGTATTTACAAAATTGTTAATGGTAAGAAAGAGATTTTTATTGACCATAGTATTACTAAAACCCAATTAATAATAAATATCTTTAACTATAAAAACAAACTTTTAGTACAAACAGAGAATAATGGTTTTTTTGAGTTTAACAATGGTGTTTTATCTCCATGGGATAAAAATATTAATAAAACTCTAGCTAATTATAGTGTGTACAGTAGTATTGTGCTTAAGAATGGAGGTTTTGCTATTGGTACTATTTCTAATGGAGTGCTTCTTCTTGATAAAAATGGAATATTGATACATAAAATAGATCAAAATTTAGGTTTAAGCAATAATACAGTCTTATCCGTTTTCGAAGACAATGATAGTAATATATGGTTAGGGTTAGATAATGGCATCAATTGTATTAATAGTAATTCACCAATAAAAATTTTTAATGATTCTAAAGGACAGCTAGGTTCTGTATATGCATCAGCAATCTATAACGGTAATTTATATTTAGGTACAAATCAAGGATTGTTTTATAGAAGTTTAAATAATGCAACAAAACCATTTACATTTATAGAAGGGACTCAAGGTCAAGTTTGGTGTTTGCAAATAATAGATAAACAATTGTTTTGTGGTCATAATTCTGGAACCTATATAGTAGAAGAAGATCAGGCCTTAAAAATGTCTAATGTTCAAGGAGCATGGTCTATAAAAACTATAAAAAATAAACCTAATTTTTTATTACAAGGGAATTATAATGGTTTAAATATTTTAGAAAAATATAATGGCAATTGGCGTTTTAAAAATAAAATTGAAGGTTTCGATATATCTTCTCGTTTCTTCGAATTGATAAATAATAGAACTGTTTTTGTTAGTCATGAATATAAAGGAGTCTATAAAATAGAGATAGACGATTCCTTTACAAAAGCAAAAAGTATAGAGGTAAAAGCTATAAATAAAGGATTACACTCAAGTTTATTTAAGTATAACAATAGTGTGTATTACGTGCATAGGGAAGGTTTTTATAAGTATAAACCTAATGATGATAAATTTGCTAAAGATAGCTTGCTTAGCAAGTCTTTTAGTCCAATAAACTACTCATCTGGAAAATTAATTAATGATTTAGAATCAAATACACTTTGGGGATTTACAAAGACAGAGATAATTCGTATAAAACCCGGTAAGTTATCTAATAAACCAGAAATAAATAAAATAGCGTTACCTAAAAACTTGAGAAATAATATTACTAGTTACGAGAATATTATACATATAAAGAATAATGAGTATCTTCTTGGTACAACTTCTGGGTATTTAATTATTGATATAAATAAATTTGATAACGCTTCAGAATTTATTGCACTTAAAACAATTGCAAGTAGTGTTAGAAATGGAAAACCAAAAATGTTAAGCTTAAAAGAAAAAGCCGATTTAAAGCCTAACGAAAACAATATTGAACTAACATACAGTTTAACCCAATTCGATAAGTTTAAAGTAGCGGAGTATCAACACCAATTACTCGGTATATATGATGAATGGAGCAATTGGACAGATGATGCTACTGTATTATATAGAAATTTACCTTCAGGAGATTATACTTTTAATGTTAGAGGTCGATTAGGTAAAAATGTATCAAAAAATACAATAAGCTATCAGTTTTATATAAATAAACCTTGGTATGCTTCTAATGTTGCAATAGCAATTTATCTATTAGGTTTTATTTTATTAATTCTTTTGTTGCATTATTTTTATAATAATTACCATAAAAAACAAAGAGAGAAATTGTTAGGTAAAGCACAGCGAGATCTAGAACGTAAAGAGTTGGAGAATAAGCAACAGCAAATGCAGTTTAAAAATCAACAATTACAACAAGATATAGATAGTAAGAGTAGGGAACTTGCAATTTCTACTATGAGTTTAATAAAAAAGAATGAGTTCTTAAACAGTATTAAAACAGAGCTTAAAACTAAAGACTCCGATGCTAACATTAAGTCTGTAATTAAAATAATAGATAAGAATATAAACACTACAGATGATTGGAAGTTTTTTCAAGAAGCCTTTAATAATGCCGATAAAGATTTTTTAAAGAAGTTAAAAACCCAACATAGTGTTTTAACACCTAATGATCTTAAATTATGTGCTTATCTTAGGCTAAATCTATCTTCTAAAGAAATAGCTCCTTTATTAAATATTTCACCAAGAAGTGTAGAAGTAAAACGATATCGTTTGCGTAAAAAAATGAATTTGCCTCACGAAACAAGTTTAGCGAACTACATCATCGAGCTATAAGTATACTACATTAAATTTAAACACCTATACATTACCACAACATTTTGGCAACTTGCTAGTTTTCAGAGTGTAAAATTCTTATTCTATTTTATTGGCTTAGTGTACAGTATTTCTATTCTCAAGTATTAAATTGTTGTTTTTTTGTGTTTAAATTTACGATGTATGTTTTTTGTTGCGGTTATTTTTAACAATTCTTTAATATTCTATTCTAAATTTGAGAAAACAATAAAACTAAGTTTATGAGAATAAAAATCACCTTATTACTAACCTTGTGTTTAGGATACCTATCTTATTCGCAATCTATTAGTGTTTCGGGTACCGTTAAAGATCTTACAGATGGATATCCAATTCCCGGTGTAAACATTATTGTTAAGAATACAAACAATGGTGTCTCGACAGATTTTGATGGTAATTACACTATTCAAAATGTACCTTCAAATGCAATACTTCAATTTACTTACATTGGTTATACTACTAAAGAAGTTGCAGTAAACAACCAGACATCTATTAATGTATCTCTAGAGGGAGATGTAGGCAAATTAGAAGAAGTTGTACTAATAGGTTATGGTACACAAAAAAGAAAAGAAGTTACAGGTGCAGTGTCTACAGTTTCAAGTGAAACTATAGAAGCGCTTAAACCAACCAGAATTGAACAAGCATTACAAGGGCAAGTTGCTGGTGTAAATGTAACATCTCAATCTGGTGCTCCTGGTAGTGCTTCAGATATTAGAATTAGAGGGATCTCTACAAATGGAGATAATAGACCTTTAATATTAGTAGATGGTAACGTTATTGAAGATTTAAGCGTTGTAAACCCAAGTGATATAGCAAGTTATACTGTTTTAAAAGATGCAACAGCAGGTATTTATGGTGTAAGAGCAGCGAATGGTGTTATATTAATTACAACCAAAACAGGTAGAAAAAATAAGGCATTGTCTTTTAATTATGATGCTTATGCTGGTTTTCAAAAAACAACACGTAAAATTTCATTATTAAATGCAACAGAATATGCACTTATTAAAAATGAAGCAGCCGCAGCTAGTGGTAGCGAATTGCCTTTTCCAAATACCTTTGGATTAAATAAAGGTACAGATTGGCAAGACGAAATTTTTGAAACCGCTCCAATATTTAGTAATTCTATAACAGCAAGTGGAGGATCAGAAAAATCTGTATATTCATTTGGAGCGTCTTTATTAACTCAAGATGGTATTGTTGGAGGTAGTAAATCAAACTTTACACGTTACACAACAAGAGCAAACTATGGTTTAGAAATTATAGAAGATTTAAATTTAAAAGCAAATCTTATATATACAGGAACAACAAGAAAATCTTTACCCGAAAATGGTTTAGGTTCAGTATTGTTTAATGCAGTAAATTTTGCACCAACTGATACACCTAGAGACGAGAATGGTGAATTTACATCATCAGAAAACTATCCTATAGAAGTTGTTAATCCTTTAAAACAAATAGAAAACACTTTTAATTCTACTAAAGTGGATAAAATAAGTGGTGTTTTTGGTTTAAATTATAAGTTTTTAAACGGTTTTAGTGCTGAAGCAAATTATCAATGGAATTACTCTGAGGTAAGAGAAAAAAGCTTCTTTCCGCATGTAGAATACGGAAATGGTTCTGTATTCGATAATGCTATTCCAAACAATCCAGACGATCCTTCTCATATTTCTAATATTTCATTTAATGATGAAATTAAATTTTTTAGAGATTATACTTTTGATGCTTTTATTAATTATGAAAAATCTCTTAATGATGAGATTCATAATATTAAAGCAACTTTAGGGACATCTGTATTTAAGTCTACAGCAGATTATTATAGCTTAACAGGTAGAAGGTTACCATTAGGAACTGTTTTTGCTGAAGCTGAAATAGAAAATGCAGAAATTATTATAGATAATTATAGGTCTAAAGATATAAGTAATCGTGTGTTTGATTCAAGACTGCTATCTTATTTTGGTAGACTACAATATAACTATAAAGGAAAATATTTGTTTTCAGGTGTTGTAAGACGCGATGGTTCTTCAGCTTTTGGACCAAAAAATAAATTTGGAGTATTTCCATCTGCTTCGGTAGGCTGGGTAGTTTCAGACGAGGATTTCTTAAAAAACAGTAACACTATAGATTTCTTAAAGTTTAGAAGTTCTTATGGTATTCTTGGAAACGATAGAATCGCGGCTTTTGCATTCGAATCTGTATTAAGTGGAGAGGGAACTTATGTTTTCGATAATACAATTCAAGAAGGTGTTGGAACTGGTAGAATTTCTAACCCAGAAGTTAAATGGGAAGAGCAAAAAGCTTTCGATATAGGTTTTGAAACGAAGCTTTTTAATAAAATAGATATTACAGCAGATTACTTTAAGCGTACTACAGAAAACTTATTGTTACCTGTAGAAAGTTCTCAAATATTAGGAGGTGCAGCTCCAGGTTCTGGTAGCCCAATAGTTAATGCAGGTACAATAGAGAATAAAGGATTAGAATTTCAAATCTCTTATAAAGATAAATTATCAGATAATTTCAAATTTAATATTAGCTACAACATAGCAACATTAGAAAACGAAGTTTTAAAAGTTAATAACAGTATTGGTTATGAAGTAGGAGGTAGTTTTGGTATTGGCCAAGCTAACCCACCTTCAAGAATGCAAATAGGGCAACCAATTGGTGTGTTTTATGGTATGCAGACAAATGGTATTTTTCAAAACCAAGAAGAGGTAGATGCACATCCATCTCAATTAGGGCTAGGAGCTAATGCTCAAGCTGGTGATATAAGATTTGTAGATATTAACCAAGATGGTGTTATCGATGCCGATGATAGAACTTTTATTGGTGATCCTATTCCAGATTTCACAATGGGTTTAAACCTATCTTTCGATTATAAAAATTTCGATTTTCAAACCTACTTCTTTGCATCTGTAGGAAACGATATTGTTAGGAATTACGATAGAAATAGCCTTAAAACTAATTTAACATCTTATGCTCTAGATAGGTGGACTGGTGAAGGAACATCAAATACTAACCCAAGAGTTAGTAATAATGCAACAGCTAACTTAGTATTTTCAGATTACTACGTAGAAGATGGTTCTTTTATTAGAGCACAAAACATGCAAGTAGGTTACACTTTTAGCCAAGATAAACTTAAAAATATTGGTTTAAATAATATTAGACTATATATATCTGTAAATAACGTGTTTACATTAACAGAATATAGCGGTTTCGATCCTACATCGTCTAATGGAGCTCCTATTGGAAGTGGTATAGATAATGGTTTTTATCCTAACCCAAGAACATTTTTATTTGGAACAAACGTAAAATTTTAAAAAATGAAGAACATAAAATACATAGCACTTTTAGTAGTTTCAGTATTTACCACGATATCATGTAGTGATGATTTTGTAGATGTTGCATCTCAAAATGAAAGTTCAGAAAACTATTTTAATTCAGAAGAAGATTATCAAAATGCTTTAATTGGAGCTTACGATTTGTTACAATCTACATACTTAAATGTAATGTTAGGAGAAATAGCTTCAGATAATACGTTAGCAGGCGGAGCAAGCGCAACAGATGTTCCTGGAATACAACAAGTAGATGATATGATACATACATCTAGTAACGAGCAACTTCGTTCTATTTGGGGCTGGATGTTTGCTGGTGTAAATCGCGCAAACTACATTTTAGAGTTTCAAGATAAAATAGATTTTAGTGGTAAAGCAAATGTACTTGCTCAAGCTCGATTTTTAAGAGCATATTACTATTTCGAATTAGTGAAATGGTTTGGAGATGTGCCTTTAGTGGTAGATAAACGTTTTCTTTTTGGAGACCAGTTTGATGTAGACAGAACACCAAAGGAACAAGTTTACGCACAAATAGAATTAGATTTAATTAGTGCAATAGAAAATTTGCCATACACACAAACGCAAGCAGGTAGAATAACAAAAGGTTCTGCACAGGCACTATTAGGAAAAATATATTTATATCAAGATAAGTTTGGAGCTTCTGCATTGGTTTTAGAAGATTTAATAAACAATGGACCACACGATTTAGTTACAGATTACAGCACATTGTTTGAAAACGATAATGAAAACACCGTAGAATCTGTATTCGAAGTACAGTATACAGATCTTGAAGGTGCTGGTTTCGATTGTTTACAATGTAGCGAAGGTAATGTTGCAGTTGGTTTTAATGGTGTTCGTAATTATAGTGCAGATCCAGGTTCTGAAGGTGATATTTTTGATTCAGGATTTAGTTTTAATGTCCCAACGCAAGAAGTATTTGATGAGTTTGAAGATGATGATCCTAGAATAGATACAGCCATTTTAGATATAGAAGCTTGGGCTGCACAAACAGGAATTACCTATGGAATAGGTAATGAGCATACGGGATATTTTAATAGAAAGTATATAGCGCGTAAAGGTGATTCTAATATTGGTGATCAAAACTTAACAAACCCAAATAATTATAGAGCAATTCGTTTTGCAGATGTCTTACTAATGGCTGCCGAAGCTCTTAATAGAGGATCTATAGCAGACGATAGAGCGCAAAACTATTTAAACAGAGTAAGACAACGTGGTTTTGGTGATATGAATCATAATGTATCTGTTACTGGTAACGCATTAACAAATGCTATCTACCATGAACGTCGAATAGAATTAGTAGGTGAAGGGCATCGTTTTTTCGATTTAGTTAGAACAGGTCGTGCAGCTCAAGAAATTGATGGTTTTATGCCTGGAAAGCATGAAGTGTTTCCAATTCCACAAATAGAAATAGAATTAACAGGTAATCGTTGGGCACAGAATCCAATGTATTAATAAAAATAAAAACTAAATAGGAAATAGCATGAAAAATTTAAAATACATACTTAGTTTATTCTTAGTAATCACAGCTTTTGTTAGTTGCGTACAAGAAGATGATATACCAGATGTAAGCACATTACCTGCTCCAACAAATGTTGCTGCAGTAATTACTATTGATCAAGATAATTCTGGATTAGTTACAATAACACCAACAGGAGAAAATGTTGCCAATTTTAGAGTAAATTATGGTGATGGTTCTGGTGAAGATTCTGGAGTTTTAAATCCCGGAGAAAGCGCACAACATACATATCAAGAAGGCTCATACGAAATTGTAATTGCTGCCTCTAGTATTAATGGTAAAACAACTACAGTAGCGCAAACTATAGTAGTTTCGTTTCAAGCACCAGAAAATTTAATTGTAACAATAGAAAATGATGCGGCTATTTCAAAACAAGTAAACGTTATGGCAACTGCAGATTTTGCAATCTCTTACGAAGTTAATTTTGGTGACCCAGCAGAAACAGTAATGATGTCTAATATAGACGAAATAGTCTCATTTACTTATGTAGATGCAGGAGTTTACACTATAACAGTTACTGCTTTTAGTGGTTCTGTAGATACTATTTCTTATTCTGAAGATTTTGAAGTTACAGAAATATTAGCACCTCTAGTAGCTGCACCAACCGCACCTGCTAGACAACCTGAAGATGTAATTTCTATTTATAGCGCTGCTTATACTGATATTGCTGGTACAGATTTTTATCCAGATTGGGGACAACAAACAGTTTTTGAAGAGGTTGATGTTGCTGGAGATTTAGTAATTAAATATGGTAATTTAAATTATCAAGGGATTCAATATGGAGAAACTATTGATGCTTCAGCAATGGAGACATTACATATCGATGTTTGGACGGCAGATGCTACTCAAGTTGAAATTTATCCTATAAGTGCGGCTTCTGGAGAGCAGCAAGTAACAAAAACATTAAATCCAAGTGAATGGAATAGTTTCGATATTCCTTTGTCCGATTTCACAGATCAAGGTTTAACAATAAACGATTTAATTCAATTTAAGTTTGTAGGATCAGGAACAATCTTTTTAGATAACATCTATTATTATAAAGCACCATCTACAGCAGGTGGAACAACATGCGAAGTGCTTCAAGATTTCGAAGGAGCTGCACCTGCATTTACTTCTTTTGGAAATATTGCAGATACTCAAGCTGTTGCAAACCCAGATATGTCTGGTGTTAATACAACAGCAAATGTTGCACAGTTTACTAAAACAGCAGGTTCAGAGGTTTGGGCAGGAACATTCTTTGATCTTGCATCTGTTTTAGATTTATCATCATGTAATCAAATAAGTATTAAAACATGGTCTCCAAAATTAGGAGCTACAGTTAGGTTTAAAATTGAAAACAGTGCAGATAACTCACAGTTTTACGAAACAGATTTAACAACAACTACAATAAACGAATGGGAAACTTTAGTTTTCGATGTATCTGCAGCGTCTGCTTTTAATTATGATAGAATTGTAATCTTTTTCGACTTTGGCGTTGCAGGTGACGACTCTTTATATTATTTCGATGAAGTAGAGCTTGTTTCTAGTGGAGGTACTGGAGGAGGATCTCTTGGTTTTCAGGATTTTGAAGGTACTGCACCAACATTTGTAACATTTGGAAACATGGCAGATATTCAAGTAATAGCTAATCCAGATATGTCTGGAATAAATACAACAGGAAACGTCGCTGAATTTTCAAAAACAGGAGGTTCAGAAGTTTGGGCAGGAGGATTTTTTGACACTGCTTCACCATTAGATTTAACTACTTATAATAAAATAAGTATTAAAACATGGTCTCCAAAAAATGGAGCTGTAGTAAGATTGAAAATTGAAAATAGTGCTGATGATTCTCAATTTTTTGAAGTTGATATGAGTACAACAACTACAAACACTTGGGAAGAATTAGAATTTGACGTTAGTAGTGCACAGGCATTTAACTACGATAGGGTGGTAATGTTCTTCGATTTTGGAGTAGCTGGTGACGATTCGGTTTATTATTACGATGAATTAGAATTGAAGAACTAATAATCAATTTAAAAGATAAGATTATGAATAAAATATTCAAAATAAGCTTACTAACACTAGTGGTAACTTTCTTTTTTGCTTGTCAAGAAGAAGATCAAACTTTTGGTAATATAGTAGCACCATCAAATATTATTGTAACAGCAGAAATAGTAGGTCAAGATACTTCTAATCCAAATGGAGATGGAAGCGGTTTGGTAAATTTTATTGCTACTGCAAATAATGCTTTAAGTTATAAATATAGCTTTGGAGCTGCAGTACAAAATGCACCTTCAGGAGTTACAGCCTTTACTTTTTCAGACTTAGGTGTCAATGTTTATACTGTAACCGTTGTTGCTTATGGAACTGGAGGTGTGTCTACAAGTACAACTTTAGAAGTAGAAGTATTAGCAACTTACGCGCCACCAGCAGATTTATTAACAACTTTAGTTGGTGATGGATTTAAAACATGGAGAATAAAGTCTGAACAAAATGCTCACTTTGGTCTTGGACCAGTAGGTGGAGATATTGCAGCCGAATGGTATCAAGCAGGTCCTGGTGAAAAATCTGCAACTGGTATGTACGATGATCGTTACATTTTTAATGCAGATGGTACTTTTACACACATTACCAATAGCATAAACGATGATCCAACTATGGATCCATCTGGAACTATTTTTGGACGTGAACCTTTAGTTACCGAGTTAGGTCCGCACACTGAAACACCAAATGGAGCAGATATAGAAAACTACCCTTTAAATGATTATTCTGAAAACTGGGTAATTACAGCACCAGGTGGCACCGAAACAATTAATCTTACAGGTTTAGGTTTTATTGGGTATTATACAGGAGGTAATCATAAATATGAAATCTTTAGTCGTGCGATTCCAAATGAATTGGTTTTAAAAACTACAGATGGAAATAGTGAATTCGATTGGTGGTTTATTATTACTTCTGAAGAAGAAGGAGAATCAGAAGGTTTACAATCAATTTATGATAATTTGGTATGGCAAGATGAGTTTGATGTTGATGGCGCACCAGATCCCTTAAAATGGACTTACGATTTAGGAACAGGAACGGATGGTTGGGGAAATCAAGAACTTCAAACTTATACAAACAATTCTGAAAATGTAATAGTAGAAGGCGGATCTTTAAAAATCACGGCAAAAGCAGCTGGTGGTTCATATACTTCTGCGCGATTAAAATCAGAAAACCTTTATGAGTTTACTTATGGAAGAGTAGAAGTTAGAGCAAAGCTTCCAGCATCTCAAGGTACATGGCCAGCAATTTGGTCATTAGGTGCTAATTATGATACAGTAAGTTGGCCAGCCTGCGGAGAAATGGATATCATGGAGCAAACAGGACAAGATAAAAATACAACATTAGGCACATTACATTATCCAGGGAATTCTGGAGGAAATGCAGATGGTAATTCAATTACAGTTGATACTTCAACCTCAGAGTTTCATGATTATACAATAGAGTGGACACCAGATGTTATTAAAATAGTTGTAGATAACGAAGTCTTTCATACTGTAATTAATTCGGACTCTTTACCATTTAATAGCGATTTCTTTTTAATACTAAATGTAGCAATGGGAGGAAGTCTTGGAGGAACAGTAGATCCTGCATTTACTGAAGACACAATGGAAATAGAATACATAAGAGTTTACCAATAATAGACAATGAAAAAAGTAGCAATACCATTATTAGTTTGCCTTTTTATAGTAATTATTTCATGTAAAAATGAAAATAATTCTATAGATAAAGATTTGGCAATAAATTCATCTACAGCAAATACAAAAGTAACTTCAATTGAAGATAAAGTAAGTGCGCTTCTATCTAAAATGACCTTGGAAGAAAAAATAGGTCAGATGAATCAATACAATGGTTTCTGGGATCTTACAGGTCCAGCTCCAAAAGAAGGAGATGCAGCAAAAAAATACGAACATCTTCGTAAGGGTTATGTTGGTTCTATGCTAAATGTTAGAGGTGTTAAAGAGGTAAGAAGTGTTCAAAAAATAGCAGTTGAAGAATCAAGATTAGGAATTCCCTTAATTATTGGTTTCGATGTCATACACGGATACAAAACATTAACTCCAATTCCATTAGCAGAGTCTGCAAGTTGGGATTTAACTGCAATAAAAACATCGGCAGAAATGGCAGCTCTAGAAGCTTCGGCTTCTGGAATTAACTGGACGTTTGCACCAATGGTCGACATATCTAGAGATGCACGTTGGGGACGCGTTATGGAAGGAGCAGGAGAAGACACTTATTTAGGCTCTAAAATTGCAGAAGCTAGAGTTAAAGGTTTTCAAGGAGAAGATTTATCTACAAGTAATACAATTGTAGCTTGTGCGAAGCATTTTGCCGCTTATGGATTTGCAGAAGCTGGTAGAGATTATAATACTGCGGACATTGGTATTTCGACTTTAAATAATGTTGTATTACCGCCTTTTAAAGCAGCAAAAGATGCTGGTGTAAGAACTTTTATGAATTCGTTTAACGAGCTTAATGGTATTCCTGCAACTGGAGATAAATATTTACAAAGAGATATTTTAAAAGAAAAATGGAATTTTGATGGTTTTATCGTTTCAGATTGGGGATCAATAACAGAAATGATTGCTCATGGTCACGCAAAAGATGGAAATCATGCAGCAGAATTAGCAGCTAATGCAGGATCGGATATGGATATGGAATCTTATTTATATGTAAACGAACTTGCAAAATTAGTAAAAGAAGGTAAAGTAAAAGAAGCTGTAATAGAAGATGCTGCTAGACGGATTTTAAGAGTAAAATTCGAATTAGGTTTATTCGATGACCCTTATAAATACCTAGACGAAGCTCGTGAAAAAGAAATTACAGGAAGTAAAGCACTTAACGATGCAGCTTTAGATATGGCTAAAAAATCTATCGTTTTACTTAAAAATGAAAAACAGTTACTTCCGCTTAAAAAAGAAGGCCAGAAAATTGCAGTTATTGGCGCACTGGCATCAGATAAAACAAGTCCGTTAGGTAGTTGGAGAATTGCTGCCGAAGATAATAGCGCAGTTTCAGTTTTAGAAGGTCTTTCGGCTTACAAAGGTAATACAATAACTTATGCTAAAGGAGCAGATGTAGTTATTGGAGAACCTAATTTTACTACAGAAGTTAAGATTAACACAACTAACAAAACAGAATTTGGTAAAGCGGTTACTATTGCTAAAAATGCAGATGTTGTTATTATGGTACTTGGAGAACATGGTTTTCAGAGTGGAGAAGGACGTAGTAGAACTGAATTAGGTTTGCCAGGTGTACAACAAGAATTATTAGAGGCAGTTTATAAAGCAAATAAGAATATAGTACTGGTATTAAATAATGGAAGACCATTAACAATTAATTGGGCAGACCAAAATATACCCGCAATTGTAGAGGCATGGCAGTTAGGAACGCAAAGTGGAAATGCTATAGCACAAATACTTTATGGAGACTACAATCCTAGCGGTAAACTACCAATGAGTTTTCCTAGAGATGTTGGTCAAGTACCAATTTATTACAATTATAAAAACACAGGTAGACCAAGTTTACCAGGACCAGATGTTGTTTTTTGGTCTCACTATCAAGACGAAAAAAATGAACCATTATACGTTTTTGGTCATGGCTTAAGTTATACTACATTTAAATACAGTAACATAAAAGTTAAAAACTCTTATAAAGGCTCTAAAGAGGTTACTGTTTCTGTAACATTAACCAACACAGGTAATTATAGAGGTAAAGAAGTTGCACAGTTATATATAAGAGATATGTATGCAAGTGTTACTAGGCCTGTTAGAGAGTTAAAAGGTTTTGAGTTAGTCGAGTTAAATCCTAGTGAATCTAAAAATATAGAGTTTGTTCTCACAGAGAAAGAGCTAGGATTTTTTAATAACCAAAATGAATTTATTGTAGAGCCAGGAGATTTTAAAGTTTTTGTTGGTGGAGATTCTAAAGCCAATCTTGAATTAAAATTCACTTTATAATGAGAACTTTTATAGCACTTACATTGGTTATACTTATATCTTTTTCTTGTAAGAATGAAGAGAATTCTATAGAAAGTACTACTGAAGAGTTAGAAAAATCAAACATCATTTTTGAAGAAAATTTTAATGAAGATTCGCTTAATGAAACATATTGGAATTACGAATTAGGAGATGGTTGTCCAAACCTATGTGGTTGGGGAAATAACGAAAGGCAAATTTATTCTAAAGAAAATGCGACGATTAAAAATGGATATCTAGTAATAAAAGCAACTAAAGATGCATTCGTTTATAAATCGGCAAAACTAACTACAAAACAAAAAGTAGAATTTAAATATGGTAGTGTAGAGGTGAGAGCGAAATTACCATTAGGCCATGGTTTATGGCCTGCAATATGGATGTTGGGTAATGATATTGATACTAAGGGATGGCCTGCTTGTGGAGAAATAGATATTATGGAGTATGTAGGTAAAGCACCTAACAAAGTGCATACAACATTACATACACCTGATAGCTTTGGACAATCTAAAAACACAAAAATTACAGTAGACGAAAACATTGAAAAAGGGTTTCATGTTTATAAGACTAATTGGTCTAAAGATAAAATAGAATTTTTTATAGACTCTAAACTAGTTTATACCTTTAATCCAGAAATAAAAAACGATACTACATGGCCTTATAATAAACCTTTCTATATTATTTTAAATTTAGCTATTGGCGGTGATTTTGGAGGACCAGAAGTAGATGATAGCATATTCCCTCAAGAGTTTATTATTGATTATGTGAAAGTGTTAAAGATTTAGTTTTTATAAAATAAAGACAAAAAAAGTGTATCTATTTTAATAGATGCACTTTTTTATTTTTCTATACTAAAGTTAAAAGTACTACCAACACCTTCAGTAGAAATTACAGAAATTTCTCCTCCTTGATTTTCTACTAACTTTTTTACAGTAGCTAAGCCTATTCCCGTACCTATATTTCCATCTTTGTCTTTTTGACCTAATGTAGTAAATAAGTCGAAAATAGAATCTAAATTATCTGTCGGAATACCTTGGCCATTGTCCGTAACACTAAAATGATAATGGGTAAACGAAGTTTTAAAACCTATTGATACTTCTATTGTGCTTTTGTCATTATATTTTATAGCATTGGTTATTAAATTAACTAAAACTTGAAGTATTACTGCTTTATTAATATTAATAGTTTCAAGACTATCTGGGTAGTTTAAATTGATATTGTTTTTTGGAATTGCAACTTTTTGTGCCTCTAAGAGTAATGCTTTAAAGGTTATATTTTCTTTTTTATAGCTATGTAAAATATCATTTTTATAATATTTTAAGATACCATCTATGTAATCTTTTAAAGAAGACGAAGAGCTTTTTAGATAATTAAGATAAGTTATAGAATCTTCATTAAGGTTACCATCATTTTCTTGTTCTAATAGTTCTGTTAATGATATTATGTTTGCTAAAGGCGATTTTAAATCATGAGAAACTATTGAAGCAAATTTATCTAATTCTAGGTTTCGTTTTTCAAGTTTACTTTTAATGTCTTTTAAAGCCTTATTTTGTTTATGTTGCTCAAAAAGTCTTACAACTTGTTTAGACATTGATAATAATGCCTTTTTTTGAGCTTCGTCTAACTGTCTCGGTTCGTGGTCATAAACACATAATGTACCTAATTTGTAACCTTCAGGACTTACTAATGGTACACCAGCATAAAAAATTGCTTTATGGTTTTCTACTAATGGGTTGTTATGAAAACGCTCATCTTTTCTAGCATCCTCAACAATCATAATTTCATCATCTGAATTTATAGCATGCCCACAAAAAGAAATATTTCTAGGAGATTCTGTAAGCGGAAAACCACAATTAGATTTTATATAATTTCTATCATTATCTAATAATGTAATTAATGAAATTGGAGTTTTAGCGATATAACACATAATTTCAGTAATGTTATCGTAGCTTTCTTCTGGTAGAGAATCTAAAAGATTGTATCTCTCTACTGCGCGTTGTCTTTCGTATTCATTATTAGGGAATTGTGGTTCAATCATAAGCAGATTATATTATAGTCACTCAGTTTTTAATCGATAAAAAGTGTTTTTACAAGATTAATTACGTAAAAATTCAGATTAGAGTTTTTAATTTTCTTCTAAAAGTTTATTAATTTTTTCAAAAGAAACGTAAGAGAAATCATTCACAATTAAATCGGCTAGACTATAATCTTGATTTTTAGAATGAAAACTATTATAACCTATACAATAAACACCGGCAGATTTTGCTGCTTTAATTCCATTTGTAGAGTCTTCAATAACCATGCATTCTGCTCTAGAAAATCCTGAAAGCATTGCAGCTTTTTCAAAAATTTCTGGATGTGGTTTAGAAGCTTTTAAATCTGCACCACTAATTTTAGCTTTAAAATATTGATTTAAATCAAAGCGTGTAAATACATTGTTAATTGTCTGCATAGACGCAGAAGAAGCAAGTATTAGTGTTAATCCATTTTCGTGATAATTTTTTATCAAATCTAAAACACCGTCTATAAGCTTTAGACTTGGATCGCTATGAAATAGACCAGTAAAAATTTTACGTTTGCATTGTACTAATTCTTCAGGATTGTTTTCTAAGCTAAAAATATTGCAAAGATTCCTACAAACATTAATGGTTGATTGTCCGGTAGTAGATTCATATAATTCATTAGATACTTTAATATTAAAAGCATCAAACATTAAGAAATAGGCTTTTTTATGAAGTGGTTCTGTGTCTACAATAACACCGTCCATATCAAATAATATAGCTTTTAACATCTTTTTTAGTTTTTGTGCTAAGATAATTATTCAGCACACTTATTAACTAAACATATATTTTTTTCTCTCTTATATTTAGAATATTTTGCGAAAACAATTAAATAAATATGATTTATACACTTGTTTTTATAGTATTAGTGATTTTTGTATTCTATGCTTTTTCTAAAGCAAAGCCTAAAAAAGCCAAAAAAATACCTGAACATTGGCACAGTATATTAATAGATAAAGTACTTTTTTACAAGAATCTTTCTATAGAAGACCAAGCAATATTTAGAAAACGAATGTCTCTTTTTTTGAGTGAAATAAATATTGATGGTGTTAATACTGAAATAGAGGAATTAGATAAAATATTAATTGCTTCAAGCGGAATTATTCCTGTATTTGGTTTTCCTAATTGGAGTTATAATAACTTAACTGGTATCATTGTATATCCAGATAGTTTTAACGAAGATTTACAGTTTTCTGATAAAGATGAAAATAAAAAGATATTAGGAATGGTAGGTACAGGAAGGTTTGAAAAACAAATGATTCTGTCTAAAAAAGCAATTAGGTTAGCTTTTAGTAATAAAACAGATAAACACAACACGCCAGTTCATGAGTTTGTACATTTATTAGATAAAATGGATGGGCAAACAGATGGTATACCTGAGTTTTTTTTAGGTAAAGAATTTATTGAACCTTGGCTAGAATTAATGTATAAAGAAATGGAAGCTATTAATAATGATGCTTCAGATATTAGAAAATATGGTGGTACAAGTGAAGCTGAATTTTTCTCTGTAGCTTCAGAGTATTTTTTTGAAAGACCAAAGTTATTCAAACAAAAGCATCCCGAATTATATAAAATGTTATCGTTGTGTTTTCAACAACCTAAAGGCAGTCGCTAACTTAAACAGGAATTGTAAAAAAGAAAGTACTTCCTACATTAACAATAGATTCAAACCATATTTTACCATCATGAGATTCAACTATTTTCTTACAATGTGCTAAACCTATTCCGGTACCTTGGTATTGATCTCTAGAATGCAAACGTTGAAAAATAGAGAAGATTCTTTCTTTATGTTTTTCAGGAATTCCAATACCATTATCTGTAATAGAAAATTCCCAATACTTAACATTATTAATAAGTGTTTGTCTAGCGTCAATTTTTATTTTAGGAGTTACATTTGGTTTCGTAAACTTAATAGCATTGCTAATTAAATTTTGAAACAATAAACGTATTTCCAATTCTGTTCCTTTAATTATAGGTAGGTTAGAAGTGATGAGTTCTGTTTTTGTACGGGTAAAAACGTTGCCTAAATCTGCTCTTAGTATATTAATTAGATTGTTACAATCTATATTTAAAAACACTTTAGACTTCCCTAATTTAGAATAAGAGAGAATGCCTTCAATTAGTTTTTGCATTCTATAACTAGATTCTTTTACATACTTTAAACTTAAACGTCCGTCTTCGTCAAATTGCTCTCCGTAATCTTCAACTAAAAGATCTATTAAACTAGAAATGGTAATTAACGGTTCTTTTAAATCATGACTCGCTATATATGCAAATTGCTCAAGTTCATTATTTTTAATTTCTAATTCTTGAGATTGCTTTAATATAGCTGCATTTTTAGCTTTAAGTGTTTGAGATAATTTCTTCTTTATTTTATAGTTTTTATACAATAAAAAAGCTCCAAGTAGTGCAAGTAGTATAATACCAACAAGTAAATAATTAATATTACGTTGTGTATTTATCGTATTATTTTTTCCTTTTAATATTTCTGAATTTGCTTTAATGTCGATTTGTTGTTTCCTAATACTATCTTCTTGGCTAATGAGTAGAGTATTGCTAGAATTTATTCTATCCTCTTGATTTTTTAATATTTCTAATTGAGATAAAATAGTTTTTTCGAGTTCTTGCTCTATTTCTATTTTAGAGTTTAGCTCTTGTTTTTGTAAATTATTTTCTTGAGACAGAAGGTCTAACCATTTTTTTCTTGTATTAGCAAGATTTTGTACAGCTTCTATAGAGTCCTTTTGTTCTATTATTGTATTTTTTTGATAAGCAATAGCTTCTTTATTATTCTCAATTTCTTGCTCTTTGTTTTTTAAATCGGCTTGTTTTTCTGCTGTTAGTTTCTTGTTTTCTTCTAAAGAAGCTTCTGTAGTTTTAAATAACTTCTTCCATTTTTCTGAAGAACTAATACTGTGTTCATTTAAAGAATTTGCTATTGTAAAATTCTCAGCATTTAATAAGTTATTATTTATTTCGTACTCAAAGGTGTTTCCTATATTAACCATATTAATCATTGAAGTCTTATAGCTATAATCTTCACTTACTAATAGAATGTTTTTATTAGATATCTTATTCAGAATATAATTGATATCAAAATTAAAAGATTTATTAACGTATAACAGCTGCACATTAGAGATGTCTTTTACACTATTAAATTTAATGATATTTACTTTCTTGTTGTTAATGTTACGTTTTTGAGAAAGCGCTGCCAAATCTATAAATGTGCGATCCGGACCTAAAACACCAATATTAAATTCTAAATGGTTGTCGTCTTGGTTTTGCCAAGTTACTTGTTCGGCAAAATTAAATATAAAAATAGCACGTTGTAACCTCTTTACTTGTTGGTTAGTATTATTAACTTGAGCGTAGCCAAATAAAGGAAAAAACAGCAATATTAAAGCTGTTTTTAGTATGAAGAGACTTATTTTAGATTGCGAGTTATTCATTTATAATTTAATAAGCGCTCGTAAATAGTAATTTGCTCCATTAACGCCAAATTGTTGCACACGTCTACTATAGGTAAAGTTACCATTATCTATGTTAGCAGAGTGTTTTTGTTTGTCTGGATATACATTAAAAATATTATTTCCACCAACTGTAAACTTTATTTGATTATTTATATCGTAAGATAGTAGTAAATCTGTTAATAATTTAGCAGAAAAGGTTTGATCTCTAGTTTCTACCTTATTTGTTAATGTATTTAATTCCCAATTAGCTTGATCTCCATCTGTAGGATGTACAAATTCTACCTCACCAAAATAAGTGTTATTTAGTTGTACTTTAAAGTCATTAATTTTATAAGAAAAACTTGTATTCATTTTAAAATTTGGTTGAGAGCTTTCAACTCTAGCAACTTCTTCTCTATTAAAAAGTACTTCTTCTTGGCCAATTAAAGATTCTGATACTTTTATAGGTCCAACAACCTTTGTTTTTGTAAAGTTAGCTCCAAAAGAAGCATTAAACATTCCATTTGCAATAGGTTTTCTGTAATTTATTGCAGCGTCAAAACCATCAGTTTTAGAATCTATGGCGTTTGTTAAAAACTGTGCAGCACTAACATTAAAAGGTTCTAAAGTGGTTTCGTATCCTTCGGCAAAACGTCCAGATAAAACAATACGATCTTTAATTTTTATGTAATAATAGTCTAGAGTAAAAGTAAAACTCTCTTTTATTTTACCACTTAATCCTGCACTAAAATGGTTTGATAATTCAGGTTTTAATTCGCCAATTTTAAAAGCTTCAGATGCAATAGCACTTTCGTTATTAAAAGTACCAACTTGTACAATTTCACCATTTATAAATTGAGAACTTATATTTTGAAAATAAACTTGATGTAAAGATGGTGCTCTAAATCCTGTAGCATATCCAGTTCTTAAACTTATATTATCATTAAAAGCATAACGCCCAGATAGTTTATAAATTAATTGTCCACCAAAATCGTTGTAAGACTCATATCTTGCTGCTGTTTTAACTAAAAGCTTATCTGTAATGTTAGTTTCTAAGTCAACATAGGCAGAAGAATTGGTTCTAAATCTACTTAATTCATTTTCTGGTTGTATACCTGGAAATACTTGTGCACCAGGAATTCTTGGTTGTTCGTCTCCGTTTTCATCTATATAAGTAGATTCTCCATTTATATAAGAAGCTTCTTCTCCAGCAATAATTTGATAGTTTTCTACTCTAATTTCTGCTCCAAAAGCAACGTTTAAACCTTCTAACCAATCGTATTGTCTTGAGATATCTATATTAGAAGTACTTTGCTTGTATTCAAATCCTCCAGAATAAAAGGTGTGAGGAGAAGCAATACCAAGAGAAGCATTGTTGGAGTTATTAACAGTATAGTCTAAGCTGTTTTTTCCAATAGAATGACTAAAATCTAAATCCCAATTGTTTTTTACACCTTTAAAACCAATAACAATTGCATCATCTTGAATATCTGTTAATATTTCAGGAGAAAACCCATTAGGATAGAGTTCTAAAACAACTCTATCTTCATCTTTGGGCAATCTAAAAAAACCTTTAGATTTTCCTTCTCTATAGTTTCTTCCTGCGTTAAAATAAAAGCGAGCAGTATTAGAAATTGGTAATTCACTATTTAAAAAAACAGATAAATTTTGTGTTTCGGCACTTCCAATTTCCATAATTTGTTTATTATCGAAACCTGTTGTGCTAAAAAAATCATTTTCGGCTATTAGCAACGCATCTTCCTCTGTATTGTTAGAATATACAGTTCCATTATAATTACCAGCTCTATTTACAGCATCTTTCTTTCTATATTCTCCAGTAACATTAATAAAACCTTTGTTTCCAACTTTAAAACCAAAATTAGTTCCCATATAAACAGATTTTCCATCACCTTCTGTATTTAAACCGTAACGTGCATCTATTTCTATGGTCTCTATTTGTTCTTTTAAAATAATATTAACAACTCCTGCAATAGCATCAGAACCATATTGAGAAGTTGCACCATCTCTTAAAATTTCAATATGTTGTATTGAAGCTACCGGTATAGCGTTAAAATCTGTACCAACGGTTCCACGTCCAACAGTGCCATTAACATTTAGTAAAGCACTATTGTGCCTTCGTTTACCGTTAATTAACACTAATACCTGGTCGGGACCTAAACCTCTTAAAGTAGCAGGATCAATATGGTCTGTTCCATCTGCAATGGTTTGGTTTGTAGAATGAAAAGAAGGAACTAGGTAGTGGAGCAGGTGACTTAATTCTATTTGCGAAGCATTTGTTATTTCTTCTGGCGAAATAATATCTACTGCAGCTGTATTTTTTAATAACGATTGTGGTTTTGCTCTTGTTCCTAAAGACACTGGTTCGTCCATAGAAAAACCGGTTTTTAATTTAAAGTCTTGTAAAACAGTTTCTCCTACTTTTACAGTTAATGCATTGGCTTTAGTTTCGTACATTACAAAGGAGGCAACAACAACATAATCTCCTTCTTCTAGATTAAAAGTATAACTACCATCTAAGTCTGTAGTTGTTTTATAAGTAGTGCCTTCAATGCTAACAGTAGCTCCTGGTAAAGCACCATAATCATCAGTAACTATACCATTAATTGTAGCTCTATCTTGTGCAAAAAGGTTAATTAATGTAAAGAATAGAAATAAAAATAGTAAATAAGTTTTTTTAGATTGTTTTAAGGGAGTCACAAATATTAGTTGTTTTAAAAAAATAAGTAATAATAACTAAATTAATATGTTTCTATAGAAAAGTGATTTTCTATAAGGTTTGATAGCAAGTCTACAGATAGAGGTTTATTTATAAAATCATCTACAGTAGCATTAGATAAAGATTTTTCATAATCCTCTTTACTATTAGAAGTAGTAAGCATAACTATTTTAATACTTGAAGTAAAAGAGGTATCTAATTTGTTAAACTCTTCAATAAATTCCCAACCATTCATTGCGGGCATATTAATATCTAAAAAAATTAAATCTGGTTTTTTACATAAACCGTTTTTAGAATTAATAATGTAATCTAATGCCATTTGGCCATTAGTAACAGTGTTTACTTCTTGAAAGTTATCAAGTTTACTAACAACTCTTTTATTATAAAAGTTTGTAACTTTATCGTCGTCAATAAGTAAAGCACATTTAATGATTTTTGTCATAAAGCAAATATAGCAGATATTATATTTTAAGAATTAATTAAGATATATACAAAATTAATTTTCGGTATAAAACCGTAAAATACGTTTAAGTGGTTTATTTAACAAGCTTTTAAGAGTTATATAATTTATTATTAGTATTCTTAGTGGCTTTTGCAATTTGTTTATCGCGTAAAATATAAAATATTTTGCACGATAGGGAAGGCAAAACCTTAAATTTGCAGGACTAAAAATAGTTATGTTAAAAGCACTTACAGAACAATACGGATATTTATTTGAAGATGATTTGCTTCAAGAAATTAACGAAGTCGGTATTTACAAAGAAATAGATCCTGGAACCAAACTGATAGAGATTGGAGACTATATTAAATCGATGCCTTTACTTATAGAAGGTGCTATAAAAATTCTTAGGGAGGACGAAAAAGGAGATGAATTAATCTTATATTTTATAGAACAAGGTGATACTTGTGCCATGACATTATCTTGCTGTTTGGGGAGTTCAAAAAGTGAAATTAGAGCCATTGCAGAAACAGATACAAAACTAATAATGATTCCTGTAGAAAAAATGGAATCTTGGTTAAGTAAGTATAAAACTTGGCAAAAGTTTATTTTGCAAAGCTATCACGATCGCATGACAGAGTTGCTAGAAGCTGTAGATACTATAGCCTTTTTAAAAATGGATGAGAGATTGTTTAAGTATTTAAAAGATAAGGCAATGGTTAACCATAACGAAGTTATTATTGTAACGCATCAAGACATTGCAAACGACTTGCATACTTCTAGAGTTGTAATATCTAGACTCTTAAAAAAGCTTGAAATTAATGGTAAAATTAAACTTAGTAGAAACAATATAAAAATTCTAGACTTATAGTTATTGTAACTATTGTTACAATAAATACTTAAAAAGTTAATTAAATTTGCCCAATAACTTTTCTTAAAAAATGGATTTACAACAAATAGTAACTTATTTAGGCGCTTTCTTTATTGGAGGAATATTAGGTTTAATTGGAGGCGGAGGATCTATTCTTACTGTACCTTTATTAGTCTATTTCTTAGGTTTTAATCCAGTTATTGCAACAGCCTATTCATTATTTGTAGTAGGTTCTTCGTCTTTAGTAGGAGTTATTCAAAAGCATCAAAAAGGATTAGTAGATTTTAAAACAGGTTTAGCCTTTAGTTTTCCATCATTTCTTGCAGTCTTTATTTCAAGACGTTATTTAGTACCAGCAATACCCGAAACACTTTTTACTGTAGGAGATTTCTCATTGTCTAAAGGAATGGCAATTATGATATTTTTTGCAATAATTATGTTTTTGGCTGCATTTTCAATGATTAAATCAAAACAAAGCAAGGCTGTAAGCAATGTTCCTCAGCCTTATTACAAAACGTTTATTCAAGGTGTAATTATTGGTGTTATTACAGGACTTATAGGAGCAGGAGGTGGCTTTTTATATGTTCCTGCATTAGTACTTTGGGCTGGTTTAGATATGAAAAAAGCGGTAGGAACTTCTTTAATTATTGTAGCAATAAACTCTTTAATCGGTTTTTGTGGAGATGTACAAACTATAGACGTAGATTGGTTTTTTCTACTAACATTTTCATTATTAACAATAATTGGGATTCTAGTAGGTGGCTATTTTTCTAAATTTGTTTCTGGAAAAAAATTAAAAAAGAGCTTTGGTTGGTTTGTATTAGCTATGTCAATTTACATAGTTTTAAAGGAGTTAGTATTATAGCTATGTTACTTTGGTTATTTAAAAACATTAGTAAATTTGAAAAATTAAAAATAAACAGCATCAAAATAAATATAGTTTTTGGTAAAATTTAAAATAGAATTAAGATGAAAATAGAACAAATATATACGGGTTGCCTTGCACAAGGCGCATATTACATAGAGAGTGAAGGAGAAGTAGCAATTATAGATCCTTTACGTGAAGTGAAAAATTATATCGCTAAAGCGGAAAGTAATAACGCTAAAATTAAATATATTTTCGAAACACATTTCCATGCCGATTTTGTTTCTGGACATGTAACGTTATCTAAAGAAACTGGAGCTCCAATAGTTTATGGACCAACAGCAAACCCATCTTTTGATGCCATAATAGCCGAAGATAATCAAGTGTTTAAACTAGGAAAAGTAACTATTACAGCATTGCATACTCCTGGTCATACTATGGAGAGTACAACGTATTTATTAAAAGATGAAAACGGAAAAGACCATGCTATATTTAGTGGTGATACTTTGTTTTTAGGTGATGTTGGAAGACCAGATTTAGCACAAAAAGCTGCAGATATGACTATGGAAGATCTTGCAGGTTTATCTTTCGATAGTTTACGTTCTAAAATTATGCCGTTAGCAGACGATGTTACAGTATATCCAGGACATGGCGCAGGTTCTGCATGTGGAAAAAACATGATGAAAGAAACAGTGGATACTTTAGGTAACCAAAAAGCTATGAATTATGCTTTAAGAGCAGACATGACTAAAGCTGAATTTGTAAAAGAAGTTACAGATGGTTTGTTACCTCCACCAAAATACTTTCCTTTAAATGTAAAAATGAATAAGGAAGGTTACGAAGATATAGATACAGTAATTAAAAAAGGAACAAAAGCCTTATCTCCAGAAGCTTTTGAAGCAGCAGCAAATGAAACTGAGGCATTGGTTTTAGATGTTCGTCACCAGTCAGAATTTATTAAAGGACACATTCCACGTTCTATATTTATAGGTTTAAAAGGTGGGTTTGCTCCTTGGGTTGGAGCATTAATTGCAGACGTAAAACAGCCATTATTATTGGTTGTAGATAAAGGAAACGAAGAGGAAGCTATTACAAGATTATCTCGTGTAGGTTTCGATAATACTTTAGGGTATTTAGGTGGTAGTTTTGAGGCTTGGAAAGAAGCAGGAAAGGAAACTGATGACTTAATTTCTATTTCTGCGGAAGAATTTAAAGAAAGATTAGAAAAAGCTACTATTCCGGTTTTTGATGTAAGAAAAGAAGGAGAGTTTATTGCAGGACATGTTGAAAATGCAAACTTCACACCTTTAGATGATTTAAACGCTCATTTATCAGGATTTCCAAAAAACGAACCTTTTTATGTGTATTGTGGTGGTGGTTACCGTTCAGTAATTGCAGCTTCTATATTAAAAAGTAGAGGTATTCATAATTTAGTAGATGTAGCAGGAGGGATGGGAGCTATTAAAAAAGCAGGTATTCCTGTTTCAGATTTCGTTTGCCCATCAACACTTAAAAAATAATAAACCCAAATATGGATATAATCTATAGTACTTGGCCATGGTACGTTGCCGGGCCGTTAATTACATTAACAATGTTTCTACTCCTTAAAATGGGTAAGAAATTCGGAATGTCTTCAAACTTAAGAACCATGTGTTCTATTGGAGGAGCAGGAAAATTTGCTGATTTTTTTAAATTTGATTGGAAAAAAGATTCTTGGAATTTATATGTTGTGGCTGGTGTTATTGTTGGAGGATTTGTTGCTTTACAATTTTTAACTCCTACAGCTCCTCAAATAAATCCAGATGTAGTTGCGAAACTTCAAGAATTAGGTATTAATAGTACAAATACAGCATTTTTACCAACAGAGTTGTTTAGTTTAGAAAGCTTATTAACCGTTAAAGGATTTGCTATTATTATAATTGGTGGATTTTTAGTTGGGTTTGGAGCGCGTTATGCAGGAGGTTGTACTTCTGGTCACGCTATCTCTGGTCTAAGTAATTTACAGTTACCATCTTTAATTGCCGTAATAGGCTTTTTTATTGGTGGTCTAATAATGGTACACCTTATATTCCCTTTAATTTTTTAGAGTTATGAAGAAATTTTTATCATTTTTTGGCATCGGTTTATTTCTAGGCATATTATTTATTAAATCTGAAGTTGCTTCATGGTTTCGTATCTACGAAATGTTTCAGTTTAAAAGCTTTCACATGTATGGCATTATTGGATCTGCGGTTGTTTTAGGAATTATAGTTGTTAAGTATTTAAAACGAAATCAATCTAAAGATTTTAGTGGGAATGAGATTATAATAAACTCAAAAGACAAAGGGTTTACAAGATATATTACTGGAGGTATTATTTTTGGTTTAGGTTGGGCTTTAGCAGGAGCTTGTCCAGGACCTATGTACGTATTATTAGGTTCAATGCTACCAAGTATTCTAGTTTTAATTCTAGGAGCACTTATAGGAACTTTTGTTTATGGTGTTTTAAGAAATAAATTGCCTCATTAATTTTTTAGTGTGTTGCTAAGCTAGATTATAGCTATAAAAATAATTATTTAACAGAAACTCATTTTTCTCTATTTTTAGAGTAGAATGAGTTTTTTTGTTTTTATAATTTTTTTTGAATAAAACTGTAACATTTTTGTGAGACTAGCGTCATATAAGTATCAATCAATCAGTTGAATTTATTTCAACACACTAAATCAAAACGCTATGAAAGAAGATAGACAATTATTAGTATTAACTCATTTAAGTCAGTTGCTAACCGCAATAACAGGTTTTGGAGGTTTAATAGTACCATTAATAATATGGTTCACTAAAAAAGACGAAAATTACCAAATAGACGAGCAAGGAAAGAAAATTATTAACTTCCAATTAAGTTTAATTGTAAACTTTATAATTTGTATTCCTTTAATTCTATTATTTGGACTTGGATTGGTAGGCTTTATTGTATTGGGAGTTGTTTCAGTATTGTTTCCAATTATTAATGCTATTAAAGCTAATAATGGAGAAAACCCTACATATCCATTAAGCTATAATTTTATAAACTAGTAAGTAAAAAGAAAATACCTTTATCTTATAATTTTGTTAGTTAGTTGAATTTTATTTTAAGATAAAGAGAAACGCAACCTGAAGAGGTTGCGTTTTTTAATTTATAGCTATAATATATTTACTATTGTTTTATAAATTCTAATTCCGAAAAACTTGGTAAAAGCAACGCATCTCTATTAGATGAAAATTGAAAAGTTGTTACAACTTTATCTAAAGTCAATACATCGTTATTAATGTTCCAATTAAAATCACCTAAACTAGATGTAGCCTCTCCAGTACTATAGGTAACACTGCTAATAATGTAGCCTATTTTTTCAGAATCACTTTCTAAAACTTGTTTTGTAAAAACCATTTTATATTGAATATCTTCTGTAGAATCGCTACGTAACCATTCCCCAATAAAATCTGTTTCACTGTTAATGTTTTTAATTGAATCATCATTCGAACTACAATTAAATAGTGTTGTGCAAGACAGGATTAGTAATAGTACTTTAATTTGATGTTTCATTTTGTTTCAGATTAATTAGCGTGATAAATCAGAAATATTGATTTATTATATTAACAAACATCAATTAAATTTATGTTAGAGACAAAATTAATCGTTCTACAGTAGTATTATAAAGCTAAACGCAACCTCGAGAGGTTGCGTTTTTATAATATTGGCGATTTTTCTATTTATAGAAAAATCTATTTTATATAATATTTAGTAGTCAGGTTACTAGCTATTTAGCATAACAGGCATAACAAGCATTGTTACATGTTCACCTTCATCTAATCCATCAATAGGAGTTAAAATTCCGGCTCTGTTAGGCATACTCATTTCTAATTGTACATCTGTTGCACTTAAATTGTTTAACATCTCTGTTAAGAAACGAGAGTTGAAACCAATTTGCATATCGTCTCCTTGATAATCACAAGTTAAACGCTCTTCTGCTTTATTAGAGTAATCGATATCTTCGGCAGAGATATTAAGTTCTGCACCAGCAATTTTTAATCTAATTTGGTGTGTTGTTTTGTTAGAGAAAATACTAACACGTTTTACCGAGTTTAAAAACTGAGTACGATCAATACTTAATTTATTCGGATTCTCCTTTGGGATAACCGCTTCGTAATTAGGATATTTACCATCAATTAAACGACAAATTAATACAGTATTCTCAAAAGTGAATTTTGCATTAGAATCGTTATAATCAATTGTTACATTTTCTTCACTAGCAGATAAAATACCTTTTAACAATGTTAAAGGTTTCTTAGGCATAATAAATTCTGCAACTTGAGAAGCAGAAACATCTTCACGAGTATATTTTACAAGCTTGTGTGCATCAGTTGCAACAAACGTTAAGTTGTCTGTAGAAAACTGAAAGAAAACACCACTCATTACCGGTCTTAAATCATCGTTACCAGCAGCAAAAATAGTTTTGCTAATAGCAGTTGCTAAAATATGTCCGGCTATAGTTGTACTAGAAGGATCTTCAAGCGCTACAGCTTTAGGAAATTCTGCACCATCTGCATAAGCTAAAGCGTATTTACCATGATTAGAGCTAATTTCTACAGTGTTATTTTCTTCAACAGTAAAGGTTAACGGCTGTTCCGGAAACGTTTTTAAAGTGTCTAATAATAAACGTGCAGGAATAGCAACACTTCCTTTGCTATCGCTTTCTATATCTAAAGTTGAAGACATAGTCGTTTCTAAATCACTAGCTGAAACAGTTAATGCGTTATTATCGATATCGAAAAGGAAATTATCTAAAATAGGTAAGGTATTAGAGCTGTTAATTACACCTCCTAATACTTGTAATTGCTTAAGTAAGTATGTACTTGAAACTATAAACTTCATATGTATATTGGTCGTTAAATTCTCAATAATTAGTTATTACAAATATATTGTTTAACTGCCTAAAACAGAAACAAACTTATTAACAGAATTTTTTCATTAAAACGAAAAAATAGTGATGCTAATTTTAACTTTTTTTAGCGTATTTACGTTTTCTTAAAAAGTTAAAAACAAAGCCAAACAAGCCTAATAGCAGTAAAGGCAACACAATATTAATGGTTTGCCATTTTGTTTTTTCTTTAGCAATTTTTGCTTGATCTAAAAACGCAACTTTTACTTCCTTGCTTCGAATGTTTATAAGTCCGTCGTCATCTAAAAGATAATTGACAGCATTAAGCAAAAATTCTTTATTGCCATAAGTCTCTTTTGTCCACTTATCGAACCCTAAAGTTGTTGGTCTACCTTTGTCTATGTCGTTTTTAATAACATCTCCATCGGCAATAATTATCATTTTAGTTTCGGCGCTTTTTGTTTTGTCATTTTCTAATTGAAGTGGCTTTACACGATTGTTATAAACCGATGTAAATTCACCTTCTAAAAGCACAGCAAGGTTTTGTCTGTCTTTAGTAAAAAGCTTAGAATCTGGCTCTGTTAAAGCAAAACTTAGATTTATCTCTTTTGGAGTACCTTCTAGACGACTTGGTCTATCGGTTTTAAGTAAAATAGTCTTCTTAATGTCGTTTTTAAGCGTGTCTATTTGGTTTGCAAAGTCAAACTTTACAAAGTTTAAATTATTAGTAATTGGGTGGTTAACATCGCTTAATGCTAATGGCGAATAGGGCCATAAAAAATGTTGAAGCTTTAAGCTTTCATCTTGACCAGTTTCTAAAGTTATTCTACCAATATTCTGACTCTTAACACTCGTTAATAAAGGATTAATACGTGCACCGTATTTAAAAAAGTAATCTGTTAAATTTAAATCTCTAGGAATTGCAATATTCTTGCCTTCAGGATTAAATAAACTGTCCTTTTCCATGACAACTTTATCTATTAACCATAGACTTTTGCCACCATTCATAGTGTATTGGTCGAGTACATATTTTTCTTCTTCAGAAAATGCTTCTGTAGGTTTAGCTGCAATTACTAAATCGTAAGTGTTTAGAGATTTAGCCGTTTTTTGTGGGTTTGTAGCCACACTATCTAATGTAAAAGGAGCAATGTAATAGTATTGACCAAGCGTGGTTAAAAAGTCTGCTATTTTAAGATCTTCAAGTTCTGCATTTCCTTTTAAAATTGCAATTTTCCTTTTTTTAGGGTTTATAAGTTTGCTTAAACCATCGGCAAAGGCATATTCTAAGTGTTGTACAGAGTTTGTTACCAATTCTTGTTGGTTGGCATTTACTTTGTATTTAACTAAAGGAATATCTACCGTTTGGTTATTGTAGCTTGCCAAAGCCCAAGGTATAATTACAGTTTGCGATTGCTTCCCATTATCTTGAACGCTTAATTGCATTGGTGTTAAGCCACGATCTGTAAGTTGAGCTATGTTGCGTTCGCGAGTAGCTTCGTCTTCAATAGGATTTATAAAATTGAATTTTATATTACTATTATATGCTGTAAATTCTTCTAGTAATTGTCTTGTTTCGGTTTGTAATCTTCTAAATTCTGAAGGAAAATCTTCGCCTTCTAAAAAGACATCAATCAATATTGGAGAATCGACATCTTTTATAACATTTAATGAGGCTTCGTTTAAAGTATAACGACTATCTGAAGTCAAATCAAAACGTTTGTATATAGTTGTACTAGTAACATTTAAAACAATTAAAGCTATAGGGATAATAGCAAGATGTAACCATTTTATAGGTTGAGAGCCTTCTGCATTTATACGTTTTACGGTTAAAAATATAAATAGCGCAGTAACACTTAAAAAATAGATAATATCTCTGGTGTCTAGAACGCCACGACTCATACTTTTAAAATGAGATGCCATACCTATTTGCTCTACAAAGCTTCCTAAAATATCTGCTAAGCCTTCAAAACCAACATAGAATAAGAAACATAGAAAAACGGCTATAATAAAAGCGACTATTTGATTATCGCTTAAAGTAGAAGAGAAAATACCAATTGCCGTATAAGCTGCAACTAAAAATAGTAGCCCTAAATAAGAACCTAAAGTACTCCCAACATCTAAATTACCAACAGGTTTACCTAATTGGTTAACAGTATAAACATAGAGTAGAGTAGGTATAAGTGCTAAAATTATTAATAAAAATGCTCCAAAATATTTACCAAGTACAATTTGTAAATGAGAAATAGGTTTGGTTAATAAAAGCTCTAAAGTACCTTGTTTTTTTTCGTCGCTAAAACTACGCATAGTAACAGCAGGAATAAGAAAAATAAGAATCCAAGGCGATAATAAAAAGAACGATGATAGGTCTGCAAAACCATAATCGAGAACATTAAATTCACCTTTAAATAGCCATAAAAGCAAGCCATTTAATAATAAGAATATAGCAATCACCAAATAACCAATTGGTGAAGCGAAAAACGAGTTTATTTCTTTTTTTAAGAGTGCTAACATTTAAATTCTTGTGTTTTTGTAAAAGTACTACTAAATTTAGGTTACGCTTAATTTGCGTATCATTTTAGATAACAATTTTGGGAAAAAGCGTTTTGTATAAACGCCTAATTTTTCTTTAAAGCCAGCAATATAGACTTCTTGCTTCTTTTTATATATTGCTTTAGCCATTAATCTAGCAAAATGTTTTGGTGCTATTCCGTTTTTGGTAGCATTATCCATTTTGTTTTGTGCTTTACCGTTTCCAGTTAATGCATTTAAAGATATATTGGTATTAACAAAACCTGGACAAACCAAAGTAACTGCAATATTGTTTATGTGTATTTCGGCTCTTAAACTATCAAAAAAACCATGTAACGCATGTTTACTTGCTGCGTAGCTAGAGCGTAAGGGTGTGCCAATTTTTCCAACTATACTTGTTGTTGTAACAAAATGACCACTTTGGTTTTTTATAAAATGAGGTAATAATGCTTTTGTTAATGCAACTGTTCCTAGATAATTAACATCCATTATACGTTTGTCTACGTCAATGCTTGTTTCTTTTGTAAAAGAGCGTTGACTAATACCTCCATTGTTTACTAGAATATCTATAGTTTTAAAAGCAGAAATAGCTTCTTCTACTTTTAGTTTAAAAGTATTATAATCTTCTAAATCTAGAGTAATTAATTTAATTTCTGATGATTGATTGCATAGGTTCTTAACAATTTCTAATGCTTCAATATTTCTAGAAGATAATATAAGTTTTGCACCCAGATTAGATAATTCTATAGCCAAATGCTTGCCTATTCCAGAAGAGGCACCGGTTATCCATATAACTTTGTTGTTGAAGTTCATGAATTGATCCTGTTATTTTAAACTCTCCAATTTATCCACACTCCAAGCTTCTGGCTTAGCATTAAACATAGGTTTTGTTTCTGCCCAAATACCTTTAAATAAATCGGAATGTCTGTAGTTATTTAAATCGTCTTCAGTATTCCAATAACTATACGTAAAAAAGATGTTTGTATTGTGTTTATCGCGATATAATTCAAGACGTTGACAACCTTCAAAGCTGCGAATTTTTTCTTTTACCGTTTCAAAATTTGCTAAAAAAGGTGTTATATTTTCTTCGGCGAAACTCAATTTAACAATTCTTACAAACATAAATTATATCTATTTTATTTATTTCCGCGTAAGCGAAATCTAATTTTGTTTAACTTTTTAAAAGTACAGTAATTCTTTATAATGGAACATTCGATACTGGTTTCACAAAATTAATTGTAACAGTATCTCGTAGTTTTAAACCCATTAAACTACTAGCACCACCAACGTTGCCAGTATTACCTTTGTAAATGGCAATTTCTAAATAGTTAGACGAGTTAAAAACCACCAAACCACGACCTTCATCGTTTCGGTTTTCTTCGGGTATATCGAAATTTATAATATCGCTATACTTAGCGTGTATTTTTTTAAACTTGTGGCTTCTTGCCGAAACCTCAAAAGCACGTCCTTTTTGTATATTTTCAAAAAATGACTTTTTAATATTTGTAACTACGTTGCCGTAATTATCGATATAAATTATGCTTCCTATAATTTGTGTTTTTTCATCGTTAATATAAGGTTCAAGGTTTCTTATAGGTTTAATAGTGCTTATGCTTTTACCTATAACACCTAAAGTTCCACCACGAGCAATGTGGCAGGCAACCTTAACAAAAACGTCTAGTACAGGAAAACTGGTTTCAATTTTATCGTGAATATTAATTTCTACAATTTGTTTTGGTACTATTTCTGCACAAATCATACTCATAATTCCATTATTAGCACACACAAAAAAGTGCCCGTCTAATTCTATGGCAATATGTTTGTTTTCTTGGTTAATTTCAGAGTCAAGACCAATAATATGTATGGTGCCATCTGGAAAACTACTATATGCATTTTGTATAATATAAGCAGCTTCAGGAATATTAAATGGTGATACAGAATGCGAGATGTCAACAATCCTTACATCTGGTAATTCGCTATAAATAGCACCTTTTATCGCACCAGCAAAGTGATCTTTCTCACCAAAATCTGTAGTTAATGTGATAATTGCCATTTAGTAATTGTTGATATTTTTATTGATTAATAGTCTTAAAAGTTAACTAACTTCCTTAAGTTTATAACAAAGAACAAAACTAAGAAAATAGAATAGAAATTCTTAATTAAAACGATACGCTTTTGAACGAAATAATAATTCAACTTGAAGAAATCACTCCGAAAGAATTTTTTGGAGCTGGAAACGAAAATATTAAACTTTTAAAAAAACACTTTCCTAAATTAAAAATTGTTGCACGTGGTAACGAAATTAAGGCTTTTGGTGAAGAAGAACTTTTAGACGAGTTTAGTAGAAAACTAAAAATGTTAACCAAACATTTTGTTAAACATAAAAAATTAGACGAAAACGCAATAGAACGTGTATTAACAAGTAATAGTAGTGAAGATTATAATACCACTGCAAAAAGCGGAGAAACCATAGTGCATGGTGTAAATGGGAAACTAATAAAAGCCCAAACAGCAAACCAGCGTAAGTTGGTAGAGCTTATGCGTAAAAACGATATGGTGTTTGCTATTGGTCCTGCAGGAACAGGGAAAACCTATACAGGTGTTGCATTAGCGGTAAAAGCATTAAAAAATAAAGAAGTAAAACGAATTATTTTAACGCGTCCGGCAGTAGAAGCAGGTGAGAATTTAGGGTTTCTTCCAGGAGATTTAAAAGAAAAATTAGACCCATACATGCAACCACTTTACGATGCACTTCGTGATATGATTGCTCCCGAAAAATTAGCGCAATACATAGAAAATGGTACCATACAAATAGCACCTTTGGCCTTTATGCGTGGACGTACTTTGGATAATGCATTTGTGATTTTAGACGAAGGACAAAACACAACGCACGCACAAATGAAGATGTTTTTAACACGTATGGGAAAAAACGCTAAGTTTTTGCTAACAGGCGATCCAGGACAAATAGATTTACCAAGACGTACTGTTTCCGGACTTAAAGAAGCCTTATTGGTTTTAAAAGATGTAGATGGTATTGGTATGGTTTTCTTAGACGATAAAGATGTAGTGCGTCATAAATTAGTAAAAGCAGTAATTGCAGCGTATAAAAACATAGAAAACATCGAAGGATAGTTTTTTTTGAAACTTAGGAACTTGCTTTTTGCTATATTTTTTATTTTAAATTCTATATATTTTCTTAATTGAAAATGCTAAGAATGATATTAAATTTAAAATTAATCAATATTTTTGCAACACCTAAAATATAGGTAACACAACACACAACTAAAAACTATTACACTCGTGGCTAATAACACAATTACAGACACCAATTTTAAGTTTCCAAATCAGAAAAGTCTTTATAAAGGCAAAGTAAGAGCCGTTTATAATATAAACGACGAAGAATTAGTAATGATTGCAACAGATCGTTTAAGTGCGTTCGATGTTGTAATGCCAAAAGGAATTCCATATAAAGGGCAAATACTAAACCAGATAGCAACAAGTATGATGAAAGCTACCGAAGATTTAGTACCAAATTGGTTAACAGCAACTCCAGATCCTAATGTCGCTGTTGGACACTTGTGCGAACCTTTTAAAGTAGAAATGGTAATTCGTGGTTATATGTCTGGTCATGCGGCTAGGGAGTATAAAGCAGGAAAGCGCATGCTTTGTGGCGTTGCAATGCCTGAAGGAATGAAAGAAAACGATAAGTTTCCTAATCCTATTATTACGCCTGCAACTAAAGCTGAAATGGGAGATCACGATGAGGATATTTCGCGTGAAGACATTCTGTTAAAAGGAATAGTTACAGAAGAAGATTATATTGTTTTAGAAGATTATACAAGAAAATTATTTCAACGCGGAACTGAAATAGCAGCATCTCGCGGATTAATTCTTGTAGATACTAAATATGAATTTGGAAAAACTAAAGATGGAAAAATTGTTTTAATCGATGAAATCCATACACCAGATTCTTCACGTTATTTTTACGCAGATGGTTATCAAGAACGTCAAGATAAAGGTGAAACACAAAAACAATTGTCTAAAGAATTTGTAAGACAATGGTTAATTGCTAACGATTTTCAAGGATTAGAAGGGCAAACAGTTCCTGTAATGAGCGATGAGTATATTGAAACAGTTTCAGAACGTTACATCGAACTTTTCGAGAATATAATGGGAGAACCATTTGTAAAAGCAGATGTTTCTAATATTCAAGAACGTATAGAGAAAAATGTTTTAGCGTATTTAGCTTAAAAGTATTTTTATTAAATAGATAAACCTCACCTGTTGTATAAACTAGTGAGGTTTTTTTTGTTCATAAAACAAGCAACTTACATTTAAACTTTATCGTTTTAATTTAAAATATAGTTTACGTATCTGCTTATAAATAAATGCATTCGTTTTTACATAATAAAAAGAAATAAAGCAAACCACCACAACAAATAGTATAGCACCAATAACAGCTTCTATTGGTGTTAGATTTTGGTAGAAAAAATGTTTTAAGCCAACGCCTGTAAAACTTCCAAAAATAATAACAAAATGAATAAAATAAATAGATAGGGTTTTCTCTCCAATTTTCGAGATTATAGATTGTTTTAAAAAGTTTTCTAAGCTATAAAAAACACCAAATAGCAAAAGCACATTTCCAAAGCGAGTAAACAGATAATTATAATATGCAGAAGCCTTAAATATTTCTACATCTGTTAAATAGTAAAGCTTCATTAAAGCCCAAGAAGAGCATGTTATTAATAAATAACCGATGATAAAAAACAAAATAGAAGTTATTAATCTAAACCGTTTTTTATGTACATGTCTAAAAAATATTGTAGCTAAAAAACCGCCAAAAGCAACGAATCCAAACCACGGTAAAATGGTAAAAATTGAACCGTTAGCTTTGGTTAGATAATTCGCTAATAATTCTGGTAGCCGATTAAAATTTAGGTCTTTGTAAATAGGTTCGTATAAAAAACATAAAATGCCACTAACTAATAATACAACAGATAATATACGATCTTTTTTAAGTGATAAAATATACAAAACAATAAGCAGTATTAAGGATAAGCCTATACATTGTAAAACGTCTATTATTAAAAAGTAAGTATTAAAACTACCGTATAACCAACCTAAAAAAGGAATACGTAATAAATAGCCTATGGCAATTAACATTAAACCACGTTCTAAGCCTTTTTTTATTCTCGCTTTATCGCAACCTTTAGCCTTGGCTTTTAATATTAAGTAAATAAAAACTAAACCAGAAATAGTAAAAAATACTGGAGCGGTAATACCTCTAAAATAATACCATATGTTGTAAATGGTTTTAGTATTATCGTTATAAATAGGGTCTAAGAGTGTGCTAATAAAATGGCCTTGAAGCATCATTAAAATAGCAAATGCACGTACGGCATCTATAAAATATAATCTATTTGGGTTCAAATAAAAGAGATATTTAAAAGTGTAAAGATAATAGGTTATATTTAAAGTCTAAACTCAATTTACGTGTATAAATTAATAAACGATTTTATAGCAGATTTTGCCTCATTCGTTTGGGGACTGCCATTACTAATTTTACTAATTGGAGGCGGTTTTTATCTGCTTGTGCTTTCACGATTTTTACCATTTCGTTATTTAGGCCACGCTATACAAGTACTTCGTGGTAAGTATGATAATCCAGAAGATGCTGGAGAAATTTCACATTTTCAAGCCTTAACAACAGCATTATCATCTACCATAGGTATGGGAAATATAGCTGGTGTTGCAGTTGCTATTTCTATTGGTGGACCAGGTGCTGTTTTTTGGATGTGGGTTAGTGCAATCATTGGTATGTCTACAAAATTTTTTACGTCGAGTTTAGCAATTATGTACAGAGGTAAAGATAGTGAAGGCAAAACACAAGGTGGACCAATGTATTTTATAATGGAAGGTCTTGGTAAGCATTGGAAACCATTAGCAGTATTTTTTAGTCTTTGCGGTTTAATAGGAGCATTGCCTGTTTTTAACGTCAATCAATTAACGCAAGCCATTAACGATATTGTTTTAAAGCCAAATGGAATAGTAGTAAATTTTACTTCTAACTTAATAATAGGCATTGTTTTAGTAGTAATAACATCTATAGTAATTCTTGGTGGTTTAAATAGAATAAGCAAAGTGGCATCTAAGCTAGTGCCAAGTATGGTATTGTTATATTTTGTATTGATTCTTATTATTTTATTCGCTAATGCGGAAGTTGTCCCGACCTATTTTAAATTGATTTTTACAGATGCTTTTGCAGCTGAAAACTATAAAGGTGATGCCTTTTTAGGAGGTTTGTTAGGCGGTCTAATAGTTTTAGGTGTTCGTAGAGGTGCTTTTTCTAACGAAGCAGGTATTGGTACTGCGCCTTTAGCACATGGAGCGGCAAAAACTAACGAGCCTATTCGTGAAGGTTTGGTAGCAATGTTAGGTCCAGCAATAGATACATTAATTGTATGTACATTAACCGCTTTAGCTATTTTAGTTACAGGAGTTTGGCAAACAACAGAAGCTAATGGTGTAAGTTTAACAGCCAATGCTTTTGGAGCAGCAATGCCAGTTTATGGTAGGTATTTATTGCTACTTTGTATTGTAGTGTTTAGCGTGTCTTCCTTATTTTCTTATGCGTATTATGGCGGAAAATGTTTGTCGTTTTTAATAGGAGATAAAAACAAACATTACTATAACTATTTCTATATCTTAAGTATTATTTTAGGAGCAACAACTTCGTTGGCTTTAATGATTAATTTAATAGATGGCATATTTGCATTAATGGCAATACCAACAATGACAGCGACATTAATTTTAGCACCAAAAGTAGTAAAAGAAGCGAAAGCTTATTTTAAGCGAATGAAAAATATTTAAGCTCTATTAATAGACGCCTTAAATTGTTGAGGCGTCATTAATTCCATTTTTTTAAACTGTCTGTTAAAGTAACTGGTATTATTAAATCCAGATTTAAATGCAATTTCCGACATTCTAAAATCTTTAGATTCTTTAATAAGTTTTTTAGAAAACTTAATCTTTTCAGAATTTATATAATCAATAGGAGAGACGCCTAATGTGTTTTTAAATTGTTTATGGAAGTGAGATGTACTCATGTAAGCTTTTTTGGCTAGTAAGTCCACACTAATATCTTTATTCGTTAAGTTGTCTTTTATATACTTAATAACAGTTCCAATTCTGGTATCGTTAAATACTTGGTTAGGATCGTTTATAATTAAAGACTTGGCTTTGGTTTGCAGAAGCCTAATAATTAATTCCTGAATCATTAAATCTAACAACACATCCTTCGATTTATTATTGTTAGTAAAGGTGTAGGTTAGACGCTCAATTAAATGATTAACATCTGTATTGTTTATTAAATGCGAAGCAGTTTCATCTAAATTCCAATCTTTATTCTCATTTTCAATGGCAACTTGCTGATTGAATTTTTCAACAACCTCATCAATTTTAAAAGCATCAATACCTAGTGCTAAACATTGCGTTGGGCTATTTTTTGTAGCAATTGGAAAATCAATTATCATTTCCTTATGAGATGGCATCACAACAGATTCGCCTGTAAAAAAATCAAAAGCTTCAAAACCATCAAGATGCATCACTTTTTTGCCAGTAAGCATACTTGCTATAACCGGAAAATCAAATGTTAACGACACTTTTTCCGCGAAAGCGTGAGTTTCAAAAATATTAAGTTCTGCATAATCAGCATTATATGTCGTTCTGTTTTCCACTAAAGTGGTCAGTTTTCTACTATTTCTATGTTGATTTAAAATGGACTTCATACTCAATATTACTAAATTTTAATACATAAACACTTAAATAAGAGATATGTTCAAAACTATGATAAATACGTTCAAGATAATTAGAATATGATAAAATAACTTTATCAAAAATAAAGATAATGTATTTTTTATATAAAAAAATTATCTAATTATTAATTTAACAAGATTTTGTATGAGTTATTCTAAACCGGTGTTTAAAGAGAAATATGGCAATTTTATAAACGGAAAATTTGTAGAACCCATAGGCGGACAATATTTCGAAAATACGTCTCCAATCGATAATAGTTTAATAGCTAAATATCCGCGTTCTCAAAAAGAAGATGTAGAGATGGCTTTAGACGCAGCTAATGCAGCAAAAGAAGCTTGGGGAAATACCTCAGCAACAGAAAGAGCGACGTTATTAAATAAAGTAGCAGATATTATTGAGGCTAATTTAGAGGAGTTCGCAATCATGGAAACTTGCGATAACGGAAAACCTATTCGTGAAACATTAAATGCAGATATTCCTTTGGCAGTAGATCATTGGCGTTACTTTGCTGCTTGTATTCGTTCGGAAGAAGGAAGTGCAGCAGAGCTAGATCAAAATACACTATCCTTAAATATAAAAGAACCATTAGGTGTAATTGGTCAGATTATTCCATGGAATTTCCCACTATTAATGTTGTCTTGGAAATTACCGCCAGCACTAGTAACTGGTAATTGTGTGGTTTTAAAACCTGCAGAGCAAACACCATCTACAACGACTTTATTAATGGAGAAAATAGCAGATGTTTTTCCTCCGGGCGTTATAAATATAGTCCATGGTTTTGGTCCAGAAGCAGGAAAGCCATTAGCTTCAAGTTCTAAAGTAGATAAAGTAGCCTTTACAGGAGAAACAACTACTGGGCAGTTAATTATGCAATACGCTTCTAAAAACTTAAATCCTGTAACTATGGAGTTAGGTGGTAAGTCTCCAAACGTATTCTTTAATTCTGTCATGGATCATGATGATGCTTATTTAGATAAAGCTGTAGAAGGTGCTGTTTTATTTGCATTTAATCAAGGAGAAGTGTGTACTGCACCTTCTCGAATTTTAGTACAAGAAGATATTTACGATGCATTTATGAAGCGTGTTGTAGAAAGAACTAATGCTATAATTCAAGATAATCCGTACGATGTAAATACAATGGTTGGTGCGCAAGCGTCTAAAGATCAACACGAAAAAATAAAATCTTATATAGAAATAGGAAAAGAGGAAGGTGCAAAAGTACTAGCAGGAGGTTCTGCTAATGTATTAGAAGGTAATTTAGCAAACGGATTTTATATTAAACCAACTATACTTGAAGGTCATAATAAAATGAGAGTGTTCCAAGAAGAAATTTTCGGACCAGTAGTTTGTGTTACTAAATTTAAAGACGAAGCTGAAGCTTTGGAAATTGCTAACGATACACTTTATGGATTAGGTGCTGGTGTTTGGACACGAGATGCGCACCAACTATATCAAATACCAAGAGCTATAAAAGCTGGTCGTGTTTGGGTTAATTGTTATCATGCATATCCTGCACATGCGCCATTTGGAGGTTATAAAAAATCTGGATTTGGTAGAGAAAATCATGTGATGATGCTTAATTACTATCGTCAAACTAAAAACATGTTAATCTCTTACGATAAAAATAAATTAGGTTTCTTTTAATAGAAATTAAATAGCGAGAAGAGCTGGATTACAAAATGTAGTTCAGCTTTTTTTTAATTAATTTAAATCCATACTATGGAAAGAGTAACAATAACAGAAGCGGCAACAAAGGTTTTAGAACAATTGAAAGTAAAACATGGCGATTTAATTTTTCATCAAAGTGGAGGCTGTTGCGATGGTTCTGCTCCAATGGTTTTCGAAAAAGGTGATATGTACTTAGATGAAAGTGATATTCTTTTAGGAACTTTAAATGATGTTAATTTTTATATGAATCAGGATCAATTCGAATATTGGAAGCACACACATTTAACAGTAGATGTTACAGAAGGTCGTGGTGCTAGTTTCTCTTTAGAGATTCCGCTAGGTCTTCGATTTTTAATACATTCAAGGTTATTAACTAAGGAAGAAGAGTCTTTTTTTAATGGTTAACACTTACTTGTATAGTTAATAGTATTTTCATTTTAATAATTTAAGCTCTAAAAATCAGATATAATCTTGGTTTTAGAGCTTTTTTTATTAATAATTCTTAATTTTTTAACAATATGTTTTTATTTATATTGCTAAATTGATATATTTATGCTAAATTAATATACATGACAGTAGATTTATGTCCTAATTGTGGATCAGACCATTACATTAAAAGCGGAATTGTTAACGATAGACAGCGTTATAAGTGTAAAAAGTGCAACTATTTCTTCTCTGTAAATAAGATTGGGAAGAAGATAGACGACTACTACGTTAACAAATCACTACAGTTATACTTAGAAGGTTTAACGTATAGAGAAATCGAACGCATTTTAGGAATCTCTCACGTAAGTATCATGAATTGGGTTAAAAAGTATAATATTAAACGTCCATATAATTCTAATTACCATCCTACATACAAGATTTTAAATGCTTCAGAATTAGCTGTTTATTTTAGTAATGCCGAAAACATAAAAGGAGCAGGTGTTGTGGTTACAGAGTTAGGAGATAAATTCATGCTCATTAAATGGGAGCGTTTTAAAGATTAGTATATTAAATTAACAAAAAAATATATTAATTTTTTGTTAATACATTGTTTTTAAGAGATTGTAGTGCACACAAAACTAATTAACTACTAATTAATCCTTTAAACAATGAGAAAACAAACCCTTTTATTGGCTGGACTCTTTTTAATGTCCTTTCAATTTATGACTGCTCAAGGCTCACCAGATTACACTGGAGGTCTTAAGTTTAAATTTAACGAAGATGGTTCTAAATATTTTCGGCTTATTTCTTGGGCGCAAGTCCAAGCCAATTACAATACAGACAATACTTTTGATGCTAACGGAAACGAAAACAGTAAATTAAATTTTAATTTACGTCGTGCTCGTATATTAATGTTTGCACAAATTAATAAGGACTTTTTAATTGTAACGCACTTCGGTTTAAATAGTTTAACAAGTTCTACATTAAGTCCAACAGGAAAAGGAGATGGTTCTCAACTCTTTTTTCATGATGTTTGGGCACAATACAATTTAGGTAAAGATCACACAGTTGGTGGTGGTTTACATTACTTTAATGGTATTTCTAGATTAAACAATCAAAGTACGCTTAACATGATGACGTTAGACAATAACCGTCAATCTTGGGCAACTATTGGATTATCCGATCAATTTGCACGTCACTTAGGTGTATTTGCAAAAGGTAAATTCGATAAACTTCAATACCGTGTCGCTATAAATGATGCATCAGTGTCGTCTTTAGATGCTAGAACTGCTGTTGCAGGAGGCGATGCTGTTTATAATGGTCGTGCTAATTTAGGATCTAAAGATGCTGGTAAAACATACGCTGGTTATTTCGATTATAATTTCTTAGACCAAGAATCTAACTTCCTGCCTTATAAAGTAGGTAGTTATTTAGGTGGTAAAAAAATATTTAATGTTGGAGCAGGTTTCTTCTTACATCCTAAAGGCTCTGTAATAGATACAGGTACAGCTTTAACTCCTAATTTAGAGGGTGAAGATGTATCAATATTTGCAGTAGATGCTTTTTACGATGCTCCTTTAAGTGATAATGGAAGCGCAATTACTGCTTATGCAGTATACCAAAATAGTGATTACGGTAAAAACTATTTATATAGTGCTTATGGTACAGGAAGCATGATTTATGGTCATGTAGGTTATGTTTTTAAAGGTGATAAAACTAAAACAAGATACCAGCCTTACGTAAGTTATGGCACACATAGTTATGATGCTGTAGGAGATGATAGATCTACTTTAGGCATTGGTGTAAATGCGTATATGAGTGGACACAATTCAAAATTAACTTTAGAATATAAAAATCAAGAATTTGGAGCTTTAGATTCGAATACTATTTCGCTTCAAGCCATGATATATCTATAAAACTAGCAAACTATGAGTGAAAAACAAAAAAACGCTTCGGCGTATTGGAAAGAGAACATAAAGTATTTAGCAATATTACTTGTTATATGGTTTGTTGTATCCTTTGGATGCGGTATTCTCTTTAGAGAAGAATTAAACCAAATAAGACTTGGTGGTTTTAAACTAGGATTTTGGTTTGCCCAACAAGGCTCAATATATGTATTCGTTATTTTAATATTCGTATACGTAAGATTAATGAACAAACTAGATAAAAAATACGGTTACGACGAGTAGTCGAGCTAATAACTAAATGTTTGCTTTAAATTTTTAACAGTCAGTTCGAGTGATTTCGATTTTTCTTCGGAATTGTATCGAGAATATTTACAAATTTAAAGGGAACCAAAAAAAACAAATATTATGAGTGTACAATTTTGGACCTGGTTATTAGTAGGAATTACTTTTGCCTTATATTTTGGAATCGCAATTTGGGCAAGAGCAGGCTCAACGAAAGAGTTTTATGTTGCTGGTGGTGGTGTTTCACCTTTAGCAAATGGTATGGCTACTGCAGCCGATTGGATGAGTGCAGCCTCCTTTATTAGTATGGCAGGAATTATTTCCTTTTCAGGATATGATGGTTCTGTTTATTTGATGGGATGGACTGGTGGATACGTGCTTTTAGCATTACTTTTAGCACCTTATTTACGTAAGTTTGGAAAGTTTACAGTTCCAGATTTTATTGGAGATAGATATTACTCTAATACAGCAAGAACAGTAGCAGTAATTTGCGCATTAATTGTATCGTTTACATATGTTGCAGGTCAAATGCGTGGCGTAGGTATTGTATTTTCTCAATTCTTACAAGTAGATATTAACATAGGTGTAATTATCGGGATGACAGTTGTTTTAACTTTCGCACTTTTAGGAGGTATGAAAGGTATTACATATACACAAGTAGCACAATACTGTGTATTAATATTTGCCTTTATGGTACCTGCATTCTTTATTTCTATGCAAATGACAGGAAACATTATTCCACAATTAGGAATGGGAGGAACCGTTGAAGGTGGAGAGTTCTTATTAGATAAATTAGATAAACTACATGTAGAACTTGGTTTTAATGAATACACAAGCGGAACAAAATCAACTTGGGATGTTTTTGCAATTACTTTAGCGCTAATGACAGGTACGGCAGGATTACCACACGTGATTGTGCGTTTCTTTACAGTACCTAAAGTAAAAGATGCACGTAAATCTGCAGGTTATGCATTATTTTTAATTGCAATTCTTTATACAACAGCGCCTGCAATAGCAGTGTTTTCAAGAACTAATTTAATTGAAACGGTTAGTAATAAAGAATACAAAGAAATTCCAGAATGGTTTAAAAACTGGGAGAATACAGGGTTAATTGCTTGGTCTGATAAAAATGGAGATGGAAAAATTCAATATGTAGCTGGTAATTCATTATCAGGTAAAAAACCAGAATATACAGAAGCAAGAGGAGTCAATGGAGAACGTATTGTTTCTAATGCAAGTGATGCTGAAAACGAATTATATGTCGATAGAGATATTATGGTATTGGCAAACCCAGAGATTGCAAACTTACCAAATTGGGTGATTGGATTAGTAGCGGCAGGTGGATTGGCAGCAGCATTATCAACAGCAGCAGGATTATTATTAGTAATCTCGACATCTGTCTCTCACGATTTAGTTAAAAAACAATTGAAGCCAAACATTTCAGATAAAGATGAATTAAAAGTAGCTAGAATAGCAATTTTTGTTGCCATCTTAATTGCAGGATATTTTGGTATTAATCCACCAGGATTTGTAGCTGCAGTCGTCGCGCTCGCCTTTGGTCTCGCAGCAGCCTCCTTTTTTCCGGCCATTATTTTAGGAATATTCGATAAACGAATGAATAGCCAAGGTGCTATTTCAGGAATGGTTGTAGGTATTGTTTTAATGATGTTCTATATGATGAAATTCAAACTAGACATGTTTGGTGGTGGTACAAGTGAAGATTGGTGGTTTGGTACTTCTCCAGAAGGTTTTGGTACCATTGCAATGTCAGTAAATATTGTAATATCATTAGTGGTATCACGCATGACACCAGCGCCTCCACAAGATGTACAAGATATGGTAGAAAGTATTAGAATACCTTCAGGAGCTGGCGAAGCTTCAGACCATTAAAGTATTGAGTTCTGTCTGAATATTTTTCAGCGAAAGCTAAAGAATATTGAACTTAATTTAAATTTAGTTAGTTAGCAAATCAGCATTACATTTATGTAGTGCTGATTTCTTATATTAGTAAAATTAATACTTCATTTTTGAATAAAGAGAAGTTAAAATATAGAAAACCAATCAATGAAAAAACGCCACGAACAAAAGCTAGTTGTATTATCGGTAGCATTGTGTTTAACTTTCAATATACCATTTATACTTGTTTTTAATTTTGAAGGCGCCATTTTAGGTATCCCAACATTATACTTTTCTATATTTTCAATTTGGTTGTTATCTATTGTTATTTCATACATCGTATTAAAACGCCATTATGAATAACTACGCACTAATTACCATAATTGTAATCTATTTAGTAGTATTGTTTTACATTGCTTTTCTTGGTGAAAAAAAACGACAAAGTAAATGGGTTAACAATCCATATGTCTACACCTTGTCTTTAGCAGTGTACTGTTCTGCTTGGACCTATTACGGTAGTGTAGGTATTGCAGCAAATTCGGGTATTAATTTTTTACCCATCTATTTAGGGCCAGTTATAGCAGCACCTTTATGGATTGTTGTGCTTCGGAAAATTATCAGAATTTCCAAACAACATAAAATTTCATCTATTGCCGATTTTATTTCACTACGTTACGGAAACAGTAGATTCCTTGGAGCATTAGTGACTATAATTTGCTTATTCGGAACCTTACCATACATTTCATTACAATTAAAGGCAGTGTCCGAAACTTTCGAAATTATGTCGGACGATAGTAGTTACGTATCTACGACTGTAATTGACGATTCTACTTTTTACGTCGCTTTATTGTTAGCAATTTTCGCAACCTTTTTCGGAACACAAAATACAGATGCCTCCGAAAAACATAAAGGTATCATTGCTACTGTCGCATTCGAGTCGGTTTTAAAACTCGTATTCTTTTTAGCTATAGGTATTTATGTTACATTTTATCTGTTTGATGGCACTACAGATATTTACAATCAGATTTCAACAACAGAAAACTTTAAAGAGCTCACCACGCTTAGTGGTGTAGAGGACGGTTTTAATTGGTTTTTCTTAATAGGATTGTCTTTTATGGCTATCTTTTTATTGCCGAGACAGTTTCAAGTTTCTGTTTTAGAAAACAACCGAGAGAAACATTTAAAAAAGGCTATTTGGTTGTTTCCGTTGTATTTACTACTCTTTAATCTGTTTGTTATATTTATTGCTTGGGCAGGAAAATTAACTTTCGGCTCCACTCAAAATGCAGAATACTACTCATTGTTATTACCTCTCGAAAACGGAAATTCCTTTTTTGCAACACTCGTTTTTTTAGGTGGTTTTTCGGCAGTAATATCAATGGTTATTGTGTCTACATTGGCATTATCAACTATGGTGAGTAACAACTTAATTATTCCTTATGGTTTCCTGGATAAGTTCATTAAAAACCAACCCGAGCGTAATTCAAAATACATTAAAAACATTCGTCGTATATCTATTTTTACAATCATAATTACAGCCTATTTTTTTTATGTGTCCTTTTCTAAGGAGTTATCGTTGTATTCTATTGGCTTAATTTCGTTTGTTATTATTTCTCAATTAGCACCTTCATTTTTTATAGGTTTATATTGGAATCGTGGTTCTTCAAAAGCAGCAATAACTGGTATTATTGTCGGTTTTCTTATCGCTATTTACACTTTGATTTTGCCATTTACATTGCAAGCTTATACAGGAACAGACGATTTTACACAATATGGTTTACTGGGTATTGAGGCATTAAAACCTAATGCTTTATTTGGTATCGATTTTTTAAGTCCGCCAGCACATGCGTTTTTCTGGAGTATTACTTTTAATATGTTGTGTTATTCGGTGTTTTCATTAACTTCAAAAGGAAATTATAGAGAGCGTAACTATGCCGAAATGTTTGTGGATAGTAACAACTTTTCAACATTACAGGATAGTGCATTGGTTTGGAAAGGTGAAGCTTACGTGGCAGATATTAAAAATGTGTTAATTCGATTCTTAGGTGAAAAAAGAGCCACTCGTGCATTAACTATATTCTTTACAAAGTACAAACTACCACAAGACACACAATTGGCAGATGCGCGATTAATTAATTTTTCTGAAAAACTATTAACAGGAAGTATTGGTTCGGCTTCAGCCAAAATATTAATTGCCAGCGTAGTAAAGGAAGAACAAATTAGTTTAGTAGAAGTACTGAAGATTTTAGAAGAGTCTAAAGAAAACATCGTTAGTAATAAAGTGCTTTTAGATAAGTCGAATGAATTGTCTCAGCTATCTTCAAAACTTAAAGATGCGAATGAAGAATTAATAAGTAAAGACAAGCAAAAAGATGAATTTTTAGACACTGTAGCGCATGAGTTGAAAACTCCAATTACAGGTATTAGAGCTGCAACAGAGTTATTAATGGATGAAGAGGATGACATGCCAAAAGAGATAAAGGCACAGTTTTTAAAGAATATTCTTCAAGATTCTGATCGTTTAGGGCGGTTAATACATAATATTCTAGATTTCGAAAAACTTGAAACGGGTCGTTTGCATTTAGATATGCAATACCAAGACCTCCAGAAAACAATACAGAAGGCAATTAGCAGTATTTCGCAGATTGCTGCCAAAAAGGAAGTTAAAATCTTAAATAAAAATCCGCATGCGTTTAACACTAATTATGATGAGGATCGCATCCTTCAAGTATTAACAAATTTACTATCTAATGCTATTAAGTTTTGTACTGCAAAAACAGGACAGATTGAGATAGATTATAAGTTAGGAAACCAAGTGATGGAAATCTCTGTAAAAGACAATGGTAAAGGGATTCCGGAGGAAGACCATAAGTTTATTTTCGATAAATTTTACCAATCACAAGATCAAAATACAAGAAAACCTCAAGGTAGTGGACTAGGTTTAGCAATTACAAAACAAATAGTAGAAAAGCATAACGGAAAAATTTGGGCAAAAAAAGACGTTAAAAATGGTGCAATACTTGTTTTTACCATCCCTTTTAAGTAAATTGTTGTCATAAAGTATGAAGAAGAAAATTTTAATTGTTGACGATGAGCCAAATATTGTAATGTCGTTAGAATATACCTTCAAAAAACAAGATTTTGAAGTGTTTATTGCAAGAGATGGAAGTGAGGCTTTAGAGATATTAAAACATCATATTCCTAACGTTGTTTTGTTGGATGTTATGATGCCAAATGTAGATGGGTATCAAACCTTAAAACATATTAAAAACACAGACAGTTTAAAAGATACCAAAGTGGTGTTTTTAACAGCTAAAAATAAAGCTTCAGATATTGAAAAAGGTTTAAAACTTGGAGCAGATAAGTATTTAACAAAACCTTTTTCAGTAAAAAAAATAGTTTCAGAAATATTGGAACTAGTGACTTAGAAATATTTTTTGAGTTTTATTAAAATTGGTTTTGTGTGCAAACAAACTAAGTTTAATTAAAGTTTAAAGACATGAAATTTCACATCAACCCATTAGCGTCAGATATTATAATTAGTATCTACATTATTGCTACGCTTTACCTTAGGTTTAAATTTGAAAATAATACCAATGCAAGTCCTGTACTATCTATAGTTTTAGGTCTTTGTTTTGTTGTTATTATTTGGGTGCTTATCAAGCTAAAAATACTTAATCCTAATTGGTTTGGCTTACTTAATTCTAAAAATAAGTAAGGCATGATTTATCAAGAATTTTATAATAAAAGTATCGTCTTACCAGAAGATTTTTGGAAAGAACAAGCTAGTAAACTAGACTGGTTTAAGATGCCAAAAACAATTTTGTCTCACGATAAATACAACTATAATCAATGGTTTGAAGATGGGCAACTTAACCTAAGTTATCTGTGTATAGACAAGCATATAAAAGATGGTTTTGGAGAACAGAACGCTATTATTTACGACTCGCCAGTAACCAATACAAAACAGCATATTACTTTTAATCAATTACACCACGAAGTATCAAAACTAGCTGGTGGATTACAAAGTTTAGGTTTACAAAAAGGAGACACTTGTATTATCTATATGCCAATGATTCCGCAAGCATTATATGCTATGTTAGCTTGTGCTAGAATAGGTGTAATACACTCGGTAGTATTTGGTGGTTTTGCACCACATGAATTGGCTATTAGAATAGACGATTGTAAACCAAAAGCAATCATTACTGCATCTAACGGTATTGAAATAGAGAAGATTATTCCTTATAAACCTTTTGTCGATCAAGCTATTGTTAAAGCTAAAAATAAGCCAGAACATGTTATTGTTTTTGATAGAGAATTAGGTGTTGAAATTCCGAAGAAAAACTACGATATAGATTATACTACTTTAGTAGAAAACTCAACTTCAATTGAGGCTATTTCAATAGAATCTACTCATCCTTCATATATATTATATACGTCTGGAACTACAGGAACTCCCAAAGGTATTATTAGAGATACAGGCGGTTATGCAACGGCTTTAAAATTCTCTATGAAATACATTTATGGCGTAAACGAAGGCGAAACGTTTTGGGCAGCAAGCGATGTTGGTTGGGTTGTAGGACATAGTTTTATTACTTACGGACCATTAATTAATAGAAATACAACCATTCTATTTGAAGGAAAGCCTATTAAAACACCAGATGCATCTACTTTTTGGCGTGTTATTAGTGAGCATAATGTAAAAGCAATGTTTACGGCGCCTACAGCAATTAGAGCAATAAAAAAAGAAGATCCAAACGGTAACATGATTAAGCGTTTCGATTTGTCTTGCTTTAAAAATTTATTTTTAGCGGGAGAGCGTTGTGATGTGGCTACTTTAAGTTGGACTGAAGACAAGCTAAGAGTTCCAGTTATAGACCATTGGTGGCAAACAGAAAGCGGTTGGCCAATGATTTGCAATATGGTTGGCGTAGGATTACGAGAAGTAAAACCAGGTTCGGCAGGTTTACCTGTTTCTGGTTACGATATTAAAATTTTAAATGAAGAAGGCGAAGAAGTAGAATCTTCTGTTGAAGGTTACGTTGTAGTAAAATTACCATTACCACCAGGAACATTAAGTAATCTTTGGGGAAATCCAGACCGTTTTACATCTGGTTATCTAGACCGTTTTCCAGGTTATTATTTCTCTGGAGATGGTGGTTATAAAGACGAAGATGGTTACATATTTATTACAGGTCGAGTAGACGATATTATTAACGTTGCTGGACATCGTTTATCTACTGCCGAAATGGAAGAAATTGTAGCCTCACACCAATCTGTTGCAGAATGTGCAGTATTTGGTGTGCATTGCGAGCTTAAAGGTCAAAAACCTTTAGGATTAGTAGTTTTAAAAACCGAAGCATCTTCTGGAAACGATACCATTCAAAAAGAAATTATACGAGATGTACGTCGAGAAATTGGAGCAGTAGCTTCTTTTAGAGATGTATTAGTTGTAAACCGATTGCCAAAGACAAGAAGTGGAAAAATTCTTCGTAAATTGTTGCGTAATATCGCAGACGAGCAGCAGTATAATATACCATCAACCATAGATGATGTTGTAATAATAGACGAAATTAAATCAGTATATCAAGCCCATAATATTGGGATTCATAAATAAGTATCTCGATACAATGCTTTTAAAATCGAATTACTCGAACAGACAATAGATAGTGATAATGTCACATCGAATGATTTTTGAGAAAAGAAAAAAGTGTATCAAGAAACAAAACATATTAAAAACTAGTTATACACTAAGATTATATAAGTGTTTAACACAAAAATTAAACTAATATATTATGAGTAATTATCACATAAAACACTTAGAAGAATATTACCAAGTTTACCGTAAATCCGTCAGAAACCCAGAAAGTTTTTGGGAAGAAATTGCCGAAGAGCATTTTATGTGGCGTAAAAAATGGGACAACGTATTAAGTTGGGATTTTTCTAAGCCTGAAGTCAAATGGTTTGAAGGTGCAAAATTAAACATCACAGAAAACTGTATAGACAGGCATTTATATACAAGAGGAGATAAAACAGCTATTATTTTCGAACCTAACAGTCCAAAAGAAAAAGCACTTCATATTACCTATCGCGAATTGCACGAACGCGTATGTAGATTTGCAAACGTACTTAAAGATAACGGAGTTGGTAAAGGAGATCGTGTTTGTATTTACTTACCTATGATTCCAGAATTAGCAGTCTCTGTATTAGCCTGTGCACGTATCGGAGCAATACATTCTGTAGTATTTGCAGGATTTTCTTCAACAGCTTTAGCAACAAGAATTAACGATAGTGATTGTAAATTAGTAATTACAAGTGATGGTTCTTACCGTGGCGCAAAAACAATCGATTTAAAAGGTATTGTAGACGAGGCTTTAGAAGAGTGTCCAAACGTAAATACTGTTTTGGTAGCAAAACGAATTAATACAGATATAAATATGCAAGAAGGACGTGACAAATGGTTACAACCTTTATTAGATGAAGCTTATCACGATTGTGTACCAGAAATTATGGATGCAGAAGATCCTTTGTTTATTTTATATACTTCAGGATCTACCGGAAAACCAAAAGGGATGGTACATACCACGGCAGGTTACATGGTGTACACGGCATATACGTTTAAAAACGTATTTCAATATAGAGAACAAGATGTGTATTGGTGCACAGCAGATATAGGTTGGATTACCGGACACAGTTACATCGTTTACGGTCCGCTTTGTAACGGCGCAACAACCGTTATGTTCGAAGGCGTACCAAGTTATCCAGATTTCGGACGTTTCTGGGAGATTGTAGAAAAACATAAAGTAAACCAATTTTACACAGCGCCAACAGCCATTAGAGCTTTAGCAAAAGAAGGAGTAGAGCATTTAGAAAAGCACGATTTATCATCCCTAAAAGTATTAGGTACCGTGGGAGAACCAATAAACGAGGAAGCTTGGCATTGGTACGATGACAATGTAGGTAAGAAAAAAGCACCAATTGTAGATACTTGGTGGCAAACCGAAACTGGAGGTATTATGATAACGCCAATAGCATTTGCAACACCAACAAAACCAACCTATGCAACATTACCATTTATTGGTATTCAGCCAGCATTAATGGACGAGCATGGAAATGAAATTAAAGGAAATCAGGTCGATGGACGTTTATGCATCAAGTTTCCTTGGCCAAGTATGGCTAGAACCATTTGGGGAAATCACCAACGTTATAAAGACACCTATTTCTCAGCTTACGAAAACAAATACTTTACCGGAGATGGCGCATTAAGAGACGAGGTTGGCTATTATAGAATTACAGGTAGAGTAGACGATGTAATTATTGTATCTGGTCATAATCTTGGTACCGCACCAATAGAAGATGCCGTAAACGAGCATCCAGCAGTAGCAGAAAGTGCAATTGTAGGTTTCCCACACGATATTAAAGGAAACGCGCTATATGGTTACGTTACTTTAAAAGAAACAGGAGAAAGTAGAAAACACGATAACCTTCGTAAAGAAATTAATCAGTTAATTACAGAGCAAATAGGACCTATTGCGAAGTTAGATAAAATCCAATTTACAGACGGATTACCAAAAACACGAAGTGGTAAAATTATGCGTCGTATTTTACGCAAAATCGCCAGTAACGAAACCGATAATTTAGGAGATACAAGTACATTGCTAAATCCAGAATGTGTACAAGATATTATGGATAATGTATTGTAGATTATAGCGTCACTTCGAGTGATTTTGATAAACGAAAAATTGTATCGAGAAGTTGGGCATTACACTTTTCCGCTAAAGCTACAAAGTGTCGGGCTTTCCGTTATATCTTTTGCAGAAAAAGCAAAAGGATGCCACTACAATCCCTAATGCAAAACCAAAAAACGCAACCTAAATAGGTTGCGTTTTTTGGTTTTACTATTTAATAATGTAACATAAACCAATAGTATGCGTCTTATTTATTGAACATTAGTTAGCAGTTTATATTCGTTATTAGGTTAATACCATCAGTAAATTGGGTGTTAGTCGCATTAAATAAACAGATAAAGTATTTATAACTAACTTTGTTATAACAGCATTAAAAACCAATCAAAAATGAAAAAACTACTATGCATTGCATTAACATTACTATTAAGTTTTCAAGTTAAAGCACAAGACTCCAAAATTCCAAACGAAGTAAAAGAGTACATACAATCTAGAGTAGAAAACCAAATAAATGTTGGTATCGTAGTAGGTTATATAAATGGAGATACTGTAGATTATTACAGTTTTGGGAACACTGCGCAAGAGAACGGTACACCTGTAAATAAAGAATCTGTTTTCGAGATTGGTTCAATTTCAAAAACATTTACAGCAACACTTTTAGCTTTAAAAGTAAATAGCGGAGAAATGAGTTTAGACGATCCTATTTCTAAATATTTACCTAAAACAGTAAAAGTACCAACCCGAAACGGAAAGGAAATTACCTTAAAACATTTAGCAACACATACATCTGCTTTACCAAGAATGCCAGATAACTGGTCTCCAGCAAACGCAAAAAATCCTTTTCAAGATTATACTTACGAGAATCTGTATAGCTTTATTTCTAATTACGAATTAACAAGAGACATTGGAGTCGAGAAAGAATATTCTAACGTAGGAATGGGTTTACTTGGTCATATTCTAGAATTACAAAGCGGTAAAACATACGAAGAATTAGTAATAGAAAATATTGCTAAACCATTACAAATGGATGATACAAGATTAGTATTAACCCAAACAATGAAAAACCGATTAGCAAAAGGACACGACGGACTTAGTGAAACCGAAAATTGGGATATTATTACACTTGGTGGAGCAGGAGGTATACGTTCTACAGTTAGCGATATGGTAAAATACATTCAAGCAAATATTAACGCAAACACTATAGATTCAAAATTACATAATGCAATGGCATTGGCTCATAAATCGGCATTTAAAAGTGAAGAACAAAGAGCAGAAATGGCATTAGCTTGGCATATAGAAAACGGTATGTTTTTAATGCATAATGGAGCAACAGGTGGTTATTGCGCAATGTCTGCAATAGATAAAGCATCAAAAAGAGGCGTTGTTGTTTTAACTAATAGTAACGAAAACGTAGATGCTATTGCTATAAAATTAATGGTACCTTCTTATCCTTTAAAACTTATCAAACCATCTATTGCTAAAGTATTAGCCAAAGAGATAAAAGTAAATGGTATTACTAAAGCTATTACTTTTTATAAAGAAGCTAAAACCAAACAAGCAAGCGATTATAATTTTGAAGTTGAAGAATTAAATACTTTGGGTTACCAATTATTAGCAGAAGATAAAAAGGACATTGCATTAGAGATTTTTAAATTAAATGTTGCTGAATTTCCAGAAGCATCAAATCCTTACGATTCTTTAGCAGAAGCTTATTTAGAAAACGGAGAAGAAGAACTAGCAATACAAAATTATAAGAAATCTTTAGAGTTAGATCCTGCAAACGATAATGCTCGCGATGTTTTAAAAAGCTTAAAGGTCGATATAAAAGAAGTAACTGTATCTAAAGAAATGTTAGAAAGTTATACTGGTAAATACCAGTTGGCACCAACATTTGCAATTACAATTACAACAAAAGAAGGGCGTTTGTTTTTACAAGCAACAGGACAACCTCAATTCGAAATTTTCCCTTCAGATTATAATACCTTTTTCTTAAAAGTAGTAGAAGCAAAAGTAGAATTTAATGCAAATGATAAAGGCAAGATAGATAGTATGACTTTGTTTCAAAACGGACAAGTATTACCTGGAAAACGAGTAGAATAGTTAAAATATATAGCGATATTTGCAATGGATAAGCGAATATGGTAAACATTAGAGAATACATAGAGAAAACAGTTGCTATTTCTGATGAAGATTGGCAACTGTTTTCATCTAAATTAGAAAATAGAATCTTCAAAAAAAAGAGCGCCATTGTTAGTGTTGGAGAGACCGAAAACTATATTTCATTTATAGAAGAAGGTATTGCACGCTTTTTAATTCCGAAGGAAGAAAAGGAAAAAGACATTACATTTGGTTTTTGTTTTAAAAACGAATTTGTAAGCGCTTACGATTCTTTTCTTACCAGAAAACCATCATTATACAGATTAGAAGCCTTAACAGAGGTTTCAATGTGGAGTATTTCGTACGAAGATTTACAAGAGGTTTACGAGAAAAGTTTTGCTGGTAATGTTATTGGTCGCTTATCTTCAGAGCGGTTATTTCTTATAAAATCTAAAAGAGAACAATCCCTTTTAAACGAAACTGCCGAAGAGCGTTACCTTAACCTATTCACAGAGCGTCCAAAATTAATTAAAGAAATTCCTTTAAAATATATAGCCTCATATATTGGTGTTACAGCACAAGCATTAAGCCGTATTAGAAAACGTATTTCTTAACTTAGGTTCATTGTATAAAGTATTAGAACTATAGACCTTTGCGAAAAGCGAAGAACTATGATGATTTTAATATTAATAATAACACTTTGGTATACAGGATTGTTTTTCCAAACATTCTTTTTGCACCGTTACGCTGCACACCAAACCTATACTATGTCTCCGGTAATGGAGAAAATATGTTTTGTTTTAACGTGGGTAACTCAAGGTTCTAATTATTTAAGTGCTTATGGTTATGGTGTAATGCATAGAATGCACCATGCTTATGCAGATACAGAAAAAGATCCACACTCACCAAAATACGATGCAACTGTATTTTCTATGATGTGGCGTACAAAAAACATTTACCAAGACATAAATAACAAAAGAATTGCAGTAGCAGATAAGTTTACTAAAAATGTTCCACAATGGGAAGGTTTCGATAAGTTTGCGAGTTCAAAATTTTCTAGATTAGGTTGGGCTGCAGCTTATGTAGTATTTTTTATTGTATTTGCAACAGCTTGGTGGCAATGGTTATTTTTACCTATCGCCTTTTTTATGGCACCAATTCACGGTGTTATAATTAATTGGTTTGCGCACATTTACGGTTATGTAAATTTTAAGGTTAACGACACTTCTAAAAACTTATTACCATTCGATTTTTTAATGATGGGAGAAAGTTACCACAATAACCACCACACACATTCTGGTCGTGCTAATTTTGGTGTAAAATGGCATGAGGTAGATTTTACATATTTAATTATGGTAGTTTTAGATAAATTAAGATTGATTAAACTTAAAAAATCGACTGTAAAAGTATCTTAATAGTACACTATATTTCAAAATAAGAGTAATCGTATTTAATACCAATTACTATAGAATTAAGCCATTATTTGTAATGGCTTTTTTTATATTTGTTAGGCAATCAAAATATTATAATGAATAGCCAACCACTCTTATCTTACATTAATAAAATAGTAACATTAACAGAAGAAGAGGAAACTTATTTTACTTCAAAACTGGTCTATCGTAAATATTTAAAAGGACAGTATATTTTACAACAAGGAGACGTAAGTAATAAGATATGTTTTATAGTTTCGGGTTGTGTTAAAATGTTTTATGTGGACGATTTAGGCCAGGAACACATTCTTATGTTTGGTGTCGAGAATTGGTGGACTTCAGATTTAGGAAGTTTTGTTTCACAAGCACCATCAGATTTTAACGTGCAATGCATTGAAGACACAGAGTTAATTCAGGTTTCGCATAATATTATTGAAGACACATATTCTAAAATTCCAAAGCTAGAACGCTGTTTTCGTATAATTGTCGAGAAAGCCTATGTTGCTTCACAAAAGAGAATTGTTAGAAATTTTAGCATGTCTGCAAAAGATAGGTATTTAGTTTTCAACGAAAGTTATCCCGAAATAGAACAACGCATTCCGCAATATATGGTAGCCTCTTACCTAGGTATTACTAAAGAGTTTTTAAGTAAAATTAAGAGCCAGATTGCTACAGAAAAATAAATGTTAAACTAGATTAACATTATTTAATAAACTATATCATCTTTTATGTCCAAGTGTTGTGAGATCTTTGCTGCATAATATAAAAACATACAAAAATGAAAAAAGTTTTAACAGCAATTATAGCATTTGCAGCATTTACGTCAACTATTACGGCACAAACCAAAACTATTAACACAGCAGATAGTAAAGTAGTTTGGAAAGGTTACAAAGTAACAGGTTCTCACGAAGGAACAATTAATTTACAATCTGGAGATTTAGCTTTTAAAGACGATGTATTAACAGGAGGAGCGTTTGTTATAGACATGACGACTATTAGTGCTACAGATTTAGAAGGTGAGTACAAAGGTAAATTAGATGGACATTTAAAATCTGATGACTTTTTTGGAGTAGAGAAATTTGCAACAGCAAAATTAGTATTTACAAAAGTAGAAGCTTCAGGTAAAAACTCATACGCAGTTACAGGAGATTTAACTATTAAAGGAAAAACAAATCCAGTAACAGTAAACGTATCTGTATATGGAAGTAAAGCAACAGCAACATTAAAAGTTGATAGAACAAAATTTGATGTAAGATATGGTTCTGCTAGCTTTTTCGATGGTTTAAAAGACAAAGCAATTTACGACGAGTTTGATCTAGTTGTAGACTTACAGTTTTAAGCAAACTGTATTTATATAAAGATAATAGCAAATATTAAAAACCAGAACAGTAATTGTTCTGGTTTTTTTCGTTTTATATATTATAGTTTTAACTCATTATTCAAACAAACTCACACAATACAATTTTACTTGTATTTCGGTTAAAACCGACGCATGGTTTATTAAAGCCTCAATCTGTTCGTCTTTTAAAGGCGTAAGATTAGTCTTTACATGTCGTGCAATTTCTAGTTGCGCTTTGGTATTAGCATTAGCAATTATCGCTTTATAATTAATACTCACTTTTACTTTGTTTTTAATGGTTTCCCAATCTTTATTACTAACATCATCTTCCGTAATATTATGATGTTTTAAAACCTGAGGTAAAATAATATCATCCTCAATACCATCTATAAACTTGCGTATAGAATCCTCAATATCCCAACCTAAAGACTGGTATGCAATTTCGCGTTTATCGTTATTATGGTTTTGATATAGGTATTGTACCATTTGTAGATTTTTAATCCTATTCATAAACACATCGCTAGTTCTAATAAGCATTGTCAACGTATTTCTGTACGTGTTTTTAAAAGGCATAGTATTACCAGCATCACTAATAATAACAATCTGGCTACCATAAGCACTTTTGGTTTGTGTAATTTTATGTGCACCTTGGTTATCGTAAACACCACCATCTACTAATCGCGGTTTTGCACGCTTTGTATCTTCTGTATTACTAAAGAATTCTTTATCTATTTTAATAGGCGTAAACACAAAAGGCACAGCCGTTGAGGCAGCTACAGCACGAGCAATTGGAAAATTATCCGACTCAAATTTAATTGGCTCATCGTCATCCGAAGGAAAATCGTAAACCGAATCTCCCATCGTGTCATTACTAAACGTAAACAAACGTCCAGTCTCCAAATTTGTAGCATTTATAGCAAAACGTACATCTTTTCGTAAATCGTTTAAAGTCTTGCCATTAAAGAAAAACGTATTGTACATTTTCTCGTTAAGCGTACTAATAGGAAACAAATTAAACTGAAAAAATAAGAACACTACAACCAAGGCAATTAACAAACCAAAACTTGACCAAGCATAGCCATTTGCCAATAAATAGAGTATTGTTAGCATCCAAAATAGAGTAGTAGCAAAAACCAATAAAAATTGCCAAGAAACTAACACACCTTTAATAACGCTGCGTTTTACACCTTGTCTTATTACAGCCTCGAAAGCTTCAAAACTATCTTTGTGTAAACCATAAGTTGCTCCAGTAATAGAGCCTCCCGAATTGGTAGAAATCACATCTACTTTGTCAAGTATCTCTAATTCCTTTAGTTTTTTTAAAGTCCCTAAATGATAAATAGTAGCACGATAACCACCACCAGAAAGACTTAAACCTATTTTCTTTTTGTTCTTCATAAGAATGTTCTGCCTTAGCGGAAATATTCGTCATTCCCGCGAAAGTGGGAAACGCATCGAATAATTATTTGCATCTAATTTAATTAATAATAATTAGGGCATTACCTTTTGCTTAAAAAAAAAGCAAAACGTCAGGCTTTACACTATATCTTTTTTAAGAAAAATAAAAAAGGATGCCGTTTCAATCCTTAATGCAAAATAGGTAATTGCGAGCTTTAAGAGGAACGAAGTAAACCTGAGGTAATCTGTTGTTTATTAGTTTTTGGTTTCGTGAGATTGCTTCGTGCTTGGCAATGACACATAATCTGAAAATTCTCTTTTAATAACCTCAAGTTTAGGATTAATAAATTGCGTGCAAAACGGTTTCGCAGGATTTTTTAAATAGTAATTTTGGAAAGCCTCTTCCGAAGCTTTAAACTCTGAAAACGGATACACTTGTGTAATAATCTTATTATTAAATTGTTCTTGAAAACCAGCAAGTAAACCCATAGCTTCTTGCTCTTGAGAATGTGAAAACGTATAAATTGCTGAGCGGTATTTTTTTCGCATAGAATGATTACTTGTACTTTTATGTGTTAGTAAATGCACTTCTATTAATGTTTTTAAAGCGATAATTTCAGCTTGAAAATGTACAATAACAGCTTCCGAAAAACTACTATTTTCAGCTACCGAAGCCACAAAACCTTGTTCTACTTTTTCTACACCTTTTAGAGACTGAAATACTGCTTCTGTACACCAATGGCAACCACCACCAAAAGCGACTTTGGTTAATTCCATTGTAGATTTTTTCTTTCTGTCCAATAAAATTCTGGAGTTGTTTTAAACGTGCTTAATAATTCTATTTCATTTTTAGAAAGTGAAAAAGAATTCGCTTTTAAATTTTCGTTTAATTGCTCGGTATTACTAGCTCCACTTAAAACAATACTTTCAGGAATTGTTTGCTCACAATACTTTAGTGAAATAGCATCTACGCCGACTTTGTATTTCTCAGATAAAGTTTCTAAAACAGTATATAACGCTTTATAATGAGGATATTTAATATTCTTAAAAACGCGACCATTTGCCACAGCTTCTTTAATAATAATCGATTTGTTTTGTCTTACTAACTCATTAGAAATGTCACTTAAACTTTGATCTAAAAAATTATAAGTCACTTGAAACACATCAAAAATCTGTTCACCATCAACCAATACATTTAAGGCTTCTTTTATAACTTCAACCTGGTTTGTTCCTGTTGTAGTTAATCCTATTTTTAAATTGTGTTCTTTTTTTAAAGATGCTAATTGTTTTAATACAGCTTCATTTTTTAAAACACCAGTTTGCAAAGTTGCAGAATGAATTTGATAAACTTTTAAATAAGGAAAAAACTGCTTAGAGACTTCCCATTGTTCGTTTAGTTTTTCTAAACTGTGTTCTTTTACTTCGTGAACTTCTGCGTCAGCATTAAAATTAGCAACATAGGTGTATCCCCATTTAGTTGCGATTTCAATGCTCGCATCGTTTTTGGTTTTTAACCATTCTAAAAGTAAATCTTCAGCCAAGCCATAACCTGGAGCGGTGTCAAAATACCTAATGCCTAAATTGTAAGCACTCTCTAAAACAGAAAAACTATGTTTTCTAAAGGTTTCTATATCGGAGTTGTTAGCATGCTTTTGACGTATATTTATATATTGAGGTCTTCCAAGCGCTGCTGTTCCTAATCCTAATGTCATATTTTAATTTTTGAGATCAATTTTATTTAATAAGCTAAAGTTTACGAACTACAAGATAGCATAGAACAGCCTACTTTATTTCTAGCCCAATCTGGACGTTTTGCAAACCATTTCTCATTTTCTGGTTGCTCATCGTATGGCTTTTTAAGAAGATTAAATAAATCATCTATTAGCTTGTAATCACCTTTATTAGCATCGTCTATTGAGAGTTGAGACATATAGTTTCTCAACACGTATTTTGGGTTAACGCTATTCATTTTCGCTTGTCGGTCTTCAGATGAAAGCGTTTCGTTTTGTAAACGTTCAGCATAACTTTTAAACCAAGTATTCCATTGTTTTTCTATAACATCGGTTACTTCATCTAAAACATAAAAAGCATCTGTAGTAACTTCTAGTCCTTCAGAAGGCTTCTTTGCAGAAAAACGACTTAAATTCCTGAAAAAGATAGTCATATCTGTTTCTGTTAATTGTAAGGCTTCTTCTAAGTTTGATACTAATTGTGCATCGTTTTCTTCGGCATTAAAGAGGCCTAATTTATTTCGCATCATCTCTAAATATTGAGTTGCTGCCTTTTCTCTGTAACTATTTAAAATAATTTCTAGTCCTTCGGCTTCTTCAATTAAAAGTAATAAAGCGTTTGCAAGCTGAAGTAAGTTCCAAAGTCCAACATCTAATTGTGATCCAAAGCGATAGCGTTTATGCTGTCTGTCGGTTGTGTTTGGTGTCCAATTATTATCGTAACCTTCTAACCAACCATAAGGGCCATAATCTATAGTCTGACCTAAAATAGAGAGGTTATCTGTATTCATAACACCATGCACAAAACCAACACGTTGCCAATCGACAATCATTTTTAAAGTATCGTTTACAACCGTTTCAAAAAACTGTAAATAAGTGTCTTTAGATGGAGTTCCTAAATGCGAAAAGTGATGTTTAATAGTATAATCTACTAATGTTTTAAGTGTTTCTTTATCTTGTCTTGCTGCTAATAATTGGTAACTTCCAAAGCGTAAAAAACTAGGTGCTACGCGACATACAATAGCACCTTTTTCGTAAGCAGCATTGCCATCATATAACATATCTCTTAAAACGTTATCACCAGAAAGCGATAACGATAATGCTCTTGTTGTTGGCACTCCTAAGTGATACATAGCTTCGCTACATAAATACTCACGAACAGAAGAACGTAACACGGCTAAACCATCTGCAGTACGAGAATATGGTGTTTCTCCTGCTCCTTTTAATTGTATTGCCCAATGTTTATTATTGTGTTCAACTTCGGTTAAATTTATTGCACGACCATCTCCTAATTGCCCAGCCCAATTTCCAAATTGGTGTCCACCATAACACATAGCATAAGGCTTGGTATTTGGTAAAACACTATTTCCAGTAAAAACGTTTAGAAAGTCTTCACTTTTAGCATCTGCTTGAGTAAGACCTAAATTTATAAGCATTTCTGGAGAAACATGTAGTAACTCTGGTTTTGCAGTTTGCTTTGGTGTAACATAAGAGAAACAAGCCTTTTCAACCTGTCTTCTTGTGTTTTCAAGAATAGGATCTGCTGGTAATTCTTTATTAAATCTATCTTTTATATTTAGTTGCATTCTTGTGCTTTCTGTTTTCTATTCAATTTTTACTTTTAGTAAGTAATTGTACTAATATAAGAACAAATTACCACAGCCTAATAGGCTTCTTCTGTAAGTTGTTAAATGGTCTTTATAACTAACGCATTTATAACGTTTTGACGGCTTATGTTATTTACTGTTTTATAGTTGGTCGTGCGGTTTAGAGTTTCATTTCAAGAAGTGATTTTATAGTAAAAGTCATCATTGTTTTAATGTCATTAATTATGCCTCAAATAAAATAAAACGGTTCAAAATTAACCAACATCGAAACCATTCACTATATTTATTCAATCAAATTAAAAATTAACATTAAAACATAAAGTCATGGCAAAGTCGCAAGATTCTAAAAAGAACGTAAAAAAGGAAGCAGCATTATCTCCTAAAGAAAAAAAGGCAGCTAAAGCAGCTAAAAAAGCAACAAGAAAATAATAAATAAATTATAAAATTTTAAAACCACCCTAATTTAGAGTGGTTTTTTGCTTTAAAGCAATTATCTTTATGTGTGTATAACAATTACTTTTAAAATTTATGGATATAAAACTAGCAGTACTTATAGATGGAGACAATATACCATCTGCTAATGTAAAAGAGATGATGGAGGAGATTGCTAAATACGGCAACCCAACAATTAAGCGTATTTATGGAGATTGGACTAAACCCAATTTAAATAAGTGGAAGAACTTATTGTTAGAAAATGCGATTACGCCTATTCAACAATACGGTTATACTACAGGTAAAAATGCTACCGATTCTGCAATGATTATAGACGCTATGGATATTTTATATTCAGAGAAAGTAGATGGTTTTTGTTTGGTTTCTAGTGATAGTGATTTTACAAGGTTAGCAACACGACTACGTGAAGCAGGAATGCAAGTGTATGGTATTGGCGAAAAGAAAACACCTAATCCTTTTATAGTTGCCTGCGATAAGTTTATTTATATCGAGATTCTAAAAAAGCAAGCATCGGAAAGCGAATTAGAATCTGTAGATAAGTCGATAGCTTCTAAAAACGATTATGATAAAATTACCCAAAAAGAAATTCAATTTATTGCTGCAACTATAGATGATGTTGCCGATGATGATGGTTGGGCTTTTTTAGGAGATGTTGGTGGTTTACTACAAAAAAAGCAACCTAATTTCGATTCTAGAAATTATGGCTTTCAAAAATTAACTCCGTTAATAAAATCTATTACAGCTTTTGAAATTGAAAGGCGAGAAGATTCTAGAGGACATAAAAAGCTGATTTATGTAAAGTTAATTGAGAAGAAAAATAAAGCTCGAAAAAAATAAGTTTTGACTAATTTAGGAAAAATGGAAATAGTAGTTTTGTATTGCTATTAACCTAATAAACATAGTTTTAATGTATTATTTATTTGCTTAACTTAGTATTCTAATACCTTTTATATGAAAACCAAAATCTTATACCTTAGTTTAATTATAGCTATCTGTTTTAGCTGTAAAAAAGAAGTTGAAGAGCATGTTATAGTGCAAAGTACTTCAGCAGAAAACTATTTAATCCCTAATAAAGAAGATCAGTTTCTAGGAGGTATAAAAATGATACCAATTCAAACACCAAAAGGAGAATTTAATGTTTGGACTAAGCGTGTTGGTAATAATCCAACCATGAAAGTATTGTTGTTACATGGAGGACCAGGAATGACACATGAGATTTACGAATGTTTCGATGGGTACTTTCCGCAGGAAAACATAGAATACTATTATTACGACCAATTAGGATCTTACTACAGCGACCAGCCAAAAGATTTAAGCCTTTGGGATTTAGATCGTTTTGTAGAAGAGGTAGAACAGGTGCGTATTGCTTTAAATTTAGATAAAAACAACTTCTATCTTTACGGACAAAGTTTGGGAGGTATTTTAGGTATGCAATATGCCTTAAAATATCAAGAAAATTTAAAAGGATTAATAATCTCTAATATGGTAGCTTCTATACCAGATTATCAAAAATATAGTGATGAAGTATTAGCTCCGAAAATGGATCCTGAAGTTTTAAAAGAAATCTTGAAATACGAAAATGCCGAAGATTACAGTAGCCCAAGATACATGGAGCTTATTGTAAATAACTATTACACAGAACATGTTATTAGAATGCCTGTTGAAGAGTGGCCAGAACCTATAAACAGAAGTTTTAAACACTTAAATCCTGATGTTTATGTAACTATGCAAGGCCCAAGTGAATTTGGAATTAAAGGTAATGCTACACTTAAAAATTGGGATGTTAAAGACCGCTTAAACGAAATTAAAGTACCAACATTAACTATAGGTGCAACACATGATACTATGGATCCAGAACACATGGAATGGATTAGTACAGAGGTACAAAATGGTAGTTTTTTATTGTGCCCGAATGGAAGCCATTTATCTCAATTCGACGACCAGAAAGTATTTTTTGAAGGTTTAATACAATTTATTAAAGATGTAGATGAAGGAGAATACGAAATTCAATAATCTTACTAATTAATTGTTATGCTAAAGCCAATTCTCTATTACGTAAAATACGCATTCTAATAAAAATTAATAGAGAGATTCCACCAAAAACAACAAAACCAATAAATAGAGGTAGAGCAGTATCTTTTAAATAGCCACCAATAAAGTTTGCAATTGGTACTGCCATTATTGTAGATACAAAACCTGTAATAGCGGCTCCAATTCCTGCTATATGTCCAATAGGCTCCATAGCAATAGCTCTAATGTTTCCGAAAAGGAAACCTATGGTAAAAAACTGAATAGCCATAAATATTAGTATAACTAGTAGTTCTGGGTTTGTGGGAGCATTCCAAAATAAAATCACATATACTAACGAGTTTAAGCAAAATACAATAGTTGCTATAAAAGATAAACGCCACATACCCAAACGCATTACAAAAGAACCGTTTAAAAAAGTAGATAAACCAATTCCCGCAGCTAATCCTGCAAAAATATATGGAAACTCGTCTACCAAACCATATTGGTTTTCAAAAATAACTTGGGACGCACTTAAATACACAATAAAAGCACCAGATATAAAACCAGAAATAACAGTGAAACCCATTGTTATTTTGTGTTTAATTAATTCTTTTAAACCATCTATAAATACATGTTTACTAAACTTAATTTTATATTCTGGTTTAAGTGTCTCTGGTTGTCTTTTCCAAAACCAAATACTTACTACTAGTGCCATAATTAATTGCACATAAAAGATGCCTCTCCAATTGTAATGGTTTAGTATAAATTTACCCATCATAGGAGCTATAACAGGAACTAGAATAAAAAAGGTAGTTACAAAAGACATTATTTTAGCCATGTAATCGCCTTTAAATTTATCTCTAATAACTGCTATGGCAATAGTTCTTGGAGCAGATAAGCCTATACCTTGTAAAATACGACCAAAAATCATCCATTCTAAACTAGGTGATAATACACAAACAATACTACCAACAGTAAAAACGCTAAAACCGATGTAAACTATTGGTTTTCTTCCAAAACTATCAGATAGTGGTCCAAACAATAACTGCCCAAAACCTAACCCTAAAAAAATCATGGTAATTAGTAATTGATTATTATTAGTATCTAGACTATTAATATCTATACCTATGTAAGAAATTGCAGGTAAAATGGCATCTATAGCCAAAGCAACAATAGACATTAAAGAGGCCATTAAAGCTATAAATTCAAATTTAACGGTCTGATTTTTTTGTACTAAAGGTTGGTTATCTTGCATGCTACAAAAGTAATCCAATTATTAGCCATATTTGGGTTTCAAATCTTAATAAAAAATTAAATTGTGATAGTAGAAACGTTAATAAAACTCTTTAAAAGAGACTTAAATATTTTAATAACTGAAATTGAAGCATATAAAGAAGAAAAGAACCTTTGGATTGCTACTGAAACTGTTAAAAACTCATCAGGAAACTTATGTTTGCATTTAGTAGGTAATCTAAATGCATTTATTGGTGCGCCATTAGGTAATACAGGCTATGTAAGACAAAGAGATTTAGAGTTTTCTCTTAAAAACGTACCTAAATCTGAGCTAATTAAACAAGTAAAAGATACTATTATTGTTGTTGAAAACACTTTAAATTCTTTGTTAGAAAACGACTTGCAAAAGGAATATAAGCGTCGTGTTAATGAAGAAACGATGACTACAGAATATTTTTTAATACACCTAACAATGCACCTGTCTTACCACTTGGGACAAATAAATTATCATAGAAGATTATTAGATAAATAATACTGCTTTTTTAGAGTGTTAAATAGAACTATTTTCAACTTTAATAATATAAATTCTATTATAATATTTTTACATTTACGTTTTCACTTTATAAAATAAATTAATGTTTAATTACTACCTTAAGGGTATTCTTTATTGTTTCATACTTTCTTTAAGTTTTTCAAGTGCTTTTGCGCAGTCTAATGAAAATGACTTTGTAAAATATTTGGACGCAGCCTCTAATGCTATAGACGAAAATCCGAAACTTGCAAAACGTTATTTAGATTCTATTCCGCAACCTATTGATAGTAATATTGAAGGTCGTTTAGCAGATTATTACAGATTAAAAGGAATTCTTAATGACGAGTTTGATGAGCAAGCATTGCTGCTTCAAAATTTTATGCAAGCCTTAAAATTTGCTAAAATAGAAAAGAACTACGATGTGGCTGGAATGAGTAGTTTAGAACTTTTTTATAATACTTATTTATTAAAACAAGATTCTGTATTAGCGTATTCCTATTTAAGCGAGGCTAAAAAATATTACACACTTTCTAATAATACTAATGGTCTGGCAGAAGTAAAACAAATGCCAGCTTATGTAGCGTTAAATAAAGGGAATTATAATAAAAGTAATGCAATTGTACTTAATGATTTAGAATTTTATAAAAATATAAAGGACGATGGCTATTACTATATGTATGCCTTATTTATGTTGACTTTTAATTATACAAATTTAGGTGATTTAGGTAATGCGCATAAGTATTTTAATGCTTTAAAAGCATTAAAAAATGATAAAACGATACCAGAGTCACTGCATAAAAAACATGTAGTAACACTATACGGAGATATTGCAGATTTTTATTATGAAAACAATATATTGGATTCTCTAGAGGTGTATCTTAAAAAGTTTGGAAGTTTAAGATCTGCAATGAACGATTATGATACCAGACATTATTTTAGATTAAATTTTGATTATTATGATCGTATTCAAAATTCAGAATTAAAAAATGCCTTTAAAGACTCTTTAAGAAATTTTGAAGCTTTACAAATGCAAAAGACATTAGATGCAAGTGTTCAAATTAATAAAGACTTAATTCAAACAGAATCAAAACTAGAATCTGAAATAGAAAAAAAACATATTAATAGGTATGTCATTATGCTATTGGGTGTCATTTTATTTGCCTTAATTGTTTTTGTAATTGTTAAGTATAAGAAAATTAAAACAGCAATAATAGAATATACTAAGAGTGATAAAGAGTATTCGTTTTTAAAAACCAATCACGAAAAATTAAAAGCAAAGGTTATTGGTTTAGAAGAATATATTACAGAAGTAAAAAAAGAAGTTAAAGCTATTTCTTCTATAGAGGATGTAGACACTCAAAAAATTAAAATTAAAGAGTTGTATAAAAATATTCATCATAATTCTTCAACATTTTTAGCAAAAGAAGAAAACTACTTAGGTTTAATAAACGATCTTAATATTGAGTTTTTTACTCAAATGAAAAGCTTACATCCTAAACTAAACGATTCTGAAATCATTATTTGTTACTACTTATACATTGGTTTTAAAAACAAAGAAATTGCTGCTTTTTTAAATTCTTCAACAAGAGCAGTAGAAAGTAAACGTTATAGAATTTCAAAAAAAATGGACGATGTCACTAAAAACACTTCTCTTTTAGAATACCTAAACGAAACATTTAAAGAAACAAAAACAAGAGCCATTTAATAGTTTTTTTCTAAATAGTAGCTGTTTTTATATAGTGCGTAGTAAGTGCGTAGTCCTTTATAATAGTAGTAAATAGAGGTTATTAGATATTTGTATTGATTTAAATACTAATATCTAAAAAATGAAAAAAACAATTACTTTTTTATTGCTAGTTTTTACAATTGTGTCCCATTCACAATCTATAGACTACAAATCTGCAACAACATTAAAAGGCAGTAATTATTATGAAATTGTAAATCAAGTTAGAGAAGAACTTGGTGCGTACAATAAGAATGCTTCTAAAACCGAAATTAAAAAACACAAACAATTTGAACGTTGGGCTTATTTCTGGAAAGATAGAGTAGATGTAGATGGTAATTTTCCAAACGCGTTTACTGGTTGGTATAATTCTGGAATTATTGATGCAAAAGGAAGAGTCAATCAGAACTTAAATGCAAGTAAGCTAAATAACACGAATAGTAAAACATCAAACAGCGGACAGAGTTGGTCTAATATTGGGCCTCAAGAAGTTCCAGATGCAAATGGATACCCAAACAATCCTCAATTAGGACGTTTAACTAATTTCTTAAGATATGAGCATGCTACAGATGCCAATCAAAATGTATTATTTGTAAGTGCTCCAGTTGGTGGTGTTTGGAAATCTACCAATAATGGTACTACTTGGACTCCCAAATTAGATTTCCTTGCGGGAATTGGTGTTACCGATATTAAAAGTAGTAGTACAGATATTAATAACCCAGGAATTATTTATATTTCTACTGGAGATTATGATGCAAAACATATTAACTCTATTGGTGTGTATAAGTCAACAGATTTTGGGGAAACATACCAACCAACAGATCTTACTTTTAGTTTAGAAGATAAAGAAATTACTTCTAATTTAATTGTAATAGATGCTAATACTGTAATTGTTGGAACCAATAAATACATTAAGAAAACTACAAATGGTGGTACAACTTGGACCAATGTATTTGCTCATAATTATGATGATGCCGTTTTAGGGAAGTTTCATAGAAATGGTAATAATATTATGTGTTCAGACAGTTGGGGAGGATTATTTTTCTCTTCTAATAATGGAACAACATGGAGTACTTTAATTTCTGAAGGAAACGATACTGCACGTCATGCAATAACTACAGACGAAACAGGTGTGTTTTATGTACAGAATGATAATGGTCAAGTTTCTACATACAATCCAGCAGCTGCAACTCCTGCACTTGCTAATTTAGGAGTTCTTGCTACTGGTTATAGTACACAAGGTTCATACAATCAATGTTTAGCTGTTAAAAACGGACTTATTGTAAGTGGTGTTGTTGATGGTATAAATTCAGACGATTCAGGAAACACTTGGTACGTAACTTTAAACAATTCATGGTCTGATAATACTTCGGAAGGATCTTATGGACACGCAGATATTCATGAAATAGGAACTTTAGATAGTGGGTATTCTTTTTGGAATGTTAACGATGGTGGTTTGAATTTTGTCACTTATTCTAATATTGCAGACGAAAAACCTACAGTAGAATACAAATCTAACGGAGTAATAGTTACACAGTTATATTCTGTAGCAATAACACCAGAAACTAGTACAGATAACATTATTATGGGAAACCAAGATAATGATGGTTATAGTTTAGAAATGGTAGGTGGAACACCAACATGGGTTACTGCAGGAGCAGGAGATGGTACTTGTACTGCAATAGATTATTCTAATCCACAAATTAGATATTTAGGAGCTCAAAATGGAGCCTTAACTAGAGCAGATAATGGTTTCTTAGGTGATGTTTGGGGAACAAGTTTAACAACACCTACTGCTGGTGCACCTTTTGTTTGGACATTAAAAATGCATTCTACAATTCCAACAACACTTTATGGAGGCTTTGCAGATGTTTATAAGTCTACTAATAAAGGAGATACTTGGAGTAATCTTAATTCTGGAGCAGGTAAAATAGAATACATAGAGACTTTTGGAGATAATTTATTTGTAATTGGAGAGACTGCTGTGAAAAAATCGAGTAATGATGGTGCTTCATGGAGCTCTGTTAATCAACCAGAAGCTTCCGCAAAAATGAATTCAATCTCTTTAGATCAAAATAATACAAATACACTATATGCAACAGTAAATGGATATATAGATGGTTCAAAAGTTTTTAAGTCTATTGATGGTGGTAGTAACTGGACAAATATTTCTGATGGTTTACCAAACATTATAACAAAGCAAGTAGTTTTAAAGCAAAACCAAGGTCAAGAAATTCTTTTTCTAGGAACAGAATTAGGTGTTTATTTTAAAACAGGAACAGATAACTGGGCTAAATTAGGAGAAGGTCTACCTAATGTTGTGGTTAACGATATCGAAATTAATTATACACAAGACAAATTAGTAGTTGGTACTTACGGTAGAGGTTTATGGGAAATTAGTGTTTCTAATAACACACTTGGTGTAGATGAAGTACAAGTTAGTACAGTAGATGCGCCTTCAGTTTATCCAAATCCAGTTAATGAAGGTGTTTTAAACATTAAAATAAATAATAGTAGTAACCATTTTAATTATAAAATGTACAATGTTATTGGCGGATTAGTTAAAAACGGAAAATTGAATTCAGGTGTAAACACATTAGATGTTAGTAATGTAGCTACAGGAATTTATGTTGTTAGAATGACTGACGGAAATACAGTATCCACACAAAAGATAATCATCAAGTAGATTGATTGATTATTAGCAGAATGATAATTAGAGCCATCCTACTGTGGCTCTTTTTGTTATTCGAAAAAAATAACTCCCTCAATAAAAAATAATTTTAAAAACTTTATAAATGAAAAAAATTTATTTAATTACTTTATTGTTGTCATCAGCATTCATGTTTTCGCAATCGAAAGATTATAGTAGCATGATAAAGGAAGGAACTTACACAGTTCAAGAAATTCAAGACGCAGCCGAAACCTATTTTGAAGTAAGTGGAAAAGGAAAGGGAACAGGTTACAAACAATATAAACGTTGGGAGTACCAAGCTTTACGCTCTACTAAAGAGAATGGCGTTTTAAAATCTACAAATTATTATTATAATGAGTTAGAAAATTATAATAACTACCGAAATCAAAATGCAGTAAGTTCTAAAACCTCTTCACCAGATCCTGGAAATTGGGAACAATTAGGACCATATTCTTTTAATGCAACTTCAGGATGGAATCCAGGTACAGGTAGAATTACTTCTTTAGCTTTCGAAAACGGAAATGAAAACCACATTATTGTAGGTGCCGAAACTGGAGGTGTTTGGAAAACAACAGATGGAGGTGCTAACTGGTTACCATTAAGTGATAATTATATAAACATGAAAGTGTATTCTTTAGCAATGCACCCAACTAATCCTTCTATTTATTTTTGGGGATCAGATAATGGTACTATTTTTAAATCTATAGATGCAGGTGTTACATGGAATTTAGTAACAAGTAGCATTAATACAGGAGAGGTTAATAAAATATTAATAGATCCAAATACGCCTACAAAAATGTATTGTAGTGTAGAAGGTGCTAGTGGAGGACTCTACAAATCAATTAATTCTGGAGTTTCTTGGTCTCTTATTCATCCAGATGCTAATGAAAGAGGCTATGATTTTGAATTTAAACCTACAGATCCAAGTGTCGTTTATGCCTCTGGGAGATCTGTGTTTAAATCTATAGATGGAGGTGATACATTTACAAAATTAGAAGCTCCAAATGGAGTTCCTAATTTTACTACAGAATATGTCAGTGGTATTTTAAACTGGAAATCTGAAAATAAAGGTTTTGAGCATTTTGGAGTGACAACAATATTACCTAAAACAGGAGATAGATTGGGCTTATTTGCAAAAGTAAATGCTTCTACTTCAGTTTCTGGTGATAAAACTAAAATAATTACACCAAGTTTAAATCTTAGTACAGCAATAAATCCTGTATTGAAATTTTCTTACGCATTACCAGAATATTTTGGAGCTGTAGATGTATTAAAAGTTTACTACAAAACTTCTGAGGCAGGAGCATGGGTTCAATTAGTAGATTATACAGTTGTTCAAAATGCTTGGGTAGATATTACATTAAATTTACCAAATCCAACGGCAGATTATTATGTTGCTTTTGAAGGCGAAATTACAACCTCTGAAACCTACGGAGGAGGAGGTGTTAATTTAGATGATATTTCAGTAGAAGATGCATCATCAGCAGTTTTCTTTAGTGATGGTTTTGAGTCTGCTACACCTAATGTTTTTGGAACTGGTGCAAAAATGCTTGCAATAACAGAGAACGATCCGTCTGTTGTTTACTTATTAGAAGCAAACGGAATTTCCGGTTCATCTTTTAAAGGAATTTATAAATCTACAGACAGTGGAGATCAATTCACTCCTTTAAATCATGCAGGAAAAAATTATTTTGGTTATAGCATATCAGCTACCGATGCTGAGGATACAACAAGTGGACAGGCTCCAAGAGATATGGATATTGCTGTAAGTCATACTAATGCAGATGAGGTCCATATCGCTGGTGTTAATACATGGCGTTCACTTGATGGAGGAGTTACATTTAATCCTTCAACAAATTGGAGCGTTACAGAGGCACAATCAAACAATTTGGGATACTCTCATGCCGATGTAGATTTATTACAATTTGTTGGTAGTACACTTTATACAACTACCGATGGTGGTATCTTTAAAGCGACTAACAGTGCAGGACCTATGAGTACTAGTTACTTTACAGATATATCTACAGGACTTGGAATTAGACAATTTTACGCATTTGGTATAAGTCAAACAAGTTCTGTTGTAATTACTGGAGGAGCACAAGATAATGGTAGTGTTACACGAACTTCTGGTGGAGTATGGCAAGACTGGTTAGGTGGAGATGGTATGGAAGGTTTTGTTGATAAAACGAATAGCCAAATTATTTATGGTACTACGCAAAATGGAACTTTAAGTAAATCGTTAGATGGAGGAATAACAAGACAGGCTATAAACTCTCCAGATGGTAAATCTGGGAATTGGGTAACTCCTTTTGAGCAAGATCCAGTAGCTGTAGATGTTATATACGGTGGTTACAACCAAGTTTATAAATCAACTAACCAAGGAGATACATGGACACCTATTTCACAAGTTTTCGATTCTAATTTAAATCAGTTAAAAGTAGCAAAATCATTACCAACTACTATGTATACTGCATATCTTAATAAAATTTATAAAACAACAACAGGTTCTGGAACATGGACAGAATTAGTTGCTTATACTGGTGGTTATGTAAATTCTCTTTCTATTCATCCATCAGATCCTAATAAGGTTGCTGTAGCTTCTGCAGACAGTGGTAAAGTATTTATAACTACAGATGGTGGAACAACTTGGACATTATCTGCATACGACCTTCCTAATTTTAGTGCATTAGCAGTCGTTTGGGATAACAATGCAAATGATGGATTATATGTAGGTATGGATTATGGTGTATATTATTTAGATAATACTACTAATAATAGTTGGCAACCTTTTGTTAATAATTTACCTAATGTAAAAGTTGCAGAATTAGAAGTTAATTATGCTGATAATAAATTATATGTAGCAACTTATGGTCGTGGTGTCTGGAGAACGCCTCGCTACGATATTAATACACTTAGTTCTGGAGATTCAGTATTAGCAGATGCATTAGAACAAAACATTACAATGTATCCTAATCCTGCTAGCGAAAGCTTTAATATTGTTTCAACTAAAAATGAAACTGCAACTATTAGAGTATTTAATGCTTTAGGTAAACTAATGCATTATTCAAAAGATATTAATTTAACTAATAAATTTAAAGTTGATATCTCTCAATACGCATCAGGTTTGTATTTTGTTAGAATTAATAATGAAAATGGCGTTGTAACTAAAAAGTTAATGGTTAGGTAATTAACATAGTTAATGCTAAATATAAAGTCCTCAAGAGTATAATTTCTTGAGGACTTTTTTTGTTTATTCATTAAAAAAGGATCACTATTCACAACTTACTCTCTATTAACAAAATATTAATTTATTAGTAGAAGTTTATTGCTTTTTTCAAACGTATCTTTGCGCAATAATTCCTTGATATGCGACATTTAAAAACTGAAAATTCTAAAAATACAGCTAAGCCAAAAGTAACCTTAAAACAAGCGTTTAAAACCATTATTTGGCCAAGACGTAAACTGGTATTTATTGGTTTAGTATTAATAATAATTAAAAGTATTTCTGGTTTAATTCTGCCTTGGCAAAGTAAAGTATTACTTGATGATGTGGTACCAAGTGGAGATTCAAACAAATTATGGACGCTTATTCTTATTGTAATTGCTGCAATAACTGTGCAAGCAATTACCTCTTATTTACTTACAAAAATATTGAGTGTACAAGCGCAATATCTAATTTCAGAGTTACGTGCTCAAGTACAAAAGAAAGTATTATCGTTGCCTATTAGCTTTTTCGATAATACAAAATCTGGTGCTTTAGTTTCTAGAATAATGACAGATGTTGAAGGTGTAAGAAACCTTATTGGTACAGGTTTAGTACAATTGGTTGGTGGTACATTTACAGCAGTTGTATCTCTAGTAATACTAATTAATTTAAATCCATGGATGACACTTTTTGTATTCGTCCCTTTATCCATTTTTGGAATAATTGCACTAAAAGCCTTTAAATACATAAGACCAATTTTTAGAAGCAGAGGAAAAATTAATGCTGAGGTTACAGGTCGTCTTACCGAAACGTTGGCAGGTGTAAGAGTCATTAAGGCTTTTAATGCCGAAGAACAAGAGAATGTAGCTTTCGAAAAAGGTGTAGATAAATTGTATCAAAATGTAAAAAAGAGTTTAACGGCTACGGCTTTAATGACGAGTTCTTCAACATTTTTAATAGGTGTTGCTACTACCGGAATTATGGGAATTGGTGGCTATTATATGATTCAAGGTGAAATGACCACAGGAGATTTTCTTTTCTTCACCTTAGTATTAGGTTTTATGATTGCTCCAATTATTCAAATGAGTAATATTGGAAGTCAATTAACCGAAGCGTTAGCAGGTTTAGATAGAACAGAGGAGCTTATGAATATGGCTGCCGAAGATGATGACGAAAACCGTACCGTAGAACTAGAAAACGTTAAAGGTGATATTGCATTTAATAATGTCAATTTTTCTTATGAAGAAGGAAAACCGGTATTGCATAATATAGATTTTAATGCACCATCTGGTTCTGTAATTGCTTTGGTAGGAAGTAGCGGATCGGGTAAATCGACAATAGCAGGTTTATCTGCAACATTTTTAAACCCAGAATCAGGACAGATAACTATAGATGGTAAAGATTTATCTAAAGTTAAACTGAATAGCTTTAGAAAGCATTTAGGAGTAGTTTTACAAGACGAATTCCTATTCGAAGGTACAATACGCGAAAACATTATGTTTCCAAGACCAAATGCAACAGAAGCACAATTACAAGCAGCCGTTAAAGCAGCGTATGTAAATGAGTTTACAGATAGATTTGATGAAGGCTTAGAGACTTTAATAGGAGAAAGAGGAGTGAAGCTATCTGGAGGACAAAGACAACGTATTGCCATTGCAAGAGCGATTTTAGCAGATCCTAAAGTTATTATTTTAGATGAAGCAACCTCGAATTTAGATACAGAGAGTGAAGCACTAATTCAGAAAAGTTTATCTCAGTTAACAAAAAACAGAACTACAATTGTTATTGCTCACAGATTGAGTACTATTCGTAAAGCAGATCAAATTTTGGTTATCGAAGCAGGTAAAATTGCAGAACGTGGTAATCATGACAATCTTATTGCCGCTAAAGGTCGATATTACGATTTATACACTTATCAGGCTAAGATTTAGTAACTATTAATTGATGTTAAATTTACAATTTACACTCGCTTAAACTAAGCTTAATGTTTAGATGTTTTTAATTATACATTGTATTAATGTCGTTTGTTTTGTTTTGTAGCAAATAACAAACCATAAAAAATACAATGAAAAACTATTTTAAATTATCCTTAGGATTTTTATCACTTTTGGCTTTAGCATCTTGTAAAGAAGATGATAATAGTGTTGATGTAGAAAACGTAAACTTAGTAGAGTTAAAGGCAAGGTCTATAACGCCATCGTTTTTAAATCTCTCTTCAGAGTTTAGTAATGTTAATATTTATCCTCTATTAACTTCAGAAGATCAATTAGAGCAATCACCAGATTTTGTTTACGGTTCTATGGCAGATGGAGCTGGTTTATTAAAAAATGACGATGGTACATTTACATTAATAAATAATATAGAAGCAGATTATGCAATTGCACGTATAGAATTAGATGAAACCTTTAAACCGGTAAAAGGTGAGTATATTTTAAATGCTAATGCAACAGCATCTACAGCACAATGTTCAGGTTCTTTAGTAACACCTCAAGAGCATGGTTTCGGACCATTGTATTTATCAGGTGGAGAATGGGGAGGAGCAAGTAAAGGTGTTTTTGCAACAGATCCTTTTAAAAGTTCGGGTAATTCATCATTTGCACAAATGCTTCCAACATTAGGTCAATGGTCAACAGAAAATGCTGTTGTAATTGGTAAAGAAGCATATGCAGATAAAACGGTAGTATTTATTGGAGATGATCATGCTGATAACGAAGTCCCTTCAGGTCAATTAGGAATGTATGTTGGTAATCGTGGTGACTTATTTGGAGGTCAATTATATGCTTTACGTGTTACAGATGATACTGTAGATTTTGAAGTTGATATGGAAGAAGGCCAATCTTATAATATTGATTTTGTTCCATTAGAGGAAACAGAGATTAGTATGTTAGATACAGAAGCTAAAACGAAAGGCGCAATGGGCTTCTCTAGATTAGAAGATATTGATTGGAGAAGAGGTTCTGCTGCAAATAACAGAGAAATCTATTTTTGTGTTACAGGAAGAAAAAAGCCAGGATTAGTAGGAAAAGGAACTAGCTATGGACGTGTTTATAAAGTAACTTTAAATGAAAACGATCCATCTTCAGTAGGAACAATTACTTGTGTACTTGATGGAGATTTAGAAAACGGAAAAGCTAAAATGTTTCATAGTCCAGATAATATTTTAGTAACAGAAAACTACGTATACATTCAAGAAGATCCTAATGGTTATTTTGATACTGTAGATAAGCAGCATTATGCTCAACTTTATCAATACAATTTAAATACTGGAGTTTTAAAAACGGTTTTAGAATGTGGACAAGATAATGCAGCAGCTCAAGGTTATGGTACAAGCAATAGTATTTGGGAGCTAACAGGAATGATAGATATATCTGAAACTGTTGGAGTTGATGAAACATTCCTTTTAATTACACAAAACCATGGATGGAATAATAATTTCACAGATCCAAATGCAAATGCTACACCTGCTACAGGAGAAGGAAGCATGCTTTTTACTATAAATGGATTAGAAAGATAGTATGTTCTTTTTTAATAATAAACTTAACAAAACACGCACATTTTGTGCGTGTTTGTTTTTATTCTTGTTTCTAGGTTGTAAACAAGAAAAGGAAACCTTAGAAGTAGACTCGCTTTCGATATTAGAAACTCATTATAAAACAAAACTAGAACAATGTATTAGTCAGTTAGAAACCATAGAAGCTGCTACAAGTAAAGAGGAAGCTATTGCTAACTATAAAGAAGCAAGAGCAACTTTTAAAACATTAGAACCAATTCTAGCATTTATAGATAAAGACAATTATAAGTTTTTAAATGCACCAAATATTCTTAAAATTGAAGAGGAAGACGCTACAGATATTAAAATAAGACAACCTAAAGGATTTCAAGTTTTAGAGGAATCTTTATTCGATGATACTATTGCTTTAAATGAGATTAAAAAAAATGTAAAGACTACTAAAAATCGTTTAGGGTTAATACATAAGAATACGAAGCTAAATATAAAGAAGCATCACGTAATATGGCTTATTAGAGATCAAATTGCGCGTGTAGCCTTAACAGGTATTACAGGTTTCGATTCTCCTGTTTTAGAACAATCTCTAGCAGAAGCACAATTATCTTACAAGACTATTAATACTATTTTAGAAATTAGTAAAGATTATTTTATTAATAAAAATCTTTTAAAAGTATGGCAAGATGAAATAACTAAAACCATTATAGACTTAAATGAAGAGTTTGTTGTTTTTGATCGCTATAGTTTTATCAAAAACCATACGCATAAGCAATTAGAGCTCCTAGTTAAAACGCAACAGGATTGGCAAGTAATATTTCCTTTTGAACTTGCTTTTTCTAATAATATGACTTCTTTGTTTTCTAAAGAAACGTTTAATGTAAATTATTTTAGCGACAGTAATAAACCTGTAAAAAACGTACAAGAAAAAATAGCATTGGGTAAACAACTGTTTAACGATGAAAATTTATCAGCGACTAAAGATATGAGTTGTGCTTCTTGTCATCATAAAGACAAGGCGTTTACTGATGGAATGGTCGTTTTTCCTAAGCAAAAGCGTAATACACCAACATTAAATTATTCATCTCTACAACAAAGTTTCTTTTACGATGGAAGAGCTGGAAGTTTAGAAGGACAAATTATAAGTGTGGTTGATAATGAAAATGAATTTCATACTAATTTAGAAAATGTTACTGAAGCAGTTTCCAAGAATCCAGAATATGTAAAGACCTTTAATACACTCTACAAAAAAACTACAGATAGAGAAATAAGGCATGCAATAGCTACATACATTAGAAGCTTAAACACCTTTAATTCTAAATTTGATAGGAATATTAATAATCAAGAAAACACTCTTGCAGAAAGTGAAATTAATGGTTTTAATATTTTTAGCGGCAAAGGAAAATGTGCGACTTGTCATTTTGCTCCAGTTTTTAATGGTACAGTACCTCCAGCATTTAATGAAAGTGAAATGGAATTATTAGGTGTGCCAAATTCAACAGATTTAGATTCTAAAGTAAGTAAAGACCTTGGGCGCTATCATGTTTTCAATACAAACGAGCGTAAATTATTTTTTAAAACACCAACTATTAGAAATATTGAGAAAACTGCACCTTATATGCATAATGGCGTTTATACCTCTTTAGAAGAAGTGGTTACATTCTATAATAATGGAGGTGGAGCAGGCTTAGGATTTGATTTAGAATACCAAACATTACCAACAGATAGTTTAAACCTTTCAAAAAATGAAATCAAAGATTTGGTTAATTTCATGAATAGCTTAACCGATAATTAAATACAATATATAACAACAATGGAGTTATTTTTAGTCGCCTTTGGCGCATTATTTTCAATCATGAATCCTTTAGGAACAGTGCCTGTTTTTGTAGGATTAACAATGGATCACACACAAAAAGAACGTGCAATTACTGCATTTTGGACTGCAATAGATGTACTTGTTATTTTATTATTATCCTTTTTTGCAGGTAAGTATATTTTGGCTTTTTTCGGTATTAGTTTAAATGCCTTAAAAATAGCAGGAGGATTAATAATTGCTTCTTCAGGTTTTGCTTTATTAACAGGTAAATTTGGAGAACATAAAGGTATGAAACGTCAAAAAGTACAAGACGATATTCATAGTAGAGAAGCTATAAGTTTAACACCTTTAGCTATACCAATGCTTGCAGGTCCTGGAACTATTTCTTTGTTAATTACTTATAATCAAGAATTTCAGAAAGCATATGAAATCGGAATTATAGTTGGAGCAGTTATACTCGCAACATTGACTATTTACTTAGTACTTAAAAGTGCACATATAATCGTGAAGTTTTTAGGAGCTTCTGGTATAAATGCACTTTCAAGAATAATAGGTTTTATAGTTATTGCAATAGGCGTAGAGTATATTATATCTTCGGTTACAGCAATATTTGGCTTGTAAGCCTTAACTAAAACATTAAATATATTTTATAACGGAATATTACCATGTTTACGTTTAGGTCTTTCTACCTCTTTATTTTCAAGCATTGCAAACGCTTTTATTAGTTTTCGTCTGGTATCTTTTGGTAAGATAACTTCATCTATAAAACCACGTTCTGCAGCACTATAAGGGTTTGCAAAAAGCTCAGCATATTCTGCTTCTTTTTCTTTCCATTTTACTTCTTTATCCTCAGCTGCATTAATTTCTTTTTTAAAGATAATTTCTGCAGCACCTTTTGCTCCCATAACAGCAATTTCGGCACTAGGCCAAGCAAAGTTCATATCACTACCAATATGTTTAGAGTTCATTACATCGTAAGCACCTCCATAAGCTTTACGTGTAATTACAGTAATTCTTGGTACTGTAGCTTCACTAAAAGCATATAAAAGCTTTGCACCATGTACAATAATACCATTCCATTCTTGGTCTGTTCCTGGTAAAAATCCAGGGACATCCTCTAAAGTAAGAAGCGGGATATTAAAAGCATCGCAAAAACGAACAAATCGTGCTGCTTTTTTAGAGCTATTTACATCTAAAACACCAGCTAAATACATTGGTTGGTTGGCAACTATACCAATACTTCTTCCGCCTAAGCGTGCAAAACCAACTAGAATATTTTCGGCATAATTTTTATGTATTTCGTAAAAGGAATCTTCATCTATTATACCTGCGATAACCGAATGCATATCGTAAGGTTGATTTGCATTGGCAGGAATAATAGTTGATAAACTTTCTCGTACTTCATCCTTTAATTCAAAAGGAAGTAGGGCAGGTGTTTCGGTATTATTTTGTGGTAAATAACTTAATAGTTTTTTTACATCTTCTAGGCATTCTATATCGTTTGAAGATGTTTTGTGAGCCACTCCAGATTTTGTAGAATGTGTACTTGCTCCACCAAGTTCTTCACTTGTAACTTCTTCGTTAGTTACTGTTTTTACAACGTTTGGTCCAGTTACAAACATGTAACTTGTATCTTCTACCATAATGGTAAAGTCCGTCATTGCAGGTGAGTAAACCGCTCCTCCAGCACAAGGACCCATTATTGCAGATATTTGTGGTATTACACCAGAAGATTGTACATTTTTATAGAAAATATCGGCATAACCGCCAAGCGAGCGCACACCTTCTTGAATACGTGCACCACCAGAATCGTTTAAACCAATTATAGGCGCTCCAACTTTAAGAGCCAAATCCATAACCTTGCAAATTTTCTCAGCATGTGTTTCGGAAAGTGAGCCACCAAAAACGGTGAAATCTTGAGCAAAAACGTAAATAAGCCTTCCGTTTACGGTACCATAACCAGTAACAACACCATCGCCATAAAACTGTTGCTTATCCATACCAAAGTCTTTGGTTCTATGGGTTACCAAAGCTCCAATTTCTTCAAAAGAACCTTCGTCTAGCAAATACATAACGCGTTCTCTAGCAGTTAGTTTTTTCTTTTCGTGTTGTTTATCTATTCGTGCTTGTCCTCCACCTAAATAGGCTTGAGCAAGTTTTTCGTTAAGATTTTTTATTTTAGATTCCATATTATTTTCAATTTTGTCATTCTGCGGTATTTTGCAGAATCTATATTATGTTATTGTGGATTCCGTATCAAGTACAGAAAGACAACTTATATTTTAAATTAATTAGGTACTCGTAATAACTTCTGATCTTCGATATATTGTTTTACAGCAATAAGTGCAGCAATTTTAGCTTCCTCATCCTGCTTACTTTTTAAAGATTCAGGCGAGTAATATTTTTTCACAAAGTGTGTATCAAAGTTTCCAGAACGGAAAGCATCATGTTCGCAAACAAAACTACCAAAAGGCAAAGTTGTTTGGATACCTTCTACTTGATAGTCTTGTATTGCTTTAATCATAAGCTCAATGGCTTCCTCTCTAGTTTTTCCGTAGGTAATTAATTTTGCCAACATTGGATCGTAATAAATAGGAATATCCATGCCTTGTTCGAAACCATTATCTACTCTAATATTATCGCCAACTGGTAATTTATAAATTTCTAGGTTTCCTACACTTGGTAAAAAATCGTTTAGAGGATCTTCGGCATAAACACGTAATTCTAGTGCATGACCTTTAATTTTTAAATCTTCTTGTTTTATAGGAAGTGTTTCGCCTCTTGCAACACGAATTTGCAACTCTACTAAATCTGTTCCTGTAATTAATTCGGTTACAGGATGCTCAACTTGCAAGCGTGTATTCATTTCAAGGAAGTAGAAATTTTTATCATTATCTAATAAAAACTCAACAGTTCCGGCACCAAGATAATCACAAGATTTAGCTACTTTTATGGCAGCTTCTCCCATTTGTTCTCTTAATTCTGGTGTTAGTACTGCAGAAGGAGCTTCTTCTACAACCTTTTGGTGACGACGTTGTACACTGCATTCGCGTTCAAATAAATGAACAACATTGCCGTGGGCATCTGCCATAACCTGTATTTCTATATGTCTTGGAGAGGTAACGTATTTTTCTATAAAAACCGAACCATCACCAAAAGCATTTACAGCTTCACTAATTGCTCTGTCCATTTGCGAGGTGAAATCTGCTTCTTTTTCTACAACACGCATGCCTTTTCCGCCACCTCCAGCAGAGGCTTTAATTAAAATAGGAAAACCAATTTGTGTTGCTAGTTTTTTAGCTTCAGGTATGTCTGTAATCGCCTCGTCTGTTCCAGGAACCATTGGTATATTATAAGCTTTTACAGCTTCTTTTGCCGCTAGCTTAGAACCCATAATTTTAATGGCTTTAGATTTTGGCCCAATAAATATGATGTTGTTTTTTTCGCAAGCTTCAGCAAAATCTGCATTTTCAGATAGAAAACCATAACCAGGATGTATAGCATCTACATGTAAGTTTTTTGCGACCTCAATAATTTTATCTCCTAATAAATAGGATTGATTAGAAGGAGCTTCGCCAATTAAAACAGCTTCGTCTGCAAACTTTACATGTGGTGCATTTCTATCTGCAGTAGAGTAGACTGCAACTGTTTTAATTCCCATTTTTTTTGCAGTTTGCATTACGCGAATTGCAATTTCTCCTCTATTTGCTATTAGTATTTTTTTCATCGATAAATTTATTTATCGTTCCCGTAAAAACGAGAATCTATTTGTTTTTTATTTCCATAAAATGGAAATCTTATTTTTAAGTCATTACAAGTTCTCGATACATTTTGCTTATTTCTTCACAAAATATTAGAACAAGCAGTATCTATTCAAACTCAATTAATAAATCGTTTTTATCTACCGCATCTCCTTTGCTTACAGATATAGATTTAATAATACCATCTCTTGGAGAGGTGAAAACGTTTTCCATTTTCATAGCTTCTAGAATTAAAAGCGGCTCGTCTTCTTTAACTTCTTGTCCAACGGTAACATTAATGTCTAGTATAAGCCCAGGCATTGGTGCTTTAATGTCGTTTATCTGTTTTGTAGCTCCAACCTCGAAGCCCATTTGTGTTATTAATTCGTCTAAATCGTTTTGAATTAAAACAGAATAAGTATTGTTATTGACTTTTACTTTATATGTTTTATTGTTGAAATCACCTTCAATAATTTCGGCTTTAAAAGGAGTGTTATTTTGAAGAATATGAAATTTAGACGAAGAAACTTCTATAGTATCTAAAGCTGAAACATCATTATTGGTAATATCAATTTCTGTAGTAGTATTGACTTTTACTTTATAGGATTTGTTCATTTTTATTCAATTTAAATGCAAGTAAATATATGTATAATATAGAAATCCATAATACAGATTAATATATTTTATGAAGATTTGTTAATTAGTAAATGGACTGTATTTTGAAACGTTTAATAATCAAAACATCATTAAACCTTTGAAATTCATTAAGAAATAGGCTCGAAATCGTCTTTAAAAACCGAACTGTTTTGATGGTATTTAATAGCTTTTCTAGATAGAAAGATTCCAATAGCGAGAGATACAAAAGCACCAACCCAAATACCTGGAACAAAGTCTATAAATAAGAAAAAGTCGTAAGTGCCATGAAACAAAGCAGCAAAATACAAACCTAATAAGTTTAAGTATAATTTGTTGGGTGCAAACTTTGCTTTACCCATAAAGTAGCCCATTATAATCCCGAAAGTAGCGTGCGCTGGCACTGCAGTAAATGCTCTTGCTAAAGCTGTTGCTGGTCCGCTTTGCATAACATACATTATGTTTTCTGTCGCAGCAAAACCCATAGAAACCATTACGGCATATACAATACCATCGAAAGGTTCGTTAAATTCTTTACGACGTTGCGCAAAAAGTAATACAATTAAAAATTTACTTAATTCTTCAGAAAAACCAACTACAAAATAAGCTTGTTTAAATTGCTCCCAAATACTTAGTTCATTTTTTAAAGGCACTAGTATATTAAACGCATAGTAGAGTAGTGTGGTTATAATAATACTAACAACGGCACCCAATAAAAACGATATAAATAATAAGCGTATTGGTTCTTTCTCGTATTTATCCTTTAGATAAATGTAAAATATAATAATAACAATTGGCGCTAGTGCCATTAAGAGTAGTTGCATAATTCAAAAGTAATTAAAAAAGAGATACTAATTCTTTTCTGCTTTCTCGGTCTAAAAAGATATAAGCAATATTAGTAATAAAATGACTTACTAATACGGCAATTGCAGCACCTGAAACTTGCCAAATAGGAATTAATAAATAGCACAAAACAACATTAAACGTACAGCCAATTATAAACCGATAGACATTTTTTTGTAGTTGGTTTGTGTTAATCAAATGCTTCTCGTATAGCATTCCTATAAATATAATAAGTGGTGCCCAGCAAAATATTAATAGAGGACTTTTTGCTTCTGCATAGCTTTCAGTAAAATAAGTATTTAATATAGCGTTGCCAAATAGCGTATAAAGTATGCCAATTAATAGACCTAATACGCACATGATTTTAAAGAGTTTTTTTATTTTTTTAGCATAAAGGATACTATCATCTTTATAAGATTCTGCTAAAGAGGGATACAATGCGTTAATTATTGAAAAGCCAATATTCCAACTTAAAGCAATCACTAAAAATTGAACAGTAGCAAAAATTCCGTTGGCGTGATCTCCTAAAAAATGCTTTAAAAATAACTCGTCGATAGAGATGTAAAACATAATTAAACCGCTAGAAACTATAAGCGGAAAAGACATTTTTAATAGAGACTTACCCAAAGTCCAAGAAAAGCGCCATTGCTTGAATAAAAACTGCTTTTTATATTTTAATATGAAGTAATAAATAGCGCCTTGAATTAAAAAATCTAAAGCAATAAGCTTCGCAAAATAATTAACATCCAAATTATTTTTAACACCATAATATTGCAAAGACACTATAATAATAAGGCTAGATATTTTACTTATAAATATAATTTTTGTCCATTTTTTAGCAAGTAAATAATACTCGAAAACATCTGTAAGTTTAAAGAAGTAACTACAAGTAATTATAATATATAAGCTCGTTAATGGGCTACTTTCTATAACATAAAAGTAGATTGTAATTCCAATAAATATAGCAATCCAACTTGCAAGTCTTAAATAGAATGCAGTGGCTAGAATTTGTTCGCTTCGTTTTGGATTAAATATAATTTCTCTAATACAAATAGCAGTGAGACCTAAAAAAAATAAAGGCGCAAATAATCCTAAAACAGACTCTACAAACTTAAGTTTACCAATATCGACAGTGCCTAAAGTACTAAAAATTTGAGGAACAATAAACACACCGGTAGCAAACTGAATCAGTTTTTCTAGCGTAAACCATTTGGTAGCGATAAAGTCTTTTTTACTAAAAACCGATGTCATAAATTGTATTTATTGTCCAAATATATAAAACCGTTCCGTTAGCTGTTTCAAAGATTAGTATTACTTTCGTTTTTCATTTTTTTAATATGACACCAGAGTTTCTTCGACGCTATTATATATCACGAGTTATTTCAAATCCTAAAGTTTATGGGATTGAAAAAAATGGTTATGTGCCGTTAGAAGATTTACAAAATGCGTTAAACCGCTTGCGTATAGATAATATTGATGATCCGTTATACGATAAGTTAAATCAGTTTTCTCAAAAGACGATTAAGCGTGATTTAGAAAAAATAAAGTCTTATTACCAAACCATAATATTACACAAACGTAATTATGGTTATTATTTAGAAGGTAACGAATTAAGCGATGCATTAAAGGAGATATATGAAAAAACAGAACTTTATCTCTTACATCATCATGCGCATTCTTGGAAAGCACACGTTACTACTACACGAAGCTCTTTAAGTTCTTATATAGACTTGGTACCTTTAATACAAGCTATAGAATTGCAATTTTTAATAGAAATCTCTTATCATGGTTGGTATGATGATAATGGTTTTGAAACCATTACAGGTTTCTTTCAACCGTTGCACATTAAAGAGATTAATAAAGCTTGGTATTTAATAGCACATAACGATAAATACGGTATTTATGCGTTTTGTTTAGATGATAGAATCAAGTCTTTAAATATAACTAAACATGCTGTTAAGCAACCTATAACCTTTAATCCTGAAAACTATTTTAAGGATGTTATTGGTATTTTAAAAACGGATAGTAAGGCAGAATGGATACATATTCAAGTTGCTAATCATCATTTTAAGTATTTAGAGAGTAATCCATTGCATCATTCTCAACAAATTATTTCTCGTCCTAAAGCTGCCGAAACAGAATCTTTAGATTATAAGAATGCTAATATTTGGGGCGAAATAAAAATTTATATCGAGCCCAATTATGAGTTTTTAATGGAGATTTTAAAGTATAACCTTTGGGTTAAGGTTGTTGGTCCGGCTCATGTTAAGGCTTATGTAAAGGAACATTTAGCGTTTATTTTGGGTTATTATTAATTTTTTTTTAAACATATCACCAAACAGACATATTCTGTCCATTTGAATTATATGTTTGTAATATGAATAATAAGAGGAGGTATTTAACCAATATCGACTGTTTTATTTCTCGATACTCGCGTAGTAAATAACATAAGATGATAAAGCTATTAATCAACAAGGGCTTATGCTTTTATCGTGAGTAGATTAAAAAAAAACTCAACTTTATTTAAAGTTGAGTTTTTTATTTTTTTTGGTAAGTGTTAACTATGTTACTCTTTCTAAAATAGCATCGGAAACCTTTTTGTAATAGTCGTAGTTACTTGCTACAAAATGACCGTTAATTTCGCTGTTTTCTAGGAGTTCAAAAAAATCGAACATTCTAACTAGCTTTAAAGCCTCAACCTCTTCCTTTTGTAGTTTTAAGCATGAAACAGGTAGTAATAATTCAGCTATATAAGTATGATGAAATTCATTATCCTTAATACCATTTGGATAAGTTTGGAAACACTCGAAAACACCAATTTTTTCTAAATCTGATGCTTTTATTTTTAACCCAATTTCCTCTTTAATTTCTCTTAGAGCACCAACTTCAATAGTCTCTCCAGCATCAATATGTCCAGCGACAGATACATCCCAAAGTAACGGGAAGATTACTTTTGAAGCCGCACGTTGTGCTAATAGTATTTCGCCTTCTCTGGTGTAAAACCAAATGTGTGCAGTATTATGGTAATGTCCTTTACTATGGATCTCACTTTTTAAAGCAGATTCACCTGTTGGTTTACCATCTTTGCTAACAATGTCTATTAACTCGTCCATACTTTATAAGATTAAAAAAAGCCTCTAAAAGAGGCTTAATTATTATTCTGTTATTTGCCAAATCTAGCTTAGCTAGTTATTTAAAATAAGAAAATGTTTCACCATCTTCAATTTTAAGTAATGTTTCGTAAATTAATTTAATTACGTTTTCTACATCATCTCTATGTACAGTTTCTACTGTTGTATGCATGTAACGTAAAGGTAAAGAGATTAATGCCGAAGCAACACCACCATTACTATAAGCAAAAGCATCTGTATCTGTTCCTGTTGCTCTAGACAACGCAGCACGTTGAAAAGGTATTTTGTTAGCGTCTGCAGTATCTGTAATTAAATCACGTAGTTTTTGCTGTACAGCAGGTGCGTAAGCAATTACTGGACCGTTACCAATTTCTACTTCTCCTTGAACTTTCATATCAATCATTGGAGTAGTAGTATCGTGTGTTACATCTGTAACAATAGCCACGTTAGGCTTAATAGTTTCGGTAATCATTTGTGCACCACGTAATCCTATTTCTTCCTGTACAGAGTTTGTAATGTAAAGACCAAAAGGCAATGTTTTCTTGTTTTCTTTAAGTAAACGTGCCACTTCAGCAATCATAAAACCACCCATTCTGTTATCTAAAGCACGACAAACAAAATTGTTTTCATTTAAAATATGAAACTCATCTGGATACGTAATTACACAACCTACATGTACACCTAATGCTTCAACTTCTTCCTTAGTTTTACAACCACAATCTATAAAAATATTGTTTGGTTTTGGAGCCTCTTCTTTAGCTTTACTTCTTGTATGTATTGCTGGCCATCCAAAAACACCTTTTACAATACCGTTTTTAGTATGGATATTTACAATTTTACTAGGTGCTATTTGGTGATCACTACCACCATTTCTTACCACATAAATAAGTCCTTTTTCACTAATATAGTTAACATACCAAGAGATTTCATCTGCATGACCTTCGATAACTACTTTATATTTTGCTTTTGGATTAATTACACCAACTGCTGTTCCATAAGTATCTGTAAAAAACTCATCGACATACGGAGTTAAGTAATCCATCCATATTTTTTGCCCATCCCACTCATAACCAGTAGGTGCAGCATTGTTTAAATATTTTTCTAAAAAGTCCATAGACTTTTTGTTAAGTATGCTCTTTTTTGCCATTGTTTTAATTTTTTACTAAAATAACAATAATCGCTGCTATTTAATAGTTAAGAATAGTATAATTATTAATTTTGCTATAATACCGCTAACTTTTTTTTGGAACGGTTTTAGCTTAAACTTTAATATGAAGTATATTTTACCACTTTTATTAGTGTTTCCGATGTTAATTCTCGGACAAACTCTAGAAATAGAACAAGATTCAACGCAAGTTGAATTCATGATTGTTGAAGGCGATTCGATACCTCGTGAAGCTATAAATCTTGAAGAAGTTTTACTATTACATAAACTTAAATTTAATAGTCAAGATAATAGAAGACGTTATTATATTTTAAAACGAAAAACGCTAAAAGTGTATCCTTATGCTAAAATGGCAGCCGAAAGACTAGATTCGTTAACCAAGCAATTAGAAACTTTAGATTCTAAAAGAAAGCAGAGACGTTATGCTAAGAAGGTTCAAAAATATATTGAAAATGAATTTTCTGCCGAATTAAAAAAAATGACCAGAACCGAAGGTCAAATTCTTATAAAGCTTATTCATAGGCAAACAGGAGAAACTGCTTTTTCTTTAATAAAAGAGTTGCGTAACGGTTGGAGAGCTTTTTGGTTTAATAATACAGCTTATTTTTTCGATATTTCTCTAAAAAGAGAGTTCGATCCAGAAAATGTAAAAGAAGATTATTTAATAGAAGATATACTGCAACGTAACTTTCAAAACGGTGTTTTAGAAGAACAGAAATCAGCTTTAGACATAGATTTTTTCAAGCTTACTAGCAAGTGGTTAAACGATAAGAAAGAACTATAAAAACGAAACATTAAATGCGCATACAAACTCAACGCGAAGAATTCTGGAATACTATTACACATGGAGTAGGAGCTATTTTAGGAATTATAGCCTTAGTGTTATTTGTACTTAAAGATACAGATAAAACAAGCTATAGCTTATTTAGTGTTATTGTTTATGGTATCTCTATAATTGTTCTTTTTTCGGCATCTACAATTTATCATTATGTTAAAGATGAAAAGTATAAACATACTTTTAGAATTGTAGATCACATAAGTATTTACCTGCTTATTGCAGGAACCTATACACCGGTTTTATTAATAAACTTAGAGCAAAGTTTAGGATGGACATTGTTTGCTGTTGTTTGGGGAATTGCCGCCTTTGGTGTGGTTTTAAAAATATTCTTTACCGGCAGATTTAATGTGTTTTCTACACTCTTGTACCTTGTAATGGGTTGGCTAATTGTTTTCGATTTCTCGGAATTAAAAAACACAATGCCACCAGAAGGTATTACATTATTAATGCTTGGTGGTGCATCTTATACTATTGGAATTATTTTTTATACACTTGAAAAGAAATTGTTTTATCACGTTATCTGGCACTTGTTTGTGCTTGCAGGCGCTATTTTTCACTTTTTAATGGTGTACTTTTATGTGGTTTAGAGGTTTGATATTTTAGTTTTTTTTAACGTTGTTGTGTATGGTTAGTTTCGTGGTTAAACAACTAATTTAGTAAATAAATCACAGATAGAATATTCCGCAGGAATGTTCGTAAGTCATAACTAATCAAGTAGTTAATTTATATGCGTCTTAAGTTAGCATTTTTAACGTATACCAAATGAATCTAACATTGGGCTAATGTCTTGATCTAAATATTGCTTTAATTTTGGTGAATCTATAGGGATAAAAATAAGATTTTCTTCCTCTGTTAAAAGTTGTATATTTTTAGTTCCTCTAATGTTCAATAGATTCAATATTAGTTTAGACTTAGCTTTTTTATTATGATAAACAATAATAATTTTTTTTAATTTACCTTTTGAATCTGTTATATAATCAAATATACTATTTATATAATTTTTATCAGATTCATCTAAAGAATGTCCAATGAAAAAAAACATATCTCTATCATTTGAATAATTTTCCTTCAGGCATTTAATAAAAGTATATTCTGAATTATTATTTAGTTTTTGAAAATATTTAGTAAATGGAATAAAATATTTTTTGTAATGTTCATTCTTCATTGGAATATCATTAATCCCGAGAACAATTTTATCTTCGGATGAACCAGCTTTCCCGTGTAAATATTTTGTAATATTAGAATTATAAAATCTCTCAAAAGTAGGAGTGTAATTGAATGTGTAATGTTCGTCAATATTACGATATAAATTTGGCTCAGTATTTTTGTAATTATTGTAAAAAGGAAAAACGAATATTTCAAAATACGAATTAAAAATTTTCTTAAAATGATTTAGCTGAGTATGAAGATGTTTTGAAATTTTATCCAAATCAACATCTATGAAGTAATCATATTTTTTAATTAAATAATCTGGATTTAATCTTATACTTTGAAGAACTTTTGGATCATACTGTATTACATTAAAAACTTTTAAGACTTCTATTATTTCAAAATTAGAATTGAATAATGTTTTTGGGTAATAAATATTAGTTAGTCTCAAAGACCCTTTACTGAATAGATCATCCTTTAAGTAGTCAACTGATGAGTATATGTTATTCAATACATATTCAATTTTGTTTTCAAAATCTATCCAAGTTTCAATTTTCAATTCATTTTCAAAGAATTTAAACCATTCGTTAATACTTAGATCTTTTTTAAGTTCATTAATCATCTCGTTATTTAATTCAAAAGAATTAAATTTCTCTTTAATTAGAGAATGATTATTAGATAGAGAAAATATTGAATTAAATGTAATTGTATCATTTTTTTGTATATACTCTAATATTTTGATAAAATCAATGTAAGCAGTAGGTAATCCAATATTCAAATCAAATCCATTCCCTGTGATTAAAATTTTCGACATAGTTTTTATAAGATGTTAAACGAAGATAGCTGAAATATTTCTGAAATTAAAGCTTGTCAATCCTTCAAATAGAATTACTTAATACCTCTAAATAATCTAACATTTTTGCAGAGTTGACATACTTTTTAAAACGATTATTAATTTAACTGACATAGTTGCTGATTAAATTATGTATCAATAAATTATTTTAAAACTGATGACAATAGTTACGGTTACCCACTATAAGAGGATTACAAACGTTTTTGTTTGTTTTAAACGGCTGCGTTATCAATTTGTAAATCATCATTTTAGTATTTTGGCGTGATTTTGGCAGAAACCATAACTATAAGTTTAAACTAAAATAGTTTTGTGTAATAATTATGCAAAATGTATTTTTTAAAATTGAAGAATATAGTATGAGTCAAGTAAAAGAGAACAGTACAGTAAAAGTAAATTATACAGGTAAATTATCTGATGGAAAGATTTTTGATACGTCTGAAGGAGAAGCACCAATAGAATTTGTTTTAGGACAAGGAAGATTAATTCCTGGTTTTGAAAAAGGTTTAATTGATATGAAAGTAAGCGAAAAGAAAACCATTACTATTCCTAAAGATGAAGCTTATGGAGAGGTTAATAAAGAATTACTTCATGAAGTAAACAAATCTGAACTTCCTCAAGATATGGCTCCAGAAGTTGGTATGGGATTAGTTTCTAAAGCTCCAGATGGTAGAGAAATGAATTTATTGGTTGTAGAAGTTAAGGAAGAAAGTATTGTAGTAGATGCAAATCATCCTTTAGCTGGTAAAGACCTTATTTTTGATCTTGAAGTTGTAGAGATTCTGGAAACAGAAGTTGCTGAATAAAGCAATTATAATATATAATAAAACAGCCTTTACTTTAATTAGTAAGGGCTGTTTGTTTTTACATAGAGTTTGTTTTTATTAAATGTAATTATAAGTCTAGAGAATATTATAAATACGTATTAATTTTAGAGCTCAAAAAAAGAGATATTATTAAATGTTCTATCCTTAGATTGGTTGTATATTAGCGAGCTTAAAAATAACCTATAGCAAGGCAAATACTGCTTTCTATTAATTTGTAGATATTATGAAACGTATATTCTCGAACTTATTATTTAAAGTTTTTTTAGCCATAGTATTAGGTATTGTTTTTGGTCAGTACTTTCCAGAATCTTTAAACCGCGTATTCGCAACTTTTAATGCCTTTTTTGGTCAGTTTTTAAATTTTGCAATTCCGTTAATTATCATGGGTTTAATAATGCCTGCCATTTCCGATTTAGGAAAAGGAGCTGGTAAATTATTATTACTTACTGCAGGTATTGCTTATGGTTCGACCTTGTTTTCTGGGTTTATGACTTATTTTACAGCATCCAATATATTTCCAGCACTTCTAGAATCTCATGTTAATGACGCAGCTCAAATTACCGATGCTGGACGCGAATTACTACCATATTTTAGCATCACCATTCCACCAGCATTAGATGTTATGACTTCTTTAGTCTTAGCCTTTGTAATAGGTTTAGGTCTTGCTTCTCAAGAGAAATCAACTTTAAAATTAGTGGTTAAAGATTTTCAGAAGATTATAATGAAATTAATTGAAAAGGTAATTGTACCATTATTACCACTATTTATTTTAGGCATATTTGCAAGCATGTCTTTTAGCGGAAAAGTATTTTCAATACTTTCTGTATTCATTAGTATTATAGGTGTTATTTTTGCCTTACATATTTTATTATTACTGCTTCAATATACTATTGCAGGTATACTTACAAAACAGAATCCTTTTAAATTGTTGGCAACTATGATGCCTGCGTACTTTACAGCATTAGGAACTCAATCTTCGGCAGCTACTATTCCTGTGACTTTAGAACAAGCTTTAAAGAATGGTGTTTCAGAAAAAATTGCCGGTTTTGTTATTCCTTTATGTGCTACAATACATCTTTCTGGTAGTATTATGAAAATTACAGCTTGTGCTATGGCATTAATGATTTTACATGGTATGCCATTTAGTTTTACACTTTTTGCAGGATTTATATTTGTGTTAGGAATCGCTATGATTGCTGCACCTGGTGTACCTGGAGGTGCAATTATGGCTGCTGTTGGTATTTTACAGTCTATGCTAGGTTTTAATGATGAAATGTTAGGATTAATGATTGCTTTATACATTGCAATGGACAGTTTTGGTACTGCTTGTAATGTTACTGGTGATGGCGCTATTTCTTTAGTCGTAAATAAATTAACGCAAGAAAAGGTTGCTGCTTAGTTTTAAGAAGGCACTTTAAATATTTATAAACTATTTCCTATGAGAGTAGGAGTGATAATACAAAAAAGCCTCAGTATTACTGAGGCTTTTTTGTGAAGTCTATTTATTAAAAGTCTATTTTGTTTTTAATTGGAATGCTTTTTTAGCTATTCGTTTTTATTCATAGCCCAAATCATAGCTTTTTCTTTTGTGGCTCTAAAAATGGTGCTGTGCTCTTCGTTAGGCTCATTAGAGTAGTTCCAAATTAGATTATTTGGATGATCGTTTTCTAAAGTCTTAGCAAGGTTGTTTGTGTGTATTGAAATATCCTCTACAGCAGAACCAGCAAACCAAAGTATAATGTCTTTGTTTGGAAACTGTTTTAAATAATCGCTAGCTTTTCTTTCTAAATAATGATTATTCCACCATAAGGAAGGATCCATGGCAATATAATAATCGAAAGCTTCGGGCTGTAAAAACAAGGTTTCCATTACAAATAATCCGGCTAAAGACTCGCCTATAAGGCCTTTTTTTGCAGTAGTTCTATACTCATTATCAATTTTAGGCATTAATTCTTGAGTAATAAAAGCTCTAAAGTTTTTAGCGCCATCTGTTAAAGGACAATATTGCTCATCGTCTTTAATTTCAGAAAAGCCAGTTAAATCTCTTCCACGCTCAGTGTTTTCAATACCTACTAAAATTGTTGGCGGAATACTTTTAGACGCTATTAACTTAGAGACGGTATTCGCTATATGCGGAAAATCTTCTTTTATACCTCCATCTGGCATGTATAGCACAGGAAGTGAATCTGTAATAGCATTATAATTTTCGGGAACCCATACGTTTATTACTCTTTCTTCATTTACGAATTGAGAGTTGATTGTAAAGTTGTCGTGTTTAGGTATTGGATCGCTATTTCCTGGCTTATTTGTACAGTTAAAAGCTAATAATACTAAAAAGGAATAATAGAGTAGTGTCTTCATTTTCTATGCTTTAAAAAACGAAGATACCAATTATTTAGGCTTTTATAAAATCTTCATACTCATAATAAAAGGCTTCAAAAGCACTCATTTTTTCGTTTAAAAACACCATAACTTCTTGCCAAGTATTTTTATTATGAATAGATACTTTATAACCTAAAGGCACATAAATTCTAGAGATTTCTTTCCCATTATCGAGATAGTATTCTTCTTCAAAAATAGCATCTGGTAAAAAATCTGTAGTTAAAATAGATTTTACTTGTTGTAGTTTTTCCCAATAGTTAATACGGTTTTCTAAATCGTCTTCTAGGTCCAAACTAACGTGTGCACTTTTATTATCGAAATAAAATTTAAAGCTAAAACCTTTTATTTTAGTATTGTATAGAATCCATTTTGTTGGAAAAGATTTCCCAAAACTGGTCCAGAATAATTGTTTTATTTGTCTTGATTCTTCTTTGCTAAACACGTTTTCAAGTTTATGGTTAAAAATTTATTCTGTTGTCACTTCGAATAAATTGTTGCAGCATGAAACAATTTGTATCGAGAAGGTTTGGTTAATTAGCTTGTTCTCGATACTTAACGTTTTCAGGCTATTTTGTCATTCCTGCGAAAGCAGGAATCTAGTGATTTAGTCACTATATTAATGTATTACTTTTTTTTGATAAAAATACTCAATCCATTACGGATAAAAACTAAATGCTATAATATCAAATTTATAAAAAAAAATATGAGATCCCTGCTTTCGTAGGAATTTGCTATATAAAATAAGCTATTATAATTGCACTAATAATAGTTGCTAGTTTGGTGATATTAAATTTATGGTCTTCGTTACTTTCAAATAAAATAGTTGTAGAAATATGTAAAAAGATACCTATTACTATTGCCGAAATTTGAATATGATAGTTTTCAAAGAAGTTAAAATTAGCCGATAAAAACACGCCTAAAGGTGTCATTAAAGCAAATAATAACAAGAATGCTAAAGATTTAGTTTTAGACATTTTTGAAGCTAAAAAGAATGTCGATAGTATAATAGCAACTGGTAATTTATGGATAATGATACCATAAATTAAATTTGTATGCCCATCTATTGGTAGTCCTTCTAATACACTATGTATGCTTAAACTAATAAACAGTAGCCAAGGAAATGTTGTTTCGTTTTTACTAATATGTACATGGCCATGTTCGGCACCTTTAGAGAAAAACTCTAATATAATTTGGAGTAAAATACCAATCATAATAAAGAGTCCTACACTTTTATAATCACTATGATACACTTCTGGAAGAAAGTGAAAAACAGTAATAGATAATAAAAAGGCACCACTAAAAGCAAGTAGTAATTTTAAATACTTAGCTTTATTTGGTTTAAAAGCAAAAACGATAAAGAAGCCTAAAACAACAGATAGTATAGGTAATATAATATTTACAAGCATAGTTTACTTAAAAATAAGTATTAAACGTTGAGATGTTTTTTTATGGAATTTATTTAATTTATAATCTCCAAAAACATCAAGTAAATAAACACCAGCCTTTTCAAAAAGTGCTTCAAAATCTGCTAAAGTAAAGGCGCGAACACGTTCTTGAAATTCGTAATCTTTACCATCGGCAGTAAAAGAAATATCTTTAATAATATAACCGTTTTCTACACGTCTTTTTTGCAAAAAGTCGATACCATCTACAGTTTTTGTGTTTTCAGGTACTAAATTATCTATAATAAAATCGCTATTTAAAAAGTCTATTACACCAAAACCAGTTTCGTTTAAATTGGCTTTAATGGCTTTTATAGTATTAAGGTTGTCTTCTTCATTTTCGAAGTAACCAAAGCTAGTAAAGAGATTAAATACAGCATCAAACTGTTCGTGATATGGTTTACACATATCGTGAACATTAAAGTGTAGTGTATCGTTTTCAAACTGCTTTGCGTGTTCTATACTGTTTTCAGATAAATCTACTCCAGTAACATCGTAACCTATTTTATTTAAATAAATAGCATGTCTACCTTTACCACAAGCAAGGTCTAATATTTTTCCGTTTTCAGGAATATTTAAGTATTCTGTAAGATTATACATAAAGTTTTCGCCTTCGGCATAATCCCTGTCTTTATATAAAATATGGTAAAATGGAGTGTTAAACCATGAAGCATACCATGTTGTGTCGTCTTTTATCATAATTATTTCCCATGAAAATGGGAATCTGATTTTAGTTTATTACTAGTTAGTACAAAAATAGAGTATTTTTGCATTCTATTAGACGAAAAGAATGGAAGATAATTTCAATATGGTTGCCAAAACCTTATTTGGTTTTGAAGAAATATTAGCAAAAGAATTAACGCAGCTTGGTGCTGTGGGCGTAAAAGAAGGTGTTAGAAATGTCAGTTTTTCTGGAGATAAAGGTTTTATGTATAAAGCCAATTTAGCTTTAAGAACTGCAATAAAAATTTTAAAACCTATTAAAACGTTTCGTATTAATAATGAAAAAGATTTATACGATAATGTGTATAAAATGGACTGGAGTCAGTACATGAAATCTACTGGAACATTAGCCGTTAGTGCTACTGTTAATTCAACCGTTTTTACGCACTCTTTATATATAGCGCAAAAAACAAAAGATGCGATTGTAGATAAGTTTAGAGATGAAACTGGTGAGCGTCCAAATGTAGATTTGCGTTTCCCAGATTTAAAGATAAATGTACATATTGACCGTACTGTTTGTACTATTTCTTTAGATACATCTGGAGAATCGTTACATAAACGTGGTTATAAAACAGCAACTAATATTGCACCAATTAACGAAGTTCTTGCAGCTGGATTAATTATGCTTTCTGGTTGGGATGGGCAATCGGATTTTATGGATCCAATGTGTGGTAGTGGAACTATTTTAGCTGAAGCAGCAATGATAGCTTGTAATATTCCGCCAAATTTAATGCGTAAAGAATTTGCATTCGAACGTTGGAACGATTGGGATGTTGATCTTTTTGAAAAAATTGAAGAATCTCTATTGAAAAAAACTAGAGATTTCCATCATAAAATTATTGGTTTCGATAAATCGCCAAGTGCTGTTGCAAAAGCAACAGATAATATAAAAAATGCACATTTAGACGAGTTTATAACTATTAAGCATGAAGATTTCTTTAAAACGCAAAGAGGAGGAGAAGGGAAGTTGCATATTGTTTTCAATCCGCCTTATGGAGAACGTTTAGATATTGAAATGGAGAGTTTTTATAAGGAGATTGGAGATACTTTAAAACAAGGATACCCAAATACAGATGCTTGGTTTATTACTTCTAATTTAGAAGCTATAAAACACGTAGGATTGCGTCCTTCTCGTAAAATTAAATTAATGAATGCAAAACTAGAGTCTCGTTTACTTAAGTATGTAATGTACGCTGGAAGTAAGAAAGGCAAGTATATGGATAATTAAAAACCATAATGGAGAACACCGATAAAGCAGATGCTAAACAAGTACCTCTTAGAAGGAGCGCCTTGTTACCTTGGTGGATTCGTTTTTTTAGTTGGTTTTTTATGATTACCGGTGGACTAGCTATTTTTGGACTAATAGCTGGTTTTTTTAATATAAGCTTTAGTATTTCGCTTTATGGATTGGAAGAAACAAATCCACATTCGTTAATAGGTTTACTAATAATAATTCTATTTATTTATAAAGGTATTACAAGTTATGGTCTACTTTTTGAAAAAGATTGGGCCATTATCTCTTCGAAGATAGATGCTGTTTTTGGAATCTTTTTTTGTGTATTCAGTATGTTTGTAATGCCTTTTCTAATTGAAGAACAAGGTGTTGTAATTAGACTTGAAATAGCACTTTTAATCCCCTATTTACTTAAAGTCAATAAAATAAATACTGCTTGGCATTCTTTTAATAATACAGCTGTATAATATTAGAACTAACTAAAAGCTCCTGTGTTAAAGTGCTTATTCCTTTTCTTCTTTTACTTCTTCAATTTCAGCCTCTTTCTTTCCTTTTTTAAATAAAGGTATCGAATACGAAATAGTATAACTATAACCCACTCCAAAGTTTCCGCTATCGTAAGTTTTGTAAAAGCCAGGAATGTATAGGCTTTCAAAATTATCTAAATCCTTATTAGATATTGTGCTCTTTAATTGTGCATTTAACCCAATAAATAAATTAGTTACAATTTCGGCTTTAATACCAATTATTAGTTCTAACCATGTTGAAGATAGTCCACTAAACTCTTGAGGTTCGTTATTTGTAAATTGTGGTTGCCAAAACTGGTTTTGGTTGTAAACAGTATAGCTATTTCTAGTTTGAGAAAAAGAACTAAAACCAACTCTAAAACCACTATAGATCATGTTATTCATGTCTAGCCAGTTAGTGTACATATTATAATCTACACCAGCTTTAATATAGCTACCATTGGCAGTTGAACTTAAAAAATCTGTAGTTGTCGTTTTTTCTTCAACACCTATTTCTGCAGCAACAAATAGTTTTTTTGTTAATCTAAAATCACCATTAATCTCAAATCCAGAATAATCGTCGTCTGTAGCTGTACGAATAAGTTTTCCTATATCTGTACCAACTCTAAGACCATATTTTTGAATGTATTGTATTGAGTCTACAATTTGTGTTTCTTTTTCTTCTTGCGCATTAACAAATATGCAGCAGAACAGAAAAAAACAACTAGTGACGTATTGTATAGTGTATCTCATCTTCATTTATTACAGATTGGTTTTCATTTTCTGGTGCAGCAAATAGCATCCAATTATCAGAACCAGTTTCTGGAGTTATAGTTAATACTACATTTTCAAAAACAGTTTTATAGCCACAAGCTCTAGAAACATATATTTCTGAAGTTTCGTATGTAATTGTTATTACATCTGGATTACCTGTAATTACATCCTCGTCATTCTCATAATCTCTATACACACGATACTTAGTCTCATTTGCATTGGTATTTAAAGGTAATAACATTTGATCTTCACTTGTAATGCTATGATCTTCATCTAGAGTACGTGTATCATCATCAAAATCTTCAATACGTAATCCAGGAACGTTTTTAGTATTATCTGTTAAGGTAATATCTCTAAACTCTACAATAAGTCTTGGAGTAGTAGGCGTATCTTCTGGACAAATATCGTCTCGTTCGCAACTAAAAGCAATACAAACTAAGAGTAGAAGTAAGGTTGTTATTTTTTTCATGTTTACTTTCCGCGAAAGCGGTAATCTTATTTATTATTAACTCTTTAGCAAAGTAGAAAACCTAACGTTTTTCTAAAAGTACAATATTTTCTACATGGTGCGTTTGTGGAAACATATCTACAGCCTGCGTTTTTGTCACTTTATACACAGCATCCATTAATTCTAAGTCTCTAGCTTGTGTAGCACTATTGCAACTTACATAAACTACTTTTTGTGGCGCAACGTTTAATATTTGTTTAACAACGTCTTTGTGCATACCATCTCTTGGTGGATCTGTAATAATAACATCTGGCTGGCCATGTGTTTTAATAAACGCTTCGTTAAAAACGTTTTTCATATCACCAACATAAAACTCAACGTTATCTATGCCATTAAATTGTGCGTTTTCTTTAGCAGCAGTAATTGCATCTGGTACAGATTCTACACCAACAACCTTTTTTGCTTGTTTAGCAACAAATTGCGCTATAGTTCCTGTTCCTGTATATAAATCATAAACCAGTTCGTCTCCTTTTAATCCAGCAAATTCACGTGTAAGCTTGTATAACTCGAATGCTTGTGCAGAATTTGTTTGGTAAAAAGACTTAGCATTAATCTTGAATTTTAAACCTTCCATTTCTTCAAAAATGTGGTCTTGTCCTTTATAGCAAATCACATCTTGATCGTAAATAGTGTCGTTTGCTTTTTCGTTAACAACGTATTGTAATGATGTTATCTCTGGAAAAACTTCAGATACATGGTTTAATAATAACTCACGTTTTTCTTTATCGTCTTTAAAAAACTGAACCAATACCATTATATCTCCAGTTGAAGATGTACGTAACATTAAAGTACGTAACAATCCAGTTTGGTTTCTAGTATTAAAAAATTCAAGTCCATTTGCTAAAGCAAAATTCTTGATTTCATTTCTAATAGCATTCGATGGATCTGCTTGTAAATGACATTTTTTTACATCCAATATTTTATCCCACATTCCAGGAATATGAAAACCTAAAGCATTTCTATCTCCTAAATCTTCGTCACTTTGTATTTCGTCTAGTGTTAACCAACGGCTATCACTAAAAGAGAATTCCATTTTATTTCTATAAAAGTACTGTTCTGCAGCTGCTTTTATAGGTGTTATTTCTGGCAATTCTATATGTCCAATTCTAATTAAATTATTGGTAACTTCTTTTTGCTTGTAATATAACTGATGCTCGTAAGCCATATCTTGCCACTTACAACCACCACAAACTCCGTAATGCTCGCAAGCAGGTTCTGTTCTTTTATCACTTAAAGTATGAAATACAGTTGCCTTACCTTCGTAATATGCTTTACGCTTTTTAAATGTTTGCACATCTACAACATCTCCAGGTACTGCATTTGGTAGAAAAATCACTTTTCCATCTGGTGCTTTTGCAACCGATTTTCCTTTTGCTGCAGTATCAAAAACTTCAACTTCTGTAAAAACTTGCTTTCTTTTATTCTTTCTTGCCATAGATGCAAAAATACTAATAGGAATAAATAAAATGAATGTAAAATGAAGTTTTTTAAAGAACTTAAAAATAAAAATAATATCCTAGTTCTTTATTCGCTTTGTAACGTCCATTATTATTGAGGTTTTAAGAAGAAAAAGTGAACAATTTAATTTACTAAAAAGATGAAATGTTATTGATGTTATGATGTTATAAATTAATAGAGTAAGGATAAAGACTACTTTTTAAATGGATTAAAAGATCTAAAATTCTTAGCAGTATTTTGTTCGTAAAAATTTCAAAATAACATTTTAAGAAGCAACAATTATTTAGTAATTTGCGGGTCTTAGGGATGATTTCTTTCCCACGCTGAATTTTCGACTCTTCGAAAGGATAAAGGTAGATAAGGAATGGATATTTTATTCATTAATTAAACACATTTAAAATGGCAGTTTTAGAACAATTAACATCGCAACAAGCGATGGATTTAGAGAACAAGTATGGAGCACATAATTACCATCCGCTTCCAGTAGTATTAAGTAGAGGAGAAGGCGTTTATGTTTGGGATGTAGAAGGAAAAAAGTATTACGATTTCCTTTCGGCTTATTCTGCAGTAAACCAAGGACATTGTCATCCAAGAATTATTGAGGCAATGACAAATCAAGCAAAAACATTAACCTTAACTTCTCGTGCGTTTTATAACGATATGTTAGGTAAGTTTGAAAAGTACGCTACAGAAACTTTTGGTTTCGATAAGTTATTACCAATGAATACAGGTGCAGAAGCTGTAGAGACAGCTTTAAAACTATGTAGAAAATGGGCTTACGAAGTAAAAGGAATTGATGAAAATGAAGCTGAAATAATTGTTTGTGAAAATAACTTCCATGGAAGAACAACTACAATTATCTCTTTTTCTAACGATCCTGTTGCAAGAAAAAACTTTGGTCCTTACACAAAAGGATTTATAAAAATTGAGTACAATAACCTTAAAGCTTTAGAAGAAGCACTTTCTAGTAATAATAATATTGCTGGATTTTTAGTAGAACCTATTCAAGGAGAAGCTGGTGTTTATGTACCAACGGAAGGTTATCTAGCAGCAGCTAAAGCATTATGCGAAAAGTATAACGTTTTATTTATTGCAGATGAAGTACAAACAGGAATTGCAAGAACAGGTCGTTTATTAGCAACTTGTGGAAATTGTACATGTGAAGATAAACATTGTTCTGGAACACCAGAAGTTAAAGCAGATATCCTTATTTTAGGTAAAGCTTTATCTGGAGGTGCATATCCTGTGTCTGCTGTTTTAGCTAATAATGCTATTATGGATGTTATTAAACCAGGAAACCACGGTAGTACATTTGGAGGTAATCCTGTTGCAGCTGCTATTGCTATGGCTGCTTTAGAAGTAATTAAAGACGAAAACCTTGCTGAAAATGCTCAAGTTTTAGGAGAATTATTTAGGGCAGAATTAGCTAAATTTATCGAAACTTCAAATATTGTAAATGGTGTAAGAGGTAAAGGTTTATTAAATGCTATTTTAATTAACGATACAGAAGATAGCGATACCGCTTGGAATATTTGTATGGCTTTAAGAGATAATGGCCTATTAGCGAAACCTACACATGGAAACATTATACGTTTTGCTCCACCTTTAGTTATGACTAAAGAGCAATTATTAGATTGTGTGTCTATTATAACAAAGACATTAAAACAATTTGAAAAGTAGAATTGTCAATACAGTTAGCTAATAAGGTTAACTAATAGAATAGAAAAAGCCTTTCAAAATAATTTTGAAAGGCTTTTTTATTTTAACAATGTTTTATTTACTCTGCAGCAGGCTGTGCTTCTTGCATTTCTGATAACATCTCCATATAGTTTTCTCTAAGCTCATCTAATTGACCTGTTGAAACTAAATATAGATACGCACCAGCTGTAATTACTCCTAAAATCAATCCAATGATTGCAATAATTTTAGCTGTTTTTACTTGTCCATAATTACTATAATTCTCTGGGTTTTCAAGGTATTTCTTTTCATCCTTTTTTGCTAAAAATAGAGCAATACCAGATAAAACGATACCTCCAAATCCACTTGTACAGCAGCAACCAATAAAAGATGTTATTCCTAAAATAATACTTATTAATGCGTTTGGTAGTTTTTGTTGTTCCATTTTTGTTGGTTTTTTAAATTAATTTCTTGACTATAAAACTAATAATAATAATTAAAACGGAAGCTATTGCGAGTCCATTAATAATTTTATTTATATGTTTAAATTTATAAAAAAAAGAGGTTAATATTATTAGTGCTAAAGGAATAAGTGTGTAAATAGCTGGATACATTTTAAAAGCAGCTACAAACTCTCCATGATACAAAAAAGAAAGGCTACGTTGCAAACCACAACCCATACAATCAAAACCAAATAGTCTTTTGTTTAAGCAAGGTAACATGTATTGTTCTTGTAATATCATCATACAGGCAAATGTAAATAATATTCATAAAAAAAGCTGCTATTTAAATAGCAGCTTTTTATTTTTTGAGTTATCAGCTTATTTGTTAGCAATAACTACTTTTTTACTTATTAGATTATTGTTTTCTAAAGTTACAGTTGCTATATAAACACCATCGCTTAAGTTTCTAGTAGAAAATTCGTGACGTGAAGTATTACTTAAATTTACTTTCTTAAAAATCTGTCTGCCACTAATATCTGTTAACGATACAGATTTTACTGTTAAAGAATTTGGGTTTGCAACTACTAATTGTGAGATTGTATTGTTTTGAAATACCATAAAATTTGAATCTGTAAATTCATCTGTAGATAGTGTTTCTGTAGTTCCTACAAAAGTAATCTCAAAACGATCGGTGTAAGTTCCTGTATCTAGATTTGTATTATAATCTAATACTGTTAAATCATAATAAATGTCTGTTACTTTATCGTGTAGGTAAATAGGTTCGTCATTAAAATTCTGTACATCGTAAATTCTTACACGCAAAGGCATATCTGCATCTATAGTAACTACTAAAGGTATTTTTAAATCAATATCATATACATTTGCTTGTGCAATGTAAGCCATTGTTGTTGCATCTATAAAATAAGCATCTCTACCATTAGGCGAACTATTGTTAGTTTCTAAACCATAATCGAATCCGGTTGTAGCCGAAGGAACAAAGTTATGTACTAATTGTCTTGTAATTTCATTATTAAAATCAACATTTAGTCTAAAACGTCTTAAATCTTCACTCTGAGGTAGTACTTGAAATCCCTCCGTATTATACTGTATATCATTAAAAGTATTTTCTGTAACGTTAGAAACAGTACTAGAGCTAGAGCTAGAACTAGAACTAGAGCTAGAACTAGAAGTTCTAAAAAATTCACTTTCTGTACCAGATTCTTTAGCAAATGCACGGTGTGAATTTTTGAAAGTCACAGATTGTGTTCCTGTAATTCCAGGATCGCCTTCAATCATAAAACCTTGCCCAATTGGTAAATAACGTTTTACTTTCTTAGATGGGTCACTTACTGTACCAGCTCCAGAAGCAGGAAATCCATCATTACCAAGTGTTTGAAATGTAGCAGGCACATAAGTTCCTAGAAGAGTACCTGATCCAATATCTGCAACAGTGTAAGTTGCATAACCACCAACATAAGCCGAAAGATTATGCGAGTTTACAGTTGGATCTTGTTCCCAAAACAATAAACTTCCTAACATTTTTGAAGAATTATCTGTATCGTGAATAAATGCATAAGTATCTAAAGCAGATGGATAAGGATTTCCTGCTAAAGTAAATTGCGTTGCAATAACATCAACAGTTATATTTCCAGAATTTGGTTTACCTCTAAAATCGTATTGTTGGCTTGTAGAACCTGTAGAGCCTTTCATACTAAAACCATAACCAGGTTTTAAAGGTGCTCCCGCTCCTATATAATCCCAATCGCTATATGTAGCACCAGGGCTATAACCATAAAGCCAATGCTGAGAAATTGTTAAAGGAGAAGCTGTACCATCATAAGATGTGCCTAATGTTATAGGAAGGCTAGAGATTAATCCAGTAGCATCGTTTAAAACATCTCCAATTATAAAATCTCTGTTTATATTATCGTTTACACTAATTTCACCAACAGGCGAAGCCCAATAGTTATAGGCATAATTATTAACGGTTCCTTCTTGATAAACACTTAGCTTACCAACGCCAGAATTACCAGTCGATCCTGTTCCTTGTAATAATTGTGCTTCATCTCTAAGATAAATTCTTGTGGTAGCTTCTTCTAGTTTTACATCGTCTTCAACATATACAAAAGCATCTTTTATAAATACGTAAGCGTTATTTCTAACAGAAAGTTGTGCAAAGCTATAGCTACATAAAAAGCATAGGAGAAAGGTGTTAAGGTAGGTTTTCATAGTGTTCTTAATTTGGGTTACTACTAGGTTTAATGTGGAGCTTATGCAAATATAAAAAATTATATGTAGTTAACGTGTTGATTTTCATAGTATTTTAGTGTCGTTTTATCGTATTTATTTTAAATCATTCAATTTGTTCCTATAGAAAACGTTTATATTTGCTTTTTTATATATAAATGAAACATAAAAACACCATAAGCTATTTGCTTATTTTATTAGGAGGAAGCATTGCTATTTATGTTAATGCGAACGAAAACCAGAGTGTTTTACTTTTGGTTTTAGGGATTTTTACTTTAATGTCTGGTTTGTTTATGCTTAATGCTAAACTATCAAGTAATAAACCTAAAAATGATTATGAAATTAAAGACGAAGAAGAATGAGCTTTAAAATTGGTGATTACGTATATGTTTTAGACGAAGCACTTTCTGGTGTGGTTATAAAAATTTCAAATTCTGAAATTACAATTGAAGATCAAGATGGTTTTGAGTTGTCTTTTAGTGCTCATGAAATTGTTAAAAAAGAAGGCGATAGTCTTAGAAAAAGCGCTTTTAGTAGTAAGAGTATAAATCAAGTGCTTTCAGAAAAAGAATCGAATAAAAAAAGAACACTACCTAAAGTAAAACCTAAAGAACGCTTTCAGCCAACAATGGAAGTCGATTTGCATTTACATCATTTGGTGAAATCTGAAAGAAACATGACTAGTCATGATAAAAAACTAATTCAGTTAGATACAGCAAAACATAAGTTAGAGTTCGCCATGCAAAAAAAAATACAAAAAATTGTATTTATTCACGGTGTTGGTGAAGGCACACTAAAAATGGAGTTAGAGTACCTTTTTAAGCGTTATAATAACGTGAAGTTTTACGACGCCGATTACAAAAAATACGGACAAGGAGCTACAGAGGTTTATATCTATCAAAACATTAAACCACACGACTAAGTTTTAAAATGATGGTGTTACAGTTCTAGAACTTGTAGTTGTTTTAGTCCCAAACTCAATAAAGTCTTGTGATAAAATTGATAAAGTAATATTAGAAATCGTTAGTTCTAATACAAAACTTTGTTTTATTGTGTGAGATCTATACGAAAGTGTTCCTGCATCATTGCTACTTACATCAGGATTTAAATAATCAGGACCAACACTAGGATCTGTAATATCATCTGTAGGATCTAAGTCTGGAGTAAGAAAGCCTTCTTCATTTATTGTTAAAACACCATCAGCATCATCGTCTGGGTCTAAATAATTTGGGAGATTGTCTCCATTTACAAAATTAGCATCTGTATTTAAAACTAAGTTTAGTTCATCTAATGTTGTAATAGTTTGAGATTCAATTTCTGTTTTTGTTAATACATTATCACCATCATCGTCAGCATCTAAAAAATTTGGTATACCATCACCATCAGTATCATCATTATAATAATCACCGTCACCATCTAAATCTTCAAATTCTGCAGGAATACCATCATTATCATCTTCTATTAATTCTATGATAAACGTTGCAGCACCTTCATCTGATGTATAATCGTTTGTAATGGCTAGATTAGAAGGAGGAATATCGCTACAAAATACATTGTCTGTAACAGTATTAGCATATGTTCTGTAATTAAAAACGTTTGTAGAACTAATTGCAAAAGATGGATTATTGTTTACTAAAACTTTTAAGTAGGGATTAGTAGGATCTGTTTCTGTTTCTATTAAATCGGCAAGTGTTGTATTTAGTTTTATAGAAAGCGTTTCGCTTGGATCTGTTTTTATTTTATAACAAACTAAATCACCACAGGTTTCAAAAGTATCTCCAAAACTTAGTTCAGCAGTAATAACATCACCATCATCACAACTTGTAAAAAGAAAAGCTAAGGCTAAAAAAGAAAAAATAATTCTCATATATTATAGATTATGCAACAAAAATAACAGAATTGCGTAAATGATAACGCTGCTTATGGTAATTAATTTTATTTGGCTTATTTTTGTTGGCTTGTAATGGTTGTTTTTCCTTTTAAAAATCAGTAGTTACAAGGATTAGCAATAAGTATTAAAGTTTTCCCAAAAAAATGAAGCAAGTATATTTTGATAGTGCAGCAACTACGCAAATAAGAACTGAAGTTGTAGAGAAAATGACTACAGTTATGCATGAGTGCTATGGTAATGCATCTTCTACGCATAGTTTTGGACGTACCTCTAAATCTATGGTTGAGAGTGCTAGAAAAACAGTAGCAAAGCAACTTAATTGTTCGGCTTCAGAGATTATTTTTACTTCTGGAGGAACAGAAGCAGATAACCTTGCGCTTAGAAGTGCTGTTAGAGATTTGGGTGTAAAAACAATTATTACTTCGCGTATAGAACACCATGCTGTTTTATATACTGTAAATCAATTAGAACTTGAATATGGTATAAACATTGCGTTTGTAGATTTGGAAGACGATGGACATATAAATTATGCACATCTTGAAGAGTTACTACTTTCTCCAGAAAAGAAAATGGTAAGCCTAATGCATGTTAATAATGAGATTGGAAACATTTTAGATATTAAACGTGTTGGTGAATTATGTAAAGCGAATAATGCTTTATTTCATAGTGATACTGTACAATCTGTTGGACATTACGAATTAGATTTACAAGACATAAACATTGATTTTTTAGCTGTTAGTGCACATAAATTTCATGGACCAAAAGGTGTTGGTTTTGCTTTTATTAGAAAACACTCGGGTATCAAACCATTAATTTTTGGTGGAGAGCAGGAGCGTGGTGCAAGAGCAGGAACAGAATCGGTACACAATATTGTTGGTTTGGAAGAAGCATTAAAAATAACTTATGCTAATTTAACCGAAGAACGTGCATATATCACTTCTTTAAAAGAGTATTTTATAAAGTCTATAACTGAAGCTTTTCCAGGAGCAATTTTTAATGGAAGTTCGGGAGATTTAGAAAAAAGCACATACACGGTTGTTAATGTTTGTTTACCAATTGCAGCAGAAAAAGCACCAATATTACTATTTCAATTAGACTTAAAAGGTATTGCTTGTTCTAGAGGTAGTGCTTGCCAAAGTGGTAGTAGTAAAGGTTCTCATGTATTGTCGCAAATACTATGTGATGACGATATGCAGAAGCCTTCTCTTAGGTTTTCATTTTGTAAATATAACACTATAACAGAAATTGATTATGTTGTAGCTGTTTTAAAAGACTTTATGTAATTTAGCTTTATGATAAACTATTCTACTTATTTACATAAAACAGCAACAGAGTGGGTGACTTTTGTTCACGGAGCAGGAGGAAGCTCTTCTATTTGGTTTAAGCAAATAAGAAGTTTTGGTGCACAGTTTAATGTTTTAGTTTTAGATTTAAGAGGTCATGGTAACTCAAAGCCAGCTCTAAAAGATGCATTTAATTCTAAATATACTTTCGATTCTATTACTAATGATATTGTAGAAGTTATAGACCATTTAAAGATTGAAAAAAGCCATTTTGTAGGTATTTCTTTAGGTACAATTTTAATACGAAATCTTGCTGAAAAGCATCCCGAACGTGTACAGAGTATGATTATGGGAGGCGCGATTATGAAATTGAATTTCCGTTCTCAAGTATTAATAAAACTAGGTGTTGTTTTTAAATCTGTAGTACCTTATATGTTACTTTATAAGTTTTTTGCGTTTATTATTATGCCACGTAAAAACCATAAAAAGTCACGTTCGTTGTTTGTAAATGAAGCAAAAAAACTTTACCAAAAAGAGTTTGTACGTTGGTTTAAACTTACATCGGAAATAAATCCATTATTACGTTTTTTTAGAGCTAAAGATATAAAAATACCAACCCTATATGTTATGGGAGAGCAGGATCATCTGTTTTTACCATCTATAAGAAATATAGTAGCTAAACACATTAAATCTACTTTATTAGTAATAGAAGATTGTGGGCATGTTGTAAATGTAGACCAGTCTGAAACGTTTAATATCCAGAGTATTAAATTTATAAATAGTTTGGCTTAATAAGTGAACCTATTTTAAAAATTAGTAACTCTGTTTAAATTTATTTTCTACCGAAAAGTTAATTAAATTCATAAAATTATCGTGTACACCAAGTGTAGTCTCTAATTTTAATTGATTAATAATTTCTTTAATACGTTTAGCATCGAACTGTAAGTCTGGAATAGAAATATAGTTTTTAAACAATTGACCAATCGTTTTATAATATAGAGCTTCAAAGCTATTAAGATCTAATGGCATTTGGTCTATATACTCGTAATTATTTATTTGAAAAGATTCAAGCACTTTCCCAACATAGTCCTTGTGTAAAACCTGTTTTGGATTTACAATATTTAATTCTTTAATTTCAGGATGTTCAACAGCATACAATATCGCTTTAGATACAAAATCTACAGGTACTATATTTAGTCCACTTTCTTTATCAATCCATATTCTAAACGCATCTTTAAATTTCTTAGAATATTTATCTAAAAACATTGGCCATGAATAGAAAACATCATATTTAGGTGTTTCAAAAAAGGGCTTATCTATTAGTCTGCCACAAATAATACTTGGTCTTAAAATTTGAGAAGAAATATTAATTTCTTCACACTTTTTAATAACATATTGTTCGGTTTCGAATTTAGACTGCTCGTAAGGATTTCTAAAACTACTAACGTTATATTTAGAAATACTATCGTTTACTACTTCGTTTTGAATACCAAAAGAGTAGGCTGTACTTATGTATATAAATCGGTTTACACTCTCTGGAAGATTTTCTAAAAGTTGTTTCGTCGCAACATAATTTTGCTCGTGTACTACAGTTTTAGAATTTGTTGCGTGAGACAAATTAGTAGAACCAGCACAGTGTATAATTGTAGAAAAATTAAAAGCCTGAAGTGTCTCTTTTTTTATACTTACAAGGTCTTCTGCTATTATTGTAATTTTCTCTAGACATTGCTCTAAACTGTAATTGTTTAGATAATCTGGTTTTGTAGCATTATTTAATACATTTATTAAGCGCTCTTTTGCAGGAATATGACTATCTCTAATAACTAAGTATAAATGATCTTGAGAATTACTAATAAAGGTTTGTTTAAGCCAATCGAATATTACGTGACTTCCAACAATTCCAGTTCCTCCGGTAAGTAAACAATTCATAATTTCCTTTTAAATAAATTAGGCACGAAGATACTATATTTAGTGTTGCTGTAGTATTTCTATTTGTTCTAATATTTTTTGCGCCTCAAGTTGTTTTGCATCCTTTTCATTTTCATTTAAAGAAGACACTTTATTACATTGTTCTAATGTTTTTTTGTAAGAATCTTGCAGTGTATCGAGCTTACTTTTAAATATACGAAACATAGTTTTTTTCTACAAAGATAAAATCTTGTCATTTATATACTTTTAAGCTTTTGTTAAAACACAAAGATTAAATTGTTTAACCAAAGAATACTGAATGTAGATAACGTCCTGGCATAAAAGTAAACGCACCAGCTATAATTAATGCACCAAAGTAGAGTAATATCATTTTACGTTTATGGGCTTTTATATTTCCTTTTTTAATGGCTGTATATGCCGTTGGAACAGTATAAAGTGTTAAAAAGCTAAAGAGATGTATCCATCCAAAATGATTAAAAAGTGTAGGTCCAACTGCAGCTGGCATAAAAAGAGTTACCACAGCAGTAAACAGCATAAGCACCATATATATTCTACCCAATACTTTGTGTAATCTCGTTCCTTTTTTTAGGACAAGACTTATGGTTCCTATAATAAATGCAGGAAGTACAGTAAACAAATGCAAAAACATTAAAATTTTGTAAGACATATTTCGTAATTTAATTAATTACTCAAATATCATTAACTCATTTATTGTTTGCATTTATAAAAGGATGAATTGTCGTATTATGGTTACCAAATGTATGTTAGTGATTATTAACAATTCCAAAATAAATTTTAAGATGATAGGTAGGTTAAACTATAGCCATTTTTTACGTTTAAAATAATACAACATACCTAAGAAAATAATAATCATTACAACCCAAAGTATTTGATAACTATATTTATAATGCAATTCTGGAATGTTTTCAAAATTCATTCCATAAATACCAGCAATAAAAGTTAACGGTATAAAAATGGTTGCAATAATGGTTAATACTTTCATGACTTCGTTCATGCGATTACTAATGGTAGTCATGTACATATCCATTAATCCCCAAATCATTTCACGATAGATATCTATAGTGTCTGACACTTGTATAATATGATCGTAAACATCACTAAAATAGTGTAGTGTTTTTTCTTCAATAAGTCTACTATCACTTTTATCGATACGATTTATAATTTCGCGTAGCGGAAAAATGGCACGTCTTACTTTTAATACTTCACGTTTAAGTCCTTGTATTTCTGAACTAATCTCGTCTTTAGTTAACCCTTCGAATAAATTATCTTCAAGATCTTCAATTTTATTGCCCATTGTTTCAATAATGGCATAATAATGATCTACTACAGAATCTATTAAAGCATACAACAAATAATCTGAGCCTAAACCGCGAATACGACCTTTGCTTTGGCGAATACGTTCTCGTAAAGAGTCGAACACATCACCTTCAGCTTCTTGAAGCGATAGCACATAATTTTCGCCTAAAATAAAACTAACTTGCTCAGATATAATATTTTCATCAGCATCATAATACATCATTTTTAAAACAATAAATATGTAGTCTTCATATTCATCAATTTTCGGGCGTTGATTTGTGCTTACAATATCTTCTAAGACTAATGGGTGTAAGTTATAGTGTGCTCCAAGTTTTTCAATTTCATCAATATGGTTTAAACCATTAAGATTAATCCATGTTACAGTACCAGAAGATTTAAACTGAAAAGCTTCTTCTACAGATTTTAATTCTTTTTCTACAAAAGTATCTTTATTGTAGTCGAAAGATTCTATAAATAATTGTGAAGATTCTTTGGTACCACTATAAATTAACGCTCCTGGAACCTGTCCAACTTGTTTTTTATAATTTTGAGTACGTTTTTTAGGTTTTCTCTTAGCCATAGTTTAATAGTTAGTGGAAATCGCCAAAATCTTCTATGGCATCTTTCTCAAGTAAAGTTACTGCTTTTTGAAGAATTAAATTATTTGGATAGGTAACCAAATCTCCATTATCCATTCTAAGATGTAATTGGAAAGCACGAATATCTTCTATTACTGCTTCAATAGGAAAATCTTTATCATGGATTTTTATTTTATCTCCTACTTTATATGGGAAAGAAAAAAACATAATAATTCCTGAAGTGACATTGCTTAAAATAGACCAAATGGCAAATAAACCAACACCAATGACAGCAAATACAGAAGAGAATACAATTGAAATTTCATCTAATTCTACACCAACAATAAAAGCTTCTATAAATAGAAATATAATTAAAAGCGTAACAGTAAAGTATCTAGAGATTAATCTTATACGAGCTTCATTTATAGCACTTTTAACACCAATTTTTCTAATGGCAATTTTACCTATTATTCTAATGATAAGAAATACAGATAATAGAATTACTGTATTTATAAGTTCTGGTTCAAATTTGTTTAAAAACATTAAATAAGATTTTAAATAGAAATAAGATACTGGTTATTGTAATAAAAGCGTTTCTCTTAGCACTTCATCTTTCTTACTTTTTTTACTCCAGTAAGCAGATTTTATTGTTTTTAATCTTGTTGCTTTAGTAATATCACCATTTATATTTTCTTCCCAATCTAATATCTCGTAAGGGAATTCTGGATTAAAGTTAATACTAAGTTTACGCTTTAAACTTGGGTAATTAAGAGTATAGTTTCCTGTGCTTAATGTAGCAGAAGCTTCGTATGCCTTTAAAGGATCGTGTTTTAAACGCACAAACTCTAAAGATGGAATAATGTTAATTTTTCCTGTTGGAAGACTTTTAGGATCAATACGTAATTGTGTCCAAAGTTCGTTTTCTAAACTGTTTTTATCTAAAGCGAAATTACTATCTGCTTGATTTTCGAAATAGGAGTGAGAGTCTATTTCAAACTGCTTGCGGTTATTTAATTGCGTGTAAACATGCCCACACCATTCTTGTATAGAACAACTAACTTTTATTGCATGTTGATTATTTGCAACAGGATAAAAAGTACTCTGCATAATAGAATACGGATAAATACCAGTGGTGAAGTTTTTGGTTCTATTTAGCTTTAAAATATTTATATTAGAAGGGTTACTGTTGTCTGCTTTAACTTGTTTATCGGCTAAAAAAGGTTCTGTTACATAAATTAGAACGGCTGTCCCATTTCTTGTCTCTCCATAACGAGATTGCTCAAGATTATAAGACGAAATTTCTGCTTCACCAGCATACCAGTAATCGTTAAAGCTTTTGTTAGGTTGAAAGGCTTTAGCTTTAGGACTCGTTATTATTTCAGTTTCAACTTTAGAATAGTCTAAGTTTTTTGATTCTTTATTAGTACAAGAAGATAGTATTAATGCAAAAACAGCAACTAAACATGCAAGGATTTTATTTTTTATAATCATGTTTTTTTTACAAAATTACAATACTAATAATCGTCGGCAATAATATTTAACGTTTCGTAAAGCAAGTGTGTTGGTAAACCCATAACATTAAAATAGGATCCTTCCATACTAATAACACCTACTTGTCCAATCCATTCTTGAATACCATAAGCACCAGCTTTATCTAAAGGAGAATATGTTGTAATATAATGCCAAAGTTCTTTGTCTGTAAATGCTTTAAAAGTAACCTTTGTAACGGCATTTACTGTTTTTTTATAAGCTTTTGTGCGTATACAAATAGACGTAATAACTTCATGAGTATCGTTACTTAAAGACTTTAACATAGCAAATGCCTCGTCATTATCCTTTGGCTTCCCTAAAGCGGTGTCTTTATGCCAAACTATTGTATCGCTTGTAACTAGGATATCTTTATCTGTTAGTTCTTTAATAAAAGGTAGAGATTTTAATTCGGCTAAATAGTCACTAATTTGATAATGGGTTAATTCTGGCGGATAAATTTCTTCAATATCTTTTAATCTTATTTCGAAGTCTAAGCCTAAATTTTTAAAAAAGTCTTGACGTCTAGGTGAGCCAGAAGCCAATATAATATGTCTGTTCTTAAGTTTTTCGTTTAGCATAATTATAGTATTATTCTGTAAAGTGCCATCGATAACATTCCTGTAATCATAACTATTTTAAGCATAAAACTAATGTGTTTAAAATGGTTATTGGTTTCTGCAGTAAACATTTTAATAGCAATGTAAATTAACGGTCCAACAACAGTGATTAGAAAATAAGCTATTGCTGCAACATGCATATATAAGAAAGTAGTTATGTAGTATATAATTATAGCAATAGTTATTAAAGTTAAGCCCATTGTTACTTTAGAAGTTCGTGCTTTACCAAATAAAATAGGTAAGGTTTGCATACCAACTTTGTGGTCTCCATCTACATCTTGAATGTCTTTTACTATTTCACGTATAAAATTAATTAGAAAGGCAAAAATGGCAAAATCTGTTAATATCTCAAGCATTGTAGATTGTACCGTTTCGTTTTCAATAGTCATGGCAGGAATAAGCTCAAAAATTCCAACAATTAGTAAACTAAGCGCTACTAATATTGACACTATAATATTACCAGCAACGGCAATTTGTTTTAAATAAGAAGCATACACATAAAGTGCTGCTGCAATAATTACAAAGAGCCCAAAAAATGGAGGTCTACCAACTTTGTGAGACAGATAGAAACCTATACAAACACCTATAAAAGTAAATAGTATGTATAATTTGTTTGCAGAACTCTCAGTTATTTTTTTGCCTACAATTACTTTATTTGGCTTGTTTATGGTATCTGTTTCAATATCATAAATATCATTAATAATATAACCACCAGCTGCAATAGCCAGAGTTGCAATTATTAATAAAAAGAAATTTAACGGACTTAAAGTCAAGTCCATTGCAAAAGCAGGAAATAGTGCGTATTTAACTAATAGTTGCACAACGGTAATCATTAATAAATTTTTCCAACGGATTAGATTTAGTAAATTCAAAGTTTATCTATGGTATTAATGTTAGTCTATTTTTTTTGTCTACTTAAATAGAATACTAAATTGAAGCATCAAAATAAGTATTCCAATCGTTTTTCACTTTTAAAACCTGTTCAATAACATCGCGAACACTACCTTTTCCACCATTTATATGCGAAATATAATTTGAAACTTGTTTCACTTCCTGTACAGCATCTTGTGGGCAAGTAGCTAAACCTACTAATTCCATAACAGGAATATCAGGAATGTCGTCTCCCATATATAACACGTTTTCTGGCTTTATATTTTTATCTGAAATATATTTATTGAATTGTTCTATCTTATTATGTGCACCTAAAAACACATCTAAAACACCTAAGTTTTCTAAACGTTTTTTAACACCTTCGTTTGTTCCTCCAGAAATAATACAAACGTTATAGCCTTTGTTTAATGCTTGTTTTAAAGCATAACCATCTTTAACGTTCATGGTTCTTAACATGTCTCCAGTTTCTGTTATAGTAAGAGAGCCGTCTGTTAATACGCCATCAACATCAAAAATAAAGGTGTTGATGTTTACTAAATACTCTTTGTAACTTTTATCGTCTGCCATGTGTCTTTTTTATAGATTTGGTTAACAACTCGTAAACGGCTTTGTGTTGCTCATTTTCTAGTTGTTTTAAATGTCTTTTTATTGTTTTCTTATCGTCACGCATTGCTGGTCCAGTTTGCGCGAGATAAGGAGAAAGAGATTCTATTTTATTAGCGGTCTCTTTTATTAATGGTTTTAAAATGTCGAATTCTGCACCATTTTGTTCTGTAATTTCGTGTGCCATTCTATACAGCTGATTTGTAAAATTATTTACAAAAACTGCTGCCAAATGTAAAGCTTGACGTTGGTCACTATTTACCTTGTGGCTTTTACTACCAATAGCTTCGGCTAATTTTTTAAGAATTGGTAAATCGACCTTTTTTAAGGCTTCAATACAAATAGGAACATCGGTGAAATCGAGATCTGCAGCTTTAGAAAACGTTTGTAAAGGGTAAAAAACACCTCGTTTTTGTTTCATATCTACAGCATACAAACTTGTGCTACCAGATGTATGGACAACTAATCTGTCTTCAAAAGGGAGTTGCATAGATAAATCTTCTATGGCATCATCACTAACTGCTAGAATATAAATATCTGCTAGAACCAACGACGATAAATCATCTGTTACTTCAACTTTATTTTTATACTTATCAATCGTCTTTAAACTACGATTATACCATTGTTTTATTTCTACTTCTTCCGAAGCATGAAAAGCTTTAAATAGGTGAGTGGCTACATTTCCTGCGCCTAAAAGTACTACTGAAATCATTCGGCTAAAATAAGTAACCAAACGCTTAAAAAAAAGATGATAATAGTATCTTTGTAAACAATGGAGAAAAAAGATATAAACACTCGAGAAGATTTAGCGTTATTGGTAGATTCATTTTATGTAAAAATAAGAAATGATGAAACTTTAGGACCTATTTTTAATAATGCAATTAACGATTGGGAAAAACACCTAAATCATTTAACCACATTTTGGGAATCTAGTTTATTTTTTTCTAGAAAATTAGAGCATAAATATATAGGCAATCCGCTTGAAGTGCATGCAAAAGTTGATAAGGACAATAATAATGGTATTACCGAACTTCATTTTGGGATTTGGTTAAATTATTGGATTCAAACTATAGACGAATTATTTGAAGGAGATGTAGCTGAAAACGCAAAACGTCGTGCTAGAAAAATGGGCTCATTTTTATACTTAAAAATTTTTGAAGCGCGCGCTAAAGATTTATCGTAATTTTAACAGTAATTCCTCATTTATCCGATAACTAAAACAAACAAAAAGGATTATATTTGCACGAGCTAAACAGAGCCTTGATATGATGCAAAATAAACTCACGAAAATCCTTTTTTCTACTCGTTTAACAGCCACTTTATTTATTCTTTTTGCTGCTGCCATGATTGTTGGTACTTTTATGGATGCAGGACAAGAAACTTCTCCAACACCTTATTCTCGAACCTTAATTTATAACACGTGGTGGTTTGAAGCAATTATGGTATTTTTTGTCATTAATTTTCTTGGAAATATTTTTAGATTCCGTTTGTATAAAAAAGCAAAATGGGCAACATTAATACTCCATTTAGCTTTCGTTTTTATTCTTTTAGGTGCTTTTATTACGCGTTATATAGGGTATGAAGGGATGATGCCAATTCAAGAAGGTGAAACAGAAAACACTTTTTTATCTCAAAAAACATATGTTCAAGTATTAGTAAATGGAGATTATAAAATTAATGATGTCCCACAACGTTTACGTATAGAAAAGGAAGTTGATTTCTCTGAAAGACTAAACAACTCTTTAGAGTTTAATACAACATACGATACTACACCTGTTTCTGTGTCTTTAGAAAAATTTGTTTCTAGTGCAGAAAAAGATATCATTCCAAGTGAAAATGGTGAAGAATATCTAAAAATAGTAGAAGCAGGAGATAACGGTCCTCACAATCATTATTTAAAATCTGGTGAAGATCAACTGATTCACAACATTATTTTTACTTTAAATAACCCTAAAAAAGGAGCTATTAATATTGTAGATGGTGAAAACGGAATAACTATAGACTCTCCTTTTGAAGGTGAATACCTTAAAATGGCTACAATGGCAGAAGGTAAGTTGGTTAAAGACAGCGTACAGCCATTAGTGCTACGTGCTAGATATGTTATTGGAAAAATGCAAATGGTGTTTCCTAAGCCAGTAATTAAAGGTGAATTTGATATTGTAAAAAAATCTAAATTATTTAAAGGTGATGAAGATGGTATCGTATTAAAGGTCTCTGCAAATGGTGAAACAAAAAAAGTAAACTTACTTGGTGGTATGGGTACTACAAACCAATGGGAAAGATTAGAAATTGGAGGTTTAGACTTAGATTTTAGATTTGGAGCTAAGCTTTTAGAATTACCATTTAGTATAAAATTAAATGATTTTGTTGCAGATAAATATCCTGGAACTAAAAACAGTTATTCTGCTTTTTCAAGTGCAATTACAGTAAATGATGCACAAGAAGGTGATTTTGATTATAAGATTTTTATGAATAATGTTTTAGATCACAGAGGTTACCGCTTCTTTCAAGCTGGTTTCGATAATAATGAAACATTAACCAGACTCTCTGTTAATCATGATTATTGGGGAACTTGGTTTACATACTTAGGTTATATGTTGCTTTATTTTGGTATGATGGCTATCTTGTTTGATAAAAACACACGTTTTGCCGATTTAAAACGTGCATTAGATAAAGTAAAAGACAAGAAATCTGAGATTATTTCTATTCTATTAGTATGTTTTTCTCTTACAGGTTTTGCTCAAGAACAACACTCTGCAGACGATGGTCACGACCATTCTCAACACGCAGTAGTTCAACAAGAGCAAACAAAGGTTAATGTAGTAGAACATGACGAATACACTTACGAAGAAAATAAAGCTGCAGTAGATTCTATTTTACGTGCCAATATAGTACCAAAAGAACAAGCCGATAAGTTTGGTCGTTTGGTTATACAAGATGTTGGAGGACGTATGATGCCTGTTAATACTTATGCCTCTGAATTTTTAAGAAAGTTAAGTAAAAGTGATACTTACGAAGGTTTTAGTGCCGATCAAATTTTTCTTTCGGTACAAGAGAGTCCTGCATTTTGGTACAACGTACCAATTATCTATTTAAAAGCTAAAAAAGACGATTCTTTAAGAAGTATTATAGGCGTAGATAAATCTGTTGGTTATGCTACTTTGGGTAATTTCTTTACGGGTAATGGAGATTACAAATTAGCACCATACTTAGACGAAGCATACAAAGCAATAGCGCCTAATGGATATCAAAAAGAATTTCGTGAAGCAGACCAGCGTGTAAACTTGCTTCATAATACAGTACAAGGTAATTCGCTTAAAATATTTCCTATTCCAGAAGACGAAAACAACAAATGGATTTCTTCTAACGAGTATAGAAAAGAGCATTATAAGGAACAAATAAAAGATACTATTTACCAGAGTTTTGTAAACCAAAGTTTTAACCTTTATTTATACCGTTTAAATAATGCAAAGCAATCTGGTGATTTTTCTGAAGCTGATAAAATTTTAGAAGCTTTTAAAAGAAATCAAGTTAAGCTAGGAAGTGAAGTCATGCTTAGCGAAGAAAAAATTAATACAGAAATTTTATACAATAAGTACGATATCTTTAAAAATCTACATTACGCTTACATGTTGTTTGGAGCAATACTATTTGTATTATTAATCGTCCAAATTTTTAAAGACAAAAGCAAGTTTCTTAAGCTATTAATAGTAACGCTTAAAATATTAATATTACTATCGTTTATAGCACATACAATAGGTTTAATTTTACGTTGGTATATTTCAGGACACGCACCATGGAGTGATGGTTACGAATCTATGATTTATGTAGCTTGGGCAACAATGTTATTTGGATTAATGCTTTCTAGTACATCAAATAGAAGTTTAGCTACCGTTTATTCTAGTTTAATTAGTGGAAAACATTCTTCTAATTTAACTACAGCAGCAGGAGCGTTTGTAACGTCTATGTTGTTAATGGTTGCGCATTTAAGTTGGATGGATCCTGCAATTGCAAATCTACCTCCAGTTTTAGATAGTTATTGGTTAATGATACATGTTGCGGTAATTGTGGCAAGTTATGGCCCGTTTACTTTATCTATGATTTTAGGAGTAACAGTTCTAGTATTAATGCTATTAACGAACAAAGAAAATAAGGAGAAAATGCTCTTAAACATAAAAGAGCTTACCATTATTAACGAAATGTCTTTAACTGTTGGTCTAGTAATGTTAACCATTGGAAACTTTCTTGGTGGAATGTGGGCAAACGAAAGTTGGGGACGTTATTGGGGCTGGGACCCAAAAGAAACATGGGCACTTATTAGTATAATGGTTTATGCCTTTGTAATACACGCACGTTTAGTACCTGGTTTACGTGGTAGATGGTTTTTTAACTTGATGTCAATTATAGCTTTAGGATTTATAATTTTCACTTATTTTGGTGTAAATTTCTATTTATCTGGATTACATTCTTATCAATCTGGACAGGATTTAAGTTATAAGTACATTGGAGTAGCAGTTGTTCTCATAACTATATTAGCTGTTTCTTCTTATAGAATGTATGCTAAATATTATAAGAAATAGGTTTATAACATTATCTAAGATTTAGTATGTCAACATTTTTTAAAGAGTTCAAAGAGTTTGCTGTAAAAGGTAACATGATGGACATGGCAATTGGTATTATTATTGGAGCATCCTTTAATAAAGTTATAGATGTCTTAGTAAAAAAGGTATTAATGCCACCTTTATCTTTATTAACTGATGGTATTAACCTTCAAGATAAAAAAATTGTTCTTAGAGAAGGAACTTTTGATGAAACTAGAAAAGTAATAGCAGACGAAGTCGTTATGCAATATGGTGCTTTAGCAGAAGCTTTTATGGATTTTATAATTATTGGTATTACTGTGTTTCTTGTTGTAAAAGCAATGAATAGATTACGCGATAAATCTCACGATGCTAAAGATAAAACAGTTAAAACACCAAAAGATATTCAATTACTTACAGATTTAAATGAGCTAATGGCTGAGCAAAACAAATTGCTTAAATCACAGCTTAATAATAAGGCATAAAAAAACAGCGTATGTAGTGGAATCCATACGCTGTTTAATTTCTAATTGGCTATAAAATTATAGCTTAATTAGTGTTTTGTGTAAGTTAATATCATTTAGAACATCATTTGTAAATTTATAATGACCTTTTGTAGTTATAATTCTAAATCGGTGATCATTCATTCTACTTAACACATCTAAAAAACGCCATTTAGATTTTAATAAACGCGGTTTGTCGCTTTTTAAACTAATTTCAAAATAGTATTTCCTAGTACGCTTAGTAGCTGTTATATCTGGAGTAATCTTAACATCACCATCTTGTTTAACGTAAGATTTTGGACTTTCATAACCTTCTACATCTGCTTTTATATTTTCGAAACCTAAGTTTCTTAAATAATTAACCGATTCTTTAATAAATGCTGTATTTTCTTTTTTTTCTGTCTGTATCATAATACTTCTAATATACAAATAGAGGTTTTAGTTTTGCGTTAAGACCTTGTTAAACCATTGGTTTTTAACTTATTTTAAGAATAATAATATTGTTTATAGATAAGTACTAAAACTTAAAAGCAACAATTACTATCTTTACGTTATGAGTAAAAATAAATTAGGTTTAAATACCATTTGTACACATGTTGGAGAAATTAAAGACGAACAATTTAAAGGCGCAGTATCTCCAATTTATTTAGCAAGCTCTTATGAGTTTATAGATATGGATGTAAAACGTTATCCACGTTCTTTTAATACACCAAATCAAGAATATTTGTCAAAAAAAATTGCAGCTTTAGAGCGTAAGGAAATGGCAATGATTTTTGGGTCAGGTATGGCAGCTTTAAGTCATATGTTTTTAGCCTTCCTAAAATCTGGTGATCATATTGTCGTTCAAAATACTTTGTATGGTGGTACAAGTAATTTTATACGAGAGGAATTTCCTAAATTTAATATAGAATTTACCTTTACAAACGGTTATAGCGTAGCAGATTTTGAAGCAGCAATTCAACCAAATACCAAGTTAATACATTTAGAAACACCTTCCAATCCTTTGTTAACCATTACAGATATTAAAGCTGTAGCAGATTTAGCAAAAGCACATAAAATACTTACAAGTATCGATAATACATTTGCAAGTCCAGTAAACCAAACACCTGGAGATTTTGGTATAGATTTAATTATGCACTCTGCAACCAAGTATTTTGGTGGACATAGCGATATTTGTGCAGGAGCGGTTACAGGCTCTAAAGAACACATGGATCGCATATGGAATGTATCTAAAAACCTTGGAGGTAGTTTAAGCGATTTCACAGTATGGATGCTAGAGCGTAGCATGAAAACTATGGGACTTCGTGTTAAAAAACAAACTAAAAATGCGGGTAAAATGGCTAAATGGTTAGAGAAAAACGATGCCATTAAAAAGGTCTATTACCCAGGTTTAAAAAAACATCCAGAACATGAACTTGCGAAAGCGCAAATGCATGGTTTTGGAGCGATGCTTTCTTTTGAATTAGTAGATGGATTAGATTCAGAAAAATTTCAAAAAGCATTAAAACTAATTAAAGCTTCTCTAAGTCTAGCAGGAGTAGAAAGCACTGTTGTAAGTCCTTCTCAAACATCTCATTCATTGTTAAGTCAAGCAGAAAGGGATGCCGTAGGAATAAGCGATGGTTTAATTAGGTTTTCACTAGGAATAGAATCAATAAAAGATTTAAAAATGGATATACAACAAGCAATAAACACATTATAAAATTTTGCATAAAAAAAACAAACATAAAGAGGATTACAATTTTGATAAACTAATTGAGGTTTCACCAGAATTAAAAGCTCATGTTTTCGTTAATAAATACGAAAAACAAACTATCGATTTTGCAGATGCTAAAGCCGTAAAAGCATTAAATACAGCGTTATTAAAAGAACATTATAATATAGAGTATTGGCAGTTTCCAGACACTAATTTATGTCCTCCAATTCCTGGTCGTGTAGATTACATACATCATATTGCAGACCTTTTAAAAAAATCTAAGATTAGTAAAGATATTACTGTTTTAGATATTGGTACAGGAGCATCATGTATTTATCCGTTACTTGGTAATGCTGAGTATAACTGGAAATTTGTGGCTACAGACGCTAATAAAAAGTCTATCGCTTACGCTGAAAAAATAATTATTAAGAATAAACTTAAAAAGGAGATTCAGTTAAAGCACCAACCTGTTGCAGAAAGTATTTTTAAAGGTGTTATAAGTTCAAATGATAAATTTTCTGTATCCATTTGTAATCCTCCATTTTTTAAAGACGAAGCTGAAGCTTTTGAAGCTACAACACGAAAATTAAAAGGTTTAGGCAAGCTTACAGATGCAGTAACAAGAAATTTTGCGGGCCAAGCACACGAATTGTGTTTTAAAGGCGGAGAGAAGGCCTTTTTACATACTTATCTTTACGAAAGTTCTTTATTTAAGACACAATGTTTCTGGTATACTAGTTTAGTATCTAGTAAAGATAATATTAAGTCTATGAAGAAATCTTTAGCAAAATTAGGCGCAACTACTGTTAAAGTAATAGAAATGAGTCAAGGTAATAAAAAGAGTAGAGTAGTAGCTTGGACCTTTTTAACAGAGAAGGAACAACAAGATTGGATAAATAAATAATTAAAGCGATTTCCACTTTTGTGGAATGAAAAATAAATTTTCTATGAAATTAGATATACTAGCTTTTGGAGCACATCCAGACGATATAGAACTAGGAGCAGGAGGAACTATTGCAAAAGCAATTGCCGACGGTAAAAAAGTAGGCGTAATAGATTTAACAAAAGGCGAGTTAGGTACTCGAGGTACAGCAGAAACACGAAAAGCAGAAGCAGCAAATGCAGCTGAGATTTTAGGCTTGTCTATTAGAGAGAACTTAGGTTTTGCAGATGGCTTTTTCACTAATGATAAAGAGCATCAATTAGAAATAATTAAAATGCTTAGAAAATACCAACCTGAGATTGTGCTTTGTAATGCTATTGACGATAGACATATTGATCACGGAAAAGGAAGTAAGCTAGTAAGCGATGCTTGTTTTTTAAGCGGATTAATTAAAATTGAAACAAAGCTTGATGGTGTAATTCAAGAAAAATGGAGACCAAAGCATGTTTATCATTATATACAATGGAAGAATATTGAACCAGATTTTGTAGTCGATATTTCTAATTTTATGGAAATTAAGCAAAAATCTGTAGATGCCTACCAGACTCAATTCTTTAATAGTAAAAGTAATGAGCCAGAAACACCAATAACAAGTAAAAGCTTTATTGATAGCGTTAATTATAGAGCTAAAGACTTAGGTCGCTTAGTTGGAGTGGATTACGCCGAAGGTTTTACTGTAGAGCGCTATATTGCTGTTGATAGCTTGTTTGATCTAAAATAAAAAATCAAAAAAAAATTAAAAATTTTAATAAAAAACTTTGTAGTAAAAGGGATTTAATTTACATTTGCACACGCATTACAAAAATGTGTTTAAATGGTGATTGTAGCTCAGTTGGTTAGAGCATCGGTTTGTGGTACCGAGGGTCGCGGGTTCGAATCCCGTCTTTCACCCAAAAGCAAAAAGCTTCTCAGAAATGAGAAGCTTTTTTTGTTACTAAAGTTAGGTGTTTGCTCTAAATGTTTAATTAAATATTAGATAGGTTAAGTGGAGTATTGGATTCATTTAATATTAATTCTTATGATCTTTCAATCCTTAATTCAGTAGATATTTTTTTAATTAATACTTTATATCGATTTAGTTATTTTTCTCTTGTTTTAATGCCTTATTTTTAGTCAATATCTCAACTTCTATCCAAAATCGATTTTTAATTATTGTAGCACTGTCACAATCATTATATTCTAGTAGATTTCTATTTAAATGATATGTTATAAGACTTAGTTCAGATATTTTTAATTCTATATTTTTAAACTTTGATAGACTAATATTAATTACATCTTTGTCTTTTCAATTTATCTTATAAAGATGAATTTTATTTTGATAACTAAAAAAGCCTTTCAAAATTAATTGAAAGGCTTTTTTATATCTATTGTTTACGTTCAAAAACTATTCTGTCGCTTTATCTACTGTAATTCTAGCATCTCTATTAGCTAACTCCCATGCAGTATAAAATACTAAACGTGTTCTATTCTCTAATAAATCGTATTCAATTTTATCTGGTGTATCTCCTGGTTGGTGATAGTCGTCATGAGTACCATTGAAATAGAAAATTACTGGAACATTGTTTTTAGCAAAGTTGTAATGGTCACTTCTGTAATAATAACGGTTTGGATCGTTTTCGTCGTTAAACGTGTAATCTAAATCTATGTTCATGTACTTAGTGTTCATAGCTTCAGAAATATTGTGTAACTCTGTACTTAATTTATCACTTCCAATTAAGTATAAGTAATTTCTGTTTTTCTTTTCACGTTTAGGATCTAAACGCCCAATCATATCAATGTTTAAGTTTGCTACAGTATTTGCTAGTGGAAAAATAGGATCATTATCTGTATAATGTCTAGAACCTAAAAGTCCTTTTTCTTCTCCTGTTACGTTAAGAAAAACAATAGAACGTTTTGGTCCATTACCTTCTTTTTTAGCTTTAGCAAAAGCCTCAGCTATTTCTAATACAGCTACAGTTCCAGAACCATCATCGTCTGCACCATTATATACTTCTCCGTCTTTAATACCTTCGTGGTCTAAATGCGCAGAAATAACAATGTACTCGTTTGGTTTTTCACTTCCTTTAATAAATGCGGCTACGTTTTCTGAACTTATTTTTTCAGAATTATTTTTATAAGTAATATTTACATCAGAATTTATAGACATTGACTTCTCGTTAGTGTCAATATCGCTAACTAAGGCTTTTGCTAAATCTGTATTAATTAACATGTACATCATGTCTTCTGCACCACCTGCTAAATTCATTCTTCCGCTTGAGCGACCAAAACGATTGGCAGCCATAGCGTATACTTCTGGAGCATAAAATAAAAGTGCTTTAGCTCCTTTGTTTTTTGCGGCTTCTTGCTTTGATGCAAATGCTTGACGCATATTAGACCATTTAGAGCTTTTGTCTGTTCCAGTAATAACAAAGTTACCATCTGCATTTTTTGGTTCTCCTGAACGAATAACAACAATTTTTCCTTTTACGTCTAAACCTTCGTAATTAGAATAGTTTTCGTCGTCTATACCATAACCAGCAAAAACAATATCTTTTGTATTTATAGTTGCATCTTTAGAAGAGCCTACAGATACATAATCGTCTATGTTTTTATAAGATTTTCCGTTGATACTTAATTGTACATCCGGAGTTGCTATAATTTCTAATGGTACATCTTGAAAATAGTTACCATCGCTTTTTGCTGCAGGTATTCCATCTTCTATGTAATGCTTTTTAATAAATTCTACAGCCATTTTCTGACCTTCTTTACCAGTCTCACGACCTTCGAATTCATCTCCAGCATAAATATAAAGAGCAGTCTTTAAATCTTGAGAAGTAATAGTTTCTGCATATTTTGTTGGATCTGCAGGTGCTTTAGTGGTTGTTGTAGCATCCTTGCTTTTAGAAGAGCCACATGCTGCTAATACTACTGTAATAGCAAAAAGTGAAAGTAATTTTTTCATTTAATAGTGTAAAGGTTTGATTAAGAAGTAAAAATACGTGAAAAAATATTGTCTTTAATATTTGTTGTATTTTTTTTAACAGCTTTAAATCTCCTCATTATGGGTTAAAAAATGAGTTCTATTAGCCAATTGCCATGCTGTTGCAAAAATTAGTTTTGTGCGTTTAGCCAATAACGGATAGTTTATTTTTTCATGAGTATCAGTAGGTTTGTGGTAATCTTGATGCTCTCCATTAAAGTAAAAAATTACAGGAATATTTTGTTTTGCAAAATTGTAATGGTCACTTCTATAATAATATCTATTTCTATCGTTCTCAGCATTATATTTATAATCTAATTCTAAATTAGTGAATGCCTCGTTTGTTTTAGAAGAAATGTATTGTAATTCTTTACTAATTCTATCTGCTCCAATTATGTAAATGTAATTTGGGTTGTTTTCGTGTCTTTCGTCAACACGCCCAATCATATCTATATTAAGGTTTGCAATGGTTTTGTTTAATTCGAAAATAGGATTTTCTACATAAAACTTAGAACCTTGTAATCCTATTTCTTCGGCGGTAAGATGTAAAAATAAAATGCTTCTTTTAGGTGAGTGACCTTGTAGTTCTGCAAGTTTAAAAGCTTCAGCAATTTCTGTTATAGCCATAGACCCAGAGCCATTATCGTCTGCACCAAAATGAATACTGTCATTTTCGACACCTAGATGGTCTAAATGTCCAGATATAATTAAGACTTCTTCTGGTTTCTCGCTACCTTTTATATAAGCTAACACGTTCTCAGACGTGCCAATTCCTTCTGGTAAAAAATCTGCGGGTATAGTTTGGTAATAAGTAGAATCGTTAACTGCAGGTGCAATAGCTTTCGATTTATAGAATTTTTTTAGATAATCGGTTGCTTTTTTCTGACCTTCTTTTCCGGTACCACGACCTTGAAATTCTTCAGAAGCAAATACTGCTAATCTACTTTTTAAATCGGTAGCAGTTATAGAATTTGAATATTCTATAATAAGTTCACTGTCTTTTATTTTAACACTGTTTTCTAAATTTTCAATTTTAGTGCTATATTTAGTTTCTGCGCATGAACCAACGATTGCAAACGCAGAAACTATAAGTAAGAATTTCATTTTAAATAAATTTGTATATCAAATATATAGATAAATTCTTACAAGTATTTAGAAATTATTCAGAAATATCAATATCATTCAATTCCTCAATTGCATCTTCCTCAGAGTCTTGAGCACGTTGTTCAAGTTGTTCTGTATCTCCAACTTCTGTAGTTGCAGTAACAGATTTGTAAGTCGTTAATGCTAAAGAAATGATGGTTAATAAGAATATAAGTTGAATGGTGTGTTTAGGTTTGTTTGTCTCACGCGTTTTAATAAATGCTATTATTCCAAATATTAATGCTGCGATTGCTGGAAAATAAGCAAAGTTAGATAAAGGTAAAACCGATAAAATAACTGCAAAAATGGCGCTTATTAATCCTAAAATAATAAATAGTAATCTCATAATTTTTTAATTTTTTAAACCTGTTGCGCTTTTAATTTTTAATTCTCCACTGCCTATTGCTACTTTAAATTTAGCATAAACAGGAATTTTATTTTCGTCTGCAGTTAACCAAACAAAATTATCGTTCCCTTTTAAAGCATTATTGTTGATAAGGTTGATACGTAATTTATAACATTCTTTTTTACCTAATGCAGTGTTAATAGTCTCTTTTGCAGCATAAGTAAACCTAAATCTCATCTCTTTATTGTCAAACAATACTTGAAAAGTATCACTATCTCCAACACTAGCTTTTTTAATGTCTAAAGTTCTTAAATGGTAAATAGTTGTTACAATATCTTTAGTACCACTACTAATTTTTACTGTTTCGTTTTTATCCCAAAAACCAGAAGCAAAGTTTTTACTTTTTTTTCTAATTAAACTTTTTACAGTTCTTGTTTTATGGTTAAAGTTGTATTTAACAAATTTATAATGTCCGCCTTCGTTAATATCGCGCTTGTATAAATATGGTGTTAATGTTTTTGGATTAACATAACTCTCGTAAAGATCTCTAATTTTAAAAAAATTATCCCATTTACTATAGGTAGTTGCTTTAGTTTTTAAGCGTAATAAGGTTCCGCTTTTTGTTTTTACATCACTTGTTGCCATTGTTACTTCTGCAAAATCCGTCATTAATCCAGACATGCTATAACCAGCAGTAAAAGTAAGGTTTTCACCTCCTTTAAATGCATTGTTTTGAGCGCTTGTTAATACAGAAAAACTAAGTGCTAAGAGTATAAAAAAATGTTTCATAAATATTATTTAAGTTTCAAATATAGATAATGTAAACACGAACTGTGCCTAAATTATTGTGTTTAGCTTTTATTTAATATTTTTTTACTTCTATTTTAAAAGTAGACTTCTTAAAATACTTTGTACGTCGCTATTGTCTTTTTGTTTTATTAAAAAAGGCTCTAGTTCGTGATCGTGTATAATTTGTTCGTTTTTATCTATAAAACCATAACCTAAATAAGCACCATTTTTAACCATTACAAAAGCGTCTTCATAATCATACCTGCCTTTTTCTTTTATAACAATATCTTGGCTGTCGTTAACTATTTGGCAAATGGCATTGGTAACACGCTCATTGTAATCTGAAATGTCTTCATTCCCTTTACAAATACCTTTACATGTTTTTAATATGTAGTGAGAGCATTCGTCTACACCTTCTTGTAAATGACAAAACTTAGGGCACAAGTTAAATTGTTCGCAAACACGTTCTAAAAACAATCGAGCGTCTCTTAAACTATAAAATGTAATTATTGGGTTTGGTGTTGCTTTACTATTATTAATAGCAATATGCATAACATCGTTTCTATCTTGGTAGCTAAAGAGCGAAAAACCTTTAGGCGCACGTTTAGAGACTTTATTATATTCAGGAAAATGATGTTTAATTGCCGCATCTTCCATTAGTAAAGCAATAAGTTCGCTACCAGATAACTCAAAATCGATATCTGCAGTTTCCCTAACCATATCTAAAGCTTTTTGGGTTTTACTGTGGAAATGACTAAGCACTCTCTTTTTTATATCTTTAGATTTACCAACATAAATAATTTCACCTTTCTTATTTTTTAGTTTATAAATGCCTGTAGCATTTGGTAAGGCATTAAAAGTTTCTTTAGGTAGATTAGGAGGTAAGGTGGCTTCTTTACTTTTCTTATTTAAAAATTCAGAAAAAACAGCTTCTGCATTTTCTTGAGATTGTAATATTTTAAAAAGAATAACCGTAGCTTCTGCATCACCTCTTGCTCTATGTCGTCCGTTTATATTTATGTCTAAATCTTTACAAAGTTTTCCTAAACTATAACTTTTATGTCCAGGTAATAATTTTCTACTTAAGCGAATAGTACAGAGTTTTTTTCTTGTAAAGTCTATATTTATAGCTTTAAACTCGTTTCTAATTACGTTATAATCGAAATTTACATTGTGAGCTACAAAAGTAGTACCTTCAGTAATATCTATAACCTGTTGTGCAACTTCGTGAAATTCTGGAGCATCTTTTACAGTATTATTATCTATTCCTGTTAATGCGGTAATGTGGTCTGGTATGTAACAGTTTGGGTTAACTAACGAAGTAAATTCGTCTACAATAGCATCGCCATCGTATTTAAACACCGAAATTTCGGTAATTCTGTTAGTTCTTCCTGAGGTTTCAACGTCTATTATAGTGTATTGCAATGCGTTATTTTTAAACTGAAAATTAGTAGTTGTTATTGTAGTTTATTCGATGTTGTTTCATCTACTTTCTTCCACATGTGTTCTGATGTTAGGTAGAAGCTACCCACAAAATCGAAATTACATTCGTTTGGTGAGATTATAGATAGAAACGGTTGTCCTTTTTTGTCTTTGTATAAATGATAAACCTCTCCAAGATCTGGCTGAAAACTAAACTTAGCATTATATACCAAGTTATTGTATTCCAGTTCTTCAATCATTTTATCGTATTCGGCTTTAAGCTCTAAATATTTAGCTTTAAGTTGTTTATTGGCTTTGTTAACGTTTTTGTTTTTCCAAGTAATATTTTCTGTTACTTTAATAGCGGGAGCTCCAACATTTGTACCATAAGGTTTTAAAGCAGCATCGTATTGCTGTTTTTCTTTATTAAATACAACGTTATCTGGTTTTTTTGCGTCAGGCATTTTTTTCTTTTTTTAGCTCTGTAAAGATAACAGTTTAAAATTTTGGAATGAAATATATTAAGAGTTGCTAATTTTCTTCATTTTAAGATCAGATTTGTCTTCAGGTGATATTTATCATCTTTTAACCATGTATTTCAATATAAATTTGCTTTAAAATAGTTTATAAAAATGAATACTTCTTTAATAGCAAAATACAACGTAGCAGGACCAAGGTATACTAGTTACCCAACAGTTCCTTATTGGGATAATGATTCGTTTTCCTTAAAATTATGGAAAGCATCTCTTAAAAAAAGCTTTGACGAAAGTAACGATACCGATGGCGTAAGCTTATACATTCACCTTCCTTTTTGCGAGAGTATGTGTACTTTTTGTGGTTGCCATAAACGCATAACAAAAAACCATGGAGTAGAAGTGCCATACATAGAATCTTTAATCGAAGAATTTAGACTTTATAGAAGTTTTCTTGGCAAGACGCCTAACGTTAAAGAATTGCATATTGGTGGAGGAACGCCAACTTTTTTTAAACCTGAAAACATAAAAACATTATTAAACGCATTAAACTCAATTGGGAAATTTAGTGAAGATTGCGAGTTAAGTTTCGAAGGACACCCGAATAACACAACCGAAGCACATTTAAAAATGTTTGCAGACTATAATTTTAAACGTGTAAGTTATGGTGTTCAAGATTATAATTTAAAAGTACAAAAAGCAATAAATAGAATTCAACCTTTCGAGAATGTAAAGCAAGTTACAGAAGCTTCAAGAGCAGAAGGTTTTACATCTGTAGGACATGATATTATTTTTGGTTTACCGTTTCAAACGGTTGAAGATGTTGAGAATACCATTAATAAAACAATTACCCTAAAACCAGAACGTATCGCATTTTACAGTTATGCACATGTGCCATGGATTAAAGGAAACGGACAACGTGGTTATAACGATCAAGATTTGCCTACTGCAACTCAAAAACGTTTACAATACGAAAAAGGTAAAGAAATGTTACTTGAAGCTGGTTATTTTGAAATAGGTATGGATCACTTTTCTTTACCAACAGATTCTCTTTACAAAGCGCACGAAAACCAAAAACTACATCGTAATTTTATGGGCTATACTGTAACCAATACTAAAGTAATGATTGGTTTAGGCGCATCTGCAATTAGCGATAGTTGGTATGGTTTTGCACAAAACGATAAAGGCATCGAAAGTTACAAAGCGCTGGTTAACCAAGGTATAATTCCTGTTTTTAGAGGACATATTTTAAATGAAGAAGATTTAATAATACGTAAACACATACTTAACTTAATGTGTAAGTTCGAAACCTCTTGGAAAACCGAAGCATTAATGTTTAACGAGCTTCCAGATGTGCTTATTAAATTAAAGGAACTAGAAAGCGATGGTTTAATAGAAATCGATTCTAAAACAATACGTGTTACAGAAAAAGGGAGACCATTTGTTAGAAACGTTTGCTTACCATTCGATAGACGTTTGCAACGAAACAAACCAGAAACACAAGTATTTTCTATGACTATTTAAAATAGAATAGAAGAGAAGAGTTAAATAAAAAAGGAAAGCCATAATAGCTTTCCTTTTTTTGTTTAAAATGTTTTAGTGATAAATATACTGTAGCTGTTTTAGTAATTGTAAAATTACTAAAGCTCAGTGGAAGTCTCATCGTTAGAGGTGTCGCTTTTCTTTTTACCGCTTCTAGCCATATTGTAGACAATAAGAGATAATACTAGGCATACAAGAAGAAAAAAGCCAATAAAAACAGCTCCCATTGTCCAATTAACTATAAGTATTATTAAACTTTCCATTAGTGTTATATTTTAAATTATTAATTTTTTAGTGACAATTATATTGAGAATTTACCTGCTCTACAGTAACCATATTAGAAGGCGATAAATAAGGAATCCCTAAGCCTAAACCTCTTACAATAAACAGTAAACCAACAATAACTACAAAGGCTGGAATCAGTTTTAAAACGCGTTGTTTTACGGTTTTAGTAAGAAAATTACCAAGGTAAATTGCAGTAGTCATAAGTGGTACAGTTCCTAAACCAAATAAGGCCATGTACATACTACCTTCCCAATAACTTCCGGTTGCTAAAGCACCAAAAATGGCCATGTAAACAAGTCCGCAAGGCAATAAACCATTAAGATACCCAATAGTAAAAAATGTACTGGGTTTCTTCTTTTTTAAATTGGCTCCCATTTTACTTTTCACTTTACCAACAAGCTTATAAATAGGTTTAGAAAAGTTATACCTATTAAATAATTTGGTAGGTATTAATATGGTAATAATCATTAACGCACCAATACCAATAGAGAGTTGTTGTTGTAAACCAAATAAATTTAAGCTTTTACCAACAGCACCAAAAATAAGACCTAAGATGCTATACGTTAAAATACGACCAGCATGATAGCTTAATAATTGTAGAATACGTTTGGTTTTGTTTTCACGATCTAAAGGCAATAAAAAGGCAATAGGTCCACACATGCCAACACAGTGGAAACTTCCTAATAAGCCAAATATAATTGCCGAAATTAACATTAATACGTTATCTGTTCTTTATATAAATATGGTGTACCTTCGTACATAAAATCGATAGTAATGTTCCAACGACCGCCTAACATCTTATTGTCAGGTATGAGCAAATGTGAAGAAGTTAGATTTAACTCTAGGTTAAAATCCAACGTTTCATTAGACGGTCTGTATAGGAACACTTTTCCTTTTATTTTAGATAGTTCAAGCTCCTTTGGAAACACCAATAGCCAACCATTATCTGTTCTTTTACTTACAAATCTCTCTGTTAAATTGTTTGTATTCGTTTCGGCATCAATTTCATCTTGATACAGCATTTCTTTAGCATAATAATCCTCAGTAACTAAATCATGACTAAAAGATTCTGTAGTACTCATTAGATATACAAAATAGAGTATAAAGCTCATAAAAGCAGCCATAACAACAACCAAACTATTTCCCCAATTCCATTTCATAACTCTTTTATTTTATAATATTTTGGCGTGACCACAAGGGTCAGGCTGTACGTTTCAATTCCTCGCTCGTGCCTCGCTGTGGGATTTCCACTGCCATCCTTCACGCGGGCATTTTTACTAGAGTAAGGACCTCATCATTATATTTGTTTACTTATAACTTCTTGGTCCTAAAAAGGCTGTTGTAGTAGTTTCAATTAATTGGTCTCCACTATAAATACCAATTTCAACTCTATCTTTATCACCTTTTAATGCACTAGCATTTAATTCTATAAAAAGTGTGCCTTCAGCAAGACCTTGTCCATCAACTTTAAAACCGTCGTGAGAAACCAAATTAACAGTTCCTTTGTGCGATAATAGTTTAAAAGAAATGTCTTCAATATCGTTTACCGTTTTGTTTACTAATTTAAAAGTGTAAACATTACTAATAATATTATCGGCTTTGTGTTCGTATAATTGTCCTGGTAATCTTAAAATAGTTGCCTCAACATCATTACGTAAAAAAAGCATTCCAATAAGTACAGCAATTAATATTCCTAAAACAGCAGTATAACCTTTTAAACGTGGTGTAAATTTGAATTTTTCTTCTTTTTCAATTTCATCTTCACTGGTGTATCTAATAAGCCCTTTCTGTAAGTTTACGCTTTCCATCATGTGGTCGCAAGCATCAATACAGGCAGTACAGTTTACACACTCTAATTGCGTTCCATTTCTTATATCAATTCCTGTTGGGCAAACATGTACACATTGAAAACAATCTATACAATCTCCTTTACCAGTAGTTGGTCTGTCTTCATTTTTCTTAAACTTTGCACGACCAGCTTCTTTTTCGCCACGCTTATGGTCGTAAGCAACAATAATAGATTTATTATCAAGTAATACACCTTGTAACCTTCCGTAAGGACAAGCAATAATACATACTTGCTCTCTAAACCAGGCGAAAATAAAATAGAAAACACTAGTAAAAATTAATAAAGAAATTAGTGTACTTATGTTATTTAGTGGCCCTTCAGAGATATAACGGATTAATTGATCGCTACCAATTAAATAGGCTAAAAATACATTGGCTATAATAAAAGAGATGATAAAAAAGATAATCCATTTAAGTACTCTCTTTTTTATTTTCTCGGCATTCCAAGGCATTTTATCTAAACGAATTTGCTTTCCTCTATCGCCATCTATCCAATATTCTATACGTCTAAAAACCATTTCAAGGAAAATAGTTTGCGGACAAATCCACCCACAAAAAATACGTCCGAAGGCAACGGTGAATAGGATGATAAACACCAAACCAATAATCATCATTATTACAAACAAATGAAAATCTTGCGGCCAAAACGGAAATCCGAAAATATTAAAACGACGTTCTAATACATTGAACATTAAAAACTGATTGCCATTAACTTTAATAAATGGAGCAGATAGTAAGAAAGCCAATAAAATATAGCTTACATATTTTCTATAAGTATACCATTTACCATCCGGCTTCTTAGGAAACACCCAAGCACGCTTGCCTTCTTTGTTAAGCGTGCCTATTGTGTCTCTAAAATTTTCTTGACCTTGTTCTGCCATTTCAATATTGTTTTTTGCTTCCGCGAAAGCGAACTATAAACTATTTAATTATAGTATTTTCTACTGCTGTAGAGTCCGAAGTTACTTCTTGTATTGTTTCGGTTGTTTCTGTTGTTTGTTCTGGAGCATTAGGATCGTTCCAAATATCACCTTCAGGCGCTTTAGGCTCGGCAGGTGTTGTACCTTGAAATGATAATACATAACTTGCTACTTGCGCCATTTCTGCTGGTTTAAGATCAGATTTCCAAGAAATCATTCCTTTTCCAGCACGTCCACCTTCAGAAATAGTTCTAAAAACATCTTTAATGCCACCACCTAAAATCCAGTGTTTGTCTGTAAGGTTTGGACCAATACCACCACCACCATCTGCTTTATGACAAGCAATACAGTTATTTGAAAATATTTTTCCACCAGCTTGTAAATCTGCAGCTTCTGTAAGTAATACTACAGAATTTACATCTACTAAATCTTTAGCTGTTTTTTTCCATTCTGCAATTTCAATTTTAGCTTCGGCTACAGCCATTTCATATTCTTCGGCTTGATCATAATCACCAATAATTTCAAAACGTGTCCAATACACAACGGCAAAAACAATTGAGATATAGAATAAGTATTTCCACCATGGTGGTAAATCGTTATCTAATTCTTTAATACCATCGTAATCATGATCTAAGATAATTTCATGTTCTTGTTCAATGGCTTTAGAACCTAAAGATTTTGTGTAGGCGTCTTGTATCCATTTAAATTGATTCTCTTTCCTTAGGGCTTCTTTAGCTAAATAATTGGCTTGTTGCTCTTCGCTTAATGTTTTAAATAAAACATATCTTAAGCCTTCAACACAAATTTCGAAAGCCATAGCAAATAGCATTGCTGTACCTATAATTGCCCAAAATATGGGTTGGGTAAACATTGCCCATTCGTCTCCGGTGTAGACCCATTCCATTAATATTATAGCTAGTATAAAAAAGAATAAGAGTCTTAATAATGATGCTGTACTTCTCATAATTACTCGTTATTGGTATTAATAGTATCGTCTTCTAAAGGAATATTGCTAACCTCTGTAATGTGTGCTTTTTTGGCAGTAAATACCCAAAAGAATAAACCTGCAAAAAAGAGGAAGAATATTAAAAGAGATATAATTGGATATATTTCTACGCCTTCTATTTGTTCTAAATTACCTTTTATAAATTTTAACATGGCTTTAGTTTTTATTTAGGGCAGAGTTGTCTGCATTTTTAATTTTTATATCTGTACCTAAACGTTGTAAGTAAGCTATTACTGCAACAACTTCACGATTACGCATTTCTATAAACGCTTCGCCATTTTCCTTAGCATATTTTTTATCTGCTTCGTATGTTTTAGCAAAATCTGGATCGTTGTATAGATTTTTTTCAATTTTGGTACCTTGCTTATCCATAGCATCTTGAGCATTGGCTATTTCTTCATCGGTATAAGGCACACCTAAAGTTACCATAGCTTCCATTTTAGTTTCAGTTAAACCTTTATCAAGTTCATTTTTAATTAACCATTTGTATGATGGCATAATAGAACCTTCTGATACACTTTGTGGATCGTAGAAATGACTTAAATGCCAGTTGTCACTATATTTTCCACCTATTCGATGTAAATCTGGTCCGGTACGTTTACTTCCCCAAAGGAATGGGTGATCGTAAACATATTCTCCTGCTTTAGAGTATTCTCCATAACGTTCTACCTCGTGTCTAAATGGACGTATCATTTGAGTGTGACACCCAACACAACCTTCTCTTATGTAAATATCTCTACCTTCTAATTCTAAAGCCGTATAAGGTTTTACACTAGAAATTACGGGTATGTAATCGTCTACCAATAGTGATGGTATAATTTGTACTGCTCCACCAATTAATATTGCTATGGTAGCGAAGATGGTAAGTTTTACTGGTCTTCTTTCTAACCAAGTATGGTAACCCTCTTTACTAGTACGTTTTTTAGTTACTTTTTGTAATGGTGCGGATTCTGCTAATTCATCTGTTACTTTGCTACCAGAACGCGCAGTCATGATAACATTAAACACACCAATTAAAGCACCTGTAATAAATAAGGTTCCTCCAATAGCACGCATCCAATACATTGGCATAATTTGAGTTACAGTTTCTAAGAAGTTACCGTAAGTTAATGTGCCATCTGGGTTAAACTGTTGCCACATAGACCATTGTACAAATCCTGCTACGTATAGCGGTAATGCGTATAATATAATACCTAAAGTACCAACCCAAAAGTGAACGTTAGCTAATGCTGTAGACCATAGTTTTGTTTTAAATAACTTAGGCACCATCCAATAGATCATACCAAAAGTTAAGAATCCATTCCATGCTAAAGCACCAACGTGAACGTGTGCAATAATCCAATCTGTAAAATGCGCTACGGCATTAACATTTTTTAATGAAAGCATTGGACCTTCAAAAGTTGCCATACCATAACCTGTAATGGCTACAACCATAAATTTAAGAACAGGATCTGTACGTACTTTATCCCACGCACCACGTAAGGTTAGTAAACCATTTATCATTCCTCCCCAAGAAGGCGCTAATAGCATAATAGAAAAAGCAACACCTAAGTTTTGTGCCCAATCTGGAAGTGCTGTATATAATAAGTGGTGTGGTCCTGCCCAAATGTAAATAAAGATTAAAGACCAAAAGTGAACAATAGATAATCTATAAGAGTAAACTGGTCTGTTTGCTGCTTTAGGAACAAAATAATACATCAATCCTAAAAATGGAGTTGTAAGGAAAAACGCTACCGCATTGTGTCCGTACCACCATTGTACTAAGGCATCTTGAACACCTGCGTAAGCCGAATAACTTTTAAAAGCACTTACAGGTAATTCCATACTGTTTACAATATGAAGTACTGCTACAGTAACAAACGTTCCCAAATAGAACCAAATAGCAACATATAAGTGACGCTGTCTTCTTTTTAAAATTGTACCAATTAAGTTTGCTCCAAAAGCAACCCAAATTAATGCAATAGCAATATCGAAAGGCCACTCTAATTCTGCATACTCTTTAGATGTAGAATACCCTAAAGGTAATGTTATCGCTGCACCAACAATTATGGCTTGCCATCCCCAGAAATTTAGATTACTTAACCAATCTTTCCACATACGTGCTTTTAACAAACGTTGTGAAGAGTAGTAGACACCAGCAAAAATGGCGTTACCAACAAAGGCGAAAATTACCGCATTGGTATGTAATGGACGTAAACGACCAAAACTTAACCATGAGATGCCATCTGTAAGGTTAGGAAATAGAAACATAAAGGCTAATAGTAAGCCTACACTCATTCCTACAATACCCCAAAGTAGTGTAGCGATGATAAATTTGCTGACGATCTTATTATCGTAATAAAATTTTTGTAATTCCATAGTTACTTTAGTTGATCTTTAAATATGATTGGTTTTTTTGTTGTTTTTATGTTTGGTTTCGTGCTTTTACTTTTTATAACTTCATCTTCAAAAAGCATTCGAACAGATGGAGTATAAGTGTCGTCAAACTGTCCGCTTTTAACAGAGAAAATGAAAGCTGCAAAAAAACCGAGCGCAACAATAACGCTTATTGCTAATAACATGTATATAATACTCATACCTACCTGAATTATTTTGTAAAATTACTATTGTTGATTCTTTAAAAAGATGACTTTTATCAGTTTTGAAAAAAATGTTAATTTTTTTAAGAAACTATACTAATACGTACAATCCTAAAATTGAAATTGAGCGTTTAATCTCTGCTATATTATATCCTTTTGGTTGTATGAAATTAGATTTTAATAAGGATTCTATAGACTCATATTTGGTACGTAAATCGTTATACTCTCTAGTTATATAATTGCGCTTTAAGGAGCATCCGTTACATTCTTGACTTAATGTAGCAGCTTCTAATTGCGCTATTTTGTGTGTTAACTGTAATGTTTCTTTTATCATGATACATTGGTTTTATTATTCAGTTGTTTACCAGCAAAATATGTGGCGATAGTTGTAAATACTACAATGCTTATTGAACTTAAAGGCATTAAAATGGCTGCAACAACAGGTTTTAAATGACCTGTGACAGCGAAACCGAGCCCTATTAAATTATAGACTAATGAAAAAATAAAGGCATATTTTATTATGGTAACGCCTTTCCGCGAAAGCGATAAAAAAGAAGTGATGTCTTTAAATTTTGAAGCATCTAAAATACCATCGCAAGCAGGAGAGAAGATGTTTACGTTTTCAGATATAGAAATACCAACATTACTTTGTGCTAAAGCTCCAGCATCGTTAAGTCCATCGCCAACCATTAAAACGGTTTTGCCATTTTGCTGCTGCTGTTTAATATAATTTAGTTTGTCTTCTGGCTTTTGATTAAAAAGTAAAGTGGCATGTTCTGGGAGTATGGTTTTAAGATGTTCTTTTTCACCTTCATTATCACCAGATAAAATAACAATATTAGCAGTCTTACTAAGTGTATTAAATACGTCTTTTACTCCAGTTCTGTATTCATTATAAAACACATAGCAACCTTTGTATTCGTTGTCTTTACTAATGTGAATTGCTGTACGTTGTTGTATTTGGCTATTTTTAATTTTAGCATCTTTTTCTACATAATTAAATGATCCTACTTTAATTTTTTGCTTATTAATTACGCCTGTGATACCTTGACCAACATCTTCTTTAAAATCGTCTAAAGTTTGAATATTATTTTTGTCTAAAATAGCATATAACGCTCTGCTTAATGGATGGTTTGACGCTCTAAGCGTACTTGTTAGTAAAGCTTCTTCTTCTTTAGTAAGTGTAATGCCTTCGTAGCTAATAGTGTTTTTTGTACTTGTAGTAAGTGTTCCTGTTTTATCGAAAACGACAGTGTCTATATGCGACATTTGTTCTATTACACTACTATTTTTTATATACAGTTTGTTACGTCCAAAAATGCGCAGTAAGTTCCCTAAAGTAAAAGGAGCTGCTAATGCAATTGCACAAGGACAAGCAACAATTAATACAGCAGTAAAAACATTTAAAGCAATTGATACATCTATAAACAGCCATACAGTAGTTGCTATTACAGCTATTAGTAAAAGGCTTAATGTAAAACGTCTACTAATACTATCGGTTAACGACTGAAAGCTGCTTTGGTTGTTTTTATTGAAAATCTCGTTAGACCAAAGTTGGGTAAGGTAACTTTGTTCTACCGGTTTTAAAACTTCGACTTCAATAGATCCTGCTTGTTGTCTTCCTCCTGCGAATAAATGTTCTCCAGATTGTTTAGTAATAGGTTCTGCTTCTCCAGTTACAAAGCTATAATCTATTAATGCATTTCCTTTAATTAGAATGGCGTCTACAGGTAACAGTTCTGCATTTCTAATTAATAATCTATCTCCTTTTTTAAGCTCGTAAACTTGTGCTTGTTCTTCGGTTTTAGAAGTCTTGTTTTTTAATAATCGTGTTACTGCTATTGGAAAATAGGATTTGTAATCGCGTTCGAAAGACAGGAAAGCATATGTTTTTTGCTGAAAGAATTTCCCTAGAAGTAAGAAAAAGACCAAACCAGACATACTATCGAAAAAACCAGTACCTAAATCGAATATAATCTCGATTGAAGAGCGAATAAATAATACCGAAATACCTATAGCAATTGGAACATCGATATTTAAAATTTTAGATCGTAAACCTTTATATGCAGAGACAAAATAATCGCGTCCAGAATAAAAAGCAACTGGTAATGCAAAGGCAAACATTAACCATCTAAAAATTGGTTTAAACTTATCTAACCAAAACTCGTTAACCTCAAAATATTCTGGGAACGAAAGAAACATTATGTTACCAAAAGCAAAGCCTGCAACACCTAATTTATAGATAAGACTTCTATCTACTTTAGAACTTTTTTTTGTAGCATCGTCTAAAGAAATATAAGGTTCGTAACCTAATTTTGATAAAAGGATAACTAGATTTTGAAGTGTTAATTCTTCCGAAGAAAAAGTAATTCTAACCGTTTTTTTAGGGAAATTAACTTGAGATGTTTTTACAGCTTGATTTAATTTGTTGAGGTTCTCTAAAACCCAAATACAAGAACTACAATGAATAGTAGGTATTAATAATGAAACTACTTGTGTGCCTTGCTCGTTAAACTCTAAAAGTTGGGCAGTTATTTTTTCGTTTTCTAGAAAATCGAATTTCCCTTCTTGAAAAAATGGAGTAGTACCTGGTGTTTGTTCTAAATCGTAATAATACGACAGATCGTTATCATTTAAAATATCGAATACAGTTTTGCAACCGTTACAACAGAAGAATTTATTGTGATGCTCGATTACAGTTGTCCTGCACTCGTCGCCACAATGGAAACAATTTTCCATAATTATTTTATTTGCTCATTATACCTGTTGCAAAGGTGTTAAAAAGCTACGCTTAAAAACATGACTTTTATCATGTTTACAGCGGTTTTTTAAGTTGAAAACATAAGGTATGATGGCAATGATTTTGTTATCTTTAACTCTCAAAACTGAAACAGAATGCATAACCGTTGTGAAAACTGTATAATACGAGAATTAAACTCTCTTAAAGCTCTAAAGAAGGATGAGTTGAAGAGAATTTCGGATAGTAAAGTCTCTAAAAACATTAAAAAAGGAGAAGTTATCTTTAAAGAAGGAGAGAAGCTAAATGGTGTTTTTTGTGTACGTAGTGGCGTATCGAAACTGTTTAAGATGTGTGATAATGGGAAGGACCAAATAGTAAAAATGTCTGCTCGTGGAGAAGTTTTGGGACAACGCTCTGTGATTACAGATGAAAGGACTAATTTAAGTGCAGTTGCACTTAGCGATATGGAGGTTTGTTACATACCTAAGCAACACCTTCAAGACAGTATAAATAATAATGTAGATTTTACAAAAGCCGTTTTATTAAATATTGCTAATGATTTAAAATTTGCTGATAATGTTATAGTAAATATGGCTCAAAAAAGCGTAAAACAACGTTGTGCTGAGACTATAATACACTTAGAAGATAGTTTTGGAACAGATTGCGATGGTTTTATTGCTGTAACACTTACAAGAGAGGATATTGCTAATGTAGTTGGTACGGCTAAAGAAGCTTGTATAAGAACTTTATCTACTTTTAAAAAAGGAAAATTAATTTCTACAGACGGTAAGCGTATAAAAATAGAAAATAAAAAAGCCCTCTATCGTTTAATAGAAGGCTTCTAAAATATTTAAATAAAGGTTTTATATTTTTACTGTAAGTACAGGAAGTTTAGAGTGGTTTACAATATCCTCGCTTATACTACCAGAGAAAAAATGAGCTAGTCCTTTTCTTCCATGAGTTGGAATACCAATTATATCTGCTTTTATTCTTTTTGCATAATTAAAAACACCTTTTTCTACAGAGTAATCAGAATAGATTGTAACATCTTCTGGTAATATTTTCTCATCTCCATGTAGGTGTATTATAAAATTAGCAATACGTTGCTCTATTTCATTTGTACTTAAATAGTACTCACCAGGAAGATTTACATATAGTAGTTTAACATCAATATCTAATAATTTAAATATAGAAGTTACTCTATTAAACACGTTGATACTTTCTAGTTTATAATCTGATGCAAAAACAGCTTTTGATGCATTAAAGCTACTCCCTTCTTTAATAACTAAAACAGGAACTGCACTTGTTCTAACAACTTTTTCTGTATTAGAACCAACAAAAACTTCGCTTAAACCGCTACTACCATGAGATCCCATTACAATAAGATCTGCATTGTGTTCTTTTGCAACATCATCAATTTCGCTAAAAACTTTATAGTTTTTTACGGTTTGGTGTATAGTAATACCTTCTAAGTAATCTTTGTCTAAAAACTCAACAAAACGTTTTTGAGTCAGTTTTAAAAAAAACATTCCTTCCATAGAATCTTCTTCTTTTGTAATTACTGCATCGCTAAGACCAAGCATATGTACAGCTACTATTTCTGCATTTTGTTTTTTAGCAATTTCTGATGCAACTTTTAAAGCATTTTCTGAATATTCTGAGAAATCTACAGGAACAAGTATTTTTTTCATTGTTTTAGTGTTTTAAATTAATTTTTAGTCAAAGTTAAGATAAGAGTTAATTGCTTAAGATGATAAAAGTCATCCTTTAATATTTTTTTTAAATATATGTTTACAATTTAAAATTAGCATTAAATGAAAGCCATAGTTATATCAAAAGAATCGAAAAATGATTCTTCTATTAAAAATTGTCTAGCGAATACTAAAGGGATTTCTAATCTAGTTGTAGATAAAATTAACCATAAGTTTATTTTCGAATTTTCTACACATAATGTAATAGAGGGTGTTCGAGAAAAATTGATTTCTTTAGGGTTTGACTTTGAGTTTGTTTTTTAAATCTTTTTTGTTATGCCAGTTTAAGAGGAAAAAAAATCTTTGGCAATGATTAAATATTTAGAAAACGTTTATTACTAATATTTAAATTATTAATTTTTGTTTCTCTTGCTCAAGCACTTTTATTGCTTCTTCGTACCCAATATTAAAAATAGTATCTATATTTTTTATGCTAAATAAACCATATTCTTTAAGTTTTGTTGGGTATACTACCAAATCGCATAGATTAAATTTGGACATGGATTGATTGTTAAAACTAATATCGTAAGCACGATTTAAAACTTGATAAGAGTGCTTTAAATCTTTAGTTGTAACATCTTGTATAGGATTAACATATACTCCTATAATTTTAGAACACTCATTTTGTAACGGTTCTACAGGAAAGTTATTTAATATACCACCATCTACATATGTGTCATTTTCTATTAAAACTGGAGAAAAAATGCCAGGTACTGCGGCGGATGCTAGAATAGTTTTTATAAGTGTACCTGTATTAAATGTTTTTAATTCTGTAGTTATTAAATTGGTTGCAGTAATATATAATTTAAGCTTTAATGTCTCAAAATTGTCTTCAGTAAAATAAGGTGTTAATTCTTTATGGAATTTAGAAGTATCAATAAATCCTGGTTTATTACTTGCATATTTTTTATAATTAAAGAGAGGAACATTTTTAAAAAATTGTAGAATTTCTTGCCATGAATGTCCCGCAGCATATAAGCCGCCTACAATAGCACCTGCACTTGTTCCAGAAATATGAGAAACAGTAATGTTATGTTCTTCTAGTGCTTTTAATACACCTATATGCGCAACACCTCTAATGCCACCGCCAGATAAAACTAATCCTATATTCATTTTTTTTAATTTAAAAATACGCATTACAGACCACAATAATATTATCTAAAAATAATAATGGTGATATTGTTGTTTTATGCGTTATGCATTAGGGTTTATTGTTTTACCATATTTATTAATAATAGCCATTTGTCCTGCATGATATGCGGTATGAGAAATAATGCGCCCAAAAGCTTCAGCTTTTGTTTTTATTCCAAACTCTTTAGTTTCAACTATAGCTTCCCAATCGGCTTCGGTTTGTAACTCTACTATTTTCTTTAATTCGTTAAACGAATGCTCAACATAAGTTTTAAGATCGTCTAGTTTGGTCCATTTTCCGGTGTCTTTTTGTGTAATAACAGTTTTCGCAATAACACGAATATTACTAGCTCCAAAAACATTTTTAGCAAAAAGTAATTCTACATCACCAATATGTCTAATTAAAAAACCAATACTATTAGGAGAAGGTGATAGCTTTTTACTTAAATCTTCAGTAGTGAGAGCTTTTAATTGATTAGTGAATCTAGTTCTAGCTTCAATCCATAACTCTAATAAAAGTGTTGTTTTTGTTTTCATGAGTGATTAATTCGAAATTATATTAAAGTTTATGTAGAATAGCGGTCTAGATTTTTAGTAAGTTAATATACGCATTAATGCGTAATCTATGTACTTGTTAATTTCTTTAATTACTGAAGTATTAACACTAATAGTTATTTAAAACACTAAAGGATTTTGATCATATTTCTTAATAACGGATAGTAGTTTTACTAAAGGAATTTCTACAGAATAACTTCCAGTATAAGATGGACACATAATACAATCATCAAAATAATACTCTATATAAGTTTCGTTTAAAACAAAATTGTTTTTATGTTCTAAAAAATCGTCTTGAGAGAGTTCCCAACAATCGTAAAAGAGTTCTCCTTTACTTATTTTACTATTTATTTCTTCGTTTATTAAAGTTGTGAATTCAGCTTCAGTACCTTCTAAAAAGAAATCTTCATAGGTCATGAATACACCTCTGTTTAAATCAAAATTTAAACAATCGAAAGAATAACTAGGATGTAGTGTACCAGAGTAAAAGTTTTCTTTGTAAAAAACGACACTTATTAAATCGTGATTAACATTATAAACTTTATAATTAATTAATCTATTTTCTTTAAATTTTAATAGAGCAATACTATCGCACAAAGCCTTACTTTCTAAAATAGCTGTTTCGGTTCCCGATATATCAACATAATAATCATTTATATAATCGTTAAAATTTACATATTTAAGATTTTGTTTCTCGTTAAGTAATGGGTAGGTAAAGTCTATAGAATAGCCCTCTTTTTCTTTTAAATATTTTTTTTCAATAATTAAGGCTTCAAGAGATTGTCTTTCATCTTTTTTCTCAATAAGTTTATTTTGTTTTAATTCTATAGCAATAGATTTGTCTTGTATAATATCTGGTGTGATTGCAGTTATAGAGTCTGTTTTTTCGTGATTAAGTTCTATGGTATCTTCTACTATTTCTATTGTATCTTCTTTTTTATCCGTTTTACAACTAAAAACTAGAGTAAAAATTAAAATTACTATTAGGTGTTTCATTCTATAATATTTTTTTAATTATTAAATAACTGTGTTATCTCATTCGTTATTAGAACTTAGTTCTTTTAAAAGTATCTGTAATTTACCAAGCATAATAAGTTCGCTTTTGTTTTTAGAGGCGAAAGCACTTGCTATAGACTCTGTTGTTTTAAGAATAAGTTTAATAATATCTTTTGTAAACAGTTTGGAGTTTGCTCTTGCATAATCACAGAAATTTTTAAAACAATCTTGAGCATCCATATGCTCATAATCAAACCATTTAAAAACAAATTCTATTTGATATCCAGGTGCTTCATTGTAGAATTCGTTTGTGTTTTCATAGATTTTCCATTCCTCTAAAACCATTTTTAACAGTACACTATATTCTTCAACTTTAACTATATTATCTGAAGCTGCAACAGCATAAAACAATTCACCTAAGCTTTGATAAAAAAAAATATCTGGTTTTTTTACATGTGTCATTATAACTAATTTGCTTACTGTAAATGTAATACCAGCTTGTTATTATAAAAATGATATTTATCAGTATTTAACAGAGATAAAAAAAACATATCTTTACTTATGGAAATTTTCAAAAAAACGAATAACGTTTTTAAAACGCTTTCTGAAGCTATTTCAGAAGGTATTATTGTTGTTGATCATAAGCAGATTATTGTAGCTACTAATAAGTCTTCAAATGCCTTGTTTGGATATGAAGAAAATGAGCTTATAGGCAAGCCTTTAGAAATTTTAATACCACAAAAATACCATCATAATCACTCTAAGCAAGTGGATACCTTTTTAGAGCATAGTGGTAAACGCCAAATGGGTCATGGTAGAAATTTGTATGGATTAAGAAAAGATGGCTCTACTTTTCCTGTAGAAGCCGGTTTAAATCCTTTTACTGTTCATGGCAATCATTTTGTTATGGCATTGATAATAGATATTACAGTGCGAAAAAAGGCTGAAGAAGAGCTAAAACATTGGGCTAATATTTTTAATGAATCTTTAAACGAAATTTTCATATTTGACACAAAAACATTTAAGTTTTTAAATGTTAATGCAGGAGCAATAAAAAACATAGGTTATAGCCTTGCTGAGTTAAGAGAGCTAACACCATTAGATATTAAACCTTACTTAAATAAAGCTCAGTTTAAAGAAACAATTCAACCGCTTTTAGACGGCACAGAGATTAAAATAAAGTTTAATACCATTCATCAAAGAAAAGACGGTACCCAATATCCAGTAGAAATACATTTACAACGCTCTAGATCAAACGACAAAGACACATTAATTGCTATTATACTTGATATAACAGAACGTCTAAACTACACAGAAAGATTAGAGAAAACGGTAGAAGAGCGCACGCAACAATTACAAGAAGCTTTACATGTAGAAAAAGAACTTAACGAACTTAAAACTAAATTTTTGTCTTTAGTTTCTCATGAGTTTAAAACACCATTAAGTGGTATTTTAACCTCTTCTACATTAATAGGTAAATACACAAAAAGCGAACAACAAGAGAAAAGGGATAAGCACATAAATACAATACAGAATAAAGTAAAATACCTTAATAATATTATTAATGATTTTCTATCTATAGAACGATTAGAAAGTGGAAAAGTAAATTACAAATTCTCAACATTTTCATTAAGCAAAGTAGTAAACGAAGTAATTTACGATGCTAATATGCTCTTAAAAGAAGGGCAAACTATTACATATCCAGACGCAATTGATGATATTGTACTAGATTTCGATGAAAAAATTCTAGAGTTAATGCTTACCAATTTGGTGAATAATGCCATAAAATATTCTCCTGAAAACACTAAAATAGAAGTAAAGGTTTGGGTTGAGAAAGAAGGTTTAAAAATTAGTATTATAGATGCTGGTATTGGTATTCCTGAAGAAGAACAAAAGTTTTTATTTAATAGGTATTTTAGAGCAGAAAATGCGCTATTAACGCAAGGAACAGGTATTGGCTTAAATATTGTAAAAAGTCATTTAGAAAATTTAGGAGGTAACATTACATTTGTAAGTAAAGAGAATAAGGGAACTACTTTTACTGTTACAATTCCTGTAAACATAATAAAATAAATACTATGCAAACATTATTGTTAATTGAAGACGACTTGGCATTGCGCGAAAACACCGCAGAGCTTTTAGAGCTTTCTAACTATAAAGTTTTAACAGCCGCTAATGGTAAAATAGGAATTGAGAAAGCAGAGTGTAATATTCCAGATCTTATAGTTTGCGATATAATGATGCCTGAAATAGACGGTTATGGTGTATTGGAAGCAATATCAACTAACCCGAAAACAAAACATATTCCGTTTATATTTCTTTCGGCTAAAACCGAACATAAGGAAATACGAAGAGGAATGGATTTAGGTGCAGACGATTATCTTACTAAGCCTTTCGAGGAGGAAGAGTTGTTAAGTGCCATTGAGAGTAGGCTAGCAAAAGCTCAAATTTTATCTAAAATAACTACAGAAGTTTCCCAAACAAAAGATGTTGATAATGAAGACCGTTTAAGGGATCTTAACGAGCTTAAGAATTTTTTTGATGACAATGGTTTACCACATAAATTCTCTAAAGGAGATACTATTTATGAAGAAGGTTCACATTCTAACTATGTTTATTTAATTAAAAAAGGTGTTGTGAAAAGTCATAAAATAGACGAAAATGGAAAAGAATTAATCACTGCATTGCATAAGGATGATGATTTTCTTGGTTTTACTTCGTTTGTAGATACTATGCCTTATCAAGAATCTGCTACTGCTGTTGAAGCTGTAGAATTAACAAGTATATCTAAACTGCGCTTAAAAGAGGTTCTAGGCAAAAGTCAAAATGTTTCTATAGAACTTATGAATGTTTTAACAGCGAATATTTCAGAAATTAAAGATCAGTTGTTGCAAATGGCATATAGTTCTGTTCGCAAGAAAACAGCACAAACCATTCTTCAATTTGCTAAAGTTCTAAATAAAAAACCAGAAGAAGCTATTAAGATATCTCGATACGATTTAGCTAGTGTTGCAGGAATAGCAACTGAAAGTTTAATACGCACATTATCAGGGTTTAAAAAAGATAATTTTATTGAAATTGAAGGACGTAACATTAAAATTCTTGATTTAGAAGCACTAGAAAATGTAGAATAATCTTGGTTTACTGATATTTATCATTATTTGATATAAAAGCGCTTAATACTTTTGTTTACAGCATATTTCTTAAAATATGTAGTAATTAACATTAGTAATGAAGAATATTTTAATTCCAACAGACTTTTCAGAAAATGCCTGGAATGCTACGCAATTTGCACAAGCTTTTTTTGGTAATGATGAGGTTAATTTTATTTTAGCACATATAGAGCATCCAAGTACACTACCACCAGCATTCGAAGCTATAAATAGTTACATAACAGGTGAGATGTCTTCAGAGCATCAAGTTATTGAAGCTTTACAAAATAATAGAGATAAAATGCTGGATACTTCTTCTCTAAAAGCTTCTAATATTGTTATAGAGCATTTAAAAAATAGTTTTACAGAAGGTTTAAAGCAATTGGTAGATAAGTACGAAATTGATTTAATTGTAATGGGAACTCAAGGTTTTTCTGCTAGTAAAAATAAAATTATTGGAACTCATGCTCAAACTGTAATTACAAAAATTCAATGTCCTGTTTTAGTTATACCTAAAAACGCAAAGTTTTCTATTCCTTTCAATATTGTATTTCCAACAGACTATAATTCTATTTATAAAAGTAAAGTTTTAAACACACTAACAGCAATTTCTAACTTGCATAACTCTAGCGTTAAAGTGATTAGAATTGTAAACCCAAAAGTGGCATTAACACAGTCTCAATTAAAAAACAGAAGTTATTTAAAAGACTATTTTAAAACAGTTACTAGCAGTAGCTTCCATAAAGTAAATCATTTAAATTTTCAAGAAGGATTGCAAGAGTTTATAGATTCTATGCATATAGATATGGTTGCAATAATAGCTAAGAACCTTAATTTCTTCGAAATGCTTTTATTTAAACCATCTGTTGTTAAAATGAGTTACCATACCAATGTTCCATTTTTAGTTTTACATGAATAAAGTCTTCATTAACTGATATATATCATTTCAATTATTAAGTATCTGTTATAGCTTTGGAGTATTAATCATTATTAATAGAACTAATATGAAAAAGATACTTATCTCCACCGATTTTTCCGAAACAGCAACAAATGCTATTAAATATGCTTTAGAATTATTTAAATATGATAAAAGCGAGATAATGATAGTTCATGCCTTTGCAGATGAGGTATACGAGAATACAATCGAAATGTCTAGAGAGTATTTAGAAGAATACAAAGACAAAGTTCAACAAAATGTAGATATAAGATTGCAAAAAGTAGTTGCAGAAATGCTTGAACTTTCTCCAAACCCAAGACATGTTTACAACAGGCAATCAAGATTTGGGAGTATTGTAGATGTTATTAATGACTTTGTAGACAGCGAAAATATAGATGTAATAGTTATGGGTACAAAGGGAAAAACAAATAACCCTAAAGTAACCTTTGGTAGTAATACTATAAAAGTTATTAAATATGTACAATGTCCAGTTTTGGCAGTTCCGGCTACATACCATGATATGCATCCTAAAAAGGTATTATTTCCAACAGATTATATGATTCCTTTTAAGCGAAGAGAGTTAAAACTAGTAAGTAGTATCGCTAAGAATTATGTCTCTACAATTAATATGTTATATGTCTCTAAAGCGAAACATTTATCGCACAGACAACAGGATAACCAAAGTTTTTTAAATAGTTGTTTTAGTGATAATAAGTTTTTGTTTGCACAAGTACCCGAGGACAATGTTACAGATACTATTAATAAAACAATTAAAGAACAAGATATAGATTTACTTGTTATGGTTAATGAAAAGCACACGTATCTTGAAGATATACTTTACAATTCTACCATAGACAAAATAGGTTTAGAGATTAAAATTCCATTTCTCGTACTTCAAAATTTACGCAGAGAATAACTTTAAAAACTAGATAGATGAAACGTATTTTATTACCAACAGATTTTTCGGAAAATGCATACAATGCCATCTCGTATGCTGTACAATTTTATAAAGATGTTGAATGTACATTTTATATTCTTCATACATATACACCTGCAACTATAAGCTCTGGAAATGTGTTAGATAGTTATAGCGCATTAAAAATTTATGAAATAGAAAAAGAAGCTGCCAATTCAAATTTAAAAGCATTAGAAGAAACAATTGACAAAGAATGGCATAACAGTAAGCATACATTTACCTCTATATCCGCTTTTAATCTGCTTATTCCAGAACTTATAGATTTTATAAGTAAAAACGCTATAGATATAGTAGTAATGGGTACCAAAGGAGCAACTGGAGCTAAAGAAGTGTTTTTAGGATCGCAAACAATGTACGCCATTAAAAAACTAAAATGTCCAGTAATTGCTGTGCCATCTAATTTTAAGTTTGAAACACCCAAAAACATATTATTTCCAACAGATTATAAACTTGAAAAATCTAATCGCTACTTAGATCTTATTAGAGATGTATGTAAAGAACACAGTTCAAAATTGCATTTTTTAAACGCATATTACCATCTTCCTTTAGAGGAAGAACAAAAACGTATGAAAGTATTTTTAGATGCCTTTTTTATAGATAATGCTCACGAGTTTCATATAGGAGAGGATCAAGATTTAATTGAAGTTATAAAGGCCTTCGAGATAGAAAATAAGATTAATTTTTTAGTGATGATTCATAACAAGCATAGCTTTTTCGAAAACCTATTATTTACACCTGTTATCAATAAAATGGTGTATCATACTAATGTGCCTTTTTTAGTTATTCCTTCAGAAGAAAGAATTGAAAGCCTTTAATATTTTATTATACAAAATTTATACATCGATACCATTTAACATATAAAAGTTATGAATAAAGGACACACACAATTAAAGTTTATCAAGTTTCACAATCCAGAAGAACTGCATCAAGATACGCTTACTTCTATATCACATCTTCTCTTTAAAAGAGATGAATTAGATTTCTTAAACGAATTAATAAAGGAGTATACTATAGATTTAATTTCAGAAAAAACTTTTGAAGAAAGCAAAGCTATTGCAACAGCGCTTGTTGAATTACAGAAAGAATTAAAAGTATTACTTTTTAAAGTAGAAGAACATAAAAATAATCTTCAAACATTATTAGATAATGTTATTGTGCCAAATGAATTAGAAGATTATAAGGATGGACATTATAAAGTTATGTTCGAAACTATAGCTTTTAATGCAAAATTTAAAACATTAAAAAAGCAAATTTATGGTCTAATAAAAGAGATAATGAAAATGAATAAAAGTAAACGCTTACTAAATTAATATAAAGATGAATAAATTAATTACAACCGTATTTTTAATTGTAATATTCTGTTCTGGTTGCTCATCGAGTAAATTAATTAAGGCTTATAAAAATCCAGAGACTTATACTTTTGAAGCTAGTAAAGTATTAGTAATTGGTATGACAGCAAATAAAGAATTAAGAAGCAGTTTTGAAAAAAATGTAGCTGAAGCTTTAGATAAAGAAAATGTAAATGCTGTTAAAAGTGTAGATTTCTTTGAAACGTCTTTTACTAACAGAAAACAGACAATTGAAGAGTTAAATGCTTTGGAATCTCAATTATTAGAAGCAGGTTTTGATGCTATCGTGTTAACTAAGGTTGTTGGACAGCAAACCAAAGTACCTTTAATTGCTGTTTACGATGCGGTTGAAAAAGGAAAACATAATACCTTTGATAAGTATTATTATGGAAATCAAAATTTATTTTTTGATAAAGAACCAGCACATTATATTGTTTATTCTACAGAAACTTCTTTGTATTGTATATGTCCTGGAAAAGAACGCGAATTATTATGGCAAGGCACCATAGAGGTAACCAAGTCTTCCAATAGTAAAAGAAACATTAAAGATTATACTAAAACACTAATTAAAACCTTGAAAGAGAATAATCTACTTGTGGTTGAGTAAATTGTACTTTACCGCTACTTACGTAAAATGAGTAGTGGTAGAGTAGAATTATAACTAATTTCGTTAGTAACAGAACCATAGATAAAACGTTCTAAAAAAGATTTAGATTCTATAAATAACGAATGTAAATTATAATCAAACAACTGTGTAACCGTATTTATAGCCATTGGGTAAGGCACTTTTTTAATTAAATGATAAGTATAAGGTTGAGCACCAAAAAGAGCTTTTAAATCACTGTTATGGTTTTTAGTACTATTTGGATAGTTAGCAAAGTCTATATCTATTACATTTAGTTTAGATTTATAAGTAGTAATAATATCTAATAAAGGCTTAATGCCATGTGCATTAAAATCTTCACAATTTTCTGTTGTAAATAGTATGCTATCGATGCTAGTAAATTTATAATTTTCTGGAATTATTAAAATAGGACAATCTGTTTTTCTAATTGTATTTAGTGTATTACTACCAAAGACTACTTCTTTTGCACCAGTAGCGCCATTTGTACCCATAATTATTAAATCTATGTTTTTGGCTTTTACAACTTGGTTTATGGAAGCTGTAAGACTATCAAAATCAAAAAGAGATTCAAAAGTGTAATTTTTATTTATGTTTTGTTTTTTCAACTTAGAGATAAACTTATTTAAATCTTCTTCGTTATCATCTGCAACGGCATTGTGTATGGAAGAGTTTACCGGTGCTGCCATTAAATCGTCCAGTATAAATCCCGATTGTTTTTGCACGTTTAATATATAAAAAGTGCATTTCCATTTTTCACATAATGCCATAGCATAATCGATAGCATTCTTTGAGTTTTTTGAAAAATCTGTGGGTAATAGTATCTTTTTCATTCCTAAATTATTTAACATAAATATATTAAGAATTATTATTTCATAACATGATAATTGTCACCTTTTATCTAACGAATCTCTACTACATTTGATTATATAAAGGATGTTTTTGTCCTATTTATATTAATACAGATTTATAACACTAAAACTATAACCAAAATGAAACAAGTAAATGTATTGCTAAGTAGTGTATTGCTAGGAATGCTTTTTTTTACATCATGTAAAAAGAGCAATACGGAAGAACACTTAGAAACCTCAGAAATTTCTGTAAATAGAGAAATGCTGGCAGAATTAACAGCACCACCGCATGTACCCACAGCTGTAGGAAGACGAAAAGCTAAAAAGCTAATTGTTAATATGGAAATTTTAGAAAAAGTAGGAACCATGACAGATGGTACAACTTATAATTATTGGACCTTTGGCGGCTCTGTTCCAGGAAGTTTTATTAGAACTCGCGTTGGTGATGAGGTAGAGTTTACATTATCAAACCACCCAGATAATAAATTACCGCACAATATCGATTTACATGCGGTTACAGGACCTGGCGGAGGAGCGGAGTCTTCTTTTGTAGCTCCAGGACACGAAAAAACGTTTTCTTTTAAAACTTTAAATCCTGGGTTATTTGTTTATCATTGTGCAACAGCACCGGTAGGAATGCATATTGCAAATGGTATGTATGGTTTAATTTTAGTTGAACCAGAAGGCGGATTACCACAAGTAGATAAAGAATATTATATCATGCAAGGCGATTTTTACACTAAAGGTAAAAATGGTGAACGAGGACTACAACCTTTCGATATGCAAAAAGCGGTCGACGAAAATGCAGATTACGTTGTTTTTAATGGTAGTGTTGGTGCTTTAACTGGTGATAACGCGCTTACCGCTAAAGTAGGAGAAACGGTAAGACTTTATGTAGGTAATGGTGGACCAAACTTAGTGTCTTCTTTTCATGTTATTGGTGAAATATTTGATAAAGTACATGTAGAAGGAGGAGACTTAATTAATGAAAATGTACAAACAACACTAATACCAGCAGGAGGCGCAGCTATTGTTGAGTTTAAAGTAGATGTACCTGGAACTTTTATTTTGGTAGATCATTCTATTTTTAGAGCCTTTAATAAAGGTGCTTTAGGGATGTTAAAAGTTGAAGGAGAGAAAGATAAAAAATTATATTCTGGAGAGATACGTGAAGGTATTTATTTACCAGAAGGACCTGGAATACAAAATATGCCAACTACAAACGAAATTGTAGCGTCCGAGATTCCTGCAAAATCTTTTGAAGAACAAATGAAATTTGGTAAAGAAACATACATGCAAACCTGTTTTGCTTGTCATCAAGCAGAAGGACAAGGTATTCCAAACGCGTTTCCTCCATTAGCAAAGTCAGATTATTTAAATGCAGATGTGGACCGTGCAATTGGTGTTGTAATTAATGGTTTAACAGGAGAAATTACTGTTAACGGCGCAAAATACAATAGTGTTATGACGAGACAGTCTCTCTCTCCAGATGATATTGCAAACGTATTGACTTATGTTTATAATAGTTGGGGAAACTCTAAAAAAGTAGTGACTAGAAAAATGGTTGAAGACGTAAAAAACAAATAAAACATGTACATAAAAACCAAAATCTTTAGCTTGTTTTTACTTTGTTTAATGTTTCAATCTTACTTGTTTGCACAGGCTAAAGACATGGTTTTAATAGAGGGTAGTAGGTATTTGCCATTATATGGTCGCGACTCTACAGTAGTTGAGGTTAAAGATTTTAAAATGGATGTTTATCCTGTAACAACTAAAGAATACCTAAAATTTGTAAAAGCGTTTCCGATATGGCAAAAATCTAATGTTATAAAATTATTTGCTGATAAAAGCTATTTATCTAATTGGAAAAATAATTTAGAACTTAAAGATTCTACTAATACAGAAAGCCCAATTACATACATTTCATGGTTTGCTGCTAAAGCTTATTGCGAATGCCAAGACAAACGTTTACCAACAATAGACGAATGGGAATATGTAGCAATGGCAGATGAAACGACTAAAGATGCACGAGTTAAAAAATCTTATAACCAACAAATTTTGGCTTGGTATGAAGCACCACGATCTAATGAAAATAGTATAGGTCAAACACCTAAAAATGCTTGGGGAGTTTTCGACTTACATGGTTTGGTTTGGGAGTGGACCCTAGATTTTAATTCGGTGTTAATAACCGGAGAATCTAGAAAAGATGTAGATAAAGATAGTAATTTATTCTGCGGAAGCGCGGCTATAAATGCTACAGATTTAATGAACTATGCTGCCTTTATGCGTTACGCTATTAGAGGAAGTTTAAAAGCCAAATATTCTATGAAAAACTTAGGATTTAGATGTGTTCAAGATATTAAAAAATAGAAAAATGAAACAATTAAAAGTAATTACAAGTGTGTTATTATTGCTCATAACATTGGTTTCGTGCAAAACAGAGACCTCAAATAGTTTAGAAAATGATCTAGCAGTTTATCAATGTCCTATGCAATGCGAAGGCGATAAAACTTATAGAGAACCAGGAAGTTGTTCTATTTGTAAAATGAATTTAAAACAGATAGAAAAAGCTTCAGAAAAATTGATAAATGCTGAAATTTCTGAAGAATCAATTTTCAATTTAACGAGTACATGGTATACAGAAGAAGGTGAAGATATTCAGCTTAAAGCATTAAAAGGAAAAACCTTGGTAATGGTCATGATTTATACGTCTTGCAAAGCGGCTTGTCCAAGATTAGTAGCAGATATGAGAAGTATTGAAGCTAAAGTTCCAGACAATAACATTAAAAATTTACAATTTGTATTAATAAGTATCGATCCCGAAACAGATACTCCAGAGCGTTTAAAAACATTTGCTATAGAAAATGCTATGGATGGTGAGCAATGGACTTTTTTGCAAGGTACAGAAAGTGGTATAAGAGAATTTGCTAACGTATTATCTGTAAAATATAAAGAGATTTCACCCATAGATTTCTCTCACTCAAATATTATAAGTGTATTCAATGCAGAAGGAGAATTAAAACACCAACAAGAAGGTTTAGGTGTCAATAACAAAGAAACTATAGACGCTATTTTAGAGTTAACCCAATAAAATAATAAAGATGAAAACCATATTAACAATCCTATGCTTAGGAGTTGTAATGACTACTTATGCGCAAGAATTCGAAATTTCTACTGAATTAAGACCACGACTAGAATACAGAAATGGTTATAAAACTTTAAGACCAAACGACGTTGATGCAGCAACATATGTATCTCAACGTACACGTTTAAATTTAAAATATGGTAGCGAAAAGTTAAATGCTTATGTTGTGTTTCAAAATGTTAGAGTTTGGGGAGACGTTGCTACTTTGGGACTTTCAGATAATAATGGAACAGCTATACATGAAGCTTGGGCAGAGTTAAAATTAGATACAAAGTTGTCTTTAAAATTAGGAAGGCAAGAGATTGCTTACGACGATCAAAGAATCTTTGGTAATGTAGGTTGGGCGCAACAAGCCAGAAGTCATGATGCTTTAGTGGCAACTTATAAACCCAATGCAAAACATCGTTTGGATTTTGGTTTAGCAATGAACGAAAATTCTGAAACACTGTTTAATACGGATTATGCTATAAATAACTATAAGGCATTTCAATACTTATGGTATCATACCAATTTTAAATCTGTAGATTTTAGTTTTTTAATTTTGAATAACGGTTTGGCATTTTATAATGATAGCGATAGCGAGGAGCAAAGAGTAGATTATAACCAAACCATTGGTTCTAGAGTTACCTTTAATAAAAATAAAATTGATACCGATGCTTCAATCTATTTTCAAACAGGAAAAATTGCAGGTGTAAATCTAAGTGCTTTTAATATTGCAGCAAATACTAATTATAGTATTAATAATAAATTTAAAGCAGGTTTAGGTGCAGAGTATCTTTCTGGTACCGATATGGATGCTAAAAGTAATACACTTAAATCTTTTAATCCTTGGTTTGGAACCAATCATAAATTTAATGGTTTAATGGACTATTTTTATGTTGGAAATCATGCTAACTCAGTTGGCTTAATAGATATTAATGCAACATTAGCTTATAAAAAAGATAAATTTTCGGTAAAATTAATGCCTCATTTATTTTCTTCTGCAGCAACTGTAGTTGATAGTACAGAAAAGGAAATGAGTAATACTTTAGGCACCGAACTAGATTTGGTTTTAGGTTACAGTTGGACAAAAGATGTTAGCTTTCAAGCAGGCTATTCGCAATTATTTGCAACAGAAACATTAGAGGTTTTAAAAGCAGGTAATAGAGATAATACTAACAATTGGGCTTGGGTTATGGTAACTGTTAAACCGAGTTTATTTAAAACAACGCTTAAAGCGGAATAATTTAAATGCTATTGAAGTTTATAGCTAACATAGTTTAATTGTAGTAATAAAGAATCCTTAAGAAGGTCGTAAATTTTAAATTCTCCATTAACATCTGTAATTGCTGAATTAATTTAAGTAGAATCGCTTTGCTGTAAAACAGCTAGAGAGACGTTTTCTAAGGCTTCATTACCATAACCAAGTATTTTACCTTTTATGGCAGACTTATCTTGAGCCAATACTGCTGTAATGCTTGTGATGAAAAGAATTATAAATAAGCGTAAACCGATTTTATTTGCCTGCATTGGTGGTTGTTTGGGTAGAGGCATCAATTATTACAAATTCGTTTTAGGCTCTTTGTCTATTTTATGAAGTTCTAGCGAAAATTAAAGTAGGGTAGAAGTACTGTCAGCTAAATTATCAGCTATAATAAAAAAAAGCCCAATATCAAATGATATCGGGCTTTTAAGCGGAGAGTAAGGGATTCGAACCCCTGGAGGTATGACCCTCAACAGTTTTCAAGACTGCCGCATTCGACCACTCTGCCAACTCTCCTTTTAATAAGCAACAAACTATTTGCCTGTATGCGGGTGCAAATATAGTATCCTTTTTAGTTCTAATCAAATAAAAAATGTGTTTTTTTTGAAAAAATTATCCTAAAATTGAGATTGGTTTCATTTGTGCGCTGACTGCCACGAACTTAAAGTATCCTGTGACTGATAATTCTCTTTCATAATTATACATGTTTTCCATAAAAATGTCAACTTTTACCGTACAACTAGTGTTTCCAACTTTATGAATTCTTGCAACAAGCTCTATAATTGTACCTTCTGGTATTGGTTTTTCGAAATCTATTTTATCTGTAGATATTGTAACTACTTTTTTTCTACTAAATCTAGTAGCACAAATAAAGGAAGCTTCATCCATCATTAATAGAGCGGTTCCTCCAAATAATGTGTTGTAGTGATTTGTTGTGTTTGGAAAAATGGCTTTAAAGATTCTTGTTTCGGACTCGTTGATTAATTCTTCGGTAGATTTCATATCTATAGTTATATCATTTTAATTTATTAGACATTATAGTCTTTATTGCGAATGTAATTCTATTTTTGCATAAAGTTATTATACATTTATATGAACACAATAGAAGCTCTAAAATGGCGCTATGCCACCAAATCTTTTGATAAGGAAAAAATGATTTCTAAAGAAAAATTAGATATTATTTTGAATGCTTTTAATTTAACAGCAACATCATACGGTTTACAACCTTTAAAATTGTTGGTTATTGAAAATAAAAAGTTGCAACAGGACTTGGTTTCATGTTCAATGAATCAAGAACAAATAGCTCAAGCTTCTCAAGTATTAGTGATTTGTATTGAAACAGTAATAGATAAAGCTTTTATTGAAAACTATTTTAGTTTAGTTAAATCTATTAGAAATACACCTAATACTGTTTTAAACCCGTTTAAGAATTTTTTAATTGATGATTTTGAAAAGAAATCGGAAAAGGAAATTAAAGAATGGTCTGTAAAGCAAGCCTATTTGGCATTAGGAAATTTATTAACAGTTTGTGCTTTAGAAGAAGTTGATGCTTGCCCGATGGAAGGTTTTGATCCAGAAAAGTACGATGAGCTTTTAGCTTTAAAAGCTAAAGGATTACAATCTATATTAGTACTCCCTATAGGTTATCGTGCAGAAAATGATTTTATGGCAGAGCTAAAAAAGGTTCGTAAAAGTTTAAGTGATAGTGTTATAATTATGTAACACAATATCATGGCAAGATTGTTGTTATGTTATATATTTTATTATTATTGTAATATTTTAAGTTCTATTTCATTATGAAGAAATTGTTTTTTTTATTTTTTATGAGTGCTTCTTTACTTGGTTTTTCTCAAGAGGAAGAAGATTATTCAAATCTTAATTGGTTAACAGATTTTGATTTGGCAAAAAAAGAATCAGCTTCATCAAAAAAACCTATATTAATATATTTTACAGGAAGCGATTGGTGTAGTCCTTGTAAGATGTTAAAGGAAGATTTTTTTAATACTGAAGCATTTGAAACCAAAGCAGAAAATTTTGTTTTACTAATGGTAGATATGCCTAGAAGAATAGATATTATTACTCCTGAACAGAAAAAGAAAAACAAAATTTTAGTAAAAAAATATAATAAAAAAGGAGGTTACCCTAATTTAGTAGTCTTAAAAAAGGATTTAAGTGTAATAGGTGAGTTATCTGGCTATACTTTTTTAAGAGAGACAGATAGACATTTTACATTTATTGATGAACATATAGGTAAATATTAAATATTTTAAATTCTTATTAAAGCCTTTTAAACTTTGTTTTAAGAGGCTTTTTTTATTTTAGAAATTGAAGTATTTTTGAACAACTAAAAATATAGATTTATGCCAGGATTTGAACGGTTTGGAGATTTAGAAAGAGAAGAGTTACAAGATGTGTTAGATAATGGTGTTTTAATGCGTTATGGTTTTGATGGCATGAGAAATGGACATTGGAAGGCAAAAGCGTTAGAAAAAGAACTAGAAAGTACTTTAGAATGCGATTATGTTCAATTAGTATCTAATGGAACTTCTGCGGTTTCTGTTGCATTAGCAAGTGCTGGCGTTGGAGCAGGAGATGAAGTTATTATGCCTACATTTACTTTTGTTGCTAGTTTTGAAGCTATTTTATTATTAGGAGCAATTCCTATTTTAGTAGATATTGATGATACATTAGGTCTAGACCCTAAAGCAGTTGAAGCAGCTATTACACCAAAAACAAAGGCTGTTATGGTTGTACAAATGTGCGGAAGTATGGCAAAAATGGCAGCTTTATCGCAGGTTTGTAAAAAACACAACTTACTTTTAGTTGAAGATGCTTGCCAAGCAATTGGAGGACGTTATAATAATAAACCATTAGGAAGCATAGGAGACTTAGGTTGTTTTTCTTTTGATTTTGTAAAAACAGTTACCTGTGGAGAAGGTGGTGCAGTAATAACTAACAATAAAGAATATTACACAAATGCAGATCATTTTAGTGATCACGGTCATGATCATGAAGGTAATGATAGAGGAGCAGAAACACATCCGTTTTTAGGTTATAACTTTAGAATTTCAGAATTACATGCAGCTGTTGGTTTAGCTCAAATAAAGCGCTTACCGGAGTTTTTAGCTGTTCAGAAGAAAAACTATAAGACATTAAGAGATACGTTGTCTGATATTCCAGAAGTTACTTTTAGAACTGTGCCTGAAGGAGGAGAAGAAAGTTACGCTTTTTTAAATTTCTTTTTACCAGATTTAGAAACTGCAAGAAGAACTATTGCTGGATTTAAAGACAGTGGAGTAGATGCATGTTGGAATTATTTTGATAATAATTGGCATTATGTTAGAAAATGGAACCATTTGAAAGATGCTAAATCTTTATTCCCTTTATCTAAAGATATTAAAGATGCTTTAAGTGTATTAAGTGAAAAAGAATTTACACAAAGTGATCATTACATTGGGCGTAATATTTCATGTCTTATAAAACTATCTTGGAGTGAAGAAGAAGTTAAGCTTCGTGCAGAAAAAATGAAAGAAGCGATATTAAAAGCGCTTTAATAGAGATATAGTAATTATTAAAAAGTCCCTTTTAAACACATGTTTAAAAGGGACTTTTTGTTTTATAGTATATGCTTTAAAACAGTAGACCCAATAAAATCTCAAAGATTTTATTGGGTCTACTTATAAAATTATATCGTTAAAAAGATGTGTTTAGTAACCTACATACTCAACAATCTCTAGTCCGTAACCTATCATTCCAACACGTTTAGTTTGTTGCGTGTTAGAGATTAATTTTAGTTTGTGTATGTTTAAATCGTGTAATATTTGAGCACCTATACCAAAATCTTTATTATCCATAGCAATTGCAGGAGCTTTTGATATTGTACCTTCCGTTTGGTTCTCTTTTAAAAGACTTAAACGTTTTAATAAGTTTAATGATTGCGACTGCTGATTTATAAATAGTATAGCACCTTTCCCTTCATTGCTTATTACACGAAACATGTCGTCTAATTTTTCATCAGCATTATTGGTAAGTGTTCCTAAAATATCGTTGTTTACTAAAGTAGAATTTACCCTAGTTAATACTTTTTCATTTGTAGACCATTCACCTTTTGTTAGAGCAATATGTACTTGATCGTTAGTTGTTTGTTGGTACGCACGTAATCTAAAGCTTCCAAAGCGAGTTTCTATATTAAAATCCTCTTTCTTTTCTATTAAAGAGTCATGATCCATTCTGTAAGCCACTAAATCTTCGATAGAAACCAGTTTTAAATCAAACTTTTTAGCAACTTCAACAAGTTGTGGCAATCTAGCCATTGTTCCATCTTCATTCATGATTTCTACAATAACTCCAGCAGGTTCTAAACCAGCTAAACGCGCAAAGTCTATAGCAGCTTCTGTATGTCCAGTTCTACGTAAAACACCACCTTCTTTAGCTACTAAAGGAAAAATATGTCCAGGTCTTGCTAAATCAAATGGTTTGGTATCTTTATTAACCAAAGATTTAACTGTTAATGCACGATCTGCAGCAGAAATTCCTGTAGTTACACCTTGACCTTTTAAATCTACCGATACCGTAAATGCAGTCTCCATAGGATCTGTATTGTTAGTTACCATCATATGTAAACCTAAGTCTTTACAACGGTCTTCGGTTAATGGAGCACAAATTAAACCACGTCCATGAGTAGCCATGAAATTTATCATTTCAGGAGTTACTAATTCAGCAGCAGCCAAAAAATCACCTTCATTTTCTCTGTCTTCATCATCTACAACGATAATAACTTTACCAGCTTTAATATCGTTAATAGCTTCTTGAATTGTATTTAATTTAAATGTCACTTTTTCTTCTGTTTTAGTAATCATTACAAGACTTTTTATTAAAGCAAAGATATTGCTTAATTATGTTTTTTATTTTAAACAAGATTTGATTTTTCTATTAACTAATAGAGATACCAAAGCTTAATAGTTATGACAATTTACTTTTTATAAAGTAAAAACCAGACACTATAAATGATATAACGCTTAATTGCAATGAAGCAGAAGCATATAAAGGCAATTTATTGTTTGCAAATACAAAATGAAGAATAACTAAAAGTATAGATAAAATTAAAACTCCTAAAGAGAGTTTAATTAGATTTTTACTTGTAGTTGCTTTTAATTCTTTTTTAGCTGTATTGGATGCCGTTATAGGCTGCTCTATAGATTTGTTATTATGAATACCCTTAATTGTGTTTTTTCTAATTTGTAAATTCTTAATAAAATAGAAAATACTCACTATAAGAGAAACAATACTTAGTTGTATTGAAGCCGAAGCATATATTGGTAATTTATTATTAGCAAAAACAAAATGAAATACAACTAAAACTAAAGTTAAAGCTAAAGTTGCAATTGAAATTTTAACTAGCGCTTTTTGTTCTTGATTTATTGGAGCTTTAATTATTGTGCTATCGGCTCTAGAAACATCAACTTCTTTAGTAGCGTTATTATTGTTGCCAAACTCGATTGTATTTAAGTCTTTTTTAATCTGTTTTTTCTGAATAAAATAGAAAATGAAATACAGAGGAAAACCTAATAAAGAAAATAGAACGCCATTAATACTATTGTTTTTACCTAAGTGTTTGTATAGGTTAGTGTGCTTAGAGAACGATTTTGAAAGTGCGAATATAAAAATTAGAAAAGCAATAATTCCTATTACGAATAAGGCATTACCAATAATTGACAATTTGTTATTAATTAATATTCTACCACCAAGAATTAATACTAAGCCTATAGAATAAAGAATAAAGGCTAGTTTAGAATCTTCTTCATAATCATTTTTTAAAGTAGACGCTTCTTCAAGGAAATCGTTATTTAAATGCCCAGCCATTTTTAGTTCCTGTCTAGTAATACCTCTTGAAGTAAGAACAGAAATTGCTGTGTTTTTATGTTCTACAGTATAATCGAAACTTCTGTAGTCTTTTACAATAGCAATAAGTTTGCTATCATTTAGGCTTTGAATAACTTTATAATCATCAGAATTTACATTAAATACTTTAGTACTAAACTCTGTCTTTTTAGTTTTAATTTTAAAGAATTTTTTAAGAGGTTCTAAAATACCATCTGTTTCTAGTAGACCTCTGTCTTTTGTGGCTCTAGAAGTTAAATAGATACTTAATGGCAACATTATAAGTGTAGAAAACCAAGAGGCTAGCACAGGATTAAACGAGCCATCTCTGGCACTATTTTTTGCAAAAATCCCAATAAAGTGATAGCTTAAAAATATAACAATAGCCATAACCATTGGTAATCCCAAACCACCTTTTCTAATTAATGCACCTAAAGGAGCACCAACAAAAAATAAAATAATACAAGCAATTGCTAATGCAAATTTCTCGTGTAAGGCAATAATATGTTTGTTAAGCCAAATAGTTCTTCCTTTTATATTGGCTTCTTTAGCAGTAACTATTTGTTTTGTACTAGTAGTAGCGTTTATAGCATAATCTAGTAATTGTATTTTTTGTTTTAAATTAAAAAGGTCTATTACGTTATTATTGTAGGTAGTGTCTTTTTTTGTTTCGACAGATAAGTTTACTGTAGCAATATTGGTTCTATTATATAAGGTTGTTCCAAATTTCTCGAACTCATTTTTGCGTTCTGTAATAAGAGAATCTGTAGTGTATTTTAAATCTCCAATGGCTAGCATTGAATATTTATTATCTGTGTTCTTTTCTTCTAAATCAACACCTCCAAGCTGAGATAAATCTAAATTGATAGTATATCTAAGAAACTCACTTTTAACAAAAGGCTTTTTTACTTTTTCTTTATGCTTGTTTGGTGGTGTATCATCATAATAATAACCATCAAAAAGAATAAGTTTTAAAGTTTCAGAATCTTCAGCACTAACAAGTTCACCTGTTTTGGCAACGATTGTAACATGATTTCCAGGCTTTTTTGCTTGTCCTTTATGGATAACAACGTTTTCTAAAAATTGCCCACGATCACCAGTTTTCTTAGCTACTTTAATATTAAAGTTATCTACAATTTGATTAAACTGTCCTTCGGCTATAGCCATTGCGGGCTTTACTTTAGCTATGTTTTTTCGTAAATTATAACTTTCGTATTCAGCTCTTGGTATTATATTATTACTAAAAAAGAAAGTAAGAATACTTAAAAAGAATATAAAGACACTTAAACTAGCCATTGCACGTTGTAATGAAATACCAGTAGATTTCATTGCAGCAAATTCATAATTTTCGGCAAAATTACCAAAAACCATTATCGAGGCTAGTAGTATTGTAAGCGGTAAAATTAGTGGAATTAGGGTAGGAGTAATGTAAAATAAAAATTTTAAAACCGTTATTACGTCTAAATCTTTACCTGCTAGTTCTTTGATATAAAGCCAAATAGCCTGTAATACAAAAATCAGCATGAGTATAACAAACACGCTGATAAAAGTTTTTAGATAAGAAGTTAATATGTATCTATCTAGTATTTTCACTAATTGTCCTTAGTCTAGTTTATTTATAAAGTAATCGTTGTACTTACTTTCGTCAAAAGTAAACAAGGTTTTCGAGATAGGCTCATTTGTTTTAAAAGAATTAACAGTAAGTGTTGTTTTAGTTCCATTTTTACCAATCTCTATAAGATTATAGATGTGTTTTGTTTCTGCATCTATGCCTAAAAGAATATACTTTATGCTTGCATTAGAATCCATAGGAGACAATTTTACATATTGAATGTTTCTTCCTTTTACTTTTTGAATGATATCCATTTTATAAGTAAAACCATCTTCGTAAAACGATAACATCTTACTAGGTGTAATAGTACCTTCATCTTCACCATTATCTGAAGAAACAGTTACCTCTTCATCTTCAGAGCTAATTGTATATAATTTTTTACCATCGAATATTCTAGTAATACCAAGAATATTTAATTTGTACTTATCACCTTGCATAGTAACATCACCACGTGTTTCTTGTTTTATGTTTTCGGAAGTATTTTCTAAAACATATTTAAAATCTATACCAATGTTATTGTAGCCTTTTACTTTTGTAGAGACTTCATTTAATAACGTTTTTGCTTTAGCATCATTCTGTGCAAATGTTACACTTGTAATAATTAAAGCTAATACTAGTAATCCTTTTTTCATCTTAAAATTTTAATTTTTTATTGACCTTCGTTTGCTAATAATTGATCGAGAGCAACCAAATCTGGCACTAATACTTGTCTAGCCTTACTACCTTCAAAACCACCAACAATTCCAGCGGCTTCTAATTGATCTATAATTCGTCCTGCACGGTTGTAACCTAATTTTAACTTACGTTGCAATAACGAAGCAGAACCTTGTTGAGCTGTTACAATAATTTCAGCAGCATCTCTAAACAATTTATCTCTATCGTCTATATCTATATCAAGACTCGTGCCACCTTCTTCTCCAATATATTCTGGAAGCAAGTAAGCGTCTGGATAAGCCTTTTGAGCACCAATAAAATCTACTATTTTTTCTACTTCAGGAGTATCAACAAAAGCACATTGTACTCTTATCATATCGTTTCCTTGAGTGTATAACATATCACCACGACCAATAAGTTGGTCTGCACCACCAGCATCTAAAATAGTACGTGAATCTATTTTACTAGATACTCTAAATGCTATACGTGCTGGGAAATTGGCTTTAATAATACCTGTAATTACGTTAACCGAAGGTCTCTGTGTTGCAATAATTAAGTGAATACCAATGGCACGAGCAAGTTGTGCTAAACGTGCAACTGGCGTTTCTACCTCTTTACCAGCAGTCATAATTAAATCGGCAAACTCATCTACAACCAAAACAATGTATGGTAAAAAAGCGTGTCCATCGTTAGGATTTAATTTTCGAGCTTTAAATTTTGCATTATACTCAACAATGTTACGACATAAAGCGTTTTTAAGCATTTCGTAACGGTTATCCATTTCAATACACAATGAGTTAAGTGTATGAATAACTTTAGTATTGTCGGTAATTATGGCTTCAGCTTCATCTGGAAGTTTAGCTAAATAATGTCTTTCAATTTTATTAAATAAAGTTAATTCTACTTTTTTAGGATCTACTAAAACAAACTTAACTTCCGCAGGATGTTTTTTGTATAATAACGACGTTAATACGGCATTTAATCCAACCGATTTACCTTGTCCTGTTGCACCAGCCATTAAAAGGTGAGGCATTTTTGCTAAATCAATAACTAAAGTCTCATTACTAATTGTTTTTCCTATTGCAATAGGTAAGTGCATTTTTGTATTCTGAAATTTTTGAGAAGCAATTACCGAACGCATAGAAACAATTGTTGCATTTGTATTTGGTACTTCTATACCAATAGTTCCTTTTCCAGGAATTGGAGCAATAATTCTAATTCCTAATGCAGCAAGCGATAATGCAATATCATCTTCTAAATTTTTAATTTTAGAAATTCTAACACCTGCATCTGGAACAATTTCATATAGCGTAACTGTTGGCCCAATAGTAGCTTTAATACTTGAAATGCCTATTTTATAGTTATTTAAAGTATCTACAATTTTATTTTTATTGGCTTCTAATTCTTCTTGATTTATGGTAACACCTTCGTTATCATATTTCTTTAATAAATCTAAAGGAGGAAATTGATAATTGCCTAATTCTAGAGTAGGATCGTATGGCCCAAAATCAGCTACTAATTTATCTGAAAGGTTATCGGTTTCAGATTTCTCTTCAATTATTTTTTCGACCTCAATTTCTACTTCTGGTTCATCTTCAGGAATTTCAATTTCCATTGTAGAAGTACTAATGTTTGGTTTTTCAACCTTTGGAGTTTCTACTTTTAATTCTTGAACTGGATTTTCTTCTTTGGTTTCAATTTTAGAATGATTAGAAATTGTTGGCTGAATATCTTCTTTAACTTGAAAAGCAGATTTAAAAGCTTCAGCTTCATCTGTTAATGTATTATCTATAGGTACTATAACGTCCTTAGATGCTTCGTTAAATTCAGATTTAATATCTTTTTTAGCACTTCTTAATAATGCTCCAATACGTTCTGGAGTAAAACCGAATCTAATAGCTAAATAGGTGATAAGACCAAAAATTAATAATAGAACAATACCTATTTTACCAATATAGTCTTGTAGAAAGTTGTTTAATTCAAAACCAATAGTACCGCTTAAAATACCTGTTTGTGGTCCTGTAAATCCTAAAAGAATCGAAATCCAAATTACAACTAGAGTTCCCCAAAACCAATGTTGGAAAAGTTTCTCTTTTTTAAGGTCTAAAAGAATATAAATTCCAGACAAGAATATAAGTCCAGAAAAAATAAATGAAGCAACACCAAAACCACGTTGAATAAAGAAATCACTAATCCAAGCGCCACTTTGGCTGGCCCAGTTTTTTGTTTCGACTACTCTAGAAGGAAGCTCGCCAAGTACACTTTGGTCTGCCTTACCAGTAAACAAAAAAGATAAAAAGGCTATAAATATTAAAACACCTAAAAGTACTAAAAGACTACCAAAAATTAATTTTTGCTGACTTGTTAGTATTAGGTTAGGTTTTTTAAAGCTTAATTTTTTCTTTACTGTTTTAGGTTTGGATTTTGATTTTGCTTTCGCCATTGTTGGTTTTTAGATTGCGTAAAAATAAACAAATTCAATTAGATATATTGTTGTTTATTGGGTATAAATAACGCTTTTTCTACTGTGTAATTGTGTTTAAAACTTAGGAATATAAATAATACAACCTATTACAACTGCTGCAATAGCCATAATAAAAACAGCTCCAGCAGCTAAGTCTTTAATTAAACCAATTTTTGTATGGTGTTCTGGATGTATAAAATCTGCAATTTCCTCAACTACTGTATTTACGCCTTCAAGAGCCATTACCATTGCAATAATTAAAACTTGAATACACCATTCTGTTGCTGTAAGGCCAACACAAAAGCCTAAAACAGTCATTAATACGCCAATAACAGATTGTACTTTTAAACTAGCTTCTGTAGTAATTAAAAGGTAGGCTCCTTTAAATGCGAAGCCTACACTTTTAATTCTATTTACTATAAAAGAGTCCTTTTTCTTATTCATCTAAAAGGGCATACAAAGAGGCTTTGTAATTTGGTTCGTCTCCAACTTCTTGTACTTGTTCTGTGTATTTTACAATCCCGTTTTCGTCTAAAACAATAACTGCACGAGAATGTAAACCTTCAAAAGCACCACCAGCAAATTCTAAACCATAGTCTTTACCAAATTGTCCTGTTTTAAAGTCTGATAACATCATTACATTATCAATCCCTTCAGCACCACAAAAACGTGCTTGAGCAAATGGTAAATCTCTAGAAATACATAATACCCTTGTATTTTCCATTTCTGCTGCTTCTTTATTAAAAGTTCTTACAGATGTAGCACAAGTTCCAGTATCTACACTTGGAAAAATATTTAATACAACCTTTTCTCCTTCAAAATCTGAAAGCTTTTGAGTTGATAAATCACTTAATGTTAATGTAAAGTCTGGAGCTTTTTCTCCTATTTTTGGAAGGTTTCCAACAGTTTCAACTGGTGCTCCTCCTAAAGTTATTTTAGCCATTTTTATAAAGTTTTAATTAAAATATAAAATTAAGAATAATATGTGCTAATACTATACTTGTTTTAATTTTTTTTAAGAATTACAAAGATCTGAATGCTATTCTATTAAATAAGAGCCTTCCGTTAATTATTTGTTAAAGGCATAGTGTTGCTAAAACCGACATTAGCTTAATCTCGTTTATAGAGCTGTAAACAATATAATAATTACTAAAAATCAAAATTATGAAAACATTAAAATTATTAAAAGCGACTTTATTTACACTTGCAGTAATAACATCTATAAGTGGATTTTCTCAAGACAAAATGAAGAAAGGTAAAATGATGAATGAAAAAACTGTAATGGTTGGTGGAGCAGAAATGTACCCAAGTAAAAACATTATAGAAAATGCCGTTAATTCTGAAGATCATACCAATTTAGTAGCAGCAGTTAAAGCAGCAGATTTAGTAGAGACATTATCTAGCGAAGGTCCTTTTACTGTATTTGCACCAACTAACGCTGCTTTTGCAAAATTACCAGAAGGTACAGTTAATACCTTATTAATGGCAGAAAACAAGAAAACATTACAAGCAGTATTAACATACCACGTAGTTGCTGGAAAATGGAATGCTAAAGCTATTTTAAAAATGATTAAAAAAGGAAAAGGTAAAGCTGAAATTAAAACAGTAAGCGGCGGAACTATTACAGCTTGGTTAAAAGATAAAAATGTTTACATCACAGATGAAAATGGAAACTCTGCAAAAGTAACGATCGCAGATGTTAACCAATCTAACGGTGTTATTCATGTAATTGATACTGTATTATTACCTAAGTCTTAATTCACTAGGGATTTATTAAGTTTAGTTAAGGAGTCACTTCAAATAGAAGTGACTCTTTTTTTGTTTCATAAGTAAGGTTTGCTTAAATTTAATGACACAATATTTATAAATTCAATAAGTATTATTGATGTTAAAATAAAAACAATCAATTTTATTTATAGTAATTCAATTTGTTAATAGAGTAATTTTATCAAAAATTAAAACGAAAAAAAACATATAATATGGATCATAGTAATAGTGGAGACGCAAGCAAATGCCCTTTTTTAAGTGGAACAGTTAAACAGACTTCTGGAGGAGGCGTTAAAAATCGTGATTGGTGGCCAAACGAATTAAAACTAAACATTTTAAGACAAAATGCTTCAAAATCGAATCCAATGGGAGACGATTTTGATTATGCCGAGGCTTTTAAAAGTTTAGATTACGATGCCTTAAAAAAAGAATTGACTGCGTTTATGACAGATTCGCAAGATTGGTGGCCAGCAGATTACGGACACTATGGTGGATTAATGATACGTATGGCTTGGCACAGTGCAGGAACGTACAGAGTTGGAGATGGTCGTGGTGGAGCAGGAGCAGGAAACCAACGTTTTGCACCTATTAATAGTTGGCCAGATAATGGTAACTTAGATAAAGCACGTTTATTATTATGGCCTATTAAGCAAAAATATGGTAACAAAATTTCTTGGGCAGATTTAATGATTCTTGCGGGAAACTGCGCACTAGAATCTATGGGCTTTCCAACGTTTGGTTTTGCAGGTGGTCGTGCAGATGTTTGGGAACCAGAACAAGATATTTATTGGGGAAGTGAGACTGAATGGGGAGAAAACAAGGACCGTTACGAAAATGGCGATTTAGAAGATCCTTTAGCGGCGGTAATGATGGGATGGATTTACGTAAATCCAGAAGGGCCAAATGGTGTACCAGACCCAATGGGTTCTGCACATGATGTTAGAGAAACATTTGGTAGAATGGCAATGGACGATGAAGAAACAGTTGCATTAGTAGCTGGAGGACATACTTTTGGTAAAGCACATGGTGCTGCAAGTCCAGACGATTATGTTGGTAAAGAACCACATGGTGCTTCTATTGAAGAAATGAGTACAGGTTGGAAAAACTCTTATGGTACAGGTGTTTTAGACGACACTATTACTAGTGGTATTGAAGGAGCATGGACACCAAATCCTACACGTTGGGATGCAGACTATTTTGATGTATTATTAAACTACGATTGGGAATTAACAAAAAGTCCAGCAGGCGCACACCAATGGAAACCAACAGCCGCATCTAATGCTAAAATGGCTCCAATGGCAGGTGATGCAAGTAAAAGACAAGATTTAATGATGACGACTGCGGATATTGCTTTAAAAGTAGATCCTAAGTATTTAGAGATTTCTAAGCGTTTTCATGCAGATCATAAAGCGTTTGAAGATGCTTTTGCTCGTGCTTGGTACAAATTAACACATAGAGATTTAGGGCCAACATCTCGTTATTTAGGACCAGAAGTGCCTAAAGAAACATTATTATGGCAAGATCCAATTCCAGCAGTAAACTATACATTAAGCGAAGCAGATATTGCAAACTTAAAAGTTATGATTATTGATACAGGATTAACAGTATCACAATTAGTAACTACCGCTTGGGCTTCTGCATCTACATTTAGAGGTTCAGATAATAGAGGTGGAGCTAATGGTTCTCGTATTAGATTAGAACCACAGCGCAGTTGGGAAGTTAATAATCCAACCGAATTAAATAAAGTACTAACAGCTTTAGAAGATGTGCAGACTAAATTTAACGGTACCGTTTCTATGGCAGATTTAATTGTATTGGCAGGAAACGTTGGTGTAGAAAAAGGATTGAAAAATGCAGGATACAACCAAACAGTAGATTTTACTCAAGGTAGAGGAGATGCAATACAAGAACAAACAGATGCTGAGCAGTTTGGTTATTTAGAGCCATTAGCCGATGGGTTTAGAAATTATATTAAAAGCAACTTAAAAATAGCTGCCGAAGATTTATTAGTAGACAGAGCTAACTTATTAACTTTATCTGTACCAGAATTAACTGTTTTAGTAGGTGGGTTACGTGTATTAGGTGCAAATTACGATGGCTCTAATAATGGTGTGTTTACAGATAATGTTGGTAGTTTAACTAACGATTTCTTTAAAAACATATTAGACTTTACATACACTTGGAAAGCAACATCTCAAGACGATAGATATTTTGAAGGTAGTAACCGTAACACTGGAGAAGTAAAATTTCATGGTACTCGTGCCGATTTAATTTTTGGATCGAATACAGAGCTTAGAGCTATTGCAGAAGTATATGGTGCAAACGATGGACAAGATCGTTTTGTAAAAGACTTTGTTGCAGCTTGGACTAAAGTGATGAACTTAGATCGTTTCGATTTAAAATAAGAATAAATTACAGTAACTAAAATAAGGAATGGGTGTAACAGCGCATTCCTTTTTTTTATAAAATAAAACCAAAATGAAAGACACGAATACACTTTTTGAAAGTATAAAAAATAACGACAATACTACTTTAAAAGCTTTGTTAGTAACTAACCCTAGGTTAGCAGAAGCTAAAGATCAACGTGGTTTTACACCATTAATTTTAGCAACTTATTTTGATAACGAAGCTGCAACCAAAATTTTAATAGAACATAATACTCCAATTAACGACAAAGATGCCTCTGGAAATACCGCATTAATAGGTGTTAGTTTTAAAGGAAATGTTGCTTTTGCAAAGTATTTAATAGAGAATGGTGCTAATGTAAATGAAGTAAACAACAACGGCACAACTGCTTTAACCTTTGCTACGCAGTATAATAAAATAGAGATTGTAAAATTGCTTTTAGAACATAAAGCAGATGCTAGCATTAAAGATAACGACGGTAAAATGGCTTTAGATTATGCTGTAGATAAAAAGTTTACAGAAATTGTTAAGCTTTTGGAGTAGAGCTGTGGTAGGTTTTTAGAATACTATTTAAATCTATTTGGCATCTTCTTTTTCGTCTAACATTTCTAAATAAAGATCTTCAACAAACTCTCTTGCCCAAGTTGTTCTTCTTAAAAAACCAAGACTAGATTTCATGGTAGGATTGAAGATAAAACAACGAATATTAGTGCGCTCTCCTAAATACTCCCAACCATAATGTGCTACCAAACGCTCTAAAACTTGAACAAGTTTTACGCCATGAAACGGATTGTTTAATTGCGCTTCTGTAGGTTGTCTTCTTACGCGTTTACTCTTCTTGCTTTCATTAGTTTTTGGTTGCAATTCTTTTTCTGGAAGTTTATCAGGTTGTATTTGTTTCTTAGCCAATTCGTTCTTTTTTTCTATGTCCATTATTGGTCTATGGTTTGTTTTTGCTTTTGTTTTTAGGTGTTGCCAGGAAGGTATGTTTACCTAGTTTCAATTTAACCGTTGTTTTATTACATGGTAAATTCAAACTAGGTTTTATTGTTTTATAAGTAGGTTTACTGCTACTTATTTAGTTTAATTTTCTTTTTGTTTTCGAACCTAAATTCTTCTAATTCCAGCAATTCAGATTTAATTTTTTCTTTCCATTCAGTAACCATTTTTTCATTTCGGCCACTTTCGGTTGCTCTCATTAATTCTAGTCTGGTTTCAGAGAGTTCTGAAATTATTTCGTTGTTAATTTTATTTACAATATCAACACCTTTAGAAATCTTGCGTTTGTCTTTTAATATTCTTTTTCTGAATTTTCGAGCACTAATTTCGGCAAGATCAAATTGCATTTGCTGAAATTGAATTTGCTTTTCAATACTCTTAACCTTGGTAGTATCTATCCAAGAAGCATTACCTAAAAATAGATTTTCAATTTTCTGATTCAGATTACGTTTCATAAAATCGAAACCACCAATAGAATGAGTAACCATAAATTGGCTATAAATAGCATCATTATCTTCGGCACCTATTTTAATTTTAAAATCGTCAATTGATAATTTAGAACTTGAACTCCATCTTTTCTGACCATCTTGTAATTCTTGTGAGAAACTTGAATTTAAACAAGCTGTAATTAATATAAATGATAGGAATATTTTTTTCATATTTGATTTAAATACTAACGATGGCATTTATTTATATTAAACAGTGTTTTTAGAATAAAATCAAATTTAGTAAACGTGAAATTATTTTCACTTTGTTTGTGTAGTTTTTATTCTGATATATTTTTGATGAAATTGTAACAAAACCATCCATCAAGATTTTTGAAAACCTGTGGTTTAGAAGTAACTCCATCTTTTGTAATCCCAATTCCATCTGAATATGGTTCTATTGTAATAATTTTATTAAAATTAATTCGGAAGTTTTTTATGCCGCTAGAAAAATAAATATGTTTATTGGTAAGAGCTACCATTCCGCTAGCGATAGGTACAGTATTCATGGTTTTTACAGGATGCCCTTTAAAGCTGCTAGTACGATAATATACACCTTTAGCTATTTTTAAACTTATACCTTGTGAGCCTCCTTTATATGTTGTTTTTATTCTTTGTTCAAAAAGTTCAACATTTTGAAAAAGCCAAATTAAATTTTCAGATTTTTGAAACTTAAAAGGTAAATTTCCTTGAATAGTAATTCTATTAGTTAATTCTTCTCCATTAATAAGCTGTCTTAATATTGAAGCTCTGTACGTTTTACTTAGAAGATCTTTTTTTTCAAGTTCATTTTGAGTTAGTTTAAATTTATCTTGATATTCGCTAAGTATTTTTTCTTCATCATCAGTTAAAGTTCCATCATCAAGAAACTTATCTAAAAATTCGGAATATGTTCCAATAAGTAATTCTATAAGTTTTATTTCAGATACAAAAGATTCTTCTGAAATAGTTTTCAATTCTGAAAGAGAAGTAGAGTTTGAGTTTGAGAAGAATGTAGATGATAATTCAGAGATTTTTTGAATTGTAAATTTATTTTTCTGTTCACATTCTTTATGGACTTTCTTAAAAATCCCTGCACTTTTTAAGCAGTATGTACATTTTCCCATAGTTTTGTTTTTTTATTACATCCAAATTATTGCGTAATATTTTTTGCTAATAACTTGTCAATATATTATGTCATGACAATGTAATAATGTTTAGTTGATGTGTCTTACGGTAAACCGTAATTGTAAAATAAAAGCACAAAAAAACACCTTGCTTTCGCAAAGTGTTTTTAATTCTTATAACTTTTTATTTCCTATTCCAATCATGTTTTAAGTAGTTAAGCGCTTCTTCTAAAGCTTGTTTTGAAGGCTTTGGATTATAGTCTAAAACTGTTTTAGATTTACTAATGTCGTAATCTTGTTTTAAACCATAAAACATATCTAAATAGTGACGTTGTAATAAGGGTTCTTTTCCTGTTATTTTACTGCTAAACTCCATTAATCCTGCAACGGAATATAATAGACATTTTGGTGCTTTTTTAGGTGTTTTTAGTTTTAATTCTGGATATAGATCTGCTGCTATTTTTACACTATCCTGTAATGTGGTGTGTGTTGGGTTAGAAAGAATATAGCGTTCTTGATTTTCACCTTTTTGCATGGCTTGATAAGCACCAAAAGCAACATCTTTTACATCTACCCAATTTAAGGTAACGTTAGTATCTACAGGAATTTCGCCTTTTAATATTTGATGCACTAAATTATTAGAATAGCTTAATTTGTGTGCTTGGCTTCCAATCATGGCAGAAGGTAAAATTAATACGGTTCTAATATTATATGCCTTACCTAATTTTAAAGCGAGTTTATCGGAATCATTTTTAGAATTGTAATACCAGTTTCTACGATCTTTATTATAGCCATTATCTACATTTGCTGGCAAGGTTGTAAAATCTAAAGAAGCCACAGAACTTACGTAAACAATGTTTTTAATACCACAGGCTTTAGCTACATCGAATACATTTTGTGTGCCTTTTAGGTTGTTGTCGTAAATTTCGACCTTTGGATTTTTAGCCCACATACTAAAGTTTGCTGCTACAGCATATAGATGTGTTACATCTTTAAAGGCTTTTTTTAGTGATGATTTATCTAAAAGGTCTGCTTGTACAACTTCGCAATCTAAACCTTTAAAAGGTTTAGTATTATTAATATCTCTAACGGTGGTTCTTACTTTTTGGTTTTTAGAAAGTAGTAAGCGTATTAAATTGTTTCCTAAATGTCCGTTTCCGCCTGTAACCAATGCAATGTCTTTACTCATGTTTTTTGTTTTTTTTGTTTGAGCAAAGGTCTGAGGTAATTAAGAGTCTAAAAATAACATTTGTTAGAAAGTGATTTGTTTTCTAATTCTGCTTAGAGATTGTGGTTCTATACCTAAAAAGGAAGCAATATTATCTATTGATACGTTTAAAGCAAGGTTTGGTTGTTGTTCTATAAATTTTAAATAGCGTTGTTTGGCCGTTAATACTTGGAAATCCTTTACGCGTTCTAGTTTGCAGTTTAAATGCTCGTTAGTAACAGTTTTTATAAAATTGCTCCAAAATGAGGAGTTGGCTTGCAGTAGGTTGTAATCTGGTTTAGATATTTTTAAAAGTTTACAATCGGTAACGGTTTCGTAGTAATCGGGAGCAGGAGTTTCGGACATAAAACTCTCTAAAGATGTGAAAAAATCGTGTTCTGGTACTAAATGTTGTACTACAATTTTTCCATCAATATTTAGATAACCTTTTACAATACCTTCACTTAAAAAATAAACGTAGTGTTCTGTTTTACCAGCTTCTAAAAGCATAGTATTTGCAGAAACTTGTTCGGCAATAAAATAGTTTTCAACTAAACGTATATCGTCTTCAGTTAAAGTAAATCGAGATTGAATATAGTTTAGTAAGTTTTTCATTATTGTTATTAGAATTGTGTAGAATAGATAATAGAATCCATTCGTTAAACGAAGATAATTGAAATACTTACAACGTCAAATTTCTGTTTACACGAAAAACAATTTTACTAGTTGTCTGTACTAGTTGTTAGTGTTTTTTAATGCAATTGTTTGATTTATTGCCATGTATAAAACTATTAATGCTATAATTCCAATAATTAAATTACCTATTAAAGTAATTTTAAATGGGTTAAGTAATATTAGAATAGCACTTCCTAAAACCCAAGTGTAGTCTTGAATAATAATCCAAATTACAGCTAGTTTTCTTTGTGCTTTAATTTCGTACCAAATAGTAAATGCAAAGTAGATTAAAACTAATCCAACGCTCCAAAATACTGTAGTATTACTAGTGCCAAATAATGCTGATATTTGTTGGTTTAATACAACTAGTATTAAACCGGATAGGATTGAGAATAGTGCATTGTTTTTTAAAGCTTTTTGTAAAGAGTTCATTGTGTTTATTTTTTGTTTGTGCAAATTTCTATAAACAAATGGTATTCTCTCTTGACAAATGATAGTTAATGTGTTTTTCTTAATCTGCTTAAAGATTCTGGTGTAATACCTAGCATAGAGGCGATGTATTGTAATGGCACATTTTTAAAAAGATCTGGTTCTTCATTAAGCAAACTAAGAAATCTTTGTTTTGCTGTTGTATGCAGTTGCGAGAACATGTTTTTTTCTAGTAACGCAAAAGAATTGGCTAACAAAAGATTATCAAACTCTAGCCATTTAGGTTCAGTTTTGTTAAGTTTAAAATGAGCATCTCTATTGATGGTGTAGAGTTTACAGTTGGTAATGGCTTGTATGTTCCAATGGTTACTGGTCTCGAAAACAAAGCTTGATAATGAGGTAATAAATCGGCCTTGGCTACCAATCCATAATGTTATTTCTTTGCCGTCTACAATGTCGTACATTCTTAGGTAACCAGAGTCGATAAATGCCATTTGACGACATATTTTTCCTGATTTAAGAAAGAACTCACCTTTGTTTACTTCTAATGGTTTAAAGGCTGAAAGTATAGTAGTCATCACGTGTTCTTTAACATCGACTTGACTTAGGATACAATTTTTTAATTTTTCCATTTTGTATTATTACGCTTTAAAGTATGAAAAACCTGGATTTATGGTCGCGCTTTTAATGTCTAAGCAGTAAGTGATTGATTTATAGTTAGGTTTTAGCGCTTTCTAAGCTAAACGAAGATAGCAGAAAGTTGAGAGATGTCAAACTATAGATTGCATAAAAAAACCACCTTGCTTTCGCAAAGTGGTTTTAGATAATAGTAATTTTTCTTTTTCGTTTCTATTTATCAATAGATCCTAAAACACGTTTCATAAAGTTGTTAACGGCCTCTTTTTTAGGCGTTCCTTCTTTAATCATTTTATTTACTTCAATGGCACCATACATATTAGAGATAAGTTCTCCAATAACGTCTAGTTCTTCGTCTTTTAAAGACGGAACTTCGGTTAAGGCTTCTAGAGTTTCAATGGTTTCAACGATATAGTCTTCGTCATTGTCTTCTATAAATTGCGCTAAGTGTTTTATTACTGGTAATTTCATTGATAAATTTATTTTATTTAATAAACTTTAGTTCTCGATATAAATCCGATAATAAATTCGAATGGACTAGAACTGACGTTTTTTACTTCCGCGTAAGCGAAAATGATATTATTTATGCTACTTCGTTAACTAATTCTTTTAAAACATCGAATTTGTTAGTCTGCGTTTGGTTTACAAATTTCCCGTCTTTAAAGGCAGCAAATGTTGGTAAATTATCTACAGTAGCTAATTTTCTAGATTCCGGGAATTTTTCCGCGTCAGCGATAACAAATGTTATATTTTCTAACTCGCTAGCTAATTTCTTAACTTTTGGTTTCATAATACGACAGTTACCACACCATGTTGCAGAATATTGCACAACAACTGTGTCGTTATTAGCAATAATTTCGGCTAAATTATCTTGACTTAATTCTTGAACCATGTTTAATTAGTTTACGTGGTTTGCTAAATACTCTGCAGTACCAGTTCTGTTAGCAGACATTGCATCTTTTCCTTCTTCCCAGTTTGCAGGACAAACTTCTCCTTTTTCTTGTACGTGCGTTAATGCATCGATAATACGTAAAAATTCGTTTACGTTTCTACCAATTGGCATGTTGTTTACACCTTCGTGTTGTACAATACCATCTTCGTCTATTACGTAAGTTGCTCTGTATGTTACGTTGTCTCCGTCTACAGTTACAACACCAGTTTCTTCGTTATACTTTTCGTTAGTAATATCTAAAATACCTAAAGTGTTTGCTAGGTTACGGTTAGAATCTGCTAAAATTGGGTAAGTTACACCTTCAATTCCACCATTATCTTTTGGTGTGTTTAACCATGCAAAATGAACTTCTGGAGTATCGCAAGAAGCACCAATTACGATAGTATTTCTTTTTTCAAATTCTGCTTTAGCAGCTTCGAAAGCGTGTAATTCTGTTGGGCAAACAAAAGTAAAATCTTTTGGGTACCAGAATAATAATACTTTTTTCTTGTTGTTTTTTGCTTCTTCAAGAACGTTTAATTTAAAGGTGTCACCCATTTCGTTCATTGCGTCTACATTTAAATCTGGGAACTGTTTTCCTACTATTGCCATTTGTATAAAATTTTGTAATTAATTAGATTGTTTTTTCAGTTGACAAAGATACATTAGAAGGCAAAAAAAATAGCCTAATAAAATCTTAAAATCTTATTAGGCTATAAGTTTTGGTTATAGTAAAAGGTTGTAATTATAATTTTTAGTTATTTATCTTTTAATAGTTTGATTTTAATATTAAGGGCTGCAAAGAAAAGTGTAGTAAATGGGCTTAGCCAGTTAAAAATAGCATAAACAAAGTATTCGCCAACACCAACACCTAACACACCAGATTGGTATGCTCCACAGGTATTCCAAGGGATTAATACAGAGGTTACTGTTCCAGAATCTTCAAGTGTTCTACTTAAGTTTTCTGGTGCAAGACCTTTATCTTGGTATGCTTTTTTAAACATTTTACCAGGTATTACTAGTGCTAAATACTGGTCGCTAGCAATAGCATTTAAACCTAAACAGCTTATTACTGTACTTGCAAATAAACCAAAAACAGTTGTTGCAATAGATAGTAATGCTTTTGTAATTCTGGCTAAAGCACCAATGGCATCCATAATACCACCAAACACCATTGCACAACAAATAAGTAATATGGTCCATATCATACCATTCATTCCGCCAGAGCTAAATAAATCGTTAAGTTTAGGGTTGTCTGTAATTATACTAGTATCTGTTAAAATAGCATTAGTAATCGCACCAATTTTAGTTTCTGCTATTCCGTTTAAAATTTCTGGTTGAAATATAAATGCAAAAACAGCTGCAAGAGTAACACCTATACCTAAAGCAATAAGTGGTTTTGTTTTTAATAATATTAGCCCAACAACTACTAAAGGAACAGTAAATAACCAAGGCGTAATATTAAAGGTAGCATCCATAGTTGCTAGCAAGCCACTAATATCTGCGCTTCCTGTTGTATCTACTGTAGTACTTAATATGGCAAAAACAATAAGTGTTATTACTATTGTAGGAACCGTTGTAATTGTCATGTAACGAATGTGTGTAAATAGATCTGTTCCAGCCATTGCAGGAGCAAGGTTGGTGGTGTCGCTTAAAGGTGACATTTTATCTCCAAAATAAGCACCGGAAATAACTGCACCGGCAATCATTCCAGATGGTATACCTAAAGCACTACCAATACCAATTAATGCAATACCAACGGTTGCAGAGGTTGTCCATGAACTTCCTGTTGCAATAGAAATAATAGCTGCAATTACTACAGAAGCAGGTAAAAATATAGAAGGATTTAATACTTGTAAACCATAATAAACCATAGCCGGAATAATACCACTAACTAGCCACGTACCAGCTAATGCACCAACTAAAAAAAGAATCATGATAGGAGTGAAGACGCTTCTTAGGTTTTCCCAAACTTCTTTAACCATTACTTTGAATGAGACTTTGTTTAAAAAGCCACCCATCATGGCAACAAAACCACCTATTAATAAAATAATTTGATTTGTATAACCTCCAAACCATTCTTGGTCTTCTACAAAGAAAATATTGTAAGCCAATAAGCCCATTAAAATTACTACAGGTATTAATGCTTCGAAAATATTGAGTTCTTTATTGTCAACTATTTTTTGGTCATTAATATCTATATTAGAAAGATTATCGTCTTGCATGTTAGTCAGTTTATTTTTGGATATGTAATGTTACGATTTTACAAGAAGTTATGCAAATTCATGTATATGCTGTAAATTAGCGGTTTATATAGATTTACTTGGCATAATTATTTTAGTAGATGCTTTTTGAGAAGTTATTTTAATAAATATTACTTAGTTTTATAGGTGTAAAAAAAGCCTGAACATTTATAATGTTCAGGCTTTTTAGCGTTTAAAATTAAGCGAGTGTCAATGCTTTAAGAAATAATACTAGTTGCCTGACTATTTAGAATATCTAAAATAATTGGTTTAAGACCGCTAAAAAAGAATTCTACAGCTATTACCATAACTATTAAACCCATTAAACGCATCATTACATTTATACCTGTTTGACCAAGAATTTTAATAATTTTAGTCGAGCTATATAAAATAATATAGGTTAAAGATATAACTGCAACTACTGCAAGAATAAGGATGACTTTTTTCTCTATAGAATGTGCATCTTCCATCATTACTATGGCATTGGTTAGTGCGCCTGGTCCACAAATCATAGGGATTGCTAAAGGCGTTACAGAAATATCATCTATATAGGTTTTAATCTCAGAGTCTTTTAATTTTACTTTTCCTAAACGTGCTTGTAGCATGTCCATTCCCATTAGAAAAAAGATTACACCACCAACAACTCTAAAACTGTTTACAGAGATGCCAAAGAAATTAAATAATACTTGACCAGAAAAGGCAAATATTATTATGGTAATAAAAGATACTAGCGATGCTCTTTGTGCAGTTTTAGTTCTGTGACTTTTATCTAAGTCTGCAGTCATCGTCATGAATATTGGCATTGTGCCAAAAGGATTTATCAGTGTAAAAAAAGAGGTGAATGATAAAATCCCGAATGCAATTACTTCGTTCATTGTGCTTCTTAAATTGTTAGTTTAATTATGCCATTTCAGTTTGTAAAACACCAACTTCTAGCATACATGCTTTCATTATATCAAAAGTGCGTTCTATATCTGCGTCTAATCCAATAGAAAAACGAATTAAACCATTACTTAATCCCATTTCTTTTTGTTCGTCTTCAGGAATTTCTGAAGAAGTAGAACTTCCTGGTGCGCTAAATAATGTTTTATAAAACCCTAAACTTACTGCTAAATAACCTAAGTTTTTTTCTTGCATTAACTCCATTAAAGCATTTGCTTTTTCAAGAGAACCAGCGTCTATAGTAAGCATACCACCAAATCCGTATTTTTCATTCATCATTGTTTTAAATAACTCATGAGAAGGATGAGATGCTAATCCAGGATATACTGTTTTTATACCTAAACCTTGAAATTTCTCAGCTAGAAAAGTAGCATTATAACTGTGTTGCTGCATTCTAATATGTAATGTTCTTAAGTTTTTAAGAACTGAAGCTGCACGTAAACTATCCATTGTAGACCCTAAAAGCATACAAGCACCATCGTTTACACTTTTTAAACTGTCTATAAATTCTTGAGTTCCACAAACTACACCACCAACAGTATCACTAGATCCATTAATGAATTTTGTTAAACTATGTATTACTATATCTGCACCTAAAACTGCAGGAGAAACAGATAAAGGAGAGAATGTATTATCTACAACTAATTTTAAATTATGCTTTTTAGCAAGTTTTGCTAAACCTTCTATATCTGCAACTTCTAATAATGGGTTACTAACAGATTCACAATATAAAACCTTAGTATTTGGAGTAATAGCAGCTTCAACAATATCTAATTTTGTAATGTCTACAAAAGATGTTGTAATGTTTAAACGTGGTGTAAAGTTTTTTAAGAAAGCATAAGTTCCACCATAAATAGTTCTACTAGAAACTACGTGATCTCCAGCACCACAAAGTTGTAAAATCACAGGTGTAATTGCTCCCATTCCAGAAGCTGTAACATTAGCCGATTCTGTACCTTCCATTGCAGCTAAAGCTTGACTTAAATATAGGTTAGAAGGAGTAGTATGTCTTGAATATAAGTAACAACCATCTGTATTACCTTCAAAAGTATCTTGCATTGTTTTTGCAGATATAAAGGTGTAAGTAGAGGAGTCTGAAATTGAAGGATTTACACCTCCAAATTCTCCAAAATATTGTAGGTCCTGAATATTATTTGCTGGTTTAAATTTCATAGTTTTGTGTATAAATAATTAGAGTGTATGATTATTATGGTGTAAAACTGATCTATTTTAGATTAATAATCAATAGATTTGTTTAAATTCAGTTTTTAAAACTGAATAATTATATTTTTGTGGTTTAATTTTAATTATTTATTTAGAATTTCCCAATTCAACTGAAAATTTTTCGATTATGACTTTTGATGCTATAGATACCAAGTTAATTCAATTGCTACAAGAAGATTGTAAGCAAACCAATAAGGAGCTTTCTAATAAGTTGAACTTATCAATTACAGCTGTTTACGAGCGTATTAAAAAGCTTGAAAATAATGGTGTAATAGATAAATATGTGGCTTTAATTAAAAAAGAGGCTATAGAGAAATCGTTTGTTGCCTTTTGTCATATTAAATTAGAAAAGCATTCTCAAGCATATGTAATGAAGTTTGAAAAGGAAGTCACCGAGTTAAATGAAGTTCTGGAATGTTTTCATATTAGTGGTGATTACGACTACTTACTAAAAGTCTTGGTAAAAGATATGGAGGCTTTTAGAGAATTTATGGTAAATAAGTTAACTAATATTAACCATATTGGAAGTACGCATAGTATGTTCATGATTAACGAAGTGAAACATACAACAGCAATTTCTGTTTAATTTTTAAAAACTATGTTTCAATCTGCAAGATATAAGCTTATAGAATTTTTTCTAATATTTATCGTCACTCCGGTAAGTTTTACAATAGATTTTCCCTTTTGGGTTAAAGGAATTATAGCTTTAACAGGCTTTACATATATTATATATGTATTGTTGAAAATTCAGAAAAACAAATTGAAAGTAGCTAAAGGGCTTAATTGGTCTCGGTTTTTTCGTGACACTTTAGTAAAATTAGTCGCTATCGCTGTTATAACAATTGCTTTTGTTTATTTTTCAGATAGAGAAAATCTGTTTAAAGTCGTTTTAAACAAACCTTTAATGTGGTTGCTATTTTTATTTGTGTACTCTGCTTTTTCAGTTTATCCTCAAGAATTAATCTACAGAACCTTTTACTTTCAGCGTTACGAGAATTTATTTCAGAATAAAAAATTGTTCATTTTTGTTAATGCCATTGTGTTTTCATTAGCACATTTATTTTTTAAAAATACGTTAGTAATTTTTTTAACCTTTTTAGGCGGATTACTTTTTGCATTCACTTATAAAAAAACAAAATCAACACTATTAGTATCTATAGAACACGCTATTTATGGTTGCTGGTTGTTTACCGTTGGTATGGGAGAAATGCTTGGTTTTCCTAGTTAATATATTGAAATAATTATTAGCCTTTTTTTATTGTAGTAAAATTATTACTTTGTAAGCGCTATTAATTAACTAAATATGGAATACCAAGAAATACAAGAAGTCTATAAAACTATTTTCGAATCTTATTGTAAACCTTCTTTAGAAACCCACATTCAAAAAATAATTGAACTGGATAAATTTCTACCTTATAGTTCGACGTTCTTTTGTATTACAAATACTCAAGATTTAAAGTTCGAATACATAAGTAAGAATTTTAAAGCCTGTTTAGGTATAGAGCCAATGGATCTAGAAGCCAAAGGCATGAAATACTTTTGGAGTAAAATACACCCAGACGATATCGAGGTATGGCTATCTGCTTTAAATGAATTAATGGAATTTACAATTGCCGAAATTCCAGAAGAAGATAGATCTATTAGCAATTATACCTGGAATTATAGATTTAAAAATGGAAAAGGAGACTATGTAAATGTTGTACAAAATACAACGCCATTGGCTTTCGATGAAAATAAAAAACCAATTATTGGTTTGGCACATTATACCGTTTTAAACGGAAACATTAAAATGCCAATTACTGCTACAGCAAAGCTTTTAAATAATAAAAACGAATATGAAACCATCTATTATAACAACTTTTCGCAAAAACTCTTACACTCAGGAATAAGTAATAGAGAACGCGATGTTATAAGGTTATTGGTCTTAAATTATTCTAGTAAAGAGATTTCTGTGCGATTAAATATTAGTCCGCATACTGTAGATACGCACAGAAGAAATATTTTAAAGAAACTTAAAATATCCTCTACAGGAGAGTTAATAGGTATGCTAAAAATTAATAAAACTATGGTTTTTTAATAAAATTACTCAAATTGAGTATTGTAGAGTTTTATAATTATTTAGAACTTCGCATTGCTATTAATCAATTCTATTATTTAAAAGCCTATTTTAGAAAGCACTTTTCTAATTAGGCTTTTTTTTGTTTTAGTTATCTAAAAAACTAAACGTTAAAATTCCGGGAAACCATTCGTAATTAGTCATTCAAAATTGTACTTTTGTTATAATATTAAATTTGTCATTTTCGCAAAACGAAAAACTATACAAAAACATTTTTTATGAGTAAATACGATGTAGCCATAATTGGTTCAGGACCTGGAGGATATGTAGCAGCAATACGTTGCGCACAACTAGGAATGAAAACAGCAATAATTGAAAAATATTCAACATTAGGAGGAACCTGCTTAAACGTTGGTTGTATTCCTAGTAAAGCATTGTTAAGTTCTTCTCACCACTACGAGGAAGCTACAAAACATTTTGAAGATCACGGTATTGAAATACCTGGAGAAATAAAAGTAAACCTTGAAAAAATGATTGGTCGTAAGCAAGCAGTTGTAGACCAAACAACAGGAGGTATTGACTTTTTAATGAAGAAAAACAAAATCGATGTTTTTACAGGTGTTGGTAGTTTTAAAGACGCTACACACATAACAATTACAGGAGAAGAGACTACAAAGATTGAAGCTACACATAGTATTATCGCTACAGGATCTAAACCATCTACTTTACCATTTATTACTTTAGATAAAGAACGTGTAATAACATCTACCGAAGCTTTAAAACTTAAAGAAATCCCTAAGCATTTAATTATAATTGGTGGTGGTGTTATTGGCTTAGAATTAGGTCAAGTATACCGTCGTTTAGGAGCAGAAGTTACTGTTATAGAATATATGGATCGCATTCTTCCAACAATGGATGCAGGCTTATCTAAAGAACTTAATAAGGTCTTTAAGAAAGCAAAATGTAAAATGATGCTGTCTCACAAAGTACAATCTGTAGAGCGTAATGGAGACGAGGTTATCGTTAAAGCAGAAAACAAAAAAGGAGAAGTAGTAGAGTTTAAAGGAGACTATTGTTTAGTATCTGTAGGACGTAAGCCATATACAGATGGTTTAAACCTTGAAGCTGCTGGTGTAAAATTAACAGATCGTGGACAAGTAGAAACAAACGAGCATTTACAAACAAATGTTTCTAATATTTATGCTATTGGTGATGTTGTTAAAGGAGCAATGTTGGCTCACAAAGCTGAAGAAGAAGGAACTTTTGTTGCTGAAACTTTAGCAGGACAAAAACCACACATCGATTATAACTTAATTCCAGGCGTTGTTTATACTTGGCCAGAAGTTGCTGCAGTTGGTAAAACTGAAGAAGAGTTAAAAGCAGAAGGTGTTGCTTACAAAGCAGGACAGTTTCCTTTTAGAGCTTTAGGTAGAGCAAGAGCTAGTGGAGATATCGACGGATTTGTAAAAATCTTGGCCGATGAAAAAACTGACGAAGTTTTAGGTGTACACATGATTGGTGCACGTTGTGCAGATTTAATTGCAGAAGCAGTAGTTGCTATGGAATTTAGAGCAAGCGCAGAAGATATTTCTCGTATGTCTCACGCACATCCAACATTTGCAGAAGCAGTAAAAGAAGCCGCTTTAGCAGCAACAGAAGATAGAGCTTTACACGTATAGATTATGATAATAGAACCAAAAACAAGAGGTTTTATATGTTTAACATCGCACCCAAAAGGTTGTGAGCAAAACGTAATAAACCAAATAGAATATATAAAGGAAAGACCAGTTACAGAAGGCCCTAAAAAAGTATTAGTAATAGGTGCATCTACAGGATTTGGGTTAGCATCTAGAATAACAAGTGCTTACGGATCTAACGCTGCAACTATTGGCGCTTTTTTCGAGAAGCCACCAACAGCAGGTCGTCCAGCATCACCAGGATGGTATAATAGTGCAGCTTTCGAGGCTCAGGCTCATAAAGATGGATTATATGCTAAAAGTATAAATGGAGATGCATTTTCTAATGCTATAAAAACAGAGACTATTGACCTAATCAAAAAGGATTTAGGAGAAATAGATTTATTGGTTTATAGTTTAGCTTCGCCAGTACGTACGCATCCTGATTCAGGAGTGCGTTTTAAATCGGTTTTAAAACCAATTGGTACTAAATTTACAGATAATACTGTAGATTTTCATACAGGTGAAGTTAAAGAGGTGTCTATAGAGCCTTGTACAGAACAGGAAATTGAAAACACTGTAACTGTAATGGGAGGTGAAGATTGGCAAATGTGGATAGATCAACTTAAAGCTGCAGGTGTTTTATCTAAAGATTTTAAAACAGTTGCTTACTCTTATATTGGCCCTTCATTAACTGAAGCAGTTTATAGAAAAGGAACAATTGGTCGTGCAAAAGACCATTTAGAAGCAACAGCTTTTAAAATTACAGATGGTTTAAAAGATATTAATGGTCAAGCCTATGTATCGGTAAATAAAGCATTAGTAACACAAGCTAGTTCTGCAATTCCAGTAATACCATTGTATATTTCATTATTATATAAAGTAATGAAAGAGGAAGGTATTCACGAAGGTTGTATCGAGCAAATAGAACGTTTGTTTAATGCACGTTTATATGCTGAAAATATGCCTTTAGACTACGCAGGAAGAATTAGAATTGACGATTGGGAAATGCGTGATGATATTCAAGCAAAAATTTTAGAGCTTTGGAAACAAGCTACAACTGAAACTTTACCAGAAATTGGAGATTTAAAAGGTTATGAAACAGATTTCTTTAATCTTTTTGGATTTAAAGTAGATGGTATTGATTACGATAAAGATGTTGACGAAATGGTTAACATACCAAGTATAACTGCATAGTTTTATAGCATAATAATATATTAAAAGCGAACTTATATAAGTTCGCTTTTTTTTTGTTTTAAAGAGTAATTTTCATTTTATAAGAATAATAATTGAGTGTTTTTTTTGTGTTTTCAGTTAAACAGATTTAATAAGAGAATGTTAAAATAAAATGTGTTTTGTCGATTATATTAGTTTTTAATCGGATATTTAAGTATATTTATAATCCCAAATCTAATATACTAACATTATGAAAACTGCCTACCTAGCACTTGTTTTTTGCTTCTTCCTATCTTTTAGTAATTCGCAAAACAAAAACGTTGCAATTGTCGAAGATTATGTAAAAAGCTTTAATAATAAAGATTCTATTGCAACTCTAAACCTTATACATAAAAATTTTGGTGAATATTGGAATACCTTAACGGTAACCAAAAATAAACGTGAACATTCTAATTATTATGCTTGGAGTAATATTATGCAAGATTACGAGGAAGTAGAAGTGGTTAGCGCTACAGGTAAAAAAGTAGTTGTTAACTCTACTTATTATTCAGATTTAGATAAGCTATTAGGGAAAATGCCTTATAAATGTAAAAAAACATTTATAGTTTCTAATGGGAAAATTCTAAAGATAATAAGCTCGAAAAATAAAGGTTACGACCTTTATCAAAACAAAAGAAAAAGCGCATATATTAAATTTAAAAACTGGTTGTCTAATACTCATAAATTAAAGCGTAGAGATTTTAAAATGAATCAAGAAGATGCTTTAAAAATGAAAAACATTGTTATGGAGTATCTTTCGGAAACAGAAGAAGTAATTGTTGAGAGAGATTAGTATTAATAGCGGTATAACAAAAAGGTGAATCTAATCGATTCACCTTTTTTTTGCTTTACACTGTAACAACTATAAACTTATTGTGTCTGTATAGTTAATCAATCAATAACCAAACAAATCAAAAAATGAAAACTACAATCACTAAAATCTGTACTTATTTAATAATTGTAACTGTTGCTTTTTCTTGTAAAAGAGCAGAAGAAGACAAGTCAGTTTCTATAAATGAATATGTCCTTGAAGACCAGGAATTATATAATACAATAAAAGCTTTAGATGCTAAATATTTTAATGCTTATAATACCTGTGATATAGAAACACAAAGTGAAATGGTTCCTGATAATTTTGAATTTTATCATGATAAAGGAGGCTTAATGACTTCTAAAATAGATTTTCTAGAAGCTTTAAAGAATAATATTTGTGGAAAAGTAAAACGAACTTTAGTTGAAGGAAGTGTAGAAGTTTATCCAATAAATAATTATGGAGCAGTACAAATAGGCTACCATACCTTTTTTAATAATCAAGAACCTGATGCAGTATCTAAACCAAGTAAATTTATAGTTATTTGGAAAAAGGAAAATGACTCTTGGAAAATGTCAAGAGTGGTTAGTTTACACTAGAAACGATCTAATTTTTTATAATGAACACTATTATTAATAGTTTCAAAACTCCTTTGTCATTCTTTCTTTTGCAGGAATAACAAAGGAGTTAACTTTTAATACTGTTCCAAAATATTTAAAACCTCCTTTTTATAACTCCTGCTAATTGGCAAGGCTTTTTCACTTATGGTAATATGCTCGTTTGTAAAAGATTCAATATGTTTTATAGATATAATATACGATCTATGAATACGCATAAATTGCTGTTTAGGCAGTTTAGCTTCAATTGCAGTTATGGTTTCCCGAGTAACAATAGTTTCGTTGCTTAGATGAATTTTAATATAATCGCTATAGCTTTCAATATAAACAATAGCTTTAAAATCTATTTTAAGCATACGCCTATCTGAGCGTACAAACATAAAATCGTTTGCTTCTTCAGTTTTACTCGTCTCTATTTCTTTAGTATTGTAAACCTCAAAATAAGTGTTTACTGCTTTTAATAAACGCTCAAAAGCTATTGGTTTTAATAAATAATCTACAGCCTGCAATTCGAAACCTTCCACAGCATAATCTCTATACGCAGTGGTGAATATAACTTTAATGTCTTTGTTTATAGATTTAGCAAAAGCAATTCCTGATATTTCTGGCATATTAATATCTAAAAACACCAGGTCAATTTTATTAGCATTAATGCAATTAAAAGCATCAACGGCATTACTGCAGCTTTTCACAATTTCGATATTATCTATTTTAAATAAGTGTGTTGCAATTATTTCTCTCGCAATAGTTTCGTCATCTACAATAAGGCAGGAGATTAGTTTATGCATTTTTAGTTGTATTTATATTTAATAGTGCTTCAAAAGTGGTTTCATTATTACTAATATCTAGTGTGTACAGGTCTTTATATAACAATTCTAATCGTTTTTTTATATTTTCTAAGCCAATACCATGTTTGCTATTAGTCTTCGTTTGTGATGTGTTTTTTATACTAAATCTTAAATTTTCAGCTTCACAAGAAATAGTAATATCAACTTTTAATGTTCCGTTTTGTATAAAGCCATGTTTAAAACTATTTTCTACAAAAGGCATTAATAGCATTGGTGATATTTTGGTAGTTTCCTTAATATTATCAGTAACAAATGAAACAGACAATGTATCATTAAATCGCAATTGTTCTAAAGCGATATAATCTTTTATATGGTTTATTTCTTCGGTTAAACTTACAAAAGGCTTATCTATTTGGTAGAGTAGGTAGTCCAGTAAATTGGATAGTTTTAGTATCATTTCCGGAGTTTCGTCAGCTTTTTTTAAGGCAAAACCATACATTGTATTTAATGTGTTAAACAAGAAATGCGGATGAATTTGTATTTTTAAATAGTTTAATTCTTGTTCTTTTAGTTTTAGTTGTGTCTCTAATATTTTCTTTTCGAGAGCATTTGCTTTTTCACTGTTTTTTAAATTCAGTTTTAATAACTTAAAAGCACTAACTATAATAACAACTAGGTAAACACCTGTCATTACAAACAATAAGTTTTTGCTTATTGGGTTCATTTTATCGTATTCGAAATTCGATAAAAAAATTAAGCTGAAAAATATAGAAACAAAAATTAAATAAGCCGATACAATTAAGGTGTATAGGCTGTATAAGCTAAAACGGAAGTATTGTTTTGTTATTAAATAATTAGGTATTAATTTGTAAATAGAAACATAAGTTGTCGCTATTGTTATAGGCATTAAAAACAATGAAAATGATACTGTTCTATTAAAATCTGTACTGCCAACACCAAAGAAGTAAATGTAAAATAGTAGCACACAAAACCAGAAAAGAACATGTAGAAGCACTTGTTTTATTATCTTGAAGATGAATTCCTTTTTTAGCATTATTTGTAAATTGTTTTACAATAATAGTATATTTTTATTCGTGATTAATAATTTGTAGACGAATGACGGATTTAGCAATTGTTTTAACATTTTGTAGAATCGGTTGCTAATTTGGTAATCTATCGCTTTTAATTTTTTAAAGCTGAAATCTAAAGTAAGTTTGAAAAACATTAATCAAAACACTAACAATTATGAATGTAGTATCATCAAAATTTCTTTTAATTAATCCTTTTATGGAAGGTGGACCATTATTTATGTCTCTTATTTTAATTTGCTTATTGCTGTCCCTTTTCTTTATTATTAAAGGCTTTTTAAGTCTTAAAACTAACGAAGCACTTTCTAGTAAAATGATAAAACTTACTGTCGATTCTAGTCTTTTGGGCTTAGTTTTAGGATTTTTAGGTTCTGTTATTGGCTTAATTACAGCTTTCGATTCTATTCAATCAATGGGCAATGTAGATCCTAATATATTTGCAGGAGGATTAAAAGTCTCTTTATTAACAGCGACTTTTGGTTTATTTTCTTTTGTTGTTGCTAGAGTAGGAATACTAGTATTAAGAAGTGCTATTAAAAAGTAAGAGTTTTAAAATTATAAGAAGTAAAGGGTAATCTAAAATATTAGGTTACTCTTTTTTTATTGTAATTCTCTTGTTAAATCTCTAATGCGTAAACGGTTACTATAGTCGTGTTCGTTTACATCTCTTACAAAGCAGTAAGGACTAATAGCATCATTTTTAACCTTTTTTGTTAATTCTTCAACAGTAAAAGGTCCAAATTCTTTAGATTTTTCTATGTAGTAAAACTCGTGATCGTGAATTATGTCGGTAGCTTTATTCTTGTATTTTTCGTGAAGAAATTGCTGTACATCTTCTAACGAATTTAATGATTCAGAATAACTGCTTTCGTTTATAAAAATGGCACAATCATCGGTTTGTAATCTATTAAGTATTAAGATGTCATCATCCTTAAAATAGGCTTTAACTGTAGTCTCTCCATCTTCTGTTACAATAGAGAATAGGTTCTTTTTCTCAATACACCAAGAGGTTTCTGTAGTAGTTTTACTTTCAGAAATGTGTAGGGTGTTTTCATCTTTAAAAATATAAATAGCCTTCTTTTTAGAAATACCATTTACTAAAACCCAATGCTGATTTAAAAACAAGTCCTCATAATGCGTTTCGTGATGAAACGGTTGTAGGTTTGGCAGTAAATTAAATATAGCAGGAGACATTAGTTAGTTTTAGAGCGTTTTATTACAAACGAAAAACTAAAGATAATATTTTATGCTTAAAGAAATTGAATTTTAAAAAGAAGACACAAAAAAGTTGATACTTCTATAGATTACTTGTTCTTATTATACTTGTGGTAATTTTTATCTCCTCTAGTTTTTGGCTTTTTATACTTAGCAGCAATCTTAAACTTATAAGATCCACCTCGATTTTCTTTAGAATTCTTTTCAGATTTATCATGAAAAGCAGGACCAGGAGCATCTTCGTCCTTCTTACGTTTGTGAGGATTGTTGTGCTCTTTAATTTGTGGTCTTTCTTCTTCAATTAATTCGGTAGAAATTTCTACTTCAGCAGGTAACGCTTCAACTTCAATAGTCATTTGCATTAATGCTTCGATATCCTCAATAGCATGCAAATCTTTTTCGGTAGTAAAAACATGTGCTTGTCCTTCGCGTTCAGCACGACCGGTTCTACCAATTCTATGCATGTAGTTTTCAGGGAAATCTGGAGTATCAAAATTTATAACATGCGTTACATTATCAATATCCAAACCACGAGCCATAACATCTGTTGCGACTAATATTCTATTATCTCCTTCGCGAAATTGCTCGATACTACGCAATCTGTAGTTTTGTGTTTTGTTAGAGTGTATTACACAAAGCTCATCATTATACTCTTCGGCTAAAGCTTCAAAAAGACGATCTGCCATCTTTTTATAAGCAACAAAAATCAATACTTTGTTATAAGTTTCTGCGTCTTGAAGTAAATGCTTTAGTAAATTTAATTTTGTGTAAAAATTAGGAACTATATAACGTGTTTGCTTAATGTTCTCTAATGGTGTTCCAGAAGTTGCAATCGATACTTTTTCTGGAGATTTAAAGAAATCTACAATTAATGCATCTACATCATGAGTCATGGTTGCAGAAAACATAATATTTTGACGACGTTCTGGAAGAAGATCGAAAATATTAATTAATTGATGTCTAAAACCTAAATCTAACATCACATCGACTTCATCGATAATTAATTTCTGAATAGATTTTAAATTTAAAACATGACTTAAAGCTAAATCATACATACGACCAGGAGTCGCAACTAAAATATCAATACCTTCAGCAATAGCTCTTTTTTGCGTATTAATATTTGTACCACCATAAACACCTAAAACACGAGTGTTTATGTATTTGGTTAGCTTTTCTATCTCATCTACCACTTGTACAACAAGCTCTCGAGTAGGTACTAAAACCAATACTCTTGGGTTTTCTTGTTTAGAAAATGGTAAGTTTTTAAGTACAGGAAGCATGTAACCAAAGGTTTTTCCTGTTCCTGTTTGTGCAATTCCAACCATATCTTTACCGCTGGCGACAACGCTAAAAGCTTCGGCTTGAATAGGAGTAGGCGTTGTAAAGCCTAAATCGTCAAGCGCGTTATATAATGGTGTATTTAAGTTTAAGTCTCTAAAAGTCAAAACGTGTTATTTAAGTCGCAAAATTACTATTTATATTTTGTTTACCCTAAATGATGCTCATGTATTTGTATGCTATAGTTTGCACTAAAGGTTTCATTTTCAGGTAATTTAATAATACCTTCTTTTTCTGTTATGTTTTGAGATGCATTTTCTTGATCTGCAATGCCTAACCAAGGTTCAATACAAACGTAAGATGCGTTAAGTTTTGCCCAAAGACCAAGGTAATTAAAACCTTTAAAAGTGATATTAAGTATTTCTCCACGCAAATCGTTTACTAAAGCTACTTTTCTAGATTTTAAATCTTTAAAAATAAGTGCATCATTTTTAAACAGATCTGGTTTTAATTGGATGCTATTTTTAGTGTTAAAAACAGGTTTTGTTTCATTTTTAACTAATCCGGTTTGCATATTTAGTAAATGTGTTTTGGATGTTTCTTCGGTTTCAAAAACTAAATTATAGTCGGTGTAATTTTCATCATTATATAAAGGACACTTAAAAGCAGGATGTCCACCAACAGAGAAATAGATGGTTCTGTTATCTTTATTTTTTACAGTATAGTTTATGTTTAAGGTGTTATTATTTAATGTGTAGGTAATAATATATTCAAATTTAAAAGGATATATTTTTAATAAATCTTCGTTATAAGTTAAGCTAAAACTTAGGCTGTTTTTCGTTTCTTTAATAAGTTTAATGTCCTCGCTATGCCTAACAAAACCATGTTTTGGCATGCTGTATTTTATTCCATTATAAAAATAAGTTTCATCTTTTAGCGCTCCTATAATAGGAAAGAGATTAGGAGCAAAGCTTCCCCAAACATCAGGATTTGCATCCCACATAAACTGTGTATTATTTTTAACAGAACTTATTTCGCAAAGTTCTGCACCTACGGGTTTAACCTTAATTTTTAAAATACTATTAGATAATTCGAACATGTTTTTTATATAATCTAATGACTAAAATACTCGTTTTTTTAGCAATTCTGCTTAACTTTACACAACATTTTTTACATTGAGAACAACAGCTAAACATAAAATAACTAATACCGAGGAGTTCAAGCAAAATCTTTTGTCTTGGGCCCAACAGTTTGATGATGTTGTTTGGTTAGATTCTAATTCGAAAGAATTTAAAGAAAATCGAAAGTATTCTAGTTACGATGCTGTTTTGGCAGTAGATGCTTTTACAGCAATACAAACCGATTATTTTAATGCATTCGATAAACTAAAGGAATATTATACCATTACTAAAGATTGGATTTTTGGTTACCTCACTTACGATTTAAAGAACGATACCGAAACATTAAAGTCTAATAATGATGATGGTTTAGCGTTTGCTGATTTGTATTTCTTTCAGCCAAAAAAAATATTTTTAATTAAAGGAAATGTTTTAGAAACAAGATATTTAAAAGCTGTTGATGATGAGTTTGAATCTGATTTAAAAGATATCGAACAATCCAATAATCTAGATGTCGAGCAATCTAACAACAGTAATCCAATAAAAATAAAATTAAAAATACATAAAGACGAATACTTTAATAAAGTAACAAAAGTACTCTCACATATACACAGAGGAGATATTTACGAAGCTAATTTTTGTCAAGAATTCTATGCCGAAAACACAACTATAAATCCTTTAGAAACTTATAATAAGCTTAACACCATTTCAAACGCACCTTTTGCAACTTTTTTAAAAGTAAGACGTAATTATTTGCTTTCGGCTTCGCCAGAACGTTACATAAAAAAGGAAGGAACAAAAGTAATTTCGCAACCCATAAAAGGAACAGCCAAACGTGATCCAGATCATATTATGGATTCTATTTTAAAAAATGACTTGGTAAGTGATGAAAAGGAGCGTAGCGAAAATATAATGATTGTGGATTTAGTACGTAACGATCTCTCGCAAACTGCAACAAAAGGTAGTGTAAAGGTAGAGGAACTTTGTAAAATATACAGTTTTGACCAAGTGCATCAAATGATTTCTACAGTAGTTTCAGAAGTTAAAGACACTACAAGCCCTATAGATATTATAAAAACAACGTTTCCAATGGGAAGCATGACAGGAGCTCCCAAAATTTCAGCAATGAAAATTATTGAAGATTTAGAAGAAACCAAACGTGGTTTGTATTCGGGAAGTGTTGGTTATATTTCACCAAATGGCGATTTCGATTTTAATGTTGTAATCAGGAGTATTCTTTATAATGAAGCTAACCAATACGTTTCTTATTCTGTTGGTGGTGCAATTACGGCAAAAAGCGATCCTATAATGGAATATGAAGAGTGTTTGGTTAAAGCCAAAGCTATGCGAACGGTTTTAGAAAATTAGTTTTTAATAGATAGTAGCTTCTCATATTTGTATCATAAAACATCAATGTATTAATAAACGTTATGTAATGCTTAGCGAATTTTCTCGAATCTTAGTGTAAAAACTTACAAGTATTAAAATCATCATAATTAATATCAAAAAATAGCCAAAAAACGTACATTTACAAAGTGCAAGAAATCTTTATAAAACATATAAATAGTCGGCTTAATTTTCTAAAAGGAAAAAAACTATTAATTACCATTTCTGGAGGATTAGATAGTGTTACTCTTACACATTTATGTAAAGAAGCTAAACTCGATATCTCGCTTGCGCATTGCAATTTTAATTTAAGAGATGAAGAAAGTAATGGAGATGAAGCATTTGTTCTAAATTTAGCCGAAAAATTAGATGTAGAACTCTTTACGCAACATTTTGATACTACTATTTACGCCCAAGAAAACAAGTTGTCTATACAAATGGCAGCTCGCGAATTACGTTACAATTGGTTTCAAGAATTGTCAAATCAGCTTGGTTTCGATTATATTTTAACGGCGCATCATGCCGACGATAATTTAGAAACTTTTCTAATTAATTTAACAAGAGGAACAGGTTTAGAAGGCTTAACTGGAATTCCTGAAACTAATGGAAACATTGTAAGACCATTATTAAAGTTTTCTAGAGAAACAATTCTAGATTTTGCCGAACAACATAAAATTGAATGGCGAGAAGATAGTAGTAACGCATCTACTAAATACTTAAGAAATAAATTGCGCCATGAAATTATTCCGAAGTTAAAAGAAACAAATTCACAATTGTTACAAAATTTCGATGCTACTTTAATGCATTTAAACGATGCTTCAAGCATTGTAGAAGAAAGTGTAAACGCTGTTTTAAAAAGAGCAATTATAGCTGTTAATAATGATGAAATCACCTATGATATTTCAGAATTTATAAAGCTTAAAAACCCAAAAGCATACTTAGTAGAAGTGTTTAAGCCATTTGGTTTTACTGCTTTTGGAGATATTCAAAATTTGTTAACTGCACAGAGTGGAAAGCAAATTTTTTCCGAAACACATAGACTTATAAAAGACAGGTCGCATATAATATTAGCGCCATTACCATCAAACGAAAAAACAGTTTCAATTACTATCCTTAAAGAAGATAAAAACAAATCGATACCAAAAGGAATTTTGTTTTTCGAGGAAGTAAATACAATAGTAAAAGCCTCTAGAAACGAAATTTTTGTAGATATAGAAAAATTAAGTTACCCACTAACTGTAAGAAAATGGAAGGAAGGCGACTATTTCTATCCTTTAGGAGGTAATGGCAAAAAGAAATTGAGCAAGTACTTTAAAGATGAAAAACTATCTTTGTTAGATAAAGAGAAATGTCTTTTATTGTGCTCTAATAATGAAATTGTTTGTGTGCTAAATTATAGAGCAGACGAACGTTTTAAAGTAACAAAAAACACTAATAAAATATTAAAAATATCCTTGAAGGAATGAAGAAAATCTTAGCTTTATTATTCGTATTATTTTCAATGCAAACCATTTTTGCGCAAGTATTAGAACCTGTAAAATGGATTGGTACGGTTGAAAAAATCTCGGACACAGAATATAATTTAATTTATAGTGCTGAAATTGAAGATCATTGGCATTTATATTCTCAAAACTTACCAGAAGGAGGTGCAATACCAACGGAGTTTATTTACGATGAAAATGCAGTCTCTAAAGATTTTGAATTAGTAGGTAAAGCTACAGAAAGTGCAAGCATTACAAAATTTGATAAGGTCTTCGAAATGGACTTGACTTATTTTGATTACGAGGCTACATTTACTCAGAAAATTAAAATACTAAATCCAGATTTAACATCTATTGAAGCGGAAGTAAGTTACCAAGCTTGTGATGATGCTAAATGTATTTTCGAAAGTAAAACCGTCGATTTTCAGATTAAAAGCGATAAAAAAGAAAGTAATATTTTAGATCCAGTAAAATGGACGTCGTCTATTTATTCGCTTGGAAATAATGAGTATGAGATTGCTTACACAGCAGTTTTAGATAATAAATGGCACATTTATTCTCAGGATAATAAGGACCCAATGGGACCAATACCTACAGAGATTAATTTAAAAAACGATAATAAAGATTTTAAATTAATAGGAGGATTAAAAGAATCTAAGAGTATTAAAAAGTTTGAAAAAGCTTTCGATATGGATGTTAAATACTTTTCTAATGAGGCTGTTTTTACTCAGAAAATAAAAGTATTAAACACAGATTTAAAAACAATTGAAGCAGAAGCTTATTTTCAAGCGTGTGATGATGAAAAATGCTTAGCTCCAACTTATTTCGACTTAAAAACCAATTTAGCAGATGCTACCCCAAAATCAGCATCAGATGATGAAGTTGTATTAGATATTGACTCTTCTTCAGATAGTGAATCTAAAGGTTTATGGGGAATATTTTTTATTGCTTTCCTATCAGGTTTTGCGGCATTACTAACACCTTGTGTATTTCCAATGATACCAATGACTGTTAGCTTTTTTACTAAACAAAGTAAATCTAAAGCAGCAGGTATTAAAAATGCCATTATTTATGGATTATGTATTATAGTAATTTATCTATTATTAGGTACTGCTGTTACAGGAATTTTTGGAGCCGATGCCTTAAATGCGTTAGCAACAAATGTTTGGTTTAATATTATTTTCTTTATTCTTTTAGTTGTTTTTGCATTCTCCTTTTTAGGAGCTTTCGAAATTATGCTGCCAAATTCTTGGGCTAATAAAGTAGATTCTCAAGCTAATAGAGGTGGTATGGTTGGTATTTTCTTTATGGCTTTAGCTTTAGCTATTGTTTCTTTTTCATGTACAGGACCAATTGTAGGTACGCTTTTAGTAGAAGCTGCTTCTAAAGGTGGTTTAGCTCCAATTATAGGAATGTTAGGATTCTCATCTGCAATTGCATTACCATTTGCATTGTTTGCTGCTTTTCCAGGTTGGTTAAACTCGTTACCAAAATCTGGTGGTTGGTTAAACACAGTAAAAGTGGTCTTAGGATTTTTAGAATTAGCATTAGCTTTTAAATTTTTATCGCAAGCAGATTTAGTATTACAAATGCACTTATTAGAAAGAGAAGTATTTATTGCTATTTGGATTGCCATTTTTGGAACATTAGCATTATATCTTTTTGGTAAAATTCAATTACCACACGATTCGCCTTTAAAACATATTTCTGTTGGTAGGTTAAGCCTAGGATTAATAGTTTTAACGTTTACAATTTATATGATTCCCGGACTTTGGGGAGCGCCATTAAATTTAATTAGTGCGTTTCCACCACCTTTAGATTATAGCGAATCTCCTTATGGAGTTGGTAACTCTAAAGGAGGAGGTAGTGCAAGCGCAGACCATTCAGATTTACCAGAAGGTGCACATTTATTAGCACCACACGATATTTTAGCATTTAATGATTACGATTTAGGTTTAGCTTATGCTAAAAAAGTGAATAAGCCAGTAATGATTGATTTTACAGGTTGGGCATGTGTAAACTGCCGAAAAATGGAACAAAACGTTTGGCCCAAACCTGAGATATTAAACGCATTAAAAAATGATGTCGTTTTAATCTCTCTTTATGTGGACGATAAGAGACCTCTTGAAAAGGATGAAATAGTAGACTCTAAGCTTAGAGAAGGCAAACAACTTAAATATATTGGTCAGAAATGGAGTGAGTTTCAAACCATTAAATACAAGTCGAATACACAACCATATTATGTGTTAATGGACCACAACGAAGAAAATTTAATAAAACCTGTTGCTTTTACTCCAGATGCAGATGAGTATTTTAATTGGCTAAAAGCAGGAATTCAAAATTTTAAATAATAAAAAAAGGTCTTGCTGTAGCAAGATTTTTTTTTACAATAATATTAGTAGAATGAAAACAATTCAAGGTAACATAGTAGATATCCCAAACAAGCGTATCTACAAAGGAGAAGTAACTATTAAGGAAGGAAAGATTGTTTCTATTATAGAAAAAGAGCATAACGTAAATCATTTTATATTACCTGGTTTTATAGATGCACATATTCATATTGAAAGCTCTATGTTGGTGCCTAGTGAGTTTGCAAAACTGGCTGTAAAACATGGTACAGTTTCAACAGTTAGCGATCCACACGAAATAGCAAATGTACTTGGTGTAAAAGGAGTGGAGTTCATGATTGAAAACGGAAAAAAAACACCGTTTAAATTCAATTTTGGCGCACCTTCTTGTGTGCCTGCTACTAGTTTTGAATCTGCCGGAGCAGTTATAGATTCAGAAGATATTAAAACCTTAATGGCAAATCCGGATATTAAATACCTTGCCGAAATGATGAATTATCCAGGTGTGCTTTTCGATGATGAAGAAGTGCTTAAAAAAATAGCTTGGGCAAAACATAATAATAAACCAGTAGATGGTCATGCGCCAGGATTAAGAGGAGAAGATATTACAAAATACATTGCTGCAGGAATTTCTACAGATCACGAGTGTTTTACTTACGATGAGGCTTTAGAAAAGCTTCAAAAAGGCATGAAAGTTATTATTAGAGAAGGAAGTGCTGCCAAAAACTTTGAAGCTTTAATAGATTTATTACCAGAACATTTTGAAAACATGATGTTTTGTAGTGACGATAAACATCCAGACGATTTGCTTTTAGGACACATAAACAAAGTTTGTGCTAGAGCAGTAGCAAAAGAGATAGATCTTTACAAAGTGCTTCAAGCCGCTTGTATTAACCCAATAAAGCATTACAATCTAGATGTTGGAACCTTACAAATTGGTGATGCTGCAGATTGTATTATAGTTGAAGATTTAAAAGATTTTAAAACACTTCAAACCTATATAAACGGTGAGTTGGTTTACGACTTCGGAAAAGTAAATATTAAAGATGTAGCGTTCGAAAACCTTAATAATTTTAATTGTGACAAGAAAGACGTTTCAGATTTTAGATTTGAATCTTCAGCTGAAAAAATTCGCGTTATAGAATGTTTGGATGGCGAATTAGTAACAAACGAAATCATTGTAGATAGTCTTATTGAAAACGGAAACTTAATTTCTAATACGGAAAACGATGTTTTAAAAATGACGGTTGTAAACAGGTATAATAATGCAAAACCAGCAATTGCTTTTATTAAAAACTTTGGGTTAAAAGAAGGTGCAATTGCAAGTTCAGTTGGTCATGATTCTCATAATATTATAGCAGTTGGAGTAGATGATGCTTCCATTTCTAAAGCGGTTAATTCAATAATAGAAGCAGAAGGTGGAATTTGTGCCGTTAATACTTCCGAAGAAAAAACAGTAGCATTACCAGTTGCTGGAATTATGAGTGATAAAAATGGTGAAACTATTGGTAAACAATATGCAGAGCTCGATAAAATGGCAAAACAAATGGGCTGCACTTTAAATGCTCCTTACATGTCATTATCTTTTATGGCTTTGTTAGTTATTCCTGCTTTGAAGTTGAGTGATAAAGGGTTATTTGATGGTGGAAGTTTTAAATTTACTAGTCTAGAAGTTTAAATATAATTACCTTTATTATTATAAAGAATTAACAATGAACAAAAAAATAGGTTTTATTTTCGTTTTTATACTATGCTGTTTCACAGCTTTTGGGCAAATAGGGTTTCAAGAACAAATTGTATATGATAATGCTTCAAATCCATCTGGAGCTGTAGCTGTTTATGCTGCAGATCTAGATAACGATGGAAACATGGATTTGATTTCTTCTGATTATTATGGTAAAATATATTGGTTCAGAAATACAGATGGGCAAGGTACTTTTGGCTCTCATCAAACCATAACAGTTAATGCAGAAAAATTTGAATCAATCTATGCTTCAGATATAGATAATGATGGAGATATGGATGTGATTTCAGCTTCTAAAGACGACAATAAGATTGCTTGGTACGAAAACACAGATGGTCAAGGTACCTTTGGTGCTCAACAAATTATTGCAACTCTAGATCAAGCTGGTTTAGTTTATGCTGTAGATATAGATAACGATGGAGATAGTGATATTCTTGCAGCAGGCTATAGTAATGATGGTGAAGTAGTTTGGTACGAAAACATAGATGGACAAGGTGCTTTTGGTTCTGAACAAATTATAGCGTCTAATATAAACTTAATAAGTACTATTGACACAGCAGATATTGATAACGATGGTGATATAGATGTTCTTTTTTCTTCCACTAACGATAGTAAGGTTGTTTGGTTTGAAAACACAGATGGTCAAGGTACTTTTGGTACTCAACAAATTATAGCTTCAGGAACTACAGGACAAACTTCTTATGTTAGAACTTTTGATATTGATAATGATGGAGATATAGATGTATTTGCTCAAAAAAGCACTGAGATTGTATGGTATGAAAATACAGATGGGCAAGGTGCTTTTGTACTACATCAATCTGTAACTGTTTCATCTGGTACTAGTTTAATTAATCTTACAGATATAGATAGTGATGGTGATATGGATGTGCTTTTTTATGATTCTTATAATGTATCATGGTTCGAAAACACAGATGGTCAAGGAACTTTTGGAGCAGAACAAATTATCATTTCAAGTATAGACTCTATTGGTGGAGTTTTTCCAGTTGAAATAGATAACGAAGAAGGTATAGATTTAGCCGTTATTTTTAGACAAAACAGTAATCCTGGTTATTTAAAGTGGTATAAAAACACAGATGGTCAAGGTACTTTTTCTTCTCAACAAACTTTAGGAAGTGAATCAACTTTATCAGGCGTTTCATCTATTTATACTGCAGATATAGATAATGATGGTGATTTGGATGTGCTCTCAGCATCAATATTTAATAATAGTGTAGCTTGGTATGAAAACACAGATGGGCAGGGAACTTATGGAAATTTACAAGTAATAAATAATAATGCAGATGATACTACGTCGGTTTATGCCGCAGATTTGGATAACGATGGAGATATAGATGTACTTTCTGCTGCTCGAGAGGATGGTTATGTTTCTTGGTATGAAAATATAGATGGGCAAGGCACTTTTGGTACAGAACAAATTATATCAAATGGGCTTTACTATCCTATGTTAGTTTATGCCGTAGATATAGATAACGATGGTGATATGGATGTGCTTATGGGATCAATAGATGATGGTGTCACCTCTTCTTTTGATGAAACTCTTATATCTTGGTACGAAAATACAGATGGACAAGGTACATTTGGCCCTAAACAAACGATATCAAATAATGATAGTCCTCTAGTAATTTCCGCTACAGATATTGATAACGATGGAGACATGGATGTGCTTTCTGTATTATATAATATGGTGGTTTGGTACGAAAATACAGATGGACAAGGTGCATTTGGCCCCAAACAAATTATCACAACACAAGATGCTGATACTGCTTATGCTGTAGATATTGATAATGATGGAGATATGGATGTGTATTCTGCTTCGGAAAACGATAATAAAATTGCTTGGTACGAAAACACAGATGGACAAGGTGCATTTAGTGCTGAACAAATTATAACAACTAATGCGCAAGGTGCTATATCAGCTTATGCAGCAGATATAGATAACGATGGTGATATGGATATATTTTCTATTACCTTAGACGATGATAGTCTTGTTTGGTACGAAAACACAGATGGTCAAGGAACTTTTGGTTCTCAGCAGGTTATTGCTACAACTGGATTTAATGGAGCTTCCTCTTTACATGCAGCAGATATTAATAATGATGGCAACATTGATTTGCTTTCTTCTAAAGATCTTTCGTTTTCTGAACCATCAGAAAAGATTGTTTGGTACAAAAATTTAGGGATTTCATTTAATGAAATTAATGGTGAAATACGTGTGGACTTAGATGGAAACGGCTGTAGTGTATTAGACAACACATTGAGTAATATAATGATTAACACTAATAATGGTACTCAAGATGTAGCTACATTTTCTTTAAACAATGGTAGTTATCAACTATTTGTAGACCAAGGAGATTTTACAACTACTATTTCTAATTTGCCTAATTATTATGTATCTAGCCCTATTTCTCAAGTGTCAAATTTTGCTGGTGTAGATAATATTGATACAATAGATTTTTGCATAGAACCAATAGGTTCAATAAACGACCTAAACATTTCAGTTTATCCATCTATAAACGAACCAAGACCAGGTTTTGATGCTACTTACCAAATAATATATAATAATGTAGGCACAACACAATTAAGTGGAAATGTAACATTCGAGTTTGATGATGCAAAGTTAAATTTCTTAAACGCAAGCGAAACAATAGTTTCACAAACAGCAAACACTTTAACCTTTAATTTTACAGACTTAAATCCATTTGAAACAAGAACAATAGATTTAGAATTTAATGTATTTGCACCACCAACTACAAATATTAATGATGTTTTAGTATCAACAGCAACAGTAAATCCTGTTACAGGAGATAACACAGCAGATGATAATGTTTTCACACTTAACCAAACCGTAATTGGTTCTTACGATCCAAACGATATTAGAGTTTTGGAAGGTGAAGAAATATTATTAGCAGATGCAGATAAGTATTTACATTATATCATCCGTTTTCAAAATACAGGAACAGCAAGTGCTATAAACGTTAATGTAGAAAACATTTTAGATAGTAAACTAGACTGGACAACCATGCAATTAGAAAGTTTAAGCCATACTGGTAGAGTAGAAATTACAAATGGTAGTATGGTTAAATTTATATTTGATAATATTAATTTACCAGATAGTACAAGCGACGAAACTAATTCTCACGGTTTTATAGCTTATAAAATAAAACCCAAAACAAATGTTGTTATTGGAGACATTTTTAATAATACTGCAGATATTTTCTTCGATTTTAATCCAGCAATTGTTACAAACACAGTAAACACAGAAATAGTTAATACATTATCTGTAAAGAATTTTGAAACATCAAGTTTTTCAATATTCCCTAATCCAGTAAATAACATATTAAATATAGAAGGAGAAATCGTTATAGAATCTGTTGCTGTTTACGATATTAATGGAAGGTTATTAAATACAATAACTTCAAAAAGTAAAAAAGCTAAATTAGATGTTAGTAATCTATCTCAAGGCTTATACTTTTTAGAGATAAAATCAGGAAATAAACAAGAATCATTAAAGTTTATAAAAAAGTAATTTTTACTTTAATAATTTAAAATCTAAACCTTTCAGTTTTAAAACTGAAAGGTTTTTTTGTTACTTATCTTTGTGCTTACATTTCAATATTAAAAGCCCTTTTAAAACAGCAAACTAAATGCCAATCCTAACCACAACATACAAGCCTAAATTTATATTTAGAAATGGACATTTGTCTACCATTTACTCTGGACTATTAAGAAAAGTTGAAGGTGTTACCCAAAAGCGTGAGCGTTTAACGTTACCAGATAACGATTTTTTAGATTTAGATTGGAGTTATACAACCCAGCAAACAAACCAATTACTAATTGTTTTACATGGTTTAGAAGGCAATGCGCAACGTCATTATATGCTAGGTTCTGCTAAAGTGGCAAACCAAAATAATATAGATGTGGTTTGCGTTAACTTTAGAGGTTGTAGTGGGGAAGTTAATAAGAGTTTTCAATCGTATCATTCTGGTAAAACAGACGATTTAGCTTCGGTTTTAAAATACATAACAGAGCATTTTCATTATGATACTATTTACCTAAAAGGTTTTAGCCTTGGCGGTAATGTTATTTTAAAATATTTAGGAGAGAATAATCAAGTTCCAAAACAAGTAAAAGGAGCAGTAACGGTTTCAGTTCCTGTATTTTTAAGAGGCTCGTTAGAGAGATTAATGTCTGCTGAAAATGTATTGTACTCTAAAAAGTTTTTAAAAAACTTAAGAGATAAACTAAAGGAAAAGCAACAATTATTTCCGCAGAATATAAAAAATAAAGACTTAATAGAGATTAAAACATTAAAAGATTTTGATGATTTTTACACCTCTAAAGCACATCATTTTATTGATGCTTACGATTATTACGAAAAGTCGAGTAGTCTTCAGTTTTTAAAAGGAATTAAAATACCAACGCTATTAATAAATGCACAAAATGATTCTTTTTTATCTAAAGAATGCTATCCAATAGAATCTGCTAAACAGAATAAGCATTTGTATTTAGAAATGCCAAAATATGGAGGACATGTTGGTTTCTACGATTCTGAAAATATTTATTATTCTGAAAAAAGAATGATAGAGTTTATAAGTAAATTATAGATATTTAAGTAGTTAGTGTTCAATTTTATTGGTTTTAAAGATTATTAATCATGTAATTTTCCTACATTTAGTTTCTAAACCAACCATTTATGCTTAAAAAAGTATTTGCCAGTGCTGTCTTTGGAGTCGAAGCTTCTACAATAACTGTAGAGGTTAACGTTAATTCCGGAATAGGATATCACCTCGTAGGACTTCCAGACAATGCCATTAAAGAAAGTAACTATAGAATTGCAGCTGCATTACAAAATAATGGATACAAGATTCCTGGCAAAAAAATAACTATTAACATGGCGCCTGCCGATTTACGCAAAGAAGGTTCTGCCTACGATTTAACTTTAGCAGTAGGTATTTTAGCAGCATCTAAGCAAATTCAAGCTGATGATTTAGAAGATTATATAATAATGGGAGAGCTTTCCTTAGACGGCAGTTTACAACCTATTAAAGGTGCTTTGCCAATAGCGATAAAAGCACAAGAAGAAGGTTTTAAAGGATTTATATTGCCTATCCAAAATGCAAAAGAAGCAGCAATAGTTAGTGATTTAAAGGTTTATGGTATAGAAAACATTAAGCAAGTCATTAATTTTTTCAATAAAGGTGAAGCTATAGAGCAAACCATAATAAACACAAGAGAAGAATTTTATAAGAATTTAGATTATCCCGATTTCGATTTTGCCGATGTAAAAGGACAAGAAGGAATTAAACGTTGCATGGAGATTGCAGCGGCTGGAGGTCATAATATTATTTTAGTTGGTCCTCCTGGAGCAGGAAAAACAATGTTAGCCAAACGTTTGCCAAGTATTTTACCGCCAATGTCGTTAAAAGAAGCGTTAGAAACTACAAAAATACATTCGGTTGTTGGTCGTGTAAAAGCAAATTCAGGATTAATGGCTCAGCGTCCGTTTAGGAGTCCACATCACACAATTTCAAACGTTGCACTCGTAGGCGGCGGCAGTTATCCGCAACCAGGAGAAATATCTTTATGCCATAACGGTGTTTTGTTTTTAGATGAATTGCCCGAATTTAAGCGAGAAGTTTTAGAGGTAATGCGACAGCCTTTAGAAGACAGAGAAGTCACTATTTCTAGAGCAAAATTTACAGTTACTTATCCTTCATCTTTTATGTTGGTTGCAAGTATGAATCCTAGTCCGAGTGGTTATTTTAACGATCCAGATTCTCCAGTAACTTCAAGTCCTGCAGAAATGCAACGCTATCTAAGTAAAATATCTGGACCATTGTTAGATAGAATTGACATTCATATAGAAGTTACTCCTGTGCCTTTCGATAAATTATCAGACGATAGAAAAGCAGAACCATCAATAGATATAAGAAAACGAGTTACAGAAGCCCGTGAAAGACAGACAGAACGATTTAAGGAATCTGAAACAGTACATTACAATGCACAAATGCATGTAAAACAAATTCGTACACATTGTAAATTAGACGATGCTTCAAAAACATTATTAAAAACGGCTATGGAACGTTTAAATCTTTCTGCAAGAGCTTACGATAGAATTTTAAAAGTATCGAGAACTATTGCAGATTTAGAAGGCGCACAAGATATTAATGGTAGTCATTTAAGTGAAGCCATTCAATATAGAAGTTTAGATAGAGAAGGTTGGTTGGGTTAGTAGTAAATAAAATAGAGGTAAAATTGTATAATGATAAAATAACAGTATTGTTTCGGACTAAAAGTGATAGAATATAAAAATAATTAAGCAAAAACTGTTAAATATTTATATATTCACATCTTTTATTAATTTAAACGCTATTAATTAACGAAACAAAACTATGTCTATACCTAAAGGAATTATTACAGCTGGTGAAGCTCAAGATTTAAGCGACAATTGGACAAAACTAAGATCTAGAGAAAACAACACAGCTGCTGGTAAACCAGATAATCGCTCGTCTTGGTATTCGCTGGACGACATGCAAGATTTCTTAAATCTAATTAAAGAAGAAAATAAAAATGTAAACGGAGTTCGTTTTTATTTAGGTACTGAAACTACCCAAAAAGATCCTAAAGGCTTAACAACTATTTTTATGGTACCAACAGAAGCTGATGGTAAAGGAAATAATAAAGATATTCCTAATGCAAAAGGAATGGATAGAGGAGAACAAGGAGATCCAGTACAGAATGGATACCCTCAATAAAATTTCATGTTAGAGTTTTTAGTTTATTATAATAGTTTAATTACTCATAGTGTAGAAGGTTTGGCTGCAATTACTGGGCTTTTTTGTTTAAAAAAGTATAAAGGTACTGCTGCCATTTTTTTTATATGGTTATTGCTTTATCTCTTTTTGATTGATGTTTTAGGAATGTTCCCTAAATATTATAATACTTTCGACTTTTTGGAGCCAATAAAAAACAGTGTTTTTAGAGGGAATAATTGGTGGTTTACTGTATTTTTTGATATAATTGCTGTCTCTTTTTTCGCTATTTTGTATCAAAAGATTTTACAAAATCAGATTTTTAAATCTATAATAAAATATATAGCATTAGCCTATTTTATTTTTGCGCTAGGTTTAATTTTTTATAATGTAGACGCTCTCTTTAAATCAGCATATACTATTTTGTATGTATTGCAAGCAATAGTTATATTATGCTGTGCATCACTTCATTTTATTGAGATTCTTAAAGGAGATAAAATTCTATACTTTTCAACATCATTATATTTTTATATAAGTGCTACTATTTTTTTATGGTGGCTTGTTATGACAGCGTTAGTGTTTTTTGAAAAGTATTATGTTTTAGAAGATAAAAACTTCGTTTTATTAAAAAGAAGTATTTACATTTTCTCAAATATTTTTATGTATTCAATTTTTTCCATAGGATTAATAGTTTCGCAACCAGAAAAGAAGTAGTAGTCATTTTTTTTTATTACTTTTAAATCGCTATTAATTTTAAAATTATATCTATGATGTAAACTTTAGTATTTATTTTTTTAATATAAATACTAATTAATTTGTAATAAAACCTTTATTGCATTTATGACTAACTTTTAAACTAAAAAAAATGAAAATCTTAATTGGGCTTGTATTAGGCCTACTAATAGGAATACTAATTATGTACTTCTATTGCTGCAAAAACAATGTTGGAGCTTTACCAACACAAGATCCTCCAAGAGGATTAATATCAACAACAGAAGCAAAAGCTTTAAACGATAATTGGACAGACTACAGAAAACATGTTAATGATTCTGTTGCTTTTGGAGGTGTAGATAATCGCTCTTCTTGGTATTCTATAGAAGATATTAAAAGCTACTTATCTATAGTTGAAGGTGAGAATAATAATATTACAGGTATTAGGTTTTATTTAGGTGTTGATGATAGTTTAGGTAAAGGTGGTAAAACAACCATTTTCATGGTGCCAACGGTACCAAACCCAGATTATAAACCTGGAGAAAACGATCCAAATAATGACGATCCTTTAGCTAAAGGTTTGGATAGAGCAGGAGGAGGAATGCCTCCAGGACAAGGATATCCAAATTAAATCTATTGGAAAATTTTTTAATAAAATACTATATGTTTATCATTTATGGTATTCAATTAGTAGCAGTTGTTGCAGGACTTATTTTTTATAAGAAATATAAAGCAACACCTGTTACTTTTTTTATTAAAATAATTTTTTACTTATTTCTTGTCCAATTTTTAGGAAGCTACGCTCATTATTATGATACTTTTGATTTTTTAAACTCCATATATAACTCAGTATTTAGAAATAATTATTGGTATTTCACTATTTTTTTTGATATTGGTGCAATTGTATTATTTTCAATTTTTTTTCAAAGAATACTTACTGTAAAGCTTCATGTAAAAGTTTTGAAAATAGCCACTTATTTATTTGTTTTTTTTGCTACGGTTTATTTATTAGTAAATTATCAAAAGTTTTTTTACCAATACTTCTCTTTATTACAAATTATCGGAGCTTTAGTTATGATACTTAGTTCGGTACTTTACTATTTAGAATTACTACAAAGCAATACAATACTTAAATTTTATAGTACTATTTATTTTTATATAGCTAGTGCAATATTTGTCTGGTGGATAATTACAACTCCAATTTCATTTTTTGATTTATACACTAGAGGTAGTGATTGGAATTTTATATTTTTAGAATGGCAAATTTACTTATTCGCTAATTTTTTTATGTATCTAGTATTTACGATAGGCTTAATAGTATCAAAACCAGAAAAATAAAAACATAAAGTTTTGATTCTTCGTTTTAGAATACTACATTTATAATTAACTTAAACTATTAATAAATATGAAAAAACTAAATTATTTAGTCTATTAGTATCACTGTGTTTGCTTGTACCAAAGATGAATCAGTAGAAACCGAAACCTCTACAAAAAAGGAAATTATTGCGCCATCTGGTGTAATTTCTCTCGAGAGAGCCAAAGTCTTAAATGATGAATGGACAAAATCAAGAGCATTTGAAATGAATAAGTCAAGGACTTAACCAGACAATAGATCTGGTTGGTGGTCATTAGAAGACATGCGTAATTATTTAGACTATGCAGAAAATCAAGCAACAGAATTAGGTTACGAAATGGATGGTGTTCGTGTGTATTATGCAGCTTATCCTGAAAATGATGGAAGCGAAAATGCAGGAAACTCTACAATTTTTATGGTGCCAACAGGAGATAGTTTTACTAACAAAAATGGAGAATTTTTAAGACCAGATAGTTATGGAAGTGGTGATATTCCAGGTGCTGATGGACTTAATAGAGGTCATGATGGTATGCCACCAGGACAAGGTTATCCAGATTGATTTATACAAACATTAAGAATGAGCAGTTGTAATATTTATAGCTGCTTTTTTTATACCTTAAATTTTGAGTAAATTTAATTTTATCTAAACCTTAAAAGATCGAGTTGTAAAATTAAAGCGTATTTTTGTAATGCTATTAATCCTACAACTTAGTGCTAGAATTTATAACAAAGAATTTTAATTTTATAAGCTATTTTTTTGAGTTTTTAGCAATGCTCACAGGACTCTTATGTTTAAAAAAATACAAAGGCACAACAACTACATTTTTTATTCTATTTTTAATTTACATTGTACTAATAGATTTTACAGGAGCTACTTTTTTTTATGATAATAATTTTAAGCTAACCACATACCTTAGAAGTATAGGCTTTAATAGTATGTCTTGGTATAACTTGTTTTGGATATTTGGCACAGTATTATTAATACTATATTACATATATAGTGTATTACGTAATAATATTAATAGAAGATTTATTCTTGTTTTAGGTGGCGTATATTTTGTGCTCATGCTAAGTCATTTTTATATTTATCCAAATGTGTTTTTTAAAGCGCATGATTCTTATTATCAATTTACGGGAGCATTTACTTTATTAATTGGGTGTTCAGTCTACTTTATAGAATTAATTAATTCTGAAACTATTTCAAATGCTTTAAAAACATATAGTTTTTATGCTTTAAGCGCAATCTTAATATGGTGGCTTATAGTTACTCCAATTTTATTTTTTGAAGCATATAATACCGTTGTAGACTTCGATTTTGTCTATTTAAAAAGACGCATTTTTGTTTTTGCCAATATCTTTATGTATTCTTGTTTTGCTATTGGCCTTATCATTTCTAAACCACAACCTCATTATGTATAATTTACTAATGCTATCCTCTATATTTCAAGAGGTGAAAAAATCCACTTCCGCAGAACGCTATTTATTAATCTATATGATTGGTGTTTTAGTAATAGTAACCGCTTTGGTTATTTTGTTTTTTATTGTTTTTCAGAAAAGGAAAAACAAATTACTGATTGATAAAATTAAGCAACAGCAAGCTTTTGAGGAAGAATTAAGTAATGCACAAACCGAAATACAAGAACAAACTTTAAAAAATATTGGTTGGGAACTACACGATAATGTGGGTCAATTACTAGCTGCTGCAAGTATGCAAATGAACATACTAAAAACACAAGTTAGTGATGATGTAAAAGAGAACTTTACCGAAGCTGCAAGTACTGTAAAAGAGAGTTTAAAAGAAGTGAGAATGTTATCTCGTTCTTTAAATAATGAAGTTGTTTTAAATATTGGATTTGAACAGTCTATTGAAAATGAATTAAATAGACTTAAAAAATTAAGATTTGCTACTGCAGAATTGCATGTCAAGGGAGAGATTGTACCTTTTAAAAATACAAAGCATGAAATTATTATTTTTAGAATACTTCAAGAATTCTTTTCTAACACGGTAAAATATTCTCAAGCTAAAAATTTATTAGTAAAATTAAATTATTTAGAAGATAAGCTTGTAATAGTAGCAAGTGACGACGGAAAAGGTTTCGATATGGATACTGTAGAAAAAGGATCAGGATTACTTAACATGAAAAGCCGTGCAGAACTGATTAATACAGAGTATAATCTAAGTTCTAAGGTTGGTGAAGGTGTTGTATTAGAAATAAAGTATCCTTATAATCATGAAAAGAAATAATATATTTCCTTGATTATAACCATTTCAAAATCTTCTTGACCTTTTTTAACTTTCCTGTATAAGGAGCATAACGTACCGGTAAATCTAACCAGTTTCCTTTTTTAACAACTGCTTTTTGGTGAGAAAAAGTATCGAAAGATAATTTACCATGGTAAGCACCAATACCACTATTACCAGTACCGCCAAATGGTAATCTATGGTTAGCAAAATGAACAACAGTATCGTTAATACAGCCACCACCAAAAGAGAATTTTTCAATTACTTTTTTAGCTTTCGCTGAATTTGTGCTAAACACATAAAGCGACAATGGTTTTTCGTATTTAGAAATTATGGTTTCAATTTCTGCTTCATTTTTATAAGAAATAACAGGAAGTATTGGACCGAATATTTCATCTTTCATGACTTCACTGTCTAAACTTGGTTCATCTATAAGAGTAGGAGAGATGTATAATGTTTTGGCATCTGTTTGTCCACCTATAATGCAGTTCTCGTTTGTAAGCATTCCATTTAAACGCTCAAAATTCTTTTGGTTTACAATACGACAAAAATCTTCTGATGCTTTAGGATTGTTAGTATAAGCTTTTTCAATTTCAGCCCTCATAGCTTTATAAAAAGCTTCTTTTTTATTTTGGGCAATTAATATATAATCTGGAGCAATACAGGTTTGTCCTGCATTTAAAAATTTACCCCAAACAATACGTTTGGCAGTTAGTTTTATATTTGCTGTTTCGTCTATAATACATGGATTTTTACCACCTAATTCTAATGTTATTGGTGTTAGATTTTCAGCTGCAGCTTTAGCAACAATTTTACCAACATTTACACTTCCTGTAAAGAAAATATAATCCCAACGTTGTGCAAGTAGAGTAGTAGATACATCTACACCACCTTCAACAACACAAACATGTTCTGGTTTAAAAACAGTTTTAATAATTGTGTTTAATAACGTTGAAGTATTTGGAGTAAGTTCACTCGGTTTTAATACAACCGTATTTCCTGCAGCAATAGCAGCTACCATTGGAGCAATTGCTAATTGATAAGGATAATTCCAAGGTGCAATGATTAGTGTTTGTCCATAAGGCTCAGAATACAATTTGTCTGTAGACGGAAAGTTCATTAAAGCAGGTAGTACTCGCTTAGGTTTAGACCATTTAGAGATGTTTTTAATCATTAAATCTAAATCTGAAAGGACAACTACCGTTTCTGTTAAAACAGACTCGAATGCGGGCTTTTTAAAGTCTTTAGCTAAAGCTTCAATGATATCGTTTTCACGTTTTATAAGCTCCGTTTTAAGTCTTTTTAAAGCTTGTTTTCTAAAAGCAATAGATTTTGTTTCTCCAGTTTTAAAATATTCTTTTTGAGATTGTAATAATTTAGGGATCATAAATAGTTAATTAAAAAAGTAAGTTACGCTTTTAAAACGGAAAGCTATTGTAACAAAATCTTAAACTTTTAACTATAAGCAAGCATTCCAAATTGGATCTTTAGGTAGAGGAGCAGTTATGTTTAATTTTTCTTTAGAAACAGGATGTGTAAACTGTATGTTTCTTGCATGAAGACTAATACTGGCATCTTTATTACTACGATCGAAACCATATTTTAAATCACCTTTTATTGGAGAGCCAATAGTAGATAGCTGTACTCGTATTTGGTGATGACGGCCGGTTTCTAAATTTACTTCTAATAAGAAATAATTATCTAAAGTCTTAATTGTTTTATAATGAAGAATAGCTTTTTTGCTATCTGGAACCTCGTTAATATGTGCTCTAGATTTATTGTTTTTAGGATTCTTTATAAGCCAATTAATAAGTGTATCACTATCTTTTTCAGGCTTATTTTTTACTAAAGCCCAATAGGTTTTAGAAATATCTTTTGAAACAAATAATTTATTTAATCGAGGTAAAGCTTTACTGGTTTTAGCAAATATAACCAAGCCAGTAGTTGGTCTATCAAGCCTATGTACTGTTCCTAAATATACGTTTCCAGGCTTATTGTATTTCTCAGCAATATATTCCTTTACAACATCGCTTAAAGGTTTATCTCCAGTTTTATCGCCTTGTACAATATCACCAGCACGTTTATTAACTACAATAATGTGATTGTCTTCGTAAATAACCTGAAGGTTGTCTTTTGTAGAAATGATTTTTGCCACTAATTTGTTTTAAAAGAATAAATTAAAATTAGAGAATCTAAAGGATTTATCAAAAATCGTACAAAGATTCTCTGAGTTTACACAGAACTATTCAGAGATGAGTAAATACTGAATACTAGAAACTGAACATTATTTAATACTGCTCCTCATCATTAGGAAAATCACCACTTTTTACATCTTCACCATATTGTGTGAATGCGTTGGTCATTTCTTCATATAAATTCATGTAACGTCTTAAAAAACGCGGATTGAATTCATGTGTCATACCAATCATGTCATGTGTTACTAAAACTTGTCCATCGACACCGTTGCCAGCACCAATTCCAATTACAGGAATAGAGACGCTCTCGGCAACTTCTTGTGCTAATTTAGCAGGTATTTTTTCTAAAACAATTGCAAAACAACCTGCTTTTTCAAGCATTAAAGCATCTTCTTTAAGTTGTATCGCTTCTTCTTCTTCTTTAGCACGAACAGTGTAAGTACCAAATTTATAGATAGATTGTGGTGTTAAACCTAAATGTCCCATAACAGGAATTCCAGCATGTAAAATACGTTTGATAGAGTCTTTTACTTCTTTACCACCTTCCATTTTAACGGCGTGTCCGCCAGATTCTTTCATAATTCTAATGGCAGAACGTAAAGCTTCTTTTGGGTCACTTTGGTAACTTCCAAAAGGTAAATCTACAACTACTAAAGAGCGATCAATAGCACGAATAACAGAAGAAGCATGATAAATCATTTGATCTAAAGTAATAGGTAATGTTGTTTCGTGTCCAGCCATGACATTACTAGCAGAATCACCAACCAAAATAACATCTATTCCGGCTCCATCAACAATTTTTGCCATAGTATAATCGTATGCAGTAAGCATGGAAATTTTCTCTCCTCGCTTTTTCATATCGACTAATGATTTTACCGTTACTCTTTTATATTCTTTTTTTGCTACTGACATTTATTTTAAATTAAGATAGACTGTAAAAATACTAAATTTACTTACTCAATAGTTCTATCTTATGATTAATTCGATTAGATCTATTTAATTGTGTATCGCTATTCATTCTATTTTAGGATGAGTTAGACTCTAACAGTCTGCCATGTTAACGCGTACTGCCAAACCTCCTTCGCTAGTTTCTTTATACTTGTTGTTCATATCCTTAGCTGTTTCCCACATAGTCTCAACAACTTTGTCTAATGGTACTTTTGCATTTTTAGGATCTGTATCTAAGGCTAATTCTGCTGCATTAATGGCTTTAATAGCTCCCATTGCATTACGTTCTATACAAGGAATTTGCACTAATCCGCCAATAGGATCACAGGTTAAACCTAAGTGGTGTTCCATAGCGATTTCTGCGGCAATCATAACTTGTTCTGGAGAACCACCAAGTAATTCTGTTAAAGCAGCAGCTGCCATTGCAGAACTTACACCAATTTCGGCCTGACAACCACCCATAGCGGCAGAGATAGTGGCACCTTTTTTAAATATACTTCCTATTTCTCCTGCAACTAATAAAAATTGTTTGATGTGTTTAAAATCTGCTTCATGGTTTTCTATTACCATATAGTACATTAAAACCGCAGGAATAACGCCAGCACTACCATTAGTAGGAGCAGTAACCACACGACCTAGCGATGCGTTTACTTCGTTTACAGATAATGCAAAGCAACTTACCCATTTTAATATTTGCCTAAATTTAACCTCACTTTGTCTTATAGATTGCAACCAATCTTGAGAAGTAACATAAGGCATTTCAATATTTAAGTTTTTATGCATATCGTAAGCACGACGTCTTACATTTAGTCCTCCCGGTAAAGTACCTTCGGTATGGCAGCCTGTAAACATACAATCTAGCATAGTCTGCCAAATACGTTGCAATTCGTGATCTATAGTTTTATCGTCTCTAAGGGAGCGTTCGTTTTCTAAAACAATTTCAGAAATGGTTTTATTTTCACTCTTACAAAAAGCTAATAATTCTGTTGCTTTATCTACAGGAAAAGGAAATTCACTTTTAAGTTCTTGGTTTTCGGCATCTACGGTACGTTCTTCTTTTATAACAAATCCACCACCAATAGAGTAGAAGGTAGATTGATGTATTTCGGTATTCATACTAAAGGCAGTAAAAGTAATGGCGTTAGAATGAAAAGGGAGAAACACTTTGTTGAATACAATCTCAGATTGCATATCAAAGTCAATAATCTTTTCGTTACCTAAAACAAGTTTTTCAGTATTTGTAATCGAAGCTATAATAATATCTATAGTTTCGGTAGGTATATATTCTGGATCACTACCGCTTAAACCTAGCATAACAGCTAAATCGGTAGCATGCCCTATTCCTGTTAAAGATAAAGAACCATATAAGTCTACTTGAATTCTGGTAACAGTATTAAAGACATTATCATCTTTTAATTCTTGTAACCAACGTTCGGCAGCACGCCAAGGTCCTAAAGTGTGGGAACTCGATGGCCCAACACCAATTTTTAGCATATCGAAAACTGAAATACATTCCATAATTACTATATCGTTTTAGTAACACAAATATAGTTTATTGTTTATGTTTAAAACATAAAAAAACAGCTTTGATTATTAACATCAAAGCTGTCTGCATTTATTTTATAATGACTACTATTTTAACGTTTAGTAAATGCTTTAATATTATATTGTGTCATAACTGCCTCTAAATTAGTGTTAGAAGTTTTTCCAACATTATCTGCAGGTACAACCACAACTCTAAATACTTGGTTTTGTGTGTATGAACTATCTAAAAGAGAAAAATCTGTTGTGCCGTCTAGAAAAAATCTAACATCGGTTTGTGTAAAGTCATAATTATAAACCAAATCACCGTCATCAAACTGAACCGTTTGTGGCATAAGTCTCCAAACATCTTGTCCGTTAACTGTTTCCCATAATATATAGACTAACGTAACGTCTGTTGGTAACACTTGGAAACCATAAGCTTCAAAGTATTCATAATTGTTAGTTTGGTTAAGGTCTAATTCAATTTCAAAAGCTGAAGAAGCTATAATGGCACCATCGAAACCTCTAGGTCCTTCTGGACCTTCGCAAGACGTTAATAATAAAGTGATTACAGTAATTACCGATAATATACGTTTCATAATATTTAATTTTTTAATAAATATATCAAAACTAATACCAAAGTAGCGCCAAATAGATATAATTTATAAATAATAAGATATGACATCATGTCACATTTTTTCTAATGGCATAATCATTGTCTTTATGCAATCGTAAATAATTAATATAATTTATTTCGCATTAAGCGGAAAACATAAAACAAATAAAGATATGAGTAAGATTATTGGAATCGATTTAGGAACTACCAACTCTTGCGTTTCTGTAATGGAAGGTAACGAGCCAGTAGTTATCCCTAATGCAGAAGGTAAAAGAACAACACCATCTGTAATTGCCTTTGTAGAAGGAGGAGAAATTAAAGTTGGAGATCCAGCAAAAAGACAAGCAGTAACTAACCCAACAAAAACAGTTTATTCGGTTAAACGTTTTATGGGTAACAAGTACACTGAGTCTAAAAAAGAAGCAGAACGTGTACCATACAAAGTAGTAAAAGGAGATAATGACACACCACGTGTTGATATTGATGGTCGTTTATATACGCCACAAGAATTATCTGCAATGGTATTACAGAAAATGAAAAAAACAGCTGAAGATTACTTAGGAGCTTCAGTATCTGAGGCAGTAATTACTGTACCAGCATATTTTAACGATGCACAACGTCAAGCAACTAAAGAAGCTGGTGAAATTGCAGGATTAAAAGTACGTCGTATTATCAACGAGCCAACAGCAGCAGCTTTAGCTTATGGTATGGACAAAAAAGGAGTTGATCAAAAAATCGTTGTTTTCGATTTTGGTGGTGGAACGCATGATGTATCTATCTTAGAATTAGGAGATGGTGTATTTGAAGTTTTATCTACAGATGGTGATACACACTTAGGTGGTGATGACGTAGATCAAAAACTTATTGATTGGTTAGCTGATGAATTTAACGCTGAAGAGTCTATGGACTTACGTAAAGACCCAATGTCTTTACAACGTTTAAAAGAAGCTGCAGAAAAAGCTAAGATTGAGTTATCTGCTTCAGAGCAAACAGAAATTAACTTACCTTACATTACAGCTACTGCATCTGGACCAAAACACTTAGTACGTACTTTAACACGTTCTAAATTCGAGCAGTTAATTGACGATTTAGTAAAAAGAACAATAGAGCCTTGTGCAACAGCTTTAAAAGCAGCAGGATTATCTAAAAGTGATATCGACGAAGTAATTTTAGTTGGTGGATCTACACGTATCCCAGCAGTACAACAAGCAGTAGAAAAGTTCTTTGGAAAAACACCTTCTAAAGGCGTAAACCCTGATGAAGTTGTTTCTTTAGGAGCAGCAATTCAAGGTGGAGTTTTATCTGGAGATGTTAAAGATGTATTACTTTTAGATGTAACACCTTTATCATTAGGTATCGAAACAATGGGTAACGTAATGACGAAACTTATTGAAGCAAATACAACGATTCCTACTAAAAAATCTCAAGTATTCTCTACAGCAGCAGATAACCAACCTTCAGTGGAAATCCATGTATTACAAGGTGAAAGAGCTATGGCTGCAGATAACAAAACAATTGGACGTTTTCACTTAAGTGATATTCCACCAGCACAAAGAGGAGTTCCTCAAATTGAAGTAACTTTCGATATCGATGCAAATGGAATCATTAAAGTTTCTGCTACAGATAAAGCAACTAACAAGACTCAAGATATCCGTATCGAAGCGTCTTCTGGTTTAACTGAAGAAGAAATTAAAGCAATGAGAGCTGATGCTGAAGCAAATGCAGAAGCAGATGCAAAAGCAGCAGAAAATGCTAAGAAATTAAACGAAGCAGATTCTATGATTTTCCAAACAGAAAATCAATTAAAAGAATTTGGTGATAAAATATCTGACGATAAAAAAGCACCAATTGAAGAAGCTTTAGCTGAATTAAAAGTAGCTTACGAAACTAGAGATGTAGCAGTTATTGAGCCAGCTTTAGATAAACTTAACGAAGTTTGGAAAGTAGCTAGCGAAGAAATGTACAAAGCACAAGCAGATGCTCAAGGTGGAGCAGCTGGACCAGATGCAGGAGCAGGAGAACCAGCTCAAGCAGAAAGTGACAATGTAGAAGATGTAGACTTCGAAGAAGTTAAATAATCTTTTTGTCATTCCGTACTTGATGCGGAATCCATAAATATTAAAAACGCAACCATTAATTTGGTTGCGTTTTTTTATGCTTCATATTAAAAAAGAATTATGCATGCATAATAAATTATTGATTATATTTGTTTAAATAAATAAAAAATCATGCAAACTAAATTAACTCAACTTTTAAATATAAAGTATCCAATAATTCAAGCACCAATGTTTTTGGTCTCTAATGTTGCCATGGTAACTGAAGCCATGAAAGGAGGAATAGCAGGATGTATTCCAGCACTTAATTATAGAACACTAGATGAGTTAAGAGCTGTTTTAAAAGAGCTTAAAGCTAATAAAGTAGAAGGCGGTTCGTTTGGATTTAATTTAATAGTAAATAAATCGAACCTTAAATACAAAGGTCAGTTAGAGGTTATTTGCGAAGAAGGATGCGATTTTATAATTACATCTTTAGGAAGCCCAGAAGAAACGATTAGGCAAGCACATAAAGCCGGTATAAAAGTATTTTGCGATGTTACCGATTTACGTTTTGCTCAAAAAGTAGAACAATTAGGAGCAGATGCAGCTATTGCAGTAAATAATGAAGCTGGAGGCCACAGAGGTAATCTGTCTCCAGAAGAACTAACAAACCAATTAAGTAAAGCTTTAAGTATTCCAGTAATCTCAGCAGGAGGTGTTGGTTGTAAAGCAGATATTGATAAGATGATAAACTATGGAGCAGAAGGTGTTAGTGTTGGAAGTCCGTTTATTGCATCTATAGAAGCAGGAGTAACAGACGAGTATAAGCAAGCTTGTGTAGATTACGGTGCAAAAGATATTATAATGACACAGCGTATTTCTGGTACACCGTGTACAGTAATTAACACACCTTATGTCCAAAAAATTGGTACTAAAGAATCTTGGTTAGAATCTGTTTTAAATAAAAACAAGAGCTTAAAAAAATGGGTTAAAATGATTCGTTTTTCAATAGGAATGAAAGCTACAGAAAATGCAGCAAAAACAGCCACTTACAAAACTGTTTGGGTAGCAGGACCAAGTATTGAGCATACTAAAGCAATACTGCCAATAAAAGCGATTATAGATAAGTTGGTGAGCTAATGGCTATAACAAGAAAAACGATTATAAAAATACTAATAGGCATGGGCTTATTAGTATTTCTTTTTTTAGCTCTAATTATTTTTTCGGTTTTATACGAGTCTAAAAAAGATGTATCAAAGCAGCTTCCATATTCTATGTTTTTAAATAAACCTCAAGCACTAAAAGAGGCGAGTACTATTCGATGGAATAAAACTAATTTAAGGTTTAAACACTATTCATTAGTAGTAGGCGAAGCGTCTCATTTTAATAGTGAGGATGTAAAATCTGTAAAAATATACCAACCAGGAGATAAAATTACATTTTACAAGGCTAAAATGTATTATAGTATTCATGTAGATAAAACCTATTATTTAATAGGTCGAGACACTTTAGATTCTGGAGAAATAATTGAGTTTGAATACTATTATTCGCCTAGTGATACTTCGGTTTTATGGCAGTAATAGCAGTACAATTTCTTTTTAAAAGAAAGATGAAAGCGTATTAAAAAGCATTAAGTAAAAGCCCTTGAAATTTTCAAGGGCTTTTTTGTTAAATAATATCAAGACATTGTAAGTTCATTTATTAAGTATTATCCTTGTATTGTAAAAGGTCGTTTAAACGTTAAAAGGAATTGTGTTAAAATCACAAGCTGTCGCGCAACTGTAATTAATAATACAAATTATTATAAGCCAGATTACTTGCCTTTACTAATTAATAATAATGCTTTCGCGATTTGAAGCCAGTTAATAGTTTTTAAGAATATAGTTATTCTTCACTATTAGTGTTTCATTTAAAAAGCAGTTAAAAATGAAACCAATGTTAAAAACAACACTTCGTGGACCATTAAAATGCTGGGATATCTATTCTATGTTTCTTCAAAAGCAAGCCGAGGATTTTAAAAAGAACTCAGATATAGCTGCATTAAAAGAATTTCAAGAAAAATACAATTGGTCTTTTAATATTGAAGAGCAATTAAATAAAGTAAATTTCGATGCTATAGTTTTAACTAACAGTAATCAAGAAATAGAATGGGTTAATGTTGGTTTTAAGGAAATGACGGGCTATCCTGTGAATTTTACTAAAGGTAAATCTCCAAAATTTTTACAAGGTGAAAAGACTTCAAAAGAAACCTTAAATAGAATAAGAGAAAACATTAAAAATCAATTTCAGTTTAAAGAAACCATAATAAATTATAAAAAAAATGGAGAAATGTATTTCTGTGAAATTGAAGTATTTCCTTTAAAAAATAAAGAAGGAAAGTTATCTCATTTATTAGCTTTAGAAAAAGAAGTTTATATAAATAGTGGTGTATTGGAATATTAAATTAATAAGCATTTAGTTTTTAATTAATACGATTATAAAGTTTAAAAACATCAAATTTATTGACCTACGTCAAGTATGTTGATTTCAGAGACCATTAGTTTTGTTTTTTTTAATAACAATAAAAACTAAAAATGGTACTTACAGAATTAAATACATTAACACTATTTGGTAACGATAGCAAAGAGCGTGTAGAAAAAGCATTAAACTACCTTCAAAATGGAAAGGGCGTTATTTTAATGGACGATGAAAACAGGGAAAACGAAGGTGATTTAATTTTCTCTGCGCATAATATGACTAATAGTAACATGGCACTCATGATTAGAAAATGTAGTGGTATTGTTTGTCTTTGTTTAACCAATGAAAAAGCAGATTTACTTAATTTGCCATATATGGTAAAGGAAAACACGAGTAGTTTTCAAACACCTTTTACTATTTCTATAGAAGCAAAAAACGGAGTAACTACTGGAGTTTCTGCAAAAGATAGATTAAAAACAATACAAGTAGCTAGCAACGAAAATGCTGTAAGCAGCGACTTAGCAAAACCAGGCCATATATTTCCTTTAAGAGCTAAAAATAATGGTGTACTTGAAAGAGATGGACATACAGAAGGAAGCGTAGATTTAATGAAACTAGCAGGCTTAAAACCAGAAGCTGTACTCTGCGAATTAATGAACGACGACGGTACAATGGCTAAAATGGACACTATTTTAGAATTTGCAGAAGAGCATAATTTAATGGTGCTATCAATACAAGATATTATTCATTACCGTAAATTTGTAAGAGACTATAAATAAATGGAACATTATATTGAACTCACAAATTTCATAAAAAAGAATATTGATATTGAAGATAAAGACTTAAAAGTCGTGTTATCTTATTTTAAACCCATTAAAAAAAGTAAAAATGAAATTTTACTTTCAAATGGAAAAAACAGTCAGGTTAGTTATTTCGTTAAAAAAGGTTGTCTAAGAATTTTTTATATAGACGAAGAAGGCAAGGATATTACACGCTATATAGCATTCGAAAATCAGTTTGCTACAGAACTTGTTAGCTTTATAACTAACGAGCCTGCACAAGAAAACATTCAAGTTATAGAAAAGAGTGAGTTGCTATATATTACTCACGACGATTTTAGAACCCTCATAAAAACGATTCCCAAATGGAAAGATTTTTATAACATCTATTTAGAAAAAGCCTACGTTAATAGTTCTAAAAGATTAATATCATTTACTACTCTCGATGCATCCGAAAGGTATAAGCAGTTATTTAAAATAAACCCGAATATTGTTAGGCGCCTGCCAAACAAAATAGTTGCTTCTTATATTAATATTTCTCAAGAAACTTTAAGTAGAATAAAATCTAAGCTTTAATAGCAAAATAAAACACACAATAAATCTAAAAGGATAAAACATGAAAAAAGTATTATTACTAGGGCTATTTCTATTACAATTTATAGGTTACTCACAAGCGATTGAAACAACACCAAGTTCGGAAAAAGCTAGTGACAAATTATTGCTAACAATCTTTCTTAAACATGATCAAAGCATGAATTTAAATGAGATTGAAAAAATAAGAACCGATCAAGGTTTTTATGAAAACTTCCTGCCAGAAGGTGTTGCAGTAGTTAACTGGTTTGTGGTTATGGGAATTGGCCAAATGGTTATTTTAGAACTTCCTGCTTCAAAATTATCAGCAGTAAATTTAGCCATAGAAAGAACCGCATGGAAGGCTTTTAAAACCGAAATTTATCCAACGTATAATCTATATCCTATTATAGAAAATAAGCTGAAGAATAAATCGAAAGTAAGTTATTAGAATAGCTCATATATCTAATTTTTATAGGAGAAAACTTCTAATACAAATCCACACGTTTTATAGACTAAATACTTATAAAACATCAAAAACTAACTCATTATGGCGATTTATGCAATTGGAGATATACATGGCAGTATAAACGCGTTAAAGACTATTTTTAATCAGGGTTTAATTAAGAAGGATGATAAAGTAATTTTTCTTGGAGATTACGTTGATAAAGGAACGGATAGTAAAGCTGTTATAGATTGGTTAATAGAAAAAAGTAAGGTTTTCGATTTTAAATTTATTCGCGGTAATCATGAGATAATGATGACAACTGCTAAATCTTCACCCGATATATTTGTAGAGTGGTTACAATATTATGGAGGAGCAACGACCTTAAAATCATATGCTATTAGTGATAACAAAAATTGGAGTGATAAGATAGATAAAACGCATTGGGACTTTATAGATTCCTGTTTACCTTATTTTGAAATTGGAGATTTTATTTTTGTTCATGCAGGACTTGAAAAAAACAAACGTTTAGAACAACAGAATGAGCATCATTTATTTTGGAAGAAATTTGAAACACCTTTAATTTATAACCCAACAAAAACGGTGATTTGTGGGCATACTTCTCGGAAAAATGGAGAAATAGCAGATTTTAAACACACCATTTGTATTGATACTTTTGCACACGGAGGTATGTGGTTAACCTCTTTAAATGTTGAAACAGGTGAGTTTTTAAAAGCAAATAATAAAGGAGAGATAGAAAAAGGGAAATTAAAAAGAACTTGATTGTAATATAAAAAGTACTAATACTGAATACTTGTCTTGCTGAAAAAATAGTTTAACTTCGTTTAACGTCTGATATAAAACATTAAAACGATTTTGTATTGGTGAAATATTAGATATAATTAATCATGAACACAATAATTATTATAATTACAATAATTGTCGGCTTGATATTATTTTCAATCGTAAAAAATAAAATCGAGGATAATAGATATAAAAAAGCTTTATCGCTAATTAATCAAGCACATGAAAAAATTGGATTTCCTGAGTTAGATAGAGAAACTCAAATGAAAATGATAATTAATAATGATATCACACCTATTAAAAATTTAACACCTGATATAAATTATAAATATAGACCAACAAGCGTAATTGATAAATACATAACAATTGAAAAGTCTGATTTTAAAGATTATTTGCACTTAAATATTTATTTTTTAGATAAATATAAATTAGAAAATGCTCCAAATTCTAAACATGACGGAATTTGGATAGCTGGAAATAAAATTATTGATCAAGAAAGAGGTTTGATACACAGAACTTGGAATGATTTAACAGAGAAAGACATATCAAATGTTTACGGCGATTTTATGTGGGATTGGATGAAGCAATAGAAACTACAACTAATAATGGCAATAATTAATGCAGGAGCTTGTTTTAGCCGTAATGCTGGCTGATTTATATTCTCGTAAAAACCTATAATTAAATTTAACACCATCAAATCAAGACATTTCAATCTTCATATTAATATACATCCATTTAGTAGGATTGATCTCTGTTTTTCCGTTTACAATCTTATCATAGTCAATTCCCCAATCAAATAGATTTATTTGTCCTTCTAAAACAAGTAAACGAGTTTTTGTTTCTTTTGGTTTTTTAATACCTGTGGCAAATAGCGTTACATCTTTCTCTATTCCTTTTATAGACATTTTACCATTAACTTGGTACCAATCGATTCCCATAGTGTAGATTTCGGTAGTTTTAAAAATTATTTTCTCATCATTCTTACCAATAAATAAACCAGGTGTTTTAATTTTTGCTGTTAAGTCGTCTCCTGCACAAACGCTAAACGAATTAGGATTTACTTCAAAAGAGATTTTTATATCCTCTAAAGGATTCCCTAAGTCGCTTCTAATAGGAGCATTTACTTTTAAATTGTCTATAACACCAGTAAACGGTGTGCTACAATGTCCGTGTGTAACAAACAAATTAAGAGTTTGCTTTTGTTTGTTTTCAACCATAATAACAGTTTCATTGTTTTTAAAAACTGATGGACTTATAGTAAAACCACTAGCAACAATTATAATTGTTAATACAATTAATGACAACGCAAGATTTTTGATGTTTTTCATGATATTATATTTAATATTTCTGCGAATGTAAAATGGATTCATTGTTAAATGTGTCAATGAAATGTAAAGGAAATGCAAAAAAGTGGAGTAGTAGCTAATAGGGATCTTTTACTCTTGGCTATCTAAAAAAATAGTCGAACTTCGTTTAACGTATGATATAAAACATTGAAACGATTTATAGCAAAGAAACATGGGTAATAATGAATTAAAAAAAATGAATAAAAAATGAGTCAATCCGCAAAAAGTGTTTTCATTTATGGTATTTATTTGGTACTTATTGGATTAATGCTATTATTTGTACCTAACTTATTACTTAATTTATTTGGTATAGAACCTACTAATGAAGTTTGGATTAGATTTGAAGGGATTTTATTAATGGCAACAGCTGTTTACTATTTCATAGGTGCCAAATATGAGCTTATTTTAATATTGAAAACAACTGCTTTTATTCGATTTACGGTAATTGTTTTCTTTACTGCATTTGTGATATTAGAGTTAGTACCTGCGAGAATAATAATAATCTCTGTAATAGACTTTTTAGGTGGAGCTTGGACTTATTTAATGCTAAAAAAAGAAGGGCATTTTGCAAGAAATAAAGACTAAATCATCCTAATATTGAAATGAAAAAATAACTTCTAATGCGAACATCATATGTAATTAATTGTTTAAATCACACGACTAAACATATACAGCAGCTTTAACAATCACTCTAGCTAAATCAAAAAAAATCATCATACCAATCCATTAATAATATCTACATTAACTACATGTTTACCTTCAAAAGGAATAATATGTACATCCTTTCCAAATAATTCTTGTGCGCGTTCAGTTTCGTAAGCAATACGTTTAGCATCTAGATACTCATCTTCAGTACCGTAAACCAAAGAGACTTTAGCTTTTAAAAGCTTAAAATCTTCGGCTATTAATTCTTTTGGTAAACCTCCAGAATGTAATATAAGTTGAGAGCATTTTAATTGTCTGTTTTTAATATAACGTGTTGCTACGCTAACACCTTGAGAATAACCTAAAACAATAAGGTTTTTGTCTTTAGGGATTTGTTCTTCGGCTAAAATAGAATCAAAATAATTGATAATGTTTTGGGTTTCGGCTTGCGTATTTTCTTTAGTTAACCAGCAGGCACCAACATGTTTAAAACCATCTTGATAATACAAACTAGGCGCTTGAGGAGAGATAATATAATTTTCTTCGGCATTTAAGCCTTTAAAATATCGGATAAAATATTTACTTAAATAGCCCAAACCATGGCATACAAACCATACATTCTTGGTTTTATTGGTTAAAGTGTTTAAAGTAGAATAAGGTTTGTTGGTAGTGTAAAATATTTCCTTTTGGGTAGATTGCATTCTTGCTATGTTTCGTATTTTTGAAGTTATAAAAATACAGTAAATAGATGAATATTTCTAAAACAGAAATGCTAGCAAAAGCAAACGCTTCTAGTAAAGATACTTTAATGGAAACTTTAAACATTGAAATGGTAGATTTTGGTGAAGATTTTCTAGTAGCCAGAATGCCAGTAACACCAAGAGTACACCAACCAGATGGCGTATTACATGGCGGTGCAACAGCTGCTTTAGCAGAAAGTGTAGGTAGTTTTGCTTCGCATATATTTACAGACACAGAGAATATGTTTGTACGTGGTTTAGAAATTACTGCTAACCATTTAAAAAGCGTAAAAGACGGTTTTGTTTATGCAAAAGCGACTTTTTTACATAAAGGTAGAACTACACAATTATTAGATATTAGAGTAACAGACGAAGCCGATAATTTAGTTTCTATTTGTAGATTGTCTACAATCTCGTTACCAAAAAAGAAGTAATAAATGCAATCATCAGATTTTTTCGAGAGTACCCAAAATCATTTTGACGATGCTTTACCATTTGTATTGTATTCTAAACCTAATACTTCGGTTGTAAAAGGAGTGTTTCAAGAAAATGATATAGTGTATACTTCTGAAAATTTAACCGAAAGCGGATTCGTGTTTTCTCCTTTCGATTCAGACAAGCAAACGGTATTAATTCCTGTCGAGCAATCCGATAGTTTAGAAACAAGTTTTAGTGTTACTGAAGACAATTTAGAAGCAGAAGATAAATTGAAGTCAAACGAAAGTGAAACTGATTTAAATAACGCCAAAACGTTTCATATAGATTTAGTTTCAAAAGCTATAAAAATCATAGAAGAGAACACTTTTAAGAAAGTAATAATTTCTCGAAAAGAAGAAGTTGTGCTTTTAGAAAATAATCCTATCCAACTTTTTAAACGCTTATTATCGCAATACAAAACAGCATTTGTGTATTGCTGGTACCACCCAAAAATAGGGCTGTGGCTTGGTGCAACACCAGAAACATTATTAAGCGTTACCGGAAACAGGTTTACAACAATGGCTTTGGCCGGCACTCAAGAATATAAAGGAGATGCCAACCCAAAATGGGAAGCCAAAGAAACCGAAGAACAGCAATTGGTTACCAATTTTCTTGTTGAAAGTTTAGAAGCTTCGGTAAGTAATTTAAATGTAGCCAAAGTAGAAACTATTAAAGCAGGTAATTTACTGCATTTAAAAACGAGAGTTTCTGGTCTATTAACTTCAAACTTAAAAGCGGTTGTAACTGTTTTACATCCAACGCCTGCAGTTTGTGGCTTACCAAAAGCAACTGCGAAGGAATTTATTTTAAACAACGAAAATTATAATCGTGAGTTTTACACAGGTTATTTGGGCGAACTAAATATTAAAGAAAAAACAACGCGAAATACCAACCGTAGAAACGTAGAGAATAATGCGTATAGCGCTGTAAAAACAGTTTCTAATTTATTTGTAAACTTGCGTTGTATGCAATTAACAGATGTGAAAGCTATTATTTACGTTGGTGGCGGTATTACAAAAGACTCGATTTCAGAAAATGAATGGCAAGAAACGGTGAATAAAACACAAACCATGAAAAAGGTGTTGTTTTAATTCGGAATAAAATTGTGATTTTGTATTTTTACACCACAGATGAAGCACCCAAAAATACCACTCGCTCAAACCGTTGTTCAGCTTTGTAAAGCTAAGAATATACAACATATTGTATTATCTCCAGGTAGTAGAAATGCACCTTTAACAATAGGTTTTACACACGATCCCTTTTTTAAATGTTATAGTATTGTAGACGAGCGTTGTGCTGCATTTTTTGCTATGGGAATTGCACAACAAATTCAAGAGCCGGTGGCTGTTGTTTGTACTTCTGGTAGTGCGCTTTTAAATTATTATCCTGCTGTTGCAGAGGCTTATTATAGTAATATTCCATTAGTGGTTTTAAGTGCAGACAGACCAAAACATTTAGTTGGTATTGGTGATGGACAAACTATAAACCAAGAGAATGTTTATAAAAATCACATTTTGTATTCTGCTAATTTAAAACAGGATTTAGATGAAGAAAACAAACTTGAAGCAAGTGAAAAAGCGAAGTATTTAGATTTACAAAAGAGTGTACAATATTTTAATGAAGAAGAAATAAATAAGGCAATTAACGTATCGGTTTTAGAAAAAGGACCTGTACATATTAATATTCCGTTTAATGAACCTTTATATGATATTGTAGAGGAGTTAGTTGTAAATCCAGAGGTGATTCCGCTTGCGGAAAAAAACATTGAAAAAGAAGATTTAAGTGTCTTTTTAAAGCTTTGGAATACTGCCAAGCGTAAATTGGTGTTAGTAGGTGTAAACCAGCCAAATAGTGTAGAACAGCAATATTTAGATATTTTAGCTCAAGATGAAAGTGTTTTAGTACTTACCGAAACAACTTCTAATATCCATAACGAACGTTTTATTCCTGGAATAGATAAATTAATCGCTGCTTTAAATACAGAGGAACTAGAGCTGCTAAAACCAGAAATACTTTTAACTTTTGGAGGACTTGTTGTTTCTAAAAAAATTAAAAAGTTCTTAAGAGATTGTAAATTAAAACAGCATTGGCATATTGGAGAGCAAGATGCAAATGATACTTTCTTTGCTTTAAATAAAGTATTTAAAATGCCTGTTAATGCATTCTTTTCTCAATTTTTACCACAAACAAGTACTATGCAAAGTGAATACAATAGTTTTTGGCTTACTGCTTTTAAAAGCAGAAGAGAAAAACACGAAGCGTATTTAAAAACCATTCCTTTTAGCGATTTTAAGGCTTTTGAAATTTTATTAAATGCAATACCTAGTCATTCGCAATTACAAGTCGGAAATAGCTCTACAATAAGATACACACAACTTTTCGATTTAAAAACATCTATAGAAGTTTTTTGTAATAGAGGAACTAGCGGTATAGATGGTAGTACAAGTACAGCTATAGGTGCAGCAACAGCTTCTAAATTACAAACCACATTTATTACAGGAGATTTAAGTTTCTTGTACGATAGCAATGCGTTTTGGAATAATTATATACCCAATAATTTTAGAGTAATTGTTGTTAATAATGCAGGAGGAGGGATTTTCAGGATTTTACCTGGACATAAAAACACCTTAAATTATGATACTTACTTTGAAACTAAACATAATCTAACGGCAAAACAGCTATGTAGTATGTATGATTTTGAATATAAAACGGCTTCTAATGCACTTGAATTAGATTCAGTTTTAGAAAATTTTTATATTGAAGAAGCTAAGCCTAAGTTACTTGAAATATTTACTCCAAGCGAATTGAACGATGAGACGCTATTAAAGTATTTTACATATATTAAGTAATTAGTCGGTAGTTTTTTCCGTTTATCGATATTATAGCTATAATTTATTAAATCAGTCATTTTATTGGTTCAAAAAAATTGTATATTTAAGGAGAATTAAACCACTTAAAACTATAATTATGAGTAAAAGAGATGATCTAATCGCAAAGTATGCTGCTGATTTAAAAGACAAAATAGGTGAAACTCCAGATATGGATTTTTTAACTAAAGTAACAATAGGTTGCGGACCATCTATTTATAATAAAGATGCTGCAACGGTTTCTGGTTCAGATGATAAAGAATTAGCTACAGTTAAAAATAATTTTTTAATTAAAAAATTAGGTTTAGAGGATAGTGCAGAGTTGGAAAAAGCTATTGCTTCAGTAATGGAGAAATATGGTAAGTCTAATAGAAACAAGTACAGAGCAGTTGTTTATTATTTATTAGCAAGACACTTTAAGAAAGAATCTGTTTACAAATAGAATACCATTTTAAACACATATATAAAGCATTGTAATTTAGGTTACAATGCTTTTTTTTATGTTTTTTTTTGAAGAGTTTAAAATTGCTTTCAAAATAAAAAAAAACATCATTTTTGAATTTTAATATTAGTATTTTTGCAGCATGATAAATATAGGAGAATACAATACTTTAGAAATAATAAGAGAAACCGAGCCAGGTATGTTCTTGTCAGATGCAGATGGTAATGAGGTTTTATTACCTAACCGTTACGTTGAAGATGTTTTTAAGGTAGGTGATGATGTAGAAGTTTTTATCTATTTAGATAATGATGAGCGTTTAGTTGCAGTTACAGACGAGCCACATATTACAAGAGGTGATTTTGCCGTTTTACGCTGTAATGCAGTAAACGATTATGGTGCTTTCCTTGATTGGGGAATGGTAAAAGAATTATTTTGCCCGTTTAAAGAGCAAGCGTTCCCAATGAAAAAAGGAGGTTGGTACTTAGTACATTGCTATTTAGATGAAAAAAGCGAAAGACTAGTTGCAACAAGTAAAACCAATAGATTTTTAGATAATGAAGAGCTAACGGTTGCCGAGTTTGAGGAAGTAGAGCTAATAGTATCGCATCCAAGTGATTTTGGAATGAATGTTATTGTAAATAAGCAACATATGGGCTTAATTTACAAGGATAGTATTTTTCAAGAATTAAGTATTGGAGATCGCTTAAAAGGCATCGTTAAAAAAATTAGACCAGGTAATAAGTTAGATATTGCTTTAGGTCAAGTAGGTTTTAGAAACATAGAGCCTAATGCTAAAAAGATTTTAGATATTCTTGAAGATAATTCTGGATATTTACCATTGTACGATAAATCTTCGCCAGAAGCTATTAAAGAAACTTTAGAAATGAGTAAGAAAAACTTTAAAAAAGCAATTGGAGCACTTTACAAGCAGAAACAAATTACTATCGAAAAAGATGGTATTCGTTTAGTTTAATTTTACAATTTTACTTTTATAATAAAATTAAAAAGCTACTATATTTATAGTAGCTTTTTTGTTAATGGTAGATAAAGGGAATTATATTAGCTATTAAATTAATTGTTTAAAAAAGTGTGTTTAAGTTTTTAATATATAGATGATTATATTTTGTAATAATCTTTATGCGCTAATGGCAAGTGTTTTTTTAATTGCTTTTTCAGACCACAAAAAAGATTCTTCAATGTTCTTTGCAATATGAAATGGTTTGTGTAAAAAATGGTTCTCTATTTTAACATTCATTTTATCAAAATGATTGTCATAAATAATAGAACTAAACGAAACTACATTATCTAGTTTTTTACAATAACTAGCATAATCTAATGGAGAAACTGAATATTTATTTATTCTATTTATAATATGTCCAAAATTACGATTTTTAAAAAAGGAGTTTACAATTTTTAAAAGTGTTCTGGTATTTGTTGAGTCTAGATGAATGCCTTCATTTATTTCGGCGATCAAGAAGTTCTCTAAAAAGTAAAAATTACCAATGGTTAAATGGTGTGTTTCTAGTACTTTTTGATAAAGCGGAGAGTTAATTGTTCTCATTTACAAGGGTTTATGTCTGGATTAATAACACTGTAAAGGTATTGCGAACTCACTTATTAGCATTTTTTCAATTATTAATAAATCGTTTTACGACAAAAGGTGTTTTTGAACGATTAAAAACATTTATCTATAAGTTTTTACTTACAAAACAATATAATTGTAACTCATTAACAGACATAGCTTTAATTGCATTAATAGATAAAAACGAGTAGTTTATTAAAGAATAATTGAAAAAATCAGGACTACAATAACCGAAATTATGTATTTTTAAAATCTGAAAAATTAAGAAATAATATGAGCGAGATAAAATGGGTTAAGGTTAAAGATTATGAAGATATTACCTATAATAAAAGTGGTGGTGTTGCAAGAATAGCCTTTAATAGACCAAACGTTAGAAATGCGTTTCGACCAAAAACAACAAAAGAACTTTACGATGCATTTTACGATGCGCAAGAAGATATTAACATTGGAGTAGTATTACTATCGGCAGAAGGTCCATCGACCAAAGATGGTGTGTATTCTTTCTGTTCGGGTGGAGATCAAAAAGCCAGAGGACATAAAGGTTATGTAGGAGAAGATGGTTACCACAGATTAAATATATTAGAAGTCCAGCGTTTAATTCGCTTTATGCCTAAAGCTGTAATTGCAGTTGTTCCAGGTTGGGCAGTAGGAGGAGGACATAGCTTACATGTAGTTTGCGATTTAACTTTAGCGAGTAAAGAACACGCTATTTTTAAACAAACAGATGCCGATGTTACTAGTTTTGATGGTGGTTATGGATCTGCATATCTTGCAAAAATGGTTGGTCAGAAAAAAGCTAGAGAAATTTTCTTTTTAGGACGTAATTATTCTGCTCAAGAGGCTTTTGAAATGGGTATGGTAAATGCCGTAATTCCTCACGACGAGTTAGAATCTACAGCTTACCAATGGGCACAAGAAATATTAGAAAAATCTCCTACATCTATTAAGATGCTTAAATTTGCAATGAATTTAACAGATGATGGTATGGTTGGACAGCAAGTATTTGCTGGAGAAGCAACACGTTTGGCTTATATGACGGATGAAGCTAAAGAAGGAAGAGATGCCTTTTTAGAGAAAAGAAAACCTAACTTCCCAAAGCAGTGGATTCCATAAAATAAATTAATGAAAAATATTTCTATTTGGTTATCTGCAATTAGACTAAGAACATTACCGCTTTCAATTTCAGGAATTATAGTTGCTGGTTGCCTTGCGGAATATAATGGTGTTTTTAGTTGGCAAATATTCTTATTAGCCATTGCAGCAACTATTAGTTACCAAGTACTATCTAATCTAGCAAACGATTATGGTGATGCCGAAAAAGGCACGGATAACGACGATAGAATAGGACCAGAACGTGCCATACAAAGTGGCAATATTTCACCTGATGAAATGTTTCATGCTATAAGATTAAATATTCTAATTTGTATAGTGCTAACTGTTGGTTTAATTTATTCAGCTTTTGGTTCTAAACATTTATTACTAGCGCTTTTGTTTTTTGGTATTGCAGCATTTGCTGTAAGATCTGCCATAAAATATACAATGGGAAACAAAGCTTATGGTTATAGAGGTTTAGGCGATGTTTATGTGTTTTTATTTTTTGGAATAGTAAGTGTTATAGGCTGTTACGTGCTCTTTGCTAAAGAATTAGATCACGTTACTATTTTGCCAGCTATAGCTCTTGGTTTACTTAGTGCAGGTGTTTTAAACCTAAACAATATGCGAGATATAGAAAGTGACCTTCAAAGTAATAAAATAACAACTGCAGTAAAATTAGGTAAAGTAAAGGCGAAAAAATACCATAATTTTTTAGTTATTGGAGCAATGGCCGCATCGTTTATTTTTGGAGTTTTATATTATGTGTCTCCTTTTAATTTAATATTTTTTATAGCGTATATACCTTTAATATTACACTTAAAACGTGTTAATGCAATAACAAACTTAAAAGATTTTGATCCTGAATTAAAAAAACTAGCACTATCAACAGTACTATTGGCAGTGCTTTTAGGTGTTGGTCACTTATTTTAATGCTTCCTTATCAAGCCATTCGTTTTTAAGGTCGTTAGAATTAACTCCACTACCATCATGTCTCCAACCTGGAGGTTTTACAAGATATTTTAATCGGTTAATAAAAGATACTTTTTCCATAGACACATCTTTTAACATGGCTACCCATTCGTGAAATGCTATTTTAATTGGGTTGTGAGTATTTATATTGGCTGTTAATCCATATTTAACTTTTTCGGTATCTAGCTCGGCTTGAAAAGTACCAAACAATCGATCCCAAATAATAAAAATTCCAGCATGGTTTCTATCGAGATAAATAGGGTTACTCCCATGGTGGACACGATGATGCGAAGGTGTGTTAAATATAGCTTCAAACCATTTAGGTAGTTTGTTTATTGTTTCTGTGTGTATCCAAAATTGATAAATTAAACTAACAGACATTTGTAAAAGTATCATTCCAGGATGAAACCCTAAAAGTGGTAGTATTATCCAAAAAATAAAAGTATAAAATCCACCAGACCACGTTTGCCTTAAAGCGGTACTTAAATTGTATTTTTGAGAAGAATGATGCACCACGTGCGAAGCCCAAAACAATCTACACTCGTGAGATATTCTATGAAACCAATAATAGCAAAAATCGTCTGCAAAGAGTAATAATATAAAACTCCACCAAGTTATTGGGATAGTAAACAGTCTAAAGTTATTATAAATGTATAAAAAGCAAAAGAGTACGATGGCCTTACTAAAAAAGGTGAGTAAAACATTGCCAATTCCCATAGAAATTGAAGTTATAGCATCTTTATAATCATACTTTTTAAACTGTTTAATAATAACATAAATTTCTAAAGCAATAGAGATTACAAAAAAAGGAATAGCAAATAAAATTATATTTGGAAAAGTGCTCATTAGTTATGGGATAATTACACACAAGTTACAATTATTTTTGAGTATTTTTGATAAGACTTATGAAAGCAATTTACAAAAAACACATCCTTAATTTTAAACAACCAAGTGGTACATCGCGAGGTGTTTTAAAAACTAAAGAAACGTGGTTTATAATTTTATCTTCGGAAGAAAAACAAGGTATTGGAGAATGTGGTATTCTTAGAGGTTTATCTGTAGATGATAGACCAGATTACGAAGCACAACTTAAATATACTTGTGAGAATATAGATAAAGGTTTGGTTTTTCTATTAGAAAAAAACATTGAATTCCCTAGTATCCAAATAGGTTTAGAAATGGCTTTTATGTCTTTTGAAGCTACTGATGATTTTGAATTATTTCCATCAAAATTCACCAAAAATGAAGATTCAATTTCTATTAATGGATTAATTTGGATGGGAACTGAAGCATTTATGAAACAGCAAATTCAAGATAAAATTGAAGCTGGTTTTAAATGCATTAAATTAAAAATAGGAGCAATAGATTTTAATACAGAATTAAACTTATTAAAAGGTATTAGAAGGCATTTCAGCGAAAGCGATATAGAACTACGTGTAGATGCTAATGGCGCATTTAGTCCTGATAATGCATTAGAAAAACTGAAGCAATTAAGCGATTTTAGTATCCATTCTATAGAGCAACCAATAAAGGCAAATCAATTTAAGGAAATGGCTAAATTGTGTGAGCAAACACCTTTACCAATTGCTTTAGACGAGGAGTTAATAGGTGTGTTTTCTACTGAAAATAAAATAGAATTATTGCAGACAATAAAACCACAATATATTATATTAAAACCTAGTTTTATTGGCGGTTTTAATGGTACAGACGAATGGATTACTTTAGCTGAAAAACAAAATATTGGTTGGTGGATTACAAGTGCATTAGAAAGTAATGTTGGACTTAGTGCTATTGCACAATACACTTATTTAAAACAGAATAATATGCCACAAGGTTTAGGCACGGGAGGCTTGTTTACTAATAACATTCAATCGCATTTAGAAGTGAAAAATGGTACATTGCAGTACAACAACAATAACAGAAATTGGAATTTTAATTTATAGAATATGTATATAGCTCAAACATTTAAAAATTTACACGATTGGTGGAGATACGTAATTGGACTTATTGTCGCTTTTATTGGCGTAGGCGTTTTTTCCATACCACATTTTGTAGGTATTTTTATGAAAAGGATGGAAGGGACTGTTGATTTAACAAGGCTTGACGATGTTAATTATTTAATGTCTTTATTCGATTCTAATATTAACCTTGTTTTTGTTTTACTGCCATTTGCTGGTGGTTTAATATTTTTATTGATAATTGTAAAACTATTGCACAAGCAAAGCATTAGAAGCTTAACAACAGCTAGAAAAAAGATTGATTGGAAACGAATTTGGTTTGCTTTTTTCTTTTGGGGAATAATATCTTCTGGAATGACACTTTTAGATTATTTTTTATCACCAGAGAGTTATTTAGATAATTTTGAACTTAATAGATTTCTTATATTGGCAGTAATTGCTATTATTTTAATTCCTTTTCAAACAAGTTTCGAAGAGTATTTGTTTAGAGGTTATTTAATGCAAGGCATAGGTGTTGTTGCGAAAAATAAATGGGTACCATTAATTATAACATCTCTTATTTTTGGCTTGTTACATATTGCAAATCCAGAAGTAGATAAGTTGGGTTACTCGATTATGGTTTATTATATAGGAACAGGCTTATTTCTTGGTATTATAACATTAATGGATGAAGGTATGGAGTTGGCTTTAGGTTTTCATGCAGCCAACAATCTTTTTACAGCTTTATTAGTTACTGCAAATTGGACAGCTTTACAAACACATTCTATTTTTAAAGATACTGCCGAGCCAGAAGCTGGTTTTGCTAATTTAATACTTCCGGTTTTTATTATTTTCCCAATACTATTATTTATTTTTAGTCGTGTTTATAAATGGACTAATTGGAAAGAAAAACTTACAGGAAAAGTTGTAGAGCCACCAAAAGAGAACTACAAAATAATAGATTAGCACATGCCAAGTTTCGACATAGTTAATGAGTGTTTTAAGTACAATGGAGAGTATTATAGTTTTAAGACATTAGCAATACTTGCACAAAAATTATCAGCTAGCAAAGAGCCTTATATTAAAGATATAGGTGTTTTTTTAAAGGAATGGTGTGATAGTTCTCAAATAATAGAGTTAAAGACTTCAGGTTCTACTGGTGTACCAAAAATTATAAAAATGAAAAAACAAGCGATGGTAAATAGTGCCATTGCTACAGGAACATACTTTAATTTACAACCAAGTAACAAAGCGCTTTTATGTTTGCCATCACATTATATAGCAGGAAAAATGATGTTGGTTCGTGCACTTGTATTGGGTTTAGAAATAGATAGCATTGAACCAAAATCGAACTTAAATATAGATTTAGATAAGCATTATCACTTTACGGCAATGGTACCGTTGCAAATAGAAAAAAGTATAACAAAATTAAACAATATAGATAATGTAATTGTTGGAGGAGCAAAAGTATCTAAAGCATTAAAGGAGCGGTTTCAAAGTATTAATACAGCTGTGTTTGAAACTTATGGTATGACAGAAACAGTATCACACATTGCTGTTAAACAATTAAATAATCAAGAGATAAACAGTGATACATTTAAAATATTGCCAGAAGTAAAAATAACTAAAGACGAAAGAGATTGCTTGGTTGTAAATGCTCCAAACGTATCAGAAAACACAATAATTACTAACGACATTGTTAAGCTTCATTCTAACACCGAATTTGAATGGATTGGTAGAGCAGACAATGTAATTAATTCTGGAGGTGTTAAAGTATTTCCAGAACAGGTAGAAAATAAATTAAGCGGTAAAATCGATAGACGTTTTTTTATAGCATCAGAGAAAGACGAGGTTTTCGGAGAGTGCGTAATTTTACTTATTGAAGGTGCAGAAATACAAATAGACGATATTGTTTTTCAAGAAATAGATTCATTTTCGAAGCCTAAACATATTTACTTTATATCAGAATTTATTGAGACTAGTTCTGGTAAAATTCAGCGTAATAAAACATTACAATTATTATAAAGTAACGTTCACTCATTAAAAACACCTGTTCACTCATTCTTGATTTTATAACATAGGCTTTGGTTATAGTTTTACGCTAAACATTAAAACCAAAGACCATGAAAAACGTACTACACTTAATTATTGTATTATTTGCATCCTTGCAAATACATGCGCAACAAAAAGAAATAACAGGAACAATAACAGATGGAGACAGCTTGCCATTACCTGGCGTAAATGTTATTGTAAAAGGAGACAAACAAGGCACAATTACAGATTTTGATGGAAACTATGCTATTATGGCACAAGTGGGAGATATACTGGTGTTTTCTTATGTCGGAAATATCGTAAAAAAAATAGTAGGGACAGAAAACAACATAAGTTTTACAATGGAGGAGAATACTCTTGAAGAGGTTGTTATTACTGCTTTGGGTGTAGAACGAAAGAAGAAAGAAATATCTACTGTATATCAAGTTGTCAAAGCAGAAGAATTATCTAGAGAAAAAACTAGAAGCGCTACTAATGTTACTACTAAAAGAATTAAAAAACCAAATAATTCCAGTGTTGTTAATGGTTTATCTGGAAAGGTTTCTGGTTTAAATATAAATAATAAAATCACTAATAATAGAACTAAAATTATACTAAGAGGTAATCGTTCAATTACTAGTGGTATTCAAGCATTAGTAGTTGTAGATGGGCAAATTACAACATCAAGAGAGCTTAATAAACTAAACTCAAAAAGTATAAAGACTGTAAATATAATTAAAGGAGAAAATGGCTCTGCTCTTTATGGTTCCAAAGGTGTTAATGGTGTTATTGTTATTCAAACAAAAAAAGGGAATTACAAATTACCTAAAGAGGTTGAAGCTGTAATAAAAAAAACTAACACCAACAATCTTATTAATTCAGAACCAAATGATGTATACGTAGAAATTGCAGAAAATAATTTTGAAGTTACTAAAGTATCACCATTATCAACCTTCTCTATAGATGTAGACAGAGCCTCATATAGCAATATAAGGCGTATGATTAATAATGGTCAAACTGTGTATCCAGATGCTGTTAAGATAGAAGAGATGGTGAATTATTTTGATTATAATTATCCACAACCTACTGGTAAACATCCTTTTTCGATTAATACAGAATTGGCTATTACACCATGGAATACACAAACACAAATAGTAAAAATAGGACTACAAGGCAAAACTTATAATAATGAAGAGCTGCCAGCATCTAATCTTACTTTTTTAATAGATGTTTCTGGGTCTATGAGTGCACAAAATAAATTACCACTTTTAAAAGGCGCATTTAAATTATTAGTAAACCAACTTAGGGAGCAAGACAAAGTATCTATTGTAGTTTATGCGGGAGCTGCAGGAGTTGTTTTAGAACCTACATCAGGTAATAATAAGGAAACCATTTTAAACGCACTAGACAATTTACAATCTGGAGGATCCACAGCAGGTGGTGCGGGAATAAATTTAGCTTATAAATTAGCTGAAAAACATTTTAAAAAGAACGGAAATAATAGAGTAATACTCGCTACAGATGGCGATTTTAATGTTGGTGAGTCTAGTGATAAAAGCATGAAGAAACTTATTGAAGATAAACGTAAATCTGGAGTGTTTTTATCAGTTTTAGGTTTTGGATATGACAATTATCAAGATTCTAAGCTAGAAACATTAGCAGACAAAGGAAACGGAAATCATGCTTACATAGATACTATGCAAGAGGCACAGAAAGTATTTGGGAAAGAGTTTGGAGGAACGCTTTATACAATAGCCAAAGACGTGAAAATTCAAGTAGAATTTAATCCTAAAAAGGTACAAGCCTATAGATTAATAGGTTATGAGAATAGACTTTTAGAAGATGAAGATTTTATAGACGATACAAAAGATGCAGGTGAATTAGGAAGTGGTCACACGGTTACTGCTCTTTATGAAGTTATACCTGTTGGTGTAAAAAGTGAATATTTAAAAGATGTCGCAGATTTGAAATATACAAAAACTGATGTTACTAAAGATTTTTCAGATGAATTACTAACCGTTAAATTTAGATACAAGAAACCAGATGGAACAAAGAGTATAGAGATGATACATGTTCAAAAAGATGAAGTAATAACACCTTCTGAAGATTTAAAATTCGCTTCTGCTGTTGCATTATTTGGTATGCAATTAAGAGCGTCTAGTTATTACAATAACACAACAATTAAAGATGTTAAAGCTTTAGCAGAAAATGGGAGAGGAGAAGATAAACTAGGTTATAGAGCAGAGTTTATAAGACTTATTTCTTCTCTAAATAAATAAACTACATAAGTAGTTAACATAAAAAAACCTGAAGCTCAAACTTCAGGTTTTTATATTATATAATAAGAAAGTATTATTCAATACTATAAAAATATTGCTCACTTGCTATCTTTCCATCTTTTACTTCATATACACAAACTTCTTCCATTTTATGTCTACCTTTTTCTTTAAAAGTACAGTCGAAACCCATTTTTGCTGTAAAAAAGTTTCCTGCTACAAGTGGTTCTCCTATTTCACTTGCATGAAATTCCTCAACACTTTCTAACCATTCTTTACTTTTATTCCAAACGTTTTCTTTACCCGAAATAATTTCTCCTGGCATTCCAGGCATTTCTCTACTTATTACATTTTCGGCATAGAGTTCGTTTACACATTCTAAGTTTTTACCTTCTTCGCACATTTGTTTCCATTTAGCGGCTACCTCTTTAGTATTCATTTTTTTTATGTTTATAAGTTGAATTATAAAGTTAGTAAAAAAATATGATATGCTTTATAGATTTACGAGACAGCCTCTTTATAAACTCTCAAGCAACGTTCTCTAGCTTCTTTGTGATCTACAATTGGAGTCGCATATGTAAGTTCTTGATATTCTGGAACCCATTTTTTTATATAGACGTGTTTTTTATCAAACTTTTCTATTTGTGTTGTAGGATTAAAAATTCTAAAATACGGAGCAGCATCTACACCAGAACCTGCAACCCATTGCCAATTACCAATGTTACTAGACATATCGTAATCGTGCAATTTTAAAGCAAAATAGGCTTCACCTAAACGCCAATCTATTAGTAAATGTTTGCATAAAAAACTCCCAACAAGCATACGTACACGATTATGCATAAAGCCCGTTGCGTTTAATTGTCGCATTCCTGCATCTACTAACGGATAACCAGTTTGGCCTTCGCACCATGCTTTAAATTCAACTTCATTATTACGCCATTCTATACGATCGTATTTTGGTTTAAAACTATCTTTAGCTGTGTGTGGAAAATGCCATAATATTTGCATAAAAAACTCACGCCAAATTAACTCTTTTAAAAAAGTAATATTTTTTTGTTTTGAAGCTTCATTTACCATTTTACGAACACTAACAGTACCAAAACGAAGATGTGGACCTAATTTAGAGGTGTTGTCCTGTGCTGGAAAGTTTCGCGTTGCTTCATAATCTGCTATTAAAGTAGGTGTTACTGTATAGTGTTCTACTTTTACATTTGCTTCTTGAAAACCAATATCTTTTAGACTTAGATTTGGTAATACTATATCTTGAACTGTATTATTGAGTAGTTCTTCCGAAGGAAAAAAGTGTATTCCATTTCTTTTATATTCATTCATCCATACACGAGAAAATGGCGTGTAAACTCTATAGGGTGTACCATCTTTTTTTACAATCTCGTTGCGTTCAAAAATAACTTGATCTTTATAGGTATTGAAACTAATAGCTTGAGTTTTTAAAAAGGACTCAATATTTTTATCTCTCGATAATGCATAAGGTTCGTAATCTCTATTTGTATAAACTGTTTCTATAGAATAGTCTTTAATTAGCGCAGTAAAAGTTTCTTCTGGAGTGCCATTGTAAATAGCAATACTCGAGTTGTATTCCTTTTTTAAAGTGTCTTGCATTACTTGTAAACTCTCGTGTATAAAGGTAACGCGGGCATCGTCCTTTGGTAGTTTGCTTAATATGGTTTCGTCGAAAATAAAGATTGGTAATACTGGTTTACCTGCTTTTAGTGCTTCGTAAAAACCATGATTATCTTCTAAACGTAAATCTCTTCTAAACCAAAATATATTTATGGGTTGTTTCATCTTTAATATTTTCCAAATAATTCTTCTAACTTTTCTGTACGATATTTAAAAATCTCTTCCAATTTTGGTCTTACTAAAATTGGATTAACCATTTGCCCTAAAATACCCATAGGAACTTTGTAATCTATAATATCTTCCATTTCAACACCTCCATCAATTTCCTTAATAAAGTGTTTATGATGCCATAAAGCGTATGGGCCAAAACGTTGTTCGTCTACAAAATATTCACCGTCTACAACATGAGTAATTTCTGTAACCCATTTTGTTTTAATACCCAAAACAGGTGTAACAATATATTGAATTATTTGTCCAGCATACATTGGTCTATCGGCTCCAGACAAGATATCGAATCCCATGTAATCTGGAGTAATTGTTTTTAAATTTTTAGGACTAGACAAAAATTCCCAGGCTTGTGCTTTGGTGATTGGCAAGTTTTGCTTTCTATGGAATGTATATATTTTCATTTTAAAGTTTGTTTTTTTATTTCCGCGAAAGCGAAAAAATAATCCTAATTATATAGTACTATATAAGCGTTTAATGAGGTTGCAATTAATAACCAAACCATATAAGGCAAAAGCAAATAACTCTTGTTTTGTACAGTTTTAAAATTGCTAAAGAAAAAAGTAAAAATGACTACAGTAAGCGTAGAAATAACGACTAAACCTAATGATACAAAGTGCTGATTAAAAAACACATAGTTCCATATTACATTTAAAAAGACTTGTAAAGCAAATGCTAATCTTAATTTTTTACTATCGGATTTTAAAAACAAGTAAGCCAAGTAAATAGAAAAGCAAACCATAATTAATGTCCAAGCAACACCAAAAAACCATCCTGGAGGTGTCCATGGTGCTTGATTTAAGGATTGATACCAAGGAGTCATTGGTCCGTTTTCCATTAACCAACTTCCTAAAGCTAGACTTCCAAAATTTATGATTAAAAAGAAAATAATATATTTTACAATTTTCATATTTAGTTTTTTAAAGCCATTATTTTATCTTGTATAGCCTCAGCTTCTGCAAGTTTAGCATCACTAGCACTTCGGTTTGATTTAGAAAGATCAAAAGATTCTTTCAATAATTTTTTATATTCCTTTTGAAGTTTTTCTGCTTCAGTTGTTTTTTTAAATAATCCGAACATATTGTTTAGTTTAAGTGTTTCGATATTTTATTACTTGTTGGCGATGTTGAAGAAAAATAATAATTTATTAATTTGCCTTCAGAATTTACTAAATATTTTTGAAAATTCCATTTTACAGTAGAATTAGAAATTCCATTTTTACTCTTTTGTGTTAACCATTTGTATAATGGATGCTTATTAGAACCTTTAACGTCAGTTTTTTCTGACATTAAAAATGTAACACCATAATTGACTTCGCAAAAAGTTTCAATATCGTTTGCATTTCCAGGTTCTTGTGAACCAAATTGATTGCAAGGCACACCAATAATTACTAATTTATCTTTATAATTATCGCTCAATTTTTGCAAGTCTTTATATTGAGGAGTAAAACCACATTTTGAGGCTACATTAACAAACAAAAGGTGTTTACCTTTAAAAGTTGAGAGCACAATAGGTTTACCGCTTAAGCTATTAATTTTTATGTTGTAAATAGATTCTAGCTTATTTACATCTATAGTTTCTTTTGAAAATAGCGTTTTTACGAATGCTTTAAATGGATTCATTTTTTAAATTTTAAAACTAACAATTCCACAATCCATTTCGAATATCTGACCAGAAATTGAAGCTGCTTTTTCTGAAGTTAAAAACTCAGCCATATTTGCTACTTCTTCTGGGTTTAAAAATTTCTTTAATGGATGACGCTCTTTAATGTTTTCAATCATTTTTTCGTTACGTAATAGTTTTGAAGCTAACGTTGTATCCGTAACTGTTGGTGCAATTGCATTAACACGAATAGTAGGTGCTAATTCTGCTCCTAAAGATTTTGTTAAACCTTCTATAGCAGATTTTGCAGCAGCAACACTTGCATGAAAAGGCATCCCTAGTTTTGATGCAACAGTACTAAAGAGTAGGATGGAAGGTGTATTCCCTTTTTTTAATTGAGGTAAATAATGTTGTATCGATTTTACAGCACCAATTACATTAATCTCGAAATCCTCTCTAAAATCGTTTAAAGATAATCTAGAAATTGGTTTTAAATTTATACTTCCAGGACAATAGATTAACGTGTCTATGTTTTCTATTTGTGGTAAATCGTCTTCTAAAACGTTACATGAGTAATGTGTTAAATTTTCGTGCTTTATTTCTGGCTCAGTTCTACTAATATTATAGACTTTATTGCTTTTAATTAAGCTGTTTACTATTGCATTACCAATACCTTTACTTCCGCCTATTATTACTATGTTTTTCATTTTAAATATTGATTTATTGAACAAATGTTGCTATTAAAAGATAATCTATGCTAAGGTTATCTATTACTTATTTTATTATGTGTAATCTGTTTTTGTCTAGAACATTTAAAACGTCCATCTTCAAAGTTTCTATTTTTAGAATGCTTGGTTTTTCTGCCTTGAACTCTAGCGCGCCACATTCTAAAACTACTCGCTTTCATTTCTTTTCTCATGAGTTCAATAACTTCTTGTTCCTTTATACCAAACTGAAATGTTATGGCATCAAAAGGTGTTCTATCTTCCCAAGCCATTTCGATAATACGATCAATGTCTTCGATAGTAAAGTTTTCAGGGCTATTAGGTTTGGAAATTATATTGTTCATCAAATTTTATTTTTTCATTTAAAAGTTTATCAAAAAATAATTTATTCTCTTTAAGCATTTTATTATTTTTAAAGTGAATAAACCGTCCCTGTGCATGAATACTAGAGCCATCTGCTTTGTATATTACCAACTGGTAATATGGTATTGCCCAAGTGAAATTTTGTAGTCCTTTTGTAATGTGAATTAAAATACCTTTAGGTCTTAACTCTATATTGGTGTAGTTTATATCTGAAACAGTATTTAATAAGTGTTCTAAATTAGGACTAACATTATCTATAACCATACGTTTAGACCCAACTCCTTTTAGTTTTAAACTTTCTAAAAAACTATAAGCTTTACCAACCAATGCGTTTAGTAACTCTTTATTTTCCTTATTTGTGTGTGTAGTATTTAATACCATATATAAAGCAATGTGTATAGCTCTATTACAAAGTTACAAAATGTTTAAGGTTTAATCTAAAAAGTTAAACAATATTAACGAAACATTATACTTAAACAACTAATTACCATTAACCATTTGCTGTCTATTGTTAACGGTATGGCGCTTTAATATACGTTTTGCTTCTTTTTTAACTAAAGCATTATCTTTCAAATTCCATAGGATAGTACTTGCTCTTTTTCTTGATGTTTTCTCATTTACGATAGGAAAAGGATAATCTCTACCAAGTTCGAAACCTGTTAATTGTTGATCGAAATAAGACAACGTTTGTGGCTCATGAATATAAGGCGCCTCTAACATTGCTAATTCTGGAACCCATTTTTTTATAAATTCTCCTTTAGGATCGTGTTCTATACTATTTTTGATAGGGTTATAAATACGCAACATGTTTATACCAGTTTCTCCTGCTTGCATTTGTATTTGCGGATAGTGTATTCCTGGTTCGAAATCTAAAAACTGAGCAGCCAAATGCTCGCTCATAGCTTGCCAAGGTTGCCATAAATTATGAGTAAAAAAAGAAACAACCATTGCTCGCATTCTAAAATTTAGATAACCTGTTTCGTTTAAACATCGCATGCAAGCATCTACTAATGGATAGCCTGTTTGTCCTGTTTTCCAAGCTTTTTGGTAATCTAGGTTTTCTGGTTTAATAAGTGCATGATATCCTTTATTTACACTATTAAATTCCATTAAATGCTCCATTTCAAATTTCTGAATAAAATGACCTTGCCATCTCAATCGTGACATAAAAGCATTAATATGTCGTTTGTGTTTACCGTTCTCTCTTACTTCTGCAGCTATATTTATAACTTGCCTAATAGATAAATTTCCCCAAGCAATGTAAGGCGATAAACGACTACAGCCTGTTCGCGCTTCTAGTGGTTTACTAATATGAAACATGTAATTAGAATAGCGTTCTAAGAAAAAGGATTTCATGTATTTTATTCCTGTTCCTGTACCGCCTTTTTGAAAATTTCTGTTTTCTGAAGTCTTTAAATTTGTAATATTAAAATCTTTTGAAAGTATTTTTATTTCTGGTATTTTAAGTAATTGTTCTTCTTTTGGATGAAATATATGATACGGCAAATTCATAAAATCGTTCCAATCCTCAAACCAAGTATCTCTATTACTAATACCTCTAATGATAGCGTTATTTTCATTTTCTATCCAATTAATATGTTCTTTTTTACAAAAGGAGGCAAATTGAAGATCACGCTTAAAAGTAGATAAAATCCCAGTTTCTTGATGCGAATAGATGTGCTTAATAGTGTAGTGTTTCTGTATTTTATCTATTGTAGATTCAATAGAATCGTTAACTACTAAAACCTGAGAATCGAATTTTTTTAAAGATTGATTTAAATCCTCAAGTGATTGTTTAACAAAGTCCCAATGGCGTTTACTATAGTGTTTATCTTCAAGTAAAAACCTTTCGAATACATAGAGTAGAAGCACACGTTTACCAGATTTTATAGCACGTTCAATAGCTTCGTTATCTTTTAACCGAAGATCTCTTTTAAACCATACTATTTGCAGTTCTTGTTTTTTAAGCATTAATAATTATCTGGATTTTTAATAATATCACTAGCTCTTAGTTTAATGTTATGTAAATCTTCAGGATTCATTTTGTTTAATAAACTATACATCATTTTCATTCTAAAATTAGTGTTTAGCTTTTCGCGTTTATCGTCTAAAAAATTCCAATACAAACTATTAAAAGGGCAGGCACGTTCTCCAATTTTCTCTTTCTTATTGTAATAGCAATCATCACAATAGTTGCTCATTTTATTAATATAACTTCCACTAGAAACATAAGGCTTCGTTGCTATTTTTCCACCATCGGCAAACTGGCTCATGCCTCTTGTGTTTGGTAACTGTACCCATTCCACAGCATCTACATAAATACCTAAATACCACGCATCAACTTCATCCGGATTAATTTGTGTTAATAGTGCATAATTTCCTGTAATCATTAATCTTTGAATATGGTGTGCGTATCCATTATCTAAAGAATTAGTTATTGCACTTTTTAGGCAATTCATTTTTGTATCTCCTGTCCAAAAGAAGTCTGGTAATGTACTTGTATTTTCTAAATAATTAAGCGTTTTATACTCTGGCATTAAAGCCCAATACATACCACGCATATATTCTCGCCAACCAATAATTTGCCTTATAAAACCTTCTACTTGAGAAATATTAATATCATCTCCATGTTTTCTCCAGTAATTTAACACAGTTTTTACAATTGCTTTTGGCGAAATTATTTTGCAATTCATCGCAAAAGATAGGCGAGAGTGGAAGAGGTATACTTGTTCTGTATGCATAGCATCTTGATAATCTCCAAAATGAATTAATAAATGCTCGCAAAAATATTTTAACTGTTCGAGTGCTTGTTTTCTATTGATTGGGTATTCGAAATACTTTGAATTAAAATGACCAATAGTTTCAATTTTTTCAGATTTTATTACTGATAGAATTTCTGAAACATCATTTTTAAAAGCCTTAAACTCAGGAATACTTTCTTTTTCTTTCCATTTATTTCTATTGCTTTTATCGTAATTCCATTTGCCACCTTCTGGTTGTCCGGCAACCATCAAGACATCATGTTTTTTTCGCATGTCTCTATAAAAACTTTCCATGATCCACTGTTTTTTATCTTTAAAAAAAGCAGTCAAATCTTGTCTTTTGGTATAGAAATGCTCGGTAGAATATACTTTAGATTTAATAGAAAGTGTTTTGCAAAACGTTACAAGTTGTTGGTCTAGCCTATACTCATCGGGTTCTTGATATTCAAAATTTTCTATATCAAGTGCTTTAACTAATTGATTAAGATTATCTGAAAGATTTTGAGTGTTCTCTTTAGTATCTAAATTGTAGTAAACCACGTCACAGCCATTGGCTTGTAATTCTTTTGAAAATTCTCGCATTGCAGCAAAAAATCCAATTACTTTTTGAAGGTGATGTTTTACATAGTCTGTTTCTTGGCGCATTTCAAAAAAACAGTATACATAATTGCTTTGGTCTCCATTAAACCAAGAATGTTTGCTGTTAAGTTGATCACCTAATATTAGTCTTAATGTTTTCAAATTGTATTTTTAAAATAGTGTATCCTGTAACCATAAACGTTGAAACTTTCCAGAACTATCATATCGCTCTGCTTGAAGTTTAACATTAAATATTCTATCTCTAGGATCGTTGCCAACACCAGAAACATAGAGCCAATTTCCATAATTGCTATGCACATCGTAATCTATAAGCATAGATTCAAAATAAGCGGCACCAATGCGCCAATCTAGTTTTAGAGTTTTAGCAAAATAGCTTGCAACATTTTGTCTGCCGCGATTACTCATCCAACCTGTTTTTTGCAATTCTATCATATTTGCATTTACAAAAGGTTCGTTAGTTTTTCCATTAATCCATTTTTGAATATCTTTTTCAAAAGTGTGCCATTGGTAATCTTTATTTAAAAGGCCTTCAATTTTAAAGATTTTATTGCCATGTTTTAGTGATACGTATTTGAAGTAATCTCGCCATATTAGTTCGAATATTAACCAATAGGTAGATTGGTTTTTAAAATGAATAGCCTCAAATTCTTTTACTCTATAATAGATAGTTTTTGCACTTAAACTGCCATTAGCCAACCAAGGTGAGAATTTCGAGCTAAAATCTTTTCCTATTAAACCATTTCTTGTTTTTTTATAAAAGCCTAGTTTTTTACTTTCAAAAAAATAATTATTTAAATGTTTTAAAGCTTCGGTTTCTCCGCCTTTTAATGGAAAAGCTGAATTAGGATGATTAGTGAAATCTTCAAAACCTAAATCTTTTAAAGAAGGAACAGAAGTAGTATTTTTTATAGAATTATTCTTGTTTTTAATATTAGTGATTTCATTTATAGTTCGAATTATGCTTTGTTTTTCAACGTGTTTTCTAAAATCGGTAAATACGTTAGGTAAATTTTTAATATCGAATTTTAAATCTTCAGGATGGTATAAAAACTGATTGTAGTCTTGATGAACTGTAAAGGTGTCATCCCAAATAGCTGTAACAAGCTTATAAACATTGTACTCTTCTTCTGTCCACTCTTTTTGAAGGTATAAGGCATCAAACTTGTATTGCGCTTCTAAATTAGCAATGCAATTTTCAGGATAATCGTTAAAAACATAAAGAGGAATCCCAAGATTGGATAATTGTAGTTTTAAATCTGAAATAGTTTCAATTAGAAATTTTGCTCTAAATTTTTGTGCTTTTTTAAATCCAAATTTATCCTTCTCAAAATGTCGTGGATCAAAACAATAGACAGCAATAACAGTTTCACTATTTCTAATAGCATTTAAAAGAGAACTATTATCGTTAATTCTTAGATCATTTCTAAACCAAACTAGACTTGTTTTACTTTGTTTTTGCTGCATTTTTTACTACAATATTTTACATTCTCCCATTCCTTTTCCCACTTTTTACGCCATGAGAATGGGAGGTTACAAGTGGAACATATTTTAGATGGTAAATTTTGTTTTTTAATACCTTTAGGCATTTGCAAGTTTCTTTATCATGCCATTAAATATTAAACCATGAAATGGTAAAACGCTGTACCAATAGAGCCTTCCTGCTAATCCTTTTGGTCTAAAAACAGCACGTTGGTAAACTTTACCTTTTGCTACTCTAAATTCTAACCAAGCTTCTCCCGGGAGTTTCATTTCAGCAAAAAGTAATAGTCGTTTGTTTTCCTCATCTGCTAAAAGTACACGCCAAAAATCTAATGCATCTCCAGTTTTAATAGTGTCTTTATTAGTACGACCTCTACGAAGACCAATACCTCCAACCATTTTGTCTAAAAATCCACGAATTCTCCATAAAGTTGTTCCATAATACCAGCCATTTTCACCTCCTATAGCACATATTTTAGCGAATGTTCTGTCTTCATCTAAAACTTTAAGTTCTTTAACATCTTTAAAACAGCCGTATTTTGGGACATTAATATATTTTGTAGAAATACGTTTTTTTTCTCTACTACTGGCAAAAGAATCTTTCCAGCTTGAAACAATACTGTTTTGCTTAATTCTTACAAAAGCAAATTGTAATGCTTCTTCATAAGTCATTGGATTAATATCTAATAGAGTATTGATATCACTACTTTTACCAATAATTTCAACACCCATACTATTTACTAAAGTTCTAGCCAATTTGTATGAAGTAGATGTAACAAAATAAAGCCAATAACTAGATAACTGAGGTGTCATTATTGGAAAAGTGAGGATATATCTTTTCAAATTTCGAGACTTAGCAAACCTTAGTAAAAGCTCTTTATAAGTTAGAATTTCTGGTCCAAAAATATCATAAGATGTATTATATAACCTTTTATCTCCTAAACTGCGAGTTAAAAAAGTAAGGACATCTCTTATTGCAATAGGTTGTGTTTTTGTATTTAACCATTTAGGAGCTACCATTACAGGTAGTTTTTCTACTAAATCTCTTATAATTTCGAAAGAACTACTTCCAGAACCAACTATAATACCGGCTTTAAAAACGGTTAAAGCATATTTAGAAGAGTTTAGTATGTTTTCTACATTTTTGCGAGAAAGTAAATGCTTGGATAGTTTAGTGTCATTAGTTATACCACTTAAATAGATAACCTGTTTGCAATCTGTTTTTTCTATAACAGTTTTAAAGTTTATTGCACAGTCATTTTCCATTTGTTGAAAACGAGAAATAGAGTTAGACATAGAATGTATTAGGTAATATGCTGCATCTATATCTTTAGGTATGTTTTCTAAAGTGTCTTCGTTTAAAAAATCGACTTCAATTACTTGTACATTATCTTCTTCACTATAACGTTTTTCGCTACGTAGTTTTCCTCTTACAGCACAAATTACAGTATGACCTTGCTCTATAAGTAAAGGAATAATACGTTTACCTATATAACCTGTTGCACCTGTAACTAATATTTTCATGGTTGTATTTCAATTATCTGTAATCACTTAATTATGATTAATTATGTGCTCTTCAATTCTAAAGATTTATTTAGGTCTTTGGTAATCTAATCTTTCTTTTAACTTAGGAAAAGCATAACCATCTAATCCATTAATTGCAGTAACTTTCGCTTCAGATAGGTTTATAAAGCCATCATCAGCCACTATATCTTCATTTATATAAAGACCTTGTATTTCTCCTAAAACTAAAATGGTTCCGTTTTCTTTAATATTATATTCTCCAACAAACTTCATCTCCATTTGGATAGGTGAGTGCTTTACAAAAGGAGCAAAGCAGTTTTCTTTATATTCTGAAATTAGATTTGTTTTATCGAACTCTGAAATATCTGAATCGTATTTAGCCGAAGTATGATGCGCCTCTTTAAAATTAGATTCATGTACATGGTTTATTGTATAAACACCAGTCTCTTTTATATTTTTATAAGTATCTCTAGTAACCGTTGTTGGTCTACAAAAGAAGCTTAAAATTGGAGGATTAGAACCAACATGAGTTACAGAACTAAATATAGCAACATTTTCAATACCTTCCATAGATTTTGTGCCAATTAAGTTGGCAGATTTAAAACCAGAGCAACTATTAATAAGGTTTATTTTATAGAGATGCTGTAAATTATTAATGTCCTCTAAACTAAAATATGGCATTTATAATGTTTTATAATTATTGATTTTAATGTCTTGAGCTTTTAAATCGAACATTAAATTATACAACCCAAAGAACGTACGGTTTATATAGATGAAATGTTTAGAACCTCTATTACCATTCATTTTACGTAGCTCGGCGCTTTTACTGTATTTCTGACCTAACTCTGTTATTTTACCAAAGAATTCAGGGTCCGAAAAATCGAACGTTTCACTTTGTAACGGTTGTGTAAAGAGACTTAGCATTTCGTGAAATAAGCTTCTAAAAAACTCTAATTCTTCAGGCGAATCATCTTCACGTAAAATCTCTAATTGGTACATTTTAGTATTGAAAATTTCAGCATTATCAATACTTTCTCTCTGTGCTAATTCAAAATAAGGCACGTAGAATTCTTCTGGAATGGTTTTCATACAACCAAAATCTAAAGCAATTAATTCTCCTTTTTCTGAAATTAAGAAATTACCAGGATGCGGATCGGCATGTACTTTTTTTAATTCGTGCATTTGAAACATATAAAAATCCCAAAGTGCTTGACCTATTTTGTTAGCCTTTTCTTGATTGGTGTTGTGTGCAGTAAACTCGCTTAAATGCTCACCGTTCATCCAGTCCATAGTTATTATTCTTTCAGAAGATAAGTCTTCATAATACTCTGGAAATTTAAGATTAGGAATGTGTTTGCAAGCGGCAACAATCTCTTTACTTTGTGCTATTTCAAGTATGTAATTGGTTTCTTCAATCAATTTGTTTTCTACTTCCTTAAAATACTTGTCGCTATCTTTTCCTTTAATATTAAACATTTGTATAGCAATAGGTTTAACCATCGCTAAATCACTAGAAATACTATCTGCGACACCTGGATATTGAATTTTCACAGCAAGTTTCTTCCCATCTTTTTCTGCTAAATGCACTTGACCAATACTGGCAGCATTAACAGACGTTGAATTAAAGGTGTCGTAGATTTCGTTAGGCAATTTGCCAAAGTATTTTTTAAATGTTTTAATTACTAAAGGCGCAGAAAGTGGCGGTACAGAAAATTGCGCAAGAGAAAATTTTTCCACATAAGCTTGTGGTAAAATACTCTTTTCCATACTTAGCATTTGTGCCACTTTTAATGCACTTCCTTTAAGTTTTTTTAATCCGTCGTAAATATCTTCAGCATTATTCTCGTTTAATCGAGACTTGGCTTCTTCTTCAGTTTTAGTTAATTTATCTCCATAATATTTAAGATAGTTAACACCAACTTTTGCACCTGTTTGTACAAGCTTTGAAGCACGCTGAATTTTAGATGTCGGTATTTTGTCTATTGTTTTCAATAGTTTGTGTTTATTAAATTAGTTCATGTTTATTTTCTCTTTGAAAATAAATTTCCCAAAGTCTATTAAGCTTTTTAAAGGCGCAATATTTAGGACATCGAAACTGGTGTTAACAGATTTCTCTATAAAAACATCTGTTTTTTCGAAACTAGGAGAGGTATCGTCCATCCAAAATTTCATGGTCAGCAATAATTGTAACCAAGCCGATTCTGTAAGACCACGGTTTTGAATTTTATCTAAACGCTCTTCCTTAACATCTATTAATTCTATTCCTAAATCTAGAATATAATGTGTGTAGCTTGATTTTAATTCAGCTAAAGCTTTAAAAGATTTTAAACTATTTTTATGTTTATGTAAAGCATAAACTACATAACTTCTATTAGCTGTTAAGTTTTCGAAAAAAGTAAAGTAGTAGCTTAATAGCTTGTTTCTTGGCTCAAAATTTTCGTAATCTTCACTATTATGCAAAGCTGCTATTGTATTATCATGAAACGCTTTAAATACATGTTTTTCAACTGCTTCAAAAGAACCAAAGTGCTCGTAAAACTTAGATTCTTCAAAGTTATTATGCTTTGCAAAACTGTAAACCGATTTTGGTTGTTGATCATGTTCTAAAACATAATCCATGTAAAATGAAATGATATGATCTTGAGTAATATTTTTCTTTTTTGCCATCATATTTAGTATTTGATAGTATAAAGATACTAAATGTTTAACTCTTTTTAGTAATTGTTAAACAAAAATTAACGAGAGATTGTGAAATCCCATTCCAAAAGGTGTTAGAAAAGTAGGTTTCACTTCAATTTAATTATGTTTACTTTAAGGTTTTCTTAACAAATTAAGCAACTCTTAATTCGTAATTTTACTTTTTAAAATAACTCTAATCAAAAAAATATTATGAAAAAATTACTAATGATTGCATTGGTTTTTACAGCATCTTTTACTGTAAATGCGCAAATTGAAACACCACAACCAAGTCCATCTGCAAAAGTAGAGCAGAAGGTAGGTTTAACAGATTTTACTTTAGAATATTCTAGACCAGGAATGAGAGGTCGTACTATATTTGGAGACTTAGTACCTTACGGTAAATTATGGAGAACAGGTGCAAATCAAAATTCTATGATTACTTTTAGTGACAATGTTACTATTGGAGGAACAGAAGTAAAAGCAGGATCTTACGCTATTTTTACAACTCCAAATGAAAAGTCTTGGGATGTTGTTTTTTATGCAAATACAGATAACTGGGGAACACCAGCAAAATGGGATGAGAGCTTAGTTGCTGCCAAAGTAACTGTAGATGTTATGGAGATGCCAATGAAAATGGAAACTTTTACAATCCTTTTCGATGATTTAACTAACGATTCTGCAATGTTAGGTATCCTTTGGGAAAGCACATTTGTTGGTGTTAAAATAGAAGTTCCTACTGCTAAGAAAATGGATGCTAGCATCTCTAAAGTAATGAACGGACCTGGAGTATCTGATTACTATGGTGCTGCACGTTATAACTTAGAGTCTGGTGGCGATATTAAGCAAGCTGTTACTTGGATTGATAAAGCAATTGAAATGTCTAAAGACGATCCTAAATTTTGGATGTTACGCCAGCAGTCTTTAATCCATGCAAAAGCAGGAAACACTAAAACAGCTATAAAAGCAGCAAAAGCATCTTTAGCAGCTGCTGAGAAAGCTGGAAATGCTGATTATGTAAAAATGAATAAAGATTCTATTAAAGCATGGGAGAAAATGTAGTCTAAACGACTTAAATCTCTTTATTATTAGAATTTAATAATTAAAAAAGCGCAATCTTATGGATTGCGCTTTTTGCATTTTATTCGTTTCCTTCAAGGATGAATAATTCTTCTACAGGAATATTAAAAAGCTTTGAGAGTTTTAATGCAAGTACCGTAGATGGTACGTATTTGTTTTTTTCCATTGCATTAATAGTCTGTCTGCTTACACCAATCTCATCGGCTAAAGCAGCTTGTGTTAAATCATGAATAGCACGTTGTACTTTAATATTATTCTTCATCGCTATTCGATTTAAGTTTTATAAAGTTAAAACGGAAAACAAAAATGATTAATGGTGTAAACATGTTAAAGACTAAAACATTAAAAAAGGTTAAATCGAAAATAAATAACGTAGCTATAAGTAATACTATGTAGTTAATTATAAAAGCCCACACCAAAGAATCTTTTCTTAATTTATAAATAAATTCATCTTCAACTTTTTCTTTTGAAAAACCAATTATTAATCCTCCAATAATAATGGTAATAGTAACTAACTCGTTTGCAATACCTGTGTCGATAATTTTAAAGAAAGTCATTGATCCACTTCCAAGAAAACTTTTATTAAATAAAGAAAGAACTTTAAACTTTAAGGGTTCATAATCATATCCTTTAAATATAAGCACTAGACCAAATAAAATGCCTGTTATAAATAGAATCCAGCCTAATGGTTTAAACTTGTTTGGTAATAAATAATTTGATTTCATAATTGATTGTTTTTTGATTGTTAATAAATTGATTAATCAAATGTAAAACAAACTTTACATAATGACAAATAAAATAGACTTATAATGTTTTTTTTAATTATGTTAAGCACAAAAAAAATCGTCTAAAAATTAATTTTAAACGATTTTTATAATATTGAAATAGAAATTTAAAGTATAATAGTTAGCTTAATGTACCATATTAAAGTAATCTGAAATTCCACTTAAAATACTTTGTACAGCATAAGAAGCAAGTATCAAGCCCATAATTTTACTAATTACAGTTATTCCATAATCACCAATACTCTTTTGCAATTTATTTGCTGCTAAAAGAATTAAGCAAGTAAGCCCAATTACAACTAAAACTAGTACTGTAGTAATGGTTTGTTGTTGCAAATTATAGATATGGTTGTCGGTTAATAAAACAACAGCCATAATTGCACCCGGAGAAGCAATAGAGGGAATAGCAATAGGAAATATGGTTACGTGTTTGTAGTCTGTAATTATATTTTTTTCTTGCTGTGGTTTTCCGTCTCCAAAAATCATGGTTAATGCAAATAGAAAAAGTATAACACCTCCAGAAACTTGAAATGCATCTAAAGAAACCTTCATACCTTCAAGTATAAGTTGCCCAATAACAATGAAAAATAATAGAATTAAAAAAGCAATCACAGAAGCGCGTATAGCAATTTTCTTCTTATGTACATTATCGAATTCTTTTGTAGCTTCTAAATAAACAGGTATGGAGCCAATTGGATCTATAACTGCAAAAATGAAAAAAATAGAAGTTAGAATTTCAACCATAAAATTTAAAATATTTATTAATTAGTTTTTCCAATATAAGAATTTCTAGATTGTAATAAGCATGCAATCCCAATAACTATAACACATCCAATAAAGTTAAGCCATAAAAATGGCAGGTTTATTATTTCGTAATTATCTAAAAGGAAAAGTGTGATTACTAAAAACTGAGTAATAAAAGCAGCGACAAAAACAGCATTCGCTTTTACATGCTTAAAAAAGAATGCCAATAAAAAGATACCCAATACATTACCATAAAATATGGAGCCAATAATATTTACCAATTGTATTAAATTCTCAGCCAAATTAGCAACGCAGGCGACGACAATGGCTAGTATTCCCCAAAGTAATGTAAAATACCTAGATGCTTTTACCATTTCTTCCTCGGTTTTTTCTCCAACTCTATGTTTATATAAATCGATAGTAGTTGTACTTGCTAAAGCATTTAATTCGCTCGCAGTACTAGACATAGCTGCAGACAGAATTACTGCTAATAACAAGCCTATTAAACCTCTTGGTAAATTGTTAAGTATAAAATGAATAAATACATAATCCTTATCGTTGCTTTCAACCTTAACATTATTGGCATCACCAGCTTTATCAATTAAAGCTTTTGCTCTATCTCTTAAGGCATCGTTAGCGGTGTTAAATGAAGCTATACTTGCTGTATTTGTGCTATTTTCATTTAAAACAAAATTATTAATAGCTACTTTTTTATTTTCAAATAATGTTTTTTGTTCTTGTTGAATAGCCTTGTATTCGTCTGCATATTCAGAATTTAAAACCACTTCTGTAGCTGTAGGATTAAAGTTTACAGGCGCTTGGTTAAATTGATAAAATACGAATACCATTACACCAACAAACAGAATAAAAAACTGCATTGGTATTTTTAAAAGACCATTAAACATTAGGCCTAATTGCATTTCTCTAATCGATTTTCCTGATAAATAACGCTGTACTTGACTTTGGTCTGTACCAAAATAAGAAAGCATTAAAAAGGTTCCACCAATAATACCAGTCCAAAAAGTATAACGATTATTTAAATCGAAAGAAAAATCAAGTACCTCCATTTTTCCGCTAGCACCAGCAATTTCTATGGCTTTAGAAAATGAAATATCTTGTGGTAATTGATTTATTATTAGTACAAAAGCGATAATCATTCCTGTAAAAATCACCACCATTTGATGTTTCTGTGTTACGTTTACAGCTTTCGTTCCTCCAGAAACGGTGTAAATAATTACTAAAATACCAATAATAACATTTAGTAATAATAGGTTCCATCCTAAAACAGCCGATAAAATAATAGCAGGAGCAAAGATGGTAATACCAGCAGCCAAACCACGTTGTATAAGAAATAGAACAGCGGTAAGTGTTCTTGTTTTTCTATCGAATCTATTTTCTAAAAACTCGTAAGCCGTATATACTTTTAGTCTGTGGTATAACGGTATAAATACCATGCAAATAACAATCATAGCAATTGGCAATCCAAAATAGAATTGCACAAAGCCCATACCATCATTAAATGCTTGTCCTGGAGTCGATAGAAATGTAATTGCACTCGCTTGAGTTGCCATTACAGATAAACCAATGGTCCACCATTTAGACTGATTTCCGCCTTTTAAATAATCTTCTACGTTTTTACTTCCTCTGGTTTGAATAGTACCATAAATTACTATGGTTAGTAATGTTCCTATTAAAACAATCCAATCTAATGTTTGCATATATTAAAACGCTTTTGTGATTAGGTAGAACGCGATAATGTAAACTGCGTTTGCTACAAGAATTAATGTGTAGAGGTTATTCCACTTGTATTTTGGTTGGTTATCTTCCATATTAAAGGATTATTTTATTGTTACATTAATCATTGCATAAACGCATGATAATTATTTTTTGTTTGAATTAGAATCGTTCTTTTTAATACCATCATTAGTATCTATAATTATGGATATGAGATCTGATAGTAAACTAATAATTGGCTTTGCAATAAATCTAATAAAAGGTTTTAATACATACTCAATCATGTTATTATTAATCTTTTAATTCTTTATTCCAGATTCATTAGCGATATCTTCTTTTCCAATACTCAACATATTAGCAAACAATCTATAAGCACCAGAAACACCAGCAGGAAACTCTCTAAAGAAACTTAAACCTGTATAGATGTAATGTCCTTTTCCATGTTTTGCTACTAGTAAACTTCCTGTTTTTGCTGTTTCACCTTTATCATGCATAGATAGAATAGGAGTGAACTCGCTAGACCATTCTTTAGGAAAATACAAACCACGTTCTTGTGTCCAACCTTTAAAATCTTCTTGAGTAATTTTATTTGGGCTGTTTAGTACTTCGTGATTAGGATCTACAAAAGTAACATCTGCAAACTCGTCTGTAACTCTGTCTCTAGAAAGTGTTAAACTATAAGGTGCAATATTATCTACTTTAATTCTGTGGCTTGTATTGTATTGCACAATCATATTACCACCATTTTTTACAAAATCGAATAGCGCTTCTTGTCTATAATTTAAGGCTTCAACGGTGTTATAAGCTCTAATACCAACTACAACAGCATCAAATTTATTTAAGTTTTCAGGCGTAATGTCTTCTGGTGAAATAATAACGACGTTATATCCAATTTGCTTTAAGCTTTCTGGTACAACATCTCCAGCACCTTCAATGTATGCAATGTTTTCACCTCGCTTTTTAATGTCTAAACGTACAATTTTAGTTTCGCTTGGTAATAACACAGTTTGAAACGGAATATGGTCGTAATCAATCTCTATTAATTCTTTAGTATACACATTATTACCAATTGTAACTTTAGGAGTTATAGTGCCTTCATTTTGGTTTTTAGGAGGAATAATAGTAAAAATTACTGTTTGTTCTTGACCTTTGTGCTCAATGTTTATTTTTTGTTGCTTCGGAAAAACACTCCATCCTTTTGGGTAATTTAAGGTAATAGAACCTTCTAAATTATCACGGCCTGCTTTAACTACAACAGGTATTTCTTTTTGAGAATCGTTTTCGAAAATGATTACTTTTTCTGAAATTTTAGCTGAAGCTTCAGGAATAATCTCAAAAGGTTTATAAACTTCTCCCTTTACAGGATCGTTGGTTTTATAGATAATTGCTTTTGTAAAAGAAATAGGAGTGCCTTCAATTTTTAAATTGAATTTTACAGTTGCAGTTCTTAATGTTTCAGGTAAACCAATCCAATTTTTATTTTTCACCTTATACATTCCTAAAGTTCCTTTTTCTTCTAACCAGTATGGAACCGAATAATTGTCTTCGTTAGAAACGTAATATTCTAATGCTTCTTTTTTAGAAACATTATTAGCTAAAGTGATGTTTTTAGTGATTGTTTTTCCATCATCAGATTTAGTAAGTGATAGTAATTCTATATTTGAAGCACTTCTGTTTATTGCTTCAATATTTAACTGAATTTTATTGTTTAAAGTACTTGTGCTTTCCTTAGCTACAGCTTCTAAATACAATCCGCTACAAGCCGAGATAATGGCTTTTATTTCTTCAGTTTTAATTGTTTTCCAATGACTGTCTTCTAAATTTTGAATTAAAGTATAAGCACTCATTAACGCTTTTAAAGATGCTGAAGGATTATTAAAGTTATAATCTGTTTGTACTTTCTCTAATAGTTCACCAATTGCTTTTCCGCCTTTAACACGATTCCATGACGTATCTATACCATCAAAAACATTGTTTTTATCTTTTGGCATTTCACCTTTAACTAATTCTATATACTCTGTTTGTTCTCCACGAGTTCCAGTATTACCAAAACCTTGAGATTTATGCTGACTGCGACTTAAAGAAGCTATTTCTGTATTGCTTAATCCAGAACTTGGATAATATTCGCCAACATCAAAATTTAATAAATTAGATTTATCTGCTGCGTCAAATTTTTCTTGACTTCCGTAAAACCAATAAGAGGTATTAAAAAATTCTCGTTTGGGTTGCCAAGTGCCATATTGTTTTACTTGACTAGAATATGCAGTGGCATCACCAGCTAAATCGAAAGCTTCTACACTTAACATTGCAGAGCTTGTATGGTGTCCATGTGTAGTTCCTGGACTTCTATGGTCGAAACGATTAATAATTACATCTGGTTTAAATTGACGAATAGCCAAAACAACATCGCTTAATACTTCTTCTTTATTCCAAATAGCCAAAGTTTCGTCTGGATGTTTAGAGTAACCAAAATCGTTTGCTCTAGTAAAACGTTGTGTTCCTCCATCTGTTCTTCTAGCGGCAAGTAATTCTTGAGTTCTAATAACGCCTAAAAGTTCTCTAATTTCTGGTCCAATAAGGTTTTGTCCGCCATCACCACGCGTTAAAGATAAATAAGCAGTTCTTGCTTTTACATGGTTTGCCATGTAAGAAATAAGTCTTGTATTTTCGTCGTCTGGATGTGCTGCAACATATAAAACCGAACCTAAGAAATTTAGTTTTTCTATAGATTGGTATATTTCTGATGCACTAGGCTTTTTTGGTTGTTGAGCGAAACTATTTATTGAGAAAAGGCAAATAAATAGGAGTGAAGCAATAGTTTTTAACATTGTTTTTTCTTTGAATTGAACTCGAATAATGAAGAGTACTCAAATATAAACAATCACTGTTTTTAATCTTAAATTTTTGGTTTTCTTTAACTAAATGAAAAGACCTAGATTATCTTTTTTATAACACGCAATTTATGTGTGTGTATTTTAGAATCTACATTGTAAATACCAGAATGATCTAATCTATCTATGCGTACTTTTCCATGCGCATGAATAATGTAGTTGTCTTTCATTATAATACCAACGTGTACAATATTCCCTTCGGCATTATCAAAAAATGCTAAATCTCCAGGTTCACTTTCTTCAATAAAACTTAAAGCTTCTCCTTGTGTTGCTTGTTGTGAAGCATCACGAAGTAATTTGTAACCATTCATTTTATAAACCATTTGCGTAAAACCTGAGCAGTCTATGCCAAATGGTGTTTTGCCTCCCCAAAGGTATGGCGTGTTTAAATAGTTAAAAGCAGTAGTAATAAGTTCGCTTTTATCTTTCTTTCCTTGGGTAAATTCACCTTCAAAATTATGCTCTAAAAGAGATAAACCATTAAGTTGAGACCCTAAAGGAACAGCATAAAGTTGCTGATTTTTATCTTCAATAAATTCTATTAAATCCGAAGATAATTTTGGTGTTTCATTATGTAAAGTATCATAAGCTTCTTTGTCAATTTCAAAAAGCTGTTTGGTATCTATCCAACCTTCATATTTATCGAAAGCCAGTCGTATTTTACACCAAGATTTGCGCATCTCTGTAATTTTAAATATATCTCCATATAAAACTTGCGATACCAATTCACTGGTATCGCTAGCTTCAAGTCTTAAAGGGACAATGCTTAAATTACAAATGCCGTATTGCATTTATTATAATTGAATTTATGTTATTATTTAATGAGTAACAATTGAAAACTGTCTACTAATTTTAAGCGCGTTCTAATATTAATGCCGAAGCACCACCACCACCATTACAAATAGCAGCTGCACCAATTTTAGCATCGTTTTGCTCTAAAACGTTTAATAATGTAATTAATATTCTAACTCCAGAACAACCTAATGGGTGACCTAAAGAAACAGCACCACCATTAACGTTTACGTTACTATCGTTTAATCCTAATATTTTCATGTTAGCTAAACCAACAACCGAAAAGGCTTCGTTAAACTCAAAGAAATCTACATCTTTAATATCTAATTCTGCTTTGTTTAATGCTTTTGGTAAAGCTATAGATGGCGCAGTAGTAAACCATTCTGGTTCGTGTGCAGCATCTGCATAACCTTTAATTGTAGCCAAAACTTTTAAACCTAATTCGTCTGCTTTCTCTCTACTCATTAATACCATTGCGCCAGCGCCATCGTTAATTGTAGATGCATTTGCAGCAGTAACCGTACCTTCTTTAGTAAAAGCAGCACGTAAAGTAGGAATTTTATCCATTCTTACGTTTTTGTATTCTTCATCTTCTGTAACAATAACGTCTTCACCACGTCTTTGTGGTACAGCAACAGGAACTATTTCATTATTAAATTTTCCAGCTTCCCATGCAGCAGCAGATCTTTTGTAAGATTGCATAGCATAAGCATCTTGGTCTTCACGAGAAAACTCATATTTTGTAGCACAAGCATCTGCACTAACGCCCATTGCTTGTTGGTCGTAAACATCTACTAAACCATCTTTCTGCATACCATCAACCATTGCAGCAGGACCAAATTTAGTCGCGCTTCTTGCGTGAAAGTAATGTGGAATTAAACTCATGTTTTCCATACCACCTGCAACAACAATTTCTGCATCACCTAAAGCAATAGATTGTGCCGCTTGCATAACTGTTTTCATTCCAGAAGCACAAACCTTATTTATTGTAGTACAAGGTACAGTGTTAGGAATACCAGCAAATATTGCAGCTTGTCTAGCAGGAGCTTGACCTGTACCAGCTTGTACAACATTACCCATTAAAACCTCTTGAACTAATTCTGGTTTTAAATTAATTTTTTCCAATGCACCTTTAATTGCAATAGCACCTAATTTTGGAGCTGGAATTGTTGATAATGCGCCTAAAAAACTACCAATTGGTGTTCTTGCTGCCGATACAATAACTACTTCTTTATTCATTTTTGTGAGTCTTTAATTTTTGTCCTGCGAAAATAATGAATTTTTTGTGAAAAATTAGAGTGATATAATGATTATCACCAATTATTGAAATCATAATTTATTACATTTGAATTTAAAGAATAAATCTGATTTTGATAATGAAGGACTTAGTAAATAAATTTTATAAAAACCACGCTTTAGTTTACAAAGCAATTCTATTTATTGTTACTACATTTTTAATAGTCTATTTGTTTCCAAAAAGCGGAAAGTTTAAATACGATTTCGAAAAAGGTAAACCTTGGCAGTCCGAAACACTTTATGCTCCTTTTGATTTTGCAATTCAGAAAACTACAGATGAAATAGCAAAAGAAAAAGAAGAAATTGAAAAAACAGCAATAAAATATTTTAATATTAACGATGCAGTAAAGGCTAATGTTTTAAAAGAATACAATAGTAATTTTAATACTTCATTTCCAGATTCTTTGTACAATTCGGCTAACGAAATAAAACAATTTGGTAAAACATTAATTGAAACATTATATGAATATGGTGTAACAAACGAAGACGAACTTATAGCAAACAAAGCTTATGTTTCTATTTTAAATGATAGAGTAGAAGTTAGTAAAACAGATTTTTCTAACATTTACAAACAGTCGCAAGTAAGACCCAAAATAGACGAAGCTCTTAAAGTTAATAATTTAGAAGAATATGCAAAGCCATTGTCTATTTTGTTTTTCAATATTATAGTACCAAATTTAGAATATAACAAAAGTCTTTCGGATAGTGCGCTAGAAGAACGTTTAAATACTATTTCTCATACAAGAGGAAGTATAGAAAAGGAAACGCTAATTATATCTAAAGGAGAAATAGTAGAAGGCAATAAATTTTTAATTTTAAAATCGCTTGAGTCTGAATATAAATCTCAAGTCTGGAACGAATCGAATTACAATTTAATAGTCTTTGCGTATACCTTGTTAGTAGCGCTTGCACTATTAATGCTGCTTTTGTTTTTAAGAAAATATAGACTAGATGTATTTAATAATAATACTAAAGTTACTTTTATCTTTTTCAATGTACTATTAATGGTTTTACTAACCACTTTGGTAGTTAATTACGATTCAAAATACATATACATTGTACCAATAGCAATACTTCCGTTAGTTTTAAAAGCTTTTTTCGATGCACGATTAGGTTTATTTACACACGTAATTACAGTACTGCTTTTAGGTTTTATTGTACCTAATAGTTACGAGTATATGTTTTTACAAATTATTGCAGGAATTGTGACAATACTAACGGTTTCAGAATTATATAAACGCGCAAACTTGTTCATATCTGTAGGTCAAATAACCATGATTTACATTATAGCATACTTTGCCTTTTTTATTATTCATGAAGGAAGTATGGATACTTTAAAATGGGATACTTTTGGATTGTTTGTTTTATGTGGTTTAGCAACGCTTTTTGTGCAACCTTTAATTTATATATATGAAAAACTCTTTGGCTTAGTATCAGATGTGTCTTTACTAGAGCTTTCTGATACCAATTCTAAGCTTTTAAAACGATTATCTAATGAAGCGCCCGGAACTTTTCATCATTCTTTAAACGTTGCCAATTTAGCCGAAGCAGCAGCAAATGAAATAGGAGCAAATGCAATGCTAACTAGAGTAGGAGCTTTATATCATGATATTGGTAAAATGAAAAACCCTACTTATTTTACAGAAAACCAATCTTCAGGCTTAAATCCGCATGACGAATTATCTCCAAAGGAAAGTGCAACGGTAATTGTAGACCACGTTATTAATGGTATTGAGATAGCGAAGAAAAACAATTTACCAGATCGTTTAATAGATTTTATAAGAACACACCATGGTAATAGCAGTGTATATTATTTCTACATGAAAGAAAAATCTATTAACGAAGATGTCGATATAAAAGACTTTTCTTATCCGGGACCAAAACCTTTTAGTAAAGAAACTGCAATTTTAATGATGTGTGATAGTGTAGAAGCTGCATCTAAAAGTTTAAAGGAACCAACATCCACTAAAATCGATAATTTTGTGGAAAATATCCTAAATAAACAGATGGATGACGGTCAATTTCTAAATGCGAACATAACTTTTAAAGAAATTCAATCTATAAAAAAAGTGCTAAAGCGCAAGCTTGCAAATATTTACCATTTAAGAATTGAATATCCCGAATAATTTTTGAAAAAAAAGCAAAAAAAATGTTGCGTTATACTTTAATTCGTCTTAAATTTGCAACCGCAATTTATTGCAACGTTCATACAAATAAAAATTACAATTGGAGAGGTGCCTGAGTGGCCGAAAGGAACGGTTTGCTAAATCGTCGTACCAGCAATGGTACCCAGGGTTCGAATCCCTGTCTCTCCGCAATTATCTGATAATCATTTTCGGGGTGTAGCGTAGCCCGGTTATCGCGCCACGTTTGGGACGTGGAGGCCGCAGGTTCGAATCCTGCCACCCCGACTATTATTAAATGCTACGGGCTCGTAGCTCAGCTGGATAGAGCACCTCCCTTCTAAGGAGGCGGTCACAGGTTCGAATCCTGTCGGGCTCACAGAATCCCTTTCATTTATTTGGAAGGGATTTCTTGTTTAATAACGTTTCCTTAAATTAAATAACTATCTTACTAACTATGGCTAAATCTGGAAGTGCTAAGAACACAAAAAATAAAGCAAAGCATACAAAGCTAATGGATAAGAAGAAGAATAAACTTCGCCAAGAAAAAATAGCTAGAATGGAAAAATTAAAAGCTATTATCACACTTGCCAAAAACAATAACAGTTAACCTCTGTTTTCTAGCATTTTAAACTTTTTTTATTTAAAAGATTGCTATTATATTAAAATATAACGTAATACATCTGTTTTATTTACTTTTTATCGAATTTTATACTCAACTATTTATGAGCATAATAAATACGTTAAAGAGATGGTACTTTTGCAGTCCCAAATAAAATATAATGAAAAATCTACTTAAAAAAATCTCACTAGCAATAGTGGTAATAATGTTTTCTAGTTGTTCTGTTGAAGATATTGCTAGTTTAGAAACAGAAGCAAATCTTACAAGTAATATTACTTGTAATGATACAAATCCTGAGGCACGTTTTGTAAACAACGGTACAGTTGCATTCAATTTTAAAATTTACGATTCTAACATGTCGTTATTAGCCCATTTTCAAGATGTAGCACCTGGCAGTACAACTGCTTGGACTTCTTTTGCAGAAGGTGAGTTATTATTTACTATAGAAGAGACAACAGCTTCGGGAATATCAGATCAAAAAATGGAAACTCTTATTAATAATTGTTCAACTTTTGATGTAACAATCTCATCAAATAACCAGTTATTGGATAATTCTCCAATTCAAAATTAGTCTAAAATAAATAAATTTGAAAAAGGCCTAATCGTTATGATTGGGCCTTTTTTTATGCTTTAATTGTAATAATAATGATTGTTTTGTCTTCTCTATTCTTAGTAAAAAACAAATAATCGTTACCACCATCTTTTAAATTTAGTTTCTTACGAATTTGTTGTACAGATTCAGGAAAATTTCTTGTAGTTACATTAGCTTTTACACCATTAAATTCTCGCTTAAATTTCTTTTTATTATAATCTATAACATTATTAATTTTAAAGCGTCTACCAGGAAAATCTATAAGTGCTTCAGAGGTGTAAAGGTGTGAGTGTTTATGTAGTTTTTTTAAATTTAATTTTTCGGCTAAAACATTAAAAGCTCCTGTTTTTAAAATAGCAGCATTGGGCTCGTACAAATAGGCGAGTGGCATACTAAGTTCTGCATTAGCAAAGGATTCTTCATTTAAATAAAAATTAAATATTTGATTGTTTTCCTTAGTAATGTTTACCGTTTTAATTTCTACTTGGTCGTTATAATTTCGTTCTAAAATCCATAACAATTCTTTTACTTCATTATTTACTGCTATAGAATGAATTGCCTTTACGTGTTTCAATTCTAAAATTCCAGAACTAACATCTAACAATGGAGATGTTTTTATCATTATCTTTTTAGAGTGTTCAAATAGTAATTCTATGTGCTTAGGCACATTAGGTAAACAATCTTTAAGTAAAAAGACTTTTCCTTTACTATCGTCCCGTCTTGAAGGATCTATATATATCCAATCGTATTGCTTTTTCTCTTCTTCTAAGGTTGTAATACCGCTTTTAGCTATACATGTAATATTTTTAGCTTTTAACTGCTTATAATTGTGCTGTACTATATTTGATAAATTACTATCGATTTCGCAATGATAAACTTGTTCTATTTGTTTAGAGAAGTAATAACAATCTACTCCAAAACCACCTGTTAAATCTATTAATGCTTTTCCGGAGACTAAATTAGCTTTATATTTTGCTGTTATTTCAGAAGAGGTTTGTTCTATATTAAGCTTATTAGGATAGTATATGTTTTTTGTAGAAAACCAAATAGGGAGTTTTTTCCGACAACGTTTTTTTGCTTCAATTTGCTCTATAAGTAGTTTTAAAGTGACTGAAGTGTTTAACGTTTTCTTTAGTAATAATTGACCTATGTCTGCATTTAAATTATTTTCTATAAACTCTTGATTTTCATTATTTAAAACAGCATTATTTAAACTATTCTTTAACATCTAATCCTTTTGTTAATTTCTTTACTATTCTGTACTCAGATAAAAATTCTTTAGCAATAACTTTTATAGCTGTATATAACGGAATTGCTAATATTAAACCTACTATTCCAAAAAGTAAACCAGCTATAATAATGATGATAAAGATTTCTAATGGATGAGATTTTACACTTTTAGAAAATATAAATGGTTGACTAAAAAAGTTGTCTACCAATTGTGCTACTACAAAACCAATCATTACATAAATTGTTTTTGGCAATATAACATCACTAAAACTCTCACCTAAATTACTAGACATGGTTAATAGTATTATTAAAACAGCACTAATCATTGGTCCAACATAAGGGATAACGTTTAAAAGTGCACAAAGTGAAGCAATAATTATAGCATTTTGAATACCAAAAATAAACAGCACAGCAGAGTAAATAATAAATAAGATTAATAATTGTAGTACTAAACCTCCAAAATAACGAGATAATAAATCTCTAATTGTATACAACGATTTTTTAATACGCTGATCTTGTTTTTTAGGAAAAAGTGCCATAATACTATTACTAAATAAAGTACTGTCTTTTAAGAAAAAAAAGGAAATGAACAACACCGAAAATAATCCAACACTAAAACTACCAAAACCAGATACTATAGCGTTTAGTATGTTAGGAATAAAGCTAAAATTAAAGTTTGACATCAACTTAGAATCTTGAATAGTATCTTCTACATCTGAAGTTTTTAAGTTAAAATGATTGATAAACTCTGTATACAAATTCTCAATATTGCCTTGTAACTGGTCAATGTCTAATAAAGATAGGTTTTGGCCTTGTTCTATTGCTAAAGGAATAAACATACCAATAACTCCAGCTACTATAAGTACAAATAAGAACATAGTTACTACCACGGCAAGTGTATCTCCAAACTTTAGTTTAGACATAAAGAAACGCTTAATCGGTCTTCCTAAGAGAGAAACGACACCTGCAATAGCAACGTACGCGATTACAGATTGTATTTTATATAAAAACCACAATAGAATAATTACACCAACAAGTATGGTTATAGCTCTAAGGATTCCGTTTGATATTGTTCTCGAATTCATTTAGTAAATATACTGATAGAAAAGTTATTTTAATAAATTAAGCAAACGAAAGTAATGGTTTGCTTTAATTTTACTTAATAGAGCTGTTTTGTTATCTCGTACAATGCAATATTGGTTGCTTGCACAACATTCATACTACTGTTTTGTCCAAACATATTAATATGAATTACATTATCACATGCTTTTAAAACCGCTTCTGAAACACCAAAATTCTCGTCTCCAATAATTAACGCAATTGGTTTATCGGCTGAAAAATTAAAAGTATGAATAGGAGTACTGTTTTCTGTTATTTCTAAAGCAAAACATTGATTATTAGATGCTTTTAAACTTGAAAGAACTGCTGCTATATCTTCAATAACTTCATAGTTAACAACTTTTTCTGTAGCACGAGACGTTTTTGTCATTTTTCGACCTAACGGAATATCATGCGAGCAAAAGATAATTTTTTCTACTCCAAAAGCATCAGCTATACGAAACAAGCTGCCAATGTTTGGAGCGTTAGTTACGTTTTCGCAAACTAAAGTGATTGGAAATGTTTTTTTATTGAAGTTAGTGGTGTAGTGGGTGAGTTGCATTTTTTCAATTATCGGTTTTCATAAATCAGTAATCATTGATTATTGTTCAATGATAATTGATTACTGCTAATTCTCGAAAGCATATTTAACAATATTTGCTCCCATTTGTAAAGCTTTCAATCTAACGTCTTCAGGATCGTTGTGTACTTCTTGGTCTTCCCAGCCATCTCCTAAATCACTTTCTAAAGTAAAAATAAGAACTAATCTATTCTCATGGAATAAACCAAATGCTTGTGGTCGTTTGCCGTCGTGTTCGTGAATTTTTGGTAAACCTTTTGGAAAAGAAAATGAAGTTTTAAATATGTCGTGATTTGAAGGTAATTCTTTTAATTCTTGATTAGGAAATACTTTTTTTAATTCTTTGGTAATGTATTGTTGCATTCCATAATTATCGTCAATGTGTAAAAAACCACCAGAAATTAAGTAATTACGCAAGTTTTTTGCTTCATCTTCGTTAAAAAACACATTGCCATGGCCCGTCATGTGTAATAAAGGATATTGAAAAATGTCTGTACTACCAGCTTCTACAGTTTCTGGTTTTTCGTTCATTTTCGTATCTATATTTGCATTACAAAACTTAATAAGATTAGGTAATGCTGTAGGATTAGAATACCAATCGCCACCACCTTTATACTTTAAAATTGCTAAGTCTTGAGAAAAGGAAACTATTGAGACTAGAAATAAAGCAATTGTTATGTGTTTTTTCATATTACTCATTTGTAAAAGCAACCGAATGACAAGCTACAATTGCAGCTGTTTCTGTACGTAAGCGTGTTTCTCCCAAAGTTACAGGAATAAATTCACTATTAACAGCCATTTCAATTTCTTTGGTGCTAAAATCGCCTTCAGGACCTATTAATATAGTTGTATTCTTATTTTGTTCTAGCTGTTGTTTTAAGGACTTTCTATTGGTTTCTTCGCAATGGGCAATAAACAAATTGTCTTTAAATTCTTGTTTTATAAAGTCTTTAAAAGCAATAGCATTATTTAATTTGGGTAAATAACAACTTAAAGATTGTTTCATTGCCGACTGTAGTATCTTCTCGAAACGCTCTTGTTTTATAATTTTGCGCTCGCTATGATCGCAAATAATAGGTGTTATTTCTTGAATGCCAATTTCTGTGGCTTTCTCTAGAAACCATTCGTAGCGGTCATTCATTTTTGTTGGTGCTACTGCTAAATGTAAGTGAGATTTTGGTTGCTTTTGAAATTGCTTTGTCTTAATTTCTGCTACGCAATTTTTTATATTATCCGAAATAATTTCAGCAGAAAACAACCAACCAGCACCATTAGTTATATGCATGGTATCTCCAATCTTTTTACGAAGCACTTTTATAATATGCTTACTTTCCTCTTTAGAAAAAGAGAATTGTGCTGTAGTTTCTGTTATTTCAGGATTATAGAATAGTTGCATTAGTCTATTGTTTCTTGTACTTTAAGTACATAAACTTCTTTTATAAGTTGTAATCTGTGTGTTTTTTTAATAATATAAAATCCGTTATCGTCTGTAATACCAACATCGAAAATAGCATCTAATTCATGTTTTAAATCGTTAGCTTCTTCTTCAATTTCAATAGGTAACTGTCCATCTTTTACCCAACCAGTATCACCACCTTTTAAAGCGTTTTCTGCCATAGAGTATTTTTTGGCTAAGTCTCCAAAATCAACACCTTTACCATATTCAGCCATAATTGTTTTACGAAGTCTATAAATCTCAGATACAGGCATTTTATTACCATCAAAAAAGATATAACTAATTCTATAATGCGGTTCTTTTTCCTTCTGAATTACTTTGTAAAAAGTTTTTTTAAACTGAGTTCTTTCAGTTTTTGTTAAACCTACAGGCATATCTAAAAGTTCTTTAGCAAGTTTACTTTGATGTTTTTCTTCATTGAAGACCATCAATTTTTTCTTTTTAGATTTTGTTTCACCAATATACTCTTCGGCTTGCTCTAAAGTTTCAATTTTTTTAAGCTCTTTTTTAGCATTAGTTTGTGCAAAAGCAGAAAGTGATAGACTTAGTAAAAGTAGGATTACGATTTTATTCATTATAGAAAATATGTTTTTTTAGTTGAAAGAACAAAAAAACGAAAAATTAAGACGTCTATTGTAATAGTTTAGGAGCTTATTAACAAGTATTTTAATAACATTAGATTATTGAGAGCATCAAAAACGCTTTAAATCACTAGAAATAAGCTTTTTACATGCGAATAGTGCTATAGCTTGCTTTTAGCATGTTCCAAACCTAACTCTATATAATGAAGTAGTTCTGTTTCGGTTTTAACACTATTTTGAGATACATAAACAAACTCTTTTGTACGCTTTTTAGTAAAATCCATTGGCCTTACGTTGGTTTTTTCAAGCTCTTTAGCCATTTTATCGTTTATAACTCTAACAATTAGCTCTTCTTTTATAACACCAATTGTCATTTTACCTTCGTATAAAAAACTAACACCTCCAAACATTTTCTTCTCAGTAAATGCTTCAGAATAATATTTTAGTTGTTCTCTAATTCGTGTTGCTAAATGCTGGTTATATGCCATTATATTTTTAATCTAGAAGAAGCCATAACATCTTGCGCTGCAAAATCGCTTTCTAAATATTTTAAATAGCCAACAATACCAATCATAGCAGCATTATCGGTGGTGAATTCAAATTTTGGAACATAGGTTGTCCAACCAAATTTTTGTTCTCCTTCTTTTAATGCTTTTCTAATACCAGAATTAGCTGAAACACCACCACCAATAGCAATACGGTTGATACCTGTTTCTTTGGTTGCTAACTTTAACTTATCCATTAAAATACCAATAATGGTGTATTGAATAGAGGCACAGATGTCGTTTAAATTCTCAGCTACAAAATTCGGATTCTTTTTTACTTCTCGTTGTATAAAATATAAGACGGCAGTTTTAAAACCAGAAAAACTAAAGTTTAAACCTGCAACTCTTGGCTTAGTAAATTGAAATGCTTTAGGATTGCCTAATTGTGCACGTTTATCTATTTCCGGACCAGCAGGATAACCTAAACCAAGCATTTTACCACTTTTATCGTAGGCTTCTCCAACGGCGTCGTCTATTGTTTCACCAATAACTTCCATCTTAAAATAGCTACTTACTTTTACTATTTGTGTATGTCCGCCAGAAATAGTCATACCTAAAAAAGGAAATTTAGGCTTAGTAAAACCGTCTTCAGCAATAAAATGTGCTAAAATATGGGCTTGCATGTGGTTTACATCTATTAATGGAATATCTAACCCGTAAGCTAAAGATTTTGCAAAACTAGTACCAACCAAAAGTGAGCCCATTAAGCCTGGACCACGTGTAAATGCTATAGCATGAAGTTGTTCTTTAGTAATATTTGCTTCTTTTAAAGCTTGATGCACAACAGGTACAATATTTTGTTGGTGTGCACGAGAAGCTAATTCTGGTACCACGCCACCAAATTCTTCATGAATTTTTTGACTAGCAACTACATTGCTTAAAACAGCGTCGTTGCACAGTATTGCTGCAGAAGTATCGTCGCAAGAAGACTCAATACCTAGTATGTAAATATTTTGTGAGGACATTAGTAAATATTCGGCATTATAATTGTTAATTTTGAATTGAATTTAATCGAAAACAAAGGTAGCTTTTTAAACTTAAATCTCTCATCAAGAAATTTCTAAAAATAGTTGGTAAATTAATAGCAATTTTATTGCTACTCTTCATCATTTTGGTGTTGGTATTGTCTATTCCTGCTGTTCAAACTAGGTTAGGTAATTACGCCACTAAGCGTATTAACGACGATTTTAAAACAGATATTAATATTGGTAAAATAGGACTTCAGTTTAATGGAGATGTTGAATTAAAAGAAATTTTAATACGAGATTTTAAACAAGATACGCTTATTAGTGCTACAGAATTGAATACATCAATTATAAATTTTAGAAATTTATTTGATGGTACTTTAAATTTTGGGGATATTGATATGGAAGATCTTATCTTTAATGTTATTACCTATAAAGGTGAGACGGATACTAATCTCGATGTTTTTGTTGCAAGATTTGACGATGATAATCCTAGAGCCGAAAAAAGTACATTTCTGCTATCTTCTAGCGATGTAACTATTTACAATGGCATATTTAGGTTAATAGACGAGAATAAAGAAACACCCAAAGTACTTGAGTTTAACAAACTAGATATTAATGCTACAAATTTATTAATTGAAGGTAGCAATGTAAGTACTAGAATAAATACACTTTCCTTCTTAGACAATAGAGGTTTAGTTATTCAAAACATGTCTACCAACTTCAAGTACACGCTTGAAGATATGACTTTTAATGCACTTAACATTAGAACAAAAAACTCTACACTAAAAGGTGATTTAACTTTTTTATACGATAGAGAAGATTTTAAAGATTTTGAAAATAAAGTAAAAGTAGAAGCCTATTTTAGTGATGCTGATATTGCTTTAGATGAATTAAACGTATTCTATAACGAATTTGGTGTTAATCAACGTGCCCGTTTTAATACTGAAATCTCAGGTACTTTAAACGATTTAAAGCTTAAAAATTTAAAGTTAAATACAAGCACGAGAACAAAAATTTATGGAGATATAAATTTTAAAAACCTTTTAAATAGTGAAGAGAATAACTTTGCTATGTATGGTAACTTTTCAAATCTTACATCTAATTATAAAGACTTAAAACGATTATTACCTAATGTTTTAGGTGCTTCTATACCATCTATTTTCGACAAACTAGGAGATTTTAATATTAATGGAACTACTAATATTACACCAACTAAAATTAATGCAGAATTAGATATTAATACAGAGTTAGGTTTCATTAAATCTAACCTAAGCCTAACAGATGTTAACGATATAGATCATGCTGCTTATAAAGGAAACATTGTTTTCGATAAGTTTAATATTGGTGCTTTTTTAGAAGACCCAAACCTAGGAGAAATATCGTCTAACTTAGATGTTGATGGTTTAGGGTTTAAAAAGGAGAATTTAAGAACAGGAATTAAAGGAGATGTTTTTTCTATAAATTATAACAAATATGATTATCAAAATATTGTTGTAAACGGAGATTACGAACAAAGTGTTTTTAACGGAAAACTTGTTGCAAACGATAAAAACTTAAAACTTGATTTTAACGGACTAGCAGATTTATCTTCAGCTATTAATGCTTTCGATTTTTCGGCAAATGTAGAATATGCCGACTTAAAAAAATTAAACCTTTACACAAGAGACTCATTATCATTTTTTAAAGGAAATGTGCAAATGAAAATGAAGGGCACAACATTAGATGATGCTGTTGGAAATATTACCTTTAAGAAAACAAATTATAAAAACGAAACAGACGATTACTATTTTGAAGATTTTGCAATAACATCTACTTTTGAAGGTAAAGAGCATATTATTAATGTTAATTCTCCAGATATAATAGAAGGGAACATGAGAGGTGAGTTCCTGTTTAAAGATGTTCCAGATTTATTTGAAAACTCTATTAAAAGCATATACACAAGTCAGCCTCCAAATGCTATTGATACAGATCAGTTTATTAATTTTAACTTCAAAATTTATAACAAAATTGTTGAAGTATTTTATCCAGATTTAAAATTAGGAAAAAACACTTATGTAAGAGGTCGTGTAGAAACAGACGAAAAAGAGTTTAAGCTAACATTTAAATCTCCTAAAATTGAGTGGTTAGATTATTTTGCAAGTGAAATAGAAGTGCAGGTTGATAATAAAAACCCACTTTTTAATACCTATGTCGAGATTGACAGCTTAAACACTAACTTTTACAATATTTCAAAATTCAATTTAATTAATGTAACCTTAAATGATACGCTTTACATGCGTAGCGAATTTAAAGGAGGTAGCAATAATACAGACGATTTTAACCTTAGTTTCTACCATACAATTAATGAGCAAAACAATTCCGTTGTCGGTTTTAAAACGAGTGAAATCACTTTTAAAGACAATCTTTGGAAGGTTAATGAAGCATCTGATAAATACAACAAAATTGAAATAGGAAACGGCTTTACAGATTTTAATATCGAGCAACTTGTTTTAAGTCATAATAAGGAGGAAATAAAATTAGGTGGTGTTGTAAAGGATTCTACATATAAGGATATAAAGCTTAATTTTAAAGATGTCGATTTAGCTAAAATTACACCTAGAATAGACAGCTTATCTTTAGCAGGTAACGTAAATGGAAAGTTAGATTTACTTCAAAAAAACGGAAATTATCTTCCTAGCTCGTCTATTACAATAGACGATTTAGAAATTAACGATACCTATTTTGGATCTTTTGATGCTAATATAAAAGGTAACCAATCACTAACTAATTATAGTATTAAGGCTAAAATTAAAGACGATACAAAAAATTCTTTCGAAGCCATTGGAGATATAGATCTTTCGTCTAAAAACGCAGCAATAGATGTGAATTTACGCTTTAATGATTTTAATATTAATATACTGTCTCCTTTACTAGAGCCTGTTTTAAGTAATGTGAGAGGAGAGGTAACAGGTAAAATTGATATTCTTGGAGATTTAAAGCAACCTAAGTTTAATGGAGCTTTAAATATTAATAATGGAGGATTAAAAGTACCTTATTTAAATGTAGATTTTGGTTTTCAAAACAATTCTTCAGTAACATTAGACAACCAAAACTTTAATTTTAACAATATAAAGTTAACAGATATAAAGCATAACACAAAAGGGACATTAGATGGTGTTGTAAGTCATGTTAATTTTGCAAAGTGGCGCTTAAATTTGGACCTTGATACAGATAGACTACTAATATTAGATACAAAAGAAACTGAAGAGTCTTTATATTACGGTACAGGTTTTATTGCAGGTAATGCTAATATATTTGGACCAACAGAAGCATTAAGAATTACAGCTGAAGCTGAAACAATGGCAGGCACAGAATTTTATATTCCTTTAAGCGATGTTGAATCTTTTGGTGATAATTCTTTTATTCATTTTTTAACTCCTGAAGAAAAACTAGCCAAATCTGAAGGTAAAACTATTGAAACTAAGAATATTTCTGGATTAGAGCTCTTTTTCGATTTAGATGTAACCCAAGAAGCACTTATAGAAATAGTAATGGATAAAGAGTCCGGAAGTACTATTCGTGGTCGAGGAAACGGAAGTTTACTATTTAATATTAATACAAACGATAAGTTTGAGATGTATGGTGATTTTGTAGTCTATGAAGGTGTCTACAATTTCTTATACGGAGGTATAGTACAAAAGGAGTTTAGCGTAAAGCCCTACGAAAGTACTATAGGTTGGGACGGATCGCCATTAGATGCTGAAATAAATATTCAAGCCATTTATAAAACACGAACAAATCCTTCTCCTTTATTAGATGAGCCTATTAATAGAACCATTCCTGTAGAACTACAAATAAATTTAACAGGACAGTTAGAAAGGCCAGAACCAGAGTTTATATTCGATTTCCCTAATGCGAGTTCAACTATTAAGTCGGAATTAAATTATAGATTAGATTCTGATACAGATAAAGAAAACCAGGCATTATATTTATTAACAACTGGAGGTTTTAATAGACAATTGCAAGACATTAATTTTACAGGAACCATTGCAGAACGTATTAACGGTCTTATTAATGGAATCTTTACAGATGCAGATAATAAAATTAAAATAGGTTTAAATTACGAAGCAGGCCAAAACAGACCAGATTACAATACAGATGATCGTGTTGGTTTTACATTACAAACTAAAATTACAGATCGGGTACTAATAAATGGTAAAGTAGGAGTACCAGTTGGTGGCGCTGGAGATTCTGTAATTGCAGGAGATGTACAGGTAGATTTCTTGTTAAATGAAGAAGGGACACTTACTGCTACAGTTTTTAATAGAGAAAATAGTATTAGAAATTTTGGAGAAGAAATAGGCTACACACAAGGTCTTGGTATTGCTTATTCTGTAGATTTTGATACGTTTGGAGAATTACTTCGAAAAATATTCACTAAACAAGAAAAAGAAGTTACAGAAGAAGCTCCCGAAGAAGAGGCAGCTCCTGAAGAAAAAAACAAAGAACTTCCACCTGGTTTTGAATTTAAAAAGAAGGATTAATTCTTCATCTTAACTTAAGATGATTTTTTTTTAGTCTTAATCTACTTACTTCAAATTGATCTATTATATCCAAAGCAAATAATTCAAAATCACTTCAATAATTCAATTTTTGACAATTTAAAAAGTCATAATTCATCATCATTTTAACCTTTTTTCAACAATTTCATTAACTAAAACGTTATAGTAAAAATACGCTTGTTAATTTTTAACAAATTGGTAGTATTATATTAATTTACTTTATTAGCTTAGCTTCAAACAAGGTAAATAAATGTCTAAAACGATAAAAAAAATTGGAGTAATGACCTCTGGAGGAGATGCTCCAGGAATGAATGCGGCAATAAGATCTGTAGCAAGAACATGTGCTTTTCATAACATAGAATGTGTAGGGATATATCGTGGCTATGAAGGAATGATTGAAGGCGATTTTAAGGAACTTACCGCAAGAAACGTAAAAGGTCTTATTAATAAAGGTGGAACTGTTTTAAAATCTGCTAGATCAAAAGAGTTTAGAACACCAGAAGGAAGAAAAAAGGCATACAATGCTTTAACAGCAAAAGGAATAGATGCATTAGTAACTATTGGAGGAGATGGTACATTTAACGGAGCACTAATCTTTAACCAAGAATACGACTTTCCGGTAATGGGAATTCCTGGTACTATCGATAACGATATTTTTGGAACATCTCACACATTAGGTTACGATACTGCTTTAAACACAGTTGTAGAATGTATAGATAAAATTCGAGATACAGCAAGTTCACACAACAGATTGTTTTTTGTTGAAGTAATGGGCAGAGATGCAGGACACATTGCTCTAAACTGTGGTATTGGAGCAGGAGCAGAAGAGATTTTAATTCCTGAAGAAGATTTAGGTTTAGACCGTTTATTAGAGTCTTTACGTAGAAGTAAAAAATCTGGTAAATCTTCAAGTATTGTAGTTGTAGCTGAAGGCGATAAAATTGGAAAAAATGTTTTTGAATTAAAAGACTATGTCGAAGAGAACATGACAGAATACGAAGTACGTGTTTCTGTTTTAGGTCATATGCAACGTGGTGGAACGCCATCTTGTTTCGATCGTGTTTTAGCAAGTAGAATGGGAGTAAAGGCTGTAGAAAGTTTAATGGAAGGACAATCTAATTACATGGTTGGTTTATTAAACGATAAAATAGTTTTAACACCTTTAGAAAAAGCTGTAAAAGGAAAATCAGAAGTAAATAAAGAATTAATTCGTGTGTCAGACATCATGACCACATAATAATAGAAAAAAGAATTATGTCAAAATTAAAATTAGGAATTAACGGATTTGGTAGAATTGGTCGTATTGTATTTAGAGCGACTGTTAAACGTGATAACGTAGATGTTGTTGCAATAAACGATTTATTAGATGTAGAGCACTTAGCGTATTTATTACAATACGATTCTGTACACGGTAGATTCGATGGTACTATTGAGGTAAAAGATGGCAATCTTGTTGTCGATGGAAAAACAATTAGAGTAACTGCAGAAAGAGATCCTAAAAACTTAAAGTGGGATGAAGTAGGAACAGATGTTGTTGCAGAGTGTACAGGTATTTTTACAACTTTAGAAACAGCAGATTACCATATTCAAGGTGGTGCTAAGAAAGTAGTAATTTCTGCACCTAGTAAAGATGCTCCAATGTTTGTAATGGGAGTAAATGATAATAAATTAACTGCAGACCATACAATTGTATCTAATGCATCATGTACTACAAACTGTTTAGCGCCTTTAGCTAAAGTTATTGAAGATAATTTTGGTATTGAAGAAGCATTAATGACAACTATTCATGCTGCAACTTCTACACAATTTACTGTAGATGCTCCTTCTCGTAAAAACTACCGTTTAGGTCGTAGTGCTATAAACAACATTATTCCTACTTCTACAGGAGCTGCTAAAGCTGTTGGAAAAGTAATTCCAGAATTAGATGGAAAAATTACAGGAATGGCATTTAGAGTACCAACTGTAGATGTATCTGTAGTAGACTTAACAGTTAAAACTAAAAAAGCAACGTCTTTAGCAGAAATTAAAGCAGCTATGAAAAAAGCAGCCGAAGGTTCTATGGAAGGTGTTTTAGGATATACTGAAGATGCTGTAGTATCTCAAGATTTTGTTAGCGAAACAAAAACAAGTGTTTTCGATGCAGATTCTGCAATAGAATTAAACTCTACATTCTTCAAGTTAGTATCTTGGTATGATAATGAGTTTGGATATTCAAATAAATTAGTAGACTTGGCCGAAAAAGTAAATACACTTTAAGGTTTTGTATATTAAATAGTATTTAGCGCAACAAAAGACCTTTAAAAGCTTTTGTTGCGCTTTTTTATGTCAAATGGATTTTATCTTTTAACTAAAAGTCTTTTGGCCTTATTAATTAAACTAATTTTAAATTATGATATTAATAGTTGATAGTGGTTCTACAAAATGCGATTGGATGGCAGTAGATATAAAGGGTAATCAATTACTAGAAAAAATTAGAACCAAAGGTTTAAATCCTGCTATTCTTTCTGAAAAAAAACTAAGAAAGACTATTAAAAAAAGTAAGGAGTTAAAAAACAATAGAGAGAAGGTTACTAATATCTTTTTTTATGGAGCCGGTTGTGGAACAGAAAATCCAAGATTAGCTTTAAAAGTGGTCTTACAGCAATTTTTCACAAATGCAACAGTAGAAGTGAATGAAGATACTTTAGCTGCTGTATTTGCAACTATAAACACTCCAGAAGAAGCCGCAGTAGTTTGCATATTAGGTACAGGATCTAATTGTAGCTATTACGATGGTAAAAAACTAGAACAGCGTGTAGATTCTTTAGGTTATAGTTTAATGGATGATGCTTCTGGTAATTATTTTGGAAAACAATTAATAAGAGATTATTATTTTAACCACATGCCAGAAGAAATTAAAATCGCCTTTGCAGATAAATACAATTTGGAATCAGATTATATTAAATATAACTTATATAAGCAGCCAAATCCTAATGCTTATCTAGCCAACTTTGCAGAGTTTATGATTTTGAATAAGGATTCTAAATATGTAAATAAATTAATAAAAGATGGAATTCGTTTATTTACAAATAACATGATTCTTCAGTTTAAAGAAGAATTAAAAACAGTTCCTGTTCATTTCGCAGGCTCTATTGCATATTTCTGTCAAGATGAAATAAAAGAAATAGCAAAAGAATTAGGTTTCAAAACTGGTAATTTTGAAAGGCGACCTATAGAAGGTCTAGTAAAGTTTCACACGAATAAAAAGGAATAAAATACCTCTTTATAAATCATAAAAAAGCCTCATTAAAAACTATTTAATGAGGCTCTTTTTATTTGAAAACAATTACTTTACAGCAATCATACTTATTTCTACATTAACAAACTTTGGTAAGTTTGCTACTTCAACAGTTTCTCGAGCAGGAGCAGTAGCTTCGTTAAAATACTCACCGTATACTGCGTTAATTGCTCCAAAGTTATTCATATCGCTAATAAATATAGAAGATTTAATAACGTTTTCAAAAGTCATGTCTGCTGCTTCCAAAACGGCTTTCATGTTCTCCATAACCTGTTTTGTTTCAATAGTAATATTATCTAAAACTAGTTCGCCAGTTTCTGGATGCAAAGCAATTTGTCCAGATGTATATAAAGTGTTGCCACTTAAAACAGCTTGATTATATGGTCCAATAGGAGCAGGAGCTTTAGTTGTTGTTATTATTTTTTTCATAAAATGGAAAGTATTATTTTATATAAATGATTTTAAGAAACTCATATAACAAGGTTCTATATCTTGTTTTAAATATGCTATAACTGTTGATCTGGCTGAAGACGTTTTTCATATTTTAAGTCTTTTAATATACTAGACTTTATTCCTATAAAGAAATTCCAAGAACTTCTACTACTAAAAGGAATCCAACTAAAATCCATACGCCAACTCATTAAATCTCTACCAAAACGTAATTGTGTATAAGAGAATCCTTGGTTTTTAAAATCGTACCCAGAAGAAGCTCCAATACTCCATTTAGGTGACACTTCAATATCACCAGAAAACATTAAGGAATGAGAAGATATCTCATTTTGGCGTTGTGAATTAGAATAATTTACAGCATATGCTAAACGTAAATTCCATGGCACAGAATAATTATAAAAATCACTTGGCTCTTTATCCTTTTCATCATCTTCTTTTTCATCATAACGCTGATCGGCAAAATCTTGAGAACGTCCAAATAAATCATCATCTCGTCCACCACTGTCTAAGGTTTCAGTTCTACTTCTATCACTAGTATTAGATTTCCTATCGTTACCTTTACTATTTAAGCTATAACCTAAAGTAAGGTTAGCACTAGTTAATCTAAATAAACTTCCGCCGTTACTTATATTAAATTCATCAATTTTCGTATTGTTATTGTCTAATGCGTAAGGATCTAAAGTAGCTCCAAAATTCACATTCATTTTATTATCGAATAACTGTGTACCACCACTCATTCTTACAGGACTAAAACGTAAGGAATCGCCCGCGAGATTGTAAGAAGTAGAAAAATTTAAATTATTTAATAATATAATTTTTTTAGGCTCTGTTTTTGTGCTGTCTTTATCTCTAACTTTAGCTTCAATATTATTACTAAGAGACAAACCAATTGAACTAGAATAAGTTTTATTTGGAGCACCAAACAAGCTACCTTCAAACCGCGAAAATTCATTTTCACTAATGCTTTCTCCATTTATATCTGTAACCTCGTAAGAGTCGTAATACTTATCGAAAGCAGGATTTACATTATAACTTATGCTTGGTCGCATAACATGCCTTATTGCTTTTATTTTTTTGTCTTCACCTTCCTTTTCAAAATTAAATTGCCCATAAACAGTAGTACCTATACTAGCACCAAAATTATAAGTTCTGTAAGCATCGAAACCTGTTATGTCTTCTGTAACGACTTCACTATTCTCACTATCATAATATTCGTCAATAGTATTTAGTGTCCATGTTTCTTCAAAATTAGCATTGGCACTCACACTAAAATAATTAAAAACCTTAAAGTTAGTGGTTACAGGAATAGTGTGTTGCATCCCAATTTTTGCGTCATCAAACATTTCACTTTTAAAGAAAAGCGAATCTGTAGTTTGTATTTGATTTTCTCCTCTTACACTATATTGTAGGTTTATATTTTGAATAATCCCTTTCTTTGAACCTGTTTTAGGTGCAAATGGATATACTCGACCAACACTAGCTTGTAATGTTGGTAATGTTAAGTTTATTTCTTCCGTTTGCGTGTTTTGAGAATGTGTTGCAGTTAAACTAACATTAACTTGTGGCTCGCCTTCAAATGTTTTAGAGTAAGATACAGATGAAGCTAAAGTATTATTTAGAAAACTAGCAGTATTAATCTGGTTTTGAGATTGCTGATAATAATTACTACTACCAAGGTTTACAGAAGCTGAAAATCGCGAATTAGGATTAGACTTAGTATCTTGAGAATGAGACCAACGTAGATTATAAATCGTATTTTTCGCATAATCTGAAAAACCACGCTCACTAGTAATTAAATTCTCATATCTAAAACCTAAACGTCCATTATACTTGTAGCGTTTCTTGTAATTATTTTCTAAACGCAAACCATAACTTCCATTAGTATAGTAATCTCCTAAAACGGCTAAATCTACATAATCACTTATAGCAAAGTAATAACCACCATTTTGAATAAAATAACCTCTATCGTTTTGTTCTCCAAAACTTGGAAATATAACACCAGATGTTTGCTTTTTACTTAGCGGAAAAAAGGCAAAAGGAACAACAATAGGAGTAGGGACATCATAAATAAACATTTGTGCAGAACTTGCAACAATCTTTTTATTTGGAACCAATTTAGCCTTGTCAATCAAAAAATAATATTCCGGATCTTCTTCACTTTCGGCAGTGGTAATTCGCATTTTGTTCAAAAAGTAAACAGAATCATTTTCTTTCTTAGAACGCTCAGACCTAATTTTCATTCCTTCCTGCTCTGTGTTAGAATTAAAAATTATTGCTTTCTTGTTTTTAAAATTAAAAATCATAGAATCTGGTTCTATGAGATTATCACCTTGCTTAAAAACGGGTCTTTGAGAGTATACACCAGCAGTATCTTTTATTCTTCCAGCATAAATTAAATTCTTGCTGTAGTCTATAACTATAGTTCCAGCAGTAATTTCCATGTCGGTATAATTTACTTTCGCTTCATTATACAAATACATTTTTTGCTCTTTTCTATTAAAAGCATTATAATCTGCGGCACTATAACTTACTGTTGCTTGTAAAAGTGCCGGTTTTGGTTTTATAGAGTCTGTTACGGTAGAATCTGTTTCTTTTATCGTAATTAATTCTTCAACAGGAATAACAATGGAGTCGTTAACCTTAGTAGGAGGCTTAATGCTCTCAACCTCTTTTTCCTTAGGAATTTCAATGCTTTTATCTTCACCATCAACTTGGGCAAAGCTAAAAGTGTTGATAAACACTGTAAAACTTAAGGCAAAAAGTATATGAATTCTATTTGTATGCAATGCTATTGTATGTATTTTTGCTAAAGTATGGCTCGATATTTGAATTCACAAAATTACATATATTTTTTATGATTAATTTATCATATCTATATAATTTACAAATCCATACTAAACGCTTATAAAATTTGTTATATCACTATGCAAACGAAACTAAAAACGCTTTTCTTATTAATTATAATAACATTAACAGTATCACTATCTGTAAATGCTCAATCCGATTCTGATAAATTTATCGTTGTTTTAGATGCAGGACATGGTGGAAAGGATCCTGGAAAACCATCGAAAGCTGGATATAAAGAAAAAGATATTGCTTTAAAAGTAGTTCTTGCTGTTGGTAAAGAACTTGAAAAGAATAAAGACATTAAAGTTGTTTATACCAGAAAAACCGATGTTTTTATCAATTTATTTAAAAGAGGTGAAATTGCAAATAAAGCCAATGCCGATTTATTTGTATCAGTACACTGTAATGCGCATACTTCTCAAGCACATGGCTCAGAAACATATGTACTTGGAGTTCATAGAAACAAAACAAATTTTGATGTGGCAAAAGCAGAAAACGAAGTTATATTTCTAGAAGAAGACTACGAGCACAATTATAATGGCTTCGATCCAAATTCTCCGGAGTCTTTTATTGGTCTCACATTAATGCAAGAACAGTATCTAGATCAAAGTATACAGTTAGCAAGTTTAATACAGAAAAATTTTACTAATAATTTAAAACGTAAAAATAGAGGTGTTAAGCAAGCTGGTTTTATTGTTTTACATCAAACGGTTATGCCAAGCGTATTAGTCGAAACTGGTTTTATAACAAATACTTCTGAAGGTAGATACCTTAATTCTAAAAAAGGTCAAACAGAATTATCTAGCGCAATGGCTAATGCTATTGTTTCATACAAAAAAAGCGTAGAGCAAAATTTTGTAGATACAGAATATATTATCGAAGAAGAAACTAACATTCCTTCCAACCAAAAAATAATACCTAACACCATTTTTAAAGTACAAATTGCTGCAGCTTCAAAAAAGTTAGAACCTAAACCATATAATTTCAAAGGATTAAAAGATATTTCAAGAGATAAAGAAGGTAAATTGTATAAGTATTTTTATGGTTACACTTCAGATATTAATAAAATACAGAAAATGCAAAAGGTTGCTAAACAAAAAGGGTTCACAAGCGCATTTATAGTAGCCTACAGAGATGGTGAACGCATTAGTTTACAAGACGCCTTAAATAGTGGTACTAAATAGAGCCATTGTTAAGTTTATTTATTTTATTTTTGTTCCAAATCAAACACTTTCATTTTGAAAATCTCCAGAGAAGTCAAAACAGGTATACTAGCTATTGCAGGAATAGCTCTATTTATATTCGGTTTCAGTTATTTAAAAGGTAACAACCTTTTAGAAAGCGATATAATTGTATATGCAAAATACGATAATGTAGAAGGCTTAAAGCCTTCGGCACCAGTAACTATTAATGGTTATGCCATTGGTAAAGTATTAGATATTTATTTTGAAGACGAACAATCGGGTACTCTAATCGTTAAAATGAGTGTAGATACTAAGTTTAAGTTTTCTAAGAATAGTAAAGCCGAATTATTCCAAAATGGTTTTATTGGTGGTAAAGAAATACAAATTCTTCCTGCTTACGATAATGCTGAAAATGCTAAAACAGATGATTACCTCCAAAGTGCCACAAAAGAAGGTATGATGGAATTAGTTAACGAGCGTTTAACACCATTACAAGAAAAAATAGAAAAAGTAATGAGTGAAACCGATACTCTTTTAGTAGGTTTTAACAATATTTTCGATGCAAAAGCTCAAGCAGATTTAAGAAATAGTATTGCTGGTTTAAACGCTACTGTAGCAAGTTTTAATGCTACAGCAAAATCTCTAAATGGATTAATAGATACTAACAAGGATAAATTAAACAATACACTTACTAATTTTGAAGCTACTTCTGGTAACCTAACTACAATGACTAATAAATTAGCTCAAGTAGATATAGCCAAAACAGTAGAAGAGCTGCAGGCTACCATTAAAAAATTCGATAACTTAATGGCAAGTGTAGAAAATGGAGAAGGCTCTATTGGTAAATTATTAAAAGACGAACAACTATACGAGAATCTTGCAGGTGCATCAAAGCAAATGGAAGAACTACTTGAGGATATGAAACTAAATCCTAAACGTTATGTGCATTTTTCTTTATTCGGAAAAAAACCAAAACGTTATGATGCTGAAGGTAACGAGATAGAAGACAAAAAATAAACTAACTAACCCTAGAAAATGAATTACTTACCAAACATACTATTTGCCATTGTCCTTATTGCAGGCATTGGTTTCTTTGCAAAAAATGTACAAAAATTGTTTCGTAACATTAAGTTAGGAAAAGACAAAGAGATAAACGACAACAAACCACAACGTTGGAAAAACATGGCCATGATTGCTTTAGGACAAAGCAAAATGGTAAAACGTCCGGTCTCAGGATTTTTTCATATTATAGTTTACGTAGGTTTTGTTATTATAAACATAGAAGTATTAGAAATCATAATCGATGGTTTATTTGGAACACACCGTATTGGGCATCAAGTATTACCAGAATCACTTTATGGATTCTTAATCGGAACTTTCGAAATTCTTGCAACTCTAGTTTTTATAGCAGTAGTAATCTTCTGGATCCGTAGAAATGTTATAAAACTAAAACGTTTTATGAGTGCCGAAATGAAAGGATGGCCAAAAAACGATGGGAATTTTATTCTATATTTCGAAATGGTTTTAATGACCTTATTCTTGGTAATGAATGCAACAGATTCATCTTTTCAAGCTGCAAATTCAGGAAACGTAATAAGTCAATTTATTTCTCCTTTATTTGGTGATAATCTAGAAACACTTCATATAATAGAAAGAGGCGCGTGGTGGCTTCACATAACAGGTATATTAGTGTTCTTAAACTACCTATACTATTCAAAACATTTACACATATTATTAGCATTTCCAAACACTTATTTCGGAAAACTAACACCAAAAGGACAGTTTCCAAATAACGATGTTGTAACCAAAGAAGTCATGTTAATGATGGATCCTGATGCAGATCCTTACGCAGCACCAGCAGAAGATGCAACCGATGAACCTCCTGCAAAATTTGGAGCAAGCGACGTACAAGATTTAAGTTGGTTAAACTTATTAAACGCCTATTCTTGTACAGAATGTGGACGTTGTACAAGCGAATGCCCAGCAAACTTAACAGGAAAAAAATTATCGCCTCGTAAAATAATGATGGACACTAGAGACCGTCTGGAGGAAGTAGGTAAAAACATAGACGCAAACAAAGGTGTATTTGTAGACGATGGTAGGCAATTACTAAACGATTACATTACACCAGAAGAATTATGGGCTTGTACTAGCTGTAATGCTTGTGTAGAAGCTTGTCCAATAAGCATCGACCCATTAAATATTATTATGGAAATGCGTAGCTACCTAGTAATGGAAGAAAGCGCAGCACCAATGGAACTTAACAATATGATGACTAATATTGAAAACAATGGAGCACCTTGGCCATACAACCAAATGGATAGATTAAACTGGAAAGACGAGTAGCATAATTTGGGCGTTACCTAAAGGTCAGGCTTTACGCTATATCTTTTTTAAGAAAAATAAAAAAGGTTAAGACTATCGATAGATAAGTGAACAGCATCAATCCTTAACGCAATACTTATTAATGCTATTTACTAAATTAATAGTCTGTAAGTATTAAAAAATATAGCTCACTAAAAAAACAAACAAAAACGAGAATACTATGAACACTAAATATAAATACACACTAATTTTTGTGCTATTTTTATGTTGTACTATAGTATCTGCTCAAAGTTTTAAAAAAGATTCGTTACAAATAAAAGCCTATACAGAGATTGAATATAAAGCAGGAGAACCAATAAACATTACATTAAAAAAAGTGTTTTGCGATTACTGTTCTAAAAAACAATTAGTATTATTAGGAGCAGATGCCATTAGGAGAGCAGATGGTGAAAAATACGATTCAAAAAATAAGTTAGTAGACGGCAAAAAGAAATTAGCAGTTTATATTAGAATAGCAAAAACAGATTTTGCAGCAATAAAAGAAGTAGAGTAAACAAAAATAAGTAACATGAGCGAACAACTAATAGTGCCAACAATGGCAGAAATGATGGCAGAAGGTAAAACACCAGATATTTTATTTTGGGTTGGTTCTGCTGGAAGTTACGACGATAGAGCAAAAAAAATAACAAAAGCATTTGTTAAAATTCTAAACAAAGCAAACGTAAACTTTGCTGTATTAGGAACAGAAGAAAGCGCAACAGGAGATCTAGCAAAAAGATCAGGAAACGAATTCTTGTTTCAAATGCAAGCTATAATGAATATCGAAGTATTAAACGGTTACGAAGTTAAAAAAATAGTAACCTGCGATCCGCACTCATTTAATTGTTTAAAAAACGAATATCCAGGCTTAGGTGGTAAGTACGAAGTATTACACCACACACAGTTTATAAAAGAGTTAATTAATACAAAGCAACTCGAAATTAAAGACAGTGACTATAAAGGTAAACGTATTACTTTTCACGATCCTTGCTACTTAGGAAGAGCAAACTCAGAATACGAAGCTCCTAGAGATGTACTAAACACATTAAACGCCACTTTATTAGAAATGAAACGTAGTAAATCTACAGCGTTATGTTGTGGAGCAGGAGGAGCACAAATGTTTAAAGAACCAGAAAAAGGAGACAAAGACATTAACGAACTTCGTACAGAAGATGCTTTAAAAACCAATCCTGATATTATTGCAACTGGTTGTCCTTATTGCATGACAATGATGTCTGACGGTGTAAAAGTTAAAGAAAAAGAGAACGAAATTAAAGTTATGGATGTTGCAGAGCTTATTGCAAGTTCTCAAAATTTATAAAACAATCTCATCTGGTTTATAGCCGGATTAAACATATAAAATTAGATAAATAGTTATGTTTACTAATATAGAAATAGATATCGATTCCATTCCAAAAGCGGAGATGGTTAAACTTAATCCTATTTCTAAAAGCTATTTAAAAATACTATACATAAATATTTTTATTCAATATTCTATTCTATTTGGAATTGTAATATTGGCTAAAAATTTAATAGAAGAAGATTGGGTTTCTAATGTTTTTTGGTATGCTATTATCTTTTTGTTCTTATTATTAATATTACAACTTGTAATTAGTATTCTAAGTTTTAAAAAGCGTGGTTACGCATTAAGAAATCACGATATTATTTATGCTAAAGGTTTGTTGATGCACAAAAGAACAACTGTTCCTTTTATTAGAATACAACATCTAGAAACGAAACAGAGTTTTATTGCTAAGAAATTTAATTTAGCATCACTTCACGTTTATACAGCAGGCGAATCTGGAGGAGATTTATCCATAAGCGGATTAACTTTTGAAGAAGCTACACGTATAAACCAACTGTTAACGACCAAGATTAACTAGGTGTACGATTTTAAAAATCCATCAAGACAATCTATTAAAGGTATCGCAGTACTTTTCGGGTTTAATAGTTACAAAATACTAAAAAGCCTTTTTATTGCTATTGCAACTTTTTCTTACTACCTAATAAAAGGAGAAAAAGTGTTTGGTTTGTCTTTATACCAAATTATTCTGGCGGTTGTAATTGTGTTTTTATTCATTTTAGCACGCTCAATATTACAATACCTTAATTTCAAATTTTACATATCTGGAGACGACTTTAAACTTTCAAAAGGCATATTAAATAAAGAGGAAATAACAGTTTCTAAGTCCAAAATTCAGAATATCTATATTAAGCAAAATGTACTTCAGCAAATAATAAATGTTGTGCAATTAGATATTGAAACTGCTGGAGATGCCAAAGCCGAAGTTAAAATTACTGCATTAAGTAGAAATAAAGCAAAAGCTCTTAAAGAGGAATTACTCTCGAGTGTAAACCTTGATAATCAAGAAGAAACCGTTAACGAAATTAAAGACGAGCAAAAAATTTATTATAAAGCTTCTATTAAAAAGCTATTTTTAGAAGGTTTCAGTCAGAACCATATTAAAAGTTTCTTAATTATAGCAGGATTTATAGGTGGATTGTATTCTACTTACGAAGACTTTATGCAAGAATTAAAATTAGGAGATAAATTTGAAGCATTACTTACCCAAAACAGTAATTCAGTAAGTACTTTAATATTTATAATCTTTAGTTTTTTAATAATAACATTAATCATTTCAATACTATTTTCTATAATAAGAACCTTCTTACTTAATTTCGATTTACAAGTTATTGAGCATAAAAACACGATAGAAATTAAAAAAGGGCTATTTAACAAAGTTGCAATAATTCTATCGCCGTCCAGAATTCAAAATATAGAAATAGTAAATAATAGGTTAAAGCGTTATTTTGGATTAAACACCTTGCGTATAAAGCAAGCAATGGTGGATAAGAAACTACAGAAACATTTCTCGATTATAGCTTTAGATCAATTACAAGTAAACTATTTAGTAGAAAAGCTCATGCAAAGGTTATCTACAACTTCTAAAAAAGAAAAACCAGAGACTTATTATATCCGTTTTTTACTATTAACAATGCTTATACCACTAGTGCTTTTTAATGTCATTGCTTTTTTTGTATTTGATAACTACTTTTGGATTATCAACTTATTTGTAGTTCCGATACTTCTTTTAATGATCTATTTAAAACACAAAAAAGCATACTATAAATTAAACGATAATATTTTGATAGTTGGCGATGGCTCAATTTCAACAATAACGCAATTACTTGAAATACACAAAGTACAAGCTGTGGCTACAAAACAATCAGTATTTCAAAAATTAAGAAATATAATAACTGTAGAAGTGTACACAGCATCAAAAGCCACAAAGATTTTATATGTAAAAGAAAATAGAGCAAATGAAATTGTTAATTTCTTATTATATCAAATTGAATCTCAGCGCAAAGATTGGATGTAAAGTATTATTTTTACCTTTTAAATGAATAAAAAAATATGTTAGTAGAATTTAACACACTACCAGAACACTCAAAAATCTGGATATATCAAGCAAATCGTTCTTTTTCTGAAACAGAACTAGAAGCGATAAAAGAAAAGCTTAACATCTTTATTACAAATTGGACAGCGCATGGAAGCGATTTAAACGCAGGATTCGATATTAGATACAAGCGTTTTATTATCCTTGCTGTAGATCAAGACTCGCAAGCTGCAACAGGTTGTAGTATTGATGCTTCAGTTCGCTTTATTCAAGAATTAGAAAAAGAATACGGTGTAGATTTAATGGATAAAATGAATGTATCCTATAAACAAGGAGAGTTTGTAGCTCATAAAACCTTAACCGATTTTAGAACCATGGCAAAGCAAAAAGCCGTGTCTAAAAACACAATAGTTTTTAATAACCTTGTCACTAATATTGCCGAATTAAATGAAAATTGGGAAGTACCAGCAAGCGATAGTTGGCACAATAGATTCCTAAACTAAACGATTCCTTTTGTAACTTTTTCAATATATTTATGAAGAACGAAATCTTTTTACTTAACATTTCAGGTCAAGATAAACCAGGGTTAACAGCTAGTTTAACAGCTGTATTAGCTTCTTCTGGAGCAAAGATATTAGACATTGGTCAAGCCAATATTCACGATACTTTATCTTTAGGTATATTATTTGAAATAGAGTCTGGAGTAAATTCTTCTCCAGTTTTAAAAGATTTATTATTTAAAGCTTACGAGCTTAATATTCAAGCAAAGTTTACTCCAATTACATTAGAAAATTATGAGAATTGGGTGTCATTGCAAGGTAAAGACCGCTACATCATTACTATTTTAGGAGAAAGATTATCTGCTGAGCAAATTTCTATGGTTACTCAGGTTATTTCGGATAAAAACTTAAATATAGATGCTATTAAACGATTAACAGGAAGAACATCTTTAGTTAAAAAAGACGAATATCCAAGAGCATCAATAGAGTTATCAATTCGTGGTAAAATTGAGAATAAATCGGAATTAACAGAGAAATTCATGCAGATTTCTAGACAGTTAAATGTCGATATTGCTTTTCAAGAAGATAATATTTACAGACGTAACAGACGTTTAGTGTGTTTCGATATGGACTCTACTTTAATTCAAACAGAAGTAATAGACGAATTAGCAGATTTAGCAGGTGTTGGAGCAGAAGTAAGGGCTATTACAGAATCTGCAATGCAAGGAGAAATTGAATTTAACGAGAGTTTTAAAAAGCGAATGAAACTCTTAAAAGGATTAAAAGAAGAAGTACTTCAAGACGTAGCAGTTAATTTACCAATTACAAAAGGAGCAAGACGCTTAATAGATACTTTAAAGAGTTACGGTTTTAAAACAGCAATTTTATCTGGTGGTTTTACTTATTTCGGACATTACCTTCAAAAAGAATTAGGTATCGATTACGTATATGCTAATCAGTTAGAAATTAAAGATGGCGTGCTTACAGGTAATTATCTCGGCGAAATTGTAGATGGCAATAAAAAGGCTGAATACCTACAAGAAATAGCAAATAAAGAAGGCTTAAATATTAGTCAAACCATTGCTGTTGGTGATGGTGCTAACGATTTAGCTATGTTAAATCTTGCAGGTTTAGGTATTGCTTTTCATGCAAAACCAAAGGTTAAAGATAATGCGCAAAGCTCAATTTCTAGTATTGGTTTAGATGGCGTGTTGTATTTATTGGGTTATCATGATAAGCATATAGATTTACTTGAGTAAGATTTATTTTATACTATTTATTCAAAATAATATAGCTTAAAAAACATGAACATTTCACTGTTCATTATTTCTTCATAAATCTCTATTAAAATCTTTAATAATAGTACGAAAAATAATAACTTGGCATAGTTTTTAGTTCTATAATAGTATAGTAACTCAAATTGAAAATTTTTATGCGCAAATTAATCCTATTACTTACCTTATCCCTTATATCATATACAATCTACGCTCAAGAAACTAGCAATCCTTTGCTAGCAAAAGATGTCGAAGGGCAAAAAAAATGGGTAGATAGTGTCTATAATTCATTAACATTAAACGAGAAAATTGCACAATTATATATGGTGCAGGTTTTTAGTAGCCAAACTGAAGCTGAAAAAGCTAAAGTTCTCAACCTAATTAATAAAAATAAAATTGGAGGTATCATCTATTCAAAAGGTGGCCCTTACAGACAAGCAAAACTTAATAACGAATTACAAGCAGCTTCAAAAACACCTTTACTTATTGGTATGGATGCTGAGTGGGGATTAAGTATGCGTTTAGATTCTACTTATTCCTTTCCTTGGAATATGACACTTGGAGCAGTAAAAGATAAGTTTTTAATAGAACAAACTGGAAGACAATTAGGAGAGCATTGCAAACGATTAGGTGTTCATTTTAATTTTGCTCCTGTTGTAGATATTAATACAAACCCAAAGAATCCTATTATAGGAAACCGTTCTTTTGGTGAAGATAGAGACAACGTTACCGAAAAAGCAGCAGCTTTTATGAAAGGTATGCAAAGTGCAGGTGTATTAGCAAATGCTAAACATTTCCCTGGACATGGAGATACTGAAGCTGATTCGCATTTAACGTTACCAACTGTCGCATTCGATGCAAAACGTATAGATTCGGTAGAATTATATCCTTATAAAACATTAATAAAAGAAGGTTTATCGAGTGTAATGGTAGCACATTTAAACATTCCTAGTTTAGAGCCTAGACAAGATTATCCATCATCTATTTCAGAAAACATTGTAACCAATATTTTAAAAGAAAAACTAGGTTTTAAAGGACTTATTTTTACTGATGCCTTAACAATGAAAGGTGCAGCAAACTATAAATTTGAAGGTCTAGATGGTGTTAATGAAGGCTCTACAAGTACTGTTGGGAATATAGATTTAGCCGCTTTTCTTGCAGGAAACGATATAATGCTAATGTCTGAAAATCCAGAAGCTGGTATTGCAAAACTTGAAAAAGCAGTTAATAAGGGATTAATTACAGAAGAACGTTTAGCGCATTCTGTAAAGAAATTATTGCAAGCGAAATACAAAGTTGGCTTAAATAATTACAAACCTATTTATACACATAATTTAAGTAATGATTTAAATCGTTTAAGAGACGATATTTTATATGAAGAGTTAATGGAACAAGCTGTTACTGTTGCACGTGACTCTTCTGGTTTGTTACCACTACGTCATTTAGAAACTAAAAAAATTGCTTATGTAGAATTAGGTAATGATAGTGGTAAACCATTTTTAAATGCGCTTAAAAAATATGCACAGGTTCATGAAGTAAAAGCTGATAAATTAAGCGATTTAATAGCAAAGCTTCAAAACTATAATACAGTTATTGTTGGTTTTCATAAATCTAATGCAAATCCTTGGAAATCGTATAAGTTTTCAGACAAAGAATTAACTTGGTTATACGAAATAGCAAGAACAAATACGGTAATTTTAGATGTCTTTGCTAAACCTTATGCTTTATTAGATATACAAACAGTTACTAATATTGAAACTGTTGTTGTAAGTTACCAAAACAGTAAGATTGCTCAAGAAACCTCTGCCGAAATTATATTTGGAGCCCTACCAGCAAAAGGAACTTTACCAGTTTCAGCAGGACCATATTTTAAAGTTGGAGATGGTGTACAAACAAATTCTTTAGAGCGTTTGGGTTACAGTGTTCCAGAACGTGTTGGCTTAAGTTCTTATCGTTTAAAAAAGATAGATTCTATTGCAAACCATGCTGTAAATGCTGGTATGACACCAGGAATACAGTTAATTGTTGCTAGAAAAGGAAAGGTGATTTACAATAAAAACTTCGGAAACCATACCTATAATAAAGGTTCTAAAAAAGTAAGAGGAGATGATCTTTACGATGTTGCTTCATTAACAAAAATTGTAGCCACTTTACCATTGTTTATGGAAATGGAAGAACAAGGCATTGTATCCTTAGACACAAAACTATCAGAAGCAATTCCTTATTACAAAAACAGTAATAAAAAGAATATAACATTTAAGAAAATGTTATCGCATTATGCACAATTAAAACCTTGGATTCCTTTTTATTTTGCCACTTTAGATACCGTTACAAAACAACCTTCAACTAAATATTATCGTAAATCTCCAACAGGAAAATTTAATATTAAAGTAGCCAATAATCTATACATGCGAGAGGATTATCAAGATTCTATTCCAAAAATAATTAAAGAAACAGATTTACTTTCCCGTTTGCGTTACCGTTATAGCGATTTACCATATTACATTCTTAAGCAGTATATAGAGGAACATTACAACAAACCTTTAAACGAATTAGTTCAAGATCATTTTTATAAGTCTTTAGGTGCAAATAATACGGTTTATAATCCGTACAAAACGATTAGTAACACACGTATTACACCAACCGAAGAAGATGATTATTATCGTTTTCAAAAAGTACAAGGTTATGTTCACGATATGGGTGCAGCAATGCAAGATGGTGTTGGAGGACATGCTGGTGTTTTTAGTAATGCTAACGACATCGCTAAAATCATGCAAATGTATTTGCAAAAAGGATATTATGGAGGTGTTAGATACTTAAAACCAGAAACAATAGATAAGTTTAACACTTGTTATTTTTGTGAAAATAAAGTAAGAAGAGGTATTGGTTTCGATAAACCACAACTAGGAGAATCTGGACCAACATGTGGTTGTGTTTCGATGACTAGTTTTGGACATTCTGGATTTACAGGTACATACACATGGGCAGATCCAGACGAAGAATTAGTTTATGTTTTTATGGCAAATAGAACATATCCATCATCAAAAGGTAAAAACATGTTATTACGTGCAGATATTAGAACCAATATTCAAGAAGCTATCTATGAGGCTATTATAAGATAGTCATCTAAAAGCACAAAGAATTTTGAATTATAAAAAGTTAAATGATGTAAGTATTTACTATTTTAACTACTAATCAATAACCAAAAATTAAATCTTATCTATTTTAGGTTCGAGTAATAAACTCTAAATACTTAAAATACATTAGACGTTTAAAACTAATTAAATGAAAATAGGAATTGTTTGTTATCCAACATTTGGAGGAAGTGGAGTAGTAGCTACAGAATTAGGTTTAGAGCTTTCTAAGCGTGGTCATACTATTCATTTTATAACTTATAATCAGCCCGTTCGTTTAGAACTTTTAGGTAACAATATTCATTATCACGAAGTAAATGTACCAGAATATCCTTTGTTTCATTATCAGCCTTACGAGTTAGCTTTATCAAGTAAGTTGGTAGACATGGTGAAGCTTCATAAAATTGAGATTCTTCATGTACACTATGCGATACCACATGCTTATGCTGCATATATGGCACAAAAAATGCTTAGAGAAGAAGATATTTATGTGCCTATTGTAACTACTTTACATGGTACAGATATTACGCTGGTTGGTAATCATCCATTTTACAAACCTGCGGTTACCTTTAGTATTAATAAATCGGATGCAGTAACAGCAGTTTCACAAAGTTTAAAAGACGACACACTTCGTTTGTTTGATATTAAGCAGAATATTAGTGTCGTTACTAATTTTATCGATTTAAAGAAGTTTAAACACGGTTATACCGATTGCCAACGTGCTATGATGGCTTCAGATGATGAAAAAATAATCACGCATATTAGTAATTTCAGAGAAGTTAAACGTATTCCAGATATTATCAATATTTTTAATAACGTACAAAAGGAGGTTCCTGCAAAATTAATGATGGTTGGCGAAGGTCCGGAACGTGAACCAGCCGAACAATTATGCCGAGAATTAGGCATTAGCGATAAAGTAGTATTCTTTGGAAACAGTAATGAAATAGATAGAATTCTGTGCTTTAGCGATTTATTTTTACTCCCAAGTGAAACCGAAAGTTTCGGATTATCTGCCTTAGAAGCTATGGCTTCTGGAGTTCCTGTAATTTCAAGTAATACTGGTGGTATTCCTGAAGTAAATGAAGAAGGTTTTTCTGGTTATTTAAGCGATGTTGGAGATGTTGAGGCTATGAGCAAAAATGCAATTATGGTTTTAAAAGATGAAAAGCTATTGACTAAACTTAAAGAGAATGCTAAAGTGCAAGCTGAAAAATTTGATATCCATAACATAGTACCACAATACGAAGCTATATATGAGAACACATTAAAAAACTGTTTGTTTACTCAAAAATTATAATAACCTATTATTAATACAAAATAAAAAAGCACCTCAAATGAGGTGCTTTTTTATCATAATAAAATTAATATTACTTCTTAGCTTTGGCAATAACAAGATCACTAATATCTGTACTTTCTTCAGCATATACTAATACGCTATTTCCATTAATTTGTGAGTTTAATATATGAGTATAGCCGTTTTCTTTTGCAACTACAGAAACTAGTTCTCCAATTTTCCCATAAATAGGCTTAAGGAACTCATTTTTTTTATAATTAATTGCAGTTTGAATATCTGTATCAAAACCTTGCATACCTTGTTGTATACGCATTAAATCGGCTTCTTTTTCTTTTTTATCAGCTGCCTCCAGAGTTGCTTCGTTTTTTTTGTAGTCTTCAAGTTTAAAATTGTAATCTTTAACTATAGAGTCTCTAGTTTTAGTTAATTTATTCATTATAACATCTAAATCTGCTTGAGCTTTTGCTGTTTCTGGCATTTTACTTAAAATGTATTCAATATCAGCATAACCAACTTTTACATTTTGTTGACCAAAAGCAGTAAACACAAATAGATTGAATAAAATAATCGAAAGTATTGTTTTTTGTTTCATAGTTTATAAATTAATTAAAAAGGTAAAGACAATAATCTTGCCATAAAAAAACCATTTCAAATGATTGAAATGGTTTACGAAAATAATATATTTTATTGATTTAAAACTGATATCTAATACCTAAGGCAATATCGAAGTCTAAATCATCTCTAAAATCTCCAAAACCAAGCTCTGGTCTTGCATCTAAAGAAAGTACTAATGGGATGTCGAAATTATACTCAATTCCTATATCTCCAGCCGCAAAAATAAACGTTTCGCTTTCATCTTTAAAAGGAGCAGGTAAATCATAACTATAATTACCTAAACCACCACCAACACCAGCATACCAATTAAAATTTCCTTCTAATTGCCAAACCCATTGGTATAAACCTGCTAGTTTAAAACCATCATAATCATTTCCAGATCTAATACCTAAGTCAACTTCTAAACGGTTGCTGGAGCCTAAAGCGCGTTGGTAGGAGATTTCTCCTCCAAATCCATCATTATCTCCAATTCGTAATCCAATAGCATTTTCAGAAATTTCCTGAGCTGTTGCTGCATAGCTAAATCCAAGAATAGCTACAGCTAATAAAAGTATTTTTTTCATTTTTGTTATTTTAATTTTATGTTCAAACTAATTTACAATTTCCAATCTATTTTATAAAAAATATAACGCTAATGTTTAGTTAATAATTGTTAAGAAATCTTAAATTTGAAAGTATAATGAGCATAAAAATTAATAATTCAGTACTAGTAACGTTAGAGCAAAATCTTGAAGGCGAATTGCATTATAGCGATTTAATGAAACGCCTTTACGCCACAGATGCTTCTGTATATAGAATGTTACCTCTAGCCGTTGCTTTTCCCAAGTCTAATAGCGATATTAAAAAATTAGTTGCATTTGCTACTAAAAATAAAACTTCGTTAATACCAAGAACTGCTGGAACTTCTTTAGCAGGACAATGCGTTGGATCTGGCATTGTAGTAGATGTTTCGAAATATTTCACTAAGATTATTAATATTAATGAAACCAACCAAACGGTAACTGTACAGCCAGGTGTAGTTAGAGACGAACTCAATAACCATTTAAAACCTTTTGGTTTGTTTTTCGGGCCAAATACTTCTACATCTAACCGTTGTATGATAGGTGGTATGGTTGGAAACAATTCTTCTGGAACAACATCTATTAGATATGGTGTAACTCGAGATAAGGTTTTAGAGCTTAAAACCATTTTAAGCGATGGAAGTGAAGCTGTTTTTTCTGAATTATCTCAAGAAGCACTTCAAAGTAAAACAAAATTAAAGACTTTAGAAGGAAAAATATATAGCACAGTTGTTTCAGAATTATCTTCGGAAGAAACCCGAGATGAAATAAAAAACAACTTTCCAAAACCAGAAATACATAGAAGAAACACAGGTTACGCAATAGATGAACTTATTAATACTACCGAAGTTTTCAACCTTTGTAAATTACTATCTGGAAGTGAAGGCACATTAGCTTTTACAACAGAAATCACTTTAAAGTTAGATAAACTTCCTGCAAGCCAAAGTATAATGGTTGCTGCACATTTTAATACAATTAATGCTTGTTTAGAAGCTGTAGAGCCTGTAATGCAACATAATTTGTTTACCTGTGAAATGATGGATAAAACCATATTAGATTGCACAAAAAACAATAAAACACAAACAGAAAACAGGCAATTTATTCAAGGAGATCCTCAAGCGATTTTAATGTGCGAGGTAAAAGGTGAAACGCTTGAAAACGTACAAATACAAGCTAATAAACTTATTCAAACACTTGAAAACACAGGATTAAGTTACGCTAATATAAGTTTATTAAATAAGGAGATTGATAAGGCAAACGAGTTAAGAAAAGCAGGTTTAGGCTTACTTGGTAATATTATTGGAGATAAAAAAGCGGTAGCCTGTATAGAAGATACGGCTGTTGCTCTTCCAGATTTAGCAAATTATATTTCAGAATTTACAACGCTAATGGAAGGTCATAAACAAGACGCTGTGTATTATGCTCATGCTGGTGCTGGAGAAATTCATTTAAGACCAATACTAAACTTAAAAAAAGACGAGGATGTTGTTTTGTTTAGAAAAATAACAACAGATGTTGCTACTTTAGTCAAGAAATACAATGGTTCTTTTAGTGGCGAGCATGGTGATGGGATTGTGCGTGCAGAGTTTATAAAGTTTATGATTGGCGATAAAAACTACCAATTATTAAAACGTATTAAATCTGTTTTCGACCCTGAAAATATTTTTAATCCTGGAAAAATTGTAGATGCTTTTCCAATGGATAAAAACCTACGCTATCAAGTAGATAGAGTCGAACCTGAGATAGAAACATTATTAGATTTCTCTGCATCACAAGGTATTCTTCGTGAAGCTGAAAAATGCAATGGTTCTGGAGATTGCAGAAAACTGCCAGAATTTGGTGGTACTATGTGTCCTAGTTATCGTGCCACAAGAGACGAGAAAGACACTACAAGAGCAAGAGCAAACGCATTACGAGAGTATTTAACCAATTCTGATAAAGCTAATAAGTTCGATCACGAAGAATTAAAACAAGTTTTCGATCTTTGTTTAAGTTGTAAAGCCTGTTCTAGCGAGTGTCCAAGTAGTGTAGATGTGGCGACTTTAAAAGCGGAATTTCAGTACCAATATCAAAAAGTAAATGGCACAAGTTTAAGAACAAAATTGTTTGCTTATAACAACAAATTAAATACGATTGGTAGCAAACTGCCTAGCCTTACAAACTTTATGTTTTCTAACGGATTTACATCTTCCATACTTAAAAATTCTATGGGAGTTGCTACCGAAAGAAGTCTTCCTTTAATTTCAAGTAAAAGTTTATATAAAGAATATCAAAATATTAAAAATGAAACAGTTGGTAATAAATTTATTAAAACAATTTATTTCTTTAATGACGAATTCACCAACCATTTAGACACTTCTATTGGAGTAGATGCTATTACACTTTTACAAGCTTTAAACTACGAAGTAAAACTAATAAACAACAGTGAGTCTGGACGCTCCTTTATGTCTAAAGGATTGCTTGATGAAGCCAAAAAAGTAGCAAATAAAAACATAGACATTTATAAAAATCTTATTTCTGAAGAAACACCTCTTGTGGGTATTGAACCTTCAGCTATTTTAGCTTTTAGAGGAGAATATTTAAAATTGGTAGACGATAAAGTTTCAGCTAAAGCTATAGCAAAAAACACTTTTTTAATTGAGGAATTCCTAAGTAATGAAATTGCCATTGGTAATATTAAACCTTCACAATTTACTTCCGAAGAAAAAACAATTAAATTCCATGGGCATTGTCACCAAAAAGCGGAAAGCAATCAAATTCATAGTTTTAATGTTTTAAACCTACCAAAAAACTACAAAGTCACCATTATACCTAGTGGTTGTTGCGGTATGGCTGGCAGTTTTGGTTACGAAAAAGAACACTACAAAGTAAGTATGCAAATTGGAGAACAAACATTGTTTCCTGCTGTTAGAAAGGCATCGCCAGAAACTACTATTGCTGCAAATGGCACAAGTTGTAGACATCAAATAAAAGACGGCACACAGCGTACTGCTTTACATCCTATTACTATTTTAAAAGAAGCTTTACTCTAATTATTCAGTAATATTATAACTTGTTAAAAACTGCGTATTCTGCACAGACATAGATGTTGGTAATAGACTTAAATCGAATCCAGCTTGCTGTAATAAGCCTAATGTTACAGGATTTAAAGCATAACTAGTATCTGCTTCAGCTTTAATAAGTCCAACATTTTCTGCATAAAAACTATCGATCGATAATACATCCTGAGCATCTAAAATAGATACTGTTTGAGTAAAACCAAAAGCGCTAACCGTTGTACTTACCGAAAGTTCTAAACTAATATTCGCAGAAGTCACATTATTGTAAGTTGCGCCTTCAACTTCTAAACTTGTTAAGTTTCCTAATTGTTCACTTTTTAAAGTATAATTTATAGAAATTGGATAACCTTCAAAATCTTGAGTAACAACTCCTGTATTTAAAGATAATTCCTCGCCATTACTAGCTTGTGTATTATATAGTAATGCATTTTCTAACTCAATATCAAAATCGAAACCATCTAACGGCAGGCTAATATTTAAGTTAGCTGCAAGCGTTGTATTTGTACGGGTTAATTCTCCTGTAGTTAATATTCCACTCATTACTCCATTTGCGATACCGCCTTGATTAGCAGATAGCGTATAACCTGTAGCAGACTCACTTTCAACCATCAATACATCTTCACTAGTTGTAACTTCATTTGTAGTATTATCTGTGTTTACCACATCGTAATTCCAACTATCCGCAATAGTTAAAGGAAAGAAATTACCACTAAACATTAGCTGCTGTTGCGTTTCACTACTAGTAACATCATCTGAAGAACAGGAGAACAAAAAAGCAAAAGAAACTATTGATAATGTGAAATATTTAATGATTTTCATAATAAGATGGTTTTTTCAAATGTATAATTTTAATGCAGAATACTTAATAAAGTAATATACAATTTTTGTTTCTGTAATATAACTTTTACATTAGCATAAATAAAATTTTTATGGCAGGAAATTCCTTTGGAAAATTGTTTAATCTCACAACTTTTGGTGAGTCTCATGGAGTCGCTATTGGTGGAGTTATAGATGGTTGCCCTCCAAACATTACATTAGATTTTGATGCAATTCAAAACGAAATGAATAGACGCAAACCAGGTCAGTCGTCAATAGTAACGCAACGTAAAGAGCCGGACGAGGTAAAATTCTTATCTGGTATTTTTGAAGGTAAAACTACAGGAACACCTATTGGTTTTGTTATTGAAAATGCAAATCAGAAGTCCAAAGACTATTCTCATATTAAAGATTCTTACAGACCAAGTCATGCAGATTATGTGTATGATAAAAAATATGGTCATCGCGATTATCGTGGTGGTGGACGTAGCTCAGCAAGAGAAACGGCAAGTAGAGTAGTAGCTGGTGCAATTGCAAAGCAGGTTTTAAAGGATATTAAAATTAATGCATTTACTTCATCGGTTGGAGATATTTTTATAGATAAACCGTATCAAGATTTAGATTTTTCTAAAATTGAATCTAATATTATTCGTTGTCCAGACGAAGCTACTGCCGAGAAAATGATTGCTCGCGTTAAAGAAATTAGAAAAGAAGGCGATACTATTGGTGGTACAATTACATGTGTAATTAAAAACGTACCAGTTGGTTTAGGAGAACCTGTTTTCGATAAATTACATGCAGATTTAGGCAAAGCAATGCTTTCTATTAATGCTGTAAAAGGTTTTGAATACGGAAGCGGATTCTGTGGCGCAAAAATGAAAGGTAGCGAACATAACGATCCATTTAATAACGATGGTACAACAAAAACAAATCTTTCTGGTGGTATACAAGGAGGTATAAGTAACGGAATGGATATTTATTTTAGAGTAGCTTTTAAACCTGTAGCAACTTTAATACAGAAATACGAAACTATAGATAAACATGGTAATACTGTAGAAATGCAAGGGAAAGGACGTCATGATCCATGTGTTGTACCAAGAGCTGTGCCTATTGTTGAGGCAATGGCTGCTTTGGTTTTAGCAGATTTCTATTTGCTGAATAAAATGTATTAACTAATTCCTGCGAAAGCAGGAATCTCATTAAACAAAGCATAGAATTCACTTTTAGATACCGTTGTGCTTGGTATATTGAAAATACAGACAATTTTAATGATTTCAATTATTATCATATCTTTAATTTTTTAAAATGAAACAAGACATATACTATACCGCTTTATGTACTTACGATTCAGAGAATAAAGAAGGATTTAGTTGGAATGATTATATAGATTGGTCAGAATTAAAGCATCTAAAGGAATTGGTTTCTTTAGATGGTAATTTAAATAGTTTAGCTTTTTCTCTAGACATAGATGCTGCTGAAGAATGGAATTACTTTATAACAGACCACGATATGGTTATGTTTTATTTTAGTAGCTTAGACTATGTACTTAGCAAAACAGACCATTTAGAACGCTTTAATTTATTAGCAATAATAAAAGAACCCGGTAAAGAAAAGGCGAATTTAAATAAAGATTATAATTTTATAGGTTACGATTTAATAGAAATAGGAGGAAACACAAGCGCTTTAACAAACTGTGGTGGATTTGATGAAACGTTTCTACCAAACGACTTAAATAGTTACGGTTTGGTTTCTGATTATGATAGCGCTAAACAAATACGCGAAGCGTTACCAATAAATAATCCAGACGAACCTCATGTAAATTGCTATCTTTACGAGGTATGGAGGCACAAAACAATAGGCGCCAAAACAAATTAATAAACTAACTAAACCATAAATAAGATCCTCGCTTTCTCGAGGAATGCATATGAAAAAACTAGCACTACATTGGAAAATACTATTAGGAATGGTCTTTGGAGTCGTATTAGGACTAATAATGACCAATTTTGATGGTGGCCAAGAATTAGTACAAGATTGGATAAAGCCTTTTGGTAAAATATTTATCAAATGTTTAAAAATGATTGCTATTCCTTTAATTCTTGCTGCACTAATTAAAGGTGTTTCAGATTTAAGAGATATTTCTAAACTTTCCAAAATGGGAGGAAGAACTATTGGTATCTACATAATGACAACTGTTATTGCTGTATCTATAGGTCTTCTATTAGTAAACATTGTTAATCCTGGTAAATCTATTTCTAAAGAAACCAGAACAGAAATGGTAGAAAATTACAGTGGTAATACTACAAAATATAAAGATGAAGCAAAAAATCAAAAAGAATCTGGACCATTACAAGCTTTAGAAGACCTTGTACCTGATAATATTTTTGCTGCTGCAACTAGTAATAGAAACATGCTTCAAATTATCTTTTTCGCTATGTTTTTTGGTATTAGTTTAATTCTTATTCCAGAAGAGAAAGGAGAAACTGTGAAAAAGTTTTTCGATGGTTTTAATGAAGTAATCTTAAAAATGGTCGATATTATTATGCTTGCCGCACCTTACGGTGTATTTGCATTATTAGCAGCAATTGTCGTCGAGTCGCCGAGTGTAGATTTGTTTAAAGCACTTGGTTGGTATGCCTTTACAGTTGTTTTAGGTTTATCATTAATGATTGTTATTTATGTAGCAATAGTAAGTTTATACACAAAAAAATCTCCTAAATTCTTTTTAAACGGTATTTCTCCTGCACAACTTTTAGCATTTTCTACTAGTAGTAGTGCTGCAACTCTTCCAGTTACAATGGAGCGTGTAACAGAACATTTAGGTGTTGAAGAAGAAGTGTCTAGTTTTGTACTACCAATTGGTGCAACCATAAATATGGATGGAACAAGTTTATACCAAGCCGTTGCTGCAGTATTTATTGCACAAGCCTTTGGTATGGAATTAGATTTAAGTACACAATTAGGTATTATTGCTACGGCAACATTAGCCTCTATTGGTAGCGCAGCTGTTCCTGGAGCAGGTATGGTTATGCTTGTTGGTGTTTTAGGCTACGCAGGAATACCAGAAGCTGGATTGGCTTTAATATTCGCTGTAGATAGACCTTTAGACATGTGTAGAACTGTAATTAACGTTACAGGAGATGCAGCAGTTTCTATGGTAGTTGCAAAGTCTGTAGATAAACTTGGTGATCCAAAAGTAAAAGATTGGGACGATAATTACCAAGCTGTAAAATAAACCAATAGCTCAAACTATTTAAATATTATGTTAGAAAATATAGTTTCAGTCGAATGGTTAAATAATCATTTGAAGGATAAAAATGTGCTTGTATTCGATGCAACTATTTCTAAAGTAGTTGGTGATATTTCAGCATTGTCAAAAGCACAAATACCAGGAACTCAGTTTTTCGATATTAAAAAGAAATTTAGTATTGCAAACGCACCTTTTCCTAATACTATTCCTTCAGCAGAACAATTTGAAGAAAACATACAAGCATTAGGTGTAAACAACGATTCTAAAGTTGTTATTTACGACGATAACGGCATTTACTCTAGCGCTAGAGCTTGGTGGCTATTTAAAACCTTTGGCTTTAATAACGTGGCTATTTTAGATGGTGGGTTACCTGAATGGAAAGCAAAAGGCTTTTTATTAGAAGACAAAACAACTAATAATTCTCGCAAAAAAGGAAACTTTAAAGCAATATACAACCCTGATAACGTAGTGTTTTTCGATTCTTTAGAAACAATTTCTAAAGACGATAATTATAAAATTATTGATGCAAGATCAAGCGACCGTTTTAATTGTATTGTTGCCGAACCTAGAGCAGGATTAAGAAGTGGAACAATACCAACATCAACTAACTTACCATTTAATATGGTTTTGGATGATAATAAATTGAAACAAAAAACAGAATTACAAACCGTTTTCAAGAACTTAGCAAAAGAAAATCAGCATTTGGTATTTACTTGTGGTTCTGGAATTACAGCTTCAGTTTTAGCATTAGCAGCAACTGTTGCAGGTTATAACAATAGTGTTTACGATGGTTCGTGGACAGAGTATGGAACTTTAACAATAGCATAAATTATGGACAACATTAAAAATTGGTCAAAAAACGAGCTTGTAGCATACATTCTTTTATATGTTGCTAATGCCGATTTACACGAAACTACCGAAGAGAAAGACTTTATTCTTACTAAAGTAGATAAAGAAACCTATGCTGCTATTCACAAGCAATTCGATAGAGATAACGACTACCAATGCATACAAAACATAATTGAAGGTGTAAAATCGCACGATTATTTCCGTGATGATTATGCTGAGCTTTTTGCAGACATAAAACTATTACTTTATGCCGATGGTGAAGCAGATAGAATGGAAGCGTCTACACTACTATTTTTAAGAAAAATTCTTAAAGAAGATTAACTTATAATACTAACGCTTTAAATTTAAAGCGTTTGATAATAAATACATGACTAGATTTATTGTAATACTTTCTTGTTTACTCTCTTTCTTGTGTTCTACAGCACAAAACATAAAAGTAAATACAAAAGACAGTCATAAAGACTTTGTAAAGACGCTCACCAACTCTAAAGAGGATCGTTACAATGCTATTTTAAGTAAATACGATACTTATATTAAGTCTCATCCAGACGATATAAATGTACAAATTTATAAATGCAAATTTATAGGTAGTGCATATTATGATGACTACGAAGGTTATAATTTAAAGTACGATGAAACCTTAGAATGTGTAGAAAATTTAGCTTCACAATATCCCAACAATCCAAAAATACTTCTCTATAAATTAGATTATACCTATGGAGAAGAAGTAGAGCCTTTACTTTTAAAGACTTTAGATTTATACAAAAGCAACACTATTAATTGGGATAACGAAGATACTTCTGCTTTATTCGAAATCAGCTCAAATTACTACACAGAAGATGATGATTATAAAGCAATTGACTACGCTGACTTAGCTGAACAGTTTAATGACACATTAGACCTTTCTGTTTTAAAAACCGATGCGTATTTACGCTTAGAGAATAAAGACAAAGCAAGAGAAAGTATTCTAAAAAACTTAGATGCAGTACAACCAGATTGGGTATTAGACACAAAAGGACAGCTGCTAATTTCTTTAGATGAAGATGATGAAGCTCTAAAATTATACGACCGTATTAAAGCAAATGATTCTACCTATTCTATTAACGAAAGCCTTTATAAAATTTTTGAATTAAAGGAAGATTATTCCCAAGCAAGAACTTATTTGGTTAACGATACTATTGCCGCTTGGAACAAAGCAAGTAGCATACAAAAACTTGCAAATCACGATTTAAAATACTCAGACGCAGAAGCAGGAATTCGCTCGTTAAGGCGTATGTATAAAGAAAGTTATTACGATGATTTTTTCGGCATAAAACGATTGCGTTTAGCCTTTAAAGCACCAACTTATTATTGGTCTTTTGCCGAAATATCCCATATACTTGTTTTGCTACTATCAATTTTAATTCTAATGGCCATTCCTTATTTGTGGATATTACCAATTTATAGTCTTAGTAATTACTTCAACTTTAAAAAGGTAAAAGAAGCGGTAAGACTTCCTGGAGACTGGTCTTTAAGACATTTTTGGCTTATTAGTTTCTTATACATGCTTACGTTGTTTATTTTAATTTTGGTATTCAATTATCAAGAGGAACTAAATTATTATTTTGATATTGTTGGCTATTTTGATGAATTTACTGAAGAAACAGATCTTGTCTCAGCCAATGCACAACTCTTGTTTTCTGCGTTATTGCTCTTATTCACTATTATACTGCTTAACAAAAAACGATTACAATTTGTTTTTAGAACTAATAACTCGATAAGGCAAATGATAGGTTTAAGTATTATCTTTTTAATATTTAATGGCTTCATTATTAGAATTATCGGCACATTTGTAGACCTTTCAGATACAGCAGAATTAATTTCATCTTTAAGTGCGAAAGAAGATATACAATCGCTATTAAACGAATACGGTTTTTATATTACAATTTTAGTAGTTGCTATTATAGTGCCTTTTTACGAAGAAATCATTTTTAGAGGCATCATATTCACATCAACCGAGAAACATTTAGGCTACAAGGTCGCAAACGTTCTACAAGCATCATTATTTGCACTTGCACACTTTAACCTAAGCTTATTTATCTTCTACTTTGTTTTTGGCTTGGTAACAGGCTATTTTGTTAAAAGATCTAGAGGTCTAGCAACAGGAATTGTTTTTCATATTGTAAACAATTTTGTAGTTACTGTAACTTTATTAACAGGTTACTAATTAATACTATTTCTGTTATAAACATGAAATAAAAATCTCAAAGCCAATACATTCCTTTCGATATTTACAATGCTAAATAACTTATTTAGTATTATACCGAAGCTTTTAAAGCCTAGACTAAAAACCTTAAAAGAGCGTACTCATTCTTAATTCACAGGAATTAAGGTAAACTAACTGTATTGTGCTTTGAAATTCTATATGATGCTTTTAAACTGAATTTATACAAGTGTAAAACTAACAGCTTAACAGCCTTTATAAAACCCTAAACGAGTGAAACATAACTTTGGATGAGTGAACATTACCTTTCGTTTAGTGAATTTAATTGTGTAGTTGGTCGGATAAATTTGTAATAACTATCCACAAATCAAATACTTTGGTAGTTTACCGATTATATAACTGATAGCGAGGTGTCTATTATATATTTGAAGTGTTAAACATACCTAATTACCTAAACAATGAAATTATTAACAACATTACTTTTACTTCTTTTTGTCTCTTTTGCATCAGCTCAAGGCATTCAGTCCCTCGAAATTAAAGAAGTAAAAACAGAAACAACTAAAACATTAGATGTTGAAAAAACTGTTGTTATTAGTGTAAAAGGTATTAAGACAATGGAAGAAATAGACATTGAAAATTATAACAAAGCAGCTTATTTAAAGTTAATTGCTTCAAAAAAGCAAAAACCTAAAATGTGCTAATATTATTTAATTATCCAATCTAAATAAAATTGCAAAAAGTCTGAAATTATTTTCAGGCTTTTTTTTACGCCTAATTTTGAGTATTCTTTACTAGTTAAATGCAAACATAAAGATAACAGGTATTGCGTTATGTGTTTATTTCTCCAATAAACTTAGCCTTTAATTCTGGAGTAGGAATCCAGCAACTTTCTTTCTTACCATACCATTTATAGCGATTCTTGGCTATAAAATCGTAAACCAAATTCCGAATAAAAGCAGGCACTATTAAAAATACAGATAGTAAACTCCTTGGGAAACCTAAATCTTTAGCAACATGTAGAGCAGCCGAAGATTTAATTTTTAATGAGTCATTTTCTGGAGAATAGAGTAGGATAGAGTCCGTTTTCGAAACATCAACTTTAAAATGATTAATTACCTGCTCACCAATATCGCTTTGCAATGCAGCAAACATAAAAACATTGTTTTTATCATGTGTAATCGCATATTGCACTGATGCGCTGCAAAGGTTGCAAACACCATCGAATAGGATTAGTTTTTTGTTTTTTGGAAGTCCTTTAATCACATTACAAAAATACAATTTTACTATTTAAGTTGCTTCTTTTAAAAGGTTATTGCCGTTAAATGTTTTTTGTGCTGTATGATTTTTGTCATTCATGCGAAGGCAGGAATCCACTTTGTTTGTTGTGATATTCTCTTAATGGATTCCTGCCTTCGCAGGAAAGACAGTATTTAGTACTTTGATTGGTTTGTATTACATACTATTAAACAAGTACTATTTTACATCCTTGTTAAGTAAATTACCGTTTTGAAAACTGAATTTTAAATAGAATACTTCGGTTTGTCATTCCTGCGAAGGCAGGAATCCATTTCAGTATTATAAATTATGTATCTTAGTAATACTCTTATGTTCAAAACACAACATCAATATTACTTATACATTCTTTCTAATAAGTATAATGGCACACTATATATTGGTGTGACGAATAATCTAGAACGTAGAATGTTTGAGCATAAAAACAAAATAGTTGAGGGATTTTCCAAAAGATACGATCTTACAAACTTAGTTTACTTTGAAGCTTTTCAATACGTAAATGATGCTATAAAAAGAGAGAAGAATATGAAGAAATGGAAACGTGATTGGAAGATTAAATTGATTCAAGAAGACAATCCTAATTGGAGTGATTTGGCAGGAGACTGGGATGTTTATTAATAAGAATCTAATTTGTTATTCCTGCGAATGCAGGAATCCACTTTGCTTGTTGCCATGCTCTTTATGGATTCCTGCGAAGGCAGGAATCCACTTTGCTTGTTGTGATATTCTCTTAATGGATTCCTGCCTGCGCAGGAATGACAGTATTCAATACTTTAATTGGTCTATATTACATACTATTAAACAGGTTACTTTTTTACAACCTTGCTAAATAAATTACCTTTTTGAAAATTGAATATTAAACACAATACATCTGTTTGTCATTCATGCGAAGGCAGGAATCCACTTTGTTTGTTGTGATATTCTCTTAATGGATTCCTGCCTTCGCAGGAAAGACAGTATTTAGTACTTTGATTGGTTTGTATTACATACTATTAAACAAGTACTATTTTACATCCTTGTTAAGTAAATTACCGTTTTGAAAACTGAATTTTAAATAGAATACTTCGGTTTGTCATTCCAGCGAAGGCAGGAATCCATTTCAGTATTATAAATTATGTATTTTAGTAATACTCTTATGTTCAAAACACATCATCAATATTACTTATACATTCTTTCTAATAAGTATAATGGCACACTATATATTGGTGTGACGAATAATCTAGAACGTAGAATGTTTGAGCATAAAAACAAAATAGTTGAGGGATTCTCCAAAAGATACGATCTTACAAACTTAGTTTACTTTGAAACTTTTCAGTACGTAAATGATGCGATAAAAAGAGAGAAGAATATGAAGAAATGGAAACGTGATTGGAAGATTAAATTGATTCAAGAAGACAATCCTAATTGGAGTGATTTAGCAGGAGACTGGGATGTTTATTAATAAGAATCTAATTTGTTATTCCTGCGAATGCAGGAATCCACTTTGCTTGTTGCCATGCTCTTTATGGATTCCTGCCTGCGCAGGAATGACAGTATTTAATACTTTAATTGGACTGTTTTACACGCTACCAAACAAGTACTATTTTACAACCTTGCTAAATAAATTACCTTTTTGAAAATTGAATATTAAACACAACACATCGGTTTGTCATTCCTGCGAAAGCAGGAATCTACTTTGTTTGTTTTGATGCTCTTTATGGATTCCTGCCTACGCAGGAATGACAGTATTTAATACTTTAATTGGTTTGTATTGCATGCTATTAAACAGGTTACTATTTTGCAACCTTGTTAAATAAATTACTTTTTTGGAAATTGAATATTAAGTATAATTCTTCGGTTTGTCATTCCTGCGCAGGCAGGAATCCACTTTGTTTTATTGTACTACTCTTTATGGATTCCTGTCTTCGCAGGAATGACAGTAATCATAGCAATAACAGTATTCTCAGGAATGACAGTAATCACAGTGTTTTTAAAAGTGATAATCTTTAAAAGAAGGAAAGTCTTAAAAAAAACACAAAACCACAATAAAAACCTACTTTTTCTTAACAGCCTCAACAAGTTCCAATAAATCCACATTTACATTAGTCGTAAACATGCCATAATTAACAACCGCTTTCTTTTTCTCAAGTTTATCGATAGTACCAACAGCACGACCATCTTCCATGCGCACGCGATCTCCAATTTTAAGAATATGCTTTGGTTTTTCGGGTATTAGTTTTGCTTTCGCTTTGGCCTCTTTCTTTTTCTTACGTATTACTTCAACCTTTTTCTCGGCTTCTTGTTTTACTTGTGTAACTTTTACTTTTTCGGCTTTAGCTTGTTTTGCTGTTACTTTTTTACGCTTAGAGTTTTCAATTTGAACCAAACGGAACAACTCAGACATTAAAGCACCTTTCTTTTTATCGTTAAAAAACTTCTCCGAAATATCGTTTACCTTTTGCCCTAAGTAAATAAGGCGCTGGTTACTATCGTAAAGCTCTTGGTAGCTTTCCAGTTTTTTCTGAATCTTAATATTTACTTCCTCTAATTTATCGGCTTCAGTTTGTTTTTTCTTTTCGTTTACTTTTAACGATTCGCTTGTTTTCTCAAGCTTAGCTCTTTGTTTTTGAAGCTTTGCTATCGTAGCGTCAAAACGGACTTTAGAGCGTTCTATCTTCTTCTTAGACCTGTTTATTAAGCTGTATGGTATTCCGTTTTTCTGTGCCACTTCAAATGTAAACGAAGAACCTGCCTGACCTAAAGCCAATTTATACATGGGCTCTAAAGTACGCTCATCGAACATCATGTTGGCGTTTATCATTTCTTCTTTCTCATTCGCTAACATTTTTAAATTAGCGTAATGCGTAGTAATAATACCAAAAGCATTTCTAGCATAAAATTCCTCTAAAAAGGTTTCGGCTAAAGCACCACCAAGTTCAGGGTCAGATCCTGTACCAAATTCATCAATTAAAAACAATGTATTTTTGTTTACTTTCTTTAAAAAGTAATTCATCTGTTTTAAACGGTAACTATAGGTACTTAAATGGTTTTCTATAGATTGGTTATCTCCAATATCTGTTAAAATACGATCGAAAATAGTAACTGTACTACGCTCATGCACTGGAATAAGCATACCACTTTGCAACATTAACTGTAATAAACCAACGGTTTTTAAAGTAATACTTTTTCCACCTGCATTTGGGCCCGAAATAACAATAATACGCTTGTCATTATTAAGTCCTATAGTTTGCGGAAACGTTTTTTCTTTCTTCGCTACATTGTTTAAATAGAGTAGTGGGTGATAGGCATCGCGTAAATAGATCTCACGATTATCGCTAAGTTCTGGCAATATCGCATCCATAGATTTAGCGTACTTTGCTTTAGCAGCAATTACATCTATTTCTATTAAAAAATTCTGATAACCTTCTATTAACGGTAAAAAGTCACGTAAAAAGTTTGTCACTTCTTTTAAAATACGCACAACTTCTTCGCCTTCTTCGTATTCTAAATTATTAAGTTCTCTTGTGTGTTGTAAAGTCGTTTCTGGCTCTATGTAAACAATACTACCGGTTTTACTACCGCCCATTATTGCGCCTTTAACCTTACGTCTGTACATGGCTTTTACAGCAAGTACTCGCTTGTTTTCTACAACCGATTCTCTAATATCATCTAAATACTCAAGGTTGTGGTATTGGTTAAGTGCAGACGTAAAACTAGAATTAATTTTACCTTTTAGCTTATTCATGCTCTGGCGAATCTCGTAAAGTAATGCCGAAGCATTATCTTTTACATCTCCAAAACGATCAACAATACTATCTATTTTTTCTATTAACGCCGTTGTTACTTGTATGCGTTGCGCAAAGTGTTGCAGGTTTGGGTAGTACTCTTCAAACTTGTTTAAAAACTTAACAACCTCGTTTGCAGTAATAGAAATAGAGATTATCTTTTTTAAACTGTGTGTTTCTAAATAAGTGTTTTCTATGCGTAATAACTGTAATTCCTTTGTAATAGCATCGAAACCATGATTTGGCACACGGTTATCGTTATAAAAAGAAGACACATACTCATTGGTTAATTGTAACGCATTAAGTAATGTTTCCTTGTCTTGAAATGGCTCTATAGTTAAGACTTTTTTATTACCCAAATTGGTAACACAGTACTCGCTAACTTGCTCTAAAACTGTTGCGAATTCTAAGTCTTGTAATGTTTTTTTGTGAATGTTTATCATACGCTTTTCCGTAAAAACAGAAACCTCTTAAATTTATTCTTTTTCTTAGTCCAACAAAGTTACGGAATACATTGAAGAATTAATACCATTTTATATAAGAACGCGCATTTGTAAATGCTATAAAAACAAAAGAACACTTTAAATACGCTTTAAAGTGTTCTTATTTTTAATAAAAATGGTGTGTTTAGCTTTTGTTTTTATCTATTACAGCTTTTCTTTTTTCTGCAATTTCTAAATTGAAACGCCACTTTTTATTATAATCTACCGTTTCTCGTAATTTTGCATATTCTATGGCTTTATCATAATTGCCTAAAGCGTAGTAAACACCAGAGATATTACTTAATAAACTCCAGTATATTTTCTTTTCTTTCTTATCGGTTTTATCTTTTATTTTAGATAATTCTAATTCAAATTTGGCTAAACTTTCTTCTGCAAGCGTTTTTAAATCTGCATTATAAGTATCGCTATACTTTGTCGTGTTTAACGCAGTTAGTTTTTCTACCTGTGCATTGTTATCTATACCATATTTTTCTTCTTTTTTAACAAGAAATAAATTTACGCGAGTAGGCTTGTAGTAGCTAGAAAACTTAGCCTTTATATCGTCGTTAATAGCCATAACATTATTACTTGCTATACTTGTGTTTTTGTTAAATCTGTATTCACTTGCATTAGCTTTGTATTGCTTTTTAATTTGCGACAATGCAATGGTACTAGAGGTAATGCTTGCATTTTTGTAAACACTAGCAGTTTCACTTTCTTGTTTTTTTGTGTACACTTTTTCAAACAGAATAATCCCGTTAGTATCCTTGACAACAAGTTTTATAGCCGACGCTAAATCTACAACACCAGTAAATGTGTTTTTAGCATCTTTACCATACTTTTTCTTTTCCGTTACGCTTAAAATGTGCTTTATCCCTAAATCTGAAAACTCTAAAATAAAATCTGGCGTTTCCGAAAGCTCGTAACCTGGTAACTTTATATAGCTATCTACAAAGCTAGTAATGTTTGGATTTTTATAACTAGACGTTTCCTGCTCTTTATTTGTAATGCGTTTAATGGCTTCGCTATTAACGTTTATCTCTATTTTGTAGGTTTTAAAAGCTTCTGGTAATACTATTTCTGGATAATGTAATTCTTGAATAGTCCAACCTGTGTTTTTAGCGTTTTGTGCTGAAACATTAAGACATATTAATAATAGTAGGATTAGGGTTTTGTTCATTTTTGTTGGTTTTACTATGAAAATGGAATACTCTTATTTTTTACTTATATTCCAAGTTTTTCTTACATATATATTTAAATATTCTTTTTCAATATTTGAATCAAAATTATATTTGATAATGCTATCTAATTTCTCCTTTACTATCTTATTATTGTAAATTTTTTCATAGTAAAATCTAGTAGAATATTCTCCAATCCATTTAGCTTTAAATAGATCATAATTAAAATTATCCATATCTAACAACCAATCATAATAAGAATCAAGTTTTCGTAAAGGAGTAAATTGTTCTGTTGTTGTATCAATATTAAATTTAAAGCATAAGTTTAATATGGAATTTAATTTAACAAATCGATTATCATCTACATTAGAAAAAAGACTATTAGATGATGCCAAGCGACTTCTCGGTATTGACACTTCTATTGCTTTGATTAACATTTCGTTATTAAGAGGTATTAATTCCAGTATACTAGCTTCGTAAAACAAGTCAAAAGAAAAACTTCCCTTAAGTTTTGCTTGAATCATACTAACTATCTCTTTTTTGAAATCCAAATTATCAATTATCCTGTAAAGTGGAATAATTAATGTGTTTTCATGTCTACGGCTACAAAAAGTACACTCGTTAAAAGAAATACTTTTTATTGTTTCAAATTGCTTTACTGTTATATTTAAATGTTTATTTTCTCTATCTAAAGTACTTAATATTGACTCATAAAAATTCGAATCATGATAGAAAGAATTATTTATTCCTAAATCAAAAAACCTATAAATCAATTCGCTATCTATTTGTTTACCACAACGATATAAAAATACACTTATTTCCTTAATACTCTGCCTCTGAATAAACGGTTCATTTTCTAAATAATTAACAAGTTGTTTTGAAAATGAATTAATAAATTCTTTTTCAAAATTAGAAATAGATACTAAGGCTAATATGTTTTTGAAAACTCTATTATAATGTTCCCAGAATCTACGGTTATCTCTCTCACAGTTTTCATTAAGAGATTTCTTAAGACTATTGTTATTAAAGAAGTTATCTATAAGTTCTTCAAACGAATCTCCATTTAAAGAGGTTTTTTTATAATTAATTTTTTTTAGTTTATATCTTCTATATGACTTGTTAATAATTTCGGAATTCCCATATTGAAGTAAATTTATAATTAACCAATCATCAAAACTATCTAAGCGACTATTTTCATGACTTTCTGAAACTGCATGTGAAGCAAATAATCCTTCAATAAAGATTGAAAAAACATCCTGAAACTCTTTAAATTTATCATAAACAATATAATTTTTAGATAAAAATATTTCAAGTTTTGCAAATTCATTTATTAATATCCAAACATGATTATTTAAACTTAAACCTCCATTTAAAGAGCTGTAATATTGGTCAATTAATTTATGAGAGGTTTCATGTATTTTATTTCTAGCATCATTATAGAAAGTGCTATCATTAATATACTTAATTATTTTTTTATTTTCTTTTGAAGATAGATTTGTTTCTTCATAATCTAAATCAATTGTTTTTAATTCTTCTAATAATTCATTTTTTGAATTATCTCCGAAATAACTGTTTCTGGCAAAAATTAATAGTTTTGACAAATTGAATTGAGCAATAAAAAAGGAAGTATTTAATTGTTTTTTTTTATACTCTATTAATACTTTTTTTTGCTTTTCTATTGCTAATAAATAATTTCCAATCTTATAATTTAAATAACTACTTTCTTGCAAGTCCTCAATACTATCTGTATATGAATCTAAATTTTCAAAACATTCATAAAATTTAAACTTTTTGAAACTACATTTTGGACATTCACAGTTTTTAGCCTCAGAATATCTTATTGATATTCGTTCTCTTGATTCATCACTGGAAATATTAAATATCAAATTGTTAGACAGTCCCAATAAAACAGTTTTAATTTTTGTTTTATAATTCTCAACACCATAGTAAAATTTCTCATCAATAATACTAATTTTATTATCTTCTGATATATGAACAGATTGAAATAATTCAATTAATTCTTCATTGTCAGTGCTTAAATTAAAAGTAGAATAATAGTTAGTTGAGTCTATTTTAAAAGGATAATTATTTATAAAAAGTGAAATTGGATAAAACTTGATTTCTTTGTGTCTTATTGATATATAATCATAGACTTGTTCTAATATAGGTTTTGTTTTATCGATAACTACTTCGTTTTCTATACTAGTTATACTAGTGCTATTTATTTCTTCAGGTAATAAAGAAATTGGTAATTCTTGTCTTAAGGTGTTAATAGCTTTGCCGATATCTTTAAAATAACGCAAGTTAACTTCTGAATAGTTTTCAAGAATCTCTGGATGTATTTCAGAGTTTGGATTGGTTTTAGAACCAAAATCATTTTTATTATCTGATATAAAAATAAATTCTTCGTTAACATCGGTGAAGTGATTTAAAGCAGAAAAAATTATGTAAGCGTCTTTCATACTATCTACTTTATCATGAAATGGTGCTTTTTTTGATATTTGCCAATCTGCACAAAACACCTTAATCTCATCTGAAGTTTTTAATATCTTTGAGTCAATTAATAAATCATCTATTAATTTTATCTGATTCTCAATTTCATCTAAATTAGGGCTTAATGTTTCAAGAATAGAGATTCTTTCTTTTTTAGCAACCGCTCTAGTATGATTGTATTTTGTATTTAATGAGTCTGCTAATCTTTTTTTGTGTCTATCTTTATGAAAATTCCATTCTTCAATTATTTTTTCATGACTTATAATTCTAATACAATTATTGTTTTTCCAAAACTCTAAGTGTGGTAATAATTTATTAAAATCTTCACTCAACAAATTTATCCAACTACATGTATCAATTAGTATGTTTTTCATGCTCAATCTTGATTATCCCTACTGTTTATATTTATTAAATACGGCATATACCATTGATAAACAACATTCCTTTTTTATAAAAATCATCAAACGAAGTTAATATTTTAAAATCTGAATATTTCTTTTAGATAGCAAACATTTCAACAGTTTATTAACACATGTTAATGCATTTGTCGACTCACTATTAACTTCAAAACCAAATATAAATAAAGCTTTTAAACACAAACAATTACTCCAAACCAAAACTAAGCATCTTTACCAAATTATGAGTATCGTCTAGTTTTAAAAAGGGATATTCAATCTTACTTAAAAAAAGACCATTTGGATGTGCAGCATAGGTTATTTTTAACTCTTTTTCCTGGTTTAAAATTTGTTTAAACGTGTCTAAAGTTATTTTACCACGACCAACTTCTAGCAGATAAAAGACGCAAATTCTAATCATGCCGCGAAGAAAACGGTTACTGGTTATTGTAAAACGCATTCTGCCTTGTGCTTCGTTAATATAGAGTTGGCAGTCGGTAATGTTACAATAGGTATTATGGTATAAATCGGGTTGTTTGCAAAAGGCTTTAAAGTTTTTGGTTTCACGAATAAGCGCAGTGGCTTGTTTCATCACCTCGAAATCTAACTTATAATCTTGGTAAAAGGAGCTTTTGTTATGGAGTATTGGGTTTTTGTGCCAATGTATAAAATAGTCGTAAGAACGCGCTGTTGCGTGGTAACGGCAATGTTGCTCTACGGTAACTTCTATAATTTCAAATACTGCGATGCTGTTGGGTAGGTTTTTATTCATCCGGAATTTTAAATCGAATGTTGGTGCTTCGTCTAAATTAATTTGAATTACATATTGACTTGCATGAACGCCTGCATCTGTTCTGCCACAACCATAAACGCTAATATTTTTTTTAAATATTTGAGAAAGTGTATTTTCTATCACTTCTTGTACCGTATTTGTAGTGGCTTTTTGTTTTTGCCATCCACTATAATCGTTACCATTAAAGCCTAAATGTATAAAATATCGCATGTGTTGTATTAGAAACAGTAAAACTAAGTATTGTAAAATGGTTACAGCCCAAATAAATAGGATAGTTGTTATATGTTTTAAACGTGGTTATGGCATAAAAAAAGCATAAACCGTTTAATTTATGCTTTTGGTGTATTAAATAATACTGAGTGTCTTGCTTTTGGCTATTTGTTGTAATAAAAAGGTTTCTCGTTCTATAGAAATGCCTTTTTTATCGCTTGTAGCCATTATTTTAATATTATGAGCAATTGCTGTGTGTATATTAACCCAAACTGCTTTCATGCCATTATTTGTTTCGTAGGCTTCTAAACTTGTATTGCCAAGTTGTGTGTTAATATCGCAGGTGTAGCAATAGGAAATCATGTGTTGTACATCGAAATCTGGTTTGTACCAAGGTCTGTATTCTTCGTAAATACCAAAAGGCTTAATGTTTCTAATGTTTTGGGCTCCAGTTTCTTCGTTAAGCTCTCTTTTCATGCCTTCTATTTTATCTTCGTCTAGATCTAAACCACCTCCAGGCAGACTATAATCTTCATATCTTTTAGTGTAAAGTAGTAAAATAGAATCGCCATTAACAACAATACTTCTTGTGGCTAACCTTGTAAAGACAGATTTGTTTTCGAGGTCTATAACCTCTGGATGATAGTGTGTTTTTAAATTCTGCATTTAGAGCATTTAATTTTGCGCAAAAATAGTGGTTTTTGTTTTTTATATTGGAGTAGTGGTGCTGCTAGTTTTCTTCTTTTGTTAATGTGCTATTTAATAAACAAAATAAAGCCTTGGATTATCCAAGGCTTTATTATTACTTAATTTAATGTGTTTTAATTAAAAGAATCCCATAGGTTTCTTGTCGTAAGAAATTAACATGTTTTTTACAACACGGTAATGATCTAAAGCCATTTTATGGTTTTCACGACCAAATCCAGATTCTTTAACACCACCAAAAGGAGCGTGTGCAGGATAAGTATGGTATTGGTTTACCCAAACTCTACCAGCTTGTATAGCACGAGGTACTTGGAATAATTCGTGCGCATCTCTAGACCAAACACCAGCACCTAAACCGTAAGGCGTATCGTTTGCAATAGCAATAGCTTCTTCGGTAGAACTAAATGTTGTTAATGCTACAACTGGGCCAAAAATTTCTTCTTGGAAAATACGCATCTTATTATTTCCTTTTAAAACTGTAGGTTGGATGTAGTATCCTTCAGAAAGTTCACCTTCATAATTACCAGCATCACCACCAGCAACAACTTCTGCACCTTCATCTTTTCCTATTTTAATATAGTCAAGAATTTTGTCGTATTGTGGCTTAGAAACTTGAGAACCAATCATTGTTTCTGGATCTAATGGGTTTCCTGTTTTAATTGCTTTTAAACGCACTTTCATTTTTTCGATAAAAAGATCTGCAATATCCTCATGCACTAAAATACGTGATGGAGCAGTACAAATTTCACCTTGATTTAAAGAGAACATTAATGCACCTTCAATAGCTTTACTAAAGAAATCGTCGTCATGATCTGCCACAGATGGAAAAAATACGTTTGGAGATTTACCTCCTAATTCCATAGTTACAGGAATAATGTTTTCGGCAGCATTGTGTAAAACTTTGCGTCCCGTTTCTGTAGAACCTGTAAAAGATAGTTTTGCAATACGCTTAGATGTTGCTAAAGCTGCACCTGCTTCCGTACCAAAACCAGTTACAATGTTTAATACACCTGCTGGTAAAATATCACCAATAAGTTCCATTAATGCAATAACACTAGTAGGTGTTTGCTCTGCTGGTTTTACAACAGCTGTACAACCTGCGGCTAAAGCTGGAGCAATTTTCCATGCTAACATTAACATTGGAAAATTCCAAGGAATAATTTCTCCAACAACACCAACAGGCTCGTGTAATACAATGCTTACAGTGTTTTTGTCGTGTTCTGAAATACTACCTTCGTCTGCACGAATTACACCTGCGAAATAGCGAAAGTGATCGATACAATAAGGGATATCTGCTGCACGAGATTCGCGAATTGGTTTTCCGTTATCGATAGTTTCTAAAGTTGCTAAGTACTCGAAGTTATCTTCCATTACTTGTGCAATTTTCAATAACGCATTACTACGTTCTGTTGCTGAAGATGTACTCCAAGAAGGAAACGCTTCGTGTGCTGCATCTAGCGCTAAATCTATATCTTCTTGTGTTGAGCGTGCTGCTTGCGTAAATACTTTACCATCTACTGGAGAAACGTTATCGAAATATTGACCTTTTACAGGTTCCACGAATTTACCGCCAATAAAGTTACCGTATCTTTCTTTAAATACTGGTTTTGTTACATTTGCCATAATTATAATTTTTAATTTTAATTCTTAAATAGTGCTTGCAAAAACAAGCGTTGTTTAATTATGGTACAAATGTATGTTGGGTTATTACCTTTCTATTTATTGAAACGGCTCAATAACTTATGAAAAAAGGTCAATGTTTTTAGTTTTGAAAAAAAAACATCTTTAATTTACAATATATAGCTGTAAATCAGTTAATTAAATATTTTATGTCTAATTTGAAATATCTGTTGGGCTAATTCCGAACTTGTTTTTAAAGGCTACGCTAAAGTTAGACAGGTTGTTATAGCCAATTTCTAAGTAAATATCAGATGCTTTTAATTCTCCGCCTTGTAACAATTCTTTAGCTTTTTGTAGGCGTTTATCTTGCAACCATTTTCCTGGTGCTTGGTTGTATTCGTTTGTAAAATGACGTTTAAAAGTAGATAAACTCATATTGCAGAGAAAGGCAATTTCTTCTAACTTTAAATTAGAATGCACATTGTTTTCTACTATGTTTTTAAATGGTGAAACGTCTTTAGAAATTAAAGAATGTAAGTAATACTCGAAGGTATCACCATATTTATTTAATAAGTATAATAAAATTTCTTCAAATTTTAAAGCTAATAATGCATCACTAAAATTGTGATTTTCGAATGTATTTGACGCTAACGAACTAATAAAAGAAGCAATATATGCATCGTTTTCAATTACAAAATAAGGTACATCTTCTTTATACGGTTTAACGTCGTTTGTGTATTTGCTTAAAAAATCGGTTAGTTTTTCTTCAGAAAAGAAAAAGAGTTTACAGTAATAAATAGCTTCTGTGTCTAATAATTCTGTCCAAAGCCAATTTCCTTTTTTTAGTAATAATGATTGGTCTTTATTTACTGCAACCGATGTTCCTGCAAAATGCACTTGTTTTTTACCTACTTGAAGAAAACTAAACATATTCATGCCTAAATTCACCTTACTTTTAACAACATCTGTGGTCATTTTAAAGTCGTAAACAAATAAATCAGGACTTTCTGTTTTGTCCTTAATGTAGAGTTCGGGTATGTTTTCTATTGCCATTTATTTTGTTTTATCTTTTGAATTACAGCTAAAACTAATAAATGAGACGAATAGGACTAGTGTGTATTTCATATAAAAAAATTAGTCTTTTAAATCGTAAACAGAGTACATATTTTTGTCTATTAGCTTTTTAGGAAGTGCACTAAATAATGTATTCCTCACGGAATAACCTGTATTTAAGTTGGCTATTTTTCCTGTAAACCAAGATTGCTTCACGATGTTATTTACTCGTTTAAAACGTTTGTTTTCGAAGGCTTTAAAATTGTTTTCGGTTGGATTTTTAGCAATCAGTTTTCCTAAATAATAAGCATCTTCTATGGCTTGAGCACCACCTTGTCCCATATTTGGTGTTGTAGCATGTGCTGCATCTCCAATAAGGCAAACGTTATCTTTTTGCCAGTGTTTTATAGGTTTTAAATCGGTGATATCGTTTCTTAATATGTCGTTGATTTCGGTATTACTAATGAGTTCATTTACCAAAGGATGAAATTCTTTAAAGTAGGAGAGTAGCTTCTTTTTTAAAACAGCTCTATCGTCTTTTTGAAACGCTTCGCTATTTTTTACTGCAAACCATGAAGTTTCATTTTCAGACAGTTGAGACAAGCCAAACCTGATACCTTTTCCCCACATTTCGATACCTCTGTCTTTATATTCTAAAGGTAAAGCGCTTTTCATGACACCTCTCCAGCAGGTTTGCCCAGAATAACGTATTTGCGAATTTGGGAATAGTTGTGCGCGTACTTTCGAGTCGATACCATCCGCACCAATAAGATACTGGATTTGTTTTGTTGTACCATCTTGAAATGCTACAGTTACCGTATTATCTTCTTGCTTGTAAGATGCAAAGGCTTTGTTCCAATGTATTTTCTCTTTTGGAATGGCTTCTATTAAAGCCAATTGTAGTTTTGCACGATGAATGGCAACTGTAGAGAAACCGTATTTTTCTTTTGCAGGTAATTGGCTGCTATCGGCTAGTGGTTTTAGTTTTTGATTAGATAATGTAATGCGATCGACAACATTACTCACTTTAAAAATTTTATCTATAACACCTGCAAATTCTAAGACTTGCAATGCGTTTGGTGCCAACCAAATTCCTGCACCTAGTGCGTTTGGTCCTTTGGCTTTTTCGAATAATTGATAGTCGATGTTTAGTTTCTCGAAGACTACAGCAGTGGTTAAACCACCAATTCCAGCACCTATAATTGTGTACATTCTACTTTTTTAGTGTGTTGTTGGTTATAGTGCTACTGTTTTTAAAAGACTTCTCGATACAATTTTCTTATGCTTCGAAAACCACTCGAAGTAACAACATTATACTAAATAACATTGCAGATTTTATTAAAACTGATCTGTTCGCTTTTTAATTACAATAGCTGATTTTACCTAAACCAGCAGCACGTTGTTTTTGTTACTATAAATATACGGAAACCGTCATGACTAATAAAGTAAATACAACCAAAGTAATAAACAACGGCATGATAAATTTAAGCCATTTATCGTATCCTACTTTTACTATTGCTAAAGAAGCTAATATTAATCCTGTTGGGTTTATTAAGTAAAATAAACCCATTCCGTATTGGTATGCGTTTACTACAATTTCTCTTCCTACACCAACGCCATCTGCTAAAGGCGACATAATTGGCATGGTTAAAACTGCCATTCCAGATGAACTTGGAATAAAGAAAGAGAGTACAGCGTAAATACCTGTCATGGCACTTGCAAATACACCTTTATTCATGCCGTTGGTAACATCACTGGCGTAATATAACATGGTGTCGCTAATCATTCCATCGTCCATAATTACCGTTATTCCTCTTGCAATACCTATAATTAATGCCACACCTAATAAATCTCCTGCGCCTTTTACAAAAGTATCGACAAACGTAGATTCTTTAATTTTTGAAACAATACCTATTAAAATAGCACCTACTAAAAAGGTTGCAGACATTTCTTGTAAATACCAACCGTACATTGATACTCCGGCAATCATGATTATAAAACAAGCTGCAAAAACAAATAATGAAATACGAAGGCGCGTTGTAAATTGAACACTTTCTGCTTCTCCTTTACCAAAAAGTGCCATTATTTCGTCTCTTTCATCGTAAATAATAGATTTTGAAGGATCATTTTTTACACGTTTTGCATATCTTAAAATGTATCCAATGGAAATTAGTAAACACGCCGAAAGCATTAGTATTCTACCTGCTAATCCTGTAGTCCAATTTATTCCAGCAGCATCACTTGCTATCATTGTACTAAACGGATTTACGGTCGAGCACATGGTACCAATGGAAGAGCCAATAAAAATACAAGCAACACCAACCAAAGCATCATATTTTGCGGCTAAAAAGACGGGTATTAAAATAGGGAAGAAGGCCATGGTTTCTTCTGCTAAACCAAACGTTGTGCCTCCAATAGATATTAAAAGTGTTACTAAAATGATTAGTATAAATTCGTAACCTTTTAATTTATCGGTTAACCACGAAATACCAGCATCAAAAGCGCCTGTGCTGTTTATAATACCAATTAGACCTCCAATAATTAAGACTAAAAAAATGATTTCGGCAGATTCTATTATTCCTTTTACAGGCGATTTAATAAACTCAAAAACACCTTGTGGTCTAGCTTCTAGTTTTTTATATGTGTTTGGAATATTAATTGCTTTATAAATATCGCCTCCAGTAAATTTCTCTAATGGTATTTTTATAGCTAATGCATCTAATGTTTCTTGTGTTGCTGGCAGATTTATAGATTTCTCTGTGCTTGCTTGTGTAAAGTTATTAGTGTCTGTATTGTAAACCAAAGTATCGTATTTTCCTGCAGGAACAAGCCAAGTTAGCAATGTTACAAGTGCAGCAATAATAAGTAAAATGGTTTGTGCTGTTGGAAATTTAATGTTCTTCATATCGATTTCCCGAGAAAGCGGGACGCTTGTAATTTTATTTCCGCGTAGACGGAAAATCTTATTTATTAACTTCTATTTGAAATAGCGCTGCTGGCTGATTGTGATAATGATCTGGTAATCCCTTTGTATTATTTAAGGTAAACATTCCTAAGAAATTGAAACCTGCTTTTCCGTAATATGAAATGAGCTTGGTGTTGTGTCCCAAAGTATCTAATCTTATAAAATCTATTTCATTTTTTACAGCGTAAATTTTGGCCCAATTTACAATTTTAGTAACAAATTCTTGTCCTCTAAACTCCGGATTTGTTGCAATACGATGAATATAAATGGCTTTATCGTTTTTACTGTTTTCCCAAATTTGATCGTCTTTAAACGCAACTGCCCAAACACAAGCAATTTCGCCGTCTATAATGAGTTTGAATTGTCTGTTTTGGGTGATTTCATTTTCTACTAATTCACGCTCGAAATCTGGCCAAACTACAACGGTTTTCTTTGCCTTTTGGTAGTTTGAAGCTATTTTATAGAGTTTAAATATGGCTTCAATGTCATGGATTGTTGCGTTTTTAATCGTCATTTAATAGTTTAGATTGGTATAGATCTTAAAGATAGTATTATTTTGTGCTGAATTTAATAGTTGATATTTAAAAGTTATGAAGCCAAGTATTCACGAAAGTTGGAAATTGCAATTGCAAACAGAATTTGATAGTCCGTATTTTAAGGATTTAATGACTTTTGTAACGAGTCAATATGCCGAAACACAATGTTTCCCACCTGAAAACCTAATTTTTAATGCTTTTGAAAAATGCCATTTCAACGATTTAAAGGTTGTTATTATTGGTCAAGATCCTTATCATAATTACAATCAAGCCAATGGTTTGTGTTTTAGTGTTAATGATGGTGTGAAACATCCACCTTCGTTAATCAATATTTTTAAGGAAATTGAAACCGATTTAGGTATTGCTTATCCTATAAGTGGAAATCTAGAACGTTGGGCAGAACAAGGTGTGTTTTTGCTGAATGCGACTTTAACGGTTCGTGCGCATGAAGCTGGAAGTCACCAAAAACAAGGCTGGGAAACGTTTACTGATGCTGTTATTAAAACTATAAGTGATAAAAAAGAGAATGTTGTATTTTTACTTTGGGGAGGTTTTGCTAAGAAAAAAGCAAAGCTGATTGATAAAAAGAAGCATCATATTTTAGAGTCTGGTCATCCTTCTCCTTTGAGTGCTAATCGTGGGTATTGGTTTGGTAACAAACATTTTAGTGAGACTAATGTTTTGTTGGAGAAACTTGGTTTGGTTGGAGTGGAGTGGTAGGTTGAAAATCACTTTGCTTTTTTTCTTCAAACTCTCCGTTTTTCCTTTGAAAACCTACCTCTCTTTGACTAAAGAGAGGAACTGTGCTAGATTATTCTTCTTTTTTATTTATTGACTTTTGTTAATACAGAAGTTCTGGTTTTCTATACTTTGTATTGAAGTTGAATTTTACTGGCTCTCCTCTTATTTTAAGAGGAGCAATGAATTTTCATTTCCTTAGAAATGGAAAGAAAGAGGAGTTAATAATATTTATAAAGTCTCAACTAAATCTTTATAATCCCATTTCTCAGGAATAATATTTAAGGCTAATAATTCGTCTTGAACTTTATTAATAGTTTCTTTAGAAATGTTTTCTTGAGACCATTCCGTAAGACTCAACCATTCTTGTACATCTTCAATTTCTTGTTCGTAACGGTTTGCAATCATTCTATCGATACTTGGAATGTCTTTAAACTCTGCTGTAGTATTATTTACTATATCTAAAATAGTTTTAACATCTTCTTTGTTAGTTTTTAAAAAGTCTTCTCTAACAGCGATAACGAAACATGGCCACGGACTTGGGCAATTATCGATACGTCTAAACGTACCATTATCTACTAATGGTTTAGTGGTGAATTTCTCCCACATGAAGTAATCGGCTTTGCCTTCGGTTAAACCTTCTACAGCACCATCTAGGTTTTTTATAACCTCGAAATCCAGATCCTTTTCAATATCCCAACCGTTGTTTTGAGCATTTATATAGGCCATTAAATGAGATCCAGAACCATAACGACTAATTGCTGCTTTGGTTCCTTTTACATCTTCTATTGTCTTGTATTCTGATTTTTCTGCTACATGAATTCCCCAAATTAGAGGCGTTTCTACAAAAACTTGAACAATTTTAGATTTGTTTCCGTCTATAATGTCTTTAACAATACCTTCAGTTAAAATAACCGCCATATCAATAGTCCCATCTCTAAGCCCTTTACACATAGCACCTGTACCGCCAAAGTAATCTTTCCAACGTAGGTTTATATCTGCATCTTTATACTCGGCATTTTTAAGTCCTAAATACCAAGCTAAATTAAAATGCTCTGGTACACCACCAATGTTTATTGTTTTCATAGTAAATTCCGTCTTTCAACTGCGCTAAAATAAACTTTAGCGGTAATCTTATTTGTTTGTTACGATTTTGCAAATGTAAAAATGCTTAGTCGCAACGTTATCATTTTACTTAAATATAATGTTAGTAATTTAAGAAACTACTCAACTAATTTATTTAAGGTATAAGTGATTAGTTCTTCAACTATTTTATTTGGATTCTCGCTAAATTTTCCTGAAGCACGATTAGCTATGATTGCATTCATAGATAACGCTTTGTGTCCTAAAAGTTTAGAAATACCGTAAATTCCGGCCGTTTCCATTTCTAGATTAGTAATGGTTTTACCGTTAAAATTAAAGTTAGCTAATTTATCGTTTAAATCGTTATCCTGAAGTGCTAAACGTAAAACTCTACCTTGAGGGCCGTAAAAACCAACGTTAGTAGCAGTAAATCCTGTAACTGTTTTACTTGAGCTTAATTGTTTTAATAAACCTGCATCGCATTGAACAACATAAGGATCGGACTTTGCTTTATACCAATTTGTATGTTCCATTAAAGCATTAGAAATATCTTTATTCTGAAACGCTTCGCTATCATAAAAATGAAGTAAACTATCGAAACCAGCAGCCATTTCGCTAATTACAATAGAATCAACAGGAATCTCTTTTTGAATAGAACCAGAAGTCCCAACACGAACAATAGTAAGTGCTGTCAATTCTTTTTTAATTTCTCTTGTTTCTAAATCGATGTTTACTAAAGCATCTAACTCGTTAAAAACAATATCTATATTATCTGTACCAATACCAGTAGAAATTACTGTGATACGTTTTCCTTTATAAGTTCCTGTTTGTGTATGAAATTCTCGTTTTCTTGTTTCGAATTCTATAGTATCAAAATGTTTAGTAACATTAGCTACACGGTCGGGATCACCAACAGTAATAATAGTATTCGCTAAATGTTCTGGTCTTAGATTTAAGTGATAAACACTTCCATCTGGATTTAATATTAATTCTGAATCTTTAATTGGCATTCACTGTGTTTTTAATCAATTTATTTGCTTTTTTATCAAACTGAAATTCTCGTTTATTAACGCCTCCAAACACAAAATTACAATCGAGTGCTTTTCTGAAATTCTTTTGGTGTTCTAACGCAAGATGTCCATCTCTGTTCAATGATAAAACATCTACTTCTTCTTCATTATAAAATAGTGCTAAGCCATCTATTATCCTAACAATTTGCATGTCTCCAAAGCCATAAAAGCCTTGATAATGCAACACGTAACCTTCTAAATGATGACGTGATTTTATATTATGTTCTTTTATTAGTGTTAAAATATGATATTCTAAAGTACTCAAACCACTTCTTGTATCTGGGAAACGTTTTAAGTGTGCTTTTAAACAATTACTTAGGTATTTAAAATTAGACGGTCTGGTTATTAAAGGTTTTAATAAGTTATGATCGTTTTCGCAATAAATACGCCAAGCTTTTTGAGCCAAAGCAATATCGTCGATAGTAAGTTCTACTTTATTTTGATAGTGTTCTTTTAACTGTTTAGCAGTTAATTCCGCTAAGCCTTTAAGACCTTTTTCGTTTTCAACACGACCGCTACAAACTAAGTATATTGGTACTCTTACTTGTTTTTGTTTTAATAAACTAATGACTGCAATTAAGTTAATGTGGCAAAACAAATCGTATTCAAACCAAAGGACTACTTCTTCATAATCGTTAACAGCGTCTAGCTTATCTATTTCTGTCTTTATTTTAACGGTATCGTATTCTATTTCATAAACAGATTCTAAAAAAGCTTTTCTTACTTTAAAAAAGGATTCTGTATTAATTTCTTTTTCGGTAGGGCCTTCGCATAGCATTTCGTGCCATGTAACCAATTCTCCTTCGTAGTTTTCCTTTTTAAGAAAATCTGTTAAACTACCACCGTTAGTAACATGTAATGTTTTTTTAGACATAAAATTAACCTCCAACACGTTTTACATTAAAACCTTTTTCTTTTAACATCGCCATAATTTTATCGCGATAGTCGCCCTGAATAATAATCTTATCATCTTTAAAGCTTCCGCCAACACTTAATTTTTGCTTCAATTCTTTAGCTAAAGCTTTAAAATCTTCAGTAGCTCCAGTATAACCTTCTAAAATAGTAATAGGCTTACCTTTTCGTTTTTCGTATTTACAAATAATAGGATCGTCTTGTAACCAAAGCCCTTTGTCCTCCTTAGTTATTTCTACTTCCTTTTCTTCGTGTTCTGGAAAAAGGTTTTTTAGCTGATCTTTTAAATCCATCTTTTTAGTATTCAGCGTTAAGCAAACAGTCTTCAGTCAATTCGCATAGATTACGACTGAAAGCTGAAGACTGTTTACTAACTACTTATTTTTTTAATCCTAATTCTATTAAGCGCTGATTTAAAAACTCTCCAGCAGTAATATCATCAAATTGTTTTGGGTTTTCTTCATCTATACAACTTTCTAAAACATCTAATTTCATTTCGCTTATTGGATGCATAAAAAACGGAATAGAGTAGCGGCTAGTTCCCCAAAGTTCTTTTGGCGGATTGATTACACGGTGTATTGTCGATTTTAACTTGTTATTAGTATGTCTTGATAACATATCGCCAACATTAATCATTAACTCGTCTGGCTCTGCAATAGCATCAATCCATTCGCCTTCATGGTTTTGCACTTGCAAACCACGACCTTGAGCACCCATTAATAAGGTGATTAAATTAATATCTCCATGTGCCGCTGCACGTTCTGCTGCTTTAGGCTCTTCAGTAATTGGTGGGTAATGTATTGGTCTTAATATAGAATTACCATTATGTATGTAATTATCAAAATACGTTTCATCTAAATCTAAATGAAGCGCTAATGCTCTTAATACATATTTTGCTGTTTTTTCAAGCATTTGGTAAGTTTCTTTTCCTGCTTCGTTAAATGCAGGTAACTCTTTTACATCTACATTTTCTGGATATTCTTTAGCACGTTCTGCATCGTCTTCTACATACTGTCCAAAATGCCAAAACTCTTTTAAATCTCCTTCTTTTTTACCTTTTGCGCTTTCTTTTCCAAAAGAAATATAACCACGCTGACCACCAATACCAGGTATTTCATAACCTTGTTTCGTTTCTACTGGTAAATCGAAAAAGTTTTTAATTTCAGAATATAAACCATCAACTAGCTTATCGTCTAAAAAATGTCCTTTTAAGGCAACAAACCCAATCTCTTGATAGGCTTTTCCTATTTCATCTATAAATTTTTGTTTTCTCTTTGGATCATCAGAAAGAAAATCTTGTAAATTAACACTTGGTATACTCGTCATTTCTACTATAATTTATTAATCATCTATATACAAATGTAAAGAAAAGATAGCAGAATTAATAATCAATAATTTTTAGCCTCAATAATTAATTATTATGCAATAATGTTATATTTGACAAACGTTATTTGTGTTGCCCAAATAAGCAAGCAACGCTCAATCTTAAGTTATAAATTTTGCACCAAAATACAATAGCTAAAGATTGAAACACTAAAGTGAATACAAATGAAATCTAATATAAAGTACAAAAAAACAAAGCTTACTGCAGAGACTAAGATTTCTCTATACAAAGCAATGTTAAAACCACGTTTAATAGAGGAAAAGATGCTTATTTTACTACGTCAAGGTAGAATTAGCAAATGGTTTTCTGGTATTGGACAAGAAGCCATATCTGTTGGCGTAACTATGTCTATGCTACGCGAAGAATATATTTTACCAATGCACAGAAACTTAGGTGTTTTTACAACTAGAGAAATTCCTTTATACCGTCTTTTTAGTCAATGGCAAGGGAAAGCCAATGGCTTTACAAAAGGTCGTGACCGTTCGTTTCATTTTGGTACTCAAGAGTATAACATTGTTGGAATGATATCGCATTTAGGACCTCAATTTGGAGTTGCAGATGGTATTGCTTTAGCAAGTAAACTTAAAAACAAAAACCAAGTAACAGCTGTGTTTACAGGAGAAGGCGGAACAAGTGAAGGCGATATACACGAGGCTTTAAACGTTGCTTCGGTTTGGCAATTGCCTGTGTTATTTTGTATTGAAAATAATGGTTACGGACTGTCAACACCAACTACAGAACAATATAATTGTAAAGATTTAGCCGATCGTGCCTTAGGTTACGGCATGGAATCTCATATAATAGACGGAAATAACATTTTAGAAGTCTACACTAAGATTTCTGAAATTACCGAAAGCATAAGAAAAAATCCACGTCCTGTTTTAATAGAATTTAAAACTTTTAGAATGCGTGGTCATGAAGAGGCGAGTGGGACAAAATATGTGCCTCAAGATTTAATGGACACATGGGAAAAGAAAGACCCTATAGATAATTATCGTTCTTATTTAATTTCTGAAAAAATTCTTACAGAAGAGCAAGATGCTGTTTTTAAAGCTGAAATTAAAGCTGAATTAAATACACATTTAGATCAAGCTGATGCTGAAGAAAAAATAACATCCTCTATAAGTAATGAATTAAATGATGTTTTTCAAGGTTTTGAATACCAAGAAGTTGAAGAAAATTCAAAAATAGAAGAACTGCGTTTAATTGATGCCATTTCCGAAGGCTTAAAACAGTCTATGGAAAAACATGAAGACCTCGTAATTATGGGACAAGATGTTGCCGAGTATGGTGGTGTTTTTAAAATTACAGATGGTTTTGTAGAAGCTTTTGGTAAAGACCGCGTTAGAAATACACCTATATGCGAATCTGCAATTATAGAAGCCGCTATGGGCTTAAGTATTGCCGGTATTAAAAGTGTTGTAGAGTTACAGTTTAGTGATTTTGTGACTTCTGGTTTTAATCCAGTTGTTAATTATCTTGCAAAATCGCATTACCGTTGGAACCAGAATGCAGACGTTGTATTACGTATGCCTTGTGGAGCAGGAGTTGCTGCAGGACCTTTTCACAGTCAAACAAACGAAGCTTGGTTCACAAAAACACCAGGTTTAAAAGTTGTATATCCAGCATTTCCAAAAGATGCTAAAGGTTTATTAGCAACTGCAATTAACGATCCTAATCCTGTGTTATTCTTCGAACACAAAGCATTATATAGAAGTATTCGTCAAGAAGTACCAACAGAGTATTACACGATTCCTTTAGGAAAAGCAGCAACTTTAAGAATTGGAGAACAAATTACTGTTATTGCTTATGGTCAAGCAGTGCATTGGGCAATGAATACACTAGATAAGCATCCTGAAATTGATGCTGATTTAATAGATTTACGTTCGCTTCAACCTTTGGATACTGAAACCATTTATGCTTCAGCTAAAAAAACAGGTAAAGTAATTATTTTACAAGAAGATTCTTTATTTGGTGGTATTGCTAGTGATGTTTCGGCATTAATTATGGAAAACTGTTTCGAACATTTAGATGCTCCTGTTAAACGCGTAGCGAGTTTAGAAACACCTATTCCTTTTATTAACCAATTAGAAGATCAATATTTATCGCGCGATAAGTTTGAAGATGAGCTATTAACTTTAATGGCATATTAAACTTACAATATTTTAAAACATAAAAAAGCCAGTGAACCCTAATTCACCGGCTTTTTATTTTTAGACTAATCTATCTAACTATTAATAAGCATAGCGGTTTACGCCATTCCATAATCCATTTGTTATGTTACTGAATTTGTAAATCTCCCTACTAACATGTAAACGTTCTTCAGTAATACAATTTGTTTTTCTTAAGGTATTAATAATTGATTTCATAATCTGTGGTTTTAATGATTACTATTTTGATTGATTGATTGATTGATTGATTGATTGATGATCTGTATAAGTCTATCTGTAACGTCTTCTTAAATTCCAAGTGTTACTTTTAGTACCTTCTAATGTTGCTGTTAATTGATTGTTGTTTAAAGTTCTCATAGTATTATGGTTTTAATTTGATTGATAATTTGTTTGTTATATTAGAAAGACGACACAAAAACAGTTTTGTTACAGTACTATGTATAACAAAGTAATTTCTTAACAGTTTTTAACATATTAGAATAGCTACTAACGCAGTAAAAGGAGCAAAAAGATCTGTTTTATGAAAATTTTAAATGTTTTTCTAAAGAGATTAATAAAACTTTAATACTTAGGTACAGTTTTTGTTTTATTTTAGACAAATAGATTTATTATGACCATGAAGTTTAACTTATTTTTCCTTTTAACCTTATTTATAGCACTTTCTGCAAGTGCTCAAATTGATAGTGAAAATAAGTCCATAATAATTCCTGCTCAAGAAGTTGAAGACTCTAAACAAGATAATGAGCTTATAATAATGCCTGAAGAAAGTAACAGTGCAGAGCCAGACAAAGAGGAGGAAAACGAAATAGTTTTACCTAAAACTGAAGCACTACCAGTTGCAGAACGTAAAGAGTTCTCGATGATTAAGGAGAATAAGTTTAGAAATCCTGCAGAGTTATACCAAAAGCAATTAAAAAATGCTTTAAAACTAAGAAACGACGACGAACGTAAACACAATGGGAGTGAAGTTACACAGTTTTTGGGAGAATATAGCACAAAAGCAAAACGTGTAAACATTATATATAGAGACCATCAAGCAGAAGATGGTGATTTAATTCGTGTTTATGTAAATGGTAATGTTGCACAATCTCGTGTGTTATTACAGAACCATAGTAAAGGTTTCTTTTTAACACTATCTCCAGGAGATAATATTATAGAATTCGAAGCTTTAAATCAAGGAACAAGTGGCCCAAACACTGCAGAATTCCAAGTATTAGACGACGTTGGTGTTCCATTTATAACTAATCAATGGAATTTAGCAACAGGAGTAAAAGCAACCATAACAGTGGTTCAAGCTAAGGACTAAGAATAGTAAACTTCATTATTTTCTTTAATTAATCAATTGAAAATCGTATTTTTACAACCAAAATTAGCATTTCAGCTAATAATTAACATTACACAGAAGAAGAATGGCAAAGTCGCAACAGACATTTAACAAATTAGAAAAAGAGAAAAAGCGCCTTAAAAAGCGTGAAGACAAGAGAAAGAAAATGGAGGCCAGAAAGGCTGAAGCAGCAGAGAATGGTACACAAGGCATTCAGTTTGCTTACGTAGATTTCAATGGAAATTTGGTAGACACTCCACCAGATCCAGAAGACAAAGTAAAAATTAAAGCAGATAATATTGTATTAGGCGTACCTAAAAAAGAAGATTTACCAGAAGTAGATCCTATTAGAAAAGGTAAAGTGTCTTTTTACGATTCTTCTAAAGGTTTCGGTTTTATTATCGACGCAGAAGACTCAGAAAAATATTTCTGTCATGTAAGTGGTTTAATTGATGAAATCACAGAAAATGACAAAGTACAATTTGAACTAGAAAAAGGCATGAAAGGCTTAAACGCTGTACGTGTAAAGAAAATATAACACTTGCTATTAACGTGTGATAAATCACAGTTAGCCTTGATTAGAAATAATCAAGGCTTTTTTTATGTTTTAATTTAACACAATAGCCAAACTTTGAAACAACTTAGCTTTAGTTTCATAAAATTTATTTTGGAGCTTAAGTTGTTTTATTTGAGCATCTATTAAACTAGATTCTCTATAGTTAATTAAAAATACAGAGCTTTCTCCAAAACTAAATTTTCGCTCTTCGGCAGAGAGTAGGGTCTGGTAATCTTCAACAACTTTTTCTATTATTTCATTTTGATATACATAAGACTCTAATTCTCGTTTTAAAGACTCGACCTTATTGCTTAAGCTTAATGATGTATTTGTACGCTCAAATTTAGAGGCTTCAATTTTTAGTTTAGATAATTTTAAATCACCACGTTCTTTTCTTAAAAATAATGGAAAAGCAACATTTAAACCTGCTTTATAATTAGAGGTGTTATATGTATTACTTATATCTGGATCTTGAGTTATAAAATTATACTGTATATCTATTTTAGGCAGTAGCTTATTTGCTTTAAGTCTTTTCTCTACTTCTAAACCACTAATTTTACTATTTAACGCTTTTAGCTTTGGATGAGATTCTACATTAAAATTTAGTAACTGTTCTAATTTCAAAACAGTATCGACCTCATTAACATCTAATTGTTTTGGTTTTACATCAGGATTAATCTCTAAAGGTATTTGGTTATCTAACCATAAAAAATTTGAAACTATTAATGTGTTTTTCATTAAACCAACTTTAGATTGCTCTAAAGCTAGAGCACGATTATTGATGTTAATATTAGCTTCAAGACTGTCTATTCCTGCTTTATCTCCAGCTAGAACACTTGCTCGAACTCCTTTATATCTTGTTTTTGCGTTAGAAAGAAATCGTTTGTACATTTCTATTTCGTTAAACGCCTGCAACCAATTAAAATAGGCTAGAGATGCCTGATAAACAATATCATTAATTTGTAAATCTCGTTCTGCTTTGGTTTGCTCTTTATAAAACTTTGCTTTTTTTAAGGTAGCCATGCGTTCATTTATAAATAAACCTTGCCCTAAAGATGCAGAAATTCCTGCTGTAAACAAACCATTGTTTGGGACACTATTTTGAGGATTTAAAAATACACCACTATTATCTTCAAAATTAGCTTTAGCTTCAATTCCGTACCAAGTAGGAACTTTAAATGTTGCGTTAAATAGATTATAATATTCCTTATCCTTAAAATCTTTTCTATTGTAATCTACTTCAACTTTAGGATCGAAACCACCACGTGCTTTAATTAAATATGCTTGACCTTCTTCTAGCTTTAAATTTGCCTGCTTAGCAATAGGATGGAATTGCTTTACATAACCCAAATACTCACTAAACGATAACTGTAAATTATTTTCGGTCTGTGATAAAGCAATTGTAGACACCAAGAAGCTGAAAATTAATATGTAATGTTTCATAATATTACTTTTTTGCTTTATTATCACTAATTATTGGAACATAATAATCTGGAGGAAAACCATTAAGCTGTCTCCATATTTCGAACCAAATTGGCACATCATTTAACAAACCAATAGCTCTAACACCAGAACCGACTCTAATAGCTTCTGGCCAAGCGTATTCATCTTCATTATCTGGTGCTAATAGAATTCTAAATTTTCCATTTTCGCTAATAAAACTTTCCATAGCTACTACTTTTGCGCCATAAGTTCCATAAGACACATTAGGCCAACCACTAAATACAATTGCAGGCCAACCATCAAACTGAACTCTAAAAGTTTCTCCAATATGAACCAAAGGTAAATCTATAGGATTTATATAAGTTTCTACTGCAACATCGTAGTTTGCTGGCATAATCCCAACCAAACGTTCACCTTCTTTAAAACTCTCACCAATTCCTGTTTTTATGGCTTTATTTATATAGCCATTAAATGGCGCTTTTATATAATACATAGTGTTTCTAATTTCGTAATTAGAACGGTTGTTTTCTAATTTAGAAACTTGAGCTTCTGCATCAAACTGATTTGATTCTGCCGAAAACTTATCGCTTTGAGCTTTAGATATTTTATCTACATATTCTGCCTTAGTTCTTGTAATTTCAACTTGAGCATTTAAAATCTCATTTTTAGCAGCTAAAAATTTATTCTCTTGAGAAATCAGCTTTGCTTGTGTTTCTTGAAGCTTTAAGCGTTTTTGTTCAACATCTGTTAAAGATTTTAAACCTTCAGCCTGTAGGGATTCTGTACGTTTAAATTGTTTTTCAGCAATTTCTAAATTAATTTTTGATGCTTCAAAATCTATACTATCACTTTTTACTTTCAGCTTAGCTTGCAATAATTTGTTTTCGGCTTGTTTTAATTTTAAGCCACGTTCATTACTTAAAGCTGAAATTTGATTATTAAGTGCATTTACTTTAGAACCATAACTTTTTACAGAAGCACTTTTAGATTCTATTTGCTGTCCTGTTCTTTGTATTAAATTAGGATCGAAATAATCATTTTTTACTTCAGAAATAAAGAGAATTGTATCTCCTTTTTTAACAAAGTCACCTTCTTTAACATACCATTTTTCTATTCTGCCAGGAATAGGAGACTGTATACTCTGTGGTCTTTGGTCCGGCGTTAATGTAGTTACAGTTCCTGTTGCATTTATGTTTTGAGTCCAAGGCAAAAACAAAATGATAATACAAACGATTGCTGATGCAATTAATAATCTATTAAATTGCTTAAAGTGTTTTTTACCAAATACCTTTTTAGAAGAAGTGTACTTAGAAATATCAACTTTAGTATTTAGTTTGTTTTCTGAGATGTTTAACATATTATAATGTGTTAGTTATTTCTCCCTTATTTAAGGTTATTGTTTTAGTAGCTTTATTATTCCATAGTCTGTTTTGACTAACAACTACAAGTGTCCAATTGTGAGATGGATTAGTTAAGTAATCTATTATTTGTTTTGCTTCGTTAGTTTCAAATTGATCTAACGGTTCTTTTAGTAATAATAATTTAGGTTGTTTAACAATACTTCTAGCCAACATTATTTTTTTAGAAATAGTAAACGAAACACCTTTACCTTCAGGATATAAAACCGTTTTTAAACCTAATGGTAATGCTTTTACAAAATCTTTTAAACCAACATTTTTAATAGCTTCGTTTACTTGATCTGTAGTAATATTTTTATCTCCAAAAGTTATGTTTTCTAACAAGGTGCCTTCAAAAGGTGTTTCTTCAGTTAAGGCTTGTCCAATATGCGAACGGTAAGAGTTAATATTTAACCCAATTAACGATTTGTTATTAGCATATATTTTTCCTCTTGTTGGAGAAATTAAACCGGCAATTAATTTTAATAAACTGGACTTACCAGAACCGCTTTTACCATTAATTAATATAACTTGTTTAGGTTCTATTTTTAGTGAAACATTATTTAATATTGGTGTATCTCGATCTGCTACAGAGTAATTTACTTCGTCTAATTCTACAATTAATTGATCTTCATCTAAATCTAAAATCTCACCGTCTTGCGACTCTAGAGGCTTATCTACAATTTTCCCTAATTTCTCTATAGAAGTAAGGACATCGTAAATAGTTTCTAATCCAAGAATTAATTTTTCTACGGAAGCAATAACTAATAAAATAATAATTTCTGCTGCAACAAATTGCCCAATATTCATTTGCTGATTTAACACCAACAAACCTCCAATAATTAATAATCCTGCAGTTACTAATACTTTAAAACCAATAAGCTGAATAAACTGAAGAATTAGAATTCTAAAATGATTTTCTCTCGCCTCTAAGTACTTAGTAACTAGTTTGTCATTTTTTTCCATCGCTAAGCTTGTACGTCCTGAAAGTTTAAAACTTAAAATAGAACGCGCCACTTCCTGTAACCAATGAGCTACTTTATACTTATTATCCGATTCTTCTAAACTAGTTGCAAGTCCCTTTTGTGCTGTAAATTTAAACACAATGTACATAAGTATTAATAGGAGTATACCGTAAATTATAAAGAATGGATGATAAAATGACAAGAGTATTAGTCCAAGAATAATTTGCAATAATGCAGCAGGAAAATCGATTAATATCTTCGATAATCCTTTTTGAACCGTAAGCGTATCGAAAAATCTATTTACCAATTCTGGAGGATAATAGCCATTTAAACCGCTCATGGTCATTTTTGGAAAACGATAAGCAAATTCAAACGATGCTCTAGTAAATATTTTTTGCTGAACGTTTTCAATAATTCTAATTTGCATTAATTGTAAAATACCTACAAATACAACTCCTAAAGTCACCAAACCAACTAAAACCATCCACGATGTACTAATTTGTGCACTTTGGAGCAGGTTAATAATAGCCTGTATTCCAAGAGGAAGTGATAAACTAACTAATCCTGCAAAAATAGCATAGAAAAATATTTGTCTTACATCTTTTTTATCTAGCTTAAGTAAGCCAACAAAGCGTTTCCACGCTACAACAACATTTTTTGGCATTTATTTAATTTTTAAAGTATTAAACACTAAATCTTTAAAGAAATCTGTAGGCTGTACAATAGTATTACACTCTGTAATGGATTGAAAATGATCCTTTAAAAAATGTTGATGCATTGCACCATCTATTACCGTACTAGCTAAAGTAAGTGGGTATTTATAGTCACTATCTATAGCGACAATAATGTCATTTAACCTATTTACTAATCTTTTATATACCGAAAAATAACCTTCTTTATTTTCACTATCAACTTCCTTTGTTAGGTAAGATTTAGAATACTCATTAATAACTATTCGTTTTAATATAACCTCGTCAATATGGCTAAAAGCAGAGTCTATTATAGTTGTTTGGCAGAGCACTGTTATAGCCTTATCTAACTTATCTTTTTTATTCTCTATACTATTTGTGGAGAATACTAATTGATATTCCAGCCAAGTCCAATACCAAGAGGTTAAGTAGAGTAGTAGCATGTGCTTGCTTTCGAAGTATCTATAAATAGAGCTCTCGTTTGACCCTATTTTTAAGCCTAACTTTTTAAAAGTGAAGACATCAAATCCTATTTCATCAATTAGTAAGATACTATTTTCAATAATGCGTTTACCAAGGCTTGAAGATTCTGGATCTTTAAGATAGATTTTTTCATTAATGTTAATCTTGATATTCGAAAGTAAATATTTCATAATAAATTAATTTGATTGCAAATATAATAGTAATACTATTAAAAAAGAAATCAAGTTAACTATTAATTAACAATTACAAATTTAAAAAAAAGTTGAAGCGTTATTATGCTTTAAAAGTAGTCGAATTTGGAAGCTCAAATATTTCTAATTCGAAGAATGGAATTGCAGCTAAAAAATGATCAAACAAGTCAGACATTACATATTCGTAATTTTCCCAACGTTTGTCTTTACTAAATGCATAAATCTCTAAAGGAATACCTTGTGTAGTAGGCTGTAACTGTCTTGCCATTAAAAGCATGTCTTTGTTAATCGCTGAGTGATTTTCTAAATACGTTTGAATATATTTTCTAAACACACCAATATTGGTAAGGTTTCTACCATTAAGCCTAAGTGTTTTATCAATATTATTGTCCTCATTGTATTTATCTACTTTCTCAACCATTTGCTCTAAGTACGCACTAATGATCTCAACACCTTTTAAACGTTCTATATCTTCTGGAGTTAGAAATTTAATAGAATCTTGCTTTATCATTAAATGCCTTTTAATTCTACGACCGTCAGAATTTTTCATACCACGCCAATTCTTAAACGAATCTGAAATCATAGCATAAGTCGGAATGGTAGTAATAGTATTATCGAAATTTTGAACCTTTACAGTAGCAAGGTTTATTTCTGTAACATCACCATCTGCTCCGTATTTTTCGAAAGTTATCCAATCTCCAATCCTAACCATATCGTTAATAGACACCTGTATACTAGCTACAAAACCAAGAATAGTATCTTTAAATATAAGTAAGATAATAGCAGAAGCTGCACCAAAACCAGTGATAAACTTTAAAATTGATACATCGCTAAACACTGCTATTGCTGCAAAAATTCCAGCAACCCAAGCAAAAATCATGAATACTTGTATATAACTATCAATTGGTTTATCTCTTAAACGCGGTAAAGTTTTAAAATAATCTTCGAGTGTAAACAGAATACTTCTAACAATCCATAAAGTTAAAACGATAAAAAGAACTTGAAGTAGTTTACGAATAGGAGTTTCTATATAATTAAAATCTATAAAAACAATATGCAGTATTTTTAACGCTGTTAATAACGGAACAATATGCGCTACATTTCTTGGAACTTTGTTAGCCAATAATAAATCATCAAAAGGAGATTTAGTATGCTTTGCAACACGAACAGATATTGCTCGTAAAATTGCTCTAACAACTCTATCTATAACGTAAGTTACAATAAGCGCTATTAGTAACAATGTAAGCATATTAGCATACTTGGCTAACTTTGGAGATAATCCAAAAGCTTCGTAATAATTATAAAAGAAATAGGCGATTTGCTCCTTCATTTTTAGTTTAAATTTAAAACAAAATTAATCAGATTTATTCAGTATAAACTATTAAAAACTATAAATAATAGTTAAAGCGTACTTGGTATATCTATAGACCTAACTTCCTCATTTTGCATATTATTAAGTGCTATATTACCAACACGAACACGCACTAATCTTAAGGTTGGAAAACCTACTGCGCTTGTCATTTTTCGAACTTGCCTAAATTTCCCTTCCGTAATTATTAAAGACACCCATGAAACAGGACCATGTCTAGCGTCGCGAATCTTTTTTGAACGTTCTGGAAAATCTGGTTCAGATTCTAATTTAAAAACTTTACACGGTTTTGTTTGGTACTTTTTACCATCGAAACCAATCTCTACACCTTTTTGTAATTCTTCAATTTTTTCTTGAGTAATAGCTCCATCTACTAAAGCATAGTATTCTTTCTCAATACCACTAGAATTTATAAAATTACTTAATTTTCCGTCTGTAGTTAGCAATAGTAGCCCTTCACTTTTTTCGTCGAGTCTGCCAATTGGCATTATACCTGTAGGAAAATCACCTAGTTCACCAAGAAAACGCTTACGCTGTTGCTTACTAGAGTTGCTCGCAAATTGCGAAAGCATGCCGTATGGTTTGTATATTTTGAAGTGTTTATGAGTTTTAATTTCCAAATGAATACTTTATAGTTACAATTTAGATTCCTGCCTTCGCAGTAATGATAAAAATATTTTTAGTTTCCTCTTAATATTTTAAAAACCAAATCCTTGGTTAATTGCTGTCCATTAGCTTTTTCACGAATAGCATCGTAACTAAACCTAAAGTCGCAACCTTCTTTATAAGCACTACATCCATAAGCTGTTTTACCTTTTATAATGGCTCCTCTATTACATTTCGGACAAATATTTTCTTCGGAAGTACTCTTCGTTTCAGTTTTAACTTTTTTAGGTTCTAATTTTAACTTAAAATTTTCATCAAATCTCACTAATCCTTCAGTTGAAACATTATCAACCTTAAAACCTTTTAAATTAACCGTAGAACCTTTTTGAAACAACCTAACAAATTGTTTTTCTGAGATAGTTTTTCCTTCAAATTTAAAAGGGATAACGAAGTCGCAAGTCTTTTTATATTCCGAACAACCATAAGCAGATTTCCCTTTTAATATAGATCCGTTTTTACATTTCGGACATTTCTCTGAGGTAATCCCAGAAGCTTTTTTAGTCGTTTTTTTCTTAGTCGTTGTTGCCGTTTTATTATTAACTGAAGAGATATTAGCTTTCTTAGTTTCGCTTCGCACTTCATAAACCAAACGATCTACCATTTGTTTCATCTGTTTAATAAAACTTCCTGCACTAAAAGTTCCTTTTTCAATATCTTTTAACTGCTTTTCCCACTTACCAGTAAGTTCTGCAGATTTTAGCAATTCGTTAGTAATAGTATCTATTAACTGAATACCTGTAACTGTTGGTATAACTTGCTTTTTATTTCGTTTTATATATTTTCTTCGGAATAACGTTTCAATAATATTGGCACGTGTAGAAGGACGACCAATACCATTTTCTTTCATAATCTCACGAAGCTCATCATCATCCACCTGTTTTCCTGCTGTTTCCATAGCACGTAGGAGTGAGGCTTCTGTATATTGATTTGGCGGTTTGGTTTGTTTTTCTAAAAATGACGGTTCATGCGGCCCTTTTTCGCCTTTCTCGAAAGTTGGTAACATACCAGCTTCTTTAGAAGTGCTATTTGGATTTTCGAATACAATACGCCATCCTTTTTCTAAAATTTCTTTACCTGTTGTTTTAAACTTTACTTTTTCTGCTTTACCAATAACGGTGGTGTTAGAGACTTTACAATCTGGATAAAACACAGCAATAAAACGACGTACAATAATATTGTAAACCTGTTGCTGGTTGTATTGCAAATTCATTTGCTGTCCGGTCGGAATAATTGCGTGGTGATCTGTTACCTTACTATCATCGAAAACCTTTTTAGTTTTCTTTAGCTTCTTACCATGAAGTGGAGCTGTTAAAGCAGCATAATTAGTTAAATTTTTAAGTATTCCAGGTACTTTTGGATACACATCGTTTGGCAAAAACGTAGTATCTACTCTCGGGTAGGTTACCACTTTTTGTTCGTATAATTTTTGGACAATCTTTAAAGTTTCGTCTGCACTAAATCCAAATTTAGTGTTACAATATACTTGTAAACCTGTTAAATCGAACAGTTTTGGTGCATATTCATTTCCTGCTTTTTTTGTTGTAGATACAATTTCGAAATCGTGCGCTTTTACAATCGCAGCAAGTTTTTCTCCATCTTCAACTTTAAGAAAACGACCTTCTTCATAACTAAATAAAGTATCGCGATACATGGTTTGTAACTCCCAATACGGTTGTGGTTTAAAGTTTTCTATTTCTTTAAATCTATTTACCAACATTGCTAGAGTAGGCGTTTGCACACGACCAACAGAAAGCACTTGTTTGTAACCTCCATGTTTTACAGTATATAACCGCGTGGCATTCATACCTAAAAGCCAATCTCCAATTGCACGCGAGAAACCTGCATAATATAAATTGTCGTAATCTTCAGATGGTTTCAAGTTATTAAAACCTTCTTTTATAGCCTCGGTTGTTAAAGACGAAATCCAAAGTCTTTCTACCTTTCCTTTATAACCAGCTTGGTTTAAAACCCAACGCTGTATTAATTCTCCTTCTTGTCCTGCATCACCACAGTTTATTACAACATCCGCTCTATCAAATAAACTTTTTACAATTTTAAACTGCTTTTTTATACCAGCATCTTTAGAAACTTTAGTTTCAAAACGCTCTGGCAGCATTGGTAAATTATTTAAATCCCAACTTTTCCAATAAGGTTTGTAATCGTTTGGTTCTTTAAGAGTGCATAGGTGTCCAAAAGTATAGGTTACAGCATAACCGTTGCCTTCGTAGTAACCATCATGTTTTGTGGTTGCTCCAAGAACAGAAGCAATTTCTCTTGCTACAGATGGTTTTTCGGCGATACAGACTTTCACTATTATTACTTTGATTTAGGCTTGCAAAATAGGAAATTCAAACTTCAATTTAATATGAAACGGTTGAGAGTTATTAACGAATATTTATAAAAAGTACGAGACAAAAAAGTAACACTATAAAATGAACGAATAATGAACCTTTATGCCACATTCTGTATTTAATTAATAGCATAGATAAAGAATTAATAAATATCATTACTGCAGCTATGCCAAGCATTACAAAGACAAAAATTAATTTTAGTTTAAGAGCTTCAGTACTATTATTATTTAAAAAGACGTTTAAAAATAAATAGATTATTAAAATTACAATATAATATTGTAAAGTATGTAAGATTCCTTTATTCATAGAAACAATAGTAATTTAAACAACTACAAAACACTTCTCAATCTCACCATTTTTATGCTTTATCCATAACATGGGCGAATAACCTTCATCTTTAAATACATTTAATTCTGGCAAAATAGCATTATACGTTTTCCAATCTACATTTGGTGTTACATCAAGTAACCAATCGGTTTTCTTTGGTTTATAAAATTTATAGTTTTTAAACTGTGGCAATTCAGTATACTTAAAATAGAAGCCATAAATACACTCCGGATTTAGTGTTTTAAGCTGAATCGTTTTTCCGTAAGGCACAAAAATTTGAGCTTTAAAGTATATTTTTTGAATAAAATCTTCAGCTAAAAAATCTATAGTACCCAGCAATGGCTTCGTTTCATCGGCATAGAGTAGTGGTAATTGCTTTTCTTTTAGCTTGGTTAATTTTTCTATTAAACTATCTCTTCGCATGGGACCAATACAATGGTCTATTTCAGTTTCACCTAAAGATTGATCATATAAATAAAACTTAAATTGTATTTCTAAATGTACAGGCTGCTCACCATCTAAATACAAACAGTCTAATTCACCAATAGTTATATTGGTATTGGTTTGTATTTGTGGATTTTCAGATAAAATTTTTAAACTTTTATTCAAGCGCAACTCTGTACCTACAAAGCGTTCCACACGTTGCCCTAATCTTATTCTTTCCAGTCCTAAACCTTCAAAAACAGGTGTGTTTTCTATTTGCGTTACTAATGTCTGCATACCTAAAACAGGCTCTAAAAACAGGTGTGGTGTGTTATAGAATCCGCTAAATTGAGCTTGTAAATTGTCTGAGATGTTTTTCATATATATTAACGAAAGTAATCATTTAAAAATTTTTTAAATATTATTCGTTCTAAGCCTTTAAATCGTTGTATTTTTGCGCATCTCAAAATTTCAAAAAACATTAATGAAGGTTACAGCTTTAGAATTAGAAGAAAGACAAGAAGGCAAGAGTTTATATAGTTACCAAAAAGGTGCAATTGATAAAATTTTCGCATGTTTTGAAGATGCTCCAGAAGATTACCATTTACTTTACCAACTACCAACTGGTGGTGGTAAAACGGTTATTTTCTCTGAGATTGTTCGTCAGTATTTAAAGCATCATAAAAAACAAGTATTAGTAATGACGCATAGAATTGAGCTTTGTAAGCAAACTTCTAATATGCTGTCTGAATTTGGTGTAAGCAATAAAATTGTAGACTCTAAAGCCGATTTAAGTGATCAAGGTGATTTTAATTGCTTTGTTGCCATGGTAGAAACGCTTAATAATCGTTTAACCGATAATAAGCTAGACATTAGTGATATTGGGTTAGTTATTATTGATGAAGCACACTACAACTCGTTTACAAAACTATTTAAGTTTTTTGAGAAATCTTTTATATTAGGAGTAACGGCAACACCTTTAAGTAGTAATATTAACCTTCCAATGAAGGATAATTATAACGAACTAATTGTTGGTGAAACAATTCACTCTTTAATTGAAAATGAATTTTTAGCACGTGCCGAAGTCTATTCTTACAATGTAGGTTTAACCTCTTTAATTGTAGGTGCTAATGGTGATTATACTGTAAAATCTTCTGAAGATTTATATACAAATACAGACATGCTTACCAAGCTTGTGCAATCTTACGAAGAGCGTTGTAAAGGCAAGAAAACATTAATATTTAATAACGGTATAAACACGTCTTTACACGTTTATGATACTTTTAGAAGATCTGGATATCCAGTAGCTCACTTAGATAATAACAATACTAAAAAAGAGCGTAAAGCCATTTTAAAATGGTTTAAAGAAACGCCAGATGCCATATTAACATCGGTAAGTATTTTAACTACTGGTTTCGATGAGCCAACAGTAGATTGTATTATATTAAACAGAGCAACAAAATCGTTAACTTTATACTACCAAATGATTGGTCGTGGTTCTCGTATTTTAAAGAATAAAAATAAATTTACCGTTATAGATTTAGGAAACAACCTTCACCGTTTTGGACCTTGGGGAAGTGACTTAGATTGGCATAAAATATTTAGATCTCCAAACTTTTATCTTGATGGTATTTTAAGTGATGAAGATTTAGAAGAAAACTTTAGATATGAAATGCCAGAAGCGCTTCGTGCAGAATTTGCAAAGTCTGAGGATGTTTATTTCAACATTAAAGCCATGTACATCCAATCTGTTAGAGAAGGAGATTCATCTAAAGTAATTTTAGAGCGCTCTATTGCTCATCATGCAAAAATATGTATTGAGAATAGTGAAGATGTTTGGGATGCTTTAGGTTTAGCAAAAATGCTAAAAGACGATATAGATTACCGCATACAGCGTTATACAAAGTGTATTAGTAAAAGTACTTTTAACTTTGTAGAATGGTTAAAAGATGATTACAAAAAGAAATTAAATGCGTACATACGTTCTAATTTTGATGAAGTTTACGAAGAAATTCATGGTTTTCCTCCTGAGGAATAACAATTATAGTAAGCAATCTTAGGTTGGCAGTACTTCTCGTATGTAATTACTTTTATTATTAAACATAAGTTTTTGCAACGCAATAACAAACAAAATAACACCAAACACCAATGAGTACTTTTAAAGATTTAGGATTACATAACGACTATATAAAATCACTTAAGGAATTAGGAATTAAAACACCTACAGCCATTCAAGAGCAAGCAATACCAGTATTAATAAAATCTAAAGTAGATTTTATTGGTTTAGCCCAAACAGGGACAGGTAAAACTGCTGCCTATGGCTTACCTGCTTTACATAAAGTAGATCCAAGTAAAAGAGCTGTTCAAGCATTAATTATTGCGCCAACACGCGAATTGGTTCAACAAATAAAAAAGCAACTGTTTAAATTTACAAAATATAACAGTAAAAAGATTTTTGTTGAAGGTGTTTATGGTGGTGAAAAAATAGATATTCAGATTAGCAACTTACAACGTCCAACGCATATTATTGTTGCAACTCCAGGTCGTTTGGTAGATTTATTAGATAGAAATATTATAGATTTAACTCATATTAATACGCTTATTTTAGACGAAGCAGACGAGATGCTAAGTATGGGCTTTAAAAAGGATTTAAATACCATTTTAGATGCTACTACCAAAAGTGCTCGTAACACATGGTTGTTTTCTGCAACAATGCCTGCCGAATTAAAAAATATTGTTTCTCGTTACATCGCTAAAGATGCTGCTCGTGTGGAAATTGATCGTGAAAGCATTGTAAATGCTAACATTTCTCATCATTATGTAAAATCGTCTATTGTAGACAAAGCACATACAGTCATGCGCTTATTAGAAGATAGAGAAGAGGAGCGTGGTATTATATTTTGTAGAACAAAAGCAGGTACACAGTCTTTAAAACAACAATTGCAAAAGGAAGGTTTTAATGTCGATGCTCTAGAAGGTGATATGACGCAGAAAGAACGTGATAAAGTAATGCGTGCGTTTAAGAATACTAATTTACAAATATTAATATCTACAGATGTTTCTGCACGTGGAATAGACGTTAACAACTTAGCTTTTATTATCCACCACCAATTACCAGAACATATAGAATACTACACACATAGAAGTGGACGTACTGCAAGAGCAGGAAAAAAAGGACAATCTATTGCATTAATATTACCAAGCGAGCTTAATAAAATAGCAGACGTAGAAAAGACTTTAGGTATTAAAATTAAGGAACTTACGCTATAATTATTATGTCGCAGTTTACTAAAAGTATTACTTCAAGTTACACGCCTAAACGATTAGCAACCAAGCTAAACGCCAATGGAGAACGATTTGTTTTACAAGGCCATCCTTGGCTGTTTAGTGATAATATTACTAAAATTAACGACGATGCTAAAAGTGGCGATTTGGCTATTATCTTCGGAAAAAATAAAAATAAAGTTATTGGCCTTGGTTTGTATGATGGGAATTCACCTATTCGTATAAAAATGTTACATAGTGGTAATACTGGTGCAACTATAAATGCTGCGTTTTTCAATACTAAAATTGAAGAAGCTTTTGCTAAACGCCAATCTTTATTACAAACAAATACTAACAGTTACCGATTATTATTTGGTGAAAACGATGGATTTCCAGGACTAATTGCAGATGTTTATGCACATGTATTAGTGGTTAAGATATATTCTGAAATATGGCTTCCGTATTTAGAATCTATTTTAGAAAGCTTACAAGCTGTTTCTAAAGCTAAAACAATAGTGATTAGACTTAGTAGAAGCATGGAACAATCTAAATTACACAAACTTCAAAATGGCGAGGTTGTTTATGGTGTTTTAGAGAATGAAGTTGTTGAATTTGTAGAGCATGATGTCAATTTCTCGGCAAATGTTATTAAAGGTCATAAAACAGGTTATTTTTTAGATCATAGAGCCAATAGAAAGCAAGTAGGCGAGTGGAGTAAAGGAAAATCAGTTTTAGATGTATTTAGTTATGCAGGTGGTTTTTCGGTTCATGCATTAGCTAACGGTGCAAAAGAGGTTACTAGTTTAGATATTAGTAAGCAAGCTTTAGAAATTGCCGTTTTAAATGGTAAATTAAATCCGTATTCTGGAACACATAAAACCATTGCAGACGATGCCTTTGCAGCTATGAAGCAAATGATTAAAGACAAACAAACCTTTGATGTTGTTGTTATAGATCCGCCAAGTTTTGCAAAACAACAGAGTGAAATAGAATTAGCCAAAAAGAAATATGCACAATTAGCACAATTAGGAGTGAAGCTTACTGCTAAAAAAGGCTTATTGGTATTAGCTTCGTGTTCTTCGCGAGTGTTAGCAGATTCTTTTTTCGATATTAATACTCAGGTTTTAAACGAAAGTAGTAGAACGTCTGAATGTATATTAAAAACACATCATGACAGCGATCATCCTATTGGCTTTCCAGAAGGTGCTTATTTAAAGTGTGGTTATTATCGTTTTGAAGGTTAGTTGTTACTTTTTAATCTCTAAAATTAGATATTAAGCTTTTACTCTTGCTGTTATAAAGCTGCTTTGCGCTTTGCTTCAAACCTTCCTAATTTTACTGTATTAAAATCCACCTTCCTTTAACTAAAGCAAGGATCTTAACAATGAACAAGCTATAAAAGTTATTTGTTTTGCTATATTAATTAATCCTTTCTAATACAGATATTACAAGGTACTTGTGTTTCGGCTCTCTTCTTATTTTAAGAGGAAAATGAATTCTGATTTTCCTGAAAAAAAATCTGAAGAAAGAGGAGTTAATATTACTATCCCATTAAATTAAAAATATATAAATTAATAAGCATAAAAAAGCCACTCTAACGAGTGGCTTAAATCAATTTTTATAACTTTCTGTATTAATGCGTTTGCATAGCACCTTTTCGTTTTTCTAATTGCCTCTCAATCGCTGTAATAGCTTCCGATGCGCTTTTATGGAAAGAATCGCTTGTTGTTTCAGCAAACAACCTTGGTCCTGGAGCACTAAGTCTAATTGAGGTCTTCATCTTAGAGTTTCTAGTTGAAGTGTTCTCTGTTTTAAAAAAAATATCTGCTCGTACTATAAATTCATATTTATTAAATAGTTTTTCTAGTTTTCCTTTTACGTAAGTTTCCAATTCTGGGCTAGCAGTCACGCCATCGTATTCATAGTTCACTGTCATATATTATTGTTTTAAGTTGTACTTAAATATACAAAAAACTTAAATATAGATTGACTTTTTAACCAAAAATTGTGAATTTAATCTAAGGCATTGAGAATGATTCACTTGTTATATTTTTTTGTATTTTTAATCTTAAATGCTATAAATAATTTAATATCAATGGATAATAAACCAATTTCCGATTTACATAACCATCCCAGTTTAAAGCCTTACGGCAATGCTACAGACATAAAAACCATTTGGGATAGCTTTAAAAACAAGGAGCCTAAAGATTATTTTAAAGCTATTAGCGTTAGGAAATGGATTATTAATATTGTTTTAAAAAAAATGGCAACCTATTCGCAGTCTAATTTAGATAGTTGTTTTGAGGGCCATAATCGTTTAGTGTTTTGTTCTGTTTACCCAATAGAGAAACCGTTTTTAAAGCCTACCAGACCGTTTAAAAAGAGTAGTGGACTCCATCGTTTTATATTAGGTATCATTTTTAAAAAGAAAACTAACGCTAATGCCATATCTATAGACAAAAAAATTGTGTCCTTACTTTCTGGAATTTCTATAAAAACAGCAAGTAGGTTAATCGATCCTATTCATGACGACTCTATTGATACCATAGATTATTTTAATGATTATATTTTTGAATATCAGTATTTATTAAACGCAAGTGGAAGTACATCTAATAAAACCATACATGGCAAACAGCCTCAATTTAATCTTGTAAAAAACTACGAGCATTTTCTTGAGATGCAGTCTGATGCTACTGTTTGTGGCATTATGACTATAGAAGGTATGCATGCCTTGGGTGTTTATAATAAAAAAGATTTATTTGAAACTGCTAAAATTGAAAACTTACCATTAGACAGACAAAACAAGCTAAAGCTTTCATTTATTAAAAATATAGAAGCGATAAAGAAAGAAGAATTTCCTCCGTTTTTTATAACCTACGCACATCATTTTAATAATTTATTAGTTGGTCATGCAAAAAGCTTTATGGACGCAAAAGGAACTTTTGATCCTGGATTCGCCGATATTTTCGACCAAAGTTTAGGTCAGGATTTAGGGATTTCGAATTTTGGAATGCAGTTAATAATAAACCATTTGCTTTCACGAGATAATGGTCAACGTATATTAATAGACGTAAAACACATGTCTATTAAATCTAGAGAAAGCTATTATGAATTACTTGAAAATATGCGACAAGATAGTGATGCTTTACAAGATAATGTTCCGGTTATAAGCAGCCATACAGCAGTAAGTGGAATTGAAACATTTGCAAAAGCATTAGCCAATAAAGATAGTTTTAACCTCGATAAAGACTCGTATGTAAGTCTTTGGGATATTAATTTAACAGATGAAGATATTGTTGCTATTTTTAAATCTGATGGATTAATTGGTGTTTGCATGCACGATGGTAGAATGCCTGGAAATAAGTTTAGAAAATTACTTAAAAAAGCTGATGCTGAAACTACTAAAAAACTACATGTACAAATGTTTTTAACCAATGTGTTTCATATAGTAAAAGTGAATCTAAAATATATTAGAAAAGAAAATGAAACACGAACTACCTCTAAAATTGATGAAATAGAGGCGTGGAAGACCATTTGTTTAGGTACTGATAATGATGGCATTGTTGATCCTTTCGACCATTATAATACATCGGCAGATTTACCTGCTTTTAGAGATAAAATCACTGAAGCGTTAACCTATTATGTTACACCAGAATACAGTGGTTTTAATGTGATAAATTTACCAACAGAAACACAATACTCGTTAAGCGAATTGGACGATTTAATGGTTGGACAACCATTTGTAGAAGCAATAGACAAAGTGTTTTATAATAATACTGATGCTTTTTTACGTAAGTATTTTAGTAAAGGATATTTGGCTCAACAAGAAGAAGATTTAATAGTATAATATTAAAATGAAATTATTATTAATAATATAATCTAAAGTAGATTCTGTTTTTTAATTTATTACAATTATATAATAAAAATACGCTTAATTTAATGATAAGTGTTTTTGTTAATATTCGTTTGGTAACTCAATTTATTTACTCTTAAATTTATGTTTTATCTATAATTTGATTTTTGTATGGACGTAAAGTTTTATTGTTTGGTTTAAAAAATTCTATTTTACATAATATTAATTATAGTACAAATGTATTGTTTAGTTAATAAGAGTGGTTTATCCATTTGATAGCTATAATGTAGTATTATGTTAAATATCCCAGGAACATTCGTTTTCATAAGAATAATTAGAACTTGGGTCATTAAACTAATAAGCGGTTTGCTTCGCAGCGTTTAAAAACATTTGTATCTATAATTAGCCGTTATGTAAAATAGCCGCTACCAAGCGCTCGATTGTTTTATAAAATCAAATTGCTCTGGCAATTTATTTTACACACAATTATCCAACGCTTGCCAACGCCAAAATAAAAGCTAGCCTTTTTGCGCTGTATTAAAAATCGCGTATTCGACAAAATGTACGTAATAAAAAATTTTAGACGATTCTCGTAATCTTGCCACAAGAGCATAAATTTTAAGAAAAATAAAATTCTATGCACTTGTTATATTTAGAACTTCAATTAATCTTTTTTTTATTCTTTCATTATCTTTTGTCTTGAAACAAAAGAAACAAAAATTCAAGGCTGCATATAATTTTGGAAACAATTTACGGCTCATTCACTATATTTTAGGAAACATTGAAACTGGTTAACATTGTTTTGAAATCCCTTGTAAAATTGAAACTTTTAAGAAACAGTATTACTAAACCCCTAAAATATGGACGCTCATTTCTCCTATTGTTTTGACCAAAATTCTATGAGGCCAAGTTAAATATTGAGATTCTATTTTACATAATATTAAAGTGCTTCATATTCTAAATCTGGCACACCTAATAAACTAACCCATTCGTCAAGTCCATAATAATCATCATGCGTGGGTTTTTTTTCTTTATGTTTATTTTGAGTGTATTCAATCAAATTTGGGATGTTTTTTAATTTTTTAATGTTCTCTTCCCCTATCCTATTTTCTTCAGCAATTTCTTTAATAAAGTCGAAAACAAAATAAAGTCTAATTTGATTCAAATTCGATAATTCAACAACTCTATTAACTTTTTTATCAGTTGTTTCTTCATCAAATTGCTTTGTTTTTAACTCGTGAACTAATGTTATAACCTCATTATGCCCTTCAAGAGAAGGAATGATTTTTTTAAATAGAAATTTCTTATAACCCAAGAAGGTAATTATGTCTTCCTTAGGTGATGTTATTGTAAGAATCTCAATTTTATCACATACTATTTTGACTAAATCATCAATTCTATTGTTTTTCTTATACCATTTAATAATTATTTTAAACGCATACTTTATGTTTTCTAGATTGCAAGTACATTCAGATATTTCTTCAATTAGCAGATTTACTAAATACTCTTGATCATCATGATTATTAAATAATTTTTTCCATAAATCTTTCATGCTTCCCCAGCCTTCATCCCATGCTCCATTAATAAAATCATTCAAGAAATGCAGTAATGCCATTTCAAAACCATTTTTATGGTTGTTTTCGAGAATATAGACACAAACTTTTTTCCAGACTTCGCTTCCATGACCTAAACCATACCAATCAATAATGTGTGCATCTCCTGTGTAAATTTTTAATGAATTCAAAAATAAATTCGAATCCATTTTACTTACGAAATCTGGTATATTATGACTAAAATACAATTCATCATTAAAAATTAATTTTTGAATCTCCTTAGGTGGCTCATAATTTACAGAAACTGCACCTGCCCTAAGCCATGTTAAATCTGCTCTATCTGAGGATAAAACATCAAGAATAAATTGTATTTCATGAGCAGTAAGTTTGTCCCATTTACTGACTATCCAACTATAAGAATATATAAAAAAACCCGTATCACTTACGCTAAATATTTTTTTAAACAAGTCATATCTTATTTCAGGCTCATTCTCCGTTACTTTAATTAAGAAATCGGTAAGAATTAGCTCGTGAGTGTCAAATAATCTTTTGTTTATATTATGGTAAATATATTTAAAAAGGTGTTCTGCAATTATTAATCCTTGACTTGGAGTAAGTTTAGTAACAGAATCTCTAATCGTACCAGAAAACCGTGGTGTATGTGGAAACCTAACATTACTGGGGAAACTGTTCAGAAATATTGGAAATAATTCTCCCCATGAGTACCAAATTTTATTTCCGTTTGCTTCTTCTATTTCTCTCCAGTTTACGCTTTCATGAGCATAGTCAGTAGAAAATGTTGTCATTAAACTACTCGACCTAATACAAAATATCTTGTCATCACTAAATAATGTTTTGAATTTATCTAAGCAAAAATCTAAAGTGGCCTTGTCATAATTGAATAAATTTTCAAAAAAAGCTTTTAATCCATTAAAAATAACTGAAGGATGACTATCGTTAATAATGGTCTCAAAGATAGAATTGTCGTTAATTGTTGTTAAACGTGTCATATAATTATAAGCAGACAAATTCCTTACAAATACTTCATCACTTTTCAATCCCAGTACTATTAATTCAATATTTATATTTGGCCTATTGATTTTTTGATATTTCAACGCTTGAAAGACTTCCTTGGTTGATACCTCCTTATTTTGAAGATTTTTTGAGGAAATATCGTTGTATTCTTCTTCATTACTTAAATTAAAATATTCATTAAAATGGTCTGACTTCCTCCATTTTATTGGCTCATTCATATAATAAATAATATCAGCCTCTTCTCTAGAAGTTTCAAGTTTAAATAGAATATCTCTTGTTAATTCTTTTGATTCTATAGTTTCTAATTTATTTAATAATAGGATAAAACATCTATCAATTACTTTCGGAAATAGACTGCTGTCATATACTTTATAAATTGATTTAAACAAGTCTTCATGGAAAGATTTATTTAAGTTTTCAAAAATAAAATCTAAAGATTTTGCTGTGTTATGTGCTACCTCAATATTTAAACAAGTTAGAGAATTGAAAATATTGATTATGATTTTCTTTTGTTGTGAACCACTTAATCCTTTAAACACATATTTTGCAATTTCCTTATATTGTGGATGAGTAAATATATATTTTGAATTTACAAGCTTAATATATCCTCTTCTTTCTAAAAAAGAAAGCTCACTAGTAAAATCATCAATAGTATTTTCTGATATTTGATATGAAGGAAAAATGAATTCTTTTTCTTCTCCAGTTATTTCAATACTTGTAAAAATTGAATATTCTTCAAGACTCAAATTCCCCTTTGATTTATTCAAAATATACTGTAAATCAGAAAAAGAAACACCATTAAAAGTATCTAACGTAAAAGCAAAAATAGCCATTAAGTACCATGTTTGATTTTCTAACTTAAAAATAGATGCGCTCAATTCTTTTGCGTCTACTTGTGCAAAATGAATTAATTCTTCGATTGAATAATTTTTTTCCTTTAACTCTTCTATTCGTGATAAATGGATTAATTGTCCAATTTGTAAAATATTTTCATTTTTAAGATAGTCAGTAACAAGTTCTATATTAGTTTCAGATAAATCCTGTTCTTTAGTAACTGATTTCCATAATTTAATTAAGAAGTTACTATTTCTATTTGATAAGTCTATCCATTTGAATTTATTGATTTGTAATTCATCTATTGATTTAGCACCAGAAACATTCAATAGAACTTCAGTCCTTGTTGTGACAATAAGTAAACTTTTAGAACTTAAATTATCAATAAGATTATTCAAGTTTCGTAATTCATTCTCCTTCTCATTAGAAAATGTATGACCAAATGGATCTTCCAGAACACATATTCTTTTAATATTATCTTTAACGGTTAAAAATGAAATTGCTTCTTTTGTATCATCTACTCTTTTAAATAGATATCCTTCATTATTTAGTTTATATGCTATTTGTTTAGAAATTTCGGATTTACCACAGAAAGATTCACCAGCTAATAATAAAATTTTATCATTTTTTATTTTTTTATATAAAGTTTTATCAATATTCCGGTTTAAATATGATTTTGAGATTATTGGCTCATGTCCTTTTTCTTTATAAATGCTATTGCGAATTTGATTTTCTTTGTAATTAGCATAGAGTAATAGTAAAATAAACGCGCATAATAGTCCAAATACCCACAAACTATCCGTAAAAACAAAAATCTTTAAAATAACTATAATAAAACCACCAAAATAGTCGCCAAGGAAATCATTTATATAACTATATAAAACTGCAACATCATCTATTGCAAAATATAGACTAAATTCTGAAATTGCTCGAAACATAAGAACACCTATAGATAATCTATAACTATTTCTTCTAAATAGGAACTTCAAATATGGCAAAAGTTGGTTTAGAAACTCAATATTAATCATTTCACTAATGTAGGAAAGATTGTTAAATTATTTAATTTATTACATTAAGATTTTCATTCCACACACATTTCACTTCTCTCCTATCGTCGCTTCGTAAAAAGAGTGTTCCATTAACATTGTAAAAGAAACTTTTTAGAATAAATTTTTTCAATAAACTGTAGTAACAATTTTCGCTTTTAACCAAAGCAAAGTTACATAACGCAGAACATTATAGTACACTTTTAATATTGGATAATCCTGTGGATGATTCAATATTAAAACAACATTAAGTAATAAGTATGATCTTTGTTACTGTGTAAGAGATATAATTCAATATTATGTAAAATATCCCACAATGTGTTGTTTTCATAACAAACGTTTGTACTTTGGTAATTAAACTTTAATGTTTTACTTCTCCTATAAATTAAATATTCTGTACAATGGTTCAAGTTTTTTCAAATACGGGAGTTCTTAAAAAGCTTCAGAACTACAATTAGTTATTAAGTCAAATTATAAAATCCTTAATTTAATAATACAATCTAAAATCTAGTAGTTTGCACATTTTATAATGTTTTTGATGTAATTCTTCTACAACATCTAACATATTATCATCTTCTTTAAATAAGTTAAAGAATGCTATATCAAGATTTGAGCTAGTTATTCCAATACTTTCATTACCGTATCCTGAAATCCCTTTTGCACCTGTGACATCTAAAAAATATTGTGCTTCTTCTTGGTCTAAATCTAGAACTTTAGCATTTGAGAAATGTAAAATCTTGCCTTCTAATCGTCCTTCGAAAATTTCGGCAATTTCTTGTAGACTATAATAGTAATCGTTTAAACAAATGTTATTTGCTTCGCCTGGTATAACGAAGTATATTATTTCATAATCTTTAAAATTATGATCATCTAATACCAATGTGTTTATACTAGTTTCTAATCCTTCAATAGTGTCGCATGTATTATAAATACTGGTTACACCATATTGCGTAGTTAATTGTTTTAGTTTTTTCTGTGCTTCGGTAACTGTATCTATTTCTATATCTTCAACAGCCTCTAAACAGTATATAAAATAATCTGTATCTATTAATTGTTCTTGTGGTAGTTGTTGTCTTTTATCTAACAAATTTATGGATTTATGGATAGTATATAAAGCACAAAATTACTATATATCTTTTGTTTTTTTAGTGATTTTAGATAAAACAGATCGAGACTTGAGACAATTTTGAGATTGAAATACCATCTTACATAAAGTGAAGAAATAAAGTTTATTATTTTTTATTTAATAATAAGTTTTTAATTTCTTTTATCTCGTTTTCTATTGCTTGATGTTTTGCTTTTAAAGCTTCATTTTCTGACTTTAGTAACTGAATCTCTTCATCTTGTTCTTGAATAGCTTTTACCATTGGAGCCATTAAATCGTTATATCTAACACTTAGCATGCCTTCAGTATCTTCAGTAATAATTCCGTTAGTTTTAGAACTGCTATTTTTTAATGTTTCTTTTAATTCTTGTGCTATAAAACCATATTCTAATTTACTACTCTCATCGTTATTTCTTAAATACGATACTGGACGTAGTTTATTAATGAAATTTAATCCTAAATCTGAGTCTTCAATGGTGTTTTTCCATCTTTTATCAGAAGTGATTGTCCATGCTACTTGCACTCCTGCATATGTTATTGCAGTTCCACCTATTCTTATCTGATTATCGGCTGATGGGTCTGGTACTACAGACGAAAAACCTATTCCTATATTATTATTTCCAGTTGTTACATTATCTAAAGACCTATAACCTATTGCGATATTATTATTACCTGTTATTAAAAATCTAGCAGATTGATAACCCATTGCACTATTATAGTCTCCCGAAATGTTTTTAGACAAAGAACTATATCCAGATGCAGTATTCCCAATTCCTTCTGTATTATCATTTAGAGAAGTTCCACCTAATCCTGTATTATAGTCACCAGTAGTATTAGAAAATACTGCATTTACACCAATTCCTACATTACGAAATCCTTCTACATTACCTCTCATAGATCCTTTCCCAATAGCAGTGTTTTCATAACCTGATGTATTACTAAACATCGCATTAGAACCTACTACTGTATTTCCTTCTCCAGTTACATTATTTTTAAGCGAATTAACGCCACTTGTGGTATTGTTCGATCCAGATTCATTCTGAATTAAAGCATTAACTCCTATTGCTGTATTATTTGCTCCAACTGTATTTAACTCAAGAGCTTTGTGGCCTACTGCTGTATTACTTCCTCCAGAAACATTACTATAAAGAGAACGCGTACCCACACCTGTATTTCCTCCTCCTGTAACATTAGAATAAAGAGCATGTGAACCTATAGCTGTAACGCTACTTGCTGTAGTATTAGATTTAAGCGCATTAAAACCATTAGCTGTATTATAACTAGCTGTAGTATTAGCTCCCAAAGCACTTACTCCTGTTGCAGTATTGTAATGTCCATTATTAGATGAAAGTGATAACACACCAACAGCTGTATTACTTTTCCCAGCGGTATTAACAAGTAAAGCATTTTCCCCAAATGCTGTGTTATTACTAGCGCTTACATTTGCGTTAAGTGCATTTGCTCCCATTGCAGTATTATGAGTACCTGTAGTATTTGCATATAATGCATTTGCTCCTACGGCTGTATTATTATTAGCCGAAGTATTAGAATATAGAGCATTTGTACCAATAGCAGTATTGTAATCTCCAGAAGTATTATAAGTTAAAGACTCTGAACCATTTGCTGTATTATGCGTACCTGTTTTATTAGCAAAAAGTGAAAACATTCCACTTGCCGTATTATTAGTTCCTGTTGTGTTTTCCGTTAAAGATTGTGTCCCTAATGCAGTATTATTAGTTCCTGTACTATTTTTATTAAGAGATAAACCTCCAACACCTGTATTATTTGTTCCTGATGTATTATTTGCTAATGAAAATGTACCAATAGCAGTATTACTACCTCCTGTGGTATTACCTGCTAAAGCACCCGTACCATTTGCAGTGTTAGCACTACCTGTTGAGTTTGACAATAATGCATCGTGACCTAGAGCCACATTATTACTTCCGCTAGTATTATATCTCAATGCATTAACTCCAACACTTGCGTTATTAGAACCTGTAGTATTAGAAGAAAAAGCATTTACACCAAATGCAACATTATTACTTTCTAAAATACCAGCCACGTTATTATTACGTTTAAAAACAACATTTTCATTGTCTGTTGTACCAATAAAATTTACTGTATCATCTGTTCCAATATTACCTAAAAGACTCCAATTATTACTAATCGCTTTTGAAGTTGCAATTTTTAACCACTCTGTTCCACTCCAATAAAAATAACCAGGTGTTAAATCTCCAACAGTAACTATATTATAAATTAATAAACTTTCTTCAGGAGATGCAATTGTACTAGTATCTGTAGATGAAGACAGTTCTATTCTTGGTATTAGTACACCTTTATTTGTACTTGAAACATCTAACATAGCAGATGAGTTTGGTGTAACGGTATTAATTCCTACTTGAGCAAAAGAATTAAGTATACAAAAAAATAATAGAATGGTTAATGTTTTCATTAATAGCGGTTTTTACTTAAATTTCTTGCGAAATTAACTCATTAAGACTGCAGGTTATCGGACATAATCAGCACTTCACATATTTTAACAATTTTTTCCTTTTTTATTTTGGGAAACCGAAATTGCACTATAAAACGTAAGTAGCTAAGAAATAATGGTTTATAAAAATTAAGGCTATTCTACTTAAAAAGTTATAAAAAAGAAAAGAGGATAATTATAAAAACTATCCTCCTTTTCCACTACTAACCAACCAAATTTTAATTCATTTCTATAATACCAACTACTTCGTAAGCTCTAGTACCGTCTACCTGTACTTTCTCGTATAGAATATTAGCATATTCGTAAAACGTTTCGTCGTTTATTACTACTTTTTCGTAATCCTCTGGAAGCTCATATACTATGGTTCCAACTTCTGGATCTACAACTTCGTATTCATTATTTACTTGTGTGTAAAATATTCCATGCACATTATAATAGTTATGACTGTTAAAACGTACACGTTTGTAATTTGTAGGTAACACTTTTATTCTAAAACCAACCTTTGGTGCAATAACAATATAACGACCTCTAGACTGCGTATAGTACTTATTATTAGCGTAATAATAGTTTTGTCCTTTGTGCGCAACAACAGTTCTATTTGGCACTGTTCTTACTGATACTACTTTCTTTTTTGGTGTTTTATATGTTACCTTATTACTAGGTATTCTTTGTGCTACTGCTCTTTTCGCTGTAGTTCTTTTTGTTGTAGTTGTTACAACTGTTTTTTCTTTAGTATTACGTCTTGTTTGTGCCGAAACTTGTGCTGTAAAAGCAACTAAAAGTATTGCAGGTAATACGTATGCTTTAATTAATGTTTTCATAATCTATAAAGTTTTAGGTTCTACTTATATTTAATACTTTGACTTTACTTTGTATTAATAGTTTAAAGGTACATGCAATAAACTTTCAAAAAAATAGAAATAGACCAACACCTAGATTGTATCTACCAACTAGATTCTTTTTGCGATAACTCCTCTCCTACTTTATAGAAATCCATTACTATTGCGAACAAAAAAAAAAGGTATACAATTAAGTACACCTTATTTTATAGACTATTCAAAAAAATATTATTTTAATAAACCCAATAAACCTGTTAATTCAGTTAGGTTTAAACTTGAGTTACTATCTGTATCTAAAACATTAAAGTTTTCTGCTACAGCGCCAATAGCTTCTGTAGAACTAATAGCTTCATCTTTGTTAGCATCTAATAAGCTAAAAAGACTAGAAATTTGCTGTACTGTAGAGTTAGAACTTAATGAACTTAATAATGTTGCTGCATTTGCAATATTTGATGTGTTTACGTTTTTAACGCCATTACAACTAAATAAACTTACTGTAATTGCTAATGTTAATGCTATTTTTTTCATGATTTTAATTTATCTTATTTTTATGTTGCAGCAAAGGTAATCACACCTCTAAATATTCTACTAAAGAATAGACGTGTGCTACTTAGTAATCTATTAAATACATGATTTTATAGACGAAACAATAAATAGTATGTGTTTATAGAGAGTTGTTATTTACAAATTCTAGAAAAGCAGGTTTGTATTGCTCAGAAACTGTGATGCGTTGGTTATTGATAATAATCTGACTACGCTCAATAACTTCAATGTTTTTTAATGATACAATAAAAGAGCGATGTACACGTAAAAATTGAGTTTCGGGTAATTCCTCTTGTAAAGACTTTAAGCTCATTAAGGTTAAAATAGGCTTCGGATTATCCTTTAACCAAATTTTAATATAATCCTTTAAACCTTCAAAATACAAGACATCAGAAAGCTTAATTCGTAATTGTTTGTATTCCGATTTTACAAAAAGAAACTCTTTTGCTTCGGAAACTTCGTTTTGTGGTTTTCCTTTTAACAAAGAGAAATAATGATTTGCTTTATTGGCTGCTGCTAAAAACTCGGCATAATCAAAAGGTTTTAATAAATAGTCCAAAGCTTCGACTTTAAAGCCCTCCAACGCATATTGATCAAAAGCAGTTGTAAAAACCACACGTGTTTCTTTTGGAAGCATTTTAGAAAACTCTATGCCTGTTAAATCTGGCATTTGTATATCTAAAAACAACAAATCAACAGGCTGTTCTTTTATAAACTCCATTGCTTCAATAGCACTGCTACATTTTTGTTTTAGTTCTAAAAACGGAGTTTTATTTACATAACTTTCTACTAAATTAAGCGCCATAGGCTCATCATCTACAATAACACAAGATATTTTTATATTGCTCATACGTTTGTTTATATATTAAAAGTAGTCCTAACTTATTTTACAGTGTATCGAACAATAACTTCATTATCTAAAATAACATTTGTTGACCATATAAATTGAGCGTCTACTGTACTATCATCAAAAATATTCGTAAAATTAGTGTAAGAAGGCTTATTATCTACACCTATAGTATTGTTTGTAAACTCGGTAGCATTAGGCCATTTGGTATCATCAAAATCTGCAGATTGCCAATTTGAAGGTGTTTTCCAATGTAAGGCGTAATATGATGTTCCATCATTAGAATCTTCTGTACTGCATGTTTCACTTAATCTTAAAGTCCCTTCTTCACTAGCACAAGATAAATCTCTTAAAGGTGCTGTATAAAATGTTTGCGCTTTCCAATCAGCATTTGTTGTTGCAATTATAGCTCCACTAGCATCTTTAAAAACAGCGACCATACCGCCATCTCCTGGATGAAACGCTTGATCTCTATTAGCTTCAGATCCTAAGCCACTATTTTCTTCCCAATCTACCAATTTCATTGCTATTGTAAAAGGCCTATTTACCTTAAAACGAACAATGTTAGAGTTAAACTGCGTAAAAGGCACATTATCCTTACCAACAGGTATTCCGTTAATATATATTTCAAAATAGTTGTCGGCAAAGACATAGGCTGTAACTATTTCACCATCGGCATCAACCTCAATAATATCTGTTCCGTCTAATGCTGCTAAAGCTTCGTCTGCCAATCTATATTCTACTTTTGTACACGGATTAAACAAATCGGATGCAAAAGGAAAACTATCATCAGTAAAATTTACTTCTGCAGGAACTGTCCATTTACTACCATCTGTTGCAGTAGAAGTTCCCATTGGTGCTTCTCTACCTCTATCACATTCAAATATATTTTCAATTAACACTGTAGCTGGTCCTTGAGATACAGATGCTGTACCTTTATATATTTCTAAATTTTCTGGTGATGTTTTTTTTCCGTTTTCACCATTTTTACAAGCTATAATTGTAAAACAGGCTAAAACAAGCAGTAGTGTCGTATTTTTTAAGTGTATCATTTTATGATTGTTTTTAATTAGAGTCTATAAATGTTAAAGTCGCTCTATCTACAATATCCACAGTAGCCAATGCATCCATAAACACATTATAGTCTACATTTAAACTGTGTTCTTTAGGTAAAGCAGCAGGTGTTTTGGATAAGGCATAAAGTGCAATAGTGTATTCGTGCTTTCCTTTACCGTGAGAACAAGGCGATGTGTATGATATTGCTGTTCCATCCTTATTAGATCCCATAAACCAATTGCCTTTAGACGCCATTTTGTATGGTAGTTCAGTTGTTTCAGGATCTATATCCCACAACAATAGATAGGAATTAATTTCTGTTTTATTATCTTTTTTAGGATAATGATACATGACAACTGCCAACGATTTAGTGCCTTCTGGCACATTTTCCCACGACAAAGGAATAGAGTTTTCAACATCGTTTACCTTTTTTTCACATTTGTAAGCATCTAATAAAACACCATTCTCTATAGCAATACTCTTTAGTTTAAAATTGGAATGGATAGTTTTAAAATCATCATGATTTACGTCTGTAGTTGATTTTTTATTGTTATTGCATGACATTAAACCAATAAAAAAAATGGGTATTATTAATTTTGAATATTTCATTTTTCTCTTGGTTTATAGGTTTCAACAGTTGCTGTACCCTCAGGATTTATAAATTGATAGCTGTAATTATCTTCATTGTCCCATTTGTAATTTATTATATATTCTTCTGAATCTAAACTGTACGTTAACGCATATGAATTTTCTCCTAAAGTTTTAAAACCAATAATCTCAGCACCTCGTAGTGGTCTTAAAGCCGGTCTTAATTCTTGTGTTCTTGGCTGCGGATAAACTTGATTTTCTGGCGCTTTTGTTTTTGGGTCTAATATTACTTCACCTCTCATGCCTGCAATTAAATAAGGATATTCTTTAATGGTGTGATATTGATAAGAGCCATCTGTGTTTGTTTTTCCTAAATATTCATCTAAAACATCTGTTGTTTCTCCATAAACTGGAAAACCATCTACAGCATAAGCAACTGGATTGCCAGCACCTACTTGATCCTGCAGATGTAACGGTGATAAATGATAATGATAATCGTCTGCACGACCACAATGTCCGCCCCAATTATCTAACTCTCCAATAGAATTGGCATCTTCACCTCTATTGTTTAAAGGATTAAAAATAGGAATTCCATTTACCGCAACAGCAATAGCGCCTTTTAGTAAATTGGTTTTTGTAGATAGCGGATTTTCTGCCATTTTAGGATGCGTAGGAATTGCCCAACTATTAGAACCCGTGTAATTTTGATTAATAGGCACTTGTTGTTGCCAATTTGTAATACCAACCATCATGTCATGATCTGGTAACCCATTTGATGAAATATACAGATAGTTGTCGTCTGTATGTGTTGTAACTCCGTCAAATTTTTCGAAAAAGGATTGCATCAATGTCACATTATTTGCCGGTACTTGCGCTGTACTTGCTTTAGTTGTACCCGTATTTTTACACGACACTACCAAAAGCAAAACAACACCAAGTACGCCATGAGTTAAGTACACCGCCTTTTTTTGTTTTATCAGTTTAAAAACAGAAAAGAGTAAAAGAAAGACACCTAAAGTAATAAGCCCTATATTGAAACTAGATGTTGATTTAGAATCCGTTTTAACAGCAACACTGCTATTTACAGAAGCAATTAATTCACTTTTAGTTTTAATGTATTTTTGATTAGCTTCAGAAAAGTCTGAAATTTTAAAAGTTTGAATAGTATGGGTACCACCCATAAGCCAAACTTGATCATTTTCATATTTTATAAAATCAGCATTAATTGTTTTATTAGTACTTGTTAATTCCCATTGTTTTAAGGGAGTTGCATGTCCATGCTCATGCGCATAAAGAGAACTGCACAGTATTAAAAAAAAGAAAAATATAGACGTGTTTTTCATGAAATTAGTGTTTAAATTAATTGGTTTCAATTTTTAAAGTGACTAAAAAGCGATCATCTTTTAAAATGGTTTTAAAGCTGAATTTATCTGAATACAACAACTCTAAACGCTTTTCTAAATTCTGAAGTCCTATACCAGAACCACTTTTATCGTCTGTTTTCTTTGGGAAATTATGGTTTTCAACTGAAAACAAAACGGTATTATCATCACAAGTCATATTAATATCAATAGTACTTGGTTTAGTAGCCGAAACACCGTGCTTAAAAGCATTTTCGATTAACGAAATAAATAATAAAGGTGCTATTTGTATACCTGTTTCTTTAACAGGAAAGCTATAGCTAACGCTTGTTTTATCCGATACTCTTAACTTCATTAAATCGATATACTTTTTAAGAAAATCGATTTCTTTACTAAGCGGAACCACTTCTAAATTAGTCTCATACAACATATAACGCATTAACTTACTTAAACTGTGAATCGAAGATTTTGCTTGATCTGGCGAAATATCAACTAAAGAATAAATGTTATTTAACGAATTAAAAAAGAAATGTGGCTGCAATTGATAATGCAAATGCTGTAACTCCGACTTCAATTTAAAATTAGCTGCTTCCTTACGTTCTGCTTCTGTTTTAGCCCAACGTTTTGTTGATTTTAATGCTACTGAAAAGAATAAAGGTGCTAAATATGATAACAATTGTATATACATCGCCATTTTAAATGGAGGCTCTGTTCTCTCGGTATTTGCTAGACGTTTCTTTAAAATATCTTGAAAATAGTTATCTTCAATATATTCTTTTAAAAACAAGAACAATCCTATCAATGCAATATTAACCGCTATAAACAATAACGTTTTTTTAGGAAACAAAAAACGATCTATCAACACAAAGTAGTTGAAGTAAAAGATAATTGCAGAAAAGAACAAAGGAATCCAAAAATGTGCTTTAACTCTATCTAATTCTTGATCTTGACTATAAGATAACAAGTAAGGTAAACTAAATAATGTTAGCCAAACTAGTAGATGTAAAAAGATGGTTATGTTTTTATTCTTGTACATTAACTTTAATTTAATTTTAATATTCTTTTGTTACAAAAAGGTCTATTTACTCCTGTACACGTGCATTTCCTGCAACACCATTTAAACATTTTATTACTTGATTACCTCCTGGTTCTCCAGCATGATAATGGTAACCTCTAGTTTCGTCTTCATGACCACCACAATCATCTAAATCTGTTGGTTGATTTTCATTAGCATCTAAAAGTGCGTAAATACCAAAACCATCAATAGCATAGCCTAACATTGGTGCGTGCACATCTGCTTGATTTACTTCTTTAGTAAATCCTGTAGCTGCATGATAATGGTAACCACCATGCGGATTCACATGTCCACCATGATCATCTAAAGGCGCAATAGTATGTGCAGCCAATATAGCTTCTGTTGGTGCTGGTGGATCAAAATTAACACCATTAAAAGCGACACCAATCGCACCTACTCTAAAGCGTTTTTCATTATTTGTATACACAGGTGTAACCGGAATAGTATACGTTGTTACTTGGTCTTTATAATATTTAGGTAAACATTCTACACAATAATTTTGATAAGCTTCGTCCACATCTGGCTTTGCTGCTCCTTCGCATTCTTCTTGTGTAGCGGTATACTTTACGCTACCATCTTCTCTAAACACTTTCCATTCATCATCTTTATAAAACTCGGCTAATTCTGCAATGAAATGACCATCTACATCATAGACTTTTCCGTCTTCAAACCAAATACCTCCTTTTTCTTTAGCATCATCAATATGCCTTGGGCACCAAGGTCCCATTTGATGTTCCGATGGTCTTGAGTTGGTTTTAAACACATAGCATAATGTTGGTGTTCCGTCTAGTTCCACGGTTTCCTGAGTTATTTTACCAATAATATTATCTGCAATAAAATAATCTGGATTTACTGAAATAACTTTAACTAACTCAGTATTTTTATCTGATCTACAGGACGCCAATACAATGGTGATTACTAAAAGTAAAAATGGTTTTAAATGTTTGCTGGTTTTCATGTTTATCTGTTTTATTAATAAGTTAGAATCACGAGTCTTTACTCGTAACGCAGCGCGGTAATAGGATCTAAAGCCGATGCTTTTCTAGCTGGATACCATCCAAAAAAGATACCTGTTACAGCACATACTGCAAAAGAAATAACAATAGAATACATAGCCACGCTTGTAGGCCAATTTAAGAATTTTTCTATGAATACCGTCGCTCCAAGCCCTAATAATACACCTAGAACTCCTCCAGTTATGCTTATTAAAATGGCTTCTATTAAAAATTGCATTAAAATATCGGAGCCCTTTCCTCCTACAGCCATACGTAACCCAATCTCTTTGGTACGTTCTTTTACGGAAACATACATAATATTCATAATCCCAATTCCCCCAATTAATAAAGAGATACTAGCTACCGCAACTAGCAGTATTGTTAGCATTTCACTAGTTGAACTGAAGGTTGAAATTAACTCTTCCATAGAACGTACAGTAAAATCGTCTGTATCGCTATCGGTTAATTTGTGTTGTTCTCTTAAAATTTTAGAGACCTCTAAAACAGCATTTGGCGCCTCTTCCTCACTGATAGCAGATGACATAATCTGATTTAAATGATCAATAGCTAAAATACGTTTTTGCACCGTTGTATAAGGTGCAATGACTACATCGTCTTGATCTTGACCAAAGGTGTTTTCTCCTTTTTTTTCTAAAACACCTATGACTTTAAACGGAATATTATTAAAACGAATCATTTGCCCTACAGGCTCTTGCCCATCAGGAAATATATTATCTACCACAGTTTGACCTATTACAGCCACTTTAGACGCTGTTTGAACCTCAGCATCTGTAAACATGCTCCCACTTTGTAAATCGACCACTTTAATGTTTAAATACTCAGGGTTAACACCGTAAATCGAGGATGGCCAATTGCTAGATCCATTAATAACTTGTCCTTTACCTTCTACCACTGGCGTGCTATAACTTAATAAAGTCGACTGCGCTTTAATGGCTTTATAATCACTTAAAGTCAGCGATTCCATAACACTTGCCTCTTGTCTTACACCGCCTCGAGTGTCTGCGCCTGCTTTTATAGTTATCATATTAGATCCCATACTTGATATGGTAGTCCGAATGCTCTCTTTTGAGCCTTCTCCAATAGCTAACATTGCAATAACAGAAGCCACACCTATAATAATCCCAAGCATCGTTAATAAAGTTCTTGTTTTATTAAGAATGATTGCTTTTGTTGCTATTTTAAATAAATTTAATAGTCTCATCTGTTTATATTTATTGTTTTTTTAAGGTCAAATGGAATGTCACAATTACATATAAATTCATATTAGAATTTTGATATGGCATTTCATAATTAATCGTCTTGTTTAGGTAATTTGGCCAATTCATTTGCTGCAGATTGAATGTTATGATTCTCATAATCCTGCATCACTTCACCATCTTTTAACACAATAGTTCTACTGCTAAACGTCGCTATATCTGGCTCGTGCGTAACAAATGTGATTGTAATCCCTTGTTTGTTTAACTCCTGAAATAACGCCATTATCTCATACGACGTTCTTGTATCTAAATTCCCTGTGGCTTCATCAGCTAAAATCATTACTGGATTATTAACCAACGATCTGGCAATAGCCACACGTTGTTGTTGTCCTCCCGAAAGCTGCGAAGGTGTATGATGCAATCGCTCGCCCAAACCAACCATCTCTAAAGCTTTGATTGCACGTTCCCTTCGCTCTTCGGAATTTACTTTACTGTTATATAATAAGGGCAACTCTACGTTTTCAATAGCCGATGTTCTGGCTAATAAATTATAAGATTGGAAAATGAATCCAATTTTCTCGTTTCGAATAGTTGCCAATTCATTTCTAGATAAATCTTTCACTCTTACACCATCAATTTCATAGGTTCCAGACGTTGGTTGATCTAAACATCCTAAAATGTTAAGCATGGTACTTTTTCCTGAACCACTTGATCCCATTATAGTGACAAATTCACCTTCTTTAATATCAAACGAAATACCTCTTAATGCATGAACCGTCTCGGTTCCCATGGTAAACTCTCGTTTTAAATCTTCTATTTTTATGATTGCTTTACTCATGATTATTTATTTTTTCCTGTTACCTCCTGGTTTTTGTGGCATAAACGGACTTTCGCTTTTAGCGGAAACACTAGCCTCCGATTTTGAAACGCCTTTTAAACTATACACAAGTTTTTCACCTTTTAAAACGCCGCTTAATACTTGTACATTTACACCATCACTTGCGCCAAGTGTTACCGTTTTTGGTGTTATTGCTCCATTAGATTCTAATACCCAAAGCGTCGTTTCTGTTTTAGATGATGTACTACTATTTTCAGATAATTGATGTTGTAAATTGTACGTTGCTAAGGTTTCAGTTTCTGGTTTAAAGTTGATCGCTTTAGCTTCCGCAGTTAATACCTCATTTAATTCTAATGTATAAATTGAAATAGTTGCTGTTAATCCTGGCTTCAGTTTCAAATCTGGGTTATCTGCTTTAATTACAACGGTATACGTTACTACATTTGAAGTAACAGTTGGATCCAGTCTTACTTGTGTTACTTCACCTTCAAAGGTTTCACCTAAGTAAGCATCGACTGTAAATGTGACGCGTTGTCCTTCTTTTACTTGTCCTATATCTGCCTCATCTACATCTGCCTCTACTTGCATTTCTTTTAAATCTTGAGCAATAGTAAATAGCGTTGGTGTACTTAAACTTGCTGCCACCGTTTGCCCTTCGTCAATAGCTCTAGATAAAACCACACCATCGATAGGCGAATAAATATTAGCATAACCTAAATTGGTTCTGGCTTGTTGTAAATCTGAATAACGTTGTGTCACCGTTCCTTTTGCTGTTTGATAGTTGAAAGTCGCATCATCAAAATCTGATTTGCTTATCACTTGATTATCAAATAACGTTTTCTGTCTGTCGTAAATCGTTTGTGTGTAGTTTCTTTGGCTAACCGCGTTATCATACGCTGCTTGTGCTTGTGTTTTTGCTGCGTTTAAATTGGTTTTATCCAATTCTGCTATTAGCTGCCCTTCCGTAACCACACTGTTATAATCCACATATATTTTTTCTACTACACCAGAGACTTGTGTACCAACTTCAACTTGTGTTATTGGTTCCATTGTACCTGTTGCAGTAACCATTGTAGTTACGTTTGCTTTTTTTACTGCTATTGTTTTAGCTTCAATTACAATAGCATTGTCTCCTTTTAATAATGCGTATCCTACAATAGCGAGTACTACAAGTACAATGCTTACTATTATTATATTTTTTTTATTTTTCATGAGTTTATATATTTTGTTTTTTGTTCGGTCACATGGTGCTTCCATATTATCATTTCCGTAGATATCGAATTTAAATTATGGAAGGTTCATGGTATTATGGTTTAAAGTTTGATGTCGTTTCCTTGATAAAATTGTAATAATTGGTGGTATAAAATATTTAAGTATTTAGATTGTAAATAGTTTTGCTGTGCATTAGTAAAGGTGTTTTGACTAATCACTAAATCCGTTGTACTTAAACCTCCTAATTCATACTTTTTCTGTGCTAGTTTATACGATTGCTCTGCTGCAGTTTTAGAGGCTTCCGCCGCAATGACTTGTTCCTGCGCAGACACTGCGTTTTGATACGCTGTTTCTACTTTTTTGTAAACTTCTTTTTCTGTATTCTGTTTTTGAATCTCAGCTTTTTCAATATTTATTGATGCCGTTTTAACTGCTGCTTTAGTTTGATTTCTATTAAAAATTGGAATACTTAAAGACAGTCCTATTTTCTGATTAAAATTAACATCAAACTGGTCTGAAAACGTATTATCATTAATACTTGTGTAACCAGAACCAATGCTTCCGTTTAAAGACAACGTTGGTAAAAAGCCACCTTTTGCGATGTCTAATTCTTTTTCGTTTGCAGCTATGTTTAGTTTACTTGCTTGTATCTCTGGTAAAAAACCAATAGCGTTATTGTATAACTGGTTTTTATCGATTTCTAGATTAATTAAATCCATGTTTTCATCAATGGTTTCAATCTCTAAATCTTCTAAAGGCGATAATTCTAATAACTGCTTTAGCTGAATGATGTATTGTTGGTAATCGTTTTTAGAAGCAATAACGTTGTACTTGTTTGTAGCTGCTTGACTTTGTGCTTCTGTATAATCGCTTAATGCAATAGTACCAACATCTAAGCGTGCTTTTGCTCTGAGTACTTCTTTTTCTGAAGCTGCTAAATTGTTTTCCGCTATAGCGATACTTTCTTTACTAAAAAGCGTTTGTAAATAGACTTCTAAAATATTTAACTCAATGTTATTCTTTTCTACTTCTTCCAAATACACACTTTGCTCTAACAGTAGTTTATTTTGTTTAATTTGATTGCTAATCTGATTGCCTTGAAACAAGGTCATAGAACTGTTTATACCAACATTAGTACTGTTTATTTGATCTGTAACATAACTACTAGTAATAGGATCAATAGTATTTCCGCTAGAAAAATTTTGAGACGCACTACCAAACAGGTTCGGCAATCTAGATGACTTTGCTTTACTGTAATCTATTTCGGCAATGCTTTTATTTAAAGCTGCATCTTTTACAGTAATGTTATTTTCTATGGCGTACGTGATACAATCTTCTAAAGACCACACCTTAGGTGCTGTGTTAGTTGAAGCGTCTTGTGCAAAAGAAAACTGCACGAAGAATAGACTTGCTAGGATTAGATATAATTTCATTTTTTTGAGTGTTTTGATTTAACACTTCAAAGGTGTAACTATATATAATCTTATTATAAAGCGATAGACGTTTACGGCAATTGAATATACAAAAGCCCGTTATTTATCGATGAGATTTTTTCCTGATAACGTAAAATTTAAAATTCGAGCTTTAATCGGCTACAATAAGTGCTAACTCTTTAAACCTTAAGTTTTAGAATAGTATTAAAAATTAACATTTTTTAAGATATGTCTATCCTTTTATGCACTAATTTTGCGCTCTTAAATTAATTATCAAGAATCTCAAAAAAGGAGATAGCAACCTGCAATAACGAGCAAGGTGCTAAATAGATAAGCCAATTAATTGGAACAAATGTTAACTCATATTTCTACTTATAAGCTGCTATATCCTTTTTAAAATGAAAAAAGAAAAATGGCAAATTCAAAAACAATTACTCCAAAATTTAGCGCACTAATACCCTTATTCGTATTTGTATTTACGTTTTTAGGTGTTGGTATCTATCAAAACGATTTTTATGCATTACCTGCTCCTATTGCAGTTATAGCAGGTATTATTGTGGCTTTTTTAATGTTTAGACAATCTATAAATTCTAAAATTAAAACGCTGTTAAAAGGTTGTGGTGACGATAAGATTTTAACCATGTGTTTAATCTATTTATTAGCAGGTGCATTCGCGACCATTACAAAAGCAACAGGTAGTGTGGATGCTATTGTAAACCTTGGGTTAGATTATATTAACATACAATACATTTACTTTGGTATTTTTATAATTGCTGGTTTTTTATCGGTGTCTACAGGTACATCGGTTGGTGCCATCGTTGCTTTAGCGCCAATTGTTATTGGTATTGCAGATAAAAGTAGTGTAGATTTAGCGATACTTTGTGGCGCATTATTAGGCGGTAGTATGTTTGGTGATAATCTATCTGTAATTTCCGATACTACCATTGCAGCCACGCAGTCTTTAGGCTGTAGAATGAGTGATAAATTTAAACAGAATATTAAAATTGCCGTTCCTGCTGCCCTATTTACCATTGCTATATTAATTATTCAAGGTTTAGGTTTAAAAGATGTAGAAACCGAAACTGTAGCCTATAGTTATTCTGTAATAAAAATAGCACCTTACTTATTGGTTATTACGCTATCTATACTTGGTGTTAATGTATTTGTAACCTTATTATTAGGTGTTATTTCTGGTATCTTTTTAGGCCTAATTTATGGCGATTTTACGCTTATTGAATCTACCAAAATAGCCTATACTGGTTTTACAAGTATGACGGAAATTTTCTTACTGTCCTTACTTACAGGCGGATTAGCCGCTTTGGTTAAAAAAAATGGAGGTATCGATTTTATACTTCTAAAAATTAAGACACTCATAAAAAACAAAAAGTCTGCACAATTTGGTATTGCAACTTTAGTAAGCACCATTAATATGGCGATTGCCAACAATACGGTTTCTATAATAATTGCTGGTCCTATTGCAAAAACGATTAATGATGAATACGATTTAGACAATAAAAAAACAGCATCTATATTAGATATATTTGCTTGTATTACACAAGGCCTTTTACCTTATGGCGCACAGGTTTTAATGATTTTAAGTTTCTCTAACGGAAAAATAGATTACTTAGATTTAGTTTCTAACACTTGGTATTTGGCATTATTGTTTATATATACCTTATTATTTATCAGTTTTAAACCACTACGATTACGTTCTAATTAAAAACAAAAAAAACAGCATCTCAATAATTGAGATGCTGTTTTAATATTTACTTTAAAAATGGTTTTAACTTTTAAGCGACTTCATATCAATTACAAAACGATATTTAACATCGTTACTAGTTACACGATCGTAGGCTTTATTGATATCCTGCATATCAATAAGCTCAATATCACTAGTAATATTGTGTTCTCCACAAAAGTCTAACATTTCTTGAGTTTCTTTAATTCCTCCAATTAAAGATCCTGCAATACGCTTGCGTCCTCCAATAAGACTACCTCCATGAAAAGGTTTTAAAGCTTCAATTGCACCAACTAACACCATTGTAGCATCAATTTTAAGCAACGTTAAATAAGGATCCATTTCATGTCCTACAGGAATGGTGTTTAAGATAAAATCAAAACTTCCTTGATGCTTCTTCATATCGTCAGCATCTTTAGACACCAATACTTCATGTGCTCCTAATCTTTTAGCATCTTTACCTTTTTCTGGAGAGGTTGTAATCATTACTACGTGAGCACCTAATGCGTGTGCAAACTTTACTCCCATATGTCCTAATCCTCCTAAACCAATGACACCCACTTTATCTCCTTTTTTTACTTTCCAATGACTTAAAGGTGACCAAGTTGTAATTCCTGCACATAATAATGGTGCAGTTCCTGCATCGTCTAAATTCTCAGGAATACGTAATACAAACTTCTCATCAACAACTACAGATGTAGAATATCCACCGTACATTTGTTTACCTTCAATATGCTTATCAGGACTGTTGTAAGTCCATGTTGTTCCTTTTTCGCAAAATTGCTCTAAATCTTGTTCGCAAGAAGAACAGGTTTGGCAAGAATCTACTAAACATCCTACACCTACTTTATCTCCTACTTTATATTTAGTAACATCTGCACCAATTTCCATAACACGACCAATAATCTCGTGTCCTGGTACTACTGGATAAGTAGAGCCTTTCCAATCGTTTCTAACGGTATGAATATCACTATGGCAAACACCACAAAACGTAATATCTATTTTTACATCGTCTCTTCCAACTGCTCTACGCTCAATGTCTAATGGTTTTAATTCTTCGGTTGATGCCGTTGCACCATATGCTTTTACTGTTGTCGTTGTCATTATTATGGTTTCTTAATGTTAATTTTAATTCGATTTCTATATTTAATACTCTTGAAATAGAACTGTTATAAGGTAAGCTAATTATTTAGAAGCATTTGGGTAATCTGTGAAACCCTTTGCTCCTGTTGTGTAAAACGTATCTTGATCCCATTCTGCTAATTCCAAATTGTTTTCAAAACGCTCCACTAAATCTGGATTAGAGACAAATGGCTTTCCGTAAGCTATTAAATCGGCATCACCAGCTTCCAATACTTTGTTTCCTTTCTCTTGATCAAACGCAGTGTTAATCATTAAAGTACCATTGTATAACGGTCTAAAGTGTTTAGCGATTTCGGTTACTGCAAAAGGTACTTCAGAGACATCTGTAAACGGTTCAGATAAATGTACGTAAGCTAAATTGTAATCGTTTAGTTTTTTAATAATGTATTCGAACGTTGGAATAGTATCCTTATCCATTGTAATACCAAATAAACCATCTAAAGACGGATTAAAACGTACACCAATTTTTTCCTGCGGAATCACCTCTTTCATAGTATCTAAAACTTCGAAGAAAAAACGGGTTCTATTTTCAATACTTCCGCCATATTCGTCTGTTCTTTTGTTAGATGTTCCGTTGAAGAATTGATGAAATAAATAACCATTTGAAGAATGAATTTCTACGCCATCAAAACCAGCTTTTACTGCATTTGCTGCTGCGTTTTTAAAATCTTCAACCGTTTGCTTAATATCTGCAATAGTCATTTCCTTTGGAGTCACCGTATCCTTGAAACCTCCTGGAGTAAACGATTTTGAATTAGGATTTAAGGCTGAAGCCGAAACTGGTAATTCGCCATTATGAAAATCTGGATGAGACATACGTCCAACGTGCCATAACTGAATAAAGATTTTTCCGCCTTTATCGTGTACACGTTTCGTTACTTTTTTCCAACCTTCTACTTGCGCTTCGGTATGGATTCCTGGTGTATTTATATATCCAACAGCTTGTTTAGAGACTTGAGAGCCTTCAGTAATAATTAAACCAGCCGAAGCACGTTGCTCATAATACAAGCCTTGTAATTCGTCGGTTGCTACTTTACCTTCGTTATCTGCACGACTACGCGTCATAGGTGCCATAACGACTCTGTTTTTTAAATTTATATTTTTATTATATGGAGTTAATAAGGGTTGTTTACTCATCTTATATTTTATTAATAGTTAATGAGTACAAATTTACATTACGCCTTTATTCTTTTTTAGATTTTCGACTTTTTTAAGAATAGTTTTAACATTAGGGATGTTTTGGAATGTGTGTTGGTTTGTATATTGATATAATTTTTAGTATTGTGTTTGATGTAAATTATTGTGTATTAATAATTTTTAAGCAACTTTATTATTAAATACCTAAACTCTAATGACTTGCTCTTTATTCAAAATTCAATTAAACCTTCTCGAACCACGAGTTAAAATACATTTATATGAATTCTTGGTAATCAATTTCTTCCACACCGCAAATATCATCTATAGTCTCAAATAATGGTATGAAATGTCTAAATTCCTCCGCTTTTTTAAGTGATTTAATATGTTTTGAAAATTTAATTTTTATTCCGTTTGCATCTTTAATTTTTAAAAGGCCAGGTATTCCAGATGGTCTAACTAAACTAAAGTCTTCAAGTACTTTATCATCAAAATAATGTTCTATAGCTAAATAAAAATGTTCTCTTTCTTGTTTTATATATTCTTCACGAAATTTTGGCACTGGTAACTTTATGCCAAATATATTTGAGTCTTTCATTTTTTTAACTCTTGCGTAATCTTTATAGCTGTCAAACTGTAATCCATCATATTGGTTAATACCTTCAGCATCATGGTCGAATAATCCAATGATTGTATCATTATCCCCATTTAAAGGTTTTGATTTATCCAATATAAATTTAACTTCTTTTGCTCCACCGCCCTTATTTCCCGCTGGTTTCACTTTCCAATATGGTATTTTTCCATTTGTAAGTATTGTAAAAGCGTGTTCTAATATTTCTGCATCTGTTGGTCCCTCAGTAATTAAAGTGACTCTTTTATTTGACTCTATTAAATCAAGATTAGAAAACCTTAATCTAGTCGCTGGTAAATTTATTAAATCTTTAGTTACATTACTCATTTTATTATAAGCTTTATGTAACTGTTGTTTCATTTCTTTATGATCATTACTACTACTAAAATATAAAGCAAACTCAGCTACTGTAACAAGATACGGGTCTTTAAGTATTGCTGTTTCGTCTAATAGTTTTTGAAGGTAAGAAGAATCTCCCATCCTCTTTGAATGAAAGATTGCAGATATTGTTAAAAGTTGGTAACCGATGTTTGTCTCTCCTTCTTTTTTATATTCCTCTAATAATTGGGCAAAAGCCATTTTTAAAGGTTCACTCAGTGTAGATGATAAAAAATTTAAGTAAAAGAAATACATGTTAAAAACTGATAATGCAGGTAACTTCATTTTTTTAAAAAACAAAATATCACCATCCGATATAATTTTTTTATACCATTCATGCAGATTTAAACTTTGATTTAATGATAATAATACAGCTTCTTTACGAAGTTTGTTATCAGTTTGATATAGTGCTTGCAATAAGTATCCCAAACCAAGAATTGCATTGTAATGATCGTCTAGTTTTTCAGCTCCTCTTATTTTCTTCATAATATTTTGAAGAAAATCAGGCATATCTTTTGACTGACCGGCAAAAAATATTGCTACATTTTGCCAGTTTAAATCAAGAAAGTTATCTACTAACTTATTTTCTAAAGTTCTCTTATGTTTAAAAATTTCTAATGATGCATAATATTCTAAAAATGATTTATGCGAAAAATTTATAAACTTATCTTCTTCAATTTTTAATATTCCCGAATTATCAATAAAAAACACTAAAAATTCTTCTATGACTTCAGTATCTACTCCACTTGACTTAGCTCTAAAATATTCCTTAAAATACTTAATAAAATCATTTTTTGTATATGGACGACTATTATTGTTCTGTAATATTTCAAGTGCATAAACAGATAATATACGTTCTCTAAAATTAAAATTTATAATTTCAAATTTCTTAGTAGCAGTAATTTTCCCTAAAATAAGTTGGTTGAAATTGTCATAAATATCAGAAATTGTTGCAGGTATTTCATAATTCTCCTTTTCATAAACTAAGGCAATAAGAGATAAAGAAAGAGGAGTTAAAGGTAATCTCTCTAATATTCTATAATCCTCTAGCGCATCTAATAAATTACTAGCAATTCCTTCATTATTAAAAAATCTAGATGCAAATTCTTTTATCTGTAAATCGTTAAATTTTCTTATTTGAAATAGGCTAGGATTGTTACAATAAGAAGTTAGACTCCCTGTTTTAACTGATCTAGTAGTCAATATAAAACGAATTTTATCCGATTTAGATAATTCATTTAGTTGTTCTATAACATTCTTCTGTTCTCTTTCTTCAAACTCATCAATATTATCAATTAGAAATAATATATTATATGATTCAATAATTTGAGTCCACTCACCAAGAACCTTACCCTTTTTAAGTAAAATTTTAGATACTGTTTCAATACTGAAATTTGAATTAAAAAGTAAGGTGGGAGATATAAAAATAGGAAGTGTTTTTAAATCTTTCTGTTCTTCTATTTGTAGACGTCCAATTTCTTTTAACAAAGTACTCTTTCCTGAACCGGTATCACCTTCAATAATACAAGATTCTTTCCTTTTCATTATATCTACTTCATTCACACGATTAAGCTGAGTGCTATTACTTTGTAAATCACCTTTAATTTCAAAAATTCTTGGTTTTATGTATATATTAATAAGTTTTTTAGCTTTATTTTCAAGACCTTGAATGTTTAATAAAGCTGATTTTTCAGCCATTTCTTCTAAGAAACACTTTTCATAACTAACAAGATCAAAGTTTTGATACGTCCAAAAATTAGGATAATGAGTATTAATTAAACCAGATAACTTATCCCTTTCTAAAATCTCTAAATTAAAATCTATACTACGCTTAAGTAATTTAGCAACAGAACCTGATACATTAAAACCAGTTACTAAAATTAATAAGTTTGGATTAGTTGATTTATGTGCTAATTTTATTTTTTCTATCAAATCTTTAGCATCAACATTGTTTCCAGAAAGTTCCTTTTGGTAGATATAAAAAGTTGTTGTTAATACAGACAAACCTTCTTTTGTTTCTCCAGTAATAATATTAAAAGAATTACTGTTTAAATTATGATATCGTTCTTTTTCCAATAGACTAATGACTATCTCATTCATTTTTGACAATGAAAGTTCTTCTAAACTATCTGTTTTTTTATTCATATTAAAAATAATATATCGGTCTTTAATGTAAATATAAAAGAATAATTCCATTTCACACCCTTTCAACTTCTCTCCTTTTCTTCATTTTTTAAAAAGAAGTTTTACGCATTTATATTTTGTATTTTTGTTTGAACAATACACTATTTATGGATGCAAAAAAAACAGTTCAAGATTTGGACGAAAAAGTAATGAAAGGTAAGCTTACTAAAGTTAACGAACGAGAAAGTTATAACACTGGAGTTACTGATGGTAACAAACTATATAATTGTAAAATTATTATAGATCTGTATAAAGATTTAGATGGTAATGATTTATTTAGAATAGAACATCATATAGATCAAAATAATAACTATCATACTATTGATATTAATCAATATAATAACGGTTTTATCTAATTATTTTTAACCTCTAAAAAAAGCTTCCTTACGGAGGCTTTTTTTAGAGGTTAAGATTGGATTCAAAACCACAAAAAATTAAAAACGTTCAATTGTTTTCTAACAACTACTCTACCTCTTTCGCTAAGAATATTACTTTTTCAGAAATAAATAATTTGTACTAATCATCTTCTGTATTAGCCAACACCTCAAAAACTCCCAATCCCTAAATTAACACTACATTTTGAATAAAATATAAAAGTTATATTACCTTTGCAATAATTATGAAGAAATTTTTCCATAAAATAATGTCTTTTGCAATGGCTATTGTAGTGTTATTCTCTACACTGTCATTCACTATGAACATGCATTATTGTGGCGATACTTTAGTAGAAACTGCATTGTTTAACAAAGCAGAAGGTTGCGGCATGAAAATGGAAAAACCTGCAACTAAAAAATGTTCTATTACAAAGAAAAACTGCTGTAATGATGAACAATTAGTAGTTGATGGTCAAAATGAATTACAACTACAAGTAGACCAAATTCCTTTTGAACAACAAGTTTTTATAGCTTCATTTGTTTATACGTATATCAATCTTTTTGAAGGTGTCGAAAATAACACCTCTACGTTTGAAACGTATCAACCACCACTCGTCAGAACGCAAATCTTTAAGTTAGACGAGACTTATTTAATCTGATTTTAAAACAATAGACTGTATTATCCAGTGATTTATATCATTAGGATAATGTACTGTATTCGGTGTTTTCCTATTTGGGATGGCATCTCTTTCTAATTGTTTTAAACATCAAACCTTATGCTAAATAGAAGCATTAAATTTCTAATAGAAAATAAACTCGTAGCTGTATTATTACTCGCCCTTTTTATTGGTTGGGGAACTGTAAATGCTCCATTTAATTGGGACACTGGCTTTTTACCAAGTGATCCTGTTGCTGTAGATGCCATTCCTGATATTGGTGAAAACCAACAAATTGTATTCACTAAATGGGATGGCCGATCGCCTCAAGATATTGAGGATCAAATTACCTATCCATTAACCTCTTCCCTATTGGGAATTCCTGGAGTAAAAACCATTCGTAGCTCATCTATGTTTGGATTCTCTAGTATCTACGTCATTTTTGAAGAAGATGTTGAGTTTTACTGGAGCCGTAGTCGTATTTTAGAAAAGCTAAATTCTTTACCAAGTAACTTATTGCCAGAAGATGTAAATCCTGCTTTAGGACCGGATGCTACAGGTTTAGGGCAAATATTTTGGTACACTTTAGAAGGTCGAGACGCAGACGGAAACGTGACTGGCGGTTGGGACTTACAAGAACTAAGAAGTATTCAAGATTACTATGTAAAATATGGTTTATCATCTGCTAGTGGTGTTGCTGAAGTCGCTTCTATTGGTGGTTATGTTCAAGAATATCAAGTCGATGTTAATCCCGAATTAATGCGCCAATACAATATTGGTTTAAATCAAGTTGTAAAAGCAGTTAAAAATAGTAATCAAGACATTGGTGCACAGACCTTAGAGATTAATCAAGCCGAATATTTAGTACGTGGTTTAGGCTATGTAAAATCTGTTGAAGATATTGAAAATGCTGTTGTGACTTCCGCCGACTTTACTTCCATTAAAATTAAAGATATTGGTAAGGTGACCTTAGGTCCTGCTGCACGAAGAGGGATTTTAGACAAAGAAGGTGCTGAAGTTGTTGGTGGTGTTGTAGTGGCAAGATATGGCGCCAATCCGATGGAAGTCATTACCAATGTAAAAGCAAAAATTAACGAGCTTAAAGGCGGTTTACCATCTAAGGTTTTAGCAGATGGACGCACCTCTCAATTAACAGTGGTTCCTTTTTACGATCGTACAGAACTGATTGTAGAAACCTTAGACACCCTTAACGAAGCATTGACATTAGAGATATTAATTACCATTTTGGTGATTATAATAATGGTGTTTAATTTAAGAGCTTCCATCTTAATTTCAGGATTATTACCAGTGGCTGTTTTAATGGTTTTTGTTGCTATGAAACTGTTTAATATAGATGCTAATATTGTTGCGCTTTCGGGTATTGCTATTGCTATTGGAACTATGGTTGATGTGGGCGTCATACTCGCCGAAAACATGATTCGACATCTGGACGACAATGAAAATGTCATTCCGACAGCGCGAGGCACGAACGACGAGGAATCTCTTCAGAATAATCACAATGCTATTGAAAATAATAAACTGTCAATAAACGAAATCATTTATAACGCTACTGCGGAAGTATCTGGTGCTATTTTAACTGCCGTTTTAACTACTATTATCAGTTTTGTACCTGTATTTACTATGATTGGTGCAGAAGGGAAATTGTTTAGACCTTTAGCCTTTACAAAAACGATGGCATTATCAGCCTCTTTGGTGATCGCCTTGTTTTTAATTCCACCTTTTGCAGCGTATTTATTCAGAAAAACAATATTAAAAAATTCCTTTAGATATTTTTTAAATGGCGTTTTAATACTTGCGGGAATTGCAATTATTATTTACGGATTTTGGTTAGGATTACTCTTAGTCGCTTTTGGTATCACTGGTTTACTAGGTGTTTTAAAGAGATTAGATAAGAAGAAAATAAATCTAATAAATATTATTATGTCTTCGATTGCAATTGTATGTCTACTTGCCGAATATTGGAGACCATTAGGTTTTAACCGCAGTATCATTGTCAATCTTATTTTTGTTGCTATTATTTGCTTCGGAATTTTAGGTGTGTTTTCTGTTTTTAGAAGGTATTATAGTCAGATTCTAAGCTGGGCTCTAGCCAATAAAGTATTGTTTTTAATAATTCCTGCGACCGTTCTTATAACTGGATTTTGGATTATGAAAAATACAGGAAAAGAGTTTATGCCTTCTCTAAATGAAGGATCGTTTTTATTAATGCCAACTTCCTTACCTCATGCTGGTGTTGAAGAAAATAAACGTGTGCTTCAGCAATTAGACATGGCGGTTGCGACTATTCCAGAAATTGAAACTGTAGTCGGAAAAGCTGGTAGAACAGATTCGCCTTTAGATCCTGCGCCTTTATCCATGTATGAAAACATGATTCAATATAAATCGGAATACATGCGCAATTCCGAAGGAAAAAGACAGCGTTATAAAGTGAATGCTGATGGATTGTTTGAATTGAAAAACGGAATGTCATTGCGAGCAGAACAAAGTGAAGCGTGGCAATCTCTTAATGCAAAAGAACAACTTATCGAAGATAACAACGGTGAATATTACAGAAACTGGAGACCAGAAATTAAAAGTCCTGATGATATTTGGAACGAAATTGTACGTGTCACCAAATTACCAGGCGTGACGTCTGCACCAAAATTACAACCTATTGAAACCCGATTGGTCATGCTACAAACCGGTATGCGTGCGCCAATGGGAATTAAAGTAAAAGGTCAAGATTTAAAACAAATTGAAGCGTTTGGCTTAGAATTGGAACGACTACTAAAACAAGCGGAAGGCGTTAAAATAGAAGCTGTTTTTGCAGATAGAATTGTTGGAAAACCTTACTTACTAATTGATATCGACAGAGAAAAAATAGCTCGATATGGTATTTCAATAGCAGATGTACAAAGTGTTTTAAAAGTTGCTATTGGTGGTATGCCATTAACACAAACCGTTGAAGGACGAGAACGTTATGCTGTAAGAGTGCGTTACCCAAGAGAGTTACGTGGTAATCCAGAAGATATAAAAGACATTTATATTCCTGTAGAAACGGGTAGTCCTGTTCCTTTAAGTGAATTGGCAACCATTAAATACGAGCAAGGTCCACAAGTCATAAAAAGTGAAGACACCTTTTTAGTAGGCTATGTCTTGTTTGATAAATTGGATGGTTTTGCAGAGGTTGATGTTGTCGAAAATGCACAAGCATTGTTTCAACAAAAAATAGAATCTGGAGATCTAATTGTTCCAAAAGGCATCAGTTACAAATTTACAGGTACTTATGAGAATCAATTACGTGCAGAAAAAACATTGTCTGTGGTTGTTCCGTTAGCATTGGCTATCATCTTTTTAATACTTTATTTTCAGTTTAAATCTGTTAGCACATCATTAATGGTATTTACTGGAATTACCGTGGCATTTGCTGGTGGTTTTATCATGATTTGGCTATATGGTCAAGATTGGTTTTTCAACTTTAGCGTGTTTGGCGAGAATATGCGAGACCTCTTTAACATGAAAACCATTAATTTAAGTGTCGCCGTTTGGGTTGGTTTTATTGCACTATTTGGTATTGCTACCGATGATGGTGTGGTTATGGCCACCTATCTAACACAAACTTTTGATCGCGAAAAACCGTCTGACAAAAAAAGTATTAGAGCAGCTGCTTTACATGCTGCAGAAAAACGTATTCGTCCGTGTTTAATGACTACAGTAACCACCATTTTAGCGTTGTTACCCGTTTTGACATCCACAGGTAAAGGAAGTGATATCATGATTCCGATGGCAATTCCAATATTTGGAGGGATGGTTATTGATATTACCTCCTACTTTATTGTTCCGGTTTTATATAGCTGGAGAGAAGAGATTAAAGTGAAAAGATTAAAGATGAAAGTGAAAAACTAAAAGTTAAAAGTGAAAAACTGAAAGTTGAAAAACTGAAAGTTGAAAGTTGAAAGATTAAAGTGAAGAGTTCTAAGTGAAACACTAAAATTATGGGAAGAAGTATTTTAAAAGATAAAAGTTATGCCTTTGCTATTTTAATTGTGAAATTATCTCAATTACTAGTTACAGAACAAAAGGAATATGTTTTAAGTAAACAACTTTTAAGAAGTGGAACAGCTGTTGGAGCGTTAATTCGTGAAGCGGAATTTGCACAGAGTAAAGCTATGTTGGTTAGTTCCATAAAAACATCAAAATCTAGATTATAATGACAAATTCTATAAAAAAAGTACTGCATTTCATTGTTTTTAGTTTTTCACTTTTTAGTGTTCACTCTGTAAATTCTCAAGGACTAGAAACTTACATTACTACTGCTTTGGAAAATAATCCTGAGATTCAGAAATTTGAATTACAATACGCTATTGCAACAGAAAAAGTGAATGAAGTTAATACGCTTCCAAACACCGATTTTAGTGCTAGTTATTTTGTTATTGAACCAGAAACACGAACCGGAACACAACGTTTTAAGGTGTCGGCTAAACAAATGTTTCCTTGGTTTGGTACTATTACGTCACGTGAAAATTATGCAAGTGCTTTAGCTGAAATCGATTATGAAGCGATTGTAATTGCCAAACGAAAGTTAATCGTTTCTGTATCGGAATCTTACTATAAATTGTATGTTAATAAAGCGAAACAGGCTGTTTTAATAGAAAATATTGAATTATTAGATACGTATGAAGCCTTGGCTTTAACGTCTGTTGAAGTTGGAAAAGCATCTGCTGTTGATGTTTTTAGATTACAAATTCGCCAGAATGAATTAGAACAATTACAACAGGTTTTAGAATACGAATTTTTAGCAGAGCAAACGGCTTTTAACAAGCTTTTGAATAGAGATAGTGCTATTGAAGTGCCTATTGTAGAGTCGTTATTAATGCCTTCCGAAGCACTTGAAATTACTACCGAAAATTTAGCGTTACATCCTGAGTTATTAAAATATGATAGACTGTTTAATTCGGTAACACAATCGGAATTACTAAACCAAAAAGAAAGTCACCTGTCGTTTGGATTCGGAATTGATTATATTAATATTCAACCAGATTCCGATATTACGTTTAGCAAAAACGGACAAGATATTTTAATGCCCACAGTATCGCTTTCCATTCCTATTTTTAATAAGAAATACAAATCGAAAACCAAGCAAAACAAATTACAACAACAGGAAATAGAATTTCAAAAACAAGACCGTTTAAACACGTTAGAAAAACTATTAGACAAAGCAATAAACGATAGAAAATCGGCTAGAATAAGTTACAATACACAAGTAAAAAACTTAAAACAAGCTAAGGATGCCGAATCGATTTTAGTAAGAAGTTACGAAACTGGTACTATTGATTTTAATGATGTTTTAGACATTCAGGAACTACAATTGAAGTTTCAAATTAATCAAATAGAATCTATTAAAAGTTACTATTTACAAACGACAATTATTAATTATTTAATTCAATAAAAATGGGACAGACACTACTTATCAAAAATATGGTTTGTGCAAGATGTAAATCTACTATAATAGATTTATTGGAAAGTAAAGGGCTAGACATTGACGCTATAGAATTAGGTAAAATAATCGTAAAACAAGAGGTCATAGAGCATTATACAGCTATAAAAAATGAGCTTAAAGATTTAGGTTTTGAGCTTATTGAAGATGAATCTAAAATGTTAATTGAGAAAATTAAAGTTGTTGTCATTCAATGTGTTTCAGACAATAATGTCAATGCTGTTTTTTCTAAAATTTCAAAAGAAATTGATAAAAATGACTCAGCAATCAGTAAACTTTTTAGTAAATCTGAAGGTATAACCCTCGAGAAATATATTATCAATTTAAAAATTGAAAAAGTAAAAGAATACATTCAATTAAATCAGCTAAATTTTTCTGAAATAGCACATAATCTAAATTATAATAACAGTAGTCATTTAGCGAAACAGTTTAAAACCGTCACAGGAATGTCTATGTCCGAATACCGAAAATTGCAAGATTGGGATCGCAAAGAATTAGACCAAATTGTATAAAATATAACCAGAATTAGAAAAACTTGTTTTTCGAAAGAGAGATACATTTGTTTGTAATTTATAAAAAAGCATATAAAATGAAACATACATATCACATACACGGAATGACTTGCAACGGATGTCGCAGTCATGTGGAAGACACCCTTTCAAAAGTAAAAGGTGTTTTAATAGCTACAGTCGATTTAGAAAAAGCAGAAGCTACGATAGAAATGGATTCACATATCGCCTTAGAAACCTTTCAGGAGGCTTTAAAAAACGATGGTGGTCGATACAGCATACATCATTTAGGAGACCATAATCATGCTAAGGACAATAGTAATACTTCCGTGGAAATAAAAAAAGGGCAAGGTACAGATACTTTTTACTGTCCTATGCATTGCGAAGCCGATAAAACCTATGACAAATCTGGCGATTGCCCAGTATGCGGAATGGATTTAGTAGAAGAACAAAACCTAACAAATACCACAACAACGCAATGGACGTGCCCAATGCATCCTGAAGTTATTAAAGACGAACCCGGAGCGTGTCCCATTTGCGGAATGGATTTAGTGCCATTGGAAGCAGATGCTTCAGCAGAAGATAAAACCTATAATAAACTATTAAAAAAATTCTGGATTGCAGTCGCTTTTACTGTACCCATATTTTTAATAGCCATGTCAGAAATGCTCAGCAATAATCCGTTATATACCATTTTAGAGCAAAAAACCTGGAATTGGATCCAGTTTGTATTGTCTATTCCTGTTGTGTTTTATGCCACATGGATGTTCTTTACACGTGCTTGGACTTCAATTAAAACAAGAAACTTTAACATGTTTACGCTTATCGGAATAGGTTCTGGTATTGCCTGGTTATTTAGTGTATTCGCTATGTTATTTCCAGACGTATTTCCTATAGATTTTAAAACCGCAGATGGCAATGTTTTTGTGTATTTTGAAGCTGCAACAGTGATTCTAACCTTAGTATTATTAGGACAACTATTAGAAGCAAAAGCGCATAGTCAAACTAGTGGTGCAATAAAGGAATTACTAAAATTAGTACCCGCAACCGCAACATTGGTAACAGAAGGCGAAGACAAAGTTATTGCAATTGATAAGATTGAACAAGGCAATTTATTACGTGTAAAACCTGGAGAGAAAATACCTGTAGATGGTAGTATTGTTGAAGGACAGAGTAGTATTGACGAATCTATGATTACCGGAGAACCTATTCCTGTTGATAAAGTGGTAGCCGATAAAGTAACCTCAGGAACCATAAATGGTACAAAGTCGTTTGTAATGAAAGCTGAAAAAGTAGGTTCGGAAACGTTACTGTCTCAAATCATTCATATGGTTAATAACGCCAGTCGCTCTAAAGCACCAATACAGAAATTGGCAGATAAAATTGCTAAGTATTTTGTACCTACCGTATTACTAGTTTCTATAATTACCTTTATTCTTTGGGCAGTCTTTGGTCCAGAACCAGCGTATGTATTTGCGTTTGTAAATGCCATTGCTGTATTAATTATTGCTTGTCCTTGTGCATTAGGGTTAGCAACACCAATGTCTGTTATGGTTGGTGTTGGTAGAGGTGCACAATCTGGTGTCTTAATTAAAAATGCAGAAGCTTTAGAGACAATGAATAAAGTAGATGTGCTTATTGTAGATAAAACAGGAACGATTACAGAAGGAAAACCATCTGTTGAAAAAGTGATTGCTGTGACTAAAATTGAACAAGAGCTACTACTCCACTATATTGCTTCTTTAAATCAATATAGCGAGCATCCTTTAGCAGAAGCTATTGTAAATTATGGTAAATCAAAACAGGTCGCTATTACCAAAGTAAACGATTTTGAAGCGGTAGCAGGAAAAGGCGTTATTGGTACCATTGATAATAAAAAAGTAGCTTTAGGAAATGCTAAATTATTAGAGCAATTCTCTATTTCTATATCAGAAAGTTTAGCTAGTCAAGTAATTGCAGAACAAGAACAAGGAAAAACAGTGTCTTACATCACCGTAGAAAATGAAGCTGTAGGATATGTTACTATTTTTGATGCCATTAAAAAGACAAGTCAAGAGGCTATAAAACAACTTCAGGACAATGGTATTGACGTTATTATGCTTACTGGTGACAATAAAAACACAGCTAAAGCAGTCGCAGAACAATTAAAACTAAAACATTATAAAGCAGAATGTCTTCCAGAGGATAAACTAAACGAAATAAAAAAATTGCAGCAACAAGGAAAAGTAGTTGCTATGGCTGGAGATGGTATTAATGATGCACCAGCTTTAGCACAGTCGGACGTTGGTATTGCAATGGGAACAGGAACCGATGTTGCTATTGAAAGTGCTACAATTACTTTAGTTAAAGGAGATTTACAAGGCATTGTAAAAGCTAAAAACTTAAGTCATGGTGTAGTTAAAAACATACAACAAAACTTGTTTTTTGCTTTTGTTTATAATGTTATCGGTGTACCAATTGCAGCAGGAATATTATATCCATTTTTCGGATTGTTATTATCTCCAATGATTGCAGCATTAGCAATGAGTTTTAGTTCGGTATCAGTAATAGCCAATGCGTTACGTTTAAGAAATATTAAAATATAGTCAAATGAAAAAATATATAATTTACACAGCAGTATTAGCGGTTGGATTACTACTGGGATGGTTTCTTTTTGGAGGCACTTCTAATACTGAAACAGAACATAAGCATGATGCTGCAGCAGAAACTAACCAAATGTGGACCTGTTCTATGCATCCACAAATAATGCAACCCGAATCTGGTCCATGCCCTATTTGTGGTATGGATTTAATTCCTGCAGAAAGTAGCGCTAAAGGGTTATTAGCCGACCAGTTTAAACTATCTGAAAACGCTATGGCATTGGCCAATATTCAAACGTCAATAGTTGGTAATGCTAATACGGAAGATAATGCTATAACACTATCAGGTAAAATTGTAGAAAACGAAGACAATACAGCCATACAACCTGCGCATTTTGACGGAAGAATAGAAAAATTATATGTCAAATCTTTAGGCGAAAAGGTTAATAAAGGACAAGCTGTTGCTAAAATTTATTCGGCAGCTTTAATTGCAGCACAGCAAGAATTGATAACGACCTATAGTATTAGAGCATCCCAACCTCAGTTATACAAAGCTGTGCAAAACAAGTTTAAAAACTGGAAAATTCATGGTTCTCAATTAGACGACGTTTTAAAAACGGGACAAGTAAAAACAAGTTTTACAATATATTCTCATGTATCTGGTGTTGTTACAGAAATTGCGGTGAGTGATGGTGCGCATATTATGGATGGAAAACCCATTTTTAAAGTTTCTAATTTAGCAACAGTTTGGGCGAACTTTGATGTGTATGAAAATCAAATTAGTCAATTCAAAAAAGGACAAAACATTGATGTTGTGACTAATGCTTACGCGAATAAAGTATTTAAAGGCACTGTAGATTTTATAGATCCTATTTTAGATACTAGAACTAGAACTGTAAAATTACGCGTAGTACTTGATAACAAAGATCAAATTTTAAAACCTGGTCTATTTGTAGAAGGGAAAATAAAAGGAATCACCGCAACTAAATCCGATGCTTTATCTATACCAACAACAGCTGTTTTATGGACAGGAAAACGCTCTGTAGTCTATATTAAATCGAATCCAAATGAACCTGTTTTTGAAATGCGTGAAATTACATTAGGTACTCAAATTGGTGATAATTATCAAGTTTTAGAAGGTTTAAACACTGGTGATGAAGTGGTAACTAACGGAACCTTTACAGTAGATGCTGCTGCACAGTTACAAGGCAAAAAATCTATGATGAATAAAAAAGGAGGTAAAGTTATGACGGGACATGAAGGCCATTTAGGAATGGAAACTACCACAAATACAACGCGTCAAAAAGGAGTTAATACGGAACGAATAGACGTTTCAAAACAATTTCAAAACCAATTAAAAGTTGTCTTTAATGATTATATCCAATTGAAAGAGGCCTTACTTAAAGATGATATAAATACAATTAAAGCAGAATCAAAACAACTACTAAATGATTTACCTAAAGTAGACATGACATTACTAACAAGCCAAGAGGCGCATAAACAATGGATGTCACTTGAAAAAGAACTTAAGTCTGTTGCTACGTTACTTTCAAACACTTCTGAAATTGAAGATATAAGAGGCCATTTTAAAGATCTATCTTCGAAATTAACAGAGGTAATCAAAGTTTTTGGAATAAACGAAAAAGTGTATAACCAGTTTTGTCCTATGGGAGATAATAACAAAGGTGCTTTTTGGTTGAGTAAGGAAGAAAAAGTAATCAATCCTTATTTTGGAGGTAAAATGCTGACTTGTGGAGAGGTTAGACAAACCATAAACTAATTAATAACCAAAATTTAAAACAATGAACTTTTCAAAGAAAAATCAAAAACACAAAATTATTAATATGAAAAACATGAGTAAAAAAGTAATTTTAAGCTTAGCTATTATGGCTACAATGGGTTTAGTAAGTTGTAAAAATGAAACTAAACAAGAAACAGAAACAACAACGGAAGTCTCTAAAGCTATGGCAAATGCAGATGTTTCTTTTGGAGTAAGAGGAAATTGCGGTATGTGTAAAAGCACAATCGAAAAGGCTGCAAAGAAAGTGGAAGGTGTCGCAAATGCCGTTTGGGATATTGAAAAAAAGAAAATTGATGTCGCTTTTGATGACTCTAAAACAGACGCCATGTCAATACACAATGCTATTGCTGCTTCTGGTTACGATACAGATAAGGTTTTGGGTAGCGAAGATGCTTACAAAGGTTTACCTGATTGTTGTAAGTATGAACACGATATGGTAATGAATCAGTCTGGTGACATGAAAGTAGAAGACCATTCTAATCACGATCATTAATATTATAGAGCCTATCGAACACAATACTTTGGTAGGCTTATTTATATATTTTTAGAAAACTACTTTAGTTACTTAAAAAGAAAAAAGCTTTATGAAATTACATAAAGCTTTAAACTTGCTATCAATCTTTATACAGATTGCGCTAAAATTAGCTAGGGATATATAAACTTATTAATGTCTTCTGTTTTAATTTCGGGATTTGCACCTTCACTACCTGCCACTAAAGCGCCGATAGCACATGCAAAATTTATAGCTTCTTGTGGATTATCTCCATTAATTAATTTACTAATTAATGTTGCTAAAAAAGAATCTCCTGCACCAACAGTATCTACAACTTCTATTTGATAACCGCTATTGTAATAGTAAGTATCCTGATACAATAAAATAGCGCCATGCCTTCCTTTTGTAACACAAATAGTTTCGGTATTGGTTTGCTCTGCAATAAACTTCATGTTTTGCTCTAAAGAATGCGTTTTAGAATTCACCATCTCTCCTATTTCGAAAATCTCATCATCATTAAATTTAATAAAATTTGCTGCATTCATTAAATGATTTAAAACTTCGATTGTGTAATATGGTTCTCTTAAATTAACATCGAATATTTTATACTTTGCTAGTTTTAAAAGCGCGTATAAAGTATCTCTTGAAGTATCATCTCTTGCAACTAAACTTCCGTAGATAAAAGCATCTGCTTGATTTGTTACCTTTTTAGTATTCTCATTTATTTGAATGTTATCCCATGCACGAGGAAACTTAATATCATAAGAAGCCGATCCTTTTTGATTAAGCATGACTTTTACTTTTCCTGTTTTAAATTTCTCATCTACCTGTAGGTTTTCAATATTTACACCATGATCTTCAATGTATGTTCTTATTTTCTTTCCTTTATTATCATTTCCTATGCTACTTATAATAGAAACATTATTGTTTAATGATTGTAATCTTAAAGCGACGTTTAAAGGCGCGCCTCCTATTTTTTTATGTGTTGGAAAAACATCCCATAGTACTTCACCAAAGCAAACTATATTTTTCATCTAAATTTCGTTTAAAACATTACTATTAATAGTCACAACAGATTTTTCAATTCCATGGGCAACAATATTTTTATAGGCATTGGTGTATTCTATTACAAAAAAATCATCATTCTTGAGTTGACCGAAAACAGATTCTATTTCTAAAAATACTTCTGGATTATTTACAGCCATTTTAGCCTTTTCATTCAATTGTAATTCCATTGCATCTTTAATTACTAAAGCCTTACCATTTTCATCGTTTCCTAAACTATAAATTGCCCAAGCAGCAACTATAAAAGCAGCTAATTCTATAGAACCATTACCTTTTAATTGTGCATTTACAGTTGGTAAAACAAAAATTGGAAACTTAGCAGAACTCTCTGAACAAATACGGTCTATTTGATCTTTTATGTTTACGTTTCCAAATCTTTCTAATAAAGAATGCTTGTAGTCTTTTAAGTTAATACCATCTAAATCTCCTAAAGTTGGTGTAACTTCAGTATCCATATAGTTATTTAAAAAAGCACTTATATTTGGATTATTAACAGCTTCGTCTATTGTAGAATAGCCTAATAATGCTCCTAGAATACCTAATACAGAATGTCCTGCATTTAATAGACTTAACTTCATTTTTTCGTAAGGTTCTACATTCTCAACAAACTGTGCACCAACGGTTTCCCAAGCTGGTCTTCCCGCAATAAAATCGTCTTCAATAACCCATTGTTTAAAAGGCTCGCAAACTACTGGCCAAGCATCATGTACTCCGGTTGTTTTAATTAAATTTAATATATCGCTAGGAGCTGTTGCAGGTGTTATTCGGTCTACCATTGCATTTGGAAAAGACACGTTAGATTCTATCCATGCTACTAAACTAGGTTCTGCTTTACCAACATAACTAAGCAACATCGTTTTAGTCATGTGACCATTACCTTGAATATTATCACAAGATTGAATAGTTACACCATTTAAACCACGTTCTTTTCTTAATTTTAACGCTTGTGTTAAATAACCAAAAATCGTTTTTGGTGCTTCTGGATGCTCTAAATCATCTTGAATTAAAGGATTGCCAAAATCGAATGCTTTTGTAGCTTCGTTGTAATTATAACCACCTTCTGTAATGGTTAATGATATAATTTTAACTTCAGGACTTGCCATTTTTTCAACAACAGCATTTGGATTCTCTGGAGCATACAAATACTCAACTATAGAACCAATAACACGATTAGTATGTTTACCATCTAATTCTTTAACTACTAAAGTATACAAGCCATTTTGTTCCTTTAATGTATTATATATTCTGGTATCAAAATTTAATAATGCAATACCACAAATTCCCCAATCTGTAATAGATGTATCGTGCAATAATTGGTCTGTATAAAATGCTTCGTGTGATCTATGAAAACCACCAATACCAACATGTACAATACCTGTTTTAATTTTAGTTCTATCGTATTGTGGTATTGCAATTCTTTCAGAAATACTAGAAAGATTCTCAGAGTTTAGTTTGTAATTTTTCATCTTAATAATTTAATTATTTGCTTTCAAATCTTTGAAGTAATACAGCAAATATGATAATAGCTCCTTTTACTACTTGTTGTGGATATGACGGTACATTTAACAGGTTTAATATGTTTCCTATTAATCCTAAAATAAGTACGCCCATTAATGTGTTTATTGCCGTTCCTCTACCTCCATTTAGACTCGCACCACCAATAACAACAGCTGCTATGGCATCAAGTTCCCAAGACATTCCCATATTTGGTGATCCTAAATTAGTTCTAGACGCTACAATTATGGCAGCAGTAGCAGCTAATGCTCCAGAAATAGCATATACTAAAAACTTGTATTTATTAACTTTTATTCCAGATAAACGTGAGGCTTCTTCATTACTACCAATAGCTATAATTAATCTTCCAAATACATTATAACGTAGCATAACCATGGTTGCGATTACGATTATAAAAAATACAATAGCAATATTAGGAATCCCTAAAGTGGAGTTATTTGCGAAGTTTGACATAAACACACCACCAGCAGTTTTAAATGTTACAGGAGATCCTTTTGCGTATATAAAACCTAAACCTCTAGCAATAGTCATTAATGCTAATGTTGCGACAAATGGTGCCATTTTTTGATAAGCAACGAGGTAACCAGAAACACTACCTAAGCCAAAACCAATAGCAATAGTAAGTACAATAGCCAATGGTAAAATGACTAAGTTTATTAGAATTGCGAACGTAACCGCCAACAAAGCTACCATGGAACCTACTGATAAATCGATTCCTCCCGTTAAAATTACAAGCAACATACCAATACTAATAATACCTATACCTGAAACTTGTTTTAATAAATTTGAAAGGTTTACTGAAGTAAAAAACACATCAGATATTAATGCTGAAAAGATAACCAGTAAAATAAAAATGAAGATAGTATTATACTTTACTAAAAACTTAAGAATACCACCTGGACTGCTAAGTTGTTGTTTTAATGTTAAAGTCATAACGTGAAATTTTTAATATTAATTGTGTTGTTTTAATGCCTTACCAATAGAGTAACGCAGTATGTTTTCTTCTGAAAATTGTTCTTTTTGTAATTCGCCATAAATAGTTCCATCATGCATTACAAGAATACGATCCGAAATACCCATTATTTCTGGCATATCTGATGATATTACAACCACACCAACACCTTTTTTTGCGACTTCATTTATTAGATTGTAGATTTCTATTTTAGCGCCAACATCTACTCCTCTTGTAGGCTCATCAATAAAAATAACTTTACTATCAATACTTAACCATTTGGCTAATGCTACTTTTTGCTGATTTCCACCACTTAGGTTTTTAACATCAACCTCAGAACTTGGTGTTTTAATGTTTAATTTGTCTATTAAGCCTAGCACTTTTTTATACTCGTTATCCACGTTAATAAAGCCTAATTTTCCTGAGATGGATTTAAAATTAGTAACACTAACATTTCTTCTAATAGATAATGGTAAAAACACACCTTCTTCCTTTCTATCTTCAGACACAAAGCCAATTTGATGCGCAGCAGCGTCTACTGGAGATTTTGTTTTAATTTCTTTACCATTTAAAATTAAAGTTCCAGATTTCTTTTTGTCTGCTCCAAAAATAAGTTTTGCAGTTTCTGTTCTTCCACTTCCTCCTAATCCAGCGATACCAAGAACTTCACCTGGACGTACTGAAAAAGAAACATCATGCACTAAGGTGTCTTTTGCTGTTAGATTTTTAACTTCAAAAATAGGTTCTGTACCAATTACCGCATCTCTAACAGGAAACAAATCTTTTAATTCGCGGCCAATCATTAAACGTATAATACCATCGGTATCTGTATCTTTTACAGCCATTGTACCAGTATCTACTCCATCTCTAAGTACAGTAATAGAATCTGCTATTTTAATAATCTCATCTAAATGATGAGAAATGTATATTATTGAAATTCCTTTATCTCTTAATCTAAAAAGGTTGTCAAACAATTTTTTAGTATCTGTAGGATCAAAAACGGTTGTAGGTTCATCTAAAACCAAAACTTTAGTGTCCTCAGACAATGCTTTTGCTATTTCGACCACTTGTTTTTGAACAATACTTAAATCTCTAACTTTTGCTGAAGCATCAATTGTAAATCCTAAAGAATCAATTAATTCTTGGGCATCTTTAGTGATTTTATCCCAATTCATCCAAAACTTACTAGCTCCTAATTTGTGTAAATAAATATTTTCGGCAACAGACAAATCGTTAACTAGAGATAACTCTTGGTACACAACACTAATACCTAAAACCTGACCTTCGTGTGTGTTTTTCGGGTTTATTTCTTCACCATTTAAAAAGACTGTACCAGAATCTTTATGGTGTACACCACTTAATATTTTTATAAGTGTAGATTTTCCTGCTCCGTTTTCGCCTAATAAAGCATGAATTTCTCCTGGCTTTACTTTTAAAGTCACATCTTTAAGTACTGATACAACACCAAAGCTTTTGGATATGCCAGACATTTCAAGACGGTATTCATTTTCTGAATTTTTCATATCAATGGATATTAACTATTAAAATAAAGCATTAGGATTGTAATACTTAGCAGCATTTTCCTTTGTAATTAATAAAGGTGCTGTGTACGATTTTTTATCAAAATCACGTTTCCCGTTCATATACTCCACTGCATACTTTACAGCATTTTTTCCAATTTGTACAGGACTATTCATTGCAGTACAGCCATAAAAATCGGTATCCATAATGTATTTAATAGCTTCTTTTTGTCCATCTGCTCCTGCAACTATTAAAATGTCATCTGTTTTACCTGCTTGCGCAATGGCTTTAATAGCACCTAATACACACACATCAGACTCTGTAATCACCACATTTATATCTGGATGCGCGACTAAAATATCTTCCATAGCTTTTAATCCACCAGCGTAAGACCATTCTGTATACGCTTGCGTTTTTACATTTAGATCAATTTTTCCTTGGGTACGTAATTGCTCTTCTGTAATACCTTGTAATAAGCCTTGTTTACGTGTTCTTCCTACAGGATTACCTGCATTACCACTTAATAAAGCAATATTCATAGGTGTTTTGCCCATTTTTTTAACTAACCACTCGCCTGCTAACTCACCATTAGCTAGATTATTAGATTGAATAGTTGTTACAAAATCTGCAGAAGGATTTATAGAACTATCAATAATAAATACCGGAATTCCAGCTGCTTTTGCCACTTTAGTTATTCCCACTAATGCATCCGGATCTTTCGGGTTTAGTAATAAAGCATCAACACCTTTCGTTATTAAATCCTCTACCGCTGAAATTTGTTTAGTAATATCATCTTGACCATCTGCAGATAAAAATATCATTCCATTTTTCTCGGTCGTAGCTTTTATACTTTGTAATAAAGCTTGATAATACGGTGCATTTAAGGACGGTGTACAGTACCCTATTTTCTTGCCAGTAAGGTCGATAGCGCTAGGAAAAAGTTCACCTTCTTCCTCACCACTGTTTGCGGTAGTTTTACTCGCATTTAAATGTTCTACACAACTATTTAGTGATAGACTTAATAAGATTGCCAACATTGGCATACATATTAATTTTAGTGCGAATTTTAAGTTTTTTATTTTCATAATTTTAAATATTACTTAAAGGTTTTATTCTATTATGTAAGTTAATACTTTATCGTTATATAGTAGTTACTACTGTTTTAGATCGGGTTTAAAACAATGTAATATCTAATTGTAATACTGTTTTTTCTTGTTCTGGATTCCACATCGCAGTCACATCTACTGGTACATTATAATTACTAATTTTTAGTTTTTTACTAAACGTAGCACCTACATTTATAATATTCCCTGAACCTTCAGTATAAAAGGTTTTATCTGTTATAAAGGACCAAGCACCACCGGCAAATAAAGACAAACTAGAGTTGTTCTTTTCCCACACTTTACTGCTAACTTCAAAATAATGAGTCCATGAATTTTCTAAATCTCCATTTTCTTGTACTTGATAATCACCAGAACCTCCATTAATTATTGTTGCTAAATATAGTAATGTGTTAGGAGTAACATTATATCCAAAATTTAAGTCTACAAAATTATAACCTTGCGTTTTATCATAGCTCCAATAATTTAATTTATCTCCTCTTTCTTCTACTCCTGTGTAATTGTTGTGTGATACAGCTTCAATAAAGAACTTATCTGAAAAACGGTATTTTGTATAAATTGAAAACTCTTTATAGTAAGCACTTTCTTTTTCTCCGGTATTAATATTTTCGACATCTACAGAAGAAAAACTTGCGCCTCCCCAAAAACCAAAAGTGAATTTCTTGTTTCTTGTATTGTATTCTATATTGGTTGCAAACAATGCACCTGGATGAACAACAAATCCATGCCAAGTATGCATGTTTTTTACATGTGCTCCAATACTAAAAGGTTCGTATGCGTCAATCTTATTTTCTTGTTCTTGTGCCGATACAGTACTTAATGAACAAAGCACTAAAAAACTAAAAGTTAATTGTAATGCTTTTTGAGTAGTGCTCTTTTTTGACTTAGAAAATTTTTCTAATAACGTTAGTTTGCTCATGTTCATGTTATTAAGAATTTAAATTATTAAATAATTATAAACGTCATAATTACGTTTGTTTTTCAAATGTATCATAAATAAATTATAAAATCCTAATAAATCATTAAAAAAATATGTTATTTTAACATTTATGTGTGCTATATTATCTATTAAAATAACAATGCAGCAACAAAAAAGGCAATGTCTTATAATGTATTATTGACGTTTAATAAAAAAATACATATATTAGTCCGTAAGAAAATTGAAACCTTATTTAATAGCAAAATCTTTTATGAAACCTGAAAAAATATTGAATTTATCTGTGGATTGCGTCGTTTTTGGATACGACACTAATACCAAGTCTTTGAATGTTCTATTGATAAAGCGTTTTTTAGAATCTGAAACAGAAGTTTTAGTTGATGATTATGTATTAACAGGATATCACGTTTATAAAGATGAAACTTTAGACGATTCTGCAACTCGCGTTTTAAAAGAGTTAACAGGATTAACGAATCAATATAAAAAACAGTTTAAAGCCTTTGGTAATCCGGATCGTTTAATGAATCCTAAAGATTTAATTTGGATTGAAAATGAAGAATTTAACCTAAGAACAATAACAATTGCTTACTACTTTTTATTAAAAACTGAGGATGTAGATTTAAAAGATAATAAGTTTGACGCCAAGTGGTTTCCTATTAATGCATTACCAGAAATTGGTTTCGACCACGAGAAAATAATAGTAGAAGCTTATGAAGATTTAAAAGTAAAATGCTTGTCTGAACCTATAATATTTAAACTACTTCCAGATAAATTTACAATTAATGAAGTGCAAGATTTGTATCAATCTATTTTAGGAATAGAAATAGACAATAGAAACTTTAGACGTAAGTTAATTAACAAAAAATATATTATTGCTTTAGACGAAAAACAAGTTGGTGTATCTAAAAAACCTGCACAACTATATATGTTTAGTATGGATATTTACAAAAAGATGTTTAGTAAAAACTATTTAATAAGCATGTAAGTGACACAAGAAGTAATACCTATTAAAACACTCAACTACAATAAATTAATAGATTTCAATATTTGAATTCTTGCCATATCATAAACCAAACTGTTTTTAATATTATACGCTACCGATAATTCTGTACAAGCCAAAACCACTATTCCATTTTTAGTATATTTATTAATAAGTTTATTAAATATTACTAATTGTGCTTCGGTTTCTTTACCATTATAAATAGCTATTCTTAAATCATCTATTTGTTGCATATCTTCTTTTGAAGCTTGTAAAATAGTGATGTTTTGTGCAGTAAATTTAGATGTAATGTAGTTGGATTGCATAGTATACAATGTTCCAAAAATGGTAACATTAGCATGCTTGCTTTCTTTAATTCTAGAAATAGTTTCCTCTATAGGATGGATTAAATTAGTTCTAATATTTAGCCTATCTATAGTTTCGTGTAATGTTATATTTGGAACTACAATTGTGTCTATTTGTAAATCTTGAAGCTTATTTAAACTATCTTTAACAATAGTATCTAAAGCTTTAGAAGTATTTGGTAATAGATTGTTTATAGCATTAAAATCTACATTCAACATTTTAAAAGGGCAAGTACAAAATCCGCCATGTTTAGCATTATACAAGGCATTAAGCTCTTTTATATAAAACAAGGTTGAAAAACTACCAAGACCTAATAATCCTAATGTACTCATTCTATTTCTAAAATATAGTTAGCAAAATAGTTATTACTATCACTCAATTTATTTTTAATACAGAATTGTGTGTTAGCAATAATTTTATTCAGAATTTCACTATTATATTTTCTGGAAATTTCTAAATGAACCTTCTCGTCTTTAGCAAAACTGAAGGTTTTATCCATTGCTTTAATATACACTTCCTGGTTTTTGGTACTTGTTATGTAACTTTTAGCAATACCTTCTTCCTCATTATATTCGGGTGTGTGAGCGAAGTTATTTCTATTAAAATCAGCATTTAATTCATTATTAATTCTGTCTAATAAATTTAAATTAAAAGCAGCAGTTACACCTTTACTATCGTTGTATGCAGGTAAAACTATAGCTTCAGGTTTTATTAAATCTACTCCTAAAAACAGTTTATCTCCTAAGTTTAGATTTGTGCTTAAGTTTTGCATAAATATTGATGCAATAGCATCATTCATGTTACCAATATTAGAACCTAAAAACAATATTACTTTGGGATGCTTACTATGCTTTAAAGATTCTAAAACCTCGAAATAATCACCTTGTTTTGTTTTAACTGAAACAGAAGGTAATTCTGTTTTTAAATTGTTTTCAAGATTATCTAAGGCATTTTGAGAAATATCGACAGGTAAATAATCAAAATTATAACCTTCTTTACTTAACAATTTAAGTAGTTCTTTGGTTTTTGTACCATCTCCAGCACCTAATTCTATCAACTCAAAATAGGTGTCTTTCTCTAATTTTAAAGATGCTATAATATTAGAAGTTTGGTTTTTAAAAATATCATGTTCTGCTCTGGTGAGGTAATATTCTGGTAAACCCATAATTTCTACAAAAAGGGCATCTCCTTTTTTATCGTAAAAATATTTTGATGGTAAATTTTTATGTTTTGCGCTTAAACCGTTGTTTACCGCTTCCTTAAATTGTTCTATCATGTATTATTTTACTAATCTAATTCCGGTGTATTGCCAGCGCTCTAAAGGACTGAAAAAATTTCTATATGTATTTCTACTATGGTTGTGCGATGTTGCAACAGATGCACCACGTAATACCATTTTGTTGCTCATAAACTTTCCGTTATACTCGCCTACTGCTCCATTTGCTTTCTCAAAGTTTGGATAAGGAAGGTATGCACTTGCAGTCCATTCCCATCGTTTTCCCCAATTAAGAGTTTTTGAAGCGACTTCCCATTCAAATTCTGTTGGTAATCGCATACCTTTCCATTCTGCGTAAGCATTGGCTTCATAAAAATTAATATGACCTAATATAGCGTCTTTATCTACGGGCTGCAAACCGGCTAAAGTGTAATAATGCCATTCTTCGTCAATTTTAAACCAATATAAAGGTGCATTTACCTGGGTTTTATTTACCCAAGACCAACCTTCATCTAACCATAAATTAAAATCTGAATAACCTCCAGCTTCCATAAATTCAATGTAATCTCCGTTGGTAACTAAAAAATTATTTATTTCAAAATCGGCTATAAACACCTTGTGTACACCTAACTCGTTATCGTAACAAAAGTCGTTTCCTTTATAGCCAATCTCATAAACGCCTTCCTTTATTTGAAAGGTTTCTTTAGATTGATTATGATTTTTTAAAAGGTTCTCATCCTTTTTATAAACCGGAAATAATGGATTGTGACCAAACATATATTTAACATCTGTAACCAATAATTCTTGATGTTGTTGCTCGTGGTTTAATCCTAAAGTAATTAAATCTGTTAATTCCTTACTAGAGTTTTGAGCTAATAATTTTAAAACATTTTCATCTACATAACTTCTATAATCTAATACTTCACTAGTAACAGGTCTAGACATATTACCTCTATTAGATTGTAATATACGAGTACCTAAAGTATTGTAATAACTATTAAATAGGAAGCCATAAGTATCGTTAAACACTTTATAATTAGGCAGAAAAGGTTTTAAAATAAACTCTTCGAAAAACCAGGTCGTGTGTGCTAAATGCCATTTTGCTGGACTTGCAAAAGCAACCACTTGAATTGAATAGTCTTCGACATTTAAATGACTACAAAACGATACCGTTTGCACTCTTACCTGTTTAAAATGTGTTGTAATATTCATATATTTTTAATACATCGTGTTATTGTGCATAGATGTTTTTGGTATTTGCTGTATGCTATCCCAATGCTCTATGATTTTACCATTATTATCAAATTTAAAAAAATCCATTGTAACGTATTGATCATTATCTGGCCAAATTTGATGTGTGTGCAAAGATACTAAGTCGTTCTCTGCTACAATTCTTACAAAATCGATAGACTTTTCTGGAAATTCTTTATGCATACGATCAAAATAATCTATAAATGCTTGTTTTCCATCTGCAACCATAGGATTGTGTTGCTTATAATTTTCGCCTGCATACAATTCCACAGCTTTTTTTGGGTTCCCTAAATATGCTGTTTTGTAAAATGCAATTGCGTTTTTTTTGTTTTTTTCTAAATCCAAAATATCAACTCTTTTAAGCTTGTTTTATTTCTTCTATAATCTGTAATGTAGATTTATGTAATCGGCCTGCAGCCTTTTCATAATCTGAATTCACATTATAAACACCATTTAAAATACCTTCGTAAATACCTGCAATAACTGTACCTATAAAATCTCCCAATTCTGTTTTTCTCTCGTTTGTATATTCTTCAACAGAAACAGAATTAAAAACAAGTTTAGTATTATATATCTGGTTAATGTAATCGGCTAATTTTGCTTGAGTAATAGGTTCTCCAACCAAGTTATAAACCTTTTTACTATGCTTCTCTTCGGTTAGCATTTTTGCATAAGCATACCCTAATTCGTTTCGGCTAGTATATGTACATTTACCATCTCCAGCACAGTTTTTAATCTCTCCTAATTTTTTATAAGTTTCAATATACTCTAAATCTGGTTCAATATAAATTCCATTTCTACCAATTACCCAATCTAATCCTGAATTTTGAATGTGTTTTTCTGTTTGGCGATTACTTTTAACAATTGGACTAAAAGCCGTTTTTTCTTCATCTCCAACAATACTAGTATATACTATCTTTTTTACACCATTCGCTTTTGCTGCTTCTATAACATTTCTATGCTGTTGAATACGTTTTTCTGGTGCATCCATTCCTGAAATTAAGACTAATTTTTCTATTCCTACTAAAGCATTATTAAACTGTTCTCTACTATTATAGTCGCCTTTTCTTATTTCTATACCAAGATGTTTAGCTTTTTCTGGTGTCCTTGCAATACCTATTACATTGTCTTTTCCCACTTCTTGGATTAATTGCTTAGCTATTGCAGATCCTAAATTACCACTTACCGATGTGACTGCTATTTTCATGATTTAATTATTAATTATGGGTTTATTCTAATCCTTTTTTATCAGGATTCCAAAATGGTTTTGTCTTTATTTGTTTGGTATCCCAACTTAACTCTTTCCTAAAGTATTGATTTAAAGCAATACAAACTCGACTATCACCAGCGATGTAAACCTTTTTTTTGCCCTTTAGTTTTGGTAGAGTTTCTTTAACTAAATTTAAAATTTCAGAAATTGAATTTTGTTCTAAATTATAAAAATTAAAAGGTCTTAAACCATCTACATCATTAAAAAAATCACTCGTGTTTTTGCTATAGATAATGCTTTCCACATGTTTACTCCCTGTTAAATTACGATTTAAAATATATAAATGAGATAATGACGATAAATCACCTACCATTAAATAACTGTCTGCAGAATTATCTAATAAAAAATTTCCTTTTTTCCATTTAAAATAAACGTGTTCTCCTACGTTGCAATTTATAACCCATTTAGATCCAATGCCATTACTTTCTGTAGCTATTGCAAGGTCTAACCATCCTTCTGCTTGGTTAATATTCCAAACGCTGTAACTTCTTACTTTATCTTTAAAAGCAACATTTTCATTACCAATTCCAATACCTAAACGCAAAAAATATCCAGAAGTAAATTCTACTTTTTTTATACTTTCGCTTTTAAGTCTTATTCTATAAACAGACTCTGAAATTTTTTCTTTTATTACAATGATGGCTTCATCTAGCACTACCTTTTTTAATAAGGATTCAAGTAAACTCATTATATACTTTTTAGAATTTATTTTATTGTTTTAATTTTAACTCCAACAACTCTTTTTCTAAAGCTTCAGCTTTTGCTTTAAACTTATCCATAGCTTTTTTTAACTGACCAATTTTTTTAAAAGCATCTTGATCCTGGACCGCTGTAAATGTTATAATGTTTTCTTTTTCTTTATACTTTGCTTTTGCGCCACAAGTTGGGCATGTTCTTACGTCTGACATATTTATAAGTATTTTAAAATGATTTGTTTAATATAAAAAGGCTACCAAATTGATAACCTTTTCTGCTATTAGTCAAGTCCGTAAATGGTTTTATTATTTACTTAGGAACTTTAATTATTGAATTTTAAAACAAAGTTACTTTTGCAACACAGTTTATTAAAGGTGAAAATGGTTTTAAAAATGGTAAATATCGAACCTAACTATATTAAATATAGTCTTTTTTGAAGCTGTTTGGGGTGAATTTTGTATGCTTTTTAAAGTACTTTACAAAATTGGTAGGTTCTTCAAAGCCCAAAGAATAGGCTAATTCTGTACTTTTTATTTCAGAATTTAGAAGCAAACGTTTGGCTTCAAGAATAACAAACGCATCTATAAACTGTTTTGCAGTAACACTAACTATGTCTTTACAAATAGTATTTAAGTGTTTATAAGTGATGTTTAGCTTATTGGCATAAAAGTCTGCATTTTTACTTTTAATATAGTTCTTTTCTAAAAGCGATTTAAACTCTAAAAACCTATTTAATTTATCAGACTTTTTTAAATGAATGGTTTGGTATTCTTTTAACCGTTCTAATTTAGAAAAAATAATAGAATACAAGGCTCTGTATGTGTTTTCCTGATTGTAATCTTCCTCAATATTAGAATACTCTTCATAAAATAATTCTATATAATTTAATACGTTAGACTTTTGAGAAGCTTGAATAATTGGAGAGAATAAATGTGCATTAAACAGCCTAATCAATTCATTTTTTGGTAATGTATTAATATGCTTTTTTAAATAGTCTTCGGTAAATAATATTATATAACCTTGTAATTCTTCGTTGAATTGAAACGCATTTATTTGGCCTTTAGATAAGTGGATAATAGTGTTTTGTTTTACCTCGTGCCATACAAAATCTACTAAATGTTTACTTTGTCCAGCAGTATAAAACACAATCATATTAAAGGCTAATTGATGTGCTTTTTCTGGGTTATGCGCTATCTCATTTTTTCTATCAAAAAGACTTTTAATAGTTAATATTTCAATACCACTATTATCTGGTTTTGAAGAATCAAACTCAATATGTGGAATGTTTTTCTCCATTACTAATTTTATTCTTCTTTCGTTTTTTCTAAAACTTTTCTAATATGCTCACTATCCCAATGGCTATCGAAATCTACAATACCTCTTTTAAAATCTTCGTTTAAAAATTTCTCTTGTTGCTCTAACTCTTTTCTGGCTTTAAAAATGTAGTCATCTTCTCGTTTAGGCTCTGATGCTAGACGCCTTAAACTGTCTTCATCATACTTAATAAAATTCTGCACTTGCCTGTTAAGTGTGTATTTTCTGAAACCCATTCTACTCAATACATCCTTAGCTAAAGTTAATGAGGTTTCTAGAGATTCGCGGTAAATGTTTTCGTGACCTAGATTAAGTAGTTCATAAGCATCATAACGGTTTTTAGTACGAATCATCATTTCTACATGAGGATATTTCTCTTTCACTATTTTACTAATAGCTTTAGAAACACTTATTTTATTAGTAGCACAAATAATTATTTTAGCTTCTGCAATTCCTGCAGATTCTAATAAATCGAGACGAGTAGCATCTCCATAGTACACTTCGAATCCCATTTTACGTAGAAAATCGACACGGTTAGAATCATGATCTAAAATGGTTGCTTCTACACCATGAGAACGTAAAAAGCGACCTATAGTACTTCCAAAATGCCCAAAACCAACTAATATAATTTTTTGAGATTTTGCAATATGATCCGTTGGTCGTTTTATAGATTCTTTAGTACCTATTTTTGGAAGAATGAAACGTTCATTAATGATACCAATAATTGGTGTAAGCGACATACTTAATGCTGTAATTACAAGCATCATATCCATTTGATCTTGAGACAAAATATTAAGACCAAATGCAAAAGATAATAATACAAAAGCAAATTCTCCAATTTGCGCTAAACTGAATGTTAGTAGTAATTTTTGATCTAGTTTTAATTTAAAAACATGACCAGCGATAAATAAAACAAGAGCTTTAATAACAACAATAGCTATTAAAACACCTCCTATTTTTAAGGGACTATTTGCTATAACAATAAAGTTAATAGAGGCGCCAACAGCCATAAAAAACAATCCTAAAAGTAAATTTTTAAAAGGCTCTAAAGTGCTTTCTAACTCGTGTTTAAATTCACTATTTGAAAGTACTACTCCACCTAAAAAAGCTCCTAATGCAGGACTTATTCCTACATATTCCATTAAAAATGAAATACTGAAAACAATTAATAAAGCAGCAGCAATTAATAATTCTCTAACACCTGTTTTAGCTACTTTTCGTAGCATTGGAACAATTAAATAACGGCCAGCTACAATGATTAAAACTACAGATAAAAGAATGGCTAAAGTCTGAAATCCAATAGGTAGCGTTTCTAATAAATTTGCATGTTCACTATGTTTTTCCGCGGAAGCATTATCATCTGCATTAGATAAAAGTGGAATAAAACCTAACATAAAAATGACAATAATATCTTGAAACAATAAAATGGAAAAAGAAGACGTACCGAACGTAGTATTCATCAAGCCTTTTTCTTTTATAGTTTGCATGGCAATTGCTGTAGAAGATAGTGCCACAGCCATTGAGATTACTAAGGCTACTTTCCAATCGAAACCTAATAAAGCAAATAGAATATAGGAAAGCAACATGGTTCCTCCTACCTGCAATCCTCCCATACCAAGTATGGTTTTTCGCATGTTCCAAAAATTCTTTGGTTCGATTTCTAAGCCAATTAAAAATAGCATTACTACCACTCCAAATTCTGCAAAGTGTAAAATATCTTCACCTTCTTTTCCAATAAACCCTAAGACGTAAGGCCCTATTAATACACCTGCTAACAGATAGCCAATTACAGAACTTAAGCCTAATTTTTTGGCAATAGATACACAAATAATTGCACCTAATAAAAAGACTATGGCTTCAAAAAGTATACTTCCAGTCATAAAATTATTGTGTATTTAGTTTCGGAATATCGTTTATAAATGAAAATCCTTCACAATCATTATTGGAAAGGTTTTCTTTAAGTAAAGTAATTAAATCGCCATATTGAATAGCATAACTCCTTAAATCGCTATCACTTAATTTATGTGTTTCCATTACTGCAAATGGCGGTAAATATTCCATACCACATAAGTTAGCAGTTTGCTCGAATGGTCTTAAAAATTGACGAACAGTAAAACTATTACTTCCTTCTGAGCAATAAACTTTTCTAGAACCTCCAGTAGTAATAACATTTAAACATGTTTTATTTTGTAGTGCATTTCCATTTGGTCCATAAGCCCAACCAAATTCTAACACCATATCAATCCACTGTTTCATTAATGGCGGACAACTATACCAATAGAATGGATGATGCCAGATAATAATATCATGTGCATTTAATAGTTCTTTTTCTGCTGAAACGTCTATATGGAAATCTGGATAGCGTTCGTATAAATCATGAAATGTTACACCTTCAATGTCTTTTATATGATTTACCAATGCTGTATTTGCTCTCGATTTTTCAAATTTTGGATGAGAAAATAAGACTAGTATTTTTTTCATTAGTACATATCTGTTAAAACTGGATTATTGAATTTAAAAAACAACTTTTACTCGTTAAATAGCCTGGTGTTATCCAGCTATTAAATCGAAAGAAATTTTAATACCTTGTATAATCATACCTGTACCAATAATAGCAATTATTAATCCCATAATTTTACCGATTACAGAAATTACATTGTGACCAACTAATCCCACAATAAAATCACTTAATTTAAAAGTAAAATAAGTAATTAAACTCATGGACCCGAAAATAGCTATTACCAAAAACATTTGTAATGGAGCTGCATTAGATACAAAATTCATAGCGGTTACAATAGTTCCCGGACCAGCTAAAATTGGAATAGCCAATGGAGAGACTGCTATATCTTCGTCGACATGAACATTATTTAAGCTTTTTACATTAGACTGTTTAGATTGCAGCATATCGAAACCAATAAAAAATATTAGAATACCTCCAGTAATCTTAAAAGCAGGAATACTGATATTAAATAACTCAAAAATATATTTACCTAATAAAATAAAAACTGTAACAATTACAAAAGCAATCAAATTGGCTTTTTTGTTAATCTCTCTTTTCGTTTTTTTGTCTGCACCTTGTGTTAAAGATACAAAAACAGTCATGTTTGATATTGGGTTCGTAATAGCAAAAAAGGCCGTAAATACTGTGATTGCAAATGTTGTAATGTTCTCCATTTAGTGTTAAATTATTAATCTGGAAAGAACTTGAATTACTTCTTTTTAACCAAACCAATTATGATTTATTTTTGTGCTTTTTTATGTTGTTGTTTAATATAAGAAATGCTACAATTAATTACCAAATTAATTATAGCATTTCTATAAAATATATTTTTATAAAATTAAGAATACTAGAAATTTAAGCTATTTTATCTTCTACTAATTCATTTGTTATATTTAGTAATTTTTCAAGTTTTAAAGCATCATAAGCATCAGGATGCGCTGGAGAAAAGTATCCTTTTGGATCACCTTTATCATTGTCAAAATACTTTCCTGAATCATTTTTATAATCATTAAACAATGTCAAATCTAATAAGATATCCACTCCTTTTTCTGCTGGAGACCAATGTTGACCATAGGCTTCATTAGCCATTTTTGTATTTAATAACGACCCTGGATTAACTGCTATAACCGTAATTTTTGGCTCTTGTTTTGCTAGATTAAAACTCCACATCGTCAATGCTAATTTACTTTGCGCATAGGTGCTATTTGCAGAGTCTTGCTCCTTCCCTATTAAAACAGCTTCAGAAACTGGTGCTTGTGCAGCAGAACTTAAATTAATAATTCTTGGTGCTTCAGATTGCTTTATGTTTTCTAATATGGCATTTGTCAACACATAGGGTGCTAAATAATTTACCATCATTCTGATATCTAATCCGTTTTTATTATGAACGTCTTTCGTTTTAAAAATCCCTGCATTATTGATTAGTATATCTATTTTAGGAATGTCCTTTATAATCTGTGCTGCTAATTTTGAAACAGCTTCTAAATCCGAAAAATCAGCAACTAAACCATAAATATTCTGATTATTTGTTGTTGTTTTTATTTCTGAAACAACCGCGTCTACCTTTACTGCATTTCTTCCATGTACATAAACCGTATGTCCTTTTTCGGCTAAACTAAAAGCAGTTAACTTTCCAATGCCGTCTGTACTTCCTGTTACTATTATTGTTTTACTCATTATTTTTTATTTTTTTATTGAAGTATCACCTTGAGTTCAGATGCGAACTATAAAACCTTTCGACTGCGCTCAAGGTGACATTTTCTTGTTTTTTTTGAATCTTATTATAAAATTCTAATAAATAGTCCAGTAGCTATTTTTCCATATAATCATTGCCTAAAGCAAGATAAACGTTTTCTAATCCTTTTAAAAAGGTGCAAAGGTATCTTTGGTACTCTTTGGCACACTCCAACGCTCACGAGCACTAATAATTTCAGATGTAACCGCTTTAGATTCTGAGTTATCGACACTACCGTAGCTACTTGCTCCACCTCTTGGAATTTGCATACGGTCTCCATATAACCACACTACCAAGTTACTACGTTGCCCACTAATAATTGGGTGCGTAGCGTGTGCTACATCACCTCTGTGAATTATTGCTTTACCTGATTCAAACGTAGTTTGCACTGTTTTTCCTGTGGTTTTATCATAAAAATCAACTTGCGAGCCTGTAAATGCTTCATCGGGTAAGTTAATGTTGATATTCAAAGTGGCAGCAGAAGCATCTGTGTGACCATTTAAATCCTTGTCTTTATCTGGATTGTACTGAATAGAAAAACCAAATGTTTGGTTGTCATAACCATAAGTCCCCAATAACAAACGTGCAATCGGACGCATATAACGGTCCATAATATCGTTATAAAATGCCTGAAAATTCGGTGCTGCAAGATAGCCTTCTGAGCGTGGATCAAGCATAATTCCATAACGATTCAATTGTATTCCGTATGGTGCTCGTTTAGGAATTTTTGAATTTACTACAGCTTCTAAATATTTGCGAAAATCTGCTAAGCGTTCTGGGTTAAAAAACTGAGCAACATAAACACCAGGACTAATTTCTTCCCATAAATCGGCAACAGCAGATTCTTTTTCTGGATTTTCCCATGCTTCTTTAATGGCCTTTTGTAAGCGTGGATCAAGCAGTGATTCATTAGGAACTAGTAAATTGTCTTTGTTTTCAATTTCCCATTCTGCCCAAGCATCTTCCAATATTTTCTGGTTATTGTTCCAAAAGTGTGAAACTGAAGCTTCACGATTTAACGAGGCTTCACGAGAAGGTAAAGTAAGCGCACGAGCTTCTTCTAATATATTTTTATTTGTCATTGTTTTTATATTTTTTTACCAAAAACTGTCGCAATAGGATATTTTGGTTTTTATGTATTTCTGTTTATCTATTAATTAATCGCCTTATTTATACTTAAACAACAATTAATCTGACTACAAAGGTAGTCTTAGATAGTACTATTTTTTTTGTAGTAAAAACGGTTGTTTAGGTATATTTCAAGGTTTTATTTTATTGAAATTATTTTACAAATCCGCCGTAACGACTCATAATACTAGTTGCGCCAGATACTGCGCTTTTTAATTCTGGAGTTACATTCCCATAAACTTTAAAGCTATCCATTGTTGCGCCTTCTAAAAACAGAGTTGCAAATTGAGACCATACTTTTAAATGTGCCAAAGCGGCATCTGCATCTTGGTAACGTTCATAAATATGAATGCTTTCCAGATCTTCTGCTACATACCATTCGTGATTAAGCGAACCTTCTTCTTTAAATGTAGCTGCTGTTATTTTTTCCATGGCTTCCTTGTATTTGGTTTTGTTTATTATTTTGCCATCTACCGTCCAAGCTATGTTATTATTAAGTTTCATAATGTGATATTAAATTGAAAAAATGCCTCCTATACAAGAGGCATTTATACTAAATTTTATTAGTCTACAAATATTGATTTTACGTGTAATGTGTCCATGTATTCTTTTATTCTAAGGATCTTACCATCAGAAAATTGAAATAAAAAATGATACGGATTATTATATTCTCTTCCATTGGTTAATTTTCCGTAGGAAATGAATTCGGCAGCTACCCTATCTCCTTCTGCAGTCCAACCCACTGGTGTTAATTCTAATCCCTTTGGAATAGCAGATTTTACCATTTTTATAAGTTCTCCAATTCCGTTTTTATCCATGGTTCCTGAAACTGGTAGATCTCCTTTAATTCCCATAGATTGCCATGTTGCATCTGTATCTAAATAAGTTAAAGCGCTTGCAGCATCACCTGCAGAAAAACGTTCGAAAAAATCAAGTATCGTTTGTTTATTTTGTGCTGTGTTCATAATTTCTAGTTTTTAGTTTACACCTTGTAATCCCATTAATAAAGTCTCGAAGTTTCTTTGGTTTTCCATATCATTTTGAAATCCGGTATCATCAGCTAACGTAAAACGTTTGATTGCTGGCGACTTACTTGTTGCTTGGTATAACCAGTAGGCTTCCTCTTTTAAAGCATCTTCTATTGGTAAATCAATAGATGCATAAACAGTACGTTTTGCAGCTTCGATAGCATCGGAATTAAATTGTGACATTCTATTTACTAAATCTTCCACAAAATCGCCAATTTTATCCGCATCTAAAGCTCTATTTATAAGTCCGTAAGCTTCTGCTTGGTCAGCATCAAAATCTTTTGCAGATAAAATAACTTCTAAAGCTCTACCTAAACCAATTTGACGTGCCATTCTAGATGATCCACCACCACAAGGTAAAATTCCCATACCAACTTCCATTTGCATAAATACTGCTTTACCTCTTGCTGCAAATCGCATATCTGTAGCTAATGCAAACTCATGACCTCCTCCTCTAGCAAAACCTTCTATTTTACTAACGGTAATTTGCGGTAATTTACTAATACGTTGTAATACTTTTTGTAAGTCTAATAACTCAATATCTTCTCTAGCTACAGCTGTTGTAGACATATCTTTTAAGAAATTAGTATCTGCATGCGCTATGAAAATTTCTGGATGAGCAGATTGAAAAACGACTACTTTAATACTTCTGTCCTCTTCTAAAGATGCTGCTAAATCATCCAACTCTTTGATCATTGGAATATCCTGAATATTTACTGGTGGGTTATCAAAAGTTACCCAAGCTTGTCCTTCTTTTACTGCTACTTTAAATGTTTTAAATCCTGTTGTTTTCATGGTGTTATGTTTTAAATTATTAGTGTTGTGTTTTAATTACACTGCAAATTTACAGGAGGAACCAAGGTTTAATTTGGTATAAAACAAAGCACTATTAGTAAAAAACAAGGTTATTAGTAAAAACTTAGGCTAAAGCAGCCTTAAAAGCACCAATAGTAATGCCTATATAGGCTAAAAAAGTTTTATTTAAATGACTAGAATCTGTAAAACCGAGTTCGATTGCTATTTCTGAGAATTGTAAATCTGTATATTTAAGTCGTGTTTCTACTAACTTCAATTTATAATTAATGATGTACTTTTTTAGGCTAATGTCTGTATGCTTTTTAAAATACTCGCTCATATAATTATCTGCCATATGAAATTCTTCTGCAAGACTTCTAGTAGATAACAAATCTGAATTATAAATATTTGTATGAATAAAATTTATGATTTGCTGAATTTTTGAAGACTCCACAACCTTGGCAGTCCTATCGGTATTTAAAAACTGAATGTTTCTAGCAATCAAATGAAGAATAACTGATAATGAATTTTGAATGATGAATAGATCATAGGATTGTTTTTTCAAATTTTCAGTAGAAACCATTTTAATTAAAGACACTAAATGTAGTTTGTCTGATTCTGTTTCAAACTGCATTTCACGTAGTTGGTGACTTTCGCTATTTAAAATACCTTCAATTTTACGAAACCAATCGTTAACAGGAAGAGTATCGTTTTGCGTATTCGTATTTCTGAAAAAACTCTTTAAAAATTTGATAGCAACCGTAGATGTTGGTGTTTCCGGATTAACAATGTAAATATCATCTGGAACAAAAACGAACACACTATTTGAGGTATAGTTCACCATTTTTCCATTAATCTTTATAGTTCCTGTGCCTTCTTCAAAATAAACAATTTCAAAAAAACGAATGGTAGTATACTTACAAAAGTCAAAAAAGGTTTGCTTTTTATATTCTGCAATAACAATATTCTCGATGATAGTTCTTGGCATAATTTGCTTTTTCTTAAGTTAAACATTTTGTAAATAGAAAAAGCCACTTAAACAGTGGCTTCTCTTCTTATTTAATAATAATAATAATAAAAGGGATTCAACTATTAATCAATTCATAAATTATCTAAAAGAAACACCTGTTGTAATAGGCTTAAACCTGAAAATGTAAAATGGTTTTGTAGATAAATCTTTACCATCATTAAACGCAGCACCTTTGTTTACCTGGGCAGCGGACACATACATATAACCGTCTACATGATTGTAGCTTACACCATCTGGCCAAACCATGTTAGAATCTTTCACCATGGTTTTTACACTTTTATCTTTTGCCAAAACTACAGCAACACTATTGGTTTCTAAAGCTGTTAAATAAATATTGCCTGCTGTATCGATACTCATTCCGCCGTTGTTTGGTTTTTCGGAATAGGTTTCAATTTTACTATCTAATGCTTCTTCTGTTAGTGCTTCATTTACTAAATCTAACGTTTTAATTCTGTAAATTTTAGTTCCGTTTAACGGACCATAATAAATGTATTCAAAATTAGCATCGGCAGTAATACCATCATTTCCTACCAACAAATCTTTACCGTTAACCGCTAAATGTTTACCGTTAATTACTGTTGGTGTGTTTTCTGGTAATGTTGTGCGTGTACCTTCTAATAAACGACGTGTTTTACCCGTTTTCATGTCTACAATAATAAATGCAGCATTTGTACCATCTCCTCCATTTCCAATACCTTCATCTGCAATTATAAAATAACCGTTTTTAGTATCTACAACCATATCATTTGGTTGTGCATGCTTTGGTACTGACGATTTTGGTAAATAATAAATACGTTCTAGCTGATTAGTTTTTGTGTTCCAACCCACTATTTTAGGCGTTACATTATCACGTTGCGCCATATCTAGCATCCAAACAATTCCGTTTTCATCGTTTCTAATACCTAACACATTACTTAGATAATTATCGTCTGTAGTTCGTGGCGTATTCCAGGCTTTATTAGGAAACGGTTTGCTTGTTTTTGTTTTGGCATCCATGATCATCACTCTATTTTCTGGTGAGAAAAAAGGATGATGACTATACACTAAATCGCCACTATCAGTAAACGTAATATTACCAACTGCTTGCGCTGTAGTTGCAAAAACTTCGGTTTCACCTACTGTGTTTTGTCCTTTTATGGACATAACAGATGTGATTAAAATTAATAAGAAACTAATATTTTTCATCTTGAATATAATTATGACGTCAGTTCGAGTGAAATTCTTTTTCAGAATTTTGTATCAAGAACTTTTTCGTTACCCAAACTTCTCGATACTAATTTCTCGTGTCTCAAAATTCACTAGAAGTGACGTTATTTTAAAGTTTTACTTGCTCTTTTTTAAATACTCTGGTAATTCTTTGGATAACCAATCTTCACGGACAGGAACATGTACATCTAAATCTACTGTTTCTTCTAAAGCCCAAAACTCATGCGGTACATTTTCTGGAAACACAATTACTTCTCCTGCTCCAACTTCTACAAACGTTTCTTTACCATCAATAATGGTTTTGATTTTTACTTTACCAGACATGATATAAGTAATCTGTTCGTTTGGATGTTGGTGCCAAGGAATATGAGCGTCTTTTTCTAAATTAAAAATGGTCATCTGTCCTTTTTCACCATGAAACCATTTACGTTTGATTCCTTCTCCAATAGTTTCTGATTCCATGTCGTCAAAATTGAAATGTTGCACTTTTGAAGTGGCTATAGAATCTTTGGTTGTTACTTGCGCATTTGCAGTATTACCAACAAACAGTACTGTTACTGCTAATGCAGCCATAATGGATTTCAAATTCATTTTTTATATTTTTTTTTGTCCGTTCGAGTGAAATTCTCTTCTAGAATTTTGTCTCGAGAACCATTAGAGTTAATAAACTTCTCGACACTAATGTCTCGTACCTCAAAATTCACTCGAAGTGACGATGTAATTAAAATTTCAGTTCGCTATTAAACTAAAATCCTTCTAAAACAATTTTACCTTTTGCTTTTCCTGTTTCCAGGAATGCATGTGCTTTACGAAGGTTTTCTGCATTAATAACTCCAAAGTTTTCACCTAAAGTGGTTTTAATCGTTCCGTTGTCAATTAAACTAGAGACTTCATTTAAAATATGGTGCTGTTCTATCATATCTTCGGTTTGAAACATAGATCGTGTGAACATAAATTCCCAATGTGTTGAAACCGATTTTAATTTAAAAGGCATCACATTAAACGTTTTTGGATCGTCAATAAAACCAAATCTTCCTTGTGGTTTTATTACTTTAACAATCTCATCTGCATGCTGTTCGGTTGCATTTAAACTCACAATATAATCTGGTGCAGCTAAATTGTATTTCTCAAACTCTTCACTTAATTTATTTCTGTGATTTATTACAGCATCTGCACCCAATTCTTTTAACCAATCTGTAGTTTCTTCGCGAGAAGCCGTACCAATAATATTCAGTTTTGTTAGCTTTTTAGCTAATTGCACTAATATAGAGCCAACACCTCCAGCAGCACCAATAACTAAAATAGATTTGCTAGCATCGTCTTTAGAAACCTGTAATCTATCAAACAATAGTTCGTAAGCAGTAAGCGATGTTAATGGTAAAGCAGCAGCTTCAGGAAAAGATAAACTTGAAGGTTTTTTACCAACAATACGTTCGTCTACAACTTGGTATTGTGCATAACTTCCTTGACGTGTAAAATCTCCTGCATACCAAACTTCGTCACCAACTTTAAATAAAGAGACATCCTCTCCAATTTCTTTTACAATTCCGGTAGCATCCCATCCAATAACTTTCCAATCGTCACCTTCTACTGGCATTCCTGCACGTACTTTGTAATCTGCAGGGTTTACAGAAATGGCTTTTATTTCTACTAAAATATCTCTTCCAGCAGCTTTTGGCGTGTTTAATTCTATGTCTTGTAGCGAGTTAACATCTTCAATTGGAAGATTCTCTTTATATCCTATAGCTTTCATTTTTTGTGTTTTTTAGATGGAATTGCTTACTTGAATGTTACGATATCTTCAAAATTACGTCTTGATTTTCCGAATTCTGGATCTGATTTTCTGTAACCAAAAGCAACCATAAATGACAAACCGTATTTATCTGTATCTACGCCGAATTTTTCTTTTAATAACGCTTCTGCTTTTTCTTGATGAAATCCTTCAATTGGACAAGAATCAATTCCTGTTAAAGCAGCAGCTGTCATCATATTTCCTAAAGCAATGTAGGTTTGTTTAGAAGACCAATCGAATAACTTTTTGTCTGTATCTAAATCGAAATCACGCTCTTGAAACTCTCTATAAAATGTAGAATACATATCAATAACCACTTGTGGTAATTGTTTTACATCCTTCATCATGTGCATAATATATTCTGAATCATGTTTAACCATAGGTGCTTTCATACTTAAACCTAATACAAAATGACTAGCAGTATCCAATTTTAAAGGTGCTCCCCAAGCTACAGGTTTTAATAACTCACGTAATTCTTTATCCTGAACTACGATAAAATGCCAAGGCTCGAAACCAAATGAACTTGGTGATAAATGTGCTGTTTCTAGGATGAATTTCATGTCCTCATCTGAAACCTTTTTAGTGGCATCAAATTCCTTCGTTGCATGTCTAAAATTAAAAGCGTTTAATATATCTTCTTTTGCTATGTTTGGTGTATTCATTTTATATGTTTTAATGATTAGTTTTAAATTTGATACAAAGATAAAACCAGTGCACAGGTAAATTGAAGTATAAACAAAGGTGAATTAGGTATAAATGGAGGTTTTAGACTTTAAAAAACATAAATATTTCTTAATTTTTATGAAATAACCCAACTATAGCCAACCATTTATACTTTTAAAACCATCGTAATCCTTTATTAATACCAAAAAACATTACTGAACCCATCTAAAGGTTAAGTTAATTCTTGGTAGAATAGGTTTTACTGTTTTAGGGATTTTGTGTTTCCAGTTTTCTTGTGTAGCACCCTGCATTATTAACATGCTACCGTGGGCTAACGGAATTTCGATACGTTTTAAATCTTTGCGTGTGGCGTGTTTTAACTGAAACGGTCGTGTGGCTCCTAAAGTTACCGATCCAATTACCGTGTTTTTACGTTTACCGACTTCATAATCTTGATGCCAATCTACACTATCCTTTCCGTCGCGATAATAATTAAGTAAGCAGCGTGTAAACTTGATATCGACCTCCTGCTCTATACGTTCCTTGATTTTAATTAATTCTGCAGTCCAAGGACGTAACTTTGTTGTTTTTCCAACATAAGCAACTTCTAAATCCGTATCACCATACCATGCTGTAAGTCTAGGTAAATCTATTTGCTTACCATAAATAGCCATTTGGTCCTGCTCCCAAGTTGTATCATTTAATAGGCTTGTATATAAGGCATTACTTTCTTCTATGCTGAAGAAATTTTCGAATAAAGTAACATCTGCACCTGGTAAATCAAATACTGTTTTTACGACTTGATCTGTAGAAAATAAGTTAGGTTGATTAAACACATCCATACTTTTATTGTTTATATATTAATCGAAAATAGGACTAAAAACTTACAGTAATTACTGCTCTATTTTACTAGGTATTGCTTTGTTTTTCCTTAGGTCTTTAACAAAAAGAATCAACATAATTATAATAAAGAAAGCGAACGGTAACGACGTGATTATCAGTAAACGTTGTACTGCTTCTAAAACATTGATATCTGCCTTAATATTACCCAACAATACTAAAGCTATTGTAGCTAATAAAATAAAAACAGACCAGATAACACGATGTACTTTACTTGGATTTTTAGCGCCTTTATCTGTAAACATACTTAATACAAATACTGCCGAATCTACAGAAGTAATTAAAAAGCTGATCAATAATATAATTGAAGTTATATTTAAAAATGTCGCAAACGGATAATGTTCAAAGAATACAAAAATGGAAGAAAACACGTTGCTAAATTCATTATTATAAGTTCCCCATTGTTCTATTAATTGAAAGGCAGAGGTTCCGAAAACGGAAAACCAGAAAAAAGTCCCCAAAGACGGAATAATTAAAACACCCAATAGCAGTTGTCTAATGGTACGACCTTTAGAAATACGCGCAATAAATATACCTGTAAATGGTGCCCATGCTAACCAAAAGGCCCAATAGTAAAATGTCCAACCGGTTAAGAATTCTAAACCAGGATTATAATCGCCAAGCGCTAAACTCATGGGCACAAAATCGATTATATAATGATATGTAGATGTGAAAAATGCTATTAAAATTTGTTTTACATCACTAGTAAAAAAGATAAACAACAAGATGGCAAAAGTGACAATGATATTTAGGTTCGAGAATATTTTAATCCCTTTATTAACACCTTGCCAAGCAGAATAACAAGCCACAGTAGAAATAAACACACATAGCAAAATTGTAGTTATTAGTCCAAAATCTTGATTTGAAATATGATTTAAACCACCATTAATCTGGGTTGTTCCTAATCCGATTGCAGCCACCAAACCAAAAACAGTCGTTATAATAGTTATAACATCTACACTGTTTTTTAAGGTCTTGCTTTTAATATCGTCTTCTATAGTTGCGCTTATTCTCACCCTCTTTTTCTTAACATGTAAGGCGTACCCAACAATTACTGCAAAAAGGCCATAAAAAGCCCACGCTGTAAGTCCCCATTGGTAAAACGTAAACTCTAAAGCGACGGTTTGCGCAGATAAACCAGAAGTAAAAGGCGGATTTTGTTGCATAAAAACAGGTTCTTGTACTGCTCTTAACAAAATACCAGATCCCATTCCTGCACTATAAAGCATAGCCGTCCAAGACCATAAAGAGTATTCTGGTTTAGACGATGGCTTTCCTAGTTTTATTCGTCCATATTTTGAAAACGCAATTAACAAAAGTGCCAAAACACAACCAAAACCTAAATACAGATAAAAATATCCAAAATAGTTACGCACCCATAATGAAGCACTTTCAATAGCATTATAACTAGCTTCGGTAGCAAAAAACACAACCAATGTACACGCAAATATGATACTTACTGATATTGATAAAATGGAGTGTTTTTGAAGGTGTTTAAACATTAAAGCTGTTTTGATTTATTCAAAAATAGGGATTAGAATTTAAATCCTAATCCCTATTAAATAATTTATAACTGTATGGTTTTCTAATTTACTGTTTCTGTCATTTCATTTAAAATAAACTCGTCAACCTTACCTTCTGTTACTTTTAAATAGTGCGCTAAATATTTATTACCCATATGTTTTTGCCATAACTCACGATTCACCCATTTTTCATGAAATATAAAGAAGTTTGGATTATCATTATCCTGATGTAGATCATAACTTATATTACCTTCCTCTGCTCTAGTCACATCTAAAAGTTTTAATAGTTCTGTTTTTACAAACGCTCTATGCTCCTCTTTTACTAAAATTCTTGCAACAATTGTTAAATACGATTTTTTCATGAGTAAAATATTTAAATGGATTTAAGATTAGTCTCAAATACAATACAAAGGTATGATTGAACTGAACCCTTTTAATGTACTTTAAATGGATATTAATGTATAAATAAAGGTTATGAGTATAAAAAACCAGGCTGTTATTTCTTTTTTTTCTAAATTTGAATAGAAATTGTAAACAATCAGACAAAAATGCAAGTAATTGAAGCTTTTAAACCTTTCGAAATACAAGAAATAGAATTAATAGATTGGAAACAACGCCCTGTTAAAAACAACTTTTTTGAATTGGTTTTAGTTAAAAATGGTACAGGAACGCAATGTATTAACTACAACGAGCACGCCTATAATAAAGGCAGCATCTTTTTGTTACCACCTTTAAAATGCCACTCATTTACAATAGCGCAACCTACACAATTTGTGTTTCTTAAATTTACAGATTCATTCTTTAAAAACATAAATCGCATTACTATTGATAGAAATGAATGGTTTAAAGAAGCCTCTTATATCTTATCAAATTACAACCAATTACCAGGAGATATTATTAAGAATGATGTAGATAGAAACCATCTAGAAAGCTTAATAAGTATGATTTTACAAGAATCTAGAAACTACGGAGAATCGTCTATAAACCTTGTGACAAGCCTAATGACTAGCATTCTTGAAATACTAATTAGGAACATAAAAAAAGGAAGCTATTTTGAATTACCTAAAAATAATTCGGATGATAGAATTACAAAAATGCTAACTTATATTAATGAAAATATTGATAAAACAGAGTTGCTTAAAGTCGAAAATCTGTCCGATGTCTTTATGATGTCTCCAACTTATGTTAGCGAGTTTTTTAAAAAACAAGTTAATATGCCTTTACGTGAATACATTATTAAAGCGAAGCTCAAATTAGTAGAAATAAGACTACTAAACTCCGATTTTACATTAACTCAAATTGCTGACGAGTTAGGATTTACAGATGTTAGTCATTTATCTAAAACCTTCAAACGCTACGCTGGAACTTCAATACGTGAGTTTAAAAATAATGGAGAGTATATGTTACTAAAAAGAGGTGCTTGCTCTTCTAGCAACAAGGCTTGATAGAAATACGTGTATTTAATGGATTTATTATTTGAAAGCTAATTCATTTAACAACGACCTATTTACACATATTCGAAAGCTAGATAACACATGAATGTATTAATTTACTTTTTACTAGGTCTAATTACAGCCATAATTGGAGCCTTACCACTAGGAACAACAAATGTTGCCGTAATTAACACGACAATAAAAGAGAATATTCAGAATGCTTTAAAAATTGTTTACACAGCAGCATTAGCAGAATTAATTTTAGTTTCTATTGCTATTCTCTTTAATGTGCAAATTGAAAATTTTATAAGTACAAATGTTTGGCTACAATACACAATTGCTTTTATATTATTAACTGTTGGTATTGTTCTTGTTTTAGGCAGAAAAGAATGTGTGAAAGATGAAAACGAAGAATGTATTATTATAAAAAAAAGACATAATATCTCTAAACGAATGTTGGGTTTTATACTCGGTTTAATTAATCCAACCGTGTTAATTTATTGGATATTAGTCATTTCTTTTTTAAACAAAAAGATGCTTTATTTAAATACAGACATCGATTTACTTTTATTAATTTTGTTTTTAAATGGCGTATTTTTTGGAAAAGTAGTCACACTTTATGGTTATGGAAAATTTAGCCACATCCTAAAAACAAAAATGAAAAACATTACCACACGAATTAATAGAATTATTGGAGCGCTCTTAATTTGTGTTTCTATCTTTCAGTTTACTAAATTATTCTACAATTAAATGTTTTTTTTTGCGTAACTTTCTATTTATAAAACTTATAGCCCTGTTATTTAGGGTTATTCTTTATAACTGATATTAATTAAATTCTATTCATTTTTAAAAAACTAATTGATATATTTGATTTGATAGTAATGGAAAAAAGCCACTAATGAAGGTAAAAAAATCTATAAACACTCCTTTTTTTAAAATTACGAATGTTATAGATGTTATACTATACGTTTCTTTTTTGGCGGCAATTATTGTAAGTATTGTTTTTGGTAAAACGAAATTAATATTTGTATTACCTATTGTAATTAGTACTCTTCTTTTTAAATACATATACCTTACTAAAAAAAAGGCTAACCCAGTTTTTATATGTGCTTTACTAGCAACGTTAGCATCGGATATATTATCCTTTTACTGCTTTGAAGACTGTTTTGGTGCGATTGCAACATTAACTTCAATATATTTAATATGCTGTGCTTTTAGTCTTAAAAAATACTTACATGCAGGCAAATTAAGATCTTTACCATCTATTTCGGTAATAATTAGCATTGTTTTAATTTCTTATATTTTATATTCTATTTTAAAATTATTAGTCAATTCTATACCAAATAATCATTTGTTTTTTGTCTTTTTATGTGCATTAAGTTTAATAGTTTACACTATTACATTTGCTATTGTTTATTTAAATGACAACTATAAAAATAGCCCTATTTTACTTGCTTCTGGTCTTTTTACTTTTTTTCAAGTTGTATTAGTCTCAATTAATGAATTCTTACACTTTAGCAGAACTTTTACTGTGCTTATTATTATTTGCCACATGATGGCTATTTATCTGTTTATGTACTTTATTGTAAAAACTAAAGTTATAAAGCCAGAGAATATTAAGAAAAAGTTTTTTTAATATTTATTCTTAGCTAAACAAAGAAAAGCTACTACAAGCATCTTCTTTATTACAATATTCTGCCTTAACTAGTCTCTAAATATGAAGAATCTGAGGTATCTTTGCAAAATAAGAAAAGTATTAAATAATGATAGTTATAATAGCACCCGAAAATGATATCCCAAACGAAATAGAGATTCTTAATCAGTTATTTCAAGAAGGCTTAGAATACTATCATTTAAGAAAGCCTGATAAAGATTACCAAGCACATTGCGATTATTTAAACAAAATAGATAAACAATATCATAATAAAATAGTTGTGCACTATCACCATGAGTTAGTTAACGACTTTAACTTAAAAGGTATTCATTTTCAAGAACAAAAAAGAATTGATAATATAGATAATCCGGGTCGTTACTTTAAAAATCTTAATCTTTTTGGAAAAACTATAAGTTCGTCCTTTCATGAGCCAAAAGACCTTGAAGATTGCTATTTTGAATTTGATTATCACTTATTAAGTCCTGTATTTTCTTCTATATCTAAAGAAGGTTATAATGGTCGTGGTTTTAATGTTAATGCTATTGATAAAACAATTATTGGTATGGGAGGTGTTACAGTAGATAATTTACCTGCATTCGATACATTAGGCTATAATGGAGTTGGTGTTTTGGGAGGTATATGGAAAAGCGATACACCCGTAGCTGTTTTCAAGAAAATGAAACTTCATTTTAAATAATTTTACAAAAAAAACAACACCTAAAAGGAATTACCAATAACAAGATACTAAAACATGATTATACCAAAATTACATTATATAGCCGAAGGCGATTCACCAAAAGCAATATTAGAAAACATACAAAAGGCATGTACTTCTGGTGCAGAATTGGTGAGACTTGGTATGGAAAATGCTTCAGAAAAAAAGGTATTAAAAATCGCTAAGGAAGCAATAAAAATTACAACCCATTACCAAACTAGATTAATAATTAGTGGTTTTTATAAAGTAGCAAAAGAGATTAATGCAGATGGTGTGTATTTAGAAAAAACAGACTCCTGTCCTACTCTTGTAAGAAAGCACTTGTTCTCTTGGCAAAGTATTGGAGGTGCCGCAAACACTTTAGCCGATTGCGAAGCACTATTAGATAAAGAAATTGATTATATTAATTTAGGCCCGTTTAAAAGCGACGTTACAAACAATGATTTAAGTCCTGCTCTGGGCATAAAAGGTTATACAGCAATTACAAATGTATTAAAAACGCCTAAGCCAATTCTTGGTTTTGGAGGCATAACTCTAGAAGATGTTCCTGACTTATTAAAAGCAGAAATCTCTGGTATTGCAGTTTCTAAAGCAATAACTCAAGATTTTGATAGTATAAAAACTTTTAACAAACTACTAAACGCATCCTCTACGCAAGAGCAGCGTCATACTTTTGAGTAGTAAATTAATTTAACTCCTTCATTATTTCTGCAAACAATTTGTAAGATCGTATTCTGTCTTTTATATCATAAATATTAGTTACAGCAATAAGTTCATCGGCTTGCGTTTGATCCATAAACGCTTTTACTTGTGCTTTTACTGTTGCTTTACTTCCTATAAAAGAATACTTTAACATTTGATGCACTTGCGGATTTTGCATAATCTCTTTTAGCTCATCCGTCATGTCTATTGCAGGTTGCACAAAATCGCGTTTTCCTGTAAATATACCAACAATCATTCTAATTAACGATGTTGATAAGCGCTGGGCTTCTTCATCTGTATCTGCTATAATAATATTTACACCAGCAATTACATAAGGTTTTTGTAAAACACTTGATGGTTTAAATTCTTTACGGTAAATATCTAAAGCATTCCATAAATGCGTTGTTGCAAAATGACTTGCAAAAGCATAAGGCAATCCTTTTTTTGCTGCCAAATGTGCACTATCTGTACTAGAACCTAAAATATAAATTGGCACCTCTACGCCTTCTGCTACAGTTGCTCTAACTCTAGAAGTAGCATTACCTGTAGAAAAATAGGTTTGTATTTTATCTAATTCATTAGGAAAAGAATGTGCAGCTTCCATAAAATCCGATCTTATCGCTTGAGCCGTTTCTCTATCTGTTCCTGGCGCTCTACCTAAGCCTAAATCTATTCTATTAGGATATAGAGAACCTAACGTACCAAACTGTTCTGCAACTATTAATGGTGAATGATTTGGCAACATAATACCACCTGAACCTATACGTAATGTTTTAGTTCCTTGAGCAACATAACCTATTAAAACCGATGTTGCGCTACTAGCAATATTTGCCGAGTTATGGTGTTCTGCCAACCAATAGCGTGTGTAACCAAAGCTTTCAGCTTGTTGCGCTAATTCTAAAGCGTTATTATAAGTTTGTTTAAGTGAATGATCTTTTGATACTAAAGCAAGATCTAAAATAGAATATAATGTTTGTTTCTTATCCATAACTAGCAGTAATCAATTGTAATATTAAGTTTAATACGGTTGTTTTTACTTACACAAAGTTACATAACGCGGTATATGTTTAATGTAATTATTTGTTAATTAAATTTTACTGGTTTTACAAAAAAAAACCTGTACAGTTAATTAACTGTACAGGCTTTTTAAATTGATTTATACTCTATGTTATTTTCTACAAAAAGGAATAACCAATAGTTAATTGTGCTACACCATTTCTAAACTTATCTGATGAACCTTGAACATCATTAATATTAGATAATCCAAAATTATATCTCGCTCCAAAATTTAGTCCGTTTTCTAGTTTATATCCTAATCCAATATTAACACCATAATCTATAAACTTAAAACTGTCTTTTACATCAATATCTTCATTTTTGGCAGATAGTAAAAAACCAATCTGTGGTCCAGCCTCAAGACTTAAACTTTTAGTTACATAATATTTTCCCATTAACGGTAAGGTTAAATAGTTTAATGCTACAATATCATCTCCAACACTAAAACCTTGTATAGAGTACATGATTTCTGGTTGAAAAGAGAACTTTTTACTTAATAATATTTCAGAATAAACACCAAAATTAATAACACTGGTTATCATATCAATATCATCAGTTGTATCACCATAAATAGATGAAAAATTTGCTCCAATTTTAGCACCAAATTCAACATCTTGAGCTTGTGCTTTTGTTAATCCAAAAATGGAAATAGCTGTAATAAGTAATAATTTTTTCATTGTAAATTGTTTTAGTTGATTACAACAAATAAATACCTTTTTCTATTTCTAAATTTCTTCTTTATATTAGTTTTAACTTTTTTAACCAATTTTAACAACGTGTTAAAAAACAAGTAATTACATAGTTCCTAAGGCCTTTATTTACTCGTAACGCAGCCTCTATTCATATTAAACACTTAAGTTTTTACAAAAAAAATAAACAAAAAAAAGTGCTACCATATTAAATATGATAGCACAATTTATAAAAAGTAAATTAGAATTTACTTAGCAGTAATGTCAATAGTTAACTCTACTCTTCTGTTTGCTGCTCTTCCAGCCTCTGTATTATTAGGGGCTACAGGTTCAGTTTCTCCTTTACCAGAAATAGAAATTAAGCTATTTGCTATGTTTTTAGAAGTAAGGTAATCTTTAATAGCTTGTGCTCTAACTAAAGAAAGGTTATAGTTATAGTTATCACTTCCTCTACTATCTGCATGACCTTGAATCGAAATACTAAAGTTAGATTTATCTGCTTTTATGTTCTTAGCAATATCATCTAATATAGATTTAGCATTTTCATCAAGCTTAGAGCTATCATAGTTAAAGTATACTTTTCTTTGTCCTACAACTGATGGTATAACAACTGCAACTGGTGCAGGCTCAACAACTTTTACTGGACAACCATTATCTGTTCCTTTTACTTTAGGACAATTATCTTTGTTATCTGGAAAACCATCTCCATCTGTATCAGGACATCCACCAAACTCAACTAAACCTTTTACTTCAGGACATAAATCATCTTTATCAGTAACTCCATCACCATCTGTATCTGGGCAACCTCCAAGGCTAACTAAACCAAAAGTATCTGGACATAAATCGAATTCATTAGGTACTGTATCACCATCTCTATCGTTAGAAACTTTTTCTTCTTTTTCACTTCCTATTTTATATACTAAACCTAAGTTGTGATTCCAATGTTTTGGTAAGTAATCCTCGAAAGAGTGCTTGTATGTTGTTTGTAGATTTACACCAACTTTATCATTAAACCAGTATTTAGCTCCTACAGAACCATTTACAGTACCTGCTCCTACTAAACTGTTTGAAGTACTAGAGAATGTGTTGTATGGTCCTTCTTCAATCCAAGTATAACCACCACCTACAGCAATAAAAGGTTGTAATTTTCCTTGACCAAAGCTATAGTTTACCATACCATCAAGTCCATAATACTTAAGGTTATCAACTAATACACTTTCATCAGCTTTACCTAAATCTCCCCATTTACTAAGTTCGTTAACGGTACCTTTTGCAGTTATAGATAAACTGTTTGTTAATTCTCTTGTAACACCAACATAATAACCAATGTTATAATGATCGTTTAAATTGAAATACTCATCAAAATAATCTCCTTGTGGTAAATCTTCTCCAACAGGATAAACATCTACAGCACTTAAACCTGCTTCAAAAGACCAACGGCTTGGTGTAGAAGTTACTTTTTTAGCTTCTACTCCTTCTTGTTCCTCTTTGTTTAATTTGTAAACAAGACCTAAGTTATGATTCCAATGTTTAGGTAAGTAATCTTCGAATGAGTGCTTGTAAGTCGTTTGTAAATTAACTCCAAACTTATCACTAACCCAGTACTTAACTCCTACAGATCCATTTGCTGTACCTGCACCAACTAAACTATTAGACGTTTTAGAGAAAGTATTAAATGGTCCTTCTTCAATCCAAGTATAACCACCACCTACTGCAATAAAAGGTTGTAATTTACCTTGACCAAAACTATAGTTTACCATAGCATCAAGTCCATAATATTTAAGGTTATCAACTAACACACTTTCATCAGCTTTACCTAAATCTCCCCATTTACTAATTTCATTTACTGTACCTCTTGCAGATAAAGATAAATTTTTAGTAAAGTTTCTTGTAGCACCTACATAATAACCAATGTTATAATGGTCGTTAAGGTTAAAAAACTCATCAAAATAGTCACCTTGTGGAGTATTTTCTCCAACAGGATAAAGGTCTACTGCACTTAAACCGGCTTCAAAAGACCAACGGTTAGAATTATCCTCCTGAGAGAAAGACAATTGGGTACATAAAGTTAATAATAACGTAAATGTAAAAATCTTGTAATAATGTTTCATAAATTTAAAAAATGTATTAAATAATTTTCTCCCTTTTAATAATCATTTGTGTGATTTTTTTAAAAAGGAGTGCAAAATAACAACATAAATAAGTAAGAATTGACTTATATCTAATGAAATTTAATCATCTTAAAATAAATGACAAATATCTGTTTTGAAGATTTATCACAACTAAGCTAATTAATTTGTCAATTCTTTATTTTTCTACATTTTTCATGCTTAAAATATTAGCTTTTAAGAGATTAATTACGACTTAAGCAATTTTTAAAATTATGTTAAAATTTATCTTTTCTACTAAAGACTCTTCGATAAATAGAAAAATTTTAGGCTTATAACAAGTTTGCTTTTAATAAGTAAATTAAACTTTTGTTAAAAAAAAGAATGAACGTTCATTTTTACATATCTTTGTACGATAATTATCAATTTAATGGCAAAACTTCAAAAAAGCATAGACAAAAGAAACGCATTAGTTAAAGCAACTATCGAGTTGGTTAATAATAATGGTTTTCATGCTACACCCATGAGTAAAATAGCAAAGATGGCAAATGTCTCTCCTGCTACTATTTATTTATATTTTGAAAACAAACAAGATTTAGTAAATCAAACTTATATAGATGTTAAAGCAGAATACACAAAATATGCTTTTAAGGATTTTGATACAAATTTGCCAGTTGAAAAAGGATTTGAACTTATTTGGAAACGTATAGCAGACTTTAAACTTAAAGAATGTGAAAACGCAATGTTTTTAGCACAGTGTGATAATACACCAATGATTGATGAACTTAGTAGGCAACAAGGTATTAAACACTTACAACCACTACTCGACCTTTGGACTCGTGGTAGGAAGGAAGGCATTATTAAACCAATGTCAGATTATCTATTATATGCATATTCAATAAATCCGTTATCATTTTTAATGATAGCACAAAAACGTGGTTCTTTTCAATTAGATGTAACGCATTTAGAAGAAGCATATCAATCTGCTTGGAGCAGTATAAAAGTTTGTAAATAATATGAAGAAAACAGCAATAATATTAGGAGCAACTGGATTAACTGGTAATATATTACTTAAAAAACTAATTGAAGATGATAGATATGAAAGCATCAAATTATTTTCGCGTTCAAAAATTGAAAACTTACCTAGTAAAGTCTCACAGTTTATTGGAAACCTTTTAGAATTAGAACAATTTAAAGAAGATTTTAAAGCAGACGAAGTATACTGCTGTATTGGTACAACCAAATCAAAAACACCCGATAAAGAGAAGTACAAACAAATTGATTATGGGATTCCTATAACCGCTGCAAAGCTTTCAAAGGAAAATAATATTAATACATTTCTAGTGGTTTCAGCATTAGGTGCAAACGCAAATAGCGCTGTATTTTATAACAAAACAAAAGGAGAAATGGAACGTGATGTTAAAAAACAGAACATTAAAAACACCTTTATTTTTAGACCATCTTTAATTGGTGGTGAACGAGAAGAACAGCGTACACTAGAAAAAATAGGATTAACCATTTTCAAAATCATTCAACCTTTATTTATAGGTAGTCTTAAGCAATACAAAATAACAGAACCTGAAAACATGGCTCAAGCCATGATAAATTTAGCAAATAGCACTAGCTATGTTGACGACATTATTACTTCAAACGACATAAAAAGAATAACAAAAAATAAATAAAAAAATATATGGAATTATTAGAAAAATTAAAGTGGAGATATGCAGCAAAAGCTATGAATGGCGAAAAAGTTGCAGAAGATAAAGTAGAACGTATTTTAGAAGCTGCTCGTTTAGCTCCAACTTCTAGTGGTTTACAGCCTTTTGAGATTTTTGTAGTAAAAAATCAAGATATAAAAGAACAAATTAAACCTGTAGCTTGGAACCAAACTGTAATTACAGACTGTTCTCACCTACTTGTATTTGCTGCTTGGGATACTTACACACCAGAGCGTATTAACCATATGTTCGATTTAACAAACGAAATTCGTGGATTTGAAAACGAAGGATGGGAAAATTACCGCCAAATGTTATTAGGTATGTACCCACAAAAAGATCCAGAAGAAAACTTTAACCACGCTGCAAAACAAGCATACATTGCTTTTACCGAAGCTTTAACTGCTGCTGCTTTTGAAGGTGTTGATGCAACTCCTTTAGAAGGTTTTGAACCAGACGCTGTAGATGAAATATTAGGATTACGCGAAAAAGGATTACGTAGTGCTGTAATGCTACCAATTGGTTATAGAAAAGAAGATGCAGATTGGTTAGTAAATCTTGTAAAGGTTAGAAAACCTATGGAAGAATTAGTAACTGTAATAGACTAAAAACAATTAAAATGAAGACAATTTTATTAAATAATAGACCAGTAGGAAAACCTACAGTTTCAAATTTCGAATTTGTTACTGAAGATAAAGAACTTTCAATTTCTGAAGGAGAAATTCTTTTAGAAGCTGCTTATGTTTCTGTAGATCCTTATTTAAGAGGAAGAATGAGCGATGCAAAATCTTACGTCCCTCCTTTTCAATTAAATGAGCCAGTACAATCTGGAGTTGTTGCGAAGGTTGTTGCTTCAAAAAATGAAAAATTTACTGAGGGAGATTTTGTTGCCGGTATGCTAAACTGGTCTACACAACAAGTATCTAATGGCGAAGGCTTAAATAAAGTAGACGGTTCTAAAGCGCCTTTAAGTACTTATTTAGGTGTTTTAGGGATGACAGGATTAACAGCATACTTAGGTTTAACGCAAATTGGTAAACCTAAAGCAGGAGAAACTATTGTTGTTTCTGGTGCTGCTGGCGCTGTTGGTAGTGTTGTTGGTCAAATAGCAAAAATCTTAGGACTTCATGTTATAGGTATTGCTGGAACCGATGAGAAAATCGACATGCTTAAAGACAAGTTTGGTTTCGATGCTGGTATTAATTACAATACAAGTAAGGATATAAATGCCGACATAAAAAGACTAGCTCCAAACGGTGTCGATGTTTATTTTGATAATGTTGGCGGACCAATTTCTGATGCCGTTTTATTCAATATAAACCATTTTGCTAGAATAATTATTTGCGGTGCAATTTCTGTTTATAATGATACTGAAACACCAACAGGTGTAAGTGTACAGCCTTTCTTGGTAAAAAACAGTGCTTTAATGCAAGGATTTATAGTCTCTAATTATGCTGATAAATTTCCAGAAGCGATGCAACAATTATCAGGTTGGTTAGCTGAAGGTAAATTAAAATACACAGAAACTATAGTTGAAGGTTTCGATAATATTCCAACTGCTTTTATCGATTTATTCGAAGGTAAAAACAAAGGAAAAATGATAGTGAAAATTTAGATTTTAATAATTTAAAAAAGAAAAGAAGATGAACAATTTTGATTTTAAAAACCCAACCAAAATTATTTTTGGAAAGGATACAATAGAAAAAGTAAAAGAAGAAATACCTCAAGATGCTAAAGTATTATTACTTTACGGTGGAGGAAGTATTAAGAAAAACGGAATTTACGACCAAGTAAAAACGGCACTAGCAAATGTTGAAGTTGTTGAGTTTGGTGGTATTCCTGCAAATCCAGAGTACTCAGTACTAATAGAAGCTTTAAAAGTAATTAAAGACCAAAACATTACCTATTTATTAGCCGTTGGAGGTGGTTCTGTAATTGATGGCACTAAATTTTTATCTGCCGCAGCTTTATTTGATGGTGATACACCTTGGGATATTTTAACTAAAAATATTAGAACTGAAAAAGGAATGCCTTTTGGAACTGTTTTAACATTACCAGCTACAGGATCTGAAATGAATTCTGGAGCAGTAATCACTAGAGCAGAAACTAAAGAAAAATTGGCTATGGGCGGACCTGGTTTATTTCCTGAATTTTCAATTTTAGATCCTCAAGTAATTACTTCTATTCCACAACGTCAATTAGCAAATGGTTTAACAGATGCTTTTACGCACGTCTTAGAGCAATACATGACGTATCCAATTGGAGCCATATTACAAGATCGTTTTGCAGAAAGCATTTTACAAACTTTAGTAGAAGTTGCACCAACTGTTATAAAAGATCCTACAGATTATAAGGCGGCATCTAACTTTATGTGGAGTTGTACAATGGCATTAAACGGATTAATACAAAAAGGAGTTCCTGGTGATTGGGCTGTACACGCTATTGGTCATGAGTTAACTGCTTTATTTGGTATTGATCATGCACGTACATTAGCTGTAATTGCACCAAGTCATTACAAGTTTAATTTTGAAGATAAAAAAGAAAAATTAGCACAATACGGTGAACGTGTTTGGAACATTACAGAAGGTAGTATAGATGATAAAGCCTATGCTGCAATTGAAAAAACTGTAGATTTTTTCCATGAATTAGGTATAGATACTAAACTATCAGACTATACTAAAGATTACGAAGGAACTGCTGAGGAAATCTCAAAACGTTTTACAGATCGTGGTTGGACAGGTTTAGGTGAACACCAAACATTATCTCCAGACAAGGTTGAAAAAATAGTAAAAATGGCTTACTAATTATAAAATGTCACAATGAGTGTGGTCGAATTGCTATAAAGGCAAAATTTTTAAGGGTTTTCGATTGCACTCAGAATGGCAAAAGTAATTAAAGTTAAAAAGAGTATCTTATAACAATTGTAACATTGGGTACAGTCTATATGCTATAAAAGCATAAGTGTTTAGGTTTTCGACTGTATTCAAAACTGATGTAAGTAGTCAAAAAAGATTGACCATTATTTAAATGAATTTAATTAAAACATTAGCATTAACGCTTACCATCGTTACAGCATCAAGTTGTAAAGACACAAAAAGCGAAACAGTTTCTGAAAACGTTTCAGAAATAAAAACAGAATTAAAAAAAGAAAAAGATATGAAAGTATTATTTGTATTAACATCTCACGATAAATTAGGAGATACAGGAAAAAAAACAGGATTTTGGGTTGAAGAATTTGCTAGTCCATATTACTCATTATTAGACAAAGGTGCTGATATTACTATCGCTACTCCAAATGGAGGTGCTGCACCAATAGATCCAAGTAGCGATTCTCCAGATGCAGCTACAGAAGCAACAGAGCGTTTTAATAAAGATGCAGATGCTAAATCTAAAATTGCAAACACTAATAAATTATCCAATATGAATGCTGACGATTTTGATGCAGTATTCTATCCAGGTGGTCACGGACCATTATGGGATTTAGCAAACGATGTTACTTCTATTGCATTAATCGAAAAATTTAACACACAAGATAAACCAGTAGCATTTGTATGTCATGCACCTGCAGCTTTAAAAGGTGTTAAAAATGCAGATGGAACACCTCTAGTAAAAGGTAAAAAAGTAACAGGATTTACTAATACTGAAGAAGCAGCTGTTGGATTAACAGATGTTGTACCATTTTTAGTAGAAGACATGTTAAACGAAAATGGAGGAATCTATTCTAAAAAAGAAGACTGGGCAGCTTACGCTATTCAAGATGGTAATTTAATTACTGGACAGAATCCAGCATCGTCTGAGTTAGTAGCAGAAAAACTATTAGAAAGTTTAAAATAATTATAGCCACTATTATATAGTATAAAAAAGGTTGTCCAATTTGGGCAACCTTTTTTTATTAAAGAAATAAACTTCTTTTTTAGAATAGTAATATTAAAAACTAGAACTATCTCCACATATTAATTACACCACTAAAAATAATAAAATACTTATTAATGCTCTAAATATTTAAATTTAGAACCTCTTTATCGCTAAATATTTAAAATTTCTCAACCAGCATTTTAACGAACAAATACGCTTTTTATCCAATGTATATACCTTTTATCTGATAAAAATACATTTTATCTTGATGAAAATCTTTAAAAAAAAGTCGCAAATGAGTTGTTTTTTTCATTTATTTATATAGATTTGTTAAATATTTATATAATTAATAGCCAAAAATGAAAGCAAAAACTACACTCCTTACTCTTATTTTTTTTATGACACTTAGTATAGGTTTCGCACAAAACAAGAAAAAGTCTCTTAAATTAATTGATGGAAAAGTAAGCATTAGTAAATACCATACTCTTGATGAATTGAGAAATTTTTCAAAAGGAGATTTACTTACCTTATATATACAACGTATTGAAGTGATTGTAAATATTTTACCAAATATTGCATTTGCAACTAAGCCTAATGTTACTATGGCTTCTTTAGGAATTCCTGAAACAAAAGAAAATATAAAAGCATTAGAAGCAAATCTTCAAGCATCTACTGAATATTTTGATAGTACAGTAGAATTTCAGAAATCAATATTACCATATTCAGATTCTAGAGATCTTATAGCTGCTATATTATTTTATGAAGAAACATTAAAATCACTTCACACCTACAACGATTTTAAAGCAGAATAGTAATTATTTAATTTATAATTATTAAAAAAGTCCTTACTAATTTATTAGGGACTTTTTGTTTTTTTTACCATATAAGATTTATTATCAATTTGTTACTAGTAATAAACTCATCCATTTGTTTTAATCTTGCTAAATATGTAAGAAAAAATATACAAACCATATTATTGCATGCATTTTATCGATATTATTTGCACTTAACGTGAATTACTCATATATTTGAAGAGTAAATTATTACCTCAATAATCTATAAATAAATTTAAGCTTCATGAAAAAAATTACACTAACCACTCTACTTTTATTTGTTACGTTAAGTAGTACGTTCGCTCAACAAGAAAAAGGAATTATAGGTTTTAAAAATTGGCTAGATCATTGGACCGATTTTAAACCAAATAAAGCTAAATACGCAAAACCAACCCAAATACTTAGTGGAGCTATAACTAAAGATACAAAGTTATATAAAAGCGATACTTACCTATTACTTGGCGATGTTTTTGTTACAGATAGTACAACATTAGTAATTGAACCAGGAACAGTAATAATGGGAGACTTTAAAACTAAAGGCTCTCTTACTATAAGCAATGGATCAACAATAATTGCAGAAGGTAAAAGTACAGATCCAATTATTTTTACTTCAAACCGAAGTTTAAAAAAACCTGGAGATTGGGGAGGCCTTTTTATATTAGGAAACGCACCAACTAATACAACCGATAGCAATACTATTTTAAATTACGGTTTAAATGCAAACGATAACAAAAACATTAGTTATGGTGGTGATAATCCAGAAAGTAATTCGGGTATTTTAAACTACGTTAGAATAGAGTATGCTGGAAAAAGAACCAAAAACCATGGTTATTTTAATGCTCTTACCTTAGCTGGTGTTGGTAGCGAAACATCTTTTGAAAATGTTATGATAACCTTTTGCGAAGGTAACTCGGTAGCTGTTTATGGTGGAGAAGTTACTTTAAACAAATTTGTGTCTTACAAATCGAGTAGTAACGATTATAATGTAAACTATGGTGCTCAATGTAAAATAACAAATTCTTTAGCTATTAAATCTCCTTACGTATCTAAAGCAGAGTCATCAAGATGTTTATATGTATTAAATCATGATTCATTAGAAAGTACAGACCTAACCAAAACAGCAACAACAGTAGAAGCTAGTAACCTTACATTAATTAATATTAGTAGCGATTTAGATTACGATATTAAAATTGGCTTAGTAAACGAGGCAATTTATATTGGAGATGAAGTTTCTTTTACAATAGATAAAAGTGTGATTTCTGGTTTTAATCCAGCTGTAATATTGGATAACACTATTAAAATAAATAATGATAATCTTAATAAACTAGTATTTACTCGTAATTATTTTAATAATTGTAATGGAAACATTTTTACCAAATATCGTAACAATAATGACGATTTAGAAAATTGGTATGGTAGTAGTTCTTTTAACAATGTATACTCAAAAGGTCCTGATTCTGAAACTTTTATAGATGCCAAAAGTTCTAGTCGTCCAGACTACAGATTAAGAATTAATCGCATTGTTGCATCTAGAAACGAATAGATAAATACTAAAACACCACCTTTTAAATAAAACTTAAAAGGCAAAATTCCCATATTAAACAAAAACAATAGGCTATTAGGACAAAAGATTACAACCAACCAACCAAATGCAAACCAGCAACTCAATATACAAACCATTTTTATTACTCTGTTTTTTAATTCTTGTATCCTTACAAAAAGTAAATTCACAAATAGTAATAGGAACTCCTAATTTAGGTTTTACTCAAGCATGCGCAAGTGACGCTTTTAACACCTACTCTACTACTTTTGTTTTTTCACCAGAAAGCGGATTAAATTCATCTAATCAATTTTCTATTGAACTATCAGATGCTAATGGCGATTTTTCAAACCCAACTACAGTATTTGCATCTAATGCAGGAAGTGTTACCACTTCTCCTGCAACACTAGATTTTTCACTACCAGACAACACTGCTGGCGAGAATTATAAAATTCGTATAAAAAGTAGCGCTCCTGCTGCTACTAGCACTAGTTCTATTTCTTTTCCAGCTTATTATAAAATACAAGATTCACCTTTTACAATAAACAACTTAGTTTCAACTGGAGTCTATTGTATTGGTGGTAGCTATTTGCTAACAATAGATAATCCAGGCTCTGGTAATAACGATTCTCCATTAAACTATCCGTCACTTACCTATAAATGGTATAAAGAAACGAGTCCTACAACTTCTGTTTTTGTGTCTGAAGGCTCATCACTTACTGTTAATCAAGAAGGTACTTATTTTGTAGAGACTAATTATGGTACCTGTACATCTAACTCTTTTTCTAATCGTGTAACTATTAGTTCTGTTAGCTCTGGTGAAGCAGATGCTGGTATATCATCAAGTTTAGGACCTGTTTTTTGTCCAGATCAAGGTGCAACAGTTTTAAGTACAATTAGTGGAAACAGCTATCAATGGTTTAAAGATGGAGTTAGTATTCCTAACGCAACCAATCAAATGTATGAAACAATAGAGTCTGGTACTTATGCCGTTCAAGTAGACTTAGGAAACTGTTCAGCTTCCGGAACTATTATATTACAAAGTGAACTTTTTGAAGCTTCTATTAATGTAGATGAAACAAATACTATTGAAGAAGGAGACTTTCTATCGGTAATCATTTCTAATACTGCCAACAATCCGCAATTTGAATGGTATTTAGATAATGTTTTAATTTCTGATGCTATTGATGACAATTTTGAAGCCACAGATTTTGGGAATTATAAAGTTATTGTTACTGAAACTTCAGGCTGTACGGCTTCTAGAACATTCTTATTTGAAATTATAGAAGCATACGATCCTTTTCCTGATGTAGAAAAAATACCAAACCTTATTAGTCCTAATGGCGATAATGTAAACGATACTTGGGTATTACCTACAAAGTATGTAACAGGATCTAATACAAAAATAACAATATTAAACAATCGCGGAATAGTCGTTTTACAAACTAACGATTACCAAAATAATTTTCCTGAAAACAATTTAAATCTCACTAGCGTAAATCAGGTCTTTTACTATGTAATTACGACCTCTGATAATCAAGTGCTAAAAGGCTCAATAACAACAATAAAATAATATGAAAAAACAACTTCTTGTTTTAGTATTATGCTTCTGTTCAATTCAGATGTTTTATTCTCAAGAGAATGATGGTGTTGTTGCGTTTAACCTTCCTATAAGAAATTCAATAACATTTAACCGTTTTAATATAAATCCAACCTTTAGTTTTGTACGCGAACAAAACAAATACATAAGTGTTTCTAATAAACGAGAATGGGTACAGTTTGACGATGCTCCTACTACTTATTTAGCGAGTTATTCGGGACGTTTTGGAGAAAATATAGGTGCCGGAGTTGGAGTTTTTCAACAAAACTATGGTGTATTAACCACTTTTGGTGGTGTTTTAAATTTTGCTTACAATATAAGATTAGCTAGAGACAGCAACCTTACTTTCGGACTTAATATAGGAGCTTATAAAAGCGGATTAAATACAGGAAGTCTAATTACAAATTTCGATGACCTTTCTATTGAAAATGTTCCAGAAAACTTTTTAGCTACTGTAAATCCTGGTATTAATTATGGAACTGGCTTTTTTGATTTTGGTGTCTCTCTAAAAAACATAGTCGCTTATAATTTTCAATCTTCTAACGTTGTCGAAGATAATCCTGAACAAGGCGTACAAGGCCATATTATGTATACAGGATACTTAACGTCAAGAGGTTTTTTCGACGAAAGTAAATTTACAACTTTAGTAAAATCAGAATTTAAAAAAGACGAAACTATTGTTTCAGCCATAATAATGCTTACCATTCCTAAAGGTATTTGGGCACAAGCTGGCTATAACTCTATTTATGGTGCATCTGCTGGTTTAGGTCTTAATATTTCTCCTCAAATTGCTATTGAATATAATTTTGAAAAAGCAATAGGTGATTTATCATTATTTGAAACCTCTCATGAAATTTCATTAGCTTATAGATTTAAAAACACCGAAAACTATAGATATAGCGGTGGTGACGAAGTTAGTAGTCTAATTTCAGGAAATAATAGAAAACGTAAGAAGAAGAAAATAACAAGAATTCAAAACGATAAAAAAGTAGTCTCTGAACAAAAAGCTAAAGAAGATGCTGATGCTCAAGCGACACTATTAGCTGAACAAAAGGCTAAAGAGGAAGCTGATGCTCAAGCAATACTATTAGCTGAACAAAAAGCTAAAGAAGAAGCTGATGCTCAAGCAGCACTATTGGCTGAACAAAAGGCTAAAGAAGAAGCTGATGCTCAAGCAATACTATTAGCAGAACAAAAAGCTAAAGAAGATGCAGATGCTCAAGCTACACTATTAGCAGAACAAAAGGCTAAAGATGAAGCTGATGCTCAAGCAGCACTATTAGCTGAACAAAAAGCTAAAGAAGAAGCTGATGCTCAAGCAGCACTATTAGCTGAACAAAAAGCTAAAGAAGAAGCTGATGCTCAAGCAATACTATTAGCAGAACAAAAAGCTAAAGAAGAAGCTGATGCTCAAGCTACACTATTAGCAGAACAAAAAGCTAAAGAAGATGCTGATGCTCAAGCGGCACTATTAGCAGAACAAAAGGCTAAAGAAGAAGCTGATGCTCAAATAGCACTATTAGCAGAACAAAAAGCTAAACAAGAAGCTGATGCTCAAGCAGCACTATTAGCAGAGCAAAAAGCTAAAGAAGATGCTGATGCTCAAGCAGCACTATTAGCAGAGCAAAAAGCTAAAGAAGATGCTGATGCTCAAGCAGCACTATTAGCTGAACAAAAAGCTAAACAAGAACAAGAATTTACACCTACTGATAAACTTGGAGAAGCAATACTTAGTATTACTAAACAAACTGAAAAATCTAAAACAACTCAAAGTGAATTGCTACAAAGATTTGATGATATAGTAGAAATTAAAAATAAAGATCTTCAAGATTTAAAAGAAGAAAACGATTTAAGTGAACAAGGTATTACCGTTAAACCAAAACCTTTTAAAAGTATAAGTGAAGAAAACAATGCTTTAAATGCAATTAAATCTGATTTAGAAAAGGTTATTAAAACTAGAAACGAAGAAATTAAAGCTTTAAAGAAGTTAGAAGAAGATAGTAAAGAATCTGGTGTTATAATGTTAGATAATGTTGAACTTTACTACAAAAAAACTATAAAACGCTTAGAGTCTGAACAAAAGGAAGCTATAAAAGCTAAAAACAAATTAGATAGAAAACTAGAGGATATTAATGTTTCTACAGAGTTTGAACGCAGAAGAAGAATTAAACGTGCTGCCTTCGATAATGAAGACGAGCGTTATACACAAGATAGAGATGCATTAAAACGTATAATAGAGAATACGGTTAAAAGTGCAGATCCATTAACGGTAGATGATTTCGATTTTGGAGAAGAACAAAGTGATAATATTCAAATTTTAGAGAACGTTAAAAATGTAGAAAGTGGATACTATTTAGTATTAGCTGTACATAGTGATGTAAATAAACGTAATGCCTTTTTAACAAAGGTTGTCCAATCTGGTTTTACAGATGTTAATTTTTTCTACGATATTAATTCTAGTAAATATTACATCTACTACGCTAAATTCGACAATATACAAGACGCTAACAATGCCCTAAACGCTAAGGGAAATCAAATATATAATATTAACATGTCAATAGTAAAAATAGAAAATTAATTAATTGTACTTTTTATTATCAGAATCGCCTAAGCTGATAATAGAACTGGAATAAAAATAAAATATCATGGAAAAACCTACTTTTTCTAAAATCGCCCTCATAGTATTAATACTATCTTTAGGCTTCACTTCTTATGCCCAAAACTTCGAACCATTTATTCCCAGATTCGATGATGATTTAAAGGGTGATATTGTTCTTATTGGTAACAATATTCTTGGACCAAATAACAATGCTTTTAATAACAATTCGGCTTATAACCATAATGTGGAAATGAACTATATTGATATTGATGGTGATAACACAACATTTAGTTCTTCTAGTGCAGATTTACTGATACCTAATCCAGATTGCTATCGTATAAAATACGCTGGTTTGTATTGGGGAGCTGTTAATCCAGGAACAGAATCGATAACAAATGTAAAATTTAAAGGTCCCGTAGGAGGATATAATGATATTCAAGGTACAATTATTTACGATGCTAACGGTAACTCTGTAGATGGTGGGAATAGTTTTTCTTATGCATGTTATGCAGATGTAACAGATATTGTTACGGCTTTTGGTTCTGTAACAGATTTAGGAACTTATACCGTTGCAAACGTATCATCTGGAGAAGGTGAAACAGCAAATTTCACACCATATAATGGAACTGGTCAATCTGCGGGTTGGTCACTTTTTGTTGTATACGAAGATCCTACATTACCAGGGAAATCAATTACAAGTTTTGATGGTTTTAGTGCAATAAGTGCCTCGCAAAACCCAACTGCAGACATTCCTATTAACGGATTTAGAACCGTTCCTGCTCCTGCTCCAGTAAGAGCTAATTTTGCATTTGCAACATTAGAAGGAGATAGCGCAATTACAGGAGATCAATTACTATTAAACGGTGTTAATTTATCTGCTACAGATCGTCCTGTAAATAATTTTTTCAACAGTTCTGTAACACAGTTAAACGCATTACCTGTTAACAATAGAATCCCGAACAGTACAAATACATTAGGATTCGATACAGGTGTTATGGTTATTCCTAATCCCGCAAACTCTGTAATTGCTAATGATGCAACCTCAGCGACAGTACGTTTAGAAACAAGTGGAGATACTTATTTTCAATATTTTTTCGCTTTTGCTGTAGAAATAATTGAGCCTGATATTGTACTTACTAAAATAGTAGAAGACGATGCTGGTAATGATATTGGCGGACAAACCGTAGGCTTAGGTTCTTCATTAAATTATGTTATTGGTTTTCAAAATATAGGAAATGATAATGCAACCAATTTTCAAATTAAAGATATTTTACCTGTTAATATTATCTTTAATTACCCAACAGACTTAGTGCTTCCTCCTGGTGTAACAGTAGCTAGTTACAACGTTATAACAAGAGAAATTGTTTTTGATATTGAAAACTATTTAGTCGAAGAAAATGATCCTTTATATGAAATTCGAATAGAAGTACAAGTTGTAGACAATTGTAACGAATTGGCCGATGCTTGTTCTAATATAATTAATAATCAAGCTTTTGCTACTTATAGTGGTTTCTTTAATCCTTCATTTCAAATTACAGATGACCCAAGTTTAAATAGTAATACAGGATGTTTACTAACACCTCAGGCTACTAATTTCCTAGCAGATTTAGATTGCGAATTTTCTCAAAACGAAATACTCTGTGGTTCTAGTTTAGAATTAACTGCAGCAGATGGCTACGATACTTACTCTTGGTCTACAAGTGAAACAGGAACTCCTGTAATAGGAACTAACCAGACAGTTACTGTTACTGCAACAGGCACTTATTACGTTTTTAATACGGCAATTGCTCCTTGCCAATCTATATCTCAAGAATTTATTGTTGAGCTTTTTGGTGGAAACATAGAAAATCCTGTTATTCCTTATGCAGACGAGGTTGTATCTTGTCCTAATGATGGTAAATTATTACCAAATATCTTTTTATGTGGTGCTAATGATTCTAGAGATATACAAACAAATATTGCTGGTGCAGCATCTATTATATGGGAACAATTAGACGAATCAAGTTGTGATGCTGTCTCCAATACAGATTGTGCTAATGAGGATAATGCTTGTGTTTGGAATCAAGTAGCAATAGGACCAAATTTTTTAGCCAATACTTCTGGACAATTTAGACTAACTATCAATTATTCTGGAGGTTGTTTTGTTCAATTCTATTTCAACGTCTATCAAAACTTATTAAATCCAACAGTAGTTGCTACAGATATTATTTGTACAACACCAGGAAGTATAACAGTTAACAATGTTCCTTCCGGTTATGAATATAGTCTAGACGATATAAATTACCAAGCCAGTAATGTATTTACTGTAAATACTCCGGGAATTTATAATGTTTATATAAGGCAAATTAATGTTCCTACAAATCCATGTGTATTTTCCGTACTAAATGTTCAAATTAGGGAACGCGATTTCACAGTATCTTCAGTTATTACACAACCTCTTTGTTATGGAGATAAAGGAAGTATACAATTAGCAGCTAACGATGTAGATCCTCAATATTCTTATACTTTATCAGAAAATGGTACAGTAATAAACAGTGTTGGTCCAATTTTAGAAAACACTTATGCTTTCGAAAACTTAAATCCTGGAACTTATACAGCTACTGTAGAAACCGAAAATGGTTGTATTTATACCGAAGATGTTACCATTATTGAACCTCCATTATTAACAGTAACTGCGGCTATTACAAATCCACTAACTTGTACAGAAGGAGAAATAACTGTTTATCCACAAGGAGGAACACCTCCTTACTTCTATTTTGTTAATAGTACAACAGATTTTCAAACTGTTCCAGAAATAATAGTTACAACTGGAGGAACTTATAATATTACTGTAGTAGACTCTAATAACTGTATAGCAGAAACAACTATTTTAATAGAAAATAATCCGGCTCCAGAGTATAACATTACACATACAGATGTTTTATGTTATAATGATACTACAGCAGAAATTTTAGTAAATGTTACAAACGCAAATGGTTATACTTTAGAATATAGCATTGATAATGGAACTACTTATACAACAAGTTCTACTTTTTCAAATTTAAGTGGAGGTGATTATCAAGTAATAATAAAATATACATTAGATGGTTCTGAATGTTTTACAACTGCAGAAGCAATTACCGTAAATCAGCCAGATGCGGCCTTAACTGCTACAGCTGGAATATCTGAACTTGCAGGATGTGGACCTGCTGGAGAAGGTGTAATTAGAATTACAAATCCTCAAGGTGGAACACCATTTCCTGCTCCTAATTATTATGAATATAGTTTCGATAATCAAGCAACTTGGACAACATCAAATGAAGCTTATGTACTTCCCGGATCATACACCGTTTATATACGTGATGCTAATGGTTGTATCTTTGTTATGCAGGATACTATTTTAGACCAAGAACCTCCTGCACCAACTATTGAAATAGGTGAAACTATTTTTAATTGTGATGGTTCTGGAAATGCAACAGTAACTGTAACTAACAATGGTGGTTCTTCTTATGAATATGATTATTACCTAGATGGTACACTTAACCCTAATACTACAAATCCAGAAACATTTACAAACGTTCCTTCAGGTTCGCATACAATTAGTGTTGAATATACATTATTAACCGTCCCTACATTTAGTAATTTACTTTACGAAACTTTTGGTTATGGTGTAGACACTACCTCTCCAGGAATTAACCCAACCTACTACTGTTTTGAACAGCAGGTAGCAGCAACACAATGTGGTAATACTCCAAATATCGATGATGGAGAATATACCGTTACTTCTAATATCGAATTTCCTTTTTGGTCATGGGTAAACCCAACAGACTATACTCCTGCTACAAATCCTGTAACTCCAAACGGAAGATATATGGTTGTTAATATTGGAGCAACAATACCAGCCTCAGAAGTTTTATACGAAAAGCAAATAAATGATATTATACCTAATCAACCAATACAAGTAGAATTTGCTGCAATGAATTTACTTAGAACTGGTATTGGTGAATTCGATCCTGATTTAAGAGTGGCACTAGTAGATGCTTCAGGCACAGAAATAGATTTCTATAATACTGGAAATATTCCTAAAACAGAAAATTGGATTGAATATCCTACTACTCCAATAACTTTAGATCCAGGAGCAAACACAAGTTTGAAATTCATTTTAAGATCTAATGTTCAACAAGTTACTGGTAATGATGTTGCTATAGATGATTTGAAAGTATTTCAACTTCCTCTTGCGTGTTCAACTGTAGTAGATTTCCCATTTATTATTGATTCTGGAAATGCATTTACAGCAGATATTACAGGAACTTCAATGGTAAGTTGTTCTGGCGCTGCTGATGGCGAAATTACAATTGCTGTTCAAAATTTTGACACAACTTTAGGTTTTCAATATTCTATAGATAATGGTACAACGTGGGTAACTCAAATGACGTCTCCATATACTATTACAGGATTAACAGATACAACTTATAATGTTCAAGTACGTTATGACGATACAGCTGATACTTGTACTTTCTCTTTTACAGAAACCATAGACACTCCTGGTCCATTAACTATTAGTATTACTAATACTGAAGTAACTTGTTTAGACGGAGCGACAATAACTGCAACTGCAACAGAAGGAACACCTGGTTATTCTTTTCAATTAATTGATACCGTTTCTCCTTTTACAGTAACAGATTTTAATAATGGTGTTTTAACTAACGTTCCTGCTGGTACATATACTGTTGAAGTAACTGATGCTTCAAATTGTACAGCATCGACAACACTTACTTTAGATGCTCCTATTGCTCCTACAGCAATAATCAGCACAACATCAGATTTCTGTTACGATACAGTAAACGAATCGACAATAGAAGTTACAGCTTCTGGTGGTGTTACACCATACCAATACAATATAAATGGAGGTGCTTTTCAAGATAGTAACATATTTAGTAATCTAACACCTGGAGCATACATTGTAATTGTAAGAGATGCTTTTGGCTGTGAAGTCACTCTAGATTCTGAAACTATAGAACCTCAACTATTGTTAATTACTGAAATAACTAAGGATTTAGATTGTACAACTTCTCCTGATGCTATAATTACTGGTAATATTAATGGTGGTTCTGCTCCATTTACTTACGCAGTTTCTGAAAACGGAAGTGCCTATACAGATTTAGGAACTACAGGTACACCTTTTACTTATACAGCAACAGCTGCTGGAACTTACCAATTTCAAGTTACAGATGCACAAGGTTGTATTACAGAATCTCAAGTTAATACTATTGATGCTATTTCAACACCAACAGGAACAGCTAACGGCATAGACCCACTTTGTTTTGATGATGCAAATGGAGAAATTCAATTATCTGCTGCAGGTGGTTCTGGAGGATTTACTTTCAGTTTTAATGGTAGTGCTTTTACATCTACTTCATTATATACTGGATTAAATGCAAATACAACTACTGCAACAACTACAGAGTACACATATCAAATACAGGATAGCAATAATTGTTTATCTCCTATTTATACAATTACTTTAAATAATCCAACCCAGATTATTGCTAACACTACACTGTCTAATAATACAAACTGTAGTACAACTACAGATATTACAGTAACTGCTACTGGTGGAACCGGAACTTATACTTATAGTTTTAATGGTAACACTTCTTATACAGCAACAAACACATTAACTGTAACAAATACAACTACAACACAAACAATTACTTATTCAGTAAGAGATGAAAATGGTTGTATTGTTAACGAAACTATAGATGTTCCTCCATTCAATCCTTTAACAGGAATATCTTTTACAGATTCTAATGTAATTACTTGTAATAACACCACTACAGATGTAACAGTAACACCTACTAATGGTATTGCACCATTTACTTTTGAGATAACAGCTCCTACAGCTGCAACAACAAACACTTCGGGTGCTACAAATGGTATATTTACGGGCTTAACTCCTGGTGATTATACATTTGAAATTACAGATAGTAATGGTTGTTCTATTAGTGCTTCACATACTATTGCTCCAGCTATTAATATTGCTGTAGCAGAAACAAACACTGATCAAACATGTTTTGGGTCTGATAATGGAACAGCTACTTTTACAATGACAGATGTTAGTAGTTTAGGAAACTATACTTATACATTATCACCTGTTGCAGGATCAATAATTCAAACGGATAATGAAGTTACAGTAACTAATTTACCTACTGGAACATATACTTTTAATGTTGTAGACTCTACTACAGGTTGTAATAGTTCTGTAACTATTACTATCGATCCAATAACAGAAATTACTTTTTCAGCGAACGCTAGTAATGTAAGTTGTAATACTACAATTTCTAATATCAGTTTCCCAACACTTTCAGGTGGATCTGGAGGTTACTCTTATGCTTATGTAACATCAGGTAATCCTGCACCAACCAATACAGATTATAGTACCTCAACAACTGTAGACACAAGTATTCTTGGGTTAGTAATCGACGTATATGTTATGGATAGTAATGGTTGTGTTGTCATGAATACAATAACTATTCTTAGTGATAATTTACCAACTGTTACTGCAACTGTAGATAACCAATGTACAGGTACAGGAAATAATTTTACAATTACTGCAACTGCAACAGGAGTTGCTACTTTAATGTACAGCATAGATGCAACCAATTACCAAACAGGTAATACATTTACAGTAACTACAGGAACATATACTATAACAGTAAGAGATGGAAACGGTTGTGAAGTAACAGACACCATAACTGTTAATCCGCAGTTAACGCTCTCTGCTATTTTAGATAAAGATATTACTTGTGTTTTACCAGAAGAAGCTCAAGTAACTTTAACAGCTACAGGTGGAGATGCAACTACTTATACTTATGCATATTCTACTAATGGTGGTACCACTTATACAAACATGCCTACTAATGTATTAAACACTAATACTTCAGGAAGTTATTTATTTATGGTTACAGATGCTAATTCTTGTACAGTTACAACAATAACTCCTATAGAAATTACTCCAGCAGTAAGCCCTGATATTACTGTAACCCAAACTGGATTTATTAATTGTAATGGAGAAGAGACAGGTGCTATTTCTATAACACCAGATACAACACTTGGTCAAGCACCATTTGTTTTTGAAATATTTAATACAACAACTTCTACTTCTTATGGTTCTCAAACTTCGGGATTACCTGCAGGCAATTACACTATAACTGTAACAGATGCAAGAGGTTGTACTGAAGTAGAAACTATTATTATAGCACAACCAGACGCAATTATTGTTAACCATTCAACAGTTCCAATTACTTGTGATACTACAAACGGTATATCTCAAGGATCTGTAATTGTTGACAGTGTTTCAGGTGGTACTGGACCTTACAACTATTTTGTAACTGGTACAAATGGTTATAATGAGGTTGAACTTAATAACATTGGAGACACATCTACTACTTTCGACGTTGTTGATTTTGGTTTATACCAAATTAATGTTGTGGACACTAATGGATGTTCGGTATTAATACAAGATGTATTGGTAGCTTCTCCTCCAGATGATTTAGATATTAATATTAACACAACTGCAGACTGTACTATTGGTGGAGAAGCTGTTGTTACCGTAAATACAGCATTAGCTGGTTCAGGGCCTTTTTACTTTGATATCTATAATGGTACTATCCCTTCTCCTCCACCAGGAGGAACATGGCAATTAGAAACATCACCTGGTTCAATAACTTTTACAGGTTTAACTACTGGTGTTACTTATACTTTTATTGTTTATGATTCTCTTACAGGTTGTACATACTTTGAGACAGCCGACACTCCTATTCCTACAAATTCGACTTTAACTGTAAGTTCAGAAAGCTCGAATAATATTACTTGTACAGGAAGTGCAGATGGAAATGTTTCTTTTACTATAAACAATCCAGAAACTAGTGCTATTGACGTTAATTTTGAAATATTTGATTCATTATCGCAAGTAACAACAGGTGTAAATGGTAACGGAACAGTACCTGCAGGAGGCTCTCTTCCTGTTACCAACTTAGGTCCTTTACCTTTTGGAAACTATTATGTTTTAATTACTGAAACTTCAGGTGCTAATACTGGTTGTAGTATTGTAAGTACTTCTCCATTTAATATTACAGAGTCTGCTTTCCTTTTAAACTTAACAGCTTCTGTTTCTTCAAATGAAAATTGTAATGATTTAGGAGTAATTACTGCAATAGCAAGTGATGGTACAGCACCTTATCAATATCAAATTTTATTAGATACCGATCCAGCACCATTAGCTTCAAGTACTGCTTGGGCATCACCTAACACTTTTACTATAGCTGCAAATGGATATACTGTTTATGCCATAGATGCTTACGGTTGTATTAGAGATTTTGACGTTACCTTGATTAGAGATGCAGAACCTACAATAGATGCACAAACTGCACCTTGTTATGTTGGCACTCCAATAACAGTAACTATTAGTGGTACTACTACAATAGGTAGTCCGCTTTACAGTATTAACGGAACTACTTTTGTATCAAATCCAGATTTCACTATATCTTCTCCAGGAACGTATACTTTATATATTCAAGATGGAAATGGTTGTGTAGCTTCAACGCCGTATATAGTAAATGATCAATTATTATTAAATGCAGCTTTAACAAGTGCTTTAGATTGTACAGTAACACCAGATGCTGAAATTACTTTAACAGCTACGGGAGGTAACACTACTTCTTATTCTTATGAAGTGTCTACAGATGGTGGTACTACATATAGTACAATGGCTTCGAATGTTTATACAACTTCAACAGCAGGTTCATATACTTTTAATGTTACAGATGCTTCAGGTTGTACTTCTACTACAACTTATGTATTAGATCCAATTCCAACTACAACTTTTACTACAGCAGAAACTAACGTAAGCTGTAATAGTGGTAGTGATGGTTCTATAACAGTAACTACAACATCTTCAACAGGTCCTTTTGCTTATCAATTAGACTCAGGAACTCCACAAAGTTCTAATGTGTTTAACGGGTTATCTCAAGGAACCTATACTATAACTGTTATAGATGCTAATTCTTGTACTATCTCAAGTGGACCAATTACAATAAGCGAACCTTTAGCATTAACTGCTACAAATTCTGTTTTAGCTACTACTACTTGTGATATTGAAACACTTATTACTGTATTAGGTCAAGATGGTACACCTACTCCGTCTGGTGAATACTATTACGATTTTAATGGTACTGGTTTTTCTACAACAAACACGTATATTGTTAACAATAATGGTAGCATACAAACTATTAATTATACAGTAAGAGATGCAAATGGATGTGAGGTTACAGGATCTGTAACAGTTAATCCATTAGATTCTCCTTCAGATTTAGATTTCTCTGCAACTGCAATTACTTGTTTAGTTAATACAGCAGATATTACTTTAACTGCTACGGGAGGTTCTTCAACATTAACATATGAGATAATAGCGCCAGCATCTGCAACAGCAAACACTACAGGTGCTACAAATGGTATTTTTACAGGACTTACTGCAGATAGTTATACATTTCAAGTTATAGACGCTAATGGATGTACTTACCAAGAATTATATGTTTTAAATGATGTTGAAAACATAAATGTTAACGGTCAATTAATAAGCGATGTTACATGTAATCCAGGTGCAAATGGTGAAGTATTATTTACTGTAGCTAATTTTGAAGGAACATACAGTTACTCTATTAATGGTGGTACAGATGTTACGGGACAAACCAATTCAACAATTACTGTTACCGGATTAACTGGTGCAAGTACACAAACCATTGTTGTTACAGATGAAGCAACTGGATGTACAGCAACCACAGCTATAAATGTAGAGCAATCTGCACCACTTAGTTTAGTCGCTAATCCTTTTATTAATGCTAATTGTAATACTGGTGCTCAAGTAAGCGTTACAGCTTCTGGTGGTAACGGTTCTTACAGTTATTCATTTGTAGTAAGCGGAACACCAGCAGGAACATATTCTAGTTCAAATACAGCCGTTCTGGATCCTGCAGTATCAACTACATGGGATGTTTATGTACAAGATACTAACAGTTGTGTTATTTCAACACCTTTAACAATAACTATCGATACAGATCCTATTCCAACTGGATTAACAGTTACCGGCTCTCAATGTCCAAGTGCAACAAACGATTACTCTTTTACAGTTAATGTTGCAACAGGTATTACACCTTTCGAATATAGTATTGGTAATGGTTTTCAATCAAGTCCAACGTTTACAGTAAACGCTCCTGGTACATATAACATAACAGTTCAAGATGCAAGTGGTTGTACAAATACAACAACCTATATTATTGAAGATCCAGTAGCATTAACACTAGCTGCTGTATCACCAAGTTGTAGTGATGATGATGGTGAAATTACTGTTACAGGTTATGGAGGAACAGGAAACTATACTTATACAATAAACCCAAATCCTAGTTCTATAACATTAACAGCAAATGTATTCTCTGGTGTACCATCAGGAACTTATACTGTTACTATTACAGATACAACAACATTATGTACTAAAGATGAAACAGTAACTTTAGACACTGCAACTCCAGTAACATTTACTGCTACAAGTAACGATGTTTCTTGTAATGGAGAATCTAATGGTACAATTACCGTAGACTTACCTGCTAGTAATAATAATCCAATTTATACTTACGAAATTACAGCTCCAATTATTGTAGCACCACAAAACTCAAATATATTTACAGGATTGGCTGCTGGTACTTATACAGTACAAGTTAATTCTGGTAGAGGTTGTTTTGCAACAGATACTATTACAATAGCTGAGCCTAATATTATTGTTGTCTCTGCTCCTACTGTGTCTCAATATATTTGTACTACAGATACTAATGCAATTAATTATGCATCAATTACTGTAACCGGTGTTACAGGAGGTTCTGAAACATATACTATATATGAGTTCTTAGAAAGTGGAACTGTTGTACAGTCTGGTACTAGTAATGTTTATACAGAGTCGGATGCAAATGGAGGAACTTATACTGTAAATGTATACGATGATAATGGTTGTTTAGGTACAACTGCTTCAGCAGTAACTATTAATCCATATATAGATTTAGACACTGTAGATGCTACTGTAGATAATGCTATTACTTGTACTAATTTAGAAGACATTACAGTAACAGCAACTACAACAGGTGGTACTGCTACAAATTTAGAATATACTGTTGAAGATGTAAGTGGAACCGTAACAGGTGGTATTTACAGCGAAACAAATACAACTGGAATATTTACAGGATTAGATATTGGAAACTATATTATTTCGGTAACAAACTTAGATACTGGTTGTACTTTAGAAACTGTACACTACGTAAACAATCCAAATACTTTTAACCTTATTGTAGATTCTGTTGTCGACGTTACTTGTTTCGATGATAACAATGGTAGTGTTAATGTAACATTTGTAGATGAGGTTGTTACAAGTACAAACCCAGATCAATCAGGTCCTTTTAACTATACAATTGTTGATAATTCTGGTACAACAGTAGACTCAGGAACAACTGCCAATGCAGGTCCTGTTACTATTACAGGATTAGTTGGTGGAACTTATACTATCAATGCAACGTTAGCATCTAGTCCTTTTTGTACAGTAAGTCAGAATTTCACTATTACAAGACCTACAGAAACACTAGCTCTTACAGCTACAGAAACATCAAACGTAACTTGTGATAATAATCAAGGTATTATTAATGCTGTTGCAACAGGTGGTTGGGGAAATATAGAATATGAATTAACAGGAGATGCTACTGTAGCTTACTCTACAAATGGAACATTTACTGGTCTACCTGCAGGTACTTACACTGTTAACGTTAGAGATGCACAAGGTTGTATTGTTTCAGAAACTGTAATTCTAGCATTACCAACGCCAATAAGTGCAACTTACACTGCTAGTTCAAATACACTATTGTGTTTTGGAGATCAAGATGCTACTATTACTGTTAGTAATGTAACTGGCGGACAAGGTAGTAATTATACTTATACATTAAATAGTTCGTCTCCTTCTGTTACTAATTCGGGACCACAGACATCTAATGTCTTTAATAATTTAGCTGCTGGAACTTATTCTGTAACTATTAACGATGGTTATAACTGTGAAGCTACTTCAGTAAATATTATAATAAACGAACCTACGCCAATACAAGCAAGTTTAGTAAATTCTAGTACACAGCCTTGTCCAATAGCTTACGAGTTAACACTATCTGCTGCTGGAGGAACAGGAATATATACTTATAGTGATACAAGTAATTTTGCTAATATTTTAGGAACTTTTAATACCTCTACAACAATTGCTGTAACTCCTGGAACTTATGAGTATTATGTAAGAGACGCCAATGGTTGTATCGCCATTGTTTCTAATGAAATTACTATCGATACACTTCCGGAATTAGTTATTAATTTACAAAGTGATAATCCTACTATTAATTGTGCAGGAGATAATAACGGTAGTATAGTTGCTACAGCTCAAGGTGGTTTAGGTAACTATACTTATACTTTAGAAGATAATCTTGGAAATACTATTGCTACAACTACAGATAGTCCTGCTAGTTTTACAGATTTATTTGCTGGTACTTATCAAGTTAATGTAATAAGTGATAACTGTATTACAGAGTCAAGTACAATTACTATAACAGAACCTAGTGATGCATTACAAGTTGATTTTGAAGCTACAGATATTACTTGTAGCGGAAGCAATAATGGCGTTTTAGTAATTACTGCTACTGGTGGAACTGGTATTATAAAATATGCTATCTCTCCACAATTAAATCAGTTCTTTGAAACTAATGTTTTCGAAAACTTATCGGCTGGTACTTATCAGTTTATTGCTCAAGATACTCAAGGTTGTTATTATACAGATTCATTTACAATTGTAGATCCAGAGCCTGTTTTAATTCAAATTGTAGCAGATTCTTTATTTGCTGAAACTTGTGAAGGAGAACTTGATGGTGCTTTTAGTATAGATATAACAGGTGGAAGTCTTCCTTACAGTGTTAGCTTAGACGATTTTAATGGAACTTATACTATTGGAACAGCAACACAAACAATATTTAACTTTACAGACTTAAACGGTGGAGATCACATAGTTTATATTACAGATGCTGTTGGTTGTGAGTCTCAATGGAATATAACTTTCCCAGAATCGGTAAGAATAAATCCTACTTTTGAAATAGAATATTTATGCGAGAATGATGTACTTACTAATACTGTTACAGTTTATGTAGATGAAAGTATTACAGATACAAGTGTACTAACTTATTCTTTAGATGGTATTGGCTCTCAAACTAGTAATATCTTTCAAAATGTTGATAGTGCAAATGGTGCTCAACATTTTATAGAAGTTTCCCATATAGACGGTTGTGTACAGTACACAGAATTTTTCAATATCGAAAACTATCAACCACTAAGTTTAATTTTAATCGAAGGTGATGAACCTGGTGAGATTATAGCGCAAACAACAGGTGGTACTGGAGATTATACTTATACTTTTAATAATACTAACTATGGTAGTAGTAACGAATATGTAGTTACAGAAGCTGGAGTTTATACCATAATTGTTACAGATAGTTATGGGTGTCAAGCAGAAGAAAAAATTAATATAGAGTTATTAGGTCCATGTATGTCTAACTACTTTTCACCAAATGGAGATGGCATAACAGATACTTGGGCTCCAGGTTGTGTTGAAGATTTTCCAAATTTAACTTTCGATATTTTCGATCGCTATGGTCGTAAAGTGGCTACTTACAAAGTAGGTCAATATTGGGATGGTAGATATAACGGAACCGAATTACCAACAGGAGATTATTGGTACGTAGTGAAAACGAATAGCTCACTATTAGACAAAGAATATGTTGGACATTTTACACTTTACAGGTAATAATAAAGATTTATAAAAACCGAATCACATGAAAAAATTCACACTATATATCGTTCTTTTTATTACTTCGTTAAATTATGCGCAAGAACTAAACTTGCCTGTTTTTACACAATATTTAGCAGATAACGATTTTATTATTTCTCCAACCTACGCAGGAATTGGAGATAACCTAAGAGTTAGAGCTAACGGACTAACACAATGGGTAGGCATAAAAAACGCTCCAGATAATCAGGCTTTGTATGCCGATTTTAGAATTGCAAACCAAACAGGTGTTGGTGTTTCTCTTTATAATGATAAGAACGGAAACACTCGCCAAAAAGGTGTTAAATTCTCTTTTGCACATCATATTGTTTTAGATTATAAATCGCAGCAATATCTATCTTTTGGTCTCTCTTATAATATTAATAGTTTTAGAATTGATATTGAAGATTTTGTAGGTACCGAAGAAATGCCAATTGTAGATCCAACCATTACAGACGACCGTTCGATTAATAACAGTAATTTTGATGTGGGTCTGCTCTACCGCTATAAAATGTTTTATTTAAGTTTAAACGCTAATAATATTTTAGAAAAAGATATTGATAACTTTACAGGAATAGAACCTAGTAAACTTTTAAACTATCAAGCCTATACTGGTTACATAATTCAAACGGCAAAAAACACAGAAATAGAACCTTCTGTATTTTACCAGAGGTACAATAACGATGGACGTTCTAGTACAGATATTAATTTTAAATATCGAAAATTTAATCGTTCAGGAGATTATTATTGGATTGGTGCATCGTATCGTTTTTTAAATGACCAAGCGCTAAAACCTTTAAATATTGGACCAATGGCTGGAATTATGAAAAAAGGTTTTTATTTAGGCTACTCTTACCAAATTACAATTAACGATTTATCTGGTTTTAATTCTGGAACACATGCACTTACAATAGGTATAGACTTTTTACAAGGTATGAGCGATTGCCCTTGTACTCAAGGAACAAGTTGGAGAAAATATAGAGGTGCTGGTTTAAATAAAAGATAATTTTACAAACCTCTATTAATCATTTTAATTAAATTATTTAGTTGACTGTCAACACCTTTTAAAACTTGTAATTCGTTTGCAGGAATACTAATATCTGGTATAGTACCATTTCCATCTAAGGTTTTTCCGTTTCTTTGAAACGATAACATTGTAGATACTTTTACACGTATGTTAGAATATTTTAAATGTGCTGTTTTCGAGTTACCACTAGAGCCATCGGTTGTTACACCAACTATTTTTACGTTTGGTAAACTTTTAAATGCGCTAGTAAAAACAGATGCAGCACTAAAACTATTCTCATTAACTAATGTATAAACTGGATTAGTATAACTTTTGTTTCCTTTGTGTAAAACCATATAAAATGGTTTGCTGAATTTTGAAGCATCAAACGTTTTTTGAAGTTTATAACTTCTGTTAAACTCATCTATCGCTCGCCTGTCGTTGTCTGTTAATTTTTCAGAATTATAACTATATAAATAACGCGCACTCATAGATTCTATAGCTTCAATTTCTTTTTTATCTGTTCTTAAATAAGCAACATTAGCAACCCAAGGCGACTGTTTTTCTTGTATAATATAATTTGCAAAAGTTTGAATAATAGCTCTTCCACCTCCGGGATTATTTCTAACATCTATAATTAAAGCTTTAGTATCCAATAGGTTTTCAAGAGCTTTTTCTATTTCATTTTCTAAGCCTTCAATTTCATCATAATTGTACATTCTTGGAATATTAATATATCCAATATTGTCTTCTAGTTTTCTACTTAAACCTTTAAAATCTCCATTTTCCATCTTAAGCATATTACTATAATTAGCTTTAAGTAACTTAGAATTGTATCCTTTTTTAGCAGAGGTTAATTTAAAGGCTTCAATTTTATCAGTAATGCCATCACTAAAAACCACTTTTACACTATCTAAACAATCAATATTATTTTTAAATAATAGCTCACCATATTTTTCAATTGCTCTACTCGATCTATATACTTTAGCATCCTTTGGTGCTTTTTTGTCTCTATAATTATAAGAATCTATTATTGTTTCTATAGTTATTCCATTTATGCTTTTTATATTGGGATACGAATTATAATAGTAACTATAATTCTCATTATTTACATCTTGTTTTGTTGCAACAATTTGTTCATCAAAAACTGCAACACCAAACGGAAGCCTTAAATTATACGTTTTATGATCTTCTTTACGGAAGGCTTCATTTTTAATTGATGAATGTCTATCTCCAATTTCCGACATGATTTTACTTATCGCGTTAGTAAATTCATTTATATCGATGTCTCCTTTCCTATTTTCAATTGAAGCTTTTAATTCTTTAATAGCAGATTTATAATCAAAAGATGAAAGTTGTGCGTAAGACGATTTGTTATCTAATATATTTTCGAAAGCTTTTAAATCTTCAATAGCTTCTACTATTGTTAATTTTTTAGGTAATAAATGTTTCGTTTTAGAAACAGCTTTGCTTCTATTATATTTAAGCGAACGTTGTCTGTTTTCTAAAGTAAAAAATCCAGTGAATTCTTTTGTAACACCATCTTTAGACAATTGTAATGCAACCTGTACATTAGGTTTGTAGTTTAATCCTTCTGTAAGTACTTCTACTAAATCTTCAGAAAATCGTTTTTGCCATTTATCTCCAAACTCCTTTTTACAATAATCTAAAAGTTCTTTTTTATTAATATGATCCAATTTTTGAAAATGATACCATTCATTTTCAAATTGAACAATGGGTTCATTATTTTCCCATTTAACAGCAGTAAAAGGTGACGCTCTTTCTATTTCTAGTTTTTGACCAAAACCAATAATTGAACTAAAACATAAAACAGCAAGTATAAAATACGTTCTCATTTTTTTATTTTTAAAGTGAATAATAATAGAACCTATTTTAATCGAAATCTTATAAAATGTTCTAGGCAATAGTAATCGAAATAATCATAAAATGTTTTTAAAGGTATAAAAAAATAAGCCACTACACTTCTATTGTTTTCAACACGTTTTTACATCAAAAAAAGAAAATAAGCCTAAGTGCTATATTTTTAATATTCCGTGCCATTGTAAATAAATTTTCAAATACGCGATTTATGAGCACTTCGTTTTTTATCCTTAAGAAACTAAAATAGTTAAGTTAATTAATATTTTAAAAAATGTTAGACCATTCAATTTTACATTTAAATTTGCTAATAGTAATAGCCAATAAAAAAGACAAAAATGAACACACCAATACAACACATACAGGTTAAAAATTTAGATGGTATTGCTGTAGACTTAATGGCAGCCTATAAAAATAAAATTCTATTACTTATTATTTATAATAACGATTGCTTAGGTTGCACGGGTCGTGCGATTCCTTTGGCTTATAAATTTCAACAAGAGTATCCAACAATTCAAGTTGCAGGCATCCATGCCGATTTTATAAACAGAGAAGGCACAAAAGAAAACATTAAAAGTATTTTTACAAGTGGAGAAGTTCCGTTTCCCATTTATATAGACGAGCAACATAAAGTATATAACCAATTTAATGCAGAAGGCACACCACAATGGTTGCTTATTTCTGAAAAAGGTGAGCTTTTTCGATCTATTTTTGGCTCACAAGAAAATGCTCAAAATAGATTGTATTACGCCTTGGAAAGTATTTTAAGTAATAAATAATATTATAAAACACGTTAACTATTAGTCTCGTATTTTTTCTTAAAATCTAAAGGTGTTACTCCTACCTTTTGTTTAAATAATTTAGAAAAATGTGCGTAATCATTATATCCTAATGTCTCAGCTGTAATAGATAATGATTTTTTAGAATGTACAATTAATCGTTTTGCTTCTAATAATACACGTTCTGTAATAAGCTCTGTAGTGGTTTTATTAATAGTTGTTTTTGTGATTCGGTTTAAGTGTTTGGAAGTTATATTCAGCTTATCGGCATAAAATGTAACCGCTTTTTCAGTTTTATAAAATTGGTCAATCGTTTCCTCTAAAATACTTAAGGCCTGTAAGTAAGATGACGAAAACACTTCTTTTCTAGACTTTATAGTTGTATAAATTCGAGATAAATCGATATAAACCAGATTAATAAGACTTGCTAATTTTTGATTTTTATAAGCGTCTTTTTCATGATACTCGTTATTTATTTCTTTAAATCTAATTTCTATAGCATCAAGTTGCTCTTCTTTTAAAATAAGATTTGGAGGATTCTCATAAGAATAGTAAAACGGAAACTGACTTAGTTTTTTATTCAAAAAATGAAACTCATAAAAATCTTGAGTGTGAAAAAAAATGTAACCTTTTGGGATACTAGTAAATTTCCAACTATGCATTTGTCCGGGCCTTAAAAAGAAAACACTACCTCTTGTAACATTATAAATATTAAAATCTATTTCGTGCGTACCTATACCTTCAGCAAAAAAAACACATAAAAAGAAATTGTGACTATGTGGTTTATGCACCATTTCTGCATTCTTTTTTAAGTGTACTCTTAAATCGTTACTGTAGAAATTAGATAAAGTCTCTTCTTCATCAAACTGCTGTATATTTAAAATGGGTAAGTTTTTCATAATAACAAATATGTCCTAAATATACAAATAATGGAGACATTGATACAAGTAATACACAATAACAATAGTATACATTTACAGTGTTAAAATAAGCAATTGTAGTAATTATATAAAAGGTGATTAAAACCCAAATAAGTACTATTTAGATGTGGTTTTTAATAAAAACATATAATTAAGAATAAAAACAGTTTGATTATGTCATTTTTAAAAGGAACTAAAGTTTATAGTATTTTCACTGGAAATTGTCCTGTTTGTCAAAACGAGAGTATGTACACTGTGCATAATCCATACAAAATATCAAGTACATTAACTATGAATGAACGTTGTAGCCATTGCAATACAAAATATAAAATAGAACCTTCTTTCTTTTTTGGTGCTATGTATGTTAGTTATCCTGTTGGTATCTTTTTTGGTGGGACTACTTTTTTTCTATCTTACTTTCTACTCCATCTTTCTTTAGCCATTTGTTATGTGCTAATAGTTACTGTAATGGTTATTGCATTACCAATAATTTTAAGAGTTTCTAGAAACATATGGATTAACTTATTTATGAAATATAACAAAACGAAATCTCTTACTACAAGAGAGAAAGTTGCAGGTTAACACGGCTTTTATTTTAAAGATATAAATCCTTAAAAATTTCACTTCATTTTAATTACAAAATCTCTTAAAAAACTATATTCGCGCCATGTGGATGTATTTAGGCTTATTGGCCGCACTTTTTTTAGGATTACATAACTTATGTAAAAAACATGCAGTACGAGGAAACGAGGTTTTCCCGGTACTTTTAGGTACTGTTTCTAGTGGCTTTTTATTTGTTGCAGCATTTTATTTACTCTCCATTTTCTACCCTGAATATGCAAAAGAGAATGGTTTTAATTTTCAAGATATTGCTTGGAAAATGCATGGCTTTATTTTTATTAAGTCAGCTATAATGGCCGCTTCATGGATTTTAGCCTATCAAGCATTAAAACATTTGCCACTAACTATTGTAACACCAATACGTTCGGCTGGACCATTTTTTACATTTATTGGAGCAATTGTAATTTATAAAGAAAGTCCTAATTTATACCAATGGTTTGGGTTTTTCTTAATTATATTTTCGGTGATATTATATTCTCGAATCGGAAAAAAAGAAGGTATTAATTTTAAACGTAACAAATGGATATTTGCCATTATAGGTGCTACGTTTTTAGGTGCTTCAAGTGGTTTATACGATAAGTTTTTAATTCAGAATTTAAGTTTAAATCCACAAACCTTACAGTTTTGGTTTTGCTTATATACTATCCTTATTTTACTAGTTATATTAAGTATTACCTGGTTTCCATATGCCGCAAAGCGTAAAGCATTTAAATTTAGGTGGTCTATTGTTGCTGTTGGTTTGTTATTAGTAGCTGCAGATTACTTTTACTTTAAAGCCTTGCAGGATCCTGAAGCTTTAATAATGTTATTGTCTGCAATTAAAAGAAGTCAGTTAATTATAGCTGTGGTAATTGGAGGTATTGTTTTTAAAGAAAAGAACAAACGTAAAAAATTAGTGCCTTTAGCAGGAATTATGATTGGCGTGTTTTTAATCTTGTATTCTAATGGTTAGGTCTTTATTCTATAGATTCTTCGCTGCGCTCTGAATGACAGTTATAAAGCTACTAAAAACTCTACTTATAATGAAAAAAATCTCAATGCATTGTCATTCAGAAGGAGGAACGACTGAAGAATCTATTGTTCTATAATAGAAGATTCTTCGCTGCGCTCTGAATGACAGTTATACTCTGAGTGATAGTAATGATTTTAATAACAACTATATAATTACTAACATTTTTACTTGTTATAAAAAAACGCAATGCATTGTCATTCAGAAAGAGGAACGACTGAAGAATCTAACAACCTTATAAAAAGAGATTCTTCGCTGCGCTCTGAATGACAGTAATACTTTGAATGGAAGCTCTAAATCGTTTCATCTAAAAATGACCAATTTTTATTAAATTCACTAATTAATATTTCTTTCTTAGCTCTACTTTTTCCTTTAATTTGTTTTTCTCTTTTTATAGCATCTTCAATATTAAAAAAATGCTCATGATAAATTAAATAATAACATTTATATTTACTCGTAAATGCTTTTGAAAAAGGAAGTGGATTTTTATGAAAATAGAGTCTTTCTTTTAAATTATTAGTAATTCCAACATATAATACTGTTTTGTTTTTATTTGTAAGTATATAAACATAGTAATTATGGGAAGCATGAATTTTCATAACTTAAAGATATAAAAGAATCTTTTGTTAATGGTTATGTTATTGAATTTTAAGATTCTTCGCTGTGCTCTGAATGACAGTAATGTTCTGAATAACAGCTATAAAACTATTAACATTTCTACTTGTAATGAAAAAAAATCTCAATGCATTGTCATTCAGAAGGAGGAACGACTGAAGAATCTATTGTTTTATAATAGAGATTCCTCGCTGCGACCTGAATGACAATAATGCTCTTAATAGCAGTTATATCGCTACACTTAATTCTACTTGTAATGAAAAAATATCAATGTATTGTCATTCAGAAGGATGAACGACTGAAGAATCTATTGTTTTATAAAAGAGATTCTTCGCTGCGCTCACAATGACAAAAATCCTCTAAATGACAACCACATTCAAATGGCAGTGACACACTAATTAATAATGTCACATTATATGACAAAAAAAGCCCATCAATAAATTGATGGGCTTTTGTAAAAACTTGAAGTATATATCTTAGATAACTTTTACGTTAACTGCGTTTAATCCTTTGTTTCCTTCTTTAAGGTCAAATTCAACTTCGTCACCTTCTCTAATCTCATCGATTAGTCCTGAAACGTGTACAAAATGATCTTTATCTACACCTTCTTCAGTGATGAATCCAAATCCTTTTGTGTCGTTGAAAAATTTAACTGTTCCTTTACTCATAATAGTATTATATTTAATTTTAATAATTACTTTATACAAGTCAAATATTATGCCAAAGCATCTTTAATGACAATTTTGCTGTTTAGTACATGAAATTATTACGCTCCTACTGCATCCTTTTTACCTAATTGCTTAAGTGTTTTGGTATGGTCTATAATGGCTTGAAAAAAAGACTTCTTAACGTGGTAAGGCATCCCAAACTCTATCGCAGTATCCGATACTATTTTGGTTAAGTTTTTATAGTGTACATGGCAAACATCTGGTAACACATGGTGTTCTACTTGATAGTTTAATCCTCCAATAAGCCAAAATAGAAATTTACTTCTTGGAGCAAAATTGCAAGTCGTTGCAAATTGATGCGCATACCAATTATCGTTCATTGCGCCATCTTCATCCGGTAAAGGAAAAGTATTGTCATGCATTATATGTGCCACCTGAAAAACAGTACTTACTAAAAGACCTGTAACAAAATGCATGCATATAAAAGCTAATAAGATAGTATACCAAGCAAATGGTAATAAAATCATAGGTAATACAATAGCATAAGAATAGTAAAAAAGTTTCCACGCTGTCATGCTAATTAAGGCTTTTTTATATTCATTCTTTTTGTTTAAAAAGCCCATGTCTCTATAACGTTTTAAACGCACAAAGTCTTTAGTTGTAATCCACGATATAGTAGAAATACCATAGAAAAACCAAATATAAATATGTTGGTATTGGTGAGATTTATAATGTTTTGCATGTGGTGAAAACCTTAGAAAAAATGGCGCATTTAAATCGTCGTCAGAATGATCAATATTAGTATATGTATGGTGTAAAACATTATGCTGTATTCTCCAAACAGTAGCATTAGCTCCAATAAGATTAAAAGAATAACTTAATATTTTATTTACAGTTTTGTTTTTAGAATATGATCCGTGAATGGCATCATGCATTACGCCCATTCCAATACCTGCCATACCAAATCCGCTAAGAATATATAAAGCAAATAATTGCCAAGTTGCTGTTACCAAACCGGAAGACAATAAAGCCAATGGCACAATAAATAACGATAGCATAATAATAGTCTTAACAACCATTGTTGCATTACCGTTTCTGCTTTTTTTATGTGTTTTAAAATACGTATTTACTCGTGACCTTAACGTTCTTGCGAAGTCTGGATTTATATCTCTTGAAAATTTTGGATTATTGATGCTATTAATTTTTAAATTAGAATAATACGACGCACAGATTTTTTATACTGAAAAACGCTTAATTAAAAATTGAAAAAGACCAAATGAAAATGTTTAATGAGTTTAAAGGAAACCCATATAATAAAGCTATCAACAACTTAAGTTGTAAATATAGATGAAATATATAGCCTTAAGCTAAACTATTCAATGTTTCTATAATTAATAGGCTAATAGCTTGGTCTATAAAATTACAAAAACAAAAAAAAGCCCATCAGTAATGATGGGCTTTTATAAAAACTTGAAGTATATATCTTAGATAACTTTTACGTTAACTGCGTTTAATCCTTTGTTTCCTTCTTGAAGGTCAAATTCAACTGCGTCTCCTTCTCTAATCTCATCGATTAATCCTGAAACGTGTACAAAGTGATCTTTGTCTACTCCTTCTTCTGTAATAAATCCAAATCCTTTTGTGTCGTTGAAAAATTTTACTGTTCCTGTACTCATAATAATATATTTAATTTTAATAATTACTAACTAGAATGCAATTACAATGCCACAAATAGAAACACTATACTTTTTTCCTTGAAGTAATAAAATAAACACCTGTTAATAGTACTACTGCAGCTACCATAGATTGCGTACTTAGTTGTTCGTCTAAAACATACCAACCTAAAAGCATCGCAACAATTGGATTTACATAAGCCGATGTTGCTACTTTCTCTGTAGACACTTGCTTTAACAAGAAATTAAAAGCCGTAAAAGCAACAATACTTCCAAAGGTTATTAATAAAAACATAGCTGTTTTTACATTAGTACTCCACTCTAATGGTGAAATCCATTCTTCTTTGGTTAATAAACTTGCACAAAGTAACATTATACTTCCAATAGCCATTTGGTAACCTGTTGCCACAAAATAATTTTTTGGCATATCTGCTTTAGAAACAAATACACTAGCATAACTCCAGCCCAAAACACAAGTAAAAATCATAAAAATCCCTAAAAGTGCACCTTCATTTGCTACTAAATCTTGCTGACTTACCAATAAGTACATACCTATAAGTCCTAAACCTACTCCTATTAAAGACTTAGGTTTCATTTTTTTATTATCCATTAAACGCATTAATAACAATACAAATAAAGGTTGTGTAGATGCCAATAATGCTGCAAAACCACTATCTACATACTTTAATGCCCACACAAAAACTCCATTTCCGTAGACTAAAAATAGAAATCCAACAAGTATTGAATTTCGAAACTGTTTTTTTGTAATAGACAGTTTCATTTTCATGATTTTTGCAATGCTAAAAATTAAAACACTTGCACAAGAAAAACGAATGGATGCCAAAAAAAATGGAGACAACTCGGTAACTGCAATTTTATTAAGTAAATACGTTGATCCCCAAATAATGTAAATAGAGAAAAACGCTACTATAATCAGGACTTTTGAGTTAGACTTCGGCATACTATTTTAGTTAATTTTAAAGGGCTAAAAATAGTTCTTTTAATCAATCTTAAATGCGATAATATAAGAATTGTTTTAAAGTTATTTTTTAAAGAAACTATTATAGAAAAAGCATAAAAGCTTCCAAATATTGGAAGCTTTTTAATGTCTTATAGGTATTAAATGTTTCTTTTTAGTGATTTTAACAATCAATTACTTTATGTTTCATTTAATATCCTATGCGTAAATTTAATAGTATATCTGGTGTTTAAAAACAACGGTATTAACTTATTGTTATGTTATTTTAACCCAATTAAGTCGTATTTCTATTCAAAACCATCTTTAATGAGTCTATGAGAAAAAACAGATATACTTTTTTGTAGCATTTATCAATTATAGCAATAGTTTTCTACCAATCTATTGGAAAATAATCCTTTAAAAACTTACCACTCCAGTGTTTACCGGTATTAATACCATCTATTAATGGATCCATAACCCGAGCTGCACCATCTACAATATCTAATGGAGGTTGGAAATCGTGTACTTCCACTTTCTTTTTAGATAAAGCTGCTGGATCTTCGTCTGTAACCCAACCTGTATCCACTGCGTTCATGTAAATACCTGCTTTAGCAAAGGTTCCAGCAGAAGTATGCGTTAACATATTTAAGGCTGCTTTTGCCATATTTGTATGTGGATGTCTGTCTTCTTTTTTAAACCTATGAAACTTCCCTTCCATTGCCGACACATTAATTATGTGCTTTTTGCCTGTGTTTTCTTTCATCATTAAATTAGACAAACGATTACACAATACAAAAGGTGCAACAGCATTTACAAGCTGTACTTCTACCATTTCGGTAGTTTCAATTTCACCTAATTTTAATCTCCAACTGTTAGTTTTACGTAAATCTACTTGCTGTAAATCGGCATCCAATTCACCTTCTGGAAATACCTCTGCTGTTTGTAAAGAGTTATCGAAACTATAAGGGATTTGAGATAACTCTGCTGAGTTTCTTAACCCAATACCTGGTTCTGGACCATGCCAAGTTACAGGTAATACATTGTTTTTATCTGTTTTAGAAGGTCCAACACTTAAGCTAGACAGTTCTTTTAAACAACTTTCGTGATCTTGTAATAACGTTTGTGCTAGCTTTGGTAACTTATCGATAGGTAACTTTTCATTTTCCATTAAATGGAAATAAAAACCAGACGGACGCCTAACCGTTTGCGCTGCGTTATTTATTAATATATCTAAGCGGTCGTATTTTTGTTCTATATAGTTACAGAAAATCTCTACACTTGGTATGTGTCTTAAATCTAGACCATGAATATGTAAACGATCACTCCACGTGTTATAATCCTCTTCTTTAGAAAAACGAATAGCAGAATCTGCCGGAAAACGTGTAGTTGCAACAACTGTTGCACCAGAACGCAATAACATTAATGTAATATGGTATCCAATTTTTAATCGAGAACCTGTAATTACAGCCACTTGATCTTTTAAATCTGTAGTTTGAAAACGTTTAGCATAGTTTAAATCGCCACAATCGGTACACATCGTATCGTAAAAATGGTGCAATTTAGTATAGACTGTTTTACAAACGTAGCAGTTTCTTGGCGATTCTAATTCTGGAGTATCTTCGTTAATTACGGCAGCTGCCAATAATTTTGGTGCTACAAATAAAGCCGCTTCTCTAGCCGAACGAATACCAGTAGATTTTCTAGCATGCTTATCGCTTTCAATCATTTTACGCTTTGCCGCTTTTTTAGCGTCTTTACGTCTGCGTTGAAACTCCTCACGACTTGGGCGTGTTAAGGCACCAGCGACTTTAAAAAGTGCTACTCTTTGGTCTTCTGGTAATTCGAAAAGTTGATCGGTATCATCCAATAACTTCTGAATTGTTGCAATACAGTTTTCAATCTCTTGATTGTTATTCTTTTCCTTCATAAAATTATCTAACGGTGTATTGTCTTTTCTAGTGTTTCTTTTTTATCAGAATTAATATGATAAAAATTTAGAGTTAAACTTCTCGGTACAATTCCTTATACTTCAGAATCACTCGAAATGACAACATTCTATTATAAAAATTACTTATTTTTCTTCTTTTTAGGCTCTTCTGGCTTTTCTTTACTCGCACTGGTTTGCATCAAGTAATTCGCCAGTATTTTATCTACTAATTCCTCTTTTGTTAAATGATGGAATATGGTTTTAATTTGTCCTTTTAAACCTTCATTGACCTCTCTATTAGGTTTCGCTTTAAATATTTTTTTAGCCCATAATAACGTATTATTATCTTCTATACTTTGGGCATCTGGCTTTTTAAAAGGTGTAAAACTAATGTTTAACTCTTCTTCAAACTCACCAATATCTTCTACTTCTTCTTTCTGTATAATTGTAAGCGATAAACCGTTTGCACCTGCTCTAGCAGTACGTCCGCTTCTGTGCACATACGCTTCGTAAGTATCTGGTAAATGGTAATTTACTACCCAAGACAACTCTTTTACATCAATACCACGCGCCGCTAAATCTGTAGCCACTAAAATATCAATATGACCTTCTCTAAACTGACCCATAATACGATCTCGAATACCTTGAGTTAAACTTCCATGAATGGCTCCAGATGAGAACTTATTAATCGCTAATTTTTTTGCTAGTTTATTTACTGCTGCTTTTGTTTTACAGAATATAATACCACGCTGTCCTTCGTTTGCATTTAAAAAATGAAGTAAAACTTCAAGTTTCTCTATCGGTTCTACAACTATGTATTGGTGATCGATACCTTGATGACCAACAGATTCCATATTCGCTTCAATTTGCACTACATGTTTAGACATGTAATTTTGAACCATTTGCATAATGGTTCCTGGCATTGTAGCTGTAAAAAGTAATGTTCTTCTGCTTTTTGGTAAAGCTTTAATAATAGCATCTACGCCTTCTTTGTGCGCACTTACCATTTCGTCTGCTTCATCCAACACAAAATAGGTGATGTCTTTAACGTTTATAGCATTGCGTTCTATTAAATCTGCTAAACGTCCCGGAGTTGCTACTACAATATGAGTTGTTTCTTTTAATCTTTCTATTTGTGGTTTTATTGGGATTCCTCCAAATAATCCTGCAATAGATACCTGCATGCTTTCTGCATTATAAGACTCCAAATTATTAAAAATTTGTTGTCCCAATTCTCTTGTAGGTGCAAGTATTACAGTCTGAATAGAAGATTTTTCTATGTCTATAAGTTGTAATAATGGTAAACCAAAAGCTGCAGTTTTACCTGTTCCTGTTTTTGCTAATGCAACAACATCTTCTTTTTGGTTTAGAATAACAGGAATAACTTTTTCTTGAATATCTGTAGGTACAGAAATTTGTAAAGCCGCTAAACTTTCTTGAAGTTGCTTATTAATCCCAATATCTGAAAACTGTTTTGACATAAAATATTTTTTGGTAAAGATAATCACACTTTTTGTAGCACAAACTATTGAGCATAAAAAAAGCCCATCTAAATTAGATGGACTTTTTGAAAAAATATGAATATATTCTTAGATAACTTTTACGTTAACCGCGTTTAATCCTTTGTTTCCTTCTTGTAAATCGAATTCAACTTGGTCACCTTCTCTAATCTCATCGATTAATCCAGAAATGTGTACGAAATGATCTTTGTCAACACCTTCTTCAGTGATGAATCCAAATCCTTTCGCGTCGTTGAAAAATTTAACTGTACCTTTATTCATTGTAATGTAATTTAATTTATTAATGTGCAGCAAAGATAATACCATTAATCCGTAAAACAACATTAAATCTTTTAAATATAAGTTTTTACAACTTTCCATCCCGGTTTAAGTAGCAAAATAAAAGTTTTAATGTTGCCTTTTACAGTTTTAAAGTTAAATATCACTAAACCATTAACAGTAATATAGTTACTTTATTTTTGTCTACAATTGTTCTCTAGTCCTACAAACATTAGCAAGTTGTCCCATCGCCATTCGTTTTGAGGCTTCTTTTGCACGATTGGCATGTTCGCCTACAAATAAAGAATCGATAGTTTTAAACCATAATTCTAACCATTGTGTAAAATGGTGTTGTGCCATTTTATGGTTTAAATAGTTATCTACTTTTTGGTGTGCTTGACTTGGGTTTCCTTTAAAACAGGCTTCACCAAATAAATTTGTTACCCAAAAATCGGTTAGTTTATCTAAATGCGGTGGCCATTGCTCATCTGTTAAATGATGATTAAAAATGGGACCTAAAAGTGCATCAGCTCTAACTTTAGCATAAAAAGTAGTTACCAACTTGTAAACATCTGCTCTATCTTCAATTGTTTTCATATTAAAATGGGTATTAGATTTTCTTTTTTAAACAGTAAATAGTTTCGTTAATAGTAAACCAGCAGAAGTAAAATATTCCGACAGAAAAAATAATATCTCCAATCATACGTAACCATTTTAAGGTTTGAATCGTTGGTGAGTACAGTAAATCTGCACTACGCGCAAACGAATAGCCTTTTGTAATAGACGTATATGCTTGAATAATACCTATTGGTAACATGCTAAAAACAACCATAGCTACTAAACCGATATTTAATAACCAAAAGGCTCTTTTTAGTTTTGTAGAACTCCAAACACGGTCTGAGTAAAAACGTAAACATATAATTATAAAGCCCATTCCTAACAATCCATAGACTCCAAATAATGCGGTATGTGCATGTACTGCTGTGGTATTTAAACCTTGAATGTAATACAATGCGATTGGCGGATTTATTAAAAAACCAAAAACACCTGCACCTACCATATTCCAGAACGCGACTGCAATAAAAAAGAATATTGGCCATTTGTAATTTTGAACCCATTTATGCGATTTTAACAAGTTCCAATTCTCTCTAATTTCGAAACCCATTAAAGTAAGTGGCACCACTTCTAGCGCACTAAATGTAGCACCTAAAGCTATGGCTTGCACTGGTGTACCCGAATAGTATAGATGATGAAGCGTCCCAATAATACCACCTGCTAAAAATATTGTTGCAGAGGCTATAGAAGCACGTCCTGCTGTTTTAGCCGAAAGAATTTTCATTCTTAGAAAAATAAAGGCAATAATTACTGTTGCAAAAACCTCGAAGAATCCTTCTACCCAAAGGTGTACTAACCACCATCTCCAATAGTTAATTACTGGCAAACTACTGTTTTCGCCATACATTAATCCTGAAAAGAAAAACATACCAATAGCAATTACAGAAATTAATAATATGATTAATAAATGCTTAGAATCGTCATTTTTTCTAATACCAAATACGACGTGTCTTCCAACCATAAGTACCCATAAAACAAGACCGATACCTAAAAATATTTGCCAGAATCTACCTAAATCCATGTACTCGTAACCTTGATGGCCAAAGAAGAAATTGGTTGTTAAATCTAAAAACTGATGTACACCAAGCCACTCGCCTACTAAAGATCCTAAAACAATAATAAGTAATGCAATAAAGAGGAAATTAATACCAAAGACTTGGTATTTCATTTCTTTACCACTAATCATTGGTGCTAAAAATAAACCTGTTGCTAACCATGTGGCTGCAATCCAGAATACTGCTAATTGCGTATGCCAAGTTCTGGTTATGGAATAAGGTAATACACTAGATAAATCGTAACCAAAAAAGGCCTGACCTTCTACTGTATAATGCACTGTTAATACGCCTAATATTACCTGAAGCCCTATTAATAGTGATATGACGATAAAATATTTTAAAACCGATTTTTGAGATCTAGTAAGCACTAATTTTCCTAAAGGATCTTCTTTAGGATGTATAACAGCCTCTCCTTTCTCGTGTTTTCTAAGATAATAGTACGTTAATATCCCAATAAATAATAGCAATAATACTACCGAGAATCCCGACCATATTTGAGAATCGGCAGTAATTGTATTACCAATTAAAGGTTCGTGTGGCCAGTTTGATGTGTAAGTATACTCCTTATCTGGTCTGTTAGTACTTGCTGCCCAAGAAGTCCAAAATAGAAAGGCATTTAGCTGCTCTAATTTTTCGGTGTCTTCTAGTGCGCCTTTTGGTATGGCATATTGCTCATAACCGTTAGAAAAAATATCGGTATAATGTGCCGTATTGCTAACAATAGCAGTGTAACGCTCTTGCGTTATGGTAACACTTTTATCTAAAGGATTAAAAGTATTTGTTTTAATGGTCTTAATTAAACGCGCTTTTAAGGCTGCTTTAGGCTCTACATCTAAATTATCGTAAGTCGTATTGTAGTCTTTTTTAGCCCATGCATCTAGCATAAAAACGGCTTCTTTATGTATCCAATCGGCAGACCAATCTGGAGCAACATAACTACCATGTCCCCAAATGGAACCGACTTCCATACCTCCTATAGACTCCCAAACGTTTTGCCCAATTTGTATGTCGGCTTTTGTATATACTACCTCTCCTGTTTCTTCAATTATTACCGTTTCTGGTATTGGTGGTTGTTTTTGGTATACTTCTGTTCCTACCCAAATTAGGGCAATAAAAGAGAGTATGACTACGCTTGAAAATGCAATCCAAACTTTTTTCATTTTTATATATTTTTACTTTTATATTAACCTACGTTTTGTACACGTTGTACTGTATCTGCGATAGAAAGAGATAACCTAATAATACTATTTTCTAGCCCTTTTAAATCGTGAGGAACATTTGCGTCTAACGCTATTAGTGCTCCTTTTGTTAAGTGTTGTTTTTCGCCGTTTACACCAAATTCTATGGCACCATCAAAAACCTCAACAATTATTGGAAATGGTGCTTTGTGTTCTTTCATGGTTTGCCCTTTTTCTAAGGCAATTCTTATTTCTTTAGTAGTTTCTGTTTTTAGTATTAGTGTAATTGCTGGTTTGTTTGGTGTAAAAACCAAGTCGTCTGTTAATGATGCTTTTTTCATGTGGTTGTTATTTGTTTATTATCTAATGTGTGAATGCGTAGTTTTTTAATACCGTAAATAATTAAGCTTGTTACTTTTATTAATTCTAGAATAACATACCACAGATGTAGTTTGCTTGGTGGTACTTTAACCATATTAATAATTAAACTTGCTCTAGCGTCTAAGGCTGGTAAAACCCAAACGGTTTGAATAACAAGTACTACTAACGCTATTATTAAAAACGGTAACGCCTTAAAACGTTGTGTGTGTTTACTACTAAAAATTAAGAGTAGTATTAAAATGGCGCAGGTAATCTCTACGCTATTAAGTGCTTTAAAAACTAACTGCCCAATGCCTAAGCCTAACGCTGTGGTAATATTAGGTGCTTGAAATTTTAACCAAGCTTCCATAAAGCTTATTGCGCCTACAAAACCTATCCATATAAAAGTTAAAGCGATACTGTAAATGATTTGTTTTTTCATAATCGATTAAAAGACCTTTTTATCCTATTTATAATTAATTTTTTTTAGCGTTTTAAAATGAAAGTCCCCAAACTAAGATCATCCACTAAAGCTTTTAACGATGTACTTTCAAGCATCGTCTTTAAGTTATCTCTAATCTCAATAAATTTAAAATGTAAAGGACACGGTGAGTTTGCATCGCATTGTTTTAAACCTAAACCGCAGCCATTATATATAGCATCGCCATCTAATAAACTTACTATTTCGCTAAGCTTTGTATCCATTTTATTATCCTCTATAAAAAAACCACCGTAGCGACCTTTTATAGAGGTTAATATATGTGCTCTTGTTAATTGTTGTAAAATTTTGGCAGTAAATGCCGAAGGCGAATTAATCTCTTCCGAAATAGTGATTAAACTCACCTTCTCTCCTTTCGAGCTCTGCTGAGCTACAAAAATTACAGCGCGTAAACCATATTCGCAAGATTTTGAAAACATCTATTTCTTTATTTATACGACAAATATAATGCTATATTTAATAGCGGACAAATTTATCCTTTATATTTTATTAATTACCTTTTTCTTTTAAAACACGAGATTAATACTGCTTAAAATATACTACTCTAAATCGTCGTCGTCATCGTAACCTGGTAACTCTAATGCTTTAACAGATTGGATTGCGTTTCCAGCAATACCTTTAATAGAACCATACATATCTATAGTATTAGTCACTACTTTCTCTATTTGCTTTTCTCTTTGTTTCCAAATACGTTGCATAGAGCGTTTTTCGCTTTCTAAGTCCGATTTCATTTGTGTAAAACCTTCTACAATCGCTTCTATTTGCATTCTAAAGGTTGTACTGGTTAGGTAATCGTAAAGTAAATCCATTTTATCACCTTTATTTTCTTGGGTGATTATAGCGTTGTTTACTTGTAAAATACCTTCTCTTAATACGGCACATAAACCTTTAAATTCGTCGTAATTACAAATCCAAATGCCATCTCTTAATCCCATTCGGTCCATGTCCGATGGCATAACCTCGGTTACCAACACACCAATATTAGCGCCTTTGTCTCTAATATCTGCTTTAAATTTTTCTATCCAGCTAGGCTGAAAATCTTTAGTACGTTTACTTTCGTAATAGATAGTACCACAGTTTTGCTCGGTTCTGGTGTGTACAATTTGAAGGCAATCGCCACCTCTAGCTCCTTTTTTAATTTCTTGTATTGTATCTAACGGAAACTTAGACGCCAACCACTCCTCTATTGCTAATTCTTGAACTTCACCTTGCAATTGCATAGAACCTTGCTCTTGCTTACGTTTCATTTCTTCGGTAAGCTTTTTCTGGTCTTCTAATTGCTTTTGCATTTCTTTAAAACGCAATTCGTTTTTGTCTTCCTCAGATTTTTTAATCTTTTCCTTTTCTGTGGTTAGAATCTCGTTTAGCTTTTTCTGTGCCTCGGCTTCGGCAGCTTCTTTAAGTTCGCCTTTTTCTCTTTTAAGCTTTTCTATTTCGGCTTTAGATCGGTTTAACTCTTTTACTTGCTCAGATTTTTCGTTTAATTCCTTTTGTAAGGCTTCAAACTGATCGGAAGATTCCTCCTTTAATTTAAGCTTTAGCTTTGCTTCTATTTCCTTTTTATCTTCTTTAAGCTGATTTTCTAAACGTTCTTGAAATAACACGTTTTCGCGCTTTTTCTTATTCTCGAAATCTAACTTTTCTAGTTTTAACTTTTCTTGCTGACTTTCGTAACGCTTCTTCTCTGCCGCTATTTGCGACTGGTATTTTTGCTTTATTTCCTCTTCTAATTGATGCGATAAAATATCTTGAACATCTATGGAAGTCCCACAATTAGGACATTTTATTTGATTTTCGTTTTTCATTTACTTAATTTTTTATGTGAAATTTTATTCACTAAAAACACTTATAATTTTATTTCTAAAACTATTTGACAATGCGTACTTATCAGAGTTTATAAAATTTATTGCAGCATACGCCTTATTTCTTCCGCCTTTCTCAAACATACCAAGTTCTTCCTCAATATCGTTTACTAATACCATACTTTTTCCTAAACCGATATCTATTATATCTTCAATGATATTAGTGATTTTGTCTGCTGTCTTTATAGCTTGATCACTTTTACCTTCTTGATGATCTTTATCATATACGACACAGTATTTAATTTTAAATTTATTTAATAAATTAATATACAAAGGTATACTGTCTTTACTCCCACAATCTATGATTGTAAAATCATATCTAAATATATCCAAATCTTTAGCTAACATAGGCAGTATTGTTTTGTCTGTTTGCCCTTCAACTAAGATAACCTTCTTAGCAAAAAACAATTCACTTCTTTCTGGATTAATCCAATAACTCAAATTAAATTGTTTTTTATCTTCATTTTCCTCAAAAATATCATTTGTAAATTGTAACACCTTTGTTCCTACTTCAATATTTTCTTTTTTTACAATACATATGGATTTATGATAGTTTAAATCCAAAAAAGAACTTGAATGTGTACACAAAACTACTTGACTTTCTTCATTTGAAAGATTAATTAAAGACGCAAATAATTCTTTTTGTGCTTGAGGATGTAAAAATAACTCTGGTTCTTCAAAAATAAAATAAGTTGATTTCGAAGCTTTTCTATTTGAACTCTCGTTTTTATCTTGCTCTTCTCTTTCTAATTTTAAAACTTTTGCCCAAGCTTTTATTAATGCAAAAATTAAAGCTCTTTGAAGACCATGCCCTTTTCTTGTAATATCTGTTTTAATTCCATCATCTAAAGAAACATTTGCTCCCACTTTGAAAATATCTTCTACATTTGGAGGCGTAATTTGAATATCAATTTTAGTATCCCAACTTTTCAGTTCATCATCTAATAAGCCTTCTAATGAAGTAAGTTCTTTGGGTCTATCCTTATTGATTCCGCCATTTTTATCAGTTTTATTTAATATTTTAGATAATTCAATAATTCTTTTTTTAGCGTCTATAAATTCTGGATTATTCTCAGAAATTCTATTAATTACCTTTGTATACAATTGACCGAAAAAGCTATTACCTTTAGGATTTAACTCATCTGATGCATTTTTAATTGAAGGAATAAAAAATAAATCACCAAAAATACCTTTAGCAACATTTGTTGCTCCTAAAAAATTTGTTTCCTCTAATTTGTAATCAAATTTTATTTTATCAAAATTAGCTTTAACATAATCTTGTTGTGCTGTTATAAAATCAGTTTTTGTAATTCTTCCTGCTACCGGTAAATACTGTTTTAAAGGTAGCTTTTCAGCTTCCTCTCTTTTAGAAAACGTGCCAACATTTGACTCTTTCAACCAATCTAACTTAGGTTCTTGAATAAAACCATTATAACTTAAACTTAAATCATTTTTAGCTGTTTTTCTAACAGTTATAGTGTTTTCTGAAGAAACATACTTTTGGAATGTTATTTTTTCAGTTTCATTTAAATCAGAAAATTCAATTTCTACAAATATTTCATCTGAATCTTTATTAAAATCAAGTTGTTGAATTTTTATTTCTCCGAAAAAAAATAGTATTGAACTTAAAACATTCGATTTCCCATGGTTATTTTGACCGATAAGAATAATTAAATCTTGAAACTGAATCTCTTCATCTATAATAGATCTCCAATTCTTTATTTTTAATTTATTTATCTTCATTTACCTTACCTTTTTTTGACTATAATTTGCTTTTTTTATATGCCTATCAAAATATTTTCCATGAGAGGAAGCTTTCCACAAACCTAAATAAACAGATTTAGGAACATTAAAATACTGATATATTCCTCCTTCTTTAAATTCTATCTCTAAAATCATAAAAGACTCATCATAACCAATAGAAAATAAATTTGATGAGTTTACACTTTTCCTTTTCATATTATAACTTATTAAAAATTAAATGTTTAAATATTAATTTCAGAGTAAACTATAAGTTTAAAGATAAGTGTACCAAATATATAAATATAATATAGTAATCACTTACCGAAATTTAATATTACCTCATGTCTTTTCATTAGCAATCTACATCAATCTAAAACACAATCCTTACGGGAAACCTCAACAACTTAAAATTTCATATTAAAACAAAAAAAAGACCAAGCTTTACAACTTGATCTTTTACTACAATAAACGTAAATCTATTATAAATTATTTGCTATTATTCAACATAATGGATTTAGAATTTACAAACTCTCTAATACCGAATCCGCCGTGTTCACGACCATAACCGGAGTCTTTAACACCTCCAAATGGCATGTTTGGGTGTGCTAAACCGTAAGAGTTAATGTTTATCATTCCTGTATCGAAATGGTCTTTGGCTAATTGTATGGCTTTGTCTTCGTCTTTACTAAAAATGCCGCCACCAAGCCCAAAACGACTATCGTTTGCAATGCGCATGGCATCTTCGTTATCTTTTGCCTTAATTAATGAGGCTACAGGCCCAAATAACTCATCGCTATATGCAGGTTGTCCAGGTTTTACATCTCCTAAAACGGTAGATGGATAATAGTAACCTCTAACGTCTGGCACTTGCCCACCACATAAAATGGTGGCACCATTGCTTACACTTTCTTTTACTTGCTCGTGAATTTGGTCTCTTAAATCTTCTCTAGCCATTGGTCCTAATTTAGAATCTTTGTCCATTGGATCTCCAAAATTAACGGCTTTCATGCCTTTAACAAAAGCGTCTTTAAATTGGTCGTACACTTTTTCTACCACCACAAAACGTTTGGCAGCAACGCAGGTTTCGCCATTGTTATAGGTACGTCCTACAATACTGGTTTTTACTGCTAGGTCTATATCGGCATCGTCTAACACCAAATACGCATCGTTACTCCCTAACTCTAATACTGTCTTTTTTAATACTTTTGCTGCTTTTTGGGCAACGTATTCTCCAGCTTTAGAACTTCCGGTTAAGGTAACACCTCTTACTAATTTGTGCTCGATAATTTTATCGGACGTTTCGTGGTCTATAATTAGAACGGTAAACAGATTTTTTGGTAATCCTGCTTTTTCGAAAACTTCTTTTAGTTTTAATGCCGAACCGGTTACGTTTTTAGCGTGTTTTAATAAAACACCGTTTCCTGCCATTAGGTTTACAATAGCATAACGAATGGCTTGGTATAATGGAAAATTCCATGGTTGGATGCCATATATTACACCTATTGGCGCTTGTTGTATGATTCCTTTTCCGCCATTTTCCATGGTTCTTACTTCATCTTGCAAATGTTTGATGCCTTCGGTTGCTGTGTACTCGCAAACGCCTGCACAAAGCTCTATTTCGTCGTGACTGTGCTTTACTAATTTTCCCATTTCTTGGGTCATTAATGTGGCATACTCGTCTTTTTCCTCAACTAGTGTTTTGGCAACTGCTTTAATAATTTTAGAACGCTCTTCTAGAGATTTTAGTTTCCAATCTAAAAAAGCTTCGTGACAAGATTCTACTGCTTTAACAGCTTCGTCTTCCGTCATGTAAGTATACTGTTTAATTTCTTTTTCGGTAGCAGGATTAATGGTTGCAAATCCTTTATCTGTGGTATTACTCATGTTGTTTTGTCTTTAAGTTTATGGTACTCGCTATCTGTTCAAGATACTAATGAACTTTTAAAATGATAACGCTTAATGTGTTTTTGGCCTTTAATAAAAGGCTAATGGTAATGGTTGGACTAACTAATGGTTAATCGTGAAGTTTTAGGCTTCACCTCTAGCAGGATAATCTGCTTTTAGAATATAATCGATTCCTCCTAAGACTTCGTTAAATGGTGGTCTACCAAATGGCATAGATTGGATAGATTCCCAATACATTGTTTGGTCTGGTGTGATTAAAAATAAGCCTGGCTCTACAAAATGCTTAGGTTCTTGTTTTATGCCTTCGGAAATAAATAATCCCCATTTTCTGGCTTCATCTATAGAAAAATTATAACCTAATGGAATATCGTTAATGTCCCATTCTTTATAAGTTTCTTCTGCAATTTCTTTAGTATCTGCACTTATGGCGATGACGTTTACACCGCGATCTGAAAACTTACCTATTTTTTTCTGAAGCTCTTCTAACTGGCCTTTACAAACCGGACAGTGTTTACCTCTATATACTAATAGTAACGTGAAATTTTCTGGCGATTGCTCGCTTAATTTCCATGTTGTACCGTTTACTAGTTCTATTTTTAATTCTGGTGCTTTTTCTCTTGGTTTAATCATTTTTACTATATGTTTTAATTAATATGAAGGTTGAAATAACCAACAGTATTAATGTTTAATAATTCGCTTACACAAAGGTGCTAATAAACCAAGGCAAACCTGTTACACAATTATGCGAGAGCTTTACAAAATTGACATGTTAGAGCTGAAAATGACCGTTTTTGGTGCTAAAAAGCGTGTAAATACTATAAAAATGAATAAAAACGTGTTATTCTATTTCTAGCTTATAACCTACTCCGTGGATATTGGTAAGTTTTATGGTAGTGTCTTCTTTTAGTTTTTTACGGAGTTTAGAAATGTAGGTGTCTAAACTTCTGCCAACAATAACACCGTTATCTTCCCATACTTTTTTGGTGAGTTCGTCGCGTTTAATGATTTGGTTTGGGTTGGCTACAAAAATGGCTAAAATTTCGCATTCTTTTTTAGAAAGACTAATGGTTGTTGCCGCTTTTACAAGTTTGTTCTGTTCTGGATAGAATTGAAAAACGCCAAGCTTTTCGAAATCTGTATCTATTGCTTTTGTTACCGTTTCTGATACTGTTTCTGATTTCCTTTTTTTGAATACCATTATTAAAACAACAATAAGTAGCGTTATTACGAAAAAGTATAAAAGCCAAGTGTAGCTTTTTGCAGCTTTAGGGTTGTCTAAAAATGAAATATTAATGCTATAGCAACCTTCTGGTAATGCACGGCCTGCACATGGTATTATGGTGCGTTCTTGCGTTTCGTGAATTTCGTAACTGTAGGCAACTTCGTTATCTGTGCATTGCAATACTTCTACGCGGTAGCTTTTAGCGAGTGCTGTTTTATTAAAACTGTTTTCTATTGCTTTTACTAGTTGGCTAGGCTCGAAGGCTAACGGTTTATTAAATTCTAGTTTAAAAACCGATGTCTTTAATTCTAAAACAGGACGTATTAATGATGTAGAATCTTGATTTTTAAGTAGCAGTTGGTTTCCGGCTTCTCTAATAGCAACTTTAGCCAATGCCGAAGTATTAGTCGTGTTTTCGGTTTTACACGAAAAAAAGACTAGTGCTACTATTAGTACTAAAAATGCTTTATAGATTCTCAATGCTTTGGTGTTTTAAAATCGATGTAAATAACTTGCTATTTAGTGACTTCTAATAGCAGTTGACACTTATTTTACACTTTTTTGACAATTGAAAGTTACAAAAAATGCTACTAAATAATGGTAACACGTACTTTACGTTTTTTAACGTGCTTATTATTTACTTTCTCGACTATTGCTTCTGCTTTTGCTTTTGGGACTGCTACAAATGCACAGTCTTGTTTTAGTTCTATAACACCTAATTCGTTACGCTCTAAATCGCCTTGTTTAAAAAACAAGCCTGCAATATCTCCTTTAGAGATTTTATCTTTTCTACCGCCAGAAATAAATAAAGTAGACCATAAACTATCCATATTGGTTGGTCTGCCTTTAAGTTTTACAATTTCTGAAGATGTAATAAATTCTGGTAAGTATTCGTTTTCCCATTGTAAAACGTACGCTGTTCCTTGTGCGTTCATTCTTGCTGTTCTACCGTTTCTATGGGTAAATTCTTCAGCTTTTAATGGTAATTGGTAATGCACGATAAAGTTTAACTCTGGAATATCTAATCCACGAGCGGCTAAATCTGTAGCTATAATAATTTTATGAGAGCCGTTTCTAAATTTTATAAGCGCGCGCTCTCTATCTATTTGTTCCATACCACCAAAAAAGCAACCGTGCGGAATGTCGTTAGTGTTTAAAAAGTCGCTTACATACTGGATAGTATCTTTAAAATTACAGAATATAATACCTGGTTTGTTACCAATATGCTGTAATAAATCTACTAAGGTTTGTAGTTTGTTTTTATCTGGAGAGATTACCTTTTTAATAACTAAGTTAGATATTTTAGTATGTAAATAATCTATTACTATTTCGTTTTCAAGCCCTACAAATCTTGGAATTTCCATATCCTGAGTTGCAGAGGTTAGAATACGTTTTTTAATGCTTGGTAAGCTGCCTAGAATTTCGCTCATTTCTTTTTCGAATCCTATTTCTAGAGATTTATCGAATTCATCTAAAACCAACGTTTTAATGTCTTCTACAGAAACGGTTTTTTTTCTTAAATGATCTGCAACACGACCAGGAGTACCAATTAATATTGCTGGTGCGTGGGAGAGTTCTATCTTATCTTTAGAGAATGGTCTACCACCATACACAGCATTGGCTTTAAAACCAGATCCTATTTCTCTAATTACCTGCTCTATTTGTATGGCTAACTCTCGAGATGGTACTAATATTAGTAATTGTACATTCTCGCACTTAGTAGACAACTCGCTTATTGTAGGTAATAAAAACGCAAGCGTTTTACCTGTTCCTGTTGGTGACAACAAAACAGTATTTGCAATAGATGTAATAGATAAATACGCTTCCTCCTGCATAGGATTTAGTGCTTCGATACCTAATTTCTCTAATATTGCTTTATGCGTTTTTTTTTGGTTTGACATTACTCTTTTTTTTGCAAAGATAACTACAGTTTTTGGTTTGAGTTCTTTTTTTCTATTTTTGAGTTAATCTTTTATTTCTCTATTTTTCAAAACACTAAGCATGGCATATATTTTATTTTCTATCATAATTGGCTACTGGATTATTAAACTAGTAAAGAAGAAAAAATAGCTGCTATCTAATATTCAATAAAATATAACACGATAGCTTTAAAGTTATAGTCTTGCTGCTAATTTCTCTTTTATACCACCAAGCCATTCCTCTTTTAAAATACTAAGTATAATACTGTCTCTTCGTGTACCATTTGGTGTGGCACAATTTTGCCTTAATACACCTTCTACAGTACAGCCTAAACTTTTCATGGCTGCAATGCTTCTTTTGTTGTTATTATCTGCTCTAAACTCTACACGCTCTACTCCTAAGGTATCGAAAACAAAAGACAGTATTAGATATTTACAATTTTTATTTAAGCCCGTACCTTGAAACGCTTTACCATACCAAGTATAGCCTAATTGTACGGTTTGGTATTCTGGGAGATAATCGTAAAAACGTGTGCTTCCTGCGTATGTATTTGTGCGCTTATCTAATACTAAAAACGGATACGCTTTTTTATTAGCCTTATCTTGTAATGCTTTGTTTAGGTAGGCTTTCATGTTATCTAATCCGCTAGCCGATTGTAACGAGTATACCCATAAACCGGGTTCGTTAATTGCAAATTCTGATAGTATGCTTAAATGCTCTGCCTGTAATGGTATTAGTTTTACAATGTCGTTTTCTAATGTGTGGTTTGTATTGAAGTCTAAAATTTTCATTGTATTTACTCTTTAGTTGGTTGGTATTAATAAGTCTCTATTTTAGATTATAATTATTAAAATATAATTGTAATTGTTAAATACATTTATTATATTAATTCTGTTATTTTGAATGGTTTAAAATTCATTCTTTTAAACAAAAAAAAGAACAATCGCTCATTAATAAAATAAGCTATTGTTAAGCCTTTAAATTTATTAATTAAACTAAAACACTATGTCATTAATTACAATTATTATCAATTTATTATTACCACCATTATCTGTTGCAATGCAGCATGGTATTGGAGGTAAGTTTATTGTAAATTTACTATTAACTTTATTAGGTTGGTTTCCTGGTGTTATCCATGCTTTCTACGTTAGCAAGTAATTAAAACATAAAAAAAGGATAATCCTGTTAATAGAATTATCCTTTTTATATCTAATTTATAGTGCTTAAAAACTTTATAGTTCGACACCAGAGGCACGATATTCTATGTCCATATTTTTTCCTTTTTTCTTGAACTCTACATCGTAAAATTCGCCTTTAGTAGCGCTATCTACTTTTTCTACTTCTGTAATTTTCTCGTTACCATAATTTTTCTTGATAGCCTCTTTAATCGCTTTTGGTAAGTCCTTTTTATCGATACTTGTTTCGGTTTCAATCCAGTTTCCATTTGGAGCGAAATCTGCTCTATATTTTATACCATCAATTTTAAAATGTGACTCGAAATTACCATGTGCATCTATTTCCCAATCTGGATCGTTCTCTCCAGGATATTTAGCCTGAAAGGCTTCTTTAACCGATTTAGGTGTTTGACCTTCAACCGTATTTAAACAGCTGAAAAAAGTTATAATACTTAAAAATACCAATACAAATGTTTTCCTCTTCATTATTCAATTTTTTAGTTAATTATTGAGTAAATTTAATAATTATAGAATAAAATATTTATAATATTATCTTAAAACACTGTGCTTTAATACCTAAATAAATTACAATACTAATGTTAAAATTTATATATTATACCGTTAGAAAAAATCCCACAAAAAAACACTCTATCTTTTTTGTGTAAACATTAATTAATAAAAATAATGCTTAAAAAAATAATCTCACTACTTGTTATTCTTATTGCTTTTAGTTTAAAAACTGAAGCTCAAGAACTTTCTACTAAACAAATTAAAAACTTAATTGAAGCTTATAAAAAAGATCCTAGAGGTCCTTATAATCGTATCAAATGGTTTTGCGAAGATAATACAGAGCGCGAGCCCAAAGATCCATGTCCAGATAGTATTGGAGGCGGAATACAACATGCAAGTTTTAAAGAGTCTGCTTTAAATTTAAGAAAAACGAATCATCTTTATTTTGGTGAAATTATTGCTGCTGTAAAGCAAAATGATTTTTTAAATCGTGACCATAAATTTAGCCGTTTAAAACAATACCAGATTGGTAAATACCTTGCTAGTGTGGATGATGGATGGGTTTTACAAAAAGCGCAATACTACAGAGGTGCAATACAAAGTGAAGATGAAGACACTTGGGGAAAAGACTTTTTTGAGTGGTTATTAAAAGACGAGCAGTTTATTGATGCTAACTATTATTTTTTAAGACAAGCTTTAAAAGATGTCCCACATAATGGCGATGATAATATTGCACAATTAATGCGAAGCCAGAGTAAAACTATTTCTGAAGACTTGAAATCGTTTATGGATATTAGAATTAAAATTCACGGGCAACCAGAAGTTACAGATATTAAGCTTGTTAAAGATTTTATGGAAACTAAAAGTATTCCAGAAGATTTAAAGAAGGATTTTGATGCGTTATTAGCAACCATGGATAAATTTTACGCTCCTATCGATTTTACAAGACTGGAAGAGGAATTAAAAACATTACCAAGTACTAATATTACAACTAAAAGAATTCAAGATTTTATTACTGCTAATAAAAATGATAATACCTCAGCTTCTTTTATTTCTGAAATCGCAACAATTTTAGTCGAAATTAGAAGTAACATACTAAGTTACAAAAGCAGTAAAGACCGTTTGAAATTGTTGGATTTATCTAACCAATTAGAACATACTTTACTTACCGAAACTCAAAACTGGCAAACCACAACACCTGGAGAAAGCCTTGATAAAATTAGTGCTTTGTCTTGTGCTGCATTGGGAACTGGTTTAATTGAAGATTGGGAATACAATGCTATAGAAGAGACAACAAATAGTAAAATTGCAAATAGCGAATTAAGTATTAATGATTTAAATCAATTATTAACCACAAGCCGCAGTGTTGTAGAATGGAGTGCTGCAATGGTTAAAGCAAATTATCAAGATATTGTTGATGAGTATACAGCTTTCGAGCCATTATCTTATGGCTTTATAGACGATCGCGTTAGAAGTAGCGTTGCCTTAAGTTTAGGTGAAACTGTTAGCGAATTTGGTGCTTTTGTTTCTAAAACGTCTAAGATTAACAATAACGTTATGTCTATAGAAAACCAAAGTGCAATAAGAGGATTAAATCCTGGATATGCCTTTGGAGAATTGGTTGTTGTAGATGGTAATCCTGATGATGTTGAAGTAAACAGTAATAACATTTATATTTTTGAAAAACCACCTCACGATTTAAAACCTGTTGCTGGAATAATGACGGTTTCTGAAGGTAACCTAGTATCTCACGTACAACTTTTAGCGCGCAATTTAGGAATACCAAATGCTGCATTATCTTATGATAATTTAAAAGCAATGAAAAAATACAATGGTAAAACCATTTTCTATGCGGTTTCTAATAAAGGTAGTGTGATTATTAAAGCTGAAGACGACATGTCTTTTACCGAAAAAGAGCTTTTTAGCAAAAAAGAACGCAGTAAAAATATTATTGCTGTTCCTGTAGATCAAATTCGTTTAGATGTATCTAAAGTGCTTAATATGCGTGATGTTGATGCTAAAGACTCTGGCAAACTATGCGGACCAAAAGCAGCGAACTTAGGTGAGTTAAAGCAATTGTTTCCTGAACAAGTTGTGGAAGGTATTATTATTCCTTTCGGAATTTTTAGATCGCACATGAATACTCAAATGCCAAACCAAAACAAAACCTATTGGGAATACCTAAACGCTACCTTTACGGTTGCTAATGATATGCGTGCTAATAAAACGGATGAAGCTACAGTTGAAGAATTTCAGCTTAAAAACTTAAAGAAACTACACGATGCTATTATAAACATGCCTTTAGAGAATAGTTTTGTTGAAGACATGAAAGCCAATTTTAAATCTGCTTTTGAAAACACAATTGGTAATGTTCCTGTGTTTTTACGTAGTGATACCAATATGGAAGACTTGAAAGAGTTTACTGGTGCTGGTTTAAATTTAACACTGTTTAATATTAAAGATGAAGATGCCATTGTAAAAGGTATTAAACGTGTTTGGGCAAGTGCTTACACAGAACGTAGCTTTAAATGGCGTCAAAAATATTTAAGTAATCCTGAAAATGTATTTCCTTCTATTTTAATAATACCAAGTGTAGATGTTGATTATTCTGGTGTTATGATTACTAAAGGTATTAACTCTGGAAATGATAACGATTTAACTGTTGCTTTTAGCCGTGGTGCTGGTGGTGCTGTAGATGGACAAAGTGCCGAGACCCGTTTAATTTCATCTAAAACCGATGAATTATTAGCACCTGCAAGACAAAACGATTATATAAGACTTCCAGATTATGGAGGTACTAAAAAATATACGACAACTTTTGAGTCTCCAATTTTAAATGCTCGTAATATTAGTGACATTAGAACATTGGCAACCGAAATTAGAAAAAAAATGGTGCAACATGCCGATACTCCAAATCAAGCTTACGATGTAGAATTTGGTTTTAAGGATGATAAATTGTGGTTGTTTCAAATTCGTCCGTTTGTGGAAAATAAGCAAGCGAAAAGTTCGGAATACCTCTCTTCTATCTCACCAAAAATTGAAGGCAATACATTAATTAGTCTTTCAGAAAAACTATAAAAAATATTATGAAAAAAATATTCTACGCAGCAGTTGGTCTTTGTATTCTATTGTCTTTTGGGTTTGTTTCTTACCCAATAGATGGCTACCAGCGTACTGGAATTAAGCGTTTGTACCAAATACATAAAATGCAAATAGACAGTGTGCCTTATAACCGTATTCCGTTTGGTGCCTATAAAAAGTTAGCAGATATTAAACTTAATCTAACGTCTAGAACCGAAGACAGTATTAAAGCATTATTTGTAGAGAATAAGGAATTTGCAGAACGCATAAAACGCTTGGTACCAAGTGGTGCTTATTCTTTGGCTGTTATGGACATGACCAATGCTAACGATTTAAAATATGCTGCACATAGAGAAAATGTAGGTTACCAACCAGGAAGTGTTGGTAAAATAGCTGTTTTAAATGCAGTTTTTACGCAAATGGCTAAGGTTTGTACCGATTTCGATCAGCGTATTATGTACCTAAAAGATATTAAAGTGTCTTCTCGTTATTGGGGCACTGGAGATCACCATACTGTGCCAATTTATGATATTGAAAAAGATAAATTAACAAAAAGACAAGTAGTTGCTAGCGATAAATTTTCGCTATTTGAATGGTTAGACCATATGGTTTCTGTGAGTAATAATGGTGCAGCAAGTGTTATGTACAGAGAAGCAATGTTAATGGCTGCCTTTGGTCCTGACTATGTTAATTTAACTGAAGAACAAGGCGAAAACTACTTTAAAGATACACCAAGAGATAGCTTAACCAACTTAGCAAATACAGTTGTAAATGAACCTTTAAGAACTTTAGGAATAACTGAAGACGATTGGAGACTTGGTGGCATGTTTACACGTACAGCAGATAAGTATGTGGGCAGAAAAGGTGGTAGTATTGGCACACCAAAAGGTTTAATGAAATGGTTTGTAAAACTAGAACAAGGTAAAATTGTAGATGAAAAGACTAGTCTTGAAATGAAACGACTGCTCTACTCTACAGATAGACGTATTCGTTATGCAAAATCTAATAGACTAGACAGTGCTGCTGTATATTTTAAATCTGGTAGTTATTACAAATGCGATAGAAAGAAAGATCCTAATTGTAAGGATTATGCTGGAAATGTTTTTAATTATATGAATTCCGTTATTATAGTTGAGCATCCAAACAACGGTTCTAAATACATTGTTTGTTTAATGTCTAACGTTTTAAACAAGAATTCTGCCGGAGCACATATGTATTTAGCGAGTAAGATTGATGATTTAATTGAAAAGAACAACGAAAACTCCGATGCTAAATTAGACGAGAATTTTAAGGATAAAGATGATACTGGCGGTAATTAAGGTTTAACATCTGTTAAACTGTCTATAGTTGCGTAAGCAAAAAACTTAACATCCTTATTTTTATGCTTCTTTAAAGGCATTGCAATAGGGATGTACTTTTTGTTATCAAGTACCATTATAAGATGTAAAATCTCTAATTTAACACGTTTACCTCTTCGTTTTATTAGCATCGTTAAGTATGCTTTTTCTGGTATTGTATTAATTTTTAATATCGCAGAATCGAAATGGTCATTTTCTATTACAGTATGTTCTATTAATGGAAAAATTTTAGACTTTAATTGTGAATTTAATAAATTATCTAAAAACTCTAATGCATTAACTCTAGCCTCTTTAACATCACTAAACAAACCGGAATAAGTTACATTAATATCGGCTTCATCGTAAACCAAACTTAATAACTTAAAAATACATTTTAAACTGGTATCAATCTGCTCATTTAAAACCTCAATTAAACTTTGTCTAGCAATAAAAACCTCGGTATCACTATCGTTTTCAGGTTCTAAAAGCGATTGATTAATAGTGTTTTGTATTGAGGAAATAGCATTAATTGTATTTTTATAATATCGTCCTTCTCTTAATATTACTCGCTTAAAAATACGCTTGTTGTAAAAAAGCGATTGGTTTTTCTGTCTTAGTTTTAATAATGCTTTAGCAGACTCTAACCTAATAACTACATCCTTACTCTTTAGTAATCTTAATAAAATTTTTACAGAATTTTGAGAGTTAAAAGCACTTATTACTTTAGGTAAATGTTGTTTAATATTATCGGATAACTCTTCAGATTTGTTGAGGTTTAAAATTGTTTTGGTAATTCCTGTTCCATAATTTTTAAGCGCTTTAATTGCTTGTTTTCTATGCTCTTTAGTCGATAAGTATTGTAACAATTCATCTATAAAACGTTCGTTAGCCGTTATACCTGCTGCTTTAATAGCATAACCTACTATATATGGATCTCTATTATTTAAGTGTACATTTATAAAAGGATAAAACTTCTCGATTCCTGAATATGCAATAGTTACTAATAGCTTTGCTACAGCTTCTTTTCTACTAAATCCTTCGGGTGTATTTAGAGCTCTAACAAGCTCTGCAATTCTAGTCTGTAAATTATATTTAAGAGATAGTTTATTATTGTTTACACCTTCTTTTGCAAGACATAGCAAGGCTGCATTAGAGATATAATCGGTTTCGTGGTTTAAATACTTATCAAAAAATGCATTCGCATTTATATTAGAATGCTGCATAATATAATCTAAAGCAGTATAAACTAAATCGTCATTTTCTTCCGTAATTAAAGCTTCAACTTTATTAATAGCAGTTCCTTTATCATATTGAAACAACTCCTTTATAGCTTCTGTTTTCACCTTATTTGATGGATGCTCTAATAAATTGATAATACTATCCTTTAAAGCGATAATCCTATAAGAACTTAATTGCTCTAAAAGGCTTAAAATTTCGGTTTCTGCTCCAGAATGTAGAATCCGTCTAGCAGCAACCAAAGTCGTTTCGTATTTAATGCTTTTTTCTATCTTAGTATTAGCAACTAACGTTTTTTGAATATTAGTTCTAAAAGAATTGAAATAAGCTTCTCGAAGTCTGTAGATTAAAAGAATCCAAATAAAGACAAAAAGCAAAATGATAACCGTAATATACGAGGTGTCTAAATCTAATCTTCTAATTAAAAAGATAAGTAAAAAACCAGCAATACCTGTTGCGACGCTATCTACTGCCACATCTATAAAAGACTTTGCCTGATTTTTAATATTATTAGGAATTGGCATTATAGACAATTCTACAGCTGCTTTATTTAGCGATTGTTTAAAGCTGCCATCTATTCCTTTTATTATAACTAAAACCCATAATTCTGGAAAGGTTAAAAACAGTAAACTCCCTAAAGCTATACCTAAAGGCAATATTAGTAATGTAGAAGAAACGCCCAATCTACTTAAAAAACGATTGGTAACAAACAGTTGCAGAACTAAAGCAATAACATTAAAAGTTGAAAACCAAAAGCCGAAAAAAGAGGCTAATTCATCTGAATCTGAAATAGCTTTATTAGCAAAATCACTAAATTGAAAATCTACTAGTTTAGCTACAATAACACCAATACCAGTAATTAATGCTAAGTAAGTTAAATGTTTAGATTTTAATATGAGTTTAAATGAAGAATCTTGAGTAGTAGTTTCGTTGTATTTACGTTGTTTCCTAACGTAACTTGTCATTTTTAGAATTCTTAAATTCCAAATTTTCTTAATAATTGGAATGCAGCATAAAATAAGTAGCGCTGCCATTAAAATGGCATATTTATTACCGTAAGAAGATACGATAATACTCGTTAAATAACCTCCAAATACACCACCAGCAATTGCTCCTGCTCCAATAAACCCAAATAAACGCTTGGCTTCTCTTGCGTTAAAAACCATATTGGCTAAAATCCAAAACTGAGAAGTTGCAATAACTGCAAAAAGCGAAATACTTAAATAATAAAAATATAGCAATGCTTTATCGAGAGCATTAAAATGTAAAATAATACTTAATGCTATAAACCCTAAACTAAAAATTATTAAAGAGCCTATAGTTACTTTTAGCAACGAAAAGGCTTTAACTGCTTTATTATAAAATATTGAAGTAAGCACAGCAACCAACGCTACAAGCAAGTAACCATACGGCAAACTATCTGCACCTAATTGATTAACAAATATTGCATTAACCGTTGGCTTTACAATTAATAACACTGTTATAATTAAAAAGATATATAACTGCATTAAAAAAGAGATGTATATTTCACCATCTCTTAGTCCAAATGTTTTATTAAATATGTTTTTTAGTAAAGGCAAATAAAGTTATTTATACTTTTAATGAAGAATGAGATTTCTTTAAAACTTTCTCTATTGGTACAACTAAATTTCTTGTGATTTGTTCACCTAAATCGTTTTCAATTAATGCTACAATAATATACTTACGTTTTGGTCCCCAAACAAGAGCAGAATCTGCGTGGTAGTTTTTCCAAGAACCCGATTTTCTATAAATTGTTGCTTTTGGTGCTATTCTATCTAGCGTATTAACAAACTTATGGTGTAGTGCTGGATCTTTCATTATATCTAACATCTCTTTAGAACGTGCACTACTAACTAAGTTACCCATTGCTAACTGATAGTAAAAACTACATACCTGCTTTGTTGTTGCTGCATGACTTAAGCCTTTCATAGGTTCTGGATGGCGTTTACCACCTGCTGCATAACGTTTTCCAACCCATAAACCACCACCAACTTCTTCGTCGTAAAGTTTATTTTTAGGAGCTCTTAAAACAGCTTCAATTTTATCGTACCCAACACGATCAATCATTCTTGTAGAAGCTTGATTGTTAGATTTACTAATCATTAATCGCATGTCGTTTCTAACTTCCTTTGTATCTTCTAACTCACCTTTATCTATGGCATCCATAGCTGCTAATAAAATAGCTATTTTAGGTAAGCTTGCAGCATACATCATGTGGTCATCATTTAAACCAGCATATTTAATGTTGCATTGGTCTGTTAAATCTACAATAGCTATGGACATCTTCTTGTTTTGAATTAGTCCTTTCCACTCAGAATTCTTATAAATTTCAGTTTGTAATATTTTTTGCAAATCTGCATTCTGCAAATCCGCAATGGGATCAATCTCTAGTCTTGTACTTTTTAGTGGTAATTCATTTTGTGAAAAACCTAATATACTAATCAAAAACACTAGTATTGAAACGGCATTTTTTATCGTGTTATTCATTTAATTTTTCAAGATTTTATTGTAAAGAACATCATTTACAAATTACGTGCCAAATATCATACATTTAAATCAAAATTAATGTTAATTTTCAAGATTTAATTTACTGTTTTTCAGTTATTTAAAACTACATTTTATTACCATAAATATCTAACTCTGTAATTATTTTACCCAGCTTTTTAACTTCATTATACTGTGTGGCTTTATCACCAACAATTACATAAATCATGTCTTCTTCAACTAAGTATTTATTAATAATATTTTTATAATCTTCTAAAGACATATTTACCAATTCTTTCTGGTCGTCTTCTGTAAATGTTTTAGACAAGTTGTATTTACTAATTTTTCTAAGCATTCCTAATTGTGCTCCTAAACTTTCGAAAGCTCTTGTGTTCCCTTTAAGTATTTTGTTTTTAGTTAGCTCTACTTCTGTTTCAGAAAAATTTTGAGCATAATTAGCAACCATATCTTTAATAATTTCTAACGATTTTAAAGTCGCATTTGCTCTTACACTTGTTCTAATAGTATAAGGAGATACTGTTTTATTAGCCACCACATTTGAATACGCACCATAGGTATACCCTTTACCAATTCTTAAGGTTTGAAATAACTTACCGCTAGATCCACCTCCAATAATTTCGTTTGCAAAACTTAAATTATTTGCATCTTCGCTTTCTTGTGATAATACCGATTTACCTATTAACACGACAGATTGTTTTGCTCCTGGAAAGTCTACAAAATACAATTGATTTTTAGCTGTATTTTCTGGTAATTGGTATTCTGGAATAGCGACACTTTTAGTCTTCCAATTATTTAAAGAAGCTAACGTATTTTTAATAGCTGCTTTGTCTAATGCACCAGCAATATGAAATGTTGCGTTCTCTGGCGACAGTTTTTGGTAATAATCTTTTAAATCTTGAATAGTAATAGCGTTAGTAGATTCTGGTGTTCCAGAACTTGGTACAGAAAATATATGATTTTCGCCATATATTAACTTGTTATAAACCAATGATGCAATACTATTAGGATTAGCCTCTTTACCTTTTAAGTTGGTTTCTAAAGCTTTTTTAAGTCTGTTATATTCATTCTCATCCCAACGCGGCTCTAAAATAATCTCTTTTACTAATGCAATAGTCTCATCGAAATTTTTAGCCAAACAAGAACCGGTAATATGAAAATCTTCGAATGTTGAATAGGTATTAATATTTGCACCTAACAAACCAATTGCTTCTTCTAAATCTGCTGGTGTTTTAGTTGCAGTACCTTCCATCATTAAATCGCTTAATAAGCTAGCAACTCCAGACTTGTTAATAGGATCTAGTAAATGTCCGCCAGGAATAGTAATATCGAATTGCACTAAAGGCACTTCGTTGTTTTCTATGCCGTAAACTTGCATGCCATTACTTAAAGCGTCTGTCCAAACCGTTGGAGATTTAAACAATGGTAATTCGCCATAACCAGGTTCGCTTCTATCGTGTTTAGATTCTGTTTTAGTATAAACAGCTTCTGCACCTTGGCTTACCTCTTCGTTAGCGACATCTTTCTTAACTTCTTCAATCCAAACGGTAGCCAATTCAGCTTCAGCTACAGCTAAATCTAAATTTCCTTTTGGTACAACACTCGTCATTACATAATTCTTATCCTTTAAGTATTTAGTGTACACACGCATAACATCTTCTGCAGTAACTGCATTGGTAAGCTTTGCGGTTTGTGTAATATAACTTGGGTCTCCCTTAAATTCGTTATCTTCTACCAACTGAAACGCTTTATTTAAAACTGTACTCACACCTCTAAACAAGCTCGTTTCTAATTCTGCTTTAATACGTTTTAAATCTTTTTCGTTTACACCTTCTTTTTCAAAACGCGACAAACCTTCGTCTATAGCTGCTTTTACTTGGTCTAAATCTGTACCAGCATTAGCTCTTACTCTAAAAACAAATTCTCCTGCTAGTTCACTACTACTTTGGTAAGTACCAACATTAGGTGCTAATTTTTGTTCTTCTACAATGGTTTTGTATAGTGGTGCTTTTTTACTTCCGCTTAAAAGATCTCCTAAAATTTCTAGTGCATATTTGTCTTTATTATACTCCTCTACTGTCGGAAAAGTCATGCGTAGCTCCGGTAATTTTGCAAAACCATCTTCAAAATACAATGATTTAGTTTCCTCTAAAGTCACTGGCATTGGCTGCAAAGCTTCTACTTCTGGACCGCTAGGTATTTCTCCAAACCATTTTTTTACAAGTGCTTTTGTTTCTGCAATATCAATATCTCCTGCAATAACTAAAGAAGCATTGCTTGCGCCATAATATTGCTTATAAAATTCTTTTACATCGTCTATTGTTGCTGCTTGTAAATCTGGCAAAGCACCAATTACAGTCCAATTGTATGGATGTGTTTCTGGATATAGGTTTTTACGCTTAATCTCGTCTGTATAACCATAAGCCGCATTATCTACACGTTGGCGTTTTTCGTTTTTTACTACTTGCTTTTCGCGCTCCAAAGCTTCGGTGGTTACGGTGTTAATCATGTATCCAAAACGATCTGAATCTATCCAAAGGATTTTTTCGAAGGCATCTTTTGGCACTACTTCGTAATACACCGTATAATCGTTAGAAGTCCCACCATTTCTGCTGCCTCCCCACTCAGGTATCATTTTACGATTTGCTCCTACAGGAACATTTTCGCTATCGTTAAAACTCATGTGCTCGAAAAAGTGAGCAAAACCAGTACGTCCAGGTTTTTCTCTATTAGAACCCACATGCATCATGGTAGCAACTGCCACAATAGGATCGCTATGGTCTTCGTGTAAAATAACTTCTAGACCGTTGTCTAAAGTGAATTTTTCGTAGTCAATTTTAAATTCTACATCTTTTGTTTCCACTTCTGCTTCTTTATTAGAGCAACCTATTGAAAATAAAATAGTACCTAATAAGAGTGTTTTGTTTAATAAACGCATGTTGATTGTTTTTTTCGTTTTGATAAAGATAATTATTATAAATAAATGAGGATTGAAATATGACATTTCTTAACTTTACATTTTTAAAATCTAAAAAAAAATTATGCTTAAAACATTTAGAATTGTAGCTTTATTAGAAGGTGTTTCGTACTTATTATTAGCAGGAGCAGCAATATATAAACGTATGCCTAATGGTAACGACGAACTTGTGAAACTACTTGGTATGCCTCATGGTTTACTTTTTGTAGCCTATGTTGCATTAGCTGTGTTTTTACGCATTACTTACAAATGGGATACTAAAACATTTATTATCATTTTATTAGGTTCTCTTATACCTTTTGGAACGTTCTATGTCGATAAAAAGTATTTAAAACCCTTAGCATAATTAGAAATTGTTGTATTATTCGGTAATTAACACCGAATTCATGTCCAATTTCCCTCGTTTTGCTATCATAATAGCTAGTTTTCTATTGTTTCAGTGCAAACAATCTTCTAAACCTGAAAATACTTTAGAAATACAAAAGAAAACTGTTAAAGACCAAGTAACTTCTATAAAAGATGATAACGCGTTTCTAATTAAAGGCACTTCGTTCTCATTAGAAAACACAAACATTTATCTCTTTAAAGCTGAAGATGATTCTTTTGCTTTAGTAGATTCTACAACGGTTAGTGATGCTAAATTTCAATTTAAAGGTTTAGCCGAAGTACCTTCGATGTATCGTGTTTCGGAAATTAGAAACAAAAATAAAAGCTTTTCTATATTAGTTGATGCATCGGAAATTCATGTGTTTTTAAATAAACGTATCGATCACTCTACATCATACTCTACTTCTACTGTACAAAAAGAATATAACGATTACACTTCGCAAATGACTGTTTTTAAAGACAAAGGCATGGCTTTGTATTATGGTTTAAAAGGAAATTTTTCTGCAGAAAACATAAAGAAACTAAAACAAGATCGTTTATCATTATTTGCAGAACAAAATAGTTTTATTGAAACCTATATTAAAGACCATTCTAACTCTTACGTAGCCGTCTTTTTAGTAAAAGAAAACATTCGTACTTATAATCCAAAAACACTGAGAGCACTTTACAATGGTCTATCTCCAGATATTAGAGATTTAGATTTCTCTAAGTCTATAGATTCTTTAATTGTAGAAAAAGAGTCTAAAATTGAAAAACGTTTACCAGTTGTAGTAGCGCATAAAGTTGAAGAGAATTTTACGGGTGAATACAGACCAAAAGCTTATAAAATAAGTGGCCTAAATCCTTATGGAGAAACAGTGTCTCTAAAATCAATACCTAAAGGCAAAGTGGTTTTAGTAGATTTTTGGGCAAGCTGGTGCGGGCCATGCCGAGCTACAAATCCAACCTTGGTGGCACTACATAAAAAATACAAAAGCCAAGGCTTCGAAATTTTAAGTGTTAGTGAAGACAAGGCAGAAGCACAATGGTTAAATGCTATAGCTACAGATGGCTTAACTTGGGATTATCATGTTATTGATAAAAATAAAAGCATTGCTTTTCGTTATGGCGTAGAATCTATTCCGTTTAAACTACTAATAGATAAAAACGGAAATATTGCTAGCGAAAAGATCTCTGGTCAGGCTTTAGAAACTAGGATTCAGCAATTGCTAAAAGAGTAAATTACTCCTTTAGCCTATCTTTGATATATTCAATTTTAGTTTTTCCATGAGGTTTTGGTTTCCCATCGTCTCCAAGATTAACCATAATAATATCTTCTACTGTAATAATGGTTTCTCTTGTCATCATGTTTCTTACTTCACATTTTAAAGTGATTGACGACTTACCAAAAACCTTAACTTCCATTCCTATCTCAACAATATCACCTTCTACGGCTTTACTATTAAAATTTATCTCACTCATATACTTGGTTACAATTTTCGAATTATTTAATTGTACTACAGTATAAAGTGCTGCTTCTTCATCTATCCATGCTAATAAACGGCCACCAAATAAAGTGCCATTCGGATTTAAATCTTCGGGTTTTACCCATTTTCTTGTGTGAAATCTCATAATGTAAATAAGTTTTGTTGTGGTGCGATAGTGTCCTCGTTTGGAACTTTTAAATCGTAACCAAGTTCGTTGTTTAATTTTTTAATAAAATATGCTGAAAGCAAAGGCGATTCTACTTCTAAATTTTGATGAATAAAGAAATCAATCTCTTTAATTCCTTGTGTTCTCCAGTCTTTAATACGTTCTATCCAATCGTCTAATCTTGCATAATCACTTGGATGGTTTGCACCAACATAACGCACAAAAGCTGTACTGTTTGTTAAACGCATGTGCATAATGTCTCGTCTGCCAGCAGAATCGACAATAATATTAGAAATATTGTTTGCTTCTAAAAGCTGATATAGTTTTTCTGCAATTTCTGTATTATACCAATCTGTATGCCTAAACTCTACCGCTAAGGGAATCTCTTTTGGCCAATGCTCTATAAAATCTACCACACGAGAATAATCTTTAGGCGCAAAATTGGAATGCATTTGTAAAAAAATGGTTCCTAGTTTTTCTTTTAAATTTGATGCATTGTATAAATAATTTTCAACTACAGCGTTTGTATCTTGTAAACGTTTCCAATGCGAAATTTCCTGATTCAGTTTAGGAAAAAATTTAAAATGCGATGGTGTTTTATCATACCATTTAGCAAACTGCTCTGATGGGAAAATGCGATAAAAAGTAGCGTTTAATTCAATAGAATTAAATTGTGATGCATAATAAGCCAATTCGTCTTTTGTACCTCTTGGATAAAAACCTTTAAGGTCTGCTCTATTCCATTTTGCACAGCCAACATATATTTCTGGCACATTATCATCCTTTACCAAATTAAGCACACGTTTAGTATCTTTATGGTCTTTTGGTAAAGTAAAGTCTATTAATTCTGGATGATCTACGCTTCCAAATTTCATTTCATATTAATTTATTATAAAGGTAATTGTTGATAAGACCGTTAACAAGAAATTTCTATATGAAATAATTATACCGTTATAATTAATAATTTTATAAAAACACTTATAATCATGACAACTAGAGACTTACAATTATTAGACATTAGGCCAATAATAAACACGATTAAAATAAGTGACAATATGAGTAAAGGTGAACGTTTTCAAAACGTTACGTTGCGTCCAATTATTAAATTACAAAACGATTTACTTGTTGCTGTCTTTAGAAACTACACAGCAAAGCATAAAAACGTGTTTTATGAGCTTACTATAGATAAGCGTTTGCACTATATAGACAATGCAATACATAAGGACATTAAGCTTAGAAATTCGCTAAAAGGAATGATTATTGGGCAGTTTACTACCGAAGAGTATTCTCTTTACATAGAAAATTCATCTGCATTAAATAAACGCATGATGAATTTAGTAATACAACGCTTGCAAAGTAATATTCAGTTGTTTGAAAAAACAGAAACGCTTATCTCTATTTAATCTATTAGAGATTCTCCGTTTAAATCTGTTGTTAAAATCGCGCTCATATAATCGAAATATGGGCGGATAGTAACAAAAGCATTATCTATAATATCTAGCAATTCTTTGCTTTGCACCTCTTTATCTGTAAGTTTTTTAGTAAAAACAAACTGTTTCTTTCGTATTAAATCTATAGCTGGATGTTCTTTATCGAAGCCTTTTGGTGCTGTTTTTAACTCCTCTCCTTCTAACTCTCCCCAAACAGATTTAAAGGTTTTATTGTTAATTATGGATCTTATTTCCTCATCGTCCATTTCAAATTCTTTTCTAATTCGCAATAGATCTTCTTTTGCAGGATCCCAAAAACCTGTAGCAATAAAGCTTTCGTTATTAGGTTGAATATGGAAATAGTAACCACCACGTAATCTTGGTTTTACTCTATGAAAAGAACCACTAAGATGTGTTTTATAAGGTAGTTTATTTTTAGAAAAACGAACATCGCGATAAATCCTGAATACTTTTACCTTATCTGTTTCATCGTGAGTATTTAATCTTTCATTTATTGTATTGTAAAAACTTTTAACCTCGGTTTCTAATGTTTTAAATTCTGGTTTATTATCGTTAAACCAGTCTCGGTTGTTGTTCTTTTCTAATTTTTTTAAAAAATTAAATACGTTTTTTGAAATCATAAACAGAGTTTGAAATTGGACTATAAAAATACAAAAAAAAGTCTCAGTTTCAATATTCTGAAACTGAGACTTTAACTAAAAACTTAGTATTAAAATTAATCTACTGCATCATCAATATCATCTGCAACGTCTTCAACGGCATTTTCTATCTTGTCTCCAGTTGACTCTTCTCTACAGCTTGTTAAGGCTATAGACATTGTGAATAAGGCTATAAATAAATATGGTAATTTTTTCATTTTTAGTGTTTTATTGGTTATTAAGATTCGTCATCAATCTCTTCGATTTCCTCTTCTACATCTTCAATTGCATCTTGTACATCGTCTGAAGCATCATCGATCTCATTTCCTGCATCTTCAATAATTTCTTCAATTGTTTCTTCCGGTGTTTTCTTTTCTTCTCTACATCCTGTTAATGCTATAGATAACGAAAACATTAAGACTAATAAATATGATATTTTTTTCATTTTTTATTGTTTTTTTTAATGGTTAAACATTAGAATAAATCTACAATTAAACTAAATATCTTTTACAAAAATCTTAGCTTATTTTTTTAAATAATTGAAAAATTTATCTCCTTCCTCTAATTAAGGATAACACAAATAATACTAGAAATATAAAGAAACATATTTTAGCTATTCCTGCCGCTCCTCCTGCAATACCACCAAATCCTAAGACTCCAGCTATAATTGCGATTATAATAAATGTAATGGTCCAACGTAACATAATTTTTGTTTTTAATGGTTAATAAATGTATTTCAAAAAACTAATTTTTAGTTTTTTGACAATTCTAATTCCTTATTATGATCTAAACTTAATTTGTTATCAAATTGTAGCGTTCTAATAGGAAATGGTATATTAATATCTTTTTTATCGTAAGCCTTTTTAATCTCTATAATAGCCTTACTTTTTGCTTTCATTTTCTCTAGTGCATTTTCAGATTCTATCCAAAATCTACATAGGTAATTTATTGAACTCCCTCCATACTCTGTATAATAGAATTCTACTTCGTCTGGTGAGTTTATTTGATCGAATGTATCTGCAACAGTTTGTTTTGTTAATGCTTCAACTTCATCTAAATCTGACTCGTAACCAACGCCACATTCTAGGAAAATTCTCATTTTTGTCGTTAAAGAGTAGTTTTTAACTGGATTTTCTAAGATTGACTTGTTTGGGATAAGTACCATATTATTATCTGCTTCTTTAACTACAAAGTTTTTTAAGCTAATCTCTACAACTTCTCCTGAAAAACCATTAGTTTCTACCCAATTACCTAGTTCTATACTTTTTCTAAAACTTAATACAATACCAGCAAAAGTGTTGCTAAGCGTGCCTTGTAAAGCTAAACCTATTACTAAACCAGAGACACCTGCGGCTCCAATTAAGGTTTCTAAAGTTTTACTTAAATTCATTACACCTAAAGCAAGAAACAATCCTACTGCTATAATAGTAATACTTGATATTTTAGTAATAATATTAACTAATGAGTCTTGTTTTACTTTTTTAGATATTAATTTTCCGATTAATCGAGAAACATATTTAGCAATGAAATAAAATACTATTAGTACTATAATTGCAATTACAAGATTTGGTAAGTTTTTTACAAAGGTATTTAACCAACCTATTAATTTACCTGATATTAGTTCGTATGCTGTGTTTAATTCGTCTGTCATCATTTGTTATTTGAGGTTAATAATTAAGAATACTGTTGTATCACTTAATATTAACTCTTAGCCTCACTCTTAATCTCTTCCTTCTTTAATTGATCGTCTGAGCTTTTAGACCAAGCATTTAACATCCAACTTGATTTTTCTAACTCACGAATGTATGCACCAATTAAATCTATTGTTCCTTCGTCTCCTACTTTTTCAGATTTTGCAATAACATCTGTCATTTGAGCAAGGATTGTTTTATGGTCGTTTAATAGTATTTCCACCATTTCTTGATCTGTAGCTAAAACTGAAGCTTCTTCTATTGATGAGATTTTTAAGTAATCGCTAAAATTACTTACAGGATGGTGTCTTAAGGTAAGTATGCGTTCTGCTATTGCATCAATTTTCACTTTAGCATCGTTGTACATATCTTCGAACTGGATGTGTAAATCGAAAAAGTTTTTTCCTAAAACATTCCAGTGAAAGCTTCTTAGTTTTTGGTAATAAATGTTGTAATCTGCTAACAACGAGTTTAACTCCATTACTACAGGAATTAACTTTTCATCTTTCATATTCAAATAATTCATATCGTCTGTTTTTTAAGGTTGTTATTATCTTCGGTACAAAGATGCAACACAAATCGAGCAGACGTGTTATATGATTTTTTAAGAATGTTATAGAATTCCAATAAACACCCTAAAATAGTGGTCTTTTCTTAATAAAAAAGTGTTAAAATGCAAGATTAGGAGAGAATAATTCAAGATTTACTCGAATTCAATACCTTTTAAAATTAGTCCAGAAGCAGGTGCAACATAGTAAATATGACCTTCAAACTCTGGTGTTAAACTAGATTCTATATCTTTTAAAGTGCGTTTTCCTTGACCTACCTCGATCAAGGTACCCATAATTAAACGTATTTGATTTCTCATGAAACCTTTTCCTTTTACGCGAAGGATATAACTTTTTTCAGGAAAGAAGTTTGCAGTGTAAATAGTGTTTTCTACAATCTCGCATTTAATAATCGTCCTATTGTATATTCCATTATCTGTGGGTTTATAGCAATAGTTTTTAAGATAGTGCTCTCCTTCAAATAATTTAGCAGCCTCAATCATTAAATCAATATCTAAATCGTCTAAAATAGTAGTAAGTATAGGCGCACAAAAAGGATGAAACTTATCTCCAAAAGCAAATACATATAAGTATTCCTTTATTTTAGAATGCTGTATTATATTAAACTCAGCATCAACTTCTTTAATGGTAAGCGCACGAATATCTTGAGGTAAATTTCTATTAAACAACTCTAAAAAGGCTGTCTCGTCTTCAATTTTTTCAAATAAAAATAATTCTATAGCTGCTTCCTCTGCAGATACCATAGCATCTGTTCTACCAGAAGCTAAACTTTTAAAACGTTTCCCTTCTAAAATAAAATTTAGAGTTCTATCCACCATTAAATGCAAGGTCTTTACATTCGGTTGTTTTTGCCAACCGTGAAAACGGTAACCCAAATATTGAATAGTAATTAAGTAGAAATATTTTTTATTAAATGCCATAGCGGTGCAAGTAACCTAATTTAATAAAAATGGCAAAATTTTTATACCTTGTAATTATAAAAAACTAACTAAAATTTAAAAATAATGACACAAATTGAAACTACAAAAGTACCCATCTGGTATTGGATTGTATCTATTTTAGCACTACTATGGAATGCTATGGGAGTTGTTGCTTATATAGGACAAGCTTATATGAGCGACGAAGTACTAGCGCAAATGTCTGAAACAGACCAACAAATGTATGCTAATTTACCAGCTTGGTACACAGCAGCATTTGCTATAGCAGTATTTGCTGGTGCTTTAGGATGCTTAGCTTTAGTACTTAGAAAAAAATGGGCTTATATTATATTGCTAGTCTCTTTAATTGCTGCTATTGCACAAATGAGTTACCTCACTTTTGTTTTAGAAATGGCAAATACTATGACTCTTTTAATTATAATTGTTGGCATAGCTTTAGTTTTTCTAGCAAAACATGCTACAAAAAAAGGTTGGATTTCTTAAAAACCAACTTAAACTTAAATATTAAGCATCAATTTCATCCTTTTAGAATTGATGCTTTTTTATTAAATTCGTTTAAAACCAAATACTATTGAAGCTTAAATATCCTTTCGATTCCTCTATAAAACACCACCTCTTAATCGCTTTAGGATTGGCTTTATGGGTTTTTGTGTTTCTTTATTTTACCGAACCTTTTGATGTTAATGAGCTTAATGGAACCGAGAAACTAGTCTATTTACCAGGCTATGGCTTAGTTGCAGCTCTTTTATATATAGGTACACTCCCATTTCAATATTGGATTTATAAAAAAAATAAAAACGTTTGGACGTTTTCAAGCGAGTTACTATTTATCTTCTTTTTTATAATAACGGCAATAGTAATAATTAGGTTATTCTATCTTCAATTTGTGGTCGATTGGCACCCAAATGCTCATAGTTTATTTTACCACATTAAATCAATTATATTACCTGCCATGTTTACCATTTTACCAATAGTTGTTATATGTCGTTTTGGTTTTGGTAAATACAAGCAAAAAAAACTAGAAGATCAGAAAATTGAAATTAAAGGAGAAGGAAACTACGAAAGTTTAAGACTGCTTTTAAACGATTTAATATGTCTGCAATCCAGCGATAATTATATTGAAATATTTTATCTTTCTAATAACACATTAAAGAAAAGTTTAATTAGAAATAAACTATCTGTTATTGCAGAATCTTTTCCCGAATTATTGAGAACGCATCGTTCTTATATTGTTAATCCGTATCATTTTGAACAATGGAAAACAGAAAAAGGTAAACACTCTTTACTACTTTCTAACGCTATTGAAGCTCCAATTTCTAAAACCTACCTAGAAGCTACTAAAGTTGTCCTGAATTTCACCACAGCATAGCATCATTCCATCCCAAAGCACTATTATAATTGAGTTTAAAGCTTATTCTGAAATATCTTTGCTTCAGAAAGTTTAATCATATAAAACCACTTAATTATGAAAAATGTAATCACACTTAGTCTCTTTTTTTTATTCGGAATCGCATTCGCTTTTTCACAAACGGAAACATGTAACTGTAAAACTGATTTAGATTTTATAGTTGAAAAACTGAAAAAGATGCCTTCTTATAAACATCAAATTAAAGGCACTAAAAAAGATGAATTTGAAGCAAGTTACAAAATGCTTTCAGCTAAAATGACGCAACCAATTCCAGTAGAAACTTGTTATAAAATGTTATTAGAACAAATGGTTTTAGTTAACGATGTACACAGCGGCTTAAAATTTAATACCAAATATTTATCTCAAGAAACAATAGATACAGAAAACGGAATTGAAGCCTTTAAAGCTACTAATAAGTTTATAAATCATCCAAAAACAAATCAAAATCTAGAAACTTTAGAAGCCGAATTGTCTCAAAAAGCTATCACAGACTTAGAAGGACTTTATAACTTTAAAGACCAGCAAACTATTGGTGTGTATTATTCTAAAAACAAGAAAGACTTAATTGGTGTGGTTTTAAAAAGCGATTTAAACCAATGGGAAACTGGAGAAATAATTTTTGAAGCAACTTATACAAATGGTAATAAATACAACTTGTTTTATTACCACCCAATAACAAGAACACCAAGCTTTGTTAAAAGCATTTCTTTAGAAAACGGAAGGCTTTGGGCTTACAAAAAAATAGGAAATACAAATAATTTTGAATTACCAATTAAAGATCAATCAAACTGGGAGTTTAAACAACTAACACCAGAAACACAATACATGTATTTTGGTAATTTTAGTTCTTTCAGCAAAAAAAACAAAACAGCTTTTAAAAATTTCTATGCAGACATGAAAACGAAGCTTACAGCTAAAAATGTAATTGTAGATTTAAGAAGTAATGGTGGTGGAAATAGTAAACTGTCCGATCCTTTTTTAAAGTTATTAAAAAAGAAAAACGTGTATATTATAACCAATTGTTTTGCTGGCAGTAATGGTGAACAATTTACCTTAAAACTAAAAGCATTAAAAAATGCTAAACATTTAGGGCAAACTACAAGAGGTATTATTGCTTATGGAATGAATTATGGATACAACTATAATACGCCTTCAGCGCATTTTAATATTACACCAACAGATATGGATTTTAGTAAATATCTAGAATACGAAGGAAAAGGGATTGTGCCAGAATATCCATTAGATTTTAATAGCGATTGGTTAGCACAAACTTTAGAGATTATATCTAAAAATAACTAATAGACATAATGGTTTACGTGGTTCTAATGCACGATTAAACTTTCTAAATACATTAGAATAACTGTCGCTAAATGATTTTAGCGACAGTTTATATTTTATAGCTTACTTCTTCTCTCTTCCCTTTAAAACAGCAACTACATCATTTAATTTAAAGCCTTTTGCTTGTAACAACATTAAATAATGAAATAATAAATCTGCACTTTCACTTAAAAACAAGTCGTCGTTGTTATCCATTGCTTCAATAACAACTTCCACAGCCTCCTCACCTACTTTTTGAGCGACTTTATTAATACCAGATGCAAATAATGAAGCGACATAAGATTTCTCTGAATCACCGGATTTTACTCTACTTTCAATAGTGTTTTCTAATTTTGAAATAAAACCAAAATTCTCAGTATTTTCATAATTCCAGCACGTATCTGTTCCTTTATGGCATGTTGGTCCTTTTGGATTTACCTGAATTAACAACGTGTCGTTGTCACAATCCAGTTTTATATCTACTAAATTTAAAACGTTTCCGCTTTCTTCTCCTTTAGTCCACAAACGATTTTTAGTTCTACTAAAAAAGGTCACTAATTTAGTTTCCTTCGTTTTATTGAACGCTTCTTCGTTCATATAACCCAACATTAATACGTTTTTTGTTGTTGCGTCTTGTATAACTGCAGGTACTAAACCATCTTTGTTTTTATTGAAATCTATATTCATTTTGTTTTATTATTTACGCCAGTTCTAATGAGATTGTGTTTTCTACAATTTAGTATCAAAAGTCATTTTTAAAAGCCTCTCGATACACTTTGTTCATGCTTCACAAATCACTTGAAGTGACATTATGTACAACTATAATCGTACTGCTATATTATTTTCTTTTAATGCTTCTTTTAATTCTGAAATTGGTATTTCTCCAAAATGAAATACACTCGCAGCCAAAGCAGCATCTGCCTTTCCCTTTTTAAAGGTATCCACAAAATGCTGAATCGTTCCTGCTCCACCTGAAGCTATAATTGGAATATTTAATTCTTCAGATAATTTTGCTAAAGCATCGTTTGCAAAACCATCCTTTGTACCATCATTATCCATAGACGTAAACAAAATTTCTCCTGCTCCACGTTGTTCTACTTCTTTTGCCCAATCGAATAAATTTAGTTTTGTTGGAATAGTTCCTCCTGCTAAATGCACAATCCAATTACCATCTACATTTTTAGCATCTATAGCAACCACAACGCACTGACTTCCAAATTTATTCGCCAATTCGTTAACCAATTCTGGTCTTTTTACTGCTGACGAATTTATAGAAATCTTATCTGCTCCGCATTTTAATAAAGCGTCTACATCTTCAATACTCGAAATTCCACCACCAACTGTAAATGGAATATTTACATGTTCGGCAACTTTTAAAACCATATCGTGCATGGTTTTTCGACCTTCTAAAGTTGCAGAAATATCAAGAAAAACCAACTCATCTGCTCCTTTTAAAGCATATTGCTTGGCTAATTCTACAGGATCTCCAGCATCTCGTAAATCGACAAAATTTACGCCTTTTACGGTACGTCCATTTTTAATATCTAAGCAAGGTATTATTCGTTTTGTAAGCATATCTGTCATTCCTGCGTAGGCAGGAATCTTATTAATTATTGTTCTTAATTTTCTTTTCGTAGAAACACTTTTAATTATTCAAGTGTTACATAACTATACTATTACTTTTATTGTGGATTCCTGCCTACGCAGGAATGACAAAAACTATTTATTAATTATATAATTCTCTAATTGTTTTAAGCTAATTCTGTTTTCATAAATTGCTTTACCAATTATAACACCTTCGCAACCTAACTCGGCTAATTTTGGCAACTCATCGAAAGTTGAAATTCCTCCAGAAGCTATTAGTTTTATAGATTCTTCGCTTTTCTCTGAATGACAACCTTTTAAAATACGCTCATACAACTCAAAACTAGGGCCTTCAAGCATACCATCTTTAGAAATATCTGTACAAATAACGTAGCTTACTCCTTTTTCTTGATACTCTTTAATAAACGGAATTACTTTTAAATCACTTTCTTCTAACCAACCACTAATAGCAATGTTTTCGTTATTACAGTCGGCTCCAAGAATAATTTTATCGCTTCCAAACTTAATTAACCATTCTTGAAAAATCTCAGGATTTTTAACTGCAATACTTCCTCCTGTAATTTGAGAAGCACCAGAATTAAAAGCTATTTTTAAATCTTCATCGGTTTTTAATCCACCTCCAAAATCTATTTTCAAGTTCGTTTTAATTGCTATTTGCTCTAAAACCTTATGATTAATAATGTGTTTTGCTTTTGCGCCATCTAAATCTACAACGTGCAAATACTGGATTCCTGCACCTTCAAAAGACTTAGCTACTTCTAACGGACTTTCGTTATATATTTTCTTTGTGTTATAATCTCCTTTACTTAAACGAACACATTTTCCGTCTATAATATCTATTGCTGGTATTATTCTCATAGTTTACCTTCCCGTGAAAAGGGAAATCTGTTTTAATTAATACTTATTCTTTTATTGTGGATTCCGCATCAAGTGCGGAATGACAAAACATTATATCTTACTATTAGATTCTGAAATAAATTCAGAATAACGCCCTAAAGTGCTAAAAAATTCTTCAAAATTTGCTCTCCCACTACACTACTTTTCTCTGGGTGAAATTGCACACCATAAAAATTATCTTTCTGTAATGCAGATGCGTAATTAAACTCATAATTTGTAGTTGCAATTTGCTCGATACACGCTTCGGCATAAAAGCTATGGACTAAATACATAAAAGCATCTTCCTTAATGTCCTTAAATAAAGGTGATTTTAAATCTGAAATAGTATTCCATCCCATTTGTGGCACTTTTACAGCATTTGAAAAACGTTTAATAGCGACATTAAAGATGCTTAAACCTTTTGTATTTCCTTCTTCCGAAGATTTACACATTAATTGCATACCCAAACAAATACCTAAAACAGGTTGTTTTAAAGTTGGAATTAAAGCATCTAATCCTGAGGCTCTAAGCATTTTCATTGCTGAGTTTGCTTCACCAACACCTGGGAAAATCACTTTATCAGCAGCTTTTATTTCTTCTGGATTGTTAGACAAAATAGCATCTACACCAAGTCTTTTAAAAGCAAACTGAATGCTTTTAATATTTCCTGCTCCGTAATTTATTATAACTAGTTTCATTCTTCTGTCATTCCTGCAAAAGCAGGAATCTATTTTTAATTATTTTTAGCTTGTGGATTCCTGCTTGCGCAGGAATGACAAAACTATTTACAACATGCCTTTAGTTGATGGTAAAAACATTTTATTTGAATCGCGTTTTACTGCCATTTTCATAGCTTTTGCAAAGGCTTTAAAAATACCTTCTATTTTGTGGTGTTCGTTTTTACCTTCAGCTTTTATGTTTAAATTACATTTTGCGCCATCTGTAAACGATTTAAATAAATGGAAAAACATTTCTGTTGGCATATCGCCAATTTTTTCACGTTTAAAATCTGCTTCCCATTCTAACCAATTTCTACCTCCAAAATCCACTGCTACTTGTGCTAAACAGTCGTCCATTGGTAAACAGAAACCATAACGTTCTATTCCTAATTTGTTCCCTAAAGCTTTGTTGAATAGCTCACCTAAAGTAATCATGGTATCTTCAATAGTGTGGTGCTCGTCTACTTCTAAATCACCTTTTACTTTAATGGTTAAATCCATTGCGCCATGACGACCAATTTGGTCTAACATATGATCGAAAAAAGATAAACCCGTATCAATATCGTTTTTACCAGAACCATCAAGATTTAGTTTAATGTAAATCTGTGTTTCGTTAGTATTACGTGTAATTTCTTCTACACGATCTTCTAATTTTAAAAACTCATAGATAGCTTCCCAATCTGTGCTTGTTAAAGCGATACAGTCTAAGATTGCTTGTTTAGAAGTTTCAATTTCATCTGCTCCTAACTCAGGATCTTCAGATAGAAAGATACCTTTAGCTCCTAAATTTTTAGCCAATTCCATATCTGTAATACGATCACCTAAAACAAAAGAATTTTCTAAATCGTATTTTTCTTTGTCAAAATACTGCGTTAACAAACCTGTTCTTGGTTTGCGTGTTTCGGCATTTTCATGAGGAAACGTTTTATCTATAAAAACTTCAGTAAAAACAACACCTTCTTTTTCGAAAGCGCTCATTACTTTGTTTTGAGCAGGCCAAAAGGTGTCTTCTGGAAAAGAATCTGTTCCTAAACCATCTTGATTTGTAACCATTACCAATTCGTAATCCAATTCTGAAGCTATTTTAGCCATATATTGAAATACTTTTGGGTAGAATTCTAACTTATCTAAACTATCTAATTGATAATCTACTGGTGGCTCTAATACTAATGTTCCGTCTCTATCTATAAATAATACTTTTTTCATCTTATTTGTCATTCCTGCGAAAGCAGGAATCTATTTTTTTATTGTTAATATGCTCCGGATTCCTGCTTTCGCAGGAATGACAAAACATTATGATATTTCTTTTAATACTTTTATTAATCTGTCATTCTCCTCAGAAGTACCAATTGTAATACGAATACAGTTTTCTACTTGTGTATTTCTATTTCTAATAATTACTTTTTCTTCAATTAAATATTGATACGTTTTATTAGCGTTTTCAACCTCTACGAGTAAAAAATTAGCATCCGTTGGATGTATATTTTTCACTATAGATAATGTACTCAAAGCTTCTTTTAACTTTGTTCTTTCATCAAGAATTATTTGAATGTTTTCGGTAACTGCTTCAAAATTATTTAAGCTTTTTAAAACGGCTTCCTGATTTAAAGTACTGATATTATATGGTGGTTTTACACGATTATATAATTTTATAATGGCTTCGCTTGCATAAGCGACTCCTACTCTAACACCTGCTAATCCCCAAGCTTTACTAAAGGTTTGGCTTACTATTAAGTTATTGTATTTATTAATATTTTTAATAAATGATGCTTGTGCACTAAAATCTATATACGCTTCGTCCACTATAACGATGCCTTCAAAATTTTCTAAAACATATTCAATATCTTCAGGATTAATGCTGTTTCCTGTTGGGTTATTTGGTGAACAGATAAAAATGATTTTTATGTCTTCGAAATCCAAATACGGTTGTAATTGGTTTAGGCTAATTTGAAAATCGTTAATTAACGGTTGTTTTATAATCTCGATATTATTGATATTCGCAGAGACATCGTACATTCCATAAGTTGGCGAAAACGTTAATACTTTGTCTTTTCCTGGTTCACAAAAAATACGAAACGCTAAATCGATAACTTCATCGCTACCATTACCAATAAAAATTTGATTTGTTTCTACTGTTTTAAGTGTAGCTAACTTCTCTTTAATTTCTTTTTGTTGCGGATCTGGATACCTATTTAAAGTTCCAAATGGATTTTCGTTGGCATCTAAAAAAACATCGGCAGTACCTTTAAACTCATCTCTTGCTGATGAATAAGGCTTTAAAGCTTTTATGTTGTCTCTAACGAGGTTGTTTATGTTAATATTCATATTGTTTCTTAAAATGGATTCCTGCCTTCGCAGGAATAACAAAACGTTATTCTTTTATAGATTCTTCTCTGCTCTCTAAATGACAGTTACTTTAAATCCTTCAATCTTAAAGTTACAGCATTTTTATGTGCCTGTAATCCTTCGGCTTCAGCCATTAACTCAATAGTGTTTCCAATATTTAAAATACCTTCTTTTGATATTTTTTGGAACGTAATTGCTTTTGTAAAACTATCTAAATTCACTCCGGAATACGCTTTACTAAATCCGTTAGTTGGTAACGTATGGTTGGTTCCAGACGCATAATCTCCAGCACTTTCTGGTGTATAATTACCAATAAAAACTGAGCCTGCGTTTGCTATTCTATTAACGTATAAATCTTCATTTTCTACGCAAACAATAAAATGTTCTGGTCCATATTCATTTATCATTTCTAAGGCAATGTTATCGTTTTCAACATAAATTAACTTAGAATTCGCTATTGCTTGTGTTGCAATCTCTTTTCTTGGTAGTTCTGCTAACTGCTTTTCAACTTCAATAGAAACTTTTTCTATTAAAGATTTAGAGGTTGATACCAAAATAACTTGGCTGTCTGCTCCATGCTCGGCTTGACTTAACAAATCTGAAGCCACGTAAGTTGCATTAGCTGTATCGTCTGCCACAATTAACAATTCACTTGGTCCAGCAGGCATATCTATAGCGACACCAAACTTAGTTGCAATTTGCTTTGCAACAGTTACAAACTGATTTCCTGGCCCGAAAATTTTATAAACCTGAGGAATCGTTTCTGTACCAAACGTTAAACCTGCAATCGCTTGAATACCTCCAACTTTAATAATTTTAGTAACACCACATAAATTTGCCGCGTATAAAATTTCGTTAGCTACTTTACCTTCTTTATTTGGTGGTGTGCATAACACCAATTCTTTACAACCTGCTATATTTGCAGGAGTTGCCAACATTAGTACTGTAGAAAATAATGGTGCAGTACCGCCTGGAATATATAAACCAACTTTTTCTATTGGTCTTTTTTCTTGCCAACATTGAACACCTTTTACAGTTTCTACTTCAACTTTATCTGTTTTCTGAGCACTGTGAAATGCTTCTATATTTGACTTTGCTTGTTGGATAGCTTCTTTTAAATCTTCTGAAACTAAAGCCGATGCCTTTTCTATTTCTTCAGCAGTAACAACATTTGAAGTCAATTCGCAACCATCAAATTTCTTAGTGTATTTAACAATGGCTTCGTCTCCATTTTTAGATACATCTTCAAAAACCTGATTCACAGTGTTCTCAATATCATCAACCGTTTGTGTAGGCCTTTTTAAAAGGGCTGACCACGTTGATTTGTTTGGGTTTAGTATAGTATTCATATTTATTTTCCGCGAAAGCGGTAATCTTTTTAAATTACTTCTCGATACAATTTCTCGTGCCTCAAAATCACTCGAAGTGACGTTAATTACATTACCATTTTTTCAATTGGACAAACTAAAATGCCTTGAGCTCCTTTGGCTTTTAGCTCATCGATAACATCCCAGAATAAATTTTTATCGATTACCGAGTGTACGCTGCTCCAACCTTCTTCTGCTAATGGCAGTACTGTTGGACTTTTCATTCCTGGTAATATTGAAATAATTTCTTCTAATTTATCATTTGGCGCATTTAATAAAACGTATTTAGAATTTTGTCCTCTTAAAACCGATTGGATTCTAAATTGAATTTTTTGTAATAACGCTTCATTATCATCAGACAATTTTGGAGATTTTGCTAAAACGGCTTCAGATGTTAAAAGCACTTCTACTTCTTTTAATCCGTTTTTAAATAATGTACTTCCACTAGAAACAATATCGCAAATACCATCTGCTAAACCTATATTTGGCGCTATTTCTACAGAACCATTAATAATGTGAAGGTTTGCTTCTATTCCGTTTTTCTCTAAAAATTGATTTACTGTATTTGGGTACGATGTTGCAATGCGCTTGCCTTCTAAATCTTTTAAACTTGATGCATTAGATTCTTTTGGTACTGCAATAGAAACTTTACATTTTGAAAAACCTAAGCGCTCTACAATTGGTAAATCGTTTCCTTTTTCTATTAAAACGTTCTCGCCAATAATAGCAATATCCACAACACCATCTCTTAAATACTGAGGTATATCGCCATTTCGTAGATAAAACACTTCTAAAGGAAAATTTCTAGCCGATGCTTTTAATTGATCTTTTCCATTCTCGATAGAAATACCAATATCTTTAAGAAGCTTCATTGAATCTTCGTTTAATCTTCCTGATTTCTGTACTGCAATTCTTAATTTACTCATTTTCTTTTTTTTTATTTTTCTTATTTGAGCAAATCTTTTGGGAAGTATATAAATACAAAAAACCGTTTGATTAGCTCAAACGGTTTTTAATAATATCTTGATTTTATTCAATACATAATCAGTTCGCTTGAGTGCAAATATGAAAATGATGATGATGTGATTGAATAAAGTTCATTGCTTTTTTTCTGTTTACAAATATTGTTAAAATAAATTTACAATTCCAAATCAATTGTAAAATTATTCTAAATTTTATGTTTTTATTAATAATTCAGCTTTAAATTATTGATTTCCTAAAATTATAGGCATCCCACTCTCTCCTGAACCAATGATAATAACTTTACTGTTAGGTGATTCAGATAATTTAACCGTAGCTTCAATACCTTTATCTTGTAAAATTTTATCTGTTAAAGACGCACTTAATATACGGTTAGACTCTGCTTTACCCTTAGCATCGATAATTACTTTCTCTGCTTCTTTAGAGGCCGTTACTAATCTAAATTCGTACTCTAAAGATTCTTGCTCTTGCTTTAATTTACGTTCAATTGCTTCCTTAATTGTTGGTGGTAATTTTACATCTTCAACTAAAACACGCTTAACATTTAAAAATTGTCCTTCTAATAATTTAGTTACTTCGTCTAAAATTTCTTGCTCGATTACATCACGTTTACTAGAATACAATTGCTCTGGTGTGTAACGTCCAACAACACTTCTTGCTGCTGCGTTTATTGCAGGATCTAATAATTCGCGCTCGTAATCTTGTCCTTTAGTTTGAATTAACTTTCCTAAATTTTCGTATTCAGGTTCATACCAAATCGTTCCATTTACTTTAACCTCTAATCCATTTACAGACAATACATTCATTTCGTCTGAAATTGATTGCTGACGCACTTTACGCACAATCATATCATTCCAAGGTGCAACAATATGAAAACCTTCTCCGTATGTTTTATCTGTATTAATACCATCTCCTAAACGCTCAAAAATAACACCTCCCTCTCCTGGACCAATAGTTACTGCAGATTTTACTACTAAAAATAGTAGTAAAACTATTCCTACTATTACAGGTAATCCTAATTTTGGTAATTTCTCCATTTTCTCTTTTTTGTTATTATTTATATTAATCCGTTATATTTTCTCATAAACCACTCTATTGCAAGCGTTAATGCTATTAGCGCAAGAAGGTATTTCCAATCGATTAAAGGTACAATATTTTTACTGCTTTTCTGTATTGGTTTGTAACGTTCATCGTTAGTTAATTCTTTTATTAATGATTCGTAATTATCAATAAAATAGCTACTTCCATTACTTTGACTTGCAATGGTTTTTAATTTTGAAACATTAGCATTTAAAAACTGCTGCTCGATATTGTATTCTAATATTTTAAAATTACCCGATTTAGAAATGTTTTCGCTTGTTGCTTTTACTGTAAAGGCATAGTCTGAAGCTGGTAAGGTACTTAAGTCTACTTGGTAGTTATTATTTTTTAGAATAAAAGGAATCGTTTTAGACGTTTTACTAACCTTGTCTGTTACAGTAATATTTAAACTCTCGTTAGCATCAAACTCGTAGTTTTTATTAAAAAACTGAGCAGACACTATTATATTACTACTACCTTGGTAAAACGATTGGTAATCTAGGTTTAATCTGTTTTTACGTTTATTAGATGCTAAATACTGTATTAATTTTCCTGTAAAATTATCGAAAGCATTAAAACCATCTGTATTAATAAAACTTTGGGCTCTCCATTTCCAAAGGTTTTCGCCAAACAAAACTGCTTCTCGCCTTTCGTTAATTTCGAAAGTTGCTAAAAGTGGTTCTTCAGTATTTATAGATCCTACTTTTTTATAAAGAATACTTTCAAAAGGAACCGAAAAAGTAGGTTCTCCAAAATTAGCAAGTAAAGGTGGAAATGATTCGAAATCTAAATCGTCCACAATAAACGAACTGTAATTTACATTTAATACGGGTTGATAATCTTCGGTTTGAGAAGTTATATCATGTTGGTAATATTCGCTAACCGAATTCAAGAAATTGAAGTCCGTTTTAGGTCCTGCAATTACAAATTTATTTTTATTCTGAAGCTTTAAAGCATCAAACAAAGACTTAAATGAATTATTTGGATCAAACAACACAACTAATTGCAAATCATTTAATTGACCAATAGTTTCTTGTGGTTTTAAAAACACCACTTCACGCTGCTCGTTAGTTTCAATACTCTTTTTAAGCATTCCTAAATCTGGATGTAAAACAGAGCTAACAATAGCTACTTTTGTTTTTTCATCTACAACTTCAACTGCAAAATTCTTAGAATTATTTACTTTGTTTTTTTCTGTAGCAATAGGAATTAAAGATGCCCTGTAACTTTTTACGCCAACACTATTTGCTGGTAAAGTGAAGTTTAAAATTTTAGAATTATCGTTTTCCGAAAAACTTAAATTCCTAGAATACACTGTGTTTTTTCCTGATGTTACAACAAACTTTGTGCTTACATTTTCGTCTCCATTATACACTAAAATAGCTTCTATAGGAAACTTATTCTTTAAGAACGCATACTTATTAACGTTAAGTTGCTTTAGTTTTAAATCGGAATAACGCGTGGTATCACCAACAACTATTGGATAAATAGGCTGATTGTATTTGTTAGCAGCATATTCGTAATCGTTTCCGTAGGTTTGATTTCCATCACTAATAATAATGGTTGGAGACACTGTTCTTTTATAAACTTGACCTAACTCCTTAAAAGCCTTATCTATATTGGTTTGATGCTCTGTAAATGACAATGAATCTGAAGCATTAAGCGTGTTTCCAAAAGAAAATACATCAATATTAAATTTATCTTTTAGCGTTTTATCTTCTTTAATACGTTTTACTACACTAGTAACATTCTCCTCTTGGTTAAAGTATTTTATAGAATTAGAATTATCTATAGCTACTACCAAGTTTGGTTTTTCGTTATAAACGTTTACTTGTTCGAACTTAGGATTGATAAGCAATAATAAAACTCCGAAAATGCTTAAAAAACGAAAAAAAGCAAAAAGTGCATTCTTTTTAGATGCACCTTTTGCTTTGTATTTATATTGGAACAATGCTAGTAAAAGCGCTATTATTCCTGCTAATATTATATATATAAGAGTTTCAGAACTCATTAAGTTTTATAAAATTGTTATGAGATTCTTGCCTAAGCAGGAATTACAATTATGTTAACATTCCTCCATCAACATTCAACGTCTGTCCTGTAACATAAGCAGACATATCACTCGCTAAAAATACGCAAACATTAGCGATATCCTCTGGAGTTCCACCACGTTTTAGTGGAATTGCATTACGCCATGATTTTACAGTTTCTTCATCTAACTTTGCAGTCATTTCAGTTTCAATAAAACCTGGAGCGATTACGTTACTTCTAATATTTCTAGACCCTAATTCTAAAGCTACAGACTTAGAAAAACCAATAATACCAGCTTTAGATGCTGCGTAATTTGTTTGTCCGGCGTTTCCTTTAACACCAACAACAGAACTCATATTAATTATAGAACCTTTACGCTGCTTAAGCATTGTACGCTGCACCGCTTTTGTCATGTTAAAAACAGATTTTAGGTTTACCTCGATTACTTTATCGAAGTCAGCCTCACCCATTCTCATTAATAAATTATCTTTTGTAATTCCTGCGTTATTAATTAAAATATCGATGCTTCCAAATTCAGTTAAAACATCTTCAGCTAATTTTTGAGATTCATCAAAATTTGCTGCATTACTTTTATATCCTTTTGCTTTAACACCTAAAGCATTTAATTCTTTTTCTAATGCGTTAGCTGCTTCTACAGAAGAACTGTAAGTAAATGCAACATTTGCACCTTGTTGTGCAAATACCTCTGCGATACCTTTTCCAATACCTCTACTTGCTCCTGTAATTATAGCTGTTTTACCTTCTAAAAGTTTCATAAAAAATGGTTTAATTCTATTTTCCGATGGTTTTCGGAGTATTAATTTTTAGTATTTCAAATATAGTAATTACTATGTTCTTCAGAATAAAAAAACCTCACAAATTAAAGTATTTGTGAGGTTTTAATAATGAATTCCTGCTTGTACAAGACTCTTAAGATTTCTTACATCTTAACGTCTTCTGCTTTTTCATAATTAAATAAATGATCGACATCCATTTCTTGTACTTCACCTAATTTCTCAAGTGCTTTGAAATCAATATCTTTTTTATTTCCAATAACCATTACATTATAATCTTCTCCTTTAATGTTGTTGTTGAAGAAATCACGTAAATCTGCCATTGTCATGTTTTGAATAGCATTATACATTTCTTCACGATTATCGTTATCTATTCCTAATTTTTGAAGTCTTTCGTAACTCCAGAAAATATTAGACTTTGTAATACGCTGTGCTGCTAACTTCTTTAATGTTGCTTCTTTAGCTGCATTAAATTGCTCTTCTGCCTCAGGCATGTCGCTCATTAAATCCATCATCGCTTCTACAGCTTGAGGCATTTTGTTTGCTTGCGTTCCAATGTAAGCCATTACATAATTAGCATCGTCTTGTTTACGTGCTGTAGAGTAATTAGACCATGCAGAATACGCTAAAGACTTAGATTCACGAATTTCTTGAAATACAATTGAAGATAAACCACCTCCAAAATAAGTATTAAACAATGTAGAAGCTGCCATGTTTTCTGCTTTAAAAGGTTCTCCTTTTGCTAAAAACATCATTTCACTTTGCACCATATCATAATCTACAAAATACACATTACCACCAGTTTCTTTTTCTTCGTAAACTGTTGCTTCTGGATATTCTACTAACTTATCTGATACTTTATGAAAAGTATTTAAAGCTGTTACCGCTGCATCTACATCTTTTCCGTAGTAAAAAATACGTTGATTATAGTTTTTTAAATCCTTAGTTAAATCTACAAGCTCTTGAGGATCTATTTTTTCTAATTCGCTAACAGAAATAATATTTCTTAATCTTGAGTTCTCTCCGTATTTAGCATAATTTAATAAACCAGAACGCAGAATACTACCTTTACTTGTTTTGTTATTTTGTCTTCCTTTACCAATTGACTCTACATACTTACCATAAGCCTCTTTATCTGGCACTGCATTTTCCCAAAGATGCTCTAATAACTCTAATCCTTTTGGTAAGTTTTCTTTTAATCCGCTTAAACCAACAAACGTTTGCTCTCCTCCTGTATTTACAGAATAATCGATTCCTAATTTGTAGAATTCTTTCTTTAAAGCTTCAGCCGAATATTTCTCTGTTCCTAAATACTCTAGGTAACCAACTGCTAAACCTAATTTTTTATCGCTATCACTTCCCATGTCGAAAATGATATTCATAGTAAACAAATCGTTAGTTTCATTTTCAATATATGAAACACTTAAACCACTATCTGTTTTCTTTTCTTTTATAGCTGAAGCATAATCAACATATAAAGGTGCTAATGGCTTAGATTTTTTAGCATTAAATGCTTTTATATAATCTGAAGATTGATCTCTATTAAGTTTAACTGGTGTTATACCTGGATTAGATACTTTTACAATATTATTATCTTCACCTTTACGTTTATAAGTTACTACGTAATTATCTTTATAGAACGTATTTGCGAAATCTACTAATTCTTGTTTTGTGATTTTCTTTAAATCGTTTAAGAAACTTACTTTATGATTCCAATCTACTCTATGAATAAAAGCATTAAAATAAGCTGAAGCTAATGCTGTGCTATTTTCATACTCTTGAAGTTGTGACTTTTTAAGATCGTTAATTACAGCATCCATCATCCAATCTTCAAACTCACCTTTTTTAAGTTTTTCAATTTGACCTAAAATTAGCTCTTTAACTTCATCTAAAGACTGCCCTTCTTTTGGAGAACCCGAAAAACTATGGTAACCATAATCGTTCAAAAAAGTTGGACTACATCCAGCTCTTTGCACCAGTTGTTTCTGATTTAGATTTAAATCTATTAATCCTGCATTTCCATTAGCCAAAATCATATCGCAAAGCGTTACTAATTTTTCTTCTTTAGTATTTATCGCCGCAGCTCTGTATGCTATAGAAATACTCTCTGATGTTGGTCCGAAAACCTCTGTAGTTAATACTTGAGTAATTGGTTGCTCTTTTGGTAACGTAGGATGTATTACTTCTTTACGTTTTAATTTTCCAAAAGTTGCTTCAACTTCTTTAATAGTCGCATCGAAATCTAAATCTCCAACTAATACCATTGCCATATTATTAGGCACGTAATATTTATCGAAATAGTTATTAATATCAACTAAAGAAGGATTCTTTAAATGCTCTGCAGTACCAATAGTTTTTTGCTGACCATATGGATGGTTAGGAAACAAACCGTCTAACATTGCAGCATAACGCTTTCTTCCGTCGTTATCTTGACCTCTATTAAATTCTTCGAAAACAGCTTCTAATTCCGTATGAAATAAACGTAATACTAATTTACCAAAACGCTCTTCTTCTAATGCTAACCACTTACTAAGCTCGTTTGCTGGAATTTTATTTTTATAAACAGTCTCTTCATACCAAGTATGTGCGTTTGTTCCTGTTGCTCCAAGAGAACTCGTCATTTTATCATACTCATTTGCGACAGAATAGTTAGATGCCTCTAAAGACACTTTATCTATCTCGCGATATAATGCAATCTTCTTATCAGGATCTTGCTCAGCTCTATGCTGCTCGTATAAATCTGAAATTTTATCTAAATACACTTTCTCCTTCTCGTAGTCTATAGTTCCAATTTCATCTGTACCTTTAAAAACCATGTGTTCTAGATAGTGTGCTAAACCTGTAGATTCTTTAGGGTCGTAGTTAGAACCTGCTCTTACAGCAATGTAAGTTTGTATTTTTGGCTCATCTGTATTTTTACTCATATACACTTTTAGACCATTGTCTAAAGTATATAAACGTAATCCGGTTGGATCGTTTTCAACGGTTTCGTATGTAAATCCGTTAGCATCTTTCTGACTTTCTACTGCGTAAGCCATTGTTTTGTTGTCTTCTTTTTTACAACTGTAGACTAAAGCTACAAGTAAAAGAATAACAACCAATCTTAAATTTCTCATTGTAAAGGTTTTTGGTTGATTGTGTTAATATTTGTGGTTATAAGCCAAACTAAAGATTCGTTTTAAAATACATCAATGCTATAAAACGAAAAAGTTCGTTAGCTAATGTACAGCCAACGAACTTATAACGTTATTATATTATATATATTTTAACAGAATTTAACTGTTAAAATACTGAACTACTTAAAGTCTTATCCTAAAACTTCTTTCACTTTTTTACCAATCTCTGCAGGAGAATCTACAACGTGAATACCACATTCTCTCATAATAGCTTTTTTAGCTTGAGCAGTATCATCACTTCCTCCAACAATTGCTCCAGCATGTCCCATAGTACGACCTGCAGGTGCAGTTTCACCAGCGATAAAACCAATAACTGGCTTTTTAGATCCACTAGCTTTATACCAATTAGCAGCATCAGCTTCTAATTGACCACCTATTTCACCAATCATTACTACACATTCAGTTTCTGGATCGTTAATTAACAACTCAACAGCTTCTTTAGTAGTTGTTCCAATAATTGGATCTCCACCAATACCAATTGCAGTAGTAATACCTAAACCTTGTTTTACAACCTGGTCTGCAGCTTCGTAAGTTAATGTTCCAGATTTAGAAACAATACCTACAGTACCTTTTTTGAAAACGAAACCTGGCATAATACCAACTTTAGCTTCACCTGGAGTAATAACTCCTGGACAGTTAGGTCCAACTAATCTACACTCTTTACCTTTAATATAATCTGATGCTTTGATCATGTCTGCAACAGGAATACCTTCAGTAATACAAATAATTACTTTAATTCCTGCATCTGCAGCTTCCATAATAGCATCTGCAGCAAAAGCAGGTGGTACAAAAATAATTGTTGTATCTGCTCCAACTTTAACAACAGCTTCTTCAACTGTATTAAAAACTGGTCTATCTAAATGTGTTTGTCCTCCTTTTCCTGGAGTAACACCACCAACAACATTTGTTCCGTACTCAATCATTTGTCCAGCGTGAAATGTTCCTTCACTACCAGTAAATCCTTGAACTATAATTTTTGAATCTTTGTTTACTAAAACGCTCATTTGTATGTTTTTTGTCCCATTGTCTTTTCAGACATTTCCCAAAGGGAAACAAAAATGGAGTTGTTTTTATTTATCTGCCACAAAAGTAAGTTTTTGATAGCTATTTTTTAAATGTATTTAAATTTTTATTTCAGAAAAAGTAGTTAAATTTTCTACGCTTTCATCTAATCTCTGACTAATCTCATAACCTCTATACATTTTACCGTCTTTTACTTCCCATATTGAGATAAAATGCGCCAAAGGCTCTTCTTTAAAAGGTCTTTCTATTGTTGTACAATAAATAGTATATCTAGCCGTAACAGTATCTCCATCTTCTAAAAGATGACTTAATCTATATGCAAATGAAAAATAAGACTCTTTAACTCCTTCAAGTTTTTCTGATATCTCATCTTTATTTAACGTTGTAAAACCCTGACTGCTATTCCAATGCAAAACACAATCATCATGAAACATGTTGATTATATCTTCATCCTTGGCTAAATTAGAATCATAAAACGCTTTAACAACTTTTTTAGCAGACATATTATTTGTTTTTTAATTGATCTATAATATTAGGAATCTGCTTAACATAAGCCAATTCTTTTAATTTAACTCTTGCTTCTTCAATAGGAGTACCAAAATAGCTTTTTCCACCAGCAACAGATTTTGTAACACCTGTTTGACCAAGAATAACTGCTTTTTTGCCAATAGTAATTCCACTATTTGTACCTACTTGTCCCCAAATAGTAACTTCGTCTTCAATAATACAACATCCTGCAATACCTACTTGAGAAGCAATTAAACATTTTTTTCCAATAACGGTGTCGTGTCCAACTTGTATTTGATTATCTAACTTAGAGCCTTCACCAATAATTGTATCTCCTGTAACGCCTTTATCTATAGTGCACAACGCACCAATATCTACATTGTCTTTTATAACAACACGGCCTCCAGAAATTAATTGATCGAAACCTTCCGGTCTGTTTTTATAATAAAAAGCACTTGCACCTAAAATAGTTCCAGAATGTATAGTCACATTATTACCAATAACAGCATCGTCGTATATGGTAACATTAGCATGAATAACACAATGATCTCCAATTGTTACATTGTTACCAATAAAACAGTTAGGCTGAATTATAGTGTTCTCTCCTATTTTAGCTGAAGCTGAAACACTACTGTTTGAAGCCTGAAATGGCTTAAAATGCTTAGTTAACTTATTGAAATCACGAAAAGGATCGTCACTTATTAAAAGTGCTTTACCTTCTGGACAATCTACATCTTTATTAATTAAAACTATAGTCGCAGCAGATTGTAGTGCTTTATCGTAATACTTTGGATGGTCTACAAAAACAATATCTCCTGGCTCTACTACATGAATTTCATTCATTCCTAAAACCTGAAAATTATCTGCTCCAACATAATCACAATCGATTATTTGAGCAACTTGTTTTAGAGTATGTGTTTTAGGGAATTTCATTCTTTAATAAATAGGTGTTAATTGTGTAAGATTACTCTTTAACACGTTCTTTATAAGTTCCTTTTGTTGTTTCAACCTTAATTTTATCACCTTCATTTATAAATAAAGGCACGTTTACCTCTGCTCCTGTTTCAACAGTAGCTGGCTTTGTTGCATTGGTTGCTGTATTTCCTTTTACACCTGGCTCTGTAGCTATTATTTCTAAAATAACAGTTGCAGGCAATTCTACAGACAATGGCATATTGTCTTCTGTATTAATTTGAATGGTTACAACCTCTCCCTCTTTCATTAATCCAGGATTATCTAAAGCAGATTCTAGAAGTCTAATCTGTGTGTAATCTGATTCATTCATAAAATGATAAAATTCACCATCATTATATAAATATTGAAACTTATGAGTTTCCACACGAATATCTTCTAACTTATGTCCTGCTGAAAAAGTATTATCTAATACTTTTCCGTTAGTAACACTTTTCATTTTAGTACGAACAAAAGCAGGACCTTTTCCTGGTTTTACATGTAAAAATTCAACAATTTTATAAATATCATTATTGTATTTAATACATAATCCGTTTCTTATATCTGAAGTAGTAGCCATATTATTATTTATTATTAAGTCTTTTATTATTGATATAATTCTAAATTTTAGAATCTATTTTCAATCATTAAATCGGTCTTCTTTATTCTTTTGTATCAAAAATTAATTTGATTTGAAATAACCTTTCATTATACCACGATGAGAGTTCTTAATAAACTGAAGAATCTCGTCGCGTTCTGTGGTTGCTTCCATCTCTGCCTCTATAATACCAGCGGCTTGTGTATTGTTATAATTTTTTTGATATAATATTCTAAATATATCTTGAATCTCTCTAATTTTTTCTGTCGTGTATCCTCTTCTTCTTAATCCAACAGAATTAATACCTACGTAAGATAAAGGTTCTCTACCCGCTTTTACAAATGGTGGCACATCTTTTCTTACTAAAGATCCTCCTGTTACAAAAGCATGATTACCTACAGAACAAAACTGGTGTATTGCTGTCATACCTGCTAATATAACATAATCACCAATAGTAATGTGACCAGCAAGTGTACTGTTATTTGAAAAAATACAGTTACTACCAACAATACAATCGTGCGCTATATGGCAATATGCCATTATTAAGCAATTATCACCAATTACGGTTTTCATTCTATCTGTTGTTCCTCTATTTATGGTAACACATTCTCTAATAGTAACGTTATCTCCAATAATAGTTAAAGTATCTTCATCATCGTACTTTAAATCTTGAGGCACTGCAGAAATTACAGAACCAGGAAAAATACTGCAATTTTTACCAATACGAGCACCTTCCATAATGGTTACATTACTCCCTATCCAAGTTCCTTCTCCAATAGTAACGTTATTATATATAGTTGTAAAAGGCTCAATAACCACATTTTTTGCGATTTTTGCTCCAGGATGTACGTATGCTAAGGGTTGGTTCATTTTTGTAATATTTGTTTTGAAAGGTAAAATCTGTAAGCGGTTAACGTTACTAATATTCTTATTTTATTTTAGATATTTGCGCCATCAATTCTGCTTCAGCACATAATTTTCCATTAGCGTAAGCATAACCTTGCATATGGCAAATACCTCTTCTAATTGGTGTTATTAATTCACATTTAAAAATTAATGTATCACCAGGAACAACCTTTTGTTTAAATTTAACCTTATCCATTTTCATGAAAAATGTTAAATAATTTTCAGGATCTGGTACAGTACTTAATACTAGAATACCTCCTGTTTGCGCCATCGCTTCTACAATTAAAACACCTGGCATTACTGGAGAACCTGGAAAATGACCTTTAAAGAACTCTTCGTTCATGGTTACATTTTTCATTCCAATAACCTTACTGCTTGTTAATTCGAAAACCTTATCTAATAACAAGAATGGTTGCCTATGTGGCAACATATCCATTATTTGGTTAACATCCATTAAAGGTGTTTGGTTTAAATCTACAGCAGGAACATTGTTACGTCTTTCGTTTTTAATTAACTTAGACATTTTTTTCGCAAACTGTGTGTTTACAAAATGTCCTGGTTTATTAGCAATTACTTTTCCACGAATTCGTGTACCAATTAAAGCTAAATCTCCAATAACATCTAATAATTTGTGTCTTGCAGCTTCGTTAGGATGATGTAAAGTTAAATTATCTAGTATACCATTAGCATTTACTGCAATAGCATCTTTATTAAAAGCAATTTGAAGTTTTTTCATTGTTTCTGGAGATAATTCTTTATCTACATAAACAATAGCATTATTTAAATCTCCACCTTTAATTAATCCATGCTCTAGAAGTGATTCTAGTTCATGTAAAAAACTAAAAGTACGAGAATCTGAAATTTGTTCTTTAAAATCTGATAAACGATTAAGAGTTGCATTTTGAGTACCTAAAACTTTAGTACCAAAGTCTACCATTGTTGTTACTTGATATTCTTTAGCCGGCATTACTAATATCTCACTACCACTCTCTTCGTCTACATAAGAAATAACATCTTTTACAATATATTCTTCGCGAAAAGCATCTAACTCTACAATTCCAGCCTTTTCAATAGCTTCAACAAAGAATTTTGAAGAACCGTCCATAATAGGAGGTTCAGAATTATCTAATTCTATAATTGCATTATCAATATCTAAACCAGTAAATGCTGCTAAAACATGCTCGCATGTTTGAATAGTAACACCGTTTTTCTCTAAACAAGTACCACGTTGTGTACTCGTTACGTAGTTTGCATCTGCTTCGATTACTGGACTACCTTCAAGATCTACACGTTTAAAAGCAAATCCAGAGTTTGCTGGAGCTGGTTTAAAAGTTAAAGTAACATCTTTACCTGTGTGTAATCCTACACCAGTCAAAGAGACTTCATTACTTATCGTTTTTTGTTTGATTTCCGAATTAACTATTGCCATTTCCTTTTTTTTCTAGTGCGTTAATAGTTTTAACTAGTTTTGGTAAGTTTTTAAAGTAAACATAAGATTTATTCCAGTCTCCATAGCCAAAAGCCGGAGAACCTTGTAATATATCGTTGTCTTTAATATTTTTTCCTATTCCAGACTGTGCTTGTATTTTTACATTATTCCCAATTACTAAATGTCCTGCAAAACCAACTTGACCACCTATTTGGCAATTTTCGCCAATTTTAGTTGATCCAGCAATACCTGTTTGTGCAGCTATTACTGTGTTTTTGCCAATTTCGACATTATGTGCAATTTGAATTTGATTATCTAACTTAACACCTTTTCTAATAATTGTAGAACCTAATGTTGCTCTATCTATAGTAGTTGCAGCTCCTACGTCTACAAAATCTTCCAAAATTACATTTCCTATTTGTGGTACTTTATCATACTCTCCTGCTTCATTTGGTGCAAAACCAAATCCGTCTGCTCCTATAATAACACCGGAATTTATGACGCAATTTTTACCTATAATACATTCTGAATAAACTTTAGCACCTGCAAACAATACCGTATCGTTATCAATAACTACATTATCACCAATGTAACATCCTGGAAATATTTTAACATTATCACCTATTTTCACATTGTCTCCAATGTATGAAAAAGCACCAACATAAATATCTTTACCTACTGTCGAGGATTCTGAAATAAACGATGGTTGCTCGATTCCAAACTTATTAAGTTTTACTTGATTATAGTATTCTAAAAGTTTTGAAAAGGATTTATAAGCATCGTCAACTTTAATTAAAGTTGTTTTAATTTCTTGCTCAGGCTCAAAATCTTTATTTACAATCGCAATAGATGCTTTTGTACTATATATATAAGGAGTATATTTTGGGTTAGCCAAAAAGGTTAAAGCACCTTCTACGCCTTCTTCTATTTTTGATAATTTAGAAACTTCCGCTTGTGGGTTACCAACTACGTCGCCTTCTAAAATACCAGCTATTTGTTCTGCTGTAAATTTCATCTCTCGCAAAAATAGAAAAAATGTATCATATAACGTGAAAACTTCTAAAGTTGTTTACTGCTTAGCTTATGTCGTGATTAATTTAATGTTTTATCTGCATTAGTTTAATCTATTAATTAAGTTAAAAAACTAAACCCACACGCGCTTTAGCAATTACTACTCTATATTAATTTTTAGGATAACAAATATAATATTTAGTTACAGGTTTAGCGAGCGCCTTAAGGTTTAACTGGTCGCTTGCTTTTACTATATCTTCAATTTTTCCATTTTTATGTAAAATATTAATGCCTTGCTTTTTTCTAGTATATGCTTGGTTTGATATCTTACCAGTAAACACAAAATATTCTGCTTCAGCTTCAGAAATAGAGTGCTTTTCAATTAATTCCTTTTTATGCTGAATTAATAAAGAAGGTTTAATCTCTTTCTTTTTAATTTTGACTTTTAATAAATCACGATTAATAATCATTTTACAAAGGTGCTTTAAAACAAAATCGTCATGGTATTGCCATTCTTTCATTGCTGAAACAATATCATAATCGTCTAACTTAGAAAACGTCTCTAAGCTTTCATCATTAAAATTATCTAATGTTATTTCTTTCTTTAAAAAATACTGAAGCGATCTACTAGCATGTAACTCCTCTCCTCTTCTTGTTAGCTCCTTTGCACGTTTAAGCACTCTTATTAATACTTGTTCTGCAGATAAACTTGTTTTATGTAAGTACACTTGCCAATACATTAAGCGTCTAGCAACCAAGAATTTTTCGATACTATAAATACCTTTATCTTCTACCACTAATTTATCGTCCTTAACATTAAGCATGGTAATTAAACGCTCGCTATTAATATTACCTTCAGCAACTCCTGTGTAAAAACTATCTCGCTTTAAATAATCTGCTCTATCCATATCTATTTGGCTAGAAATAAGCTCGCACATAAACTGTCGATGATAATCACCTTTAAATATCTGTATTGCCAAAGTTAAATCGTTGTTAAATTCCGCATTCAGTTTCTCCATAAAAAGCATAGAAATATGCTCGTGAGAGATGCCATTTACTATACTATGTTCCATTGCGTGAGAGAACGGTCCATGACCAATATCATGTAATAAAATAGCAATGTAAAGTGCGTTTTTTTCTTCTTCAGAAATCTCAACACCTTTAAATCTAAGCACTTGAACCGCTTTTTGCATTAAATGCATACAACCAATCGCGTGATGAAAACGTGTATGATGAGCACCCGGATAAACCAAGTAACTCATTCCCATTTGAGTGATGCGACGTAGTCTTTGGAAATAACGATGTTCGATTAAATCGAAGATTAACGAATTAGGGATTGTAATAAATCCGTAAATTGGGTCGTTTAATATTTTAAGTTTGTTACTTTTCTGCAAACTGATGAATTTTCAATGATTAAGATAAACAAATATACATGGATAAAATAAAAATACTTTGGGTTGACGATGAAATCGATTTACTAAAACCACATATTATCTTTTTAGAACAAAAAAATTACGCTGTAACCAAGTGTAACAGCGGTACAGAAGCGCTTGAGATTTTAGAAGAAGAAAAATTTGATATTGTATTTTTAGATGAGAATATGCCTGGATTAACAGGTTTAGAGACACTTAACGAAATAAAAGAGAAACAAGACACGCTTCCGGTAGTTATGATTACCAAAAGTGAAGAGGAATATATAATGGAAGATGCTATTGGTAATAAAATTGCCGATTACCTTATAAAACCCGTTAACCCTAATCAGATTCTACTAAGTTTAAAGAAAAACTTAGACCATTCTCGATTGGTTTCAGAGAAAACAACCTCTAACTACCAACAAGAGTTTAGAAAAATTGCTATGGATATGGCAATGGTGAATAGTTACGAAGAATGGGTTGCGCTTTACCAAAAGCTAATATATTGGGAAATGCAATTGGAAGACATTGAAGATACTGGCATGTTTGAGATTTTAGAATCTCAAAAAAACGAAGCCAATCTTTTGTTTGGGAAATTTATTGACAAAAACTACCCTACTTGGTTCGAACCTAACGTAGATGCCCCTACACTATCTTACAACTTATTTAAAGACAAAATTGTTCCCGAATTAAGCAAAGAACAACCAACACTTTTAGTAGTAGTCGATAATTTACGTTACGACCAATGGAAAGCTTTCGAGCCTTTTGTAACTAATCATTATAAGAAGAAAAACGAAAGTGCTTTTTTTAGCATCTTACCTACAGCTACACAATATGCTAGAAATGCCATTTTCTCCGGACTTATGCCTAGTGATATGGAAAAACTACATCCTGAATTTTGGAAAAATGATACAGATGAAGGTGGTAAAAACATGCATGAAAATGATTTTTTAGAAGCACAAATGAAGCGTTTAGGCTTAACTAATTATAAACATGAATATTACAAAATTACCAACTTAAAAAACGGTAAAAAATTAGCAGACAACTTTAAAGGCACCAAAGACAACGATTTAACAGTAGTAGTCTACAATTTTGTAGATATGTTGTCGCATTCTAAAACAGAAATGGATGTTGTAAAAGAGCTTGCTTCTAACGATAAAGCTTATAGGTCACTAACACAGAGCTGGTTTAAAAACTCTCCGCTTTTAGAAATGATCCAGCAAGCACAACAAATGGGCTTTAAATTAATTATTACTACAGATCACGGTACTATTAACGTAAAAAATCCGTCTAAAGTAGTTGGAGATAGAGATACAAGTTTAAATTTACGTTATAAGACAGGACGCAGTTTAAGCTATGAGAATAAAGATGTTTTAGCAGCTAAAGACCCTAAATCTATACACCTACCTTCTATGTCGATGAATAGCTCTTTTATTTTTGCTAAGAGCGATTTATTTTTTGCATACCCCAATAACTACAATCATTATGTAAGTTATTATAGAAACACATACCAACATGGAGGTGTATCATTAGAAGAAATGATTATTCCTTTTATTGTCTTAGATCCAAAGTAACAGCATACTTCATTACAAATTATTAATAACTGTGGTAGTCCGTCTAAATTATAAATTAATTTAAATAGACTACCACAGTTTTTTTTACCTTAATTTTAAATAAAGAAACTCTTCAATTTTTAGTTTCTATTTTTTTCTAATCCTTTTATTATAGTTATTTGACATTTAACTTTAATTTTGTCACATGCTGGAAATAGAATATACTTTAAAAGACATAGATAACGTTGCTAAACAAGTTTTAAAACATGCGACTTCAAAGTCCTTTCTTTTTAAAGCCGAAATGGGAGCTGGTAAAACCACACTAATTAAAGCTTTAGTTAACGCGCTTGGTTGCGACGATACAGTTAGCAGTCCTACCTTTTCATTAGTAAACGAATACCAAACTAAAACAGACACTATATATCATTTCGATTTATACCGTGTGGAAGATGAAGACGAACTTTACGATTTTGGTATTGAAGAGTACCTAAACTCAAATGCTTACCTGTTTATAGAATGGCCTGAACTTGCTAAAAATCTAATTGAAACTTATAATTGTATTACAATTAGCATAAAAAATGACACTTGTAGAGTACTAAAAATGACTTTAAATTAAAATCATAAAACTTTTTTATCTCAACAAAAAGTGTATTTTTGGACCGATTACGGTTTTTACCGTAATAAAAAAAGCAAAAATTGCTGTTTTTAACAAAAATTTAACATTTACCGAAAAATACAGATAGAGATTTATTTAGATTTGAGTAATTAATTAATCTAAATCCCTATAAATTATGCAAAGTAAAAAGTATTTAATAGCCCTAGCTATTTTCGGAGGTGTGTTATTCACCGCAAACGCGACTAACATTATTGACTTAAATGACCAAACAGAAACAGGAGTTGACAAAAGAAAAATCAAAGTACCAACTCACGGATAAAAAACATATAATAAAAGGATCTGTTATTGCAACTATTATTGCATCAACACCTTTAATGTTTCAATTCTACAAAAGTGTTCCAGACACAAAAGTTTGGGACACTTTTCTTTTCACCTATACCAGTATCCATTATGACGATGCAAATGTCGCAATATGGGTTCTTTCGGGTAAATTAATACCACTACTCTTACTTATTATTTGGTTCTCGACTTGTCGCCATTGGTGGCATCATGCTATAATAGTCCCTATTATACTTTACATTTACCAAACAATAAATTCTATTAATGATGATTTAATCTTTTTTGATGATTTGAATTCCCTGCACCTTTTACCGGTAATGGCAATAATAATTCCATCAATATACTTGGGTCGAGCTCGAATTTTCAACAAACTAAATACTGTTGACAAAACCACGCAAGACTTTGAAGACGAATTAACCTTTAAACCAAAAACTCTTTGGGGGAAAATTAAGCAGTTTTTTTAATTGTGTTAATATTACTTTATAATATACTTGTTAATTTACTATTTATTCGTAATTTAAATCTTTGTAAATAACGAATAGCAACATATGGCAAAATCCATTACTCCATTTTCTAAGGCACAACTCTTACCACAAGAGGAAACTTTAGAGATTTCAAAACAAAAAAGCTCACTATTTATTGGTATCCCTAAGGAAACCGCTTTTCAAGAAAAGCGCGTTTGCTTAACACCAGATGCTGTTTCGGCTATTGTAAACAATGGCCATCGCGTACTTATAGAATCTGGTGCAGGAAAAGGCTCAAAATTTAGCGATAAGGATTACAGTGAAAATGGAGCTGAAATAACTAATGATGTAGCAAAGGTATATGGTTGCCCAATGATTTTAAAAGTAGAACCACCTACTCTAGAAGAATTAAAATTAATAAATCCGAAATCTACATTAATTTCGGCATTACAGATAAAAACACAATCTAAAAAATATTTTGAAACACTAGCTAGTAAACGCATTACTGCTTTAGCTTTCGAGTTTATTCGCGACGAAGACGGTGCTTATCCTGCTGTTCGCGCATTAAGCGAAATTGCTGGAACAGCTTCAGTTTTAATAGCATCGGAATTACTGAGTAATACGACAAATGGCAACGGATTAATGTTCGGAAACATTAGCGGCGTTCCTCCCATAGAAGTTGTTATTCTTGGAGCAGGAACCGTTGGCGAATTTGCAGCTAGAAGCGCTATTGGCTTGGGTGCAAATGTTAAGATTTTCGACAATTCTATCACTAAACTTCGTTGCGTACAAACCAATTTAGGCAGAACACTTTACACCTCTACTATTCAACCAAAACATCTAAAAAAAGCTTTAAAGCGTTGCGACGTTGTTATTGGAGCAGTTAGAGGAAAAGATCGCTCTCCTGTAATTGTTACAGAAGATATGGTCGAGCAAATGAAAAAAGGAGCCGTAATTATAGATGTAAGCATAGATATGGGAGGTTGTTTTGAAACTAGCGATGTTACAACTCACAAACATCCAATTTTTGAAAAACATGGCGTAATACATTATTGTGTACCTAATATCCCTGCTCGTTACTCAAGAACCGCATCTGCTTCTATAAGCAACATCTTTACACCATATCTTCTTAAAATTGCAGAGGACGGTGGCCTGGAACATTCTTTAAGAATGGATCATGGTCTTAAAAATGGACTCTACTTCTATCATGGTATTTTAACCAATCGTGCAGTTGGCGAATGGTTTGACATGAATTACAACGATATTAATCTTCTTATTTTTTAAATTCAATTTTAATTATGGTTTTCTCTATTATAAACCAGTTTTATTCACGAATTTTGTTGAAAATAACGTCATTCTGAAACACAATCAGAATAACAAAAAGAAGTTTTTAAATGAGTTTACTTAAAAGATTTGGTTATTATTTTGGAGGTTTTTCTATAGGCTTAATCATTTTAGCCTTTTTTCTAAATGGAAAAAAAGCATCATGCGACTATGGCCCAGATGCTAGAACACTAAAAAACATTAGAACTAAAACCTTGGTGTATTCTAACGAAGCTACTGCCTTTATGAAATCTAAAGGTATAGATACTACAAATATTAACTATATCCTATTTAAAGGAGATGTAGATTTTTCTAAAAGTGAAGCCAAAAGAAAACCTTGCGGGCTCTATTTTGTAGAAGGCAATGTAAATAAAAAAGACATCGCCTTAATAGTTGAAAACTGCGAAGAAACTGCAACTATAAACTCTGTTAAGCTTCTAGATTAATCTTTTCTACGTTTACGTTCTTTCTTTAATAAAGACAACTCCCTACTTGTTTGCCCGGCAACAGATGTGTTTTCTTCTGCTCTACGTATTAAGTAAGGCATAACATCTTTTACAGGCCCGAAAGGCAAGTACTTAGCTACATTATATCCTTTTTTTGCAAGATTAAAGCTTATATGATCACTCATACCATATAATTGCCCAAACCACACGCGATTATCTTCTTTTTTTATATTTAACTTATCCATTAACTCAAGAGCTAAATAAGTACTCTCTTCGTTGTGCGTTCCAATAAATATAGAAATATCCTCTAAGTTATCTAAAATATAACGCTGACAATTATCAAAATTATCATCTGTAGCTTTTTTATCTGCACAAATTGGAGAGTCGTATCCTTTTTCTTTCGCTCTATCGCGTTCTTTTTCCATATAAGCGCCACGAACAATTTTAAAACCTAGCTTGTATCCTTTTTCTTTCGCACGTTTGTGAGACGCCTTTAAATAATCTAACCTATCCCAGCGGTAGGTCTGCAATGTATTATAAACAATAGGCACATCTTTATTATAAAGCGCCATCATTTCCTCAATTAAATCATCTGCAGCATCTTGCATCCAGCTTTCTTCACCATCAATTAAAACCTCAACATCCCTAGATTTAGCTAAACTGCACAGTTTTTTAAAACGTTCTATAATTCTATTCCATTCCTCATTCTCTTCAGCCGTAAAAGCTTTTCCTTCTCCTTTTTTCTGAAATAAAGCAAAACGACCTAAGCCTGTTGGTTTAAAAACAACAATTGGCATTGCTTCTTTTTCGTCGGAAAACTCAATAATCTTTGCTAAACGATCCGTTGCATCATCAAATTGATTTTCTGAAGCTTTACCTTCTACTGAATAATCTAAAACTGAACAAACTCCTGCGGTAAACATCTTATCTATTGCTGGCAAGCAATCTTCTTCGCTTACTCCTCCACAAAAATGATCGAATACCGTTGCCCTTATTAAACCTTCAACTGGTAATTTTGCATTCAAAGCAAACCTTGTAGCTGCTGTACCTATACGAACCAAAGGCTCGTTAGCAATCATTTTAAATAAAAAATAAGCACGCTCTAATTCTGAATCACTTTTTAAAGCGAAAGCGACTTCCGTATTATTGAAGATGTTTTTTGATGTCATTTTTAAAATAAATTATTTCACAAATATAAATTAACTAAGTTATACTTATTCAAAAACTCCTTACTTTTACATCATAATAATATATTTTTTAATGACTTCTATCACAACACAAGATTACACTATTCATTTCAATAGCAACGGTTATAAAGCACTAAACCAACATCTAAGCGATTCAAATTATTCAAAAGTTTTTATCTTATGCGATACTAACACAAATATAGATTGCGTTCCTTTTTTTCTCGCTAATATAGATACAGAGATTGCTTATGATATTTTAGAAATTGATCCAGGAGAAGAATCTAAGAACCTAGACATATGCTTAGGACTTTGGGAAACCTTATCTGAATATGGTGCTGATAGAAAAAGTGTTATCATTAATATTGGCGGCGGAGTTGTTACAGATTTAGGTGGTTTTGTAGCCTCAACTTTTAAACGCGGTATAGATTTTATAAACATCCCTACATCACTCCTAGCAATGGTTGACGCATCGATTGGAGGAAAAACAGGAATAGACCTAGGTACTTTAAAAAACCAAATTGGAGTTATTAACACACCTGAATTAATCATAGTAGACACTTCGTTCCTAGAAACATTACCACAATTAGAAATGCGTTCTGGCTTAGCCGAAATGCTAAAACACGGCTTAATTTACGACGAAAAATATTGGAACCAACTTCAAGATTTATCGCAATCTACAATAGAAGATTTAGACGATTTAATCTACGAGTCTATAATAATAAAAAAGACTATTGTTGAGGAAGATCCTACAGAACAAGGCTTGCGTAAGACTTTAAATTACGGACACACTCTAGGCCACGCCATAGAATCTTACTACATGGATAACGACAATAAAGAACGCTTACTACATGGTGAAGCTATAGCTATTGGAATTATCTTAGCCAATCACCTCTCTGTTAAATACTGCGGTTTTCCAGAAGAGAAAAGCAACACTATTAAAAGCGTAATTAAAGCTGTTTATGGAAATATAGATATAAATGAGGCTGACTACTCACCTATTATTGACCTATTAAAATACGATAAGAAAAACGAACACGGCAACATTAACTTTGTACTTCTAGAAGCTATAGGCAAACCCAAAACAGATTGTATAGTTGAAAACGAAGACATCTTAGAAGCTTTTAAGTTTTATAAATCTTAATATGATTTATAAATAAAAATTCGTATTTTTATAACTAAGATACAAGTTTTAAGCCAAATAAAACCTCTAACCTAAACCTTTAATGTTATGCGCAGAGTTATTGTAGATTACAAAAAACTAACACCAGAAGTACTAACACTACTTACTCAAAAGTATCCTGATGGATATGGAGATGACGACATTCTTGTTTTCGATAACCACAAAAACAAAACTATAGAAGCCGTAGAAGTTAGAACCGATGAAATAATTTATCTCGTAAAAATAAGTAGCAAACTTCACTATACCATGGCGAATTTTGACGACACAGATGATTTAGTTTTAAACAATGAAGGACACATTATAATTAATGAGTCCTTCAATAACGACGAAGAGGAGTAATTACTTTTATAGGTAACGCTCTCTAATTATATCGCAATGATGTTTTTCGTGTCCAGCAATTAAAAATCCTAAAGCACGAACAGAAACCTCTCCACCACCTGCAACACCTGTTCTTTTTAAAACCTCACTATCTGTACCAAAAGTTTTATAAAGCGCAATAGAAGCCTGCTTTACCAGCGTAAATTCCTCCAAAAGATCTTCCATACTTCTTTTATTAGCCTCACTAGCCAAAATATAATCATCCTGCTCAAAACCTGCAACAGGCGTTTTATCCTTTCTAGCAAAGCGCAAAGCTCTGTATGCAAAAATACGTTCCGAATCTATAAGATGACACACTATCTCTTTAATAGTCCACTTGTTAGCCTCGTAACGATATTCCAACTTATCTTCTGGAATAGACTTCAAGAAAGTAATTGTTTTCTCCAAACCATCTACCAAACCTTCTAAAAGTATTAAATCTCCAATTTTATTAATATACGGCTGAAAATACGGTAAATACTCGTTTTTATTTAAATCTGTTGCTTTCATTTTTCTTAATTTTTATTCATAAAAAAGTCCTTTAGCAAGATAGCTAAAGGACTCTAAATTATCACACTTAAATAGTCTTATAAAGAATTGAAAATATCGTGCATTAAACGCTTTTTATCGTTTATACTTTCTTCTAAAGATATCATAGTTTCTGTTCTGTAAACACCTTCAATAGCATCAAGCATAAAGATTACATCCTTAGCATGCTCGGTGTTTTTTGCTCTAATTTTACAGAAAACATTAAATTTACCTGTAGTAACGTGAGCTACAGTAACAAAAGGAATATCATTAATGCGCTCTAAAACAAAAGTTGTTTGCGATGTGTTTTTAAGAAACACACCTACATAAGCGATAAATGAATACCCTAATTTTTTATAATCCAATGTTAATGAAGAGCCTTTAATAATCCCAGCATCTTCCATTTTCTTCACTCTTACATGTACTGTTCCTGCAGATATTAATAACTTCTTTGCAATATCTGTAAAAGGTACTCTTGTATTATCGATCAGCATGTCAAGAATTTGGTGATCTATTTCGTCTAGTTTAAATTTAGCCATTTTGTTAATTTTCTTAAATAAAAATCAAAAATAATACATTTTTACTAAATTATCCATACTAAAAATACAGATTAATCAAATTTTAATGAAAATTTTGCATTATTTATTATTACGAAATCGTTTTCGCTCCCTAAAGTCAAAGATTCTCCATCACCTCCATAAACCGCGTTACCACTAGCATCCAAATAGTTGTGAGCAAAAAAAGCATCATCATTTATAATTTTTTCAGTTTTTGGAATAAAACGCACTTTATTATCAATTAATTTCTCCTGATACTGCACAGCAATATTTACGATTTCATTTTCATACAAAGCATTTCTAATAATCACATCAAAATAGAGCTTTCCATTTTCAGGGATTTTTAAATAATCCTCAAATTCTTTTAAATCAACCCTACCCTCAACTATAACGTTTAATGCAGCCAAATAAGACTGAAACACCAAGCGCCTCACCTCTTCTCTTTGATAATCGTCTGCATAATGCCCAGCCTCAAACAATACCGTAGGCGTGTTTAAAGTTTGAAAAGCATCACCAACACAGTTTATATTAAAAGCATCATCATAAACACCAACCTGATTAGGGATTTCGGTCTGTAACATATTATTAATATTAGATATTATAGACATAGCAACCTTTCTATTGTCTGTAATACTACATTTTTCGTCTTGAGCTGGAGACAGAAACGACAAACTTGCACTTTTATCCACATTACCTGCACTAAATATAGTACGTTGGCCGTGCAAATTAAAGCAATAATGCGGCTTAAAGCCATTATAAAGAGATCTTAATACATTGCTTTCGGGCTGAGACAAGTTTTGTGCATCGCGATTTAAATCTACTCCATTAGCGTTTAAACGCGTATACGCCTTTGCTCCATCCGGATTTAAAATAGGAATAATAAGTATTTTACAGTCTTTTAAGATGGATTTTGCAGCATTATCATCTGCAAGAAAGTTTAACAAATCGAAAACAGCCTTAGTAGTTGTCGATTCGTTTCCATGCATTTGAGACCACATTAATATCTTTTTATTTCCAGATCCAATTTTAATAGAGTGTATGTCTTCTTTTAAAACAGACTGCCCAATAATTTCAATTTTAAAATTATTTGAGTGCTTAATTAAAAGTGGTTTAATATGTTCTGCATTAATATATCGTCCACTAAGAGACGTCTCTTTACAAGTATTAAATATAGTCTTTAAAGCTTTCTGTTCCATATAGGTTTTTATTTATGTTACAAATGTAAACATTATCTATTTTACATTTGTAAACACTTATTGTTACAAATGTAATTTACACATGTAACCAAAAACAATATTAATAATACAGGAAACCCTTAACCCAAAATACAAATAACACCTAATTACTAAAATCAAAACCAAAATACTTATTTTCAGGTGTTTAAAGTATTTATTATAAAGTGTTTGTTTAATATATTTAAGCGTATTAGACTAACTCTACTAATAATAATACTGTTAAATATACAAATGTAAACACTCTATTTCTTTTAGATTGTTTACATTTGTATAACAATGATAAACAACGAAGAATTTACTAAAAGACTTAAAAAAGTAATAGATTACTACGGCGAAAGTGCCTCTTCTTTTGCCGAAAAAATAGGTGTGCAACGCTCTAGCATTTCGCACATTCTTTCTGGTAGAAATAAGCCAAGTTTAGAATTTGTATTAAAAGTACTCTCCTCTTTTCCGGAAGTAGAATTATATTGGTTGATGAATGGAAAAGGAAAATTTCCATCTGAAAAAGATTCTGAACATAAAGTTGAAGTGAAACCAAAAGTTGAAACTCAGGATTTATTTTCGAAAGCAGAAACTGAAAATAAAACTGAAACAGAAAAAAGACCAACCGAAAATTTGGAGGTAAAACAAATTGTTTCAAATTCTAAAAAGGAAATTGATCGCATTGTCATTTTTTATAAAGATGGTAGTTTTTCAAATTTTGAAAATTAAGCACAAGTCACTTAAAATTTTAAAATACGTGATTCTAAGAGAATAACAAAAAAGCCCTTTTTTAAGTTTTTCATTTTGTAATTTTGTTTTAAAGCAAATTTTAAAAAATGAAAAATATATTCTTCCTATTCTCTCTTATTCTTATTATTAGTTGCCAGCAGCCAGAACGAAATTGTACAGATTATAAAACGGGTTATTTTGAATTTAAATACAACGATAATGGTGTTGAAAAAGTTGGACATATATTAAGGTCTGAAAATCTTCAAATAGAAACTTATGATAATAAAATAGATTCTTCTGAAGTGAGATGGATTAATGATTGCGAAGTGGTATTTAAAACCATCAACCCAAAACGCATGGCCGACAAAAATGATATTCATTTAAAAATTTTAAGCACAACAGATTCGGGCTATACTTTTGAATATTCTTATGTTGGGAAATCTGAAAAACAAAAAGGCACCGTAACTAAAGCTGAATTAATTAATTAAAAGCCATAAAATAATTATGCTAGACTTTCTACTAACCTCTGACGCTATTTTCGCTCTACTAACACTAACCTTCCTTGAAATAATTCTTGGAATAGATAATATTGTGTTTATCTCTATTGCAGCAAATAAACTTCCAGAAGAGCAACGTGGAAAAGTAACCAACATTGGTTTATTGCTTGCAATGGTACAACGTATTATTTTATTATTTTTTGTATCATTTTTAGTTGGCCTTTCCGAGCCTTTTAAAATTATAGAAACAAGTTGGCTTCATCTTGAAATAAGCTGGCAAGCATTAATATTGTTTTGTGGTGGACTATTTTTAATTTATAAGTCTACTTCAGAAATTAGAGAAAAAGTAGAAACTCCAAAACATGATGAAGACGAAGCTAAAGGGAAAGTGATAAAGTCTTTTCAACAAGCTATTGTGCAAATATTAATTATCGATTTTATTTTCTCTATCGATTCTATTTTAACTGCTGTAGGGATGACCAATGGACTATCAGACAATCAAGACCATAATTTAATACTAATGATAATTGCAGTTGTAATTTCGATTGCTATAATGATTGGCTTTGCAAACAAAATAAGACGTTTTATAGACGAAAACCCAAGTATTCAAATATTAGGATTATCGTTTTTAATACTAATTGGCTTTATGCTTCTTACAGAAGCAGCCCACCTATCTCACACTGAGTTTTTTGGTAATAGCGTTGGCGCAATCCCTAAGGGTTATTTATATTTTGCGATTACATTTTCTCTGTTTGTAGAATTTTTAAATAAAAAAACGAGTAAGACTAAAAAATAAGAACACACTGCCTTATTTGATTACTTTGAATTTAATGAGTAGATACATTTTAGTCTACCCTCACAAAATAACCTAATTCAATTAATTGAGATTTTTCTTTAATAGTCCTTAAATAACCATCTTTTAAAAACGAAATAGTATCTGCTAATTTTAGCACATTTTCGTAATCATGATCTGTTATTATAATACCTTTCTCTTTTTTCGCTTCCAAAATACTCTCTGATATATATTCTTTTAATATTGGACTTACTCCATTAAAAGGTTCATCTAATAATATAAATCTAGAATTTGAATGAATTAATAATAGGATTTCAACAATTCTCCTTTCTCCTCCAGAAAGCTCTTGACTAGTTCTATTAAGTAATGGAATTATAAATTTGTTTGATAACAGTTTTTCTCTATACTTTTTATCAAGAAACAAATTAATAATTTTTGAGATATTTACTCCATTAGGCAAAAAATGCTTTTGTGGCAAATAGCTTATTAAACCTTTACAATCTGATGTGTTCTTAATTAACCGACTATCAATCTTTACAAATCTATTTTCTGCACTTTCTACACCAAAAATAATTTTAAGTAGTGTCGATTTTCCACTACCATTTCTGCCAATTAATGCTTTTACCTCTCCAATTTTACAAGACAAAAACACATCAGATAAAACAACTCTATTATTATAAGATTTGGTAATACTATCTACAAAAAGACTACTCATATTAACACAAATATTATAACGTTAATTATTCCTATAATAAAAGTTGATAACCACATTTGTAGTTTTGTAAACCCTAAATTATAATAGTAAAAATATTCGTGTTGATTTTTGACTTCATATATAAAATAATGAAGTAGCAACATAACTAACATAACAGAAACACCAACAGCCGCAGTATTTCCCAAAAGAGCAATCGGGATTGAAATTATATAAGAAGTAAAAAATATTTTCTTCTGAAATAAAAGTATGTTTTTTAAAAGTCTCAGATTAAGTGTTTTAATAATTATTTAAAAATAATTATCACAAAACTAAAGAATCAAAAAATTAAGTTAATTCTACTTAAAACAATGACGTTTGATCCTTTCCATCTTCAAGGTTTTCTTTTTTCTTTTGTATTGCTCTTTCTAATGCCTTTTTCGCCTTCTCCTCCTTACTAACAAATTCTTTAGCAGGTTTCTCAACTTCTACAACAGGAACATCTATAGATAAAGTATTCTCTACCACGACCTCATCTACAACATCAATAACCTCTACAGAAACTTCCTCAGGCTCATCATAAGGCAAAGGCTCTAACAAGTTCACCTGGTTAATCTTATGCTTAGTCAACTGGTTTCCAAGAGCCGTAATACCTTTTACAGAAATAAATTCTTCTATATTTATTTCTTCATTCTCTCTTCTGTCTTTACCTCTTTCTTTAACAAAAACAATCTCAGCCATAGGTTTCCAATCTGTAGAAACAATTTCTAATTGAGATTTCTCATGCTCAGTAATAAAGCTTTCTTCACGACTTTCGTTCTCGATAACAAAACGTTTAACGTAGTGCTTTTCTTTTTCACCATCAAAGTAAACAGCAGAAATTGGTTTTTTAGGAATCCATTTTTCCATGACTATCATGTCGTCATCAAAATGAAGCGTAACCTCTGGTGTTACTGTTTTTACAATTCCTTTTTGATTGATGATTAACAATTTATCTTCACCTCTAAACTCACCAACAAGCTCACCTCTACCGTCAACATTTAAACGTTGAACAGTTTCGTCGAACCATATTTTACGTGGCTTAAGTGTAGAGACACCTTTCTCTTTTAATTCTATTTTTTTTATAGGATACTTAGTAACTACGTTACCTTTAGATGCGCGACCTTTTATTAAAATATCGGCAAAATCGATATCCCATTTTAATTTTTTAACACTACCAACCTGTCTTAAAAGTACACTTATTACCTCTGCTTCTCCATTTGGATTTGCAGAAAAATACCAAAGTTTAGAGCTTTTTGTTCCGTTGGTTAAGTCGTATTCTTTATCTCTAGTAATAGAAGTTACTGCAAAACGTTTTATGTATGATGCACCTTTACTACCATCACGATAAATCATATTATAAATAGTACGCTTATCTTTTTTCTTAAAAACAGCAACGTGTATAATATCTTTACCAATAAAGGTTTTAGAATCTACTTTAGTTACCATCATTTTTCCGTCTCCAGTAAATGCTATAATATCGTCAATATCACTACAATCACCAATATACTCGTCGCGACGTAAAGAAGTACCAACAAAACCTTCTTCTCTATTTACATAAAGTTTAGTGTTTCTAATAATTACTTTAGTAGCATCTACATCTCCAAAAGTTCTTATTTCAGTTTTACGCTCTCTACCTTCTCCATATTCCTTTTTTAATCTTGTAAAGTATGCAATTGCATAATCGATTAAATTTGCTAAATGATGTTTTACTTCTGCTATTTGATCTTCTAAAGCATCAATTTTTTGTTGCGCTTTATCTATATCAAATTTCGAGATACGTTTAATTCGTATTTCAGTTAAACGAGTAATATCCTCTACGGTTATAGCGCGTTTTAAATGTTTTATATGTGGTTGAAGTCCTTTATCGATAGCAGTAATTACACCATCCCAAGTTTCCTCTTCTTCAATATCGCGATAGATTCTATTCTCTATAAAAATACGTTCTAAACTCGCAAAGTGCCATTGTTCTTCAAACTCTCCAAGTTTTATTTCTAGTTCTTGTTTTAAAAGCTGAACAGTATTATCTGTACTCCTACGAAGCATTTCTGTTACACCTACAAATAATGGCTTGTTATCTTCAATTACACAACCTAATGGTGAAATTGAACTTTCGCAACTTGTAAATGCAAATAATGCATCTATAGTTTTATCTGGTGATAATCCAGATGGTAAATGAATTAATATTTCAACTTCGGCAGCTGTATTGTCTTCAATTTTTTTAATCTTAATCTTTCCCTTATCGTTCGCTTTTAAAACCGAATCGATAAGTGACGATGTTGTTGTACCAAAAGGAATCTCGGTAATAGCCAATGTGTTTTTGTCTATTTGAGAAATTTTAGCACGAACACGTACCTTTCCTCCTCTTAAACCATCGTTATAGTTTGAAAAATCTGCGATTCCCGCAGTTGGAAAATCTGGAAGAATAGTAAAACGTTTTCCTTGTAAATGCTTTATTGAAGCATCTATTAACTCTATAAAATTGTGAGGTAATATTTTTGTAGATAAACCTACCGCAATTCCTTCACCACCTTGCGCTAACAATAATGGAAACATTACTGGTAAATTTATTGGTTCCTTACGTCTACCATCGTAACTCTGTTGCCAATCGGTAATTTTAGGATTAAAAACAACATCTAAACCAAATTTAGAAATTCGTGCTTCGATATAACGAGAAGCTGCTGCTCTATCTCCTGTTAATATATTTCCCCAGTTTCCTTGAGTATCTATTAATAAATCTTTCTGACCAATTTGAACCATAGCATCTGCAATACTTGCATCACCATGTGGATGATACTGCATGGTGTGACCGACAATATTTGCTACTTTATTGTAACGCCCATCATCTAAATCCTTCATAGAATGCATGATACGACGCTGCACAGGTTTAAAACCATCTTCTATAGCTGGTACTGCACGTTCTAAGATAACATACGAAGCATAATCCAGAAACCACTCTTTATACATTCCAGTAATTCTGGTAATGGTTTCTTTTGGCTCTTGGCTTTCTAAATTTTCGTTAGTTATGTTTTCTAAATCGTCGTTTTGGTCTTCTGTCATATTTCTATTATTCCTGTATTAGCAGAAATATATTCTTTTTTATGAATTCTAGTTTTCACTAGAATAACAAACAATTATTTATCTTTTAAAGCACTTTTGTAATCGTAAATACTTTTAGCTAAACCTCCAACTGAGATTAATGCTGCTGCATAGTACATTGTATTGCTCTTTACTTGTAAATCGTTTGTATAAATTTTATAAATCCAATAACATATTAGCGCAAGCCAACCTACTATTTTAAATATTCTCATCTTTTATCTACTTTAAGATTCTTCAATTACATCTAACTCAACCTTAAGATTATCGATAATAAACTCTTGCCTTGTTGGTGTATTTTTACCCATATAGAAAGATAATAGTTCTTCAATAGACATATTATCGTCTAACATCACTGGATCCAATCTAATATCCTCACCAATAAAATGCACAAACTCGTCTGGTGAAATCTCTCCAAGTCCCTTAAATCGGGTAATTTCTGGCTTTGGCTTTAATTTATCGATTGCATCACGCCTTTCATCTTCAGAATAACAATAAATTGTTTCCTTTTTATTTCTAACCCTAAACAAAGGAGTTTGTAAAATATAAAGGTGTCCTTCTTTTATAACCTCAGGAAAAAACTGAAGAAAAAATGTAATTAATAACAAGCGAATGTGCATACCATCTACATCGGCATCGGTTGCTATTACTACATTATTATATCTTAAATCCTCTAAAGACTCTTCAATATTAAGAGCCGCTTGCAATAAGTTAAACTCTTCGTTTTCATATACAATTTTCTTTGTAAGTCCGTAACAATTTAAAGGCTTTCCTTTTAAACTAAAAACGGCTTGCGTGTTTACATCACGAGATTTTGTAATACTACCGGATGCTGAGTCTCCCTCTGTAATAAATAAAGTTGATTCTAAATTTCTAGGGTTTTTAGCATCTCCAAAATGCACACGACAATCGCGTAATTTTTTATTGTGTAAACTTGCTTTTTTAGCTCTGTCTTTTGCTAATTTTCTAATACCTGATAATTCTTTACGCTCGCGTTCTGCTTGTAGAATTTTACGTTGAATTTTATCTGCTGTATCTGGATTTTTATGTAAATAATTATCTAAATACGTTTTTAAGAAATCATTAATATAAGTTCTTACGGTTGGCAATTCGCCACCCATATCTGTAGAACCTAATTTTGTTTTTGTCTGACTCTCGAAAACAGGTTCCATTACTTTAATTGCAATGGCAGATACAATAGATTTTCTAATATCTGATGCATCGTACTGTTTACCGTAAAAATCGCGAATGGTTTTTACAACAGCTTCTCTAAATGCTGTTAAGTGTGTTCCACCTTGCGTAGTATTTTGTCCGTTAACAAAACTATTATACTCTTCGCTATATTGCGTTTTACTATGCGTTATTGCAACTTCAATATCATCACCACGAAGATGAATAATTGGATAAAGTAAATCTGATTCTGCTATTTTTTCGGCTAATAAATCTTTTAAACCGTTTTCACTAAAATATTTTTCGCCATTAAAAACTATTGTTAAACCTGGATTTAGGTACACATAGTTTTTAAGCATTTTTACAATATACTCTGGACGGTATTTGTAATTTTTAAAGATAATTTCATCTGGAACGAAAGATACTTTTGTTCCTTTTCTTCTGCTAGTTTCTTCTAAAAACTCTTCATCAACAAGGTTTCCTTGCTCAAAATCTGCAGATGCACTTTTACCATCTCGAGAAGATTCTACTCTAAAATAAGATGACAAAGCATTTACCGCTTTCGTACCAACACCGTTTAAACCTACCGATTTTTTAAAGGCTTTAGAATCGTACTTTCCTCCGGTGTTCATTTTAGACACTACATCTACAACCTTACCAAGTGGAATACCACGACCGTAATCACGAACAATTACTTTAGTACCTTGAACCGAAATCTCAATAGTTTTACCAGCACCCATAACATACTCATCTATAGAGTTATCGAGCACCTCTTTTAATAGGATGTAAATACCATCGTCTGGCGAAGAACCATCACCAAGCTTACCAATATACATTCCTGGTCGCATACGGATATGTTCTTTCCAGTCGAGCGAGCGTATATTATCTTCGGTATATTTAGTTTCTTCAGACATAGATTTGAGTAAAATTTCGTGATAGAATGCTAATATAATACAACATAGCAAAAAATGAAACACTGCATTGATAAATTAATTAACAATGTTTTATAATAAGTCTTTTTTGCTTTAAAAACTTGTTTTTTGGGGTAATTTTATGGCCTTTTATACAAAGAAACAAATACACCTAATTGAGAATACTCTTTAATAAGTTTCCAATTATTCCTGACATGATTTAACTCTTTGTCTTTTGTGTAGTTTTCTATATTCGAAAGTAAGATATATTCATTTGTAGTAATATCGAAAGTAGAATATCGCTTAGCAACTTCTACTGTTTTCAACTCTGAATAAAAACGTTCATTCAACCTTATTCTTGTTCCAATTTTCGCTTTATCAATACCATGAGAAGTTATAAAATCTTCCATTTTAGATTCTACTTTATAATAGTTTATATAAGCTAACGAACTATCCCAAGATTGAGATATTGTAGCAGGATAAACCCAAAAATGTCCAGAGATAAAAAACACAGCAATTAGACTATAAATAATTGCTCTTTTATTGGCTAAATATCTATTCACCAAATTGATTAACAACACAATAGACAGCATATGACAAATCATAAAATACCTGTCTCCAATTGGGTTAGAAAACGGTATCATACCTGCTAATAAAACAAAAACAAGGATTAAAAAAGCTAATAATAATCTATCAATCTCCTTATTCTTGTTGTTTTTTCGCTCTTTAAGATACTTAATAAGTAAAGGCAATAAAATTATATATATTATAAACCTACCATATTCTAAGAAACACTTTAAAACTACAATAGTATTTATAATTATTTGATTAAAATCAACAGATTGCCTATGATCATTATACCCTTCATTTAAGCTAATAATAAACCAACCTAATTTTTGATACTGTAGTGCGCAAAAAACAGAAAACAATAGAACAGATACCAAATAACCGAAGTACATTGACTTCTTGACTTCTATTAATTTATATTTTAAATATGCAAAATGAATTAACAATATGGCAAGCACAATATACATTCCTCTAAGGTTTGTAAACAGCAAACCTGTAACAGCAAACGTAAAGAAAAATAGCTTGTTTTTTATTAAGGAATTTATGGCTAATAGCGTAAAAAACAACAATAACATGTCGTTATTCAAACTCGTAGTTTGAGCTATAAAAGTAGGCTCTAAACAAACCAAAAAGACTAAAAATGGAGATATTACTTTAGCAAAATTAGTCTTACATAGTAAAACTAATTGCCACACGGCTCCTATATTAACTAATAATAATAGAAGCCTTGAAGACCATAGCGCTTTTTGAAAAACAGTCCAAAAAGCAGCCAATAACAATATCCATAGTGGTGGATGCCCAGAATTTATGTTCGTTGGAACAATCCATTCAGTAAAATTAGAATTATAAATCCAACTTGCCCTTACAGATTTACTGATACCATCCCAAAAAAAAGGTAAGTCTTTTAATAATACAAATTGAAAAACTAAAATAGTTACCAAAAAAAATAGTACTTGCTTGTAGCTTATTTTTTTTATAAAGTCTAACATTAAAGTAAGTTACACATTAAACAAGAAATGCATTACATCTCCATCTTTAACAACGTAAGTTTTACCTTCTACTTTCATTTTACCAGCTTCTTTCACTTTAGCTTCACTCCCATGCTCTACATAGTCGTTATAACCAATAACTTCTGCACGAATAAAACCTTTTTCGAAATCTGTATGAATTACACCAGCTGCTTGTGGCGCCGTTGATCCAATATTAATTGTCCAAGCACGCACTTCTTTTACACCTGCAGTAAAATATGTTTGTAGGTTTAATAATTTGTATGCTGAACGAATTAATTTAGCCGAACCTGGCTCGTCTAAACCAATATCTGATAAAAACATTTGACGTTCCTCGTAATCATCTAACTCAGTAATATCTGCTTCAGTTCCAACGGCTAGTACCAAAACCTCAGCACCTTCATCTTTAACCGCTTCTCTTACTCTATCTACATATTCGTTTCCATTAACTGCCGCTCCTTCATCTACATTACAAACATATAATACTGGCTTGTCTGTAATTAACTGAGAGGGTTTTACAAATTCTTTATCTTCATCTTCTGTAAACTCTATAGCACGAACAGAAATTCCGGCTTCTAAACCTCCTTTAAGCTTTAAAAGTACAGCTTCTTCTTTCTGTGCTTCTTTATTACCTGTTTTTGCAGCACGCTTAACTTTATCAAGCTTCTTCTCTACTGTATCTAAATCTTTTAATTGTAATTCGATATCAATAGTTTCTTTATCACTTATAGGATCCACTTTCCCATCTACATGCACAATATTATCGTTATCGAAACAACGTAATACGTGTAAAATAGCATCTGTTTCTCTAATATTAGCTAAGAATTGGTTACCTAAACCTTCACCTTTACTTGCTCCTTTTACCAAACCTGCAATATCAACAATCTCTACAGTTGCTGGCAAAACACGTTCAGGGTTTACTAATTCCTCTAATTTTTGAAGTCTTGGATCTGGTACATTTACCACACCTATATTAGGCTCTATTGTACAAAATGGAAAGTTTGCACTTTGCGCCTTTGCATTAGATAAACAATTAAATAACGTTGATTTCCCTACGTTTGGTAAGCCTACAATTCCTGCTTTCATATATACGAATTTTTAAAGCTGCAAATATACTATACTTAATTATTAAAATACAATTTGAATCACTCAATATTATTTTCATTTTTTTAAGTATTTTTCTAATGAAAACTATTTTTTTTTCTTAAAAAATTAACATTTATTTAATAATTTAATCATTTTGTGAATTCTTTAACATAATTTAGCAGTACTAATCATTAAAAATAAAAAAAATGAAAAAACTAAGTTTTTTATTATCCCTCCTTATGTGCACAGCATTTGCTTTTGCACAACAGACAGTTTCGGGTACAGTATCAGATTCGAATGAATCTGCTCTACCAGGTGTTAATGTTGTGGAAAAAGGAACATCTAATGGAACAGCTACCGATTTTGACGGTAACTACTCTTTAAATGTTAGTGAATCTGCAACATTAGTATTTAGCTCAGTTGGCTACAACAAACAAGAAGTAGCAGTAGATGGCAAGTCTGTAATCAACCTTACAATGGTTGATGGTGAAGCGTTAGACGAAGTCGTTCTTGTAGGATCGCGTACAGCTCCTAGAAGTAGTGTTGATACAGCATTACCAATTGATGTCGTAGGTGTTAAAGAACTTACCTCTACGGGTCAAGCTTCTTTTGATAAAGCTTTACAATACAGAATACCATCTTTTAACACGGTACAAACACCTGTAAATGATGCAACTTCACTTTTAGATCCTTATGAAATTAGAAATATGGGACCTAGTAGAACATTAATTCTTATTAATGGTAAACGTAAAAACCTAAGTGCATTATTGTACACACAAACCTCTCCTGGTCGTGGAGAAACTGGTGCAGATATTTCTGCAATACCAACAGACGCGATTAAAAGAGTTGAAATATTACGTGACGGTGCTTCTGCTCAATACGGATCTGATGCGATTGCTGGTGTAATGAATATTATATTAAAAGACGATGTAAATAATGGCTCTGCTACTTTAAGAACTGGAATGACATCTGAAGGCGATGGAGAAACGATAGGTTTCTCTGTAAACAATGGTACTACTATTGGTGACGATAAAGGTTACATTAACTATACTATAGATTTATCTAAAACTAATTTAGCAAACAGACCTGGAACAGTAGATGGAGGAACATCTAATCTTGGACCAAATGGAGAACCATTAGAAGGCGGTGAATATGCCGATTTTGTTTATGTTGATCCAACTAATCCTGATAACTATGTAAATGGAGCTACTGAAGCTTCTATTACTGCAGATAATGCAGCAGGAGCTGCACAAATAGATGAGTATTTAGGTCGTAATCCTGATGCTGACAATGTAAATGGATCTCCTGAAAATGCATCTTCTAAATTTTTAATTAATGGTGGTTTTGATGTTGCAGATAATACTGAATTGTATTTTAATGCAGCTTATGTTTACAAAAAGGTTAATAGTTTTGCAAATAATAGAACGCCATATTGGAGATCTGTTGATGCAGATCCTTATTTAGCAGATTTTTTCCCTGGTAACAACCCAAATACTGCTGGTGGTTACGATGGTTACACTCCTACTTTTGAAGGTTTATTAAATGATTATAATGGTACTATTGGTGTAAAAACAAAAATTGACGATTGGAATGTAGATTTAAGTTATACAACTGGTGGAAACACGCAAACTTATACTGTTAGTAATTCTCATAACAGAAATGATGTATTTGCTCCTAGTTTCAATCCAGATACTGGTGAATTTGAGCCTACAGAATTATATAGAGAGAATAGTCAGCAATCATTCGACCCAGGTGGAACAAAATTTACTCATAACGTAGGAAATATTGATATTTCTAGAATACTATCTGATAAAATAAGTGTTGGTTTTGGTGCTGAGTTTAGAAATGAAACTTTCGAAGTTATTGAAGGTGAATTAGCATCTTATGATGGTGGTGGAGCAGATTCATTTTCTGGTAATGCACCTCAAAACTCTGGAAAATTTAACCGTTACAACATTGGTGGTTATTTCTCTTTAGATTACGATGTAAGTGACGCTTTTTTATTAAGTGGTACAGTTAGAACAGAAAACTATTCAGATTTTGGGAACACATTTGTTTACAAACTTAGTTCTCGTTACAAACTAACAGAAAATTTAACAGCTAGAGCATCTATTTCTTCAGGGTTTAGAGCGCCAACGCTTCACCAAATCTATACTCAAAAAGCACAATATAGCTTTACTCCTGGATCAGGTATTCAAGTTGGAGGTTTAATTAATAATGTTTCAACACAAGCTAAATTACTAGGTATTCCAGAATTAGATGCTGAAACTTCAAATAACTTTACAATAGGATTTGGAGGAAAGTTAGCTGACAACCTAACATTTACTATAGATTATTATAGTATTAGTGTAGAAGATCGTATTGTTTTAGGTTCTGAAATAACAGGTACTGCATTTGATGATAATGGAAATAACATTGGAACAACTCCATTAGATGATATTTTAAGAGACAACAATTTAAACGATGTAAGTTTCTTCTCTAACGCAATAGACACTAGAACATCTGGAATTGATGTTGTTTTAAGTAAGAAAAACATTTCTTTAGGAGAAGGTGATTTAGATCTTAACCTTTCTGGAAACTATACTATTAAAAACGAAAGAGATGGAGCGGTTAAAGATATTCCTTTAGTAGCAAATGCAGGACAATCTGTTGTAAATGCTACTCAAGAAGCTTTATTTTTTACATCTAGACCAGAAACAAAATGGATTCTTGGCGCTAACTACGATATTAATAAATTCGGGTTCTCTTTAAACAATACTTACTTTGGTAAAACTACTTTTAAACAACAAGGTTTAAGTAATGATTTACGTACAGAGTTTATTCCTAAAATTGTTACAGACTTAGCTGTTAATTATAATGCTACAGAAAAATTAACAATCTCTTTAAACGTAAACAACCTTCTTAATGTATTACCAGAATGGGAATTTAAAGCAGAAAATACAGATGGTGCAGCTATATTAGCTGATGCTGCTGCAACAAGAAACCAATCTAATTTAATTACTTTTAACCAACGTTATTCTCAAATGACTTACGATGGTTCTCATTTTAGCCAATTAGGTACAATGTTTAATTTATCTATAAACTACAAGTTTTAATTAAAAACTAAGTTCATAATTTAAAAATGCTACTCCTAGCCGAGTAGCATTTTTTTATTTAATAATTTTAATTAAAAAACAATAAAAAACACATGTATAAAACTGACAAATAGAGAGTTGAAATAAAAAAACGGTAGGGATTTTGACATTAAAGTTGTTATATTTATATATCACTAAAACCAACCATTATGAAATCAATTATTTTATCAGCATTATTACTATTATTTGTTTTCTCTTGTTCTGAAGACGAAAAACCAAGCCCAACTCCTGAAAGCATAAATGTTTCTGGAAGATTACTCGCTCCTAACAATCTAGATCCTATTGTAAATGCAAAAGTTACAGCATTACACAATAATATAATTACATATGAAACCACAACAGATGCTCAAGGTAATTTTCAATTATCTCTTGAAAAAGGTGATTATAATTTAAATCTAGCTAAAGGATTATTTACTACCGAAAAACAAATTACGGTTGAAGAAGAAACAACTTTAGAAAATTATAAAATTGAAACACTTCCTAGCATTGGAGTAATTACAGGAAGTTTCGACAATATTGAAAGCGTTTTATATGGTATTGGTTTAGTAAACCCTATTACTGAACAACCTCTATTCGATATAATAGATGGTATTACTACAAACAAAAATACGTCTTTAGACAACTTAGAGCATGCACACGGAGCTAACAAAAGCTCTAGCCAAATGAAAAACCCAATATTAGATCCCAACGTAAACTTCTCTTATACAGATTTAATGTCCGACCCTACTCTTTTAGCTTCTTACGATGTTTTATTTATTAATTGCAGTAGCCATTCAGAAAATCCTACATACGAACAAAACTTAATGGATTATGTTAATAATGGAGGCTTTTTATATGTTACAGATTGGTCTTCTAGCCTATTAAATACCATAACAAACAACGATACTAATTATTTATCTTTCTACACACCTAGACGAAGCGGACAATCCCTAACAACTACTGCTACCATTTTAGATGGTAATTTAAGTGCTTGGTTATCGTTAAACTTTGGAATATCTGTTAATGATGTTGTGGAAATTGATGAATTCTTATACGCTTGGCAAGTTGTAGATTCTTATGATCCTGCTACAACTATCTCATGGATTAATGGTGAAGTAGATTATAATGATGCTACTTCTACAACTATTACAGAAAACAAAGATTTAGCTTTTACGTTCCTATTGGGGCAAGGTGCTGTTTTTTATTCTTCGTTTCATACTGAAAATCAAGAATTCGATTTCACTACAACAGATAGAATAATGGAATATTTAGTTTTTGAAATGACTGACATTGATTAACATAAAATAAAAAAAAGCCGAGCATTTTAAATGTTCGGCTTTTTTTTATTAGTATAGATTAATAATCTATTATCCATCAGGATGCATAAACTTCTGCTTTCCTAACAATACTTCTTCAGTTTCAACGTGATCATCATCAGGCACACAACAATCCACAGGACAAACTGCAGCACATTGTGGCTCTTCATGAAACCCAACACACTCTGTACATTTATCTGGAACTATGTAATAAATTTCATCACTAATAGGTTCTTGCGCTTCATCTGCATCCACAGCTTTACCATCTGTAAGTACAATATTACCGTCTAAACTTGTTCCATCTTTATATCTCCAATCGTCAGCACCTTCATAAATTGCAGTATTCGGGCATTCTGGCTCGCATGCTCCACAATTTATACATTCGTCTGTTATAATAATTGCCATAGTAGTTTTTTTATTTAGTTTGCGTAAATTTGCAATTGCAAAAATAAAGCCAAAACCATTCATAACCAAATACAGAATGACTTTAGAACAAAGAATTAACGCTTTCTCAAAATTAGGAACATTTATTAGTCAATTTTCTTCGGAAACATTCCAAGAACAAGATAACATTCCACACAATGAATTGTTTTTCGAGGGCTTTAAGCATCAAATAAAATTAGCACAGGAAAATAATGGATGGTTTACAAAAGCCAATATTATATTTTCTCTTAATGGTTGGGTTAACTCGTTAACAAAAAACCAATTAACAAAATGGACTTCATACTATAACTTTACAGAAAACACCTCTCAAAATGTTGCCATTATTATGGCTGGAAATATTCCTTTGGTTGGTTTTCACGATTTTATTTCTGTTTTAATTTCAGGACATTCGGTTTTAGTAAAACAATCGTCTAACGATAAGCATTTGTTACCTTTCCTAGCAAAATATCTAGAACATGTAGAGCCTGGTTTTAAAGGAAAAATAAAGTTTACAGAAGCTAAGATGGAAAACTTCGATGCCGTTATTGCTACAGGAAGTTCTAATACAGCTCGTTATTTTGAATATTATTTTAAAGACAAACCTTCTATAATTAGAAAAAATAGAAATTCAGTTGCTGTTTTAACTGGAAACGAAACTCACGAAGAACTTGAAAATCTATCTGAAGATATCTTTAGGTACTACGGTTTAGGATGTAGAAACGTTTCTAAGCTATTCTTACCAAAAGATTATAATTTCGACGCTTTTTTTAAAGCTATGTACAAATGGAATCCTATTATAAACGAATCTAAATATGCTAATAATTACGATTATAATAAGGCCGTTTATATAATGAGTGAGTTTGACATGCTTGAAAATGGTTTTCTTATGATTAAAGAAGACAAAAGCTTCTCCTCTCCAATAGCTACAGTATTTTACGAGTTTTATGAAAACACTAAAGCATTGCAAGATACACTAGAACAAGAAACAGAAAACATACAATGCATTGTAGCTAAGGATTTCACAGAAAATGAAATTAAATTCGGTAATACTCAAAAACCGGAACTTTGGGATTATGCAGATAATGTAGATACTATTACTTTTTTATTAAACTTATAGAAAGAAGAAACAGCTATATTAATACCTTTCAGTTTTAAGACTACTTTACTTTTGATTTAATTATTAAAATATTAGACCATTCTTTCAAAAGGAATATTTAACAAAACTTATAACACATTTAGTTTAACTTTTTGAACGGCGTATAGCTTAAGAACAAAACATACTCAATATCAAATCATTAAAACTAATATTACTAAGTTAAAAACTGTACTAAAAACAGTTTTTAACTTATGTTGCAGTATTAATATTGTTCTTTTGCGAAAAATTAAACATTAACATTTGTTAAAATTATCGCTAATAAATTATCATATTAATAACAGAAAACAATTCAATATTTAGCACCTTTGTATTCTTGTTATTCAAATCATTTTTAACAGAAATGAAAAATTAATTCATCCTGAAATAAATTCAGCATACCATGAAAAGACACAATTTTAGCGCAGGACCTTGCGTATTACCTAAAGAAGTAATTTTAAAAGCTTCGGAAGCATTATTAGATTTCGATAACGGATTATCTTTAATTGAAATATCGCATAGAAGTAAACCTTTTGTTGATGTAATGGAAAAAGCTAGAGCTTTAGCTTTGGAGCTGTTAGGCTTAGAAGGTAAAGGGTACAAAGCTTTATTTTTACAAGGTGGAGCAAGTACACAGTTTTTAATGGTTGCTCTTAATTTATTAGAAAAACGTGCAGGATATTTAAATACAGGTGCATGGAGTGATAAAGCGATTAAAGAAGCTAAAATTTATGACGATGTTTACGAAGTAGCTTCATCTAAAAATGCTAATTATAATTACATTCCTAAAGGATACGATGTCCCTTCAGATTACGACTACTTTCACTGTACTTCAAACAATACTATTTTTGGAACACAAATGAAAAGTTTTCCAAAAGTAGATATACCATTAGTTTGCGATATGAGTAGTGATATTTTCTCTCGTACATTAGACTTTTCTCAATTTGATTTAATTTATGCTGGAGCTCAAAAAAATATGGGACCTGCAGGAACAACTTTAGTTGTTATTAAAGAAGATATTCTAGGTAAAGTATCTCGTAAAATGCCATCTATGATGGATTACAAAGTACATATCGATAAAGGCAGTATGTTTAATACTCCTCCAGTATTTGCAGTATATACTTCTATGTTAACTATGCAATGGTTAAAAGACTTAGGTGGTATAAAAGCTATAGAAAAAGAAAACGAAAAGAAAGCAATTGTAATGTATTCTGAAATAGATTTAAATCCTCTATTTAAAGGATTTGCTGCCAAAGAAGACCGCTCTAAAATGAATGCTACTTTTACGTTAGAGAATGAAAACCTTAAAGAAACCTTCGATGCTATGTGTAAAGAAGGCGGTATTAACGGTATTAATGGTCATAGAAGTGTTGGTGGTTATAGAGCATCAATGTACAATGCTTTATCACTAGACAGCGTAAAAGTATTAGTAGAGATCATGAGTGAATTAGAGAGTAAAGCTTAAAACAGTTGGTAGTGAGCAGTCTTTAATCGGCAGTCTTACTCAAACTTATTTAAATAAAATATTAATTAAAGAGATTTCCGTTTTCACGGAAATGAAAAAATAAATTTCTATGAAAGTATTAGCAAACGATGGTATTTCTCAAAGTGGAATTGACGCTTTAGAAAGTGCTGGATTCGAAGTGTCTACAACAACTGTAGCACAAGAACAATTAGCAAACTATATTAACGAAAACAAGATTAGTGTTGTTTTAGTACGTAGTGCAACAACAGTAAGAAAAGAAGTTATTGATGCTTGTCCAGATTTAAAAATTATTGGACGCGGTGGTGTTGGTATGGATAATATTGATGTAGATTATGCACGCGAACAAGGATTACACGTCATTAACACACCTGCTGCTTCTTCTCAATCTGTAGCCGAATTAGTATTCGCTCACCTTTTTACAGGTGTACGTTACTTATACGACTCTAATAGAAACATGCCATTAGATGGTGATACTCAATTTAAGAAACTTAAGAAAAACTACGCAAAAGGAGTTGAATTAAGAGGTAAAACTCTTGGTATTATTGGTTTTGGACGTATTGGTCAAGAAGTTGCTAAAATAGGTTTAGGTGTTGGTATGAAAGTTATTGCTGCCGATAAATTTATTGAAACTGCAGATGTATCTGTAGATTTTTTCGACGGACAATCGGTAAACTTTAATATTAAGACACAAGCAATAGACGATGTTTTAAAGCAATCGGATTTTGTTACGCTTCACGTACCTGCACAAAAAGACTACGTAATTGGTCAAGCACAGTTTGATATGATGAAAGATGGTTCTGCATTAATAAATGCTGCTCGTGGTGGTGTTGTTAACGAAGTCGAATTAGTAAAAGCTTTAGACAGTGGTAAAATTGCATTTGCTGGTTTAGATACTTTTCAAGATGAACCAACTCCAGCTGTACAAGTACTTATGAATCCAAAAATTTCATTAACACCTCACATTGGTGCGGCAACAAATGAAGCACAAGATCGTATAGGTGTAGAATTAGCAACACAAATAAAGAACCTGTTACTTGACGGTAAAAACTAACGTTTTAGCCGATTAATTTCAAAAAATAAAAAAATGCAAAGCCTTAATATTTATGTTAGGGCTTTTTTTATGTACCTTTTCAACACAATAATAACTTAAACAATATTAAAAAATGTCTGGAATTTTAGATTTATTAGGAAGCGATTTAGGAAAATCAATAATTAGTGGTGTTGCAGGATCAACAGGAAACGACTCATCAAAAACAAGTAGCGTACTTACAATGGCTCTACCTGTATTAATGAAAGCTATGCAGCGTAATGCCGCTACTCCAGAAGGAGCTGAAGGACTTATGGGTGCAATACAAGGAAAACACAACGGAAGTATATTAGATAATCTTGGTGGATTATTTGGTGGTGGTGTTGATGACGAAGTTAAAAATGATGGAGATAAGATTTTAAATCACGTTTTAGGTGCTAAAAAAGAAGGAGTAGAAAAAATTATAGGTGAGAAGTCTGGTTTAGATGCTAGTTCTGTTGCAAATATTTTAAAAGTAGCTGCACCAATTTTAATGGGTGTTTTAGGAAAACAAGCACAACAGCAAAACGTAAGCTCTTCTAATGGTATTGGAGATTTACTTGGTGGTTTATTAGGAGGAAACTCTGCTGATAAAGAACAAAGTTTCTTAGAGTCTATTTTAGATGCAGATGGAGACGGAAGTATTGTAGATGATGTTGCCGGAATGGTACTTGGTGGAGCAAAAAGCAAAGGTGGTCTTGGTGGACTATTAGGAGGTCTTTTTGGTAAATAATATTTCAAAAATCCTGAAATAATAAATAAAAAGAGTCAAACTAAGGTTTGGCTCTTTTTATTTAAAATACTTAACTCAATTATATAATTTGTATTTTTATAAAAATTAAACTGATGAAAAACGTATTCCTTTTATTCTCCGTTATACTTATGCTTTTTGCTTGTAACTCTTCTAAAGAAACTGCAGCTGCAAAAAACGAAGACATTGAAATTAAAAAAGGTGATACTATTAAAATTTCGAGAGACAATATTGAGTACGATGTTATTATTATTGAACCTGGTTTTGGCACATACCTCTCTTCTATTGCTAAACCAAAAGGATTCTATACACAAAACTATTTAGAAACTAGAAACATACGATATGTTCAAGAATGGAACAGACGCGTATTACAACCTAGACAATACAATACTAATTTATACGAAATGCAAATTAACTACTCTCAAGGTGTAAATTATGGCTACGATGTAAACTACAAAATGTATAACTATTTTGTTTATTTTCAAAATAGATACAAGCAAAACCTTTTAGGCACAAGAGTTCCTCAAAATTAATTTATATTTGCAGCTTCTAAAAAAAGGCAATGAAGCAATTTAAAAAACGTTGGGAGATTACAAAAAACTGGCAATTACTATTTCCTTTAATTGGGTTGTTAGGTCTCTTCTATTCTAGCTTTAAAATAGCTGGATTGTTTAGAAAGGAATCCCATATAGCATTTCAAATTGCATTTGCACTTTTAATAGCTTTCTTTCTTTTACGTTTAGTTTTGCTAATATTCAAGAAGTTAGAAAACAAATGGGTTGTTAAACAACGCTGGGAAATAATTAGAATATTTATAGTTTTTGCAATCACTGGTTCTTCCTCTTTATTGGTAGGCAGACCTTTTATTAAGTTTATAGGAATTACTAAAGAAAACTTAAATGTCTTTGTCTATTGGATTTTATATATTATCATTGGGCTTATTTTTTATCAAGTTTTACTAGTAACAATTGGTTACTTACTTGGTCAAGGTAAATTTTTCTGGGAATTTGAGAAAAAAATGTTACGCCGTTTTGGCTTAGGTAGGTATTTAGATTAAATGAAGCAAAAATTACAACATATATTATTTAAAGGCACGGCAATACTCCTTTTGCTTGTTGTTCTTTTTCCTTCTGCTGTAAAGTTTGCTCATGTTTTTGAGGATCATAAACACGAGGTTTGTAATAATCCATCAGATACTCATTTTCACGAAATTGAGGTAGACTGTGAATTTTACAAGTTTAAATTAAATAATACTTTTTCGTTCGTTTTTAACGACGTTATTATACCTATATTTCAAAATAATCATAAAAAAATTGATAATCAATATTTTTATATTAGCAGCTACGAAAGTATTGGTATTGCATTAAGAGGCCCTCCTTCTTCATTAATTATTTTCTCTTAAATTACTTTATTCTAAAGTAATTTACCAATCTTCTTTTTTATGATACACTCATAAAAAAACCATCTTAACATATAAATTAGTTAAATGCTTTTGTGCGTTTAACTAATAATACGCTTTACAATTATGCGTTTATTTTTTATAAGTTTACTTTTTATAAGTAGTCAAATTGCTATTTCACAAAATTGTGAAAACACAATTACTGGAAAAGTAATAGACCAACATGATAGCACAATTTTAATTGATGCTAAAGTTACCGTTTTAGAGACTAAGCAAATAGCTTTAACTAATTTTCAAGGTGAATTTAGCATCTCAGGTTTATGTAATCGAACATATACTATTGAAGTGTATCATGCATTCTGCGACTCTAAAACCTATACAATAGCTGTTTCTGGCGATATTGATAAAACTTTTCGTCTTGAACATCATTTAGAAGAATTAAATGAAATTATTTTAGAAGGGAAAAGTGTAGAAAAGAAATCTAACACTACTCTAGAAAATAAAATATCAAAAGAAGATATAGACAGAAATAGTGCTAAATCTCTAGGCGATGTTTTAAATAATATTTCTGGTGTTTCTTCTTTAAATACAGGAAACACAATTGTTAAGCCAATAATTAATGGTTTACACAGTAGTAGAGTTGTTGTAATGAATGATGGTTTAAGAATGGAAGATCAAGATTGGGGATCCGAACATGCTCCTAATATAGACATTAATGCAATAGACAATATTACTGTAATAAAAGGAGCAAGTGCTTTACAGTATAGCGGAAATGCTATAGGCGGTATAATTATTACTGAAAATGCTAAAACACCTGTAAAAGATAGTTTATATGGCAAAACAATTATTACTGGTGCTACCAATGGTCGTGGCGGATCTATAACATCTCAACTAACCAAAAGTTTTAAAAGTGGTTGGTATGGAAAAGTACAAGGTTCTACCAAACGCTTTGGAGATTTTAATGCACCGGATTATAACCTGAGTAATACAGGTGTTTTTGAGCATAGTTTCTCTTTGCGTGGTGGTGTAAATAAATTTAACTCTGGCATAGAAGCCTATTACTCGTTGTATAAAGTAAAAACTGGTATTTTAAGAGCTTCACATTTGGGAGGTGCACAAGACCAGGTTAGAGCTATTAATAGCCAAGAACCTTTATATATTGAAGATTTTACATACAATTTAGACGCTCCTTACCAAGATGTTACACACCATCTAGCAAGAATTAAAGCTTTTAAAAAGCTTGAGAACATTGGCACATTAAATTTTCAGTATGGCTTTCAACAAAATAATAGATTAGAGTTTGACGTAAGACGTGGAGATGACAAAGACAAAGCTTCTTTAGATTTAAAACTTAATACGCACACACTACTTTTAGATTTGGATTCTAAAATTTCTAGTACTACAAAATTAAAATTAGGTCTAACAGGACAATACCAAACTAATTTTGCAGATCCTAGTACGGGAGTTAGAAGATTAATACCTGATTACGATAAATATAACGCTGGAATTTATGCCGTTTTAGATAAGAAAATTAACAACCAACTGCTCTTTGAAATTGGAGCTAGATTTGATTATACTTATCTAGATGCATTAAAGTTTTATAGAACTTCGTTTTGGGAAAGTAGAGATTATGATACTATTTTTCAAGACATTGTAATTGATGGAGACTTTGGAAATCAAGTGTTAGCAAATCCGAAATTAAATTTCTACAATCCTTCTGCTACAGCAGGATTAACTTATCAATTTAAAGACGATTATAAATTATTATTCAATTACTCTCTAGCTTCTAGAGCACCTAATCCTTCAGAATTATTTAGTGAAGGTTTACACCATTCTGCTTCAAGAATAGAATATGGAGATTTACAATTCAATTCTGAAACTGCAAACAAAGTATCGTTAACATTACAACGAGAAAGCAATAATTTTAGTTTCTCAATAAATCCTTATGTTAATTTTATTAAAGATTTTATTGTCATTGAACCCGTAGAAATTCAGCAAACTATTAGAGGAAACTTTCAGGTTTGGGAATATAGACAAACTAATGCAAGGTTATTAGGTGTAGATGTTAATAGTGCTTTTAACTTGACAAATAATTTTCAATTTAAAAATCAATTTTCTTTAGTAAAAGGAAAAGACACTGCCCTAGACGAAGCTTTAATAAACATGCCCGCTGCGAGCACAAAAAACGCTATTATTTATAATAACAAAAAACTAAATAACCTATACTTAAAGCTAGAAAGTGAATATGTTTTTAGACAAAATGAATACCCAGATAATAACTTTGAGGTATTTGTTGCCGAAACTGAAACCACAGAAATTGTAGACATTAGCACTCCTCCTGATGCCTACCACTTACTCAGCTTTAATTCTAGTGCAGACTTTAAATTAAGTAACAAAACATCATTAACGGTAGGTTTTGATGTTTCTAATATTTTTAATACTTCCTACCGTAATTACTTAAATCGCACACGCTTTTATGCAGACGATTTAGGTAGAAATTTTTTAATAAACCTTAAAATAAATTATTAATTTTAAAATACAAAATAATGAAAAACTTTAAATTTTTAACTATCGCATTCTTATCTCTTTTTTTAACTACAGCATGTTCAAGTGATGATGATAATTCTTCTATTCCAACACCTATAAATGAAGAAGAAATAATAACTACTGTAACTGTAACATTAACACCTGAAGGTGGAGGAACAGAAATTATATTACAAAAACAAGATTTAGATGGAGATGGACCAAATGCTCCAACTGTTGATGTTTCTGGAGATTTAGTTGCCGGAACTACCTATAATGCAGTTATAGAATTACTTAATGAAACTGAGAATCCTGCTGAGAATATTACAGAAGAAGTTGAAGAAGAAAGTGATGAGCACCAATTCTTTTACACTATTGGAGGAGATCTTGATGTCACTACAACTTATACAAGTTTCGATAGCAATGGTAATCCATTAGGTACAGAATTTACATTAGAAGCTGGAGCAGCTAGTAATGGAACATTAACTTTTACATTACGTCACGAGCCTACTAAACCAAATACTGGTTTATCTGATGCTGGTGGTGAAACTGATATTGAAGCTACTTTTTCTGTAAGTATTCAATAATAGAATATTAAAAAGTAAAATAAAAAAGCTCAGAATTAATATAATTCTGAGCTTTTTTGTTAGGTAATTAAATATAATACCAGCAAATATTTTATTACTATATAAAAATGTAAAAAAAAGCACTCAATGAGTGCTTTTTTTATTAAAATTATTATTTATAATTCGAGTATTTGTGCCGCATGATCTTTAGTCTTTACTTTATCAATAACATGTGCAACTACTCCATTTTCGTCTATTAAAAAGGTTTTTCTATGGATTCCGTCATAGATTTTCCCCATAAATTTCTTTTCTCCCCAAACTCCAAAAGCTTCAATTACTTCTTTATTTTCATCTGCTAATAAAGGAAATGGAAATTTATATTTTTCCTTAAAATTAGTTTGGCGTTTTTCAGAATCGGCACTTACACCCAATATCTCGTAGCCTTTATCTTGTAGTGTTTTATAATTATCTGTTAAATTACAAGCTTCGGCTGTACAACCTGGCGTACTCGCTTTTGGGTAAAAGAATACAATTAACTTTTTTCCTCTATAGTCGCTTAAAGAAATTGCATTTCCACTTTGATCGTTAACTGTAAAATCTGGTACTTTATCTCCTTGCTTTAATGTATTCATAGTTGTAATTTTGGTTTTCATTATTATACCAATAAATTATTACTTTGGTATCTTTTATCAAAAATACGACTAATGAATAAGCAAGAAAAGGTAAATTTTGTTATAAATACGTTAAATGAACTTTATCCAGAGATACCAATTCCTTTAGATCATAAAGATCCATATACTTTATTAATAGCCGTTTTATTGTCTGCTCAATGTACAGATGTACGCGTAAACCAAATTACGCCACTACTTTTTGCTAAAGCAGATAACCCTTACGATATGATAAAAATGAGCGTAGAGGAAATAAAAGAAATAATAAGACCTTGTGGTCTATCTCCTATGAAAAGCAAAGGTATTCATGGACTCTCTCATATTCTAATAGACAAACACAACGGTGAAGTACCACAAAGTTTTGAACACTTAGAAGCTTTACCGGCAGTTGGCCACAAAACAGCTGGTGTTGTAATGTCTCAAGCTTTTGGTGTGCCTGCATTTCCTGTAGATACACACATTCACAGATTAATGTACCGATGGAATTTAACCAATGGAAAAAATGTAGTACAGACCGAAAAAGACGCTAAACGTTTGTTTCCAAAAGAAACTTGGAACGATTTACATTTACAAATTATTTGGTATGGTAGAGAATACTCACCTGCTCGAGGTTGGGATTTAGATAAAGATATTATTACAAAAACTATTGGTAGAAGTACTGTTATAAATGACTACGAAAAATCTAAAAAATAGTAGTTTTCCATATAAATAGTAACCTATACTTTATGGTCTAATAATTGATGCTTAGTAGAAAATCTAACTTATGAAAAACCAACTTCTAATCTTAGTTATTTTACTATTAACATCATCTTGCTTTCCTGTAAAGATTGCACCAAATATTGAAAACCATAAAATTACTACAGCAAAGAAATTTAAAAGGAAACTCCCAAAAGAGACCTCATTTATATTTAACGATCCAAAAGATGATGGTGAATTTTATAATTATTTAAACGCCAAATATAGCTTATACCATGTAAACGTTGGTGCCAATACACCTTTTAAAATAGATAATAAAACCTATTATTTATCTTACAGAGAGACAGAAAGAGAAACAAAAACCGTTAATTTAGCTTTAGCAGCTATAGATGCAAAAAGAGAATCTAATGGTAATTCAAGGCTTTTTGAAGATAATTATTCAAAAAGAGTCGGCAAATGGTACATTTTACTAACCGTTTACGATGATGCTTTAAAAAACTGTTTAAAGCCTGAACACCCAAGTAATAAAAAAGTAATTAATTATTTGGAAGCCCTTAGAAAAGAATACTTAAGAACCCAAAATTATCTAGAATTACAATTCAAAAAAAGATCCTGATTTATAAAAAAACAGGATCTCTCAGTCTAATTCAGAAGTGCTTCAAACTTCATTTTTTTATAATTTATAACACTTAAAGCCTTGGAGTAATTAAGAATGAAACTTATGGTTTCATCATTAGGATTCATTTTTTTTGCATTTTTAGAATTCTCAGAGTAAATTTTTGCCATGTATTTGATTTTTTGTTTCAAATAAATAACGCAACATTTATTCTAATATTGTATAAAATTAATTCGTTAAAATAATATTATGCTTTTCTATTACTTTACGCATATTAATTAATGCATAACGCATACGCCCTAATGCTGTATTTATACTTACGCCTGTTCGGTCTGAGATTTCTTTAAAACTCATATCTTGATACATACGCATTACTAAAACTTCCTTTTGGTCGTCTGGTAATTCTTCTATTAAACGTCTAACATCGCTTTCTACTTGGTCTTTAATAATTGCTTTTTCAGCATTTAAACTCGTGTCGCTTAACACAGAAAAAATACTAAAATCTCCACTATTTTGAAATTTAGGCATACGATTACTCTTTCTAAAATGGTCGATTACCAAATTATGAGCAATACGCATAACCCACGGTAAAAATTTACCTTCTTCGTTATATTTCCCTAATTTAAGCGTACGAATAACCTTAATAAAGGTGTCTTGAAAAACATCTTCAGCAATATCTCTATCGTAGACTTTAGAGTATATAAAACTGTAAATACGTTGTTTGTGTCTTTTAATTAAAACTTCTAGAGAAGATTCGTCGCCTCCAATATAACTACTAACTAGAGTAGCATCTGAGATAAGTTCTTGTCGCATAATCATTACTTTTATTGCAGAAGTTAGGGCTTCAGCTTGGTTAATTAATTTAAAAAGTAATGTTGTATTATAGGCTTGACAATTAGTTTATTAATATTGAGGTAAATATAACAACAATCATTCCAAAAAAGCAAAAATAATTTGAAAATTTAACATTTTATTGCACAATATTCTTTTTAAGAAGCTCCTTTTAAGTGTTATCTTTGTTATTCTTTTAGATTAAAAACACTTATGAACACTAAGCTTTCCGAAGTAAACCCTAAACACAATATCATTATTAAAGGTGCCAAATTGCACAATTTAAAAAATATTGATGTTGTAATTCCAAGAAATAAACTCGTTGTTATTACCGGTTTATCTGGTTCTGGAAAGTCTAGTTTAGCTTTCGACACCTTGTATGCCGAAGGTCAAAGACGTTATGTAGAGAGCCTTTCTAGTTATGCTAGACAGTTTTTAGGTCGTTTAAACAAACCTAAAGTAGATTATATAAAAGGAATTGCTCCTGCCATTGCTATAGAGCAAAAAGTGAATTCTACAAATCCACGTTCAACCGTTGGTACAACTACAGAAATTTACGATTATCTTAAATTACTGTTCGCTAGAGTTGGTAGAACTTATTCTCCTGTTTCTGGACTAGAAGTAAAAAAAGACAGCGTTACAGATGTTTTAAACTATGTAAAATCTATAGCAATAGGCGAAAAATTATTACTCCTCGCTCCTATTCATCTTGAAGATGGTCGTGAAATGAGTGACAAATTAAAAGCCTTAAACGCACAAGGTTATGCTAGAATAAAAGCCAATGGCGAAGTTTTACGGTTGGATAAAGCTGAAGGCATTACAGAAAAAACTAAAGATCTTTATTTAGTAGTTGATAGAATTGTTACTAAAGATGATGAGGATTTCTATAACAGATTAGCAGATGCGATACAGACTGCCTTTTTTGAAGGTAAGGGAGAGTGTTTTATAGAACAATTAAGTGATAATACCTCTAGACAATTTTCTAATAAATTTGAATTAGATGGCATAACTTTTTTAGAACCAAATGTACATTTATTCAGTTTTAATAATCCTTACGGTGCTTGTCCAAAGTGTGAAGGTTATGGAGATGTTATTGGTATTGATGATGATTTAGTGATCCCAAACACAGCATTATCTGTATACGAGAATGCTATTTTTCCTTGGAGAGGAGAAAGCATGAGTTGGTATCGCGATCAATTGGTTAATAATTGCCATAAATTCGATTTCCCTATACACAAACCATATTTTGAATTAGAACAAAAATACAAAGACCTAGTGTGGTCTGGCAATAAATATTTTGAAGGTTTAAACACCTTCTTTGCAGAACTAGAAAGTAAAGCGTACAAAATACAAAACCGAGTAATGTTATCGCGTTACAGAGGTAAAACGAAATGTAAATTTTGTAACGGTAAACGTTTAAGACCAGAAGCTAATTATGTAAAAATAGCAGGCGCTACTTTAACCGATTTGGTAGAAATGCCACTAGATAAACTATCAATTTTCTTTAAGGAATTAGAGCTTAATGAGCATGATAATACTATTGCAAAGCGATTATTAAAAGAAATTGAAAATCGTTTGGCTTTCCTATCTAAAGTAGGTTTAGATTATTTAACATTAAACAGAAAATCAAACACTTTATCTGGTGGAGAAAGCCAAAGAATTAACCTTGCAACTTCTTTAGGAAGTAGCCTAGTTGGTTCTATGTATATTCTCGATGAACCTAGTATTGGTTTGCACCCAAAAGATACTGAGAGACTAATTTTAGTTTTAAAAGCCTTACGCGATTTAGGAAACACTGTAATTGTTGTAGAGCATGATGAAGACATCATGAAAGAAGCCGACGAAATTATAGATATTGGACCAGAAGCTGGAACTCTTGGTGGACACGTAGTTGCCACTGGAACATTTAAAGATATTTTAGCTTCAGACTCTTTAACTGCTCAATACTTAAATGAAACACTTAAAATTGAAGTACCAAAAAAACGACGTACTTCTAAATATAGCATCGAAATAAAAGGTGCTAGAGAAAATAATTTAAAAAATATAGATGTTAGCTTTCCTCTAGGAATGTTAACAGTTATCACTGGTGTTTCTGGAAGCGGAAAGAGTACTTTGGTAAAGAAAATTTTATATCCTGCAATACAAAAACAACTTACTGGATTTGGAGATAAACCAGGACAGTTTTCAGAATTAAAAGGAAACTATAGCAATGTTAAGCATATTGAGTTTGTAGACCAAAACCCAATTGGGCGTTCTTCGCGTTCAAATCCTGTTACTTACATAAAAGCTTACGACGATATTCGTGCACTTTATAGTAAACAAAAACTAAGTGGTATTAGAAATTACGCCGCAAAGCATTTTAGTTTTAATGTAGATGGTGGACGTTGCGAAACCTGTAAAGGAGAAGGACAAGTAACAATCGAAATGCAGTTTATGGCAGATGTGCATTTAGAATGTGAAACTTGTAAAGGCAAGCGTTTTAAGAAAGAAGTACTTGAAGTCACTTTTGCTGATAAAAATATAGACGACATTTTAAACATGACTATCGACGATGCAATTGCTTTTTTTAATGATAATCATGTTACTAAAATAAAGAATAAACTACAACCTTTACAAGATGTTGGTTTAGGCTATGTAACACTTGGACAAAGCTCTTCTACTCTTTCTGGTGGAGAAGCACAACGTATAAAACTAGCTTCGTTTTTAGGCAAAGGAAATACAAAAGAGACCGCACTATTTATTTTTGACGAACCAACAACAGGTTTACATTTTCACGATATACAGAAGTTACTAAAATCCTTTAATGCATTAATTGAAAAAGGACATTCTATAATTGTAGTAGAACATAATTTAGAGCTTATAAAATGTGCCGATCATATTATCGATTTAGGACCAACAGGTGGTGAATATGGTGGGAATTTAGTCGCTTTTGGAACTCCAGAAGAAGTTGTAAAAATTAAAGCATCTGAAACAGGTAAATATTTGAAAGAAAAAATATAGTCTTTTGGATATTGAAGACATAAAAATAAAAACTTAAAGAAGTCCACTATCAAAAGGTGGTTCTAATTTTGAAACTCACGTTCTATTTAAAAAAAACAATAGTGAACTTGTTATTAAACCTACATTTGGACTCGCTTTATTTGTTGCTGTCTTTACAACATTTAGCATCTGTTTTACCGGATTTCCACTTTACAAATTAATACACAATAAAACAGGCTCTTGGGAATTTAACAGACTTTTGTTTGTTGCTGTAGGGTTGATTTTTTTCTGTGTTAGTATGTATTTACTATTCAATTACTTCTCACCACATGGCTTTGATAAAGCTTCCAATAGATATTATAGAGGCTTTAAAAGTATTCAAACCAAAATGTCTGTAGATATTAGTTTAAAAACTATTGTTGCCATACAATTAATTGGAGAAACTATCTCAGACGAGGACGGTAGCTTTAAAAGCTTTGAGCTGAATATAATTTTAAATAATGCAGAGAGATTAAATGTTATGGACCATTCTAATCTTAGAGGTATTATTAACGATGCTGAAACTTTAAGCGAATTCTTAAATATTCCTATTTGGCATGCAGAATCTAATAAAACATAAAAGAGAATAATAGCACAAAGGCTGAAACGAAAATTAAAATTGGGAAAAATATCATTGTAGATAGGCTTCCTTTTAAAAAGCTTTTAAACCAACCTTGTTTATAAAACTTTTTTAATGCTACAATAAGATAAAAGAAAACAGATAGAACAATTAAAGAATCTATATAATCTGGAATATCTACAATAAAGTTAGTAATAATAACAAGATTAAAAACAGTAAATAAAAACGCAAAGTAATAAAAACTAAACACTAAATGATGTGCATAAAGTCCGCGTTTTCTGTAAAACAACATCAATATTAAAGCAAAAATTGGTAGTATAAAAAACATTGCTATTGGAGCTGCGTCTAAAAATGCAAATAGAATACCACTCCCTTGTTTAGATTTTATGAATTTTAGTGCTTGACTATAGAGTCTTTTCTTTAAAACACTATCTCCTTTATTTAAACCCATTTCCTTTAAAATCTCACTATCTGGGACTTTAGCTTCAATTAAAGAGTCTATTTTCTTCCCAGAAAAAGTAAAGGTGTTTTTTTCTTTATTAAAATTTTCATTATTAACTAAAGAGTCTACTTGTTTATCTGTTATTCCTGTAAGATTTGAATTCTTTTTAAGTGCAATCCGTGCCTCTTCCATTAAAACAGAATCGATTTTTACTTTCGCCTCTGACGCTTTTACAGATAATGAATCAATTTTTGTGTTTTTACCGAAGGATTGTGATAATCCCTTATCAAATTCATTTGCACCTTTTTTTGCACTAAATGAAAACAAAAAGAAAAACAAAACAGCCGCAAAAAGATACATTTGACCTGGATGCAAATACAACAAACGCTTACCTGAAACAAATTTTGTGGCTAAATAACCTGGTTTAATTAGTAATGGAATAAAGCTCTTAAAAAAACGAGCATCAAAAGAGAAATAATTACTAACAGTATTATAAAACAAAACACCTAAGGTCAATTTCTCTTTTTCATTCATTCCACAATGTGGACAAAAATCGAAATTCTCTCTAAAATCGCTTTCACAATTTTTACAAGTTTTGTATTGAATTGACATAGGTTGGTTAGATTGATAACTGTAAATATAATATTAAAATCGAGGTTTTCAATATTAAACCAACTATTATGATCTCTATAAAACCTTTTAAAACATCAACAAAATCAACACCTAACAAGTTTGGCACGCGAATTGAAACCTTAAAAGTAAATAGCGCAAGCCGAAAAGCTAAAGAGTAGGCACAAAATCTAAAACCATAATACTATGAAAAAACTAGTACTATTATTTACAGGTTTGTTAATAGGATTAACAACTGTAACAGCAGCAGAAAAAGTTGAATCTGCATCGAAAGGTGAAGATTTAACAAATAATCGCTACAACAATTACACACAACCTATTCAGTTTACAGAACGTGGTGTCGAATTTTTAATTTTCCCAGATGGCACTTTCGATTTTAATACACACATTGAAGACAACCATTATGATAATGATTACGACAATGAATATTATAGGAAATCAAATACAAAAAGACGTTCTATTAATACCACTTTTGGTGCTCCAGGAACTCGAGTAAAATATACAACTCCAAGAAGCAGAGGTACAATTATTACACATGATGCTAGTGGAAAAGTAAGACGTATTGGTAATGTATTTGTAAACTATAACCGTATTGGGCAAGTTAAACGCTTAGGTAGTGTTTATATAAACTACAACAGAACTGGTTTACTAACACAAGTTGGTGGTCTACATTTAAAATACAATAGACAAGGACAATTAATAAGATTAGTTGGCCAAGTAAATTACCATAATAAAGGATGTGGTATTTGCGGTGTAACGTCTTGTAGTACAAATCATTTTGGTAATTCTCATGAAGATGATAATAACTGGAATAACGATTGGAATACCGATAATGGCCATTACTATTATAAGAAAAATGGGAAAGTAATAAAGCAGAAAAAACTTAAATCAGTAAAAACAAAAAGATAATTATTTATCAATTTATAGAAATAAAAAATCCCACAGACTTATAGTTTGTGGGATTTTTTTATGATTTATAGTATTTATTAAACCTTAACAACCTGAGCGCGAAACATAAAAGTCTCTTCAAAACGCTTTAATCTTGGGCTTAATTTTTCGGCAAAAACAAGATATTGACATTTATCTATGCTTTCTGGAATACGATTAATTGCAGCAAAATAAAGTCCTTTTTCTGCAAATTCTGCATCTTCTATTATGTATAGTTTTAATTGACTTAAGTCTAAACTATTCATTAAATAAAGCTTGTTTAATCGCTTTGGAGTTGCAATTAAAATATCTTGTCCGTAATAAATTTCTTCACGCTGTTGATCTAGTGTTTGCTCATCGTAAGCTGTGTACACTCTAAGTGTTCTTGGTTTTATAAACTTTTCAAATTCTTCTTTAAGTTTAAGAGCTTCAGCCTTCGTTTCTACTAAAATTAAAGCACGAGGTGCATCACCAACGGCTTTACATTTTAATTTTTGCAATACACTAATTACAATAGTAGTTGTTTTTCCAGAGCCTTTACTACCTATACAAAATACGTTTGCACCTCCTTTAATTATAGGTAATGCTGTTTTTTGTAATGGTGTTGGAGCTTCAAAATCATTAATTTCTAAAGCTTCTAAAATTTCTGGGTTCAATTTTTTAAAAGACATATTTACTTGATAAATTTAAGTATAACGCGAAACTACGTGATATTATCCGTTTTACAAAACTACAGCGTTTCCGTTTTGGCACGATGCTTGCTTTTTAGTTAGTATTCAATCTTAAAAACGAATATTATGAAACACCTAATCTATTTATTTTCAGCACTACTCCTTACGGGTTTTACTGTAAATGCAGACAATATTAACACCAAAAACGCTTTAGAAACCAATACTTCAACTTCTTATAGAGGTTATGGTAAATCTTTTATCTTTAACGAGCAAGGTATAGAATTTTCTATTTATGCAGATGGACAGTTTGATTTTTACATGCCTAATTATGGTCCTAAAGTAAATGTAACAGTTGGCTCTCCAAATGTTAACATTAGTTTTAACTCTGGTTATAATTATGATGCTTATGTACAATACGATGAGTTTGGAGCCATTATTCAAATTGAAAACACTCCTATCTATTACGATTACTACGGAAGAATAAGCCAAGCTGGAGATATAAACATAAGCTATAATAGCAGAGGTTATATTACAAGAGTTGGTGGATTATATGTACACTATAACAGATATAATGCTTTCGATCATTATACTGGATATATTAATGTTTACAACAGAGCCTATGTTTACAGACCATGGCACAGGTATTATGCTGTACCTAGCTTTAACTACTGTGTAGTATTTAATACGCCTTACAGACAGCACTACACTCCTATTCGTTATAGTTATAATAGACCTTATGTAAACAATTACAGACGTACTACTGCTGTTGGAAGTCGCAGAGGTAATACAATAACAAGAAATAGAAGTTATGCTTCTAGAACAGAAGGGAGAACTCGTGTAGCTTCTACACCAAGAACTAGAACACGTAACAATGTTACAAATTCTACACCAAGAACTAGAGGTAATAATACAGCTACTCCAAGAACACAAACACGTAGCAATACAACAACTACTTCTAAGCCAAGAACTAGAGCAAATGCTGCTACAAAACCTAGAACACAAACACGTAGTAACACAACAACGACTTCTAAACCTAGAACTAGAGTAAATACTGCTACAAAACCAAGAATACAAACTCGTAATACAACAACAACTTCTAAACCAAGAACTAGAACTGTTAGTAGTACTCCAAGAACACAACAAAGAGTAGCCTCTATAAACAGAAGCACAACATCTAGAGCGTCTAGACCTTCATCAAGTACAAATCGCTCTTCATCTTCTAGAAGTAAAACTAGTCGTAGATAATAATAAAAGGTATTTTATACCATAATCTTGCTACCTTGTTTCCCAAAGCAAGTAGCAGGATTTTTTTATTTACTAGCTTTTAATAGCTTATTAAGAATAGTAGAAATGTCTTCGGAAAGCTTAAAGCGATACACAACAATTCCATATATAGAGGTAACTATAGCCGATTTCACTACAATGTTTATTATAGGATGAAAACTAAATTCCCAAAAGTAAAATGAAACTGATAGTATAAATATTAGCATTAATGAATAAAGCGTATTTATAGAGAAAGGATGTATTTTAAACTTCTTATTTACATACCATAATTTTAAGCTTCCGTATAAAATCATGGCTAAGAAAGTAGCCGTTGCTGCTCCGTTAATATTGTAAATTGGAATTAATATGTAATTTAAAATAACTGCTACAACAATAATTAAAACACCAAAAAACAAGATAATTCTATAGTAGTCCGAATTAAAAATAATAGAGTTATTAATACCTAAAAGACTATCTGTTAGTTTTACAACAGCAATTATTAAAACCACGTACAAAGCTTGACGATATTCTGGCTTTAACAATGCGTATAACTGATTGATATTTACAACAATTAAAACAAATATAAGACCACTAACAATAATAAGGTTTAAAGACGATTTTTTATATAAATCTTCAAGCGAAACCTTATCCTTTTCGTTTAAATACTTAGCTGTTAAAGGATAGGTTATTTGATGCATTGCTCTTGCTGGCACCGCAATTACAATAGCAACAAATACAGCCACATTATAATAGGCTATATTTTCTATTACAATAAGTTTACCTAACATAAACTTATCTAAATCTAGCATAAGCATAGCTACAGATCCAGCTATAATAATAAGAAAACTGTATTTTAAAACTGAAGACACTTCAAAATTAAATTTAAAATCGAGCTTCGGAAATCTTATACTAAAAGCATAAAGTTTCATAATCACCATCCTAACTACATAAACTATTGCAATTGCAATAATAAATTGATCTATAGTAAGCACTTTATAATATAAAGCTAATAGTAAAAATAAAATGCAAACACGATGAAAGATTTCTTTCATTATATTACCAAAAGCGCTTTTAAAATGAATTTTACTCCACGCAAAAAACACTTCAAAGTAGGCCATTGCAACAGCAATTACATAAATTAAATACGTGTAATTTTTAATGATTGCATTTTCTGAAGCTAACCAATTACTTATAGACTCGTATCCCAAAACACCAATAAAACCAATGGGTACAATTGCTACTAAAGGTAAAAAAAGCATTAAAGTTAAAAAGCTATTTTGTTGATTTTTGGTTTTATAAGAAGAATAAAATTTAACCAATGTGTTATTAACACCAAACATAAAAAAAGGCATCATTACATTAGCTGTAGATAGTAAATAGCCAACTAAACCATAATATTCTGGAGTTAAAAACTGAGTATATAGAAACAGAGTATTTACAGCTCCTATTACAAAACCTAAATAGGTTGTAATAGTATTTTGAATAGACTGTTTTATTACAATTCCCATGTATTTTAAAAATTCGAGATTTTTTTAAAATTAGTCTTTAAGAATAACTTTAGACAATTTTTCGGTTAAAGATTCTCTACTATATTGTTTTAATCCTATCGCATTTACGCTTAATTCTCCAGCAATAAAGGCTTCAAAATGATTAAGAATTTTCGATTTTAAATCTTCTAAAGCATCATAATAAAAATAATCTCCAGTATTTGTTTCCTTAACAATTCTCTCTACATCAGAACCAGATGGGCCTATTGCTATTATTGGTCTATTAGATACCATATACTCAAACAATTTTCCTGGGATAATTGCTTTTGTATCTTCAGAATCTATTTCAATTAATAATAGAATTTGAGACTTTTTTTGATAAATAACAGACTCACCATGTGATACATAACCTATATTATTAACATAGCTAGTTAAGTTATAATTTTTAATATTCTCTAAAATTTCTTCACTAACTAATCCTACCAAGTTAAGTTTAAAACACTTTGCAAAGTCTTGATTCTCGTTCACCAATTCTTTTAAAGCTTGCCATAAAATTTCTGGATTCCGTTTAGATAAAAACGATCCAATATGAGCTAAACTAAATTCCGAATCCAATGTTACAGTACTGTTTTTAGTAACATCGTAACCATTTGTTATAACTTCTATTGGTTTATTAGTTAATGCTTTAAACTCTGTTTTAGTAACCGCACTGGTTACTATAATAGTGTCTGCCGTATTAAGTACTTCGCTCTCTAGTTTTTTGTGTTTATTTTTAGAAGCTTCTGTAAGTTTTAGTTGCTTGTGGTAACCAATAGTTGTCCAAGGATCTCTAAAATCGGCAATCCAATTAACACCTAATTGTTGTTTTAATTTTAAACCAATAATATGTAAACTGTGCGGTGGACCTGTTGTAATAATAGTGTCTATACCGAAGTCTTGAATATAAGTAGATAGATATCTTACCGATGGTTTTATCCAGTTTTTTCTAGCATCTGGAATAAAAAAATTACCGCGCACAAAAAGCATTGCTTTTTGAACAAGACTCTGCTTCTTTTGTTCTGGAATAATACCTTTACTAATGGTTTTAGATTCTTTAGAAAAGAAACCTGCTAGTTTATATGGTTCGTTAATTGGCTGTTTAAGTATTGTTATTCCGTTTGGAACTTCGTCTAACAAACTTTCGTCTGTTTGTGGATAAATAGGATTAGACGGACAGTAAACTATAGGTTCTACTCCAAATTGAGGTAAATATTTCATAAATTTTAACCAACGCTGTACTCCTGGTCCTCCTGCTGGTGGCCAATAGTATGTAATGATTAAAACTTTTTTTTTATTCATTTTTCCTTTTAAACTCAAAAAACAATCCTCCTAAAATTATAAGTGCTAATAAAACAGAACTTGTTAAAGCAATAGAACCTCCTGTTTTAACAACTTGTGGCTCAAACTTAAACTCAACAATATGTTTTCCTTTAGGTATTTCCATTCCTCTTAAAAGGTAGTTTACACGATTGTGATTTGTTATTTCATCATCTACATAAGCATTCCAACCGTTTGCATAATACATTTCTGAAAATACTGCATAACCATTATTTAGATTATTGGACTCGTATTTAATATAGTTAGGTTGGTATTCTAATACTTTAATTGAAGCTAGCGAATCTACAACATGATTAAACTCTGTTATAGCCCTATTAGGTAATGTTTGTGAAACAGTCTTATAAGTTTCAATAGCACTTCTATCTACAACAGCTTCCGTTTTAGTATTCAAATCTAGTAAAGAAAGCATTTCTTCATCTGCCGAATTAACTTGTTTTATTTTTTCAACAAACCAAGCATTACCATTGGCATCAGTATTTAAATATGGATAAGGCTGTTTACTTTCATCTTCACTAATAATATACTTAACATTAAACATATTAAGCATTTCAGGATGTCTTGTAAATGGAAAGAAATCTGAAATCTCATCAAACCGTTTCAGCTTTGCTGCATGATAACCATTTATAGTATTATGAAAATATGGTGCAGAAGTTGCGCCTGAAGCCATACTTTCTACTTTTTGAGAAATGGCTCTTCCTGCTCCAGAACTAACATCGTAAACTCTAAAATTACCAGATTCACTTAATATTTTCTTATCGGCATTATTTGCTTTAAAAGGACTTTGCACTTCTCTACTCGATACAAAATTTTCGGTATTTACATAACGTCTATCTACGCCAACCAAATCGAAAAGAATTAACACTGCAAAAACAATAATAACTTTTCCTTCGGAAAGCTTTTGTTTTAAAAACATATAAATAGCTCCTGCTGAAAGCAGTACCAATAATAAGGTACGTAACGTATCTTTTGTAAAAATAGATTTTCTATCTGCTACAATAGCATCTACAAATGGTTGTCCTCCGCCTTGAGACCAATTTGCATCTCTTATTCCTTCAAAATCTAAAATAATTCCTGCATATCTTAATAATAAAAAGAACAAACATAATCCTGCTGTTATTATTACTGAAAACTTTAAGGCTTTTAATTTATCTTCATCTTTTTCGTAATCATTAAACAACTTAATCAAACCAAAGATTGCTAACACAGGAATACAAAGTTCTAAAAGAACTTGTATTGAAGTTACTGCTCTAAACTTATCGTAAAATGGAACAAAATCTATAAAGAAATCGGTTAAAAAACCTAGATTTTTACCGTAAGACAATAATAATGCGAGTATTGATCCGGAAACTAACCACCATTTTAATCTACCTTTTACTAAAAATAAAGCGAAAACAAAAAGGAATAATATTACGGCTCCAACATAAGCTGGTGCTTCAACTATTGGCTGATCTCCCCAATAAGTAGGAACAGATTTAGCTGCATCTGCTGCTTCTAATGGTGGCACACCTTGACTTCTATAAAACTCATAAAAAGCAGATTCTTTACCTAAATCTTCTCCCATTCCTCCACCTAAAAATCTAGGAATAAAAAGATTAAAAGTTTCCAAATAGCCATAACTGTACTCGGTAATTTTTTCTTTTGCTAAACCAGAACTAATGTCCTTTTTAGGAGAGCCATCAGGATTTATGGTTAATTCTGTTTTACTACGTGTACTTTCTTTAGCATACTCTTGCGTTGCCATAATATTGGCTGCATTTAATCCAATAGCTAATATTACTGCTGCTAATAAAACAACTACCGATTTAAAGAAATGCGGTAGTACTTTTTTGTTATAAGCATCTATTAAATATACAATACCAAGAACAATAACAAGTAGCATTAAATAGTAGGTCATTTGAAAATGATTGGCTACTAATTCTAATCCCATAGCAATAGCTGTGACGATAAATCCAAGTATATATTTCTTCCTAAAGGTTAGCACAATTCCACTTAAAACTAAAGGCATATAAGCAATTGCATGTGCTTTACTGTTATGTCCTACTCCAAGAATAATTATTAAATAAGTAGAAAAACCAAAGGCTAATGCGCCAAGTGCTGCAAGTTTAAAATTAACTTTTAAACATAATAATAGTATATAAAAACCTACAAAATAAAGAAAAAGATAATCTGCTGGACGTGGTAAAAAACGAAGTCCTAAATCTAAACTCTTAATATAAGTGTGTGGATATCTAGCTCCTAATTGGTAGGTTGGCATACCTCCAAAAGCACTATTAGTCCAATAGGCTTCTTCACCAGTATTTGCTTTAAAATCGCGTTGCTGTTTAGCCATACCATTGTACTGCAAAATATCACTTTGTAATATTTGCTTACCTTGTAAAACAGGACTAAAATAGGCTAAAGACAGTATTATAAACCCTACAAACACAAGGATATGTGGCAAGATCTTTTTAAAAGTTGATTGCATAAATAATAGAATAATTCTTAAAACCGAAAATTAATCAATTTCCTCGTAATCTACATATTCACCAACCGTTTTGTTTGAAGATTTATTGTTAGGCATTTTATCTATTGTAATTTCGCCTTCTTTTTCTTGTGGTTGCTGCTGTTTTTGGTTATTAAAATCACGAAATTGGCCACCAAAACGTTCGGTTGCTTTCTTTGTAAAATACTTTAATATAAAAGGACCAAAAAATCTAGATAAGATCTTGAATCCGTAATAAAATAACAATATTATAAGTATGGTCTTTATTAATCCCATAGAAAAATCAAAATATTAAATGTTGTAATACAAAAATACAATACTTGTTGAGTAATTTCAGATTTTTTTCCTTAAAAAATATATAAAATCTCTATATTTGAAGCTAAACCTAAAACTTATGTTTTTAAATAAAACCTATTTAACTATAGTCCTGTGTATTGCTGGTTTAACAGCACATGCACAATATACAGAAGTTATTAATTCTAACCGTCCTGGAGTTTCTAGGTCTGCTTTTTCTGTTGGAACAAATGTAGCTCAAATTGAAGTTGGTCCCTATACCGTAAAGGAAGAACACACACCTTTAAAATACGATGTATCTGGTTTTGGAGTTGATTTTGCTGCGCGTTATGGCCTACTTTTACCGCAATTAGAAATTAATATTGAAGGTATTTATCAAAATGATACACAAACAGATTACCGTTCTACTATTCCTACAGATTTAAAGCGTTCAAACTTTAAAAATCTAACACTTGGTGCTAAATATCTAGTTTACGACCCTTATAAACACGCTGTTGAAGAAAAACCAAATATTTTTAGTTACCATGCAAACAAACGTTTTAAATGGAGTAGCTTAATTCCTGCTGTTGCTGTTTATGTTGGAGCAAATTTTGATTCGGCAGACAATCCATACACTGCTCCTGGAGTAGAAGGTTTTAGCCCTAAAGTAATGGTTGCAACACAAAATAATTTTGCTAGTGGTTGGGTATTGGTAATGAATTTATCTAAAGATAGAATTGGTACCGATTATTCAGATTTTCAATACATTTTTACTCTAACTAAAGCTGTAAGTGAACAATGGGTTTTATTTGGGGAAACGCAAGGAATCCATAGCGATTTTTATGCAGACAATCTTTTTAGATTTGGTGGTGCATATCTTTGGGGAAAAGATTTTCAGTTAGATACCGCTGTAACATTTAATACTAAAGATACGCCTTCAGTTTTCGGATTAAATTTAGGTATTTCTTATCGTTTAGATTTTCATAAAGATCCAGGAATCGATAATGGAACTTCTGCTGAAGAAGAAGCAGAACGAAAAGCGAATAAAAAACGTAAGAAGAAAAACAAAAAGAAAGGTGACGATGCTTCTCCTGATAGCGATAACAAACGTAAAAAAGAAACTCAGGATATTGATTTTGATGATGAGTAATGCCTATGATTACAACTAAACTAGTAACTACAAAAAAGGATTTAAAGACCTTTGTTAAATTCCCGTTTTCGCTATATAAGGATTCTAAATATTGGGTACCTCCTATTATTAGTCAAGAAATGGAGACTTTTAATAAGGACAAAAATCCCATTTTTAATGATGCCGAAACTACATTAATTCTTGCCTATAAAGGCGATAAGCTTGTTGGCCGTGTAGCAGCAATTATTAATTGGCTTGAAGTAAAAAAACAAAAGCATCTTAAAATGCGTTTTGGTTGGTTTGATTTTATTGATGATTTAGAAGTTTCTAAAGCACTTTTAGATGAAGTAACAAAAATTGGGAAACAACATAATCTAGAATATACTGAAGGTCCTGTTGGTTTTTCGAACCTAGACAAAGTTGGTGTTATGACCGAAGGTTTCGACCAGATTAGTAATATGATAACATGGTACAACCATGAGTATTATGTAAAACATTATATAGCACATGGTTTTACTGTAGAAAAAAGTTATTCTGAAAGTAGCTTTCCTTTTGTAAATGTAAAACCTGAAAACTTTAAAAAAGCTCAAGAACTTATAAAAAGACGCTACAAATTAACAGCATTACAACTCACAAAAACATCTGAAGTGATGCCTTATGTAGATAAAATGTTCGATTTGTTTAATGCATCTTATGAAAGTTTATCTTCTTTTGTTGAAATAACAGACATACAAAAAGCATATTTTAAAAAGAAATTTATCTCATTTGTAAATCCAGAGTATATAAAGTTTGTTGTTGATGAAAATGATGACATGGTAGCTTTTGCTATTGTAATGCCTAGGTTTGCTTCTGCTCTCCAAGAAATGAATGGTAAACTATTTCCTTTTGGTTTTGCTAAGCTACTAAAAGCAAAGAAACATAGTAAAGATGTGGTTTTCTACCTAATTGGTGTACATCCTGAATATCAAAATAAAGGTATCCATGCTGTTATATTTAATGAGTATTATGAAACTTTTAGACAAAAAGGAATCATTAATTGTTACAGAACTCCAGAATTAGAAGATAATGAAGCTATTCATAAAATTTGGAAGCATATTGAAACTGTAGTTGTAAAACGCAGAAAAACGTTTAGAAAAACTATTATATAATAAGTATAAGTAACAAAAAAAATCCAATTCGAAAGAATTGGATTTTTTTATACAATAAATTGAAAAGAAATTATTCTCCCATTGCTTTAATTAAAGCAGCAGACATTCTTTTATAAGTTCCATTTTCTAAACGTGTTCTAATAGCATCAAAAGCATCTAATGTTTCATTTACATCTTGAATGGTATGCGTTGCTGTAGGAATCATACGTAATAATATTAATCCTTTTGGTATTACTGGATATACTACGATAGAACAGAAAATTCCGTAATTCTCACGTAAATCTCTTACTAAAGCCATAGCTTCAGGAATACTACCTTTTAAGTAAACCGGTGTAACACAACTTTGTGTTGTACCAATATCGAATCCTCTTTCTTTTAATCCAGATTGTAATGCATCTACAATTTTCCATAAGTTTTCTTTTAACTCAGGCATTGTACGTAACATATCTAAACGCTTTAAAGCACCTACTACCAATTGCATTTGCAAAGATTTTGCAAACATTTGAGAACGTAAGTTATACTTTAAATAGTCTATAATTTCTTTATCTGCAGCAATAAATGCTCCAGTACTAGCCATAGATTTTGCGAAAGTTGCAAAATAAACGTCTATATCATCTTGTACTCCTTGCTCTTCTCCTGCTCCAGCACCTGTTTTACCAAGTGTACCAAAACCATGAGCATCATCTACAAAAAATCTAAAGTTATATTTTTTCTTAAGCGCAACAATTTCTTTTAAACGTCCTTGTTCTCCACGCATACCAAAAACACCTTCAGAAATTACTAAAATTCCTCCTCCAGTTGTTTCTGCCATTTTTGTAGCACGCTCTAAGTTTTTTTCTAAACTTTCAATATCGTTGTGCTTATAAGTAAAACGTTTACCGTGGTGTAATCTCACACCATCAATAATACATGCATGTGCATCTACATCGTAAACAATAACATCATCTTTAGCAACTAAAGCATCTACAGTAGATACCATACCTTGATAACCAAAGTTTAAAAGGTAAGCCGCTTCTTTATTAACAAAGGCAGCTAGTTCGTTTTGAAGTTGTTCGTGTAATTCTGTATGGCCAGACATCATTCTAGCTCCCATTGGGTAAGCCGAACCATATGCAGCACCTGCTTCAGCATCAACCTTACGCACTTCTGGATGATTTGCTAAACCCAAGTAATCGTTAATACTCCAAGTAATAACATCTTTTCCTTGGAACTTCATTCGGTTAGAAATTTGTCCTTCTAGTTTTGGAAATACAAAATAACCTTCAGCCTGCTCAGCCCATTTTCCTAATGGTCCTTTATCTTTATATATTTTTGCAAATAAATCTTTCATCTGTACTTAATTAGTTTAGAGAATGCAAAATTAAGCAATTCTACGTTTTTTGCATAATATTTTCACCTCCAATTAACAACATAAAAAAACTGATACCTTTTTAATGGTATCAGTTTCAATATTTATTGTGTAATTCCTTTATTTTATGAATTGAATACTTTGTGCTGCTTCAGCATTTACGCTATCAAAGAAGCCTTGTTCGCTCATCCATTTATCGCTATAAATCTTACTCATATAACGTGATCCATGATCTGGAAAAATAACAACTATATTATCCGACTCTTTAAATTCGCCAGAAGCACTTAATTGCTTTATAGCTTGCATTGCTGCTCCAGAAGTATAACCAACAAAAAGACCTTCGGTTTTTGCAATTTCTCTTGCTGTATGTGCACTTTCTTCGTCCGTTACTTTTACAAACTCATCAATAGTATCAAAATCTGTTGCAGTAGGAATTAAATTTTTACCTAAACCTTCTATACGATATGGATAAATTTCTTTATCATCGAATTCTCTAGTTTCATGGTATTTTTTTAATACAGAACCAAAAGCATCAACACCAATAACTTTAATATTTGGATTTTGTTCTTTTAAGTACTTCGCAGTACCCGAAATAGTTCCTCCTGTACCACTACAAGCTACTAAATGTGTTATTTTACCATCAGTCTGATTCCATATTTCTGGTCCAGTAGAGGCGTAATGTGCGTCTATATTTAACTGATTGAAATATTGGTTTATATAAACCGAACCTTTCATTTCGTCATGTAAACGTTTTGCTACTTGGTAGTAAGACCTTGGGTCGTCTGCGCTAACATTTGCTGGGCAAACATAAACTTTGGCTCCCATATTCTTTAGCATATCTATTTTATCTGCCGAAGATTTAGAACTTACTGCAAGAATACAATCGTATCCTTTAATAACGCTTACCATTGCAATACTAAATCCTGTATTACCAGAAGTAGTTTCAATAATAGTGTCACCAGGCTTTAGGATGCCTTGCTTCTCTGCTTGTTCAATAATATATAGTGCTATTCTATCTTTTGAAGAATGTCCAGGATTAAAAGCTTCAACTTTAGCCAAAAAGTTACCTTTAAACTCTGAAGTCATTTTTTTTAGTTTTATCATTGGTGTATTGCCAATTAAGTCCAATACATTGTCAAAAACCTGTTTCTCGTGTGTCATAAACAATATTTGATCAGTTACTTATAGTTAGAAATGTAACTTAAAACCTTGCAAAAATAAGCTTTTTTTTTTTAACAGTCAACTCCCTCTAAATCAAGTAAAAACGCATATTCCAATGCGACTTCTTTTAAACTTTCAAAACGTCCAGATGCTCCACCATGTCCTGCTTCCATATCGATATGAAACAATAACTTATTGGTATCTGTTTTTAATTCTCTTAATTTTGCTACCCATTTTGCAGGCTCAAAATATTGCACTTGAGAATCGTGTAAACCTGTTGTAACTAGTAGGTTTGGATAATTTTTAGGTGTTACATTATCGTAAGGTGAATATGATTTCATGTAATCATAATATTTTTTATCGTTTGGGTTTCCCCATTCATCATATTCTCCTGTAGTTAATGGTATAGTATCGTCTAACATTGTAGTTACAACATCTACAAATGGTACAGCTGCAATTACTCCATTATATAATTCTGGATTTAAATTAATTATAGTTCCCATTAATAAGCCTCCTGCACTTCCTCCCATTGCATATAAATGTTCTGGAGATGTATATTTTTCTTGAATTAAAAACTTAGAACAGTCTATAAAGTCTGTGAAAGTATTCATTTTAGTTAATAATTTTCCGTTTTCGTACCATTCTCTACCTAAGTACTCTCCTCCTCTTATGTGCGCTATTACATAAATAAAACCTCTATCTAATAAACTTAGTCTAATAGTAGAGAAATAAGGATCTATTGTTGAACCATAAGAACCATAAGAGTATTGTAAAACTGGGTTTTTGCCATTTAATTCTATTCCTTTTTTATAAACTAAAGATATAGGTACTTTAACTCCATCTCTTGCAGTTGCCCAAAGGCGTTTAGATTCGTAATTATCTTTATTAAACTTTCCTCCTAAAACCTCTTGCTCTTTCTTTGTTGTTTTAATCTTCGTTTTTAAATTATAATCAATTATTGAGCTTGGTGTTGTTAAAGAGTTGTAACCATAGCGTAACTCGTCGCTATTAAAATCTGGATTATTACCTAAACTAGCAGTATATGTTTCGTTATCGAATGGTAGATGATAATCTTCTTCTCCATTCCAACTTATTATTCTTATTTTATTCAGTCCGTTTTCACGTTCGTTAACTACAAGATAATCTTTAAAAATCTCTATATCTTCTAGTAAAACGTCTATTCTGTGTGGCAATACATCTTTCCAATTCTCCTTTTCAGTATTAGTTTCAGACGTTTTTTGTAGTTTAAAATTAGTAGCATCATCTTTATTAGTAATAATATAGAAGCTATCCTTATAATGAGCAATTGAATATTCTAATTCACGTTCACGTTCCTGAAATATTTTAAATTCGCCATCTGGAGTATTTGCATTTAAAATTCTATATTCTGAAGTTAGTGTACTCGAAGAACCAATTACAATATACTTTTTAGATTTTGTTTTATATACGAATGAATTAAAGGTATCGTCGGTTTCATTAAAAACTAAAACATCTTTTTCTTCTTCTGTATATAATTTATGCTTGTATATTTTGTCCGAACGCAAGGTTACCTCATCTTTCTTTGTATAAAACAACGTTTTATTATCGTTCGCCCAAGTAGAGCTTCCTGTAGTATTTTCTATTTTATCAGAAAAAATTTCACCTGTAGTCAAATCTTTTATTTGCAAGGTATATTGCCTTCTACTTACTGTATCTACAGCAAAACTTGCCATTTTATTATCTGGACTAATAGATATTCCTCCTAATTTAAAATAAGCATGTTCTTTAGCCATCTCATTACAGTCAAAAATAATTTCTTCGGCTGCATCTATATTCTCCTTTCTTCTTGTGTATATAGGATAATCTTTACCTTTTTCAAATTTAGTAACATACCAATAACCATTCAATTTGTAAGGTACAGAAGTATCATCTTCTTTTATTCTACCCTTCATTTCTTCAAAAAGATCTTTTTGAAATGATTCTGTATGTTTTAAAACGGACTTAGTATAGCTGTTTTCTGCATTAAGATGATCAATAACATTTTTATCTTCTCTATCATTCATCCAGAAATAATTATCAATACGAATATCGTTATGCTTTTCTAGAGATTTCTTTATTTTTTTTGCAACTGGTGCATTAACTGTTACTGTTGTTTCTGACATGTTTTAGTTTTATTTACAAGAAAAAACAAAAGTAAAACTTAAAGAGAAAATAAATACAAGGTTTTTGATTATATATTATATTGGTTATTAACCATTGTATTTAATAAATTTGCATTTAAATTAATACAATAACAAATTATGTTTGGAGATTTAGCAGGAATGGTGGGAAAACTTAAAGAAACCCAACAAAAGGTAGAAGAGACTAAAGCAAGGTTAAACTCTGTTTTAGTAGATGAACAAAGTAACGATGGATTATTAAAGCTTACTTTAACAGCAAATAGAACCATAAAAGCTATTACTATTGATGATTCATTATTAGAAGACAAAGAGCAGTTAGAAGATTATTTAATACTTACTTTAAATAAAGCTATTGAAAAAGCTACTCAAATTAATGAAGCAGAATTAGCTGCTGTGGCAAAAGATGGTATGCCTAGTATTCCAGGAATGGATATGTTTAAATAAAGGGTTTACACAATAGGTAATACTATTAATTAAAAAAGCCTCACTCAATATCTATATTGAGTGAGGCTTTTTTTTAAATTCAATTCTAAACTAAGAGTCTAAAATTTACAAACGTTATATCGAATAATAAAAAAAGCATAACAAACAAAAAAAGAAGCCCGAAGGCTTCTTTTTATATATAAATGAAATAAGAATTACATCTTAGTTAGCATTGATAACTCTAAATTGAGTTCTTCTGTTTGCTAAGTGCTCTCTTTCTGTACAAGAAACACCATCAGAACATCTGTTTGCTAATCTAGACTCACCATATCCATTAGAAACAATTCTTGAAGAGTTGATTCCTTTAGAAATTAAGTAGTTAGTTACAGCTTGTGCTCTTCTTTCAGATAAAGATCTGTTAGATGCAGCAGAACCTCTTGAATCTGTGTGAGATGCGATCTCTACAGAAACACCATTCTTCAATTCTACTAATAATTTTGCATCAATCTCAGCTTTAGCAGAAGGAGTTAAAGTTGCAGAACCTAATAACCAGTTTATGTTAAGATCGTTATACTCAACGATTTTACAATCAACCTCAGTCCAAGTAGTTAAACCACCTTTAGTTTGTAAAACTTCTTTAGTAACTGTTTTGTTAACAGCAGGAATAGTAACTTCTTCTACTCTAGCATCACTAGCTAAAACAGTTGTTTTTAAAGTTGCAGTTTTTTGTGCTACGTCTATTACTCTAGTTGTAGGAGGCGTTGCCATTACAGTACGCTTCATTGTTTTAGTTACAGCAGGAATATCGATAGATCTAGTAGTTTCTGGAGTAATAACAGTTTTTCTAATTGTAGTTGACTTAGAAGGAATATCGATAGCTCTTGCAGTTGGAGGTGTAGCCATAACAACACGCTTCATAGTTTTAGTAGTAGCAGGAATTTCTGTTACTCTTGTAGAAGCTGGAGTTACTAAAGTAGTACGCTTCATCGTTTTTGTAACTGCAGGAATAGTAATAACTCTTGTAGTTGGAGGTGTTACCATTACAGTACGCGTAATTTCTTTAGTTACAGCAGGAACATCAATAGCTCTTGTTGTTGGTGGAGTTACCATTACTTGTCTTGTAACTTCTTTAGTTACTTGAGGAATATCGATTACTCTTGTAGTTGCTGGAGAAACTAATACTGTTTTCTTGATCGTTTTAGTTACTGCAGGAATTTCAATTGTTCTTGTAGTTGAAGGCTGAGTCATTACTGTACGCTTAACTTCTTTAGTTACAGCAGGAATATCAATTACTCTAGTAGTAGCAGGAGTTTGTACAACTTTTCTTGTATAAGTTCCCATACCACAATCATCACTATTAGCATTAGAATTATCACAACCAGGAGTTGTAACAATAGATGCATCATTAGATAAAGTAGTAGTATTTACTGTAATGTTTTGAGCTGGTACATTTTTGTAACACCAGTATCTACAATCGTTAGGATCGCTAGATGCACAATCTGCAGCAGGAGTATCACTCATTCCCCATTTAGCAGTAGCTGGCTTAGTTTCGATAACTTGGTAATCTGTAGAAAAACTAGCAGGAACAACTTTTAAAGTATTTCCAAATTCTCTTTTCTTATAAGATAAAGTTTCAGTTCCCCATTTAGCAGGTATAACTTCTAAACGCTGGCTAGCTTCTGTAACTACAACAGTTTCAGTTTCAGTACCATATTGAGCAGGAATAATTTCTAATCTAGAAGATGCTGGTTGAACAACAATCTCTACATTTTCAGTTCCCCATTTAGCAGGAACAACTTCCATACGCTGTCCAGCAGCAGTAACAACTACAGTTTCAGTTCTTGTCTCGTATTGAGCAGGTACTGTTTGTAATTTTTGGTAAGCTTGTTGTACAATAACAGTTTCTGTTCTTGTCTCGTATTGAGCAGGTACAACTTCTAAACGTTGGCTAGCTTCAGTTACAACAACTTCAAAAGTTTCTGTTCCTAATTTTGCAGGAACAACAGATAAAGTTTGTCCACCTTCTGAAGTAGTAACATCAAAATTTTGTGTTTCGTACTGTGCAGGTACAACAGCTAATTCTTGGTATCCTGGCTGAATTACCATTTCTTCAGTAGTTGAATCTGTAGATCCAGCTACTTTTTCAAGTCTTTGAGCAGGTCCTTGTACAGTTACTTCGAAAGTTTGTGTTTCGTACTGTGCAGGTACAACAGCTAATTCTTGTCCAGCAGACTGAACAACAACTTCTTCATTTTCTGTTCTGTACTGTGCAGGTACTACTTTTAATTTTTTGTAAGCCGGTGCAACTTGGATAGTCACATCTTGATTTACCCATACATCTGGTGTTACACAACGTACGTAACATTTTCCTGGTTCAGGATTTGTAGGTAAATCTTGTGCGATTGCTACTGTACAGGCAACAAAAGATAAGATTGTTAGTAATGCTTTTTTCATTTTTTAAATAATTTTAATGGTTATTTTAAGGTTAAACAAGCCAAATATATACTCGGCTGTTCTCTAATTTCGTGTAAAATTACTTGTTAACAAACTATTAATTCAAATAATTACTATATTTCTATGACAATTCGATAAAGTGTTAAAAAACTCCGTTTAACATTTCGTTAACATTTTTTCATTCTAATAATCAGACATTTACACTTTACCCATTATTTATTTACAAAACACTTAATTCATTTAAAACAACTTTATGCATACTCTGTGTATAGTCTAAGTGTGTAACTATTCGAAGCTTACCTTGTCCCATATTACTTAAATGAATATCCTTACTTTTTAAAATATTTAAAAAAGTTTCATCACTATATTTACTATTTAAAGTAAAAATTACAATATTGGTTTCTACAGATTCTACTTTAGCTATATAATCCGCTTTTTCTAATACAGAAGCGATCTCTTTTGCTTTAATGTGATCCTCTTTTAATGCTTCCATATTATTATCTAACGCATACAATGCTGCCGCTGCTAGGAAACCAACTTGCCTCATACCTCCTCCAAGAATTTTTCTAATTCTTATAGCGTTTTTCATTAAATGTTCGTCTCCTACCAATACAGAGCCTACTGGACAACCTAATCCTTTACTAAAACATACAGAAATTGTATCGAATAGATTACCATAATCTTCAGCTGTTTCTTTAGTTTCAACTAATGCATTCCATAATCGTGCTCCATCTAAATGAAAACGCAAATTATTAGTTGTGCAGACTTCTTTAATTTTTTTTAATTCGTTAAAATTCCAACAAGCTCCGCCTCCTTTATTAGTTGTATTCTCTATTTCAACTAATGTGGTTAATGGACTGTGATAAAAATCGGGAGGATTAATAGCCTCTATAACTTGCGCTGCTGTAAACATACCTCTATCTCCATCTATAAGATTACAAGACACACCACTATTAAAAGATGCACCTCCACCTTCGTAATTAAAAATGTGTGCATACTTATCGCAAATTACTTGGTCTCCAGGATTAGTATGTAGTTTTATAGCTGTTTGGTTTGCCATGGTTCCACTAGGAAAAAATAAAGCATGAGATTTTCCAAATAATTTGGCAACTCTTTCTTCTAGTGCGTTAACCGTTTCATCCTCTTTATATACATCGTCTCCAACTTTAGCATTCATTATAGCATTTAACATGCCTTCAGATGGTTTTGTTACAGTATCACTTCTTAAATCTATTCTCATTTTTTCTTAATATTGTTATTTATCTGCTATTAATCGTTATCATAATTTAGATATTAACACCTTAATTATATAAACGAATTTCTTATTATTATTTTTCAGTATAAAATTAGAAAATAAGTAGGTAATAATTTATTTATCATACTATAAATTCTATTTTTGTTACAAACACATATATAATGATAACACAAGATCAAATTAAAGATCTCTCACAACGCCTGACTAAGTTAAGGCAATATCTTTGACATAGATGCTAAATTAATAGAAATTAGCAATGAAGAAGAACAAACCTTTTCACCAGATTTTTGGAACGATTCTAAAGCTGCTGAAATAATAATGAAATCACTACGTGTAAAAAAAAGATGGGTTGAAGATTATAACCTAGCTAACACACTTATTGAAGACTTAGAAGTTATTTACGAATTCTTTAAAGAAAATGAAGCTACTGCTAAAGATGTTGAAAACAGATTTATAAAAGCGCAAACTTTAATTGAAGATTTAGAGTTTAAAAACATGCTTTCGGAAGAAGGTGATAGCTTAAGTGCAGTGCTTCAAATTACTGCTGGAGCTGGTGGTACAGAAAGTTGTGATTGGGCCGAAATGCTTATGCGCATGTACTTAATGTATGCTGAAAAAAGTGGTTTTAAGGTTAAAGAACTTAACTTTCAAGAAGGTGATGTTGCTGGTATAAAAACAGTAACTATAGAAATTGAAGGCGATTATGCTTTTGGTTGGCTTAAAGGAGAAAACGGTGTACATAGATTGGTACGTATTTCTCCTTTCGATAGTAATGCAAAACGCCACACTAGTTTTGCTTCGGTTTATGTCTATCCTTTAGTAGACGATTCTATAGAAATTGAAATTAATCCTGCAGATTTAGAAATTACTACTGCAAGATCAAGCGGAGCTGGTGGACAAAACGTAAATAAAGTAGAAACAAAAGTTCAATTACTACATAAACCTACTGGCATACAAATACAATGTTCTGAAACACGTTCGCAACACGATAATAGATCTAGAGCTTTACAAATGTTAAAGTCTCAATTATATGAGATTGAACTTCAAAAACAATTAGCCCAACGTCAAGATATTGAAGCTGGAAAAATGAAGATTGAATGGGGAAGCCAAATAAGAAATTACGTTATGCATCCTTACAAATTAGTTAAAGATGTAAGGTCTGCGCACGAAACTGGTAATGTAGATGCAGTTATGGATGGTGATATTACACCGTTTTTAAAGGCTTATTTAATGATGATGGGACAACAAACAACAGAATCTAATCAACTATAAAAAGTTAATACATAATTTCCTTTTTTAATTAAGAAAAACAAAGAAGCTCTAATTCTTAAAAATAAATATGATTAAAATATACCATAACAATCGTTGTAGCAAATCTAGATGCGCATTAGAGGTTTTAGAAAACTCTAGTAAAGACTTTGAAATTGTAAAATATTTGGAAGATGTGCCAACTAAAAAGGAATTACAACAACTTATTAAAATGCTTAATATTGAACCTATAGATTTAGTAAGAAAAAATGAAGCTATATGGAAGTCTGAATATAAAAATAAAGATCTTACTAACGATGCTATTATTGATGCAATGTTAGCACACCCCAAACTAATCGAAAGACCAATTATAGTAAATGGAGATAAGGCTGTAATATGCCGTCCTACAGAAAATATTTATAAAATTTTATAGAAAGATTAGCACCTTTTTTTAATGTAATTAATTTTTAGCAAATTCTAAAACTTCCCTTAACCTACAATGATAATACTATATCACAATCCAGAATCGGAAGATTCTAATAAATGTCTTGAAATACTAGAAACTAGCAAACATAATCACGAAATAATAAAGTATAAAGACAAACCACTTGATGCTGTAAAACTTCGCAAAATTATTAAACTTCTTAACGTCTCTCCTATCGAGATTATTAGAACTCGCGATGTACTTTGGATTGAAAAATTTCAACATATTGTAGACTCAGGAATTGATTTTTCAGAAGAAGAGTACATTCAAATACTTATAAAATATCCAGAGTTAATAGAACGACCAATAATAATTAATGGAGATAAAGCAGTGATTGGTAAACCTGCACGAAAAATTTTCGACATCATAACATAAATATTTAGCCTTGTAAAATTACAAGGCTTTTTTATTTAACAAACCTTTAACCAAACACGTTTAAACCTTAGGCTATTTTTGTAATCTTATAAATTAAATCCTAAGAGAATGAACAGAAAATTAATTGCCACTTTTTTAACCGTTTTTATTGGCTTTTTGGCTTCCGCACAAAAAGACTTTACCATTACTGGAAAAATTTTAGAAAAAGAAACTAACATCCCATTAGAATGGGCAACTGTTGTTGTTTCTAATCCTACTGATGGAAAAATTATTACAGGAGGTACTGCAAACGAAAACGGAGCATTTAATTTTAATGTTGCTGCTGGAACCTATAATTTTACTTTCGAATTTATAAGCTTTGAAAAAATAACGCTAAAAAACAAAGTCATTGATAAGGCTTTAAATTTTGGAAATATATTTTTAAAAGAAGATGCTACTACTTTAGAGGAAGTAGAACTTATTGCCGAAAAAACTACTGTTGAGATTAAACTCGATAAAAAAATATATAATGTTGGTAAAGATTTAACTGTTAGAGGTGGTACCGTTAGTGATGTTTTAGATAATGTACCTTCAGTCTCTGTAGATGTTGAAGGAAACGTTGCACTTCGTGGAAACGATAACGTACGTATTTTAATTAATGGAAAACCTTCTGGGTTAGTAGGCTTAAACTCTACAGATGCTTTACGTCAATTACCTGCAGAATCTATTGAAAAAGTAGAAGTTATAACTTCTCCATCTTCAAGATATGATGCCGAAGGAACTGGTGGAATTATAAATATTATTTTACGTCGTAGCAAATTGCAAGGCTTAAATGGAGCTATTACTACAAATGTTGGTTATAATCCTTCAGCTGGAATTAACGGAAACGTAAACTACAGAACTGGAAACGTAAACATTTTTAATACTACTGGTTATAGTTATAGAGAAGCGCCAGGAAATTCAAATTCGTCTACACAATACAATGCTACAGGCAACTTTTTAGACGAAGACAATACTTACGATAGAGAAAGAAAAGGATTAACTACAAACTTTGGTGTAGAATGGTATGTAGACGATTCTGCTTCTTTAACAACTTCTATTTTATATAGAGATAGTAAGGATACAGATTTAAATACCAATATTCTAAATCAGTATGACAGTAACAGAAATTTATTATCAACTACTACACGTTTAGATCCTAGTAATGAAGATGATCAAACAGTACAATATGCTTTAAATTTTCAAAAAAATTACGAATCTAGTGCCACATTAACTTTCGATTTTCAATATGAAGATAGCCAAGAGAATGAAAACTCTTTAATTTCTGTAGATAATGTAGCTGTAGAAAACGTATCTACTTTAGAAGATCAAAGTCAGATTCTTTTACAAACAGATTATGTACTACCTATTGGAGAGAATAGTCAGTTTGAAGCTGGATATAGAGGTAATTTTGATACGACTATTACAGATTTTAATGTGTCAAATTTTGATGCAAGTAGTAATACTTTTGTATCTAATTTAGACTTAACAAACGTTTTAAATTTTAAGCAATATGTAAATGCAGTTTACTCTCAATTTGGTAGTAAATTCAATAAATTTTCTTTTTTATTAGGATTAAGATTAGAAAATACAAGATTTACAATAGACCAACCTACTACAGGAGATTTAACAAGAAAGAATTTTACAGGTTTATTTCCAACAGTTAATTTAAGTTACGAATTTAACGAGAAAGAAAATGTTACCTTAGGTTATGCTAGACGTTTAAGAAGACCAAGAGGTTACTTTTTAAATCCTTTTCCTTCTAGAAATAGTGTTACAAACTTTTTTCAAGGAAATCCTGATTTAAATCCAAGTTATTCTGGACAGATAGATTTAGGTTATTTAAAGCGTTTTGGAAAATTTACATTTAACACATCTGCTTACTACTCTCATGCAACAGATGGTTTTAGTTACATTAGTTTCGATACTGGAGATACAGCTAACGTAAATGGTGAAGAGTTACCAATTATTAAACGTACACCTATTAACTTAGCAACCGAAGATCGTTATGGTTTCGAGTTTACTTTAACTTATAATCCATCAAGAAAGTGGAGAGTAAATGGTAACTTTAATTTCTTCCAAAATGAAACAAAAGGTACTACTCCCAATGGTTTATCTTTAGACAATACTAACAACAGTTGGTATGCGCGTATTAGTAATAAATACACATTGCCAGCTGATATCGATTGGCAAACAAATTTAAATTACAGAGGTCCTAGTGCAGATGCACAAAACGAAAGTGAAGGTATATTTAGTACAACTATGGCTTTTAGTAAAGATTTATTCAATGAAAAAGCATCTATTGCTTTTAATGTAAATGATTTGTTTAATAGTAGAAAACGTATACAAGAAACCACTACTCCAACTTATACTTCGGAAAGCGAATTCCAGTGGAGAGAACGTAGTTTTAACCTTGCCTTTACATATAGATTCAACCAAAAAAAGAAGCGTGTACAAAGCGGAAATTATGGTGGAGACGAAGGATTTGAAGGTTAATCTTTAACGATCAAAAAACTTAATCCTTGTAACTATTAATTTTAGTTACAAGGATTTTTTTTTAATATCTACATCCTGATTTAATAAAGTTAATTGGTTGTTTTCTATTAGAAGAAATCCGTTTTAAAATAAAACACAGATAACTATTAGGCACAAAAAAAGGGAGACTTATAAAAGTTTCCCTTTTTTAATATTTATATTTAGAAGCCATAAATTACACTTAGAATTACAGTGTAATAAAACCTGAAAAATTAAGCTTAATTTTCAAGCTTTGCTTTTCTCTCTTCTCTAATTTCGTTAATACGTTCTATTAAGCTTCCGCCAATCCAATAAGGAACAACAAAAGTTACTAAAAATATCATTAACCAGAAACCTATAGTTAATATTGTTAAAAATGCTAAAAAGCCTAAGTATTGGTCGAATTCGAACATAATTGATTGTGTCTTGTTTTTAATATAACGCAAATATAAGTTAATCTCTTTTTTTATACAATATAAACTTTGTAATTATTAACAGTTTTATTAACCAAATTATCTAATTGAATTTTTCTTGGTTTTAAATTGGATTAAAGTGCATAAAAACTATTAATCAAGAAACAAATAATAGCATAGGATATAAAACCTAAACTTAATAAAAACCGTAAGTAAATTATGACTAGAAACATAAAACATTTACTCACTCTATTTTTATTTATTTCAATTTCGCATGCTCAGAAAATTGATAATATGGTTTCCTATAGAAACATAAATAGCAACTCTTACTTTAGATTTAATTACGAAAACGATTATTTCGCTGCCACAGACGAGAATTATACTCAAGGTTATAATCTTGAACTTGTTTTAGAAAGTTTAGAAAAGAATCCAATAAATAAACTGTTCTTTAATCCAAAAGCCTCATATGTAAAATATGGATTATCTATAGAGCATATTGGCTATACACCTAACGATTATGTTAGCGAAGCTATTCAAATTGAAGATAGACCTTTCGCGGCTGCAATAATGCTTAAAAGTTTTATTATCTCTACCAATCTAGATAAAAAAATACGTTTTACTTCATCTTTTAACTTAGGACTAATTGGTCCTGGTGCTTTTGGTGAAGAAATGCAAGTTGGTATACACAAAGCTACAGGTAACAAAATACCAAGAGGTTGGAAAAACCAGATAAAAAACGATGTTGTAATTAGTTACGAAGTTGGGTACGAGAAACAACTCTATCGTTATAATAATTTAATTGCATTACAGGTTATTAGTAATCTAAAGGTAGGAACACTTTTTACTAATGCTTCGGTTGGTTTTAATACTGTTTTTGGCATTATAGACAAACCTTTTTCTAAAATAGAAAACACTAAAGGTTTTAAACTTTATGCTTATGCACAGCCAGCTATAAGTATGGTTGCGTACGATGCTACTTTGCAAGGTGGCATATTTAATAATAAAAGTCCTTATACCATTTCTTCTAATAATATTGAACGCTTAACTGCACAATACAATTATGGATTAATTTTAAAAACAAAAACACTGTATTTTGAGTATTCTCGCTCTGCAATTACACGCGAATTTAAATCTGGTAACTCTGCTAAATATGGAGGTATTAAGATTGGATTTACTTTTTAGGAAGAGTTAAATGATATTTACTTATCCATTATACTCAATGTTATATCAATATCAATTAATTTCTCAATTTTTTTCCAACTATTAAAATGCCCTAATTTTAACTCTTTAGAATTAGTAATATAACTATCAAAATCTTCTTTCGTTACCTCTGTTATTGGGAAACCGAATACATGCCCTAAAAACTCTATTTCTACAAATTTTTCATTTGAGTATAAATATTTCATTCTGTCAAAAAGCAAAACAGGAGTTTCAGCTTCTCGTTTAATACTCATAAATATACCAACAGATCTATCAAAATATATAACAGGTAAATCTCCTTTATTATATCTAGAAAATTCTCTGATTACGTTATATTTATCATCAAAACCTAATCCTTTTTGGCGATTTAACTCTTCAAGAAATAATTTATATAGACCTCGTTTAAATGCATGACAAAGTTCTTTTTGAAAAGACTCATTAAGCCTAAAAGATGGTAACACTTTTAATGTTCTTTTCCCATTTCGTTCTCTAATATCAAAATATCTAGATTTAAAACCACCAACTTTTTTTTAGGTTTACCAGAAAGCAACATCATTCTACGTGAGATATTAAATCCTTCTTTTAAAGCTTCTTCAATTGAGTATTTATACTCTACTCTACTTCCAAAATAAGAATTACAATTATCGCATACATTTTTATTAAAACTTTGGCCTCCTAAAGACTTTGGAATAGTGTGCGCTTTAGTCTTGAAAGATTCTTCTTTTTCAGAACTTAAACACCATATACATTTCTTTTTTTCCAAATTATATTGAATTAATTATCATTTCATTGAAATATATCAAGCTAAACGAAATTAACTATTTCAAAAATTACATTAATTAAATACAGCTTAATACAACTAAAACTTATCAACATTTCAATCCTAAAAACTTTTATTTTTTCGTAATTTAGCAAACCTAAAACAAACCAAATAACAGATGGAATTTAGAATAGAAAAAGACACAATGGGCGAAGTAAAAGTGCCTTCAGATAAACTTTGGGGAGCACAAACTGAGCGTTCAAGAAACAATTTTAAAATAGGAACACCAGCTTCTATGCCTTTAGAAGTGGTTTATGGTTTTGCATACTTAAAAAAAGCAGCAGCATACACTAACTGCGAATTAGGTGTTTTACCAGAAGATAAAAGAGATTTAATAGCTGCGGCTTGCGATGAAATTTTAGAAGGTAAGCATGACGATCAATTTCCTTTAGTAATCTGGCAAACAGGTTCTGGAACACAATCTAACATGAATGTTAATGAAGTTGTTGCAAATAGAGCACAACAATTAGCAGGAAGAATTGTAGGAGAAGGCGAAAAAGTAATTGCACCTAATGATGATGTAAATAAATCGCAATCTTCTAACGATACATTTCCAACAGGAATGCACATTGCTGCTTACAAAAAGATAGTAGAAAACACTATTCCTGGAGTTATTAAACTTAGAAATACACTAAACGATAAAGTACAAGATTTTAAAGATGTTGTAAAAATAGGTCGTACACACCTTATGGATGCTACGCCTTTAACATTAGGTCAAGAGTTTTCTGGTTATGTATCTCAATTAGATCATGGCTTAAAAGCTTTAGAAAACACGTTACCTCATTTAGCTGAATTAGCACTTGGTGGTACTGCTGTTGGTACTGGTTTAAATACACCTAAAGGATACGATGTTTTAGTTGCTAAATACATTGCAAAATTTACAAACTTACCATTTATTACTGCTGAGAATAAATTTGAAGCTTTAGCTGCACATGACGCTATTGTAGAGTCTCATGGTGCTTTAAAGCAATTAGCTGTTTCTTTAAATAAAATAGCTAACGATATACGTATGATGGCTTCTGGACCACGTTCTGGAATTGGAGAAATTATTATTCCTGCAAACGAGCCAGGAAGTTCTATTATGCCAGGAAAAGTAAACCCTACACAATGTGAGGCTTTAACTATGGTTTGTGCACAAGTTATGGGTAACGATGTTGCTATAACTGTTGGTGGTACTCAAGGACATTACGAGCTTAACGTTTTTAAACCAATGATGGCTGCTAACATTTTACAAAGTGCTCAATTAATTGGTGATGCTTGTGTAAGTTTTGAAGAAAACTGTGCTGCTGGAATAGAGCCTAATCACGATGTTATTAAAGAATTACTAAACAACTCTTTAATGCTAGTTACTGCTTTAAATACTAAAATTGGTTATTATAAAGCTGCCGAAATAGCAAATACTGCTCACAAAAATGGAACTACATTAAAAACAGAAGCTGTAAACTTAGGTTATGTTACTGCCGAAGATTATGATGCTTGGGTGAAACCAGAAAACATGGTTGGAGGTTTAAAATAAAATTTTTGTCATTCCCGCGAAGGCAGGAATCCAACTTTATATAATAGACTCCTGCCTTCGCAGGAATAAAAAATATTATAAAACTGAAAAAACCGATTAGCATTAAGCTAATCGGTTTTTTAATTTTAGTTAGTTATTATTATAAGGGATAAATATTTTTATAATACTACAAGTTTAAAACAATGGTTTTAAACAACCCTTAACATGTGTTAATAAAATACTAAAGCTTACCTCTAATTCTACTTAATTGTACCGGTGTAATACCCAAAGCTGCAGCAATTTGATATTGTGCGATGGTATTATCTAAATTTGGTATGCGCTCTCTAAGCGATAAGTAACGCTCCTTAGCATCGTTAGAAGCATACTCTATAAAACGTGCTTCACTTTTAAGAATTATATACTCTAAAAACCTACTATAGAGACACATTAGATTCATGTCTTTTTTACATAAATTATAAAACGTTTCATAATCAATTTCAAAAACATCACAATCTGTTAAAGCTTCATAGATTAAATTAGTAGGTTTTTTATGTAATAATGCTTTAAACGAAGCAAAAAACATTAATGGACTGTACAATGTTGTTGTAACTTCTTTTCCGTTAGAAAGTAAAATATAAGAACGAATTACACCTTTACCAATTAAGTAAATTTTTTGCGGTATTACGCCCAAATCAAGAAGCTTATCTCCTTGTTTTATTTCCTTATAACTAGCAATATCATACAATGTATCATATACAGATATAGGTATAGGTTGAAACGTATTGATAAAATCAAAAGCTTCCTTATAGTATGGTTTCATACATATTTTTTACGAAATATAAATAGCACTTTATATTTCAATTACACATTTACAATTGAAATGTAATTAATTACAAGAAACAAAAACTATCTTTTCGTTATAATCGATACATTAAACGCTATAAAACTAACGGTACTTTATTATTCAACCTTATGCATTTTATCTATATTTGGACTATGAATAAGCTTTTAAACAATCCTAAAAACAACATTATAGCAATAATTATAGTAGAAATAATTACGCTGTCTATTTCTTTTACTGTAGATTATTCCGATGCTGGAATGGTAGGTATTATACTAAAATGGGTTCCTGCTTTAATAGGCATAACAACACTACTACTCTACTTTGTTTCTCGTTTATTTATAAAAAAATACAATTGGATTATAAGTCTAATAGGTATAATTGTTATGTGTATAGCAACTTATAATCTTTATATAACCGATTACTCACAAACACTTTAAGATGTCTTTACTAATAAAAAATATAAAAGAATTACTACAAATTAGAGAGCCTAATGTTTTAAAAGTTTCTGGTGAAGAAATGAAAACACTTCCTACTCTTAAAAATGCATATCTATTTATAGAACACGATACTATTGTAGATTTTGGCACTATGGACAACTGCAAATATGATAATGCAGATAATGTTATAGATGCTAGCGGAAAGGTTGTTTTACCAACCTGGTGCGATTCTCACACCCATATTGTGTATGCAGGAAATAGAGAACAAGAATTTGTAGATAGAATTAACGGCTTATCGTACGAGGAAATAGCTAACAGAGGCGGTGGTATTTTAAATAGTGCTAAAACTCTTGAAAACACTAGCGAAGAGGATTTATACCAGCAATCTATTGCACGTGTAAATAAAGTAATGCAATTAGGATCTGGTGCTTTAGAAATAAAATCTGGATATGGTTTATCTACAGAAACCGAACTTAAAATGCTTCGTGTAATTAAACGCATAAAAAAAGAGTTTCCTATAAAAGTAAAAGCAACTTTTCTTGGAGCTCATGCTTTACCTAAAGAGTTTAAAGACAATAAACAAGGCTATTTAGACTTGATTATTAATGAAATGATGCCTAAAGTTGCAGCAGATAACTTGGCAGATTACGTAGATGTTTTTTGCGAAAAAGGTTATTTCTCGTTAGAAGATACCGAGCAAATTCTTGAAGCAGCAAAACAATACCATTTAATTCCAAAAATTCACGTCAATCAATTTAATGCTTTTGGCGGCGTTGCTTTAGCGGTAAAACATAATGCAATAAGTGTAGATCATTTAGAAGAATTAAATCAAGACGATATAAATGCTCTTAAAGGTAGCGACACAATGCCAGTAGCATTACCGTCATGTTCTTACTTTTTAAGCATACCATATACGCCAGGAAGGCAAATTATAGATGCTGGATTACCTTTAGCATTAGCAACAGATTTTAATCCAGGTTCTACACCTTCTGGAAACATGAATTTTGTAGTAAGTACAGCTTGCATAAAAATGAAATTAACACCAGAAGAAGCCATAAACGCAGCCACAATTAACGGTGCTTATGCTATGGGTATTAGCAACCAATACGGAAGCATTACTAAAGGTAAAAAAGCAAATTTAATTATTACTAAAAAAGTACCTAGTTACAATTACCTGCCTTATGCTTTTGGTGAAAATAATATAGATAAAGTAATAATAAATGGTGAATATATTTAATAGTAAACTAACTTAGTTTAAGTTTTAAAACGATTATAAAATAAGAGTTTTATCTCAAGTTATAATTTTTGTAACATTAATAAAATGACAAATAAAAAAGCCTGAAAAATTAAATTTTTCAGGCTTTTAATATTTATAACAAATTCTATTATCTCATAGAAAACTGTGTACTTGTAACTAACTCTTTGCCATTAAAAACGTTTACTTTATACGTTCCTTTTTCAAAGTCGTCTTTCTTATCTTTCTTTGCAATGTACTCGCATATTGGTAAGCTTTGGTTTTCATAGCTAAACTTACTAATTAAACTGTAGTTTAAAGTTTCTTCTCCAAAAACAACCTGTTCGTTAGAACCTAAAATATTATTTTTAGGGTCTATAACTTGTACAAACAATTCCTTATCTCCTGCTTCAACTAATTTGTTTTTGGCAACTGTAAAACAAATTCTAATTTTATCACTACGGCTTGCCTTTTCCATTGGTATTTGCTTACCAGAAGAACGCTCTAAAACACCAGAAGCTTTCATGCTATTAGCAGATAATGTTGCTGCACTCTCAACAACATCTGCTAAAGCGGTATTTTGTACTAAAAGCGAATCTGTAAACATAGTACGTTGCACTAACTCAACTTTAGTACTATCTAAACTTGTTGCTAACATTTGGTTTTCAACTTTAAGTTTATCATTTTCAGTTAAAAGGTAATCCATTTCCTTTTGCAACGATAAATACTTCGTTTTGTATTTCCATAAACTTTTCAAATTGTTTTCAGACACTTTTAAAGAATCTATTAAACCGTCTATACGTCCTTTGGCATCAACTAAATTTTGATTAACAACATTATTTTCACTCATAGCAACATCGTACTGCGTCGCCATTTGGTTTAATTCGTTAAGTACTTTTGTTTTCTCACTAATTAATTCTTTTTCATTTTGTTTCTTTTCTTTGTATAAAGAAGATGAAAATACACCTAAGCCAATAAATAAAGCTATTGCAATTCCCAAAGCTACTTTTAGGCCATTACTTGCTGTTTTGTTTGTCATAATTATTTTGTTTAAGGGTTCAAATTTATTTCTTTTTATTTGAATTAATACGTCGTATTTACTTTATAAAACATTAATTTTAATCTTTTAAACGCATCTATCGTTATGAGTAAACTTGTTTTAATGACCAAATCTAAAATTGAAGATAGTGTTGTAACACGATCTGGCGAATCTAAATTTGGAGAGCAAATAACTGTACTTCCATCAATTACAAACATATACGACGACTTAGTAAATTTAGACGTCAAGTATGTATTAGTCGGTTTACCAGAAGATGTTGGCGTTTTCGCAAACTACGGTAAACCAGGTACTTGTAACGCCTGGGATGCTACAATTAAAATTTTGTTAAATACACAAAGTAGCACTCTTAATAATCCCAAACAATTGTGTGTTTTAGGCCATTTAGACTTTACTCAAGAGCAAGAACAACTTTCTAAATGGGATCAAAGCAATATAAAACACGTTAAAAAAGCCAGAGCTTTAGTAGCCGAAATAGATAAAGAAGTTAGTAATCTTATTTACAATATAGTAAAAGCTGGCAAAATTCCAATTATTATTGGAGGCGGTCACAACAATGCTTATGGCAATATTAAAGGGACTTCGCTAGCGTTAAACAAGAAAATAAACGTTGTAAATTTCGATGCGCATACAGACTTTAGAGCGCTAGAAGGGAGACATAGTGGTAATGGTTTTAGTTACGCTTACGCGGAAGGATTCCTTAATCGTTATTTTATCTTCGGAGTACATAAAAACTACACCTCTCAAACTATTTTAGACGATGCATTAAATGCTAACAACAGTATTAGATACAATACATTTGAAGCTATTGAAATTGAAAACAGCTTAAAATTTAAAGACGAAATGAAGGAAGCATTACGATACGTTTCTAAAGATACTTTTGGTATAGAAATAGATTGCGATGCCATAGCAAATGTGCCTAGTAGTGCGCAAACACCTTCTGGTTTTTCGGTAAATAAAGCCAGGCAATTTGTTCACTATTTTGGAAGTAATCCTGCCGCTCAATACCTTCACATTTGTGAAGCCGCACCAACTAAAAAAACGGCGACACAAGTAGGTAAACTAATTACTTATTTAATAACAGATTTTATAAGAGCAAATAATAATTAATTATGAAAAGCAGACTTAAATTAGAAAAAAACAGGCTTATTGCTACCATTGTAGTACTTATTTATTTCTGTCTTATCCTTTTTGTTTATTTTACTAAAGTAGAATTACAATTCATTAGAGTCATTGGAGAATTATTAACAATTCCTGCTCTTCTTGCTTTAGTTTCACTACCTATTTGGGCATTAATAGATAACTTAAGAAAGAAAAACCAAAAGCAATCTACATACATTTTCACCTTATTAGTATCCTTATTTACAATAGTAATGTTATTAATTACCAATTCTTATTTCTCTTAAAATGACCTTAGATATTACTCCTTTCGATAGCAAATACTCAAAAGACTTCTACAATTTAAATATAGAATGGTTAGAAGCTTTTTTCGAAGTAGAACCATTTGATAGAGAAGTACTATCCAACCCAGATAAATATATTATAGACAAAGGAGGTTCAGTTTTTTTTGCTAAAATAGATAACACTATAGTTGGTACTTATGCTTTAATGCCACTACCTAAACAAGACGCTTTCGAGTTAACTAAAATGGCTGTTTCTCCAGAACATAGAGGATTAAAAATTGGTCAGCAATTGTTAGATCATTGTATTACTTATGCAAAAACAGAACAATTTAATAGACTACTACTCTATTCTAGTAGAAAACTCGAAAATGCTATTTATTTATATAGAAAATTTGGCTTTGTAGAAATTGAAGTAGAAGATAATTGTCCTTACAAACGTTGTGATATTAAGATGGAATATTTTTTAAATAAACTATAAGTTTATAACTCACTTGTATTGCAGTACTTTTTATCCGTTTTACATAAAACACTAGAAGTTTCTTCTAACAATCTTACTACTTCTTCATTTTGAGAATTAATAGTATAAGCCAAAACAAACTCAGAATAAGCTCCTGAAAAATTATTAGCATTCAACCTTTCTTTTCCAGAATTTAGTAAGAATATAAATGCTTCTTGATTTTTAATATCCTTCATTTCACTTACAAACTCTTTGTGTTGCTTTTCATATTTAAAAATATTACTAAAAGTAAGAACTCCTAAAATGAGTAGCGAGAATATAATGAGTAAAGTTAATACTGCATTTTGTTTTTTATTCTTCTTTACAGAACGTTGTAATTTAAATACTCTGGAATATAATGGCAATGATGAATGTGTTGGCACTTTTCCGCGTTTAGAAAAAGGCTTTCTTAGTTTTCTCTTATAGATCCAACTTTGCATACCAAAACCCATGTAACCAGCCATAATATTGCTTTATATATAGGTCTGTTTTTACTAATATTAGTTACAAAAAAAAGCACTAAAGAGAACTTTAGTGCTTTTTAATTTATAATTTATTTATACGTTATTGCTTTAAAAACTTAAAAGAGTTTCCATTATTTAAACTTAAAAAGTACAAGTCATTACTTAAGTTTTGAATATCAATTTTCTGATTTTCAGAAATATTTCCTTTCATTATCTCTGCTCCTAAACTATTATAAATAGTATAGTTTTCAGTCGATTTTAATCCTGAAATACTAATAAAATCTCTTGAAGGATTAGGATAAACTTTAAAATCTGGTAGTAAATTAAAACTGCTTGTAGATAAAGTAGGAAAATCAAATTTTGAAATTCTATTACCATCAAATTCAGCAATAAAAAGACTACCCATATTAGCAACTAAACCAATTGGTGCTAATAATGAACTCACAACATCTGTAGCTACTGGCGTTGGGTTAGTAACATCTATTTTAGATACTTTACTTGCAGTATACTCAGCAATATGTAAATCGGTTCCATTTAAAGCCAAAGCTACTGGATAACTTAAACCTGTAACTACATCCGTTTTTGTATACGCTGTAGTAGAAATATCTATTTTAGACACTTTACCTGCATTAGATTCTACAACAAATAACTCTGTTCCAACATTCTCTATATCATACGGATAAGAAAGACCTGTTTTAATTACGGTTACTGTTGGTGAAGCCACAGTTACATCTATTTTAGAAATTTTATTTGCTGCCAATTCTGTAAAATATAAATCGTTTCCAACAAATACTAAACCAGATGGCTGACTTAATCCAGTAACAACATCTATTGCTACAGGAGAAGATGAAGTAGTATCAAACTTTGAAATTTTATTTGCGCCAGATTCGGCTATATAAATAAAATCATCTTTAATAGCTATTCCCATAGGTAGATTTAATCCAGAAATAACACTTGACTTAGTTGTTGGTAATGAAAGATTAATATTTAAAACAGAGATTACTCCATTGTTAAATTCTGAAATGTATAAATTGTTTCCTGAAAGCTCTAACCTGTATGGATCAGCAACACCTGTTGTAACAACAGTAGTTTGAGCAATTAAAGACATAGTAAAAAGCATCAATACTGATGTAAGGACGTAAATTTGTTTCATAATAATAATAATTTGGGTATGATTAATAGTTAATAGCGACTGCGAAATTAGTTAATTTTTTGTTAATCTTAACTATTAAATTTTAATTCAAGTTCTTTAAAGAATCTAGCTCTCTTTTTAAGCGTTTAATTTCCTCAGATTTATTAACGTTTTTTATAGAATCTACTTTACGTTGTAAAGATTCTACAGATTCTTCAATCTCTCCCTCAACTACTAATGGATCAACTTTAAAGTCGGGAATACTATCTCCAACAACATCAATAATTTTTGTGTCTTCAACAAAATATTCACCAATACCTTCGCTAGAACGCCAAGCTTCTCCTAATTGGTTATAAATTTCTTTTTCCCAACCACTTGGATGTTTAACATCTATCCAAACCACATCACGATATTCGCTATCAATTATAGCTAAATCTGGAGTTGCAGAACCATCAAAAGCATCTGAACCTTCTCTAATAGCAGCTATAGTTCCTAAGAAAAATAATCTTCTACGTCCTGCTATATCTTTAATATAAGGTCTAAATTCCACTGGTTTATTTACAGACCAATCAAACTCTTTACGAGATTCTATTACTTTTAAAGGCATTGCCGAAACTCCTGCATAACCTTGCTTTTTAGCTGCATGGTCGTAATAATACAACTTATCGGTACCATCTGCAGGTACAAAAACACTGTAGGTTAAACTTGTGCGCTCATCTCCTACCGGTTCTAAACCAAACCAATGGTATAAACCACTGTATGCACCTACTTTAGTATCTTCAAAATTAAAATCGGTTACAAATGGTTGCTGATTTTGATCGTCTGCTAAATCTGGAATCTTAACTGCTGTTTCCATATTCCAAGGTAACGGATCACTAAATCCTCCTAAGAACTTTAAAGATTCTGCCTGTAAACGTGATATTTTTTCTGCTAAAGTATTTTGTCTTGTTAAAAACGGAAAATTTTTCATTTCATCTGGAGCGATATATTCTCCTTTTCCTATGGTAATACGTTCAAAATAATCGCTAGTATCGTGTTCACCATTTTCAATCACCATAACACCTCCAAAAGATGGATAAGGAAAAAAGAAACCTTTCCATTTTATTAAACTTACAACTTCTACCCATTGGCCTGTGTCGTTTTTCATGTAAAACGTATCACTTGGTTCGTAATTAACAAGCATCCAAGGATTAAAACGCTGTACAACCGCATTGTAAGTGTTTCTACTAAATTTTAACGACTCGCCAATAGCAAATGTTACTGGAATTCTATTTTCACTAGAAAAGCGCGGAAAAGGTGTTGTACTCGATACAGAAAACACTTCTTCTGTGTTATCTCGCATACCTTGCCAGTAGTACTTTTCTGTAGGCTGGATTGCCATGGTCCATTTATTTTCTCCATCTATTCTAACCAAGTGAGGTAGTGAAACGTCTTTAGTTTCACCAACACTTTCATTTCCCATAGAATGGATATTTTTTAATGGCTGAATACGTTCGTTTTGCGTTAATGGTAATTCAGAAATATTAACTTTATTTAAATCGTTAAAAACATTATACGTTTTCATGTAATCGTATAATTCCATTTTCCATCCCACAAAGTATAAAGCTCCAAAAAACACACCCATAATAGCTAACATAAAAATACGTTTTCCGGTAGAGGCTTGTTTTCTAAAGGCTCTTAGTCCAAAGAATAATACCAATGCGCAAAGTAATATTATGAATATAAATTTTCTAACAAATAGCAACGCTGGTTGGTAATCGTCACGCATAAAGAATAATAAACCAATTATTATTAGACTTAAAATGATGACTATTCGCTTTTGCTTTCCGCCTTTATTCCAGTAGTTTTTTATCATAATCTTTTCCTGCGAAAACAGGAATGTATTTAGTTAATTCTATGTTTTATTCTGATTCCGCATTAAGTGCGGAATATTAGACATTACAAATGTCCTTTATCTTTTAAACGCTGCCTTGCACTCTTTTTTGGAGCGTCTGGTTCTTTAATTTCTTTTTTTGCTTCCTGTATAGCTTCAGTATCTTTTGTTTCTAGATCTTTAATAAAATCTTTTCCTTTTTCTACTGTATCTTTTACAACGTCTACAAAAGAGTCGCTTTGCTCGTCTATAACTTCAGACGATTTAAATACAAAATTAGCCAAATACGTTCCTACTAAAGTACCCGAAATACTTGCTATAAATAATTGAATGGTATAAACATCTATTGGTATAATAAATCGAAGTATTACTATTCCTAATAAAAACAAAACACCAATATAAACCAAGCGCATTAAAAAAGACTGTTGGTATAGAAAGCCTTTTTTACTTCCTGGTTTCATTTGAAGCTCTTCGGAATAAAATAGTTTATTAAAGAAACTATATACTTTATTAGATTTAGATTCTCTCCAATACAATACAATTCCGAAAAGAATTGAGGCGATAAATATTATTATTTCGAATGTCATAAGTTAGAAGTTTGAAGTTTGAAGTTGGAAGTTGGAAGTTGGAAGTTTCTTACTCTTACTGGTTATTAATCTTTAATTTTATTTCTAAAAGCTATCATCATATTCATTAAATTAAAACAATCATTATAGTATATATTAAACTTTTCTTTAGTTACATAATTCCTTCGATTGGCTTTATGCAAACAAGTTACAACTTCAGCTAAAGAACGAATGGAATATCCTAAAAATTTTCGATATTCCTTTCCAGATTGCAAAATAGAGCCTTCAGAAATATTTAATGCTATAGAGTCTGTTGCCCGCTTTAGTTGTGAGGACAAATTATAAAGTTCGTCTTTAGGAAATGTTTTCGATAGAATGTTCATCTCTTCTCCTAAATCCATTCCTCTTTGCCAAATAATTAAACCTTCAAACTTAAATTTCATCTACATTTATTTTAATTAGAGTAAGGAAACTTCAAGCTTCGTGCTTAAAACTTCCAACCTATCTGTAACTAATCATTAAATATTGTTACTAATTTCTTGAATTACCCACTCTTTTAAAGCATCATCCCAAGTAGTATAAGTTTTATAAAACTGTTCCTTATCGTACCAATATAAAAATAAAACATCTTTAGCAGAAACGTTAATTAATAGCTTCCAAATTAAATCTTGATGTTTTGTATCTAATGATGAATGTGGTTTATGTAAAGCTTCATAGAATTTTAAATCTATTATATCTGCAATTTTAAACTCGTTGCTAACCTCAAGTTTTTCGAGATAACGCTCTACACCCATTACTAGTTTTCTATCTTCAATAGACAGTTTATTTAAATAACTTTTAGTTAAAACATTATCATTTAAAATAGCTTTAATTGAATGTTGCGACTCTTTAATCGTCTCGGCAAAAACAAACTTTTTAATACGCTCGTAACGTTCTGTTTTAACTATCGATTCAAGATCGCACTCAATAATAACATGATCTCTTAATTTATCCATTAATTCTGGTTGCGAAATATGATAAATCAACACATCGTGAGTGGTGTCTTTTATGGCCTCTTTATGCCATTTTTCATCTTCGAAAACTACTATTTCTTTAATAAAATCTCTAAGGACATAAACACCTCCAAAGGCTTTTGTGAAAAAAGAACTTGTAGTAAACTGAACCTCATGCAAATCTAAATCTCGATGTCTTAAATCTCCATATTTTTTAGCCGATTCAAGTAATTCGGCATGAATAGTTTCATCTATAAAATTATTGCCTTGCTTAAATTTATGAATAAGCTTTAATTGTTCTTTTTTAACACGATCTAAATTATCAATTAAATGAAAATTGATATTTACAACATTGTATTTTAAAACGTCTAAAGGCTCGTAAAAGGCATCAATATTTTGATCGAAATCAATACAAATAGCACTGTCTCGAGTAATATTATTAATTTTTGCTTCGTGAGTTTTAAACACCTGTTGCATCATTTCACGATCGAACGTATGAAACGGCACATAAACAGGTTTCCCTTTTTGTAAAGGTGAAATGATAATGGCATGCGGATTTGCCTCGCCATTATTTAAGTAATGTAAGTTCTTTTTTTCTTCAGCAATTTCTGGGCTCCAACCTATTCCATCTATAGAAAACGAAGTTAATTTGGTTGGCATAAAACCAAGTTTTACCAAACATTTATTATAACGCTCTACTAGTTTGCCACTTATAGGAATAAGTTCGCTTCTGTATAAATTTGCTTGTTTTAGTTTTTGCATTTTGTTTCCGCAAAAGCGGTAATCTTTAATTTAATTTCATTGAGATTCTTAGTCCCTAAACTGAGAATATTAATTATACTAGATTATTAATCTGTGCGTATTGTAATAATATTATGGTTTTTGCATCATTAATTTCTCCTGTTTCAATTTTGTGCAATGCCTTTTTAAATGGCATTTCTAAAATTTCAATATCTTCTTTCTCACTTTCAAGTCCGCCACCTTCACTAACTTTCATTCCTTCGGAATATTCCCCAACAAAATAATATAACTTTTCGGTTAAAGCTCCAGGTGAAGAATAAGCTTCCATTATCTTTTTAACTTCTTTTAACCTGTAACCTGTTTCCTCTTCGACTTCTCTAATAACGCATGTTTTAGGATCGTCTTTATCTAGCATCCCTGCACAAGTTTCTATTATAAATCCAGTTTTATCTTCGTTTAAAAAAGCCGAAATTCTAAACTGCTTTACCAAAATTACAGTTTGTTTTTCTTTATTATACAATAGAATTGTAGCACCGTCTCCTCTATTATACGACTCTCTTTTTTTACTCACCCAATTACCAGTTGTCATCTTATAATCGAAAGTTATTTCGCTTAAAGTTGCCCAACCTTTGTGAACTGTTTTACTGACTCTATTTTTTATTCTATTTTCCAAAGCTTTCTCTTGCTTTTAAGTCTATATTCATTTGGTTTACTCTTGCATCTACTTTGCGTTTAAAATCGGTATCTGCAATGGTTGCAACGTTATCTAGATAGCGAACAACTTCTTGTTTTCTTATATCTGAAAAGTTTAAACCTTTCATGTTTTGCTTCATTAGTTCTTGAAGCATATTAAATTTTGTTTCGTAATTCTGCTTGAAATAAATTTCAGGTTTATCGAACCAGTCTTGTTCTAAATCGAAATCTGTTAAACGTAATGAAATTGCAGATTGAATGTTTCTAACATCTCTAGAAGAGAAAAATGGAAATATATTTTGAATCTCCTTATATAAACCGGCATAAAACAAGTGATCATTTGTATTATGTAATTTCTCTGCTTTATCGTAAGCTTCTAAAACTCTAGCTTCACTTGGTTTTTCGACAGTATTTAAAATGTCTCCCATATTTTTTGCCAAACCTTGGTCTTTTAGGTATTCGTAATCCTTAGGACTTACCATATTAACAAACTCTGGCATTGTTTTCTCTAGTTTTCTCCACCATAAATGATCTTGATCTAAGAAATCGTGTTCCGATCTTGCACCATCGATTTTAAAACGACCTTGTACACGAGAGATTACAGCTTTATCAAGCATTTCTGGTAAATTGGTAAATAATCCTATTGAACTATTTCCATAATTTACAGCATAAGCACCTTCTGTATAACGCAGAAAAACACCTATAACTTCTTTTACACCTGCCGATACGCCTTGCGATGTTCTTTCTTGTAAATTGTTTTCGGCATCATCTATTGGTGCAAAAATTAATTTTGAAGGATCTTGCATAGGCTTCATCCATTCTACCATTTTCTCGGCACTTCCACCTTGAAAGGTGCTAATTAAAGTATCTGGCATTGGATGGAATAAAAACGGAATGTCTAAATTATCTGCATGTTCTTTTAATCGTGTTGCGATTGCAGCAATTAGCATACTTTTTCCTGTTCCTGGAATACCATAACCCATAAACACAGGCATGAAACCTCCAAGTTCTTGAAACGGATTCTTTTTTGCCTCGAAATCGTAACTCAGCATACGCTCTGTTAAACGTCTTGCAAAGTGCTTTGCATCTCTGTTTCCTACAATTTGCTCGAACTGAATTTTATTAAATTCTATACTTTTTGCTGTACCAGAAAACACATTATCCCAACCTGAAATAGCAAACTCGCTATTTTCTAGTTTGTAAGTTCTATCTACAATAGTTTCTGTATATTCTAGACTACTTTTACGTAGTTGAATTTCAGCAATTAAAGCTTCAAAATAAACAACTGTAAAATCGATTACATCTTTATCTGTTTTAACAATATCTGGATGTCCTAAATATTTATCGTAATAAAATAAACTACAAGCAATACCTTTTAAAGGTGTTATAAAAGAGACTTCTGGCAAACCGGCAAATTTCTGTTTCATTACAGATAAATCGTCTGATGCTAAAGGTTTTAAATTATGAAGAATATTATAAGCCATCGAAAACAACATAAATGCTGTAGAGGTATGCATTTTACTTTCGTATTCGCGCTTTCCATTAGAATCTAAAGCAGCTTTACGCTCGTTTAAGCTTGATAAACCTGAAGCGTCGTAATAACTATCTTTTACCCAAATACCTAAAGCGATACCTTCTTGAACTGCATAAAGTGTTTGATTTAAATGTACAGGAATAGCAATTGAATCTGGTAATAAGCGCTTTTTTAAAGCTAATATGGTTTTAGAAACCGAAGTAATATCTGTTACTCCACTTCCATTATTAGCACGAGACAAATACAATAAAATAGATTCGTCTTTGGCATCTTTATCTTTATTCTTGGCTCTTGCGCCTTGTTCCCATTGTATGCTTTTAAGATAACCACTGGCTTCGTCGCGAAGCATGTTTAGTTCGTTCTTTTTTATTGGGAAAGTTGAGTTGTGTTCCATTTTTTTAAGTCTTCAGTAAGCAGTCTTAGTAAACAGCGCTTATTACGTTTTGTTTACTCTTGTATTTGTTAATTTTATTTAAATATTTAACTCTTAGTCCTCTTAGTTTATATTTCTAAAGCCTGAAGTTGTAAAGTTTTGCAGCCTCTTCTACTTCTTCACTAATATTCCCATCATACTTAAAACTATAAATAACCCATTCAGTATTTGGTTTGTAAAATTGAAATGTAAAACGTATTGGTTGCCTGTCGTATTTAACCATATAACTAAATAATATATAGCTATCTGCTAGTTTTTTTTCAAACATTAATTCATGACCATAAAGCTTACCTACAAAATCTTCATTCAATCCAGCCATTTGGCTTTTTAATTGAATAATTGCATCTGTATTTTTACTAATCCATTTATTCGGTTTGTATAAATTATCTAATGCTACTGTTGCTCCACTTTCTTTAAATTCTTTAAAAAAAGTTCAGCAATCTCTTTAGGTGTTGATTGAGAAAAGCAAAAAAATGACGCAAAAAATAATGTAATAAGTAGTACTTGTTTTTTCATGTTTTTTTTAAATTCATTTTAAGATCTGCAACTTGAAAAGGTGGTTTTGCCAGCTTGTTCATAATTTCAGGATTCTTATTATATAATAATTGAATGATACGGTGTGGTGCAAATACATATTTTTGATTGACAATATCACTCCATTTTTGCAAGGTTTGTTTAGAGAAATAACCACCTTCTTTAAATTCGCTGCCAGAGAATACTTCGTCAATTTTAAAGGATAAAGCGTAAGATTCTAATGGCACTTCTTTTTTAACTATGCTTTCTAAAATACTATGCGTTAGTACATTTTCATCTTTTGCAAAAACGTTATGGAATGGTCCTAAATCGATACGTTTTATGTGCTTTGGTCTAACGTCTTTTAAACGTCTGTCTATTCCATAAGCCATAGTATCCAGTGCCATTTTTCTATCTGCTACATTTTTTAATGTCTCGTAAAGTTCTTCTTTTATACTTTCTAATTTTTTACCATCGTAATAGAAATACATAAAGCATACAAATGGACGATTTAACGACACATCGTAAAAACTCCAACTTACCATATACTGGGCTTGGCTTCCTGCTTCTGCATTAATTATTTTACCTTGAACAAAACGGTTGAAAATGTATTTTTGTTCTACCGATGTGTAATATACTATTGATGCTGCTTGAAAGAGTTTATCGCGTTTTATTGGCTCTTTTTTGTGCATTAATTGCGTTAGAAATTCTTCTTGCAACTCACTTACATCTTTTAACTTATTTAGGTAATTATCTCGTAATGATAAATCGTTATACAGATAACGAAACTCTAAATAATTAGGAAAACCAGATTCGGTTACATCTACTTTCATATTATCCTCGTCGTCGTACATGTATTTTACACGCATGGCTTCTATGGAATACAATAGTAAATCGCAATATTGCTTAAAATAGGTCATTTCTTGCGGTGTACACAATTTGTTGAATTGTACACTTGTAATGAGTTCTTTTAAAGCAAAATCTACTTTTTTATGATAGAACACGTATTGTTCTTTACTGTCTAGTACAGCAGAATCTAGAGGTGTTACTATGTGGTTTAATGACATTTTTTAAGTTAAAAGTGAAGAATTATAAGTAAAAAAACTCTCAGTTTTATTACTCATTACTATTTATTTGAGTAGGCGCGTTAAGGATTGAAGCGGCATCCTTTTGCATTTTTAGCAAAAGATATAGCGGAAAGCCTGACCTACTTTTGCCCTTAAAAGCAAAAGTAGGAAACGCCCAAATTATTTTAACCTAATAAATCGTCGTCGCTAGAGTCTTCTTTTTTTGGTGCTGGAGCATCGTCTCCTCCACCTGAAGGTGCGTTTGCATCTGCTGCGTAAAAGTCTTCGAACATTTCTTTCATGTCGATACCGTAACGCTCTGCAAAGTTCTTTTGGATGTCGCTATCTTTTGCTCTAATCTCTTGTAAAGCTTCGGCATAACTACCATAAACGCCTTGCATTACTTTTTCGTGTACTGGAATATTATCCATCATTTCTTGACGTGCTTTTGCACTTGCCGTATGCATAGATGCTAAAGTCTCTCCAATATGCTCATCGGTTTTTACACCTAAATGTTCTAAAATAGCTGCAAATTCTTGATCCGTTCTTGCTTTTAAAGCGACAACATAACCATCGTAATATTTAAGACGCTCGTCTGTATCACTCTTTAATTTTGCGCGGTGCGTTTGTAGGTTCGAACGTAAAGATGTTAATACCTTAATTGTTAAATTATGCTTGTGTACAAAACTGTCTTTTGATGCTGCAAGTGTTGTATATGCATTTTTAAGACCTTCTAATTCTTCTACTTTTTGCTCTAATGTTGTAACTTTAGATAAAGCTTCTGAATAGTCTGCAGATTGTTTATCTGAAACATCTTCTAATGCTTGACGCGCTTGCTTTAATAAAGCATATTGCGCTTCTAACTTATCTTCTGTTTCTTTCTTTTTCTCTAAAGCTTTTGTATGGTTTTTAGAAGCTTCTACAATTGCGTCTTTTAGTTTCTCTTCTACTTCCTTAATTTCTACTTCACGGTTTTTTAAACGTGTTACTGCTGCTTGAGATTTATATGAAAGTTCGCTTAATAATGTTTGCACATCGGCACTTTCTATACGCTCTTGAAACATTGCTTTTGCTTTGTTGTCTGCTCCTGCACGTACTTTTTCTTTGTCTTTTAAACCTTGTTCTGCTTTTGCTATTTTGCTTTTGCGTCCCCAAAGGTTGTTCCACCATGTGTCTGGAACTTTTTGAGCATCTTCTAATTCTATTTTAGCGCGCTCTAATGCTTTTTGAGCATCGTCGATAATTTTTTGTTCTTCGGCATTTAGCGAAGAAAAACGCTCGAAAAGAATACCAACCTCATCTTGATAATCTGTTAAATCCTTAATAGCATCTAAAAGTGTTGTTCTGTCTTTTTCTGCCATATCTACAACATTGTCTAATGTTGCGTTTAGAATTTTCTGACGACTTTCTGGATCGTCTTCTTGGGCAAGCTTAGATTTCATGGTATCTATTGCTTTTCCCCAATTAACATCTACTTTTTCGGTTTTCTCGTTTGAACTGGTTTCTAATAAGTCAAAATCATCAGACATAGGTTATGTGTGGTTTTAAGGTTGTACATTTTTTTTGAAATTCATTTTAAATTTGAAAAAAGCAAAATGAATTCGCTAAGCAATTTCGTTAAAAAAAATTAACTTCTGAAACAAATTACTTACTTATATGTATTAACTTTTATTTAAATGTTACAATTATATTATCTGAAATAAAGAAATTATCTTTATACCCAATAATAAATCAATTAAAATAAATATGAAAAACTACCTTATTATAGCATTAATTATATGTGTTTCAGCATGTAAAAATGATAAAAACACTATTAACACAGTTAATAATTCTAAAATTTCTGAAGTTAAAATCACACCTATTGAGCATGCTACCATGGTAATAGAATATAAAGGTAAAACTATTTACGTAGATCCTACTGGTGGAAAAGATGCTTTTGAGGCTGTACCAAAAGCTGATTTTGTTTTAATTACAGATATTCACAGTGACCACTTTCATTTAAATACTATTGAATCTCTAGATTTAAGTAATGCTAAAATTATTGCAACCGAAGCAGTGTATAAATTATTACCTAAAGGACTTAGACTAAATACAAATCCTATGGTTAATGGAAGTAAAGAAAATTATGAGATTTTTACTGTTGAAACAGTACCTATGTATAATTTAAGAGAAGAAGCCTTAAAGTTTCATCCTAAAGGCAGAGGAAATGGATATGTTTTAACGTTTGGAAAAGAACGTATTTATATTTCAGGTGATACTGAAGATATACCAGAAATGCGTAAACTAAAAAATATAGATAAGGCTTTTGTTTGCATGAATTTACCTTATACTATGACTGTTGAAAGTGCTGCAAATGCTGTATTATCTTTTAAACCAAAACAAGTTTACCCATACCATTACCGTGGTACTGAAGGCCTTAGTGATGTAGCCCTTTTTAAAGAAATAGTTAATAATGAAACAAAAGCTATTGAGGTTGTACAATTAGATTGGTACCCAAATGCAAGTAACAGGTAATTAGATATTTACTATATTTGTTATCACCCAAATAAATTATTACTACAAACCGCCATGATTAGTATAATATTACCTATTGTTATTTTTACTGTATTTATTCTTTTATTTATTGTACCACTTTTAAAACAAAAGATAAAACTTTTTAAAGATTTAAAAGCTCTTGAAGAACAAGATAAAAAACTTAAAGAAATGACTAGTAAACAAAATAAAGATGATAAGTACATTGACTTTACAGATGGCCATTTATATCAAAAATAAAATTAAAGCATAAAAAAAGCAGACTTAAATAGTCTGCTTTTTTTGTACAATATATTAAACTTATTATCTAACTAATTTTTTATACTTAATACGTTTTGGCATTAAATCTCCACCAAGACGTTTTTTCTTATTCTCTTCGTATTCTGAATATCCTCCTTCAAAGAAGTATACTTCTGAGTTTCCTTCGAATGCTAAAATGTGCGTACAAATTCTATCTAAGAACCATCTGTCGTGAGAAATAACTACTGCACAACCAGCGAAGTTTTCTAAACCTTCTTCTAAGGCTCTTAGTGTGTTTACATCTAAATCGTTGGTAGGCTCATCTAAAAGCAACACGTTACCTTCTTCTTTAAGCGTCATCGCTAAGTGTAAACGGTTACGCTCACCACCAGATAACATACTTACTTTTTTGTTTTGCTCGCTTCCAGAGAAATTAAAACGACTTAAATAGGCTCTTGAATTTACTTCTTTTCCACCCATCATTATTAATTCTTGCTCGTCGCTAAAGTTTTGCCAAATGGTTTTATCTAAATCGATGTTACTATGTGCTTGATCTACGTATGCAATTCTAGCAGTTTCTCCAACTTTAAATTCACCTTTATCTGGCTTCTCTTCGCCCATTATCATTCTAAAAATAGTGGTTTTACCAGCACCGTTTGGTCCTACAACACCTACTATTCCTGCTTGTGGCAAGTTAAAATTTAAATCTTCGTAAAGTAATTTATCACCGAAGGCTTTACTTACACCTGAAGCTTCAATTACATTAGTTCCTAAACGTGGTCCGTTTGGAATGTATATTTCTAGTTTTTCGTCAAGTTGTTTTTGATCTTGACTCATTAACTTATCGTAATTCTTTAAACGCGCTTTCTGCTTTGTTTGTCTTCCTTTTGCTCCTTGCTTAACCCATTCTAACTCACGTTCTAATGTTTTTTGACGCTTAGATGCCGTTTTAGACTCTTGTGCCATACGTGTAGACTTTTGGTCTAACCAAGAAGAGTAATTTCCTTCCCATGGAATACCAACACCTCTATCTAATTCTAAAATCCAACCTGCAATATTATCTAAGAAATATCTATCGTGCGTTACAGCAATTACAGTTCCTTTATATTGTGCTAAGTGCATCTCTAACCAATGTACAGATTCTGCATCCAAGTGATTGGTAGGCTCATCTAATAATAATACATCTGGTTCTTGTAATAATAAACGACATAAAGCAACACGACGTTTTTCTCCACCAGAAAGTACACCAATTTTCTTATCTCCTTCTGGAGTACGTAGCGCATCCATTGCAATTTCTAATTTAGTATCTAATTCCCAAGCACCAGCAGCATCAATCTCATCTTGTAAAACAGCTTGACGTGCCATTAATTTATCCATCTTGTCTGCATCAGAATATACTTCTTCTAAACCAAACATGTCGTTAATTTTGTTGTACTCTTCAAGTATTGCAACTGTAGCTGCAGCACCTTCTTTTACAACTTCTAAAACTGTTTTTTCAGGATCTAATTGAGGTTCTTGCTCTAAGTAACCTGTTGTAAATTCTTTATCTGAAGTTAAATCTCCTTGGAAGTTTTTATCTATTCCAGCAATAATTTTTAATAAAGTAGATTTACCCGAACCATTAAGACCTAAGATTCCAATTTTTGCTCCGTAGTAGAAACTTAAATAGATATTTTTTAATACTGGTGTGTTTGCCGACTTGAACGTTTTTGTAACGCCAGCCATTGAAAATATAATTTTTTTATCGTCAGACATATAATTTATGTGTATTGATTTATGTGATTTTTTTATTTTATTTAGAATAAGAAGAGCTTAAACTCTACCTTTTAGTGCATTAAAAACCCATGCAATAGCAAAAAAGCCTACTCCAACAGCTGCAAATCCCCAACCGGCAACTTCATTATATCTAAAAGCTCCTAATCCTATTAATCCTAAACCTACTATTATCATTATTGTGGTAGCCCATGCTAACACAGTATTTTTATTCATTGCCATATTTGTATTATTTTATTTTAAGGGAATTGCAAATATCGTTTATTTATATAAAAAAAGCACTTTAATTATGATGCTTTTAATCCCTTATATTACTGTTTAGTGCATTGGCACTTCAATCAAAATTAATTCTGAATCTTTATTCGCTGTTATTGAAAAACTTTCTATTTCTGAAACTCCAATAGCATCCCTTAATTCTATATTTTTATCATCTATTACTATGCTTCCGCTAATGTTCATAATATAAACACCGTGATTTACGGATAAAGTATTATAATCTATAATCTTTCCTTTAGACAAATCTAATCTAGATATTTTAGCATTTTGATGTATTTTTAGACCTTCTTCTTCACTATCTATAGAAGATACTACTGTTTGTAGCTTATTTTTTCTTTCTTCAGAATTAAAAATACGTTGATCGTAATTAGGAGCAACATTCTGCTTATTTGGTATAATCCATATTTGAAATAAACTTAGATGTTCTTTTTCCGAACCATTAATTTCAGAATGTTCTACACCAGTACCAGCAGACATAATTTGTACTTCTCCAGGTAATACTTGCTGCCATTCTTTATGCCTAATATTATCCCTATGCTTAAGTGTGCCTTTTAATGGAATAGTAATAATTTCCATGTTATTATGAGGATGTGTGGCAAATCCCATTTTTGGTGCAATAACATCGTCGTTTAACACTCGTAAGGCACCAAAATGCATTTTCGTTGGATCATGAAAATTTGCAAAACTGAAAGAATGATTTGCCTGTAACCAATCATGATCTGCAAATCCTCTAGAATCTGCTTTGTGTACAACTGTTTTCATTTATATTATAATTTTTAATTTTTAATAAAATATAACGGTATAACTTAATCTTATCTTACTTTATCTAATAAATTACTTAGCTGTAAAGCCTCCTCATCTGTTAAATTTTTAAGTAATACATTATCCCACTTCTTATCAATTTCAGCTAACAAATTCAACCCTTTTTCTGTCACAATAATATTTACAACTCTTCTATCGTCTTTACTAGGTATTCTATCTATAAAGTGTTTTGCACACAATTTATCCATTAGTCTAGTTACATTTGGAGAACGTTGTACCATTCTGTTTTTAACAGTTTGTACACTAATAGGATCCTTTGCTCCTCTTAGTATTCTTAAAATGTTGTATTGTTGCGGAGATATATTATATGGCTTAAAAAACTCTAATTGTTTGCCATTAATCCAACTGGCAGTATATAATATATTTATATATGCCTTTAAATCGTTAGATGCAAAGGTCGATTCTATTTCCTTTGAAATATCTCCCATTATATCGTGTCTTTAAAGGTTTGAATAGCTTGAGTTAATACATCGCTAAGGCTTTTATCTTTTATGCCTTCTTCTGAAAAATTTTCATTAAATGAAGGTAGAGAAAAAGTGGCTACAACATTAGCATCATGCCTTGGAAATCTATCTTTGGCTATTTCTAAAACAGACTGACCACCTCTTCCTCCTGGAGACGAAGCCATTAAAAGCATTGGTTTATTTTGCCATAATTTATTATCAATACGCGATAACCAATCTAGAAGGTTTTTAAAAACTGTCGCGTAAGCTCCATTATGTTCTGCTAACGATAAAATAATACCATCTGTAGATTTAATGTGTTCTAAAAAAACTTCTACAGCTTTAGGAATACCTACCTCATTTTCTAAATCTATACCATAAAGTGGTAAATTAAAATCGTTAAGATCTAAGACTGTTAACTTAACTTCTTCTATTAATGAAGCTGCATAAGTTGCTAATTGTTTATTTATAGAAACCTTACTATTACTTCCTGCAAATACTAAAATGTTTTTCATAAAAAAATATTGTATCTCAAATATAAAAAAAATAGTTTCCATAGAATATAATACTAGGGTATTTAATAAATTATTAACTATTGTTTTTTATCATAATTTCAAATTGAAAATGACATTAAACTTTGTATTTTAGCTTAAAAATTATTTTAATGGATATCGACTTCAATAAAAACGAAGATTATAATAAATTACTATTATCTGATTTGCGTAACCGCTTTGCTCAAGTAAAATTAGGAGGTGGACAAAAACGTATTGATAAACATCACGAAAAAGGTAAACTTACGGCAAGAGAACGTATTGACTACCTTTTAGATAAAAAACGTAAAAGCATTGAAATTGGTGCTTTTGTGGGAGATGGCATGTACGAAGAACATGGTGGATGTCCTTCTGGAGGTGTTGTAATTAAAATGGGCTACGTTAGTGGTAAACAATGTATTGTTGTTGCAAACGATGCTACAGTAAAAGCTGGTGCGTGGTTTCCTATTACAGGAAAGAAAAACTTACGTGCTCAAGAAATTGCTATTGAAAATAAACTTCCAATAATTTATTTGGTTGATAGTGCTGGTGTTTATTTACCATTACAGGACGAAATATTTCCAGATAAAGAACATTTTGGTCGTATTTTTAGAAATAACGCCATAATGAGTAGCATGGGTATTACCCAAATAGCAGCTGTTATGGGAAGTTGTGTTGCAGGTGGTGCATATTTACCAATTATGAGTGACGAAGCTTTAATTGTAGATAAAACTGGAAGTATTTTTCTTGCTGGAAGCTACTTAGTAAAAGCGGCTATTGGTGAAACAATAGATAATGAAACTCTTGGTGGTGCAACTACACATTGTGAGGTTTCTGGTGTTACAGATTATAAAGCTAAAGACGATAAAGATGCCTTAGATACTATTAAGCGATTAATAGATAAAATTGGCGATTACGATAAAGCAGGATTTAACAGAGTTGAAGCTAAAAAACCTAAGGAGAATCCAGAAGATATTTATGGTATTTTACCAAAATCTAGAGCAGACCAATATAATATGCTTGATATTATTTCTAGATTAGTAGATAATGGAGAATACGATGAGTATAAAAAGGGTTACGGACAAACCATTATTACTGCTTATGCAAGAATAGATGGTTGGGCTGTTGGTATTGTAGCTAACCAGCGTAAACTTGTTAAAACGAAAAAAGGGGAAATGCAATTTGGCGGTGTTATTTATAATGATAGCGCAGATAAAGCTACACGCTTTATTGCGAATTGTAACCAAAAGAAAATACCTTTAGTATTCTTACAAGATGTTACTGGTTTCATGGTTGGTAGTAAAAGTGAACATGGTGGTATTATTAAGGATGGAGCAAAAATGGTGAATGCTGTTAGTAACTCTGTCGTTCCAAAATTCACTATTATTATTGGAAATAGTTATGGTGCTGGAAATTATGCTATGTGTGGTAAAGCCTACGACCCGAGATTAATTGTTGCTTGGCCAAGTGCAGAATTAGCAGTTATGAGTGGAAATAGTGCTGCTAAAGTATTATTACAAATTGAGAAAGCTTCATTATTGAAAAAAGGAGAAAAAATTACTCCTGAGAAAGAAGAAGAATTATTCTCTAAAATTAAAAATAGATACGATAACCAAGTGTCACCATATTACGCTGCTTCTCGTTTATGGACAGACGCCATTATAGATCCATTAGATACTAGAACATGGATTTCTATGGGAATTGAAGCTGCTAACCACGCTCCTATCGAGAAACCTTTTAACATGGGTGTATTACAAGTTTAGCTCTAATATAAAATTACAAATACAAAAAAAAGGAATGCTAAACGCATTCCTTTTTTTATGAAGACCTTTAATTAATAGAAATATTATTTACTATATTAAATTGTATTTTAATTTTTTTTTTGAAGACCTACTCAGTATTAATATATTACTGACACCTCTATTACTTAGATACAGACTATATAATATAGTTCTTTATAAAAACAAAAAAACCACTTAAAAAGTGGTTTTTTCATAACATATAGATTTAATTCTATAATTCATATTTAGCTTTAAGCGCTTTAGCTTTTTCACTATCACCAACAACACTATAAATGTTAGCTAATGTTCTAGCAAAATCTATACTTTCTATTTTAGTATCTAATTTTATTACAGACTCTAAGTAAGGTATTGCTTTTTGATAAACAGCTCCACGATCTTTTTGTAATTGGTCATAGATTTTATTATCTGCACTTGAATTTGTTAAAACATTCATTTTTTTAACAATTTCAGCATCTTCCTCTAAAATTAATGCAGAAATATTCTTTAATGCATTAACATAGCTAGGATCAATTTCAATAACTTTTTTGTAATACATTTCTGCATCAGCTTTATTACCCGACTGATTAGAAATCACTCCTAAATTATAAATTAAATCAGTATTATTAGGATCGTTAGCAATTGCTTCTTTTATAAGTTTACCATATTCTACTTCATTACCTAATTTTAATTGCACATTTGCCTCTGAAACTATTAAGCTACTATTAGATGGATCAGCACTTCTTGCTTCCTTAATTGACTCTAAAGCTTTTTCATTCTCTCCTTGATTTAAGTAAATTGAAGTAATTTGGCTATAGATTTCTCCAGCTTTAGATTTTGTTTCTCTTTCTCCAGGTTTAATATGCGTTTTAGCTTTAACATATAAATCGCGAGTTGATTTATCAAAAACTTCTTCCTCTCCAGTTTCTTTGTTTATTGCAAAATATTCTGTTGCAACACCTGTATATCCTAAATCTTTTAAAGCTGTATAGTGATTAAGAGCTGAATCGAAATCCTGTCCTAAAACAGAACTAATAGCTGCATAATATAAATAAGATTGATCTTCTGGAACTAATTTATATAACATCGAGAACAAACTTGATGCTTGAGTATACTTACCACCTGTGTAAAAACCATTCGCTTTTACCAATAATTCGTTTTGTACAAATTTTTTGGTTTCAGCTAAGTCACTTACATATTTTTGTTCAACTTTATTTAAATCATTGAAAGCCGTATCGAAATCGGCAACATTACCAGTACCATTAGCATATAATGCTTTTGCTCTATTGTAGTAAAATTTAGATTTCATTTTATCATCCATACTATCAAGCATAGGTTCTAAGGTTGTTACAACTGCTTTAGCTTCTGCAAAATTGTTATTTTTAACAGCTTTTTCTAAAGTCTTTAATTCTTTCTTTTGTCCAAAAGAAAATAGAGTTACTAGTAAAGCTAGTGTAAAGATTAATTGTTTTTTCATTAGTTTAAGTTTTTATATTCCTGACCGGAATTAAGTTTTAAAATTATTTATTCTTCTTCTTCATTAGAAACAACAGTCGTGCCATTTTCAGAATCGTTAGTGTTTTCAACGCCTTCAGGAATTATTATGTTTCCATCTTCGTCTAATTCTATTTCATCTTCTTCATGCATTACTTTTGCAACTGCTGCAATAGAATCTTTACCTTTTAGATTAATAAGTTTCACACCTTGTGTTGCTCTACCCATTACACGTAAATCGGCAACTGCCATTCTAATTGCAATACCAGATTTATTAATGATCATTAAATCATCTTCATCTGTTACATTTTTAATAGATACTAAGTTCCCTGTTTTCTCTGTAATAGAAATAGTTTTCACACCTTTTCCACCACGGTTGGTAATTCTATAATCTTCTAAACTAGAACGTTTACCATAACCATTTTCTGAAACCACAAGAATATTACTTTCCATATCGTCTACGGCAATCATACCAATTACCTCATCGGTTTTCTCATCTTGTAATCTAATACCTCTTACACCTGAAGCTCCACGACCCATTGGTCTTGTTTTAGCTTCTTCGAATCTAATGGCTTTACCAGATTTTAATGCTAACATTACTTGGCTTTCACCAGTTGTTAACTTAGCTTCTAATAAAACATCATCTTCTTTAATTGTAATAGCATTAATACCGTTTGTTCTTGGTCTAGAATATTGTTCTAAAGAAGTCTTTTTAACTTGACCTTTTTTAGTAGCCATAATTACGTAATGACTATTTACATATTCCTCATCTTTTAAATCTTGAGTACAAATAAACGCCATTACTTTGTCGTCTTGCTCAATATTTATAAGGTTTTGAATTGCTCTTCCTTTAGACGTTTTACTTCCTTCTGGAATTTCGTATACACGCATCCAGAAACATTTTCCTTTTTGTGTGAAGAATAACATGTATTGGTGATTTGTACCTACAAATAAATGTTCTAAGAAATCTTCGTTACGTGTAGTTGAAGCTTTTTGTCCAACTCCTCCTCTATTTTGTGTCTTATACTCAGATAAAGAAGTACGTTTAATGTAACCTGCATGAGAAATAGTAATTACTACTTTCTCATCTGGAATCATATCTTCAATACTTAAATCTCCACCAGCATATTCAATTACAGAACGACGATCATCTCCATACTTATCACGAATAACAATTAACTCCTCCTTAATAATAGACATTCTACGTGTTTCATCACCTAAAATATCTTTAAGGTCTTCAATCGTTTTCATAATCTCTTCGTATTCATTACGAAGTTTATCTTGTTCTAGTCCTGTTAACTGACGTAGACGCATCTCTACGATTGCTTTCGCTTGTATTTCTGAAAGCTTAAAACGTTCAATTAAATTATTTCTGGCCTCATCTCCGTTTGAAGATGCTCTAATAATTTTTATTACCTCATCAATATTATCTGAAGCAATAATTAAACCTTCTAATATGTGCGCACGCTCTTCGGCTTTACGTAATTCGTATTTAGTACGCCTTACAACAACCTCATGTCTATGCTCTACAAAATATTGAATTAATTCTTTTAAGTTCAATAACTGCGGACGCCCTTTTACTAATGCAATATTATTTACACTAAAAGACGATTGTAATGCTGTGTATTTGTATAATTTATTTAAAACAATATTAGGTATAGCATCACGCTTTAAAACGTAAACAATACGCATACCATTTCTATCAGACTCATCTCTAATAGTAGAGATCCCTTCTAATTTTTTATCGTTTATTAAGTCGGCAGTCTTTTTAATCATATCTGCCTTATTCACTTGGTAAGGAATTTCTGTTACAATAACACATTCTCTACCTTGAACCTCTTCGATATTAGCATTAGCTCGCATGACAATTCGTCCACGACCTGTATGAAATGCTTCCTTTACACCATCATAACCATATATTGTCCCACCTGTTGGAAAATCTGGTGCTTTAATGTGTGTAATTAATTCATCAATTTCAATATCCTTATTATCGATGTAAGCAATTGTTCCATCTACAACTTCTGTTAAATTGTGAGGTGGCATATTTGTTGCCATACCTACTGCAATACCAGACGCTCCATTTACTAATAAACCAGGAATACGTGTTGGAAGAACTGTTGGCTCTTCTAAAGTATCATCAAAGTTTAATTTATGATCTACTGTTTCTTTATCAATATCTGCAAGCATATCCTCAGATATCTTACGCATTCTTGCTTCTGTATAACGCATTGCTGCTGGACTATCTCCATCTACAGACCCAAAGTTACCTTGTCCATCAACAAGCATATAACGTAAACTCCATTCCTGAGCCATACGTACCATTGCATCGTAAACAGAAGTATCTCCATGTGGGTGGTACTTACCTAAAACTTCACCAACAATTCTTGCAGATTTTTTATGTGCACTGTTTGCTCTAACACCCAGTTCATGCATACCATAAAGTACACGTCTATGTACTGGTTTTAAACCATCTCTTACGTCCGGTAAAGCACGTGACACAATGACTGACATTGAATAATCAATGTAAGCCGATTTCATTTCATCTTCAATATTAATTGGAATCACTTTTTCGCCTTCTGCCATATATAATCTTAATTAAATTTTTATAGTTGTTTCGTAACGCGCTAATATAATTATTTCATTAGTAACAGTAGGTCTTTATCCCTACTTTTTGAGACTTTTTATTAACAATTTAAACACCCTTTATCGTTAATAACTATCTTGTTAATTGTTTTGATTTTTTAAACATTTTTTTGTCTATTAGCGTAGAATACTATGTATTATTTGAAATTGCTAAATAAAACGTCCTTTTTCCCTTTCTATTTACGTAAAAAAAGAAACCATAATCAAAGCTATGCTTTACTTTCTTACTTTATATATGAAAAAAAAACATCTTTTATTTTAACATAATTTTAAACAAGAAATAGAATATCATAATATTTAAGGTATAGTTTTTGCCATTGATGTTATGATTCACTAAATTTATTGACGAAAGGAATAACTATATGGATGATAATTTTTCACCAAGAGTAAAAGATGTAATCGCTTACAGTAAAGAAGAAGCACTTCGCTTAGGACATGATTTTATTGGTACCGAACACCTTATGCTTGGATTATTAAGAGATGGAAACGGAAAAGCAATAAATATATTAAATGCCTTAGATATCGATTTAAATCATTTAAGACGAAAAGTCGAAATTTTAAGCCCTGCTAACCCTAATGTTACCATTACTTCTAACGACAAAAAGAACTTGCACCTAACTAGGCAAGCAGAACGCGCTTTAAAAACTACTTTTTTAGAAGCAAAACTTTTTCAAAGCACTTCTATTAACACAGCACATTTGCTGTTATGTATTTTAAGAAATGAAAACGATCCAACAACTAAGCTTTTAAATAAGCTAAAAGTAGATTACGATAATGTAAAAGAACAATTTAAGTCTATGATCACAAACGACGATAGTAATTATATAGAGCCTAAATCGGAATCTTTTCAAGATGATGATTCTAAAGGAAACGAAGGCAACGAGTCTAAAGACATATTTAATACACCTACGGGAAAAAGCAACAAGAAGTCTAAAACACCTGTTTTAGATAACTTTGGTAGAGATCTTACTGCTATGGCAGAAGAAGGTAAATTAGATCCTGTAGTTGGACGTGAGAAAGAAATTGAGCGTGTGTCTCAAATTTTATCTCGTAGAAAAAAGAACAACCCATTACTTATTGGAGAACCTGGTGTTGGTAAAAGTGCTATTGCCGAAGGTTTAGCCAATAGAATTGTAAAACGTAAAGTTTCTCGTATCCTTTTTGGAAAACGTGTTGTTACTTTAGATTTAGCGAGTTTAGTTGCTGGAACAAAGTACAGAGGACAGTTTGAAGAGCGCATGAAAGCTGTAATGAACGAGCTTGAAAAAAACGATGATGTTATTTTGTTTATAGACGAAATACACACTATTGTTGGAGCTGGTGGAGCAACAGGAAGTCTTGATGCATCTAATATGTTCAAGCCTGCTTTAGCAAGAGGAGAAATACAATGTATTGGAGCCACAACTTTAGATGAATACAGACAATACATAGAAAAAGATGGTGCTTTAGAGCGTCGTTTTCAAAAGGTAATTGTCGAACCCACTACTGTTGATGAAACTATAGAAATATTAAACAATATTAAAGGTAAATACGAAGAACACCACAATGTCGAGTACACACAAGAAGCTATTGAAGCTTGTGTAAAACTTACTAATAGATACATGACAGAGCGTTTTCTTCCAGACAAAGCTATTGATGCTTTAGACGAAGCAGGTTCTCGTGTACACATTACTAATATTGATGTACCTAAGCAAATTATTGAGCTTGAGAAAAAGCTTGAAGAAGTTAAAGAAACTAAGAACTCTGTTGTTAAAAAACAGAAGTACGAAGAAGCTGCACGTTTACGTGACGATGAGAAGCGTTTAGAAAAAGAATTGTCTATCGCTCAAGAAAAATGGGAAGAAGATACCAAACTAAATAAAGAAATAGTTTCTGAAGATAATGTTGCAGATGTTGTGTCTATGATGACAGGTATTCCTGTAAATAGAATAGCACAAAAAGAAAGTAACAAACTTGCAGAGCTTCCTGAGCTTATTAACGGAAAAGTTATAGGTCAAGACGAAGCTGTTGCAAAAGTTGTAAAAGCCATACAGAGAAATCGTGCTGGACTTAAAGACCCAAACAAGCCAATTGGTTCATTTATCTTTTTAGGACAAACAGGAGTTGGTAAAACACAATTAGCCAAAGTATTATCTCGCGAGTTATTTGATAGTGAAGAATCACTTATTAGAATAGACATGAGTGAGTATATGGAGAAATTTGCAATCTCACGTTTAGTAGGTGCACCTCCAGGATATGTAGGTTACGAAGAAGGTGGACAACTTACAGAAAAAGTAAGACGCAAACCTTATGCTGTTGTACTTTTAGATGAAATTGAAAAAGCCCATCCTGATGTTTTTAACATGCTTTTACAAGTGTTGGATGATGGTTATTTAACAGATTCTCTTGGTAGAAAAATTGATTTTAGAAATACCATAATTATTATGACTTCAAATATTGGAGCTCGTAAATTAAAAGATTTTGGAACAGGAATAGGTTTTGGTACAGCGTCGCAAAAATCTCAAGAAGATGCTAATGCTCGTGCTGTAATACAAAATGCTTTAAAGAAATCTTTCGCACCAGAGTTTTTAAATAGAATTGATGATGTAGTTGTGTTTAATGCTCTAGAAAAAGAAGATATTCATAAAATTATAGATTTAGAACTAGATAAACTACTTATACGTATTAAAGATCTTGGTTACGAATTAGAATTAACCGAAACTGCTAAAGATTACATTGCTGAAAAAGGTTTCGACAAACAGTATGGAGCAAGGCCTTTAAAAAGAGCTATTCAAAAATATGTTGAAGATGCTTTAGCTGAAGAAATTATTACTTCTAATGTAAGTGAAGGAGATAAAATTATTATGGATTTAGATTCTAAAACTGATGAAATAACAATTAAAATTGAAAAGATTGAAAAATCTACAGAATCTTAAAATAATATCGCTTTAGATATAGAGGTTATTTAATATTTTTAAATAACCTCTTTTTTTGTATATTAAGATTAGATAAAATTGGCATGACAGAACAATCACATATAGACATTGGCGTAGGCTACATAACAATACACGAAAATTATTTAGTTGTAATAATAAATAAAGACGAAACTGTTACAATAGAAACTAATAAAATACTACTAGACTTAGTCGATCTTTTTTACCAGAATAAAAATTTCGTTTACATTAGTAATCGTAAAAATTCTTATGCGGTAAATCCTACCGTTTATTTTGAAACTAAGAAAATAAAAAATCTAATTGGTTTTGCTGTTGTTTCCCAAAAAGAAATCACAAAGAATAACGCATTAATAGAAAAACTTTTTGTCGATAAGCCCTTTAAAATATTTAAAGAACTTAACGAAGCAACATCATGGGCAAACTCCTTGGTCTTAGAAAACAAAAAAAGGGTAACGGTATTAGCCTACTTGAGTGAAAACAATTAATTATTATTTACACCATAATTATTCAAAAACAACTCTTCAATCTCCACATCAACATCACTTAAAAACTGGATTGAAGCTTCAATATCATCATGTAATACACGATCTTTTTCCACAAAAGAAACTTCTTTTCTGTATTGCTCTAAAAACGATTCTAAAAAAGGAGATGTTTTTAATGGATTTCTAAACGCTATCGCTTGGCTTGCATTCATCAACTCTATGGCAATTACACGTTCTACGTTTTTAATTAACCTATAAGCTTGTGTTGCTGCATTTGCACCCATACTAACATGGTCTTCTTGCCCATTACTAGACACAATACTATCTACACTTGCTGGTGTTGCTAACTGCTTATTAGCACTTACAATACTTGCTGCTGTATATTGAGGTATCATAAAACCAGAATTTAAACCTGGATTATCTACCAAAAATGCTGGTAATCCTCTTAATCCTGAAACTAATTGAAATACACGACGTTCAGAAATATTACCAATTTCAGCCATAGCAATCTTTAAATAATCTAATGCTAAAGCCAATGGTTGCCCATGGAAATTTCCGCCAGAAATAATTAAATCTTCTTCAGGAAAAATATTAGGATTATCTGTAACAGAATTAATTTCGGTTAAAATAACACGTTCAACAAAATCTAAGGTATCCTTTGTTGCACCATGCACTTGAGGAATACATCTAAAAGAATAAGGATCTTGAACATGTTCCTTTTCTCTCGTAATTAATTCACTTCCTTTTAAAAATTCATTAAAACGTCTAGCCACTTTTAACTGTCCTGGATGAGGACGTACTTGATGTACTAAATCATGAAAAGGCTCTATTCTACCATCAAAGGCATCTAAACTAATACTAGCAATTACATCTGCCAAATACGATGTTTTATGAGACATTAATAATAAATATACGCCATAAGCGCTCATAAACTGTGTTCCGTTTAAAAGTGCCAAACCTTCTTTAGCTTCTAATCTTATAGGTTCCCACCCAAATTTCTCAAGTATTTCACCTGCATTAACTTCTTCTTTATTATGTACTACTTTTCCTTTTCCTATTAATGGTAATGCCAAGTGCGCTAAAGGAGCTAAATCACCAGAAGCACCAAGAGAACCTTGTGTAAACACAAACGGAAACACATCATTATTAAAGAAGTCTATCAATCTATTTACAGTATCTAACTGTACACCACTATGCCCATAACTTAAAGATTGTATTTTTAAAAGTAACATCACCTTTACAATACTTTCTGGAACACGATCTCCTGTTCCACAAGCATGAGACATTACAAGATTTTCCTGTAACTTGGTTAAATCGTTCTTAGATATTTCTACATTATATAAAGAACCAAAACCGGTATTAATACCATAAAATGGTTTATCGGCTTCACTTAGCTTCTTATCTAAATACGTTTTACACGTGTTAATTTTATCAACAGACTCTTTGGAGAGCTTTAGCTTTTTCTTGTCCTTAAAAATATTGTAGATAGTTACAATGTCTAGTTTTTCTGAAGATATATAATGGAATGTGCTCATAGTTTGTTTTATGTGTATCAAAAATCATCATTCAAAACAAGCTGTGCAAGTATTGTTAATAATTTATCAAAATGATTTAAATTAAAATTTATAACTTATTTTTGATACAAATTTAATATCAAAAAAAATGAAGAAATTATTATTAGGCTTATCTGTATTGGCAGTTGTAGCTTGTAAAGAAGAAGCTCCTAAAGACTACGTTACCTTTTCTGGTAAAATTGAAAACAAAAGTAGCGACTCTTTATTTGTATATCAAGGAAGGACATATTCTAAAACAATTAAAATTGCTCAAGATGGTACGTTTAGTGATACTCTAAAAGTTACTACTGGAATGTATGGAGTTTATGATGGTAATGAATCTACTAACATTTTTCTAAAAAATGGTTACGATTTAAAATTAGAATTAGATACTAAAGAATTCGATGAGTCTTTAAAATTCACAGGTGAAGGTGCTGAGTCTAATAACTATTTAGTAAAAAAAGCAGTGATGCAAGAAAACTTAATAGAACCAAGTCTTTTCGATTTAGAAGAAGTAGAATTCAATGCTAAAATAGTTGATCTTGAAAAAGAAATGTATACGTTCTTAGACAATAATATTAAAGGTTTAGACTCTACACTTGTAGCTAATGAAAAAGCACAGATCACACAATTTAAGCCAGGAATTACTGGAGCTTACAGACAACAACAAGCCAGAACTAAACAATTTGCTTCATATGTAGGACAACCTTCTCCTGATTTTAATTTTGAAAATGTTAAAGGAGGTAAAACAGCTTTAGCAGATTTAAAAGGTAAATATGTTTATATAGATGTTTGGGCAACTTGGTGTGGACCTTGTCTTAGGGAAATTCCTTCATTAAAAGAAGTTGAAAAAGATTTCCATGATAAAAACATTGAATTTGTAAGCCTTTCTGTAGATGACGGTAGAGGATTTAAAGGTGATGCCGCAGCTGCTAAAGAAGGTTGGAAGAAAATGATAGCCGATAAGGAATTAGGTGGTATTCAAATAATATCTGACAATGGTTGGAAATCTGAATTCGTACAAGGATTCAAAATTAATGGTATTCCTCGTTTTATCTTAATCGATCCAGCTGGAAACATTGTTAATGCTGATGCTCCAAGACCTTCAAGTCCAAAATTAAGAGCATTATTAAATGGATTAGATAATATCTAATTAAAAAAAATATAGCATAAAAAAAACGAGCAGACTTTTAAAAGTTTAGCTCGTTTTTTTTATGCTATATTTTTATGTTTTTTTATCGTTGTTCTTCAGTATCCGCTTGCTCTACTTGAGGCTGTTCTGGCTGCTTAAACAAATCTAAGTAAGCTAAACTTATACCTTCTATTACATTACTTGCAATAATACTTTGGTAGCCTAATTGCTCTATTAAAATATCTGCACTTTTACCATGTAAATACACTCCAAAAAGTGTAGCTTGTAATGGATCGTAACCTTGAGAAATTAAACCCGTTAACATTCCTGTTAAAACATCTCCTGTTCCTGCTGTTGCCAATCCTGGATTTCCAGTAGCGTTTACATATAGTTTATCATCGAAAACAGTAATAGTATTTGCACCTTTTATAACTACAATTACTTTATACTTTTTAGCAAAAGCTTTTGTTTTCTTTAATTTATCGAAATCATTGTCCCATTTACCTACCAGTCTTTCTAATTCTTTTGGATGCGGTGTTAAAATGGTTAATTCTGGTAATAATTTTAATAAAGCTTTCTTTTTAGCTAAAATATTTAAACCATCAGCATCAATAACTAAAGGCTTTTTATTTGATTTTAAAAAAGCTTCCATAGCAGCAACCGTTTTAGTATCTGTACCTAAACCTACTCCAATTCCAATAACTGTTGGTTCTATATCGAACGTTATTTTAGTTATTTTTTCATCATCTTCATCAGTAATTACCATAGCCTCTGGAAAAGCCGTCTGTAATGGTATATAACCACATTTTGGCATATAAGCTGTTACTTTTCCTGCGCCTACTGCTAGTACAGATCTACTCGCTAATGCTACTGCTCCTATTTTACCATAACTTCCTCCAATAATTAAACTGTGTCCAAAAGTACCTTTATGGCTATATTTTTCACGAGGTTTATAAATAGGTAATACTTCATTCTTACCAATTAAATCGGCCTCTGTAACTGTAGTAAACAAATACTCCGGATCAATACCAATATCTAAAACTTCCCATTGTACAGTATACTTTGCTGTTTCTGGTAAAAAGAATACTAATTTTGGTGTTTGAAAACTTAAAGTATAACCAGCATTAACAACTGCTTCAGAATCTTCAACACTCTTATCTGTAGCCAATCCAGAAGGTAAATCTATAGATAGTGTAAATGCTTTTGTTGCTCTAAAAAAGTTAAATAAACCTTTAACCCAAGCATCAACAGGACGATTTAATCCTATTCCAAAAACAGCATCAACAATAATATCTTTTTCGTTAATAGTAATGGCACTAAAATCTTCTTCACAACTTAATAATGTTGGCCAGTCTTTAGTAACATTTTTAACACGATCGTAATTAATTAAAAAATCTTTAGAACGCTTATCGCTGCAATTTACAATGTAAGTATTAACATTATAACCATGTGTAATTAGGTGTCTAGCAACTACTAATCCGTCACCTCCATTGTTACCAATACCACAAAACACATGAATTGGCACTTGAGCACCTTGCATTCTTGTATGTATCCAGTTAAAAATTTGCATTCCTGCGCGCTCCATTAAATCGGTCGAGGAAATTTTCTGCTTTTCTTGTGTTAACTTATCACCTTCGTAAATTTGTTCCTTAGAGAATATCTTCATATTAAATTTCAGTAGTATTATAATGTCCTTTAAAATCGTTCAAGATAATTCAGTCTTAAGCGATTATAGTTCTTAAATTAAAAATTAAATTGAATAAAAATCAGAATTGTATAAAAATCAACAATTAGTTTTCTTATTCACGTAAAAGTAATACTTTTCCCTATCATTTATTAAAATAATTCAACTCTCATGCAAGTATTAAAATTTGGTGGAACATCTGTAGGTTCTTCAAAAAACATTAATAAAGTTATTACTATTTTAGAAGATTATTCTAAAAAAGACAAAGTTATTTGTGTGGTTTCTGCCATTGGTGGTATTACAGATAAACTACTTAAAGCTGGCAACTTAGCGAAAGATAATAACAAGAATTATAAAACGGAATACAAATCTATTAAAGCTAAACATATTAAAGTTTTAGAAGAATTAATTCCTCAAAATAACGCTGCCATTACAAAGGAATTAGACGGCAAATTAAAAAAACTTAAAAACCTTTTAGACGGTATTTTTCTTATAAATGAACTATCTCCTCAAACGTCCGATCGTTTGGTAAGTTTTGGAGAACTTTTATCGTCTTTTATAATTGCCGAAACTCTAAAATCTAGAGGTATAAATGCGTTCAGAAAGAATTCACAACAGCTTATAGTTACTAATTCTAACTATACAAAGGCTGAAGTTATATTTGAAACGACGAATAATAATATTCAAGAGTATTTTAACCAAGCAACACAAGACATAACAATACTTCCTGGTTTTATTTCAAAATCATACTTAGGTAAAACGACTACTTTAGGTCGTGGAGGATCAGATTATACTGCTGCCATTGTAGCTGCGGCTTTAAAAACAGAAAAACTAGAAATCTGGACAGATGTTAGCGGTATGTACACAACAAACCCTAAGCTTGTTAAGCAAGCCTACCCTATAGAACGTATTAGTTATCACGAAGCGATGGAGTTGTCGCATTTTGGTGCTAAAGTACTTTATCCACCTACTGTTCAGCCTGTTTTAAGTTTAAATATTCCTATTCATATTAAGAATACCCTTAAACCTAACGAATTTGGAACAATTATTTCTAACGAAGGCAACACAAAGTCTTCAACGGCAACTGGTATTACCAATATTAACGACATTGCACTTTTAACGCTGCAAGGCAATGGTATGGTTGGTATACCTGGTTTTTCGAAACGTTTATTTGAAACATTATCTCAAGAAAAAATTAATATTATATTAATTACACAAGCGTCTTCAGAGCATTCAATATGTTTCGGAATTTCTAAACACGATGCCATTCAAGCAGAAACAACGATTAATTTAGCTTTCGAACATGAAATATCTAAACACAGAATTGATCCTATTACCGTAGAACAAAATCTATCTATTATTGCACTAGTTGGCGATAATATGAAAAGTCATCAAGGTATTAGTGGTAAAATGTTTAGCGCTTTAGGAAAAAACAATATTAACATTAGAGCGATTGCTCAAGGTGCTTCAGAAAGAAATATATCTGCCGTAATTGCAGAAAAAGATGTAGAAAAAGCGTTAAATACTATACACGAGCGCTTTTTTGGAAACAACATAAAACAGTTAAATGTTTTTATAACTGGTATTGGTAATGTAGGCGAAAAGTTAATCGACCAAATTCACCAACAAAGCAATTATCTAAAAAAGAATTTAAAACTAGACGTTCGAATTGTTGGTTTAGCAAATTCTAAAAAAATGGTTTTTAATGCCGAAGGAATAGATTTAGATAATTGGGCGTCGAAATTTCATCATGCAGATAAATCAACTTTAGAGGGCTTTTTAGAAAAAGCAAAAGCACTAAATTTACGTAATAGTATTTTTGTAGATGTTACTGCTAACGACGCCGTTTCTAAAATGTACGAGCATTATTTAAGAAATAGTATCGCCGTTGTTGCTTGTAGTAAAATTGCATGTTCAAGTACTTATAGTAACTATAAATTATTACAAGATTTAGCTCTAAAATACAACACACCTTTTCTTTATGAAACTAATGTAGGTGCAGGATTACCAATAATTAACACTTTAAATAACTTAGTCACTTCTGGAGATAAAGTAACTAGCATTCAAGCGGTACTTTCTGGAAGTTTAAATTTTGTATTTAATAATTTTAGTGATAAAACAAACTTTCACGATACTGTAAAACGTGCACAATTTGAAGGTTATACAGAACCTGATCCTAGAATAGATTTAAGCGGAATTGATGTTGCTAGAAAGATATTAATTTTAGCACGTGAAAATGGTGGTGAAATGGAAATTGAATCTATAGAAAATGATTCATTTTTAACTAAAGCGAACCTAGAAAGCGATACTGTAGACGATTTTTACAAAACGCTTAAAACAGACGAAGCTCATTTTCAAAAATTATATGCTTCGGCTAAAGCAAAAAACTGCCAATTAAAATACGTTGCAGAGTTTAAAAACGGAAAAGCTAAAGTTGGATTAAAAGAAATTCCAGATGGTCATCCATTTTACAACCTTGAAGGAAAAGACAATATTGTTATGTTTTATACAGAGCGTTATCCAGAACAGCCATTAATTGTTAAAGGTGCTGGTGCTGGTGCAGATGTTACTGCTTCTGGTTTATTTGCCGATATAATAAAAGCAGGAAGTAAATAAAAAATAGAGAATAAAGAAAAGAAAATATTGACTGTAATTAAATGGTCTATTTTCTTTTCTCTATTTTCCTTTTCTATAAAAGGTTATGAACGAAATAAAAATATTCTCACCAGCTACAGTAGCAAACGTCTCATGCGGATTTGATGTTTTAGGCTTTTGCATAGATACCATTGGTGATGAAATGGTTATTAGAAAAACGAAAGAGAAAGGAATAAAAATCACCAAAATTGTTGGTGCAGATTTACCTTTTGAAACAGAAAAAAATGTTGCTAGTGTTTCCGCATTAGCACTATATAACCATGCAAAACCAGATTGTGGTTTCGAAATTGAAATTTATAAAAACATAAAACCTGGTAGTGGTATTGGAAGTAGTTCTGCAAGTGCTGCAGGAAGTGTTTTTGCAATAAACGAATTATTAGGAAAACCATACAACCAAACAGAAATCACTAATTTCGCTATGAAAGGTGAAGCTATTGCAAGTGGTTGCGAACATGCAGATAACATTGCTCCTGCTCTATTTGGTGGATTTACTTTAGTAAAAAGCACAACACCTTTAAAGGTTTTACAATTACCAACACCAAAAGATTTATTTGTTACAATTATTCATCCTCAAATTGAGGTAAAGACATCAGAATCTCGTGCTATTTTACCTAAAGACATTCCTTTACAAAATGCCATAACGCAATGGTCTAATGTTGGAAGTTTAGTACATGCATTACATACTGAAGATTATAATTTATTAAGTGAATCTTTAGAAGATGTTGTTGTAGAACCTTATAGAAGTCAGTTAATCCCTCATTTTAATTCGGTTAAAACTGAAGTTATAAAAGCAGGTGCTTTAGGTGCAGGAATTTCGGGTTCTGGTCCTTCTATTTTTGCATTATCTAAAGGAAAAGATACTGCTGAAGCCGTTGCTGAAGCTATGAAAAACGTGTACTCTAAAACTGAGATTGAGTTTAATGTATACGTTTCTAAAATTAATACACAAGGAATGAAGGTGTTATAAATTCAATCGTCATTACGAGATGCTTTTTAGCGTCATGGTAATCTCATGAATAACACCAAAATTTAAAATTGAACACATAAAGTAAAAGATTGCTACGTCTTGCGTCCTCGCAATGACAGAAACAATTCAAAATCTAAAATAATGAACTACTACTCTCTAAACAAAAAAGCACCAAATACAACATTTAAAGATGCTGTAATTAAAGGATTAGCTCCAGATAAAGGATTGTATTTCCCAGAAACTATAACACCATTACCACAATCGTTTTTCGATAATATAGACGATTTAACGTATACCGAAATTGCTTTCGAAGCTCTTAAACAATTTGTTAGTCCAGATATTCCTGAAACAGTTTTAAAAACCATAATTGAAGAAACCTTGTCTTTCGATTTTCCTATTGTAAAATTAAATGATAATATTTCTACTTTAGAGTTGTTTCACGGACCAACAATGGCATTTAAAGACGTTGGCGCACGTTTTATGGCACGTTGTTTAGGTTATTTTAATAAAGACAACACAAACGAGGTTACTGTGCTTGTTGCAACTTCTGGAGATACAGGTGGCGCTGTAGCAAATGGTTTTTTAGGTGTAAAAGGAGTAAATGTTGTCATTCTTTATCCTAGCGGAAAAGTAAGCGACATACAAGAAATGCAATTAACAACACTTGGACAAAACATAAAAGCACTTGAAGTAGACGGTGTTTTCGATGATTGCCAAGACATGGTTAAACGTGCTTTTTTAGACGAAGAATTAACTAGTAAAATGCAATTAACCTCTGCAAACTCTATTAACGTTGCACGTTGGTTGCCACAACTTCTCTATTTTATATTTGCTTACAAGCAATTACATAAAACACATAAAGACATTGTGTTTTCTGTACCAAGTGGAAACTTTGGAAACGTCTGCGCAGGAATGATGGCACAACAATTAGGTTTACCAATTAAACACTTTATAGCATCTAACAACGAAAATAACGTTGTAACACAATACTTAAAAACAGAAGAATACAACCCAAAACCATCTGTACAAACTATTAGTAATGCAATGGATGTTGGTAATCCAAGTAACTTTATACGTATTAGAGAAATCTATAAAAATAATTTTAACGCATTAAAAAACAATCTATCTTCCTATAGTTTTAGTGATGCCGAAACTAAAGTAGCTTTAAAAGAAATTCACGATAAATACAATTACGTTGCAGATCCTCATGGAGCTGTTGGTTATTTAGGTAGTAAAGCTTATTTAGAAAACAATCCAAATGCACATTGTGTATTTTTAGAAACAGCACATCCAACAAAGTTTTTAGATGTAGTTGAAGACGTTATTAAAGAAAAACAACCACTACCAGAACAAATACAATCGGTTATGGGAAAAACTAAAGAAGCAACTAAAATTAGTAGTTACGATGGTTTAAAATCGTTTTTATTGAAATAAATATCATTGCGTAGTATAAAGCAATCTCATATTTAAAATAGAATATTATGTTCACCTTCTTAATAGATCATATTGCACTTTCTGTAAAAGATGTAGACCAATCTCTGCATTTCTATAAAGAAGTATTATTGCTTGAAGAGATTAAAAACACTGCTTCAAATTCTAAAACGCGATGGCTCTCTTTAACAGATAAAAAACAAATACATCTTATACCTAGACCTAAACTTGACGTTATAACCAATAAGGCTGTTCATTTTGCCTTAGCAACTCCTAATTTAGATTTAATTATTAAACACCTTAAAAGTTTAAATATAGAATACTCAGATTGGAAAGGTACACCAAGTAAAGACTACGTTCGAGACGATGGCATACAGCAAATATATTTCCAAGATCCGGATGGTTATTGGATAGAAATAAATAATACTGGTTATTAAGTTTTTAGTATTGACTAATTTCATTTGATTAATTAAAACGTATCTAAAAAAAGATATAATGAATCTTAAAAATAAACCATCATCATCACCACACTCGTTTTTAATCTTTAGCTTTCTTTTATTACTAAGTAGTTGTTTTGATGCTCCTAAAAAAGAAGTACATGAAAACACAAAAACGATAACGTATCCAAGCGATGTTATTCCGTTTATGGACAAATGGAAAATTTTATTAGGTAATGGTACACATACTAAAAATCTAATAGACTACGAAGCAAAAGACTTTTTCTACGTAGCCAACGAAAACAATACCGATTGGGTAGTATATAAAACACCAAATTCTGGTATTACTTCTCGTACTTCAAGCAATACCAGAACAGAATTAGGTCAAAAACAGCATTGGATACCAGAAACAGGTAGCAAATTAACAGGAACCTTAAAAGTAAAACATGTATCAACCTCTGGAGATGCAAGAGTTGCTGCTTCTTACTCTGTAGTTGTTGGACAAATTCATAGTGACGAAGGACACGAAAACGAACCTTTAAAAATCTTTTATAAAAAATTTCCTGGGCATACTAAAGGCTCTGTTTTTTGGAATTACGAAATTAATACAAAAGGAGACAACTCTAAAAGATGGGACTACTCTACAGCTGTTTGGGGAAACGACATGTCTGTTGTTGGACCTAGCAAAACAACATTTCCTGAAGAGCCAGAAAATGGTCTTGCTTTAGATGAAGAATTTAGCTACGAAGTAAATGTACACAAAGGTATAATGTACCTCACTTTTACAAGCGATGGCCATGAAACTGTAAAATTCACAAAAAATTTATTACAATCTGAATTTGCAACCTACTCCAACATTCCAAAACAAATATTATCATTATATGCCTCAATAGGTCGTGATGGTGTAGAGCGTGAAAACGGTTATGCTGGAGAAATACAATACTTTAAACAAGGTGCTTACAATCAAACCAACGGAAAAGACCCAGAAAAAAACATCGTTTGGAGTACTGGATCTGAAACTTATAATGGAGATATCCCTAAACAATATGCAAATGGATGTTATGCAGAAGTTTGGTTTAAAAACGCTACTGTAGGTGCTAGTACTACACCAAACAAAGACTTATAAAAAACGCTAATATAACTGTACAAAACAAACTAATATTCTATGCAGGACGCTTTAAAACATAATTTATTCTCATACGGAACATTACAGTTAAATACTGTACAACTTGAAAATTATGGACGCTTACTTAATGGAGAAAAGGCAAGTTTAAAACAATATAAACTCGATAAATTAAAAATTACTGATGCCAAAGTTTTAAAAGCTAGCGGCAAAGAGTTTCATCCCATTGCTTTAAAGACTAACAATGTAAATGACTCTATTGAAGGTACCATTTTTAAAATCACCAAAAAGGAACTTATTGAAACAGATAAATATGAAGTAAGTGATTATAAGAGAATTTTAGAAACTTTTTCTACTGGAAAAAAGGCTTGGGTTTATATTGCTAAAGCTGATGTTTCTAAAACTAAAAAGACCAAATAAAGAACGACTCCCAAAAGGAAGTACAATTAACCATATAAAAAAAGTAGCCACCAAAATTGGCAGCTACAATGGTTTAAAATTCTATTATTATTTGCTAATTAAGCTTTAACAGTAGATACTTTATTTAAGGCATCACCAATTAAAGTGTTTCCTTTAATAATTTCGAATGTGGCATTATTTGCAATCTCATCTTTAAGAGTTCTTACTAATGTTTGTGCAACATCGTTTCTACTAATCTCTCCTCTATTATTCAATTTTTCTTCCAGTTCAATTTCATTTGTTAACTCATTATTAGTTAAAGTACCTGGTCTAACAATTGAATAAGTTAATCCGCTAGATTTTAAGTATTCATCAGCATTATGTTTCGCCTTTAAATACTCTTGAAGCTGCTCAGCCTTTTCCGGCTGGTTCGCTCCCATAGAACTAAGCATCACAAACTTTTTAACGTTATTTTTATTTGAAGCATCAATTAATCGCTTCGCGCCTTCTTGATCTACTTCTACTACTTTTTTACCACCAGAACCAGCTGCAAATAAAACTTTGTCTATTTTATTTGTAGTATTAAATACTTGAGAAACATCTCCTTCTAAATCACCTAAAACAGTATCAATTTTTTTAGCCTCAAAAAAAGCTTTCTGCTCTTCTTTTCTAACCATTGCAATTGGGTTAAAATATTGAGATTCTTTTAAAAGATTAACTATTTTTTTTCCTGTGGTGCCGTTTGCACCTGCTACTAAAATATTTTCCATACCTAAAGATACCATTACAACACCCTCATTCCTAGTCTAAAACCGTGTTTAACTTTAGTTTAATACAGAATTATAATAATATTAAGAGTTAAACAAACATCATATTGAAATTAAAAATCTGATAAAACAGAATCGTTTACTTATGAAAAACAATAAAATTATTTTAATTTAAAAAAACAGACAGACTTGTCTGTTTTCAAATATTTATTATATATTTGCAATATGAAACACGCTGATGTAAAAAATAGAATTATAGAAACTGCATCATTTTTATTTTATAAAAATGGCTATAATTCTACAGGTATAAACCAAATTATTGCTGAAGCTGGCATTGCAAAAGCAACGTTATACAATCATTTTAAATCTAAAGAAGAAATATGTCTGGCTTATCTTCAATTTAAAAACATCAATTTTCTAGAAGATTTTGAAAACTTCACAACTTCTAAACCTAAAGGAAAAGATCAAATACTTGCTATTTTCGATTTCCTACAATTGTTTTATCAAGATAAAGATTTTAATGGTTGTTGGTGTATAAAAACAGTTTCAGAGATACCAAAAGACAATGAAATTATTAGAAATGAAATTCAATCTCAAAAAAACAGTTTTATTGCTATTATATCTAAACTTATTACAAACAACTTAGAAAAAGTTAAAGCTGAACAGGTTAATTCTCTTGCAAGACAAATATACTTGCTTTACGAAAGTGCTGTTGGTGAAAGCCATTTACACCAAGAAGATTGGCCAATATTAGAGTCAAAAAATTTATGTGAAATAATAATTCAATAAAAAAATTTAAACATATAAAGACAGACTTGTCTGTCTTTAATTAATAATTAAATAAAAAGAAAAATGAAAGAATTTGAAAACAAAGTAGCCTTAGTAATTGGAGGAACAAGCGGAATTGGTAATGCAACTACAAATGCATTATTAGAAGGTGGTGCAACAGTACATGTTGTGGGTAGAAATACAGATAAAATTGCAGATGCACCAAATCTAGTAAAACACACGGCAAACATCTCTAATACTAGCGATGTAGATGATTTAATAGCTAAAATTGATGGTTTAGACAACTTAGATTATCTAGTAAATGCTTCAGGAATATTTGGCCCTAAACCTTTTTTAGATCATACAATGGAAGACTATAACTCTTATCAAGATTTAAATAGAGGTTTCTTTTTTATCACACAAAGTGTTGCTAAAAAAATGAAAGCTACTCAAGGTGGATCTATTGTAAACGTAGGTTCTATGTGGGCAAAACAAGCTGTAAAAGCAACACCTTCTTCTGCATATTCTATGCAAAAAGCAGGTTTACATTCATTAACTCAACATCTAGCTATGGAATTAGCAGAAGATAATATACGTGTAAATGCGGTCTCTCCTGCCCTAGTTAACACGCCTGTTTATCATGGTGTTTTTGGTGGAGAACAAGCTGCAAAAGAAGCTCTAGTTGGTTTTAATGGTTTTCACCCAATTGGTCGTTTTGGAGAATCTCAAGATGTTGCAAATAGTATTGTCTTCTTATTATCAGACAAAGCTGCTTGGGTTACAGGTGCTATTTGGGATACAGATGGTGGTGTAATGGCTGGTAGAAATTAAATAAAAAAATAGAAAGTCTTACTGGTTTTAAATAACCGTTAAGGCTTTCTATTTAATACATATTGCCTAGCAATATTATAATAAAATTGAAATATGAAAAATTTAGTAATAGCATTAAGTATCCTTTTACTTTTTATCTCGTGTAAACAGGAAGCTAGTGTGCAAACAACTACTGCACCTACAAATACAACGCAAATAAGCGAAAACAGTAACACAACTCTAAAATATAAAACATTAGATGTAAACGGTGTAAACATAGCTTATAGAGAAGCTGGTGATCCTAAAAAACCGACTATTGTTTTACTCCACGGTTTTCCAGCATCGTCTTACCAATATAGAAAAGTAATAAGCCAATTAGAAAATGAATTTCACTTAATAGCACCAGATTATCCTGGTTTTGGAAATAGCGCTTTTCCCGATGCTAATACTTACAAATACACGTTTGATAATATAGCCATAACGATAAATTCATTTTTAGAAAAAAAGAATATTAATTCTTATGCTATAATGATTCAAGATTATGGCGCACCAATTGGTTTTAGATTAGCAACTGCACATCCTGAAAGAATTACAGCTATAATAAACCAAAACGGAAATGCTTACGAAGAAGGTTTAGGAGAAGCTTGGGCGGGTATTAGAGAACTATGGAAAAATAGAACCAAACAAACCGAAGATGCTTTATTATCAGCTTTTTGTTTAGAAGGTTTAAAATGGCAATACACACATGGCGTTAGAAATACAGAAACGGTAGATCCTGATAGTTACAATTTAGATTACTTAAGGTTGTCTAGACCAAATGCACATGCTATAAATCTAGATTTGTTTTACGATTACCAAAACAACGTGAAATTATATCCAAAATGGCAAAAGTATTTAAGAGTCAATCAACCACCATTATTAATTGTTTGGGGTAAAAACGATGCTTTTTTTCCCGAAAGTGGTGCAATAGCCTTTAAAAAGGATGTAAAAAACATAGATTATAATATTTACGATACTGGTCATTTTGCTTTAGAAGAAGATGGAGATGCTATTATTAAAAAAATTAGAAGTTTTATGCGAAAGCTTAGCAAATAAAAACGTCTAAATTTAACAATCTATAAATTTTCAACTCGAAAAGAAAAGCAGTATCCATGAAACAATTAATAGTAATTTCTTTTTTAGCATTCTCTTTATTTGCGTGTAATAACGCAAAAGAGGCCAATGTTCTAGATAGTAAAAAAGAATTCTTTTTACCACCTGCAACAACTTATAATTATACCGAAATTGATAGTGTAAAATTATTTTATAGAGCCGCTGGAAATAAAAGTAACCCAACCATAGTATTACTGCATGGTTATCCTACGTCTTCACATTCGTACAGGAATTTAATTCCTATGTTAGCAACACATTACCATGTTATTGCGCCAGATAATTTAGGTTCTGGTTATAGCACACATTTAGATCCAAACACGACAGATTATAGTTTTGATTTGTTAGCAGATTATACCGAAAAACTTATAAATAAGTTACAAGTAAAAAACTATATAATGTACATGCAAGACTTTGGAGCTCCTGTTGGTTATCGTATGATGATGAAAAACCCAAAAAGAATTGAAGCTTTAATTGTACAGAATGCAAATGCTTATTTAGATGGTTTAACACCTAAAAGACAAGCCTTTTTTAGAACAGCGCAAAAAGATACCACACAAGAAAAGCATGATTTTTTATACAGTATAACTGGTGAAGATGCTATAATTAACAAGCAGTATTTATTCGATTTGGATAGTACAAATAGAAACATACAAAGTCCAGATGCTTGGACTCATGATTTAGCTTTTTTAACATCTAAAAAAGACAGAGAAATACAAGTACAGCTTTTTAAAGATTATAATACTAATTTACTTAGTTACCCGAAATGGCAGAAAATGCTGAAAGACAATCAGCCAAAAACATTAATTACTTGGGGAAAAAAAGATTTAAAATTCAATTACAAAGGTGCCGAAGCTTATTTAAGAGATTTACCAAAAGCTGAGTTACACTTACTTGATGCTGGACATTTTGCTGCCGAAGAAAAGACAAGTGAAATTGCAAAACTCATTTTAGAGTTTTTAGCTAAGCATAAAATAGAATAATATTTCTTTCCTATTAAAAAGAATAGCAAACCAAACACTGTTTTAGTGTAAATTAGAAATTCCTGCTTAGGCAGGAATTGGTTTGTTATAATACTTCTTCAAATTATAGCGTATTTTATAGACCGTAAGAACTTTAGATTTAAAGTTTATTTAGATCTAAATTAAGAATAAAATGTGTTCGGATTTTTAGTTTATTACAACTTGAATTTGTTAAATAAATCCGCTAACTTCGAATTTATATAATTGCTGATGTAAAGTATTAAAATGGCTATATATTAAGTAAAACATTGACGGTAATTTGAGAAATGTCGAATAAAAAGAAAAGATTCATTTATTATTCAAGTCCAGAACATTGGTTTCAAGCTGCTTTGGAATTAAATGAAGCTGTTGAAGAGCTCTATTTGATTAAAGAAAAAGCACATTTCTATCAAACATTTCATTTTGAAAATCAAAAAACGGTAAAAAGACCAGTACTCTCTCGGGCTACTTATCTTTTAATGTCTTATACTTTAGAGAATTTATTAAAAGGAATTGCTGTATTGAATAATCCTGAATTAGTGAATAAAGGTAAACTTCAAAAAGAAATTAAAACTCACGACTTAAATCAACTTTCTAAATTGAATCGCTTTAGACCAAATAATGAGCAGAAGGAATTTCAATCAGTTTTATCGATACAATGCGTTTCAAATGCTCGTTATCCTGTTGGACTAAATGAACAAATTGCATTAACTGACCCATTAATTACTGAAAAGGATTATCTGATTTACAACAATCTTTTTACAAAATACAAACAACATCTTGCCAAAGAATTTAATAAAAAAGGATGGGAAAGCGGATTAAATGATTCTGATTTAAGAACTGAACCGGGCGAATTCAAATTTTATGAAAATAAAAACTAATGCCAACATCGCATAAAAATAATGCGTAGATTAGTTCTTTAACAAAAACGCAACTTTCCATACACAAAACCGTTTTAAACATTGTGTAATGCAATAAAAACTAATAAGAAAAAAAGACGAAAACTTTTTAGTTTTCGTCTTCAGGTTTAATAAATTCAGACTGATATTTTTCTAAAAACTTCTTCTGCCTTGCAATAATTTGTTGTGTTAATTTATCAATATCCATAAAATCATTGCCAAAATTACTTCCGAAAAAATCATCATTAAAGAAATGTTTGCTAAAAAGTGAATCTTGAGAAAAAACATCCTCAAATTCTTGATTTTCAAATTGTGAATAGTTTGAAAAAAATCTTGATTTAAATGTTTGCATCAAACTATCCCTATCAGACAATGAGAGATTATCGAATTTATTATTAGAAGACCACGAATAAATACTGTCAAATCTAATTAAATTTCCGTTTTCATCAAATTCTTTGTCAACTTTCCAAGTGCCTTTGGGCTCTTTAACTGTATCTGTTTTATTGTCTTCTTGTTCAATTATTTTAGTTTCGTTTTCTTGCCCTTTACAACTAACACTTAATAAGCCAACCATAAATAATAAAACATACTTTTTCATCACTTTATATTTTAAGTTAAACTTAGTTTTGAGTTTGTTTTTAATGTTTTTAATAAACTACTAGCTTCTATTATTTTAATCAATTTATTTTGGTGGAACACTTCTAATTTTCGTTCACCATTTTTATACCAAACACATTCCAAATAACTGTCATTATTAACCAAACCAAATATTGAATCTTTTTTTGTAACATATTTAATAACTTGCATTTTTGGGGAGGTAAATTTTCCTTTAACTGCTACCCATTCCCCAGATTTAAACTTTCTTGGCATAACATTATAATTTTAAAGAATTAAACTTAGTATTAAGAGGATGCTGAAAAATCAGCATCCTTCTTAATATTTTGCTCTAATATTTAGTGAAACAATTATGAAATCTTAATGCTTCTGGCTGGTTTTTGTTTAGCCTCTTCTTTTTTGGGTAAAAGAATATTTAATATCCCATTTTCATAATTTGCATTAATATTTTCATCGTTTACACTTTCGGGTAAATTAAAGGTTCTTTTGAACGAAGAATAACCAAACTCTCTACGAGTATAATTTTCTTCCTTGTGTTTATTTTCTCTCTTTGTTTCCGTAGAAATAGATAATACTTGATTATCGAGGTCAATTTGAAAATCTGATTTCTTAATACCTGGAACTGCCATTTCAACCATAAAAGCATCGGCAGTTTCTTTAATATTTACTTTGGGTAAAGTAATTCCAGTATTAAAATTTGAAGTGAATACTGATGGTAGATCTCTATTAAAGATATCATCTAACCAATTTGACAAATTTGGGAAGTTTTGATTTGAATTGCTGTTCGCTAAACTTCCGTTTTTAGGAACATTAACTAAATTGCTCATAATTAAAAAATTTAAATTAAACATTATTTCAAATTTGAAATCTTTACGACTTCAATAACCATTAAACAAATTAAATACCAAAATCGATTTATTAGTTTTTATCACAATTATTAAATCATATTTTATGAAAATTTGTCAAAACTTTGAAAACTTGTCATATTTACATGTATAAAAATGACATATTTACATTTAAACTTTTATTAAAACTAAAAGTCTATTGTGGAAAATAAAAACTGCCAAATAAAAGCTTACAATAAGCACTACAAATAATACGGCGTATAATTAATTGATAGTTCTCTCCTACCTGCCAAAATTCTTGCTGATTTTCTATTACGCTTTTATTTACTAAATTAGGTGTTTAACCATGCAACAAATACGTTGCCTCCAAGCTGAAAACAGAAACTATGAAAAAATATTTAGTTCTAATTATCATTCTTATTTCGTTAAAAAGTTTTGCTTGCGATTGTGTGATAAAAAGACTTTCCGATTGGCAGAAATCTGAATTGGAAAATTCTGAATGTATTTTTATTGGAGAGGTAATTGAAGTGAACGATTCAGATTTGACATTTAAAATAAAAGTAACGGAATCATTAGATAGTGGAGACTCAATTGGAAACGTTTATGTTGCAAAAAATTGGAAATATTGCAGTCCGTATGTTGAGAGAAAAGGAAAGTGGATTGTATACGGAAATATGGAGGACGGATTTTTGCGATTAAATATGTGTGGAATTAGTAGAAGTTTTGAATATCCAATTGTTAATCCAATTCCGCCTTCGCCAAAACTATATGAAAAGAATACGACTGAAGAGGAAAGAAAAAAGATTTACGAAAAATTCCATGCTAAAAATATGGAAGTAGCATTCTCTGAATTAGAGTTAGAAATCATTGCTTTACGAAAAAGAATAAATTATGAATAAAAAGCCAGCGGGTAACAATGTATAAAATAATTGCATTTATATATTTTCTTTCAATTTTAATAGATTTACAAACCTGTCTTCAACTCTATTTTTTTTGTTTTATTACAACTTTACTTTGTTTAAAAAAAAGCTAACTTCGAATTTATATAACTGCTGATATAAAACAGTTATATATCAAATAAAATGTTAAGCTATATTTGTAAAAAACAACACCAATCAATATATTTAACCACTAGTAAACTTTCCAGAATCAGAAATAAAAAATAAATTTGCGATATGGAAGAAAAACTTGATTTACTAAGACAACATTTTGAAGAGTTATTTGCATTAACAGATGACGAATGGAATTTTGTTAAATCGCAGTTTCAGTATAAAAGTCTCAAAAAACATCAGTTTTTAATTCAGTCAGGACAATCTGTAGATTTTGAATATTGGATTATTAATGGTTTGGTAAAAGCGTATTCCATAGACGATAAAGGAAAAGAACATATTCTTCAATTTGCAATGGAAAATTACTGGGTGAGTGATCACTGTGCTTTTCAGCACCAAGAACCAGGTTCTATTTTTGTGGATTGCCTTGAAGATTCAGAGTTTTTCTGTTTGTCTTTGGAAAACAGGGAAAAAATTTGCTTAGAAGTACCAGCTGTTGCCAACTTCTTCAGAATTAAATCTAACAACGGTTATATAAATTTACAGCAAAGAATCTTGTCTTTACTCACAATGACCGCAGAAAGCAGGTATGAGTATCTACTAAATAAACTTCCAAAATTAATACAACGCGTTCCTAAAAAATTAATAGCTTCCTATTTAGGCGTATCAAGAGAGACCTTAAGTCGTTTTAACAGCTAAAAGTGACCTAAATCACTTTTCAAGATTGATATACATCACAAAAAATCCGTGATGTATGTCCTCGCACACCCCTTTGTTTTCATAGAATTTTGTATCGAACAATTTAATACAATTTATTATGAAAACAACAAGAACACTTTTTCTATTATTTACGGTAATTACAATAGGTTTTAGTTCCTATGCGCAAGAAGGCAAAAGACCTTCAATGGGTAACTCTTACGGTATTATTAATATTGATGAATACGTAACGCTACTTCCTAAAAGTCATAATGGTATTATCAAAGACATTAGATTAATAGACCGCGAACACGCAGGTGTAAGAATCTTTAGATTGTATGATGAAGTGCCTATGCATTACCACGCAAAATCTGATGCCTACCTCTACATTTTAAACGGAAAAGCAGAATTTTACGTAGACGATAAAGGTCCTATTGTTGCAGGAAAAGGCGACTTACTTTTTTGGGGCAAAGGTACAGCACACGGTAACGGAAAAATTTTAGAAGGTCCGTTAGACGTACTCGTTTTTGATGCCTTAGCTAGAAATCCAAGCGATGTTATCTGGATAGACCCATCAACCCAAAAGAAATTCTTAGGCAACTAATCAAATCATATTCACTTTTTAAAAACAATAACAATGAAAACTATAACAATTATAAAAACAGTCTTGTTCGCACTTGTAATGAATTTTACACTATCAGCACAAGCACAATTAGAAACGATAGCTACATTTCCAGAATCACGACCAGGAAATATAACCGTCTCTAACGACGGAAGAATATTTGTAACAATGAGTGCCTTAAGTGCTTCAAAATATATGGTGAAAGAAATTTTACCTAATGGAGAAGCTATTCCTTTTGGAGATAAAGAGTGGATTGTAAAACCACAAAACGGAAGTTTAAAAGGTATCAATTCAACTATCGGAATTCAAGCTGATGCTAACGGTATCCTTTGGGTATTGGATATGGGTAATGTAAAACAAAATCAAGCTCCAAAATTAGTTGGGTTTGATTTGGTTACCGGTAATGTAACAAAAGTTTTTCCTATCCCGAATACGGTATTATCAACAAAACCTTTTTTACAGGATTTTGTAATCGATGTTAAAAACAACACTGCTGTCATTGCAGATATGACCGATGCTTTAAATCCGCCAATTGCACCAGCTTTTGTCGTGATTAACTTAGAAACAGGTTATATAAGACGTGTTTTGGAAGGGAATGCTTCATTTTTACCTGCTGATGAACCAGTAAAAATTCACGGTAGATTGGTTTCCCACAAAAGAAAAGACGGTACTACCATTCAGCCTAGATATCCTTTAAATCCAATTTCCATAGATGATGAAAACAATTACATCTACTATGGTGCAATGGGGAATACCAAAATTCACCGCATACCTTCTGCTGTTTTAGCTGATGAAAGTAAGCAAGATAGCGAACTGAATAAGCACATCGAGTTTTATGCCAACAAACCAAAATCTGACGGATTTAAAGTGGGTGCAAACGGAAAAGTGTATGTAACCGATGTTGAAAATTCAGCCATTGTAGAAAGTACGCCTGCTGGAATGAAAACCATTGCGCAATCCAAAAAAGACCTGTCTTGGCCTGATGGTGTTGCCATACACGGTAACTACTTATATATAGTAGCAAATCAACTTCACAACCTTCCTTTATTAAATGAAGGAAAAGATGCCAGTAAACCGCCTTACTTGGTGTTAAAGATGAAGATTGAAGAGTAAGTATCTCTAAAAAAACCAAGTGATGTATGAGCATTATTAAATGTGACATACATCACTTTAAAATGGTGATGTACATCCTCGCACACCTCTTGCTTTAATCGGAAATTTGTATAAGAAATTTAAAAACATATTAAAATGAAAACAATAGTAAATACATTAAAAACAATTGCCTTAGCAGCTACACTTTTCACTGCTTTAACTACAAACGCGCAACAAGTACCAACATCACCTTATGGTGCTGACGATGAAATTGGCGCACTAAACCTTTTGAATGAAGAAACAGTTTTGGATGCGGTAAAATTGGTAAAAAAAGGAAAAGTATATCGCTTAGGAATGGTGGTAAATGCACAAACTGCAGCTTTCCGTCACAGATACTTTCACATTGAAACGTTACAACCAGAAACTGCTGCTGCAGGTTCTAACAAATTCACTTACGTAGATGATCAATTAATTGGTTGGACAGGTGTTGGGTCTCAAATAAACGGATTGGCACATTATGGTAGAGACAATGTGCATTATAACGGTCATAAAGTAGAAGATTTTTTAACCGTATCTGGTGTGAAAAAATTAGGTCTAGAAAAATTACCTCCAATTGTAACTAGAGGTGTTGTGCTAGATATGCGCTCATATTACAATCAAGATATTGTAAAAGAAGGCACTGTTTTTACAGTTGAAGACATTGAAAAAGTATCTAAAAAACAAGGTGTTGAAATTCGTAAAGGTGATGTGGTATTGTTCTACACGGGATGGACAAAATTAATGGGTAAAGATGATAAACGCTATTTAGCTGGTGGACCTGGAATTGGTGTTGAAGCTGCGCATTATTTAGGTAAAAAAGGAATTGTAGCAGCAGGTGCAGATAACTGGTCTTTTGAGGCTGTACCACACGAAAACAGCGAACTTTCTTTTCCTGTAAATCAAATGATGGCAACTGAATATGGTGTACAAGTATTGGAAAACATTCTTGTAGATGAATTGGTTGAGGATAAAGCTTGGGAATTCCTTTTTGTATTAGGTCATCCTTTATATGAAGGCTCTACGCAAGTACAAATAAATCCTGTTGCTATTAAATAAGAATAACAAAAAACGATTAGAAATTATGGAAACATCAACTATAAATAAAGACACAACGGTAGCCAAAAAGAAAGGTCTACCAGCAGCATTATGGGCATTGACCATAAGTGCATTTGCCATAGGAACAACAGAATTTGTAATTGTAGGTCTACTATCTACTGTTGCAAACGATTTAGGCACATCATTAACATCAGCAGGATTATTAGTAAGTCTCTATGCTATTGGTGTTGCTATTGGTGCACCAATACTAACTGCCCTAACAGGTAAAATTCCAAGAAAACAATTATTAATGGGGATTATGGTGTTATTTATAATTGGTAACGGATTAGCAGCAATTGCACCAAGCTTTGAATTGCTTCTTTTATCAAGAGTGGTAACAGGTTTTGCGCACGGTGTATTTTTCTCTATCGGTTCTACTATTGCTGCAAGTTTAGTACCAAAAGACAAAAGGGCAACTGCTATTTCTATAATGTTTGCGGGTCTTACCGTGGCTATTGTAACTGGTGTGCCTTTAGGAACATACATTGGTCAGAATTTTGGATGGAGAGCAACCTTTATTGGTGTAGCCCTTTTAGGATTAGTAGGTGCAATAGCTAGTTTAGCTTTGGTGCCTAAAAACATCAAACAATCGGCTCCATTAAGACTTATAGACCAATTAAAGGTGATTAAGAATCCGTCTATTTTATTAGTGTTAGCCATTACTGCATTTGGTTATGGTGGTACGTTTGTAACTTTTACTTATTTAACACCGCTATTAGAAGAAGTAACTGGTTTCTCTTCAAATATGACCAGTGTATTCCTTTTAATTTATGGTATCGCCATTGCTATAGGAAATATTATTGGAGGTAAAGTATCTAACAACAAACCAGGTAAAGCATTATTGGTAATGTTTGCGTTACAAGCCATTGTGTTGTTTGTTTTATACTTCACGGCTTCTAGTCAGATTTTTGCAATAATAACCTTGTTTTTTATGGGAATACTTGCCTTTTCAAACGTGCCAGCATTGCAATTATACGTAGTGAAAATGGCGGAAAAGTACTTACCAGGAACAGAAGACGTAGCATCTGCATTAAACATTGCAGCATTTAACGTAGGTATTGCTATTGGTGCTTATGTAGGCGGAATGGTTGTAGAATCGAGCTTAGGTATTGAAGCAACACCTTGGGTAGGTGGTATTCTAGTAATTGTAGGGTTCTTGTTGACACTTGTTTTATTCAAAAGAGAAAAAATATAAATATAATAACGATGACTACATTAAAATTTAGAAATAACGACGAAATGCCAATTTTAGGATTAGGAACTTTTAGATCTGAACCTAATGAAGTGTACAATGCTGTTCTTTCGGCTATAAAAATGGGATACAGACATATAGATTGTGCTGCGGCATACGGTAACGAAAAAGAAGTTGGTAATGCCATTGCTGAAGCAATTAAACAAGGTTTGGTTACTAGAGAAGATTTATGGGTGACTTCCAAATTATGGAATGCTTCCCACGGTGAAGAGAATGTGATTCCTGCGTTGAATCAAACTTTAGAAGATTTACGACTAGATTATCTAGACCAGTATCTTATCCACTGGCCAGTAGCTTTAAAAAAAGGAACAGAAATGCCAGAAAAAGCATTCGATTTTATTCCGCTTTCAGAAGTACCATTAACCAATACTTGGAAAGGGATGGAAGCTGCTTTAGAGCAAGGTCTTACAAAGCATATTGGCGTGAGTAATTTCAATGAAAATCAGCTTAAAGAAATAATGGCGAGTGCTGTTCATAAACCAGAGATGAATCAAGTAGAAATGCATCCGTTTTTACAGCAGAAAGAATTAAAAGCATTATGCTCGCATTTTGATATGCATATAACAGCATATGCACCATTAGGTTCACTTGTAGATGAAAACAACACTTTACGTTTGTTGGAAAATGACACAATAAAAAACATTGCCAACGCACGAAATATGTCGCCTGCACAAGTTGCATTGGCATATACTATGCAACGAGGCATTGCGGTAATTCCTAAATCTATTAATGAAGCGAGATTGCTTCAGAATTTAGAGACGTTAAACCATACGCTTAAAGAAGAAGATATGGCTTTGCTGAAGGATTTAGATAAAGGACACCGTTTTATAGATGGTAAATTTTGGGAAGTTGAAAACGGACCCTACACTGCAGATAGTATCTGGAATAACTAATCTTGAAAATCATCAGGTATCCTGAGAGATACCTGATGATTTCAAAAATAAATAACACTATGAATTCATTTGATAAACTATACAAGCCAGGTAAAATGACACTTGGTATAGAGTTCCCTTTAGATAACGATTGGTCAACAGAAGGAAACCGCAAACGTTTGGAAGACAATAGACCTTTTGGAGTACCCGATATTTCTAAACATTTAGAATTGGCACAACAAATTGATGAAGCAGGTTTTGCTGCTTTATGGATGCGAGATGTTCCTGTATATGATCCTAATTTTGGTGATGGTGCACAATTGTTTGACACCTTACCGTACTTAGGGTATTTATCTGCAGCTACCAAAAACATTTTGTTGGGTACGGCAGCAATTGTATTGCCACTACAACAGCCAATAAAATTAGCCAAAGCTGCTGCTACCATTGAAAATTTAAGTGATGGCAGGCTTTTGTTAGGTTTAGGTTTGGGAGACAGACCAGTGGAGTTCCCAATGTATAATATTGACTATAAAAAAAGACCTAAAATCTTTAGACATAATCTTGACATTATTAAAGAAGCTTGGAAAACAAATAGCAATTTAAAATCTAAATACGATTTTTTAACTAGTGGTATAGAAGTTTATCCAAAACCTAAAAAAGACATTCCACTTGTAGTAGCTGGTCATTCCGGGCAAAGTATTAATTGGATTGCCAAAAACGCGCAAGCTTGGTTTAATTACCCACGACCCGTAGCAGAAACTTTAGAAAACAGAAAATACTGGTGTAATGCTTTGTATGATGAAGACCAAGCAGCAAAACCTTATATTTCGGCTATACATTTAAACCTATCTAAAGACGACAATGCGACTTTTAAACCACAACGTTTTGGTGGTACAGTAGGTATCAACCATCTTACAGAATATTTAAAAGAATATGAAAATGTTGGTGTTAATCATATGGCGATAAACCTGAGAAAATCTGAAACTCCCGTAAGTGAGGCTATAGCTAAAATTGAGGAAATTGTTTTACCTGAATTTGTTACTATCTAGTTATTTTATTAATATTCTTTAAATGATTCATAAAAAAATAAAGAATAATTCCTTTATTAAAAACTTATGATAATAAAGAACTGAGTGTAAAAAACAATCTCAATCTAATTCGAAATTTCTACCATACTCAAATATTAATCGAAAACATAACCTTCTTTAGCGTTACTGTATTGTACACCAACGTCCGGTAATTGTTTTGTTACTTATTTTATTTAAATTTTAAAAGATTTATAAACCTATCTTCAATTCTAATTTTTAGCTTTTTTACAACTTGACTTTGTTAAAAAAATCCGCTAACTTCGAATTTATATAACTGCTGATATAAAACATTAAAACGGTTGTATATCAAGTAAAATGTTGTAAAACATTTACCTAAACCAAAAGACCATTTCACTAAATCAAAAGAACTGATTACTAAATTGAATTTTTATTCAAAACACAAAACGAATAAATTTGAATAAACATATATTATGAAATTGAAGACAATTTTAATTTTGACAATTCTTTTAATCAGTAAAAACATTTACTCACAAGAAAATAATAGAGAAAAAACCCTCTTTACGTCTGATAGTCTGTCTTTTATTCATTTATTGCCAAATCAAAAATTTGGTTTTATTTCATACAAAGGAGATTCGCCATTATCATACTATAATGATAAGAATCAAATAAAAGGACATATAGATGGACCATATTTTACAATCAACGAATTTGGTTCTGGAGAATATTTGATTGAAAACAAAAAAATTCAATTGAATTTTATTAAGCCGAAACATTCTATTGATAGCATTTCAATTAAAGAAACTGAAAACTTAACTGATTCCATAAAAGTGAAAATATCTTTCAAATCTTATGTGAATTCTAAAAACGATGACGGAATTGGAATTGGAAGTACTATAAAATCAAAGGATAGTTTAATAAACATTAATACGATGTTTGAAAGTTTTACATCATTCACATTTAAAAAAAGTAAACTTCCTTTAAAATTAATAATTAATGAAAAGTATAATTTAGAAATAGAAAGCGAAAAGAGTCAAGATATTACTCTATTTGTGAATGACTTTAAAAAATTCACGACTGACAATATTGAAAACAAACTGTTTGAATTCAAGACTCTGACTGAACAAAAGAATGAATAAAAACGTTTTACAACAACGTGTATAAAAAATTGCTAAATTAATGCTTAGACAAAGGTCGTTGTATTTTTGTTCCGTTTGATTTTCCTGCGGTAAATCCTCGCACACAAAACCGTTATAGAAATTCGAAATTACCTTAAAAACAAACAATCTCAATCTAATTCGAAATTTCCACCATAGTCAAATATTAATCGAAAACATAACCTTGTTTAACGCTACTGTATTGTATTCCTACAAAATCTGATTCTCTTTTATTTTTACAAGCCGAAAACAGAAATAAAATAAGGATAAGTTTTGTAAATAGGTATTTCATTTTTATTTGTAGGTTTTCTCTTTAGCCGCTTCTCCATTTTCATTATAGAACACCCATTTACCATGGCGTTTATTATCTAAAAGCTTGCCTTCTTTAGCAAGAAACATGGCTTTTAATGCTCTTGAATATTTATATATTTTTTCAGAATGCACAGTTGTTTGTTTTTATGAAAAATAGTAGCTTTAAAACTATCTATAGGTTTTAAATTTCTGGTTAACTCTAGATACTTTTCGGTATGCTGAGCATGTAAAATAATAGCGCTACATAAAAACGTAAAAAGAAGGAAATAATGTTTCATAAAATATAATAGCTATTATATTAAAGCTGAAAATTAATCATTAAAATTGAAGCTAAAAAATTAAGGCCTTTTTAATATGATAGACGTAGAAATCAACTCAATAATTTTCAATACTTTTGTTGGAGAAATCAACATTAACAAAACACTATAGATTTTCGTTTATACGAAAAGAATAAACCTTTTTTTCAATGAAAAACACAGCATTAACTACAACACACGAAGCACTAAGTGCGAAAATGGTACCATTTGCAGGCTATAACATGCCAGTACAATACGATGGCGTAAATATAGAACACGAAGCAGTAAGAAAAGACTGTGGTGTTTTTGATGTGTCGCATATGGGAGAGTTTTTAATCGAAGGACCTAATGCCTTAAAATTAATACAAAAAGTATCTAGTAACGATGCTTCTAAATTAACTATTGGAAAAGCACAATACTCTTGTTTACCAAATGATGATGGTGGTATTGTAGACGATTTAATTATCTATAAATTAAAAGAAGAAACCTATTTATTAGTAGTAAACGCTAGTAATATTGAAAAGGATTGGAACTGGATCTCATCTAAAAATAATGTAGATGCTACCATGCGCGATTTAAGCGAAGACTATTCTCTTTTAGCAATACAAGGTCCAAATGCTGTAGAAAAAATGCAAGCATTAACAAGTCACGATTTAGCCGAAATAAAGTTCTATAACTTTGTAGTTGGAGATTTTGCAGGTATAGAGAATGTAATTATCTCTGCAACTGGTTATACAGGAAGTGGCGGATTTGAAATCTATTGTAAAAACGACGAGGTAAAACAAATTTGGGATAAAGTTACCGAAGCTGGTGCTAAACCTATTGGTCTTGCTGCTCGTGATACTTTACGTCTAGAAATGGGATATTGCCTTTACGGAAATGATATTACAGACGAAACGTCTCCATTAGAAGCTGGTTTAGGATGGATTACAAAATTTACTAAAAACTTTACAAATTCTGAAGCTTTAAAAGAACAAAAACGTCTTGGTGTAGAACGTAAGTTAATTGCTTTTGAGCTTGACGAACGTGGTATTCCTAGACAAGGTTACGATATTGTAGATGGGCAAGGTAAAAAAATAGGTGTAGTAACTTCTGGTACTATGTCTCCAATGTTAGGAAAAGGTATTGGTTTAGGTTATGTACCAACTGTTTTTACAGATGTTAATAGTAAAATTAATATCCAAATTCGTAAAAATGCAGTACCTGCAACCGTAGTAAAATTACCTTTCTACAAAGGATAAAAAACGTATGATAGATTTCCAAAACATTATTGAAGAAATCCATAACGATTTAAAACTTACAACACAAAGAGGTGTTGTAGCTTCTTATATACCAGAACTAGCAAAGCAACACAATACTAGTTTTGGTATATATTTAAAGCAAGTAAATGGCGAAAATTGCCAAGTTGGAGATTGGGATAAACCATTCTCTATACAGAGTATTTCTAAGGTTTTAGCACTATCTAAAGCCATTGTTTTTGAAGGTAATAACATTTGGAAACGTGTAGATGTAGAACCTTCTGGCAACCCATTTAACCACTTATCTTTATTAGAATTAGAAAACGGAATCCCTAGAAATCCATTAATAAACGCAGGAGCTATTGTTGTTGCAGATATTTTGGTAACGCACCTTAAAAATCCTAAAGAAGATTTTTTAAATTATGTGAGAGGTATTTCTGGAGATCAAACCATAAATTACAACTTAAAAGTTGCAGCATCAGAGCAACACACAGGTTTTAAAAACTATGCAGCAGCAAACCTTTTAAAATCTTTTAATAATCTAAATAACGATGTCGATGTTGTTTTAGATTTCTATTTCCATCAATGTGCATTAGAAATGAATTGCGAGCAACTTGCTAACGCTTTTTATCTCTTTTCTAACAGAGGTGAATGTGTTAATAAAACACAACACTTAACCTTAAGTCAAGTAAAAAGAATTAATGCAATTATGCTAACCTGCGGCTTTTATGATGAGGCTGGAGAATTTGCTTTCGAAGTAGGTTTACCCGGAAAAAGTGGTGTTGGTGGCGGTATTGTAGCTTTACTACCTAACGATTTTGTTATTGTTACTTGGGCTCCTGGATTAAACCCTAAAGGAAATTCTTTAATTGGAATGCAAGCTTTAGAGCAATTTACTACTAAAACAAACCGTTCTATTTTTTAGTATTTAAAGTTACTTAATGAAACAAGAAATAGACAAAAAACATAGAATTCTAGTTTTAGGTGCCAGCGGCTTTATTGGCGAAGCTATTTATAGAGAGCTCTGCTCCTATTTTAGAACCTACGGAACTTATAGAACCGATAATTATAGCTTTGATAAGAATCAGCATTACTTTCAATACAATATTGAAGAAGACGATATTTTCGAGATTCTTGAAATAGTAAAACCTACCGTAATTATATCTGCACTTCGTGGTAATTTTTCTGCACAAATAATTGCGCATGCGCATGCCTGCGAATATGTAATTGCTAATAATGCAAAACTACTTTACTTATCTTCTGCTAATGTTTTCGATGCTTATAGCAAGTTTCCTAGCTACGAACTGGATAAAACCTTAAGTCATAGCATGTATGGTCATTTTAAAATTAAGATTGAAAACATGCTATTACGTATGCCTAAAAAGCAAATCGCAATTATAAGATTACCAATGGTTTTTGGAGCACAATCACCACGAATTAAAGAAATTAAGGCCTTTGTTAAAGAAGGTTTACCAATAGAGGTGTTTCCTAATTTGGTAATGAATGTAACTACAGACACTAAATTAACGCAGCAAATTCATTATATTATTAATCGTGATAAATATGGCGTTTTTCATTTAGGAAGTAGTGATTTAGTGCTTCATAATGATTTTATAAAAGAAATTATTGACACCTTAGGTATTAGTAAACCTATTTTTAAAAACGTTTATACTACTAACGAAGAGCGTTATTTAGCTGTTTTAGCTAAAGAGAATAAATTACCAAAGCATTTACAATTAGAAAGTGAAGATGTTTTAAAAGAATTAGAGGTTTAGTTCTCGCTATATGTCATTACGAACTTTTTCAATAAAAAAAATGTGGTAATCTGTTAAATCAATCTTACAATTCTTATTTTTATAAAAATGAAACTTCTAATAAATGGAATGGTTAGAATGCACCAAATAAACGGAAAACGAGTAATTATTTCAGGATTGGTTTCATCAAAATTAAATCTAGAAGATCATCTTATTTCTATTAGAGATAGAATAATAAATCAAGGTGGACTAATAGTTGGAGAACTTGTACAAAGAAGAGGTGTTTCTAGAAGTAAAAAACCTGGAGGCTCTAAAATGCTCGATTTACCTCTTAGCGCCCGCACCTATATTAGCACTGGTAAAGTCGAAGAATTAAAAGAATTATCCAAAAACATAAATGCTGATATTGTAGTATTTATTAATAATTTAAATGACTCGCAAATACAAAATATCGAAAGCCTTACTGAAACAAAAGTTGTAATACTTAATAGTTTAGATAAATAAATAACTTAAAACAAAAACCATGTTAAAACTCACAGAAAAGGATATAGAAAAGCACTTAGAAAAATTACCAGAATGGGATTATGCAGATAATGCAATCCATACAGAATACGAATTCAATAATTTTAAAGATTGCTTTAGTGCCATGAGCCGAATTGCTTTTGAGTGCGAAGCTTTAAACCACCATCCAGATTGGTCTAACACTTATAATATCTTAAATATTACATTATCTACTCACGATGCTGGTGGTGTTACTATAAAAGATATAAAACTTGCGCAAGCCATTGAAGGCATTGTTGAAGAAGAAGATTAGTAAATGCAGTAGCAACTAGGATTATAAGTACTTTTTTTTGTATTTTACAACTCTAATTTACTGCCCTTAATGATTAGATTATTCTTAGTTCCCTTTATTTTTTGTGTTTCAATTTTTGGCTACAGCCAAGAAGACACTCTGTTTTGCAAACAAGTTTCTGCGCTTAAAACAACGATTAACACCAATCATTTTAATCCTAAAACACTAAACGACAGCACTTCCAAATCTATTTTTAAATTATTTTTCAAAGAAATGGATGCTGATAAAGATTATTTTCTTAAAAGTGATATTACAGTTTTTAGTGTTGATGAATTAAAACTCGATGACTATATTATAGTTGAAAACTGCAACTTTATAAACAAATATGTTTCGGTTTTAGAGCAGAGAATAAAGCTTAATATTGCTAAACTTGAAGCTTTAAAACAAAAATCATTAGATTATTCTGGCACAATAACATTACAACAGACTCCTCAAAAATTTTATACCTATTATAAAGATGAAACTGCCTTAGAAAAAGGTATTCGTAAACGAATTAGCTACCGCGTAATTACGAAACTACTCGATGAGAACGAGACCATTTCTGACGTAAAAAAGAATTTTGCAACCTTAGAAAATGAAGCAAAACAAATAGTTATTGAAAATGAAATTTGCCTTTTAAACGAATTCCTAAATAAAGAAGGCGGAATTAATCGTTTTGTTAAATCGGCTTTTTTAAACGCCTATGTAAAGGTTAACGATCCTAATTCTACATTTTTTAGTTCTACCGAAAAAGTAACTTACCAAAACAGCCTCTCCAAAAACCAGATGTCTTTTGGTATTATTACAAGTAAAAACGACAACGGAGAAATAGCTATTGCACACGTAATTCCTGGAAGTGCAGCTTTCGAAAATGGTAAATTTGAAGAGGACGATGTTATAAAATCTATTTCTAATGGAAAAACCGTGTTTACTATACACTGTGTTTCTAATGAAGATATCGCATTATATCTTAATAAAGAAGCCCATAAAACATTAACCTTTTCTATAAAAAAAGAAAATGGAACACTACAAGATATAAAGCTTACTAAAAGTAATATTAAGGTAGAAAACAATGCCATTAGAGCGTATCTTATTTCAGACACTACCAATTATGGCTACATTAAAATACCAAGTTTTTATACCAATTACGAATCTCCAAATGGTCGTGGTCTAACTGCAGATATTGCTAAAGAATTATACAAGCTTCAAAAGGAAAATATTGAAGGTCTTATTCTCGATTTACGTTTTAATGGCGGTGGCTCTATGCAAGAAGCTATAGAACTTTCGGGTATGTTTATAGACCGTGGTCCTGTAGCTATTATAAAATCTAAAGCAGGAGAGAATTATACTATTAAAGACCGTAAACGTGGTAGCTTTTATAGTAAACCTATTGTTATTTTGGTTAATGATTATAGTGCATCTGCATCGGAGTTTTTTGCTGCAGCCATGCAAGATTATAATCGCGCAATAATTGTAGGCTCTACAACTTACGGTAAATCTAGTGCGCAAAGTATTATGCCTTTAAACGAAGACGAAACCTTAGGCTTTGCTAAATTAACTATAGAAACATTTTTTCGTGTTACTGGCAAAAGCCATCAAGCTGTTGGTATTATTCCCGATATTAAACTACCATCATTATACGATAATTTTGAAACCGCAGAAAAAAATAAATCACATGCATTACAAAACACATCAACTAGCATTAGTTTAAAACATATTCCACTTCCTAAGTTAGGAATAGATGTTGTAAATACTAAAAGTAATGCGCGTATTACTAATGATAAAAGCTTCAAAAGAGTTTTAGATATTAATAAAGCACTATATAAATTCGTTTATAAAAAAGGAATAAAACACAAACTTACTTTGGAAAGTATTTCCGAAGAAAAAAAACGTAGAAAAGCAACTTTAGATTTTATTTTTAATGAGGATGAAAATACACCTCCTCTATTTAAAATTAAAAATACAATATCTACAACCGAACTTTTAGAATACAATACAGAAGATAAAGAACAGAATAAAGCTGTTTTACAAACACTCGCTCAAGATATTTATATAAACGAAGCGCAAAACATATTAAAAGATTTAATAACCCAAATTAATAATTAATGAAAGTCCTAACTAAATTACTTTTCGCTTCACTTTTTCTGTTCTCACTTTTTGCCAGTGCTCAAAGTTTTGATTCCGCTTTAGAATACCTAGAGTTTATTGGTAAAGAACAAGAAACCGTAACAAAAAACACATGGAAATATACTAAAGCCGTTGCGCATAGTAAAAGCGATAAAAGTATTTCTAAAAAGAGAGAAGTGTTAATAAAAACGGTTGAACGTGCTATTGCTAAAATTGAAAAAGCAAAAGGTTTCGATGGTGAAGATTATAAAAACAACGTCCTTAATCACATGCGTTTAAACGAAAGTTTATTAAAAAAGGAATATGCCGATATTATAGATATGAAAGCTGTTGCCGAACAATCTTACGACTTAATGGAAGCTTATATTTTGGCTCAAGAATTGGCAGACGAAAAAATGATGGAATCGCAAGTTGATTACGAGAAAAACTTCTACGCTTTTGCCGATAAGCACAAAATAAACATTGTTGAAAGTGATAACGATTTAGGTAAGAAAATGGCAATATCTAATAAGGTATTCGACCATACAAATGCACTTTATCTAATTTTCTTTAAAGTTTACATTAACGAAGTATACTTATGGGAAGCAATAGAAAAAAGTGATGTTAGCGGTATACAGCAAAATACAAATGCACTAAATCAAGCTGCAAAAGACGGATTAGAAATACTAAAAACAACCGAGCCATATAAAACTGATAAAAGTTTAATTTTAGCTTACAAAGCTGTTTTTAATTTCTTTGTTGATGAATCTGAAAATAAAATTCCTACAATCGCAGATTATTTAATTCTAAAAGAAGATTTTGAAACTATAAAAACAACTATCGATAAAACTCCAGAAAAGAAACGTACCAAAGAGCAAATTGATGCTTACAATAAAAAAATAAAAGACATTAATAAAGCTGGAACTAATTATAACAAGGTAAATGACGCTTTAAATAATAACAGACAGAAAGTGTTTTTAAAAATGGAAGAATCGAAATCTAAGTTTTTATCTAGGCATGTGCCAAAAGATTAAACGTCTATTAGAATAGTTTAGCTTGAAACATTTTTGTAGCCAAACATTTTTTTTAAATTTGTAACACATTAATAAATAACGAACAAATTTTCGTCTACGCGGAAATTAAAAATATAGATTTCCTTATCTCAAAATTTAAGACAAGGAAGCAATAAAATACAAATTACTATGGGAAGAGCTTTTGAGTTCCGTAAAGCAAGAAAAATGAAACGATGGTCTGCTATGAGTAAAGCATTTACTCGTGTTGGAAAGGACATTGTAATCGCTGTAAAAGAAGGAGGACCAGATCCAGACAGTAACTCACGTTTACGTGCCGTTATACAAAATGCAAAGGCTTTAAACATGCCTAAAGACAATGTTGAGCGTGCCATTAAAAAAGCAAGTGAAAAAGGTCAAGGTGATTTTAAAGAGGTTATTTTCGAAGGTTATGCACCACATGGTATTGCAGTACTTGTAGAAACTGCTACAGATAATAATACAAGAACAGTTGCAGATGTACGTAGCTATTTTAATAAATGTGATGGTAGTTTAGGAACTTCTGGTTCTGTAATTTTTATGTTCGATCATACTTGTAATTTTAGAATTCCTGCCGAAGGTTTAGATCCTGAAGAGCTAGAACTAGAATTTATAGATTTTGGAGCTGAAGAAGTTTTTGCAGACGACGACGGTATCTTAATTTACGCACCTTTTGAAAACTTTGGAGCTATTCAAGCAGAATTAGAATCTAGAGATATTGAAATTCTATCTTCTGGATTTGAACGTATCCCTCAAGTTTTAAAGAAATTAACACCTGAACAAGAAGCAGACGTTGAAAAACTTTTAGAAAAGTTAGATGATAATGACGATGTCCAAAATGTATATCATACTATGCAAGAAAGTACTGAAGAGTAATAAAATTATCAAATAAAAAAAATGCCATTCCTATCAGAATGGCATTTTTTTTTATAATTATATGTTATAAAACTTTAATTAGTCCTTAGATAAATACACAGCAGAAGCTGATACTAATGAATTGTTAACTGCAGGAGTTAAATCTCCACCTATACCAATATTGTTGAAAGCAAGAATTCTTCCATTTGCAGCTTCAGCAATAAAAACAGTTTCTGTATTACCATCATAAGCAACATCTATAGGATTTCCTAAAACAGTATTAGAACCTGCAACTCTTACTTGATCAGATAAAGCTATTGTTCCACCATTTGGTGTAGCATCTAACTTAGTTGTAAAATCTGCAATTACATGAAATCCGCCATCTGTACTAACAGTTGCATCTGCAATATCTGTTAATACAGCTGTGTTTGTATTAGCATCGTAAGTAATACCATGTGTTCTTACAATACCTTCTACTACTACTCTTTTAGATGGTAAAACAGTAACGTCTGTACTGTTAGATAGAAAACCATTAAATACTGCTAATTCACTAGTGGCATCCACAACTGCATATAAATCTGCTCCATTAAATACAATTCCCCAAAGTTTAAAATCTGTAGTTATTGTGTTTCTTAAAGTAAATGCATCACCCGATCTTTCATAGATAAATAATCTTCCGTCTGGTGTTGTAGTATCTCCATCAACATCAGAGTTGTCTGCAACTACATAAAAATTACCGTTTACAGCAACCTCTCTTGGACTAACCATATCTGCTGTACCTAAAACATCAATATTTACATTAGATTGCGTAGCTTGAGTTGTCGCATTTGCAAAACCTTCTAGTGCTAAACCAGAACGAGATGCTTGAATAGCTGTATCTGTACTACCATCATAATAAATACCATCTGCAGCAACACTTGCAGTTATTAATGATGTCGTTGTAATGTTACTCATGTCTGTTATATCATAAAATGTAATGTTACCATCTGCATTGTTAGAGGTATATAGTCTTGTTGATGTAGTTGGTGATGGGTTTCCTGTACTACCTGTATTATCATCATCATTACTACACGATGTAAAAGTTAATGCTCCTAAGGCAAAAAGACTACATAATTTAATCGAATTTTTTAAAATTGTCATACTAATTGGTTTTAATTGTTATTATAGTCTACTTACGAAACAAAGATATTGTTGGTTTTACTCTTTATTTAAATTAACCTCATATTAACATATAAACATAAGTTTTCTTAAAAAGTGTTAAAACAAAAAAAAACCATAAACATCTGTATATATTACAGTTATATATTTTGTTTTAAAAGAAAAGGATAGAAATTAAAACAAAAAAAAAGCTACTTCACATAGGTTAAGTAGCTTTTATAATCTTGTAGTAGGTAAATGTTTCTTTTTAGGGACTTGGCAAAGTTTACTTTATGTTTCATCCGCATACTACACGGAATGTATTCCAATTATTATACCAAAAATAGTATATTATTTAAAATTGAGATATGCTTTTTGCAAAAATTTTAAACTATTTTTCTAAAGCTTAATCGTTAAGAATATTCTGGTTTTTTACCAATGATACCATTATAAAAAGAGTGCATGAATTTAAAATCTGCATCAATATCATCTGTAGGATAAAAAGGCTCCGAAATAGTATTTTTTTTATTCTTAAAATCTAATGTAAACATTATTATTGGCACGTTAGCAGCTTTAGCAATGTAATAAAAACCTGTTCTCCACTGCTCTACTTTCTTCCTTGTGCCTTCGGGTGCAAAAGTGATTCTAAATTCTTCAAATTTATCAAACTCTTTAGCAATAGCTTCTACTTTATTCTCGTTAGTACTTCTGTTTAATGGTACACCACCAATAGCTCGAAAATAATAGCCCAATGGCCATACAAATAATTCTTTTTTACCAACAAAATTGGTTTTTATATCGAGTACTCTTCTAAGAAAAACACCAATATAGAAATCGTGCCAACTAGTGTGTGGTGCAGCAATAATAACTGCTTTTTTTATAGTATCCTTAGACATTGAAATATTACCTTCAATTTTCCAGCCCAATACTTTAAAGTATATAAATTTATAGAAGCCTAGCATACTACATTTTTTGATATAGTGCCTTTAGCTTATCTCTTGTAATTGTCTTTTTCCATTGTTTACCAATTGCATTTTCCCATAGTGGTTCTAAGCTTAATGCAACATTAATCATGGTATCAAATTCTTTGTCCGACAGGTCTTTACAAATACCTTGAGGCAAAGTAATATTGTGTTTAATTTTCATTTCTTTAAACATAGCAACACCTTCTGGATAGTATTCTTCTAAATGATCGAATACAATACAGTTACCTATACCATGTTTAACACCCAATAAATAACCTAAACCGTAACTTAAAGCATGAGCAACACCTACTTGAGAATAAGCAATACTCATACCTCCGTGCCAACTCGCCATCATTAATTTATCTTGAGATTCCTCATCGCTTAAACCATCTTCAAGGAAAATTTCTTTACAAAGTGTAAATGCTTTTTCACCATAAGTTTTACTAAAAGCGTTTAAAAAAGTACCATTAAGCGACTCTACACAATGAACAAAACAATCCATTCCTGTATAAAACCATTGGTCTTTAGGAACATCTTTTGTTAATTCTGGATCCAACATTACTTGATCGAATGGTGTATAATCACTATTAATACCCAATTTACGTTCTGGACCTGTTAAAATTGTAGTTCTAGAAACCTCGGCTCCTGTGCCAGAAACAGTAGGAATACCAACATGATAAATAGCTGGATTTTTAACTAAATCCCAACCTTGGTAATCTTTAGACTCTCCTTCATTAGTAAGCATAATAGCTACTGCTTTAGCAATATCTAAAACACTACCACCTCCAATACCAATAATACCAGATGGCAGCTCTTTATAATTTAGAATAATGTCTTCTACTAGTTTGTCTATTTGAGACGTTTCAGGTTCTTTTTCTGCAGAGACATATATTAATTTATCGTCGTAAGACAACGGAATTCTTGAGGTTAACCAAGCGTTACCTTTAAAAACATCATCCACAAAAAATATAAATGGTGCTTTGGTGTTTAGTCGTTTAGGAGAAAGAATTTCTTCTAATTGATTAAAACTACCTCGTCCAAATATTACTCTGGACACCATTGGAAAATTCTTATAACTCATTGACTTTTAGTCTTAGTTTGTAAAGTTATTACTTATTTAGTTTTTTCTGAAATAATTCTGAAAATAAACTTAAATGATAACCATCTACAAGTGCATGATTAACATTAATTGCTACATTCATTATTTTTTCATTATTTACTTCTTTCATTTTTCCAAATGCCAATTTGGGAACAGATTCTTGCAAACCTGAAACGGGCTCTTTGTGGCCTGAAAAATCCGACCAAGGTAAAGCGGAACAATGGATACAATCTAATCCGTTTTTAGGTGGAAATAGATTGCTTGAAGTATTAATACGTTGTTTTTCGTCTTGAAAATTAGACAAAAATAAGTCTAAATTCTCATTAAAATCTATATACGAAAAACCAAATGTTTTATTCTCTCTCATTATAGTTGCAGAAGCATTTATGGTATTAAAAATTACCACCTTATCGTCTACAATTCTATATTTTAAATTTTCGACACCATTAATAGCTTGCATGCAAGCATGTAAATAAGTGCCGAAAAAACTCACTTTGTTATCTTTAGAAAACGCATAAGTTTTAGTTACATTAAACGGAATGGTTATACCAAAATAAGGATCTTTCAGTTTTGAAAAATGCTCAAAATGCTCCTTTCTATTCCACGTATTTATATCTAATTCTTTCAATTTTAATTCAATAATTTTGGAAGTTCTAATAAACTATTTAAAGTTTTATAGTCTTTTCCATTTGTGTCCATTTCTTTAACTTGTTCATGAGCCCAAGTGGTATGAAAAGGAACGTGTATAGCGTGTGCTTTTATATTAATTAATGGTAATATATCAGACTTTAAAGAGTTTCCAACCATTAAAAAGGCTTCTGGCTCAATATCTAATCGCTTTAATAATTTACTGTAATTATCTTCTTTTTTATCACTTAATACTTCAATATGATGAAAATAATCTAACAATCCAGATTTTTCAAGCTTACGTTCTTGATCTAGCAAATCGCCTTTAGTAGCTACAATTAACTTATAGTTTTTGGATAATTCTGCAAGCACTTCTTCTACTCCATCAAGTAGCTCTACAGGTTTATTAATCATATCCTTACCAATGTCTAATATTTTTGAAATAGTAGTATTAGACACAGTATTATTAGATAATTCTAATGCCATTTCTACCATAGATAAAACAAAACCTTTAACACCATAACCATAAACGGGAAGGTTTTTCATTTCCATTTTAAAGAGCTCTTGGTCTATTTTATTCTCGGTTTCAAATCTATTTAAAAGCTTTGCAAACTCGCTTTCAGCATCACGAAAATAGGTTTCGTTAACCCATAGCGTATCATCTGCATCAAAACCAATTACTTTTATATTTTGGTAGTCTTTATTCAATAGTATTAAACTCTTTTAATTATTATAAATTCTATTTTTAAAGCGGAAATTAACTTTCGTTATTTCCACAATTTCTTAGCGCGTTCTAAATCTTCGGGTGTATCAATTTCTACGCCTTGAACATTTGTTTCTACCATTTTTATACGTTTTCCGTACTCTAAATAGCGAATACATTCTATTTTTTCTGATGCTTCCAACATTAACATTGGTAAACGGTAGAAGTCTAATAAAGCTTCTTTTCTAAAGGCATAAACACCTTTGTGTTTGTAGTACTTTGTAGCCACTTCTTTATCTCTAGGATATGGTATTGGGCTACGCGAAAAATAAAGAGCAAAATCTTTTTGATCTACAATTACCTTTACGGTGTTTGGGTTTTTTATTTCATCATCGTCAGTAATATGTACCATTAACGATGCTAAATCTACTTCTTTGTCCTTATCTTCTTTAAATACTTTAATAAGTTTTCTTAGCGAATCTACCTCTGTAAAAGGCTCATCTCCTTGAACATTTACAACAACATCCACATCCATAAACTCTATGGCTTCTGCAATTCTATCGCTTCCACATTCGTGTTCTTTAATGCTCATTACTACTTTTCCATTAATACTTTCAATCTCTTTAAATATGATATCACTATCAGTTACCACAACTACATCATCAAACAATTGTGTAGCAACTGTAGCTTCGTAGGTTCTAGTAATTACAGGTTTACCTCCCAAATCTTGCATAAGTTTGCCAGGAAAACGTGAAGCACTGTAGCGTGCTGGAATCATTGCGATAATTTTCATTTATTAAGCTGAAGTTTTAGCAGAATTATTAACAAGTCAAAAATATAATTTTTATACTGAATTTAAGCGTTACGAGATTTAAACTTTTTATAAAGCTTAAAAATAATGAATAATATAAGGATTACTAAAAAGATAGCGACTACAGGAAAAACTATAGAAACTGCAGACATTACAACTGCAGTTCCTGTTTCTACAGTAGAAACAACAGGATTTACAATACCTCCTGTTGTTGCCGTAGATGCGAGCCTAGTTACGCCAGATGTACTTGCAACTGCTGCTGCTGTTCCTCCGCCTGCAATTATTGCTAAAGCCCATGTAATTACAGGACTTAAATCTGCAACTGTAGATACCATTACGGCTGTTCCTGCAATTGCTGCTAATGGAATCGTTACAGAATCTAACAAATTATCGACATAAGGAATATAATAAGTAAAAATCTCTACAACTGTAGCTACGCCTAAAACTATTAAAGCAGATAGACTTCCAATCCATTGCCAAGATTCGTTTAATTCCCAACCACCCATATAAGCAGTTAAGCTTAATGCAAATAATGGTACAAATACGCGAAAACCAACAGATGCCGCTAAACCTACACCAAGGCAAATACTAATTATTGTTTCAGCTGTCATTTTTTAATTTATTAAGAGATATTTTATAAGCAAAGTACATTACAAAACTGTAAACTACACCTCCAATTAACCAGACTACAGTACGCTTAAGCATATTGTCCCATCTAAAATCATGATTAACGATATCTAATACAATTGAGAAGCTTATCATGATTATTACAAATATCATACCTTCAATAATCCAACGTCGATATTTTTTCATAAAATAAAAAGTATAGTTAAATAGTCTGTTTTAAATTACCTACAATATAATCTTTAATAATTAATTTTTAGGTAAATTTATTTCTACTAAATACCGTTAGTTTAATATCAGAAAAAAGGATTCAAAATCTTTTATTCGGCTTCAAAAAATTCATCAGGAAAACCTATTAAATACAATTTTTCTTTTGCCCTTGTTACTGCCGTATATAACCAACGCAAATAATCTCTATTTATACCTTCTGGCAAATATGGTTGTTCTACAAACACAGTATTCCATTGTCCACCTTGCGATTTGTGACATGTAATAGCATAAGAGAATTTTACCTGCAAAGCATTAAAATGATTATTGCCTTTTATTTTTAAATACTTCTTGTATTTACTTGTTTCATCTTCGTAATCCTTTTGTACTTCTTGATACAAACGGTTAGAATCTTCGTAAGGCAAAGAAGGTGTTTCGGCATTAATTGTATCTAATAATAATACCGTTTCTATTGGAATCATTTTAGGATAATCGACCATACGTATTTTAACTTCAGCAAAACGAAAACCATACAATTCTTTAATACTAAATATTTCAAGCACTTCTATAATATCTCCATTCGCAATAAAACCAGCTTCACTTGTTGGCTTTAACCAAAAATAATTATTCTTAACAACCATAAGGTAATCACCAGCAGAGAGTTCATTTTCATTAAATAAAATTCTACTTCGTATTTGTTGGTTGTACAAATTTGCACGTTTATTACTACGCACAATAATTGCCATTTCTTCGTTTCCTAATGTGCTGTATGCATCGTTAATAGCATCCATAATATCGTAACCATCTACAAGTCTTACAATATCTGGAAAACCTTTAATATTAAACTGAAAGCTTTCGAAAAAAGAACTAGATATAGTTTCTCTTAATAAAGTTGCATTTTCTAAAATTCCTGAATCTTGACCTTGACGCATAACTTCGTCTAACTCCATTTTAGTAACCTCTTTATCATAATTTAAGCTCAATAAATTCTCATCTAAAGCAGGACTTAAATCTAGTTTTACAGGCGGTAACTGTGCTGTATCTCCAATTAAAAGTAATTTACATTTATGACCTTGATAAACATATTGCATTAAATCATCTAGTAAAGAGCCATTTGCATACAATTTAGAATCTGATGGTGTATCCGGAATCATAGATGCTTCATCGACAATAAAAATGGTGTTTTTATGCTTATTAGGTTGTAAAACAAATTTTACTCCTCCACCAGAATCTTTTTTAGGGAAATAGATTTTTTTATGAATGGTAAATGCTTCTTTTTTAGAATAATTACTAATCACTTTTGCAGCTCTACCTGTTGGTGCCATTAGTACTGCACTCATTTTGGCATGCCATAAATTATTAACTATAGTCCCTATAATTGTTGTTTTTCCTGTTCCTGCGTAACCTTTTAATAAAAAAAGATCATTTTTATTATCTTTAAAAATAAACTCAGAAAGTTGTAATAATAATATATCTTGTTTTACGGTTGGAGTAAACGGAAAATGCTGTTTTATAAGGGAATAAAATTGAGAAGAGGTCATTAAGGCTTTTAAGAATTTAAGAATAATTCAAAGATATAAATGATTTTTACTCTTATTGGTTTTTACGAACAAAAAAAAATTGTAGATTTGCGATAGACCATTAACTAAATAAATTAATAAAATTATGATAATAATTGCTGTAATAGTTGTAATTCTTCTAACTGTTGGAATTGTTTGGGCAATAGACAAGTTTATTCCCTCAAAATTTAAAGCACCAATATCCATTTTACTTTGGATTGGTATTTTTGCATTAGGTTACTTAACCTTTAACTCTGTTTACGATGAAATTAAGTTCCATAACATTAAGCAAGAACGCTATGCTGCCGTTATCGAAAAATTAGTAGATATTAGAGATTCTGAATTAGCATACAAGGAAGTAAACGGAAAGTTTACAGGAGACTATAGTGAGTTAATTAAATTCATAGAAACAGGTAAGTTTGCTATTATAGAACGTAGAGATTCTACTGTTTTAGATGAAGAAAAAACTAAAGCTTACGGTGGAATTGTTTATAATAAAGAAATAACAATAGTAGATACTTTAGACTTTGTTTCTGTAAAAGATTCTTTATTTAAAAAATCTACTCGTTACAAATCTATGATGAATATTCCTTTTACTAAAGAAGGAACTAAATTTGCATTAAAAGCTGGAACTGCTGGTGAAGAAGGTAAAGAGTTACCTGTATTCGAAGCTTTAGCTTGGAAAAAAGACATCTTACACGATCAGCCTAAAGATTTAATTAAGAAAGAAGAAAATGCCTTTTCTGTAGAGGAGATTAATGGTGATGCCATTAAAATTGGTTCTATGGAAGAAGTTAAAGTAAATGGAAACTGGCCGAAAGTTTATGATCCAATCAAAAAATAGTAATATTAAACATATAACGCATAAAGCATTGTCCATTCAAATAAGTTTGAATGGACTTTCTTTTTATATCCTAAACACAAAAGAAAGTGCAATTGTAAAAATTGAACATATTGTTTTCGATAAAAAAGTAACACCTTTCGAATTACTTGATGCTATAAAGCATACATTTAATACTAAAGAATGGTTAAATGAAGATTTTGATAATGTATTAGTTATTCATGTAAATGAATTAGCAACATTGGTTCCTGAGCCTTTATTTAATGAAGATGCCATTGCAGACTATTTAAAGCTTAATACTAAAATACTTAAAACAGATTTTATTACTTTCGATACTATCTCTGTAAACGAAACAATAAACGTCTACGTACCATATGTAAACGTTAATAACTACATTTACGAGCGTTTTGGCGATTTTACATACAAACACTACTCTACTATTTTAATAGAAGAAATTTTAGCTCAAGAGAAGAATGCTAGTGGTAACAAAATGTACATTCATGTTAATGCTACACATTTTGAAATTATTGTTATTAAAGAAGGTACTTTAGCACTTTACAACACTTTTGAATACCACACCACTCAAGATTTTATTTATTATGTTTTGTTTACTGCAGAACAATTAAATCTTAATCCCGAAGTTATTGAAACTGTATTGTTAGGTTCTATTACAGACGATGATGCACTTTACAGTATACTATATAAATATGTTAGGCATATTTCTTTTGGTAGCAGAAAAGATAATTTCTCTACAAACAACCAGATAAAAAACGATCACTCACATTTCACACTTTTAACTCATTTTTAAATGCGCATAATTTCAGGAGAATTTAAAGGCCGAAGAATTACAGCTCCAAAAAAGCTACCTATTCGCCCAACTACAGATATGGCTAAAGAGTCTTTGTTTAATATTATAAACAATCAGTATTATTTCGAGGACGTTTCGGTTCTAGATTTATTCTCTGGTTCTGGTAATATAAGTTACGAATTTGCTTCTCGCGGTACTGAAAACATTACAGCTGTAGATGCCAATTTTGGATGTATTAAGTTTATAAACGAAACTGCCGAAAGTTTCGACATGCAAATACAAACCATAAAAAGTGATGTCTTTAAATTTTTAGAAAAAAGCAGAACTAAGGCTACTATTATATTTGCAGATCCGCCTTACGATTTTCCTGTAGAAGAGTTTTCTAAAATTCCAGAGCTTGTTTTTAAAAATGATTTATTAGAAGTAGATGGCTTATTAATTGTAGAGCATTCTAAACATACAGATCTTTCACATTTAATAAACTATAGCCATTCTAAAAGTTATGGTGGTAATATGTTTAGCTTTTTTAAGGGAGAAACTAGTGATGAGGAAGAATAAATTTACACACAGTAATCTATTATAAAAACAAAGCCCTTTGAAATTTCAAAGGGCTTGTTTATTTAAGTAAATCTATAAGCCGGATTCTGTTCTCTTTCGAGCCCTTATCATTTATCTACGCATATTGTTACCAATATACTTTAGCTGCCTACCCTCTAGCTCGCGCGTGCACGCTCAAGCGCTAGTTTACATGACATTGCACCACATAGAGTTTACCTGGTTTCACTACAGCATTACCTGTACATACTTTCTGTTGCACTTTTCCTAACCTCACGGCTGGTGGCTGTTAACCACTATATTGCACTATGGTGTCCAGACTTTCCTCATCTTATAAATAAGACGCGATAAGGCGATTTACTTGCCGCGAAATTACAATAAACTAGTATATATTATTATAGTGAGTAGTATTTTATTTTAAAGATTTAAGTTTTAGTTTAAACTATAAGCAGTTACACTCTACTTTTAAATAAAAAAAATAGCAGCCTAAATTAAAATTAGACTGCTATAATGTTATAATTAATAACGCTATATATTTTATATCACTTTATACAATTGACTTAACGTAGTATTTTTTACGTAACCAAAAAGAAACACGAACTAATAATATTAAGGCTGGCACTTCTACTAACGGACCAATTACTCCTGCAAATGCTTGACCCGAATTAAGACCGAAAACGGCAATTGCAACTGCTATTGCTAATTCAAAATTATTTCCAGCAGCTGTAAAAGCTACAGCAGCAGTTTTATCATACTCTGCTCCTGTTGCTTTGGTAAAGAAAAATCCAATAATAAACATAAGCGTAAAGTAAATAAGTAAAGGCACAGCAATAATTAAAACATCCATAGGGATTTCGACTATTAATTCTCCTTTAAGCGAGAACATAACTACAATTGTAAATAAAAGAGCTATTAAAGTTAATGGTGAAATGGTGGGAATAAAAGTATTAGTGTACCACTCTTCTCCTTTCAGTTTTACTAAAATAAACCTACTTAATATTCCCATTACAAATGGAAGCCCTAAATAAATAGCCACACTTTCTGCAATTGTAGCAATAGAAATATCTACAATAGCACCTTCGAAACCAAAATAAGGAGGAAGTACTGTTATAAAAAGCCAAGCATAAAAACTATATGCAAATACCTGAAAAACACTATTTAATGCTACTAAACCTGCTCCATATTCGCTGTTTCCTTCAGCAAGGTCATTCCATACCAAAACCATAGCAATACAACGCGCTAATCCTATTAAAATTAGACCAACCATGTATTCTGGATAATCACGCAAAAATGTAATAGCCAAAACAAACATTAAAACAGGACCAACTATCCAATTTAATATCAATGAAATAGAAAGTATTTTAGTGTTTTTAAATACTTTAGGCAATAATGCGTAGTTAACCTTTGCTAAAGGCGGATACATCATTAATATTAAACCTATAGCAATGGGAATATTTGTTGTGCCATTACTCATAGAATTTATCACATTTGGAAATGTAGGTATAAAATAACCGAGTCCCACACCAAAAGCCATAGCTACAAATATCCATACTGTTAAATTCTTATCAAGAAAACTTAATTTTTTATTTGCCATTTTAGGATTTTATTTGAGAGAAAACGAAAAATAATTCCGTTGCTATTTGTAGACTTCTTTCGTTGTATTTTTCTGCTTGTTGTGGTGTATTATCAAATGCTTTTGGATCTTCAAAAGTTATTGGAATACGTTTTTCTGCGCCTGGAACAAATGGACAAGCTTCGTTTGCCGAGTCACAGGTCATTATTGCAGCAAATTCAGATTTAGGATTAAAATCATCATCCATTTTTTTAGAAAACCCAATTATTGAATGCTCATTATTAGCATATTTAATACTATAAACTGCATTATCACCTTTAGAAATAGTATTGATTTTAAAACCTGAATTTTCTAATGTTTTAACAACCATTGGAAAAAGAGCTGTAGTTTCTGTACCTCCCGAATAACAAGTTACATTTTTAAGATTAAAAAAGTTGGCTAATGTTTGTGTCCAAACCTGCGCTAAATGGCTTCTTCTTGAGTTATGAGTGCAAATAAAGTTGATTCGAGCCTCTTGACTATTTGAAACTTTAAGTTGAATAAAATCTATTAAAGGTAATAAAACAGCTTTACGTTCCTTAGTAATAGATTCTGGATTTAAGGCTTTTATTGTAGTTATAATATTTGAAAACATGGTAGATTGTTTTATTATTATTTCTAAGTATTATTAATGATTTTTAGCAACAACCGCTTCCTGGTTCGCAAGAATTTCCTGTTGGAATATCAGAAAATTTCAATTTTGGCTTTTCAGTAGGAATTCCACATTTATCTTTTGCTAAACAATCGGTTTGCGTGTTTGTTAAAAGGAAGTTTTCTCCATCGAAATCTAATCCGAATTTACCAATGGTATCAGATTGGTACTCTACTTCTATTTCTAAATCTTCAATACCCAAAACTGTTTCAGAAAGCTCAATAATATTTAGCAATTTTTCAGGATGCAATCTGTGATCATAATCATTTGCATTCCAAAGTTGAAAGTTTACCACTTCTTCATTTCTAACTGTGCCTCCACAATCAATAAAATGTTTTGTTATTTTTCCAACTTCAGTTACGTGAAAATGATTTGGTACTAATTCTCCATTTGGTAATTTAAAACCGATAGTTTTTAAATGTTTTAATGTTGTTTTTACTTCAGATAATTTCATAATATATTTGTTTATTGCGATTATACGATTAATAATTTAAATTTTTTTAACAGCATTCTATTTTTGAAACATCTTGATCTAAAAACTCAAGCATAACAGTTTTCATATTAGACCAGTTTTCTTTATTTATACAATAGCAAACACTTGTTCCTTCAACATTCCCTTTAATTAAACCTAAGTGCTTTAACTCTTTTAAATGCTGAGAAATAGTTGGTTGTGCTAAACCAATTTCGTTAACTAAATCACCACAAACACAAGAATCTATTTTAAATAAATGCTGTAAAATAGAGACTCTTGCAGGATGTCCAAAGACCTTTGCAAAAAGAGCGATCTCATTTTGTTTATCTGTAAACATTTCAGTTTTTGCTAATCCCATTTTTTACTATATTAGTTCATTGCAATATTACAATTAATATTTAAAACTTAATAAAGTTTATGAATAATTTATCATAAAATTTCTAAAAGCGTAGTCGTTTTCAATTTAAAAACTTTTTTTTTGCTTCAATCCTTTTTATTAAAACTGTATTATTGTTAATAACTCCTATTAAATTTAGCATACAAAATTCAAAATTGTAATTTGTATTTTTAACTTTGTTACTTCTTAAAATAAGTCATTAAACAGCACTATTTTGTGCTTACCTAAATTTAATATAAAACTTGGAACACTTTGTAGTATCAGCAAGAAAGTACAGACCACAAACGTTTAAAGACGTTGTTGGGCAATCTGCTATTACAAATACTTTACTAAATGCTATTGAGAATAATCATTTAGCACAAGCTTTATTATTTACAGGTCCTCGTGGTGTTGGTAAAACCAGCTGCGCACGTATTCTTGCTAAAATGATAAATAGTGACGGTACAGAAACTGGAGACGAAGATTATGCTTTCAATATTTTTGAATTGGATGCAGCATCAAACAACTCGGTTGATGATATTAGAAGTTTAACAGACCAAGTACGTATTCCGCCACAAGTTGGAAAATATAAAGTTTATATTATTGATGAAGTACACATGCTCTCTCAAGCAGCATTCAATGCTTTTTTAAAGACTTTAGAAGAACCACCAAAGCACTGTATTTTTATATTAGCAACTACTGAAAAACATAAAATTATACCAACGATATTATCACGTTGCCAGATTTTCGATTTCAAACGTATTACAGTTAAAGATGCTAAAAACTATCTAAAATACATTGCAAAAGAACAAGGTATTACTGCAGAAGATGATGCACTTCATATTATTGCTCAAAAAGCAGATGGAGCCATGCGAGATGCATTATCTATCTTCGATCGTGTAGTTAGTTTCTCTGGTAAAGACTTAACAAGACAAGCCGTTACAGAAAACCTAAACGTACTTGATTACGAAACTTATTTTACGAGTACAGATTTAATATTAGAAAATAAAATTCCAGAATTATTACTTCAGTTTAACGAAACCTTGTCTAAAGGCTTCGATGGACACCATTATATTGCTGGTTTAGCCTCACACTTTAGAGATTTATTAGTTTGCCAAAATCCTGTAACTATAGAGTTACTTGAAGTTGGAGATAAAACTAAAGAGAAGTATTTAGAGCAATCTAAAAAAGCTTCGCAGTCCTTTATACTTAAAGGTATTGCATTGGCTAACGAAACCGATTTAAAATATAAATCCAGTAAAAACCAACGACTGCTCGTCGAACTTTGTATCATGCAACTTGCCTCTATCACTTTCGATGGAGAAAAAAAAAAATAGTAGTCGGTTCATAATTCCGCCTTCTTATTTTAAACGCATTGGTATTAATCCTATTCCTGTAAAAAAACCTACAGAAACAACAATAAACCATCCTAAAGAAGTAATAGAAAATAAGGTACAAGCAGTTGCGAGTTCTCAACCTAAAACGGTTGTACCCACCACTCCAGATAGACCAAAAATTGTTTTAAATAGCCAAACAAAACGTACTTCTGGCTTATCTTTAAAAAGTATTCGTGCTAAAAAAGAGCATGAAACAAAGCAATTAGATAAGGTTGTTGATGAAGAAAATCTACCAAAAGAACCATTTACTCAAGATGAATTAACAGAAGTTTGGAATGCTTTTATTGTAAAAATTGAAGCTGAAGGAAAAATGAATCTTGCAGCAATATTATCTATCGATAAGCCAACTTTAAAAGGAACCACGATACATTTAACATTTCCTAATTCTACAAATAAAGTAGAAGTTGAAAGACAATCTTTCGATTTGCTACAATATCTTAGGAAAAAACTTAAAAACTACGATATAAGCTTAGATATTGATATTAATGAAGAAATGCAAAAGAAGTTTGCATACACTCCAGATGAGAAATACGAAAAGCTAAAAGAGAAAAATCCTAATATCGAATTGTTGCGTAAAACGTTTGATTTAGATCTATAAAAACAACATTTATTAATTTTGATAATATTTCAAAATGAAAAACCTTCTGTTTGTATTACTTATTATTTGCTTTGCAATTGCTGGTTGTGATGGTAGAGATAAAATTGAAAACTCAAATACTCAATTTTTAAAGAACCATAAATTAGTCGATTCTCTATCTGAAGACGTAAAGTACTTTCCCGAAAAATATAATGAGTTTAAAATAGACACCATTTTAAGCAATGGCTTTACAATAAAGATAAAATCTTTTACCGATATGGAAAGCAGTTATTTAAATGAATTTAAAACTGATAACACAATCCATAAACATTACTATAGAGGTAATAAAGCAACAGTTTTGGTTAGTAATAACGGTGTTATATTTGAAAAATTAATTGATAAAAAATTATTCTCGAACTTTGATAGCGCACTTAACCCATTCTTTAAAGAAGCTATTTTAAATGGTGTTTGGATTAATAAAGAGAAATCAACATTAAATTCTAACATTACCATTAACATCAATTTCTGTAAGCCAGAAACCGATTGGTGTGCATTTTTCGATTTAATAATTGAAAAAGATGGAACGTATAGAATTATTAATGTTACTAATGAACTAGAAAAAGATTTATAAAATATGCTAGGATTAAAACTACCAACAGATCCACGTTGGGTAAACATTGTAGAAAAAAATATTGAAGATATTTTAACAGATCATGCTTTTTGCGAACAAAAAGCAACAAGTACTGCTATTTCTTTAATTGTAAGTTTTCCAGAATACACAGACTTGGTCCAGGAAATGGTTGCATTGGTTAAAGAAGAAATTAGCCACTTTAAAATGGTACACGATTTAATCTTAAAAAACGGTTGGATTTTAGGTAGAGATAGAAAAGATTTATATGTATCTAAATTGCTTCAGTTTTTTCCAAAAGGTGGTAGTAGAACGACACAATTGGTACATAGACTATTATATGCTGCTTTAATTGAAGCAAGAAGTTGCGAGCGTTTTAGGCTACTTAGCGAAGAATTAGAAGATAAAGAATTAGCCGAATTTTATAGAAAACTAATGGTAAGTGAGGCAAACCACTATACTATGTTTTTAGGCTTTGCAAGGCAATACGGAGACAAAGATGAAGTGAACGAGAAATGGCAAGCTCTATTAGAGTTTGAAGCAGAGATAATGAAAGACTTAAGCAAGAGTGAAACTATTCACGGTTAACAAACTACTTAATATTATAGCATAAAAAAATCCAATACATAATAATGTATTGGATTTTTTAGTTTTATAAAAGTTGGTTTGGTTAAAACTTTACACCAAATCCTATTTGCATGTTGCCATTTTTAGCTTCAAGATTTGTTTCGTCATCGAAAACATTTGTTAAACCGTAAGAATATCTAAAATCTAAAAAGAATTCATCTGAAATCATATATTCTAAACCTCCTAAACCAGAGAATGCAAGGTTTTGCATACCATCTTCGTAATCATGTCCTTTTAAACTTACTTGAGGCCCTAAACCTATAGAAAGGCTTTCTCCTATTTTGTATTTAAAGAATATAGGCATTTGAATATAATCAATACGTAAAAATTCTTCTTTTGCACCTTCTGCTGAAAATTGAATTTCTGGAGCTAAAGATAGGTTTGTTCCTAAACTGTATTCTGCAAAGAATCCAATTGCAAAACCATTTCTATGCATGTTCTCGACACCTGCTGGTACTTCTGGTTCAAAGTTTAAGTTTGAGATGTTATAACCTGCACGAACTCCATATAATGCGTTCTGTGAAAAGCCATAAATTGAAAACATTGCAAAAGCAGCGATAAGTACTATTTTTTTCATAAAATTTGGTTTTATATTTTAATAAGTTTTTGGTTAATTCTAAATCTAGCACTAATATAATTTTTTTTAATATAATTTAACCAATAAAAAGATAAAGTGTATCATTTTAACTTTGTATGACTTAAAATAGTTTCTTTATACATGCTTTTTATAATTCCATCTGCTAATCCAATCTTTGGAACGTAAATATCTTTTGCTCCACTCCATTTCATTGCAGACAAATAAATTCTAGTTGCAGGTATAATTACATCTGCTCTATCTTGGTTCATATTAAGTTCTGTTATTCTTTCTTCGTAAGAATAACTTTGTAACATATTATAATATGTTGTTAAATAAAAATAAGTAAGTGGTTTACCCGCAGCTTTACCAGAAGATTTAAAAATGTTGTTAATATTTCCTCCAGAACCAATAACCTCAATACTATCGTGTTGTTTTGTCTCTTGTTTAACCCACTGCTCTAAATCTAACCAAGTTTCTTTTTTAACAATATCGTTTAGTAAACGAACTGTACCAATTTTAAAAGACCTTGAAGCTGTTTTTTCTCCATTATAAATAACACTAAACTCTGTGCTTCCTCCACCTACATCTACATATAAATAGGTTTTATTTTTATCTATAAAATTACTTAAATCTGTTGCTGCTATTATTGTAGCCTCTTCTTCTCCATCAATAATATCTACAGTTATTCCTGTAGACTCTTTAATTAAATCTGATACTTCTTTTCCGTTATTTGCTTCACGCATTGCAGAAGTTGCACATGCTTTGTATTTGTCTACACGATGCGTTTTCATGAGTAATTTAAATGCCAGCATTGCATCTAACATTCTATTAGTATTTTCCTTAGAAATTTCATCGTTTATAAACACATCTGCGCCTAAACGTATGGGCACACGAACCAACGACGTTTTTTTAAAACGAGGTGGCTTATTTTTCTCTTCTACAATACTGGAAATAAGTAATCTTACAGCATTCGAACCTATATCTATTGCAGCATATTTAAGTATTTTTAGCATTAATTTAATTGTTTTTTATAATAGCTATAAGTTTCAAACTGAGCTCTTATTTTCTCTTTATTATCTAGCCTATAAGTATTGGTCTGTTTTTTATCTAAAATTCTTGATTTTACGTTGTCTTTCCAACAGATATTAAAGGTATCAATTAATTCTTCTTTTATATCATTATCGTAAATTGGGCAGCTAACTTCTACTCTATTTTCAATATTTCTTGTCATCCAATCTGCCGAAGAAATGTACACTTTAGTATCATTATCATTACAGAAAACATATAGTCTAGTATGCTCTAAAAATTTATCAATAATACTTACTACTTTTATATTTTCACTCATTCCTTTAACTCCCGGAACAAGACAACAAATACCTCGAACAATCATCTCTATACTAACACCTGCATTACTAGCCTCATACAATTTGTTAATCATTTTATAACTCGATATACTATTCATTTTTAAACGAATATAAGCTGGCTTTCCTGCTTTCTTATTTCTTATCTCTGTATCAATTAAATTAAAGAACGCATTTTTTGTATAATGAGGAGATGTTATTATATGTTTAAATCTATAAACTTTATAGTTAACAGAAAAGAAATTAAATACTTTATTTAAATCTTTAAGTATTTTTTGGTTTGCTGTAAATAATGTGTAATCAGTATATATTTTAGCAGTAGACTCATTAAAATTTCCTGTGCTAATAAAGCCATAACGTACTAATTTATTTTTTTCTTCGCGCTCTATTACACACATTTTACTGTGCACTTTTAAGCCTTGAACACCAAAAATAAGTTGTACACCTTCACGCTGCATTTGCTCGGCATAATCTATGTTTGCTTGCTCGTCGAAACGTGCTTGAATTTCCATAGAAACAGTAACTTTTTTACCATTAATTGCTGCATTAATTAACGAACTTGCAACATGAGAAATTTGTGCTAATCTGTAAATTGTAATTTTAATAGTTTTTACTTTAGGGTCTAAAGCTGCTTCTCTTAAAAACTTTACAGTGTATGCAAAAGTGTGATATGGCGTGTATTGTAAATAGTCTTTTTTTGCAATTGCTTCAAAAATACTAGTTTCTAAACTTAATCCTTTTACTGGTAATGCTTCTATTTTATTGTATAATAAATCTGTTCTTCCTAAACTAGGAAAACCCATATAATCACGTCTATTATGGTATCTTCCTCCAGGTATTATACTATCAGAACTTTCAATACCCATCTTAGTCATTAAAAAGCCTAGAGTTTCTTTATCGATAGTTTTATCGTAAACAAAACGAACTGGTTCTCCATCTTGCCTATCTTTAACACTGTCACTAATTTTCTCCATAAAACTCTTACTCAAGTCACTCTCAAGATCTAGTTCTGCATCACGAGTAATCTTTATCATGTGTGCAGAAATGGATTTATAGTTAAAAATATTAAAAATATCATCTAAACAATAACGTAACAAATCGTCTAACATTATTATAAAATTTTTGTTGCCTTCTTTAGGAAGTACAACAAAACGATCCATATTTTTTGAAATTTCAATTAGTGCATATTGATTGCCTCCATTGCCTAAAGACATATTAATGGCCAAATAAGCTGCACTATCCTTAAGATTAGGAATTCTAATCTCATCGTTTAAAATTATAGTAACTAGCGCAGGACTTACATTCTGAATAAAATAATTTTTTATGAATTTTTTCTGACTAGTATTTATCTGATTTTCTTTTACAAAAAATATATCTTCAGCTTTTAGCTTAGACTGTATATTACTTAGTATACTTAAACTTTGAGATTGCTGCTTAATTACTGTTTCGGTAATAATATCAAGGAGGTCTGATGCTTTAATTCCTCCTAACTGATTTTTACCAGCTTTTCCTGCTTCGTCAATACGTTTTACAGTTGCATAACGCACCTTAAAAAACTCATCTAAATTATTAGAGAAAATACCTAAAAAACGCAAGCGCTCAATCAATGGAACACCTTCATCTGAAGCCTCTTGCAAAACTCTAGCGTTAAACTGAAGCCAACTTAATTCTCTATTAATATAAGTATAATTGGGTCTCGTTTTTTTTATCATTTATGTAAAATTTCAACACAAATATATTCTATTATTTGCACTATTTTAAATGTTTTGGAAATACAATTTTTTCAGTTTTTCCTTTAACTAAATTTTTCCAACTATTAGTCTCAAAATTAATTTTAACAAAGCCAGACGTAGTAACGTTTTCCACGTGAATATCTCCAAATTTATTAACAAAATTTGTCAAAGCATAATTGTGACCAAAAACCATTATGTTACCGAATGAATTATCACACGATTCGATAATCCGTAAAAGTGATTCTCCTGAAAAATCGTATAATTCTTCTAAATACTTGATGGTTACATTCGTTAAGGCTAAATTTTCAATAAAAATTTTTGCTGTTAATTTTGTCCTATTTGCACTACTACACAAAATCAAATCAGGAGATATATTGCTGTTTTTTAAATAATTAGAAACCAAATTAGAATCTAAAACTCCTCTACTCTTAATAGGGCGTTCAAAATCAACCAATTCATTATCCCAACAAGATTTAGCATGCCTTATCAAAAATACCGTTTTACAACTTTTTAACGTGTTTATATGCATTTTGTCGATTTTTTATGTATGTTTACCATTTCAACGAATATTTGAGTTATTAATCATCTTTTTTTGCTAGATATGAAAAATACGATTTCTTTTGTTATTGCTATTATTTCGTTTATCCCAAAACTAAAAACGACATCCTACTATCACCACTAATGATGTAACTCCCTCAAAATATTAAAAATAAGAGTTAACTGTGTTATGAATAAAATATTAATGTTAATATTACCTAATGTTACAAAAACAATCTGTTCTTGTAAACCTCTACACAAGAGCTTTTGCTCTAATTATAAAACCTATTTACATCAAAATTGTTTTAATAGAATAAACGCTATTTCTATAAAAAATAAAATTGATGCCCAGAGTTTCTTAATAAACCCTATTTATTAATTCTACAAATTATGCTAACTAACAATTATAATTTGAAAATATATCCATGTAAATATTTAATTTTAATATTTATACTATCTAGCATTTTCTCTTTTTCTCAATCGCAATCACCTTCTATACAAACTGGTGTTACTTTTCAATGGCAGGAGGCAAGTCAACCAAACGCTAATAGTCCTGCAACTATTAAATCTATTACAGTTGATGGCACACTATATGATAATTTTGTAGTACCTTCTAGTTACGAAATGACTCAAGTTGGTCCAGATGGTCATATTAGAAATTTAATTTTTAATAATGGATCCTTTTTTGCAAATAGTTCTTTACCTCCTTGGAATGCAAAAGCATTATTAGCATTTCAAGATTTAAACTTAAATCATTATTTCACCTCTACTTATAATGGAGATAATATATGTGGCTCATTTAATGATGCTGCAACAACAAATGGACAAATACAAACTATTTCTTATGATCCTGCAATTCCTTCTAACACAGGAGGTATTTTTGCTGCGACTGAACGTCACGCCAATAATTGCTATTACATAGAAGTTTATGGTACACTTGCAGGTAGCAATACTGTTGGATTAATTGGTGAAACTTTTATAAGACCATATCCAAGCAATCAAAATGGACCCGGTTTTGGTGCACCACCTGCGGGAAATACAGTAGATTATTGGAGAACCGAAAGATCTACAACAAGTAATGGTAATATTGGTGTTGCCTTATTTTATTTAAATGAATTGGCACCAACTGGCTCTAAAATTACGAGTGTTAGATTTTTAGCAGCCACTAGAGATCATGGAGATGGTAAATTTTTTATAATACAAAAATATGCCATTGACAATGATGTAAATACTTGTGTTGACGAAATATATAATGGTGATTTGTCTAGTAAAAATAACGCTCCAGATAATTCAACTTACTCAGTGACATCGGGACCTACACCTGCTGGACAATCTTTTGTATTTAATTCTAATGGCACATACACTTACACCCCAACACCTGGTTATGTAGGTAATGTCACTTTTGATTATGAATTATGCTTACCATCACCTAATCAATCAGTTTGTGATACTGCAACTGTAAACATAACATATAATGCCTTACCTGGGCAACCTGTTCTTGAATTAAATTGTAACAATTCGATTACTGTTACTTCTCCTGTTGGTTCTCAATACGAATACTCGATAAACAACGGTAATTATCAAACATCAAATACTTTTAACGGAATATCTAGTGGTGATTATACTGTTTCTGTTATAAATACAATTACAGGTTGTGAAAACGAAAACACAAAAGTTTTTACTGTAATTGACACTGATGGTGATGGTATTTATAACCATTGTGATCTTGATGATGATAATGATGGTATTTTAGATACAGATGAATCCAACCTTATTGAGAACTTATGTCCTATATTAAATCCATCAAATAAAAGTCATGTTCCTGGTGCTTCAGGATCATTAGGTGTTGGCTCTACTACTTTATGGGGAAATGTAGGTGCTTTTCAAGGAACGCAAATGGATCTTAAAGTGGAAGTACTAAGTGCTGACCCTAATATAAACGTTAATATTGATGCATATACTGATGCTGGTGATGTATACGTTTTACTCTTATCCGGAGCTCCTACATCTGGAAAAGTAAAATTAAAATTTAGTTTCTTTGAAGCAGGTACAAGTATACCAGCTATAGTAACAAGTAAATTTATTTGGAAAGATCTTGATGGTGGTTCTAATTTTGAAGAGAAAATAACTTTCAATACCTCAGACCTTTCATCATATCAATTTGCTAGTCCAACAAATATCTCTGCAAATATAATAGGAGAAAATACAGAGTTTAGCTCAGATTTTAATACAGGAGGAGTCTCTGATGAAAGATTATGGATATCTACAATTTTAAGCCCTTTATCTTCTTTTGAAGCTACATTTGATAAAAGAGTATTAAATACAGGTTATGTTTATGGATGTGATGAATTCACCAATCCTGATACTAGCGTTGTTACTTACGATACAGATGGAGATGGTATTCCTGATTTATTAGATTTAGATAGTGACGGCGACGGTTGTAGTGATGCTGATGAAGCCTATAATAATTCTGATGCTGATGCAGGAGATACAGGTCTTTATGGCACAGACACTCCTACTCTAGCAAATGGAGGCGTTAATAATAATGGTTTAGTAATTGTTGCCGGCGTTAATGGAGCTGGAGATTCATACACAAACACTATTACACAAACAGCAAATGGTAATAACACTTTTCAACAAGCTACTCAAGTAGCTATAACTGAAGAAGCATCTGATGCTATTGGTTGCGTTAATGAAGAAGTTACATTTACAGCAAATGCTGAAACAACTATTCTATCAACAACACCAATAACTACAGCAAGTACTGATGTTACTTACCAATGGATGGTTAGTACAGATAATGGAACAACGTTTAATAATATTTCTGGTGAAACAGGAACAGTTGCTAGTGGAACTCAGGTTAGTTTAACAGTAAATAATATATCTGTTTCACAAGATGGGAATATCTATAAAGTATTATTTATAAATGAAGCAAATATTTGTGGAGCAGAAAGTGAAGCTCTTTTAAGTGTTCCAAATCCAATAGAAGTCATTACAAATGTGACTAATGCATTATGTAATACTGGAGATACAGGTAGTATTGATATAACTGTTACTGGTGGAACATCTCCTTATGAATATTCATGGAATAATGGTGCCTCTACTACTCAAGACTATAACAATATTCCTTCAGGAGTTTATAATGTTTTAATTACCGATGCTAACGGATGTGAAAAATATGTTGATAATATTTCTGTAGATTTTGATGATAATCAAGCTCCTAATATTAATGTTCCTTCAGCAATAACAATTGAAGGTTGTGATGCTACTGATATAACTGTTAGCAATTCTATATTTGATTACAGTAGTACAACATCAGGCAATGTACTGGCTACATTTAATACACTATCTAATTATAATGTTAATGATGACAATAACGTACAATCTGTAACTTATATAGATAATATAAGTTCTAGTGCTACTTGTACAATAATTGTACAACGAACTTTTACTGCTATGGATGATTGTGGTAATATTTCTACTGCGAATTCTACAATAACAATTAGAGATACTACTCCTCCAGATTTAACCAATTGTAATCTTATCACGCAAACAAATGAAGAATGCTCTAGTTCAGAAAACCAAACAACTTTAAATAATTGGAATGCATCAAACATTGCTTTACTACAGAGTTGTAGTACTGATAACTGTAGTGATTCTAGTAATCTTGTTGTAACATCAAACTATGTTTATTCTAATTTTATAAATAGTTGTGGAACTAGTGGCAGTATAACAGTTACGTATACTGTTAAAGATGAATGTAATAACACATCTACAATTAGTTCAACTATTACCATAGAAGATACTACTGGTCCAGACTTATCTAATTGTACAACCATTAATCAGACTGTTGAATGTGATAGCCAATCTATTCAATCTGCTGCTTCTAATTGGAATAACAGTAATATTGATGCGTTAAGAAATTGTGGAACAGATAGTTGTGATTTTACAACTACAAACAATGTAACTTCTAATTATAATTATTCTAATTTTGTATCTAATGCTTGTGGTGGTGGTACTATTGAAGCAGAATATTCAGTAATAGACGACTGTGGAAATATCTCTCTTATTACTGGTACCTTTACTGTAGAGGATACTACTCCTCCAACTTTTAATCAAAGTTTACCAGGTGATATAACTGTTTCTTTCGATAATATTCCAAGCGTTCCAAATATAAATGCATCAGATGATTGTGGTAATGTTACAGTAACTTTTAATGAAACAGAATCAGGAGATATTTGTACTGGAAGTTATAATATAACAAGAACCTGGGTTGCTACAGATGATTGTAATTTAACGACAACACACATACAAGTTTTAACAGTAACACAACCAGTTCTTGGTGCAACGATATCATCTCAAACTAATTCATTATGTGGTAGTTCTGATGCATCTGCAACAGTTACTCCTACAGGAGGAACAGCGCCATATACTTACCAATGGAATGATTCATCATCTCAAACTACAGCAACCGCTTCTAATTTAGAATCTAATACATATAATGTTACTGTAACCGATAGCAATAATTGTTCTATAACTTTACCTGTTACAATAATTAATTCATGTATTACTTTAGTTAAAACTGGTGTTTTTAATGATGAAGATAATGATAATTGTACCGATGTAAATGAAACCGTTACTTATACTTTTACTGTAAACAACACAGGAAACGCAACTGTAAACAATATTATACTTTCAGATCCTTTATTTGAAGCTCCTAATCCAGTAGTTTCAATTGCACTAGCTTCAGGTGATACTAATGGAGATAACGTACTCGATCCTACAGAAACTTGGACTTATACTGCTAACTATACCGTAACACAAGACAATATAGATGCTGGACAAGTAACAAACCAAGCTACAGTAACAGCTACAACATTAGATAATACAACTATATCTGACGTATCTGGAACAACTTCTACAACTAATGATACAACAGTAATTACGTTATGTAATGATGCAAATATTGCTCTTGTAAAAGCAGGTGTGTTTAATGATGAAGATAAAGATAACTGTACTAATGTTGGTGAAACAATTACCTATACATTTACATTAACAAATACTGGAAATGTATCTATTGATAATGTAGTGGTTACAGATCCATTACTTCAAGCACCTAACCCACTAGTTGCAATCGTATTTGATAATACTAGTGATACGGATAATGATAACGAATTAGATCCTACGGAAACATGGACCTACACTGCTAACTATGCGGTAACACAAGATGATATTGATATTGGTCTAGTAACGAACCAAGCAACAGTTAACGGTCAAAATGTATTAACAAATGCGATTGTAACCGACCAATCTGGTACTACAGCAACTACAAACAATACAACAGTAATTACACTATGCCAAGGTGATCCTTCAATTAATATTGTAAAATCGGCAGCGATTGCTAATGGTGATCCTTGTTTAGTATTAGGTAGTGAAGTGACTTATACATTCAC